>NZ_AP018722.1 GCF_004001325.1 Thiomicrorhabdus aquaedulcis | reverse complement strand
TACCTGTGAATAACTTTAATACCAAGCCACAATCTGTGGATAACCTTGTGCATAAGTTGTGTGGATAAGTGGTGTTTTTTTATAATTAACCCTATGTAAATAAATGATTTTATCCAGTTGTTAAATTAAATAAAAAATAACATTTTTATAGCGAGCAATATCAGCAAGCCAGCAAACAGTCGTTTAAGAGTCAAAACAGGCAAGCGGTGAGCCCAGCGTGCCCCAATGGGGGCGGTAAAGTAGCTAGCCAATACAATGCCAAAAAAAGCAGGCCAATAGATATAGCCGGTGGTGTAGGGTGGTAAATTGGGGGTGTTTAAGCCAGCGATAATAAACCCAATACTGCCCGCCACGGCCACCGGTATACTGATGGCGGCCGAGGTGGCAATGGCATGGTGAATATGAATATTGTTCCAGACTAAGTAAGGTGTTGTGAGCGTGCCGCCACCAATGCCCACCAGTGAAGACACTGCACCAATAGTGCCGCCAACTACATTGTTAGTAACCAGGCCTGGTAGATTTCTTTGTGGGCTGGGTTTGATATTAAGCAACATATAAACAGCAATGATGAGTTCAAGCCCACCAAAAATCATGCCCAAATAATTTGAAGCTACAAATTGTGAGCCCCAACCGCCTAAAAATGCGCCAGCCAACACCCCCAAACTCATCATTTTAACAATGTCCCAACGCACAGCCTCTTTTTGGTGATGGGCTTTGACCGAGGCATAAGAGGTAATAATAATAGTGGCTAACGAGGTGCCAATAGCCAAATGCACAACGTCGGTTATGTTCAAAAAAATTAAAAAAACCGTGCTTAATACCGGTACGATAAGCAAACCACCGCCAATGCCCAGCAGTCCCGCGGCCAATCCAGCGATGGCACCGGTCAGTAAATAGGTTAATACTTCGTATATAAAAATCAGTTCGGGCATTATGGTCACTGTTGCGCGTTTAAAATAAGCGTTAAGTTTAACAAATGGATGTGGTTAAAAATGGAAACCTGGCTTGAATTTGGCATGATGGGACTTTTTTTGGCGTCTTTTTTAGCCGCCACCATTCTGCCATTGGGCTCTGAAGTGGTGTTAAGTGTTTTGCTGTTAAATGGCCTTGACCCAGTTTCATTAGTGGCCGTGGCCACGCTAGGCAATGTATTGGGGTCTTTAACAAATTACGCTTTAGGGTTTTGGGGCGGTACTTATTTGGTGAGCAATGTTTTAAAAGTGCCTCCCGCCAAGCTTGAAAGCGCGCAACAGCATTTTAAAACCTACGGCACGTGGAGTTTATTATTGGCTTGGGTGCCCGTTATTGGCGACCCGCTTACGGTGGTGGCCGGTTTGCTTAAAGTGAACATAGGTTGGTTTTTGCTGTTGGTAACCGTAGGTAAATTGGCGCGTTATATTGTGGTCGCTTTTGTAACATTAAGCCCGGGATAAAAGCAGTTTTAAGCAGTTTAAAGACAGGTTTTAAACGGGGTTATGTGGGCAGAAAAGGTTCATTCATGCATTTTTACCCTGCTTGCCACGATAATTTTGTAAAATGCCGGTTAATTAATTTGTTTTATTGTTGATTAATCTATATAATTCCGGGTTTTCCGATTGCGGAATAGAATTTTTAAGGAAAATTGACATGAAACGTACTTATCAGCCAAGTGTTATCAAGCGCGCACGTACTCACGGTTTCCGTGCTCGTATGGCGACTAAAAACGGTCGTAAAGTTTTAGCCGCGCGTCGTGCTAAAGGCCGCAAAAGCTTAACTGTATAATTTCTGTTGGTGATTTTTAGTTCGCTCCTGAACTAAAAATCACGCAGAAACTCAGTCTGGTGGGTTAATGACTTCACATATCGAACACTCAACTCAACCAGACTCACCCTCCGCGTTACCCCTTAAGACATCAATAGATAACACCACTCTAAATCCAAAAAAATACGCTAAGTCTTTGCTTACTAAGGTTAATAAAGTTAATAAGCCTGATTTATCTAATGGATTTTCTAAATCGTATCGTTTACTTGCCCCAAAAGAATTTCAACATGTGTTTGCACAGGCCGAAAAGTTTGCCAATCGCAACTGGACGTTGATTGTTCGACCTAACCACGAGCCCATAGCTCGTTTAGGATTGGCCGTAGCTAAAAAGCAGCTTCAGCGCGCGGTATGGCGTAACCGGGTAAAAAGAATTGCCCGCGAAGCATTTAGACTACATAAAGAGTCTTTAAGTGGTTATGATATTGTCGTTTTAGGACGCAAGGGAATGCAGGACATTGACAGTGAAACTCTGCACACGAGCTTTTTACATTTAATTCGTAAAATACGCCACAGTGGGTTTAAAGATCGAACTTAATGAGATATTTTCGCATTCATTCGTGCAAAGGTCTCTTAATGTCAATCCTGTCTAACGTTTCTTAATGTTAATTTAAAGAATTTAAAAAAGATTCAAAAGGTTTATTGCTCATGAACATGAAATCGTTTTGGTGGTTAGCGCTGGCGTTTACGTTAACGTGGATTTGGCTTCAATGGACGCAGTTTTCAGCGCCCAAAGTAGATCCTCTGGCACAGTCGTCTTCGGCTGTTCAGGGTCAAGTCGCGCCTGCATTGGACGTGCCTGGCGCCAATACAGGCGTTGTGAGCAACAGTGCAGTGCCCACTTTACAAAACGTGGTTGAGCAAGGTTCTCGCATTAAAGTCACCACCGACACCTTAGATTTAATCATTGACACCGTGGGTGGTGATATTCGTGAAGCGCGTTTACTAGAATATGGTGGAAGCAAAGATCATACACAGCCATTTCAGTTAATGAGCGACAGTGGCGCGCTTATATTTATGGCACAAAACGGCATTGCAACACAACCCAAAGCTACCTTGCCAGCGCCTAATCATAAAGCACGTTACACAGTAGAAAAATCAGAGTACATCATAAGTGGTGATACTTTAGTGGTGCCCATGACGTGGCAACAAGACGGCGTAAAGGTAACTAAAACCTATACGTTCAAAAAGGGTGATTACCTTATTACGGTCGATTACAAGGTTGAAAACCAAACCGACCAGGCCTGGTCGGGTAGTTTGTATTCGCAATTGGTGCGCAATCGTTTTAATCCCGACGACAATTTTATGATGTACACCTACACCGGTCCGGTGTTGTACGATGGCAATGCCGAAGAAAAGTATGTTAAGCACTCGTTTGACGATTTAACCACTCAAGAAATTGTGGGTCGTAATGTAACCGGCGGTTGGGCGGCGATGATTCAACAATATTTTTTAGCGGCTTTAGTGCCTAATCAAACTGCACAAAACGTCTATTATGCAAAGCCAGTGGGCGATGATCGTTTTGCAGTAGGATTGGTAGAACCTCTAGTTGAGGTGGCTCCAGGTCAAGTAGGGACGTTAAGTTCACAAATTTACATTGGACCTGAAAAACAGGATGTATTAGCTGAAATTGCTCCAGGTTTAGAACTTACGATTGATTATGGAATTTTAACCATCCTAGCCGAGCCATTATTTTGGATATTGGCGCAAATTTATGCGTTAGTAGGCAACTGGGGTGTGGCGATTATATTGTTAACGTTGTTGATTAAACTGGTGTTTTATAAGTTATCCGAAACCAGTTATCGCTCAATGGCGCGTTTAAAGAAGTTTCAGCCTAAACTGCAGCAGCTTAAAGAAAACTACGGCGACGACAAGGTTATCTTTCAGCAAAAAATGATGAAGCTTTACAAAGAAGAAAAGATTAACCCGTTGGGCGGTTGTCTGCCTATCTTTATTCAGATGCCGGTGTTTATTGCACTGTATTGGGTGTTGTTGTATTCGGTCGAGATGCGTCAAGCACCGTTTATGTTGTGGATTGAAGACTTATCCGCACAAGATCCGTACTTTATTTTGCCTGTGATTATGGGGATTACCATGTTCATTCAGCAAAAGCTTAATCCGTCAGCGATGATGGACGAAACCCAACAGAAAGTCATGAAGTTATTGCCGTTTATTTTTACCATTTTCTTCTTGTGGTTCCCAGCGGGCTTAGTTTTGTACTGGGTGGTCAACAACATTTTATCGGTCGCTCAGCAATGGTACATCACCAAAAAAATTGAAGCTGGCGAAGAGAAGTAATCAAAGGACATCAACATGCAATTATCCTATCAAAAACCTGGCATCGACCATCCTATGTACGGCAAAGTAGAGTACATTGTGGCAGATGGCACGACGCCTTTGTGCTACAAAACCGCCGATGGTTACCGTCCTTTAGACGCGACATCGGCCAGCCAGAGCGTGCAAACCAACAGCGCGCCAACCGGTGAGCCGTTATATGTGTTGTCGTTTAAGGTAAATGACGACGCTGAAGAGTTGACCTTTCGTTCTAAAAAAATGTTAGAAAAAACCCTTGAGCTGTATGCGCAAAAGCCGTTTATTACCGAGGTGAAAACCACCACTCTTTACACCGTGAAGCACAGTTAAACGCATTATTATCATGTGAATATTGACCACAAAAAGCGCCCTTAATGGGCGTTTTTTGTTGGTAAAATGACATGAGCTTTATGCTAACAGCACCACTCTATCCATTAGGATTATTAGGAAAACGCATGGAATACGACAACCTAGACACCATAGCCGCTATTGCCACCGCGCCAGGACGCGGTGGCGTAGGCATTGTGCGTGTGTCGGGCAAACATACCGCGCACATTGCCCAAGCGGTATTGGGCAAAATTCCCAAACCGCGTTACGCTCATTACGGCGCATTTTATGCCGCCGATGGTGCGGTGTTAGACAAAGGCATTGCGCTGTTTTTTGCTAATCCACACTCGTTTACTGGCGAAGACGTGTTAGAGCTGCAAGGGCACGGCGGCCCGGTGGTGTTGCAATGGTTGTTAAACCGAGTGATTGAGTTGGGTGCGCGCATGGCGCAGCCGGGTGAGTTTTCAAAACAAGCTTTTATGAACGACAAACTCGATTTGGCACAAGCCGAGGCCATTGCCGATTTAATTGAAGCGTCGTCCGACCAAGCGGCGCGCAGTGCGTTACGCTCTTTGCAAGGCGATTTTTCGCGGGAAATAAATATCTTGGTTGAAGAGTTAATCGGTTTGCGGATTTACGTCGAAGCCGCCATTGATTTTCCCGAAGAAGAGGTTGATTTTTTAACGGATGGCAAAGTTGCAGGCCAACTTGAGCATATTTTAGGGCGACTGCATAAGGTTTTTGCTTCGGCGCAACAAGGCGTGTTATTGCGTGAGGGTATGTCGGTGGTCATTTTAGGTCGCCCCAATGCCGGAAAATCGAGTCTCCTTAACGCGTTGTCGGGCAAAGACAGCGCCATTGTCACCGACATGGCCGGCACAACACGCGATATTTTGAAAGAAGAGATTCAAATTGACGGCATGCCCTTGCACATATTAGACACGGCTGGCTTGCGCGAAGCGGTGGATAAGGTCGAAAAAATTGGCATAGAACGCGCTTGGCAAGCCATTGAAAACGCCGACCGAATTTTAGTGATGGTACAAGCCGGCGAGTCGATTGATAATGAAGATCAGGCTATTTTAGATCGCTTGCCGCGCCACATTCCGGTGACCTTGATTCGCAATAAAATTGATTTAATTAACGAACTACCTCGCGTGCAAAAGGTGGATAAAAACACAGCGTCGGGGCATGAAGAAACGGTGATTTGGATTTCGGCTAAGCAGCATTTGGGGTTGGATTTGCTTAAAGAGCATTTAAAAATCGAGATGGGCTTTACACAAACCGCCGAGGGCGTGTTTATGGCGCGTAAACGCCATTTGGACGCCTTGCAAAGCGCATTAGATTGGACACTTAACGGCAAAATGCAGTTAGAACACTTTGCGGCGGGCGAGTTGTTGGCCGAAGATTTGCGTTTAGCGCAAGAAGCTTTGGCCGAAATTACCGGACGTTTTACCTCCGATGACCTGTTGGGGCGCATCTTTACCTCGTTTTGCATTGGTAAGTAATGGGTGAATCAACTCTTTAATAAATAAGCATCATTGAGACCTTTGCACGAGTCAATGCACGAATAAAAATGGTTAAAATTCACCTGATTTTTGTTGAAAAACTTGTGAATAGCTCGCTATTCACTGCGGTTTCCGCCGCAATCAGGCAAATTTTTTACCCTCAAGGGGTACTTACGCCTATTTTTCTTTCGCACCTGACTCGTGCAAAGGTCTCATTATAATTATAGAGTGACCAGGCCTGGTCACTCTTGTAAGCCCTTTAAAGGGCAAAAGGAAACACAAATGCGCTTTAAGCATGCGGTAACAAACGGTTTTACTTTGTTCATCAAAGGGATGTTTTTGACCACGCTGGTGTTGAGCTTGCATGGCTGCGAAGAACCCACCAGTCAAGCGGTGGACAAGCTCGTGCTTGTGGTTAAAACCATGCAGGTGCAAAGTCAAGCTAACGCCACTTTGCCAACTTTAAGCGGCATTGTGGTGGCGCGTTACAGTCCCGATATGGCGTTTAGAGTGAGTGGTAAAGTGGTACAACGCTTGGTGAATGTCGGCGATGTGGTGGCGGCTAATTCGCCATTGATGCGCTTAGATCCACAAGATTATCAATTGGCGTTGCAGGTGGCGATGGCTAATATCAAGGCCACCCAGTCTGAGCTTAGCTTAGCCAACAACGAATACTCGCGCTTAAAAACCTTGTTTAAGCGTAATTTGGTGTCCCAACAAGCGGTAGAGCAAGCGCAAAATCAAGTGAGCGTATTAGAATCGCATTTAAAGTCGCAGCGTTTACAAGAACAACAAGCGCAAAATCAACTCAATTACACCACCTTAAGTTCACCAGGCCTGGCCAATGTTGTCGCGGTTAACGCTGAACCCGGTACGGTGGTGACCGTGGGGCAAACGGTGGTGCGTTTGGCGTTGCAAGGGCACCATGAAGTGGCCGTGCAAGTGCCCGAATCGCGTCTAAAAGACTTACCCAAAACCGCCAAAGTAACCTTGTACGGCCAAACGCAGGTCTATGACGCGCAGTTACGTGAGCTGGCGACGGTCGCCAATCCGCTGAGTCGAACCTGGGAAGCACGCTTTAGTTTGCTTGCTTTAAACGAAGCGCAAGCCTCATTGCTGAGCTTAGGACAAACTGCGACGTTGCATTTTGATAGCGTCATCCAGTCAAGCGCGTCACAAAGTACGCTTCAAGTTCCCAGCACGGCGTTGTACGAACAGGGTGATTTTAGTTCTATTTGGGTGGTGCAAGACGGCCACGTAACGCGTAAAGCGGTTAAGGTGCAAGCACTGTCGGCTGAATCGGCTTGGATAAGCCCGCTTGAAGGAGATTTTAAGGGCGTAAACAGCATTGTTATTTTGGGCGTGCATTTATTAACCGAAGGCCAAGCCGTTAAGGAGCAAGCGCGATGAACCGCTGGAATGTGTCGGCTTACGCGGTAAAAGAGCGTTCGTTAACGCTGTATTTTATGCTGGTGGTGGCGCTTGCCGGTGCGTATGCTTTTTTGCACATGGGGCGTGCCGAAGACCCAAGTTTTAATTTAAATACCATGTTGGTTAGCGCTACGTGGCCGGGTGCCACCGCACAACAGATGCAAAATCAAGTAGCCGATCCGCTTGAAAAAAAACTTGAAGAAATTGAATATTTTGATCGAGTAGAAACCAAAGCGCGCGCAGGTCGGGTGGACATGATTGTGTCGTTTGCCGAAAATACGCCTAAAGGCAGTGCGCAAGATTTGTATTATCAGGTTCGTAAGCGGTTGGGCGATGAAGCACAGCGTTTACCCCAAGGTGTACAAGGGCCGTTTTTTAACGACGATTTTGAAGACGTTTATTTTACGCTGTACAGTTTAACCGCGCCAAAGTGGCCACAACATCAACTGTTGTTAGAGGCCGATAAAATGCAAGTGGCGTTACGTCAGGTAACTGGCGTTAAAAAAGTCAATTTGATTGGTGAACAGCCACAACACTTTTATATAGACCTAGATAAATCGGCACTAGAGTCGCGCGGCTTAAGTGTCAGCGCGGTGCAAAATGCAATTCAGGCTCAGTTAACAGTAACCGATGGTGGGTTTATTGAAACGGCAGGGCCGCGACTTTACGTGCGCGGTGAATTCGATTCACCGCCAACCGCCTATTTTGACCGTATTGAGCAACTACAACAATTGCCCATTTTGGTGGGAGAACAAACGTTGTTGCTGCAAGACGTCGCCAAAGTGGTGCGCGGATTTGCCAATCCCCCCGAGTTTTTAGTACGTGATCGAGGTGAAACCACCCTAATTTTAGGGGTCGTGATGTCGCCCGCTACCGATGGCTTGCAACTTGAAAAACATCTGCAAGCGTTTGAAGCCGCTTACCAACCACAACTGCCATTGGGTGTGCATTTAGACAAAATCACCAATCAAGCCGATGCCATTCACAGTGCCGTGAGTACATTTGAGCTTAAATTTATGACCGCCTTATTGGTGGTGTTGGTGATTAGTTTGCTGGCGTTGGGTTTAAGGGCGGGTTTAATTGTCTCTTTGGCCGTACCCCTTACGTTGGCCATGACCTTTTTGTTTATGTATCTGCAAGGTTTAAACTTTGACCGTATTACCTTAGGCGCATTGATTATCTCACTGGGTTTATTGGTGGACGACGCCATTATCGCCATTGAAATGATGTTGGTTAAAATGGAAGAGGGCATGGAAAAAGCCAAGGCCGCCGCTTATTCTTGGACCGTAACCGCCGCGCCAATGCTGGTGGGCACCTTGGTTACGGTGGTTGGCTTTTTACCCATTGGCCTGGCGCAGTCGCGAGTGGGCGAATACGCAGGTAATATCTTTTGGGTATTGGGTATTACCCTAATGGCTTCTTGGATTGTCGCGGTGTACTTTACGCCGTATTTAGGGGTTAAGCTGTTGGTGCAAAAAAACCATGGCCCTAGTACGTCTGCAAACCATGTAAGCACACTCTATAACACTAAACCCTATCAACTCTTGCGAAAAATCATTACCGCGTGTGTTCGTTATAAAGTGTGGGTGGTGTTAGCGACGTTGGCACTGTTTGTGGTCGCGGCCGTGGGCATGAACAAAGCGGTGGTGAAACAATTTTTTCCCAGTTCTGATCGTCCTGAACTCATGGTGGATATTTACTTGCCAGAAGGTTCATCCATTCAAGCCACCGATGCAGTGACGCGGCGTATGGAGGCCATTATTAATGGTCAAGAAGAGGTTAAGTCGTTGTCGAGTTATGTAGGACGCGGTGCACCCAGGTTTTTCTTAGCGCTTAATCCCGAACTGCCCAATCCCGCGTTTGCCAAAATAATTGTCGTCACACCCGATGCCGCAGCACGCGATCGTCTGCAAGCCAAGCTGCAAGCGCAAATACAAGCCGGCGCTTTTCCCGAGGCGCGAGTTCGTGTGCATTCGCTGCTATTTGGTCCGCCGGTTATTTGGCCAGTCACTTTTAGAGTCGTTGGCCCGGATGCCAATCAATTGCGTGTGATTGCCAATGACCTTAAGCAGTTAATTGGTCAACAAGCCTTTGCCATTGATCCCCATTTGCAATGGGGTGATCGTGTGCCAAGCCTCTATTTAAATATGGATAAAATGCGCTTATTGCAAATTGGTTTAACGCCCGCTGAGGTTCATCAGCAGTTGCAAGCTCAATTGCAGGGGATGCCTGTTGCACAAGTCCGCGAAACCATTCGCACTGTAAACGTAGTGGTGCGCGGCGATGCGCAAACGCGTCTGGATGTCGACAGTCTGGGTAGTGTCATGCTAAAAACAAAACTAGGCCAAACTTTGCCATTAGAGCAGGTGGCCACGATTGAAGTGCATTATGAAGAACCTTTGTTAGAACGTCGCAATCGTGAATTGTATATTTCAGTGAACAGCGATGTGGTGGCTGGCATGCAGCCGCCTGTGGCCACGCAGTTAATTCAAGCGCACATGCAACCACTAATCGATTCGTTGCCGTTTGGGTATCGAATTGATGTTGGCGGTTCGGTCGAAGAGTCCAGCAAAGCCGAAAGCTCCATTCAAGCGATGATGCCATTGATGCTGTTGGCCATGACATTGTTAATTATGTTATTGGTTAAATCGTTTAGCACGTTATTTATGGTGATGATAACCGCACCTTTAGGATTAATTGGAGCGGTCAGTGCCATGCTGCTGTTTAATCAACCGTTTGGCTTTGTTGCTAATCTGGGTCTAATTGGTTTGGCCGGTATATTAATGCGCAATACATTAATACTAACCGGCCAAATTGATGACCATCTCAAAAACGGCTACGCACCCGCAGAAGCGGTGATTGATGCAACGATTCGCCGCGCTCGACCCGTATTACTAACCGCGGTTGCGGCAATGCTCGCGTTTATCCCCTTAACCACCTCAACCTTTTGGGGGCCAATGGCGTATGTGTTAATTGGTGGGATTGGTGTGGGTACCTTATTAACCTTATTGTTTCTGCCGGCTTTATACGCGCTCTGGTTTAAAGTTAAGCTATCCCCGGTCTAACATATGGCGTATTCCATTCCGTTAGAACCGGCATTAGCCCAAATTGAAATTAAAAAAAGCCGCTTTATCGCCCTTGCCAGTCATATTACCAATCGAGAATCGGCTATGGCATGGTTACAACAGGTAAAAAAAGACTATCCCGATGCACGGCATTACTGCTGGGCGTATCTTATCGGCGACCCCCAATGTGCATCAACAGCAGGCATGGGCGATGATGGCGAACCTTCTGGCACGGCAGGCAAACCCATTCTTAACGTGTTACAGCATAAAAGTATTGGCGACATTATGATTATTGTCGTGCGTTATTTTGGTGGAATCAAATTAGGCGCCGGCGGTTTAACGCGCGCCTATGGCCAAGCCGCCCAAGCGGTCATGGAGGTTTTGCCCATACAGCAACAAATTGATACAACAGAGTATGTAATAGAGTGTTCGTTTGCATTAGAACAAACCATACGGCATTGGTTGGACGGATATCAAGGGCAAATCATCAATGTTCGCTACACTCAAACAGTGCAAATAACGCTAACTGTGCCACAAACACACAATATTGAACTCCAAATGCAACTCCAAGCAAACGCCTGCACATTTAAAACAGTAAATTAAATTGTCGATAAAACCCAAATCAATCAGGCCTGGCCAAAGCAAAGTGTGCATAAAGCTGTGGATAAAGCCTGAGTAAGGTGTAGAAAGAGCAAGAATTCACAAAAACGAAACGAAAAAGACAAAAAAGAGCAAAAAAGAGCAAAAAAAGAGAGGGAAAGGGGTTGCGCTGTGAAGTGAAATGGATAGAATACGCGGCGTTCCAACCGAAACGCAAAAGCAAAACGAAAAGCGGGTTGGAAAGGAAAGAAAGAAGCGGTAATGTTATTGGTATTGAGAAAAGAGTTTGAAAATAGTTTGAAATAATTATTGACAACCTAGAACGAACCACTTACAATACGCAGCTTACCGAGACAGAAACGCAGAACATCGCGAACTGGCTCGAAGAGACCTAAGTTCTTTAAAAATCAGGTAATTCAGAGATAATTTATGTGGAAGCTCCCTAAGTGAGTGACCCGATAAAAAATCTCGAAACGACAAAATTATGTAATAGGTAGAAGAAATTCTTCCATGCAAAAATCTTGTCAATTCCGAGTTGTAATAAGTCCAGAGATGGACTCAAAACATATCAGCAAGATTAAACTGAAGAGTTTGATCCTGGCTCAGAATGAACGCTGGCGGTAGGCTTAACACATGCAAGTCGGACGGTAGCAGGAAATAAGTTTACTTATTTTGCTGACGAGTGGCGGACGGGTGAGTAACGCGTGGGAATCTACCCTATAGTTGGGGACAACGTATGGAAACGTACGCTAATACCGAATATGCTCTACGGAGTAAAGGAGCCCTCTTCATGAAAGGTTTCGCTATAGGATGAGCCCGCGTAAGATTAGCTAGTTGGTGAGGTAATGGCTCACCAAGGCGACGATCTTTAGCTGGTTTGAGAGGATGATCAGCCACACTGGGACTGAGACACGGCCCAGACTCCTACGGGAGGCAGCAGTGGGGAATATTGGACAATGGACGAAAGTCTGATCCAGCCATACCGCGTGTGTGAAGAAGGCCTTCGGGTTGTAAAGCACTTTCAGTTGGGAGGAAGATTAAGTAGTTAATACCTGCTTAGTTTGACGTTACCTTCAGAAGAAGCACCGGCTAACTCTGTGCCAGCAGCCGCGGTAATACAGAGGGTGCAAGCGTTATTCGGAATTACTGGGCGTAAAGCGCGCGTAGGCGGATTAGTAAGTCAGTTGTGAAAGCCCTGGGCTCAACCTAGGAACTGCATCTGATACTGCTAGTCTAGAGTTTAGTAGAGGGAAGGGGAATTCCAGGTGTAGCAGTGAAATGCGTAGATATCTGGAGGAACATCAGTGGCGAAGGCGCCTTCCTGGACTAAAACTGACGCTGAGGTGCGAAAGCGTGGGTAGCGAACGGGATTAGATACCCCGGTAGTCCACGCCGTAAACGATGTCAACTAGTTGTTGGTCTTATTAAAAAGATTAGTAACGAAGCTAACGCGATAAGTTGACCGCCTGGGGAGTACGGTCGCAAGATTAAAACTCAAAGGAATTGACGGGGGCCCGCACAAGCGGTGGAGCATGTGGTTTAATTCGATGCAACGCGAAGAACCTTACCATCCCTTGACATGTAGAGAATTTTCCAGAGATGGAGAAGTGCCTTCGGGAACTCTAACACAGGTGCTGCATGGCTGTCGTCAGCTCGTGTCGTGAGATGTTGGGTTAAGTCCCGCAACGAGCGCAACCCTTATCATTAGTTGCTACCATTTAGTTGAGAACTCTAATGAGACTGCCGGTGATAAACCGGAGGAAGGCGGGGACGACGTCAAGTCATCATGGCCCTTATGGGATGGGCTACACACGTGCTACAATGGGGAGTACAAAGAGCAGCCAACTGGCGACAGTGCGCGAATCTCAAAAAACTTCTCGTAGTCCGGATTGGAGTCTGCAACTCGACTCCATGAAGTCGGAATCGCTAGTAATCGCGAATCAGAATGTCGCGGTGAATACGTTCCCGGGCCTTGTACACACCGCCCGTCACACCATGGGAGTGGATTGCAAAAGAAGTAGGTAGCTTAACCTTCGGGAGGGCGCTTACCACTTTGTGGTTCATGACTGGGGTGAAGTCGTAACAAGGTAGCCCTAGCGGAAGCTGGGGCTGGATCACCTCCTTTAAGATATACCAAGGGTTACAAGCTTAGACGAGCTTTCACATAAATTGTCTCTGAATTACTGAAGAAATGAACGACCCGGGTCTGTAGCTCAGTTGGTTAGAGCGCACCCCTGATAAGGGTGAGGTCGGTGGTTCAAATCCACCCAGACCCACCATATTGGGGCTATAGCTCAGCTGGGAGAGCGCCTGCCTTGCACGCAGGAGGTCTGCGGTTCGATCCCGCATAGCTCCACCAATATTACGTTTAATAAATTCTGTTTAGACAGAGTGTATTAAAAGTCGTATTGGCCAGTATTCGTACTGAAAGATAGTGTACTTAAAGTTCTTTAAAAATTTGGAATAGATCTCGAATGTTAATTAAACCTTAACATAAGAGAACCTTTTATGACGCCGACAAGATGTCATAAAAGGGTTGCAAGTCGCCCTTCCAGCGGCTTGTAGCAAATGCTGGAGAGAAAGGTTATTAATACGTTAATAACCTGGATCTCCAAGTAAAAGGTAAAAACATACATATATTATTGAGAATACTCAAGCGTATATCATGACAGCGAAGAATCTTAGTTGCGTATGCACTTAAAAGGTCTTGTTTGGGCGCGAGTTCAAAACAAAAGGACAAGACAAACCAATAGGTTACTTTTGAGTTGTATAGTTAAGTGATTAAGCGTACACGGTGGATGCCTAGGCGGTAGAAGGCGATGAAGGACGTAGTAACTTGCGATAAGCCACGGGGAGCTAGTAAACAAGCTTTGATCCGTGGATTTCCGAATGGGAAAACCCATCCGTAAAGGATATCCCTTAGGGGAGGCTAACCAGGAGAACTGAAACATCTAAGTAACCTGAGGAAAAGAAATCAACCGAGATTCCCTAAGTAGCGGCGAGCGAACGGGGACCAGCCCTTAAGCTGACATAAGAATAGTAGAACAGTCTGGAAAGTCTGACGATACAGGGTGATAGTCCCGTACACAAAATTCTTTTATCAGTGAAAACGAGTAGAGCGGGACACGAGAAATCCTGCTTGAAGATGGGGGGACCACCCTCCAAGGCTAAATACTCTCTACCGACCGATAGTGAACCAGTACCGTGAGGGAAAGGCGAAAAGAACCCCTAAAGGGGAGTGAAATAGAACCTGAAACCGTGTACGTACAAGCAGTAGGAGCAGACTTGTTCTGTGACTGCGTACCTTTTGTATAATGGGTCAGCGACTTACATTATGTAGCGAGGTTAACCGAATAGGGGAGCCGTAGGGAAACCGAGTCTTAAATGGGCGTTTAGTTGCATGGTGTAGACCCGAAACCGGGCGATCTATCCATGGCCAGGTTGAAGGTGCCGTAACAGGTACTGGAGGACCGAACCCACGTATGTTGAAAAATGCGGGGATGAGTTGTGGATCGGAGTGAAAGGCTAATCAAGCCCGGAGATAGCTGGTTCTCCTCGAAAACTATTTAGGTAGTGCCTCATGTATCACTCTAGGGGGTAGAGCACTGTTATGGTCTAGCGGTCCGTCAAGGATTAGCAGCCCATTGCAAACTCCGAATACCTAGAAGTGCAATCATGGGAGACAGACTGCGGGTGCTAACGTCCGTAGTCAAGAGGGAAACAACCCAGACCGCCATCTAAGGTCCCTAAATATTACTCAGTGGGAAAGGATGTGGGAAGGCTTAGACAGTCAGGAGGTTGGCTTAGAAGCAGCCACCCTTTAAAGAAAGCGTAATAGCTCACTGATCGAGTCGGCCTGCGCCGAAGATTTAACGGGGCTAAGTAATATACCGAAGATGCGGATGCACATAGTGCATGGTAGAGGAGCGTCGTGTAAGCCTGCGAAGGGGCATTGGAAAGTGTCCTGGAGGTATCACGAGTGCGAATGCTGACATGAGTAGCGATAAAGGGAGTGAAAAGCTCCCTCGCCGAAAGACCAAGGTTTCCTACGCAACGTTAATCGACGTAGGGTTAGTCGACCCCTAAGGCGAGGCTGAGAAGCGTAGTCGATGGGAAGCAGGTTAATATTCCTGCACTTTTTATAACTGCGATGGAGGGACGGAGAAGGCTAGATTATCCAGGCGATGGTTGTCCTGGTTTAAGATTGTAGGTAGAGAGCTTAGGCAAATCCGGGCTCTTAATACTGAGAATTGATGACGAGTCCTCTTTTGGACGAAGTAATTGATGCCATGCTTCCAAGAAAAGCTTCTAAGCTTCAGGTTATAGAGAATCGTACCCCAAACCAACACAGGTGGTCAGGATGAGAATTCTAAGGCGCTTGAGAGAACTCGGGTGAAGGAACTAGGCAAAATAACACCGTAACTTCGGGAGAAGGTGTGCCCCTGCCGGTGAAAGGACTTGCTCCAATAGCTAGTGGGGGTTGCAGAGACCAGGTGGCTGCAACTGTTTACTAAAAACATAGCACTGTGCAAAATCGAAAGATGACGTATACGGTGTGACGCCTGCCCGGTGCCGGAAGGTTAATTGATGGGGTTAGCGCAAGCGAAGCTCTTGATCGAAGCCCCGGTAAACGGCGGCCGTAACTATAACGGTCCTAAGGTAGCGAAATTCCTTGTCGGGTAAGTTCCGACCTGCACGAATGGCGTAATGATGGCCACACTGTCTCCACCCGAGACTCAGCGAAATTGAAATCGCAGTTAAGATGCTGCGTACCCGCGGCTAGACGGAAAGACCCCGTGAACCTTTACTACAGCTTTGCACTGGACTTTGACACTATCTGTGTAGGATAGGTGGGAGGCTATGAAGCAGAAACGCCAGTTTTTGTGGAGCCGTCCTTGAAATACCACCCTGGTATTGTTGAGGTTCTAACCTAGAGCAGTGAATCCTGCTCAGGGACAGTGTATGGTGGGTAGTTTGACTGGGGCGGTCTCCTCCTAAAGAGTAACGGAGGAGCGCGAAGGTACCCTCAGCACGGTCGGACATCGTGCAATGAGCGCAAGAGTAAAAGGGTGCTTGACTGCGAGACTGACACGTCGAGCAGGTGCGAAAGCAGGTTCTAGTGATCCGGTGGTTCTGTGTGGAAGGGCCATCGCTCAACGGATAAAAGGTACTCCGGGGATAACAGGCTGATACCGCCCAAGAGTTCATATCGACGGCGGTGTTTGGCACCTCGATGTCGGCTCATCACATCCTGGGGCTGAAGTCGGTCCCAAGGGTATGGCTGTTCGCCATTTAAAGTGGTACGCGAGCTGGGTTTAGAACGTCGTGAGACAGTTCGGTCCCTATCTGCCGTGGGCGTTGGAAAATTGAGAGGGGCTGCTCCTAGTACGAGAGGACCGGAGTGGACGAACCGCTGGTGTTCGGGTTGTCATGCCAATGGCATTGCCCGGTAGCTACGTTCGGAAGGGATAACCGCTGAAAGCATCTAAGCGGGAAACCTGCCTCAAGATAAGTTTTCCCTAGACTATAAGTCTTCTAAAGGGCCGTTGGAGACTACGACGTTGATAGGCAAGGTGTGGAAGTGCAGTAATGTATGAAGCTAACTTGTACTAATTACCCGTGAGGCTTAACTATACAACTCAAAAGTGACTTTGAAGTTGTGGTATACGCACTTGAGTATGATCAATAACAGTAAGAGGGTGGATGTGAGAGCATCTACTCCTTGTGTATGTGTGTTACCGAATGAAATGAGATCTATTTCAAATAAATAAAGAACTTTGGGGGTTGTTGTCTAGAGAATAGACGACAGCCACCAGCACCAAATTGCTTGGTGACAATAGCAAGATGGAACCACCTGATCCCATTCCGAACTCAGAAGTGAAACGTCTTAGCGCCGATGGTAGTGTGGGAGTTCCCATGCGAGAGTAGGTCATTGCCAAGCTTATATCCTAAAACCCGCCTTGCTTTTGCTTCGCGGGTTTTTTTTTGCCTGAATTTTCATAAGTCTACTTAATTATTAATTTTGACTGACCATATTTGACTAACATTCTTTCGTAATTTTTATTGGCAAGCCACGGTTAGTTCGGCTTGCCAATAAGCATTCAAGTAACCATTTTTATTGCGGATGATAGGTTGCCATTAAATAAATAGTAATGATAATGCCACTGGCATAAGTTATTAAGGTTAATTGCAGCATACGTTTGTTGGCATCCCGGTTGTTAAGAGCCTTATCTAAGCTGGGTACTTTGCGCATTAGTTGAAATGCCAATGACATTAAGCCTATGGCAGCGGTGGTTATGATGATTCCTAAAACTAATATGGTTAACACGTTCTACCTTTTTGATCATTTTAAGTGCGTTGAGTCTATGTTTAAAAACAGAATTATAAGATAGTATGTGTTTTTTGATGTCTGTTTCGTTTACATTTTTATGAATTCAGGTTTGAGTTAAAGGACTGTTTTATGGGCTCTAAAGTATCGGTATCGTCAAGTTCTAGTATTTTTGTTTGGATTAGTAAGATTCCTTGGATGTTGTTGATTGTGGCTTTTTTATTGGGAACTGAATATTTACAGATTCCTTTAGAAGGTACCGTTGGTTATATTTTTATCTCAATGGCTGTAGTTATTTTGTTTATTGAGATGCTAAAAGCCGGTGATGTAAGTGCATTTGCTTTTTTAATGGATCTGTTTTGGGCGGTGTTTGCTGTGATACTTGCCAC
Organism: Thiomicrorhabdus aquaedulcis; assembly: GCF_004001325.1. NCBI lineage: Bacteria > Pseudomonadati > Pseudomonadota > Gammaproteobacteria > Thiotrichales > Piscirickettsiaceae > Thiomicrorhabdus > Thiomicrorhabdus aquaedulcis. The sequence goes on along the minus strand of NZ_AP018722.1, from coordinate 2,422,450 downwards.
AGCACTAATGAGTTACTTATGGTTTGTTGAAGATAGGGCACCGTCGTTTTTTCATTGGATTGGTTTTGCCATTATTATTGCTGACGCCTTGTTAAACCCTTTTAATGCTTTTAGAACCGCGCTGCGCAATTTCGATGTGGCGGGTTAATTCTTTCATCTCTTTCAACTGAGATTATTTATGATTAATACCGCTAATCAGAGTTTACTGGGTAAAGACTCACCTTACTGTTCTGTGTACAACCCAGATTTGTTATTTGCCATACCCAGACAAGAAAAACGTGACGAGTTAGGTTTTGATCTGAAAACGTTACCCTTTTCAGGTGTCGACGTTTGGACTGCTTATGAAATTTCATGGTTAAATTTAAAGGGTAAGCCCAATGCGATGGTGGCCGAATTTACTTTTTCAGCCAACGCACCTTTTTTGGTGGAGTCTAAATCGTTCAAGCTGTATCTTAATTCCTTTAATGGCAGCCGATTTGAGTCTGCTGAACAGGTAAAAGGATTGATGGTCAAGGATCTTTCCGGTTGTTCTGGCAAGCCTGTATTGATTGAATTTATCGCTTTGAACAACCCAAAACTGTCTGTTAATGTACTGCCTGGTAACAACATAGACGATTTAGACATAGAGATTGATGAATACACTGTTAACGCCAATTTACTCAGGATTGATAATAGCGCAAAGGTTGTGGAAGAAACCCTGAACAGCCATTTGCTAAAATCCAATTGTTTAGTGACCTCTCAACCTGATTGGGGTTCTGTGGTGATTCATTATGTTGGTAAGCCCATTGAGCAAGAAGGTTTGTTGAAGTATTTAATCTCTTTTCGAGAACACAATGAGTTTCATGAACAATGCGTCGAACGCATTTTTACCGATTTGATCGCGCATTGTCAGCCGCAAAAGCTGACGGTGTACGCGCGTTATGTTAGACGAGGTGGTTTGGACATAAACCCATTTCGATCTAACTTTGAAGCGCCATATCTTATGTCCCGCTTGTCTCGGCAGTAATTTCAACGCAGTCTTATGCGCGTACTATCGACTGGCAGGAATTACCTGCCCAACCGCACCTAAAATAGCGTTTATTTGTAATAATTGTGGGCGATAACTTTGTGGTGCATCTTTAGGATTGCCATCGCTTAATGAACTACTGCAGGTTAAACGCAACACGTCGGGTTGACGATCTGATTGCAAATATAAATGCACAATGTCCATGGTTTCAGGTCGTTCATTATCACCGCGTAAAGCATACCAGGCCTGGTTATTTAGAGCGTCGGTCTTGGTCACGCTCAGTACATTGTTTTGTGCCATGTAAATAGGTTGACTGTTAGGTTTACGGCGATTGGCAATGCGTTCTTCATCCAGTGCTACCCGTACAATCTTAAAATGGTCGGGTGTAATGAGCGACGCAGTTTCTCGTAAGGTGTTTATCTCGATTCGACAGTGCGGTTCGTAATGGTTAAAACCCGAGCCACTCAGCACGCCAAATTGGATAAAATGTCGCGTGTGGTTAGCCCGAATAGGAATGGATTGTTTGAGTATAAATTGGTCACCCACTTGCACATCCATAAGCGACCGTGGCGGTTGCGTGGCGCAACTGCTAAACATTACAACAAGGCTTAGGCCAACGATTCGTACCAAAGTCGGGGGTAAATTCCTGAAATTAAAGCGGGTTGTTAACATGTTTGGCTCCTTAATTGACCAGGCCTGGTTACTTTTTGATATGTTTGATGTACCGTTTTGTGAACTTAGCACTCTTTTTAAAGCTTATGGTAAAATACCGCCTCAAATTTACCGCTAAAAGTCGATAGATACATTATTTTAAATCATCGACCGCATGCAAAGGTCTCAATATGTCGCCAAAAGGGTTGTTATGAGCGTAGAAGATTCAAATTACGATGTGATTGTCGTAGGCGGTGGCCATGCAGGTACCGAGGCCGCCCTAGCATCTGCGCGCATGGGGTTAAAGACCCTTTTGCTCACCCACAACATAGATACGTTGGGGCAAATGTCTTGTAACCCAGCCATTGGCGGCATTGGTAAAGGCCACTTGGTTAAAGAGGTCGATGCGCTGGGTGGTGCAATGGCTTTGGCAACCGACGAAGCGGGCATTCAATTTAGAACCTTAAACGCCTCAAAAGGTCCGGCCGTACGCGCAACCCGCGCTCAGGCCGATCGTGTTTTATATCGTCAAGCCATTCGTACTCGTTTAGAAAACCAAGTTAATTTATCCATTTTTCAGCAACCCGTCGAAGACGTGCTGTTGGACGGCGAACAAATTCGCGGCGTGATTACCAAAATGGGACTCAAGTTTTACGCAAATCAGGTGGTGTTAACCGTAGGCACGTTTTTAGCCGGTCGCATTCACATTGGGTTGCAAAATTACGAAGGTGGCCGTGCCGGTGATGAGCCAGCAATTCGTCTAGCCGCGCGTTTAAGAGAATTAAACTTACCGGTGGGTCGTTTAAAAACCGGTACACCGCCGCGTATTGATGCGCGCACGGTAAATTTTGATGCCATGCAGATTCAACCTGGCGACACGCCATTACCGGTTTTCTCGTACATGGGCAAAGTGACCATGCACCCTAAGCAAATTCCTTGTTACATTACCTACACCAACGCTCAAACTCATGAAGCGATTATGGCTTCCTTAGACCAATCGCCCATGTATTCCGAGCAAGGTGAAATTGACAGCATTGGGCCGCGTTATTGTCCATCCATTGAAGACAAAGTGATGCGCTTTGCCGACAAAGACCGTCACCAGGTGTTTATTGAGCCAGAGGGGTTAACCACCACAGAGCTCTATCCCAATGGTATTTCGACCAGTCTTCCGTACGAAACACAGTTAAAGATTGTGCGTTCCATGAAAGGCCTAGAAAACGCTAAAATCATGCGTCCAGGCTACGCGATTGAGTACGATTTTTTTGATCCGCGTGGTTTAAAGCCCAGTTTAGAAACTCAAGCCATTCATGGCCTGTTTTTTGCCGGACAAATTAACGGCACAACGGGTTACGAAGAAGCCGCGGCACAGGGTTTATTAGCCGGTATTAACGCAGCGCGGCGTGCGCAGTTAAAGTCACCGTGGTATCCACGTCGTGATGAAGCCTATATTGGCGTATTGGTCGACGATTTAATCACCATGGGCACCAATGAACCGTACCGCATGTTTACCTCGCGCGCAGAGTACCGTCTAATACTGCGCGAAGACAACGCCGATCAGCGTCTTACCCCAATAGCGCGCGAAATGGGCTTGATTGACGACGCACGCTGGATGGCCTTTGAAAGCAAAATGGAAATGTTGGCGTTAGAAGTCCAGCGTTTAAAAGACACCTGGATTTACCCCGCACACCATGAGGCCAAACAAGCCGAAGTGTTAATGGATTTGCCGCTTAGCAAAGAACAAACATTGTTTGATCTGCTAAAACGCCCCAATGTCGCTTACAGTGCCTTGGCGACGCTGGATATGTTTGGCGAGGGCGTACAGGATGCCACGGTGATTGACCAAATTGAAATTGAAGCCAAATATTCAGGCTACATAGAGCGTCAAACCCAGCAGATTGAAAAAATGAAACGCTCCGAATCGGTGACAATTCCAGACGATTTAGACTTGGACATCGTGTCGGGTCTGTCGAATGAAGTAAAACAAAAATTACGCACCCATAAGCCGGCTAATTTAGGCATGGCAAGTCGCATTCAGGGCATCACCCCAGCCGCACTTTCACTGTTATTGGTGGCCATTAAAAATGGCGCTCGCAAGGAGGCAAGTAGATGTCCTCTTTGGTACAACAAGCCGAGCTCGAAAAAGGCTTAAGCGTCTTAAATTTATCACTAAATGCTATGCAAATAGAGCAGTTAATGGCGTATTTGGCGCTGCTGCAAAAATGGAACAAAGTCTACAACTTAACCGCGATTCGCGATCCGCGCGAAATGTTGGTTAAACACCTGTTCGACAGCTTGGCGGTTGTGCCGCACATTTCCAGCCAGTCCATTATAGACGTGGGCACGGGCGGTGGTTTACCTGGGATTCCCTTGGCGATTTGTTATCCAGAGCGTCAAGTTGATTTACTCGACAGCAACAGCAAAAAACTCGGTTTTTAATTCAGGCTAAAGCTGAGTTAGGCCTAAAAAACAGCCAGGTCATTCATGCTCGTGTTGAAGAATATAAACCCAATACATTGTACGATGGCGTTATTTCTCGTGCCTTTGCGTCTTTGGCCGACATGTTATATTGGACCGAACATTTACTGAGTGCAGACGGAGTTTGGTGGGCGATGAAGGCGCAAAAAGATTTTGAAGATTATTCAAACCTACCAGGCCTGGTCACTCTGCAGGAGATGATTGAATTGCATGTTCCAGGATTACAAGCACAAAGAATGCTTATTAAAGCCATCAAACCAAGCACCAATATCATTTAAGGACGCACCGTGGGAAGAGTGATTGCAATAGCCAACCAAAAAGGTGGCGTCGGTAAAACCACCACCAGTGTAAATTTAGCGGCGGCGTTAGCGCGTTTGGGTAAAACCATTTTACTCATTGATTTAGACCCCCAAGGCAATGCCACAGTGGCCATTGGCGCCAACAAAGACAGCTTAACCCTGTCGGTATTTGATGTGTTGGTGGGCGACACCAAAATAAAAGACGCGATATTGCCCATTGAACTGGCCAAGCTCGATTTATTACCGGCCAACAGCGATTTAACCGCCGCCGAAGTCACTTTGCTTAATGAAGACATGGGGCCAAAACGTTTGCGAAAGGCGCTAAAAAAAGTGCGCGATCAATACGATGCCATTATTATCGATTGCCCGCCCACGCTCAACATGCTCACCTTAAACGCGCTCACCGCCGCAGACGGCATTGTCGTGCCAGTGCAGTGCGAGTTTTTTGCGTTAGAAGGCTTGTCGTCGCTCATGGACACCATTGAAACCATTCAAGCACAGCTCAATAGTAGTTTGCATATTGACGGCCTTTTAAGAACCATGCACGATCGCCGTAATAATCTAGCCAATGATGTTTCTAACCAATTGGTAAGCCATTTTGGTATGAAAGTATTGCAAACCATTATTCCCAGAAACGTTCGATTGGCCGAAGCACCTAGCTACGGCGAATCCATTTTGGATTATGACGCAGCTTCAAACGGTGCCATGGCCTATTTAGCGCTTGCAAACGAACTCATTCGTAAAACCCAGTTGTAACCTAGCCGATTAATTGAAATAAGGTGAATTAAGGTGTCAAAAAAACGCTCTGGAATGGGAAATCTTGGTATTCACGCCATGATTGGCGCAAAACAAAAAGCTGAAAACAGCAGCGCAGACATGCGCATCGAAAAAGTATCGGTAGAATGTCTAAAGCCTGGACAGTATCAGCCTCGGCAACAGTTTTCGACAGAGTCATTGCAAGAGCTAGCCAACTCCATAAAAGTACAAGGCGTGGTTCAACCTATTATTGTAAGACCGCTTAACGACAATCATTTTGAAATTATTGCGGGAGAGCGCCGTTGGCGCGCCGCCAAAATGGCCGGTTTAGATAAAGTGCCAGTGGTTATTCGTCAGGCCGACGGCCAGGCAACTTTGGCGATGGCCATTATAGAAAACATTCAGCGCGAAGACCTAAATCCAATTGAAACTGCCATTGGTCTAAAGCGTCTTTTGGTGGAGTTTGATCTCACCCAGCAATCGGTAGCCGATGCAGTAGGTCGTTCACGTGCCGCCGTATCCAATTTATTAAGACTTCTTAAGTTACCCCAAGCCATTCAGGATTCATTGCATCAAGGTGAGCTGTCAATGGGGCATGCCCGCGCTATTATTAGTTTACCTGAAACCGTGCAAGCAGATTTAGCGCAAAAAGCGATTGCCAAAGGTTGGTCAGTACGTCAAATAGAAGAGGCTGCACAAGAGTATTTAATTCCCAATAAGTTAATTAAAGCAGCTAAACAGAAGGCAATACCCGGCCTGAGTGATTTAGTTGAAAAACAAAATTTACTGATGGCTAAGATAGACACCAAGGTAAAAATTAATCATCGTATTAATGGCGCTGGCAAGCTAGAAATAAGTTACAAAAACTTAGAAGAGCTTAATCGAATAATGGGATATTTTTAAGAAAACCAAATCGGTCTATAAATAAAATACATTAAGACCCATTAGCGTATTTAATAAATGTTTTAAAAAAATTATAAAGCGTTTTTTAATACATATTGTGATTCAAAAAACCAAATAACATTATGTTGTTATGAGTATTAAAAACACACATTTTTAAGTAAAAATTAACCCGCAAAAAGCCGATTGCAAGCTAGCTTTTGGGGGCATAAAACATTATGATTGGCGCCCGATAAGGTTGAACTATGTTTAACTTGTCAGTATCATTACAAGAGTTTTGCGCAGCCAATGAGCGATATTAAAAAAGAATCAACACCCCAAGCGTCAACAGAAGCCCCTAAACCTGGGTTGAATATTCTGTTAATGAGTGCAGGTTCTATTTTTACCTCAATGATTATTGCTGGGTTTATTGTAGGGTATCTTTTAGATGAACTTTTTGGCACCATGCCCATATTTTTAATGTTGTGTGGTGTACTGGGGTTTGTGGGCGGAATGCAAAAATCCATAAACTTTCAAGTCGATTAAACACAGCTCCAGAAGTGGAGCAAAAAAATGATTGACAGCTTAAAGCAACCCTTAAAAATCCAAGGCATTATTGGTTTGGTTATGATTGCCATATTTGCAATTCAAGGCTTTGCGGTAGGCGCTGCTTATGGGTTTTTAATTGGTCTTCTTAATGTTTTAATGCTAAGTTTTGCATTTAGTAAAGCCAATAAAATGGCCGAAAAAGATCCAAAACTTGGAATACTAATTTTATATGTGAGTGCAGTGATTAGATTTATTCTATTAGCTGTGTTATTTGTTTTAGGGCTGTCTTTCCTGGATGAAAGTCAAGCATTCCCTGTGGTGTTAACATTTGTGTTAATGCAATTGGGACAGCTTTACAATCTAAAGGGTAAAAGACGTTTGACTGACTAAGGAGTAGAGCCTTGAGTGCGGAAAAGATGGGAACCGTTGAGTACATACAACATCACTTGCAAAATGCATCTGTATGTAGTGCCGACAATATAAATGCAACAACAGGACTGTGTGAAGGGTTTTGGACATTTAACATGGACACTATCATAGTCAGTTTTTTACTGGGTGCGTTGATGATTTTTGTATCAGCACGTTTAGGTAAGCAACTTGAAACTGGTAAGCCAGGCGGGTTTCAAAACTTTGTTGAATCAATTTTAGACTTTGTAGCTACTAACGTAAGAGATGCATTTCCTGGGCACAACCCATTAATTGCACCTTTAGCCTTAACCATTTTTATTTGGGTTTGGTTAATGAACTTCATGGATTTAATTCCAGTAGATTTAGTGCCATGGTTGTACCAGTTAATTATTGGTGATCCACATGCACATTTAAAAATTGTACCTACCACCGACCTAAACACATCGTTGGCAATGGCAGTTACTGTTTTTGCTCTAATTTTGTACTACAACATCAAAATTAAAGGACTAGGCGGATTTTTAAAAATGTTCCTATTCCATCCGTTTGGTAAATTCTTTATTCCTGTAAACGTAGTAATGACGTTTATTGAAGAAATTTCAAAGCCCCTTTCACTTGCCCTACGTTTGTTCGGTAACCTGTTTGCGGGTGAGTTAGTATTCCTATTAATCGCTTTGATTGGTGGAACGTTAGCAGTGGGTGCCGCTGCATTATTCTGGGCACCTTTACAAATCCTATTAGATTTTGGTTGGTTAGTATTCCACTTGTTGGTTATTACCTTACAAGCCTTTATCTTCATGGTGCTCACAATTGTTTATCTAGGTATGGCTCACGACGAAGGTCATTGACCAGGCCTGGTTAAACAAGAAAAGAATAGGTGTTTTAGCAATAAAACATCAAAAGGGTTTAAGCGCACCTACTTACGTTTCATAATTATTTGATACGACGGTAAAAAGCTTTTTAACTTTGTTTTTTAACTTTAAACTTTGGAGAAAATCGATGGAAGTAACTGCTACTATGATCGCTGATATCTACTCTGCAACTGCTATTGGTGTAGGTGTAATTTTGGCTGCTGCTGGTCTGGGTTCAGCAATTGGTTGGGGTCTAATTTGTTCTAAGACTCTTGAAGGAATTGCACGTCAGCCAGAAATGCGTCCAGCATTAATGACTAACATGTTCATCTTTGCTGGTTTGATGGAATCATTCCCATTCATTATCCTAGCTTTCGCAATGTGGTTCTTGTTCGCAAACCCATTCGTTGGTGCAATGAAAGCCGCTTTAGGAGCTTAATCCTAAACACTTAATGCATCCAATTAAGTATTAATTAATAACGAATGGCGAGGTAACCACTGTGAGTATTAACGCAACGCTTCTCATCCAGATTATTGCATTTGTGCTATTGATTTGGTTTGTGAACAAGGTACTGTGGGGGCCACTTTCAAAGTTAATGGAAGATCGTCAGAAGAAAATCGCTGATGGCCTTTCAGCCGCCGAGAAAGGAAAGCATGAGCTTGAATTAGCCGAACAACGCGCCAAAGAGGTGCTAAAAGACGCTAAATCACAAGCTCAAAATATACTAGGTCTAGCTGAAAAGCGTGGCTCTGAAATCGTAGAAGATGCGAAAGTAAAAGCCGCTGAAGAAGCGGATCGTATTAAAGCTTCCGCCCATGCAGAAATAGAGCAAGAAGTAAGTCGTGCAAGAGAAGAGCTTCGTAAAGAAGTGGCTGCTCTTGTTGTATCTGGTGCAGAAAAAATTCTGAACAAAGAAGTAGATGCAGCAGCGCACAACAACATGCTTGAAGCCTTAGTAAAATCAATCTAAGGAAAACTCTATGGCACAATTAATGACAATTGCACGACCTTATGCTGAAGCTGTTTTTGCGCTTGGATTAGAAGCTCAAAAACTATCGGAATGGTCAGAACAACTTGATAATCTTGCGACTATTACTGCTGATGAAGCAATGTCGTCCATGATTCAAAACCCCCTTTACTCCGACGAAAATATTTTGTCTGTTTATTCGGAAGTAATGGGTGGAAACCTGACTGTAGAAGGGAAAAACCTTCTTGCCGTTATGGCTGAAAACAAACGCTTAAGTGCGATTCCTTTTGTAGCTGAGGCTTTTCATGTCTTAAAAGCTGCAGAAGAAAAACGTGTAAGAGCGACTGTTATGTCGGCCCGTGAAGTAACTGTCGAGCAGAAGAAACAATTAAATGCTGCTTTAAATGCTAAGTTTGATGCTGAAGTAGAAATTACTTATGTTGAGGATTCAACTTTAATCGCAGGTATTAAGATTAAGGTCGGTGACTGGGTTATTGACGGCTCAGCACTTTCACAACTGAACAAACTTGGCGCAGCAATCGCCCAATAATGGAGAGGAACACACATGCAATTGAATGCCTCTGAAATCAGCAACCTAATCAAAGACCGTATTAAAGGTTTTGATGGTGCTGCACAGTCTGGCAGTGAAGGAACGGTCGTTAGCATCGCTGACGGTATCGCTCTTATTCACGGCGTCTCAGACGTAATGTATGGCGAGATGGTTCAATTCGACGAAAACACCTTTGGTATGGCTCTTAACTTAGAGCAAGACTCAGTAGGTGTGGTCGTTTTAGGTGAATATGAGCATATCTCTGAAGGTGACAAAGTTACCTGTACTGGTCGTATTTTAGAAGTACCTGTTGGTCCTGAATTAAACGGTCGTGTTGTTGATGGTTTAGGCCGTCCAATCGATGGTAAAGGACCAATTGATACTAAGTTAACATCACCTATTGAACGTATAGCACCCGGTGTTATCGACCGTAAATCGGTTGATGAGCCTATGATGACTGGTATTAAGTCTATCGATTCTATGATCCCAGTGGGTCGTGGACAACGTGAACTTATTATCGGCGACCGTCAAACGGGTAAAACTGCAATCGCAATTGACGCTATTATTTCTCAAAAGAATACTGGTGTTAAATGTGTTTATGTTGCGATGGGGCAAAAAGCTTCAACGGTAAACAACGTAGCACGTAAGCTAGAAGAATATGGCGCAATGGAAAACACAGTGATTGTTGCGGCAAACGCTTCTGATCCAGCTGCTCTTCAGTACCTTGCTGCTTACGCTGGTTGTGCGATGGGTGAATACTATCGTGACCGCGGCGAAGATGCTTTGATCATTTATGATGATTTAACCAAGCAAGCGCAAGCTTACCGTCAAATTTCATTGTTATTACGTCGTCCTCCAGGACGCGAAGCGTTCCCTGGTGATGTATTCTATCTACATTCTCGTTTACTTGAGCGTGCTGCTCGTGTTAACGAAGACTATGTTGAAAGATTTACTAACGGTGCCGTTAAAGGTAAGACTGGTTCATTGACCGCTTTACCAATTATTGAAACCCAAGCGGGTGACGTTTCTGCTTTCGTTCCTACCAACGTAATTTCGATTACTGATGGTCAGATTTTCTTAGAAACGAGTTTGTTTACACAGGGTATTCGTCCTGCTGTTAACGCTGGTTTGTCAGTATCACGTGTTGGTGGTGCAGCTCAAACTAAAGCGATTAAAAAGCTAGGCGGTGGTATTCGTCTTGACTTAGCTCAATACCGTGAATTAGCGGCATTTGCTCAGTTTGCGTCGGATCTAGATTCTGCTACTAAAGCACAGTTAGAGCGTGGTAAACGCGTTACTGAATTGATGAAGCAGAAGCAATATTCTCCACTGACAATTGCTGAGATGGCAACCTCTTTATATGCAGCTAACGAAGGCTACCTTGACGATGTTGAAGTCGATAAAGTGTTAGCGTTTGAAGCAGCATTGCATGCCTCTCTTAACTCAGATCACGCTGAACTTGCTGCCAAAATTAACGCAAAAGGCGGCTGGGATGATGAAATTATTGCAGGTGTAAAAGCATGCATTCAAGCATTCAAAGCAAACGGCGTTTACTAAGAAAGGAGTAGGCCATGGCAGGCGGTAGCAAAGAAATACGAGCCAAAATTGGTTCCGTAACAAATACCAAGAAAATCACCAAAGCCATGGAAATGGTGGCAGCTTCTAAAATGCGTAGAGCGCAAGCTCGCATGGAAGCTACTAAACCATACGTCGAAAAAGTTAAGCGGGTCATTGGCCACGTTTCTGGCGCACATCCTGAGTATAAGCATCCTTATACTCAAGTTCGTGCCAAGGTTAAACGTGTTGCCTTAATTGTGATCTCTTCTGATCGAGGCTTATGTGGTGGTTTAAACTCAAACTTATTCCGCAAAACTTTACCTTGCCTAAAGGCATGGAGAGAACAGGGTGTTGAGGTTGAGCTTGCTTTGGTTGGTAATAAGGCGCAGTCTTTCTTCCGTAGTTACGGTGGAAATGTGGTTGCCACGGTTGCTGACTTAGGTGATACACCTCATGTTGAGGACCTAATTGGTGTTATTAAAGTTGTTTTAGACAAGTTTGATGCACACGAAGTAGATGAGGTTCATTTGGCCTCTAACGGTTTTGTTAATACTATGACGCAAAGCCCTACTATTCAACAATTAGTACCTCTACAATCTGTTGATAAAACAGATAACACGCACTGGGATTATCTGTATGAACCTGATGCTAAAACAGCGTTGGATTTGTTAATGCGTCGTTATGTTGAAAGCACTGTTTATGGTGCCGTCGTTGAAAATGCGGCTTGCGAGCAAGGTGCTCGTATGGTGGCAATGAAAAACGCAACAGACAATGCTGGTGAAATGATTAGCGAGCTGAAACTTTCTTATAACAAAGCTCGTCAAGCAGCCATTACAGCCGAACTTTCGGAAATTGTATCTGGTTCATCTGCTGTTTAAGTTTGTAGTATTTCAATAAAAGGTTAAAGATTATGAGTGGAAAAATAGTACAAGTAATCGGCGCTGTAATCGACGTCGAGTTTAAAGGTGCTGGTTTACCAAAGATCTATGACGCGTTAATTGTTGATGAGCTAGGGTTAACTTTAGAAGTTCAGCAACAAATCGGTGATAACCAAGTTCGCGCAATTGCGATGGGTTCATCAGACGGTTTAAAGCGTGGCATGGCTGTCAGCAACACTGGTTCGGCTATTATGGTTCCAGTGGGTAAAGCAACATTAGGACGTATCTTCGATGTTCTTGGAAATGCAATTGATAATGCAGGTCCAGTAGAAACCACCGAAAGAATGAAAATTCACCGTGCAGCTCCTGCATTTGATGAATTAGCAGCGTCGCAAGAATTGCTAGAAACAGGTGTTAAAGTCATCGATCTAATTTGCCCATTCGCTAAGGGTGGTAAAGTTGGTTTGTTTGGTGGTGCCGGTGTTGGTAAAACCGTTAACATGATGGAATTAATTCGTAATATCGCGATGGAACACTCTGGTTACTCGGTTTTTGCCGGTGTAGGTGAGCGTACTCGTGAAGGTAACGATTTCTATTATGAAATGGAAGAGTCAGGCGTTTTAGACAAGGTTGCTCTTGTTTACGGACAAATGAATGAGCCACCAGGTAACCGTTTACGCGTTGCTTTGACTGGTTTGACCATGGCTGAGTATTTCCGTGACGAAGGTCGTGACATTTTGTTCTTCGTAGACAACATCTACCGTTACACTTTAGCAGGTACTGAAGTATCTGCATTGTTAGGTCGTATGCCGTCTGCTGTAGGGTATCAGCCTACTCTTTCACAAGAGATGGGTCAGGTACAAGAGCGTATCACGTCTACTAAGACTGGTTCTATTACGTCAATCCAAGCGGTATACGTACCTGCCGATGACTTAACAGACCCTGCGCCTGCTACTACATTTGCTCACTTGGACGCGACTGTTGTATTGAACCGTGCGATTGCTGAAACAGGGATTTACCCTGCGATTGATCCATTGGATTCTACTTCACGTCAGCTTGACCCATTAGTGGTTGGTCAAGAGCATTATGATGTAGCACGCGGAGTTCAAAAAACACTTCAGCGTTATAAAGAGTTAAAAGATATCATCGCCATTCTTGGTATGGATGAATTATCTGAAGAAGACCGTTCATTAGTAGCTCGCGCTCGTAAAATGCAACGTTTCTTCTCTCAACCTTATTTCGTTGCCAAAGTATTCACAGGTGAAGATGGACGTTATGTGCCATTAAAAGAAACCATCCGTGGTTTTAAAATGATCATCTCTGGTGAAATGGACGATGTGGCCGAGCAAGCATTTATGTACGCTGGTACCATTGACGAAGTGTTAGAGAACGCGAAAAAATATAAAGGGTAATGTGTTATGGCAGTCTCAATGCAAGTAGATATTGTTAGTGCAGAAGGAGAGATTTTCTCTGGTAAAGCGGAGATGATCTTTGCACAGGCTGCCGATGGTGAGGTAGGTATTATGCCTCATCATACCCAGTTTTTAAGCCAGTTAAAGCCTGGTACAGTGCGTATTGTCAGCGGTGATGAAGAAGATCATTTTTTCATCAGCGGTGGCATCATTGAAATTCAGCCTAGTATGGTCACCGTTCTTGCGGACTCGGCCATTCGTGCGGGTGATTTAGATGAAGCTAAAGCCGTCGCGGCTAAGCAGCGTGCTGAGGAGGCAATGACCACTGCTAAGTCTGAAACAGATATCGCCAGAGCTCAAATTGAGTTAGCAGAGGCTGTTGCACAAATTCAATCGATTACCAAATTACGTGATCGTTTGCATAAGACTGGGTTGGCTTAATTGTTACCCTGATAAAAAAGCGCCTTCGGGCGTTTTTTTTTGCCTATAATTCTACTCGTACATCGGTCTTTGCTCATATTTAAGTTAGATTAATTATTGTGAGACCTTTGCACGGGTGCACCACGTTAGGTTTATGGGTTTTGCCTCTGTCTTTCTTTTACAGGATTTTTATGTCATTAAAAGTGGTTATTCTTGCGGCCGGTAAGGGTACGCGTATGAAGTCTAATTTGCCAAAAGTGTTGCAGCCACTGGCTGGAAAGCCGTTGTTGCAACATGTTATTGATACCGCACAGCACTTGCACAGTGACAACATTGTGGCGGTTGTTGGGCATGGGGCAGAGTTGGTGAAAACCCATGTAACGGGTCTTAATTTAGAGTTTGTATTACAAGAGCAGCAATTGGGAACGGGGCATGCTGTTCAGCAGGTTCAGTCGCATTTTGAAGACGACGATACGGTTCTTATTTTGTATGGCGATGTACCGCTTACAAAATTAACTACTTTAACGCGATTACTGAATTTGGTAGAAGAGCAATATCCTTTGGCCTTGCTGACCATTACTTTGAATGATTCAAATGGTTATGGTCGTATTATTCGCGATAATCAGGGTGAGGTTTTGGCGATTGTTGAACAAAAGGATGCCAATCCAGAACAATGTTGTATTAAAGAGGTCAACACGGGCATTTTAGCGGCAAAAGGTTATTGGTTAAAACGTTGGATAGACCAGTTAACTAACCAAAATTCTCAAGGTGAGTATTATCTAACCGATGTGATTGCGTTGGCAGTACGTGAAGGATTTAAAATTGCCACAACACATCCAGAGACCGAGTTAGAAGTTTTAGGGGTTAATGATAAGTTGCAGTTACACACTTTAGAGCGCGAATATCAACGTTTATTAGTAAACGATTTGATGCTTAATGGTGTCACGATACTGGACGCTCATCGTGTGGATATACGTGGACAGGTAACGGCAGGTCGTGATGTTGAAGTGGACGTGAATGTTGTATTTGAAGGGCAGATAAGTTTGGGTGACAATGTTCGTATTGGTGCGAACTGTTATTTAAAAGATGTGACTATTTTAGCCAACACGGTGATTCATCCTTTCAGTCATTTAGAGTCCTGTCAGATAGGTGAAGAATGCATTATAGGGCCTTATGCGCGCCTGCGTCCGGGAACACAATTGGCTAATCAAGTTAAGATTGGTAATTTTGTTGAAACCAAGAAGGCTGTTATTGGTAAAGATTCCAAAGTTAATCATCTAAGTTACATTGGTGATACGGTGATGGGAACGGGTGTAAACATTGGTGCTGGCACTATTACCTGCAATTACGATGGTGTAAATAAACACGTCACGCACATTGGTAATAATGTGTTTGTGGGTTCAGACACGCAATTAATTGCGCCTGTCAACATTGGTCATGACGCCACTATTGGAGCGGGTTCAACCATTACTAAAGACGTGCCTTCGGGCGAATTGACCTTATCGCGTTCCAAGCAGCTCACGTTACAAGGCTGGAAAAAGCCAGTTAAAAAGTCACACAAACTGCGTTGATGACGGCTATCTAGCCGATCAAAACGTTGTTAACCTCAATCAACTCAAGGACAGACTTATGTTACAGCACTTTGAAATAAATCCCGTTGTATGCGATGCGTTTAGGCGTGAAATGCAGCGAGCTAATTGGGAGCTAACGCACCAAGACGTAGGTCAAACCGAAATGGTGGGGTACGGTTACGTGATTATTTGGAAAAAAATAGAGGATAAAGTGGTTTTACACTATAACGATCGTATGGGTGTAGCTCAAGCACAGCTAGAGGTAACCAAGCCTGCATTTGCAGACGTTAAAGCCATAGTTGACGCGCTTGAATCTGCCATAACTAAGTCTTAAGTAAGGTTGCATGTGAGTACTTTAACGGCCTATCTTTCTCTTACCCGCATTAATCGTCCAGTGGGTATTTATTTGGTATTGTGGCCAGCCTTATGGGCGTTGTGGTTAGCGTCGGCGGGGACTCCGGACGGTTATTTGTTACTGGTATTTATTTTGGGTGCGGTGTTAATGCGTTCGGCAGGGTGCGTGATTAACGACTACGCCGACCGAAACTTTGATGGACATGTGGCGCGCACTTGTTGTCGACCTTTGGCCTCTGGGTTGATTTCACCTAAGGCGGCTTTGGTGTTTTTTGGGGCTTTGTGCGCCTTGGCGTTTGCTTTGGTGTTAACCTTAAACTCATTAACCATTATACTGTCTTTTGGTGCTTTATTTTTAGCCGCACTTTATCCATTTACTAAGCGTCATACACATTGGCCACAAGCTTTCCTGGGTTTGGCGTTTGCTTGGGCGGTGCCCATGGCGTTTGCAGCGGTATTAAACACCTTGCCTTTAAGCGTTTGGCCGTTATTTTTAGCAACGGTGCTGTGGTCGCTTATTTACGATACCGCCTACGCTGTGGGAGACCAAGAAGACGACCGTAAAATTGGCGTTAAATCGACTGCGATTTTGTTTGGTGAACATTTAGTGCTATGGATGGCGTTTTTTCAACTGCTTATGCTGGCCTGTTTGGTTTGGACAGGGTTGCTGTTTAATTTGCACGCGCCGTACTATCTAGGTTTGGTATTGGCCGCATTGTGGTTTGGGTGGGATTTGCTGCGTTTAGCCAATACGCATACTCCACAAACGATACAAACATCTTCTAACGATAGGCATTCTGTTGCGTTTAAGGTGTTTGTACAAAATCATTGGGTTGGGGTTATTGTTTTAATGGGCATCATTGCCGATTATGCCCTTTACAGCGCCTAAAATAGCCACGCGGCCAAAAATGGTTAAAGTTTTCCGTATTTTTCTTATATCCCAAGGTTTACATAAACTTCACCAGGCCTGGTCATTGCAAACGCATCTGTTTAGGTAATTGCATAATGGGGTTTAAATCTAATTGCCAATCGGCCGCCTCCATCGCTTGTCCAAACACTTTAAGCAATGCGCCCAACAGTTCGGGCTGAAAGGGCAACGAAATTCCTTGTCCACTGTGCGGCTCTAAATGCACAAACGGAGCCGGCGTGTCTAATGCTTTAAAGGTAATCTTTGCCAATAAAATAGGGGTTTCACCCAGTGGATAAATTGCTTGTTCTGGTGCCTGGTAAGGTTGATTAAACCCGTTAGATAATTGACTTGCCTCATTTTTAAGTTGATTAAGCATGGCCTTTTTTTGATCAAACAGCGGTTCGTGGCTGGTTGGATGATGGCCGTGCAAGGCCGGCAGCAGCAATTGCAAGTAACGGCGTGTAATCCAGGCACAATAGACATGCTGATTGAGGGTTTTAATGTTTAAGAGTATTCTGTCTTCAAGCGGTTGATAGGAGGCTTGGATTTGATGAATTTGATCGGTCATGGTCATAGGGTCAATGTAAAGAACGCTATTATAGTGCGCTTACGCGGGTTACAGTTAGCACTCATAGTGCTGTTTGGGTTTATGCCCTTTTTGCCCATGTTGGCCGGCCAACTACCAGAGCAGCCAACATCGCTAGAGCCACCCATAGCAGAGGGTTTACTAGAAGAAATTGACAGTCCCGCAGTCAATCACCGTTTAAATCAACTTGAGGTCAGTCAAAAAGCCATTGGTGCCTATGTGCAAAGCTTGGGCGAGCGCGTGGACCTGTTTATGGGAGATAACCAGGTACCGCTTAAGCAAAAAGGTTCACGCCTAGATGTCCTAGTACCCAGCACTTTTTACGACGATGGCAAAATTCAAAGCACAGTACGATTGCGCGCAATATGGGATTTACCCAGAACCAATCAACGTTGGCAAGTGTTGCTGTCTTCTTACGAAGAAACCTTATACGAAGACAGCACGTCTACCAATAGTGTAAGCGGCGTCAGTGGCAATACCAGCAAACCCAGTTTACAAAACCCATCAACGGTTTACGATCCTAACAACACCGAAAACACCAACTCAATTGCCGGCCGTTATTTACTCAATTTAGGTCGCAATGACTTTAGCTATCTTGACCTTGGCTTAAACTTTACTGGGCTCATTGATCCCAATCCATACGTACGTTTTAAAACACGTTATAAAACTCCCCTTAGTGCTCAGGTACTCAGTCGCACGACTCAAAATTTATTTTGGGAACGTAAATATGGGGTTGCTTGGGAGGCTCAGCAAGTGTTTGATTATCAATATCAAGCCACAGATTTATTGCGTTCACAAACCACTGGTACCTGGTGGCATGACGCATCTGAATACAGATTAAATCAACGAGCGGTGTGGTTTAAAACAATAAACCCCCACCGAGTGCACAGCTATTATGTTGACGGCAACTGGACGTTTACCGCGCAAAGTGCCGCACTTACCACCACCTCAATAGGGGTAAATTGGCGCGAAAGATTGTATAAAGATTGGTTGTTTAGTGAGGTAGAGCCAAAAGTAAGTTGGAGCGAAGACACGCAATTTAACACGCCTGTTTTAAGCCTATTATTAATGCTAGAAATGCGATTTTACGACGTTGCTAAGTAGCCTAAAGTATTGACCAGGCCTGGTTAACACAATGGTCGTCATAAGACCAACTTTAGACTGATTCATTAAAATTTCATATTGGTAAAAAACAACCTCGCTAGTATACTGATTAGTTATCTACTTTAATTTTAACGGGATTTTTATGAATCAAAATATTCGCTTAGCCGCCAACGTTGATGCCTCGGGCACGATTGTATATATCAATCGTGATTACACGCATTGGCTGGGATACGACAGCACCGAAATATTAGGCCAGCCCACCAGTAAACTGCGAGCGGCCGATTTGCCTACTGTTATTCAAACCGTTATTAGTGAACAAATGCGCAAAAATCAACCGGTACAATTTCCGGTGCACGAAATCAAAAAAAATGGTCAAACCTATTGGGCTGATATGGCCATTCAACCGATATTTGAACAAGGTGTTTATACCGGTTATACCTCGGTTAAGCGCATTATTGAAGACCCCGCTAAAATTGCAGACGCCGAAAAGCTCTATAAACAAATTGCCCAAGGCACGTTAGCCTTTACCAACGGCGATTGGGTAAATGCCACCAAACACCGTTGGTTCAGTCGCATAGGTTTGCAAGATTTATCGCTCTTGCCCAAAACGCTTGGAGCGTTATTGGCGGTATCTTTGCTTATTTTATTGAGCGCGTTTATCAAAGAAAAGGCTGAAATCGCCCAAATCGAAACTCAGTCGGCTGAAAATAGAGCGCAAAATATTACGGCAATAGTGAATGCCAAAATGCAAGAAAAGGCAAACTTAGGAATTACTAACGCCATCGGGATTACGTTTAGCGATTCATTTAAAGCGCTGGTTGCCGAAGAAAATGTCCCTGATTTATTAACTGTTTTGGGCACTTCAGGTAAAAGTTACGCACAATATACAGGTCTTAAAAACATTAACCTGCACATCATTAACGAAAATGGAAAGTCGTTTTTAAAAAGCTGGTTGCCGTTAAACAAACAACCGCAAGACGATTTATCAGATCGTCCTTACGTTAAAAAAATGCAACAAGAACAAGCGCCTTTAATTACAAATGCACTCACTTCAGCCGGTTTTAACATTAAATCCATTGTGCCTATTATGTATCAAGGGCAATACCAGGGTTTTGTTGAGTTTATTCAAGGGGTTGCTTCGTTACGTGTGGATTTTAGTGCGACTAATCAGCAATACCTAATTGCCATGTCGACCGAATATGCATTAAAAGGCGATGAGTTCAGCAAAAAAAATGTAAACAACATTCCGGTCTCGAGCGACAAAAAATGGGTAGTGGGTAACGATAAGCAATTTTCAATGGAGCTTTCGGGCACTCAAATTGAGTTGCTGCGTCAACTGCCATTAGACACCATGTTTAAGCAAGGCTATTTGGTCACTCAAGAGCATTATCATGCGGCCACGCCGGTATACGATGGTGCAAACGAAATAATGGGTTACCATATTGTCACTGAGCCCATTGATGCTTATGCAGCTTACGTAGCCTCGCAAGTTGCTATTGCTGAAGATGCTTTTTACCAAGTAGCGATTACCGTAGTGATTTTAATTATTTTGGTGGCGTTGTTGGTGTGGGGCATGATTATTCACCCGCTGCGTAAAGTACAGTCCACTATTTTGTGTGCGGTTGAAAGCAGTGATTTATTTGCTCGTGTGCGTCATTACAGCAAAGACGAGATTGGTAAATTGGGGCGCGCATACAATCAACAAGCCATGTTGTCGCAATGTATTATTGCTGAAGCCAATGCCGCTATGGAAGAGTTGCGAGATGGTCGTTTAGATTACCGCATCAAAACGCCATTTGCAGCCGACTTTAATTTACTTAAAGGCCGCATTAACCAAACCAGTGAAGTATTGCAAACCACGTTTGGTTCTATTGCAGAAGCCATGCACGCTTTTGAAGACGGTAACTTTAATGCCAAAATTACGTATACTTTACCGGGCGAATACGCCAAAATAATTGATACGTGCATGGGGGTGATGAGTCAATTATCAGCGGTGTTTAACGAAGTGAATGAAGTAATGCAATTTGCCGCACGTGGCAAATTAGACGAACGAGTTGAGCGCGTTCAAAACGGAGATATCGCGCGTTTGCAAAACAGTATTAACGATTCGCTTTCATTAATACAAGCTGGGTTTAACGACGTTATTTTAGCCAGCGAGCGCATGGCAGCTGGTGACTTTAGTCAAGACATTAGCGCGCACTATGAGTTTGCGCTAGATCAAGCAAAACAGGCTATCAACAACAGCATGCACAGCTTAACACGCACCCTAAGTGACATTAAGCAGGTAGCCCATGAGGTTAATGACAACGCGCAAAGCGTGGGCGAGGGCACACAAAACTTAAACAATCGTACTCAAGAGCAAGCGGCTTCTTTAGAAGAAACGTCTGCGGCCATGGAGCAAACCACATCGCAAATTCAAAGCAATTTGGCCAACACTCAAGCTGCTGCCACCATTGCCCACACTCAAGTGGGAATGCTAACGCAAGCTAATGCGTTAATGGTGGACACCAAAAACTCAATGAACAACATCAAAACCGCGTCCGACCAAATTCGTGACATCACCGGTTTAATTGATTCGATTGCGTTTCAAACCAACTTGCTGGCGCTTAATGCTGCGGTAGAAGCAGCCAGAGCCGGAGAGCACGGTCGTGGGTTTGCGGTAGTGGCCTCGGAAGTGCGTAATTTAGCCGGAAAATCAGCCGATGCTACTAAGCAAATTAGTCAGCTTATTGAAACCACCACACAGGCTATTAATGTGGGCGTTGCGCAAGTGGATAAAGTGGGCAGTTCGCTTGAGCATATTACCGATGAGACGCAAAAAATGCGTAATTTGGTGAATGAAATTGAACGCGCCTCGCAAGAGCAAGCGCATGGTGTAGAAGAGGTCAACAAGGCCATTACTCAAATTGATGGGGTGACTCAACAGAACGCCGCCTTGGTTGAAGAGACCACGGCTGCTACTGAAGGGCTACAAGCCTCTGCACAAGCGTTACAGCACTCGATTAGCAGTTTTAAATTGCAACCTACGTTGCGTTAGGACTGACCTGTTTGGGTTATTAGCTTAACGACAGTTAAAGATAGTTTAAACATAGTTTAGACATAAAAACAAAAACGCCCATTATGGGCGTTTTTTTGGTGTTTTAAATGTTACAGCCGCATTTTAAACCGCGTATTTAAAAAACAGATTTTTCCCAAATAACATGCTGTTTTGCGGTGTTTGCCGCTTCCAGCAACTCAATTAAGGGTTGGGCGCGGTGATTTAAACTAACCGACTTATCACTCCACGCATCGTTCATGGTGGCCGAATCACGTGTGGCAGCTTGACGAAGTTTTTCAAGCGCCGCATTAACGTCTTCCGCCGCTAGGGCGTTAGGCAAGGTATCCGACAAACCCATCAACGCCACCAATTTAAGCGCCTCTTTTTCAAGCATCATAACGTCAGCGTGGGTTTTGGTTTTAAAACGAATCATAGTATTTCCTTTGAGATCTTTGATTAAGTTAATTTGACCAGGCCTGGTTACTTGTTTGTATTTCTCTGTTTATTGTAGGCTCTATTTTTATTGTATGGCTTTTGTTTGTATGGCTTGTTTTAATTCGGGCGTACCAAACTCTATTAATTGCGCATTAGAGCGTTTAAACCACTCTTGCCAAAATAGGTTAAGAGCTTGCAAGGTTTTAGGGTCACGGTATACCCCTTTGCTGTGACCGGCCTCGGACACCAATCCGGCTCCCATGATATAAACATTGGCGCCGCCAAAATCGGCAAATAGGTTGGCTTTTTCGATAAGATTAAGCTCCTTTTGCACGTCAATGGTGCGCACTGTGTTGCGGGCGTAAAAGCTAGTGATGGCCGAGTTTTCGAGCATGTCTGAAAAGATTAACAGGTTTTTTGAACCAGCCGAACTCTGTTTAAGCGTGTCGGCCGCTTGTTTTAAGCTGTCTAAAATGTCTGATTTAGCCAAGTCAGCGCGCGCGCCGGTCATGGCGTTATGGATGGTTTTGTTTAACTGATAGCGCACGGCAGGTTGTTGCTGGGCAAGGCATTGATCATAGGTTTTTAAGGTTTTTTTAGGCAGCGTGTAGCGTTCGTCATCCGACAGTGCGCCATCAATCTGCCCACTGAGCATTTGGGTAAAATATTGACCCTGCGAAAAAGCCGAAAACGTGTATACCCGCACCTCACTGTTAGGGCTGAGTGCTTGGTCGGCAATGTTTGCAAATTTAGCCATTAAATTGCTGTCCACCAAGGTGGTTTGGTCAATCATTACGCTTAACAGCGTGTGTGGCGCGGTTTGCGGCAGTTTAACCAGCGTGGTGCAGCTGGGTAAGTTTACCGGCAGGTTGCTGTTGGCGTCGCTGGCTAAACTGGCGGTACTGCTTAAGCTCAATGCGCTTATTAAGCTAACAATACCCAACAATGAGCGTCTTAAACCAGGTTTTAAAGTGGGTTTTAAAAGCGGTTTAATCATGCTGTTTGACCTCGGCTAATTGACGTTTAAGCGCTTCAATTTCGAGTGCTTGCTGTTTTTGTTTATTGGCGGCCTCAATTTCGGCTTTAAGCTGCGCTATTTGGTCATCGTGGTTGAGTTCAGTCGAGTTGTGTTCACTTGGGTTTAGGTTAACCTCTGCGGCCGCATGGTCGGTCACGTTGCTCTCTTGTACCGCCGGTGCGGTTAGCGGCGTATTGTCTGGGGTTTGGCTTGCTTGGCTTGCTAGGCTAGCGGTGGCATGGCGAGTTGCATGCGCCCCAATGCCTTCATGTTTTTGTTGGCTTTCATGGCGGTCTTCGGCTTTTTCAAATAAAAAGTCTTCGAAGGTTTTATGGGTTTTAATCGCCACACCACCGTAGTTGGCATTTTTGTGTTCTAGTTTTTGTTGCAACGATTCCAGTCGCGCTTGCGCCTCGTCGATGACGTGGTTTTTATGCTCTAACATGTCGTCGTATGTGGCATAGCGTCCGCGTCCTAAACCACGGTAGGCTTCTTTACTTTGTTTGCCGCCAAAGCCCCATTTGTGGCCAAAAATGACCCCTAAAATTTGAATAAACACAAACATAATGGCCAAAATAATAAACGTGGTGTTGCCACCTTTTCGTTCTAGGGTATTGGTGTCTTCTTGGGCTTGATTGTTTGCCGTTTCGGCCACGGTTGCAAGTTCGCTGGGCACGCCAAAGTAACTGGTTTGTGTGCCATTAACCTCTTCAATAATTTGTTTTTCAAGCACGGTGCTGCGCACATAGGTTGAACCAATCGCCACAATCACCACTAAAACAATGGTGCTAATGGTGAAGGGAAACGACACTTTTTTCTTGGTTAAGCGGTTTAAACGCTGAATATAAAAGGGTTGGTCATTGTCTTCTTCGTTGTAGGCCAGGGTAACGTCTTTACCCATGAGCGTACCTACTTGGCCTGCGTTGTTCCAGGCGCTGCGTGCCTCGGCCACCACACTGTTGCGATACAGTTCTGTGCCCGATAAGTGGGTAAACCATACCAGTAACACCGACAGCACAAAGGCAATACCAATGCTGGCAAAATTTTGCACTTGTTCGCTGGCGCCTGGAATGGTAAAGCCCGCCAAAACATACGAAAACCCCCAGGCCTCGGCAATGACTAAGCCCACAATTAACAGCCATACTAACGCTGGAGTGGTGTGTCTGCCGGTATCGCCCGCGCGATTTAGGTAATCGGTGTAGCGTTTAAATTCGGCTTCGCTTTTAATGGCGATGTATTTTTGATAATCGGCGCACAGAGCCCGTTCGGATTTTAGCCAGCCTTTTTTATGATTATCGGGCTGGGCGTTGTTTGATAAACGCGCCACCTTGCCCATCAGCGGAAAACCGTACCAATAGTTCATGGCTTTCCAGCGAATGGTGTCCCAAGCGCTGAGGATGAAAATAAGCGCCAACACCGAAAAAATCATTAACCACCAAAATTCTTTTATTAATTGCATTATGTCCATGGGTTGGGTTCCTTAAATTTTGTTGGGTTTAAATGGGGCGGCGTAGGTATCCGTGCCATTGGGGTAAATAATGTAACCAGTTTTTGCGCTAAACGGCGCTGCGTTGGGCATAACAATGTCCATGCATTGCACGGGCGATTGGGTGTCGGTTAAAAACAGACGATACAACACCCCGTCTTTGCCTTGATAGACATTGGCTTGCGCCACGGTGGTAACCCGTGCTTTGGAGTTTTCATTTAAGGTATTAGTGGGGTAAAACAACACGTTGGGTTGGGTGGTGGGCACACTGCCATCACGCGCGACCGCCACGCCCGAAAGGGCTACTTTGTGTTGGCCGGCATCGCCCATCCAGACAGTGCCGTTTAAGCCGGGTAGATAGTCGGCGGTTTTAAGGGTGAGTTCTTTGCCAGTTTCTAATGACATTACGCCACGAGAGGCGCGAGGACGATCGTTGGCGCAACTGCTTTCATACACTAAATCGCTGTTGGCTTGGGCGGTGTTAACCCCTAAAACCGACATCCATGCCAGATTGTCTTTTTTAGGAATGGCCTCGCCAATATTAACATTGGCTTGCATTTGATTAATTGGCTGACCTTCAAAATTCCAGCCACGTCCAGCGGCATTAAGTGTGTTGTTGGCTTTAGCAAGGCTCGAGGTATCAGGGATGTCTTTTTAACACTGGCAGGGGTTTTTTGCGTGGTGGGCATTGTTTGATTGGCTTGGGTTTGCGGTGCTGTCGGAACGGTGCGGTAATAGGCTAACACGGGTTTACGATGCGCCAAATAGGCGTGCAGGGCATTTTGACTGGGTAAATCGATGATTTCGGCGCGTCTATTTTTATTACGGCCTTCTTCGGTACGATTGTCGGCACGGGGTTGGGTTTCGCCCGCGCCTTGGTAATGTAAGTTGGCTTTGGGTACGCCTTGCGAGGCAAAGACATTGGCCACTTCTTTGGCGCGTTTTTCGGCCAACACCGCATTGGCATTGCTGTCACCCACGTCGTCGGTGTGGCCAATAATTAAAATTTTGCGTTGAAACGCCATAGCATGCTGTTTTTTGTCTTTGGCGTTGGTAAATTCGGGACTGTAACTTTTTGCAATGTCGGTAAAGTAGGCTCTAGCCTGGGGCGTTAAGGTGGCAGAACCCGATAAAAACTGCTTGCCGGTGTCTTGTAAATTAACTTTTAAACCGACGTTATCGGTGTCTTTAAACTCGGATTGTTCTTGAACGGTTAGACCCGAATCGGCCAAAGTAATGGGTTGTGCTTGAATGGGGATTTGGTATTTTTGTGAAATTTTATGCAGTTCACAGCGTCGCTCGTCCATGTCTTGCCCAATTAACGCGCCAATGCCTGCACCTGCGGCTATGCCGACTATGGCCGCACCCGCACCATCGCCCAGTTGATTGGCCACGATAGCCCCTAGCAACGCACCGCCAACCATACCAATATTACGGGCATTGTTGCTGCACGGGTCGTCACTGGCAAAGGTGTCTTTAAAACTTTGTTGAGCGTCTTGCACGGGCGCACAGGCGGTGGTAGACAGTCCGGCAACGGCTAACGCCATGGGTAAAATATAGGCTTTAAGTTTAAACGTGGGGATGGGCATGACTAGAGTCTCTTTTTATATTTGAATGGCAAACCGCCACAACCGATAATAATCTGGCGCTATTACATGGCGTGTACTGTTATTTAGTACGTAAATTAAGAAGGGTATGATAGGGCACGCCAGGCTATATGGCAAACACTAAACACCGCTGGTTAGGGATGGTTTAAGACGCAAACAAAAACATCGTCTTAAAAGAAACCTTTGCACGTGCAATGGTCTTTAAAAGCGTCATTAATCTTTGACCAGGCCTGGTAAAAACACTTCGGTAAGGTGCAGGGGGTAAGCGTTTTGCGGTGCGTTTATTTGGGTAAAAATAGAGCTGCGCGCGTAGGCTTTTTGGGTGAGTTGTTGCTTGGGTTGTTGTGTTGGTTGTTGTGTTGGTTGTTGCAGTTCTGGTTGCGAGCTTAAGCATGGATTTAAGGCTTGGCTTAAGTGTGGCCAAGTGTCTAATGGTGGGTTAAAAAACGTAAACGGGGTGCGTTGAATGTTGGGGTACTCAAACAAAATTTCGCCTAAGGGTTGATTGCCCAGGGTTTGCAAGTTTGCCCAAGGGTTTTGTGGGGTAAAGTTGGGAATCACTGTGCGAGCGTACACCCAGTTTTGGGCGGGTTTGTTGTGTGCATTATTAGGGTTAGAGTGATTAACGCTGGGGCATTGCAGTAAAACGCATCTTACCCAGGCCTGGTCAATGGTTTGCTCTACCTTAAAACCCAAATTTAAACGCGTTATTTCAAACGGCATGGGGGTGGTAAACCCTTCGGCCAATACAATCACTTGCAAATGCGCACACTGTTGACGCAGTCGTGCGGTGAGCGAACCGGGCGTGTTAAGCCACGATTGCACCGCAACCGAGGCCTGTGTTGGATTAATCGCGGCAAAATAAGTTGTGTCATTAAGCATGTTGATAGTCTATTTTTTGCCCAACCCAGCGTGCTTGCAATGCTTCAATGGCGGGCGATTGGGTTTGTACTAAGTATTTGGCCCAGTGCAGGGCGGCATCGACCCATTGGCTGTCGCGGCGTAAATCGGCGATTCTAAAGTGCAATGTACCGGTTTGATGCGTGCCCAGCACGTCACCTGGGCCGCGAATACGCAGGTCTTCTTCGGCGATTATAAAGCCGTCGTTGGTTTGACGCATTATGTTTAAGCGCGCTTTGGCGGTGGCCGACAGCGGCGCTTGATACAGCAAAACGCAATGGCTCTGTTTGTCGCCGCGCCCAACGCGCCCACGCAGTTGGTGCAGTTGTGCCAAGCCCAAGCGTTCGGCGTTTTCAATAATCATTAGGCTGGCATTGGGCACATTTACCCCCACTTCAATCACCGTGGTGGCCACCAGTAAATCGAGTTGATGGGCTTTAAAAGCGTTCATGACCAAGGCTTTTTGTTCGCCTTTTAAGCGGCCATGAATTAACCCCACGCGCAAGTGCGGGTAGTGTGCGATAAAGTAGTTGGCGGTGACTTCGGCGGCTTGCGCGTGTAAAAGCTCAGACTCTTCAATCAACGGACACACCCAATAGGCTTGCACTCCTTGCGCGCATTTGGCCACCAAATGCGCCATCACCTCGGTGCGTTTGGTGTTGCTTAATACGGCGGTGTCGATAGGCTTGCGCCCCGGCGGCAGTTCGTCAATCACCGATAAATCCAAATCGCCGTAGGCGGTCATGGCCAAGGTGCGCGGAATAGGGGTGGCGGTCATAATGAGTTGATGCGGGTGGTGAAACTGCCCGGCCGTTGCGCTGGACGAGTTAAGGTTTTTTGGTACTTCTTGCGCCTCTTGCGGCTCTTGTACCTCGGCGGCATTTTCTAAATCTTCTGCGCCTTCAAGCACAATGCGATGGCCTTTTTGGTGCAATGACAATCGTTGATGCACTCCAAAACGGTGTTGTTCGTCAATGACCACCAATCCTAGGCGATTAAACTCCACCGCGTCTTGAAACAGCGCGTGCGTGCCAATCACGACTTTAGCGTCGCCCGATTCGATTTGTGCCAGCCTAAAGCGTTTTTCGGCGGCTTTCATGCGGCCATTTAACCAGGTCACCTCAATGTCCAGTGGGTTAAGCCATTCGCTAAAGGCGTTTAAATGCTGTTCGGCCAAAATTTCGGTGGGCGCCATAATGGCGACTTGATAGCCTGCGTCGGCGGCCTGAATGGCGGCCAACGCGGCCACCACCGTTTTGCCCGAACCCACGTCACCTTGCACTAAGCGTTGCATGGGATGCGGTTGGGCTAAATCGTGCTGAATTTGTTGCAACACTCGTTGTTGCGCTTGGGTCAGTTCAAAAGGCAACGAAGTGAGCAAGGCATTGCACAGCCGACTGGCCGGCAGTTGCGGCGCAAAGCGGGTTTGTTCTTGTTGGCGTAACTGTTGCAAAGCCACTTGATGGGTAATGAGTTCTTCAATAATTAAGCGTTGTTGTGCGGGGTGTTTAAACTGCTTAATTAAGCTTAAATCGTCTTCGGGTTGGGGTTGGTGTAAGGTGAGCAAGGCGTGGTTTAAACTGGGTAGTTCTAGGGTGTCCAACACGGGGTTGGGCAGTAAATCGGCCAGTGGATTTTGGTTAAGTTCGGCTAAGGCTTGCACCATTAATTTAAGCAAACTTATTTGCCCCAAGCCCTCGCAAGTTGGGTAAACCGGCGTTAGGGTGTTGCTTAATGCGGGCGGTACGTTGGGGTTAATAAACTCGATGCTGGGGTGCACCATCTCAAAACCGTTGGCGCTTAAACGCACCTCGCCAAACACGCGAACCACTTTGCCACGGCTAAATTGCTTGGCTTGTGCAGGGTGAAAATGAAAAAATCGCAAAGTAAGCGTCGCCCCACTGGGGGCGATTAATTTAACCAACAAACTGTTACGCCGTCCAGCTCTGGTACTCGTTAGGGTGTGTGCAAACACCTCACCTTCCACCAGCAGTTCGGCGCCTGCGTACAGGTTGTCTATGGGGGTTAAATGGGTTTTGTCTTGATAGCGCAACGGCAAGTGAAACAGCAAGTCTTGCACGACAAAAAGCCCCAGTTTATGGAGCTTTTCAAGTTGTTTAGGGCCCACTCCTTTTAGAGCGGTTAAGGGGCGTAAAGCAAGCATACATGGCCAATTAAACCAAAGAAACAAATTATAACGAACCGCGTGCCGCAGCGTTTAAAAATCCATTATCTAGAACAAGGGCGTAAAACAGCCACGTAACACAGCCGTGTAACACAATCGCGTACTACTTCGGCATAACACTCCGGCTTAAGATTGCGGCGTAACATTACGGCGCAAACGGCAAGCCTAAAAAATCAAACAGTTCGCCACTGTCTTGCGGCACTAAAGCCTGCATTACCTTTATAAGTTGTTGCGCGGTGTAGGCCGGGGTTTGCACTTGATTGGGCGTTAAACCTTTTTGAAATGGCGCAGACAGTGCCGTGTGAGTCGTGCCCGGTTGCAAACCCACCACAATTACCGGTTTTTGATTACGTTGCAGTTCAATGGCCAAATTTTTAAGCAACATGTTTAACGCCGCCTTGCTGGCGCGATAACTGTGCCAGCCGCCCAAGCGATTGTCGCTAATACTGCCTACGCGAGCCGAAAGCACACCAATTTTAAGCGCAGGACTGTTACGCCGAAGTGGCAGGGCTTGCAGTAGCATTTTAAGCCATAAAATCGGGCCCACTGCATTAACCTGGTAACTGTACAGCATGGTCTGTGCTTCTAACTGCTGGTAGGTTTTTTCGGGTTGATGGGTGGGGTCGTGCAACCAACCGGTGGCGATTAAAACCCAGTCGGGTTTA
Organism: Thiomicrorhabdus aquaedulcis; assembly: GCF_004001325.1. NCBI lineage: Bacteria > Pseudomonadati > Pseudomonadota > Gammaproteobacteria > Thiotrichales > Piscirickettsiaceae > Thiomicrorhabdus > Thiomicrorhabdus aquaedulcis. The sequence goes on along the minus strand of NZ_AP018722.1, from coordinate 2,392,936 downwards.
AAGTCAATTTGATGTGCGGCCAAATCGTTTTTGCAGGCGGTGATGGCGGGTTCAAACGTGCTTTCGTCGGCTAAGTCGATGGTGTAATCAAATGCAGGACGTGTATTTGAGTTTAAATTTGGGTTTGACCAGGCCTGGTCTAAATGCGTTAGCGTGCGTGCAAAGCGTATTAGGGTTATGGACGGATTAAGCGTTATTAACGCCTGGCAAAAGGCCTGACCAATGCCGCCACTCGCACCCACCACCAACACTTGCTTAAGCTCTTGTGGTGGTAGGTGACCTGTTAGGGTTAGGTCGCGCGTTAAAATGGACACGGGCGGCGTGGGCAAAATGGCTGGGGATAATTCGGTCGATTGGGTCATAAAACGTGCCTTGGTTGTCTTAAAGCGTAAAACGTTGTGGCGTGTTGGTGTCTGCGTGTTTTGGTGGGTGTTCCTGTTCCAGGTCTTGATCTTGTTCTTGTTTTGGCAGATGTGGATTGACCTGGGGAATATCGTGGTAGCGCGCCATAATTCGTTGACGTTTTACAATTAAAGCGCAAATGGCCAGTTCATCTTCGAGCACTTTGGCCGGCGGTTGCGTAAGATCGGGGGTGTCTTGGTACGCTAATTTAGACAGTCTAAGCGCCATAAACGGATACAAACATGATTGATGTAAGCGTTGCGCCACGTCTTCAACCGAATCGGTAGACGACTCAACCCACATTACACGTTGTTTTAAACAAACATCTAACGCGTGCGCTATGTTTTGCTGGTCGGCTTTAAGGGTTTCTTGGCTTAGCGCAAGCTTGGCATCATGGCTTAAATTAAACACCGACTCAAGCGACCCATCGCAACCGCTTAATGCCCACAACAACGGGAGTGTAAAAATCACTAAAGTTTTTTTCATCATCAACTCGCAAACGTTAGCTGGTAGAGCCAAATGGCAAAGGTCTTATAAAGTTTTATATGGCAGCACTTCGTGATACACTTTTGCAGGCTTGTATATTTATTGTATATATAAAGTCTAGTTTTGTACAAGTAATCCCGACGCTGACGTCATAAAAGGCCACTACCGCGATGCTGCATTATTCAAAAGACACGTTAGACAGTTTAGCGCTTAGTCAAAAAATTTCGTTAATCAACTCAATTACGGGCGTAAAACCCGCCAATTTAATTGGCTCACAAGATGCCAATGGTCAGACTAATTTGGCCATTTTTAGCTCTGTGGTGCATTTGGGCAGTCATCCACCGTTAATTGGTTTTGTGCTTAGACCCAAGCAGGTAATGGCTTTGGCGCAAACCGCTACGCCAAAATGGGTTGAACGCCATACTTACGATAACATTATTCACACCGGTGTTTACACCATTAATCATGTCAGCCTGCCTATGGTCGCGGCCGCGCACGCTACCGCACAGCGTTATCCACAAACGGTATCGGAGTTTGCGGCGTGCGGCTTAACCCCCGAATATTTACCCCAGTTTAACGCCCCTTTTGTGGTGCAATCGGTCTGTAAGTTTGGGTTACGTTTTATTGAAGAAATTGCCATAGAGCGCAACGGCACTACCTTAATAGTGGGCGAAGTTGAGCATATTTTGTTGGCCGATAATGCGCTTAGCCCTGAAGGTGCCGTGCGCTTAGACACGCTTAACAGCGTGGGGTTAGGGGGTACAAACCACTATTACAGTCTTAAGCACCAATGTGAGTGTGCGCTAGAATCCTAAATGCTACGGTGTTTAAAGCACTTTAGGTTTACGCAAACAAATTAACACCAAACACTTACAAACACTTAATTAACTCAAATCAACCAGGCCTGGTCAATGCTATGAACACCGTTAAATCTTCTCAAACAATCGGCTCTCAAAGCCCTCTTGTGGTTAAACAACCCATCGCGGTGCGTAAGCCATTATTGGACGCGACACTTACAAATGCGCTGTCTCAACAAGCGTGCTCTCGGGTAATTGAAATGGCGTGGGAAGATCGCACGCCGTTTGAAGCTATTAAACTTAATTTTAACCTAACCGAAAGCCAGGTTATTAAGCTCATGCGACGTGAGCTTAAAGCTGGCTCGTTTAAAGCCTGGCGAGCGCGGGTCAGTGGGCGTAAAACCAAGCACGCGCAATTGCGCTCTAAAGACGTAACGCGTCATGTGTGCCCCAGCCAAAACAAACCGCGGTAAAACTTGGTTTGATACCCGCGGGATTAAATAATGATTTATGGTAAGAAAGGGTTGGATAGTAAGCCTAAACTGGCAAAGGTCGTTGACGTGTGAAAATATCCCATTTAATATCAAACTCAGTCGCATGACGACGTTGAGTTTTATAAATTATAAGGAGTTCACTATGAAGCATTTACCCTTGTTTTCAAAAAAGTCTTTGTTACGGCCATTTTTAGCGCTCTGTGCAGTGGCGCGGTGCTGGCGCAAGAACCGGCCGGCGTAGCCGCAGAAACCAATGTAAACCAATCGCTGCAACAGCAAACCCAGCAACAAACCCAACAACAGTTGCAGCTTAACCAAAAAAACAACGCAGGCCCGCACACGCAAGAGCAAGAACAAATTAAAGCTCAGCAACGCATTCAGCAACAAGAGCGCGAGCTTAATCAGCGTCAAAACAGCGATGCCGCCGGACAACCGCTCGATCAGCGCAATTCAAATCGCAGTGAAAACCGTCCAGACAATCGCATGGACAATCGATCGGGCAATGGCGCTCAAAACCCAGGTTTGGGTAATATGGGCAACAAAGGCTCGGGCGGTGGCGGTGGTGCCGGCGCTGGCTCAGGTAAGTAGCGTACTAACGTTTTAAATTAAAGAGTAAAAATTAAACCGACCAGGCCTGGTCGGTTTTTTTATGCCTTTTTGACAGGTATTTGACAGGGTTAAAAGCCTTTAGTAGACTTGCCGGCTTATCCGCGTGGCGGTCACTTTTTGAGTATCAATATTTACTATGAACAAAGTCATTGACCTAAAAGGCTCGATTTTATCGCTGACCGTATTAAAAATTTACAGCAACGACATTAACGACATTAAACAAGCGTTAGAGCAAAAAGTGGCGCAAGCCCCCGACTTTTTTAACGGCGTACCCGTGGTGTTTGAACCGCAAGTAGACAATTTAAACCCCACCTTATTGGCGTTGCTCATGGACTTTTTACGCCAAAAAGGCATGGTACCCATTGGCATTCGCACCGACGATGACGCCATTAAAGAGCAAGCCAACTACGCCGGTTTAGCGGTGTTTAGTCCAACCAAAGCCAAAACCCCACCGCCGCAAGAGGCACAAAATGAAAGTGCTAATCAGGCGGACAATCAGGTCGCCAATCACGCCGCAGACCAAAGCCCCGCTAGCACAGATGTGTCTGACCAAGACAGTGGACTTAAAACCGCTATGGTGATTCATACCTCAGTGCGCTCAGGGCAGCAAATTTACGCCAAAGACCGCGATTTAATTATTTTAGGCGCAGTAAATCCCGGCGCCGAAGTGATTGCCGACGGCAGTGTGCACGTTTACGGCACCATTCGCGGCAAAGTGTTTGCTGGCTCGCAAGGCCAAACTCAAGCGCGTATTTTTGCCCAAAAGGTTGACGCCGAACTGGTCTGTGTGGCCGGCTTTTACCAATTGGCCGAAGACATTGCCCCCGCGCACAAACAAGGGTTTGTCGAGATTTCGTTAGCGGGCGAAAAACTCAACTTTAAACTGTTAGGTCAGGCGCTGTAAACCCAGCACAATTTCTATCTTATGATTGGGGTTTCCTATACTATATGCGCTTAATTAATAAGCGTTAATCAACGCCTAATCGTCCAATCAAATACAAAGGAGCCAATGTGTCTCGTATCGTAGTAGTTACCTCTGGAAAAGGGGGGGTGGGCAAAACCACCACAAGCGCCAGTTTCTCGACCGGATTAGCCTTAAAGGGCTTTAAAGTAGTGGTGATTGACTTTGACGTAGGCCTGCGTAATTTGGATTTGATTATGGGCTGCGAACGCCGCGTGGTGTACGACTTTGTAAACGTGGTGCAAGGTGAAGCGACCCTTCAACAAGCGTTAATTAAAGACAAGCGCGTACCCAATTTGTTTGTGCTAGCCGCCTCGCAAACCCGCGATAAAGACGCTCTGTCGCTCGAAGGCGTAGAACGTGTTATGGAGCAATTAAGCGAACAAGGTTTTGATTACATTGTGTGCGATTCGCCCGCAGGCATCGAAAAAGGCGCGCAGTTGGCGCTGTATTTTGCCGACGAAGCGCTTATTGTCACCAACCCAGAAGTCTCATCGGTACGCGATTCGGATCGGATTTTAGGCATTTTACAAGCCAAATCACGTCGCGCCGAACGCGGCGATGCACCCATTGTTGAGCATTTGGTGCTTACTCGTTACAACCCTGCTCGCGTAGAATCGGGTGAAATGTTGTCGGTAGAAGACGTGATTGACCTGCTTAACGTCAAACTATTGGGCGCAGTACCCGAATCGGACGACGTGCTAAACGCCTCTAACGCCGGTAAACCGGTTATAAACGAAGACGAATCGCCCGCTGCCATGGCCTACAAAGACATTGTAGACCGCTTTTTGGGCGAAACCGTTGAGCACCGTTTTTTAGTGGCCGAGAAAAAAGGCTTTTTTCAAAAACTTTTTGGCAAGTAACCCCCAAACTAGGAGAAAACCATGGCTTTACTGGACTACCTACTAGGACAGCGCAAAAAGAAAACCGCTAATGTGGCAAAAGACCGCCTGCAAATTTTATTAGCCCACGAACGCGGCGACCGCAATGCGCCAGACTATCTACCCAAAATGCGCGAAGAAATTTTGGCCGTTATCGCCAAATACGTCGACATAGACTACGAACAACTCAAAATCTCGGTGGACGAATCCAACGGCTTTGAAGTGCTAGAACTCAACTTAGTGTTGCCCGACAACGCGCGTTAAGCAACAAAAAGCACACTAAATTAAGCTCAGCAAAACACAAAACGCCTCCAATTATTGGGGGCGTTTTGTGTTTTTAGGGTCAATTGAGATGCTTAGATGCCAGGATGCAAAAATAATGCCCAACCAAAAAGTAGATCACGACAGCCCGTGGAAACAAGCCCTTGAACACTATTTTAAAGAGGGCATGGCGTTATTGTTTTCGGACATTTACGTGGCGATTAACTGGCAAACGCCGCCCGAGTTTTTAGACAAAGAGCTGCAAAAAATTTTGGCCAAAGCTGAGCAAGGTCGTACTTACGCCGACAAACTCGTCAAAGTTAAGCTCCTCAACGGCCAAGAAAAATGGCTATTAATTCACATTGAAGTGCAAGGCGAACCCGAGCAAGACTTTGCTCAGCGCATGTTTAGATACAACAGCCGAATTCGTGACCGTTACAACAAAGACGTGGTGAGTTTGGCTATTTTGAGCGACACCAGTAACACATTTAGGCCAGATACCTACCATTACAACCAGCTTGGTTGCACCATTCAATTTACCTATCCAATGGTTAAGCTACTGGACTTTTTGCCCAAGCGTGCAGCGCTGCTGGCCAGTGACAATGTCTTTGTTTTGATTGTTTTAGCGCAATTAGACGCTAAGCTACTCGACAACCCCAGGCAACGACTCAGTGCCAAAACCACGCTTATTCGCCAGTTGTACGAGCGTCATTACAGCAAGCAACACGTTATAACCCTATTTAATTTGATTGACTGGATGATTACGTTGCCGCAAGAACTTGTGATAGAATTTGACCATCAAATCGAGCAAATCGAGAAGGAAACAGACATGCAATACATAAATTCATTAGAGCAACTTCACCACCAACGCGGCATGCAAGAAGGCAAGTTAGAAGGCAAATTGGAAGGTAAGCTAGAAGCCGCGATGCAAATGATTCGTGAATTTCATTTATCGGCTCAAGACGTTGCAGAGAAATTGCATATTCCATTAAAAGACCTTATGGAACGTCTTAGCAAAACCGACGACAGCCATAAGCACTAAACAACGGTTAAAAAAACACATAACACGCCTCGATTAACGGGGCGTTTTGCTTTTTGGGGTAAGGTATTTATTTGGGGTGTTAAAAAAATAATGATGAGCACGGCATCACTTAACCATTTGATTAAGCTGACTTTTTTGTGCGTATTATCGTCATTATTTGTCTTTCAAGCGCATAAGATGAGTATTTTTGATAACAAATTGATTTAAATAAGGCTAAATTTATTTATAATGCAATGCCTGCTTTAACGTTGAGTTAATGCGCTTGCGGTTTACGCCAGCGTGCTAATTTAAAATGCATTTAAAGCTTACACAAAATTAATTAAAAGAGCCCAATAATGCAAACAGCAAACAGCAAACAGCAAACAGCAAACAGCAAACAATTATTTAAACTAGCCCCCTTAACCATTGCGCTGTCATTAGCACTCACCGCGTGTGGTGGCGGTGGCGGAAGTGGTGGGGATGCTCCTCCTACGTCGTTTAGCGCTACTACTTCGGGTGCCGCCGCTAAAGGTATTTTAAGTGACGCCACTGTAACGGCCGTTGAATTAAACGCCAATCAAACTCCTAAAGCCACACTGGCTACCGCCACCACCAATGCGGCCGGAACCTATGCTTTAACCATTCCGGCCAGTTACACGGGTCAACCTATTAAAATTACGGTTACCTCTACTGCCAATACACAAATGAAATGCGATGTGGTAGCCAATTGCGGCACACGTTCTGATGACATTGTAGATACAGCTGATAGCACAATCGTAAATTTTGGCGAATGGTACAAACCCGGCGCGGGCGCGGTTGAAATGAACGCCCTCATTGCCCCGGTCACCAGTGGTGCAACCCTTAGCACCAACGTTACCCCGTTTACGCACATGGCCGCCAGCAGAGCATTTGAATCACCCACGTTAGACGCCACCGCCATTAACAACGCCAATTCTGAAGTAAACAACCTATTAGGGTTTAATGTTTTAAACACCCAGCCTATTGATATTACCGCCATTACCGCCGACGCAACTCCACAACAAATTGCCTACGCCGCTCTATCGGCCGCCATTGGCGCTTTAGCCACTAAAGATACGACCAGCGGTGTGCCTGATTTAAAGGGCGCAATAGAGGCTTTAGCAACACAATTTGCAGATGGGCAAATATCGGCAGCTGATTTAGGCGCTATCGCTACTCAAACTACAAGCACGTTTAATCAAGTGGGTAAGTCAGACGAATCAGGTGTTTTAAGTACTTTAAACGACAAGGTAACTTCGGCCGGTAATGGCGGCAACATTAACCCAGAACCGTCACCCATCGCCAATGTTAATGCGTCTGATAAAGCTAAAGCGTTTGTGAGCGAGTTTCGTACCTACGCGACCAGTTTAGACGCCGCCATAAACAAAGCGGTTGCGGGCAGTTTTGTAACACAAGTGGAAGCGGCTTCTGCTTTATTGGAAAGTTTTGATTCATACGATAATCCGCTTGAGGCCTTAAATGTAGCCAAAGAACAGTCTTATGAGTTGTTTGATCAATATTGTGCAGGATTAGAAGCACTCCAAACTGGTACAGCGGTGGTTAATTTTACGGACAATGATCAATCGCAGTTTCAATCAGGTAGCGTAACTTACACTTATAGTTGTAATGATGAAACCGGCGTTTATACCGATAAGGCGGTGTTTAAAGATGCAAGAGTAGGTCAACAGCTGGTCAACGTAACCATTGAAAGTGATGAAGAGGGTAACTTGGATGAATCAGGCACTCAAACAACTTATTCAAGTAGCGAAGTTTATCGCTTAGACAGTAAAGTAGTGGGTACGATTAATAGCGTGTCAGACTCCAGCGAAACTTCGCTAACCACAAAATTTACCATTAATGACGGTTCTGCATTAAGTGGGACGTATGTTTATGAAGAAGACACTTCAAATGATACGTATACTTCTTCGAGTGAAGATAAATACAAAGATGTAAATACTTTAAATGTAACCTATGAATTTACCAAAGCAGATCAAACCGTGCCTATTGTGTTTACCGGCGAGATGGCCGCAACACAGTTCAGTCGTGATATTGATAGCTCTACGGAGAATAGTTACAGTTACAGTGGCCAATCTTACTTGGAGTCATTGTCTTTAGACGGCAGTGCGGTTTATGGCGCAGAAAATGTGACGTTAAAAGCGTCTTTGTCTATGCCTAATTCGGCCGAGTTTAGAACGGTTGGCGCCACTGAAACTGCAACAAACTATTTACAGGCATCGGCCAGTTTGGGTTTAACGGTCGATATTAATGATCTTAAAGATGTAAAAGTAAATTTATCGGCACAAAGAACCAGCTTAACCGATGCTAAGGCGCAATTAAACTTGCAACAAGGTGCGCGCAGTTTGTTGGTTGATTTTAACGCTAAATTGACGAATGAAGTGACCACAGAAAGCAATGCTTACAATCAACTAATAGGCTTAACCTTAGAAGAGCCTACTAGCACAGTTACTGTTACTAACTTAGAGGGCGTAAAAATGGTATTTGTGCCTAATCTAGCTAACCTAGCTGGTGCGGGTACTTTGGCCACGGTTACCATTGATGGCGTTAAAGCCGCTACGGTTGAGCGTACCAAAGATGATTTAATTAAAACCAGCTATGTTGATGGAACGTTTGAGATTTTCTAAATCCGTTTAGATTCATTTTGTTTAAAGTGACATAAACGTTATACCGTAAAAACAAAGGCAGCCTTGGCTGCCTTTTTTATTAAGCTTATTAAGCATTGTTTACTTGAGTAAACAAAACGTAAAAAACAGGATGCGTATTTTGAAAAGTTATTTATGGGCAATTACTGCATTAGGCACGGTCTTAGGCACTATGGGCATGGCCGCAAATGTGCAGGCGCTAGAATATAAACCGTTTGTTGAGATAAGCAGTTTTAGTCACAGTGAGGCGATTGCGGTACACGCTATCTTAAACGACTGGAACGCACCCTTTAGTAAGGGTGAGATAGCGTTTTCGATAAACCGCGCCGAGATTGGCATAGCGGTAAACAATTGGCAGTTTTCGGTGTTTGAACGTCAAGATTATTTGTTTGAGTTTTCACCCAGCACCGCTAAATTATTGCACGCCACCAACACTAAACAAGATTTGGTGGTGGGTGAGCAGTACGCATTGCAATTGCAAACCAATGCCTTTGTGGCGCAGGGCGTAAAATTGGGTTATCAAACTCAAATAAATCATTTTAAAACACCGTTTAATGTGGGTGTAGCCTTGTCGTATTTAGAGGGCTTAGAGCTTACCGATGGCAAGCTTACTGGACAAGCCACCGCGGTGGCTAATAACGATTACAACTTTAATTTTGATGTGGATTATGTTTATTCGCAAGACAGTTTATTTGACCGTACCTTAACCAACAACGTAAAGGGCAATGGCTACGCTTTAGATTTAAACCTGGACGGATATTTGACGCCGCAATGGCATGCCAATGTGCAAGTACGCGATGTATTGGCACACATAAATTGGTGGGACGCGCCTAGAACGGTGGCCACAGGCAGTTCGCAAACCAAAGAATTTGACGCAGACGGATTTGTAAAATTTAAGCCCGTCGCCAGCGGCACACAATCGTATAAGGATGTGACGCAGGTAATTCCTACCAAAGTGTTTTTGCACAACACTTATGTCTTAAATGGCCAGCATTCATTGCTGTTTAACTATGACGATTACGCCATTAAAGCGTTTTATACAGCGGGTTATCAATTTATTAATCCCCAGCAACACAAAATGGCGGTACTGTACAACGCCACCGCCCAGGCCTGGCAATTGGGGTATCAAACCACTTGGTTAAAAGTTGAGTTAGTGAGCGATGCGTTAAATTTAGAAGAAGCCAAAACTCTAGGTTTAAATGTGGCGTTAAAAGCCACGTTTTAATAGCTTTAAACCTGTTTAACCAGGCCTGGTCACTTTAAATAAATCTTTAAATAAGCTTTTAAACAAGTCTTTTTAGTTTGTGTATTGGCGGGGTTGTCGGTAACATTCAAAGACTGAATTGAATATGAGTGTAAGGTGATTATGTCGGACGTTAAACGGGCTATGTTTGTGCAGTTGGCGGTTATGGGGCAGAGTTTGTCGTCGCCGCAGCGTATTGAGTTGTTGGATTATTTGGCGCAAGCCGAGCGTGCGGTAGAGGAGTTGGCGCAGTTAAGTGGTTTAAGCGTGGCCAATACGTCGCGCCATTTGCAGCAGTTAAAACAAGCAGGCCTGGTCAGTGTGCGTAAAGACGGCAAAAGTCGTTTGTATACGTTGGCCAGCGACGAGGTGGTGCGGCTTATGCAGCAACTTAGGCACACCGCGCAAACCCATTTGGCCGAGGTGGAACGCTTAAGAAACACGCTGACCCCTGCTTTGCACGACGACACCCTGAGCCAGACCGCGTTGGCGGCTCGTCTGCACGATGACGGGCTGATTGTGTTGGATGTGCGTCCGGCCAAAGAGTTTGCTTGTGGACACATTGTGGGGGCGATTAACATCGACCCGGTGCAAACGCAGAGCACCGATGACATGGTTAAACGGCTGCGTACATTGCCCAAGAACAAAGCCATTGTCGCGTATTGTCGTGGGCCATTTTGTGTGTATGCTTATGAAGTGGTGGCGTTATTGCGCCAACAAGGCTTTAACGCACAGCGTTTGGCCGAAGGGTTTCCCGAGTGGAAAGCCGCCGGTTTGGCGTTTGAGCAGACCGCGTAGTGGTGGGCGATAAAACTCAAAACATAAAACATAAAACTCAAAATTTAGTAGGAGCACAACATGACAGCATCGTTACAACAAGTTAAAAATGTTCAGCGCGTTACCAACGTTAGCAATGTTAAAAAACCTTGGACGCCCGTGGTATTAGGCTTAAGTTTGGGTTTTACGTTATTAAGCACATCGTGGGCGAGTTTGGCCGCCGAGGTAAAAGAAATTAAGCAAACCTACAACGGTTTAACGGTTAACGCCAATTTGGTGATGGGCGACCAACAAACTTACGCCGACGGCATTGTGTTATTAACCCACGGTACGCTTACCCACAAAGACCGCTCAACCTACGCGCAGTTGCAAGAAAACCTGGCCGCACAGGGCATTAGCTCGTTAGCGCCCAGCTTGTCGCTGGGGTTAAACGACCGTAAGGGTGAGTACGATTGCGCGGTGCCCCACACGCACAAACACACCGACGCGATCAAAGAGATTGGGTTTTGGATGGATTGGCTTAAGCAACAAGGTGCTAATTCGGTCACGTTAATGGGGCATTCACGCGGTGGCAATCAAACCGCTTGGTTTGCCAATGAGCACGACAGCGCGCAAATTAACAAAGTGGTGTTATTGGCGCCCGCCACAGGCGAGCAACAATCGGCCAGCGAGTACCAAGAAAAATACGGCAAACCGTTAGCCGACGTGCTTAAAAAAGCCAACGCGTTAGTGGCCAAGGGTCAGGGCGAAAGTTTAATGAAAGACACCGATTTTATTTATTGCAAAGCCGCTCAAGTAACCCCCAACGCATTTGTAGACTATTACACGGTAAAACCGCAATTTGACACGCCTACGTTGTTAAAAACTGCCAAAAAACCTACGTTGGTGATTATGGGAGCCGACGACACTGTGGTAGCCGATTTGCCTAAAAAAATGGCGCCGTTGGCCAGCAACGCCTTGATTAAAACGGTGACGATTATGGACGCCGAGCATTTCTTTTTAGACCTAGCCAGTGAAGACGCCGCAGCCGCTGCAGCGGAATTTATTAAACAAAATAAATCGTTTAGAGATCTTTTCGTCATGCCGTGCTCCGACACGGCATCTGTTGACTTTACTGGAGTAGATTGCGGGTCAAGCCCGCAATGACGTGGGTTTTTGTTGCGTCCCGTTGCTATATAACCTTTTTCGTCATGCCGTGCTCCGACACGGCATCTGCTAACTTTACCGCAGTAGATTGCGGGTCACGCCCGCAATGACGTGGGTTTTAATCTTGTCAAACCCTCTCAAACCCTCTCAAACCCCATCAAACCACTACTAAAACTTACTCCAGCGTTAAACTAAAGTCGTTAATTTGGCTGGGTTTTAAAAACGCGTTGTAGGCTTGGTAGGCGCCACTTTCAAAGAAAAAAGTCAGCAGCGTTTTGTCAATCGCTCCGGCATTGGCCATAGACGATAAAATTTTGGCGATGTCGGCCAACGAGTGTGGCTCTTTGTAAGGTCGGTCTTGTGCCGACAGGGCTTCGTATAAATCGGCCAAAATTAAAATGCGATCTTCCAGCGTCAGTTGTTGGGCGGTTAAGCCGCGTGGATAGCCGGTGCCGTCGAGTTTTTCGTGGTGATTGGCGGCAATGTCCACCACGCGTTGGTATTTTTGGGAAACGGTAGGGTTTGCAACATGCTCAGCGATACGCGGGCGTGGTCCATGATTTTGGCGCGCTCGGTCGCGTTTAAGGTGCCGCGCTGTATGCACAAGTTGGTCAGTTCATCGCTGTCCAGCAAAGGCACAACGGCGTCACCCAATTGATAGGTGAGTTGAGCCAGTTCTAGTATGCGCTGGGCATGGGGTTCGGCTAAAAATTCGTTGCCGGTGTTCATGGTGTGCAAAAACTCATAGGCGTCGTTGAGCGTGCGTACATGGTCTTGATAAATGTGCTCATCGGGCGGCGGCGTATGCTGCGTGTGAGCGAGCACCTGTGCCTGCAGGTGATTAATGTGCGCGTCGCGTTTTAAGATTTCGATGCGGTGTTTAATCAGCTCAATGCGGTCGATTATTTTTTGCAGTTTGCTCGATTTTTGCATAATAAATTCGGGCGTGGTGATTTTGCCCACGTCGTGCAAGAGTGCGGCCAGATTAATGGTTTTAAACATGGCGTTATCGTAGTGCACGTCTTGGTAGGTGTGTTGGTCTTGGTCTATGGCGTGGGCAATAATGTTGGCCAGTTTGGCCACCTGTTTAACGTGGTTGCCGGTAAAGCTGCATTTTTCGTCAAAGGCTTTGGCGATGGTGTCAATAAAGGCTTCAAACAGCGCTTCCATCTCTTGTATCAGCAGGGCGTTGGTCAGCGATATGGCCGCTTGCGAGGCCAGCGCTAGGGTGTTTTGTTGGTCTTGCGGGCTAAACACCAGTGCGGCCGGTAATGCGTTTGTGGCAGGGTGCGATGGCGCTGTTTTGTTGATAAGTTGCAAGACACCCAACAGGTTTTGGTCGCGGTCGAGCATGGGTATGACCAGCATGGATTGTGAACGATAGCCCGTTTTGGCGTCAAATCTTTGGGTGCCGCTAAAGTCAAACGTGGGGTCGGTGTACACGTCGGCGATGTTAATGGGTTGTTTGTTAAGCGCGCACAACACCGCCACCATGTGGGTATTGGGTTGACCGTCATCGGTATACAGCGGCAGGTCGTCCCAGGTAATCGGCTCGGCCGTGCCGCCCATTTTTATCTGTAACGACCGGTTGCGTACCACGCTAAACTGCAGCGCCGTGTGGTCTTTGTTGGTGCGATAGAGCGTTCCGGCGTCGGCGTTTGAAAAGGCGATGGCTTGTTCTAAAATCATCTCTAACAGTTTGTCTAAATTGGTTTGCGCCGACAAGGCCTGGGCAATGGACAGCAAGGCTTCGAGCTGTGCGTTGTTGTGCGCCATAATGTTCGCCATCTTGTCGGTGGACGTGTCGGTACGATTAAGCTGCTCGTAGTCCGCATGGACAAGGTGATGGTGGCTGATCCCTTGTGGATTAAATAGGTCGAGCACATCGCCTTCAATCAGCACTTTGTTTAGGCTAACGGGCAAGCTGTCTTGAAAATCTTGGGCAAACACTTCGCGCACAATGGCGTCATGGTAAGCAGGTTTTAGGTGGTACAAAAATACGTCTAAGCGGTGCGTTAGGCCTTGCAGTTGTTGGTGCAACAAACGCGGGGTAAGGTGTTGGCTAAGTTGGGCAATGTGGTCTAGTGTAGACGGAAACGAGGTTTCGATAATCAGACTGTTAATGCTGGGGTCTTGGTTAATGCGCGCGGTAAGCTCAGGGGTTAAATAGGTGTCGCCGCTGAGCACGCAGCCAATCCCGTGGCGTTTAATGACAAACCCACAACAGGGCACGGTGTGTTGTGCGTTAATGACAGTAAATTCGGTGTCGTCAATTACCAGCGTTTGTTCGTAAGCAAGCTCTGTAAACACCACCAGCGGTTGCCCCAAGGTGGGATGAATAATTTTGTGAAACTCTGGCCAGATTACGTTGTTAAACACATGGGTTTTAAGGGCGTCTAGAGTGGCTTTTAAGCCGTATACCGTTAAAGGTTTTTGGCGCTGTTCAAAATAAGTTTCAATCATAAAGGGTAAGTCTACCCAGTGATCAAAATGCGAATGGGTGAGCAGCAAGTGCTCAACCCGCTGGCTTTGCGCTCCCAACGTACGCATAACATGGCCGGCGTCTATTAACACGCTGGGGCTGACTAAAAAAGCACTGCAACCACCGTTAGAATTTAAACTGCCGGATGCGCCTAAAACCTGAATCATGGGTAGCCTTGCCTTTAATGAATTAATTATTTAAAACCGCAACTCAGAGACCTTTGCACGAGTCAAGGCACGGTTAAAAATGGCTAAAATTTGCCTGATTTTTGTTGAAAACCTTGCGAATAGCCAGCTATTCACTGCGTTTTCCGCCTCAATCAGGCAAATTTTATCTCATTTTTTCCTCGCACCTCACTCGTGCAAAGGTCTCTCAATATAAAGACAACTCAAAACAAAGTAAAGCCAAACTAAAGCGACCAGGCCTGGTTAAGGTGAATTGTCTGAATTTGATGAAAGAGGGCGTTGTGGTGTAAAATCTACGTTTTATTTTATTTGAACCTTTTGGCACTGACGCATGTTTGGCGTGATGGCAAAAGGTCAGCGTTGGGAGCAACAGCAAAATGGGCAGAGCCTATCAAAACCGCAAAGAGTCTATGGCCAAAACCGCAGACGCTAAAACCAAGGTATATGGCAAGTACGGTCGTGCAATTTATGTGGTGGCTAAAAGCGGCAGTGCCGACCCCGCCAGCAATTTGGAACTGCGCAGTTTAATTGAGCGCGCCAAAAAAGACCAAGTGCCCAGCCACGTAATTGACAAAGCCCTAACCAAAGCCACCGGCGCGGGCGGCGAAGATTTTGCGCTTGCGCGCTACGAAGGCTATGGTCCGGGCAACAGCATGGTGATTATTGACTGCTTAACCGACAACCCCAATCGCACCTTTGGTGACGTGCGCCACTGCTTTACCAAAGCCAAATGCAAAATTGGCACGCCCGGCAGCGTCAGTCACATGTTTGACCATTCGGCCATTTTTGTGTTTAAAGGCACGGACGAAGACGCGGTGCTAGAAGCCCTAATGGCGGCTGATGTGGACGTAAGCGACATTGAAAGCGACGACGGTCACATTAGCGTATTTGCGCCCAACACCGAATACGCCAAAGCCAAAAACGCCTTATTGCACGCGTTTGATAAACTGGAATTTGAAGTCGATGAGATTCAGTTTTTAGCCAAAAACGCCGCGCACCTTAACGAAGAAGACCTAGAACACTTTAATAAGTTTTTAGACCTGCTTAACGATTTAGACGACGTGCAAAACGTTTATTACGATGTAGAAATGTAAAAAGATAACCTACCAGGCCTGGTAGTTTCATAAACCGTCATGCCTTGCTCCGACACGGCATCTACCACATGCGCCGTAACAGATTGCGGGTCAAGCCCGCAATGACGTGATTTATAGATTACCAGGCCTGGTTAAACGCGTTTTATCGTCTTTTCTGAACTCTTTTCTAAACACTTCGCTTACTCTCTTGCTCAACAAAACTAACCACTATTTTACCCAGCGTGCCATAGCTCAGCGTCAGCGTTTGGTTGGGTGGGCACGTCAACAAACCGGCGTACGATCCGGTAATAATCATGTGCCCAGCGGGGAGGTCAATGCCTTGTTGGTTTAAAAAATCGACCAGCCAAAACAGCGGTGCCAAGGGGTTTAAATTGGGGTGTTGACCGCTAAACGTGCGAGTGTCTGTGCTGTTTGGGCTTTCGGATTTTTTGAGTTCAAGACTAAAGTCAATGCAACCGGCGTTAAACGCCATGTCTAATGGCACGCGTGGCCCAATCCATAGCCCTTGATGAAACAAGCCGTCGGCCAACTGTTCGTAAAACGACACCGGTTGGGCGTTTAAATCGTCGGCATTATCTGCATTATCGGCATTATCGGTGCTGGGTTCATAGCGGTTTTCAATCAGTTCCAGCACCAAGTTAGCGTGCCCAATGGCGGCCATTATCTGCTCTTGAGTGTAGGCCGTTTTGCTGGCGGGCAAGGGGTGTTTTAGGGTAAAGCCCAGCTCGGGTTCAAAGGCGCACGCGCCGTTTTGCAACACTACCGCGCAGGGCGATTGGCACTGTACGCCCGCTTTAAAAATGGGTGCGACCACTTTATTTTGTAACGCTTGTCCAAACGGTAGGCCGCATTTCCAACCCACAACGGGGTTTAACAACGTTTGTGCGCGTTGGGCTGTTAACGCTTGTTGGGTTAACCAGGCCTGGTCAAAGGTCTGTGGGCGTAAAGGCTTTGGCAAACGTATGGCGCTATTGTGCGCGGTTTGATTGAGCCGGCTGTCCAGAAGAAGTTGCGCCGCCTCTTGAGCTATTTGTTGCA
Source organism: Thiomicrorhabdus aquaedulcis (assembly GCF_004001325.1). Lineage (NCBI taxonomy): Bacteria > Pseudomonadati > Pseudomonadota > Gammaproteobacteria > Thiotrichales > Piscirickettsiaceae > Thiomicrorhabdus > Thiomicrorhabdus aquaedulcis. Next base: position 2,376,381 of record NZ_AP018722.1, on the reverse strand, counting down.
TGGCTGGTTGGGTGATTTTATGGGTGCTTATGTGAGTCATGGCGTTATTTGTTTTGCGTGAGTTTAATAATCACCGGCGTCAGCAGCAACAGCGCAATCAGGTTGGGAACGGCCATGAGCGCGTTTAAAATATCGGCCAAAATCAGCACGGTATTAAAGTAATCCGACAAGGCCGCGCCCACAAACACCGCCAGCACCCAGACAATGCGGTAATACAAAATAACCTTTAAGCCGCCAATGTATTGCGCGCAACGCTCACCGTAATAGCTCCAACCCAACAAGGTGGTAAAGGCAAAAATGGCCAGTGCTAGGGCCACGACCACCGCACCCAGGCTTGAATTTAACCCGGTGCTAAACGCCAACGCGGTTAAGGGTGAGCCGGTTTCACCGCTTTGCCAGGTGTTGGTGACCATAATCACTAAGGCGGTTAGGGTGCAGATAATAATGGTGTCAATAAACGTGCCCAACATGGCAATGTGACCTTGCTCAACCGGGTTGTTGGTTTTGGCGGCCGCATGCGCAATGGGGGCGGTTCCCAGGCCGGCTTCGTTTGAAAACACGCCACGCGCCACCCCAAATTGAATGGCTAAAATAAGGCTTGCCCCAGCAAATCCACCGGCCGCCGCATGGCCGGTAAAGGCGCTTTGCACAATGGTCAGTAACGCATTGGGCAAGGCATCAATGTGCAAACCGATAATGGTGAGCGAAATTCCAATGTACAACACCGCCATTAACGGCACTAGGGCGTTGGCTGTTTTGGCAATGCGCGCGATTCCGCCAAACAACACTAAGCCCACCAAGCCCATTAACACCAAGCCTGTAATCTGATTATTGACCCCAAACGCACTTTGCATCGCTCCCGCCACCGCATTGGCTTGCACCATGTTGCCAATGCCAAACGCCGCGATGGTGCCAAACAGCGCAAAGGCAAACGCCAGCGGTTGCCATTTTTTACCCAAGCCGTTTTTAATGTAGTACATGGGGCCGCCCACGTGTTTGCCATCGGTGTCTTTTTCACGGTAATGCACCGCCAAAACCGTTTCGCTGTATTTGGTGGCCATGCCCACCAGCGCCGTCATCCACATCCAAAAAATAGCCCCAGGCCCGCCAATAAACAGCGCCGCCGCCACACCAGCAATATTGCCTGTACCCACGGTAGCGGCCATGGCGGTCATTAACGCACCAAACGAGCTGATGTCGCCGGGGTGTTGCGATTTGCGCGTGGTCCACAATAATTTAAAGGCATAAAACAGATTGCGCAACGGTAAAAAACGCAACCGAATCATTAAATACACGCCGGTTCCTAATAACAAAACCAGCAAAACAGGCCCCCAAACCAAACTGTTTACGGTGATTAAAAGTGGGTTAAGCTGTTCCATAAATAAGCCCTTTTGGATTGTATTGTGCAAAATATGCAAAGTGAAAAGTGTCGTGTGCGGTATTCGCGTAAACGTTACCGCTTTCTAAATTGATGACGACCCAGTAAAACTAGGCTTAAGCCGCCCATCATTAGGGCGGCGGCCAGCATAAAGCGTAGGGTAATGGGTTCGGCAATGAGCCAGGCGGCGCCAAAGGCGGCCAGCAAGGGCACTAATAATTGGGTGGCCGACGCCAAGCTGGATGAGATTTGCGGCAAGGCTTTGTACCATAAAATGTAGCCAAGCCCAGTGGTGACTGCGCCTGAAAACACCGCTAAGGTTACGCCAAACACGCTTAAATGCACAAATTCAATAAACAGCAAACTCAGTAAACTGGCCAGCGCAATCATGGGCAGGGTGCGGTAAAAGTTGTAGGCGGTGTCGGTGAGTGGGTTGCGTGAGGTGCGACCGTTTAAACTGTACAACGCCCAGGTGTAGGCGGATATCACCACCATGACCAACCCCCACCACGACGGGGTGGAAAGTTTTGGGTAGACCAAATACAACAAGCCAATTAACGCCAACGCCACGCCCAACCATTCTAAACCATGCAGTTTATCGCCTTGGCGCAATGCGTAACCAATCATGGTTAATTGCACCACCGCCGACAAAATAAGCGCGCCGTTGGCGGTGCTGATGGCCACGTAACCGTATGAAAACGTGATGGCGTACACAAACAGAATAAACGCGGCTTTCCAACTGCCGCGGCTTGGCACGGTGTGCTGCAGTTTTTGGGGGCTTTGCGCTTGTTGGGCTTTATTGACCCACAGCATCACCAAAAACAGCATGGCGGCGGCCGAACCCAAACGCAAACTGGTAAAGCTTACCGGGTCAATCCAACCGCCGTCCAACGCCCAGCGACACACTATGGCGTTGGCGGCAAACGCCACCATGGCCAATAGGGTAAAAAAGGTGGTTTGCAACACCAAAGAACGCGACATGTTCAATCAACCCATTTAACAAAGATGGTTATTTTAAACGCTTTGGGGCTTGCACTAGGCTTTTAATTAATGCCTTTTAAAGGCATTAATACGCATTGACCAGGCCTGGTCAATGCGAATAGACGGGTTAGAGTGATGACTTTAGCGAATCAACCGTTGCGAGGTTTGGGCTATTTTAAAGCGACTCACTTCTTGGTTTAAGGTCATGGCCGATTGGGTCATTGAATCGGCGGTGGCCGAGGTCTCTTCGACCAACGCGGCGTTTTGTTGGGTGGTGGCATCAATGTGGCCAATGGCTTTGTTAATTTCATCAATGCCCATAGACTGTTCTTGAGAGGCCTGGGTTACTTCGGCCACAATGTGCTGCACCTTTTCGGTTTCAACGGTTATGTTGTCAAGCGCTTGTGCAACGTTATCGACTTGTTCAACGCCTATTTGAATGGCGCGAGCGGTTTGCTCAACCAGAGTGCTGATGTCTTTGGCGGCATTGGCCGATTTTTGCGCTAGGTTACGCACTTCGGAGGCCACCACGGCAAAGCCTCGGCCATGCTCGCCGGCGCGTGCGGCTTCAACGGCGGCGTTGAGCGCCAGTAGGTTGGTTTGAAAGGCAATCGAGTCAATTAAACTGGTGATGTCACGAATTTTTTCCGACACCTGTTTAATATTGCCCATAGACGCTTTGGTGTCTTGCATGGTGTGATTGGCTTGGGTGAGCAAGTGAGCCTGATGTTTGGATATTTCATTGGCGTGCTGAGTATGGTCTAAATTACTGCGAGTTTGTGCGGCGGTTTGCTCCATGGCGGCAGCCGTTTGTTCAAGCGACGCGGCTTGTTGCTGGGTGCGGTCGTTAAGATTTTGCGTACCTTCTTGCACGCACGCCACGTCGTCTTGCAGTTGTTGGGCAATGGTAAACACGCTGGACAGCGTGGTGCTTAAACCGTCCATAGACGCGTTAATGGCTTGTTTGGCTTCGTCCATTTTAAATTCGTACGCGTGGGTAATAGGTTGGGTTAAGTCGCCTTGTGCCAGACGATTTGCGGCATTAATTACGTCGCCAAACCCGGTGTTAAGTTGCTCAAGTGTGGTGTTGAGTGTTTGCTTAAGCGCGTCCAAATCGCCTTGGGCGGCCAGAGTAATGCGCTCGTCAAATTGCCCGCGTGCCGCTAGGTTCATAACATGGGTAATTTGGGTAAACACTTGGTTAAGCGCCTGCATCGCGGCACTGCAATCGTTTACCACGTCGGCGTAAGCGCCGTTTAAGGTGTGTTGATGGGTGCGGCTAAAGTGGCCAGATTTTAAATCACCCATCACCTCACCAATCTTAGTAAAGGTGGTTTGCAAACCGTGTGCCGTTTGATTTAAACGGTCTTTAAGCAGGGCGTAATCGGCTAAAAACGGAAAATGCACTGTGTGGTTTAAACGCCCCACCAAAATTTCTTCTAACGCGGTATTGGTCTCAGAGATAACCACTTGCGACAACATGGCTTGATGGTTGTAGGCGTTGGCCAACTGGGCTATTTCATCGTGTCCTACACTGGGCAAACGCGCAAAAAGATCTTGATGCGTTACCGCGCTGGCCATGGTCTGCTGGGCGTGTTTTAGCGGGCGAATGACCAAAAGCCACACAATGCTTAACACCACCAACGCTAAAATAATGGCGGTGATCAGCACCGCATAAAAGGTGTTTTGCGCGACTTGATATTGCTGTTGCAAATAAGCATTAAATTTTTCGGCTGGCTCGGCCGCCACCAGGTAGCCATACACGCGCTCTTTAGCGTCTTTAATTGGAATGGCCACGCTAAAGTATTGATGGTCTAAACGCACGCTGGGAGCGATTAAATCGTTGGCTTTTAGCGTATTAAGATAGGCGTGCAATTGTTTGCCTTGCTCGGTGGCAAAGTGGCTGTTGGACGACAGCGCAAAGCCTTTGTCGCTAAAAACCGTATCGTTGTCTAAAATGCCTTTTTGTTGCGGCAGTAAATTGGCCGTGTCAACAATGGCCATAAAGCGAATGTTTTCGGCCAATAAATCTTTATGCACCGAACCCAGACCTTGCACCAAGGTAATCGAGCCGGTGTATTGCTGGTTGGCATCGTAAAACGGAATGTGGTTTTTTAAGGTAAAGCCACGTTGTCCTAATGAATAAGTGCGAAACGCGGTGGGATTTTGCGTTTGCAGTTGCACGTCTTCACGCCAGGTTAAATCTTGGGGCAATTGTTGGGTGGGTTGTTTTGCCCAACTGTTGTAAAACCCTTGGCCGTTTTGGTCAATCAATTGGACGACAATGTTTTTATTTTTGGTGTTTTTAGCAAAGTAGTCGGATAACCCGGCTGTTTGGGCGTGCAAATCGGTTAAGTTGCGGGCATTAAACGCCTGTTTAAGCGTTTCTGAGTTGGCAATGCCCGCCAACGAGGCCTCTCCCACATCCAGTTTTTTTTGAAAGTAGGCGTCTACCAAGCTGTTTAAGGTGGTTTGGTTTTGCGTTATGCTCCGCGCCAAAATATCGGATTTTTGTTGGTGTTCATGCACCAATGCCACCCCCAATCCCAATAAAACCGCTAAGGTAATCGAGGCGGCAATTTGCTGGCTAATTGACCAGTGGGGGATGCCAAAGGCGTTTTTAACGCGATGTTGTAGACGATTAACCGTTTGACCGTTGACCAATACGGTGCGTTTACTGTGTAGGTCGGCGTAATGCTGCTCAAGCTGCGCGATGCGTTGCGGATCCAGCACCAGACGCTTAACCGAGGTGTAGCCGGTGTAACGACCGTTTTCCATCATCGGTTGAATGCGCATGTCCACCCAGTAGGCTTGGCCATTTTGTTTTACTTCTTTAAGCGGCGTGCTGACGGTTTGGCCGGCGTTAGATTGTTTAACAATCATCTCGCCTAAGGCGCGGGGCGTGCTGTCATGGTGTAAAAGAGTGGTTTTTTGTCCAATTAATTCATTATTTTCGTACCCAAGCCAGTCAAGATAGGCCTGGTTAACAAAGGTAATCTTAAAATCAGAATCGACGTTGGTGATAAAGCGCAATGAATTTAAATCGGGTGAATGCATAAAATGTCCTTAAAACAAAAAGCTGCTAATAAAGCGTTAGCGGCTTAGAGTAAAGAACTTAATAAGATTTGTATAATAAGTATATAAGATTCGTATATTAGTATTTTCTATAATTAATGGCGTTTTTATTTACATTGCATTGTTTTAATAACGTATTTAGAGCTAAAAATGCGTTTTATCCAACGGCTTGGTCTTTGCCATTGTGCTTGGCTTGGTATAGGTTTTGATCGGCTTGGTTAATAAGTTGCATAAAGTCGGGATGCCCCGAAAACTCGGCCAAGCCAATAGAGGCGGTGATGCCAATGTGGCGGCCGTTTTCGATTTGAATTTTAAGCGCTCGAATGTTGGTTAATATCTGTTGAGCTATTATGCGCGCACGTTCCATTTTGGTTTCGGGCAGTAAAATTAAAAACTCTTCACCGCCATAACGAAATGCGTAATCGGTTATTTGTAAGGTACGTTTAATGCCGCGACCAATGTTGGAAAGTACCGTGTCGCCGGCAGGATGCCCGTAAATATCATTAATGCTTTTAAAGTTGTCCACGTCCAGCATAATGAGCGTGTAAGGGGCGTTTAGTTTTATGGCCATTTGCGTTTCTTTTTGCAAAATAGGCGCCATAAAGCGTCGCTCAATAAGCGAGGTTAAGCCGTCTTCTCGGGTTGAGTCTTCAATGTTTTTGTCGGCAATAGAGCTTAAAAACCAACCGCACTCGTTGGTTAAATCATTGATGAGTTTTATTTTATGGCCTCTGGATTCTTTGGGCAGGGCAGATATTTCATTTGCGTATATTTGAATTTGATCTAAGTTGTCTTTAATGCTGCTAACCACGGGTTGGCTCGAACAAATAAAGTCGAGTTTGTGGCGAATCCATAGGCCAAAATCTTGTTTGGCTAGGTCGGTTTTTAACTGTGTTTGATCGGTGAGCAAAGCGGTCATAAACTCGGTTAGCCAGCTAAAAAATGAGCCTTTTACCCGTTCTATTTCAATGGCAAGCTCGTGCGCGGTGGTACGACTGCGAAACTCTTGTGCCGAGCGTTCGTTAGCCACGCGGCCTTCTAAATACGCTTCGTTAATTAAGCTTAGGCTGGCATCAAGTATTTTGTTAATTAAGATAACCGCTTGGGTTTTATTGTCTGAGGTTAGGGGGGAGGCTAATATAATTAAAAATAGCTCTTCTTTAACAATAATCATGGCGCTGTTCACCAGCGTCATAGGGACATTGACACGGGCGTGAACCTCTCCAACATGGCGTTGCATAGCAACGACCTCTTGTGTGCTTTCAAAGCTAGATTTTATCGTTAATGTGGCACCAATCCATTTAGCAAGTTCTCGGCTTAAGCGTTCTTTAACTAGGTCGTTGGATAAAAAAAGTTTGGTGGCATCGTCGGCTAAAAGTTCGGTATAAAATCGTTTGGCGCATCGCTCGGTATTGGGCAATATTAAAGATTCAATTTGTTCTAACAGTACATTGTTGGCTGGAGTGTACAAATTACCTAAAAAATATTTATTAAGAGTTTTCATCGCGCTGCTATCAACCAATTTAAACTGTAAGTGAGCTTTAAATTTTAACACTTTTAGAGACCTTTGCACGAGTGAGGTGCGAGGAAAAAATGAGATAAAATTTGCCTGATTGCGGCGAAAAACACAGTGAATAGCGGGCTATTCGCAAGGTTTTCAACAAAAATCAGGTAAATTTTAGCCATTTTTTACTGTGCCTTGACTCGTGCAAGGGTCTCTTTTAGGGTTAGATTTTAAGCAAATACCATAACTTAGCACTCACTGTAAGTGGCGTGTATTATGCGGTCTGGCCAGGCCTAGTCGGTTAATGCGTCCACCTCAATGTAGCCATCGTGGTCGGTGCTGACAATGAGGCGAATGGGTTGGCAACACACAAAGCAGTCTTCTATGTAATCTTGCGGCTCACCGGGTTCTAGGTGGCTGGGGTCGATAACAATTTTAATGGTTTCCCAGCAGTAGGGGCATTGAATGCGCTTGGTTTGCAAATCTAAATTGAGCATATTGGGTTTCCTTTGTTTTGTCTAAACATTAAGTCCAGTGGTTTGACCAGGCCTGGTCAGTCTGGCACGTATTTAAAAGCGCTTGTGTCATAAATTGTTATGTTATAACATAACAATTTTAGGTTTATGAGCGGGTAAATTAAGCATGAAGCAACTTCCGGTTACCCTATTATCTGGGTTTTTGGGCGCGGGTAAAACCACACTTTTAAATTACATCTTAAATAATCGCCAAAATTTGCGGGTGGCGGTGATTGTTAACGACATGAGTGAGGTCAATATTGACGCCAGTTTGGTGCAGGGCGAGGTGAGTTTTAATCGCGCCGAAGAAAAATTGGTTGAGATGTCTAACGGTTGTATTTGTTGCACCTTGCGCGAAGATTTATTAATTGAAGTGACGCAACTGGCTAACAGCGGGCGTTTTGACTATTTGTTAATTGAATCCACCGGTATTTCGGAACCCATGCCGGTGGCCGAAACCTTTACGTTTGAAGACGAACACGGCGTATCGTTATCGCAGGTTGCCCGGTTAGACACTATGGTGACCGTGGTGGATGGGGTAAATTTTAGACGCGATTTTGATGAGGCCAAGTCGTTGCAAGCGGCCGGTGAAAGTTTGGGCGAAGACGATGTTCGCAGTGTGGCCGATTTGTTGATTGAGCAGGTGGAGTTTGCCAACGTTATTTTAATCAGCAAAACCGATTTAATGACCCCAACGCAGGTCACTGAGTTGCGCTTGATTTTACAACAACTTAACCCTACGGCGCGCATTGCCGCCATGGAGCAAGGCCACATTGACTTAAGCCAAGTGCTCAATACCGGTTTATTTGACGTGTTGCAAGCGCAAGATGCGCCCGGCTGGTTGCAAGAGCCGCGCGGTTCGCACACTCCCGAAACCGAAGAGTATGGGATTGGCAGTTTTAGCTATCACGCCCGCAAGCCGTTTCATCCACAAAATTTTGGAATTTTTTGCATCAAGATTGGCCACGTGGCAAGCTTATTCGTTCTAAAGGCTATTTTTGGTTGGCCAGTCAGCCGCAAATGGCAGGGGTTTGGAACCAAGCCGGTGGCATTGCGCATCATCATTGGGCGGGGATGTTTTGGAAAGCGGTGGCCGAAGATAAATGGCCCGACGACCAAGAGTCCAGAGATTTTATTGCCACAAAATGGATTGAGCCGTTTGGCGACATGCGCCAAGAATTGGTGTTTATTGGCCAGGGATTAGATGAGAATTCCACAAAAGCCGCCTTAGACGACTGTTTACTGTCGGATGAAGAGCTGCTGGCTGGGGTAGAATACTGGTATCAATTAACCGATCCGTTTGCCGCTTAGGAGTAAATAATGCCTGCAGAGTGTTCCCATAATTTTATCGATCAGGCGCATGCGCACTGCCAAAAAGCGGCTTTAAAACTCACTCCCGTGCGCGAAAAGGTGTTGAGCATTTTAGTGGCGCAATCGCAACCGCAAACCGCGTATGAAATTTTGGCACATTATCAGCAAACCCAGCAAAGTGGCGCGCAGCCTATGACCATTTACCGAGCGTTGAGTTTTTTAGAGTCAGCAGGCCTGGTACATCGTTTGGCGTCGACCAGTCAGTATGTGGTGTGTGATCATATTGGCAAACCGCACCACGGTGCCGCACAGTTTTTTATGTGCGATGCGTGTGGACGAATCCAGGAATGGGTGATGGCCGATGCCATGTGGGCGTCGATTGTAGCGCAAGCCGCCGAGCTAAGTTTTAAAGTGGTTCAGCCCGGCATAGAGATTCATGGTTTGTGCCAACATTGTCAGCCACAAGAAGCGGGTTAGTAACTCGACAGCGCCATAATTCCTTCAATTTCAATGTCGGTGTCTTTGGGCAATTGCTTAACCGCTACCGCCGCACGCGCGGGATAGGGTTGTTCAAAATACTGCGCCATCACTTCGTTTACCGTGGCAAAGTTGGCCATATCGGTTAAAAAAATGTTTACCTTTACCATGTCTTTTAACGAACCGCCCGCCGCTTCACACACCGCCGCAAGATTTTTAAACACCTGATGAATTCTAAGCGCAATATCACCTTCGACCATTTGCATGGTTTCGGGAATAAGCGCAATTTGCCCAGATAAATACACGGTATTACCAACGCGCACCGCTTGCGAATAGGTGCCGATGGCCTGTGGAGCGTTAGGGGTAGAGATAATGTCGCGCATGATGAGTTCCTTAAAAGTGTTTAAATTAACGGGTTAAATTAGCGGTTTAAATTCGCTGAATTTTTTCGACGATGGGCAGGCGTTTTAAACTGCGCATCACTTGGGCTAAATGCACGCGGTCGCGCACGTTGATGACAAAATGCATTAGGCTATATGATTCGTCTTTGTCTTCGGAGCGCACGCGCTCAATGTCGGTGTTAATTTTGGCAATTTGATTGGCCACGGTGGCCAAGGTGCCGCGCTGGTTTTTGGCCTCTAATTGAATTTCGGCCAAATAAGTCCCTTGCGCGTCTTTATCCCAGTTTACGTCTAGACATTTTTCGGGATGGTTTTTGATGTTTTTAACATTGCTGCAACTGCTGCGATGAATGACCAAGCCTTTTTCGGTGCTAATAAAGCCCACAATTTGATCGCCCGGAATAGGGTGACAGCAGTTGGCAAAGTGAATTACCATGCCTTCGGTGCCCGAAATGGGCAGTGGCGTGTCTGAGCCAATGTTTTTATGATTCACTTCGTCGTCCGCGCCCAGTACGGCATCGTGAATTTGCTTGGCCACCAGCGGCGCCATACGGTTGCCTGAGCCCAAATCTTCGAGCAGTTGCTCCCAATGTTCAAGTTTAAGCACTTCAATCAGCTCATGGCGAATCTCTTGCGTTAAACCTTCGTACGCCATATTAAAATTGCGCAGCGATTTAGCCAGCATCTTTTGACCCAAAATAATGGCCTCGTCCGAGTGCTGATGCTTCATGTAATGGCGAATTTGCGAGCGCGCTTTGGCGGTGGTGACAAAGTTTAACCACGCTGGATTGGGTTGAAGTTCTTTACCCTTAATAATATTAATGGTTTTACCGCTTTCGAGCGGTGTGCGCAGCGGCACCAACTGTTTGTCAATGCGACAAGCCACTGTGGCGTGGCCAATATTGGTGTGCACGGCGTAGGCAAAATCGACCGGTGTGGCACCTTTGGGCAAGGTAATAATGTCGCCTTTGGGGGTGAACACATAAATCACATCGGGAAAAAGGTCGATTTTGACGTTTTCTAAAAAGTCGAGTGAGTTGCCGGCACTTTGCTGAATTTCGAGTAGGTTTTTAACCCACTCTTGCGCCCGCAAATCAACGTGCGATGGAGTTTTGTCCGAACTTGAACCGTCTTGTTTGTATTGCCAATGCGCCGCAATACCGTGTTCCGAGACCTCTTGCATGGCAGAGGTACGAATTTGCACTTCTAAATGAACGCCATAAGGCCCAAATACCGCCGTGTGCAACGATTGATAGCCGTTGGACTTAGGAATACCAATGTAGTCTTTGAAGCGCCCCGGCAAAAATTTGTAAAGCGAATGCATGGTGCCTAAGGTGCGATAACACTCGTCGGCGGTGTTGACGATGATGCGAAAGGCAAAGATGTCTAAAATGTCGCTAAAGTGCTGACGTTTATTGCGCATTTTTTTGTATAAGCTGTACAAATGCTTTTCACGTCCAAATACTTTACCCGGTATTTCTTCTTGATTTAAACGGTTTTGAATGGTTTCGCGGATTTGTTCAACAATTTCATTGCGGTTACCACGGGCTTTTTTAACGGCGGCTTCTAACACGGCAAAGCGTCGCGGATACATGGCTTTAAAGCCCAAATCTTCCAGTTCGATGCGAATAGCATTAATGCCTAAACGACCGGCGATGGGGGCAAAGATGTCTAAGGTTTCGCGGGCAATGCGACGTTGTTTGTCGGGACGCATTACACCCAACGTGCGCATGTTATGCAGGCGATCGCCCAGTTTGATTAAGATGACGCGAATGTCGCGCGCCATGGCTAAAATCATTTTACGAAAGTTTTCGGCTTGGGCTTCTTGCGGGTTGTCAAATTCGAGTTTACCCAGCTTGGTAACACCATCGACTATCTCGGCAACGCTGTCGCCAAAGCGATCGGCAATGTCTTGTTTGCTGTAAGGGGTGTCTTCAATCACGTCATGTAAAATGGCGGCAATTAAACTTTCTTGGTCAAGTTGGATTTCGGCCAAAATTTCGGCCACGGCAATCGGGTGCCAAATGTATTCTTCACCCGATTTACGGGTTTGACCTTGATGCGCCAGCGCGCCAAACTCGCTGGCGATTTTTATACGCGCTACCTGTTCTTCGTTTAAATACAACGAGGCTTTATTGATGAGTCCATCAATGGAGTGGGGCGTGGGCATCAGAAAAATCCTTAACAGCGCGAGCAAACACGGTAATAAGCTAAAATTACACTACGCTAAACGATGTTGAGCGAATGCAATAAGCCAGTTAGCTGAAGTAAGGCGGGGTGTTTGGGTCGTCCATAACGGTTTTTTTGTCGATGGTGTTAGCGGCTAATTCGCGCAACGCCATAACGGTGGGCTTGTCGTTTTCCCACGCCAGCGTGGCTTCAGCGCCGTTGGCTAATTGACGTGCGCGTTTGGCGCTTAAAATAACCAATTCAAAACGGTTTTCAACTTGAGCTAAACAATCTTCTACGGTGACACGTGCCATTTTTTTATCCATGCATTTTTAAGGTGGTCGACTATTTTACCTTAAATTGGCGCGGGTTAAAGAACGATTAATCGAAGATTGCGGTCTATCGCGCTGTTTTAGAGTATGTTTAAGGCGTTTAAATAGCGTTGGAGGTTATTTTTTTGGCTGTTAAGTGCGGTGCGCGCACCTTGGCCTAGGTTTTCTCTAAGGGCGGGTGCGTCATGATCGCTTAATAAACGATTGAGCTGTTGCATAAGTTCTTGGTAGTCTTGGCATTGAATCAGACCGCCGTGGGATTTTAAAAGTGCGGTTTCGGCTTCAAAGTCAGACATATCGGGCCCGGTTAGAATGGCGCGGCCATAGAGTGCGGGTTCTAACACGTTGTGGCCACCTTTAGGCACAAAGCTTCCGCCCATAATTACCAGTTGAGCGTGTTCAAACAGCGGCATGAGTTTGCCAAATTGATCGTCTAAAAAAACTTGGGTCTGCGCGGTCGGTACTTGGCCAAGACTGGCCACGTTATAGACTACGTTAAGCTGTTTAAGTTGCTGTTGAATCGCGCTACTGCGGCGCGGATGGCGCGGCACAATCACCATTAATTCTGGGCGTTGCAGCGTGAGCCAGTGTTGCACAATGTGCTGTTCTTCATTGTGGTGCGATGAGGCCAGCAGTACATAAGGCTGCGTTATCGGGCGAGCGTGGTGGGTAAGGCTGTGCTGTTGGCTGTATTTTAAATTGCCCAATACTTGAACGTGTTGGGGCAGAGCACCCAGTTCAATAAACCGTTGTGCGTCTTCGGGTGAGCGCGCCAACAAAGGATTAACCTGACGCAACGCCTGACGATAGGCGGTTTTTAACCAGTTGGGGGCGGCAAGGGTTTTTTGCGACAATCGACCGTTGATAATGCAAATGGGTAGGCCGTGTTGGGCACACACTTTATATAGGGTTGGCCAGATTTCGGTTTCTAACACCCACAACGTTTGCGGCTGGGTGCGTTTTAAAAAATGGTTAACGGCAAACCCCCAGTCCAACGGCAAGTAGGCGTAAAACACGCGGTCTTGCCATAGGGTTTTTGCAAGTGCTAAGCCGGTGGGTGTGTTGGTGGTCACGACCACTTGGCGAGATTGGTTCAGCAGTGCATTAATGAGCGGTTGAGCCGCTTTAACCTCGCCCACCGAGGCGCAATGCAGCCAAATACGCTGGGGTGCAGAGGTGTTTATGGTTGCGGGCAAGGGTGGCAAAGTCGCAAACCACAGCCCTAAGCGTTGCACAAAAAAAGTCCAGCCGCCGCGGCGTTTAACGGCTTCAACGGCCACCAGTAACCACAACAATGGGCTGAGTATTCGGGTCATTAAGGTGTACATCGCATTCTCACATTCTTATGGGCACCTCTATTAACCCCAGGTTGATTCTGGCAACGCCAAGTTATTCAGATCAAGGCGCGAACGTGCGGTCATGTCTAGACCTGGCAAGCGTTCGCAACGCAGAGCTGAATAACTTGGCTAAGCCCCTTCGGGCGGGGCTTAAAGGCCACTTCTTCGTTGTTATGCGCCTTGACCTTAGAATGACTAAGGTCGGCGCCGCACGCCTAGAATAAGTGGCCTTTAAGTCCCGCAGAATTCAACCTGGGGTTAATAGAGGTGCCCATATATTGACCAGGCCTGGTAACTTTAAACTTTAATTTAAATCACTTTGCTATTTGGGGTTTCGCTTAGTGTGTTAATGGCCGGCCAGTAGCAACGCTTCCATCAGGGCAATGTCGCCGGGCAAATCCACTTCGGGTGAATCGTAAGCGCTTTGCACCACTTTAATTTTATGGCCGTATTCCAGCGCGCGCAGTTGCTCGAGTTTTTCGATGTCTTCTAAACGTCCCATGGGCAGAGTGTTAAACAGATCAACAAAGCGTTTGGTGTAGGCGTAGATGCCCAAGTGTTTAAAGCTGTCGTGATCCCAATAGTCGCGGCCATGTGGAATGGTGGCGCGCGAAAAATACAGTGCAAAGCCGTTGTAATCGGTTACCAATTTAACGTCTTTGGGGTTGGTGATTTCGGCTTCGTTAACAATTTTAAACGACAAGGTGCTCATTTCAAACGCGCCTTGGTAGTCGGCCGCTAAAAACGGGGCAATCACATCGGTGATGGATTGCGGATGCACCAGCGGTTGGTCGCCTTGTACATTGACAATTAAATCGTCGTCTTTTAACCCCAGTGCGTTGGCGGCCGCGGCTATGCGGTCGGTGCCCGAAGCGGCTTCAACGGGCGTCATAATCACTTGTCCACCAAAGGCTTCAACCACGGTTTTAATGCGTTCGTCGTCGGTGGCAATGTACACTCCAGCCAGCCCCGTGGCTTTAGAGATGCGTTCGTAAACGTGCTGAATCATTGGTTTGCCCGCAATCAGCTTAAGCGGCTTACCCGGTAAACGCGACGAGCCGTAGCGCGCTGGAATAAAAACATAGGTGTTCATTAAACGGCCTTTAATCTTTATGCAGTAACAATGACCAGGCCTGGTCATTTGTTTTAACGTTTTAACGTCTGACCAGGCCTGGTTGAATAGGTTTTTGTGGGTGTTGAGTGTTAAGCGATGACGCTAGGCGATAACATTAAACGATTACATTTTTTCGTAAAGTGAACGCAATAATTCAGGGGTTACTTTTTCTTGCCAATTTGCGCCGTAAACGTTTTCCCACAGGGGTGCTAAGCCTGACGCGGTGCGAATCATTTTTTGCATGTCGGCTTCACTTAGATCTTTGGTGATGCCTTTAGGCAGCACAATGTTGTGCTTGTTCATCATCTGTCTAAACACTTTAACGCCTTCTGGATAAAAGTCGTCCAGCACGTCAAAGGCGATGCAGTTGCCAATGCCGTGATGGTAGCCCATCACGTACGACAAGCCGTAAGACAGCGCATGGCACGCGCCCACTTGGCTGTAAGCGATGCTTTGGCCACCCATGTACGAGGCCATCATCAACTTTTCGTCGGAATCGGGGTGATCTTCTAAAAAGACTTGGTTGCATAAATCCAGCGATTTTTCGCCAAACGCACGTGCAAACTCGTTAATGTAAGTGCCGTTTAAGGCTTCAATGTTGTGAATGTAGCAGTCCATGCCGGTGTAAAACCACTGGTCGGTGGGCACGCCTTGCAATAAATCGGGGTCCATAATAATTTGGTCAAACACCGTATGGTCTGAGTTCATGCCCAGTTTTTTATCCGGTCCGGTTAACACCGTGGTGCGCGACGCTTCGGCACCCGTGCCGGAAATGGTGGGAATGCCGACGTGATGCACGGCAGGGTGTTTGATTAAATCCCAGCCCTGGTAAGAGGCCGATCCGCCCGGATTGGTGAGCATTAACGCCACCGCTTTGGCCAAGTCTAATGAAGAGCCACCGCCCAAACCGACTACGCTGACTGGGTTGCGGCCGTTGTTGTGTTCGGCGCAATACGCTTGCACTTGCACGGTAAGTGCGTCTACGTAGGTGGTTTTGGGCTCGTCGGTTACGTCCAGCCAAATAACCATGTCACGCGTGCTGGCCGGAATGCGTTCGGCCAGCGGTTTATTTTGGTGTATCGCATCCACCAAAAACACCACAAAATCACCGACTTTTTGGCGTTCGGTGCTTAACACGTCGTCGAGCTGATCAAATGAGCCACGACCAAAAATCATTTTAGGTACGGTTTTAAAGTTACGAAATTTCATCTGTTTATCCTGTTTTGATTCGTGCAAAGCGCGTCTTAAGCGGGTTGATTTTTGAATATTTTAGCAAATGCGTCAATGCGCATTTTAATGTCAGCCTCGGTCCACGACAGTTGAATGAGCATTGAAATGGTGCGGCTCATAATGGCATCGGACTTAGGGGTTTTAACTTGGGTGTAATCTGGGCGATCGGCAATCAGGTCAATTGGCAATTTGGCCGGGCTTTTCATGTGGTGAATGTGCGGCCAGTTTTTAAAATAATGCCAGTTATTGGCATACCAATAAAAGACCGCCGGAATTTTTTGTTCGGCCAGACCTGCTACCACCTCACGGGTGCGCTCTTCGGTGGGTAAAAAGAAGCTGACAAACCCTGCGTTGTCACCGCTTTCGTCGGTAATCACTCTAAAACTGACTTCGGGGTACTGTGCTAAGGCGTCTTTTAAGGCTTTTTTGTTTTTACGTTGAATGGCTAAGATGCGGTCGAGTTTTTTCCACTGTGCCACGCCTACGGCGGCGTTCATCTCGGATATGCGAAAGTTAGTGCCCATAATAGGGTGGCTTTCGGCACCGCGATCTTGGCCAATGTGGTCGTGACCGTGGTCTGAAAACATGTGGGCGTTGGCGTAAATTTGACTGTCGTTGGTAAGGACTGCGCCGCCTTCACCGCACGAAATGGTTTTAACCGAGTCAAACGAAAAGGTGCCGACTTGACCAATGGTGCCCAGCGCTTTGCCTTTGTATGTCGCACCGGTGGCTTGGCAGGCGTCTTCTAATAAAATTAAGTTGTGTTTGTCGCACACCGCTTTAACGCCGTCCATGTCGCCGCCGTAACCGCACATGTGTACAAAGTTAACGGCACGGGTTTTGGAGGTAATCACCGCTTCGATGGCTTGTGCAGAGAGCGTAAGGGTTTCGTCAATTTCGGCAAACACCGGAATGGCGCCGGCCAAAACAATGGCCTCAACGCTGGCCACAAACGTAAACGGCGGCACAATCACCTCGTCGCCCGCACCCACACCGGCGGCCATTAATGCGGTGGTGAGCGCCGTGGTGCCACTGGACACCAAATGGGCGTGTTTCACGTGGAGCGTTTCACAAATTAGAGTTTCGAGTTCGCGGGCTTTCCACACGCCATTGCGCAGGCCGTCAAAGTTGTAGCGAAAGGTGAATCCTTGATCCATTACTTCGTTGATTTGTTGTTTTTCGGATTCATCAAAAATCTCAAAACCTGGCATGGCTTGCTCCTAGCGGGTTGCGTACTGTGTTTATTGGGCGTTAATTAACGATTTTATAAGCGCTTTGTGCGCCATTTTTTGTTGGGCTTGTTTGAGTCGTCCCGCCAAGAATATGCTGTGTAACTCGTGCAGTGCGGTGTCAAAATGGTTGTTGATAACGACGTATTCAAATTCGTGATAGTGCGACATTTCGGCCACGGCATCGCGCATGCGACGGCTGATAATGTCGGCCGAATCGGTGCCACGGGCGTTTAGACGTCGCGATAGTTCGTCTAAAGAGGGCGGTAAAATAAAAATGCTGGTGGCGTTGGGCATTAAAGAGCGCACCTGTTGCGCGCCCTGCCAGTCGATTTCTAAAATAACGTCTTTGCCACTATTAAGTTGCTCTTGTACCGCGCTTTTAGAGGTGCCGTAAAAGTGGTCAAACACGTGAGCGTGCTCTAAAAAATCACCGTGCGCTTGTTTTTGCTCAAACGTGGTTAGGTCAATAAAGTGATAGTTAACCCCGTTTTCTTCGCCGGGACGCTTGGCGCGCGTGGTGCTGGAGATGGACACAACAATTTTGCTGTCTAACTCAATGAGTTTGCTAACCAGTGAGGTTTTTCCAGCACCTGACGGCGCTGAGACAATATAAAGTGAGCCCAGCATGATGTGTCTCCAAAAAAATAAAAGGATTCAATATTTTAACAGAGAATTTAATACTGGTGGAAAGTAACCACGGGCTTTAATTAAGGTAGCTTAACGATAGCAGTCATTAAAGAGACCTTTGCACAACGATGGGCATAAAAAAGCCCTTAACTTATAAGGTTAAGGGCTGGGTTGTAAAGGCTAGGGTAACGGCCTGGGTAACGGCTTGGTTGCTAACAGGTTGCGCCTGTTTTAACTCATAAGCCACGAGTCATTTTTCGACAAGGTTGTTTGGCTTGTACTGACGCGGTTTCATAAGCGATTTCATATGAAAGTTGCGCATAGGCATCACGATAACCTACCCCTTGAGCATTAAGTTTTTCAATAGTGGCTTGCGCTTGTTTGGATTGTGTATCGGCTATGCTTAGGCTCGAAAACCCCATAAAACTTGCGATAACGCCTGCAATAAGAATGTTTTTCATGTTAGTTCTCCAAAATTTACATTAACGGTTTGAGATAAATCTATTCGGGTTTTAAAGGGGTAGATTTTTATTTGATAATCCATCGTCCACCTCTATTAAATCGTTAAAGGCATGCCAACTGGCGTAGCCTAACAAGGGCATAACCACTACCATGGCCACGCCAAGGGTAACAATGCCAATCATCACTAAGCCACCCAAAGTAAGTGCCCATGCAGCCATAACTTTTTTGTTTTCCATGACGACTTGAAAACTTAAAATCATGGCGGACACCACGCCCACATGGGTGTCGCGTAACAGCAGAGGAATAGTAATGACGCTAATGGTAAACACAAACGCAGTCACTAAAGAGGCCAGTACAGCAAACGAAATTAAAAAGTTAATCCCGGCATCAGAGGTTAAAAATCCCATTAAACCCGCTTCTGGATTAATAATTAACAATGTATTGGCCGTAGCAATGGCGGCAATTAAAGGTGTAATGGTGGCCCACATTGCCACAATGACCCCAAGCACCAAAGCAAATAAAGCAATTTCAGTTTTATTGCGTCGCCAAGCAAACATTGATCTAAACAAGTCGGGCGATTGACCTTTGCTTAACTGGCATGAAATAGCGTACAAGCCGGTGGCTAAAAACGGTGAAATCATGACAAAAAAGGTGGCAATTTTAAAGATGGTAATGGGTTGATCCTTAAACGCTGTATACACCGCTAAGACAGAAAACATCATGACCAGGCCATAAAACAGCGACGCCGCCGGGGCGTGCGCCATGTCCATCCAGCCTTTTTTGAGCCATGAACCTATATGAGAATATGAAATATCTTTTGAAATAATGTGCTCTCCACTTTCGGTGTAATGATCGTGGATGTGCGACGATTTGAGTACTTGAGCCATGACAACCTCCTATAATTTTGTGACGGCTAGCCATTAAAGAGTACTTTGCACGAATGGGTTACTCGTGCAAAGCACTTTAAGGCAAATAAAAGCAACGTATAAAGATTAGGGGTAAAACGTGTTAACTAAAGTGAGTAACAATGTAATAGCCACAACAGCCAATTTATTTTTTTGATTTTCTGTTGCTCAAACATAGTTATACATAAGTTATACCAAAATGAACAATAAAATGTTTATATGCGTCTAGGTTGTTGTTTTATATTATTAAATAATAATATTATGATGTTTTAGAAGTCTGCTTAATATGCAAGTTAAAACGGAGTTGGTGCATTGTGGTTCTTAGGGTGGGCGCTCAATAATGAAACTTAATTACGCGGCTCAATAAATCTGGATTGATAAAATAAGACCAAAAGAGTTGTTGGCTTTTTTAATCTTGAATGGAGGCCGGTTAATAAATCCATTACAATGTGCGTATGCATAAAGAAAGTATATTTTTAATAGGCCCTATGGGCGCCGGAAAATCGACCGTTGGGCGCATTTTAGCCGAGAAACTGCACTACCAGTTTATGGACAGTGACCATGTGATCGAGCAGCGTACTGGCGCGACCATTCCGATGATTTTTGACATTGAAGGCGAGTCAGGTTTTCGCGACCGCGAAGAAGCGGTGATTGACGATTTAAGCCAGCGGGTCGAAATGGTGTTGGCGACTGGCGGCGGCGTGGTTGAGCGTGAAATAAATCGCCAACATTTGCGCACACGTGGCTTTGTGGTGTACTTAAAGTCGTCGGTTGAGGCGTTAATTCAGCGCACCAAGCACGACCGAAATAGACCATTATTGCAAAACGATCACCCCGAAAAAGTCTTGGCCGAGTTAATGGAACGCCGCGAACCATGGTATTTAGAAATGGCCGATTTGGTCATTGAAACTCAGCAAGTGTCGGTGTACCGCGTTGTAAAACAAATTTTGGATGAGCTGGAAGTCGAGCACGTTATTTAAATTAGAGACCTTTGCACGAATCAGGTGCGAAAAAAAATAGGCGTAAGTACCCCTTGAGGGTAAAAAATTTGCCTGATTGCGGCGGAAAACGCAGTGAATAGCGAGCTATTCGCAAGATTTTCAACAAAAATCAGGTGAATTTTAACCATTTTTATTCGTGCATTGACTCGTGCAAAGGTCTCATTAAGCATTAAAGAGTACCGATTGTGAAAACGCACGTTAAAACATTACACGTTAATTTAGGCGACCGCAGTTACCCCATTTTTATTGGCCAAGGGTTAATGGGCGACGCCCAATGGGTTAAGCCGTATGTTAAGGGCAAGCAGGTGTTGATTGTAACCAACACCACGGTCGCCCCCTTGTATTTGGACGCGTGCAAAAAAGCCTTTGCCGACTTTACCGTTGAAACGGTGATTTTGCCCGATGGCGAACAGTATAAAAATTTAGACACCCTTAACTTGGTGTTTGATGCGCTGATTGGCCAGCGGTTTGATCGCAGTTGCACGTTGGTGGCGTTGGGCGGCGGGGTGATTGGCGACATGACCGGTTTTGCCGCCGCCGCGTTTCAGCGCGGGGTTAATTTTATTCAAATGCCCACGACCTTACTGTCACAAGTAGACTCTTCGGTGGGGGGAAAACTGGTGTAAATCATCCGCTGGGTAAAAATATGATTGGGGCGTTTCACCAACCCGAATGCGTGGTGATTGATACCCAAACCCTTAATACGCTGGCCGATCGTGAGTTGTCTGCTGGTCTGGCCGAGGTGATTAAATACGGTTTAATTGGCGATTATCCCTTTTTTGAGTGGCTTGAAACCCACATTAGCGCCTTGCTTAAACGCGAACCGGCCGCATTAATGGAAGCGATTGAACGTTCGTGTCAAAACAAAGCCGACATTGTGGCGTTGGACGAAAAAGAGTCGGGTTTACGTGCGCTGTTTAATTTAGGCCATACCTTTGGCCACGCCATTGAATCGGGCATGGGGTATGGTAACTGGTTGCACGGCGAAGGCGTGAGTGCCGGCACCATGCAAGCGGTCTATTTATCGCGTTTGTTGGGTAATTTAAGCCCCGAAGAGTGCACGCGCATTCAAGCCATTTTTGAACAAGCGCATCTGCCTATTTATCCGCCCAGTGTGGCGCAAATGAGCAACCAAACGTATTTAGATTTAATGGCGGGCGATAAAAAAGTCCAAGCCGGCACCATTCGTTTGGTGTTGTTAAAAACCATTGGCCAAGCGTACGTGACTGGCGACTATCCACGCGCATTGTTAGAACAAACCCTCAGCGAATGGCGTCCTGCGTAAGCATCGCACTTCACCAGGCCTGGTTAACGTGTTTAACTTATAAATTATTTTAGGAGGCATGATGCCCAATAGCACCGCACAGCAAGACGCTCAGCAAGATACCCAAGACACTCAACCCTACGCGCAACAGCTCACCGCCGAAGGGGTGTCGTTTCGCATGCAAGACAATATTATGATGATTGAGGTTAAAAACGGTCTGGCGAGCGCTTTAATTACCACCCATGGCGGTTCGGTGTTAAATTTTAAGCCCAGCGACCAGCCCGAAGTGTTGTGGGTGAGCCCCACCAGTATTTACAACGGCCAAAAGCCCGTGCGCGGTGGTGTGCCTATTTGTTGGCCGTGGTTTGGGGCTAATGCCACTAATCCGGCCGCCCCAGCACACGGTTTTGTGCGCAATGCGGTATGGCAGTTAGAGCACGTCGCCAACATGCCCTCGGGTGCCACCGAAGTGGTGTTGGGCTTTGATTCAAGCGAAGAAACCTTGGCGCTTTGGCCACACTACTTTCATGCCGAACTTAAAATAGAAGTCGGTGAAAAACTTGCGTTGTCGCTTACCACCTACAACCTAAACGACCACGACATTGAAATTACCGAAGCGTTTCACACCTATTTTGCCGTCGCCGACGCGCGTAATTTGGTGATTGCCGGTTTAGACGGTGCCACGCATTTAGACAAACTCAGCCACGCACCGGCCGAGCGTCAAGCGGGTGATTTAGTGCTTAATCCGCCTATGGATTCGGTGTACTTAAACCACACCGCCGACACGGTCATTGAAGACGCGGGCAACCATCGCGCCATTATCATTGAAAAAAACAACGCCCAATCGGCGGTGGTTTGGAACCCGGGTCCAGAAACCGTAAAAGGCTTTGGCGACATTCCAGACGATTTATGGCCAGCGTTTGTGTGCGTTGAAGCCGGTAATATCGCCGACAATGCCGTGGTGATTGGTGCTAATGAAAAACACACTTTTACCATGATGCTGTCGAGTCAAGCGCGCTAACACTTTAACGTTTAAAACCTTTGTACGCCCACGCAAAACCGCCCTTTTTAGGGCGGTTTTGCGTTTAACCAGGCCTGGTCAAAGCCCTAAAAACATTAGTCGCACGTTTGATGCATAATCCTTAAAAAGCATTGCATTCACACATTAAGTGTTATAACTTAAAGCTCAAAGATTAGAATATTATCATACGCTTATGCATTGGAGTGGTTATGTCGGGGTTACTAACAGATTTGGTGGTTGGGTGTAAAAACGTTTACATTGAAAACTTATGTTTTATTTTGCCTTTAAAGCCGCTTAGAGCGACGCCCAAGGTACAGTTTTTTAGCGTAGACGGCGTGGTGGACGATTTATCCAGCATCGATTTGGTACTGCACGAACCCGGCGGAAAAAGCCCACTCATCGCCGGCGACGACACCTGGTACTGGTACATGCACACCGACCAAGAAGACAAATTAGTGGTGCATCAAGGCCAGCGTTTGGTGGAGTTGTATTCGGTAAAACACGGCCAGGTTGAACGTTTTGAAGTTACCACCGACGCCATTTACCATAACGGCCAAAAAATATTTACCGGTGCCGCCATCTTAGGCTGGCCACCGCAGGTGTTTCACCGTGTGCATTCACCCCAAGGCAGTGTTTCGACCAACTATGCCACCCGAACCCAAGACTTTTCGCTTAAAACCAACTTTAACATCTACCAACTCGACACCATCACGGGTCAGCACGCGCTGGCGCGTTTGGGCGCGCTTGATCAGCCAGTGTGATCAGCCAGTGTGATCAGCCAGTGTGATCAGCTAGGGTAGTCATTTTTAGCGCAGCATTAATGTGCGATGCCAACCATTTAAGCCTGCAAACCGCGCATCAAACGGTTAAAATACCACCCCATTCGCGGCCGTAGTTAAATGGATATAACCGCCCCCTCCTAAGGGGCAATTCCAGGTTCGATTCCTGGTGGCTGCACCACAAACCTAAGCCCCAGCGATGCACATCGCTGGGGCTTTTTAGTTTAATCTCTCTTTGTTTTAAACATTTCTTTAAATTTACCAGGCCTGGTAGTTGAAAAATTTAAACCCTTGTTTACTCTAAAGTTGTCGCGCCAATCTGTCTTAAAAATGACACTATTTCTTAACATGCCGTTCACCGTGTTGTCATGTTTTGTTTTCATAATGACAAGTCATCTTTAATCATAAATTAAGAGGCAAGCATGAAACTAAACAAACTATCTATCGCAATGGGCTTAATGTTATCCACCACGTTGGTGTTAACCGGTTGCGGCGGTGCAGAAGACGGTGACACTGGTGCGCAAGGTCTAGCAGGCGACGACGCCAGCACTCAAGTGGTCAGCTTAGAGCAAGTTGGGCGTACGGCTTCGCAGGGTTTTGCTGTAAGCGCTTCGGAAATTGTGGCTTATGACAAAGCTAATAACCGTATCTACACGGTGAATGCACGCAGTGGCCAAGTGGATGTGTTTAACAATCTTGGTGCTTCTGTAAGTACCTCACCCTCACAAAGCTTAGACATGGCGACTTTGATTAATGGCTTTGCCGGATTTTCTACAGCAACGGTAGGCGAGGCTAATAGTATTGCGGTTAGCGGCAATTACGCTGCTGTGGCGGTGGCTAACGCCACCAAAACCAATAATGGTTGGGTGGTGATTTTAAATACCGGCGATTTTTCGGTGGCCAGTGTTATTGAAACAGGTGCACTGCCTGACATGGTGACGTTTACGCCAGATGGTAAAAAAGTATTAGTGGCTAATGAAGGTGAGCCTGAAGATAATTATTTGGTTGATCCAGAAGGTTCTGTGAGTGTCATTACCTTAGCCAATTTTTCTAAAGTAGATATTGGGTTCGCTGACTTTAACATTGACGGTACTCGTAACGCAGAATTAGATTTAACCAAAATGGTATTAGACGGTTATAGCGCAACCAATGTTGGCAATAAAGCCACCGTGGCACAAAGTTTTGAACCTGAATACATTACGGTTTCTGAAGATGGTTCTAAAGCCTTTGTAGCCTTACAAGAAAACAACGCCATTGCGGTCATTAATCTAGCAGACAACTCGATTGAAAAAATCTTTGGTCTAGGGTTTAAAGATCATTCGATTCCTGGCAATGAAATGGATGCCAGTCAGAAAGACGGTGTTAATATCAAAAACTGGCCAGTTATGGGTATGTATATGCCTGATTCGATTAGCTCTATGACCTACAATGGCAAAACATATTTATTAACCGCAAATGAAGGCGATTCAAGAGAGGATTGGTTAAATGCCGTGACTGATTCTACAAGTTGTACAGCGGCTGGTTATTATTTTGATGGGAAATGCCTTGATGAGTTGGCTTTGAAAGATATTGGTGATTCTGATTTGATTATGGGAGCTGCGCTAACTGGCCTTGATACGGACACAACTTTAGGGCGTTTAAAATTCTCCTATTTTCAAACTAAGGTTATGAATAATGGTACTACGATAAACAAGCTATATGCCTACGGTGGGCGTTCGTTTTCTATCTGGGATACCGAAACAGGCCAGCAAGTATTTGACTCAGGTAGTTTCTTTGAAACTAAAACGGCGCAGTTGTACGGTGAAGACTTTAACAATGATAATGCCGAAAATACCGGCGATGACCGTTCTGATAATAAAGGCCCAGAACCCGAGGCCATTACAGTTGGCAAAATTGATGGGCACACCTATGCCTTTATTGGCTTAGAACGTATGGGCGGGGTGATGACGTACGATATTTCGAACCCTTACGCGCCTAAATATGTGCAGTATGTTAATAATCGTGATTTAACCAAGTCGCCTGCTGGAACAGACACAACTTACACAGTTGACGCTGGCGATTTAGGCCCAGAAGGCTTTAAGTTTGTGCCTGCGGCAGACAGTCCAGATAACAAAAACTATTTGATTGTGGGTAACGAAGTCAGTGGAACCACCGCTGTTTTTGAAGTAAAAGCGACATTGTTAAAAGATTAACCTTTATTGGTTGATTAATAAGCCCCTCTTAACGAGGGGTTTTTAGTTTGTAGCACCCAATAATTTGACACTAAGGTATTTTATAAACCACGTCCAACCCACCTGGCCTGGTAATTAGGGTTTTTTATTTTAACGGCTAAAATATTAATTTAGCCCTTTGATAAAAACAGATATGCACGTACTTAAAACCGGTTTTTTTCTATGTTGTCCGTTGGTTTGGGTATTGGGGGGGTGACATGCAAACTCAGGCTCACAGTGTTGAGATGGTGCTGCTGCGCCAGCAGTAATTTAGCACTTTTAATCGTACCAAAGATAGCACCGAAAACACCGCCAAAACCCACCTAACCTTGGCGATGCACACGCTTTTTTGCCAAGTACTCTTAATTAGACGCGCGATTAAATCGACCTAATCTGGCAGGTTTTGCCATGCCATGCCGCGCAAGACAGCAAATCGTTATCGCCGTATCAAGCCGATACTGTAAGCGAAAGTGTAACACTCAGTGGTTTGCAATGGTTTTTAGCGGCTGTGCCAAATCTAAGCGCCTAAGCCTTAGTGACAAGCGTTGCAGGGTTTATAGCGGTGCTTGATTGTTAATTCATATCAGTTTTTATGCCGAGAATCGATACTGGATTGGTAATATCATTCTTTAGGGTGATTTTGATCCCTTTCTCTTCTACTTAAAATTAACTTCAGGAAGTAAGCATATTTAGGCATTAAAAATTTATTTTAATTTGCCGACTTTAACTGAAGGAGAGGGTCATGAATAAACATTTATTAATGGGTACAGGATTAGCGTCAACAGCTCTAGTATTAGCCATGTTTTCAGGGTGCAGTGGTGGAGGCTCTTCAACCAGCGCAGCGACAGAAACTACAGAGTTAACAGAATTAACTTCATCTAAAGCTGAAACTTTAGCGGTTAACGCAGCAGAGGCTTTACCAGGGTGTTCTTATGTTTCGGATACCGTTGTAACTTCGGCATCACCAGCTTTTACGTTGATTTATCAATCGGCAATTAAAGAGGTTTTGGATGATAGTGAAGCTTCGGTAAGCACTAAGTTGGCAACGGTTAGATTAACGACGATTAATGAATCAACGCCAGGGACGTGCCCAACAGATCCGGGGTATTACACAAAAATAGGCACTCATGATGACGGTGTCGATGATGTGGTTTATACCTTTGTAAATTATTGTCTAGGTGATGATATTGAAAGCGTGACCTTAAATGGGGTTGCTGATGTTAAAAACGTTGGTGAGCCAAGTGACTTAGGTCCAATTCCTCAGTATGTCGAGTTATCAACCGGTTCAGAGGGTTTGCAAGCAATCGAGAAGAGTGCTGAAGGAACCTACACGCATGTCGCGAAATTGGATGATTTTGTTTATACCTACGGAAATGGAGATGACAATGCAACGTCCGATAAACCAAGCACAATGACCGCTGATTTATTGAGTGTGACTGATGGGCGTTCAGGTGAGGTGTTTAGTGTTTCAAATGTTGATATTTCGACTTACTACGCAGACACCACAGAGACAGCAGATGTTGTGGTTAACTTGGTTAATGTTACTTACAGTGATCCAGAAGTGGGTGCGGTTAATGTCCGTACCTCAACGCCCATTGTTGTTAATGATGCAGATATCATTTTGAGCGGTGTGATTGAGGTAACCGGCAGTAATGATGCTGTGTTGACTATGTCTCCATCATCAACGGTTCAAAACAGTTTTGATGTTATGTTTGATGGTAGCCCATTAGGCTTAATGGACTGCTCTGGTTTAGCGACAGGCGATATCTTGCCGTAGAAGCGGTTCAATTGAACTAAAGCAAGTTGCTTAAACGTAAAGGGTATATGCATTTTAAACAGACAAGTGTGCTTAGGCACACTTGTTTTGTTTATGAGGTTGCATTTATTCATTTTTTTGAATGGCTTGTCGGTTAAATAACAGAGATGGGATATGTATAAAATTATAGCAAGCTATGCTTTTCGTAATCTTATGCGCACACGATTACGCACTTTTTTACATTATTTTCAGTGGCATTAATTATTTTTCTTTATTCGGTGTTGACCAGTGTTGGCTCTTCTTTTTCTGAGCAAATCTCAAACGTTCTAGGGGAACAGAATATAGATATTGCAGTTCAAGCTAAGCATGCGACCAATCCTGGTACTTCCATTATTGATGAACATATCTTTGAGGGCATATCTAATTTGAATGGCGTAAAGGCCGTGCACTCGTTATTAATTGGCAATCAACGGTTGCAAGGTGACAAGTTAGTGTTCATTTTAGGCGTATCTAGCTTTAACACTTTTGCTCAGAGGTTTGGTTTTAACCTTAGCAAAGGACGTGTAATTTCCGCTGGAAAAAGAGAGTTGATTATTGGTGAGAAGGCAGCCAAAGTCTATGGTTTAGACGTAGGTGATGAAATAGGGTTTGGTGATGGGGAGCAGTATTCGATTGTTGGTATCTATTCAAGCTGGCTTAGTTTTTTAAATTCTGGATTAATCTCAGATTTAGAGAGTGTTCAAAGCTTGATATCTAGACCGGGTAAAGCAAGTTTACTGTTTATTAAGCTAGAAAATTCAACCGATACGTTGATGATGACAGAAAAAATAAATCGCCAATTTCCGGATATGAATGCCATTCAAAGCCAGCAACTGCCCGATTATTTGGGACCCATAAAAAGCGTTTTTTATTTCACGGATATTGTGTCAGTTATGACCCTGTTTATTGCAGGAGCGGTGTTGCTTAATACTTTTATTATGGCGATAAGCGAACGAACCAAAGAACTGGGAATTTTAAGTGCGATTGGTTGGCCTAGACAGATGATTGTAATGGTGTTTTTAGTGGAGTCGTTGATATTGGCTTTAACGGGAGGTGTTCTTGGGTATTTAGCGTCTTTTGGGGTTTTTCCAATACTACAAAGTCATTTTTCAAGTGTGGTGATGTTTTTACCCGATGCCCCCACTCTACCGGTCTTTTTTAACGTTTTATTGATGTCCGTTGTAATTGGACTTCTTAGTTCGCTGTTTCCTACGTTATACGGTACCAATATTCAAGTTTCAAAGGCGATTCGTCATGAGTAAGTTAGTTGAAATTACTGAGTTAACGAAAGTCTATGACGAAGGGTTAGTTCAGGGATTATCTGGGATTAATTTAATTTTAGAATCGGGAAAAATATACGCACTAATGGGAGCCTCTGGTTGCGGAAAAAGTACCTTGCTCAACCTTATTGGCACATTGGACACCCCTTCAAGTGGTGAAATTTTATATGAAGGAAAGCGGTTAAATGAAGTTGAATCAGTTTCTAAATTTCGTCGAGATTTTATGGGGTTTGTTTTCCAGTTTCATCACCTCATTCCCGTTTTAACGTTGCAAGAGAATGTTGAGTCAGCCTTATTGTCTAATAGACAAGTTTCGAGCAGCGAGCGTCAGAATAGGGCTAAAAATTTGCTGAATGGCATGGGTGTTGGTCATAGAGCAGATGCTTATGCTAGGCAAGTTTCTGGCGGAGAGCGCCAGAGAGGAGCCATTGCGCGAGCTTTAATAAATCACCCAAAATTATTACTGGCGGATGAGCCGACTGGTAATGTCGACTCTAAAACGGCCAAGCTTATCTTAGATAAATTAAGAGGCCATTTGAACACTTCATCGGGGGCGATATTAATTGCCACACATGATCCAAATGTGGCTGAAATTGCCGATGTAATTATTGAAATGGAAGATGGCAAGATTGTCTCAATTATTAATAAGGTTGTCATTATTGATGCCAACAAGCCAAAAGATTTAGAGGGTTTTAATTTACCCCATGCGTGTAACGTTATTTGATTAGGCCGCGAGACTTAGATGAAGCTTTCTAGAAGAGTGTTATTAAAATTATTGGCGACCAGTGCAGCATCTATCGTTGTTTCTTCTGGAGTAAATGGGTGCTTTTCGGATTCAAGTTCGAAAAGTGCCTTTGCCTTTGACTATGGTATAGCCAGTGGTGATCCATTGACGGATAGTGTCATTATATGGACTCGCGTTACCTCGTTAAAACAAGTACCCGCTATGGTCAGTTGGGAGGTGTCAACAGACCCTGAGTTTACCCAGTTGGTGAATTCAGATTCGGCGATGGTTGATGAAAAGACCGACTACACTTTAAAGGTTGATGTTAAAGGGCTTGAGCCGAGTACAAGGTATTATTATCGATTTAAAGTAAAGGGATTAATCTCGCCTGTTGGACAAACTAAAACCCTTCCGATTAATGCAGACTCCGTGAAACTAGCGGTTTTCTCCTGCGCTAATTTTCCGGCTGGTTTTTTTCATGTTTATAAAGAAGCGGCTAAACAAGCAGAGACCTTTGACGCGGTATTGCATTTAGGCGATTACATTTATGAATATGCTAAAGACGACTATCCAGAAGCAGGAACTGGTGAGGAAATTGGCCGTGTTCATCAACCTGAGTATGAGTGCATTACCTTGTCTGACTACCGACAGCGTTATGCTCAGTATCACGCAGATTTAAACTTAATTGAATTGCATGCAAAAGCGCCGTTTATTTGTGTATGGGATGACCATGAAATTGCTAATGATAGCTACATTGACGGAGCTGAAAATCACACCATTGAAGACGAAGGGAGTTTTTATGAACGCAAGGAGGCGGCCATACAAGCTTGGTACGAATGGTTGCCTGTTCGCGTACCTCAACTAGAAGAAGATAAAGTAATCACTTATAGAGTCTTTGAGTTTGGCAAAATTCTCTCATTAATTATGCTGGATACAAGGGTAATTGGACGCGATCAGCAGCTTATGTACGGAGATTATTTTGATGCCGAAGGCAATTTAATTAAGCCCGACTTATTAATGAGTGATTTAAAGAATCCAGATAGAAATCTATTAGGAAGTGCCCAGCTATCTTGGCTAGAAAATGCTCTGATTAGTGCTAAAAGTAAAGGGGTTGCCTGGCAAGTATTAGGGCAGCAAGTTTTAATGGCACGGATTTATGTACCATCATCGGTGATTCAGTTTGATCCGCTAACGGGTCGGCCTAATCCTTTAAATTTTTTAACTTACTATGAGGTTTTTAATGCATTTACAGCCTTGGCAAGTCTTTTAATTGCTGAGCTAGCGCGCGATGGTTTGTTAGAGGCTTATACAACTCAAATTGACGGCTATGATTTGTTAAGTCAAATAGAGCAAGCTTTCGCATTAATTGAATTGGTTAAAGTCGAAGACTCTGATCTTTATGACCGGCTTTTTTCATCGTTATCGGCAGAAGAAAAAAACGTAATTATAGATAATGGCAATTTGCTTAACTCGGAACTTAATCCAAAGGTGCCCTATAACTTGGATGCTTGGGATGGGTATGATGCTGAGCGAGAGTGTTTATTGCAGCTGGTCAGTAATGTCGATGCAAATCTGGTGGTTTTATCGGGTGATTCACACAATGGTTGGTGTAACTACATAACCAATAATAATGGTACTCAAATTGGCGTTGAGTTTGGAACGGGGTCTGTTTCGTCCCCGGGTTTAGAAAAGGATATGCAAATTCCGGGTGGCTATGAAGCGTTTATTCAAAACAGCATTGTCTCTTTTGTTAAAGATGTTGAGTATTGCAATAGTAGTCAAAGAGGGTATTTAGTTGCTGAGTTTACAGAGAATGAGGTGGTATGTGAGTGGCACATGATTGAACGAGAGGCAGAGAAAAACCCGGTTTTTCCTGAGTTTGAATTGGGAAAACGTATTGCCGTTTCAATCAAAGATAAAGTAATTCGTCATGTGGATTAAAAACATTTTTTGGCAATCTATCTTTGTGGTCAGTATCTTAGGATCCGGCTTGCACATAATGTTTATTACTGTCCATCCATCAAACCGGGCGCAACCGAACCCCCCTTTATTAGTGTTTATCAGCGTTTAACGCCCTTTGAGTTACATCAATAGGCATCAGTTTAAAGTTTTTGTGTAGCCCGCCGATAAATATCCCATACGCGTACATTTAAAACCGGTTTTTTGCGGTGTTGTGCGGTGGTTTGGTATTGGGGAGGCGACATGAAAATTCAGACTCACAGTGTTGAAATGGGGGCGCAGCAGCGGTTTTTTGAGCGGTTGTCGATTTCGCATGTGCAAGAGCAGTATCAAAACGGCCAACGGGTGTCGGGGCAGACTAAAACGGTTGAGATGGAAGTGCAGCGTCAGCACTCTTTTAGCACGTACGATAGTAGCGAAAAAGGCACCGAAAACACCGCTAAAAACCCACCTAACCTGAGCGATGCACGCGCTTTTTTGCCTGGCGCACCCTTATTGGACGCTCGATTAAATCGACCTAATTTGGCCGGTTTTGCCACGCCGGGCAATTTAGCCCAAGGCACGCACAGTACGCAAGCCGCGCAAGAAAACAAATCGTTACCGCCTAAGTTGGCCGAAATGGTGCGCGTGGTCGAAGAGATTATGACGCGCTTAACGCAAAAAGAGTTTCGCATGGAGGTGTATGGGTACGAACGCTCCGCATCGGAAAACGGCGATGATCCTGCCGCGCCATTGCAGTTTATAGCCCAGCCGCCAACAGTCGGTGTTCAAGGCGCTCAAGGAATAGATTCGTTGGGGCAAGCAGGCCAATATGAGGCGGTGTCTTTAGACTATCAATTGCAAGAATCCATGACGTTTAAAGCGCAAGGTCGGGTAACGACCGCAGACGGTCAGCGCATTGAATTTGATTTTGCCAGTCACATCAACCAGTCGCACCATCTTAGCCAAAGTGTGGAACGCGCCCAGGGGTTGGTGATGCGTGACCCGTTGGTGATTAGTTTTGCGGGTCAACCCGCGCAACTGAGTGTGGAGCGAGTGCAATTTGATTTAGAAAGCAACCAACAGCTTAAAGAGATTCCGTTATGGCAAGCCGGTTCGGGGTATTTGGTGTTGGATCGCAACCAAAACCATCGCGCCGACGACGGATCGGAGCTGTTTGGTACGCAATCGGGCAACGGTTTTGCCGACCTGGCGTTGCACGACCAAGATGATAACGGTTGGATTGATGAAAACGACGCGGTGTTTTCACAGCTTAGCGTTTGGCACACCACGCCAGAAGGCTATGCGCGGTTGGACGGTTTAGCGACCTTGGGCATTGGGGCGATTTATTTGGATTCGGTGTTAAGTCCTTACGAATACCGCGATCAAACCCTACAATCCCAAGCCAAAATTCAACGCAGTGGCTTGGTATTGATGGAAGACGGTCAAGCGCGCAGTATTCAGCAAATTGATTTGGCGGTTTAACGCTTTTTTTAGATGTGTCTTTAATAAGCAAAAGGCACCGTCAAGTCGTGTGTTAAGTCAGTCAGCCTGGCTTAAAGTGCTTGCTTAGTAACCGATATTGGAATGGTGAGATTGCGGAATGTCTTCTGAGCTTGGCAACATGTACCACATAAGGTAATCGACCACCATGGGCACTAAAACCGTATGTTGGTTGTTTGTTTCTTGCAAGAGTTTACGCACTGCGACTTTTAATTCTGGACGATTTGACGTGTCCATAATAATGTCAATTTTGGAGCCAAATTCATGAATGGCCTCTTCAAAGTTAGTGTAGTTTGTGATGCCGCGTGACTTTGCGTCGGCCAATAGCGGATTGTTCATATTGGGTTCGCTCACAGCAATAATCCTTACTCTGCCTTCGTCTAGCTGAGTAAACTGCTGATAAAACTTTCCACCAATACGTCCAAGACCAATCATTAGCACGGTTATTTGTCTCATACCTTTTTACTTCCTTTTAGTTGAGGTAACGCTAAATGCGCAACCCAAATTGCTTATATGCGGCTAATGCTTTCAAATAAGTCTAAGGAGTATAGGGTTTTAGAGAGAGCCGCGTCCAGTTTAATGCCCGTATTAGCCTTTAAAGATTTTTTAGAGCAAAGTAATAACTCATTTGGCCGCCTATTCACTCGCGCAAAGGTCTCAATACCTGGTTTGACAGGCCTGGTAAAGTACGATAGGGTTCTGAGTGCGCGGTTAACTGTTACGTCATTAAAAACCTGTTGGTGTCATCATCAACAGGTTTTTTTATTTAGGGTTTATTTAGGGTTTTTTTAGGGGTAGGTATGCCAGTTTTTTTTAGGCAAGCGTTACGGCCAATTTTGTCGCTGTTTGTTTCGATTGCCTTTTTGGCGACCGGATACGGCATGTTGATGACGTTTATTGGTGTGTATTTAAAGCAAGCCGGCCTTTCGGAGATGTCGATTGGGGCGATTAACTCGGCGTTTTTTTTGGGTGCGATGTTGGCGGCCATTTTTAGTCAAAAATGGATTGTTTCGGTAGGGCATGCACGGAGTTTTTCGGCTTTTTCTGCGGTGATGGTAATGGCCTTTTTAGGGCATGCTGTGTACTTTGATCCATGGTTTTGGGCGGTTTTACGCCTACTGTCGGGGTTTGCTTTTTACGCGTTGTTAATTGTGTTAGAGAGTTGGCTCAATGAAAAAAGCAGCTCTAAAGACCGTGGCCGAATTTTGGCCGTGTACACGGTGGTTTTCTTTATGGCGACGGCGTTAGGTCAGCTTATTTTGAACCTGGACGTTGAATCTTACGTGGTGTTTATTTTAGGCTCTGTTTTGGTGTTGGCTTCTTTAGTTTTAGTGGCCATTACCCGAATTACCCAACCGGTGTTAAAACCCTTTGAACGCTACAGTTTGCCCAAGGTTTTGCAGATTGCGCCCTTGGCGTTGGTGGGCAGCATCATTGGCGGTTTTTTTGTGGGTGGCTTTTACACCATGATGCCCGTGTACGTGCTGAATGTGTTTGAAACGCCGTCGGTGGTGGCGTGGTTTATGGCCATTACCATTTTAGGCGGCTTAGTGGCTCAATGGCCGGTTGGAACCTTATCGGATCGGTTTGGGCGGCGCAAATTGTTGGCTTGGTCGGGTTTGTTTAGTTTTGTTTTATGTTTGCTTATGGTGCTGTTAGCGTCGCAAACTTGGGTGTTTTATCTTTTGGGGTTTTTATTGGGTATGAGCTTGTTTAGCATTTATCCACTGAGTGTGGCTCGTGCTAACGATGAGCTGGACGAAACCAAAGACCTGCTTGAAATCAGTCGCAGTTTGCTGTTTGCTTATGGAATAGGCTCATTTTTGGCGCCGTTGATATTGGGTGCGGTATTGGGCGTGTCTTCAGATCTGTTTTTTGGTGTTTTGGCCTTAGCCGCACTGATATTGGGCGGGTATGCCTTAACCGCAGAGCGGATTGCCAATGAAGATTTAAGTGTGTTTGTGGCCGTGCCGGCCGCCTCGGGCGCGGCGATAGCACAGATGGATCCACGACAAGATGAAGCGTGGGTTAAAGACCATAAACCGGATTTTCCTCAACCTGAGGACACCGCCTTTAACGCCGAACAAAGTACCGTAACAGCGGCAGAAACCGCGCGGACTGCGCAAGATTTAAATAAGTCTTGAATGAATTGTGGCTCTGCTTTGGTCGGCGCAGTTTAGAGTATGTGTTTGGTTTGATCGAGTAAATTGTTGATGCAAACGCGATTACGTCCGTCTTGTTTGGCGGCGTATAACGAATGGTCGGCGGCTTTAAACAGCGTGTGATAGTTGAGCACAACCTCGTCTGCGGTTTGATTTAGGTTTTTAAGCAGCTCAACCAGTTGCACCGCCATTTTCTTATCGTGGCTGGCCAAGCCAATGGTGCAGGTCACGCCAATGCCCAGTGGCTCGGCGGCCGCGACTTGTTCGCGAATGCTTTGTGCGCGCTGCAGTGCGTCCTGATGATTTAAGCCTTTAATGAGCACAATAAATTCATCGCCACCGTATCGGGCAATCACGTCATGCGATTGGGCGTTATTTTTTAAGATTGAGGCCACGGTTTTAAGCACGGTATCGCCGGCCAGGTGTCCCATCATGTCATTAATCTGTTTAAAGTAATCAATGTCTAACAACATCAATGAGATGCTTTGGTTTTTAAGCAGCGCCGACTCGACTAACTTTGCGCCAAAATCGTCTAAAAACCGACGATTATTGACTCCGGTCAGCGAGTCTATATTCACTTTTTGGTCTAATGCGGTTTGGGCACGCAATAACTCATCGCGGGCACGTTTGCTCATGATGAGATTAATGGCGCGCGCCAAAAAGTCGGTTTCGTGAAACGGTTTGGCAATAAAGTCGCCCGCACCGTGTTTAAGCACATACACCTGGCGCAACAAATCGTTCCAACCTGATACCGCTAAAATGGGAATGTCGCGGATTTTTTCATTGCCTTGGCGAATAAGGTTAATCAGACCAATGCCGCTTACCTGGCCTTCGAGCACCAAATCGGTCACCACCAAATCAAACGGTATTTTACTGTTGTCTAACAGCGCGGCGGCTTCTTCACCGCTTTTAACGTGTACCACGTCCCAGCCGGCCGATTTCATCATGTGGCTGGTGTAATCGGCGGTGCTTTGGGTGTCTTCAACATAAAGAATGCGCGCTGAAATATTAAGGGTGGCGTACAGCATTAAGCTGTGCAGCGCGCGTTTTAGAGTAGGAAAATCCGATTTTATAAACACCTCGGTAAAGCCTGCATCGTAGGCTTGGCGTTTAAAGTCGGGTGCGTTGTTTGAGGTGAGTAAAAATTTAGGGATATTGCTTAAAATGGTGTTGAGTTTAAGGACTTTAAGAAACTTAAAGCTGTCCATATCGCCCAGCTCATGGGCAACGCAAATGGCACTGGGTTTATTCTTTTTTAAAAAAGCCAAGCCTTCACTGCCACTGCTGGCCTCGGCAATTTGAGTCTCTTCACTGCTTAACGTCTGTTTGACAACGTGACGATAACTAACGGATGGGTCAACAATGAGAATATTCATAAGTGGGTTAAGGGCTTTAAAAAAAGGTTATATTAAAACCAAACCCCGTTATCAACAAGCACGTTATTGTAATTAATGGGTTTTTAGTTTTAACCAGGCCTGGTCGGTTCAGCTCTAGGTACCTCTAGCACACCAATTTAGCACACACCAAATTAGGTCATTGCGGGCTTGACCCGCAATCTGTTACGGCGCATGTGATGAATGCCGTGTCGTAGCACGGCATGACATAAAACGTAACATAACCAGGCCTGGTCAAAAGGGTTTTAACGTTTGAATGTTTAAGACTTGTAGGTTTTTACGTTTTTATAAATATTTTTTGTCGATGTCTTTATACTGTCGACATATAGACAAAACATGTCGATAAATCGATAAAATTTAAATATTTAATGCAAGGCTAGGCTATGAATTGGAATCCAATTAAAGCATACAATGCGATACCGTTACTGCCCCCCAATAAAGAACTGGAAACAAAAGCGATTTTAAAGGCTTGTATTTTGGCAAGAGCCGCTCTAGCAGAATTGAACCAATCGGCTAAACTGATTCCTAATCAGACGATTTTGATTAACACGTTGCCTTTGCTTGAGGCGCAGTCTTCGTCTGAGATTGAAAATATTGTTACAACAATGGATAAGCTTTTTCAATATGTGCAACAAGGACAGGATGCAGATCCGGCCACAAAAGAAGCTCTACGCTATAAAACTGCGTTATTTACCGGCGTTCAAAAGCTGGTAGAAAAACCACTCAATACCAATACTTGTATTGCGATTTGCAGTCAAATAAAAGGGCACGAGATGTCGATTCGTAAAGTGCCGGGCACGGCGTTAGCGAGTGACAAAACGGGTCAAGTCATTTATACCCCGCCAGAGGGGGAAGCGGTTATACGATCGTTGTTAAGTAATTGGGAACAATTTATTCATAATCAGCAAGATTGGGATCCCCTGATTAAAATGGCGGTTGCCCACTATCAATTTGAAGCGATTCACCCCTTTGCCGATGGTAACGGCCGCACAGGCCGAGTAATCAATAGCTTGTATTTAATTCAAGAACAATTACTAGGCTTGCCGATACTTTATTTGAGTCGGTATATTATTCAAAACAAGTCAGAGTATTACAGTTTGCTGTTAAATGTAACGCGAAACCAGGCCTGGGAAGATTGGATTATTTATATGCTCAAAGGGGTTGAGCAAACATCACAATGGACGACCAAGAAAATTTTAGCCATTACGCAATTGGCCGAGCATACGCGTACCTACATTAAGCAAATGAGGCCTAAAATATACAGCTATGAATTGGTTGATGTGATATTTGAACAACCCTATTGTCGAATCAGTAATCTAATGGATAAAGACATTGCCAAGCGCCAAACCGCTTCAGTTTATCTAAAACAGCTTTGCGAAATTGGCGTATTGCAAGAGCAGGAAGTCGGCAGAGAAAAGCTGTTTATTCACATTAAGCTGATGGCGTTGTTAACCCAAAATGACAATGATTTTAAAGCGTATTAAATTGATACTGCGCGTTTATTAAGCATTGCACCTAGCCCAAAACATTCGGGCTAGCTTAAACCCAATTTGGTCATTGCGGACTTGATCCGCAATCTGTTACGACGCATGTGATGGATGCCGTGTCGTAGCACGGCATAAAACGTAACATAACCAGGCCTGGTCAAAAGGACTTTAACGTTTGAATGTTTAAGACTTATCGGTTTGTGTGTGGGCGTGCAGTTCGGTGCGTCTGATTTTTTCTTGGCGGTACATTACGTAGCCGGCGAGGGCGACGGCGAGGCTTACAAACACCACAATAAGCGTGGCGAGGGCGTTGATTTGTGGGCTAACCCCCATGCGCACGCTGGAGTAAACCACCATGGGCAGTGTGGTGGCTCCGGGGCCCGAAACAAAGCTGGCCACCACTAAATCGTCGAGGGATAGGGTAAAGGCCAAGAGCCAGCCGGCCATTAGTGCGGGGGCGATGATGGGCAAGGTGATGGCAAAAAACACTTTTAAGGGTTTGGCGCCTAAGTCCATGGCGGCTTCTTCTAAACTTTGGTCTAAATGGGCAATGCGCGAGCGCACCACAATGGTCACGTACGCCATGGCAAAGGTCATGTGCGCCAAAATAATGGTGGTTTGCCCTCGGCCATCTGGCCAGCCTAATAGGTCGTCCATGGCCACAAACAGCAGCAACAGTGATAAGCCTAAAATCACTTCGGGCATGACCAAGGGGGCGGCCACCATAATTTCGAGCATGCTGCGGCCTTTAAAGCGTCTAAAGCGCACCAAGGCCAGTGCGGCTAGTGTGCCCAGCACCACGGCAAAACTGGCGCTGATGGCGGCGATTTTTATGCTTAGCCAAGCGGCGTCTAAAATTTGCTGATTTTGCAGCAGCTCACCATACCATTTGGTGCTCCAGCCGCCCCAAACCGTCACCAAACGACTTTCGTTAAACGAATAGACAATTAAACTCAAAATAGGGCCGTACAAAAATGCATAGCCAAACACCAATATGGTCATGAGCAAAGGAAAGCGACTTTTCATTAACGATTCTCCTCTTGGCGGCGTTCGTAATGTTGCCACAAAATAAAGGGAATAATCAGCAGGCTCAATAACACCACCGCAAGCGCCGAGGCGACGGGCCAGTCTTTGTTGCTAAAAAATTCGGTCCACATCAGTTTGCCTATCATTAGGGTGTTGGGGCCGCCCAGTAAATCGGGAATCACAAACTCACCCATCACCGGTATAAATACCAGCATCGCCCCCGCAATCACGCCCGGCATGGACAGCGGCAGGGTAATGGTTAAAAACTGTTTCCAGGGTTTACAGCCCAAGTCGGCGGCGGCTTCTAAGAGCGAATCGTCCATGCGCACCAAGGTGGCGTACAGCGGTAAAATCACAAACGGCAGGTACGAATAAATAATGCCCACGTACACCGCAATGGGGGTGTAGAGCATTTCGATGGGTTGGTCGGTTACCCCTAGCCACATTAGGGCGTTGTTAATAAGACCGTTGTTTTTAAGAATGCCAATCCAGGCGTACACCCTAATTAAAAACGACGTCCAAAAAGGCAAAATAATCAGCATTAACAGTGGCAAACGCCATTGTTGTGGGGCTTTGGCAATGGCGTACGCCATGGGGTAGCCAATGATTAACGCAATCAGGGTCGAAATACTGGCGATGGTCAACGAGTTTAGAATGGCATGGCCATACAATGGGTCTTCAAACAACAGCAGGTAGTTGCTAAAGTTAAGCACAATGGTGACTAGGCCATCTTCGACTTGCCGCACAAACGGCAAATACGGCGGTTGCATTAAGGCCGCTTCGGACAAGCTGAGTTTAATCACAAAAATAAACGGCACTAAAAACAGCAACGTCAGCCACAACCACGGCACACCAATCACGGTGGTTTTGCCCCAGTTGACTGTTTTTAAACGCGCAATTATGGGTGAAAAGTTCACAATCTTTACCCCATTATTCAATTAATAAACCGCACGAATCGGCTTGCCAGGTTAGGCAAACGTGCTCTTCCCAGTTTAGCGGCAGTTCGGCCAGGGCTTGCACGTTGGATTGGGTAAACTGCACCCGCTTGCCGGTGGGCAAATCGACGTGGTAAATAGACACATCGCCCAAATAGGCAATCTCTTTAATTACGCCCGCCAGTTGATTGGGTTGTTGACTGGTGTGCGCAATGACCCGAATTTTTTCGGGGCGAACCGCCACCGTCACGTCCATGCCAGCCACCAAAGGCTGCGAATGGCGTACCAATAATTGGCCGCCAATGTCGTCCGATTCGATTAACACCTGGTCGCCGAGTTGTGAAATGACCGTGCCTTCAAACAGGTTAATCGAGCCAATAAAACTGGCCGAATAGCGATTGGACGGGTATTCGTACATGCGCCGTGGTGTATCGACTTGCGCCACCCGGCCGTCGCGCATTAGGGCAATGCGCGACGACATGGTCATGGCTTCTTCTTGGTCGTGGGTGACCACAATAAAGGTAATGCCCAGACGTTCTTGAATGTTGACCAGTTCAAACTGCGTCTGTTCGCGCAGTTTTTTGTCCAGTGCGCCAAGGGGTTCGTCTAGCAATAAAATTTTTGGGTGTTTGGCCAGCGAGCGCGCTAAGGCAACGCGTTGCTTTTGCCCACCCGACAGTTGATGGGGTTTGCGATTGGCGAGTTTTTCAATTTGCACTAAATGCATCATTTCGGCCACTCGCTCGGTGCGCTCGGCTTTGGGCATGTGCTCTTGTTTTAAGCCAAACGCAATGTTGTCGGCCACGCTCATGTGCGGAAACAGCGCGTAGGATTGCAACATAATGTTTAACGGCCGTTGATACGGCGGCAAGTCGGTTACGTCTTGACCGTCTAAATAGATTCGCCCAGAAGTAGGTAAGTCAAACCCCGCCAACATACGCAATAAAGTGGTTTTACCGCAACCCGATGCGCCCAGCAGTGAAAAAAACTCCCCTTGGTAAATTTTTAAACTCACGTCGTCCACCGCGTACACGTCGCCAAAGGTTTTGGTGACCTTGTCAATGTGCACAATCGGTTCACTTTCGAGTGTGTTGATGTTGGCAAAGGGTTGTTGAGAATCGTGCATGGCAAAACCTTGATGTGGGGTCTTAAATAAAAATCGCAGAGTTTAAAAAAGCAGCGCTAAAACAAGCAACGCTAAAACAAGATCACCTGGCCTGGTCAATTTAAATTTTAAACTGACCAGGCCTGGTGTGTTTTTGATGCGTTGTAACAGGCGTTATGTTGAAATTACTGACCGGTTTTAACGCGAGTCCAAGCGCGGTTCATGTCGCGGGCTTGTTTTTCAGACGGATTTTTTAACACCATAAAATGTTTACGCGTCGCTTCAGGTGGGTAAATACCTGGGTCATTGCGCACGGCTTCGTCCACCAAGGGCGTCGCTTTAGCGTTGGCGTTGGCGTAGGCCACGTAGTTTGAAATGTTGGCAATCACTTCAGGCTGCAGTAAAAAGTTAATAAACTGATGCGCGGCTTTTGGGTTGGGCGCATCAGCCGGAATCACCATAACGTCGGTCCACACCACGGCGCCTTCAGACGGCACAAAATAGGCGACTTCGACGCCATTTTTGGCTTCGGCCGCGCGGTCACGGGCTTGCAAAATGTCGCCCGAATAACCGTGTGCCACACACAAATCACCGTTGGCTAGGTCGTTAATGTATTGCGATGAGTGAAAATAACGAATGTTTTTACGTACAGCGTTAATGGTGTTGGCGGCGCTTTCGACCGATTTTTTGCTAAAGTCGTCGGTGGCCTCGCCTTTGTAAGCGTGCGCGGCGGCCAATACTTCGGTGGCATCGTCCATTAATGACACGCCACAACTGGCTAATTTGGCCGAAGTTTCTGGATCAAAAAACAGTTTCCAGGTGTCTAACGGTGCGTCATTGCCCAAAATAGCTTTGACTTTGGCAACGTTAACGCCCACACCCGTGGTGCCCCACATGTACGGTACGGCGTAGGCGTTGTTGGGGTCAATGTCGCTTAACGATTGCATAATGACTGGGTCAAGATTGCCTAGGTTTGGCAAAAGGCTTTTGTCAATTTTTTGATAAATACCGGCTTTTAAATGACGTTCAACAAACGGACGCGCGGTAGGAAACACCAAGTCGTAACCGCTTTTACCCGCCAACAGTTTGGCCTCTAACACTTCGTTTGAGTCGTATACATCGTAGACCACTTTAATGCCGGTTTGCGCTTCAAATTTTGCCAAGGTGTCTTCGGCAATGTAGTCTGACCAGTTATACACATGCAAAGTTTCTTGCGCGTGCGCGCTTAATGTAACGCTTAAGCCTAAAACGGCCACAATGGTTTTTAAAGGGGATAGCCAGGTTTTCATGGGATGTTCACTCCAAAAGAAAAAATAGTTGATGGGCAGGCCACGTTGCCGTCCGTTTGCGTAAACTTTTTGTTGAATGCGAACTTTATACAAAATCCTAAAAAAACAAAAGCCTTAATGCCTAGAATGTTAAAAAAACGCTTAAAAATGGTTTAAGTGTGAAGTTTTAAACTACTTTTAACAAAAGATTTTAAGCGCCTTAAGAGGCGAGTTTAAAGTGTAATCCCATCGCCTCAACTACCTTAAACACCGTTTCAAATCTAGGATGTTTGCCTGTGCCAAATGATTTATACAAGCTTTGATACCCTAAGCCAGTTTTTTCTGATAAAGCTTTCATGCCACTTGAACGTGTCACAACCGCTAGGGCGTCAATAAAAAAGCTGGATCATTTTCATCCAGGGCGGCTTGCAAATACGCCTTTATGTCTTCAGGAGTATTAAGGTAATCACTTACAGTAAACGTATCATGGGTTAATTGTGTCATGTTTTAACCATCCTTTTATTTTATCAATATCGCTTGATTGATTAGGCTTTGAGCCAGCAATCATCAATAATATCCACTCATTATTTGCTTGTTTATAGTAAACGCGCCAACCTTTTCCCACGTCAATTCGCAGTTCATATAGTTGGCCTTCAATGTGTTTAAAACCCCCACGATTGCCTTGTTCTAATCGTCTTAGCCGGGTTAAGTTCTGGCCTTGGCAATAGGGTCTTTAATAGCCGTTAGGCTTTCATCAAAAGGATA
Source organism: Thiomicrorhabdus aquaedulcis (assembly GCF_004001325.1). NCBI lineage: Bacteria > Pseudomonadati > Pseudomonadota > Gammaproteobacteria > Thiotrichales > Piscirickettsiaceae > Thiomicrorhabdus > Thiomicrorhabdus aquaedulcis. The sequence goes on along the minus strand of NZ_AP018722.1, from coordinate 2,333,674 downwards.
ATGGTCGTTAAGTTTAAAATTTTTAATAATCATTATTTATCCATCTGGATAATATAGGCGTTAAGTATGCAGAATGCAAGCTTGGTTTGAGTGTTAATTTTCTGATGCGGTAAATCTAAGAGTAAGCCCCAGCTTGGCCTTTTGTAAGCGTTGCAGTGCCTCGTTTAAGGTGGCGGTGGGTACGGCGATGTTTAAGCGCATAAAGCCTTGGCCCGATTCGTGCCCAAAGGTTTGGCCGTCGTTTAAGCCTAGTTTGGCGTGTTGTACCAGCCAATTTTTTAAGGCGCTTTGCTCGTTAAACAGCGCGCTAAAATCCAGCCAAATTAAAAAAGACGCTTCGGGACGCATGACGTTAACAGTGGGAAAATGTTCGGCAAAAAACGCGATGACTTGGTTAATGTTGTTGGCAAACTCGCTCAGTCGTTGTTGTTTCCACGTGAAACCTTGCGCGCTGTAGGCCGCTTGCAGCGCCACGTACGCAAAGACATTTAAATTGTTAATGGCATTGCCTTGCGTCACTTGGCTGTAAGCGGCTTTGTGTTGCGGGTTAGCTAATAGCGCATAACCTATGTGCAAACCGCCCAGGTTAAAGGTTTTGCCCGGCGAGTTTAGGGTGACGGTATTGGCGGCTATGGCGGGTGACAAGCTGGCCATGGGAATGTGGGTGTGGCCAGGGTAGAGCAGGTCGGAATGAATTTCGTCTGACACCACTAACACTTTGTGACGTAAGCAGATGGCGGCAATGCGTTCAAGCTCGTCTTTAAGCCACACTCGCCCCGATGGATTTTGCGGATGGCAAAATAAAAATAATTTGACGTTTTGTTGAACAATGGTTTGTTCAAACTCTTCAAAATCAATGTGATAGCGTGGTTGTGGCGAATGGCTTAACACCAGTGGCACGCTGACCAAGCGGCGTTGATGCACAATGGGTGCTTGTAAAAAAGGCGGATAAACCGGTGTTTGCACCAACACCGCATCACCAGGCCTGGTAAAGGCTTGCACCGCCATGTAAAACCCATTGGCGACATTATGGGTAAACACAATGTGCGCTTGGGTGATGTGGTAATGGTGACGCGCTTGCCAATCAATAATGGCTTGGTAAACCTGTGCTGACGCGGAGGTGTAGCCTAAAATGGGGTGCTCTAAACGGCTTTTAAGCGCGTCGATGACAAACGCCGGGGTGCACAAATCTTGATCGGCCACCCACATGGGCAATACATCTTCTGTACCAAATAGGCTGTGCGCTAAGGTGTATTTTTCAGCGTCTGTGCCGTGGCGATTAATCACGTCAGCCGACTTGCTTAAAGCCGGCTTTACCATGTGGTTGGATGAGTCAATGTCTGTCATATTGGGGTTTACGCACCTTGGTTCAAAGTTGGCTCAAGCTTGGTTTAAGGTTGGATAGTCGGTGTAACCCTCAGCGCCGCCGCCATAAAACGTAGCCGGATTGGGAGTGTTTAATGGCGCGTGAACCTTAAAGCGTTCTACCAAATCAGGGTTGGCGATGTACAACCGACCAAAGCCAATGGCATCGGCCACACCAGCGGTAATGGCTTGTTGAGCGTCTTGGGCGCTGTAGTTGCCGCAAAAAATAAGCCCACCTTTAAAGGCTTGACGAATTTGCATTCTAAACGCATCGGTTAGCTCAGCACCGCCGGCCCAATCGGGTTCGGCAATGTGCAAATAGGCCACGCCGCGCGCTTGCAAAGCCTGGGCTAAATATAGCGTGCAGGCTTCTGATTCGGTGTCGGCCATATCGTGCGCCACAAAGTTGGGTGACAGACGCATTCCCACTTTATCGGCACCTACTACGTCAATCACCGCCTCTAAAATCTCTAAGGTTAAGCGAGCGCGATTTTCTAAGCTCCCGCCATACGCATCGGTGCGTTGATTGGTGTGCGTGGCCAAAAATTGATGCAATAAATAACCATTGGCCGCATGCACTTCAAAAAAGTCAAACCCAGCGCGTAAGCCACGTTGTGCCGCTTGACGAAATTGTTCAACAATACCCGGTATTTCATCCACGGCCAGTGCGCGCGGCATAGAACACGGAGCGCTTTCGGGCGTGCCATCGGGGTGAATCACAAAGCAGGTAGAATTAACCGCCTGAATGGCCGACGGTGCCACGGGCGCTTGGCCGTTTTCTTGCAATAGAGTATGCGAAATACGTCCCACATGCCACAACTGCAACGACAATTTGCCGCCATGCGCGTGCACGGCTTGCACAATGTTTTTCCAGCCAGCTTCTTGCGCGTCGGTGTACATGCCAGGGGTTAACGCATACCCCTTGCCTTGCTGGGATACATGAGTCGCCTCGGTCACAATCAACCCAGCTGAAGCACGCTGCGTGTAATAAGTAACATTTAAATCATGCGGTACATCACCAGGTTGCGCGGCGCGTGACCGAGTTAGCGGCGCCATAATAACGCGATTGCTTAGGGTTTGTTGACCAATAACCAGCGAAGTAAACAGAGCACTCATAATGAATTCCTTAGGGTTTGTGAACGGTGGGATAGATAAATAATTGTACACAGATTATACACCAAGGGAGGTTTTATCAAATTCTTTGGGCATTTAAAGGGTTTTTAAAGGGTTTTTACGTGTTATTTCCATGTTATTTAAACATTGGGATTTTCTGTTGCGGGCTCCCCAAGTGGAAGGCCAGCAACACCTTTAAGTGTATGAATCTATTCAAAATTTATAATCACAGAAGTTTACAGCGGCCTCAATGGCATCTTCAGAGCCAGTTAATTGAAAAAGTCCTTCTTTCATATTATGACCAGGTATAAGTGGTAGTATCCTGAATTTTAATTCCTTACCTATTTTTACTTGCTGAAATTGTTCATCTTTAAGGTCAAATTGAACAATATTGTAAGAAGAGGCTTCTGCATCAACTGTTATTAAGTTTCCATCATCAATTTTAATGTTGACCACAGATTTTGAACCTGGCGCTGTAAAAGGTTTACCCCTTACAGCTAAAGAGGCACTAATTTTTTCTTTTGTACACATCAGGCCAAAAATTGCGACGTCATTTCTAACGGATGCATGAGATCGTTTTTCACCATCCAAAAAATCTGCTTTATATTGCACAGTCCACTGACCAAATTTATCAGTGGTATCAATCAGTGTATTGTTAATGATTTCAATAGCTTCTTTATTTGGTTTATATTCTGGGAATACTAAAGTAACAAGCTTGGTTTCTAAAGCATTAAGATTTAAAGATGGAATGCTATTTTGAATCTTGATTTTTTCATCAGATTGATTTTCAAGTCCTTTTGCATATTCCATTAAAGCTTTTACGGGTCTAAGATTAGCCGAGTTATTCTCTTGGATAGCTTTGATCGTGTTATTTACAATGATCGTTCTGTATTTAGGGTCAAGTAAATAAGGAAAAGGCTCAAATGGATTGTCATTAAGTGTAAATTTTATTCTTCCATCCTTTAATCGCTCAATAATAGTTATTTGCATTTTAGATAATAGGTTGTTATAAAAAAAATCACTAATAAGGTTGTTTTTTCTTGCACGTTCTATTGGTGTTTTAGCGGCATCAGCGGTGTATATGCCAGTAATGTCCGATATGAGATTGTTTAAATAAAATTCATAACATTTCTGTGCTTCCGGGATTCTTTCAAACAGGTTTGATACGCTCTCTTTACCAAGTGGGTCTTGTAAAGCCTGATTTATCTCGCTACCTGCGCTTGCACATTTTCCTTCGTTGGTTTGCGCCTCTGCAAACTCTATATGTGTTGGGTAGGAGCTAAAACAACCTGATAGAAAAAACGATAATAAAAAGATGTAAAGTATGTTGTGTTTCATTTAAACGTGATCCTTGAAAAGCGAAGAAAAGAGACTTGCAACCCTTACCCATGAAAAATTAAGATTAGTTTTGAAACCAATTCTTCAGAAGTTGTTTGATTTTATTGCCCAGAATGGTTTATGTTCGCAGTTTACTGTGGCAATAAAATTGTTTAAGCAAAATAACACAAAAAGCGCGATGGATCTGCGAATTTTCACTTATTTTTGGTAGTTTGTGAGTCTGTCTTTGCTGGATGAACAGGCTTAAAACGCATCTTTTAAAACCTCGTCAATGGTTTTGGGTAGGGGGGCGTGCGTGGCGGAGCTTGGATTTTGGGTAAGCTCGTAGAGCCGCTTTAAATCGTCAAGCGATTGCCAAAGTAGCAGTAATTGACGCAATGAAATTTGGCCAGTGAGCTCAAATTTTTTAATGGTCGAGGCCGGAACCGTGCTTTGTTTAGCCAGTGCGTCGCGCGATAATTTGGCGGCTTCGCGCAAGCGGCGTAAATGCGCTGCAAACGACTGCATAACATCGGTATCATCCAGTAAAAGAAAGCGCACCATACATCACCTTTTTAATATTTTTGGCTACAGCGGTGTCTATTATATCCAAAAATCCCCAGATTTAGACATTACTGTATCCAATTATTCATCACCAGGCCTGGTCAAAAAAGTTTAGTTTTCGTCGTCAAAATAGTCTTCGTCAAGGTAGTCGTCTTCGTCGTCATTTTGCTGGGAGGCGGCTTTTTTAGGGGGCACGCTTTTTTCTTTAAAGGCGGGCTTGGCTAAGATTTCTAAATAAAACGCCGCCATTTGGGTTTGTTCGGCTTGGTTGATGTGCTGGTCAATGTCCGACACGGCAATCACTTCGCTGCTGGCTTGATCGGCACCAAAGCGGCAGTCAAAGTCCCAATAGTTAAAGGTTTTGGGTAGGGCTTTAGCGCGTTCGCGTTTTAAGTATTTGCGCACATCATGCTTAATGGCTTCGACCAAACGGGCAGTGGGAACTTTTTCAGATGTTAGGGTAAAGGTTTTTTTCATGGGATTCTCGATAAAAGTTTAATTAGGGTCTGTTGATTACTCACCACAGCGGCGCACCGTTGGCATCCAAATAGGTTAAGTACGCACGCACTTCAAATTCCATTTGGTGGTAGTTGGGTTGCATGTGTTGGCACAGTTGGTAAAACGCTTTGTTGTGGTCGTGTTCTTTAGAGTGAGCCAGTTCGTGCACCACAATCATGCGCAGAAATTCATCGGGCATGTCTTTAAACACGGTCGCCACTCTAATTTCGCGTTTGGCCAACAGCGTGTGGCCGTGGGCGCGCGATACGCTGGTGTGCGTGCCCAATGCGCTGTGGGTAATGTGCAGCTTGCTGTCAAACGCCACCTTATTAAGCGTGCCTACCTTACGTAAAAATTGGTTTTTAATGTCCATAACGTAATCGTACAGCGCGCGATCGGTGCGCACGGCGTGCGCTTTGGGGTATTTTGTTAACAGCACTTTGGCCAGTTTTTGCTCGGCGATAAGCTCGGCAATTTGCAGGCTAAGTGCGGGCGCATAACCGGCTAAATAGTTGGGCGCGGCTTTGGGTTTCATGGCGTGTCGACGCTTTTTGGTGTAAACGTCTTATTCAGCAATCACCCAGCCGTCCGAACCTTTAATCATATGCACAGTGCGGGCGGTGGTTTTTAGGCCAGCAAACGGCGTATTGACTTCGGTTTCGATATTGCAGTTTACGCCCAGCTTAGCGTCGTCGGGCTGGCAGGCTAAAATTTTGACCGATTTAATTTCTACCTTGGCCATCGCTTGGCTCATGGCTTCACCGCCGGGCATGCTTTTGGCTTGCTCCATGGCTTGTGTCATGCCGTTTTTAATGGCGTTTTCAATGTCTGTGGCGGTGGGAGTGTTGTTAGAGCAACCGCTTAACACGGCGCCAGCGGTTAAGGCGCTGGTGAGTAACAGTGAGGTGAATAAACGCATGATGCTTTTCCTATGGTGTTGTATGAGGTGTATGGGGTGTGAGTGAGACAAAGTGATGAATCAAAGTCTCGTTAAGGCTTAAAAACACAAAACCCCAGTTTAAAACTGGGGTTTTGTTGTTTTACAGCGTTAAGCACTTAGAGATGCACTAAATATAAACGTGTGTTTAGCCTTATGCGCGCTTACGGAACTCGCCAGTACGCGTGTCGATTTCGATTTTTTCGCCGATTTCGATAAACGCAGCCACTTGCAGTTCAAACCCACTGCTTAAGGTGGCGTTTTTCATCACTTTGCCTGACGTGTCGCCACGCGCGGCAGGTTCGGTGTAAGTTACTTCACGAACGATGATGCTGGGCATTTCAATAGAAATAGGCTTGCCTTCGTAAAAAGTTACTTCGCACACGTCGCTCATACCGTCTTCTAGATAGTTAACCGCATCGCCTAGGTTGTCTTTTTCAATTTCGTATTGGTTGTATTCTTCGTCCATAAACACAAACAATGGATCGGCAAAATAGCTGTAGGTACACGATTTTTTGTCTAATACAATTTGTTCAAACTTGTCATCGGCTTTGTAAACTTGCTCGCTGGCGCTGTCGTTTAACAAGTTTTTCATTTTCATTTTAACCACGGCAGAGTTACGGCCTGATTTGTTAAATTCGGCTTTTAAAATAACCATTGGGTCATTGCCAATCATAATCACGTTACCAACGCGAAACTCTTGTGCTGTCTTCATCATAGCGAGAATATCCTATTTCTTGAGTTGCTAAAAAAATTTTGCTGATTATACATTGCTTTAGCGCTTGCTTTGCACCATTTTGACAAGATTTGCCGTGAGTTCGCCCAAATTGTCTAAATAACTCACCCAGGCCGCCGAATGTTGCGTAAGCGTTGGCCAGGCCTGCCTAAAGGCAGACCACGAAGCCGATTCAATCGTTTGGTGATTCCACTGCTGCATAAACTCGACTAACGCCGTGCGTGCCGTTGGGTTAAGCGTTTGGGTGTAGAGCTCTAAAAAGGCGGCTAATTTGTCAAAATGCGCCAAGTCGTCGGTGGGGTAAATATGCCAAATAAACGGTTTGGCCGCCCATTGCGCGCGCACCATCGACTCTTCGCCGCGCACAAAATTAAGGTCGCACAACCACAACAGTTTGTCGTATTCGCTTTGCGGTAAAAACGCCAAAACATGCAGGGTAAGTTGGCCTGTTACCACGGTTTGCCCGGCGTGCAATGGTTGATCAAAATACGCCTGCGCCAGCGGCAGGAACTGGCCTTGCGGCAAATAGACTTGCACCGGTTCTGAGCCGGTTGCCCATAAGGTAAACAGCGCGGTTAACGCACTGTTTTGGTAGGCAAACAGCGATATTTTAAAGTGGTTTTTTAACGGTAAAGGCACGTTAAAAGCCTTACACCAGGCCTGGTAAGTGTCTTGTTGATTTATAAACGCATCGCGCAGGCTCAGCAGATTGGTTTCGCGCATTAAGCCGCCGGCGTGGGGCAAAACGCTGGGAAAAAAGAAATATTTATCCATTCCATTGGCTTGTTTGGATGGCAAACCGTGCACGCCCGCCACCCAGGGTTCGGCGCTAAAGTATTCTAGGTTAATCCAAATGGGTTGGGGTTGAGTGTGTTGCATGGCCAGCACGTAGGGTGCGGGCAAATCACAGCCAAACGCCTCAATCACCACATGGGGCAGTTGCGGTTGGGCAAAATGCTGTTGCGAAAACGAGTGCGGCTGGTCAGACCAAATGCAGACTTGAATGTTTTGCACCCATTGCTGGTTTAAAGCGGCATTAACACTGGGGTGCAACGCCGTCAGCGCAGCGGGTTGATCCACCCACAACCGCACGGTTTGTCCATAATGGTTTTGCAAAATGTGCGCCAAACGCCAGCACACGCCAATGTCGCCAAAGTTATCAATAACCCGACAAAAAATATCCCATTGCAAGGGCGGTGTATTAGGGTTCATTACCGCGCTCCTGGGCAGTGTGCCGGGGCTAAGTGTTGCCGCGCCGAATCAATCAGCACCGCTTGCAACGCCGACCGACCCAATAACATCGGCGTGCTAAACGCCTGACGATTCACCAAATTAACCGGCACGGTTTGCAACTGCGAGCCTAGGCAGACGCTGAGCGCAATCACAGGGCGTTCGGTGTCGGGTTGGGCTGCAATATTTGGTTTAGCTTTAATGTGCGTCATACGCAACAGCGGCTGTTGGTGCACGGTGTTGTTTAGTGTGGTAAAGCGCACCCAGGCCTGGTCATTTTGTGTAAACAAAGTAATGTCGGTGGCGTGCAAAGACGAATGATCGGCGCCGCTGTCAATTTTGGCGCTAAGACGCAGGGTAAGGTGCGGCAAATCCACCGTTTCTATCCAGCCAATCACCGGTTTTTGCACGGTGTTATCCACCGAACTCGCCCAAGCATTTGCGGCCAACAGCAGCAAAATAATTGTTTTAAAACCAGCGGAAAAACATCGGGAAAGCATTATTGATATCTCATGGAAAGGTTAATCTGGTTACGTTCAAATGGGGTTTTCTAATTTTTAATTTTCTTAACGGCATTGACTCTGACCCCAATTATTACCCCAATTATTATTGCTGTGTATCATGCGGCCAATCGAAAAAGGTAGGCCACTTTTAATTAAGTGGTTTTGAGCCTTTAAAACAGCCAGATCAGGTAAATGTTAAGTCGGTTTTGGCGAAAAAAACTCGCTACGGTTACGGCCGTTATTTTTAGCCAGATAGAGCGCGATGTCTGCTAGTCTAATCATTTCGTCTATAAGATTTTCTGAACTGTTTGTTTGCGCAATTCCTATGCTGATAGTAACGCTTTGGTTTTGTATATGAATTTGTTGTACTTGCTCGTGTAATCTTTCGCAGAAAATTGCAGTTTGTGAGCGTTCAGAGTTGTAAAGGACAATTAAAAACTCTTCACCTCCCCATCTAGCCACAATATCAATTGATCGACATACTTTCTGCAGAATGGTTGAGAGTTTCTTTAAAATCTCATCTCCGCCGGTATGGCCAAGTTCATCGTTGATTTTTTTGAAAAAATCTACATCAATTAATAAAAAAGTAAGCGGTACAAATCGCCTTTTATTTTGTTCCATTAATTTATTTAAATCGTAAATTGCAGCTCGGCGATTTAAAAGCTGAGTCAGGGGGTCTGTTCTGGCTGCAAGTCGGAGTTTTTCAGTGAGTAATTCGAGTGTGTCACGCGTATTGATGAGCTCTTGGTAAAGCTTGTCCCTTTTTTGAGTGGCCTGTATCGCCCAGAAAAGATGGTTTTCCAATAGAGAGATATTAGCAACACATGGCACGCGTAAGCCTTGTTTATGCTTGAATGTTAGCTGAACTTCAAGACATTCCCCATGTTCTTTTAAAAGAGGTTCTATATAAGTTTCTAAAAAAATGATGCTGCCATTCGATAAGATGTCAGTAATACTCTTGGTAATGACCTCGGCAGGCGTGTAGCCTAAAAGCGTATTAGAAAATTCGTTGCTAAAACTCAGGTTGCGATTCATCTGATCCGAAATGATGAGTAAAGTCGGAAATCGGTTGTACAATGTTGTGCTAGGCGTATTTATAGACATTTAAGGGGGGCCCATAAATGTTTTTAAAGCAGATGATACTGCCTCAGGTTTGGTCATATGCAAGCAGTGGCCATGGGCTTCAATCAGTTTTAAAGTAGCGTTTGGTAAAGACTTTTGCATGTATTTTCCAATTTCTACGGCGGCTAAAGTATCGTCTGTGCTTTGCAGAATAAGACTAGGGTGATTGACTTCGGGCAGTTTTTTTCGAAAATCAGAAAAAAAGTTGCTTTAGCAAAGAATTTGGCAAAATTGGGGTCAGTTGAGCAAAAACTGTTTTCAAGTTCCTTAATCAAACGAGAGTCGTTTTTTTGCCCCATAACTAACGGAGCTAAAAAATTGGCCCAGCCAATATAGTTTTTATCCATTAAGTTAATTAACTCTTCTAAGTCTTGTTGCTCAAACCCGCCCATGTATTCGGGTGGAAAATTTAAAAAACACGGCGAAGGGCAGACCATCACCATTTTTGAAAAAAATTCAGGATTTTGTATAGCGGCTAGCATGCCTATTGTACCGCTAACTGAGTGGCCCACAAAAATAATATCTTTTAATTCAAAGGCTTGGCAAATATCTAGGACATCTTGTGCGTAACCCGCCAGTGCGTTGTAGCGGGTTTGGTCGAATGCTGTGTAATCTGATTTGCCACAGCCAACATAATCAAAAAGTACCAATTGGTACTCGTTTGCAAGTAAAGGGCTTAAGTATCGCCACATTTGTTGGTCACATCCAAAACCATGAGCCAGCATAAGTATTTGCGAGCCTTTTCCAATGAAATTTACATTATTTCTGTGTTGTATCGTTTTTTGATCAAAATAAACTGACATTGTGATGTTTCCCTCATGTTAAACAGGCGTTTTTAATTGACGAGTTAAGCTTGTTCTTAAACAATCAAGGGTAATGGTGACTTTGAAACTTATTAAAATATTAAAATATTAAAATATTAAAATATTAAAATATTAAAGTTGTTAAAGTTGTTAAAGTAAATTGCTTATAAAAAAATCTATTTGAGACCTTTGTAAATAATTACTAGGCGATTTCTGCCTTGCTGTTTGGCTTGATATAAAGCGTTGTCTACTCGTTTAAGAATGTCAAACTGATGTTCGTCACGCTGGACTTCGGTTGCTCCAGCGGAGAGCTGAATCGTTCTATCTAAGCCCTGAATCTCGATGTTGGCTAATGATTCACAAATGTCTGTGTAAATCGCGTTTATGATTTTAGCGTCGGTGTTTCGAATAATCATTAAAAATTCTTCTCCCCCCAGCCGGTAGGCTTGGGCATGCTCAAGGGTGTTTACTTCTTCTTGAAGAATGGCACCAAACTTTTGCAGTGTTATATCACCGATGTCATGACCAAAATCATCATTGATTGCTTTGAAAAAATCGATGTCGAGCATCACCACCCAGAGATTAGAATAATGAAGAGCTTCGTTGTTGAGGGCCGTTAATTGCTCTTTGAAATCACGATTTAAGCCATGACGATTTTTTAACTTGGTCAAAAAGTCATGATGAGCTACAAACTCCAACTCTTCTTGTTGGCGAGCAACTAGGAGCTTTCTTTTTTGCTCTATTAAATATGCCCAGCTTGCAATGGCAAAGAAAATCAACACTAAGAAAAGTATAATTATGCTGATAGCCATAAAGGTTTTGTGAGCGTAAGCCATGCTTTCAGACAGGTTTAGGCGATATGAAATAAAGGCGCGTATGTTGCCAATTTTTTCATAAAAGCCATTTACCGAGCCATATTTTTCAACAAGCCCTTTGGGTGCATCCTTAGGATCACCATGACACGTTAAACAACTCGCATCATTTGGATTAAATGGTGCAGCATAGTAGAGAATCTCCTCACCATTAACGATATCAATCTGGTGGATATGTATTAAATCTGGATTGTTATTGAATTTATCGAGCAGTTCAATTTCAGCAGGCGTTGCTTGGTTGATTGGATTTCGAGGGGTGTTAGCAGCCAGTCGATATTTCCAGCTGTTGATCTTTTTGGAATCTAAGTTTTCATCAAAAATCTTATAAATGCTTCTAGCAATAAAAGTACCCGACAGAACATGAGGGTCAAAATAATCATAAGAGAGTATTTGTTGTTCTTGTAGTTTGTAAATAACGGGCTTAAGTTCAGTGTTGATGTATTTACGTAGTGATTTTTGATAGAGGATATGCTGGTTTAATTCATCTAGCTTACTTTCAATAACGGTATTTTTTAGTTGTTGATGTACCACGGTAACAGTAATGGTATACCCGACCAGCAATAGCGCGGCAAGCCAGTAAAGCGGCTTTCTATTAATGATATTGTCTAGTTGAGGTTTCATCTATGGCTGGTTTACCCGTGATGTTTAAATTTTACGCATAAACGATAATAATAGGGTTTAACAATTTTTTCTATAAAAAATAAGAAGATGGTCATTATTTCCCACTTATTCCTTTCAATTATTCACAGGTCTCAAATAAAACGCAGTTTAGCGATTTGACCAGGCCTGGTTAAATTGTTTGAATAAACCGATTTAAAATCTATATTGCGTGTTTTTAGCTTAAAATTTGCGCCTTAAACAAGCCGATTAATAGATGTGTCTAAAGGTGTTAAAGTTGATTAACGCGCGTGAACAGCAACATGATGGTGAAGCTCTTACCCCAACCGTGGCCATTATAGGCGCAGGCCCGGCCGGTTTAATGGCCGCCGAATGCCTGGCCAAACAAGGTGTATTGGTTACGGTGTTTGACGCCATGCCCTCGGCGGGGCGCAAATTATTGCAAGCGGGGCGCGGGGGGTTAAATTTAACTCACAGTGAGGCGTACGACCAGTTTGTCAGCCGTTACGGCGACCAAAGCGATGTGGTCAATACGTGGTTGCACACCTTAGACGCCAACGGTTTACGCCAATGGGCGAGTGAGTTGGGCATTGAAACCTTTATTGGCAGTTCGGGGCGCGTCTATCCCACCAGCATGCAAGCCGCGCCCTTATTGCGCGCATGGCTCACGCGGTTGCGCGGATTGGGGGTGCAATTTGCCATGCGCCATCGTTGGCAGGGCTGGAGCGCGCAAGGCGAATTGCGCTTTTTAGACCAACACCACACCCCGGCGCGCGACGTATCGCTTACCCCCAACGCCACCGTTTTGGCGTTGGGCGGCGCCAGTTGGGCGCGTTTGGGTTCTAACGGGTTGTGGGCCGAGTTGTTAAGCCAGCGCGGCGTAGCCTTGGCACCGTTTAAGCCCAGCAATGGCGGTTTTAATGTGGGTTGGAGCAGCGTGTTTGCCCAAAAATTTGCCGGTCAACCCATTAAAAATGTCGCCCTAAGCTTTACCGATCATGCGGGAAAAGCGTGGCACAAACTCGGCGAGGCGATGATTACGCAACACGGTTTAGAAGGCAGCGCCATTTACGCGCTGTCGGCTCCGTTGCGCGAAAGTCTTTTGGCGTTGAATAAACATCAAGACTCAAATTTAAATTCAAACTCAAGTTCAAGCTCAAGTCAACCAGGCCTAGTCAATGCCTCGTTGCCGTTGTGGTTAGATCTTATGCCCGACAAATCGCCCGCGCAGTTGCAGGCGCAACTGTTAAAACCGCGCGGCAAACAGAGTCTAAGTTCGTTTTTAAAACGCGCTGGTTTAAATCCAGTGCAAATCGGTCTATTACGCGAAGTGTTAACTTCGCACCAACTCAACGACATGCCCACCGTGGCACGCACCCTAAAAGCCTTGCCATTGCCCATTTTAAGCCCCCGCCCCATGGATGAAGCCATTAGCACCGCCGGCGGCGTACTGTTAAGCGAGCTGACTGAGCACCTAATGCTCAAGCACTGCCCAGGAGTATTTTGCACCGGCGAAATGCTCGACTGGGAAGTCCCCACTGGCGGCTACCTGCTCACCGCCGTCCTAGCCAGCGCCCAAGTGGCCGCCCAAGGGGTTTTAGAACATTTAAATTAAAAAGTCGTGTAGGCATGGCTTGTGTAAGGGTTAAGATTGAACGGGGTTATTGGCAAATTAAGTATGCACAAATTCAGGATTCACTGACACCCAAATTCACCCCGCATCACAACAATGGCAAGCTAAGGTTTTATCGAGTTTATCGTTTACGCATCTGGTCGAATTGATTGTTGTGGCTGACCAGACTAAACGAGGCTCTTGCACGAGTGGGTGTACGTCCAAAAATGGTTAAAATTTTATAAAAAAAGCCACTACGCTGTTAGCGGTAGCGGCTTAACAAGTCTTATTTAAATAAGATTTTTTAAGCGAGTTTTAGACAAAATATTTTATTTTAGTTGTGACAATGGACCATGAAGAATGCCATTTGGCTTTGCTGTAAGCAGTCTAAAAGTGGTAATACCAGCGATTTGATGTCCACGCTCAGAAGCGGTATCTACAATTTGATCAACGACAGCACTCACCAACATACCTACTAGGCTGGTGTTAGTTCCTTTTTGTTCTTGCGAGCTGGCAGTCGCCTTGCCTTGCCATAGTAAGGCACCTGTTTTTAAATCAACTAAACGAGCTTCTGCCGTCACAATAGTTTGACTAGAAATAACTATATATTTTGTGCCATAGTCAGTAATTTTTATATAAAGCCCTGCATCGGCACCAAAAATTTCATATAGTTTTTGTATGGGTAATGACTGAATTTCTTGTGGTTCAGTCAGGCCATTATTTTGAAAAGTTTCTTGGGTTAACGCTACGGGTAAAACGTAATAACCCGATTCGGCTAGTGGAAAAGTGGATTGTGCTAACACGCTATTAGAAGCATTAACGTCAACGGAATCGTTAATAGGCGGCATTATTAGGATTGAGGTTGGGTTGCTTTTTTTGTACTCGGTGTAATCATAAGGCTGAACTTCTTGGGTGGCGCAACCCGTTAAGAATGCGGTTAAAAGAATTGTTGAGCTTAATGTTTTTAAATGCATAAATTATCTTCCTGTTAATTTAAACGCCCTGCATAAACGGATCATACAAGGCTTTCTATGTCTTTAATTGGAGATTTTTTTCGACTTATCAGAAAGTAAAAAATCAATGTATTTAGCCGAAGCAGGGAATTGGGTTTTTTCATTTAAGAATAAGGTTTTCATTTTTTCAGTGTCACCTTTTTGGCCATAAAGCATGCCTAAGTGCGCTTGAAATCCGGGTGGAAGCGCTTGACCGTCCTCTTGTGCGGTTTGTCGATTTTTTTCAAGTTTTTCTATTTGCTCATCAATGCTTGTGCCATTGTTTGAAAGGTAGCTGTAAACACTGGGTTGGTACTCGTTCCAGTTATAAGCTTGCTTAGGAGCGCTTGAACATCCTACCAAGGTTGCGATGGCGGCTAAAGTGATAATTCGGATAAATCTTGTATGCGTTAACATGTTTTTTTCCTGTTTTTATAGTTAGTTATTAGGCTGCCATTGTCCATTTTCAATACCCTTTACAAGGTTGTTTACGGCTTCTCTAATGGCTAAATCAAGGACTTTCCCATTTAATGTTGAGTCGTATCCCGCCGTGCCGCCAAAGCCGATAACTTCACGCGTAGATAGTTCAAACTCACCTGCACCAGTGGCCGAATAAATTAATTCTGAGGTGTTGACGTTTACAATGTTTAAATTGACTTTTGCATAAGCGATTTGAGATTTACCACGACCTAAGACCCCAAATAATTGAGTGTCGCCAACATTTTTACGGCCAAACTCCGTGACATCTCCCGTCACTACAAAATCAGCACCTTTTAGTGTCTGAGCTTTCTTGTTTAATTTGGCTTCCATTTCGGTTTCTTGCATATTGTCGCGCTCTAAAACATTAAATCGACCTGTTTGTTGTAGATGTGTCAATAAAATAGTTTTGGCTTGACTGCCTAATTGATTTGAACCATCTGAAAAAACACCATTCATAAAGCTTGAACGGTTATCAAATTTGCCGACAGCAATGGGACTTTTTTTACCCTGGTACTGGGTTTGGTAACTTTCGACCTTGGTGGTTTCAAGTACTCGGGACGAATCTGTTGCACAACCTACTAGAGAAAAAGAAGAAACTAAAAGAATAGCGGGGATGTGGTGCTTCATGAAAGTGCCTTAATAGTAAAAAAATACAATTATATTGTTTAAAGCAATTATTTGATAGTATTAAGTTAGTGTTTTTTACTATTGTGTTAGTGTTATATTTTGTTAACTTCAAGTCACACTTTACTTTGAAGTTTCAGAGGGTGACTTGTCTGAGGATTATTCACCAGGTATTAGTGAGACCCTCGCACGTGTGGATGTACGCCTAAAAGTGGTTAAATTTTGCCTGCTTTTCTTTGGCAACCTTGTGAAAAGCCAGCTATTCACAAGGTTCGAGTCTCAATCAGGCAGATTTTTTCGCCTCTAACTTTTAATTTTTAGAGGGCATTGAGCGTGTTGTTAATGTTATTAATGTTATTAATGTTATTAATTTTGAATTAATTACGACACACTTCGCTTTTTCCACACGGTTATTTGAGCTGTTTTGCAATGTGCGTGGCGCAAGTTTTGGTATTCGGCAAAGGCTTGTTCGTGGGTGTGAATTAATTCAAATTGATCTTTTAATGCCGCTTGTAAGCCTTCTAAGCTGGTGACGTTTTCGCCGCTTTGGGTGTCTTTGTAGCCGCCTAGCCACTCGGTTTTGGCGGTAATGTTGGTATCCCATTGATAGGTCGAGCTGAGTACTAATAATCCACCTGGGTTTAGGCGTGAGTCCTGTGTGGCTAAAAAGGCGCGCGGTTGGTAGAGTTTTTCGAGTAGATTGACGGCCATAATTAGATCGTAACCGCTAAAAATGGGTTTTAAGTTGGCGGCGTCTTGTTGCAAAAAGGTGCATTTTTGCGCCACATCGCTTAATCCAAGCGCGTCAAGCGTGCGCTCTTTAAAGTCCATAATGTCGCCTTCCAGCGGCAGGGTATATAAAATTGAGCCACGCTCTTTTAGCTGATTGGCGACTTTTATAAAGCGTGCCGAAAAATCCAAACCTGTAACTTGGTTGGCGTAACGCGCCAGTTCAAAGCTGCTGCGTCCGACCGAACACCCCACATCTAACACGTTTAACTGACCTTGCGCTTGGCGTTGTGCCATGGCCGCGTCGGTTTGTAGGGCGTTAATGGCGTGTTGCGCGCAGGCTTGTGCCAGGTTGGGCAAGCTGGATAAGTTGGGCACGGCGTCGCCATAGTTAAATTCGCAGGGCTGGGTAATGATGGGGTCGGTTTCGTAGGTAATAAATTGAGTTTGCACCGCGTGGTTGGATTCAATGTACCTAAACCCGGCGTGCTGAAAAAAGTGCCGTCTAAACGCGTAACGCGAATGGCCGTTGATTTCATTGCCGGTCGATATCCAGCTGCCGCCTTTAAACAGGTTGTGTTTGTTGTCAAACGTGGGGGTGGTAAAGTCGTCGTACAGTGGGTGAACTTTAAAGCCGGTAAACGGATAAATAGGCGTTTGTGTCCATTGCCAGACGTTGCCAATCACGTCAAAAAAGTCGCCGGTTTTAACAGTGTTAACCGCAACCGACGAGGCGAAGTGCTGCAAATTAACATTGGCAAGATGCACGTGTGTTTGAGCTTGGGTGTGGTCGCGCAGACGTAAATATTCGTCTTCGCTGGGCAGGCGCAACGGCCGGCCGGTTTGTTGGCTTTTCCAACGGCAAAACGCGGCGGCTTCCAGCGCGTTGACTTCCACTGGCCAGTTCCAGGGCATGGCAATTTCGTCGGTCATGCAGCGCAAATGCCATTGGTCGGCTTTTTTAAGCCAAAAAGTGGGGTGTTTTACTGGGCTAAATTCGCGCCAACGGTTGCCTTCATCGTCCCAATATTGTGGGTTGTGGTAACCGTCTGCGTCCACAAAGTCTAAATATTCTTGGTTAGACACCAAAAACGCCGCCGCTTTAAAGGCGTCTATGTGGGCTTGATGTTGGCCGTATTCGTTGTCCCAGCCATAAGTTTCGACCGGATCGGTATGATCAATGTTGACCAGGCCTGGTGGAACGTCAAATAAAATGTTTTCGGGCGCGTGACCGTGGTGCGGACACACCGGAAACAGCGCGCTGGGCACAACTAAGTGAATAGGCAGTTGGCGAATGAGTACCGACGAGGTTTCTAGGTGAATGCGCTCGTGCTCAATGCCCATCATAATCGGCCACATGGGGCTTTGCCAGTCAATGGGTAGGCTAAACTCAACCTGGTCGATTAGGGTGTTGATGGCCTCTCGCACTTGCGCGCGGTAGGTCCGAACTTGCGCAACCGTTGGCCAGTCGTAATGGGCGTCGTTTAGGTCGTCCCACGACATTTCATCTACACCAATGGCGCACAGTGATTCGATGTGCGGATTGATGCGTTGCGGCAGTAACTTGGCCAGCACCAATTTATTGGTAAAAAACGTCGCGGTGTGACCAAAGTAAAAAATTAACGGATGGCGCAAGCTGCAGGGGCGCTCGTAAAACGCTTGGTCGCAGGCGAGTGTGGTAAACAGCGCCTCGTAGGTGTCTTGCGTTTGGTTAAAGTAGGCTTTAATTTCGGCGCGCTTGGCCTGAACATTTCCTTGGTTAAGTAAAAGGGGTTGGGCCACCAGTTCTGCTCGACTTAACATGAAAACTCCGGAAGTGATTTTAAATTGACCACTATTGTATAGTATTTGTATAGGTGTTGTAGCATTAATAATGGGTTTAATGGGCGCGTGCACGCCACATTTGTATTAAATACAGTGCGCCCAGCAGCGCCATAATGATGCTGGGAAACACCATAGCGATTTTAGGCATAGAGCTGTACGCCAAAATACCAGTGGCGCCACCCGCCACAAAACTGATTAATAATACCATCAGCAAGCTCGATTGCCAGCCCCACGGGGTTTTGTGTTTAAGCCACAGCGACAAATGCACGCCAATGTCGGTCACAATGCCGGTCATGTGGGTGGTGCGAATTTGCAGGCCTTTAAAACTGGCCACCATGGCGTTTTGCAATCCGCAGGCTACGGCGGCCAAAAACACCGACACTTCGGAGTGAATAAAGGCAAACACCGCCGCCAATCCCAGTAAACCACTGATGCTAAGCAGCGCATAACCGTAGCTTTTGTCTTGCCGATATTGGCGATGACCAATCATCCAGCCTGACAATATAGCACCCAACAAAAACCCCAATAAAATACGGCACGCATCCCACAATACTCCCCATTGCGAGGTTACGATGGTATCGCTTATGAGTGAGGCAATGCCGGTCATTTGACTGACGGGTAAGGCAAATTCCATGAGCATGGCACTGTTAATGTAACCGGCCACAAACGACATTAAGCCCGCTAAAATAAACACAGGGGTTTTGTTTAGATTGGTTATTAAAGGGCTCGGTAGCACGGATTGCGGCATAGTGGGATTCTTTTTAATAGAATTGAGAATTTATTATAGAGCCTTTAGCAGGCTTGGCGGGTAAAAATAAGGGTGTGTTCATACATGTTTAATATACAAAAATAACACACAAAAATAATATACAAAAAAGCCTGCGTTAAGCAGGCCTGGTTAAAACAGTGTTAAAGGTTGCAAGTGTTACGCCAGATATTACGCAAGATATTACGCCAATAATTGGTTTTTTAACTTATCCATGGCTTGCTTTTCAACTTGACGAATGCGCTCCATTGAGACGCCGTACTCTTGCGACAACTCTTTTAAACCCGCCTTTTGGTCGTTTAACCAGCGGCGTTGCAAAATGTCACGACTGCGAGGGTCAAGGGTGGCTAGTGCGTTACGCATGCGTTTCATTTCGTAGTCGGCCGTGCTTTGTTGAATTAACGCCATTTCTGGGTTGAGTTCTTGGCTGACTAAAATAGGAAACGTGGTGTTTTCGTTGTCGTCGTCGGTGGGCATGTCCACCGATAAATCTTTGCCGTACAAGCGGGTTTCCATCTCTAATACATCGGCACGCGTTACACCCAGCTCTTTGGCCACCAGGTCGGCGTCTTTATCGCCAAACCATTCCAACGTTTTTTTGGTACTGCGCAGTTTAAAAAACAGTTTGCGTTGCGCTTTGGTGGTGGCGGTTTTAACAATACGCCAGTTTTTAATCACGTATTCGTTAATTTCAGCGCGAATCCAGTGTACTGCAAAGGTCATTAAGCGCACATTTTCTTCGGGGTTAAAGCGTTTAACGGCTTTCATTAACCCAATGTTACCTTCTTGAATAATGTCGCCCAATGGCAAACCGTAGCCGTTGTAGCTGCGCGCCACGGGCACCACAAAGCGCAACGACGACAAGATAAGCTGGCGTGCGGCGTTAACGTCTTGGTGATAGTAAAGTTGTTCGGCCAGCGCACGCTCTTCTTGGGGACTTAACGCCTGAATTTTTTTAACAGTTTGCAAATAAGTTTCTAAATTTTGCCCAGGCACCAGCTGAACCGACAACGCTAAATTGGGGTTTTTTACAGGAGGATTCGCCTTTAACGCCGGCGCAGATAAGATGGCGTGTGGGCTTGTAAGTGATTTTTGCATGCTCATAGACCTCTTTAAATTAATGTAAAAAAACTATACTGATTTTTAGCACTCATTGCAATAGAGTGCTAATAGGTTCATGCTGTTGTCATAATTTAAGGTAAGTTTAGAAACGGTTTTAAAGGGTTTTAAGTGGTAAAGTGTGTATTACAAGTTCCGTGTTTTGTTTCGTTTTACAGCCATTTACAGCGATTCACAAATATTGACAGAGACTTACGGAGATTTACCGTGCAGCGATTACGTTTTATATTTATACCGCCCAGTGTGTTGGCATTGTCGTTCGCCTTGTCGTTACCGTTGGGGTTCTCTTGGTCATTATCGGGTTGCAGTTCCATCAGCCCAAGAACCCCACCCGCGCTGGACGCACCCAATGCGTGGAACGAGCCATTAATGGTCAGTGACCGTGCTGTTTACGCACCTGACCAGGCCTGGTGGTTAACGTTAAACGATGCAGTGTTAAATCAATTGATGGCGCAGGCCATGCGCGCTAACCCCGATGTGTTGTCGGCGGCGTCGGTGATTCGTCAGGCGCGGGCGTTGCGAAGCCAAACGCAAGGGGGTTTAGGGCCACAACTGGGTACGTCAGCCGGTGCAACGGCTCAGTCTACCGAGCAGGCCAGTTCAAGCGTTTATAACGCCGGACTGGACGCCAGTTGGGAGTTGGATGTATTTGGCGGTGGGCGCATGGCGTTGAGCGCGCGCGATGCTCAGGTGTTGGCAAGCCAAGCCGATTACGCCAATGTGCTGGTCAGTTTGAGTGGCGAGGTGGTGTTAAATTATCTGCAATTACGGGCGTTGCAACAGCAGTTAACGCTCACACAATCGTCTTTGCAAAGTTGGTTAGAAACCCTTAATTTAACCAAAATGCAATATCAAGCAGGCCTGGTCACCCAGTTGCCGGTTCAACAAGCCACCCGCAGTTATCAACAAACCGCCAGCAGTGTACCGGGCTTGCAACAGCGCATTAAGCAAACTCAAACCCAGTTAGCGGTGTTATTGGGACAAGCGCCGCAAGCGTTGCCGGCTGGTTTAAACGGTGTGCGCGATGAGCGCGATGAAGTCCTTTTACCTGATAAAGCTCTTTTACCGAATGTACCCGCCAGCGTGTTGTTGCCTTTGCCAGCTGAGTTGCTGCGCCAACGTCCTGATGTGCAAGCGGCCGAGCACCGTTTGGTGGCGGCGATGGCCTTAACCGACGAGGCGCGTGCCAATTTATGGCCTAAGTTGAGTTTGCGTGGCAGTTTGACCAGCAGTGGCGCTAATTTAAGCGAGTTGTTGAGTGTGGATGGGTTAGTCCGCACGCTCACGTTGGGGGCAACCCAGGTTTTGTTTGACGGCGGTGCGCGTGACGCACAACGCCAAAGCCAAGCTGAACAAGAGCACCAGGCCTGGTTAAATTATCAAAAAATTCTCTTAAATGCGTTAAAAGAGACCCAAGATGCCTTAAGCGGTTTGCACGCCAGTCGGCAAACGTATCGGTCGTTAACCCTGGCATTGCAAGCCGCCGAGCAAGAAGAGCAATTGGCGTTGATTCAATACCAAGTGGGCGAGCAAGGCTTTAGCGACGTGTTGGTGGCACAGCGCACGCGCTTAAGTTTGCGCCAACAATTTATTGATGTGCACGTGGATGAGTTAACGCAATTGGTGAGTTTGTCTAAAGCCATTGCTGGACACTGGGCGCTGTCGCAAGCGCCCGTTTCTACCCCCGATACCTTGGTGCCCTTTGCGCCTTATTCATCCCCCGTTTTGGAGTAAGTTATGCGTTTAGAGACAAAATTAGACCAAACATCAGACAGCGATTCAAGCAGTGCAATTAAGCCCATTAAGACCAGCAAGCCGACTATTGAGCAAACGCTCAAGCTCAATGCCAAGCCGCACACTGTGCGTAAGTGGTTGTTGTTAAGCGCGTTGGGTGTGGTTCTGTTAGCCGCCGTAGCGTGGTGGTTAAGTTTGCCTAACGCCGATAAAGCCCCAAGCTACCAAACCCAAACCATTCAGCGTGGCGACATTCGCGCCACCGTAGCGGCCACCGGCACCTTGCAACCCACCAATAAAGTGGAAGTGGGCAGTGAGTTGTCGGGCAAAATTGACGAGGTGTTTGTAGACTTTAACGACACCGTCACCAAAGGCCAATTATTAGCCAGGCTTAATACCGACAAGTTGCATGCGCAAACCTTACAAGCCCAAGCGGCGTTGCAAGTGGCCAATGCGACGGTGCTGCAAGCCAACGCCACGCTCGAAGAGGCGCAAGCCCATATGGTGCGCATGCACACCATCAAAAAACTGTCGGACGGCAAATTACCTTCGCAAGCCGATTTTTTGGCAGCGCAAGCCCAGCTTAAGCGCGCACAATCCAGCAAAGCCATGGCGTTGGCCGAGGTTGAAAAAGCCAAAGCCACTTTAGAGCTGTATCAAACCGATATGGCTAAAACTGACATAGTTTCCCCTATTAACGGAGTGGTGCTCATTCGCTCGATTGAACGTGGGCAAACGGTGGCGGCGACCATGTCGGCGCCCATCCTGTTTACTTTGGCTGAAGATTTAAGCCGCATGGAACTGCAAGTGGACGTGGACGAGGCCGATGTGGGCTTGGTTAAGGCAGGGCAAACGGCGAGTTTTACCGTAGACGCATACCCCAATGTGGTGTTTCCGGCGCAGATTAAACAGGTGCGTTTTGGTTCGCAAACCACCAACGGCGTGGTGACCTACACCACCTTGTTAGAGGTCAATAACCCCGATTTAACCTTGCGTCCGGGCATGACCGCCAGTGCCGATGTTTTGGTAAAAGAAAAGGCCGATGTGTTGCTCATTCCGCAAGCCGCCTTACGTTTTACCCCCGATGTGCTTAATGTGGCACCGCGCGCCCAAAAAGTTTAGTCGATTCGTTTATTCCCATGCCACGGCGCATGCCCAGCCTTCCGCAAGGGGCGGCAACGCCAGATGACCCACAGGGCTATCGCACCGTGTGGCGTTTGGTCAATGGGCAGCCGCAAGGGGTAAAAATTAAAACCGGTGACACCACGGGCAATCAAATTGAGGTGCTCGAAAGTCAAGACAACGCCTTGCAAGCCGGTGACGCGCTGATTGTGGGTGTTGAGGTGCCGCTGTAATGTCGCCGTTAATTCAATTTAACCGCATTGTAAAACGCTACGGCCAAGGTGCTTCAGAATTTACCGCGTTAAACGACGTGAGTTTTGATATTAACGAAGGTGAGTTTGTGGCCATTATGGGTCCCAGTGGTTCGGGCAAATCGACGGTGATGAACTTATTGGGCTGTTTGGACAGCGCCAGCGCAGGCGAATACCTGTTTGACGGTGTGCACGTTGAACAACTGACGCGCGACCAATTGGCCTTGTTGCGTCGGCATTATTTGGGGTTTGTGTTTCAGGGGTTTAACTTATTGGCGCGCACCACCGCGCTCGAAAACGTCGAGCTGCCGTTGTTGTATCGCGGCATGGCACGCGCACAACGCCACGCCGCCGCGCGTAAAGCCTTGGCGTTGGTGGGCTTAGACGGCTGGGAAAACCATCGCTCGAGCGAACTGTCGGGCGGCCAACAACAACGCGTGGCCATTGCGCGTGCTTTGGTAACCAATCCACGGGTGTTATTGGCCGACGAGCCCACGGGCAATCTAGACACCGCGCGCAGTAAAGAGATTATGCAACTGTTAAGTCAGCTTAACAGCGAGTTGGGCATTACCATTTTAATGGTCACCCATGAGTCTGAGATGGCGCAGTTTGCACAGCGGTTAATTCACTTTGTGGACGGCCAGGTTGAGCACGATTCAGCGACAAACAAAAGTAGGTCACCCGAATGATTTGGAATGTACTGTTATTGGCGTTTAGAGAGATTAGCCGCAATTTAATGCGCTCGGCCTTAACCATGCTGGGGATTATTATCGGTGTGTCGGCGGTCATTACCATGGTTACCGTTGGCAACGGCGCCACCCAAAAAGTCACCCAGCAAGTGTCCAGTTTGGGCAGTAATTTGTTAATGGTGATGCCCGGTCAACGCATGGGGCCGGGCAGTGACAGCAGCAGCTCACGTCTGTTTAAAGTCGAAGACGCGCAGGCCATTCAAGCCGAAATCAGCTCGTTGGTGGCGGTCGCACCCACGGTCAGTCGTTCGGTAACGGCGGTGTTTGGTAATCTTAATTGGAGCACCAATGTGGTGGGCACCACCAACGATTATTTTATCACCGGCAACTGGACGCTCGCCCAAGGTCGCACCTTTAACAAGGCCGAGCTGGGGGCGGGCAAAACGAGTTGTCTGATTGGCGCTACCTTGGTAAAAGAGCTGTTTTCTGGAGCCGAACCGTTGGGACAGCGCGTCCGATTACAAAATTTTTCGTGCGAAATTATTGGCGTGTTGGCGCCCAAAGGTCAGTCGATGATGGGCTCGGATCAAGACGATACGCTCATTATGCCGCTTAAAACCGTGCAACGACGCCTTACCGGTAATCAAGACATTACGATGATTCGCATTGCGGTAAAACCCAATATTAATACCGACATTGTCAACCGCGCCATTACCCAGTTGATGCGCGACCGTCGGCATTTAAGTCAAATGCAAAAAAACGATTTTTCGGTGATGGACACCCGCGAAATAACCAACGCCTTAACCGGCACCACCAAGGTAATGACCATGCTTTTGGGGGCGGTGGCGGCGGTGAGTTTATTGGTGGGCGGCATTGGCATTATGAACATTATGTTGGTGGCGGTGACCGAACGCACCCGCGAAATTGGCATCCGCATGGCCATTGGCGCGTTAGAGCGCGAAGTGTTGTTGCAGTTTTTGGTCGAGGCCGTGGTGCTGTCGTCGCTGGGTGGATTAATTGGCATTGCATTGGCCATCGGAGCCTCGGCCGGATTAACCGCCTTAATGGGACTGCCGCTGATGTTTGATGTAAGCATTATGGTCTTAGCGTTTGTGTTTTCAGCGGTGATAGGCGTTATTTTTGGCTACTTTCCAGCCCGCAACGCCGCCCGCCTAAACCCCATTGATGCGTTAAGGCATGAGTAGGTCACATTAAAATATCAACCCACCAGGCCTGGTCAAATGCATTTTAGCGAGAAAGGGCTTATAACGTCGATTAGCAAAGGTCTCTAAAAAAGATTAACTGCGATAAATAGTTTCAATTAAATGAAAGCCAAATTTGGTTTTAATCGGGCCATGTACGGTAAGAACCGGTAATTTAAACACTACGTCGTCAAACGCTTTGAGCATTTTTCCGGGCGCAAACTCGCCCAAATGGCCGCCTTTTTTGGCTGAGTTGCACAGGGAGTGTTTTTTGGCCAATTGGGCAAAATCGCCGCCTTTGGCGAGTTGTTGTTTGAGCGCTAAGGCTTGTTCTTGGGTTTTGACTAAAATGTGGCGGGTACTGGCAATGGCCATGATTGGACTCCAATGTGTGCAAAGGTTTTTATTTAATAACGCCTAAGCGTTTCATGAGCCACAACCCCAAAATGCCTATTAAGAGCAGTAACAGCGATGGAATGGCGGCACGTTCGTATAGGCCTTCGGCGCTGAGTTCAAAAATACGAATGGCCAAGGTGTCCCAACCAAAGGGGCGCAGTAAATAGGTGGCGGGCAGTTCTTTAGACACGTCCATAAATACCAGCAGTAACGCACTTAAAATACCGGGTTTAAGCAGCGGCAGATAAATTTGCCACGCCATGCGCCATTTGCTGGCGCCCATATTGCGTGCGGCTTCGATAATATTGGGTTTTATGCTTAAAAATCGGCTTTGCACCGGACCGTACGCGACGGCAATAAACCGCACCAAATACGCCAGCATGAGCGCAAATAATCCACCCAAAAACCACTGGGTATTGAGCCAGTTATTCAGTGTGGCCAACAGTCCCATTATGCCAATCGCCAACACAATGCCAGGCAGGGCGTAACCTATTTTGCCCACTTCAATGCTAAAGCGTAGCCAACGTGAGGCGTGGCGTTGGCTTTGCAAGGCGTTCATAAACAGTGCCAATGCCACGGTGATTAACGCCGCCAACACCGACAATATTAAGGTGCTATTAAACCAGTCAATGTAGCGTGCGTCCCATTCTTGGCTTAGGGTTTGAGCCGCCCACAGACTAAGTTGCAGCAATGGAATGCCTAAGGTAAGGGCTAAAAACCCCCATAATAAGAGGCTCATGCCCCATTGGGCTTTGCGGCTTAGGGTAAACGGTGGCGAGCTTAACCGCGCTTGTTGATTGTAGCGTCGCTTGCCACGCGTTAAGCGTTCGGTGCCCAAGAGCAGCAGGGCAAACAGCAACAACAGTGACGACAGTTGCGCGGCCACGGCCAAGGAGCGAAAGTCTTCCCAGGCGCTGTAAATGGCGGTGGTAAAAGTGGCGTAATTAAACAGTTCAACGGTGCCAAAATCGGCCAAGGTTTCCATGAGCGCTAAGCTTAAACCGGCGGCGATGGCGGGGCGCGCCAGCGGCAAACTTACTCGCCAAAAAATGCAGTTAGCACCACAGCCCAGGCTTTGCGCGGTTTCGATGAGTGTAATCGATTGGTTGGCAAAGGCGGTTTTGCTTAAAATGTAGACGTAAGGATAAAACACCAGCGACAGCACCAAGGCCGGCCCCCAAACACCTTCGCGAATGTCGATGGGCGTCCAGCCCAGTTGGCTTAATGTGTTTTGCACTGTGCCGCTGTAATCAAAGACACCCAAAAACACAAACGCCAGCACGTAGGCTGGCATGGCAAAAGGCAGTAACAAAAGCCAGCTAAGCCAGCGTCGTCCCGGAAACTCAAACATCACCACTAACCACGCTAAACCCACGCCCAGCACCAAAGTGCCAAAGGTTACACCCAATAACAGCAGTAAGGTATTGCTTATTAAGTCTAAGAGCAAAGTGTCGGCAAAATGTTGCCAAAGCTGTGGGTCGGAGTCAAACCAGCCGCTTAACAATTGCAAGGTGGGGAGCAATAAAATAATCAGCAAAAAACCCATGACCAGATTAACTGGCCATTGGGTTAAGCGATGTTTAAGGGTGTTGGAAAGCAACGTTATTGAAGCCCAGCTTTTTGCATTAAGCGCACCGCGTTTTCTTGCAATTGCGCCACTTTTCCAAGGTTAAGGGTGTCGGCTTTAAACTCACCCCACGCTGCAATCTGTGGCGATACGGCAAAGTTAGGGTTGGCGGGGTATTCAAAATTGGCTTCCGAATACAAGGTTTGTGCCGGGTCGCGGCTTAACCATTCAATGAGTTTTTGTGCGTTGGCTTTTTGGTCGCTGTGTTTGATAACGCCAGCACCACTGACGTTAATGTGCGTGCCGGTGCTGTCTTGATTCGCCCAAAATAACGCGATTTTAGCCTCGGGTTGTTTGGCCATTTCTTGGCCAAAATAGTAGGTGTTTACAATGCCTACATCGCAACGGTTGGCTAAAATGGCGCTCATCACTTCGGCGTCTTTAGCAAAGGGTTTGGCGGCTAAGTTTTTAACCCAACCGTTTACCATTTGTTCGGTTTTGGCCTCACCATTGTGAGCGATTTGTGAGGCAATCAACGATTTGTTGTACACCGTGTTGGCCGAGCGTAAGCACAAACGGCCTTGCCATTTAGGGTCGGCTAACTCTTCGTAGGTGGACAGCTCACTGGGCTTAACGCGCTCGGTGCTGTACACCAAGGTGCGCGCACGAATGGATAAGCCTGTCCATAAGTTTTGCGGGTCGCGTAAGTGTGCCGGAATGTTCTTTTCAAGAATGGGGGATTGCATTGGGCTAAACAGCCCTTGGCTGGCGGCGTAGCCTAAGTTACCGGCATCGGCCATCATTAAAATGTCAGCCGGCGTGCTGGCACCTTCGGATTTAATGCGCTCAATTAACGCGCCGTCTTTACCCGTGTACAGGGTGATTTTAATACCGGTTTCTTTCGAGAACGCGTCTAAAAACGGCTTAATTAGCGGCTCTTTGCGTGAGCTGTAAATCACCAACGCCTCGTCTTGCGCCATGACTTGGCTTGATAGACCGATTGATCCCAATGCCATAAAACCTACCAGGCCTGGTGAAAGCGATAAGCCCGACACCGCACTTAAACCCAGTGCTAAAGACCATTTACGGGTGGTGTTAAATAGGTTAACAAGGTGTTTCATAGTCATTTAGCCTTTTTAAAATGTATGGGCGCTCAAGCCTAGCTCGCGTGTTAGGAGCACGTGAGGCGTTGGATTGAATCAACAAGGAATGAGAGAAGTAGAGTTTGCGCTGTTTACGCCGCAGAAGTTTGGCTTTCAAGCGACTGCAAAGCACCGTGATGCAATATGGCCAAACGATCGCACATGCTGTTGGCTTCTTCACGTGAATGCGTTACCACCAGCGCCGAGAGGTTTTCGGCTTTAATCCATTCACGCAGAGTTTTAGCCAAGCGCATTGCCAGCGGGCGGTCTAAATTTGAAAACGGTTCGTCTAATAAGAGTAGATCGGGTTTGGGTGCCATGGCGCGTGCAATGGCCACGCGCTGTTGCTGGCCGCCCGACAACTCGTGCGGAAAACGCGCAAGCAGTTCGGTAATGTCCATCATGCCGGCTAAGTGGTTTACACGCAGACGTTTTTCGGCTTTAGACACGCGGTGCAAACCAAAGCCAATGTTGTCGGCCACGGTTAAATGTGGAAACAAGGCGTAGTCTTGAAACACCATGCTAATGCCGCGTTGTTCGGGCGCGGTGCAGTGTTTTGAACAGCTTAAACAACGCCCGGCCACAATCACTTCACCTTGCGACAAACGCTGAAAACCGGCAATGGCGCGTAACAGGGTAGTTTTGCCACTGCCGCTTTCGCCCATCAAGCCCACAATTTCGCCTTGCGCCAATTGCAGGTTGCAGGTGTTGAGTACTGGAAAACGCTCATGTAACACACTTACTTGTTGTAATGACAGCATTTAAAACCCCCTGTTAAAAGCACTTAAAAACATATTAATCCAAATACGAATTGTTTTCAATACTGTTTTGCTAAAAAGTTATTTTTAATGCAAATAGCATTTATTACTATTTGCATTTGCATAAAAAACCTTTATCATGCCTTCTTAAATCGTTTTACGAATCATTTTTATTTGCGTTACCAACGCTTTTAAAGTGGTTTTTCGGTCTGTTTACTTAATGTCTGTTTATTTAATGTCTGTTTATTTAATGTCTGTTTATTAATATTGGGTAGAGGCACATGAATTACTCCACAACACCTAAAGAGATTAACCAACAAAGTAAAGAGGCTAATCTCAATGCTGAGGCCGTTAGAGTTTTGCACAGTGCCGATTTGTTTGCTGGGCACAAAAGACTCACCATACAGCACAATGAATTTATGTATACCTTGCGAATTACCCGCGACAACAAATTAATTTTAACCAAGTGATTTTAACCAAGTAACGAACGACCCCACAAATGCTCTTAAAACATTAAAAGCATTAAAGCCCTTGTACTCTCCTAACGTACTTTTACAGCCAGCCAGATGTTTTTAAGCCAGCCAAAAATAATTGATTTTGACAACAACCTTTAAAAGGACTCTTTATGTCACACCAAAAATTTGCGCTTAAAACATTACTCATTAGTATGGCGGCCGCCATGAGCGTACAGGCCAGCGCGCAAGAACTTAAGAAAACCGAACTGCCGCGCATCGACGTGGTAGGCACCGCCGACAATGCCGTGGCCAAACAACCGGGCTCGGTGGCGATTGTGACCAAAGAAGAGCTGGAGCTTCGTCAACCTATGTCTACGCAAGACGCGCTTAGAAATGTTCCGGGCGTGGTCATAAAGCCGGAAGAAGAGAGCGCGGTGGTGGCCAATATTGGTGTGCGTGGTTTAAGCGCGGCCGATTACAAAACCCTTATTTTAGAAGACGGTGTACCCGTTGCCCCCAGTCTATTTTTGGGCAATGCGCGTTATTACAATCCAAGAATTCAGCGCATGGAAAGCGTCGAAGTGTTAAAAGGCGCGTCTTCATTGCGTTATGGTCCAAGCACGATTGGGGGGGTTATTAACTATAAAACCAAACAACCCGAGGACGGCGCGTCGGTGGCCGGTCGAGTAGGTTCGCACGGCTACAAAGAAGCCACGGTCGAAGCCGGTGGCAGCGCACCTTCGGGTGATGCGGTGGCCGGCATTGTTTACACCAAAGCCGAAAGCGATGGTTTTCAAGACAAAGGCTTTATCATGAACGACCTCATGGTAAAAGGCGGTATGGCGATTGGCAACGATCAATGGGTGAGTGCTAAGTTTACGCATTACGATAATGAGGCCAATATTTCGTATCGCGGGTTATTTTTAGACGCTTACAAAGACGGTGCTACCTACAACCCCGCACCCGATGATTACTTTTTAACCGAGCGTAACTCGTTTGACATTAACCACGAGTGGGACATTAGTGATCAGGTAAAGCTTAATACTTTGGTGTATTGGAGTGAAATGAGCCGTGATTACTGGCGTTTTAGCACCGATAACACAGCATCAAAGGCGGCGGGGCGATGGGTGTATACCGACGAAGTAAAAGGCAATAATCGAGCGTTTGAGCGCACCGGATTAGACACCCGTTTGAGTGTGGCGCACAACACGTTTGGCATACAAAACGAAACCGAAATGGGCTTGCGTTTAATGAATGAAAGCATGGTGGATAAAGGCATTACCGCCTCGCGCAGCAGTCCGCGTTCGGGCACATTAACCAAAGAAGTGCACGATTCGGCTAAGAGTGTGGCCGTGTACGCGCAAAATCGTTTTATGGTAAACGACCAATTGGCCATTACCCCCGGAATTCGTATTGAGCAATATGAGCAAGAATCGGTTAACGAGCGCAATCGTGCTCAAAGTGCCTCTACCGACAATACCGAGGTGATGCCGGGTGTGGGCGTGACCTATCAAGTGTCGCCAGCCGCGCAGGTGTTTGGTGGCGTGTACAAAGCGTTTGCGCCAGCGGTAACGGCCGACGCATTGACCGGTTATGAAGACCAGCAATTAGAAGCCGAGCGTTCGGTTAACTACGAAATTGGGGTGCGCGGCGCGGTCGATACAACACGTTATGAGTTAGCGGCCTTTCAGATGAATTTTGAAAACCAAATTATTCCCGCCAACAGCAACAGTGATTTTCAAAAAACCAATGGTGGCAAAACCTTGCATCAAGGCATAGAAGCGGCGTTAGGCTTTGAGTTGGGCGGCGGCTTTAGTTTGGATACCAATGTGACGTACGTGGCCAACGCCCAATACGTGGGCAATCGTTATAAAGCCAACGGCGACTTAGACATTGCCGACGGAAATCGTGTGACGTACACGCCAGAGTGGATTATGAATGCTTCATTAGGTTATAAAAATGGCGGGTTAAATACGGCATTAAGCGCCAATCACATGAGTGCTCAATTTACCGACACCGCCAACACCAAAGAAATTGCCGAAAACACCAGCGGCTTTTTTACCGGTCAGGTGGACGCTTACACCACGTTGGATTTAAACGCACATTACACGGTAGACAAACAATTAAGCGTGTTTGGCGCGGTTAAAAATCTAACCGACGAGCGTTACATTGCCAGTTTAAGACAGGGAATTTACGCCGGTCCAGACCGTTCATTTGAGCTGGGTGCAAAGTATAAGTTTTAAGTTATTAACCAGCCTTTAACGTGTAAAAGGTGAAGGGGATTTAGCGTTAAACGATTAAAACCCAGTGGCCAAGTCTCGGCCACTGGGTTTTTTGCTTTTTAGGCGGGCGTTTATGGGTGCTGTTTAAAACAGCCAAAAACCCAAACGCCAAGACAAGCTTGGCGTTTGGGTGATTATCAATGGGCAATGGTTAATCGTTTTATACGGTATTGCGTGTTACAAATTACTTGTTACAAATTACTTGTTACAAATTACTTGTTACAAATTACTTGTTACAAATTACTTGTTACAAATTACGTTTTGCGTTTTGTTTTAACTTACCAGGCCTGGTCAAACGCGTTTAAGCGTTTTCGGGCAGTTGTCCGGTTTGTTGCATCATTTCCAGCCACGCGTCGCGCAGTTCGGTCAAAATTTCGACCGCGCTGTCTAGGTAGAACGTGTCTTTTTCAAACACCGCTTCCTGAATACTTTGGTCGGCGTAGCGGTACAACTCTTCTAAATCAAACGCCAATGGCGTGTCTTTGGTAAACGCTAAACGATCGCGCAGCGCGTCTAAAATAGTGGTCATACGACCTAGGTGAAAGCCTTTTTCAACTAAGGCTTGGCTTTGGTGACACACTTTGGCCAAGTTGCCTTTGTCAACCGCGCCTTGCAACAGCAATAACACGGTTTTACGTGGGTTTTCGGCTAATGATTTTTCCATGGCTTGGTTGCGTTGATACTCTTCAAGAATGGGTGCTTTAATCTCTTTAGCGGTGGTGTTGTTTAATGTCATGATGGTTCCCCTGCGGTTTAAGGCTATCGCCTGTGTAAGTGTGAAATTCGATTGCGTTTTAAAACATAAAAAACGCCTAAAGAATTTCCTTTGCTGGTCGTATAGCAGGGTCTGTGCCAAGTTGGCGGTGTTAAGAAATTGACAGAGGTGTTTTTAATAAAAACAAGAGGTTAAAACCACATTGACCAGGCCTGGTCGTTTGGATAAGTTCGTCATGCCGTGCTACGACACGGCATCTGCCACACATATGGTAAGTGCAATAGATTACGGGTCAAGCCCGTAATGACGGAGTTTGTTATGGGTGGTTTTGAGGGTTTAATGGTTAAGACATCTTAAATCTAGATTTAACACCTCAAAACTCAAACCTCAAAACGTCACTGTAATCGCGGCAGCGGCGCGTTTGGCTTTGGCTAACGCTTGTTCTATGGTGTCGGCGCGGGTGAGCACCACGCCCATGCGACGACGGCCGTTAATGTCGGGTTTGCCAAACAGTCTTAAGTGGGTGTCGGGTTTGCTCAGTGCCACGTCAAAATTAGAAAACGCGGTGTGATTAGACTGCCCAGTGGGCAAGATCACACTGGACGCTGATGCGCCCAGTTGCCGAATGCTGGGAATAGGCAGGCCTAAAATAGCCCGCGCGTGCAGGGCAAATTGCGATAAATCTTGTGAAATTAACGTCACCAATCCGGTGTCGTGTGGGCGGGGCGACACTTCACTAAAATAGACGGTATCGCCTTTTACAAACAGTTCTACGCCAAATAATCCGCGTCCGGTGTCGCCGCACAGTGCTTGGGTGACTTTGCGGGCGATGTCGTGCGCGGTGGCTAACGCCGCCGCACTCATGGGATGCGGTTGCCACGATTGGCGATAATCGCCGTCTTCTTGATAGTGGCCAATGGGGTCGCAAAAACTCAGGCCATGGCTGTGCACAAGGGTGAGCAGGGTAATTTCGTAATCAAAGTTTACAAAACCTTCAATAATCACCCGGCCTTTGCCGGCGCGTCCACCTTCTTGGGCATACAACCAGGCCTGGTCAATGTCGGCGGAGCTTTTAACCACGCTTTGGCCTTTGCCCGACGAGCTCATAATGGGCTTAATCACACACGGCATGCCAATGCGCACCACGGCAGCGGCAAAATCTTCATAGGTGTCGGCAAATTCAAACGGTGAGGTGGCAATATTAAGCATTTCGCTGGCCAAGCGGCGAATGCCTTCGCGGTTCATAGTGAGCTGTGTGGCACGCGCAGTGGGGATAATATTCACCCCTTCTTGCTCTAGTTGCGCCAGGGTGTCGGTGGCGATGGCTTCAATTTCGGGTACTACGTAATGGGGTTTTTCAAGCTCAATAATGCGTCTTAACTCTGCGCCATCCAGCATGTCAATTACGTGGCTGCGGTGCGCGACTTGCATGGCCGGTGCGTTGGCGTAACGGTCAACGGCAATCACTTCTACCCCTAAACGTTGCAGTTCAATTGCCACTTCTTTGCCTAATTCACCCGCGCCACACAGTAAAACACGTACAGCCGTGTTAGAAAGTGGTGTTCCAATGCTCAACATGGCATCTCCTTTGCTTATGTTAATTTAACTAAAAAAACCAATCGGTGCAGCGGCGCTAACGCCCCTTTAATAGTTAAACATTATAGGCCATTAAGACGCACATTGGCTCACATTGGCTCACCGATACATTTGGTTTTACGACGAGGATCACCATTATGTTAGACGCACTTCAGCAAAACGATTTAACCGCGGACAGCTATGCCAGCAAAATGCTGTCGCCGGCGGTAGAACGTTTTTTACGTTCCGAGCGTAATCGTCGTGAGCAACGCAGCGTCACCAGCTCAACGGTCGGGTTAAGTGTCAAAAAACTGATGGGCTCGTTGCAAAGACGTTTTTTACAGCACAGCGACTTGTCGGAAGATTTAGCTAATATGGTCGAAAACCAAGTGCAACAACGCACTCGCGAGCTGTTTAGGCAAGCCAATTACGACTCGTTAACCCATCTGCCCAATCGCGCCTATTTTAACGCCACCCTAGAACAACTGGTGGTGCAAGCGCGTCAGGCCGATTCGCATTTTAGTTTGTTGTTTTTAGATTTAGACGGCTTTAAGCCCGTTAATGATAATTTAGGCCATCAAGCGGGCGATGAACTGCTGCGCAATGTAAGCGCGCGGCTTATTTCGGCGGTGCGTGACGGCGACATTGTGAGCCGTTTAGGCGGCGATGAATTTGTGATTTTATTGGCCAATTTGGCCGACCGTGACCTGATTGAAGGCATTTGCCAACGCATTATTGTCGAGGTCAGTCGGCCGTATTTTATTCATCAAAAAGACGTAATGATTTCGACCAGCATAGGCGTAGCGCGCTTTCCAGAAGACGCTAAAACCTCGGCCGAACTCATTCAAAACGCCGACGAGGCCTTGTACGTGTCCAAATCCAGCGGGCGGCGCGCCTATCGGTTTTACGACCAAGTTATGAGCCAAGCGCCCACGCAAAGCCACGTTATGCAACATAAGTTTGAAATCGCCATGGAGCAAGGTCATATTAAAAGCTGCTTTGAGGCGCAAATGGATTTAAGCAGTCAAAAAATTGTCGGCGCCAGCCTAAGCGCGCAATGGAACTGCCCCGCGTTGGCGACGCCGTATTTAAGCAGTTGGGTAGAGTTTTTAAACAAAAGCGATTGGGCGTACTCTATGGGCGCGTGGCTACTGGACACCGGTCTGCATTATTTACAACAATGGCAGCTTTCAAACCCCGAACTGGTGGTGTCGGTGCCCATTTTAAACAGCGTGTGGCAACGTGAAGCGTGGCCCGCGTTGTTAGAGCAACGCCTAAATCACTACCAAGTAAATCGGGCGCAACTGCAATTGGAGTTTTCAATGCAAGCGCTTGAAAAAGCCGACCCATTGTTTACCCAAACCCTAAACGCATTAAGCGACGCGGGCTACCAAATTACCTTAACCGACGTGGGCAAATACGCGCTCGATTTAACCCAGTTGGCGCACTTAAATGTGCACGAACTCAAATTAGATCGCACCTGGCTGCACAACGCTTTACAAACTGAAAAAGGCCGCAAATGGGTACGCGCCATCATACAAATGGCCAAAAGCCTAGACGTATGCGTGATCGCCACCGGCATCGACACCCCAGAAACCCAACAATGGTTAACCCAAATGGGCTGCTCAATGGGGCAAGGCCAAATATGGTCAAGCCCGGTGGCGGCGAGCGAGTTTGCTCAAGCGTTACTTTAATGGTTAGAGGTTGTTAGACTCTTTTACTGTGTATAAGGTAAAAGCACAGTTTGCGGTGTAAATGCTTTAGGGTTACGGATTGATTTCACTTTTCTAACTATTTAACGTAATTTGGTTTAATTAATGCGTAGGTTGGGTTAATATTCCCCAACGTTTTAAATGCGTAATTAAATAGATTTAATAACTAAATTTAGTAAATAAAAGGGAATTTTGTGAACATCAATACTATGAAACTAACCTTACTGGCCACCGCTTTAAGCTCGTTGACTTTAGCCGGATGCGGCGGTGGAGGTGGTAGTTCTACCCCCCCCCCGCCTGCTGATACCTCATCAACGGGTACTTTTATTGACAGTGCGGTTGCAGGCGTTGCCTATAAAACAGCTACAAAAAGTGGTACCACCAGTGACAAAGGTGAATACAAATACGAAGCGGGTGAAACCGTTACCTTTTCAATTGGCGGCGTAAGCTTTCCGCCCGTTTTGGCAAAAGGCGTTGTGACGCCATTTGATATGGCCGGTTCTCAAGATGTAGACAATCAGCAAGTTTTAAACATCGGGCTGTTGTTACAAACCTTGGATGAAGACAAAAACCCTTCTAATGGAATTAAAATTACCCCTGCGGTGGTTGCGGCTTTAGCAAATACCACTCTTACAGCGGCTGATTTTTCAACAGCAGATACAGCTTCTTTTCAGTCAAAATTTTCGGGCGTTCTTTTAGATAGCAGCGCGATTGCCTGGAAAAATGAACAAGATGTAAAAGATCACTTAGCCAATGCAAACGGCATTGTTGGTACGTGGATGAAAACCGGCAGTATTGAAGACGGTCTGACGTTTATTAAGTTCGAGGTCGATGGTCAGTATTTGTTGTTGAGTGACGAGAAGTTTAAAGCAGAGGATGTTTTGCAAGTTGGTAATTATGTGGTGAATTCGACTGACAAAACCATTACATTTACACGCACTTACGGCGATGAATCAACAACACTAGAATCTTTACCTCTCGATCTTGAACTATCTGATGACTTACTTGGTTTTAAGATTGATGGAAGTGTTGATTTTGCGCGTACTGTTTCTTTAGCCGCGCAAGTGGCAGAGCCAGATGCCATTAACGGAGTTTGGGTGTTTGATAAGGGTGAGACCGGTATTAGCGAGACTAAATTACTGGCGTTTAATAAAGACAACACCTACTTTGTATTTTCTTTAGAAGGCAGTGAATCTGGCGATAACAGTGGCTTACCTGACGGTGCAGTGGTCTATGAAAAAGGCACTTACACACTGGGTGAAAATGGCGCATTTTTATTTAACGTGACTGAAAATAAAGATGGTGACAAAGGTTTGGGTCTTGCAAGCAGTATTTCATATACTGTAAGTGAAGCTGGTGTTTTAACGTTGACCATTGCAACCTCAGACAGCGGTTCGGGCGACTATACGTTGCAAAAATTGCTGCCTTTTGAAATACAGAAATAAGTAATCTTTTTAATAGATGTAAGAAAAATAAACCGCCGTTAAGGCGGTTTTTTGTGGGTGCAATTTACAGTTTAACCAGGCCTGGTTAACTTAAATATTAAGCCAGGCTTGGCCTAGGGTTGCGTGTTTTCCAGTTGGCTAAGCATGGCTAAAATTACTTTGGCCGAATGTGTGGCGGCTTGCTCTAAATACTGTTCAAATGTCACTTTATTTTCTTTGCCGGCAATGTCCGACAGCGAGCGAATAATTACAAACGGTTTGTTAAAGCTGTAACAGACTTGCGCCACCGCGGCGGCTTCCATTTCGCAGGCAATCATTTCCGGAAAATTTTTACGCGTGTTGGCCACGTCTGCGGGTTGGTGCATAAAGCGATCGGCGGTGGCAATTAAGCCGTGCATGTGCACCACTTCTTGCAAGCTGTCAATGCTGTCTTTGGCCGCTTGCACCAAACGGTCGTCGGGTAAAAAGCACGATGGCATGCCGGGTACTTGACCCAAATCGTAGCCAAAGGGGGTGACGTCCACATCGTGATGACACACCGAGCTGCTAATGACAATGTCGCCCACGTTTAAATCGGTGTGAAATCCGCCGGCGGTACCGGTGTTTATCACGTAATCGGGTTGATAGCGTTCA
This sequence comes from Thiomicrorhabdus aquaedulcis, assembly GCF_004001325.1. Classification (NCBI taxonomy): domain Bacteria; kingdom Pseudomonadati; phylum Pseudomonadota; class Gammaproteobacteria; order Thiotrichales; family Piscirickettsiaceae; genus Thiomicrorhabdus; species Thiomicrorhabdus aquaedulcis. The sequence continues at coordinate 2,296,172 of NZ_AP018722.1, read as the reverse complement.
AGCAAAATAGTGGTGCTGATGGCGGCGTTGACTTTGCCAATGCCCGAGCGCAATAACGCCACTTGGGTGGCGCCAATTTGGCCTTGGTAAAATTCAAATCCGGCGTGAGTGTGCGTGGTTAAATTGGCCAGTTGCGCTCGAAGTAAGGCCACTTCTTCTTCCATGGCGCCAATAATGGCGATTTTCATAGAGCATGACTCACGTCGTTTCCTAACGCTTTAAGCGTGTCTTCGCTTAAGGCAATCTCTTCGTTTTTATTGATGCCTACGCCGTGGTCTAAAATGTCTTGGGCGATGGCTTTGGCTTCTTCGAGCGAGTGCATGACAAAGGTGCCGCATTGGTATTCGTTTAGTTCAGGAATGTCTTCCATGCGCTGAACGTTTAACACGTCGTGCATGGACGCTAACCAGGCCTGGCCAACACGTTGTTCGCTGGGAGCGCCCAATAAGCTCATGTAAAATCCGGTACGACAACCCATTGGGCTGATGTCGATAATCTCAACGCCATCGCCGTTTAGATGGTTGCGCATAAAGCCGGCAAATAAATGCTCTAGGGTGTGAATGCCTTTTTCGCTCATCATCGCTTCGTTGGGTTTGTTAAAACGCAAATCAAACACGGTAATGGTGTCGCCCGATGGCGAGGTCATGGTTTTGGCCACGCGCACGGCAGGGGCGTTCATAATGGTGTGGTCAACGGTAAAACTGTCTAATAAAGGCATGGGAGTTTCCTATTTTATTTGTATTTTGTTTGTGTGTGTGATATGTGTATTGATGTGCGTTGGTTGAGGGCGGTGATTACGGCGCATCGCTTTGGCTAAGTTCTTTTTTAAGCTGCCAGCCGTTATCGGTTTTTACAAACAGATATTCGCGCTCAAAGGTAACCGTGTCGCCCGCGTCAAAACTGGGTAAAGTCATTTTAAGCAAGCCAGTGCTGAGTGTGCTGGCCATTTTTTCAAGCGGCGACAGCGTGTCGTCTTGCAAGGTGTGTTTGGCGTAGTCGTCCAGCGAGCGTTCGGCGGTGGCGATAATGTTCATTTGCGCGACATAATGCGTGTCGTTTTGTTTGTAACCGTTGATTTTTTCAACCTGAGTGGCGCTTAATAACCCACTGTATTGTGCATTAAAGTGCTCGCCCACCGCCTCTTTAATGGCGCTGTCTTTAGGTTGGGTAATGCCCAAACAACCGCTTAAAAAAGCGTGCTTAACCCCAGTAACATGGCATACAAAAAGAGTTTAGACGGTCTAAAAGAGGAGGTCATAAGGGTTTTCCTAACAAGAATTAAGACGCAAAAGCATACCACAAACCACCAGGCCTGGTAAGTGAAGACATCAGACAAACTAGGATAAAAAGGGCGGCAAAACGAAAAGCGACAAAAAAGCCTTAAAGCAGCAATTAAAGTGTCGTACAAGAATTTTAGACATAAAAAAAGCCGGTCTTTTGCAAGACCAGCTTTTAATACTTTAGAAGGTGATCAACCGTCTAAAAAAATGTGGTGCGGAAGGAGAGAACTTTGACTCCTTACCTTTTCAATTATAAATCAATTGGTTAGCAAACAAAAAACATCTTAATCTAGCGTTTTCACCGTACTTTTCACTGTGAACTATCTCAGGCTGTAATAGTAGCGTACTATTTTAATTTTTGTACTACTTTTTTTTGAAATTATTTACCCGCGTTTGATTATTCTAAAATGGCATGCAATTTAGCCAAACATTCATCAATAATGACCCGATCAGCGGTTTCAATAAATTTAGCTTGGCGCGCGGTTAGGTCGAGGCTTTTAATGCCATTCACCAGTACCACACCTTGAGTCTGCATACCCGAAAGTGGAACGGCGAAGCCTTGGTTACGCGCAAAGTTTCCGCCTTGGGTAATGGGGGCTACCAAAGCAAGCCCAAGTGCATTAAAGGCTTGGGGTGAAAGTACGATGCAGGGGCGAAAGTCACCTTGGGTTTCTGTTCCAGCCTTAGGGTTAAGGCAAACACGTACAATGTCACCACGATCAAACATACGTTTTACCAAACCTCATTCCCCACTTTTTCATTGCTTTCCCAAGCTTGTAACGTATTATCTTGAAGGGCGTTTGGATTACATTGCGCAATCAATTCACTTAACTGGTATTTAGGTTTGGTGGTGACTTTTTTTACAATCCAGTAATCGGGATGCTCTTCAATATCAAGTGTGTCACCAATGTTTAGGCCTTGCGATTTCAACAGGCTAGCAGGAATGGTCATTCCAGCACTGTTACCGACTTTTCTAACGGATGTTTGCATAGTAAACCCCTTACTAAATGTATTACTTTGTACGTACTAATTGTATTTTGCCAGTATATCAACAATGTAATACGTTAACAACCCCACCCAAAGGGTTAAGCGTCGGCCTAAGCATAAAGCCATTCAAATCGACGTGCTGCTACCGCATAACTGGCTACCGAGTAACCGGTGATTGCCTGACGCTTATTTTTGAAAAAATCAAAGCATTGTTTGAAGCTTCAAGACTTAATGCCTTCTTGAATTCAACTAATAATTGCAATACCTACTCTTAAATTCAGAGCTGTTAAGACTTCATAGGGTGACTTAAACCCTCGTCGCTTTCTTGGTCGGGTGTTGAGTTGGCTGGCTTCGGAATATATGGGGCATTACAACCACATCAGGCCTTACAGCTCGAACGGTTATATTCCACCTGCAAAATTCGAGAAAATGAGGCTAGACCAACTAAAAGAAATTGAAGAAAATCTAGGTACGAAAAAGTGTTGACACTCCAATGCAGACCGGCCAGGGTAATTGTCACTTAATACAAAATATTTGTCGCAAAAAAATGTGAACACAAAAATCTTGTATGTAACGTACCAATATTGATACAATCAGGCCATGAATACACTAATACTACACGTTAGATTTTTCGCAACTTCCGCCGGCAATGAGCCGGTGCGTGAGTGGCTAAAGTCATTATCAGCTATAGACAGAAAAGCCATTGGTGAAGACATTAAGACCGTTCAGCTGGGTTGGCCACTGGGCATGCCCTTGGTGCGAAAATTAGCAAAGGACTTGTGGGAAATTCGTATCCATTTGGCTGGTCGTATTGCTCGTGTATTTTTTACCGTGGTATCCAATACGATGGTGCTGCTTCATGGTTTTATTAAAAAGTCTCAAGCCACTCCTGCGGATGATTTAGAGACCGCCAAGGCAAGAATTAAACAACTTAGAGGTGAACGATGAATACAGATGCTAATATCCATTTAGGCAGTAATTTTGATGACTTTTTGGCTGAAGAAGCCTTGTTAGAAGAAAGCACAGCAATGGCAATTAAACGTGTTATTGCTTGGCAGATAGAGCAAGAAATGAAGAGTCAAAAACTCACCAAAACAGTCTTAGCCGCTAAAATGCATACCAGTCGTGCGGCTTTGAACCGTCTGTTAGATGAAACCGATACCAGCTTAACGCTGACAACTCTCAGCAGTGTAGCTAATGCTTTGGGCAAGTCTTTACGGATTGAGTTAGCCGGTTAGTCGTATTATGTCTTTTTATGGTGCTTATGCCCTGTATCCAGGTTACTTTGATGGGAAGAACCCTGAAAAGAACCCCTATCACGAGGCGATTGATGAAATCGACATCGGTGCATTTCCATTTTTGCCAGGCAAGACTGAAAATTGGTGGTTAATTGATTTTTTAGGTGGGCGCTTAGGTTTAACGCTTAAAAGTGACGATTCTTATGCAATTAAGGAAGGTATGCCAACGTACGCACATTCTAATCGTTTAAAGTCATCTAAGATTTTATTAAAGAACCAGAACGTGTCCAACCTGTTTTGAACCAGTTCTTTAAAAATTAAATTGCATTTTGTCTTGCTCTTGGCAACGTCGAAAAGTTAACGCCGCTTTCTAACATTTGTGCATCCGCATCTTCAGGAATTGGGTTAATACAGACCTCCTTAGGGGGAAATTTCACTTTCGGACGACCTTTGCTAAAGCGATTTCTGTGACTGGCAAAGGCTTGATCCAGTGCCGCTTGTCGGGTTTTGGCAAGTGCTTCAACCTCATCGTTAAACACCTAATGTGGCGTAAAACCTTCCAGACTTGAGTGATGATGTTCATAGTTGTACCAGTTTACATAGTCGTCACACCAGCGCAATGCATGGTTATAGTGGTTAAAACGTCGTGGAAAATTGGGCTGATATTTGAGTGTTTTGAACCGCGCCTCACTCAGTGGTTCATGTCCAGGTTCATGTCCAGGTTCATGTCCATGTTGACACGCAGGGATTGAGGCGGTGCATCGCCAGTTTCGCAAATTGACCAAAACTTAAGGGGGTTTTCCGAATGAAAGCAGCTTGATGAAACTACTGTATGCGGGCATACTTAATGCCTCTAGAAAATGGACCATGCCCGTCCAGAACTGGAACCTCGCCTTGTCACAATGGCGATTCACTTTGAAGGCCAAGAAAGCTACGCTACCATTTTACAGTTTAATAAAACAACTCTGCCAAACAAAGAGTTAAACAACAACTGGACTGGCTACAATCCTTCGTACACAAAGACACGTTAAAATGTGACTTAAAAAATACGAATAGGAATTGAACATGAAACATCAAAAACGCTATGACGACCAACTCAAACAGCAAGCCATTGAAATGGCGCTAGAAGGTTCAAAATCCGTGGCACAAATCGCCCGAGATTTAGACATAAAAGACAACACTCTTTACGGTTGGGTTGATAAACATCGTCGTGATAATCCTGATAAAGCTTCAACTAAACTGGTTGTCGCAATACCAGTCGATTTAGAGGCACAGAACCGCAAACTCAAACGCGAACTCGCTCGTGCATTGGAGGACGTTGAACTCCTAAAAAAGGCGGCGGCGTACTTTGCGGTTCACAAGTAGCAAAGTACGCCTGGATAGACGAACATAAAGCCCACTATGGAGTGTGCCGACTGTGCCGATTAATGGATCTCAAACGCAGTAGTTACACCAGTTATCTTCAATCGCAGCCTGAGCGCGCCAAAAAGCAAGCTCAGCAACAGAATAGATTAAACGAACTAGATCAGCACATCACGAAGATGGTCGAGGACTACAAAAACACCATTGGTGCGCGACGCATTAAAACCGCCCTCAAGCGCAAGCATAAGCTCATCGTCAGTCGCCGACATATTATTGAGCGTATGAACGCCTTAGAGTTAAAAGTCGTCACACGCCAGCGTTACCGTAATCGCAATGTGGCGGCCATTGACGATGACCGGATTGCGGCCAATGTACTCAAGCGCGAATTTAATGTTAAAGGGCCGAATCAAAAATGGGTCGCCGACATTAGCTATATCCGCACGCTGGAAGGCTGGCAATATCTAGCCGTGTTTATCGATCTTTATTCACGCCGAGTGGTTGGCTGGGCTATGGATAAACACATGAGTGCCCAACTGGTGAAAACCGCTTTAATGAGAGCGTTGTGGAGCCGAAAGCCCAAGCGCGGGTTGATTATCCATACGGATCAAGGCAGTCAGTTTGTCTCCAAGGCCTATCGTAACGTGCTCAAACACTGGGGCATAAAACCCAGCATGAGCCGTCGCGGAAACTGTTGGGATAATGCGGTGGTAGAGAGTTTTTTTGCTTCTTTGAAAAAGGAACGAGTGTATCGGACAACCTACAGCACGGGTAAAGAAGCATTGTACGATGTGACCGAATATATTGGTTGGTACAACCACAAAAGAATGCACAGTACCAATGACGATTACTCGCCAGTAGAGTATGAAAATCAATGGATCAAAGCCATGAAGGACTTAGATAAAAAATGGGCGTCTTTGTGTACGAAAAAGGGTTGACAGTCCAGTAATTCCAAAATCATGGCTTTGACTTGTTTTGAAATCGGCACTAATAATTCTTTACGGGTTTTATTAGCCTCCTTTTGAATAACAATTAAGCTTTCATTCCAATTGATATCTTTCCAGCGAATTGAAAGCAATTCTTGGGGTCTTAGGAAAAGATGGGGAGCCATTTTGAGTGCCGCATGAACAACAAAACTGACTTTGCTCATGCGTCTGATATTTTGCAATATCTCTTTTAACTCAAAGTCAGCGGTAACGTGCTTGAAGTTTTGATTGGCGCTTTTGGTGATAATGGTTTTGGGTAAAAACAACATAGGATTAGTTTGGACAAGATTTTCGTCCACAGCTAAATCAAAGAGTGTTTTTATGAGCGTTCGCATTTTGTCTTGGTTTTCAGGCGTCTTTTTGAGACCTCTAAAAATAGGTTTTAATAATTCAATATCAATTTGGTTTAATGGGAGGTTGCCCAATTTTTTTGCGAAGTATTTTTGAAACAGTTGTTGGTTTTTTGTGATGGTGACTAGGCTAGTCCATTGCTTTTCACTAATTTTATATTCTTTAAATATGATAAAGAATTCGTTAAGCGTTGGCATTGATGGCGTTTTTTTAAGTGTAGCCGCTTTAGGGTGAATGCCGTTTAGTAAATCGACGGTAATTCTTGCGTTACGCTCTTTAGCTTCTTTAACACTAGTAATAGGATAGATGCCGAAACGAATGACATCTGAAATGCTGTTAAATGAGAACTCTCTTGCCCAAGTTTTTCTTCCGCCATAATTAATATAGAGAAAAAGTCCATCGCCAGCGGGAAGTTTGGTTACTTTTTGGCCTTCTTTAGGAGAAGCCTTTTCAGCGTCCCTTTCATTTTTTATGTAATTTGTAGTCATGTTTGTATCTTCCTTTGAGTTAATCAAAAGAGATAGTTCGACTTAAAGTGATTTATTGACGACTTTATCGATTTTTACAGTAACTTTTTCACTAAGTGGTTAATTTTAAAGTGAATATTAAAAAATTTTTCACCGTAACTTTCACCGTAAATGGGCGTGAAATGAATGAATCTGTTTGAGTTTATTTGAATCGAAAAAAAACAAGAAATACAAAGAAAAACAGCCAGTTAAGTCCATTTGACCTAACCAGCTGTTTTGAATTGGTGCGGAAGGAGAGACTCGAACTCTCACACCAAGGGCGCCAGAACCTAAATCTGGTGTGTCTACCAATTCCACCACTCCCGCGAATAAGGTGAGAACAACGTTCAAACACTTATAAAATATGGTGGCCACACCTGGAATCGAACCAGGGACACAGGGATTTTCAATCCCTTGCTCTACCGACTGAGCTATATGGCCAAAATAGAATGGGCGTATTGTATAGACGGACTTCGCGACTGTCAAATGTTATTTTTAAAATAGTGAAAATACTTTTGGGGACAAATTAGGGACAAATTAAATTTCAAATCCTTGATTTTGACATAAAGACCTTATTTGTCCTCAATTGTGAATTCTAAGATACGCCGATTCAAGTAATAACTACAATTTCCTGTGGTAAGAAAATTAGCATTCTATTTCAGATGGCCTTTTTTCTTACAAGCAAATTGCACTTGTTATGCGAATTCAAGCAAATTTGCCGTTTAGCTTTATTAAAGAAACTCTTTTGGCACTCGAAGAAAGCAAAGACAGTGAGAGTCTAACCGCTTGCCAATTTGATTAAGCTGTTTTATGCAGATCCAACAAACTCGCCATTTTGAAAAAGCGGTGAAAAAGTGTCACCCAAATCAAAAACAAGTATTAGATTCCGCCATTAAACAGTTAATCCAAATGCCCTAATTAGGTGAATTTAAAAAGGACAGCGTCCATTTTTTCGATGTTCTTATGAATATTTAAATATTGCATTGCTTAGGTCTACCAATATAATAATCAATGTTAACCCAGTGTGTTCTTCTCCTGTCCGTGCGGCAGTGCCAGAGCCTTGGGGTTCTTTTATTCCCTCACGGTCTTCTTCAAATAGCCTCTTTAGTACGGCAGTCTTTTTGTGATAATTCATCACTAGAAACGTGCCAATATATTTCAGTTTAGCCTTTTTTCATTCATTGGTAATCCAATTTAAAGGAGTGTTATGAGTCATTCGCATGGTTTTAATGTGACGACCCATCGTGCATTTGCCATAGGCATTTCGCTTAACGTGGCGTTTGTGTTGGTTGAATTTTATTATGGCATGGTGGCTAATTCGTTGGCGTTGATTGCCGATGCGGGGCATAACTTAAGCGATGTATTGGGATTGCTCTTGGCGTGGGGGGCTATTTTATTGGCCACTAAAGCCAATACGGATAAGCGTACTTACGGTTATCGAAAAGGCACGGTGTTGGCGGCGTTATTAAGTGGCATTTTGTTAATGGCCGCACTGGGCGTGATTGCTTGGGAGGCATGGCAACGTTTTTTTGAGCCGCAACCGATTGTAGGCATGACCATGATTTTGGTGGCGGCCATGGGTGTGCTGATTAATGCGGTGACGGCGTTGTTGTTTTTTAAAAGTCAGGCCAATGACTTAAATATTAAAGGGGCTTTTTTGCACATGAGTGCCGATGCCGCTGTGTCGATGGGAGTGGTGATTTCTGGTGTATTTGTTTTATGGTTTAATGTGGTATGGATTGATCCCGCGATTAGTTTGGTGATTGTGTTGGTGGTGTTTTTAAGTGCTTGGGGGTTGCTACGCGATTCGTTTAACTACGCTATGGACGCGGTGCCTAACGGCATAAACACCGCTCAAGTACGCGACTATTTGTTGGGGTTAAATTCGGTTATTAGCGTACAGGATTTGCATATTTGGCCGTTAAGCACGTCGCTTAATGCCTTATCGGTTCATTTGGTGGTGAGCAACGAGCGTATCGACAATGAGCTTTTAGCGCAGATTAAAGATCACATGCATACGCATTTTTTAATTGAGCACATTACGGTTCAAGTCGAAACAACGGCAAGAAACAATGGGTAATCTTGATAAGATTTTTACGGCTTTAATATCCGTTAATAGGCAAATAATTAAACCACCAGGCCTGGTAGTTTAGGGTTTATTACGAGTTAAGTGCCTTGCCATTTAATGAATCATTTAATGAGTTATTCAATGAATTATTCAATGAATTATTCAATGAATTATTTAACGAGTTTTGTTGTAAAGCCAATCTTAATTCAAACCCACTGCGCGCAGGGTTGTTGGCATTAAGGGCGTTGGGAGTGGCGTAAGTTGCATTGGTAATGCCCATTTGATTGTCTGGTGTGTTAGGTTGGATTTGTTTGGACGGCTCGGTTTGTTTATTGTCTGCTGTTTTATCGTCTGTTTGAAGAGTGTCTGTTTTTTGAGTGCGTAAATCAACCTGGGCTTGCATGAGCATTTGCGCGGCTTGCGCGGCCACGCTCATGTCTTGACTGGACGGTTGTGCGGGCGCTAACGCAGCACGTTGAACCACTCTGGCTTTTTGTATAGTGGCTTCTGGATCGCCCGCAATGGGTGCAGTGTCAATGCCGACCGAGCCGCCAATGGCGTATTTTTGGCCATCGGGCCCAGTTTGATAGGTGTATTTAATGCCCCCTGTGGCGTATTGGCCGGCGGTGCTTAAATGGGCTTGTTCGTGGGTTTTTACCTCGCGGTCGCGGGCTTGCAGTTGGGTTAAGACGTTTTCAATTTGGCGTTGTTGTTGGGCGGTGTCTTTGGAGTTATCTTTGGCATTATCTTTGGCATTATCTTTAGCATTATCTTTAGCATTATCTTGGGTTAAATTAGAGGGTTGGTTGGTCGCTGTATTGGACGCCGCATTTAACGCAGTATTTGACGCTGAACGGTTAAGATCGCCGGCTTGAGCGTTGTCTTGACGGGTGGTGTTTTCAAGCGCAGCAGGCATTACCACACCGCGCGAAGGTTGCGATGCCAGTGTGTGAATAGGCTGTAAACTGGGTGCGCTTAAGACGTTCATGAGTTTGCTCACATTTTAATGAGGCTGTTTAGTAAGATGTTTATTAATAACAACAGTTTAACACGAATTTATTATTACTCAGGGGGATTGTTATGCAACCTACACTGCGCACATCGCAGCAAAGTCAAACCAAGTTAATGGGCTCATTTAAGCGTTTTTGGCTCGTTTTAATGGGTTTGTTGTTGGCGGCCTTAATGCAGATGATGAGCCTAACCGCGCAGGCCAGCGCAACGGCTAACAGCCATTTGGCGCAAACAAAGACGTCTGTTTTGCCTATTTTTGATGCCCATTTGCATTACGGTGGCGAAGACAGTCAAGCGTTTTCGTCACAGCAAGTTTTGCAGATATTTGAACGTAATCGCATCAGTCACGCGCTTATTTCAAGCACGCCTAATGACGGCACCGAGGCCTTGTATCGCGCCGCACCCGATAAAATTGTGCCGTTTTTGGCGTTTTATGAATCGTTGGCCGAAAAAGGTCGATGGGGCGATAACTGGGCGGTGATTGAACGGATTGAGCGCCAGTTAAAAAGCGGAATTTACAGAGGCATTGGCGAGTTTCACCTGTTTAAAGAGCATCAAAAAAGTCCAGTATTGCGCAAAGTGGTTGAGATAGCGGCCGAGCGTAACTTGATGCTTCAAGTGCATTCCGACGCAGAGATTATTGGCGAAATCTTTAGCATTAACCCCAAAGCCGTGGTGCTTTGGGCGCATTTAGGCACTCAGCCCGAACCTGCGTTTTTAGCGGATATGTTAAACCGCTACCCACAAGGTTTGTACATTGATACCACCGTGCGCGATGCGTTGTTTGTGGATGACGCGGGGCGTTTAAAACCCGAATGGCACGCGTTGTTTGTGGCGCATTCGCAGCGTTTTTTGGTGGGAGTGGACACTTACAGCGTTAACCGATGGCACAATTTTGACACCGTGGTATCCAACATACGCGCCTGGCTTGGGCAACTGCCCGACGATGTGGCCAGACGATTGGCGCATGAAAACGCAGAAGCGTTGTTTTTAAAAAAATGAGTTTATGGGTCAAGGTCGTAAGCGTGTTAAAGCGCAAAAATTTAGAATTTAAATTTATGATTTAAGAATAACAAAATGGCCATTATTTTGTTTTTGATTAAGGCGAGCCTGCAATTGACCAAGGTAAATTTAACCAGGCCTGTTAGTATGGTTTAGAGTTTTGTAAGGTTAAAAATGTTTTTAACCTTTTAAAAAACCTAATAATCCTAATGGAGGCATCATGGACATAACCGCTTTAATTATTATTTTAGCGATTGGCGGACTGGCCGGTTGGCTGGCCGGTAATATAATGAAAGGTCATGGGTTTGGCTTGGTTGGCAATATTATTGTCGGAATTATAGGTGCGGTTTTGGGCAGCTTTGTTTTTGGCTTGGTGGGTATTTCAGCTTACGGATTAATGGGTTCAATTATTACTGCCACACTTGGTGCGGTTATTTTGTTGTCTATTATTGGCGTTGTTAAAAAAGCATAAAGTGGTAATCCTATTTTATTTTTGTATCGTTCATTAACAGACCAGGCCTGGTCAAGTTGGTTTTTATAGGCTTGCCTAGTCAATAGTTTTTACCTATTGTTGTTATAAAAAAATATCAATACATGCTATCGGTAAGCTGTTTACAATAAAACTTCGTATTGTCAATAACCGATCTTAGGAGAAAGTATGAATTCCAACCATAACGCAGGAAAATGTCCGGTAATGCACGGTGCTAATACCGCCGTAGGCACATCCAACATGGACTTTTGGCCCAACGCACTTAACCTAGATATTTTGCACCAACACGACCGTAAAGTGAACCCAATGGGTGAGCACTTTGATTACCGCGAAGCGGTTAAAAACTTAGATTTTGCCGCCCTTAAAAAAGACATGCACGCTCTAATGACGAATAGCCAGGCCTGGTGGCCGGCCGATTGGGGACATTATGGCGGTTTGATGATTCGCATGTCATGGCACGCGGCCGGCTCTTATCGCAACACCGACGGTCGAGGCGGTGCCGGCACAGGCAATCAACGCTTTGCCCCGCTTAACTCATGGCCTGACAACGTCAATCTTGATAAAGCGCGACGCTTACTTTGGCCCATTAAAAAGAAATACGGCAACCAAGTCAGTTGGGCCGATTTATTGGTATTAGCTGGCACCATCGCTTATGAAAACATGGGGCTTAAAACCTTTGGCTTTGGCTTTGGACGTGCCGATATTTGGCAACCCGAAAAAGACACCTATTGGGGTGCCGAAAAAGAGTGGCTGGCACCGTCCGATGAACGCTATGGCGATGTAAACGATCCCAGCACCATGGAAAACCCCTTGGCCGCGGTGCAAATGGGCTTAATTTACGTAAACCCAGAAGGCGTAAACGGTCACCCCGACCCGCTTAAAACCGCCTTGCAAGTGCGTGAAACCTTTTTACGCATGGCCATGAACGACGAAGAAACCGTGGCACTAACGGCTGGCGGTCACACCGTGGGCAAATGTCACGGCAACGGTCGCGCCGAAAACTTAGGACCCGATCCAGAAAGCGCAGACGTAACCGAGCAAGGCCTTGGCTGGAACAATCACACCTCTCGCGGCATTGGCCGCAACACGGTAAGCTCTGGCATTGAAGGCGCGTGGACAACTCACCCAACCCAATGGGACAACGGCTATTTTTACCTGCTGTTTGCCTACGATTGGGAGCTTAAAAAATCCCCAGCGGGCGCTTGGCAATGGGAGCCGATTAACATCAAAGAAGAAGACAAACCGGTTGATGTCGAAGACCCCTCAAAACGCTACAACCCCATTATGACCGATGCCGATATGGCGATGATTAAAGACCCTATTTATCTTGAAATCTCGAAAAAGTTTTACGCCAATCCAGACTATTTCTCGGATGTATTTGCGCGCGCATGGTTTAAACTTACTCACCGCGATATGGGGCCAAAAGTGCGCTACATCGGTCCGGATGTTCCGGCTGAAGACTTAATTTGGCAAGATCCCGTGCCCGCAGGTTGCACAGAGTATGATGTTGCGGCGGTTAAAGCCAAAATTGCGGCCAGCGACTTATCCATTGCCGACAAGGTGGCCACCGCATGGGACAGCGCCCGCACCTTCCGAGGGTCGGATTTACGCGGTGGCGCAAACGGCGCGCGAATTCGTCTTGCACCGCAAAAAGAGTGGCAAGGCAACGAACCACAACGTCTGGCGCACGTGTTAAGCACACTTGAACCCATTGCGGCTCAATTTGGCATCAGCGTGGCCGACACCATTGTCATCGCCGGCAATCTTGGCGTAGAACAAGCCGCCAACGCCGCAGGCTTTAACATCACGGTACCTTTTAGCCCAGGACGCGGTGACGCAACGGCCGAACTTACCGACGCGACCTCGTTTGACGTGCTTGAACCGATTCATGACGGCTACCGCAACTGGGTTAAAAAAGACTACATTGTTACCCCCGAAGAGTTGTTGCTTGATCGCACTCAGCTTATGGGCTTAACCGCCCATGAAATGACCTGTTTAGTAGGTGGAATGCGGGTAATGGGCGCCAATTATGGTGGCTCAGAACACGGCGTGTTTACTCACAAGGTAGGCGCACTGACCAACGACTTTTTTGTAACCCTAACCGACATGGCCTACACCTGGAAACCGGCCAGCAAATCGCACTATCAAATCTGTGATCGCACTACGGGCGAGGTAAAATTTACCGCATCGCGGGTAGATTTGGTGTTTGGCTCAAACGCAATCTTACGTGCCTACGCCGAGGTTTACGCGCAAGACAATAACCAAGAAAAGTTTGTTCACGATTTTGTACAGGCCTGGGTAAAAGTGATGAATGCCGACCGATTTGATCTAAATTAATCAGCCTAGTCTGTCTAGTCTGCTTTAGTCACTATGTTTAAACAAAAAAGCCCGCCTAAACGAAAGTTTGGCGGGCTTTTTTAATTTATGAACTAAAACAGCAGTACTTACCAGGCCTGGTAAGTCTATTTTATGTTTTATTTATTCACTCATCGCCACTGATTTAATCAGCGCGTAAACCACCAGGCCTGGTTGTAGGTTAAGGCGTTTGGCCGAGGCCTGAGTGATTTCGGCAAACAGGTGTTGGCCGTCTTTAAGGGTTAAGCGCACCAAAAGACGATGGGGGTCTAAGGCAATCAGTTCTTCAATGGTGACGCGCAGGTGATTGACTATGCTTAAATCTTGGGGATTGGACAGCGCCAAACTGACGTCACGCGCTAAGACTCTAATGCGGACGTCTTGAGTGCCAATGTGGTGAGTTGGACTTATAAACAGGCTGTCGGTGCCAATGTTAAGGGTTCGCAAGCCGTCTGCCATATCGCCGGGTTGACCCATAAGCACCGACACCGCACCTTGTTGGTCAAACAAGGGGGAGTCGGGTCTTTTTAGTGCCTGTTGCAGGGTTTCGATGGTTTCAATTTGGCCGTCTTTCATAAACACAATCTGATTGGCTAGGCGTTCGACTTCGACCGGCGCGTGGGTAATGTACAACACGGGCAGGTTAAATTCCGCCACCAACTCTTCTATTAAACCCAGTAGTTCGGCTTTGGCACGCCAGTCAAGTGCCGACAGGGGTTCGTCCATACACAGCAGTTTAGGTGACATGAGTAACGCCCGCGCAATGGCCACGCGTTGGCGTTCGCCGCCCGATAAATAGGTCACGCTGCGCTCGAGTTTGTCGGCAATGCCAACGCGCTCGACAATTTTATCAAAGTTGGCCACGGGGTGGTTTTTGGGCAGACGCTTTACGCCGTACAGTAAGTTTTGACGTACCGTCATGTGCGGAAACAGCGCTGCGTCTTGAAATACAAAACCAATATGGCGTTTGGGCGTGGGTAGGGCGTGATGGCCGTTTTGCCAAAGTACGTCGTTCATGGTCAATTGTCCGGTTGTGCGTTTATCCAGCCCAGCAATCGCACGCAACAAGGTGCTTTTGCCACTGCCAGAGCGCCCAAATAGCACGGTCACGCCGTGTAGCGGTAAGGTAAAGGCGCCTGAGTTAAGCGCAAATCCGCCCAGGTTTAAACTTAGGTTTCCGGTTAAGGTGCTTGGGTTCATCGGTTAACCTACCTTTACGCCAAAACGACGATTTAAGCCGTATACCAGCATTAATACCGCTAGCGAAAATACCAGCATCATGCCCGATAAAATGTGCGCTTGGTCGTATTGCATGGACTCCACATGGTCAAAAATATCAATGGACACCATGCGGGTTTCGCCCGGAATATTCCCGCCCACCATCAGCACCACGCCAAACTCGCCCACCGTGTGGGCAAAAGTTAAGGTGGCGGCCACTAAAAATCCGCGTTGCGACAGTGGGACTACAATGGTAAAAAAACGGTCTAGAATTCCGGCGCGTAAGGTCGCGGCGGCGTCCAATAAACGGTGCGGAATCGCCTCAAACGCGTGCATTAAGGGTTGTACCGCAAAGGGCAAAGAGTAAAACACCGAGCCAATAACCAACCCCATTTTGCTAAAGGTAAGCTGACCATCAAAGCCAAAAAATCGTAAAAACTCGGTCACTGGTCCGGTGGGATTCATGGCAATCAGCAGGTAAAACCCCAATACTGTCGGCGGTAACACGAGGGGTAATGCCACCAACGCTTCTAAAAGAATTTTGCTGGACGACTGCATTTGCGACATCCACCAGGCCAAGGGCGTACCAATCACCAGTAAAATAAGAGTGGTGTAGGTGGCCACCTCTAGGGTAAGCCAAATGGGTTGCAAATTTATTTGAGTGCCAAAGAGTTCAAGCATGTGGTGTTCTCAGTAGGTTTGAATAGGCCAATCGTTTAATTGGGCAGATTGTAGCCGTAACGCTGAATAATCTCGATGGCTTTGGGCGATTTCATGTATTGCATAAACGCTTTGGCGGCCGGGTTATTTTCACCTTTTTGAGTGATAACGGCGGCTTGATTAATGGGGTGGTAATCGGCTTGGGGCACTTCCCAATATTGGCCGTTTTTGTAGGCTGGACTGGATGGGTCAACCACTTGCGATTTGGCAACAAAGCCAATCTCGGCATTTTTGGTGGCTACGTACTGAAACGCGTGGGCAATGCTTTCGCCGTTAACCAGTTTGGGTTTAAGCGAATCGTACAGACCCATTTTGGTTAAAAATACCTCGGCTTGCGCGCCGTAAGGGGCGGTTTTTGGGTTGGCGATGGACAGGTGTCTAAAGTTAGCTTTTTTTAACACGCTTAACGCCTCATTGGCCACGGGCAAGGTAGGGCTGTACAACACTAACACGCCCTGGGCGTATACAAATTTGCTGTCTTTGACGGCTACGCCATCGTCAATGGCGCGTTGTGGGGCTTTGTCGTCGGCGGCAAAAAACAGGTCAAAGGGCGCCCCATTTTTAATTTGTGCGTACAACTTGCCGGTAGGTCCAAACGAAAAGCGAATGGTGTGACCGGTCTCTTTGGTAAATTCGACCCCAATGTCTTCAATGGTTTTAGTAAAGTTGGCGGCCACAGCGGCGGTAACTTCGGCGGCCGTTGCAACGCTAGACTGCGTGGCGGCTACAAAGCTAATGACCAGGCCTGGTAAAACGTGTTTTAGTTTCATGCGTGTTCCTTTTTATAGTGTATGAATTGTATCAATAGTTACTTAGGGCTATATCGAAAATCGTTAAAAACCCCCAGAACAGGGGGGCTAGGGTGCAACGTTAATGATCTACCCCCAATAAAACATGCGAGGCTTTAATTAAAGCGCACATTTTAACGCCTTCGCTGAGTTTTAAATCGTGCAGGGCGCTGTTGGTAATAATGGCCGCTAAAGTGTTGCCGCCTTGCAGCTCGAGTATGACCTCGACATTCACCGGTCCTTGGCTAATGCGGCTTACGGTGCCGCACAACGTGTTGCGCGCACTGGTTTTGCCTTGGCAATCGGGGCTGGCCAACACCACCCAACTGGCTTTTACCAATGCCCACGCGGTAGCACCCTCTTTTAAATTCATGCGCTCAATGCTGTCGCTGGTAACGGTGGCCACAATGTGGTCATTGCCTTGCAGTTTAAGCACCACTTCGGCATTCACCGCGCCTTTTTTAATGGATTGGACGGTGCCGTAAAAGCTGTTTCGGGCGCTGGTTTGCATTTTAATTCTCCGCATTAGAGGCAAAATATCAGCCTCGGTGTGGTCTAAACTGGCCATCCACATGGCTTGCATGGCCGACAGGCGTTCGTGCATGGTCACAATTTGCATGCCCGTGCCGGTTAACGTAGCGCCGCCACCGCCTTTGCCGCCGTGTTGCCGATTAACCAAAATTACCCCAGCCAAGTTGTTCATAATTTCAACCGCGTCCCACGCCGCTTTGTAGGTCATGCCCACTTGCCTGGCCGCCGCCGCCATACTGCCAGTGGCTTCAATGGCTTGCAATAAGTGCAAACGGCGCGGACTGATGTCGCCTGTGCCCAAATGGACATGCCAGGGGGCATAAAATTCGGGTTGATTATAGGTGTCTGGCGTAGGCAGCATGGATATGTGCTCGGGTAAGTATCGAGCTGCAAACTATACTTAGGTATAAGTCGCCAGTCAAGAGCTTTTTTGGGTGCGGCTAGGGTGTGCTTTTGCTTAGGTCTTTTAAATTTAGCGGGGTTTTTTTATTCAAAAACGGCTGTTTTTATTTATGACAAATGCGTTAAATGTTCACATTAAACCTTTTATTCTTTTTATTCTTTTATACAATATAATATTCATAAACTTTTTTTACTTTTAAGTTCTAATAGCAAGTTAGAGGCCTTAAATTTATGAATCCTGTTCTTGTAAAGAGCTTTGTGCAAAGCTCTCTTTATATAAGAACAGTTTAGTAGGGTTTAAGTTTAGTCACTTTAAAAGCAAAGCAAAGTCGTGGAGTATTTTATGAGTATTAAAAACCGTATTTTTATATTAGGAAGCGTATTTACCGCATTTGCGGTGATTGCAATTGTAATAGGCCTGATGTTGTTGCAATCAGCAAACAATAAAATGGCGCAAATTTATAACGACCGAGTGGTGCCGTTGCAACAGCTTAAAGTTATTGCCGATGACTATGCAGTTAAGGTAGTAGACACCAACCATAAACTGCGCAATGGCAATATAAATTGGACGCAAGCGGAAGAGTCTTTAATAAGCGCACAAACAGAAATACACACTATTTGGCAAGCCTACCTAAGCACAGAGTTAACCGAACAAGAAACCACGCTGGCACAAGAAGCTGAAGCATTAATGACCGCCGGTGACTTGGCTATTACCAAGCTGATTGAATTAGTTAAACAACGCAATATGGCCGAAATAGAAGCCTTTAGCATTCAAAAACTGTATGCAATTATTGACCCTATATCGGAAGCCATAACCGAGCTGGTTAATTTACAGTTGTCGGTTGCAAAAGAGGTCTACACCACAAGCCAAGCCACCTACCATCAGACTATGCAGTTTGCCATTATGATTGCCATCGTGGTCTTGGTGCTGGCTGGAATCTTTGGTGTTATAACCTTAAGAGCCATTACGGTACCGCTTAATAGATTGGTTTCAGTGGCTACAGCAGTGCAAGCACAAGGTGACTTTAGTGCACGTGTGCCCATCACCAGCATGGACGAAGTAGGGCAAGCGGCCAGCGCGTTTAATGATTTATTGGCGCGTTTAGAGTGCGCCATTAACGAAGCCAATGGCGTATTAAGCGCCATGGCCAAAAGTGATTTTAGTCAGCGCGTACAAGGCAATTACGTGGGTGGACTGCAAACGCTTAAACAAGGCGTTAACGATTCAGCCACCAGCGTGGCGTTTATGATGAGCGAACTAAGCAAAGTCATGACCGGTCTTGAGCAAGGCCAGTTTGACCTAAAGATGGACACTAAAGTACCCAAAGCATTTTCAGGTCAAGTAGAAGGCGCATTGCAAAGCATTAACACCGTCATTACCGAAGTAAACTTGGTAATGCACGCCATGAAAGAAGGGCGATTTGAAACCCGCGTAAACACCCAAGCCCACGGCATGCTAGCGGCCTTAAAAGACTCAATTAACAGCTCAATGAACACGCTCGAAAGTGCCGTAAAAGAGATAGCGCACGTTGTGTTAAGCCAATCGCATGGCGATTTAACCCAAAAAGTTACCGGGCAATACCACGGCGAGCTACAAACCTTAAAAGACGGCATTAACACCACCGCTAAAAAGCTAACCGACGTTGTTTCACAAGCCGTAGCCGCCGCCAACATTGTCAGCAGCGCCTCCGAAGAAGTCTCGCAAGGCTCGTTAAGCTTAAGCGAACGCGTGCAAGAACAAGCCGCCGCCTTAGAACAAACCAGCGCCACCATGGATCAAATGAACTCGGCCGTACAACAAAACACCGACAACGCCCGTCAAGCCTCAACGGTTACCCAACAAGTGCAACACGAAGCACATCAAGGCGTAGACGTGATGGAAAAAACCATCAACGCCATGAACAGCATTCAACAATCAAGCCATAAAATAGCCGACATAGTCAGTCTAATAGACGGCATAGCGTTTCAGACCAACTTATTAGCGCTAAACGCCGCCGTAGAAGCCGCCCGCGCCGGCGAACACGGCCGAGGCTTTGCCGTGGTGGCCAGTGAAGTACGCAACCTAGCGCAAAAATCAGCCGAAGCCGCCAAAGACATCAAAACGCTTATTAGCGAAAGCGTTGCCCGCATAGACGACGGCACCAAATTAGCCGCACAATCGGGCGAAGTACTGCAAGGCATAAATCAATCGATTAACGGCGTTGCCCAAATGATAGAACAAATAGCGCAAGCCTCGGTAGAGCAATCGCAAGGCATCAGTCAAGTGCACGTAGCCATTGGACAAATAGACAGCGTCACCCAACAAAACGCCGCCTTAGTAGAAGAAACCAGTGCCGCGGCGGCCAGCCTAAGCGAGCAGGCCAATGTGTTGCAAGACGACATGGCGTTTTTTAACATTGGCCAAGAAAACTTGCGCTCAACCAGTGTTAAAAGTAGCGTAAAAAGCAGTGTAAAAACAATAGCAAAAGCCGATGTTAAACACAGTGTAAAACCTAATTTAAGACCGGATTCTAAATCGGATGTAACAACAGGTTATAAACCAGCCTTACCAGGCCTGGTTAAACCAAAAATTACACCGGTTAACAATCAAGAGTGGTCAGATTTTTAACCGGTCATTAGCCTTTGATAGTTAAGCCATTGTTTTAATGGTTTAACTATTAAAGTGTACATAAATGGCTTAAATAAACATTAGAAAATATTTTCTAATCCGTGTAATGAGCACAACAATGAAAAAAATTTTAATAGTAGACGATTCCAGATCCATGCTGCAAATGATTGGCATGACATTACAACAAGCCGGATATGCCGTAAGTGAAGCCTGTGATGGTTTGGTGGCGTTAGAAAGCGCTAAAGTAAGCCAGTTTGACTTGGTCGTGACCGACATTAATATGCCAAACATGAACGGTATCGAGCTTGTTCAGGCCTTAAGAGCTATGCCCAACTACAAATTTACCCCATTGTTGTGTTTAACCACCGAATCCTCGGACGATATGAAAGCGCGTGGCAAAAGCGCAGGCGCAACCGGTTGGTTGGTAAAACCCTTTAGCCCAGAAAAGCTGTTAACGGTTATTGGCAAGGTTTTGTAATGGCGTTTATTGGCTACGATTTAACCGCTAAACAAATTCAGGAAGTCATTTTAATCCTTAATTTATCGGTGGCTCAAATAGAGCTTTCTATACAAGAAGGCGACCATTCCATAGAAAATTTATTAGATTCGTTTAAATACATGGTTAACCGAACGCAAACTATCAATAACATTGCACACCAAATGACGGTTGCACCCAACACCCCTAAAACCCAATGTTTGTTAGAAAAACAAGCCGACTTAAAAAACAGCGCCCAGTTACTCACTCAAAATATGAACCGAGCCATTGTGTCATTTCAGTTTTATGACCGACTGACCCAAAGGCTAAAAAATGTATCAAAAGGTTTAAGCGGTTTGGCCGACATTATTGCGCACCAAATGCAAGTAAAAGATGTAAAAGAGTGGGAACGCTTTAAAGAACAAATTCGCAAAAATGTCTCAATGAGAGAAGAAAGAGAATTGTTTGATTTAGTGTTTGAAAAACATATTCCAGCAGAACAAGCCATCGAAATAGTAAAACAACGCATGATTGACAGGCGCAAAGACCATTATTTTGAAACCGAACTGGTTGACCAAGACTTTACAGAAGTTGAGTTTTTTTAACCCGCACAAGTTTAATATTTATAGAGACCATTGCACGAGTGAGGTGCGAGGAAAAAATGAGATAAAATTTGCCTGATTGAGGCGGAAAACGTAGTGAATAGCTGGCTATTCGCAAGGTTTTCAACAAAAATCAGGCAAATTTTAGCCATTTTTAACCGTGCCTTGACTCGTGCAAAGGTCTCTTATAAGCGCAAACGCCGTTGTATTAACGCACCAAACGCCTAAAACACGTTCACCAGGCCTGGTCAAAGCGACTTTTAACAAAGCGTATTAACAGCGTGCATAAGCAAAGTGCACTCAACAAGTGCACTAACCCATAAAAAATTAAGGCAGTAGTTTTAATGAATACACAACAAACAGTAACAACTGAGGTAATAGGCGGCACATATTATGAGCATCAACAACACGCCGTTGCCCAACAAAACTTACAAGTACTCACATTTATTTTAGGCCAAGAAACATACGGCCTAGACATACTGCGCGTACAAGAAATAAGAGGCTGGGAACCCACCACCAAACTGCCCGAAACCCCCGAATATGTAAAAGGGGTTATAAACATGCGCGGCGCAGTAGTGCCCATTGTTGATTTACGCGACCGTTTTGGCATAGGCGGCGCCACCTACGACGACAGCACAGTGGTCATTATTACGCGCCTATTAAACTCAGACACCGCCAAAACCATCGGTTTAGTAGTAGACGGCGTAAGCGACGTAGAAGACATTGACGTAAGCCAATTGCAAGCGGTGCCAAGTTTTTCGGGTGCTGGAAAAATCAACGAGCAATACATACAAGGGCTAGCCAACCTAAAAGACAGTGACGCCACGTTAAACAAAATGGTCATTGTTTTAAACGTAGACGCCCTAATTTTGCAGGGTATATTTAATAATATGGATGCAACGACCCTTTAATGTATGTTGGCGTTTATAATTGGAATTCAGCGTTTTAAATAATGACTAAAATTTACCTGTTTTTTGTTGAAAAACTTGCGAATAGCCAGCTATTCACTGCATTTTTCGCTGCAATCAGGTAAAAATTTGATCTCATTTTTTTGTTGCACCTCACGTGCAAATATCTCATGAAGGAGTTTTTATGCAGTGGTTTTTAAATTTAAATATTCGTTCAAAACTCATCTCCTTGGTGTTTGTTTTGTTGGGGTTTATGGCCGTAATTGGTTTTGTAGGGGTTACAAACGCCTCTAAAATTAATGCTCTAACAGATGATATGTATCAAAAAGAGCTTTTAGGTCTGTCTTATATTAAAGAAGCAAATATAAATTTAATCTATCAAGCACGTGCTTTGCGTAGCTTTTTATTGGCGCAGAGTGATGAAACCATTGATGCCGCTCAATACATAGAGCAGGTAAATAAGAATCAAGCGATGTTTAATGAAAACATGCAAAAAGCTGAGCCACTTTTTCATTCACAAGAAGCTAAGAACAAAATTGCTGCTTTAAAATTAAGTGCCAATGATTACATGCAATTTAGCAATAAAGTCATTGAAGCCGCCCAACAAGAACAGCTTGATGGGTTGGTTAGCATGCAAAACCGCGCATCCATTCAAATGGCTTTAAAAGAAGCTAAAGTCATTGGTGATGTAGTTGATCAGCTTTTAACCGATGTAAGTGAAATAAAAGAACAAAATGCTTTGCAGGCCAGTCAAGCGGCTACCTTGTTGTATGAAGATTCAAAACTGTTTATTTTAGTCATAATGATTGCGTCACTGTTAATAGGCTTGTCTTTTGGTTTAATGCTGTCATGGCGTATTAGCCGCAATATAAAAACTTTGGCACATGGTCTTCAAAATTTATCGAGTTCACAACGGTTTGATTATCGCGCCAGCAAAACCGATTTAGATGAAACAGGCCTAATGGCCGACGCTATCAATACGTTTTTAACCACCTTACAAGATGGTGTAAACGAGTCTAGTTTTGTTATCAATGCCATTGCTAAAGGTGATTTTAGTCAGCAAGTATTAGGTCGTTACAATGGTGATTTAGAGGTTATGAAACAAGGCGTTAACGATTCGGCCACCAGCGTGGCGTTTATGATGAGCGAACTAAGCAAAGTCATGACCGGTCTTGAGCAAGGCCAGTTTGACCTAAAGATGGACACTAAAGTACCCAAAGCATTTTCAGGTCAAGTAGAAGGCGCATTGCAAAGCATTAACACCGTCATTACCGAAGTAAACTTGGTAATGCACGCCATGAAAGAAGGGCGATTTGAAACCCGCGTAAACACCCAAGCCCACGGCATGCTAGCGGCCTTAAAAGACTCAATAAACAGCTCAATGAACACGCTGGAAAGTGCCGTAAAAGAGATAGCACACGTTGTGTTAAGCCAATCGCATGGCGATTTAACCCAAAAAATTACCGGGCAATATCACGGCGAGCTACAAACTTTAAAAGACGCCATTAACACCACCGCCAAAAAGCTAACCGACGTTGTTTCACAAGCCGTAGCCGCCGCCAACATAGTCAGCAGTGCTTCCGAAGAAGTCTCGCAAGGCTCGTTAAGCTTAAGCGAACGCGTGCAAGAACAAGCCGCCGCCCTAGAAGAAACCAGTGCCACCATGGATCAAATGAACTCGGCGGTACAACAAAACACCGACAACGCCCGTCAAGCCTCAACGGTTACCCAACAAGTACAACACGAAGCACATCAAGGCGTAGACGTGATGGAAAAAACCATCAACGCCATGAACAGCATTCAACAATCAAGCCACAAAATAGCCGACATAGTAAGCCTAATAGACGGCATAGCGTTTCAGACCAACCTATTAGCGTTAAACGCCGCCGTAGAAGCCGCCCGCGCCGGCGAACACGGCCGAGGCTTTGCCGTGGTGGCCAGTGAAGTACGCAACCTAGCGCAAAAATCGGCCGAAGCCGCCAAAGACATTAAAACGCTTATTAGCGAAAGCGTTGCTCGCATAGACGACGGCACCAAATTAGCTGCACAATCGGGCGAAGTACTGCAAGGCATAAATCAATCGATTAACGGCGTTGCCCAAATGATAGAGCAAATAGCGCAAGCCTCGGTAGAGCAATCGCAAGGCATAAGTCAAGTACACGTAGCCATTGGACAAATAGACAGCGTCACTCAACAAAACGCCGCCTTAGTAGAAGAAACCAGTGCCGCGGCAGCCAGCCTAAGCGAGCAGGCCAATGTGTTGCAAGACGACATGGCGTTTTTTAACATTGGCCAAGGAAATGGGTCACAAGCAAAAAAAGCATTGCCTCATTCATTAAGTAATGCCAGTAATGTCACTAATGCAAATAATGCAAATAATGTAGCGGTTCAAAAAAATGCGTTACCCCAAAAGTCGTTAAGCACTGCCCAAGCAAAGCAGGTTTCGTTAAAGAACAATGCACATTCTATGGCACCCGCCCAAGAGTGGAGCGACTTTTAACAAAGCGCATTAACAGCCCATTAACAGCGTATTAATAACGAGTTAGTGAGTTTGCCATTAATCCAATAAAGGGTTAATCATTAAGACGGTTAATAGGTTAAGGTTTAACAAATGTCATGCTGTGCGGTGGCATTTTTTTTTGCCTAATTGAAACTAATGCATACCTTGCTTGGCGCTGCGACGTTTTAACCAGGCCTGGTTAAAAAAGGGCGCGATAAAATGCGCGCTTTTTATAAGAATGTTCTTTAATTCATTTTATTCATTTTTATACTAATTGTTCGTTTAGTGTATAGTTGTCTAAAATTGTGTCTATTTAAATACATCGGCAAGGATTGTTATGCAAATCGAAAAAGAATATGAGTTACCCAAGGATTTAGTCATTTTGTCTACTGCTGATTTGCAGGGTAATATTGTTGATTTTAACGAAGGTTTTAGACTGTCGTCTGGTTACAGCCGTGCCGAGCTTTTAGGTAAACCGCATAATCTGTTGCGCCACAGTGATATGCCAAAAGAGGCCTTTAAAGATTTTTGGCACACCATACAAGCCGGTAAACCGTGGTATGGAGTGGTTAAAAATAAACGCAAAAATGGCGATTATTATTGGGTGGCGGCCAATGCCAGTCCGGTTATTAAAGCGGGCAAGGTAACGGGGTATTTGTCGGTACGCTATCCGGCTACGCTGGCTCAAAAGCAGTCTGCCAGCGTTTTGTACGCTAAGGTAAAAGCCGGCGATGTTAAGTTTCCTTATACACAGGTTGAAACGCGCACCAGGCGATTAGCGCAGTGGGCATTGCCTTTAATGGTGGGTTTTGCGGCGCTAATGTACGTGAGCGTTCAGGCGCCAATTAATTTGGCGGGTATGCTAGGCGTTGGAGCGGCCGCATTAATAATGAGTTTTTTGGCGTACCGCATTGTGCAGTTGCAAGGTATCTCGCCCCAACTGCAGCAAGGCATGCAAGACATTGCAAACGGTCATTATGAGCAAAAAATTAACGATTCGTCAGAGTGGGGTTTTGCGCTTAATATGGTAAGGTCGCGCGTGGCAGAGTTTGCGGCACGTAATTACGATGCGTTGCGGGAATCGGCGGTGCTTACGACCGCACTGGATGCGGCCAGTACCAATATTATGGTAGCCGACCCCGACTTAAATATTGTGAGCATTAATAGTTCGTTAAAAGCCATGTTTACTCGCAACCAAGCGGCTTTACAAGCAGATTTTCCGCATTTTAGTGCCCAAAGCGTGGTGGGCTCTAATATGGACTTGTTTCATAAAAATCCAGCCCATCAGCGTGCTTTAATTGAATCGTTAACCGATTCTTGGAGCGCCGACATTAGCATGGCTAAATTAACCATGCGTTTAACGGTGGTGCCCATTATAAGACAGGGCGAAAAACTGGGTTACGTGGTCGAATGGCTGGATCGTACCGACGAAGCTGATTTTATTGCACAAGTTGCATGGGTGGTTGAAGGCATGACCCAAGGTACATTTAATCGCCGTATTACCCAAGAGGCGCACGGTGTTTTGGCTATTATTAAAGACGATATTAACCAAGCTGTTGACGTTACGTCTAACGCCATTGCCGGCATTAATCAGGTTATTGGCGCGTTGTCGGTAGGGGATTTAACCCAAGAGTGTGTGGCCGATTTTGGTGGCGATTTAAAAGTTTTAAAAGACACTATTAATCGCACTGTGTATAAATTGCGTGAAGTGGTTGGGGCGGCTTTAGAAACGTCAAACATTGTGAGCCAAGATGCACAAGGGGTTTCAAGAGGCTCTATGGATTTAAGCCAACGAGTGCAAGAGCAAGCCGCCGCACTTGAGCAAACCAGCGCCACTATGGATCAAATGAATTCGGCCGTACAACAAAACACCGATAACGCCCATCAAACAGCCAATGTGGCTAAAGAAGTTGAAACCAGGGCCAATGCCGGCGCGCAGGTAATGAAGCAAACCATTGACGCCATGAACAGCATTCAACAATCAAGCCATAAAATAGCCGATATTGTCAGTCTTATAGACGGCATTGCGTTTCAGACCAATTTGCTGGCACTAAACGCTGCCGTAGAAGCGGCACGTGCCGGTGAGCACGGCCGCGGGTTTGCGGTAGTGGCGTCTGAGGTAAGAAATTTATCGCAAAAATCGGCCGAAGCCGCCAAGGACATTAAAATACTCATCACCGAAAGCGTTGCCCGTATTGATGATGGCACTAAGTTGGCCGCTCAGTCGGGTGAGGTATTACATGGCATTAATCAATCCATTGGTGGGGTGAGTGCCATGATTAATCAAATTGCACAGGCGTCGGCAGAACAAGCACAGGGCATTAATCAGGTGCATCAAGCCATAGCGCAAATAGACAACGTAACGCAGCAAAATGCCGCATTAGTAGAACAAACCAGCTCGGCAGCGGTTAGCTTAAGCGAGCAGGCCAGTATTTTAAAAGTTGACATGGGATTTTTTAAAATAAGTGCGCATTAGCGTTGTAAATAAGCCGATTACCGATTACGCCAAGCCCCGTCATTGCGGGCTTGATCCGCAATCTATTGCTGAGTGCGGCAGGTGGGTTAGATGCCGTGTCGTAGCACGGCATGACGAAAAATGCACGATGTGACGAAAAAATTACACATCGTAACAACTAAATTGCGTGGCTAATATTGGCGCAAAAAAGCATTTAATTTTTACGACTTTTTTGCGGCAATGCGTAAGAAATTTATCATTTTTATTTGACCTGTGACAGTGTAAACTTTGAAGAATAAGGACAAATGTGCATGAAAATAGACATAAAGCTGGGTATAGCCAATGCCACAGAGTTGCTTCACAATATTAAAATTGAGGCCATGCCGCCTGAGATTCTTCAAATTGAAGAGCTGATGAAAGCTCAAAAACCAAATGCCGCTAAACTGGCCGAATTGTTGTCAAAAAACCCAGAAACATTAGGTGAGTTTTTAAGTCTGGCTAATAGAGTATTAAATAAAGCGCCTGATAGCCTTATTTTAGAAGCGCATGCGGCCATTAATTTAATGGGCTTTAGCGAAATTCAAACCCTATTTTTAAGCAACTATTTGTCTAAAAACTTGCCTGTCAGTGACGTCGATAAAAAATTATTGTTCACTCAAGTCGTGCCGGTATTGCCGCGGCAGAGTTGTCTTATTGGGTGCAAGATATTGGTCGCACAGAGGCGTATTTTGTTAGCTTTTTACAAGATATTGGCGCCATTTATATGATGCGCTACGATTCTGAACATTACGCCGAGCATTATTTAAACGCGCAGTTAGGGTTACCATTAAGTGGCTATTTGCAAGAATATGAGCATTATCAAACCGCGCATACTTTTTTGGGCAGTGTGGTTGCAAGGCGTTGGCATTTGGGCGACATTTTAGCCAAAAGTTTGTTGTTGCACCACGGCGATTCGTTGCAAGTTATTGATGAGTATGATCCTAAGGTCGCCAAAATGGTGGCACTTATTCAGGCCGCCAACGCGTTGGTGTACGATGTGTTTTCGGACCATTACACAACCCATGAGGTAAAACAGACCTTACACGACGCCATTGCGTATTTAAATTTACCCGAAAACGCCATTGAATCCGCAAAAGCGGCGTTGCAAAAATGGGGTCAAGAACCGTCTTTGTTCTTGGCCAGCCACTAAAAACGCCATTGCAGCTATGCTTAAGTCATCATCAAATAATTACACAGTGTGCATCACTAAGGAAAGGTAATATATGAGAATTTTAGTGGTCGACGACCAGCCCATGATTCGTAAACTGGTCACAATGACATTAAATACAAAAGGTTATGCTTTTGAAGAGGTGGATAACACCGATGATGTGCTACCCAAAATTGAGAGTTTTAAGCCTAATCTAATTATTTTAGACATTATGTTGCCAGGTGTTTTGGATGGGTTTGAATTGTGTGAAAAAATTAAAAATAATCCAAAAACACAAGATATAAAAGTAATATTGCTTACCGCAACCAGTTGCTTGGAAGGGCCTGTTAAGGCCGATTATGTTGGTGCAGAATTGTATTTACGCAAGCCTTTTAGCCCGTTGGCGTTGTTAAATGCGGTAGACACATTAATGAAGTCTTAAATTCATAAAATGAGATAAACAAATTCTCACGATGATGACTGTAATAAATTTGTATTAAATACCCCTGTTGCAAAGTACTTTTATTTGTTCTCTTTTGAAAATAGACCCTGTAAATTAAACTGTGTAAACGCTCATATATTAAAATCCTCCAAAAAGGAAAAATACTATGAGCAACTTAGATCACGATAAACTCAAAGCCATGTCGGCTGAGTTAGCAAAAAGTGTTAAAACTCAAGCCGACCTATCGGCACTTTCCAGAATGTTAGTCAAAATGACCGTTGAAGCAGCCCTTGGCGCTGAAATGGAAGAACATTTAGGCTACAGTAAAAGCCAAATATCTAACTCTTCGAATAGCCGTAATGGCTATTCTAGTAAAACCTTAAAAGGCGATCATGGCGAGTTAAAACTTAACGTGCCACGGGATAGAGACAGCACTTTTGAGCCCATCATGGTTAAAAAAGGCGAAACTCGACTGACCAGCATGGATGACCAGATACTCGCACTCTATGCCAAAGGCATGAGTACTCGAGATATCGTTGATACTTTCAAAGAGATGTACGGTGCGGATGTCTCTGCGTCACTTATTTCTAAAGTCACCGATGCCGTCATAGAAAAAGTCATTGAATGGCGCTCACGCCCATTGGATGAGATCTATCCTATCGTCTATTTAGACGGCATTGTCATCAAGGTTCGCCAGGATAAACAAGTCATTCGCAAAACCATGTATATCGCTCTAGGCATCAACCTTGATGGTCGAAAAGAATGCCTAGGTCTTTGGTTATCTGAAAACGAATCCTCTAAGTTTTGGCTAGGCGTTTTGAATGACATTCACGCCCGTGGCGTGAAAGACATTCTCATCGCCTCTGTAGATGGATTAAAGGGTTTTCCAGAAGCCATTAATGCCGTCTTCCCGCAAACGGACATTCAACTATGTATCGTGCACATGGTGCGTAATTCACTTAAATATGTGGGTTATAAAGAACGTAAGGAAGTGGCTGATGATTTAAAGCAAATCTACCAATCCATTACCGAAGAAGAAGCTCTGTTAGCGTTAGAACAGTTCGAAACAAAATGGGATGCTAAATTCCCCAGTATTGGTAAGTCTTGGCGTAACCACTGGGATAACGTATCAACCTTATTCCTCTATCCAGAAGCGATTAGAAAAGCCATCTATACGACCAACGCCATTGAATCTTTAAACTCTGTAATACGCAAAGCCATTAAAAACCGGAAGATTTTTGGACATGACAATTCGGCGTTTAAGATTGTATTTTTAGCCATTGAATCGGCATCTAGAAAATGGACGATGCCAATAAGAGATTGGAATTCTGCGATGAATCAGTTTATGATTTTGCATGAAGAACGTCTGAAAGATTACGTTTAACCAAATGGGCGTTTACACAAAATTATTTACAGGCTCTGAAAATACCTTAAAGCACACTTGGTTGCGGCCATTGTTTTTAGCCTGATAAAGAAGTTTATCGGCTTCTTTATAAACCTCTTTTAAGTCATTACTTTGAAGTGAGTTATCAATCAGCAAAAGTCCCATTGAGGATGTTAAGTGACCATAAGGTTGATTCTCTAAATGCTCAATTTTTAACGCTTCAATTGCGTGTAAAACAACTTTTGCATACTCAATACTGCTTTGAATATCATCTGCTTTGTAAAGTACGACAAACTCTTCACCCCCTATACGAAAGCAGGAATCTTCTGCTCTTTGAAATAAGTTGGATAAACATTTAGACAGTTCAATCAATGCCTGATCACCAGCTTGATGACCATAAAAATCATTAAACTTTTTAAAATTATCAAGATCTAACATCAAAAATGACAAGATGTTTTTGTTTCTGCTTACGGAACGTGACACCTTAGCAAACTGACTCTCAAAGTGCCTTCTATTAAATAGTTTTGTCAAAGGGTCTGTTATAGAAAGTACTTCTAATTCCTTTTTGTCCGAAATGTCATGACAGATAAAAGTTAATCCTATATTTTCGGAGTTTAAAATTCTTGGTACGGCCATGGCGTTTAGCCAAAACTCTTTTTTATCTTGGGTACTAAGTTTTAAATCACCGCCCCACCTTTTGTTTTTTTGAGTGACTTTATCAATGGATATTGGAGGTATTGCCTCAGAAATAATGTCATCAAAATGTTGACCAATAATGTCAGCAGGATTTAAACACAGTCTATTTATAAAGCTAGACGATATCTCGGTAATCAGCGAATTAGCGTCTGTTGAAAACAAAATGATATTTTTATCAATAATAGATAGGTATTCATTAATAACCATTTCTTGATGCTTAAGCTGAGTGATATCTCGAGCCGAAATTAAGAAACAGTTACCATCAGGCATAAGCGCCATTGAGATATTGACAGTAATAGTACGTTGATCTTTAGTGACACACATTTTGTCAAAATTCTCAACGTACCCTTGTTCTAGTACTTCTTGAAGCAGTATTTCAATACGCTCTTGATCGGCTGGCGCAGTTAGGTTTCTACAGGTGAGCTTGTCCAGCTCATGCTCTGTATATCCCAGGATAGTGCGGTAGGATTGATTGGTTTTTAGAAACTGAAGGTTTAAGTCTAAAATGGCCAATCCATCAACATTGATGTTAAATATAGTTTCTAATTCTTTTTTTTGCTCTCGTAATGCGAGTTCAAAATCCTTTCTTGCAGAAATATCTGTGTGAGTACCAATCAGTCGTATCGGCTTGCCCTCTAAGTCGCGTTCTACCACTACGCCGCGATCGAGAATCCATTTATATTTGCCATCTTTACAGAGCATTTGATGTTCATTTTCGTAGTATTTTGTTTTGCCTTCAAGGTGTGCTTGGATATCTTGATATATTTGTTCAAGTTGATCGGGGTGGACTCTAGATTTCCATTCATCAAGAGAGTCTTTAATTTCATTTTCTGTGAAGCCGAGCATTTCTTTCCATGCCGAAGAAAAATAAACACTATTGGTGGTTAAATTCCAGTCCCATAAGCCGTCACCTTTCCCTTCAACCGCAAGGTTGAAGCGAAATTCACTCTCTTGTAACGACATCTTTTCAATGTCATATTTTTTTGTGTCTTGAACTGTGCTGAAAGCGTCGTTGGCGGTTTTGATAAAAAGTTGAGGATTAATAGGTTTAAATAAAAACTTATTTACGCCAAGATCAATCAATCTAATAAGGCCTTCTTTTTCATTATTGCCAGATACAACAATGGTGTATTGTTTTGAATTGTAGGACTTTATGGCGGCTATAAGTTCAAATCCATTTTTAACGGGCATTTCTAAGTCTGCTATAACAACATCAGGGTAATAGCCATGTTGGTTATAAAACTCTAAATATTTCATCAAGCCAATTTGTCCATTCTCAGCCGTTACAACTTCACCAAATGTAATTGAAGCAAGGCTCACCTCCAGCTTAAGGCTAACGGCATCGTCCTCTACGATTAGTATACTTAAGTGTTCAAGCGCGGTGGCGTTAGTGTTATGTAAGCTGTCTTTCATAAGTGAATTTTCCGTACTAAAAATTGTTTAAATTGATTTTTTAACCCTTAGCAATATGATTAAGGGTTAAAACTAAATTACCGTGTTAAGTGTTAAGTCTGCTTAATACTTTATGGAATATCGCAGTAGACCTAAGCATATGTTGTGGTGTTTCATCGCAAAAACTCACTAAGAACAACGTTAAGCCAATGAATATGTAAATAAATACATTAACAGCTTGCGGTGCCACATTCAGTGATTTGCTTTAAGATTCCAAGTGCGTTCTGAAAGCGTTAACTCTTAATGATATAACTCTGACAAAGTGCAAACCCTGCAAGCGCAGTAAAAGATTATTAAATTAAAGTATAAAAACTGAATAAAAAGAATTTTTAACTCAAAACGCATAATAGCACGTATATAGACCAAACGGTAATTGCGCTTTTATGAAAAAACACTTAAATTAATATATATTTTTTTTAAAAAACCTTAACGATAATTTGCACAAATTAGAGGCTATAACGTATCTATTCATTAGCAAGTTTTAACACGAAAAGCCGTTAAATTTAAACCATTTTTTTTGAACGAAAAACCACTCGTGCAAAGACCTGTTAAGACTGTATATAAAAAAATATAGAACAAAAATTTACGACAGCTCATGTAAAACCATCACCATAACCGCCTACCAATTGCCTGCGACACTGTTTTACAGAGCACCGTTAGTTATTGTAAAAATATTGTCTGCTGTTTGTACAAAGGTTAGTCTGCGGATGCACCTGGCGCTAACAAAGTAATAAGTTATTGCGTATAATGGCTCGTTACGCATATTGGATTGCTTGTAACTTGCTATTAGCCGTTTAGGAGTGCTTGTGCAAGAAGGCTATTAGCGTGTCTAAGGTTAATTGTTTTGTTGATTTTAGTTAGAGCATGTCTCTTTCTTAAGACAATGTAATGAGTACAACAAAACAATAACGCTCATGTTTATATCAAATGGTTAATTATGAATTTACTTTCGCAATACATTACAACGACTGAGGCCTGTGATTTAATTGGGGTTTCTAAAACCATTGTTAAAAGGTTGGCTGATGAAGGCACCTTAAAAATTTGGAAAACCCCGGGTGGTCACCGTCGTTTATTAAGGTCGTCGGTTTTAGAGTACGTTAAAAATTTATCAAGAGATCAAATAGCGTTATCAGGTGGCAGCGATTTAGCCGAAAAACAACCGCTTGACGCCGATATGACTATTTTAATTGTTGATGATGACACGTCGACTCAGCTACTTTTGCAAAAAATAGTTGAAAGTTTGCATTTAAACATTGAAGTGGTGTGTGCAAAAAATGGGTACGAGGGATTATTAATGGTAGGTGCTAAACGACCAGAGATGATTTTTGCCGATTTGATGATGCCGCAAATGGACGGTTACACAATGCTAAACAGTATTCGTAGTTTAAATGTTGATTTTCAGGCAACGATTGTAGTGGTGACCGGAAAAGAGCCAGAAGCGATAGAAAGAAGTAGATTACCTTCGGACGTTATTGTGATGCATAAACCCATACAAGCCGACATTATTAAAAGTTTTATACAGTACGAATATAATTCTAAAGTTAAATAATGTGCGATTTTTTAATTTTCGGTTTAATTATAAGGTTTAAAGTTACGCTTAAAACTGTGCAGTAAATTTTTTTAAAATGACAGCACTATAAAAATGGGTTTACCAAATTAGCGTTACCAAGTTTGAGTTTAGCTAATTTTAAAATAAGATTTAAAACTAGCCATAACCCGTTAATTATTTGGTTAGTAAGTGGCACCTTTATCAGAAAAAGAGTTTAAGTACTTTTTGATGATAGCCATTCTGGGCATCTTCTCAACAGCGCGGTATATTAAGTAGTGTATAAATCCATGAACAGCCAAAGCAATTAATAAGCCTTCAAAAATTCCTACGTTGTACACTAAAGCCCCGCACAAAATAGCCAGCATTAAGGCATAACGACCATGATGCACAACATGCATTAGACCCATAATCATTTTCCAGCCTGTAAAAATCATAATGACCGCGAGTGCAAATTTAGGCAAAAACTCTAAGTGTTCTGAGTACACAACAAAGAACGTAACAACTAAACCAACCACCAGCACCGAAAACTTAGTGTAAGCGCCTGCGAGTTTATTGGTGGTGCTTTTTGCGAGTCCATCTAAGTTAGTCATTCCCCCAAAGAAACTTGCGCCTAAGTTAGAAATCCAGATCGCAAGCAAACTATTATTGCTGTTACATTTTCTTTGTAATGGGTCAATTTTTTGTATGGCCGCGTTGCTCATTACTTGTTCTATAACGTCTATGACGGCGAGCATTACAGCAAAACCAAAGGCGTAAGCAAGTAGCCATCCATTATCAAAAGTGGGAATTGGAAAAGCTAAGGCTAAATCAACGTCTTCGACCTCAATCATGGCAACAGGCATAAACTGCGCCACGACGACGCCTAAAATGATAATAACAAAGTAGGGTATAGCAGGCCTGGTGGCTTGAAATTTGTTAAATAAGTAAATAAACAATCCAAAAAATACGCTAGAAAGTAATATTATTTGCATGCGCTCACTTGACCAAAAAGCTTGGGTAGAGGATAGGTCTGCAACTAAATCAGCCGGTAATTCGTAGGTGAAAGCAAAGAATTTTAGGGCTATTTTTAAGCCGATTCCGGCCAGTAATCCTTCTACAAGATAGGTGGGTACTACCAGTAAAATATAACGCTGCAAGTTAAATCGCCATATTAGGCCCTGCATAATGGCTGTCATAAAAATAACAAACGCCATGTTTTCTATGCCAAATGTTGCAACACCCAATGCAAGTATTGGGGCAAGTCCGGCGGCTATACCAGGGCTGCCTATAAAGTTTCCGGGTCTAAACCATGCATTAATCCAAGCTATAAAACTGGCAAAGGCAACGGTAGCCAACCCTACTTTAATAGGATAGTCCGACATCATGGCAATGCCTATTGAAAGTGGTATTGCCATTGAGCCAGTGATAATTCCAGCCTGAATGTCACGCGAAAGGTACTTTCTTTGAAAAGCTGCGGAACCTTGTTGATGGGGGTTTACGTCACTGGTGGTTGTGTTGAGTTCGGACATGGATTTTTTTCCATAAATTAAAGTAGCTGGCTTTTACCTTTAAAGACTGTTACACCAAAATGTTGACCAGTGTAAGAAGTGCAAGATGAGTGTAATTACCCTACTTTTTCCTAAAATACTCTTTTGCTACGGTATTGACTAAGTTTTTGCCAAGGTAAAGGATTATTCTGCTTTGGATTGGTGCAGGATACATCGAGTGTGTTTAGCGTAAATCAATTATCAAAGAGTGTGTGTCTTTACATTTAAAGCAATATCTCAATGTCAGTTATTAAGACTTTTAGGCGATGCCCTTTATCAATAACTTTTTTAAGATCAACCAAAAAGGTTTCTGCTTGCGCATCAGTAAGGATAAATAAAAAAAATATATTACTGTCACCATCCGAAATGCCGGATTGTAAGCCACTTAAGCCACTGCCTTGAGCTTGCATGCTGGTGTAACCATTAACGCCATTTTTGCTGGCCATGCTAATCAAACGTGATTCCAGAGTGTTATTGGCAATCACGTTGATTTGTTTCATTTTTTTAATCATAAAAACCCTTTTTGTCTACGTTATTGTGTAATAAGCTGTGCTAAATAATAATAAACGGGTAATCCAATAATTACATTGAACGGAAACGTAACACCCAGCGTTAAGGTTAGATAATAAGAGGGGTTTGCTTCAGGAATTGCCATTCGCATCGCAGGGGGTACAGCAATGTACGATGCTGACGCCGCTAAAACCATTACTAAAAACACGCCTCCAGTGCTAAAGTTTAGCCAGTAGTAGCCTAATATCATACCAATTATTGATCCAATAAGTGGCATGAGCATACCAAAAGATACTAATATCAGCCCAGAGTTTTTGAATTCACCAATTCGTTTGGCAGCTTCCATGCCCATTTCTAGTAAAAATAATGACAGTGCGCCCATAAACATAAGCGTGTAAAAAGGCAGAATGGGTTCTAAGTTTTCTTTAGGCACTATAAATGCAATAAACATGGCACCTAAAAGCAAGATGACACTGCCGTTGGTAAAGGCTTCGTGCAGAACGCTGCCAAAATTTGAACACGATTTTCGTCATCGTCACAATCAATTTGTGGATTCTTTTGTTTTGTTGTTTTGCGCGCATAACTTGCTAGTAGCAGCCCAATAATAATGGCAGGTGATTCCATAATCGCCAACATGATTAACGGGTAGCTTTCGTAGCTTATTTTCATTGAATCTAAAAAGGCGATGGCTACTAAAAATGTTCCAGCACTTACCGATCCGTAGTGAGCTGATATTGCGGCAGAGTCGAATATATTAAATTTGGCAACCTTGGCCAGCCACACAAAGGCAATTAGGGGAATGGTAAGCCCAAGAACTAACGCTACGATGATGGAGTTTATTGCTGGTAGCAGTTCGGCTGTAGATAGAGCGACACCGCCTTTTATACCTATTCCAATAAGCAAAAAAGCCGCTAATACTTTACCCATTTCTGGGGGGAACTTTAGATCTGATTTAATGACTTTGGCAAAAAATCCGAGTGCAAAAAACAATACAGCAGGAATCAATAAACTAGACATAGTAGTAAGTTTCCAATATTAATATTTAAAGACCTTTCGCATCTCACTCGTGCAAACGTCTTAATTTAGGTTTACTAAGGGCTTTAAACTGCATTTTGTGGTTGCGGTCGTCCCAAGTTCTTTTTAATCATTAAGTATGTTTTTACCAAAAATACCATTCATACAATTAAAATTTTGTGGTTTTTCTCTTTATTTAAGATACTTAATATAGAGTCTATAAATTTTTGGCGTTTAACTATAGCTAATTATTATAGGTATAACAAATCAGTTTTTATTCAATCATGGTTAAGAAAAACTAATTCATAATTGGTTATGGTTCTATTTTTCTTAATTAAAGTGGGGTTTTTTTCTGCTCTAAAGGGTCTATGTGCGCTGTTTTAGGCGATAAGTTGATTTTAACGTTATGTGTTTAGGGCGTTTTGCCTATTTTTTTAAGGTTGATGTCGTCGGATGTCATGTGTTCTATCATGAAAACATGAAACACTGCTGCAGAGGGTGAGAACGTCCGATTTGCTAAGCTGGCAAGATACCATTGTTTTATAACCGGTAATCCTGCAACGTCTAGCTCTGCAATTTTACCGGTTTCAATTTCTGTTCTGGCTGTATCAAGGGCTATAAAAGAGAGTCCTAAATTAACCATTACAGACTGCTTAATGGTTTCATTATTGTTCATGACCATGCCTACCTTGGGTTTTATGCCAAGTTCTTCAAAAAAAGTTTCCATTGCTACGCGAGTACCTGATCCAGTTTCACGAACAATAAAGGTTTCAGCTAGGAGCTTTTCGCCGCTAATATTTTTTTGTCCAGCAAGTGGGTGGTCTGCCGCTGAGATAATGCCATGCGGATGTGAGGCAAACGGAACCGATTGTATGTCATTGCTGGAAGGGGGTCTGCCCATAATGGCTAAGTCTATTTCACCTGCTTTTAGGCCCTCGCTTAATTTATCGCGGTTTGCTTCGATTATTAAAATACTTACATCAGGGTATATTTGATGAAAAGCGGCCAAAACTTCAGGTAAAAAATATTTGGCGGTACTGACCATGCCTATGGTGAGCGTTCCTCCTTTAAGGCCTCCAATATTGATCATCGCATTTTGAAGTTCTTGTGTTTGAATTAGGATTCGTTGGCAGTAACCTAAAAAAACCATTCCAGCTTGCGTTATATGGATTAACTTGCTGTTTCTTTCCATAAGCTGCAGGCCTACAGTGTTTTCTATTTGCTTAATTTGCATTGATATTGCAGGTGGCGACATATGAAGCTCGTTAGCGGCCTCTAAAAAACTCATGTGCTTACAGACACAGGAAAAAGAACGCATTTGTTTTAAACTGACATTTAAAATCATTAGTAATTTATTAGCTCGCATTTATGGTTAAGATTATCTTAACATTGGACGTGATATTTTTTATTTTTTTATGTGACGTTTACGGTAATATAATCAGACTAATAAATTCAATAAGAAATTAGAGTTTACTTAACCTTAGTTTTTTTGTTTTTTTTATGTTTAATTCGTTGTATGATTTGTTAAAGAAGACAATAGATAACAAAATACGTATTTTTTTGTGCTGTTGGCTTGTAATGAAATTAAAAAAGCAAATGACATGCGCCGTTGGCGTATGTTAATCATGTTCAATCAAAGGAGAAGCTTAATGGCAGCAAAAACATATCAGGCTGGTGTAAAGGAATATCGACACACCTACTGGACACCTGAATATACACCTTTAGACACAGACCTATTGGCGTGTTTCAAGATTGTTCCTCAACCAGGTGTAGACCGTGAAGAAGCAGCAGCAGCAGTTGCAGCAGAATCTTCAACAGGTACATGGACAACTGTATGGACTGACTTGTTGACGGATATGGACTATTACAAAGGTCGTTCATACCGCATTGAAGACGTTCCTGGCGATGACACTGCGTTTTACGCTTTCATTGCTTACCCAATCGATTTATTCGAAGAAGGTTCAGTTGTAAACGTATTTACATCATTAGTTGGTAACGTATTCGGCTTTAAAGCTGTTCGTTCTTTACGTTTAGAAGACGTTCGTTTCCCAATCGCTTTTGTTAAGACGTGCGGTGGACCACCAATGGGTATCCAGGTTGAACGTGACGTTATGAACAAGTATGGTCGTCCATTATTAGGTTGTACTATTAAGCCTAAGCTTGGTCTATCAGCAAAAAACTACGGTCGCGCTGTATATGAGTGTTTGCGTGGTGGTTTAGACTTTACTAAAGATGATGAAAACGTAAACTCTCAGCCTTTCATGCGTTGGAGACAGCGTTTTGATTTCGTACAAGAAGCAACATTAAAAGCCGAAGCTGAAACTGGCGAGCGTAAAGGTCACTACCTAAACGTTACTGCACCTACTTCTGAAGAAATGTACAAGCGTGCAGAGTATGCAAAAGAAATCGGCGCTCCGATCATTATGCACGATTACATCACTGGTGGTTTTACTGCAAACACAGGGCTAGCTAACTGGTGTCGTGACAACGGTATGTTGTTACACATTCACCGTGCAATGCACGCTGTAGTTGACCGTAACCCGCATCACGGTATCCACTTCCGAGTACTAACTAAGATCCTTCGTTTGTCAGGTGGTGATCAGTTGCACACTGGTACTGTTGTAGGAAAATTGGAAGGCGATCGCGCATCAACATTAGGTTGGATTGATCTATTACGTGAGTCATTCATTCCTGAAGACCGTTCACGTGGTATTTTCTTCGATCAAGATTGGGGTTCAATGCCTGGTGTTTTCGCAGTAGCTTCTGGTGGTATTCACGTATGGCACATGCCTGCGTTGGTTAACATCTTTGGTGATGATTCTGTTCTTCAGTTTGGTGGTGGTACGTTGGGTCACCCATGGGGTAACGCAGCAGGCGCATGCGCAAACCGTGTTGCACTAGAAGCGTGTGTTCAAGCTCGTAACGAAGGTCGTGAGCTAGAGAGAGAAGGCAAAGAAATCTTGACTGCAGCGGCTAAGCATAGTCCTGAATTGCGTGTTGCTATGGAAACATGGAAAGAGATTAAGTTTGAGTTCGACACGGTTGACAAACTTGATGTCGTAAACCGTTAATCTTTAGTCAGAATATAAAAGGAAATTAACATGCAAATTCAAGCGTACAAATCATCACTTAAGTTAGAAACATTTTCTTACTTGCCACAGATGACTCCTGACCAGGTTCGTAAGCAAATTGCTTACATGATTCATCAGGGTTGGAATCCAGGTATTGAGCATACTGAAAGTGACAACATGGCTGGTTCTTACTGGTACATGTGGAAATTACCAATGTTCGGTGAACAGTCAGTAGATGCAGTATTGGCTGAAATCGAATCTTGTCACCGTGAAAACCCTGACCACCTAGTGCGTCTTGTAGGTTTTGACAACTATTCACAAAGTCAGGGTATGGCTTTCGTTGTTTATCGCGGTCGTTAATTGCGGTTTGTGAAGTAGTTCATTTTATAGTGAGCTGCTTTGCCACTAAACTAACAAGTCGATTGACAAAGAGAGAGTGCAATATGTATAACGAAAGTGAGCAGTTAAATGGCTCTGCACCTTCGGGCAAGGAGCTGGCAAGAATGCGTCGTGCAATGCTATCAACAGCAGGGAAATCTGCAAGTATGGCGTCAGTACGCCATGCAGTTGCCGCAAAGCAAAAAGCTGAAATGCCAAGTAATGAAAATTTCGTTGCCTCTTCTTCTCAGGCTTCGAATGCAATTGATTTAAATTTGATGGCATCAGGCAGTGTACGTGAAGCTAACCGCTTACGTAGACAAACTATGAGCACGCAAGGTAAGTCAAGTACTAACCGTGCTAAGGCTATCCCATTGCCAGCATCAACATATGTGCAGCCATTATCATCTGCCGAGTCTTCAGTTTTTGATGCACCCGAGTCTGATTCTATGACAATGCACGTTATTTCTTCTAGTAACCAGCATCAACCGTTAGCTCAGATGAGCGCAGGGCGTACTATTGCAATGGCACGTCGTCAAGCAATGGCTCAAACTGGCAAATCGGGTATGCAGAAAGTTTCAAAAGCAGCAAAAGTTGCCATGTCTATGCCCGGGCAGGATTTTAAGTCAGCTTTAGAAAAAGGTGTGACAGGTCGCCAATTGGCACAGCTGCATCGCTCTGAATCTTCTAATTCTGGTATGGTCAAGTCTTCAACGGCTGTTACAAGACCAACTGGTAGAGTTCGCCCAAAAAAGATTCAGCCCACCAAAGTTGAGTTTACGCAGACCTTGAGTGGGCAATCCGTTTCGGGCACTCGCGTAGATGCCAATAATGGCGTGACAGGTATTGAAAGTGGTGAATGTTCTCATGTAACAGGTACTGAGTATTTGAGTGATGAACATTTTACACAAGTATGTGATTCAAAGCCTGTCGCCGCTCCTGCAAAAGTTTTGAATATGCAGACTTTGTCAGGAAAGAATGTAACTGGTGTTGATGTTTCTGTATCAGAAAAAGTAACTGGTGTTGAATCTGGTTCTGGTTTAACCATAACAGGTTCTGAGTACTTTGGTACTGATTATTATCAAGCGCAGGGTGTAACCGCACCTAAGCCAAATGCAACTAAAGTATCCGTTATGTCTGGTTGTAATGGTACTGGTGTCACAGGTACTAACGTAGGATCAAATGCTAGTGTTACTGGTGTTGAAGTTGGTTCTTTACGTGAAATTAGTGGCTCTTGTTACTTGTCAGATGGCGAGCGTGTTGTTGGTAATCGCAATCCAGAAAAAGTACTTATGTCGCATACCGCGCGCGGTGGACAAGTTTCAGGTTCATTGACAGCCCGTTCTGAAGGTGTAACTGGGAATGAAGCCGGTAGCTGTAAAACTGTGACTGGAACTGAATACTTGAGCAACGAAGAGTTTAAATCTTTTTGCGGTTCTGATTCGGTACCATTAAATGCTGATAAAGTAATTGTTGCTAAAAGTGCCAAAAATATAGCTGTTACAGGTCAACCTCAACAGTTGGATGTAGGACGAATTACCGGTAATGATATTGGCAATAAGCGTCGAATTTCGGGAAGTCAGTATCATGATGTGCAATTTGTGAGCTTAAAAAAATCAGCTCCAGTCGCCACCATTAAACGTCAACCCGTTAGTTTAGTGCAGCCTGCTTCTTCTGCAAGTGATTTAGGTGCATTGACATTCCCAAAGTTTCTAGGTGACAGCCAGGGTGGTAACCTGGCTGTCACCGGTATCGCTGTGGGCGTCAATGAAAACCTAACTGGTAGTGATAAAGGACTTTGTAAAACAGTGACAGGTGATCAACCTGCTGTTGATAATTTGTTGTCTGCATACTGCGCTACGCATCCTGTAAGGGTTGTATCCGTTACTCCTGTATCGGGTGATGTGGCTTTTAACAGCAGCAAGATGACAGGTAATGAACGCGGGGCATGTTCATCGGGTGTAACTGGTGGCTATATTTCTGTTGATACGCCTGTATCGCATAGAACTACTGCTCCTGTACTTACTCCTGATTTACCTTATGCATCACTGGCTAGAGGACGTGTTTTAACGGGTAATGCTGAGCTGGAAAGTAGGCATTTAACAGGTACTCGTGGTTTTCATGCACAAAGAAATGAAAATCCTCAGCGAGTTATGAATGGTTGCATGGCTTCAGTAATGAAGAATGTAAATCATCAAGAATCTGTTGCTCCACCAATTGTGGTAGAGCCCGTACAGGCTGTTGTACCGCCTGTTCCAAGTTCTGTAGAAAATGCCTTAATTACTGCTCATAGACTTACAGGTAATGGAAGTCAGGATGGGCGTAAAGTTACTGGTGATGCTTGGGCATCTTCAAATGCTGTAACCGGAACAGAAGGTGCGTCTAGTAAAAGTCGCAATCCAACTGAAAAGGGAAACCCAAAAAGTTGGATGGTAGGTGCGTCTGTATATAAAGATGTTGAACGTGAAGTTCGTGTCAGTAGTATTAATATTACAGGTTCATCAAGTGGTAGTGCTAAAGGCGTGTCTGTTACCTATTCTGGTGGTGCACGCGGTTAATAAGGCGATAGTAGTATGCGCATTATGCAAGTAGAAAAACACTGGTTTCCACAAATCGTATCGCTGAGTTTGGACATCGCCCATTGTTGGTGGTTAAAGAAAAAAGTGGTGCGCGCAGTGTTGCTGTTGACTCTATTGGTTGTATGCCTGGTGATTGGGTGATTTGTGTTGGTTCTGGCGCCGCGCGTGAAGCGGCAGGCGCTAAGGACTTTCCAAGTGATTTGACCATTGTTGGCATTATCGATCACTGGGAGGAATGATGGAAATTATGCAAGTTGTTTCTGATTTGGTTTGCAGTAAGCGTGTCGTTGGATTTAATAATGCTTCGTTGCGTGTGCTTAAAGACTTAAAGGGAAAGCAGCTAGTGGCGACTGATCCTGTTGGTGTTAGCCCAGGAGAATGGGTGTTTACAGCATCAGGAAGTGCCGCAAGAATTGCCATGAAAGACATGAAAATGATTACGGATTTAACAATCTGTGGCATTATCGACGACTGGTATGAATGATTTTTAAAGAGATCATTAAGTGAGCATTGTGATTAATAAACGACAATGCTATGTAATTTAATTTTTATTTTAATTGTTGAATTTAAGGGGACTGTTATGAGTGACCGTATGGGTGTAGCTTTAGGTATGATCGAAACGCGTGGATTAGTACCCGCAATTGAAGCAGCAGATGCAATGACAAAAGCGGCAGAAGTACGCTTAATTGGACGTCAATTTGTTGGCGGCGGTTATGTAACTGTATTAGTACGTGGCGAAACTGGAGCGGTAAACGCAGCAGTACGTGCAGGCGCTGATGCGTGTGAACGTGTTGGTGACGGCCTAGTTGCAGCGCACATTATTGCGCGTATCCACAACGAAGTAGAAAAAGTACTACCAACAGACGCAGCTTAAGCTCTGTCGTTTTACCATTTTTAGGAGTTTGTAATGTCAAATGTATATGGTGGTGTTGCACTAGGTATGATTGAAACACGTGGATTAGTACCAGCGATTGAAGCAGCTGATGCTATGACAAAAGCGGCCGAAGTCCGTTTAATAGGTCGTCAGTTTGTAGGTGGCGGCTATGTAACTGTATTAGTACGTGGCGAAACTGGAGCGGTAAACGCAGCAGTACGTGCAGGCGCTGATGCGTGTGAACGTGTTGGAGATGGCTTAGTTGCTGCCCACATTATCGCGCGTGTGCATAATGAAGTTGAAAAAGTACTTCCTAATGGTACAACAGGTACAACAGGTTTGGATGCGGACGTAACTCGTACTCAAAGCTAATCATTTGTTTATCACAAATGGTGGAGGTGTGGAGCACCATGCCTTCACACCTTTTTAATTTAAGCCACAAAGGATTGCTATGTCTTGTCAGTCAGATTTCCCGTATGCAGAAAAGTGGGATTTTCGAAATAAACCTTGTCAAATGACACGAAAATTCCAGTTTTCTGCCTATAGGGAAACTCGAGATTTTTTAGATTATCTCAATGCGCAAATAGAAGAAATAGGAGCGCAACCCTCAACCATAAATTTTGCGACAACGTTTGCCAGTATAACGATAGACGGAGAGGAAGGCAGTTTTTTGCCAGAGCAATTGTTCTTGGCAGAGAAGATTAGTGAATTTTATCAACAGACCTTTGTTCAATAGGGCGTATGAGCTATGTTTAAGCATGTCGTTGCCCTGGCGAATCGCAAAGGTGGTGTAGGAAAAACAACAATCGCCGTTAATTTTGCCGCAGCGTTGGCGCAAAAACACACAGTACTAGTGCTGGATGCTGATCCACAGGCCTCATTATTACACTGGTCAATGCAATGCAATAAATTGCCGTTTACAGTAATGCCCTATCGGTTGGGAGAGCCTTTACCCCAGTCCGATGCCAATATCTGTGTAATTGATTGTCCACCTGCGTTTAGAGATGAAGAATTTCTAGCCGTAGTTGAAGAGTTAACCCACTTGATTGTTCCGGTTAACCCATCGCCATTTGATTTATGGGCTACAGTTTCATTTGTTGAGCTGTTAAACCAGCAAGAGCGCCAAACACTGCGCTCGATGTTGGTATTTAATCAAGTTGAAAAAGGCAATGCGTTTGTAAAAGCCGCAATGTCAGTCTCGAGTGCGCTGGGAATTCCATTAGCGCAACAAACTCTGGGTAAAAGAGCGGTATATCGTAATGCCGCAGTAGAGGGAAAGACAGTTTATGATGTTGCAGGACGGGGTAAGCTTGCAAGAGACGAAATGGATACATTGATAGAGGAGATATTTAATCATGTCAACACTGGAAAATAAATTAACATCTGGCATTCGTCAGGTAAAAAGAGCAGCGGCTAAGGCTAAAATAGATACGACCGTCACGAACCCGGTCGACGTACAGGAGCCAGAAGTTAAGTTAATT
Organism: Thiomicrorhabdus aquaedulcis; assembly: GCF_004001325.1. NCBI lineage: Bacteria > Pseudomonadati > Pseudomonadota > Gammaproteobacteria > Thiotrichales > Piscirickettsiaceae > Thiomicrorhabdus > Thiomicrorhabdus aquaedulcis. The sequence continues at coordinate 2,251,190 of NZ_AP018722.1, read as the reverse complement.
GAAGCGCCTGTAGAAAAACTGGTTCAAGCCGAGCAAGATGTCGCTCAAGTGAAGAAGAAGTTGTTTGGTTTTGAACACTCAGATCGTGTTTGGCCAGATTAAATTTTAAGGAGTTTGTTAAATGCCAGTTCGTTCGTCATACAAAAAAGCAGTCACCTATAAAGCAGGTAGTCTAGCAGAGCCCGCATCGGTAACGATGCCAACTAATAATTCTTTTATTAATAGTGGTACTTCCGTGAATACAGATAATCCTTTAGCACAATATTACGTTAAATCCGAACCTTATTACCGCACCGTTTCAGATGAGATGTCTCTTTTTGAATCCGCTTATTCTGTGCGCATGCCCATGATGCTTAAAGGTCCAACAGGATGTGGTAAAACACGTTTTGTTGAACATATGGCTTGGAAACTAAATCGTCCTTTAATTACAGTTGCTTGTAACGAAGATATGACAGCATCTGATTTAGTAGGTCGTTTTTTATTAGATTCAAGCGGTACGCGTTGGCAAGATGGCCCATTGGCCATTGCTGCACGTTACGGCGCAATTTGTTATTTAGATGAAGTTGTTGAAGCGCGTCAAGATACAACGGTAGTGATTCACCCGCTTACAGATTCTCGTCGTGTTCTGCCTTTAGAAAAAAGGGTGAACTTGTAGAGTGTCATCCAGATTTCTTTATGGTAATTTCTTATAACCCCGGTTATCAGAGTTTAATGAAAGACTTAAAACAGTCAACTAAACAGCGTTTTGGGGCACTTGATTTTAACTATCCTGCTTTTGAAGTAGAGTCTGAAATTATTAGTCATGAAACAGGCGTGGACATTGAAATTGCTAAAAAGCTCGTGCATATTGCAGAGCGCGCTCGTAATTTAAAAGGCCATGGTCTAGACGAGGGTATTTCAACTCGTATGATGATTTATGCCGCTTCGTTGATTGTTTCTGGTGTTTCTGCTGTTGATGCTTGTCGTGTTACGTTAGTACGCCCAATCACCGACGATCCTGATATGCGTGATGCTTTAGATTCCGCTATCCTTGCCTACTTTTAATGTGAGTTAATATGGCTGTTCATTTAGAAGAATATCAGGACATTCTCGACGAGTTTCCTGAAGATGCAATTGAGTTATTACGCTCGTCATGGGTTGAAGCTTCACGCGTGCTTTCGCCTAGGGGTTTAGATAACTATATTAAGGGTGCTTCGGCCATCAGTAATATGTCACGTTCTTCAACGGTTGTATTGAGTTATTTGCAAAGTGCTCCGAATCTTGCTAAAGAAGTAGGTGAAGATTCCATCGTACTGTTAGTAGATTCGGTATTGGGCTTTGCATCAAAAACTTCGGCTTCTGTTTTAGATTTGATTATTAACACATCGCCAGTGGCCGCAGCTCGATTAGGGGATGCGCAATTATTTGAGTCTTATCTAAATTTGGTTGGACATTTAATGGCGCAAGCTCCACGTGGCGTTCGTTATATGTTGGAAAATCTAGAATTGCTGTTTAGTAATCTTACGTTAGGTGGTCTACGTCGCTGGGCGATGTGGGGCGCGCATGCGTATCGTGTAGATTTTGAAGGCCAGGTTGCTTATTTCTCATTACAATCTCCTGTTTCTCATAATGTTTTGCAGCGTGAGCGTAAGGGCACATTGTTTATTGATGTTCAGCGTCGTTTGAATATTTATTTACGTGCGCTATGGGGACGTGATTTCTTTTTACGTCCTACATCGGGTGATTTTGAAAATCGAGAAGGATTGCGTCCTTTTATTGATAATTTTATGATTCATATCGCTGATGCGCATGATGATTTTAGAGGCTTTGACGGTGGCGATACTGTTATTGCTAGTGGTTTAGAAGTCTATCGAGCTTCAGTTGCGCATGCGGCTGCGCATTTGGTTTATAGCACTACACGTTTAACTCCAGAAACATTGTCGTTACTTGGTATGACAATTGTTGGCATTATTGAAGATGCTCGGGTTGAAAAGCTCGCTATAGCTGAATTTCCAAATTTAAAAGGCTTATGGTTAAAGTTTCATGCTGACTTGCGCAATAAAACCGATGTATTAGAAAGTTTATTGGTCCGTGTTTCGCGTGCATTGTTAGATGATGATTATATTGATGATCACCCAATGGTAGCCAGAGCTCGTCAATTATTTAATGAACATCCTGATATTCAAAGCCCTAATTTTGCTCGTGAAGTAGGTGTTCCTTTAGCTCGTGAAATTGATCGTTTTGGTATGACAGAATTTAGTCCTAAAATGATGATGCATGAGGCAGCTTATCGCGATGACAACCGTTTTATATGGTGGAGCGATGCTTATGATGAAGAACTAGCGTTAGAAGCAAGTTGGAATACTGGGCAGCAGATAAGAAAGAAAGTTTCTGTAATGGAGCTTGTTAACGAAGTTGAGGTCGAGTTAGCTGGCGATGATGCACAAGAAGTGTGGGTTTTGCCAACCGAGTTATTTCCATATGAAGATATGGGGATTTCTTACAATGACTCTGAAGGCAAAGAGCAACCTCTTGAGCCTGTTCATTATCATGAGTGGGATTATCAAATTCAAGTTGAACGCCCTTTGTGGGCGACTGTTCTTGAGCGCCGAGCAAAGATGGGTGACATTACCATCGTAGATGAATTACGTGCTGCGCACCGCCCTGTTATTTCACGGTTAAAGTTTTTAATTGAGTCAATGGTTCCTCAGGGAATGCAGCGTATTCGTCGCCAAGAAACAGGTGATGATATAGACATTAATGCCGCTGTCGCTGCAATGATTGACATCCGTATGCATCAGCAACCGGATGAACGCATAATGATTCGTTATCAGCGTAAGATTCGTGATGTTTCTTTGGTCGTTTTGCTCGATTTGTCTGAATCAACAAATGATAAGGTTAAAGGCAAAGATTATTCTGTACTTGATTTAACTCGTTCAGCGAGTGTCTTGCTGGCCGAAGCATTAAGTAAGATAGGTGATCCATTTGCTATTCACGGCTTTTGTTCAAAGGGTCGACATGATGTGCATTATTACCGTTTTAAGGATTTTGATGAAGAATTTGGTGACGAAGCAAAGGCTCGTTTGGCGGGTATGAAAGGTGATTTCTCAACTCGTATGGGAACAGCTTTACGTCATGCAGGGTCGCACTTAAAACGTCAATCGGCTACTAAAAAATTAATATTGCTTATTACCGATGGTGAGCCGGCAGATAACGATGTGCGTGATCCACAGTACTTGCGTATGGATGCAAAGCATGCCGTTGAAGAGTTGGCGTCTGATGGCATCATGACGTATTGTTTGACTCTAGATCCGCATGCGGATCATTATGTGTCGCGAATTTTTGGAAATAGTCACTATACGGTAATTGACCATGTTGAAAAGCTACCAGAAAAATTACCGATGCTTTATATGTCCTTAACAAAGTGATGCGAGCGTTATGCAATTAAATAGTTTGTCTAAAAAGTTGTTATTTAACACTGTACGTATAGATACATTGCTTGAGAATGGTAGTGAAGGTGCGGGTACAGGTTTTTTCTTTAATTGCTTTTTAAGTGATAATCCTTACCCTTTTCTAGTGACCAATCGTCATGTTGTTGAATTAGCTAAAGTGGGAACGTTATCATTTACAGCGGCGCATGAAGGTGCGCCCGTGATAGGCAAAAGATTAGATGTGTCTATTGCAGATTTTGCAAATCAATGGTTTTATCACCCAGATCCTGAAATTGATTTGGCGATTATGCCACTTGCCCTGTTGGGCAAGAGTGTTCAGGCATTAAATGAAAATATCTATTTTCATGCTATAGACATAGATTTAATTCCTAGTATTGAACAGTTAGATGCGTTCGATGCCCTTGAAAGTGTTCTTTTTGTAGGTTACCCAAACGGGGTTTGGGATAATGTAAATTTAATGCCCATTATGCGTAGAGGCACTACGGCTACCTCTTTGTTATTAGATTTTGAAGGGAAGCGAGAGTTTCTGATTGACGCCTCTGTCTATCCAGGCTCTAGTGGTAGCCCAGTATTCTTGTACAATCCAGAGAGCCATTTATCGCCAGAATCACGTAAGTTTTATTTTTTGGGTGTGGTTTCTGCAGTGTTTTTTCGTGAAGATGACAAGGCAGCTGTTGGCGGTTCTTGTGCTGTGCAAGGATCATGTAATGAAATGATTGATTTAGGCTTAGTGATTAAAGCCGATGTCGTGCGTGAAACCATACGTTATTTCGCAACAATGAAGCTGGGTATTTAGCTAGTTTTGCAATAATTTGTGTTAAGGAAAAGACACTATTATGAAATTTGAAGAGGTTGTTTCGGGTTCTGGTGCTCAGGCAGCAGAAGGCAAAGTTGTAACGGTTCGTGTTCATGCACATAATTTAAGTGGGCGTAAAATTACAGATTGTTACGTTGAAAGTTTTGTTTTAGGACAGGGTCAAACCATGCCAGCTTTAGAGTTGTTAAGCAATGGTATGCAAGTTGGCGGTAAGCGTCATGCGCAGGTTTCACCGCGCTATTTGTACCCTAATCTTACTGGTATGAAAGGGTTGTTGCCTAATCAAACTGTTATTTTACATATTGAACTGCTTGATTGTCAGAATGTTGCTATGGACTCGCAAATGCAATGCACTTTAATTACAGAGCAAGAAGTAGCTGATTTGTTTGATCGATGGAATGCCTCTTTGCAGACTAAAGATGCGCGTAAAGTAACTGATAATTATAGTAAGTCGGCCGTATTGCTGCCAACAGTTTCCAATGTCCCACGTACTAACCATGGTGCCATTGAAGATTACTTTGAACATTTCTTGATGAAAAATCCAGTAGGTAGAATTGATGAGCGCCATATTCACATGGGGTGCAACATGGTTCAAGATACAGGGTTATATACGTTCACTCTTGAAGGAGGTCAGCACGTACAGGCTCGATACAGTTTTATTTATGTTTTAGAAAATGGGCACTGGGTCATTTCACATCATCATTCATCTATGATGCCTGAAGATATGAGTCGTGCGCACTAATATCTAATGCGGTGCTTGTGAATATGGACTGCATTGTGATGATGGAAGAGCTAAGACGTTTTAAAGTTATAGCTTTTCCTGATTTAAAGAGTTCATATAAAAAATTTAGTAGTAAATCAATAATGCCGGCAGGCATTTAATTTTTAAAACATGTAATGCAAGCAGAGCATTATCGGTGTTTGCTGTTTTCCCATTCGGGTGATAAAAATTCTTCCATATGTTCTTCTTTAACCCAGCCTTGAAAATCAGTTGCGGTTAGCCAGTTTTCGGGTGTCCAGCCAAGTTCTTTTGCTCTTTCTAAAGCGTTTGCATGAACACGCTCGTGTTTTTCTTGCAGTTCAGGTGGCAATTGAGACGCCAAACAACCATACTCTCCCCATTTATTGTTTATTTTTTCCCATAAGGCTTCAATTTGATCGACGCGCCATCCTTGGCAGTTTTCGTCATCGTTAATGACGCCAAAAATACGCGCATCACGAATGATTTGTCCAATGCTGGTAAAGCCTTCCCACTGGTCGTTGCTTAAGCCTGAGTAGGTAAGTGGCTTGAGTTTATTAATCATGGTTTGATTCCTATTTATTTAACATTTCATTGTACGTAAGTTAAGGCGTTAAGTGTAGGATGTAGTCAAAATAGTCTTCAAAAAGAAATTTACCGTTATAATCGATTCATAATGTATGGTCTATTTAAACCTTTTTTACTAATGTCTGAACCAAATTGAGTTGTACACAATTTGGTTTATGATTAAAGGAAATTTACGGCGTGTTTACAGCCTCAGGAAGTGCCGCAAGAATTGCCATGAAAGACATGAAAATGATTACGGATTTAACAATCTGTGGCATTATCGACGACTGGTATGAATGATTTTTAAAGAGATCATTAAGTGAGCATTGTGATTAATAAACGACAATGCTATGTAATTTAATTTTTATTTTAATTGTTGAATTTAAGGGGACTGTTATGAGTGACCGTATGGGTGTAGCTTTAGGTATGATCGAAACGCGTGGATTAGTACCCGCAATTGAAGCAGCAGATGCAATGACAAAAGCGGCAGAAGTACGCTTAATTGGACGTCAATTTGTTGGCGGCGGTTATGTAACTGTATTAGTACGTGGCGAAACTGGAGCGGTAAACGCAGCAGTACGTGCAGGCGCTGATGCGTGTGAACGTGTTGGTGACGGCCTAGTTGCAGCGCACATTATTGCGCGTATCCACAACGAAGTAGAAAAAGTACTACCAACAGACGCAGCTTAAGCTCTGTCGTTTTACCATTTTTAGGAGTTTGTAATGTCAAATGTATATGGTGGTGTTGCACTAGGTATGATTGAAACACGTGGATTAGTACCAGCGATTGAAGCAGCTGATGCTATGACAAAAGCGGCCGAAGTCCGTTTAATAGGTCGTCAGTTTGTAGGTGGCGGCTATGTAACTGTATTAGTACGTGGCGAAACTGGAGCGGTAAACGCAGCAGTACGTGCAGGCGCTGATGCGTGTGAACGTGTTGGAGATGGCTTAGTTGCTGCCCACATTATCGCGCGTGTGCATAATGAAGTTGAAAAGTACTTCCTAATGGTACAACAGGTACAACAGGTTTGGATGCGGACGTAACTCGTACTCAAAGCTAATCATTTGTTTATCACAAATGGTGGAGGTGTGGAGCACCATGCCTTCACACCTTTTTAATTTAAGCCACAAAGGATTGCTATGTCTTGTCAGTCAGATTTCCCGTATGCAGAAAAGTGGGATTTTCGAAATAAACCTTGTCAAATGACACGAAAATTCCAGTTTTCTGCCTATAGGGAAACTCGAGATTTTTTAGATTATCTCAATGCGCAAATAGAAGAAATAGGAGCGCAACCCTCAACCATAAATTTTGCGACAACGTTTGCCAGTATAACGATAGACGGAGAGGAAGGCAGTTTTTTGCCAGAGCAATTGTTCTTGGCAGAGAAGATTAGTGAATTTTATCAACAGACCTTTGTTCAATAGGGCGTATGAGCTATGTTTAAGCATGTCGTTGCCCTAGCGAATCGTTAAAAGTGTCAACATGGAGTGTCAACACTCCATAAATTAAAGTAATAGAAGCGCCTATAGAAGAAGACGTTGTTGGGTTTTGATGATTCATATCGTATTTAGCGAGATTAAATTACCCCTGATAACGGGCGTAAATTATCGGTGTTTACCATGTTCCCAATCGGGTGATAAAAACTCTTCCATATGCTCTTCTTTAACCCAGCCTTGAAAGTCGGTTGCGGTAAGCCAGTTTTCTGGTGTCCAGCCGAGTTCTTTTGCTCTTTCTAGGGCGTTAGCATGAACCCGTTCGTGTTTTTCTTGCAGTTCAAGTGGGAGTTGAGATGCTAAACAGCCATATTCTGCCCATTTGTCATTTACCTTTTCCCATAACGCTTCAATCTGGTCTACCCGCCAACCTTGACAGTTTTCGTCATCGTTAATCAAACCAAAATACGTGCATCACGAATGATTTGACCAATGCTGGTAAAGCCTTCCCACTGGTCGTTGCTTAAGCCTGAGTAGGTTAGTGGCTTGAGTTTATTAATCATGCTTTGACTCCTGTTAATTTCACGTTATATTGTACGTAAGTTAAGACATTAAGTGCAAGATGTGCATAAATTCAATAATTAGTTTTAAGTTAAGATATTTGCACGAGTTAGGTGCGAAAGAAAATGAGTAAAATTTGTCTAATTAAAGCCTAAAACGCAGTGAATAGCCGGAAATTCAGCTATATTTCAACAAAATTAGGTGAATTTTAACCATTTTATTCGTGCATTCACTCGTGCAAAGGTCGTACTTTGGTAGGTAATAAGCTTTTTTGATTAAGGCGGGCTTGCTTTGCATTTACCTTGCGAAAGCATCCTAATAGGTGATAAATTTAGATTTTTATATAATGCTTTTCTGTTTTACAGATAAAGTTGTTAGTGTGCAACATGGTATAAGGTTGCTTAAGTACGTCATTTTGTAAGTGCATTGTTTGTTTGGGTAGTCTTGTGGGTTCTAAAAGAATTATTGAATTTTATAAAGGTTGATGTTTATGGAACAAAAGTTAAGAGCCGCTTTACTAGCAATTCAAGGAGTAAAAATTCCCGATTTGCCTAAAGAAGTATTGGAATTGGATGCGGTTTTAGCCAGTAAGTTTCCAAATAATCAAACCATTGTGAGCATTATCGAAAGCAATACCAAGCTGTCGGGTGAGGTTATGCGCATTGTTAATTCACCGGTTATGAAGCTCAAAGTGCCAGTAAAGTCCATTCGAGAGGCGGTGGATATTTTAGGGTCTTTAAATTTAAAAAACCTGGTATTGGCATCTGCTTTGCAAAATTTGTTTGGCAGTTCAGAAGTGGTTGATATTATTGATCATGCGAAAGACATCGCGTTTTGTTGTGCCGAATTGTCTGATTATATTCAAGGCGTGTCGCGTGACGAGGCGTATTTGGTTGGTTTGTTTCACAATGCCGGTTGCTTGCTGTTGGCGTCAAAAGACCCCGAAAATTATCCAAAATTGTTTCATAAGGTTCACGCTAATCCTTACAGTGGTTTAGCGTTAGAGGTCACGGCTTATGGTTCGCCGCACAACGATATTGGTATTTTGATTGGCAAAAAATGGCAATTACCCGTTGAAATGCTCAATGTCATTATGTTGCACCATCGAGAGCCGTCGGCAATAAGCAATGACAAGATTCGCGCCATGAACTCAATGATTCAGTTGGCCAACGTGGTGGTAAACGAGGTGTCAATGGGCGCCTACATTACCGATGAATCGCGTCGTTATATGGCAGAGGCGCAAGAAGATTTAATGCTTGACAATAATGTGATTAACTCAGTTCGCAATGCGTTAATTATGTTTAGCTAAACTAAGCTAAATTAAACCCAGTTAATCTAAGTCATTGAACGGTTATTGCAAGTCCAGTGCAAATGGCTTTAAGGCGCTTAACTCTATGTAGTTGAGTAAGGCATAATCGGTGCCGGCAAACCGAATCTTGGGTGCCATACCCGCTTCAAACGCTTCTATCCAACGCAGGGCGCATAAACACCAAAAGTCACCGGCTACCAGGCCTGGAAACTGCCCAGCAATGGGCGTACTTAGGTCGTTGCCTTGGGCTTTAGAAAACAGCAAAAATTCATTACTCATTTGTGCACAGACTACATGGCGACCTCGATCTAATGCATCGGTGCGACATAGACCATCTCGATAATAGCCCGTTAAGGGAACGTGCGAACAGTCTTCGAGCGGCGTTTGCAGTAAGTTTAGCTTGAGCGTGTTGGCTGTATTGACGGTGTTAGGCATGTGGTTTCCTTTAAATTATTTTTTGTAGTCTTGACCGTTTTTTGTATTGAGCTTGGCACCGCCCTTAAACACACTAACGCTGCTGCACAATGTGATTCAACGCATTTTGAATGTTGGGGTATTCAAAGGTAAATCCAGCGTTAAGTAATCTTGTGGGTACTACCGCCGAAGAGTGAGTAAGCACCATGGCACCTTCGCCAAACATCAGTTTGAGTTGAAATTCGGGCAACGGCAACCAAAAAGGTCGATGCACACTTTTGGCTAAGCTGGCACCAAATTGCGCGTTGCTGACTGGGTTTGGCGAGGTAAGGTTAAATACGCCGTTTAGCTCTGGGCGCTGCATCACAAAGTGCATGGCGCGGGCTAAGTCGTGAATGTGTACCCATGAAAAACATTGTTGTCCTCCTGCCACTGGACCGCCCAGTCCTAGCTTAAAGGGTGGCAACATTTTGGCCAATGCGCCACCGTTTTTACCTAAAACCACACCAAACCTAAAAATAACCGGCGGTACGCTTAAGCGCAGGCTGACCTCTTCCCAGGCCTGGCCAAGTCGGCCTAACTCATTATTGCCAATGGCGGTACAGGTTTCGTCGACCGGTGTTGCGCAGGTGTTGGGAGGGTAAATGCCAATGGCCGAGGCGGAAAACACGCGCTTGGGCGGCTGATCGCACAGACTGATGGCGTGCGCCAACTGTTGGTTGGTGTTAATTCGACTGTCCCACAACAGTTGTTTGTAAGCCGCATTCCAGCGTTGGCCAATGTTGGCACCCGCCAGCATAATAAGTAAATCGCAGCCATTAATGTTTTGACTTAAATTAACGTCGCAGTCAAAGGCTTCACGGCCAAATGTAATTACCTGGGTGTTGGGTTGTTGGGCAAAAAAGTGTTTTAAATACCCGCCCACAAAGCCAGTGCCGCCTAAAATAACGATTTTTGTAACGGGATGATTCACGGTGTTAGCGCTCATGGTTATTCACCTTGCCTGTGGCCTTGTTTAAAGGGGATTTTAATAACAGACCTTTACACCTTATTTGCGCAAAGAATCCAATAAAAGTTAACATTGCATTACGGCGAGCGGCGCTGTTTTTGCCAATTGCCTTGGGTATCCTTTAGGTATTCAATTCGGTCGTGCAGACGGTGTTCGCCGCCTTGCCAAAATTCAAACGCACTGGGCTCCACTCGGTAGCCACCCCAAAACTCTGGAAACGGAATATCGCCTTGCGAAAATTTTTGTTTTAGTTTTTCATATTGGCTTAGCAACAGACTTTTTGAGCTAATAATTTGGCTTTGGTGACTAACCCATGCACCAATTTGACTGCCTTTAGGGCGCGACATAAAGTAGCGCATCGATTCGGTTAGCGGAATTTTGGTCGCTGTACCACGAATTTTGACTTGACGCTCTAAGTCTAGCCATAAAAACTGCAAGGCAACTTGGGGCTGTGCTGTCATTTCGGCGGCTTTTTGACTGGCGTAATTGGTAAAAAAAACCAAGCCATGCTCATCAAAATACTTAAGTAAAACAGTACGCGTGTTGGGCGAACCTTGCTTGTCTACCGTGGCCAATACCATCGCGTTAGGTTCAATAAGGTTGGCGGCTTGGGCTTGCTCAAACCACTGTGAAAATTGCTTTATGGGGCAGTCGTTACTGTTGGTTTCGTCAAGACCGCCTTTTAAGTAAGCGCGGCGCAAGTCAAATAATTGTTTGGCGTTTTGCGCGGCGCTATTGGCCTCTGTTGCAGAGGAATCCTGGGTGTTTAAATCGTTAGACGACATGTTAGACGACATAATAATGACCTTATATTTTTGTGCAGGGGGCAATACGCCATTATGGCGCTGCACACTTAATTTTGCACTTCTTTAGGTTTTTAGAGTTAGCTTTTTAGAGTTTGAGCTTTATAAAATTTCAGCTTTTTAAATAGTGGTGCATTAACTCGTAAAACGGTTGAGGTTCTTCTTCCCACGGAAAATGACTGCAGCGCTCTAAAATATCCACTTGTTTAAAGTTAAGTTGAGCTTGCATGGCGTTTAAATTGTACGGCATTAAGGTGTCGTATTTGCAGTCCATAAAATACATAGGAAACGTCCAGTGTTTGGTTTGGTTGTAGTGAACAGTTTGCTTTTCATACTCTTGCCAGGCCTGTACGTTTAACAATAAATTAAAGTCATTGGCGGTAAATTGCTCTGCATAGCGCACGCCTTTTTGGTAGTCATAAAAATAGGTTGGTAAAACTTGTTTAATTTGTCTTAGCGTTAAATATTCGAGTGAATGTTCACTAGAAGACGCATTGTTGTCCCAATTAGACTCATCGTTAAAGTCGTTTTGACCTTGCGCCATTTGACGGTGATTTATTTCGGATGCCAATACTTCCATGGCCTTAAGCTCTGGATCGACAGGGTTTAAAAAAATTAATTTCTCAACATGGTTTGGATAATCTCGCGCGTAGAGCATGGCCATTAGTCCGCCCCAAGAGTGACCTGCCAACACCACCTTAGGAGCCTTTAACGCAACACGTAGCGCTTCTATTTGCGCAATCCACTTGGGTAAAATGGCGCTTGTATCGTTTATTAAATTTTCACCTGTCCCTAGCATATCCATGCGAATGACTTGGTGTTGTGCTTTTAACCCCTCTTGAATAGGGGTAAGATTCCAACTAGAAAATGCTGGGCCGCCTCCCAGTAACACGACTGGCACTGACAACTCATTTGCTAGACCAGCACTGTGGTACGTAAATGACGTGGAGTGACCTGCCAGGTTTACCGTAGCTTGCTGGCTGATTATGTCGGTTACTGGATTGATTACTGAGTTGGTTGTGCTGGCCTGCGCCGACATACTCACCAGGCCTGGTGTAAAACCTGCCAAAAGGCTTATAAAAGCCAAACGTAGTAAACTGTTTACGCGTATTAACATGACGTTATCCTTTAATGATGGCGCTTAAGGTTGTGTTTGTAAGGTTTGCAGGTCTTTTAACACGTCACGCACATGGGTATCGGTGTTTACATCGCGATAAATTTTGGCCAATTTGCCTTGTGGGTTAATAATAAAACTGTGACGTTTGGCAAACTTAACCATTTTTAAATCGAGCAATGCGTCAAAGCTGGCCGCAACTTTACCGTCAGTATCGGCCAATAAATCGAATGGCAGGTTATGGTTTTTGGCAAAAGCTTGATGACTTTCTACGGTGTCTAGGCTTATGCCTAACACAACGGCATCTTGTGCAATTAAGCGGTTAATGTTGTCTCTAAAGCTACAGGCTTCGGTAGTGCATCCCGGGGTTTCGTTTTTGGGGTAAAAATACACCACAACCCATTTTCCTTGTAACGCCTTAAGTTCAATGGTTTTAAGGTGTTGGTTGGTAAGCGAAAACAATGGCGCGTCATCGCCCAACTTTAGACCACTGGCCTGGGCTGTTTGCGGAATAAACCAGGCAACAAATACGCCTAATATCAGCGATAAAGACGCCACTAGACGCCAGAGTTTTTTTAATACATAGGGTGCGATAACGTTTGACGACACGGTTAATCTCCAATTTATGCACTTAAGACCATTTTTTAATGTACAATTATTATACATAAATTATACATAAAGGGTTAAATCATGCCATTAAATGAATTTCCTCGTTTAAAAATAGCGGTGTCCGATTGTTTGCGGGGTACTCATTGCCGCTACAACGGTGGACATGCGCAAGACGACTTTATTAACAAAGATTTGGCCAAGTACGCAGACTTTTTTCCATTTTGCCCCGAGGCCGCTGTGTTGGGCACGCCGCGTGAAACCATTAGATTGGTAGGAACGCTCGAAAACATTCGCGTTTTTGCGCCAAAGTCGGGCACCGATGTGACTATGGGTATTTTGGATTACACTGAAAAAACGGTTCCCAAATTATTAGCGCAAAACCTAGACGGTGCGGTGGTTAAATCAGGTTCGCCCAGTTGTGGTTTAGAGCGCATTAAAGTCTACAATCCCAGTGGCCAATGGCACGCTTTTAAAGACCCCATGATGGCGGGTGTGTTTACCGCCAAGCTTAAAGCCATGGCACCGCATTTGGCGGTTGAAGAAGAGGGTCGTTTGCACGATGCTTGGTTGCGTGAAAATTTTGTAATTCAGGCCTTTACCTCGGCCAGATGGCGCGAATTTTTGCAGGGTGATTTAACTCTTGCGAGTTTTCAAGCGTTTCACCGTGACCACAAATATTTATTTATGTCTAAACATGTCGAAATTTACCGAGAAATGGGCGCATTAGTCGCCACCACGCGCCAAAGTAACTTGCGTGAAAGTGTGGTGGGGTATCAAGGAAAATTGTTTGATTTATTGGCTTACCGCTCAAAACGCGGTAACGTCAAAATGGTGTTAGACCATATTTATGGTTATTTTAAAGGCTTTTTATCAAGCGATGAAAAAGCCCATTATCACGAGTCGGTGCAAGAGTTTGTTAATGGTATTGTGCCGCTAATTGCCATTATTAAAGTGTTAGAACAATATTTAAACGCCTACGGTTCAGACTACTTAGCCACCCAAGTGTTTTTTAAACCTTACCCCGCCGATTTGGGTTTGCGTTCTAAAATTGCGGCGTATCGTTAGTTTTTAACTATTTTGAGCCGGCATTCGACTCGTGCAAAAGTGTTTTTTGAGCTAAATTTATCGTTAAAACCAGTAATTTGTTCTACGCTGGTAATCTAGTGGTAATCTGCTAAAAGTTAGCTTGACCTTGTTAAAAGGTACAGAGTACTATTGGCTTCTATTTAAAAACGCTCAACAAACAAATATATGTCAAGCACTGCAATTTAAGTCAGCAGGCACGTCTATAAACCGTTAAAAAGCACAAAGTGGTCACTCATGAAAGACAGCAAACTCAGAAACAGCATATTGTTACAATTGGTTGAAAACGCCCAAGAAGGGATTGTGGTTGCCGAAAAAGAGGGTAACGACACCATTTTAATTTACGTTAACCCGGCCTTTGAAACCTTAACGGGCTATCAAGCTGATGAAATCTTGTATCAAGATTGTCGTTTTTTGCAAGGCAATGACACCGAGCAAGAGTCAATTAAGCTTATTCGTAGAGCCATTGATGGTTCTGCTCCGGTGCGCACGGTGCTTAAAAATTATCGCAAAGACGGCTCGGTGTTTTGGAACGAACTTAGCGTTACTCCGTTTTACGACGAAATGGATGAGCTTACGTATTACATTGGCATTCAAAAAGACGTTACTAACGAAGTCTTGTTGCAAGAGCAACTTGATGCGGCATTGCAACGCGTTGCTCAATTAGAAGCTGAGTTAAGCGCCGGTAAAAGCGTTTAAATACATGCTTTAATAAGCCATTATTTTTGCTTTTAAAAGCAAAAGCCATAAAAAAACCCTATTACTAGGGTTTTTTTATGGCTTTAATTTGTCCTTCAAGTTTTTAGCACCCAGCGTTGTGCAAAGGCTTTTAAAACATGTCTTCAAAACCAATTAGGTGATTGTTTAAGGCCTGTTGAGTATTAAGCAAAGGGTTTAGGTAGTTGTTTGGGCTAAAAACATACAGTTCTAGACTGCTTTGACTGCGGGCTTGTTGTTGCCATAAATCCAGCAACATGGGATTGTCGCCAGTGGTGCTGACTAACGCTAAACCAGTACAACTAAGATTTTTTGCATGTTCTAACAATGTTTTAAAAGTAGCGTCAGCCAAGTAATTGGCGTGGGTGGGGTAATTAATAACCGGGTATAACCCTTTATGGCTTAACCACAACGCAGTGAGTATGCCAATAACTGCGTTATTGGGCTCAATGGTCACAACAAGATGGCGTTTTGCATTGGGTTGCGTGACTATGGCTTTTAAACGATGGTGCAGGCGGCTGTAAAGTTTGGGCAAAAGTTCGTTAATCCATAACGCTTCAGAGGGCAGTTTTAACTCGGCCAAATCAAGGCTTATTTGAGTGAGTAATCGATACAAAGATTGATCGTCAAGTTCTACAAATAAACTGTCCAATGCTTGGCTTAACGAGGCTAAATTAGCTTGGGTTAGCCAAGTTGTAATTTGCGCTACACTTAGAGTGTGCTGCTCATGGTTTACTAACACTTTGGGAACGGTGTTGAGTTGAATTAAACCCTTAACATGGCTAATCGGCACACCTTGCTCGGTAAGTTGTATGGCGTGTTTAATGGTTTCGATGTTTTGGGCGGTATACAGACGATGTCCGCCGTCGGTACGCACGGGTTCAATTAAGCTGTAACGGCGTTCCCACGCTCTTAACGTAATGGGGTTTATGCCGGTTAGGTTGGCCACTTCGCGAATGGGGTAAAGCGCTTGCTGAAGATTCATAATAGGTGCCGCTGTGCTTAATTGAGTTTAAAAAGTTAGGTTGAATATGTCTTAAATAAGTCTTAAATCGGTTTTAAATATGGCCTTAATAGAGTGTTAGTGCGCTGTTTTCAACAGGTTTTACTAACGCGGTAACAAGGCATTAAAAACGGTGTATGGTAGTTAAAAATGGTATTAAAATCAATTGTAAGGCCGGTTGGGTAAGTATTTTGGCACTATTTGGGCACTACAAGTTTTTTAATAATTGGGTTTTTAAATCGTCCGATAATGGTTCTGAACCCAACCAAATTCCAAAATAAGCTGCTTTGAACCCTGCCAGTTTAGTATTAAATACCAAAGCATTGTTAAACCACAATTGTGTGCTAGGCAAGTCGTTGGTGCGATTATCTGTAGGTAAGTGCACCAGTTCGTAACAGTCTTGTTTCGTTACATCTTGATACGCCGCGTGCAACTCATTTATCGCATCATACAGTATAGGGGTTAGGTTATCAGGTAAAACCTGGTTAGCCCCTTTTACCAATATATCTGCAGAAATGTCGGTTTTGTAACATAACTGCAATCGTAAAGGTACTGCGTCGTTTAAAAGTTGGTCAGTAATAGGCTGTTGAATAAACAGTTTGGCCTCATAAATATCCGCCCACAACCAGGTTGCCATGCCTTGTCCCACCAATTGCCAGTCACCTTGTTGCGGCGTTATGGGCGCCTTGTTGGCAAAACTAACTGAGCTTATCAAAAAGCCCGACACCACAGCAATCAATAGGGTTACTTGCAATCCAATAGCGCGGCGATAAGCGCGGTGCATATTTGGCAAGCTTGGTAAGTTTGCATGCATATACGGCTCTCTTAACGCTCAGGCTTTTTAAAAAATAACGTAACTTCACCCACGTTAAAGCCCCATTTTGTGACCTTGGCGCGGTTAAACATAGTGTCTTGTGAGTGTAAAAACATCCAGTCGTCAAATTGCACATGCAGCGTGCTGTCTTTGTAAGGTAAGTCTAGAGTGTAACGCCAGTTAAGTGCATTGCCGGCACTTTCACCCGTGGCGTCACCCACTACATCGGCCGCGCGACCGCGGTATTGATTGGGGGCGATTCGGGTAATGTGCCAAATACGTTGTTCGGTTTGGCCGTCGTTGTATACAAAGCGTTCGTCTAGGGTAAGTTGATTAGGGTCGTTGGGCGATATTTGCCCCGTTATGTCAACTGTAAAGCGTCTAATAACCTTGCCAGAACGGTCTTGAAACTGTCCCCAGGCCTGGGTAGTGCCGGCAAAAAACTCAAACAGTTCCAGCTTAGGTGTTTCATCGCGGTAGTCTTGTGGTTTCACGCTGGCGCATCCTGATAGGTTAAAGGTAAGAATGGCCAAAATGGCTAGGCTCATTACATTGGTTAACAAAGTCGAGTAAGTGCTTTTCATAATTAAGCCTGCGCCAGCAATTGAGTGTGCACTGCGGTCAAAGCGGGTTTTTGCAACACAATTTGACACACCGAAATGTGCTGGGTTTCAAAGCCCACAGTGCAATAGTCTAAGTAGTAGTTCCAAAGTTTTTGAAACGCTAAGTCGTAACCCATGCGCGCCAATGATTCGCTGTGGCGGTTAAATTCGGTTTTCCACAGTTGGCACGTTTTAGCGTAGTCGGTACCAAAATCGTCTACTTGTATTAGCTCAAATTGGTGCTGATGCGCTAATTGCGACAGTTGGCTTAAGCTGGGTAATAATCCACCGGGAAAAATATAGGTTTGAATAAAGTCCACGCTGCTTTGGTATTGCTGGGCATGCTGTTCGTCAATGGTAATAATTTGCAAGGCTGCTTTACCGCCCGGTTTTAAATTGGCTTGCAACTGTGCAAAATAAGTATCCCAATATTCTTTGCCAACCGCTTCAAACATTTCAATGCTAATGATGCAGTCGTAGGTGTCGGTTTCTAAGCGATAGTCTTGCAATGCCACTTCAAAAGAGGGTTTGGTATTGGTCGCCTCAACGGTGTCCAGTTTGGTTAACCGTGTTTGCGTATAAGCTTGTTGCGCGTGTGATAGGGTTAGGCCTTTAATGTGCGCTCCACGTTGCAACGTGGCTTCCATCATGCCACCCCAGCCACAACCAATTTCGAGTATGCGTTGATCGGCTTGCACGTTAAGTGCGTTGAGCATGCGCTGATATTTAAGGTGCTGAGCTTGTTCTAAAGACAAAGTATGTTGGTCATCGGCAAAAAAACCGCTGGAGTACGACATGGTTTTATCCAACCAAAGGGCATAAAAATCGTTGCCTAAATCGTAGTGAAACGAAATATTTTTTTGACTGTTTTTAAGTGAATTATGACGTTTTCGATGTTGCCATAAATGCCAAAGGTTTAGGGTTTTGTGACTTAAAACCGGCGACAGCGTCGTACTGTTGGCATACATTAAGTGCATAAGATGGTACAGCGAATGGGTGTCAATAGCGTGCTCAAAGTAGGCCTGGGCAAACCCCAGTTCGCCTTGGGTTTTTAACAGCCATAAAGTGCGCAAGGGTTTAAAAATGGTGAGTTCGGCGTGATGACCGGGGTGTTCACCTTCAAAACGGTAGCGATTGCCCGACACATTTAACGTTAACGAACCAAATTGAATGTGCTTAAACGGCAGTTTTGCAATTAATGGACTGGCCAAGCGGTTGACCCATTTAAGATCAAACAACAAACTAAACAGCATTTTTTTGGGAAAGCTAAGCGTTTTAACATAGTGTCATCTCCGTGTGCGAGTGGTTAAGCGTGGCAAGACTGGCAGGGGTTTTGTGAAACTTGCCACCTTTTACCCAAATTTTGAGCGCCCACCAATGAATCAGACCAATGACTTTTAAGGTGTTAAACGGGTGAGTCAGCGCCGCCTTAAGCAAGGTTGAGTCGTTTAGAGTAAAGGCTTTTCCGGTTTGTACTGCCGTCAACACCGGTTGTTGGTTTTCAAGTTGGTAAATGCCCAGTTGATATTGTTTTCCCGGAGCAGCAAACACAAAGCGATATAAGCATTCCATGCCAATAAAGGGCGACACATGAAAGACTTTTTGTGCCTGGGCTTTAAACTTAACCAGGCCTGGTGCAATGGGTTGGCCATTTTGTGTGAGCACATAATGATGCCATTGACCAAAGGTATTGCTCACTTCGGCCATTACGCCAATTAATTGATTGTCTTGATTGTAAGCAAACCACATGGCTAATGGATTAAATGTTACACCTAAAAAACGCGGGAAGCACACCAGTTCTATGCGATGAGCAGGCCTGGTTAAACCATATTGCGCCAATAAGGCATCGGCCCATTCGCGCCAGGGTTTTCCATCGCGTGCGCCATAGTCTTTTAAATACACGCTGTATAAATTAAACCGGTTAAACGATAAGCGTTTTAACCGGCGAGCTTCATCCGCAAAGGTATCAATGTTTATTTTTAAGCTCATCACCCCGTATCTAAATTGATAGGGAGCAATGGTAAAACGTTGGTGCATAACCTGCCCCAAGTACACTGCACTTTGATTTGTGTGGTGTGAATACACATCGGTTTGCTTGGTTTGCTCGGCTTGACTCATTGAGCTTCCTTGCTTTCCCAGGGTAGATTAATGCCCCACAATTTGGCTAAATTTACAGCACTGGCCAAACCGTCTTCGTGAAAGCCATAGCCAAAATAACTGCCGCAAAACCATAAGTTATGTTTGCCTTGAAGGGTATGCAATTGGGTTTGAGCCTGCATGGCCGCTTGATCAAATACCGGGTGTTTATAATGTATTTTTTGATAGGTTAAATTAAGTTTGGGAATAAAAGGTGGGTTTAATGTCACCAGCATTGGGGTATCCACTGCAATATTTTGCAGCAGGTTCATCCAATACGTTACAGCAACCTGACTGGTATTGGGATGGCTTGCATCATTGCGTGTGTCGCGCAAGTAGTTCCAACTTGCCCACGCCAATTTACGTTGCGGCATTAAGCGAGTATCGCTGTGCAAATACGCCACATTGTCTTGATACTGAAATGGCATTAACACTCTAAAGTCATTTTTTAAAGCATCGTCAAGCATCACAAAGGTTTCATCGGCGTGAGCGCCAAACACCACATCGTCAAAATATTCGGTGGTGCCGTCTTGCAGTACCACCATTAAACCGCCGTTACTTTTGGTAACACCCACCACCGTTGCATCTGTTTTAACATTAAAACGGGCGCTTTTTAAAATGGCTTTAATGTATTGGTATGAGCCACCTACCACGCTTTCCCATTGTGGGCGGTCTTCGATATTGAGTAGGCCGTGGTTTTCAAAAAAACGCAAAAAACTACCAATAGGAAACGCCATCATAGTGTCTAGCGGGCATGACCAAATAGCGGCCGCCATAGGCAGTAAATAGTGATTGCGCATGTGGTCATTAAAGTGGTGCTGATCTAAATAATCGCCCAATGATTGTTGCAATAGGTGTGCGGGTTGGTGATTTAAATCGTGCTTGGCTTGCTTGTTAAAGCGTAAAATTTCACTGATCATTTTCCAGTGCTTGGGCGAAAGCAGGTTTTTACGTTGGGCAAACATTGTGTTTAAATTATTGCCAGAATACTCTAATTGACCTTGGTTAACCGACACCGAAAACGTCATTTCTGTGTTTTGAGTTGCAACATGCAAATGCGCTAACATGGCCGATAAATGAGGGTAGTTTGGGCGATTAAAAACAATAAATCCGGTATCTACGGCCACATTTTGTGCATCGACGGCCACAGTAGAAGTGTTGGTGTGTCCGCCGAGTTTGGCGTTTTTTTCAAATACAGTGACATCGTGGTGCTGGCTTAAAAACCAGGCGGCGCTTATGCCACTTATACCACTGCCAATCACAGCAATTTTTTAGACGATTTACTGGACATGCCTAGAAGCCTTTTAATGTAAAACCCTTATACCGCAAAAGTACATTGGACTATTTTTATGCTTACTCTAGTATAGAGAGTGCTTAAGAGAGTGCTTAACGTTAATTCTGAAATTGTCTATATTGTATAGTTTTTTTATAAAAGTGTACATAAATTATACAAACAAGTTTTAAACGACTACAATTCACAACACATTAACCCCACATTGGTTCGATTTTTTAAAAGTGTGGTTAAAAATGAAGGTGATTCACCATGAAAAATACCCTACTTAATTCTCGTATTTGGCTGGTGGGCGGCTCACAAGGCATTGGCTTGGCGTTAACCCAACGCTTACTGACGGCCGGAGCGCAACTGGTGGTGTCGGCGCGCAGTGCCGAGCAAAATGCCGATTTATTGGCGCTTCAAGGCCTTTTTGGCACGCAGTTGCGGTTATTAAATTGCGATGTCACGCAAACCAATTCGGCGGTGTTGCAACAGACAATTGACCAGGCCTGGTCGGTTTATAACGGCTTAGACAGCTGGATTTACAACGCCGGTGCATATCACGCCATGCCCGTGGCCGATTGGGATGTGCAACAGTTTGAACAGATGAATCAGGTAAATTATTTGGGTGCGGTGCGCTTAATGGTGGGGTTAATGCCAAAATTTAACGCCCAGCTGAGTTTGCACGAATCGCCTTTACCTCTCGAGCGCCCCAAAGTGCGCTGGATGTGGAACATCAGTTTATCCAGCGATTTTGGTTTGCCTTACGGCGGCGGTTATTCGGCACCCAAGGCCGCGTTGCAAAACTTGGCCGAATCACTGCAACCCGAATTGCGCGCCCAAGGCATTGTGTTGCAGGTGGTGAATCACGGCTTTGTCAACACCCGCTTAACCGCCAAAAACGACTTTGCCATGCTGGGGTTAATGGAGCCAGACGCCGCCGCCCAGCGCATTGTCGCGGCACTGTGTACCGAGCGTTTTGAAACGCGGTTTCCGTTTAACTTGGCGTTTGTATTGGCGTTGCTAAAGCGCCTGCCCAAATCGTGGGCACTTGCACTCACCAAAAGGATGTTGCATGGACAGTAACAATAATCCTAGCCTTAACTTTGCACCCGCTTTAAACGCCTATTGTGACGCGTTTGCGCACTTGCAATTAAGCACGTTGCACAGCGCGCTCATGCCGCTGTTAAGCGACGATGTGCGTTTTAAAGACCCGTTTAACGACGTAACCGGAAAACCCAACGTCAGCGCCATTTTTGAGCATATGTTTACCACTCTACAACACCCGGCGTTTACCATTGAACACACCGCGTTGGCGGGGCACATTGGTTACATTCATTGGCAGTTTCATTTTGCCACGCAAGGCACAGAGTACCGCATTCAAGGCCTAAGCCAAGTGACCTTTAACGCCCAGGGTTTTATTAGTCAACACCTCGACTTTTGGGATCCCGCCGAACACGTTTACACCCACGTTCCGGTGTTGGGCTGGGCGCTTAAAAAAATCGCTCGCAAATTGGCCGCGCCTTTACCATGACAGCCATACCCGGTCTGTCGATGATTCCTTTAACCCGCGCCCAACTGCTGTTGTTTGGCTTAACCGCCATGCCCCTGGCGATGTTGGGAATTCCGCTGTACTTGTATTTGCCGCTGTATTATCACGACGCGTTTGGCATGAGTTTAAGCGCCATTGGCAGCGCCATTTTGGCCGCTCGACTGTTAGACGGTTTAACCGATCCGCTGATTGGCCACTGGAGCGATAGGTGGTGTAACGCCCCAATAAGGCTAGGTCAATGGCGCGGCTATTTTGGGCGCAAAGGGCAGATGGCGCTGGGGGCGCTGGGGCTGTTGGCAGGATTGTATCAACTGCTGTTTGCCCCGTGGCTGGCGGTTAATTGGGGCAGTTTGTGGCTGTGGAGTTTTGTCACCTATTTGGGCTGGACGCTCATGCAAGTGCCGTATCAAGCCTTGGCGGCCGAGCTGTCGGGTGACGCGCATCAAAAAACCCGCATTACCGCCTACCGCGAAAGCTTTGCCATTGTCGGCGTGTTGCTGGCCTTAAGTTTACCGGTGTTGTTAGAGCAAAATGTCACACAAACCGCGTTTTACAGCACGTTGTGGCACGCGGTGTGGGGGTTGGTGCTGCTGGCATTGCTGGGGTTATGGTTAAGCGGACGTGGTAAAAAAAGCGTTGCACACCCGACAGACACCCAAAACACAACTCACCAGGCCTGGTCATTGTTAAAACAGTTGCATCAACACTCGCCACAGGCCTTTGCCATTATGCCGGCGTACTTTTTAAACAACCTCGCCAACGCCTTGCCCGCCAGTCTGTTTATTATTTTTGTCACGCATTATTTGCAACTGCAAGCGCAACAAGGCCTATTTTTAATGGTCTATTTTGGCGCGGGAATCTTAGCCCTGCCCGTGTGGTTGGCCATCGCCAAACGCTTCGGAAAGTTTAAAACCTGGCAACTCTCTATGGGCTTGGCCAGCGTCAGTTTTTTAGGCGTGTTTTGGTTGCAAACTGGCGACGTCAATGGCTATTTAATCATTTGCGTGCTGACTGGTTTAAGCTTGGCCATTGATCTAGCCATGCCCGCCTCAATTCAGGCCGACATATCGCAGCGCGTCGCCCAACAAACCCAAACGGCCAGCGGCTTGCTGTTTGGCTTATGGGGACTGCTCACCAAGCTGTCGCTGGGTGTGGCCGTCGGCCTGTCACTGCCACTACTCGACTGGGCCAATCAGCACCTAACCCAGCCCAATACCATGTTGTTAATACTGTACGCGCTCATTCCCATAGCCCTAAAAATCATCGCCACCTGGCGACTGCAAAGCGTGTTAAAACGGTTTGACCAGGCCTGGTAGGTTTGGTTTTGGTGTTATTTCAACCTGTTTTAGATTGTTTAAAGGGTGCCGGCTGTTTTAGTATTGATTGATTAGTGTTGGTAAGCGCGCGCAATTAAAATACGATATTGAAATAAGCGTTAACGAACTTTTAGCCAGCTCACAAAAACCACACCAAAATTTGGCGTAGCAGCAGGGTACTAAAATCCAGCCCTTCGCCTAAATAAAGCGTGCAATCATGGATTGTTATTATTAGAATGTTGATTCTAGAATTTATATTCTAAGATTTAGTTCTCGTTTTTTGGGGCAGACAGGTTAAGCGCAACCTGGGGTTAATAGAGATGCCCTTTACTTTAACCGCCAGGCCTTGTGGCCAAGCTAGGACTTTTTATGTCGTACTTTACTACACCGCCTCATTCTGAGGTAAAACGCAAAGTGCTCAACAGCGCATTGATTTTATTTGTGGAACAGGGGTTTTTTAAAACCTCTTTACCCGATTTGGTCAAACACTCTGGCGTGAGTACCGGCTCGATTTACCATTGCTTTAAAGACAAACAAGCCATAGCCCAATCGCTGATGGCGGCGTTGCTTGAGCAAATTGAAAGCGAGCAGGCGCACATTTTAAGTGCGCACGACACTACTTGGGCGCGTTATTACGCTTTGTGCGAATGGCTTATGCATACCGCGCAGGCGCACCCTAATGTAAGTCGTTTTGTGTTGCAGGCGCGTCATAAAGAGTTTATGCCCGATTTGGTGCCCATCTGTTCGTCTAAGCCGTTTATGACCTTACGAAATACTTTGCAACAAGGTATGGAGCAAGGTGTTATTAGGCCAATGGATATGATGGTCGCCGCATCGTGCGCGTATGGTGGGGTGTTGCGTTTAATTCAGTTGCATTTAGACGGCATGCTGGAACGTCCACTGATGGAGTATTTGGATGAGATAACCCAAGCCAGCTGGCGCAGTGTGACCCCAATTGTTTAATCTTTAACTTGGAGCAAGCACATTATGAAAAATCGTTGGTTATTGGCCGTATGGCCGTGGCATTGGCCTGCGCGCAGACCGCGCATTTGGCGCACGCCGCCGATCCTTATCAAACCGGTTTTGCACGCTACGCCAAAGAAATTCAGGCGCACTCTAGCGATTCGCACTTGGCCAGTTCGGTGTTGGCGTATCAGCAAGAAGTCGCTAAAGTGCAAAAGTCGGTAGGTTACATTGGTAAAACCTTGCCCATTCCCAAAGCCATTGAGGTAGCGCCTGGGATATACACCGTGGTGGGCAGTATGATTTGGCACAACCCTGGCAATTTTGGCCTAAACAATAACTTAACGTTTATGATTTTTGAAGACGGTGTGTTTGTGTTTAACGCCGGTCCTAATCCGGCGGTGGCGTATGCGTTGCATCAACAAATTAAGCAAATTACCGACAAGCCGGTGAAATGGTTGGCGGTCGAAAACAGTCAAGGTCACGCCTATTTAGGCGCCAGTTATTGGGTCGATCAGGGTGTTAAAAACTTGTATTCGCATAAGGTGGCCAACGACGACTTTAATCGCGGTTTTGATCACATTAAAAAAAGTTGGGGCGACCGCGTGGGTCATCCTTTAACCGACAGCGCGCGTAATGTAGCGGACAAATTTACCACGTTTGACGACAAAATAACCGTTGAGGTGGGTGGCGGCGAACAGGTTGAGATTTTAAATTTTGGCCCAGGTCATACGCCGGGTTCAACCATTGTCTATTTGCCAAAACGCAATGTGGCACTGCCGGGTGACTTGGCGTATAACCAGCGAATGTTGGCTCTGTTTGCGTACACCAATACCCAAAAGTGGATGGACAGTTTTAAAAAGTTTGTTAATGCCATGCCCGCCGATGTGATTGTGATACCCGGCCACGGTGCACCCACTAACGTGCAAAAAATAACCGCCGATACGTACGACTATTTGGCGTTTATGAACCAAGCCGTGCAAGCGCATATAAATGCAGGCGGCACCGAGATGGATTTAGCCAAAATTGATCAGTCGGCCTATCAAGACCGTTCGGTGTACAACGAAACCCATCAACAAAACGCGGTGCACATTTACAAAGAACTGACCGGTGCCGACCTTGGACAAAGCTATGAATAAGCTATAAACAAGCTATGAACAAGCCATAAGAATGCTTTATACAGCTTGATTTTAGCCTCAACAATAATGACCAGGCCTGGTCATTTAAATAAATTTTAACCATTTTTGGCCGTACATCCACTCGTGCAAAGGTCTCTTTACCTCATTTTTCTTTTGCAGCTTACTCGTGCAAAGCCCTCAATTAGATTAAACTTAAGTTCATTTATTTTTTAAGACCTTTGCACATGCATGTGCAAAGGTCTTTTTATGCAATGGCTATTGAGCAGTGGAGCATCTATGAAAGGTATCGTATTTTCAGAGTTTATAGAGTTGGTTGAAGAAAAATTTGGTTTTGAAATGGCCGATGACATTATTGAAAAATCAAATCTAGCTTCTGGCGGCGCTTATACGTCGGTAGGCACTTACGACCACCACGAGTTATTGGAGTTGGTAACGCATCTAAGCGCGCAAACCGGAATTTCGGTTGAGGATTTGGTTAAAACATTTGGCGAGCATCTTCTCGTGCGTTTTTCGGAAGGTTACCCCATGTTTTTTGAATCGGTTAACAACTGTTTTCAATTTTTAGACACCATCGAAAATAAAGTTCACGTTGAGGTAAAAAAACTCTACCCCGAAGCGGAACTGCCCACCTTTGATTCGCGTATTGAATCCGATAACCGAATGCACCTTGTTTATACCTCAAAACGACCTTTTTCGGCTTTGGCGTACGGTCTTATTAAAGGCTCAGCCACCTATTATGGTGAAAACATACACATTGAAATGCAGGATGAATCTTTGACGGGTTTAACCAAAGTTGTTTTTACCCTGACCAAGATGTAGATGTTTGAGCCACTCAAATGACCATTAACCCTCATGAAAAACGTTTTTTACGTGAACGCCAAGCGCGTAAAGAAGCCGAGCAAATTTTAGAGAAAAAGTCTTTAGAATTGTACGAAAGCAACCAAGCACTTATACGCTTGGCGGCCGATTTAGAACGTAAGGTCGAGCTGCGAACCGCCGAAGTCGAAAAAGAAAAAAACCGTGCTTTGGCGCTGAGTAAAGCCAAATCTGAATTTGTGGCGACCATGAGCCATGAGATTAGAACGCCTATTAACGGAATTATTGGCGCTTTAAATTTGCTAGAGGCCGAAGTGCTTTCTGACGAGTGCAAAAGTTTATTGGGCATTGCTGACCATTCGGCCAACGTTTTATTGCATATTATTAACGACATTTTAGATTTTTCTAAAATTGAAGCCGGGCAAATGGATGTAGAAACAATTGCATTTGATTTGCACTATGTGTGTCAAAACGCCTTATTGTCTTTTAAAGAAAAATGCAGACAAAAGCAGGTTGAATTGCAATTTGAATGGCATGACGAAGTTTCGCATTGGCAGGTTGGCGATGCGTTTCGCGTAACCCAAGTGCTTAATAATTTTTTAAGCAACGCAGTTAAATTTACGGCAGCGGGTACGGTTTTATTAAGAGCAGAACTGGATGCAGACAAGCTTAAACTGAGCATTAAAGATACTGGAATGGGGATTTCGCAAGCTGGATTGGCCAAGCTGTTTACCGATTTTTCTCAAGTAGACGCATCCACCACGCGTCAGTTTGGCGGCACGGGTTTGGGGTTGGCCATTTCAATGAAATTGGCTCATCTTATGGGCGGGCAGGTGGGCGTTGAAAGTGTGCAAGACCAGGGTTCAATCTTTTGGGTGGTATTGCCCAATCGTCCCGCGTCTGCTGTGCGTGCCGAGGTTAAAAAAGCCACTATTTTTGATTTAAAGGCTCAAAGTCGTTTTATTTTATTGGTAGACGACAACCTAGTAAACCGACAGATTGGTTTAAAAATTCTACAAAAACTGGGGCACAAAGTTGAGTTGGCCGAAGATGGTTTTAAAGCCCTTGAACTCGTTAAAAGCATGCCCTTAGCCGAGCCGTATGATTTAATTTTGATGGATTGCCAAATGCCTGAAATGGATGGCTTTGAGGCAACACGCGCCATTCGCGCTTTACAAGTTGATATTCCTATTATTGCGTTAACCGCCAACACCTCTAATGAAGACCGACAATGTGCCTTTGATTGCGGTATGAATGATTTTTTAAGCAAACCGTTTAAAATTGATGAAATTCAAGCGGTCATTTTGTCGTATCCGCCTAAAACTCAACGTTAATTGTCTTTTTAGTTTTTAGTTTTTAGCGCACAGCGCAAACGTCTCCAACGCTTATGCACAAGTTGTTGTGTGCATTTAGAGTGCACAAAAGCGTGTGCTTATTTAATGACCAGGCCTGGTTATATCGGTTGGCACTGGCGGTTGCGGGTTTAAAATACGTACTTCACGTTGCGGAAACGGAATGCTAATCTTGTTGTCGTGCAGGGTTTGCCAAATAATCATAAACAGGTCAGAGCCTACGCGGTTTTTGCCGTCGTCGATGTCGGCAATCCAGTATTCAAGTTGAAACACCACGCCCGAGTCGGCAAATTCGATAATTTCGCAGTCGGGCAGCTCGGGTTCGAGCAGCACTTGCGGGTGTTGTTTTACCGCGTCTAAAATGAGTTTTGGAATGGCCGGAATGTCCGAGTCGTAGGCCACGGCAAAGGTTAGGCTGTAACGTTGGCGCGGGTCGTCGTGCGTCCAGTTGGTAAAAGCGGTGGTAATAAATCGTTCGTTGGGTACGACAATGACTTTGCCATCAAAGGTTTGTAACGAGGTTGAGCGCATGCTCAGTTTGGTGAGTGTGCCGGCTTTGCCGTCTTCCATTTCGATGTAATTGCCCAGTGCGATCGACTTGTCTAATAAAATAATCAGCCCCGAAATAAAATTTGAGGCAATTTGCTGCAAGCCAAAACCAATTCCCACGCCCAGTGCGCCGCCAAACACCGCCAGAGCCGTTAGGTCAATGCCTACGCCTTGCAGTAACACTAAGAAGATGATTAAAAACAGTCCAATTTCAAACAGTTTAGCAAATACTTCGCGCGTGCGAATGTCTAGAGTTTGTTTGCTGCGAATTAGGCTTTGTCCGTAGTGGTTGGTGATACGACCCAGCCAAAAAAGCACCGCGCCAAAGACCAGTAGACGCAAGACTGCAAACACCGAAATCCGAATGTCGCCCACGCTAAACGAGATATTGTCTAAAAACTGCACGGTGGGGCTCAGTAGGTCAAATTGATAGAGCGCAGCTAAAGGAATGCCTATCCATTTAAGCAAAGCACTTATAAATACGTTGTGAATCGCGTGCTTTACCAAAAAGAAAATAAACACAATAATGGCCCAGCTTTGAGCAATTTTAATAAGCCATAACGGTTGCTCAAGTGCGTTAAATACGCTTAAGACAAGCGCCAGAAGCAAAATATTGCTTAACGGAAACGCCAATCCTTGCAGTACCGCCAGTGGGGTTTGCCATAAATGCTGCCAACGATTAACGTTGTGAGTGGCGTGCGCGTCTGTTTGGTTTGGGTGCGTATGCAATATTAATTGCAGCCTTTGTTTAAGGCGCTGCGAGAGCCACCAGGCTAAACCAATGGCGGCAGCAACGGCTAATAATTGCAGGTAAAACATAGGACTCGACAGCGCCGCCAAACCCTGTTGACCCCACTGAGTAAAAGACGTAATGATGTGCGAAGCTAAGGTACTGGGTGTGGAAGGCGTCATGGTGTTGGGCTCGTGTATGGTGGGTTAGGGCAGGTCAATTTTGATTTCAACGCCTTGAAGTTCAGCGCCTTCTGGGGTGGTTTTTAGTTTGGTTTGAAGGCTCACGCCATCACGCTCAATGCCCACTTTAAAAGCGTGTTCTTCAAGTACTTTGCCGTCGTAACCAAAGTTTAATGTGGGCAAGTTGTCTTGGGTGAGTCTGCCAAAATCCAATAACGGATACGAGGGAGATGTGGGTTCAATCGGCCCAGTGGTCACGTCACCAAAAGGATTGTATGCGTCGGTTGGGTGCAGGCTTAAATCTAAGGGTTTGGATGCATTTTTGATGCGCTCATTGGGGTTTAATTCGGCGTTTAATGTGCGATTTATGGATGGTTGTGGGGGTTCGGGGGGTAAAACCTTTGTGACCTGGTTAGGGCTGATGGTGTGGCGTTCTAGGTGCGGTTTTATGTGCAGCGCCTGCTGCAATGGCACGGCGCGTAAAGGAGCGTGTAAAGGCGCCAATGCATCGTCAGACAAGCGCGCATCGGGGTACGGTTCAAAATAGTCAGGCGCAAACAGCGTAGGCAATGGC
Organism: Thiomicrorhabdus aquaedulcis; assembly: GCF_004001325.1. Lineage (NCBI taxonomy): Bacteria > Pseudomonadati > Pseudomonadota > Gammaproteobacteria > Thiotrichales > Piscirickettsiaceae > Thiomicrorhabdus > Thiomicrorhabdus aquaedulcis. The sequence goes on along the minus strand of NZ_AP018722.1, from coordinate 2,221,582 downwards.
GCAAGTAATTCTTTAAGCGCACGCTCTACTTTGGGTGGAGTGATAAGCAGTTTAACGGGTGCGACATAAGGCACGTCTATCACCGATTTGAGCGCCGGCGCATACGCATATTGTAAGCCACGTAAACTGCCCCAGACAATAAATGCGATTAATCCAAGCCCTGCCAGCGTAGCTAAAAGAGGTGGCATAATGCGCCTTAAAAAAGGGCGTTGTGGGTTGGATTGGTTTAGCATTGTCGGTATAGCATCTTTCGGTTGGTAAGTTTTATCAGGTTTATGGCGGTAATAATTAGTGTGGATCTAATGGAACGTTTAAGGAAGCGTTTAGTGGCGTGTTTTCGGGAAGCGATTTTAGATATAAATCGAGTTTATTGTACGGAATCTCAATTTTTTCGAGCGCAAAACGTTGGTAAATACGCGTGTTTAAACTGTCAATAACCCGGCCACGCACTTCGGGGTGGTCAATCCATACTAACAACTCAAGGTCTAATCCCGACGCACCAAAACGTCTAAAGCGTACGCGGGCTTCGGGTTCACTGCAAATTTGGGTTTCTTGATAGGCAATGTCCAATAACACGTTTTTAACCATTTCGATATCAGAACCATAGGCCACGCTCACCGCGACGCGAGCTCGTGATTTAAGATGACGACCAGACGATTCGTTCACCACTTTACCATTGGCAATTATGGCATTGGGAATGTTAATTTCTAAATCGTCGCGGGTCAGAATCCGGGTTGAGCGCAATCCAATGTGGGTGACCATGCCGCGTTCACCGGCGTCAAGCACAATGTAGTCGCCTATTTTATAAGGCGAGTCGGCCAAAATAAAGACGCCCGACAGCAGGTTGGCCAAGGTGTCTTTGGCGGCAAAGCCCACGGCAATCCCTATAATTCCGGCCGAGGCCAGCCAAGCGGTCATATCAATGTTCCAGGTGATAAACAGCAGGTACACAATAAACAACACAATCAACACCGCCGAGGCGTTTTCGATTAACGGTAATGTTTGCGGGCGAATAATAGCGCCTTGCTTGGGACGCGCGCTTAATTGTTGCAAGCTAAATTGATTGGTGCGGTAAAAAAATTGTCCCCACACAATAATGTCCAAAGTGGTGAATACACCAGGCAAGTGGGTTTCTAAGGTGTTGGGCAGGCTAAACAATTGTAAAAATGCGTTGCCAGTAAATAATAAAATTGACAGGGTTATGGGCAGTCTAATCGCGTCTAGTGCAAAACTTAAGGTGGGTTTTTGGTGTTTTTGCGCCCACGCCAATAAAGTCCATTTAATAAAAAAATTGAATAATACGGCGCTGACCAGTGCAAAGCTAAACAGGCTAAGGCTTTCAATAAGCAGGCTGTCTGAATGAAATAGCTTTTGAAGGGTGTTGAGTTCAAAATTGTCGGACATTATAAGTTCTCAGATTTAAAAAACGGTAGGGTGTTTGTTTGTATTTGACCAGGCCTGGTAAAAGAGGTGAGTAAATGGCTGTATACAAAAGAGCACATAAATTTAATGTTGACTATCTTACCACTGATGCCAAATTGCTTTATGATTAGCCGCAAAATTAACGAATCCATTATCAATCGTTGGCAAACGTCAATACAGGGTTAATATGAACAATATGGTGGGTTGGCGTGAGTGGGTTGCACTGCCGCAAATTGGCATTAAGGCGCTAAAATGCAAGGTAGACACCGGGGCTAAAACCTCGGCGTTGCATGCGTTTAAGGTAGAGCCCTTTTTGCAAGACGGGCAAGAATGGGTGCGCTTTTGGGTGCACATTGACGAACGCGATTTAAGCCAAGTGCAAGCGTGTGAGGCGCAAGTGGTTGATAAACGTGCCGTGACCGATTCGGGCGGTAACGTGACTGAACGCTTATTTATTCAAACCCAGTTAGAAATAGGTCAACACCGCTTTCCCATTCAACTAAGTTTAACGGCGCGTGATACCATGCGCTTTAATATGTTGTTAGGCCGCACCGCTTTACGAACCGGTGGTTTTTTGGTTAATCCCAGCAAGTCGTTTTTACAAGGAAAAAAAGTATGAAAATTGCTATTTTGTCGCGTGGTCCAAGACTGTATTCGACCCGTCGACTGGTAGAAGCGGCACAAGCGCGTGGTCACGAAGTGGAAGTGATTGATGCTCTGCGGTGCTACATGAACATCACCTCAAACCATCCGCAAATTCATTACAAAGGCCGCATCTTGGGCGATTTTGATGCGATTATTCCGCGCATTGGCGCGTCCATTACCTTTTACGGTACAGCGGTATTGCGGCAGTTTGAGATGATGGGCGTTTACCCACTCAACGAATCGGTCGCCATTTCGCGCTCTCGCGATAAATTACGCAGTTTGCAGTTGCTGTCGCGCAAAGGCGTGGGCTTACCGGTGTCGGGTTTTGCTCATTCGCCCGACGACGTGGACGACTTGCTTAAAACAGTGGGTGGCGCACCGGTGGTGATTAAACTGCTCGAAGGCACCCAAGGTGTGGGCGTTGTGTTGGCCGAAACCCATTCAGCGGCTTCCAGCGTGATTCAGGCGTTTAACGGTTTAAAAGCCAATATTTTGGTGCAAGAGTTTATTAAAGAGGCCAAAGGCGCGGACATTCGCTGTTTTGTGGTGGGCGGCAAAGTTATTGCGGCCATGAAACGTCAAGGCAAAGAGGGTGAATTTCGCTCTAACTTACACCAAGGCGGCTCGGCCTCACTGATTCGCATTACGCCAGAAGAGCGCGCTACGGCGATTCGTGCGGCCAAAATTATGGGCTTAAATGTGTGCGGCGTCGATTTACTGCGCTCAAATCACGGCCCAGTGGTGATGGAGGTCAATTCATCGCCTGGCCTAGAAGGCATTGAGGGCGCGACCAGCAAAGACGTGGCCGGCATTATTATTCAGTTTATTGAGAAAAATGCCAAGCGCAATAACACCAGCACCAAAGGTCAGGGGTAAGTTAAGCGTGTCAAAACGCAATCAAATTATCACCATTGGCGGTCAGGCTATTTTGCCAGGCGAGCGTAAAACGGTCGATTTGGAAGTAGGCAAACTCTATACCCACAGCGCCTTAACCATGCCGGTGCAAGTGTTGTGCGGCAAACAAGCTGGCCCCAAATTGTTTGTGAGTGCGGCCATTCATGGCGATGAGTTGAATGGGGTGGAGATTATTCGCCGTCTATTAAAGGTCAAAGCGTTAAATCGTTTAAAGGGCAGTTTAATCGCGGTGCCGATTGTGAATTTGCATGGGTTTATTCATCACAGCCGTTATTTGCCCGACCGCCGCGATTTAAATCGCAGTTTTCCGGGTTCCGAAAAAGGCTCTATTGCCAGTCGCATGGCGCATCTGTTTTTAAACGAAGTGGTCAAACAATCCACGCACGGCATTGACTTGCACACCGGTGCGATTAATCGCTCTAATTTACCGCAAATTCGTGCCAATTTAGACGACCCCGAAACCTTACGTCTAGCGCACACCTTTGGCGCGCCGCTGATGCTTAACTCCGATTTACGCGATGGTTCTTTGCGTGCGGCGGCGGTAAAAAAGAACATTCCTATTTTATTGTACGAAGCCGGTGAGGCGTTGCGCTTTGACGAAGTGTCTATTCGCGCCGGTGTGCGCGGAATTTTAAACGTTATGCGCGAGTTAGAAATGTTGCCGCGCTCACGCAAAAAAATCGAAAAGGGCGAAAAGCCCAAAAAATCGGTGGTAGCACGCTCCAGCTTTTGGTTGCGCGCCCCGCAAAGCGGTATTTTTAGGTCGATTGTGCCCGACGGCGCGCGCGTGATTGCCAACGTCACTTTGATGGGGGTGGTGTCCGACCCGTTTGGCGAAACCGAAATGGAAATTTACTCAACCAACAATGGCATTGTGATTGGGCAAATGAAAATGCCTTTGGTAAACGAAGGTGAAGCGCTGTTTCATGTGGCGCGCTTTGCCCGCAGCGATAAAGCCGCCGAATCGGTAGACGATTTTAACGAAGAGATGCTAAACGACCTGTTTTTGCCCTACCCAATGGACGATATTCCTAATATCTGTTAACGCCGATGAATAAAGCAGTGCGTCTTTGTAACGTTTCGAAATGGTTTGAGTCGAATAAAAACTTACGTTCGATTAGGATGGAACTCCCCGTTTATTGTTTAAATAACGTTCTACTCACAAAGGGCATAATTTGAGTTGACCAGGCCTGGTCAATGCTTGCCAACAGTGGGTTTAACGTACTTTAAGCAAGGGTTTAACATGGCTTTAAGCAACACTCCAAATAACGATGCTCCGCACTCGTCTAATCCTGTTTTAAATCACACTTGTGTATCCACTGTTAATGTCACAGCCGACCTAAGTCATTTAATGGTTGCGCCCAATCAATTGTATTTGGCGTGCGATTTGTCGCACATGGCGTTTAGCAGTACCGCTGAATTGGGTGGTTTGGTGCGTCATTTAGGGCAAACTCGTGCGATAGAAGCGCTCAAATTTGGCGTAGGTATCCACCAAGATGGCTACAATCTTTATGTGCTGGGGTCGCCTGGATTGGGTAAACAGACCACGGTGCAAGCCTTGCTTGCAAAAGAGGCCAAAGAGGTGCGGCTCGCAAAAGAAGCTTACGACTGGTGTTACATTAATAATTTTGCAGATTCGCATAAGCCGCTGGTATTACGTTTAGCCAAAGGATATGGCCATAAATTGCGGTTGGATATGGCACATTTTATTGAGGACATTTTACTGGCGATTCCGGCCGCATTTGAAACCGACGAATATCAATTGGCGGTGCAAGCCATTCACGATGAATACAGTCGCACCGAAGATCAAGCGTTGGCCGAGGTGGCCAATAAAGCCGCTAAAAACAATATTATGATGTTACGCACTCCCAACGGTTGGACGTTGGGGCCTAAAAAAGACGGCAAGGTCATTACCCCAGAAGAGTTTGATGTGATGCCCGAAGAAGTGCGCCACGCCATTAGCCGAGTGGTGGAAGAGATTCAGGATGAACTCAAGCAGGTGTTATTAAAAATTCCCTTTTGGCAAAAGCACACGCGTGACAAAATTCATGCCCTTAATCGAGAAATATCGCACACCACCATCACCCAATATGCGGTTGAATTAGAAACCGCTTACCAAGCCTTTGCCAATGTTATTGCCTTTATTGAAAGTGTTAAACACGATATTTTAGAACGTGCCGATGCCTTTAGAAAAGTAGGATTAGAGCAAAAAAACACCCGCGCCAAGCACGATAATTTGTCGGAGCTGTTTAGCGATTATCAAGTCAATGTATTGGTTGACAACAGCTTTACTCAAGGCGTTCCGGTGGTCTTTGAAGACAATCCCACCTATCAAAACTTAATGGGGCGCATAGAGCATATGGCGCAATTTGGTACGTTGCTCACCGACTTTTCACTTATTAAACCCGGCGCGTTGCATTTGGCCAATGGCGGCTACTTGGTTTTAGAGGCCAGTAAAGTACTGAGTTCGCTGTATTCGTGGGAGGGACTCAAACGTGCGTTGGCGGGGCACGAGATTAAAATGGAGTCGCTTGAGCAGCTCCTGAGTTTAGCCAGTACCATTTCGTTACAACCAGAACCCATTCCGCTGCAGGTAAAAGTAGTGTTAACCGGCAGTCGTTTGCTGTACTACCTGCTAAAACAATACGACCCCGAGTTTAGTCAGCTGTTTAAAGTGGCAGTTGATTTTGCCGAAGACATGGGGCGTGACAACCAAAGTTGTGAATTATATGCGCAGATGATTGCCAATTTGCAACAACAAAAAAAACTTTTGGCGCTCAATAAAAAGGCGGTTGAGCGCGTGATTGAACACTGCTCACGTTTGGCGCAAGATAACGAAAAAGTCTCTTTGCACATGGGAGGACTCATCGATTTATTACAAGAGTCTGACTATTGGGCGCACCAGGCCGGACGCAGTGTGATAACTCATAGCGATGTGCAAAAGGTGATTGATGCACGCCATTATCGCCTAGATCAAATTCACGAACGCCTGCAAGAAGAGATTGTTAGAGGGATTTATTTGCTCAATACACACGGAAAAAAAGTCGCGCAAGTAAATGGATTAAGCGTGATTGAGCTAGGTGATTACGCGTTTGGGCGGCCATCGCGCATTACCGCCACCGCGCGTTTAGGCATCGGCAAGGTGATTGATATTGAACGTGAAGTAGAATTGGGGGGTGCCATTCACTCAAAAGGGGTGATGATTTTAGCGGCGTATTTGGCTTATTACTATGCTAAAGACGTGCCGTTGGCGCTGTCGGCCAGTTTGGTTTTTGAGCAGTCGTATGGTTTGGTTGAGGGTGACAGTGCGTCGGCCGCCGAGTTGTGCGCGTTATTGTCGGCGCTGGGTGATATTGAGCTTAACCAATATTTGGCGGTGACCGGTTCGGTCAATCAACACGGTGAAATTCAGCCCATTGGTGGGGTAAACGAGAAAATAGAAGGCTTTTTTGATGTTTGTTACGCCCAGGGTCTACAAAGTTTACACGGTTTAAAGGATAAAAATAGCGTGCAAGGGGTGATTATTCCGCGCGCGAATCTTAAGCATTTAATGCTTAAATCTGCCGTGGTAGAGGCGGTGGCGGCCAAACAATTTGTGGTGTATGCGGTGAGTCACATTGATGAGGTGATGCAACTGTTAAGCGATTTGCCAGTCGGAAATCTCAATGCCAAAGGGCGTTATCCCAAAGAGAGTTTTAAGGGCAAAATACAGAGCAGGGTGCTGAAGTTAAGCGCGTTAAATCGACGTTATGCCCGAGGCGGTGTCGTTGTGCAAAGTGCGGTGAGCAAGAATTCAAAAAAGGTAAGTGGAAAAAATAAGCAGTAAAGATAAGAGATAAAAATAAGGGATAAAAATAAGTTGTACAAGCTGTTACATAAACCGTTACATAAGCCGTTACACAAGTAAAAAGTATTTGTGTAACGGGTTGGTCGGGTGTATAAGTGTTAGACGTTAAGCGCCGTTAAAATGGCTTTTTCAACGGCGTCAATTTTTTGTGTACCGTCTACTTTAATGTAGGTAAGCGCGCTGTTTTGCGCGGCCACGGCCTGGTAATAGTCAATTAACGGTGCGGTTTGAGTGTGGTAAACCTGCAAACGGTCTTGAACCACATTGGGTTTGTCGTCGTCGCGTTGCACTAATGGCTCGCCGGTTATGTCGTCTTTATCGGCTTCTTTAGGTGGATTGTAGGTCACATGATAGGTGCGTCCCGAGGCCAAATGCGCGCGACGCCCAGACATACGGTTGACAATTTCGCTGTCGGGCACGTCAATCTCTACTACTGCGTCAATCGCAACATCGGCTTGTGCAAGTGCATCGGCTTGCGGTACGGTTCTTGGAAAGCCGTCTAATAAAAAGCCGTTTTTGCAGTCGGGTTCGTTAATGCGGTCTTTTACCAAACCAATAATAATCTCGTCGGTGACCAGCTTGCCCGCGTCCATAAATTCTTTGGCCATTTTGCCCATGGGCGTGCCGGCTTTAATGGCAGCACGTAACATGTCGCCGGTTGAAATTTGCGGGATGTCAAATTGTTTGGTTAAAAATTGGGCTTGTGTGCCTTTGCCTGCACCGGGTGCGCCAAGCAGTATAAATTTCATAATTCATCCTTGTGGTCATGTAATTTAAGCAACGTTTGCATGTGTGCAAAACGATTACGGGGTAAAACAATTATTCAAACAGTTCATCGGTCATGGTCTGCATCTGTTTTTGAGTTACGCTGGGCACTGCAGGGGCGTTTTCTTCTCTAAATATTTCTGATAATCCGCCCGGAGTGCCCGCGGGTAAAGCTTGCCCTGTTTCGGGGTCAATCAATATGTTTACCAGGCCTGGTGGACGGTTAAACGCTTGATTTGGGGTGTTGGCCAAAGCCACTTTCATGTAGTCAATCCAAATGGGTAACGCGGCACGGCCACCCACTTCGGCGCGTCCAAGAGTCGACGGTTGGTCAAACCCTGCCCATACAGTGGTGGACACGTTGGGACTGTAGCCCGAAAACCAGGCGTCTTTTTGATCGTTGGTGGTGCCAGTTTTACCGGCAATGTCTTCGCGCTTGAGTACATTAGCCGCTTTACCAGAGCCTCTGCGAATAACGTCTTGCATAATGCTGGTCATAATATAAGCGTTGCGTTCTTCAATAACTCGAGGAGCCGTATCGGCGGATTCGTTGGCGCAAGGCGAGGCGCAAGCCGTAGGGTTTTGGGCGGTGTAAATGGCTTCGCCCTTAAAGTCGCGCACTTCTAAAATAATGTGTGGGTTAATTTGATATCCGCTGTTGGCAAACACGCTGTAGGCTTGTGCCACATTTAACGGACTAAACTCTACCGCGCCCAGTGATAAGGATAAGTTACGTTGTTTATTAATTTCGGCCAACGGAAAACCAAAGCGTTTTAAATACTCACTGCCGGTTTCGATGCCAATGGCTTGTAAGGTGCGAATAGACACCAAATTGCGTGAATAAACCAGAGCTTCACGTAGGCGTGTTGGTCCATAAAATTTGCCCGAATAGTTCTCGGGACGCCAAATATCTTCTAAATACGCATCATGAAACACCACAGGTGCATCGTTAATAACGGTGGCGGCGGTCATGCCGTTTTCGAGTGCGGCCGAGTACAAAAACGGTTTGATGTTAGAGCCCACTTGGCGTTTACTTTGGGTGGCGCGATTAAATTTACTGCGAAAATAATCGAACCCGCCCACCAACGCTAAAATTTGGCCGTTATTGGGGTTAAGTGACACCAAAGCGGCTTCGGTTAAGGGGTCTTGTGCCAGTTGCCAGGCCTGGTTAAGCCACTGCAAATAAATCACATCTCCCTGAGCCAAAACGTCTTGCGGCTTGCTGGGCTTTTTGCCCACGCGGTTTACATCAATGTATTTAGCCGCCCAGTCCATGGTTTTAAAAGGAATCTCAATGATTTCTCCGGTTTTAAGCATAACAGTGGTGTGGGTTCCACCTTCTTTAGTGCTGCCAAATCCGGTGACCACACCAATGTTTAAACCGCCAAAATGCGAATATTCTTGCAGGGCTTCTAGCAATGAGTCGTTGTCGTCAAACACTTTAAGAGCCAATTGCGTGATTGAGCCGCGATAGCCGTGGCGACGTTCGTATTCTTGCAAGCCTTCGCGTACGGCCTGGTTAGCCTCTTGTTGTAAGTGACTGTCTACCGTAGTAATAATGGTTAAACCATTTTTAAGCGCGTCTTCGCCAAATTTATCTAGGGCAAACGCGCGCGCCATTTCGGCCACATAACTGGCTTCAACATCAATGCGAGTGCCCGTAAGTTTAACATTGACCTCTACGGCTTGAGCCGCCAACATTTCGTCAACGCTTATGTAGTTTTCTTCTTGCATGCGGCGCAATACATAGTCACGACGCAATTTAGCACGGGTTGCATTGGCAATGGGGTTAAAGGCCGATGGTGCTTTAGGCAAGCCGGCAATCATGGCAAACTCGTCTAAATTCAGCTGGTCTATGGTTTTGCCATAATAGGTTTGAGCCGCTGCCGCCACTCCATATGAGCGATAACCCAAGAAAATTTTATTAAGATAGAGTGCTAAGATTTCTTTTTTAGACAATTCGTTTTCGATTTTGTAGGCCAGTACAATTTCATTCAGTTTGCGTAAATAAGTTTTTTCGTTGCTTAAAAAGAAGTTACGCGCCACCTGCATGGTAATGGTTGACCCGCCGGACTGTTTACTTCCGGTACTAATTAACTCATACGCGGCACGCGCTAAACCTTTGTAGTCTACGCCGCTGTGTTCAAAAAAGTGTTCGTCTTCGGCCGAGATAATGGCCTGCGTCATGCGTTCTGGTATTTGCGTGTAATCAAGTGGCAGGCGTTTGTCGGTACCAATTTCGCTAATGAGCTTGCCATCTTTGGTTAATATTTTAAGCGGAACTTGATAGCTAACGTCTTTAAGCTCGGCGGGGTTTGGCAAGGTTGGGTAGATAGTGATGGCGTAAAACACAATGGCCGCTAAGGGTGCGCCCACAAAGCCCAATAAAGCGCCAAGCCACAAAGTGGTTTTGAGTCCACTGCGTTTTTTTGGGGGCACTAAAAATGGATTTACCGAGGTTTCGGGCAGGTCTTTAGGAAAAATTTTAATGGACGGTTCGTTTTTTAGCACGCTGTTATAGACTCAATATAAATGATCAATATAAAAGACATCGATATGCAAAGGTCTTTAAAGAAAAAAATAATTTAATGGAGCAATATTATAGCGGGTTTTAAATAGGAAGGATTTAAAAAGGTTTCTTACAATGCTCAGCCCTAAAAAACAAAAAACCCAGCCAAAATTAATTTGGCTGGGTTTTCACAGCGGTAGACGCTAACTTTAAATGGTTAATGCGCCCAATAAAGGCGCAGTCATTATGAGTTCTTTTTGTAACGACCTGTTTTAATGTCGCTGTACATAAGGTAAACGTTGCCCACTACAATGAATGCGGCCGCCAAAAATACACCTGCCATGCCAATAGAAACTTGCAATGATTGTGGCAGAATATTAGCCCAAATACCTAATAAAACAACTAAAGGAACAACAACAGTAATGACTAACACCAACAACATACTCACTAAATTTTTCATTTTTACGGCCTCTATAGACTTAATTTAAGTAATTTTTTTGAATGATACGTTTGTTAAAGGGCTTTTTCAAATAAAAAACCTTTATAGCTTGATTTAAATTAAGAAAAGGCGAGTTAAGATCAGTAAGAATTAATTTTCTTGCGGTGGATTTACCAGCCATTCGAGTGTTTGATTTACCCATTCTTGCGAGAGATTGTCGGTAATAAAGACAATTCGGCTGCGGGTATCGGTGCTGGGCCATTTTGGCAGTGCCACCAGCGGACTAATAATGTGCTGAACGCCGTGCATTACCCAGGGGTGTTGAGAGTCTTTTAGGTGCACGATGGCTTTAATGCGTAAGACTTTTGGACTGACCAGGCCTGCTAACAAGCCCATCCAGTTTGTAAACACGTCGGCCTCAATAGGGTTTTCAATAAACAAGCAAAATGAGTGGATGCTCTCTTTGTGTGGCGAGGAAGAGGTAGCGTGGCTTAGGTGCTCGCATCGATGCTGGCTCAATAAGTTTAAGTCGGTTTGTCGCGTCGTTTGCACCGTGCTTTTGGGGACAAAATAGGCCTCCCTTAACCATTTAGAGACATCCAGGTTGCGTTGAGCCGAAAACAGCCCAAGATTAAGAATGTGTTGAGCGGGCAGTTGGCCATTCAGCAGCGTCCAGCGCGGCGCTGAAGGGTTAATGCTTAATAGGCGCTCTGTAATGGCATCGAGATGCTGGGGATTGTCTATTAAATCGCCTTTGGTTAATAACAGGCAGTCGGCCATGGCAATTTGTTTTATAACCTCGCGGTGCGTGTCCAGGCTGTGGTGAACGGTGGCCAAATCCACGGTGGTGACCACGCCATCGAGCTTGTAATAGCGTGCCATTTTGGGTTCTTGCATGAGCATCTGCAAAATGGGTGCCGGGTCGGCCAGGCCTGTGGTTTCGATGATTACGCGGTCAAACAGGTTTTGGCCATTTCTAGAAAAACGCCAATACACATCACTCAGCGTTTTGCTTAAACCTCCCTTTACCTTACAGCACAAGCAACCATTGCCAATTTGAATGACCTCGTTGTCGCTGCTGTGTGCCACCAGATGATGATCAAGTGAGATGTCACCAAATTCGTTAATAATGACCAAGGCATTGTTAAGTTCTGGTTGTACTAATAAATGATTGAGCAACGTGGTTTTACCGCTGCCCAAAAATCCAGTAATAAGCGTAATAGGAATAAGAGGGGTAGGTTGAACGGACATAAAAGCACCTTGGTTAAGTGAGTACTTTGCAGTGTTTTGTTCACGCATTGTGATGGAATTAGTGATGTTATAATGTAACATTTTTGCGCGCAAAGGGTGTAAATCGTTTAATGGCTTAAGCGTGCGTTAATGCGTTACTATAAAACTTATTTAAGAAACTTAGGGAGTTTACAGACTTATGAAACCATTAGTATTGGCCACCGGCAATGCGGGCAAGTTAATAGAAATGCGCGATATTTTGCAACCTCATGGGTGGGAGGTAAAAGCCCAAGCCGAGTTTTTTGCAGGTGAGGCGGATGAAACCGGTTTAACCTTTATAGAAAACGCGATTTTAAAAGCCCGTTACGCCGCACAACACAGTGGTTTACCGGCGATTGCCGACGATTCTGGCTTAGAAGTGAGTGGCTTAAACGGTGCGCCGGGCATTTATTCAGCGCGTTACAGTGCGGATGAGGCCGATAAAGAAGGCGGCTTGGTAAACGATCAAACCAACTTGGATAAGTTGTTGCGCGAAATGCACGATGTGCCGGCTGGACAACGCCACGCCAGCTATTATTGCGCCATGGTGTACGTTGAACACGCCAAGGATCCCACGCCTATTATTGGCCTAGGGCGCTGGTATGGCGAAATTTTAACCCAACCGCAAGGCACCGGCGGGTTTGGTTACGACCCAGTGTTTTGGGTGGACGAACTGCAACAAACCGCGGCCGAATTGCCTAAAGCGCAAAAAAACCAACTCAGCCACCGTGCTCAAGCCTTAAACGCGTTGGTGATGCAATTACGCCGTGGGGCTTAATGGTTAAGTCTAAGTTTTTTGGATAAGTTGTTTACAGATTGTTTACGGATCGTTTACGGCGGTAAAGTAGGTTTTTGACGTATTTTCCACAGCGCATTAAGCGTTTTAAAGAGGTGGAAATAGCCAATAATCAGGTAAAGCAGACTGCCGATAATAAGCCCTAATAACATATTGCCCAAAAAGAACGGCTGCCAAATGTGTGGAAACACTTCGGTAAACCAAAGTTCTGAGCCAACGGTGATTTGCGCATTTGCGTTATATAGGTCGCGGGTGTTTAAAATCCAAACACCAAATCGATAACCACCATACCAAATCGGCCACATGGTTAAGGGGTTAGTGACCCAAGCCAGCGCCGTAGCCAAGGGAATGTTGGCGCGTAAAAAATACGCGAATACCGAACCCAATACCATTTGAAACGGCACGGGCAACATCATGCAAAACCCGCCAATAAACCCAGCTCGGGCAAACGAAAAGCGATCACCCGCCCAATAAACTCGCTCTTTAAAGCGCGGAAAGTATTGATTTAAAAAAACCGAGTTTTTGGTTTTTCGACCAATTTGATGAATTTTTAAGCGAAGATATCGAATCATGCATCTAGTGTAGCAAATTTAATCAACAACAGGCATGCTCGGTAAGTAGCGAAAGTAGTGTAAAGTGGAAAAAGCGATTCTTGTTGAGGTGAGAGGTAAACATAATGGATTCAAAAACGTTAGGTAATGCATCGGATGATTCGCTAAATAAATCGAAAACCCCGCCTTTTATTCAGGCGGTTGAAGAGGTGAGCGCGGGGTTAAATTCAGATGTTGACACAGGCTTGTCGCCCGAAGAAAGTCGTGCGCGATTGCAGCGTTTTGGCTCTAATCAACTCAGTCAAATTCATCGAATTTCGGCCGTGGTTTTGTTTATGCGACAGCTCAAGAATCCGTTGTTGTTGGTGCTATTTTTGGGCGCGATGTTGTCGTTGTATATTCAACACTACGTTGACGCGGTAGCCATTGTGGTGATTATTTTTATTAACGCCACCGTCAGTTTTATTCAAGAATTTAAAGCACAACAGTCTATGGATGCATTGCGGCAAATGGCCGCCCCGCAATGCTGGGTTAAACGCGAAGGCGAATGGCAGAATCGCCCTGCTTTGGAGTTGGTGCCAGGGGATGTGATTAAATTGGAAACCGGCACCATTATTCCGGCAGACGCGCGTGTGTTTGAAAGTGTGCAGTTGCAAGTGGATGAATCGGCTTTAACCGGTGAATCGGATCCGGTACGTAAAAAAATTGCTGCATTGGATGACGAAAATCTTATTTTGGCCGACCAGGTGAACATGGTGTTTATGAGTACAGCGGTTACCCACGGCTATGGCACAGCCATGGTGACCGCAACAGGCATGCAGACCGAAGTGGGTAATATTGCCCAGTTGATTGCCAGCACCGAACATCGTTTAACCCCTTTGCAACGGCGCATTAAAGGCCTGTCGCACATCTTGATTTGGGCCGCATTATTAATTGTGGCGCTTATTTTGGTGTTGGGGTTTTTTCAGGGCATGAGTTTTATTGACATGGGAGCCACCGGAATTTCGTTAGCGGTGGCGGCCATTCCTGAAGGCTTGCCAACGGTGGTGACCATTGTTTTAACCCTGGGCGCGCACCAGATGATGCGTTCTAACGCCTTGGCAAAACACCTTACCGCAGTAGAAACCTTAGGCTCCACATCGGTGATTTGTTCGGACAAAACCGGCACGCTAACTCAAAATAAAATGCAGGTTAAACAAATATGGGTGGGTGGCGAATCCTTTTACGTTGACGGCACCGGTTATGAACCCCAGGGGCAATTTTACGATGCTAATAAAAAGACGATTGACCCACACAAACAGCGTGATTTAATCGCGATGCTGCGCATGTCAACCTTGTGCAGTGACACACGCTTAATTGAGCATAAAGGCGAGTATTCAATTCACGGTTTGCCCACCGAGGGCGCGGTGGTGGTAGCGGCCGCCAAAGCCAATATCACCAAACAGACCTTGTTGACCGAGTACGACATTGCGTTTAGTTTTCCGTTTGATTCGACGCGCAAAATGATGAGCGTAATTGTGTCCGATCAAAACAACCAGGCCTGGTTGTATGTAAAAGGCGCGCCAGACGTGATTATGAGTCGATGCGAACACGCCCTGCATCAAGGCCAAGAGGTTGGTTTCTCGCACCAGAAAGCGGCCGCACACCAAGTGGTTGAGACCTTTGCCGGACAAGCCTTGCGCACCCTGGCGGTGGCGTATCGTCCTTTGAGCGCGGCTCAAGTCGAGCAGCCCGACACCGCACTTGAAACCGAACTGACGTTAATGGGCGTTTACGGCATTATGGATCCACCGCGCGATGAGGCAACTAAAGCCATAAAAGAGTGCCATGATGCCGGGATTCGCGTGGTCATGATTACCGGCGATCACGTTGAAACCGCTCGCGCCATCGCCTACCAAATGCACTTGGTTCAACAAGCCGACGCGCCAGCCATTACCGGTGCCCAATTAAACGCAATGACCGAGGCGGAGTTGCTTCGCTGCGTGGGTGACATGTGCATTTATGCCCGGGTAACGCCCGAACACAAATTACGCATTGTGCGCGCACTGCAAGCCCAAGGCGAAGTGGTGGCCATGACCGGCGACGGTGTAAACGACGCACCGGCATTGCGCACCGCCGACATTGGTGTGGCGATGGGTTTGAGTGGCACGGGTGTGGCAAAAGAGTCGGCCGACTTAATTTTATTGGACGATAACTTTGCCACCATTGTGACGGCCGTGCGCGAAGGTCGCCGAATTTACGACAACATTCGCAAGTTTATTCGCCAAGCGTTAACGGCTAACGTGAGCGAAGTGTCGGCACTGTTGTTTGCGTTTGTGTTGATTTCATCCAGCGTAGACGACGCGGGTAATCTGGTGGTTATGCTGACGCTTGCGCCATTAATGATTTTGTGGGTAAATTTGGTGAGTGACGGTATTCCGGCGTTAGCGCTGGGAATGGACGGCGCAGAAAACGATGTGATGAAGCGCAAACCACGCCCCTCTAATGAAAGCTTTTTTGCCAATCACTTAAGCATTCGCATTGTGGTGCGTGGACTGGTGCTGGGTGGCTTAACGTATTTGGTTTTTAAGTTTGCGATTGACCAAGGAATGGGTTTGGCGTATGCCCAAACCTTGGCGTTTATGACCCTTATTTTTGGCCAGTTGTTTCATATTTTTGACGCTCGAACCTTTACGACGTTATATCAGCGTAACCCCTTTAGTAACGTGGCGCTGTTATGGGGGGTTGCAGGTTCGGCTGTGTTATCGGTCAGCATGGTGTATTTACCATACGGACAAATGGTACTGGGCACCACGGCTGTTTCGTGGCAACATTTAATCATAGTGATTGCACTCTCCGCACTGCCCACGCTAATCTTGTCGGCCATTAAGCAGTTTGGGCGCATTAAGTGGTTGTAAGACATTGAAAATTCATCTTGCATCTTGACCAGGCCTGGTCAAGATAATGCACTTCGTTACTCGAGATGTTCAACTGTATTGATCGTTTAACTCACACCCAAACCTCTTCAGCAAACTCAACTATATGGACAGGTTTGCCGAGTTTTTGAGTAATGGCGTCTTTAAAAATAGCTTGTTTGTTGGGTTCACCGTGAATTAAAAAGACGTTTTGCAGATGCTCAAACTGCTGCATCCACAACAGCATTTCGGCTTGGTCGGCGTGCGCCGAGAAACCGTTAATCATCGATATTTGGGCGTTGACCTTAATGCGTTCGCGGTAGATGCGAATTTCGCCCGCGCCATCGACCAATAAGCGCCCTAACGTACCTTGGGCTTGATAGCCCACAAATATTACGCGGTTGCGGGCGTTCCACAGGCGGTGTTTAAAGTGGTGCAAAATTCGTCCGCCACTGCACATGCCGCTGCCGGCAATAATAATACAGCCGCGCTCTTCGTCGTTGATGCGAATGGAATCTTCGCCTTTTAACGTGTAGTTTAAATACGGAAAATCAAACACCGAACCGTCGCGGTCAAACAGCGTTTGGGCGTGGGCGTTAAGCTCTTTGTGGTAGCGGTTGTAGATTTCGGTGGCGCGAATGGCCATGGGCGAATCGACAAATATTTTGCACGGTGGCAAGGTTTTGTCGTAGTACATCTGCTTGAGCATCACTAAGATTTCTTGGGTGCGTTCAATGGCAAACGATGGAATGAGCACGTTGCCTTGGTTGAGTAAGGTGCTGGTAATGGCCTCGGTAAACTCGGCAATGCTGTCTGGCAAACTGCGGTGATTACGGTCGCCATAGGTGGATTCTAAGTACAGCGCATCGGCTTTTTTGACCGCTTGCGGTGCCGGCATGACCACGTCGTGCGTGTTGCCCAGGTCGCCGCTAAACACCACCGATTTGGCCTGCTGGGTGTCTGGGTCGGTAAAGGCGATGTCAATGGTGGCCGAACCCAAAATGTGTCCGGCATTGCGAAAGGTGACTTGAATGTTGGGGGTTAAGTGAATGGGGGTGTTGTAAACGGCGTATTGAATGTTTAAATCCCAAATCGCGCGCACGTCGTCTAAGCTGTAGAGCGGGGCTTCAACTTGGTCTTCTTCGCCACAGCGTTGGGCTTTTTTAAGGGCGGTTTTGTAGTCTTCTTCGGCAATTTTAGCGCTGTCTAACAGCACCACTTCGGCCAGTTCTAAGGTGGGGCGCAGGGTGATAATACGGCCGTTAAAACCTTCTTTTAGCAGTTTAGGAATCCGTCCAACGTGATCTAAATGCGCGTGGGTAATAAGTAAAATATCGACCGTTTTTGGGTCAAAGCCAAAGGGGTCGCTTGAGCGGCGTTCGACTGCGCCCTGAAACATGCCACAGTCTATAAGAATGTTGGGGCCTTTTTTAAACTGCATAAAATGGCACGAGCCGGTAACAGTTTGCGCGCCACCAAACGATTGAATTTTAACCATGGTTGTTTTCCTTTTGTGCGTTAAACAGTTCTTACGAGTGTACGGCTTTAAGCCATTGGGTCAAGATGCTGGCTTTGCCTTAACGCGTTTATTTGCGCGGGCGCAATTTGTGGCGTTGTTGTAGAGCGTTTACAGGTAAAATAAGCGGTTTAACCAGGCCTGGTCACTTTAAAATGATGCGTTAAGTTAATACTGCAATACTGCGTTTCTATTAATTTTGGATGTTATGTGAATTTTACCCAACCCATTCCCTTAAGCTTGTATGTGCATTACCCGTGGTGCGTGCAAAAATGCCCGTATTGCGATTTTAATTCGCACACCTTAAAAGCCGGCACGGCGGCGGTGGACGAGTCGGCGTACATTAACGCCCTGATTAAACAGCTTGAGCAAACCTTACCCTTGATTTGGGGGCGGCCGATCCACTCGATTTTTTTTGGTGGCGGCACGCCCAGTTTACTGTCCGAGGACGGTTTAAATCGCTTTATGTCGCACGCGCGCGCCTTATTGGGGTTTGGCCCGGACATTGAAATTACCTTAGAGGCCAATCCAGGAACCGTCGATTTTGCGAAATTTGCTGGTTTTTACCAAGCGGGCATCAATCGATTGTCGATGGGCGTGCAAAGTTTTGACGATCAAAAATTGCAGGCGTTAGGGCGAATTCATTCGGCCAATGAAGCGCATCGCGCCATTGAAAGTGCTAAAGCAGCCGGGTTTACCAACTTTAATTTAGATTTAATGTTTGCCTTACCCGGCCAGACGCTTGAGCAAGCCGTGGCCGACGTGCAACAGGCCATACAGTATGCGCCACCGCATTTGTCGCATTATCAATTAACGTTAGAACCCAACACGCCGTTTTATAAAAATCCGCCCATTTTGCCCGAAGACGATTTGGCCTGGGACATGCAATTGGCCGCCCAAGCCGTGTTGGCAGAAAGCGGTTACGAGCATTACGAGGTGTCGGGCTACGCCAAGCCGCACAGCTCGTGCCGGCATAATCTTAATTATTGGCAGTTTGGCGATTACGTCGGTTTGGGTGCGGGCGCACACGGTAAAATTACCGACGCGCCCAGCGGCCAAATTTGGCGCACGCAAATGCCCGCGTCGCCGGGCGGTTATGTGGCCATGATGCAAGACGCCAAAGCCGGTTTAAGCTGGGCGCACGCGATCGGTCGAGTGCATCAGGTGGATGAAATGGATGCGGTGTTTGAGTTTATGTTAAACGCCTTACGCTTGCAAAATGGCTTTGATTTGGCGCTGTTTACTCAACGCACCGGCTTGCCGATAGAGCGCATTGCAAGCCAGTTGGCGCAACTGCAAACCAACGGTTGGGGGGAGGTTTCTGCAGGTTTAACCGGGCAGTCAACGTTGCAGTTGAGCACCTTGGGGCAGACCTTCTTAAACGATGTGGTCGGGCTTTTTTTAGAGTAATAAATGCTATTGTCGTTGGCGTTTTAGTCGTAATTTTAGATATGAACGTTAAGAAAATTAAGAAAATTAAGAAAATTAAGGAAATGACATGAATACCCAATCCATTCGTAAGTTCATTAAAGTCAGCGTGCTGGTGTTGGCCATTATTCCTATTTTGTTGTTTTTGGGATTTTCGGCCGCTGTGAGCTTTATTGACTTTAACCGCTACAAACCGCAAATTGAGCAAGAGGTGGCTAAACTCACCGGGCGTGAAATGCAGATTGAAGGCGCAATTGAAGTGGCGGTGTTTCCGTTTGCATTAGAAGTGGGGCAAACTTATTTTAAAAACTCGGCCGAATTTACCCAGCGTGATTTGCTGAGTTTAGGTAAAACTCACATTCAATTTTCGGTGTGGGATTTGCTCGTTCATAAACATCTTTCGGTGGTGAGTTTAGAGCTGATTGAGCCTAAATTGTATTTGGTTAAAACACCCACGAGCACTAACTGGTCTGATTTACAGGCACTGTTGGCACATTTACCACAGGCTCAATCAGCCGCTTTGACTACGCAGATTGCGCACGCTGTACCCGACTTTGAGGGGTTCGTGAGGGTAAGCACCGCTGCGGTTGCGCCTTCGGTTGCGTTGCCAAGTTCGACACCAACCAGCCAATTACTGGTATGGGCGATTGAAAGCTTGGTGGTGCAAAAGGGCGAAGTGCATTTTACCGATGAAATTAAGGGTCAAAAAATGGTGCTGGATAATTTGAATGTTTTGGCCTTTGACGTGGCCAGTCATGAGCCATTTAAAGCCAGTTTGGAGTTTAACTATCGTCACAGCGAACACCCGCAAATGTACGCGTTTAATGTCAATTCGTTTGTAAGCATTAACCAACACTTTAACTCATGGGCGCTTACCGATTGGGACGGATTGCTAAAAATAAGCTTACCGGCCGAGCGTAATGTGCCGCAAGTACGAGTAAGTACGTCGGGTGAACGTTTAAGCTGGCAGTTAGATTCTAAAGACATTGAGATGGTAAACGGTGAGTTTAAGGGGTTAGACGCCAGCATTAAAACGCATTTTAGTGGGCGTTATGGCACACCAGCCCAACTTAATGGCTGGGTGGATGCCAAAGGCATTAATTTTAAAAACTGGGCGTACCATTTAGGCATTGATTTACCAAGATTTGTTGACCCTAAAGCGTTAACCCACAGCACAGGAAAATTTAACTGGCAGTGGATGAATCAAAAATTAAGTTTTACGAACCTAGACCTTGCGTTGGATAAAGTCCGAGTAACGGGTCAATACGAACAGCAATTTGGTGAACAAGCGCGCATTGATTTTGTGTTGAACGCCGCAGAAGTTAATTTAGACGCTTACATGGCGTACGCAACGCCCAAAATCACGCCCGTTGATTTAACCAGGCCTGGTCAAACACCTGAATTAAACTTGGTTATAGAGTCAGCACCTAAAACAGAGCTTAAGACAGAGACTAAAGCAGACCTAAAAGCAGATCTAAAAGCAGACCTAGAGCCAGAGTTGTATTTGCCCATCGCGGTTCCCGTAAGTACGTTACGCGCTGTTGAAGCACAAGGGAGCTTGCAGGTAAGCGGTTTTAAAGTGCTCGACATTCAGGCGCAATCGCTGTCGCTTGAGCTGAGCGCCAAAGAGGGTGTGATGCAGTTAGCGCCACTGGATGGTCAGGTGTATGAAGGGGCGCTGTTGTCACGTTTTGACATTGATGTGCGCGGCAGTACGCCAGCATTTAAGTGGCAAGGCAAAGTAAGCGATTTGGCATTGGCACCCTTGTTGACCGAAGGCTGGGACTATAAGCAGTTAGAAGGACGCTTGCAAAGTCACTTTAATCTCAGTACCCGTGGCAGCAATCAAGTGGCGTTAAAGCAAAATTTAAACGGTCATTTGCTGTTCACAGTCAGTCAAGGAGCGTTGGTAGGATTGGATGTGCCAAAGTTATTGGCAGGCACGCCACAAAGTCAGCAAGACCGTACAGCGTTTAATGAGTTGGTGCTAATGGGTGAGGTAACGCAGGGCGTGTTTGAAGTAAGCAAACTCAGCTTGGTTGGCAACGGTTTTTTGGGCACAGGAGCGGCTAAAGCCGATTTAAACCACGCCACGCTCAACAGCCAGATTAAATTGCAATTAAGCCACTTGCCCACAGCCTTAGCGCAATTTGCTGGCTGGGTGGTGCCTATTGGTCTAAACGGCACATTAAATCAAGCCAACTGGTCGGCCAATTTGGCTGGCGTGGTTAATGGCAAAGCGTTACAGTAATTTGTTAAATGGTTATTGTGCAATCTATCAAACCCGTTCAAACACCAAATCCCATACGCCGTGTCCCAAGCGATGGCCGCGTTGTTCAAACTTGGTTAAAGGCCGATAATCGGGGCGCGGGGTGTACTGATTAACACCGGCGGTGTTTTTATATAAGGGTGCGGCGCTCATCACTTCCATCATCTGCAACGCGTAATCTTCCCAGTCGGTCGCCATGTGAAATACTCCGCCTATGGTTAAATGTTGTGCGATGGTTTGCGCAAACGCGGGTTGCACAATGCGGCGTTTGTTGTGACGCTTTTTATGCCAAGGGTCTGGAAAAAACAGGTACACACCCGCCAAACTGGCTTTGGGAATGCGTTTTTCTAAGACTTCAATTGCGTCGTGGTTAAACACCCGAATGTTGGTGACATTGTGCTCGGCTATTAATTTAAGCAACGCGCCCACCCCAGGACGATGCACTTCAATACCCATGTAGTTTTGTTCGGGATGCGCCATAGCCATATTGACTAAACTGGTGCCCATACCAAAGCCAATTTCGACAATGGTGGGCGCTTCACGGCCAAACACCGCGTTTAAGTCAAGCAGCTCATCGGTCACTTCTAACCCAAATTGGGGCCAAAGTTCGTCAATCGCGCGTTGTTGCGCGCCCGACAAACGGCCTTGGCGCAACACAAAACTTTTAATGCGGTGCGCCAAATTAGGAGTTTTTTCTAGAGTTGAATCGTTGATTAAGCTGGAAGGATTAGATGTTTGGTCGGTCATAATAGTCTGTAATATGAGGTGATTAAGCCGCGTAGTATACTGTAAAAGTGCATTTTTAACCCATTTAATAGAGGCGCCCTAGAGGTCTAGTAATCTGATATGAACCTTTTTTCACAATCACTTTTAGCCTGGTTTGACCAGTCAGGTCGGCACGATTTACCCTGGCAAAGCCACATTACGCCGTATCGCGTTTGGGTGTCGGAAATTATGCTGCAACAAACTCAAGTCAAAACGGTTATTCCGTATTATTTGGCCTTTATGGCGCGGTTTCCCACCTTAGCAGATTTGGCGCACGCGTCGCAAGAAGCGGTGTTGGCGCATTGGTCAGGCCTGGGGTATTACGCGCGGGGACGCAATTTGCACAAAGCCGCCCAACTCATCATGCAGCAGCACAACGGCGAGTTTCCGCAGACCTTTGCCGATATTGTCGCTTTACCGGGTATTGGCCGCTCAACCGCAGGCGCTATTTTGGCCATTGCTCTTAAACAGCGTTATGCCATTTTAGACGGCAATGTTAAGCGGGTGTTAAGTCGTTATTACGCTCTGCCAGGTTGGCCTGGTGAAAAAGTCATTGAAACCGATTTGTGGCTCAAAGCCGATGCCTTAACCCCCCAAGCGCGTTTTGCCGATTACACGCAAGCCATTATGGATTTGGGCGCAACCCTGTGCACACGCACGCGACCTAAATGCGCGCAATGCCCTGTGGCAAGCACTTGCCAGGCCTGGTCAACTCAAAGTGTGGCGCAGTTTCCGCAGGCTAAACCTAAAAAACTCAAGCCCATTAAGCAGACGGTCATGCTTATTTTAGAAAATGTCCACGGACAAGTTTTACTTGAACAACGCCCGCAACAAGGCATTTGGGGTGGGTTGTGGAGTTTTCCCGAACATGAGAGCGTTGCGGCCTGTAAGGCGTCATTAAACATGGCGTTGCAAACTCCCCCAGCAGAGCAACAGAGTTTGATAGAATGGCATGCTATTCGACACACATTTTCGCATTATCACCTGGATATTCAGCCAGTGTATGTGCGTTTGGTTGAGCAGCAAGCCGCGCCCTATAATGGGGTTTGGGTTAATCAACACGACCTGCAAAACGGCTTTACTGGTTGCGATAATCCTTTGGGGATTCCTGCACCGGTGACTAAATTAATAAGTTTAATAAATGTGGACGCCAGTTCGACCATTAAAACCAATACAAGTAAGGAGTGATCCAATGTCTAGAAAAGTACAGTGCGCCAAAATGGGTGAAGAGTTAGATGGTTTGGACTTTTTACCTTTTCCAGGTGAGTTGGGTCAAAAAGTGTACGACACGGTTTCTAAAGAAGCCTGGAAACAATGGTTAACACAACAAACGATTTTAATTAATGAGTACCGTTTATCGAGTTTAGATGCCAAAGCGCGCTCTTTTTGTTAGAAGAGATGCAAAAATTCTTATTTAGCGGTGAAGATATTGACATGCCTGAAGAGTTTAAAGCGCTTTAGTTGATGCCATACTTTATCTTAAATTAGTCGTTTAGCATTCAGGATTAGGATTTAAAAACCAATGAAAACGTTAATTGATATTTTTGTCGGCCGTCAACCCATTTTTAATACGCAAATGCAAGTCGTGGCTTATGAGTTATTGTTTAGAGGTAATTCGGAAGACAACCGTGCGGTTATTTTAGGGGGCGATGCTGCCACCGCACAGGTAATGATGAATGCGTTTGGTGACATTGGACTAGTCGATGTGGTGGGCGAGCACAAAGCGTATATTAATTTTACTGAAGGTTTGTTGGTTCGCGAATATCAGCCATTTTTTCCGCGCAATAAAGTGGTCATAGAGGTGCTAGAAGACGTTAAAGTCACGCCTTTGTTAATGAGCTCGCTCAAGGCATTAAAAGAGCAGGGCTTTACCATTGCGTTAGACGATTATGTGTTTAATCCAGAGCTTGAGGCGCTTGAAGAGTTTGCTGATATTATTAAAGTGGACATTTTGCAGGTTGGCCCTAAAAAACTAGCCGAGCATGCTGCGCGTTTAAAAGCCCAAGGTATTTTGTTGCTGGCCGAAAAAGTCGAAAGTCGTGAGCAGTATGAGTTTTGTTTAAAGTTGGGCTTTGATTTGTTTCAAGGTTACTTTTTTGCTAAACCAAAAATTATTCAGGGTCAGCGTTTGCCCACCAACAAATTGTCGGTATTAGAGTTACTTGCCAGTGTGTACGACCCCGATATTGACATGCACCGCTTAAGCGCCATTGTGAGCAAAGATGTGGTGCTCAGTCAAAAACTGCTTAAATTAGTGGCTCAAAGCAGTCCTAATGGTTCGAGCATAAAGTCTATTCACGATGCGGTTTTACGCTTTGGTTTAAATAGGCTTAAAAGCTGGGCAAGTATGTTGGTGCTGTCGGGCGTCGATGATAAGCCGCTTGAGCTTTTTAGAACGTCACTGATTCGGGCGCGTTTTGTGAATTGGTGGCCATGCATCTGGCCGCAAATGTCTTGGGCGGATTTTCTAAAGAAACCTATTTTACCGTGGGGTTGTTTTCCAGTCTTGACGCTTTAATGGACGCCGAGTTGAGTGAGTTGCTGGCTAAACTCAGTTTAGAGCCGGCTATACAAGATGCGCTGTTGTGTGGGTCTGGCATTATGGGTGAAGTGTTGCAAGCGGTAAAGGGCATTGAACGAGGCTCTACCGATTTTACTTTGCCCGGCGGTTTAAGCGGAACGGAGTTAAGTAAATTGTATTTGCAAGCCATGCAGTTTGCCGAGAGTTTAAAGTTTTAAGCGTTAAACAAGGTTTAAGTTTAAACCTGTAAATTGGTTTGACCAGGCCTGGTTGGATTGGTTTGATTTGGTTTGTAAATAAGCAAATCACATTTTAAATAACTAAGAAATAATCAAAAAGCCCGCATGCGGGCTTTTTGGTTTAAAACCAATATTGGTTAAACGTGGTATTGACCGCTTAATTCGGTTACTGCGTTAATAAAGGCTCCGGCGTGTTCTGGGTTAATTTCGGGGTGAATGCCGTGGCCTAGGTTAAAGACGTGGCCTGAGCCTTTGCCATACTTTTCTAAAATGGTTGCTACTTCGGCACGAATGCGCTCAGGTGAGGCGTATAAAATGCACGGATCCATATTGCCTTGTAACGCCACGCGATCGCCTACGCGTGCGCGCGCCACATCTATGTCGGTGGTCCAATCTAGGCCTAATGCATCAGCGCCCGTGTCGGCCATAGATTCTAGCCATTGCCCGCCGCCTTTGGTAAATAAAATAACCGGCACTTTGCGCCCGTCGTTTTCGCGTTTTAAGCCATCAACAATTTTATGCATGTAACGCAGTGAAAACTCGTGGTAATCACGCGGAGTAAGTACGCCACCCCAAGTATCAAATATCTGCACGGCTTGCGCGCCAGATTCGATTTGCGCGTTTAAATACGCAATCACCGAGTCGGCCAACACGTCTAAAATATGGTGCAAGGTTTTAGGTTGATCAAACATCATGGCTTTAATTTTAGCGTATGTTTTGCTTGAGCCGCCTTCGACCATGTAAGTGGCCAATGTCCAAGGACTGCCCGAAAAACCAATAAGCGGTACGCGGCCATTTAAGGTTTTACGAATGGTGCTAACCGCGTCCATTACATAGCCTAAATCGCTGGCCATGTCGGGTACAAATAATTTTTTAGCGTCACTCATGGTGCGCACTGGGTTGCTAATCACTGGGCCTTCACCGGTTTCAAAACGCAAACCTAATCCCATCGCATCGGGAATGGTTAAAATGTCCGAAAACAAGATGGCCGCGTCCAACGGGTAGCGCTCTAAAGGCTGTAAAGTCACTTCGCAGGCCAGTTCGGCGTTGCGGCATAAATCCATAAACGATCCAGCTTTTTGACGCGTGGCGCGGTATTCAGGCAGATAACGGCCTGCTTGACGCATCATCCAAACAGGCGTGCGGTCAACCGGTTGTTTTAAAAGTGCGCGTAAAAAACGATCGTTTTGTAGTTCTGCCATGAGAAAAGCCTTATTGAGGGATGCAAAAAAGAAGAGTATTTTAGCGGAAAAGAACCCTATATAACCACTAAAAACGATTTTTAAAGGACGTTTTTAGTGGTTTAAAAGTTGCATGGCGCAAGAATAGGTTATTTTTTGGCGTTAAGTGGGTTAAAAACGTCCAGCGCATAAGGGTGGTCAATAATCATATACATCGCGCCTTTGTAAAAGTAAGTTTGGCCACGCGCTTCGATGGTTTGACCCTCGAGTTTTTGCAGAGCGCTGTAGTCAAATTTATCCCAATTTTCTTAGAAACGCGCACACCAGTGGTGTCCATGTTTAAAATGTAATTGGTGCCACTTTTAGAGACTTTTTCAATTTTTCCTTGAATAATTTTAAAACCGCCGTCTTCGCGATTGATTTCACTGCTTTTTACCAAAGGGTAATGCACGGCAGGGTTTTTAGCTAAAAAGTCCCATAATTGAAACTGGCCAGTGCGTGCGGTTTGTTCGGCTTGATAATAACATTGAGCGTATTTAATGTTGTCGTCGGTGGTGCGTGCTACTGCAAACCCGGCTTTAAGCATGGCTTGTTGTACGCTGGTGCCGTCCTTGAAAAAAAGATGCGCCATGGTGCGGTTAAAGGCGTCTAATTTGGTGGTGTCGTATTCAATGCCCACTTCTAAGTCGTTATTGGCCAGCAGCTTGTTCAGAAAGGTTTGCGCCTCTTTGGCAAGGGGTTCACCGCGGGTATTAAATTTTTCTTTGCGTTCCAGTTCGGGTGCTTGTATGCCCGCCAAGCGCACGCGCTGCCCCTGAATCACCACGGTGTCGCCGCTGATGGCATAACTGACTTTAACCCAGAGTTCAACTTGGTTGGTGTTGCAGGCGTCTGCCGCTAACACTGTGCCAGGCATAGTCTGCATAAGCGCGCTGATAAATAGGCCAAAAAAGCCATAAAAAGAGAAGAGTTGTTTTTTCATAGAATTGATTGTAATGGCTTTTGAGCCAATTACAATGTCAATTACACATTAGAAGACCGTTGCAGGCTCTTTAAGCGGTTAAAGGACGGTGTTATGCGCTTAAATTTTAGGCATAAAAAAAGCGCCATTAGCAAATACCAAGGCGCTTTTTTAAGCGTTGTAACCGATGTTTTAAAGTGTTTAAAACAACCGCTATTAACGACGAGCGTACTTTTGCTTGAACTTTTCAACACGACCTTCAGTATCCACCAGTGTTTGTTTACCAGTGTAGAAAGGGTGAGAAGCGCTTGAAACTTCAACACGTACTAGAGGGTAGTCTTTACCGTCAACGGTAATGTTCTCACCAGAAGTCTTAGTAAGGGTTGAACGCGTTACGAAGGTTTCACCAGTTGAGATATCCTGGAAAACTACATCTTTATACGCTGGATGAATGTCTGCTTGCATGATAACGGTCCAATATTTGTTTATTTTCAAAAAGAAATGCATTTTAATGATTAATCACTAAATTGCAAGTTTCTTTTTTAGAATAGGGTTAATAAAATAATTAATAGTTTGTTAATAGTTCGTTGTTAAGTTTCAAGAACGGGTTTAATTAACGTTTCATCGCTTCAAACAAATTGGTGTTTGTTTTAGTGACTTTGAGCTGTTCAATTAAGGTTTCAATGGCATCCACTTCGCTCATAGACTGTAAGAAGCGACGTAAAATCCAAATATTTTGCAACTCTTCTTTGGAGGTTAGCAACTCTTCTTTACGTGTACCCGATTTGGTCAGGTTAATGGCTGGGAAAATACGTTTTTCGGCAATGGTGCGCGATAAGTGCAGTTCCATGTTACCGGTACCTTTAAATTCCTCAAAGATAACCTCGTCCATTTTAGAGCCAGTGTCGACTAAGGCGGTGGCAATAATGGTTAAAGAGCCGCCTTCTTCGATGTTACGCGCCGCCCCAAAAAAGCGTTTTGGACGGTGCAACGCGTTGGCATCCACCCCGCCCGTTAAAATTTTGCCCGATGATGGGACGACGGTATTGTAAGCACGCGCCAATCGTGTAATAGAGTCTAATAAAATCACTACGTCGGTTTTGTGTTCTACCAAACGTTTGGCTTTTTCGATCACCATCTCGGCCACTTGCACATGACGCGTTGCAGGTTCGTCAAAGGTCGAGGAGATAACCTCGCCTTTTACCGTGCGTTGCATTTCTGTAACTTCTTCAGGACGCTCGTCAATGAGCAATACAATTAAGTAGCAGTCGGGGTAGTTTTCGGCAATAGATTGCGCTATTTGTTGCAAAATAACGGTTTTACCCGATTTTGGCGGGGCAACAATCAAGCCACGTTGACCTTTACCAAAAGGGGCGGCAATGTCGATAATGCGCGGGGTAATGTCTTCGGTACTGCCGTTGCCTATTTCCATGGTTAAACGTTCGTTAGCGTGTAACGGGGTTAGGTTTTCAAAGGCAATTTTTTTACGCGCCACATCAGGGTCTTCAAAGTTGATTTTGCCCACTTTAAGCAGTGCAAAATAACGCTCACCTTCTTTAGGTGGGCGAATTTTTCCTTGAATGGTATCGCCTGTGCGTAAGCCGAAACGGCGAATTTGACTGGGAGAGACGTATAAATCGTCGGGGCCAGCCAAATAAGAGCCGTCGGCCGAGCGCAAAAATCCAAAACCATCGGGCAGAATTTCTAACGCGCCTTCGCCATAAATGTCTTCACCTTTTTTAGCGTGCGCCTTGAGAATGGCAAAAATAATATCTTGTTTACGTAGTCGGGCTAAGTTTTCCAGTCCCATGGTGGCAGACAGTTCTAGCAAAGAGGCGGCGGATTGTTTTTTTAAATCGAGTAAGTTCATAATAGATTTGAGGTTCTTAAGGCGTTAAAGGAATGACTAAAAAAGGACTTTTTAGAGGATTTTTTGAATGGTCTAGAAAGGATGCGAATCAGTGTATTGTGCTCCTAAACGGCCGAACGGCGTTTAGGAGGCGTAATTTGTAAATTAAATTACAAGTTACCGTCTAAAAATGCGCTTAATTGTGATTTAGACAAGGCACCCACTTGAGTGGCTTCTACTTCACCGTTTTTAAACAGCATTAATGTAGGAATACCGCGCACACCAAACTTAGGCGGGGTGGCTGGATTTTCATCAATATTTAACTTGGCAATTTTTACTTTGCCTTGGTATTCAATTGCAATGTCGTCCAAAATAGGAGCAATCATTTTGCAAGGACCACACCATTCCGCCCAAAAATCGACTAGAACGGGAATCTCAGATTGTAATACTTCGGTGTCAAAATTTGCATCGCTTGTTGAAATCATGGTTTCTCCTGGTTCTTTTTAATCTGATACGTTCACAGCTGTGCCTAAGGCGCAATTTGGGTTAACCAATATTGCAAGGAAGAGTTAGGTTTGGCTGGGATTCGTTTGGAATTTTAATAGCGTTTAATTAGCTGAAGGATAACAAGTCAGCTGAATCGACACAGGTTGATGAGGTTTGAAACCTCAATCTACGTAAAACAGTGCGTCGTTTTGAAATTGTTGGTAATTATTACATTAACTTAAATTAAATAGCAAGACTTATTTTAAGTGTGTTTGTAATGTGTTTTGTGGTCAATTGCGGGTGCTTTTTGAGCCAAAAATGACAAACAACCTGCCAACACACTGGGTTTTATCGTACGATAGCGCCTATTTAAAAGCAACTGTTTGGAAACCAAGCCCATGGATATTTCGTATATATTAAATGATTTAAACGATGCGCAACGCGCTGCGGTAACGGCAGATAATTCGCATGCGTTAATTTTAGCCGGCGCGGGCAGTGGCAAAACGCGGGTGTTGGTGCATCGTATTGCTTGGTTGTCGCAGGTGATGGGCTTTTCGCCCTACAATATTTTGGCGGTGACGTTTACCAATAAAGCCGCCAGCGAAATGCGCGGTCGAATTGAGGCTTTGGTAGGACAAAATGCCGCCGGTTTAACGATGGGTACGTTTCACGGCATTGCGTATCGGTTGTTACGTCAGCATCATCAAGAAGTGGGCTTGGCCGCGAGTTTTCAAATATTGGATTCGGATGATCAAAAACGGGTGATTAAACGCCTGTTAAAAGCACTTGAACTGGACGAAACACAATGGCCACATAAGCAGGTACAAGCCTTTATCAATGGCGAAAAAGAAGAGGGTCGGCGTCCGCATCATATTGACGTGGGACACAATCCGTTTGTGGCGCAGATGGTGCAAATTTACAAAGCCTACGAAGAACAATGCCAGCGATCAGGCCTGGTCGATTTTGCCGAGTTATTGTTGCGTGCGCATGAGCTGTGGTTAAAAAATCCGCATGTGTTGGCGCATTATCAGGCGCGTTATAAACACATTTTAGTGGACGAGTTTCAAGACACCAACAGTTTGCAATACGCCTGGCTGCGGGTGTTGGCCGGTGGCAGCGGTAAGTTATTTGTGGTGGGTGACGACGACCAATCCATTTATGGTTGGCGTGGTGCTAAGGTTGAAAATATTCGCCAATTTGACGCCGATTTTGCCCAGGTTATTCAGGTGCGTTTAGAGCAAAATTATCGTTCAACTAATACCATTTTAAAAGCCGCCAACGGCTTAATTGCCCACAACACCTCGCGTATGGGCAAAGAGTTGTGGAGCGCGGGTGAAGATGGCGCACCCATAAAAGTGTATGAAGCGTTTAACGAGGTGGACGAAGCGCGTTACGTCTGTCATCAAATAGAACAATGGTGCGACCAAGGTGGCCAGCGCAATGACATTGCGGTGTTGTATCGCTCTAACGCTCAATCGCGCATTATGGAGCAGGCGTTATTGCAGGCGCGCATTCCATATCGTGTTTATGGTGGGTTGCGTTTTTACGATCGTGCCGAAATCAAAGACGTTTTGGCCTATTTGCGGCTGTTAATCAATCGCCACGACGACGCGGCGTTTGAGCGCGTGCACAATCATCCGCCACGCGGCATTGGTCAAAAAACCTCCGACACTTTGCGTGATGTGGCGCGTGAGCAACAAATTTCGTTGTGGGATGCGGCTCAGCAACTGGTGGCAAAAGGTTTAACCGCGCGCGCTAAAACGGCGTTGGAGAGCTTTTTAATGTTAATTGACGACTTTGACCAGGCCTTGCAAGCCCTGCCGTTGGAAGACCAAATGCTTAAAGTCATTTCGCGTTCGGGCTTGCAAACGTATTTTGAAAAAGACAGCTCTGAGCAAGGCAAAGGCCGGTTAGAAAACATTGACGAGTTGATTAACGCCGCCGCGCAATTTAAGCAGACGCCGGTTGGACAAGAGTCGGCACAACAAACCAGCGAGGCAATCGCCAGCGAAGCTCAGGTGATTCAAGCCGGTTTTGATGCACAAGCGCAAAGCGATGGCACCTTGTTGTTAAACGCCGCAACCAGCAACCCACTGGCCGAGTTTTTGGCGCAGGCCGCGTTAGAAGCGGGCGAACAGCAAGCCGATCAATGGGAAGTGGCCGTGCAATTAATGACCCTGCACGCCGCCAAAGGCCTAGAGTTTGGCTTGGTGTTTATGATTGGGGTTGAAGAGGGGTTGTTTCCATCGCAGCGCACGATTGATGACCCCGCGCGCTTAGAAGAAGAGCGGCGCTTGGCCTACGTTGGCGTAACGCGCGCCGAACGTCAGCTTGTTATTACCTTTGCCAATCGCCGTCGTTTGCACGGCAGTGAATACAATCCTTTACCGTCGCGGTTTATTAAAGAGATTCCAGCCGAATGCTTAGAGTTTGTAAGGCTCAGTGGCTCGGTCAAACCCACCGGATATCCCGGATACTCAGGGTATTCTAACGGTTCTAACTCAAGTTTAAATGCGGCCCTGGCGGCTCAAAATGACACTGGCTTTGCGATTGGCCAGCGGGTGTTTCACTTAAAGTTTGGCGAAGGCGTGGTGTTGGGCGTAGAAGGTCAAGGTGAGCACGCGCGCATTCAGGTTAATTTTAGTCAAGCCGGTGCCAAATGGTTGGTGACCGCGTACGCCAATCTAGAGCGCCGTTAATCATGAGTTTAAGCAACGTGGAGCTGTTTAAAGTGCAAGGTTTGGCGGCGCAAGGCATGACGCAAACCGTTGATTTTAAAGTGCAAGCCGGTCAAGTATGGATGGTGCAGGGCGAGTCGGGCAGTGGCAAATCGCAACTGCTTAAAGCCCTAGCCGATTTAATTGACCATACTGGCCAGGCCTGGTTAAACGGTCAAGCGCAGTCGCTCACTGCGCCGGATGTTTGGCGCAGACAGGTGATGTATTTTTCAGCCGAAACCGCCTGGTGGAACGACACGGTCGCCGCGCACTTTGATACTTTGCCCAGTGACGCTGACTTAGCGGCGTTAGGATTAGAAGCCAGTTTTTTAGCCAAAAACCCCGACAGTTTATCCAGCGGAGAAAAACAGCGATTGGCGTTATTGCGCGGCGCATCGTATCACCCCAGCGTGTTGTTATTGGATGAAATCACCGCCAATTTAGATGAAAACACCTGCTTAAAAGTCGAGGCCTGGTTAAGCCAGTACGTGGCGCAAGACCAGGGTCAGCGAGCACTGTTGTGGATATCACACGATTCGCGTCAAATACAACGCATGATGACACCGCACTGCCTGTGCCGTCTTGAACCAAAAGAGAGATCCGTATGATTGCCATCAGTTATTGGGATTTGCTGACCTTATCAGGCCTGGTGGTTTTGCTGGGCGTAGTGTTATGGCTAAACGGCTTTAGCCAAGTTAAGCAATTATGGTGGGCCAGTGCCCGCATGATTGTTCAATTGTTGTTGATGGGGGTGTGGCTCAGCTGGGTGTTTTACGCAGAAAACGTGTTGTGGGTGGTGTTAGTGGGCGTGGTGATGCTTAGCGCGGCTGGCTACGAAATTGCCAAGCGGCAAAAATACCGTTTTGCACGTTACCACAGCTTGTGGATTGGCTTATTGTCGCTGTCGCTTACCTCGTTGGTGCTGCTGGTTGGGGTACTGGTGTTGGTGATTCAGCCCGAGCCTTGGTATCAACCGCAATACGCCATACCGCTGTTAGGCATGTTATTGGGCAACAGCATGACCGCCATTGGCGTGGGGCTCGACACCTTAACCCGCAATGCAGTGCAGCTTAAAGCCAAAATAGAAGCGCAACTGGCATTGGGCAAAACCGCCAAACAGGCCATGGGTTTTATAAGAGAGCAAAGTTTGCACGCTGCGATGATTCCAGTCATTAACATGTTGGTCGCCGCCGGAATCATCTCGCTACCCGGCATGATGACCGGGCAAATCCTAGCCGGAGTCGAGCCCATGGAAGCCGTAAAATATCAAATTATGATTATGTTGCTGATTGCCACATCAACCGGTTTAGGCACCTTAATTGCCGTAAGTATGGCCAGTAAACGGCTGTTTGATGACCGACAACGCTTAAATTTAGAACGCTTGGTGAAAGCGTAACTTAAAACTAAAGTTACCAGGCCTGGTAACGTGTTTTAAGCTTATTTTTGACGTAGGTTTGATGCAAATCTGATGCAGATTAGGCAAAAAAAGCGTCTTTTTAACCCGGTAAGTGAAGTCGATGAAAAAGGGTGGGCTGCCCTTTTCTTATGCGTCGATCAGGGTTTTCTGATCTTTGGTTTAACTTAGGCTTGTGAATTAGTCTGCAATGAGTAAACTAGTCATTATTCTAGTCAGAAGGAGTTTGGTTATGCATACTTGGCCAGTTCAAGACGCGAAGGCGCGTTTTAGTGAGTTTTTAGAGACTTGTTTACACGATGGTCCACAGATGGTTTCAAAGCGTGGCCGTGAAACGGCGGTTTTGGTGCCGATTGAGTTGTGGCGTCAATTACAGTCTTCCGCTAAACCCAGTTTAAAAAGCTTACTTTTGAGTGATGATGCGCGTGGCGACTTGGTTTTGCCGCAACGTGGGCAAGCGCGTCGTCGTGAAGTTACGCTGTTAGAAGGTTAAATAGAAAAATTATGTATCTTCTCGACACTAATATTATTTCTGAGTTACGCCGTGTCAAACCGCATGGTGCTGTGGTTGAGTGGGTTCAACGGATTGACGACAATCAACTGTTTGTTTCGGCGGTTAGTTTAGGCGAGATTCAGGCAGGTATAGAGTTAACACGAATGCAAGACCCTCAAAAGGCAAACGAAATTGAGGCTTGGCTGAATCGAGTTGCAGAAAGTTACAATATTCTTCCGCTGGATGGCAAGGTGTTTAGAACGTGGGCTAAATTGATGCATGGCACGTCCAATACGCTGTATGAAGACGCCATGATTGCCGCCACTGCAAAAGTACATCATTTAACGGTAGTAACGCGTAATGTCGCCGATTTTAAAATGCTGGAAGTGGAATGGTTAAATCCATTCGATGGAACTCGTTCGTAATGATGTTTTTTAAAACATTTAAAGGTATCTTCACCAGGCCTGGTTGATTATTCGTTGTTTAGCCAGTCTTCTTTGGCATGGCGAATGCGTAGGATTTCAATTGAGTTGTTTGCGATGCGGTACAAGATAAGGTGCGTGCCGTGCGAGTGAACACGAACATCATTGGTTAGTTCGGTTCTGATGCGGGCGATGGTTGGAAACTGTGCGAGTAGTTCAAATGTGGATTCAAGTGACTGAAAATAGTGCTCGGCTTGTTGCTCGCCAAATTGCTGATAACCTTGAATGTACAAGGCAACCAAGTCATTTTCGGCCTGTTTATTGAGAATATAACTCAAGCCAAAATGCCAATTTTTGTTTTGGCGAGTGCTTTAATCTCAGCCATTGTTTTGGTACTGGGCTGACTTGCTAAGCTTTCATTGACCAAAGCCTGCATCTGCTCGATTTTTTGTGCCTTTTCTGATTCGTCAAGTATGACGACGACCTTGACTGGTTTGAGTGCGAATTCGGTGTGCTCAGCCGGAAGCTGGATAAAGCCATTTTTAACAACCGTTTCAAATTCAATTGCATACATCGTGAGATACCTCATTAATCCTGTTGAAGAAGTATACAACAAAAGCTGTGATCTGATGACTTCAACCAGGCCAACCAGGCCTGGCTAAATCAATTTTTATTTTCCTGACTCTTCTAACGGCGTTAAGTAACGCTGTTTTTTCTTGGGTTTAATTTTGGCCAATTCGACCCAAATTAAACTGTCTATGCAGTCGCCAAATTGTGGGTCGACGCTAAAGTCTATAAATTCGCAACCACGGTCGTCGCACAGTTCGGCGTATTGTTTAAACAGGGTGGGGACTTTAACGCCTTCTAGCTCTAAGAGTGCGTTTAGTTTTTTGTAGCTGGTCGCGTAGTCGTCGTTAAACAGGGTGTGCGCGACGGTTTGGTTTTCGGGCGATACGGTGACCGGACGTTTGGCTAGGGCGTACGGTTGGCTTGGGCCAAATTGTTGGTGATAAAACGCCATAATGAGCTGTTTGGCGTTGGCCGGATAAG
The DNA here is from genome assembly GCF_004001325.1 of Thiomicrorhabdus aquaedulcis. Lineage (NCBI taxonomy): Bacteria > Pseudomonadati > Pseudomonadota > Gammaproteobacteria > Thiotrichales > Piscirickettsiaceae > Thiomicrorhabdus > Thiomicrorhabdus aquaedulcis. The sequence goes on along the minus strand of NZ_AP018722.1, from coordinate 2,186,219 downwards.
CGTTGCTGAGCGACACTGGGCCAAACAAATAGGCAATGTGTGGATGTTGGCGCACGTATGCGCCAATGCCGTACCACAAATAATCTAAACTGCGCATGCCCCAGTAACGCGGTTGCACAAAGCTGCGTCCCAGCTCGATGGCGTGGGGCAGTTTTTGGATCAGCTCGGGTTGCAACTCAAATAAGGTGCTGGTGTATAAACCCGCCACGCCGTGCGCGTCTACAATGGCTTGGCATTCGCCAATGCGATAGGCGCCTACAATCTCCAAATCTTCTTCGTCCCACAACACCAAATGGCGGTAGCGACTGTCGTACACGTCTAAATCTATGGCGTGACCGGTGCCTTCTTCTACGGTTCTAAAGGTGAGTTCGCGCAAGCGGCCTATTTCGTGCATAACGGGCGAGTCGGCGACAAAATCGTACAGGTAAATGATTTTTCCGTCTTGAGTTTTGCCCAGCAATTGCGCGGTTTTTAAGGCTTTTTTAAGGGCTTTTCGGTCTACTGGATGAGCGATGGTTTCGACGGTTTCAAACAAATCGTTGGGCTTAAATGATTTGCCTGGTTTGCCGGCTTTATCGAGGGTGTACAGATGTTTTCTAAAACGGTGCGCTAGGGTTTTGGCGGGCAGTTCAAGTTTGGCGACGTTTTTCCAAGGAATGGCGCGCCCAATGTGAAATTCGATTTCTTGATATTCTTTGTTAAACATCTCTTGCACCAGCATGAGCGTGCCTAAGGGTTTGTACAGTGCCGACAGACCGTAAAACAGCGCCGAGTTACGTGCGTCTACCAAAATGGGCACAATGGGGGCTTGGGCTTTTTGGGCTAATTTTAAAAAGCCGGCTTTCCATTTGCCATCGCGCACGCCGTTGGGGCGAATGCGTGACACCTCACCGGCCGGAAAAATAATCACCGCTTCGTCGTGTTCAAGCGCGGCCAAAATGGCTTTAAATTGCGTTTTATGGCTGGGTTTGCCGCTGAGGTTGTCTACCCCTAAAAACAGCGATTGTAGCGGGTCAATGTGGTTGAGCAAATCGCTGGCGACTATGCGCACATCTGGGCGCACACTGCGCACCATCTTAAGCAACGCCAAGCCGTCTAACGAGCCAATAGGGTGGTTGGCGACTAAAATAACCCGGCCTTCGGCAGGGATGCGATTTAGCGAACGTGCGCTGACCCGATAGCCAAAGTTAAAGTGATTCAGCACGTGGTCTAAAAACGCAAAGCCGCGCAAATGTTGGTGGGTTTGTATAAAGTCGTTAATTTCGGTTTCGTGGGTAAGGGTTTTTATAAATTTAATAAGCCACTTGCCCCCCAGTTTTTGCGATAGGTCGGGAAATTTTTCGTTTAAGGCTTTTTCAAGGTTGAGCATGGTGATCCATCTTAATTGAAAGAATAGACACAGTATTTACGAACCATGTTAACGTTAGATGAATTAACGGTGAATTAATCGTGAACAGCGAGTTTGTATCCTATGTATGGTTACAATGTGACCAGGCCTGGTCAGTTAATGGCTGATTGCACTGTTTGTAATAGTTTGTGGCTGTTTGTGTGGCCAGTCGGTGAAGGGAGGTTGCGCGCTTTTAAAGCAATTTTTTAACGATTGAGTTAATCTTTAGCAGGTGTAAAACTAAGTGTGTTAGAAGAGTCGAATGACTCGGCGTTTTTCTCGGTGGTTTTATTGGCTTGTCTGGCCATTTCAAGTAACTGCGTGTAGGTCACTTCGTCAATGCGATGCTCTTTTACGGCCAATAATATATCGGACAAAATTTGATGCAGTTCAAGATATTTTTCTTGATTTAAGTGGTTAAAATAGGCTTTTACCGGCATTTCTTGATGTGTGTGGTCGATATCGAGCCAAAATTGCGGTAAACAAAAGCTGTGCTCGATGTGACGAGCGAGTTTCTCGCCAATATTGCGCACGGGGTGAATGCCAATAGAGCGGCTCACTTGGGTTTGACTGCGTTCTATTTGTTGCGCAAAAGCAGACATGCTGCCTGCATGTTCAACTAGTAAGCGACAATTGCTGCAACGGATATCGTAAATATTTTTCATAGTAATTAATATTAATCATGCAGACGTATAATGTATATAACCAAAAGGTACAATTATGAAAAATAATCTTATAGAAATTGCTTATACCAGCCGTGCGCCTAAATTATTTAACGCAACAGAGTTGCTTGATTTGCTTAAAAAAGCCAGACGCTATAATCAACGCCATGATATTACAGGTATGTTGCTGTATAAAAATGGCTCTTTTTTACAAGTGCTCGAGGGTGAGTCAGATGTTGTAGAAGCGTTATTTGCTAAAATTAAACTCGATTTTAGACATTACGACGTGCTTAAGTTGTATCAAAACCCCTTAGAACAACGCAATTTTAGTGACTGGGCGATGGCGTTTCACGATGAGTCGATATTGAACACAGACGGACAATCTGAGTCACTGCCCGTGGGCGATGGTTATGTGCCGTTACTGGAATCGCAAGAGAGCGTTGAAAACTGGATAAAACCCAGCGTGGCAAAAGTATTGGTAGAAGCCTTTAAAGTGCATGCCTAATAAAAACGCTTAATAGACATGCCCAGCAGACATTGCTCTGCGCGTTAAGTACTAAGCATTGAGTGTTAAGCATTAAGTGTTAAGCACGCGATAAAAACTTGCCGGTAATGGTGCTCACCTTTACTTTTTCGTGTGGTTCAACAAACTCAGGCACCTGAATTTGATAACCTGTGGATAACACCGCAGGCTTGGTGCGCCCACCCGACGTGGCGTTGCTGCCAGGTACGGTGTCAACCACTTCTAAGTCTACGTTAGTGGGCAGTTCAATGGTTAAAATCTGGTCGTCCAATATCACCGCCGTAATGCCGCCTAACCCTTCGGTAAGGTAATTTTTTTCGTCTTCTAAATCGTCGCTGTTCAGCAGGTATTGGCTGTAATCGTCGGTGTTCATAAACACGTAACTGTCGCCGTCCATGTACGAAAATTGTACCGTGGCTTTGGCGCAATCCACTTCTTTAAGTAGGTCTTCGCCTTTAAACGATTCGTCGAGCTTTTGACCGGTTTTTAAGTTGTTTAAACGCACTTTGTAAAGTGTGGTGGCGTTGCGTGACGACGGTGATTTGGCGTCAAAGGTTTTAACAATGTGCGGCACGCCATTGATTTCAACAATGTCGCCTTTCTTGAGTTCGTTGGCTCTTAGCATAAAACTATCCTTAAATGGGGTCTTTTTAAATGGGTCTAAATAATGTGCGCTATTTTCGATAGTTTGGTGCGTTAAAGCAAGCAAACATTGCAAGGCATTTAATGTCTTTAACACGCATATTGAGCTAAAGCTAAAGCTAACACCCAAACCCAAACCGTTACAAAGCGGCACACACTTTATTGCGGCCATTGTGCTTGGCTTTGTACAGTGCATCGTCGGCGGCTTTAAGGCATTGGGCTAGGTTGGTTTGATATTGCGCTACCCCAAAGCTGCATGTAATAGCGGGGAGGTTGGGCGCGGTATGATTGGCAAGTGCTTTACGCAGGTTTTCGGCCGCTAAAGCAGCATCATCAAGCTGGGTGGACGACAAAATACACAAAAACTCCTCGCCGCCCCAGCGACCGCATACGTCGGTTTCTCTAGAGTGTTGTTGCATAAGTTGCGCTATTTCGATAAGCACTTTGTCGCCAACGGCGTGACCGTGCTGGTCATTAACTTGTTTAAAGTGGTCAATGTCAAACATGATCAGGCAAAAAGGTTGTGCATAACGTTGCATACGTTGTTCTTCAGTATTAAGCACTTGGGTTAAATGATGGCGGTTATACAGTCTGGTGAGTTGGTCGGTAATGGCCCATTGTTCTAGGCGTTTTTGGTAGGTGGTATCGTCGCCCAAAGCGGTAAAGCCGGTTAGTTCGCCTTGCGCGTCGGTAATGGTGTTTATGATAATAGTCAGCCAAAAGGTTTGATTTTTTACATTGGTGTACTCAATTTGTCCTTGCCATTGACCTGTTTGCAACAGCGTAGTCTGAATAGCCTGACTTTGAACTTGATGTACCAGCGGTATATCAAGTTGTGCAATGTTTTTTCCCAGAAGTTGGTCTTTTTGCACACCAATAATACGACAAAATGCGTGGCTAATATATTGAAGAGTGCCATGTTGGTCTGTGCGAGCCAATACAACATGGTCGTCGACAATTTGAAGGTTTTCGTTTAACTCGGCGTTGGCTTTTTTAAGCTCTAATGTGCGTTGGCTAACGGTGCGAAGTAATTCGTTGTTCATAGACTCAATTTGACCCGATTGGGTTTGAATATACTGTGCTTGCGTTGACAGTTCGGTCATCTGTTGGTCAATTTGGTTGGCCATGGTGTTAAAAGCAGTGCCTAAAATGTGCATTTCGTTATTGCTGTGAATGCGTGCGCGGCGGTTACGCTGGCCTTGGGTGTAGTCTTGCATAGCGGCTAGAAGTTGTTGAATCGGCGTGCTTATAAATCGCGCGGCCAAGGCACTTAACAGGGCGATGAGCACGCCTATTGCTAACACTAAGCCAATAAGTTGCTGAGTTTTTTGTTGTGCGGGTTCTTGCAGTTCACTTAAGTCGGTTTTAACCACTAATCCCCATTTTAATTGCGGCACATATGTCCAGGCGGCCAGTGCGTTTACCCCTCGATAATCAACAATAATCCCCTTACCCGACTGGCCTTTAATGGCTTTGAGCATGCCCATGGCTTCGTTGCCTTTATTGAGTTTACGTTGGTTGTCAACGGCTTGAGGGTCGTATTTAAGCGGAATAGCTGCGATGATGTCGCCGTTATCCGCCAGCTCACCGGCCACCAGTTCGCCAGTTTTGCCTAGCCCGTTGTAACTGCTGACCAACGAAAAAAGGGTTTCACTGTTGAATTGAAACGCTAACACGCCTTTAAGCGTGCCTTGGGCGTAAATAGGCGTGGTTAAAAAGAGGCGTATTTATTAGACGGTGCGTAGTAGCGTAATCCAGAGAGCTCGGTACTGAGTAAATCTCGGCTAAGTTTAAAGACCTGCGCTAAAGCGGTTTGTGCATAAGGGCCGTGAATTAAATTGGAGTGTAAATCGTTCTCGGCTTGCGCCGAATATAAAATATCGCCTTGTAACGAAATAATAAACCAATCAAAAATTTGTCCACTTCGAATCAGCGATTGTCCATAGTTCGCCAAGCGTTGTTGATAGTTAGGGTTGTATTGAAATAGAGGGTCAAAATAGTTGCCTACTAACGGCGTGGCGGCTATGTTTTCAATTAAGGCTTGTTGTTGCTCAACATGCGAAACAATTAAATCTACGTTGTAGCGTAGAGTGCTGTTTAAATTTATTAAATGGTTTTGATAGAGTTGGTGTTTATTGGCGTGATCTTGGTACCACACTAACCCTAATGGCAACAGGGCGACTAGAAGCATGGCCACAATAATTTGATGCAAAATGCGGTGGGTAAACTTTTGGGTAAACTTTTGGGTTAAAACGCCAATTAAGTTCATGGTTGCACCGCCGAGTTAGGTTGATCTTTGGGTTGATCTTTGGGCTGCCATTGTTGTTGCCATTGAGTGTAAAAGTGTAATAACGATTCTGACCAGGCCTGGTCAGAACGGGTGTGTGGGGTGTTTTCAGGTTTAATGGGGGTGTTAGAATCCCAAATAATATCGTAGTGCATTTGGCTGTTTAACTGCCCAATGCGGCTGGCTTGCCAGGCGTTAAAGTTGATTTTGTCCAGACTTAAAATGCCGGCTGGACTGGCGTAGCTTTGGTAGGCTAAACAGGGTTTGTAAAGGCGCGGTTCAAAGCTGCCACACGATTCAACAGCTTGTTTATAAAGCCAAAGTGCCGAATAGGCATTTACCGTGGCGGCATTTTGTGGAATGGTGATGTCTTGTTTTTGTAAGCGTTTTTTAAACTGATGGTTATTAGAGTTAATCACGCCGTCAAAATAACTTGAAGCCAAATAATGTCCGGTTACGGCCGTAACCCCTACTTGTTGGGTGATGGTGTTTATTTCATTGTCAGATACGCTAAACGACACAATGGGTTGCGTGCTGGGATGCAGTCCGGCCGCATGCAAGGCCTTAAAAAAAGCGATGTTGCTGTCGCCATTTAAGGTGTTTAAAATCACCAGTTTTGACGCAGTTTGGTTGGGTGCGGTCGGGATGTCCGGGGTTTGAAGGGCGTGTGTAATGGCTTGAATAATGGCGCTAAAGTCTGTTTGACCCAACGGCACATAGTGTTCATCTACTACGCTAAGGTTTAACAAGGGTGCCAAGTCGTTAATGTACAAATGCGCCATTCGTGGATAGATGTAGTCGTTGCCCACCAAAAAAAGCCGTTGCCCTAGGTGTTGACCCACCCAGTTTAAGGTGGGTTTTATTTGCTGGTTTAGAGTTTGTCCTAAATAGACAATGGCGTCTGAGGTTTCAATGCCTTCGTATTGCACGGGGTAAAATAATACATGGTCGCTGGCTTCAACAACGGGTTTTACCGCTTTGCGACACGATGATGTCCAACAGCCAAACAGGGCCGAAACGTTGTGTTCTTTAATAAGTTTTTGCGCCAACAAGGCGGCAGTTTGTGGACTGGATTGTGTGTCTAGAGATACGGCTTTAATAGGATGACCTAAAATGCCTCCTTGGGCGTTAATTTCGTCAATGGCCAGCTGAGTCATTTGGGCAACGGGTTGTTCGCTTAAATGCATCGTGCCGGTTTGCGCATGCAAAATTCCAACCAAAATAGGCGAATTTATGGATGAGTAAGCCTGGTAGCCTAGGTAACTTAGAAAAGTAACGGTGAACACCAAAATAACAACCAGTCCTTTAATAAACACAAGTCGAGTGTTAAGCATGTTTAGCGCATAGCCTAAGTAGATAAATAAGCACTCACTTTACCAAAAAAAATGAGCGTGTTGGTAAGTTAGTGGGTTAGTTTGTTGGTTTTTTGGTCACTGTGTTGGGTTAAGCGCTGTTTCGGCGGCTTGATAGCCCAGTGCAATCATCTCATGCACTTTGGTAAATTCGAGCATGCCGCAGGCATCACGCGAAATTTCAATTAGGCGGTCGGGCGGGTAGTCGGCTAATTTTTGGCGCGCTAGACTGTTTTGCATGCTGTCAAACGCCCGCGAACTTATTTCGTATACATCCCAGTAAGAGGGGTTTTTTAAGCTACTTTTTAAGGTGCTATCGGTCAAAAAGAGTTTGCCTAAAATGCTTAGGTGAAGGTATTTGAGTACGCTTTTTAAACGGCGCTTAAAGACGTTAGTTGCGCTGTGGGCATTGTTGGATGATTTGACCAGGCCTGGTAATAGGGCGCTGGCCGGTAAAGAGGGTACGGCACGCGCCGTTTTGGGTTTGCCACCTAGGTTAACCGCTACGGTTAGGTCGGGGGTTTGCCTAAAAGTGGGCGCAATGGGAATGGGGTTAAGCACGCCACCGTCTACCAACGTTAAGCCGTCAATTTGGCTGGGAGTAAAAATCATTGGCAAGGCGGTAGAGGCTCGTATAGCGGTCAGTAACGAGCCGCGTTCGAGCCACACTTCTTTTTCGTTTTCAATGTCGCTGGCCACTGCGGTAAACGGAATGGGCAGGTCTTCAATGTTAGGGTCGCCAATAATCTCTTTAAGAGTGTCAAAGAGTCGGTTGCCCTTAATGAGTCCGGTGCGCATCCAGGCAATGTCGGCTAGGCTAAAAATATCACTTTGGGTAAGACTTTTAAACCAGGCTTCCAGTTCGTCTAATTTGCCCGCGGCGTGCGCGCCACCAATGAGCGCGCCAATCGAGCTGCCCGAGATGGATTGAATGTGGTAATTGTGCGACTCTAACCAACGAATCACCCCAATGTGCGCTAAGCCGCGCGCGCCACCACTGCCTAAAACCAAGGCCACACCTAACGAGTTTGGCGGTGGTGAAATGGTTGTGGTGGGCGAATCTGGCGTGTTTATGCGAGCGCGTCCGTAACGATGGCTTGGGCTTCTTTTAAGATGGCGTCAAGGTGCTCTTGGCCTAAAAAGCTTTCGGCGTATATTTTGTAAATGTCCTCGGTGCCCGATGGACGTGCTGCAAACCAACCGTTTTGGGTGGTGATTTTTAACCCGCCAATGGCCGCACCGTTGCCGGGCGCGTGGGTGAGTTTGGCGGTAATGGCCTCTCCGGCCAGCGTGCTGGCTTTCACCATGTCAGGCGACAGGTTGCTTAAAATGGCTTTTTGTTCGCGGTTGGCGGGTGCGTCAATGCGAGTGTAAATAGGGTTGCCAAATTGTTGGGTTAATTCTTGGTACAGCTCACCCGGGTCTTTGCCGGTAACGGCGGTCATTTCGGCAGCCAATAAGTTTAAAATAATGCCGTCTTTATCGGTGCTCCACGGCCCGCCGTCTAGGCGTAAAAACGACGCACCAGCCGACTCTTCGCCGCCAAAGCCAAAGGTGCCGGTTTGCAAACCGTCTACAAACCATTTAAAGCCCACAGGGACTTCACACAGGTTTAAATTAAGCGCGTGCGCTACACGGTCAATCATTGAGCTGGACACCAACGTTTTGCCCACGGCGGCGTTTTGCGGCCAATTGGGACGATGGGTAAACAGATACTGAATTACCACCGCTAAGTAGTGGTTGGGGTTCATTAAGCCCACCGATTTGGTCACAATGCCATGACGATCCACGTCGGGGTCGTTGCCAAAGGCCAAATCGTAATTGTCTTTAAGGCCAATTAAACTGGCCATGGCGTAAGGTGACGAGCAATCCATACGGATTTTGCCGTCTTTGTCGACCGACATAAAGCCAAACGTGGGGTCTACTTTGGGGTTAACAATGTCAATGTTTAGACCGTAATGTTGAGCAATGGGCGCCCAGTAATCAACGGCCGCGCCGCCCATAGGGTCAATGGCCAATTTTAAGCCAGCGTCTTTAATGGCTTGCATATTAATGACTTGACCAAGGTTTTCAACATAGGGGGTAATCAGGTCGGTGGGGACGACAAACTCGGACGCCATCGCCTCATTAATGGGCAGACGTTTTACCTCGGTTAAGCCATTTTTAATCATGGCGTTGGCGCGGTCTTGAATCCAGTTGGTGGCGTCGGTGTCGGCCGGCCCGCCCGTAGGCGGATTGTATTTAAACCCGCCGTCTTGCGGTGGATTGTGCGAGGGGGTAATAATCACGCCGTCACACAACCCGCCTTTGCGGCCTTGGTTGTAACTTAAAATGGCGTTTGAAATGACTGGCGTGGGGGTGTAGCGGCCGTTGGCTTGAATAAACACCGTAATTTTATTGGCGGCAAACACCTGAATGGCGGTGGCGTGCGCCGCTTCCGACAGCGCGTGGGTGTCCATGCCAATGTACAGCGGGCCTACTGTGCCTTGCAAATAACGGTACTCAACAATGGCTTGGCAAATGGCCGCAATGTGATCTTCGTTAAAGGTAGTTTTGCTTGAGCAACCACGATGCCCAGAGGTGCCAAAACTCACCGCTTGACTGACTTGGTTAACGTCGGGCTTTAAGGTGTAATAATCGGCCATAAGTTTGGGGATGTTTTCAAGTAGCGAATAAGGTGCGGGTTTGCCAGCCAAAGGGGAGATTGCCATGATTAAATTCTCTTGGTAATAAAATTGTGTTTTTGAATTATACAAATTTTGGCGTACTTGGGCGCTGTTATTGCATTTAACTTATTTAAACATGGCTTGTTGAATGAGGACGAGTCGGTTGCAGTGGGGTGTTTGGTGTACACTAATTTTTTAACGGGTTTGGTAAAAAAGTAGGATAGAAGCATGATTAAGGTCTTATTTGACGCAGAGCGTCGTGTTGAATTTGAAGGGAAGATTAAACCAGCTTTACTGGATTTACCCTGTGAGTTTGTTGCGTTTGATGCTCAAGTGCGCGCTGCGGACTTTGCCAATCAAACGGTTTTAACGTGGTTAGGCGATCAGGCGTTTTACACGCTATTGCCTATGGCCGCCCAACATAATTGGGTGTTGGGATTTTTACCCCACCCTGAGATGCAGTGGTTTTATCGTAGTTTTCCGTTAGCCGCCACCTTAGCCGAAGCGTTAGACGATTTTAATCAAGCGAAAGAGGCGATGGCGGCCGATTTAATGCTTTGCAATGGACAACCTGTGTTGAGCTCGGTGATGTTGGGTCAACACGCGTTGATGCAATCGGCCGCAAAAGTGGATGTAGGTTGGTGGAGCAAACTGTTTAATGTGCTGGTGCTGGCTAAAAATGTCCGCCAGGCGCATTTGTCACCGTACACCTTGAAAACGGCAAAAGACGTCGAGGTCAAAGCTGCTGCATTGGGCATCGCGGTGGTCTATCGTCCCAGTGCCAGCGACTTTACCCGACGCGTAGTGGGCGACACGCAAAACGATCACGCCAGTTTGCACACGGTTATTTTAGCCCCTAGAAGCATGACCGAAGTGTTGCATTTCTTTTTTACCAAAGTGCTGCCAAAGCCAGGGCGTTTTACCAACATACCCAGTTATGCAGGACATATTAAAACGCAAACCATTACGGTAAGCGCGGCGCAATCCATTCAATATACCTTGGATGGTCAGGCGCATACGGCTAACAGTTTGTGCGTTACGGTGCAAGAAAACGCGTTAAACATTCGGACAACGCAACTGCCACAAAAAAGCACCGAACCGGTTATTGCCGAGTTGATTGATGTCTCTAAGTTGCCTAAAGGTCAAGCCATGATGCAACTGTGTGGGCGGCCTTTGCCATGGATTTACCACGCTGATAAAGAAGAGCTTAAAGAGATGTTTGTCTCTTTAAAAGAGAGTGCGGCGTTGTCGGAATCGTTTGTGGTATTGATGATTTTATCCTCGGTATTGGCCACTATTGGTTTATTTGCCAATTCGGCACCGGTTATTATTGGTGCCATGATTTTAGCACCGCTTATGACGCCTATTATTTCGTTGTCTATGGGAGTGTTACGGCAGAGTAACGAGCTGGTTATAGGGAGTATAAAAACGCTGTGGATTGGAATCGCCTTAGCCTTGTTTTTTGGGGTATTGCTTACCGTGATGATGCCGTTGCATGATTTAAACAGCGAGATGCTTGCACGAATTAGGCCAACCATTTTGGATTTAGGCGTGGCCATTATTGCGGGTATTGCTGGCGCTTACGCCAGTGCGCGCTCGCAAGTGGCTAAAAGTTTAGCGGGTGTGGCGATTGCTGTGGCTCTAGTGCCACCCTTAGCGGTATCGGCCATTGGGATTGGCTGGTTGGATTGGTCGATTTTTTGGGGCGCATTTTTGCTTTTTTTAACCAATCTAATCGGTATGGTGTTGGCGGCCGCGGCCGCTTTTTTGGTCATGGGATTTAGTCCGTTTAAAGTGGCTAAAAAGGGTCTATTGTTGATTTTTCCGTTGGTTGTCTTGGTTAGTATTCCTTTAGTGATCGGTTTTAACAGCATGGTCAAAGAGAAAAAAATTGTCCACCAGCTTGAAGGCTGGCAATACCAAGAGGTGGTGTTACGAGACGTTAAGATTCGGATGGACGAGCCATTGTTTATCTCAGCAAAATTATTGGTGGCCAATCCGCTCAGTCGTGCTCAGTTGGAGGTTGTTAAATCGCAGGTGGAGGCCTCGCTGGGCGAACCGGTGCAGCTCGAAACCATCCAAGCGGTGGTGGTGCGTTGATGTTGTGTTGATATTGCTTGTTACAAAGTAACATTTACGTCTATTTGACTTAACACTCTTGTATACTATGGGTATGAATTTACACCGCCTTTTTGCCTTAAATGGCCTGCCTAGCCCTTTATTTGAGCGCTTTTTTAAGCGCGCGCTTGCACCTTGGCCTATGCTGGCGTTGCTGGGTGTGTTTGCGGTGGCGCAAACCATTGGCGTGGTGCACGCGCAGGTGCATCTGTTTCACGAACACTCCGAAACCTGTGACTTGTTTGAAGGCTTGGCGCATCCAGCGGCCAAGCTTGATTCGTTACACTTTTCTTTAGTAAAACCCGCTCCGTTTGTGCCTTTGGCGCAGCCGTTTTATTGCGTGCATCAACCGCGCGCGTTCTGTCTTTTTACTCCGCGCGCTCCGCCGCCATTCTAATTTTTTAAGCGTTTTACCAGGCCTGGTCAATGGCCTGTTAACCGTTATTAAAACTATTAAATTTAAAAAATTAGGAAACATCATGCATTACACCAAATTAACGCTCGCCCTTTGGGCGACCAGCGGCTTTCTAAGCGTTTACGCCGCCGAGCCTACTCACTTATCGCCCATTACCGTCAGTGGTTCGCCCATTCACGAGCATACGGCGTTTGAAGTGCCCTCGCAAATTGACAGCGTCAGCGGGGCGCAAAAAATGGCACTCGACAGCGGCTCACTGGGCCAGATGTTGGATCACATTCCCGGGGTCAACCACTTGTCTACTGGCGCGCAGTCGGGCAAGCCGGTGATTCGTGGGTTAACCGGCAATCGGATTAAAATTTTATCCAACGGTCAAAGCACCGATTTTCAGGGGTACGACACCCGCCATAACCCCAATACAGAACCGTTTTTGGCCGAGCGCATAGAAGTGATTCGCGGCCCGCAAAGCGTGCTGTACGGCTCTGAGGCGGTGGGCGGTGTGGTCAACGTGATTCAAGCGCCGATTCCGTACGGCCAAGGTGTGCACGGTGAGATCGCCAGCGAATACAACACCAACAATCAAGAAACCCTGTTTGGGGTCAAAATGGGTGCCGGCTCAGAGCAGTTTGGGATTCAAGCCGGCGTGGTTAAACGTCAAGCCGACAATTTTAGCGTGCCCAGCGTGCGCCAAGCATTGGGCGTAACGCCAAACGATGCGCCCAGCGATACTCCGCTGTTAACCGGTGAGGTGCCTAACACCAATTTTGAAAACCAAGGCGCGAACATTGGGTTGGGTTGGCAAGGCGATTGGGGCTTAATGGAGGTGCGTCACACTCAGTGGAACGCCAAACAAAACTTTGTTGGCGCGGAAGAGGGTGCGGCCGATGAGCCTTACGAAGTCGTGGCCACCGGGCAAAAATTGCACAACGACGAAACTCAATTAAAAGCCGAACTTGAGTTGGGCGGTGACTGGGTGCTAAAACCCAGCTGGACGCACACCCGCAATCAGCGCGAAGAGTCGCACGATTTAGGCTATGAAACCATGAGCGAGGACAAAGGCACCGAGCATTATTTGGATATTTTGGTCAAACGCGACGACGTAAAATTGGCGGTGCAACACCCCAAAATAGGCGACTTTGAAGGCGAAGTGGGCATTGAAGCCACCGAAAAATCACAATCTTTGCGCTCGGGTCACTTATCGCCCAACGCCAACGTAAGCAAACGCGCGCTGTACGTGTTTGAAGAGGCCGATTACGACCGTTGGTTGGTGCAAATGGGTGCACGTTACGACTGGCACGATGTAAACGCGCCGTTGGACAGCAACGAGCATTTTATTGAAAGCGGAATTTTTAACGCCAGCAACCACACCCGTCAATTTGAAGTGGCCAGCGGCTCACTGGGCGCGACCTACCGGGTAACGCCCAACTGGAGCGTGGCGGGTAATATTGCCCGCGGCTTTAGAGCGCCTAGCATTTTTGAACTTTACGCCGGGGGCGAACACGGTGGCGTGCAAGCGTATCAATTGGGCAACCCTGATTTAAAAGCCGAAACCGCGTTAAACACCGATTTATCGCTGCGTTGGCAAACCCCCAAAACCCAAATGGTCGCCACGGTGTATCAAAATTGGATAGACAATTATATTTATTTGGCCAACACCGGACTGTATCGCTACACCGAAGCGGCGATTGAAGAAGGTTTGGGGGCGGAAGGTCAAACCGAAACCTCATCCGGAGACGGTTTAGTGCCCGAGATGCAATCGCGCCAAACCAACGCGCAAATTCACGGCTTTGAATTGAGCGTTAATCGTCAACTTAACCAGGCCTGGTCAACCGACGCGGCGTTAGAACTGATTGCCGGACGCGACACCAAAAACAGTCAAAACCTACCGTTAATGCCCGCCAACAATTTGCGTTTGGGCGTGCATTATCAGCCGCAAGATTGGGCTGGCGTGCGGGCACAAAAAGTAAGTTTGGGGGTGAAAATGGTCGACAGTCAAAAAACCGCGGGCGATTACGAGCCGTTTTCACAATTTGACACCACGTCCTTTGGCCGCGCCTCAACCGACGCTTACGCGTTGTGGAACGTCGGGTATCAAGCGCAGGTTAAGCTGGATCGCCAAGTGGTGAGTTTGGGCGCGCGGGTTGAAAACCTGTTTGACACCGACTACGTTGACTTTTTAAGCACCTACAAAGGTTACACCCTAAACCAAGGCCGCAATGTGCAGTTAAGCGCGCGCATGAGTTTTTAAGGGTTTAACCAGGCCTGGTCAAACTGAACAGGCCTGGTTAATAAGCAAATAATAAGCAAACATTAAACAAATATTAAAAAATTTTAGGAAACACCATGCATTACACCAAATTAACGCTCGCCCTTTGGGCGGCCAGCGGCTTGTTAAGCGTTTACGCCGCCGAGCCTACTCAGTTATCGCCCATTACCGTGAGTGGCTCGCCCATTCACGAGCATACGGCGTTTGAAGTGCCCTCGCAAATTGACAGCGTCAGTGGGGCGCAAAAAATGGCGCTCGACAGCGGCTCATTGGGCGAAATGTTGGATCATATTCCCGGGGTCAACAATTTGTCTACCGGCACACAAGCCGGTAAACCCATTATTAGAGGGCTAAGCGGCGATCGCGTCAAGGTGCTTTCTAACGGCCAAAGCACCGACGACCAAGCCAACGGCACGCGTCATTTACCCAACACCGAACCCTATTTGGCCGAGCGCATTGAAGTGGTGCGAGGCCCGCAAAGTGTGTTGTACGGTTCTGAGGCTTTGGGCGGTGTAGTCAACGTGATTCAAGCGCCCATTCCTTACGGCCAACCTGTGGGTGGCCAAGTGGCAACCGAATACAACAGCAACAATCAAGAGCGCATGCTGGGCGTTAAAATGGGTACGGGTTCAGAGCGTTTTGGTATTCAAGCAGGCCTGGTCAATCGTCAGGGCGATAATTTTACCGTGCCCAATGTAGCCTCGTCACAAGGCGCGACTCCCAACAGCGCAGCCAGCGATAAACCTTTGTTTGTCGGTGAAGTGCCGTTTACTAACTTTGCCACCCAAGCGGGCAATATTGGTGTGGGCTATCAAGACGACTGGGGCTTAATTGAGCTGCGCCACACCCAATGGAACGCCCAGCAAAACTATTTAGGCATCACCGCCGCTAACCGCAACAGTCCATTCGTGGCCGTACCCACCGGGCAAAAATTGCAAAACAACGAAACCCAATTAAAAGCCGAATTTGAGTTGGGCGATGACTGGGTGCTAAAACCCAGTTGGACGCACGTACGTAATCAACGTGAAGCCTTTACCGGGGTGGAGTTTGAAGAGTTATCGACCAAAGAAAATGCCCCTAAATATTTAGATTTATTGGTGAAGCGTGACGATGTTAAATTGGCCATAGCGCATCCAAAACTAGGCGATTTTGCAGGCGAATTGGCGGTTGAAATGGGTGAAAAAGCTCAAACGTTGCGTTCGGGATCGCTCGCGCCCACCGCCGATGTGAGCACCCGCGCCATCACCTTGTTTGAAGAAGCCGATTACGATCGTTGGTTACTGCAAATGGGCGCGCGCTACGACTGGCACGAAGTGAATACCCCACTCAACGCCACAAGCGAAGTGGTAAACGCCAGCAACAATGCGCGTCAATTTGAAGTGGCCAGCGGTTCGCTGGGGGCGACTTACCGCGTAACGCCCAACTGGAGCGTGGCCGGTAATATTGCGCGCGGTTTTAGAGCGCCCAGTATTTTTGAGCTGTACGCCGAAGGCGTGCACGGTGGCGTGCAAGCCTATCAATTGGGCAATCCTGAACTTAAAGCCGAAACCGCGTTAAACACCGATTTGTCGCTGCGGTGGCAAACCCCCAAAACCCAAATGGTCGCCACGGTGTACCAAAACTGGATAGACAACTACATTTATTTGGCCAACACGGGCGCCTATCGCACCATTAATGGCGCAATCGTTGCCTCCACCAATCCAGCGGCAATTCCCGAAATGCAATCGCTGCAAACCAATGCACAAATTCACGGGTTTGAGTTCAGCGTTAACCATCGTCTTAACCAGGCCTGGTCAACCAATGCGGCACTGGAATTAATTGGCGGTTTAAACACCCAAACTGATCAAGAATTGGCGTTAATGCCGGCCAATAATCTGCGCTTAGGGGTTGGTTTTAGCCCACAAGATTGGGCGGCACTGCAACAGCAAACCTTTACGCTGGGGGTTAAAGTGGTCGATGCTCGCAAGGTCGCCGGCCCGTTTGAACCGTTTGCGCAGTTTGACACCGCTCCCACTGGGCGCGCATCAACCGACGCGTACGCCGTGTACAATGTGGGCTACAACGCACAAACCAAAGTAGACGGCAAAACCGTGTATTTAGGTGCGGCGGTCGAAAACCTGCTGGACACCGCATACGTTGACTTTTTAGACACCTACAAAGGCTACGCCCTAGCCACCGGGCGCAGCGTAAAACTCAGCGCACGTTTGGATTTTTAAGCCACGGTTCTTTTTTGCCGTGTCAAACACGATACGGCAACTTTTCATACAAAGGTCTCTTAGAGAGACCTTTGCACGAGTCAATGCACGAATAAAAATGGTTAAAATTCACCTGATTTTTGTTGAAAAACTTGCGAATAGCTCGCTATTCACTGCGTTTTCCGCCGCAATCAGGCAAATTTTTCCTCATTTTTCTTTCGCACCTGACTCGTGCAAAGGTCTCTTAGAGTGCAATCGTTATAAATTTTTGCTATTGTCCAAAACATTCAGAAAAAACATTAAAGAGAAAACACCATGCGTAAAGTTAAATACATTATTTTAGGAGCAGGCTCGGCCGGACTAACGGCCATGGGCGTGATTCGCAAAACCACCGACGATTTTGTCATGATTAATGGCGGGCATTACGGCACGACGTGCGCGCGTGTTGGTTGCATGCCGTCTAAAGCCTTAATTCATTGCGCCGAACAGTTTAACGCGCGCCATAAAATGGTCGATTTTGGCATTGATGGTGCTCAAGGATTAACGGCCGATGTTCCCGCCATACTTAAACGGGTCAGAAGTTTTCGCGATCGCTTTACCGGCAACGTTAAAGCCGGCTCAACCGACACCTTAAAAGCCGGGCAACTGATCAGCGGATACGCTAAGTTTGTGGCGCCCAATCAAGTCGAAGTCAACGGCGAAGTGATTGAAGGTGAGCGCATTATTATCGCCACCGGCTCGCGCCCGGTTGTGCCCGCACCTTGGGCGGCGTTAGGCGACCGACTGTTGACCAGCGATGATATTTTTGAATTAGACACCCTGCCAAAACGCATGGCCGTTATTGGCTTGGGTATTATTGGCTTAGAGTTGGGGCAGGCTATGGCACGGTTAGGGGTGGAGGTGATTGGTTTTGAAATGCTGACCACCCTAGCCGGACTAAGTTCGCCCGATGCGTCGGCCGAGGCGGTTAAATTAATGCGCCAAGAATTTCCTATTTATCTGGGCGAGGCGGCCAATTTAGAACGCACACCAACCGGCGTTAAGGTGAGCACATCGGCTGGCACGTTTGAGGTTGATGCAGTGTTGGCCTCGTTAGGGCGTCGTCCTAATGTAGATCAACTGGGGCTTGAAACGATTGGCGTTGCCTTAAACGAACGCGGCATGCCAAATTTTGATATTAACACCTTGCAAATTGAAGACACGCCCATCTTTATGGCCGGCGACGTTAACGTGTTTAGACCCATTTTGCACGAAGCCGGTTATGAGGGACGCATGGCCGCGCTCAACGCCATTGCCTACCCTCATTGCACACGGTTTGCCCGCAAAACCCCATTAGGCATCGCGTTTACCCATCCGCAAATTGGCTTTTTTGGCCAAGCGTATTCCACGCTTAATTTAGACCAGACCGTTATGTCCAACTTTAATTTAGAACGCAATAACGGCCGTGCGATTGTCATGGGTGAAGATCACGGCGTGATTTGTCTGTACGCCGATAAAACCAGCAAACGCCTATTGGGCGGCGAAATAGTCATGCCGCATGCCGAACACGTTACCCATTTGCTGACCTGGGCGGTGGCGCAAAACAGCACGATTTTAGACTTGGTTAAAATGCCTTTTTACCACCCCGTATTAGAAGAAGCCATTCAAGGCGCCATTAAGCAATTGGCCGCCCAGTTGTATTTGCCAGAAGAACTCAGCGAATTGGATGTTTTGGTTTGATGTTTTGACCTATCAATATTAAAACTTGTTATGACGCAATTGGCTTGAAAATAGTGCGGTGTAACCTTATTTAAAGGCTAAAATTGCAGCCTACATGGAGAGACCGTATTTATGAGTAACGATTATTACGCTATTTTGGGCGTGAGCCGCACCGCCAACGAAGCGGAAATTAAAAAAGCCTACCGCAAAATGGCGGCCAAATGGCATCCCGACAAACCCACCGGTGACGAGGCCAAGTTTAAAGAGTTAAGCGAGGCCTATGAAACCCTAAGCGACCCCGAAAAACGGGCGATGTACGACCAATACGGTGCTAACTATCAGCAACGTCATAGCTCGGGCTTTGGTGGCTACGAAGGCGGCGCCGACTTTAGCGATATTTTTGGCTCGGTGTTTGGGGGGCGCGGTGGTGCACAAGGCGGCTTTGGTCAACAGCAAGGTCGGCCACGTCCGCAAAAAGGCGACGACCAAACCGTGCGCGTGATGCTGTCGTTAGAAGAGGCGATGGACGGGGTAGAGCGCACCATCAATGTGCAAACCGGCAACGCACGTTCGCAGTCGCACTCTTACGATACGCAGCCGATTAAAGTGCGTATTCCGGCGGGCGTGTTGCAAGATCAAAAAATTAGAGTCAAAGAAAAAGGCTTTAGCGGCCTCAACGGCGGTCCCAGTGGCGATGTGCTGATTGAGATTAATTTGCAAAAGCACCCGTTTTTTAAAGTAGAAGGCCAAGACATTTACGTGGACTTGCCTATTACCCCATGGGAAGCGGCCTTGGGCACAAAAGCCGAAATCCCCACCTTAAAAGGTAAGGTTAAAATGGCGATTGCGCCGGGCACGCAGTCGGGTGCTAAGTTGCGCATTAAAGGTCGTGGCTTGGGCAAAGAGCCAGGCAATCAATACGTGGTGGTACAAATTTTTTCCCCGCCGGCGAGTACGCCCGAGCAAGTGGCGTTTTACGAGGCGATGGCCAAACAGTTTGAGTTTGAGCCGCGCGCCCATTTTAACGAAGTTTAATCAGTGTAATAGTTAACCAGGCCTGCTTAATGCAGGCCTTTTGTTGTTATTAATTTTTGTTGTTATTTCAGAGAGAACGGATATGAAACGTAGAGATTTTATTGGCGCCATTGCGGGCGCTACCGCCGCCACAGCACTCACCGCGTGTGGCAATGACCAGAGTGCTGGTGCCAATGTGGCCAATGCGGCCGCTGCCGCACCGCAAAAAATTCATCAGTGGAAAATGGTCACCACTTGGCCTAAAAACTTTCCAGGCCTGGGAACAGGCGCCAATAAAATCGCCGAGTTGATAACCCAAATGTCGGGCGGACGTATTGACGTTAAAGTCTACGGTGCGGGCGAATTAGTTGGGGCATTTGAGGTGTTTGACGCGGTATCACGCGGCAACGCGCAATTGGGTCATGCGGGCGCGTATTATTGGAAAGGCAAGATTCCGTGCGCGTCGTTTTTTTCGTCCGTGCCCTTTGGGTTAACCGCCAATGAGATGAACGCTTGGCTCTATTACGGCGGCGGCATGGAACTGTGGGAAGAGGCCTACAAACCGTTTGGTTTAATCCCCAACCCAGGCGGCAACGCGGGCACGCAAATGGGCGGTTGGTTTAACAAAGAAATTAACACTATTGACGATTTAAAAGGCTTAAAAATGCGCATCCCCGGCCTGGGTGGCGAAGTGCTTAAACGCGCCGGCGGTATTCCGGTGACCTTGCCCGGTGGCGAGTTGTTTACCTCATTGCAGTCGGGTGCGATTGACGCGTTGGAATGGGTAGGTCCTTACAACGATTTGGCGTTTGGATTTTACAAAGCCGCCAAATATTACTACACCCCAGGTTGGCAAGAACCCGGTACAGCGATGGAATGCATGATTAATGAAGCGGCGTATAACGAACTGCCGGCCGATTTACAAGTGATTGTCCGCACCGCCATTAAAGCCGTTAACGGCGACATGTTGGCCGAATACACCGCACGCAATCAGCAAGCACTGCACAACTTAATCAGCAAACACGGTGTGCAATTGCGCCATTTTCCGGACGACGTGTTGCGCGCGCTCAAAACCATCGCCCAGCAAGTGGTCGAAGAAGAAGCCAAAGCCGATGCGCTGTCCACCAAAGTATGGGCTTCGCAAAAAGCCTTTACCGACAGCGTGGTGCCTTGGACAACCGCATCAGAGCAAGCCTATTTGCGCGCCCGCGCGTTGTAAGTACGGCCATCATGGTTATTTGAGGGAGAGTCTGCATGAAAGTCGTGTCGTTTAGTTGTAAACCGTATGATAAACAAGCCTTAATAAAGGTGTTTGACTCGCAATGGGACAGTCATTATTTAGAAGTGCCACTCGATTTAGATTCGGTGGAATACGCGCACGGTGCGCAGGCCATTACCGCATTTGTAAACGACCGCTTAGACGCCGCCGTGCTTGAAAAACTGGCGCACTACGGCGTTAAGTTTATTGCGCTGCGTTGCGCGGGGTTTAACCATGTTGATTTAGATTGTGCAAAGCGTTTAGGCATTAAGGTCGCGCGCGTGCCAGCCTATTCACCCTATGCGGTGGCCGAACACACGGTGGGGTTAATGTTGGCGCTTAACCGCAAGTTGTGTCGCGCCTACAATCGCGTGCGTGAGGGCAATTTTGCGTTAAACGGTTTGCTGGGGTTTGACATGCACGGCAAAACCGTTGGCATTGTCGGCGCGGGAAAAATTGGCCATTTGGTCGCCAATATGCTTAAAGCGTTTGGCTGCAGAGTGCTTATTTACGACGTGTTTGAGTGCTCTTTTTGCGCGCAAATGGGCTTTGAACAAGTCGATTTAGAAACCTTGTGGCGCGAATCGGACATTATTACCTTACATTGTCCGCTAACGCCCGACACGCAGTACATGATTAATGCCCAGTCGATTGCGCAAATGAAACCCGGGGTGATGTTGATTAACACCGGGCGCGGCGCATTAATGAACACCGGCGATTTAATTAACGGCTTAAAATCCAAAAAAATTGGCTATTTAGGGTTGGACGTGTACGAAAATGAAGGCGCACTGTTTTTTGAAGATCATTCCAGCGACATTATTCAAGACGATGAGTTTGAGCGTTTAGTGAGTTTTCACAACGTGCTAGTAACCGGCCACCAAGCCTACTTTACCCAAGAAGCCCTAGAACACATCGCCCAAACCACCGTAGACAATGTATACGAATTTATCGCCAACAAACCATTGGCAAATGCGGTTTAAACATCACTTTTAACGTTGACCAGGCCTGGTCAATTACATCAAACAGAGCCCGATAATTGGGCTTAAAGTGGGTGAGTATTGTGAAGGGCGATTTACTATTTAAAATTGTAGTGGTACATTAACTGGTACATTAATCGAGGTAAACGCTATGATGACGATTACGGCTACAGAAGCCAGAAAAACGTTTTTTGACATTATTAAGCAAACCAATCAACAGCATGAAATCATTGAAGTGCAGCATAAAGGCGGCAACGCGATCATCATGTCAGCCGAGGATTACGAAAGTTTGCAGGAAACGCTGCATCTTTTGTCTCAACCTAAGTTTAAGCAGACCTTTAATCAATCGGTTCTTGAAGCGAATGCGGGTGAGGTTGTGAGTTTTGAAGAGGTATTTGGAGAGCCCTTGTGAGTTGTGAACGTTATCAGATTGAATTCACTAAACAGGCACAAAAAGACATTTCTCAGCTTACGCCCAAGCTAAAACAGAAACTTAAAGAAATTTTGCGACATAAAATTAGCGTATCACCCGAAATGGGCAAAGCGCTGGTTGGGGATTTGCAGGGGTATTATTCCGTTCGCCTTAGTTTTCAAGATCGTATTGTGTATCGAATTGAGCAAGGGGTCTGTGTGGTATTGATTGTTCGCGCAAAAACGCATTACGGCGAATGATTCGTTTTTGGGTCAATAATCTATTCGCGCTAAGGCTTTTTAACAATACGTTAATAACACATCTTGTCTTGTGCTTGCTTAAACATCGCTTGTTGCACTTTTTGCTGGTAGGCCACGTCGGTAAACGCGGGCGGTTGGCGGTGCACTAGGTAGACGGCATCGCCTTTGGTTAAATCGTCTGGATAGACTTCGGGTTGCGCTGGATTGTCTACTTCTATTGGGCTAATCACACTTATTTTAAGCGCGGGGTTCCGGGCTTTGAGCAGCGCCACAGTGCCTAAAAATTCGTCGCTGTGAAACGCGCCGTTGAGATGCACAATTTGATGTTTGGGATGTTTTAACCAGGCCTGGTAAATTGATTCGGCCATGGTATTGTCGCGCGCCAGTTGCGCTAAATAATTGTTTTGGGCTTTTTCTGGGCTTAAATGTCGTGCACCGTCTAAAAATTCCATGTATTTTTCACGATACGCCGAGTTATCTTTAAAGGGTTCTTTAGCAATGTAAGCGCGCTCATGGCTGGGCAGTTTGTCTGGATACGCGGCGCCTTCGCGGCCAATGCAGCGCACAATGTCGGCGCTGGCGTTGGCGGCAATGACTGGAATAAAGTGGCTTTTGGCGTATTCCACCAAAGGTCGGTACGATCCGGTGTAATTTTGCCAGGCGGGTGCTTCTTTTATTAAGTAGGTTTCGCCTATTTCGCCGTCTAAATAGCGGTTTAAAATGGGCTGTTGGTCGCGGTTAAACATTTCCATTGAGAGTGTCTGCTGTGGGCGCTGGGCGTGCAGTTGCGCCATTAAGTGCATTTGCAGTAAATGCGAGGCGTGATTGCCGTGAAATTCACCCACAAACACCACATCGCTGTCACGCACTTTATCGGTTAACTGTTGCAAACTAAGCGGTTGTGCGCCGTCGCTGTCTATAATTTGATAGTCGTACAAGGTGGTCAGCGGCTGGGCGGTCATGTGCGTGCAACCGCTGGTCAGACTTATAAGCAACAGGCTCGATAAATAGAGAAAAGATTGGCTGTTAAAACGCGGGTTTAAATATTTTTTTAAGCACATGTGAACGCCTATTAACGTAGGTAAAGTAAGACTCAAATAAAACTAACCTGTCTTGCTTGGTTTGGCAATAGAAGGTCGTTATTTTAACGGCCTAACTTGACCAGGCCTGGTGAATTCTAAAACCATTTACTTGGTTCAATAACGCGTTAGAATGACGTAATGGTTTAATATGTTTTAACGACGATTTTAAAAAAGGACGTGTCTATGCAACTCAAGTTAGTGCAGTATTTAGAGGGCGCTTGGTCAGAAAATTTGGCCGAACTGGCGTCGATGAACTCGCAAGACACGTTTGGTTTGGTGTTTGCAGACGCTCAGTTGAGCCATATGCCAAACGTGTTGGCTGAGCTTTACGCCGCGTTTCCTAACGTACATTTTGTGGGCGGCTCAACGGCAGGAGAAATTTTTGGTGCCGAGGTGAACGACGCTTCGGTAGCAGTTTGCTTGGTTAGGTTAGAAAAGTCGGCGTTTAAGGTGTCCATCGCTCAGGTGGATGATTTTGAAAACGCGTACGCCATCGGCGAACATCTTGGCCAAACACTGGCGCAGCCGCACCCTGCAGGTGCATTAAAAGGTATTTTTGTCTTAGCCGATGGCTTGCATGTCAATGGCACTCATTTAGTCAATGGTTTGATGCAGGCCGCGCCTAACACCTTAATTACCGGTGGTTTGATGGGCGATGGGCCTCGATTTGAGAATACATTTGTCTTGGCTCAAGGCAACTGGGCCTCAAAACAAGTGGTGGCTATTGGCTTTTATGGTCAGAGCATTCAATTGAGCCACGGTTCTAAAGGCGGTTGGGATGTATTTGGCCCCGAACGACAGGTCACCCGAGCGGTTGACAATATCGTGTATGAATTTGATGGAACGCCGGCTTTGGCACTGTATAAAACTTATTTAGGCGATTTGGCAGAAGGGCTGCCTGGGTCGGCCTTGCTGTTTCCGTTGGCAATTATCAGCGCCGATGGCGAGCGTTTGGTGCGCACCATTGTGCAAATCGATGTGGAACAGCAAGCGTTAATTTTTGCCGGTGACGTGCCAGAAGGGGCAACGGTGCAGTTAATGAAAGCCAATTTTGATCGTTTAATTGATGGCGCGTATTCGGCCGCAGAGTTGGTTAATTGGCAAAACTTGCCCCAACAGCCCACATTGTCGATTGCCATCAGTTGCGTGGGGCGGCGTTTAATTTTAAAAGGCCGCGTTGAAGAAGAGGTCGAAGCCACATTAGACGCTTTGCCCGCTAATACCCAGCAAATTGGTTTTTACTCGTATGGTGAAATATCCCCTATGGCCAATGGTGTGTGCAGTTTGCATAATCAAACCATGACGCTCACAACACTGCGTGAAGAGTAATTGCCTATGACTTTTTTGACCCATTCAGCCGAACTCGTTACGCACAGCGCGCTTAGGCGACCGCTTAAACGCCTAAAGCTTTCGGGTAATGAGCCTCCGTCCTTAGAGGCGTGGCAGGCTTTTTAGGGCATTTGCAACAAGCCTATCAAGGTTTTGACGACGAACGTTACAGTATGGAAAGAGCGTTGCAAGTGTCCAGTGATGAGATGGTGCAGTTGCATGAGCGAATTCGTCAACACAGTCATGAACAACTTAAGGCGCAAGAGCATAAGTTTAAAGCCATCTTAGAGTCTTTAAACGACGGAGTGTGTGAGCTCGATTTAAATTGCGCCATGTTGTACGCCAATCAGGCCGCGTTAGAATTGATGAACCTGCCCAGTAACGCCACGTTATCGGACTACAATATTTTAAACGTCTTTTCGTTACCCGAATTAACCGATGAACCCGAACGCCTTAAAGCCTTATTGCATCAAGGCGATGTGCTTAAAATCGACACGGCGTTTTTAACGCACAATGGCCTAAATTGTCCGGTGTCCTTAGTGTTATCGCCCATTATTCAGCAAGGGCAGCTTGAGTCGATTGCCTTGCTCTTTAGAGATGTGTCGCTGCAAAAAGCCTACGAGCAAAACTTAGCCCAAGCCAAGCTGTTGGCCGAAGCCGGCTCTAAGGCCAAGTCTGAGTTTTTGGCCACCATGAGCCATGAAATACGCACGCCGCTTAACGGCATTATTGGCGTGTCGAGCCTGTTAAACGACACCGAGCTCACCCAAGAGCAACGCGAACTTTCGGGCACAATCATTCGCTCGGGTGAGGCGTTGTTGTCGATTATTAACGACATTTTAGATTTTTCTAAAATCGAAGCGGGGCAAATGGAGATCGAAAATATCAGCTTTGATCTCTACGAAGTGTTGGAGGATATATCGGAAATTTTTGGTCTGCAATTTGGCGCAAAAAACCTAGAGTTGATTGTTGACCCGCACCCTAATGTGCCGCACTGGGTGATTGGGGACTCGGTACGTATTCGGCAAGTGTTGATTAATTTGATTGGCAATGCCTATAAATTTACCGAACAAGGTGAAGTTTCGGTGTCGGCTTTTATGCCCGCGTCACCAAGCCAGCCTAACCTGGTTCGTTTTGAAATTAAAGACACGGGAATCGGCATTGAAGCCAATACGCTTAACAAACTGTTTCAGCCGTTTTCACAAGCCGATGGTTCGACCACTCGACGTTTTGGTGGAACAGGCTTGGGCTTGAGTATTACAAAGCAGTTAATTGAGTTGATGGGTGGGCGCATAGGCGTTGAAAGTGAGTCGGGTCGAGGCAGCACTTTTTGGTTTGAAGTGCCTTTGTCCAGAACAACCGAGCAAAAATAAAGCAGGTTAAACGCGCACTGGAAGCGCAATTTCAAAAACAAAAAATTTTGGTCGTAGACGATAATCAGACCAATTGCGCGATGCTTCAAAAACAGTTAAAAGCTTGGAATTTAGAGCCTTATATTGTGAATTCAGGCGTTGAAGCCTTAAGAATAATTAATCAAAATCGTCAATTGGGTATTGCGTTTGATTTGGCTATTTTAGACATGCAAATGCCAGGCATGAACGGGTTAGAATTGGCCGAATTAATAAGGCAGCTTCCCAGTTGTGCGCACATTAAATTGGTGATGGCCTCGTCACACTATGCCAACCAATGGCCAGAAGAGATCAAAAATACCTTTGATTACTGCCTGCGCAAACCCCTACGGCAAAGCATTTTACGCGAAGTGTTGTCGGGCATACTTCAAGGTCCAAAATTTTCTAAGGCGGAACACGCGGCGCAAGATGCCCAGCAACAACGGGCGTTATTACAAATTGAGCAAGAGAAAAAGCAGGCTTCTCTCAAACGTATTTTGGTGGTGGAAGACAACACCGTTAATCAAATGGTTGCGGTCAAATTACTGCAAAAATTTGGTTATCAATCGCAGGTGGCGCATAACGGCAAAGAAGGGGTAGAGGCCTTTAATGCCGAGTCGTTTGACCTTATTTTAATGGATTGTCAAATGCCCATTATGGACGGCTACGTTGCCACCGCCACCATTCGTCAAAGCCACGCCAAGCAAATCCCCATCATTGGACTTACCGCCAATGCCATGGAAGGGGATCGCGAAAAATGTCTTCAATCGGGTATGAACGACTACCTTTCTAAGCCGATTGACATTGAAAAGCTCAAAGAAATTTTGGCTAAGTGGGCGTAATTAAGGTTAATAAAAAATGTTGTTGCGCTCACCCTTCCCCCCAAATAAAACGGGTCTATTAGACCGTTTAATGTCTTCACAACGGTTTTTTGCATTTTACCAGGCCTGGTAAGATTCAAAACAGTTGGTCTTTATTAACGATGAACGATAAACACTTTACGATTTACGCTGAGTTATTTTGGTGCAAGTTGCTACTTATTGGGAAATATATTAAAGATAAAGTGTTTATTATTAATGGGTTAATTCGATAACCATCTGAATTATTTATTAAAAAGTTAATTGGGTATTAAATTCGCTTAAAGTCAATTTATTGGGGTTTAAGTTTGAGTTAACGTATGGACGTGTTAAAGCATGAAGCGCTGCAAAAAGAGGTGATGGATTTCTTTTTGTTGTCTAAAAAATCGGAATTAGATGCACTGGGGTTTTTATTTAGAGCCTCGGGTTTGGTGCGCGCCATTCGCTTATTGGTGCATCAATTGCAGTTAGAGCGCGGTGCCAGCACGCTGTATTTGGTGACGTGTCAGGCTGAGCATTTGGCCGCCGTGGGGCGTTATCGCCGCCAGTTTGAGGACGATGAGCAGGCGTTTTTATTGGCGTTACAAGCGTGGCGTGGCGAGTTTGATAACAAATTGCTCAGCGGCAGTATTTACGCCAGCTTAGCGGTTTTATTGGGCGCGTTAGAAGAGCTTTCGGCGTTAAGAGCGCAGGTCAATCAATTGACCATTAAGCCGTTAGAGGCCATTGGGCGTTTTAACCAAATTGTAGAACGTCTGTTTATGGTTATTTCGGACATGGCTGACTGGAGCATGGACGTGCAAGTGTCCAGAGCGTTAATTGCGTTATTGCACTTGATGAAAGCCAAAGAGCTGGCCGGACAAGAGCGCGCGTTGGGGGTGTTGATGTTTAGCCAGGGTGTCGATTCGGCGTTGTTGGCCGAATTTATTTACAAGCAAGAGGCGCAAGAGGCGTGTTTGGATGTGTTTAGCGAATTTGCTTTGCCCGCCGAGTTAACCTTGTTTGCGCAATTAAGCGCACCCGAACGAGTGGCGCAATTTAGCCTGTTTAGGCAAAAATTGTTTGAGCCAGACGCCTCGGTTGTTAATGCGCCACAGGATTGTGTGTTGGCGCAACGCTGGTTTGAAGTGGCCACACAGCGCATTGATGGCTTACATTTATTAGAAAACGCGTTAATTGATGTGCTGTTGCGGGTGTGCGCTCAAGGCATGCAGCAGGCCGAGCAGCTGTTAAATTCAGAACAAGTGTTTTGTGAACAGTGGCTGGTGCATCAGCAGGCGCACGGCCAAAAAAACCCGGTAAACGGTTTTATGCAGGGGCACAAGGGGGTGAGTCAGCTGTTGTTTGAAAAACTTCAAAGCAAGGCACACGATTTACGTTTAATGTCCAAACAATTGCGTTTGGCGCAGCAGACCTTGTTAGAGCGAAAATTAATTGAACGCGCTAAAGCGCATTTAATTTTGCGCTCGGGTTTAACCGAAGAGCAAGCGCATCAATGGTTGCAGGCGCGCTCGATGAAAGAGGGTGAAAAGCTGGTTGAAGTGGCTAAAAAGGTTTTAGGTCAGCGAATGTATTAGTGTTTTTTATATTGGTGCTTTTGTGTTGTGTTTTGGTGCAACATTCGTTTTAAAAATAAAATATTATTTATTCTGTAATGTGTAAATATTTATAAATCATTATAAATCATTATAAAACAGCTAGTTACGAGTTTATTTTTTATATTGGCATGTATTTAGCTTTTAACTAATTAGCTTAGGGCAATTGGGGTTTAAGCATTGCACTCTGGCGGCCAGTCGGCGCAGAGGCTCACAATTTGAATTTTGGATTAAGGCGTCCATCTTACTTTGAACTTGAATGGTTCAAGGCATGATGTGACGCCTTTTTTGTTTTTAGGGTTTTGGTAATTTAGGCTTTAGGAGAAACATCATGGTTGATCATAAAAATGGAATTTCAAGAAGAACGTTATTAAAAGGGGCTGGGATTGGTTTGGCGTCTGGCTTACTGCCCGGGTTAAGTGGCATGGCGCATGCGGCCATTGCGCCCACCGGTAAATTAGAAACCACCAAAGCTAAGTTGGGGTTTATTGCCCTAACCGACGCCGCGCCCTTATTTGTGGCCATTGAAAAAGGCTTTTTTGCCAAGCACGGCATGACCGATGTTGAAGTGCTTAAACAGTCGTCGTGGGGCACGACACGCGACAATTTGGTATTGGGTTCGGGCAAAGGCGGTATTGACGGGGCGCACATTTTAACCCCCATGCCGTATTTAATTAGTTCGGGCGCAGTAACACCCAATAATATTCCGGTGCCTATGTACGTTTTGGCACGCTTAAATTTGGCTGGACAATGTATTTCGGTGGGCAATGAGTACGCCGATTTAAAAGTGGGCACCAACACCAGTGAGTTTAAAACCGCTTTGGCCGCCAAAAAGACGAAAGGCGTGGCGGTCAATGCAGCCATGACGTTCCCAGGTGGAACGCACGATTTGTGGATGCGTTACTGGCTGTCGGCCGGTGGGATTAACCCCAGTTCTGAGGTATCGACCATTGTGGTGCCACCTGCGCAAATGGTGGCCAATATGAAAGTAGGCAGCATGGACACCTTTTGTGTGTGTGAGCCGTGGAATCAGCAACTCATCAATCAAAAAATTGGTTACACCGCCAACACCACCGGCGAGTTGTGGCACAACCACCCCGAAAAAGCGTTTTCAATGCGTGCCGATTACGTCGATGCCAATCCTAATTCAACTCAAGCGTTAATTATGGCGGTCATGGAAGCGCAGATGTATTGCGAACAAGCCGAAAACCGCGAAGAAGTAGCCAAAATTTGTTCTAGTCGTCGTTGGATTAACGCGCCGTTTAAAGACATTGTTGACCGCATGCAAGGCAATTTTGATTATGGCACTGGCCGCGTGGTTGAAAACCATCCTGACCAAATGCGTTATTGGAAAGATCAGGCCTCGTACCCGTTTAAGAGCCACGATTTATGGTTTTTAACCGAAAACAAACGCTGGGGCTATTTGCCGATGAACTTGGACAGCAACGCATTAATTGCCCAGGTAAATCGCGAAGATTTATGGCGTAAAGCGGCCGAATCGTTGGGCATTGATAAAGCCGATATTCCTACCGGTACGTCGCGCGGCAAAGAGACCTTTTTTGACGGCAAAGTGTTTGACCCAGAAAACCCGCAAGCCTATTTAGACAGCTTGGCCATTAAGACCATTAAAGTAAGTTAAAGATTAACCATTTAAGACCATTTAAGACTTTTTAAAGTACGTTGGGAGCGCACGCTCCCAAAGGAGTGAACATGAGTTCGGTAACAACACAGCGTTTAAAGCAAGCGCAAGACTATGGCATGAATCATCTTTTGCCGCCCTTGGTGGTGATGATTGTTTTATTGCTGATTTGGGAGTGGCTTACCTCGTCAAGTGGCGCCACATTGCCCTCGCCCAGTCGGGTGATTGAAGAGACTTGGGGGCTGATTATTCACCCTTTTTATGACAATGGCGGCACCGACGTGGGCATGGGTTGGCAAATACTCGCCAGTTTAGAACGCGTGGCGTACGGTTACACGTTGGCGGTGATTGTGGGGGTAGCGTTGGGTGTTTTAGTCGGACAGTCTACTTTGGCGATGCGTGGTTTAGACCCTATTTTTCAGGTGTTAAGAACCGTCCCGCCGTTGGCGTGGTTGCCTTTGTCTTTGGCGGGGTTTCAAGACAGTTATCCGTCGGCTATTTTTGTTATTTTTATTACCGCCATTTGGCCGATTATCATCAACACCTCGGTGGGGGTGCGCAATATTTCTGAAGACTATCGCAACGTGGCGCGCGTGCTGAATTTAAATGGTTATGAGTATTTCACCAAAATCATGTTGCCAGCGGCCGCACCGTATATTTTTTCGGGCTTACGCATTGGCGTGGGGTTGTCGTGGTTGGCGATTGTGGCGGCCGAGATGTTAATTGGCGGCGTGGGAATTGGCTTCTTTATTTGGGATGCGTGGAACAGCTCCAGAATCAGCGACATTGTTTTAGCGTTAATTTATGTGGGCATTGTAGGCTTTATTTTGGACCGATTGGTGGCTTACGTAGGCAATAAAATTACCCGTGGCACCAGCGCCAGTTAATGTGAGTTTGGAGAGAGTCATGAAAGAAAAATATTTAGTGATTGAAAACGTCAACATGGCGTTTGGTCAAGGCAAAAGCCAAACTAAAGTGCTTAGCAACATTAATTTGCAGGTTCAAAAAGGCGAGTTTATTGCCATTATCGGCCATTCGGGTTGCGGTAAATCCACCGTGCTTAACATTGTCGCCGGTCTATTGGACGCCAGTGCGGGCAACGTTTTTTTAGAAAATCGCGAGGTCAAAGGCCCCGGCCCCGACCGCAGCGTGGTGTTTCAAAACCACTCGTTGTTGCCGTGGTTAACGGTGTACGAAAACGTGGCTTTGGCGGTTAATAAAGCCTTTAAAAATACCATGAACGCCAAGCAACGCCACGAATGGATTTTAAAAAGTTTGGACATGGTGCACATGTCGCACGCCTTAGACCGCTTGCCTTCGCAAATATCGGGCGGCATGAAACAGCGTGTGGGCATTGCTCGGGCGCTCTCTTTAGAGCCTAAAGTGTTGTTGTTGGACGAACCTTTTGGCGCATTAGACGCCTTAACCCGCGCTCATTTGCAAGACGAGGTGATGCGCATTCAAGGCGAGCTTAACAGCACGGTGTTGATGATTACTCACGATGTGGACGAGGCGGTGTTGTTGTCGGATCGGATTGTGATGATGACCAACGGCCCCGAGGCCACCATTGGTGAAATTTTAGAGATTAACTTGCCCAAACCGCGCAACCGCATCGAAATGGCCGACAACGCCGACTACAACCATTATCGTCATCAAGTGCTGCACTTTTTGCACGAAAAACAGCGCAAACACGGCTAGGCTGGTAGTTATGAAAAAACTCATGTTAGTGGGCGCGGGTATGGCCGGCATGCGGTTTTTAGAGCAACTGCTGGTGCATGCTCCAGGGCAGTATTTAGTAGAAGTGTTTAACGCCGAGCCTTTGCATACCCGCGTGCGCCAAGGCAAAACGCCATGCAGTTACAACCGCATTATGTTGTCGCCGGTGTTGGCGGGCGAAAAAACCTTTGACAGCATTGTGACCCATGACCAGGCCTGGTTTGAAGCGCGTGGCATGGTGTTTCACAGTGGCAAAACGGTGTCGCATTTGGACGGCGCGGCCAAACGTCTCACCACCTTTTGCGGCGAAACCCATTTTTACGACGTGCTGGTGATGGCCAGCGGTTCTAAACCCTTAATGCTCGACATTAAAGGACGCGATCTACCAGGCCTGGTAAGTTTTAGAGAGGTCTCGGACGTTGATCGCATGTTGTATTGGGTCAATGTTAAAGGTTCTACCCTTAAAGTGCCTAAAGCCGTGGTGATTGGCGGTGGATTATTAGGGTTAGAGGCCGCTTATGGTTTGGTGAAGCAAGGCGTGGCGGTAACGGTGGTGCACCGCAATGCCAAGTTAATGAGCCAGCAAATGGACGCCAGCGCCGCAGGGTTGCTTAAAACCCATTTAGAAAACCCCGCGCTGGTGGGCATGCAATTTAAATTGGCGGCCAATGTGGTTGAAGTTTTGGGCACACAGCAGGTAACCGGCGTGCGTTTAGACAGTGGCGAAGAGTTGGCCGCCGATTTGGTGGTGATGGCCATTGGCATTCAACCCAATGCCGAGTTGGCCAGCGCCTCGGGATTGACGGTGGAGCGCGGGGTGGTGGTCAACGATCAGTTGGCGACGTCACAAGCGCCCATTTACGCCCTAGGCGAGTGCGTGCAACACCGTGGACAAACCTACGGTTTGGTCGCCCCATTGTATCAACAGGCCGAAGTATTGGCCAAGGTACTGGGCGGCGTGTGCGCTGAAGACGGTAACGCCGCCACTTATGTGGGTTCAAACGTCGCGACCCAGCTCAAAATAACCGGGGTAAATGTGTTTTCGGCCGGCGATTTTGAAGGTCAACCCGGCACGCACAGTGTGGTGTTTAGAGATTGGGCACGGCAGGTGTACCGCAAGCTGGTGTTTAAAAACCAACGCTTAGTAGGCGCACTGTTAATGGGCGACACCCGCGATGCCAACGGTTTGTTTGAGCTTATTTGCACGCCAAACGACCTGAGCCAATCGCAAGATAATTTGATCTTTGGTTTAGAGATTTAAACGAACTATCGGCACAAATATCGGTATTTATACAAACACATAAACGTACAAAGACACTTTGGCGCGCCAAAGAGGGAGAGCGGCAATGCAACAGACACAACACACACAACACGCAGCGCAAACCATTGTGGTGGTGGGCAACGGCATGGTAGGGCACAGTTTTATCGAAAAACTGGTCAAAAGCCCGGGTTTTAAACAGTTTAACGTCCAGGTTTTTGGCGAAGAGCCGCGCATGGCCTACGACCGAGTCTATTTATCGTCCTATTTTTCGGGCAAAACAGCCGACGATTTATCGCTGGTCACCCCTAATTTTTACCAAGACAATGGCGTTAGCATTCACTTAAACGACAAGGTGGTCGCCTTGGATTTAGCCGCTAAAACCGTGACCTCGGCCAGCGGGAAAACGGTGGCGTTTGATAAATTGGTGCTGGCCACCGGCTCATACCCGTTTGTGCCGCCGATTACCGGAAATGATCGCCCAGGCTGTTTGGTGTATCGCACTATTGAAGACTTGGAAGCGATGAAAGCCGTGGCCGCCACCGGTAAAGTCGGTGTGGTGGTCGGTGGTGGTCTGTTGGGGTTGGAAGCCGCCAAAGCCTTGGTCGATTTAGGCTTGCAAACCCATGTGGTCGAATTTGCTCCCCGTTTAATGCCCGTGCAATTAGACGAAGGGGGGGCGGCACTGTTAAAACGCAAAATTGAAAAACTGGGGGTGCGCGTGCACACCGCCCACGCCACCAAGCAAATTGTGGCCGGTCAAACGTGTTTAAACAAAATGGAGTTCGCCGACGGCGAGTTTTTAGAAACCGACATGGTGCTGTTTTCGGCCGGTATTCGACCGCGCGACGAATTGGCTAAGTTAGCAGGCCTGGTCACCGGACCGCGCGGTGGCATTACCATCAACGACCAATGTCTTACTTCTCATCCCGACGTGTTTGCCATTGGCGAATGCGCTTTGCACAACGGCATGATTTACGGCCTGGTTGCGCCAGGTTACGCCATGGCGCAAGTGGCCGTGGACACGCTTAACGCCGAAGCCGCCCATTTTAGCGGCGCGGACATGAGCACCAAACTGAAATTAATGGGCGTAGACGTTGCCTCGATTGGCGACCCGCACGGTAACGACGAAACTGCTTTATCGTATGTGTACGAAAACGGCCCCGAAGAGATTTACAAAAAATTGGTGGTGTCGGCCGATGGCCAAACCTTATTGGGTGCAGTGTTGGTCGGTGACGCCGACGATTTTGGTAATTTATTGCAAATTAAGCTCAATAACATGACCTTGCCGGAGCACCCAGACAGCCTTATTTTGCCCAATCGCGGTGGCTCAACCACCGAACTGTTTGGCCCTGACGCGTTGCCCAACAGCGCCCAGTTGTGCTCGTGTTACGCCGTCACCAAAGGTCAAATTGTTGAGGCCGTGGCCGGCGGTTGTTGCACCATGGCTGACATAAAAGCCAACACACAAGCCGGCACAGGGTGCGGCGGTTGCGTGCAGTTGGTCACCAATGTTCTTAACAGCGAACTCACTAAACTGGGCGTTGAGGTAAACACCGACTTGTGTGAACACTTTGGGTTTACCCGCCAAGAGTTGTATCACCTGTGCAAAGTTGAAAATATCACCACGTTTGAAGACTTAATGGCACGCCACGGCCATCACCATGACGGTCATCAAGGCCACGGTTGCGAAATTTGCAAACAAGCCGCCGGCAATATTTTTGCCTCGCTGTGGAACAGTTATGCGCTCGAAAAAGACAAAATCCCGCTGCAAGACACCAACGACAACTATTTGGGCAACATGCAAAAGGACGGCACCTATTCGGTCATTCCGCGTGTGCCAGGCGGTGAGATTACCCCGCAAAAATTAATTGTCTTGGGGCAAATTGCCACGCAGTACGGCCTGTACACCAAAATAAACGGCGGTCAACGCATTGTGTTATTTGGCGCACAGATGAACGATTTACCCGATATTTGGCGACAGCTAATTGCCGCAGGGTTTGAGTCGGGACAAGCCTACGCCAAAGCCTTGCGCACCGTAAAGTCGTGTGTGGGGTCTACTTGGTGTCGGTACGGATTAGACGATTCGGTCACCATGGCCATTGAACTTGAAAACCGTTACAAAGGTTTGCGCTCACCGCACAAAATTAAAATGGGCGTGTCGGGTTGCACCCGCGAATGCGCCGAGGCGCAAGCCAAAGACATTGGGCTGATTTCGACCGAAGAGGGTTGGAACTTATACGTGTGCGGCAACGGCGGTATGAAACCGCGTCACGCCGACTTGTTTGCCACCAAATTAACCCAAGCGCAGGTGTTTCAGTACGTGGATCGTCTGTTGATGTTTTACATTAAAACCGCCGACCGTTTGCAACGCACCGCCACCTGGCTCGACAATTTAGAAGGTGGATTGACCTATTTG
The DNA here is from genome assembly GCF_004001325.1 of Thiomicrorhabdus aquaedulcis. Lineage (NCBI taxonomy): Bacteria > Pseudomonadati > Pseudomonadota > Gammaproteobacteria > Thiotrichales > Piscirickettsiaceae > Thiomicrorhabdus > Thiomicrorhabdus aquaedulcis. Next base: position 2,150,804 of record NZ_AP018722.1, on the reverse strand, counting down.
CAAGCGGTGGTCATCGACGATTCGTTGGGGTTAGCCGCCGATTTGGAAGCGCAAATGGCGCAGTTGCACGCCAGCTACGAATGCGATTGGCAACGTGCGATTAACAACCCTGAGTTTACCCAACGCTTTAAATCGTTTGTAAACGTTGAGGACAAAGCCCCACAACCGTTTGTTCTGGAGCGCGGTCAAATTCGTCCCGCCACTCAAGCCGAACGTTTGGCGGGGATTGCGGTAGAAATAAAACAAATCGCTTAAAAATCGTTTAAACGCGGTTTAACCAGGCCTGGTCAATGTGAATTTTAAACTGACCAGGCCTGGTCAAAGCCCATTAGGGCACCTCTATTATCGTTAGGAAATTTTATGAGCCAATTTCAGTATGTGTGTTCAGTGGATGCGTTGGTGGCCAACTCGGGGGTGGCCGCGCTGATTAACGGTCAACAAATTGCGCTGTTTTATTTGGCTGGGCAGGTTTACGCCACCAGCAATTACGACCCCATTTGCCATGCGTTTGTGATGTCGCGCGGTATGGTGGGCGATTTAAAAGGCCAGTTGATGGTGGCCTCGCCCTTGCACAAAGAGCATTACAACTTGCAAACCGGGCAGTGTTTTGAGCACCCCGATATTTATCTTACGGTTTACCCCAGTCGTATTGAAGACCACGCGGTGTGGGTGAGCGTGCCATGACGACGGCTAACAAGGTCACCGAAACCACCTGCCCCTATTGCGGCGTGGGGTGCGGCATGCGCATTACGCCCAGTGCGTCTAATGTGTCGAGTACGCCCGATTCGGAGGCCACTTTTTCAGTAGATGCTTTTTCAGTAGTAGGCAGTCCAAGTCACCCCGCCAATTTTGGCAAGTTGTGTGTAAAAGGCAGCTCGGTGACCGAAACCTTGGGGTTTGCTGGGCGCATGCTTGCCCCACAAATTAACGCCAAACCAGTCGATTGGGACAACGCACTGCGCCATGTGGCCGACACCTTAAAGCGGGTGATTGCAGAGCACGGTCGTGAGGCGGTGGCCTTTTATGTTTCGGGACAATTGCTGACCGAAGACTATTATGTGGCCAATAAACTTATGAAAGGCTTTATCGGTGCCGCCAACATTGATACCAACTCACGGCTGTGTATGGCCTCGGCGGTGGTGGGTTACAAACGTGCGTTTGGCGCCGATGCCGTGCCGTGCAGTTACGAAGATTTAGAGCACGCCGAGCTGATTACGTTGGTGGGGTCGAACACCGCTTGGGCGCACCCCATTGTCTACCAGCGCATTGCGGCGGCTAAAAAAGCCAATCCCCGTTTAAAAGTGGTGGTGATTGACCCGCGCAAAACCGCGACGTGCGAAATTGCCGACCTGCACTTGGCCTTAAAACCCGGCAGCGATGCAGCGTTGTTTAACGGTTTGTTGGCTTATTTGCACCAGCACAACGGTTTGGACGACGCCTATATTGCCCAGCACACCCAAGGGTTTGAGGCCGCATTGGCCAGCGCGCAAGCGCTAGAGTCGTTGCACGAGGTGGCCGCCTGGTGCGACTTAGACGCCAGCGCCCTTGAGCAATGGTTTAAATGGGCGTTGCAGACCCCTAAAATGGTGACTCTGTATTCGCAAGGGGTCAATCAGTCCAGCTCGGGGGTGGATAAATCGAACGCCATCATTAACGTCCACTTGGCGACCGGCCGCATTGGCAAAGAAGGCACAGGGCCGTTTTCGATTACCGGTCAACCCAACGCCATGGGCGGGCGCGAAGTGGGCGGTTTGGCCAATCAACTGGCCGCGCACATGGACTTTGCCACGCCCGGCGCCATTGACCGCGTGCAACGCTTTTGGCAAGCGCCCAATATGGCGCGCAGCAACGGTTTAAAAGCGGTGGAGATGTTTGACGCGGTGGCGCAAGGCCACATTAAAGCCATTTGGATTATCAACACCAATCCGGTGGTGTCGATGCCCGACGCCGATGCGGTAAAAGCCGCTTTGCAAGGGTGCGAGTGCGTGATTGTGCAAGACTGCTTGCAGCACACCGACACCACGGCTGTGGGCACGGTATTGCTGCCCGCCTTAACTTGGGGCGAAACCAGCGGTTCGGTCACCAATTCGGACAGAACCATTTCGATGCAACGCCAATTTATGCAAGGCCCCGAGCACGCCCGAGCCGATTGGTGGATTGTCTGTGAAGTGGCTAAACGCATGGGTTGGTCGGACGCGTTTAGCTACGCCAGCGAGGCCGATATTTTTAGAGAGCACGCCGCGCTGTCGGGGTTTGAAAACGATGATTTGCACGGCCGCCGCGATTTTGACTTATCAGGCCTGGTCAATTTAAGCGACGCCGATTACGCCGATTTTAGTCCAAAACCTTGGCCTATTAACGCCGCACACCCCAATGGATGCAAACGCCTGTTTAGCGATGGCCGTTTTTTTACCCCAAGCGGTCGGGCGCAGTTTATCGCCATTACCCCACGCTTGCCACACGCCGTGCTGAGTGCCGATTGGCCGCTACGGCTGAACACCGGGCGGGTGCGTGACCAATGGCACACCATGACGCGCACCGGCAAAACCCCACGGTTATTGGCGCATCGCGGCGAGCCGTTTGTTAGCCTGCACCCCAGTGATGCGGCGGCGCGTGGCATTGTGGCCGGCGACTGGGTGCGGGTGTTTAACCCCTTGGGGCAGTATATGGGACGCGCCGAACTGTCTGAACAACAGCGCGTCAATGAGGTGTTTGCGCCCATTCATTGGACAGCACAAAACAGCGCACACGGCCGTGTGGACGCACTGATACCCGCCGTGGTCGATCCCTTGTCCGGTCAACCCGAGCTGAAACACGCCGCCGTGCAAGTGGCACGCTTGCAGAGCGATTGGCAAGGCTTTGTGCTCAGTCGCACCCCATTGCCAGCGGCGCTGTTAAGCGATTTAGTATCGTGGGTCAGTGTGCAAGGCGACCCATTTTATCGCTACGAAGTGGTGGGAAGGGGACGTTTGGATGCCTTGCCGAGCGCTTTGGCAGCGTTGCCCAGCGTTTGTAGTAGTGGGCAAAATACATTAAATAATGGTGTTGATGCGGTTGAGTTTTTAGAGTATCACGCCCCAGGTTTAGGACAAACACGCGCGGCGTGGTTGGTAAAAGGCGCGCTGCAACAGGTGGTGTTTTTAGCGGCAACGCCATCGCCATCTCCATCACTTCCGAGCCGCGATTGGTTGGGGCGTTTGTTTGCCAATGCCACGCTTACGCCCAGTGATCGTTTTGCGTTGTTGGCCGGTTATGGCCGCAACACGCCCGACCCAGGTGCGCAAGTGTGCGCCTGTTTTGGGGTGGGGGTAAACACGTTGGTGAGCGCGATACAAAGTCAAAAATTAACCACCGTGGCGCAGATTGGCGCGCACTGCAAAGCGGGCACCAATTGTGGCAGTTGCGTGCCCGAGTTAACCGAGCTGTTGCGTCAAATGCATTGATGTTTTTTAAGGGGAATCAACGTGGATTACTTACCTATTTTTATGAACATTAAACAGCAGCACTGTTTAATTGTGGGCGGCGGCGCGGTAGCGGCGCGCAAAGCCGATCTGTTTATTCAAGCCGGTGCGATGGTGACAGTGATGTCGCCTCAATTGGGCACCGAGATGCGCTTTCATTTGGCGCAAGGCAAAATTGTCTGGCAGATGGCTGAGTTTTCGCCAAGTCAGTTAGCGGGTTTGTTGAACATTAAATTGGTGATTTGCGCCACCGATGTGCAAGCGGTTAATTTGGCGGTGTACCACTATTTTAAAGCGCTTAATATTCCGGTAAATGTGGCCGACCAAACCGAGTATTGCGACTTTATTTTGCCTGCCATTGTCGATCGCGCGCCCATGACCATCGCTATTTCCACCGGTGGACGCTCGCCGGTGTTGGCGCGGGTGATGAAAGCGCGTTTAGAGACCTTAATTCCGCACGGTTTTAGCCAGCTTACCGACTTGGTGGGGCGCTATCGCCAGCAGGTTAAAAATCTTTTAAACGAAGAGCAGCGCAAAGGTTTTTGGGAAAAGGTCTTAACCGGCTTGTTTATTGATAAAGCGGTACACGGCCAAGAGGGTGAGGCCGAAGCGCTGTTGCAAACCCAAATTAACGCGTTGCACGCCAACGCCGATGGCAATCACGAGTCTGCCGCCATGCCCGCGCATCAGGGCGAGGTGTATATTATTGGCGCAGGGCCGGGCGATCCGGATTTAATGACCTTTAAGGCGCTGCGTTTGTTGCAACAAGCCGATGTAATTTTGTACGACCGTCTGGTCGCGCCCGAAATTTTGGACATGGCGCGGCGTGAAGCCGAGCGCATTTACGTTGGTAAACGCGAAAAATGGCATAAAGTGGCGCAACCCGACATCAGTCAAATGTTGGTCGATTTGGCCAAACAAGGCAAACGTGTCGCCCGCTTAAAAGGCGGTGACCCCTATATTTTTGGCCGAGGTGCCGAAGAGGCCGAGCTGCTGGTGCAAAACAACATCCCGTTTCAAGTGGTTCCAGGCATTACCGCGGCGGCAGGGTGTTCGGCGTACGCCGGGTTTCCGTTAACGCACCGTGACTACGCTCAGTCGGTGTCGCTGATTACCGGGCATCAACAAGCGGGCGCGCAAGAAATTGACTACGCACGTTTAGCGCATTCGGGCGACACCATGGTGTTTTACATGGGCATTAAAAATGCCGCGCAGATTCAACGCAGTTTGTTGGCGCACGGTTTAAGTCCCACCATGCCGGTGGCGATTATTGAAAACGGCACGCGCGCCAATCAAAAAGTTACCATTACCGACCTGACCCAAATGGTGCAGGTGATTGCCACCCAAACCATTAAGCCGCCGGCGTTGTTGATTATTGGTGAGGTGATTAACCTGCGCGAACGTTTGCGCGCGTCGGCGTCCACGCCCATTCAGGAGGCGGTATGAGCGACAGTATGGATCACCCCTTTACCGAGTTTTTGCGCATTTTGGGCAAAGGTCCACACAGCCGCCGTCCGTTAACCGAAGACGAAGCGCTGCGTGCTTTGCAGATGATTTTAGCCAACCAAGTGACCGACAAACAATTGGGGGCGTTTTTACTGCTGATGCGCGCCAATGGCGAAACGCCCAGCGAGCTGGTGGGGTTTGTTAAAGGGTTGCGTTCAACCTTAAACGCGCCCAACTTAGACGAACGCATTGATTTAGACTGGGCGGCGTACGCCGGCAAATGGCGTTATCCGCCGTATTTTTTGCTGAGCATTAAGTTGCTGGTGCAAAACGGCTATACCGTGTTATTGCATGGCGACGCTGGGCAATTTAGCAATCGCACCTACGCACACAGCGTGCTTGAGCCTTTGGGCTTTTACCAGGCCTGCTCATTAAGCGACGCGCAGCACGCCATCGCGCAAGGCCGCGCCACCTACTTGGGGTTGGAGCACTTTGCACCTGCGGTGCGTGGCATTTTGCACTTAAAGTCCGAGCTGGGGGTGCGCACGGTGTTTAACACCGCGGTAAAATGTTTAAACCCGTTAAACGCTCGGGTGGCCGTGCAAGGCATTTACCATAAAGGGGTCGAAAATCTGCATCACGCTGTCGCGCTGGCGTTGCAGACGCCGTGCAACTTGGTGTTTAAAGGCGAAGGTGGCGAGGCCGAAATTAGACCCGATGCCTTGAGCCAGCTCTATTTTTCGCACAAAGAGCACGCCACACAAGAGACGGTGGCGCTTAAAGGACAAATTGAACGCCAAGAGCGCCCAAAAACCTGGGAAAACGACCATTTATTAGAACTTTGGCACGCCCGCCTAAACGACGTGTATGGCCAAGCGTGTGTGATTGCGACCATGGCCGTGGCGTTGATGGCGGTAGAGAAATGGCCGGTAGACGTAGCGTTTGCACACGCTGACCAGGCCTGGCAAAACCGTTTGGCGCACCCATAATGATGGCGCAACTGCAAAAAGCCGACTACACCGAGGTGTTTGATTGGTTGATGCAGCAAAGCCAATTAGGCCAATTGAACGTAGAGCGTGTTGCATTGGTGGACGCCAGTGCGCGCATTTTAGCCGTGGAGGTGTGCAGTTTAATGGCCGAGCCACGCCAGCGTTTAAGCGCGATGGACGGTTATGCCTTCACCCAAGAAATATCTGAAACACCTGCGGCTATACCAAAGGCAAAACCAAAGACTACGTTAAGTTCTAACACGTTAGATTGTGACCAGGCCTGGTTAGAGGTTGTGGGCTGTCAAATGGCCGGCCAACCGCCGATGTCGGCGCTTGCGCCCAATCAGACGGTGCGAGTGATGACCGGTGCGTGCTTGCCGGAGGGTGTTAATTGCGTTATTCCGTTGGAATGCGCTGAGTTAAAAAGCCTGAATGACCAGGCCTGGTTACGTCGTCCGATCCAACCGTTAATCAAATCGAATATTAAAGAAGTCGGCTGTGAGTTGGCGCAGGGCGAGCTGGTTTTGCACGCCGGACAGAAATTAGGTGCGGTAGAGATGGCGTTATTGGCCTCTATGGGCATCGGTTTTGTTGAGGTGTGGGCAATGCCTAAAGTGGTGGTGTTGTTAAGCGGTGATGAGCTGGTGCCGCTCAGCGATTCGCCCACGCAAGCCTTGCAAAGCGGGCAACGATACGAAACCAACTCATGGTGGTTGCGCTCGTTGTTAAGCGCGTTTTCGATTGAATGGGTGGCGATGCAACAGGTGAGTGATGATCCGGGGGCGATGGGTGATGCGCTGGCATTTTGGCAATCGCGCGTCGATTTGATTCTTACGGTCGGCGGGGCATCGGTGGGCGACAAAGACGGCGTCACTCAAGCGCTGTCGTCTATGGCCGCACCCATTGTGGTGAAACGTTGGCAATTGCAAATGCGACCAGCCAAACCCTTGTCGTATGTGTGTTGGCCCAGCGCGCACGACCCCTCTATTGCGGCTTGCCATCTGCTGGCCTTACCGGGCAATCCGCTGGCGGGGTTTATGAGTTTTAAACTGTTTGTAAACGCTTTTTTGGCGAGAATGTGTCGAGCAACCCACTGGCAAGCTCACAGCCAACAGGTGCAGATGGCACACGCGTATGCAGGACACGATTCGCTCACCTTGTGGTTGCAAGTTAAGCGTACGTCTGCTGGCGTTGTGGTGTTAGAAGCGCCCTCCAGCGGTCACTTAAAAACCCTTTTGCAAGCCGATGGTTACATGGCGCTTTTACCCAAGCAGCGCGTGTTGGTGGGCGATTGGGTGACCCTGTGGACGTACTCATGATTGGCGTGCTGATTTTAGCCGGCGGTCGCGGGCAACGCATGGGCGGACAAGATAAGGGTTGGTGCGAGTATCGCCAAAAACCGATGATTGAATGGGTGTTACAAGACTTAAACGCACAGCGCGCTAAACTACATCAATCAGGCCAAGACACAGTGTGTGTGATTAGTGCCAACCGCAATAATGCACGCTACGCTGCTTTGGTTGACGCGGTGGTGTCGGATATTAACCCTGGTTATTTAGGCCCTTTGTCTGGCATAGAAGCCGCGTTGCAATGGGGTGCATTGCAGTTAAATTTGGGCATTTCACGTTGGATTACTTGCCCAGTAGATTCCATGGCATTGCCCACAGACTATTTGCAACGCATGAGCGCGTTGCATGAGCGTACTTTGGGCTTTGCTCAGTACCTCTCTAATGATTTGCAAAAGCCAGAAAAGCCACAATCGCCACAATCGTATTTTGCACACATGAGTCTTCCTAGCCATTCTTTGAATGCGTTGCAAATGTATACAGCCCAAAATAGAGAGCAAAATCATGCCCTTAAAACAGCGAGTAGCGTATTAAATACTGCGCACAGTTCTGGGTCAATTTACCAATGGTTAAGGCAAGAAAAAGCCCAACCTATTGTTTTCAATGATAAACAAAAGTTTTTAAACATCAATGAGTTAGAGGGTTTTGGTAAGGGTATTTACAGCGCTTAATTTGATTGTCACAGTACTAACCTGCAAATGTCATATTGTCTGTCTAGAATATAAAATCTTATAACAGACGGCTCAAGGCAAACGAATTATGCGAATTCTTGAAGAAATTTCCATTAAGACCCGACTTTGGCTCAATCTTTTAATTGGCCTTATCTTTTTAGTGGGATTGGTCTTGTTATCGCGTTCGGCTTTGGTTGAGGTTCAGGAAAATACCCAAAACCTGCAGACGATTCAAACCACTCAAACGGCCAAAATAGATGAATTTCAGCATCAGTTTTCTAATGTTTTACTAAAAATGAATGACTATACTCGCACGCTTGATAAAGCCGCGGGTCAAGTATTTTACTTAAAGATGGATGAGCTTATGGCGCTTAACTTAGCGCTAGACCCTTCGTTTAATCCAAATGACGAATTGGCTAACGCCGCCGAACTTACCAAAAACACAGAAAACACAGAAAGCACAAATAACACCGTGCTGGCCGTGGCAAAAATGCACGAGCATTTAACCAATATTAAAAAGTCAGCCAACTCATTGGTGTTTTTAAAAGAGCAAATTCAGGAAACCTTAAGATACGGTATTGAACCAAGTTCTGAAAGACTGCAAACCCACATAAAAACGTTTATGGAGTTGGAGTCTGGCAACGCAGCAAACACAGAACCGTTTAAAGAATTGCTTAAACGTCTTAATACCTCGCAATTTACCTTGGTTAAAATGATTGCGTTGAGCAATACTCAATTAAAAACAGTTTTTGATGAACAGGGCTTAGGGCATTCAAGTGAAGCGCTTTTTACAGGCTTAAGTGAACGTTATGCCGCTAATATTATGAACCAAGAAATGTTTGCAGAGCTTTATGGCGCTCGTGAGAGTTACACCGAGTCTTTTAATGATTTAAGAGATTACATTCAAACTGAGTCTCAAAACAACGTTAGCATTTCAGAATTAACACAAAAAGCCAATGATTTATTGCAAAATGCGATTGATAAAACAGACCAAAAATCCCTGGGTTTAATGGCCTCTTTAAGTCTTTTAAGTGAAACTAAGATGGTCGAAATGACCACCGCCAGTGCCATTACCTTGTTACTTATGTTGGTGCTAAATTTTGCCATTGTGCGTTCAGTAACCACCCCTTTATCTAAAATGCAACGGCAGGTCATTTTAATTGCCAACCAAGGAACGTACAAAAATTGGCAAGTGTCTAAAGGGCGTAACGAGCTTACCGACATTGAAAACAGCATTCAGTTTTTGCTCTCTTCGGTGGTTAATGCCACCAGTGAAATTAACCTTGTCAGTGAAAATTTAGCGCACGGTGATCTTAAGGCAAAAATGCAAGGGGATTATCAGGGCGAACTGGCGGTCTTAAAAGACAACTTCAATAAGAGCATTAGTGAAATTGTCAGTACGTTTCAAACCATTAATAATGCCAGTCAAGACTTGGCACGTGGTCATTTGAGTGCAGAAATTGACCTAGAAAAGTTTGATGGCGGCTACCGTGAAGTCATGCTTAATCTTAAGCAGGCTATTCAAGTTCAAAAAGAGTCTATATCGTCCATAAATTTAGTGATGCACACCATGACACAAGGCGACTTTAGTCAACGTATTACCATTGATTTGCCGGGTGAATACAGTGCGTTAAAGCAATTTTTAAACGATTCATTAGACAGCCTAGAACACTCTATTGATAGCAAAAATGATATTTTAGACAATTACAAACAAGGTGATTTTTCGTATCAAACCAAAATGGTGTTTGGCGGAAAATTGAATGAACTTAAAACCAATATGGATCGCATGGCGTACAGCGTAAGCGACATGCTGACCAATGTTAAACAAGCGTCAATGGATGCAGTAAGCGGTGTTGAAGAGATCAGTGCCGGCAATCAAGATTTAAACCGTCGCGTACAGAGCCAAGCATCGGCTATTCAAAAAACAACATTGCATATGGATCAAATGGCGCACAGTGTAACGCAATCACTTCAGCAAGCCAGCGATGTTAACGGTGTGAGCCTCTCCGTTAGACAAACCATAGAACAAGGAAGTCGTGTAGTGATTGAGATGGATCAGGCCATGTCAGGCATTTTAACGGCCAGTCAGGAAATTTCTAAAATTACTCAGGTCATTGATAGCATTGCGTTTCAGACCAATTTGTTGGCGTTAAACGCTGCTGTTGAAGCCGCTCGAGCCGGTGAGTCGGGTCGTGGTTTTGCTGTGGTAGCCGGTGAGGTTCGTTCACTGGCACAACGCTCGGCTGAGGCCGCTAAGCAGATTCGCATGGTCTCAGCAAAAAGTATGGAAAAAGTTGAAATCGGCATAAAACTCAGTCGAATGACGACTGAAACCTTTGATAAAAACAGTCGAGCGGTCGAACAGGTTTCCAGCATGATTGCGACCATGCACCAAAGCCTAGAGCGTCAAACTAATGGTATTCAAGAGGTAAGCCATGCGTTAAATGAAATTGACGAAGCCACTCAACAGAACGCCGCATTAGTAGAAGAGATTGCGTCTACTTCGGCTAATATTATCGAGCAAGTGCGAGGTTTAGAGGAGTCAATTAAAACGTTTAAGACGATGGACGTCGAATCATTTAAACCGCCTGCGAATACAGTCGATTTAAAACAGATTGCTTAGAAAGGACTGACTGTAAAAAACAGATAAACCGCGAGCAAAGATGCTCGCGGCTTATTGAAACGTGCTAACAGATGTTAAGCCGTTTTTTTACCCATCAATACCAGCGCTGGGTAGACCAATACGCTGGCAATGCCAGCGTAAGCGGCTGAAATAGCCACTAGAAAAATCCAGTCGACTAGGTAGGTGACTTGACTCATTGAGGATTGCGTTAAGCTGGGCAGAATAAACACAAAGACTAGGCCAATGATGACCCCAATCATTAACGATTTTTTAAATGCCGCACCGTTAATCAGTGAACGTTTTGAGCTAAGCACCGCGCCGTATAAAATTGTCGCGGCAATCAGCACCGTGATGACCGTTTGCCAATGTAACTCAAGCAGTCCTACCATTGTATAAAAAGCTAAACCAAATTCTTGCATGCTAGTATTTCCTTTGCGATACGCTTTAGACCTTGCCTTCCAGCATTTTTAGGTATGTGGGTTTGAGCATTTGTTCTTTCATAATCCAGGCAAACCAAGACTCTTGTTTTGGGTCGATAAAATCGAAGGTGGGGATTAAGTCTTTGTTGTAATCAAACTCAATCAACATGGCCGAACCAACTTGAGTAATAAGCGGGCACGACGTATAGCCGTTAAAGCTCGCTGTGGGTTCATTACCGGCAATCACCGACAACAAGTTGTTAACCACAATGGGAACCGACATTTTGACTGTAGCAGCCGTTTTGCCTAGTGGTGTGCCGTTGACATCACCGCAACCAAATATTTCTGGGTAGGTGGTGTGTTGCAATGAATTTTTATCAACAGCCAACCAGCCGCCCGATGCAAACGTGCCTTCGCCCCATGCCAAGTCCGATTCACGAACCACTTTGGGTGCGCGCATAGGCGGTACTACGTGAAGTAAATCGTACGCAACTTCTTTAATCTCGCCTTCGGCGTTGCTAAAGTGGGCTTTTTGGGCGCCAATATCAATGGCTTTAAGCTGGGTTTTTAGCGCTGTGCCCATGTTATTTTCTTTAAAGCGTTCAATGACAAAGTCGTTAAACCAAGGCAAACCAAATACACCGCCTGTGGACGAGTAGAAGTTCATGTTGGCTTGCTCAAATCCGCCGTTCTTTTTTAAACGGTCCAAGGTTAAAAAGGCCATTTTTAACGGCGCACCCGCGCAACGAATAGGCGTGGCCGGCAAGGTGAAATAGCCGTTACCGCCTTTTTGAGTGTAGCTTTCAATTACTTTCCACGATGCTTCGGCTTTGTCTGGGCTGTGGTATACGCTGGTTAAGCCTTTTTGACCAATGGCTTCAACGTCCATGCCTTCGATGGCCTGGTAGTCGTACTCAATACCCATGCTTACTACCAGGTAGTCGTACCCAATCACTTGACCGGCATCGGTGGTGAGTTTTTTATTATCGGGGTCAAACGAAGCCACCATCTCTTTAATATGGTTAATGTTTGCACCGTGCGGTAAAAAATCGGCGTTAGCACCCGGTAATACTTTGTCCTTTGGCCATAAACCAGTGGCCACCAGTGTTAAACCTGGCCAGTAAACGTGTGCTTCTTTGCGGTCAATAATGGTGATTTTGCCATTAGGCAGTGCTTTGGCCAGGCGGTTGGCAATGCTGATTCCCGCCGAACCACTGCCGGCTATAACAATATGGACTGGGGTGTCGCTGGATTGACTGGCAATGGCATTTTCTAATCCAGTCATATAGGCAAGGCCTGCCGCAGCTCCCATTAAAAAACCACGACGGCTTAAGCCGCCAAGGCCATTTATGGGCGCGTTATCTTGATTTTTTTCATGGTTCATCCTTGTGAAGGGAATGTGAGTAGATGTTCTTAGAGGTTTTTGAGTGCTTTTTAACCGCGCGCTAAGTGTGTTCCGAGTGCGGTGCTAAAGTTCAAATAGAACCTACGTTCTTCTAGCAACCCAGACGCTTTTTGATGCGGTTGTCTAATTGAGAAAATACTCTTTTAGCGCATTAACCAGGTTGAAGCCAACAATTTTGCTTGAAATTGATGGGAATATCCAGTGATTCACTCAAAATTAATGCATTAATCAGAAAAATTTATGCTGTTAATATGTGCTTTACGCAAGGTATTAGCACTACTTTTGTATGGTTTATGCCAGAGCAAGAGCGGTTAGTTTACCGAACTGCCCAATCGTTGGCGGTATTGCTTGGACAGTTCGACGTCGGTGGAAGAAAGCATATTTACTATGGTGATGATAAGTTCACGTGCTGCGCCTTCACGGTAAGTCGGTGACTGTTCGTGCAAAGCAAATAAAGCGTCTAATGCACCTTTGGGGTCATGTTCCGCTACTAGGCAAATGGCTAAATCAAAATAGGCATCAAAATCGAGTCGATCGGCGTTGATTTGCGCTAACAGTGCCGTTTTACCGGATGTTTTTAGGGCTAAATTTTTAAAGGTCAGTTGACCAACGAGCGCGCGGCCAATGTCGCTCTCTTTGTCGGCATCGGGTAAACGATTGAACAAATCGGTGGCCGGTTCTATCGCATCAACGTCCAGTAAAACTTGAATCATGTCGAGCGCCACGCGGCGGTTGCTGGGGTCGGATTGTATCGCTTGCGTTAATAAGTTGATGGCGGCCATAGTGTCGCCCGCCAAATGCGCTTCACGTGCTTGCATGCGTGTTTCATCTGAAGCACGGTAAATGCCAAACTCTTTTAGCATTAAGGCAAGTTCATCACTGTCCATTCTGCCTACTTCATGACGGACGATGTTGCCGTCTTTAAAGACTTTAATGGTGGGTAAGTTTTGAATGTCGTATTCGGCTTTAAGTTCTGGTTGCTCATAGACATCGACCTTTACAAAAATAAACTGGCCAGAAAAGTCGTGAGCTAAATCGGTGAGCGATTTTTCAACTTCCATGCAGATTCCTGAATCGACGCTCATAAACTCAACCACAACAGGGAGTTTGTGTGAGTTTAACAGTACTAAATCATTAAAATTTTTAAGCGACACTTCAAAGGCATAAGCAGGCAGGGTTGGGTTCATGGGTGAATTCCGTTAAATTGATGCATGGCATTGTAAACGCCATTTATTATATTTTGAGCTCTTTGCACGATTGTGCAAAGAGATTATTTTGTGAAAAGTGAGTTTAGCGGCCAAAGACACGTTTTAAAAAACGCACAAAAATAAACAACGCTACCGCCAGCCAAGGGTATAAAAACCAGCGAATAAATTCGTAAAACGAGGTTAAAGGCTGCTCAAGGTGTTGCAAGCCTTCAACGGTCAGCAGGCCATCTTGTGCCGTGCCCAGTGCGATGAGCGCGATGAGTAAAAAAATAGCACCAAACAGCGCGCCGCCAAATAAAAAAATCTTAGTCCAAATGTCCATTAAGCCGATTCCTTACATAAAGCGATTGTTAAAACAACCAGGCCTGGTCTCTATACATTTAGATAGTCTAAAATACCTTCCGCCGCCGCACGCCCTTCGGCCACCGCTTCTACCACTAAGCTTGAGCCGCGCACCATGTCGCCACCGGCAAACACTTTGGGATTGCTGGTCTGAAAGGTAAACAGCGATTTATCAGACGCCACCACGCCGTTCCAGCTATTAAGCTCAATGTTAAAGTCTTTCAACCACTCAGGCGGATTGGGTTGAAAACCAAACGCTACCACGACAGCATCGCATTCAATAATAAACTCTGAACCCGGAACCGTTTCGGCCACACGGCGGCCTTTGGCGTCGGGCTCTCCCATGCGAGTTTCAACGACCTTAATACCTTGTACTTGGCCGTTGCCAATGATTTCAACGGGTGCCAAATTAAACTTAAATTGCACCCCTTCTTCGCGGGCGTTTTTAACTTCAGCGCGTGATCCTGGCATGTTTTCTTCATCACGACGATACACGCAATACACTTCTGAGGCGCCTTGACGAATCGAGGTACGCGTGCAGTCCATTGTAGTGTCGCCGCCGCCTAGCACCACCACTTTTTTACCGGCCATGCTCACAAACGGTTCGGGGGTTTGTGGCATGCCCAGTTCGTGTTTTACGTTGCCAATTAAAAAGTCTAGGGCTTTGTACACGCCAGGCATCTCTTCACCTGGAAAGCGTCCAGCCATTGGTTTGTAAGTGCCTAAACCTAAAAACACTGCGTCGTAATCGCTCACTAGGGTTTGAAAGTGTACGTCTTTACCAATTTCGGTGTTGCAATGAAACTCTACGCCCATCTCTTCTAACATTTGACGACGACGAATCACAATGTCTTTGTCGAGCTTAAATTGTGGAATCCCAAAGGTTAATAAGCCACCAATTTCGGGTTGTTTTTCAAATACCACGGGGGTGACACCGTTGCGAATTAAAATATCCGCAGCCGACAATCCCGCCGGGCCAGAGCCGACAATCGCGACTTTTTTACCGCTGTGTGGCACATTGGACAGGTCGGGTTTCCAGCCCATCGCAAACGCGGTGTCGGTAATGTATTTTTCTATTTGACCAATGGTCACCGAGCCAAAATGGGTGTCTTCTAAGGTACAGGCCTGTTCACATAAGCGATCTTGTGGACAGATGCGACCGCACATTTCGGGCAATGAGTTGGTTTTATGGGAGATTTCAGCGGCTTCCATAATATTGCCTTCGGCCACCAGCTTTAACCAGTTTGGAATGTAGTTGTGCACAGGGCAAGCGTATTCGCAATACGGATTGCCGCAGTGCAAGCAACGGTCGGCTTGTGCCATGGCGCTTTGCATGTCAAACGGATGATAAATTTCAGTAAATTCCGTTTTACGCGTTTCGGCCAGTTTCTTTTCGGGAAGCTGGCGGTTAAGTTCTAAAAATTGTCGTACATTGGGCATTTTTAAATTCCTTTTCCGTTTCGCTTAATCGACTTTTGACACAAATAGGTCAAACAGGGCTTCAATGTCAATGGCGCGTGACTTAACCAGCCAAAAATGGCGAATATAACGGCTAAAGTTGGCCAGCACTTCTTGTCCCCAAGGGCTGTTGGTTTTTTCGACGTATTCGGTAATTAACGCTTTTAAATAGACGCGATACGCTTCGGTGTTTTCGGTGTCAATGCGAATAGATTCGACCATTTCGGGGTTGAGGCGATCGGGTAGGGTGCGGTTTTCATCTAGAATAAACGCCATGCCTCCCGACATACCGGCACCAAAGTTAACCCCCACTTCACCTAAGCTCACCACCGTTCCACCGGTCATGTATTCACAACCGTGGTCGCCTAAGCCTTCTAAAACGGCCGTAGCACCCGAGTTACGTACTGCAAAACGCTCACCACCGGTGCCGTTGGCAAATAATTTACCGCCCGTAGCACCATACAAACAGGTATTGCCTACAATAGGCGTGTTTTTTGAGTCAAAGGTGCTTACAGCAGGTGGACGAATCACAATTTCGCCGCCGGCCATGCCTTTGCCCACGTAGTCGTTAGCATCGCCTTCTAGGTGTAAGTTTAAGCCATCGACGTTAAACACCCCAAACGACTGCCCAGCTATGCCGGTGAGCTTTAAGGTAATGGGTGCGTCTTTCATGCCGTCGTTGCCATAACGTTCGGCAATTTCACCCGCCACACGTGCGCCAATCGAGCGGCCAGTGTTAACCAGGTCAAAATGGAATGTTCCGCCGGTTTTGGCTTCAATCGTCGGCAAGGTGGCTTTGACCATCTGTTCGGCTATGTCACCCAAATCCCACGGGTTATTGCGTTTAACTTGCACGGTTTGTGGTTTGTCGGCCGGCACACCACCGTCGGTCATAAACGCCGAAAGGTCGATGTTTTTTTGTTTTTCGGTCAGTGGGTTGTCAATCATTTTTAATAAATCAACGCGTCCCACTAAATCGTGCAACGAACGCACACCCAATTTGGCCAGCCATTCGCGAGTTTCTTCGGCCACAAAGGTAAAGTAGTTCATGACCATTTCGGGCAGACCAATAAAATGCTCTTTACGTAAGCGTTCGTCTTGCGTGGCTACGCCCACGGCACAGGTGTTAAGGTGGCAAATACGGAGGTATTTACAGCCCAGTGCAATCATGGGTACGGTTCCAAAACCAAACGATTCTGCGCCTAAAATGGCCGCTTTAATCACATCTAAACCGGTTTTTAAGCCGCCATCGGCTTGTAAAATAACCTGGCCGCGTAGGTCGTTGGCACGCAACACTTGATGCGCTTCGGCCAAGCCCATTTCAAAGGGATTGCCCGCGTATTTAACCGAGGTCATTGGGCTGGCACCGGTTCCGCCATCGTAGCCAGAAATGGTGATTAAATCGGCGTAGGCTTTGGCCACGCCGGCTGCAATCGTACCCACACCAGGTTCTGACACTAACTTAACCGACACTAATGCGTTGGGGTTAATTTGCTTTAAATCGTAAATTAACTGCGCCAAATCTTCAATAGAGTAAATGTCGTGATGCGGCGGTGGGGAAATTAAAGTAACCCCAGGCACCGAATGACGCAGTTTGGCAATGGTCATGTCCACCTTGTGGCCAGGCAATTGCCCGCCTTCACCCGGTTTAGCACCTTGAGCGACTTTAATTTGCAGCACTTCGGCATTGCGTAAATAGTGTGCAGTCACCCCAAAGCGCCCCGAAGCGATTTGCTTAATTTTAGACATTTTTTCGGTGCCGTAACGCGCTGGGTCTTCTGCACCCTCGCCCGAATTGGAGCGTGCGCCCAAACGGTTCATGGCGGTGGCCAACGCTTCATGGGCTTCGGGTGACAGTGCGCCCAGCGAAATACCGGCCGAATCAAAACGCTTAAACATCGCGCTAATAGGCTCAACTTCGCTAATGTCAATGGCGGTAATGCCGTCTTTAAAGGTGAGCAAGTCACGAATGGTCATAGCCGGACGGGTGTTGACCAAATCTCTAAACTCATTGTATTTGGCTTGGTCGTTTTTTTGCACCGCTTCACGAATGCTGTTAACCACTTCGGGGTTGAAAGCATGGTATTCGCCACCGTAAACGTATTTAAACTGGCCACCTTGTTGCAATGCTTTACGCGGATTAAACGCTTCCCACGCCAGACGGCGTTGGTCGAGTTCAATGTGTTCAAACCCTGCACCTTCAATGCGGCTTGGGGTGTCTTTGAAGCATAGGTTAACCAACTCAGAGGTCAATCCGACTGCTTCAAAAAGTTGTGAGCCACGGTACGAGGTAATGGTCGAAATCCCCATTTTTGAGAGGATTTTGTACAGCCCTTTGTCAATGGCTTTGCGGTAGTTTTTAATGTAATCGCTAATGGGTTTGTTTTTGTCTAACTCATTGGTGCGACGCATGTCTTCAATGGTTTCGTACGCCAAATAGGGGTAGACGGCAGTGGCACCGTAGCCAAACAACACGGCAAAGTGGTGAGGGTCACGTGCTGTGGCGGTTTGCACAATTAGGTTGGCTTCGGTACGCAAGCCTTCCACAATTAAGCGGTGGTGTACCGCACCCGTGGCCATAACAGCCGGAATGCTAATGTGCCCATCGACCACATTTAAATCGCTTAACACCAACAGGGTGTAACCGTCTTTAACCGCTTGCACAGCCTGATCGCACAAGGCAATAACGGCGGCTTTTAAGCCCATTTGTTCGTGATTGTAGTGCAGTGACAATACGGTGTTTTGGTAGTCGGCGTCTGGCATTGACATCAACTGTTGCATCATGGATGGGCTGAGAACGGGCGAGCGCACTTCTAGGCGACGCGCGTGTTCTGGGCCTTCTTCAAACATGTTCATCTCACGACCAAAACAGGTGTTAAGGGACATAACAATGTTTTCACGCAATGGGTCAATGGGCGGATTGGTTACCTGGGCAAACATTTGTCTAAAGTAATCAAACACCGAACGTGGCTTGTGTGAAAACACCGGCAAAGGTGCGTCGTCACCCATCGATACAGTGGCTTCTTGACCTTCTTCGGCAAGAACACGAATAACTGCGTCACGTTCTTCAAATGTAACTTGAAAGTATTTTTGATAGATGTCAGCGGTATGGCGATCCCAGCCTAGGGTGTTTTCGACTTGCTGCAGTTTTTCTTCAATGTGCATGTAGCCTTTGTCCATCCACTCGCGGTAGGGTTTGGCCATTTTTAATTGATCGTCAATTTCGTCGGGCATCATCAGTGTGCCGGTTTCGAGGTCAACGGCAATCACCTGGCCTGGTCGTAAGCGACCTTTGGCTACCACGTCTTCGGGGGCATATTTGTACACACCAATTTCGGATGCAAAGGTAATGTGACGGTCTTTGGTAATGACGTAACGCGTGGGACGCAAGCCATTGCGATCTACGCCGCAAATGGCGTATTTGCCGGTGTTTATAACCATTCCGGCCGGGCCATCCCACGGTTCCATGTGCATGGAGTTGTATTCTAAAAAGGCTTTTTTGTCCGGATCCATATGTGGAATGTTTTGCCAAGCCGGTGGCACCAATAAACGCAAGGCCTGAAACACCGGCATGTCGCCCATCATAAGCACTTCGAGCATGTTGTCGAGCGAGTTAGAGTCAGAACCGGATTGCGCCACCAGCGGCTTTAGGTCGGCCAAGTCGGGCAATAAAGGCGTGGCAAATTTGCTTTGACGCGCCAACGCCCAAAAGCGATTGCCTTTAATGGTGTTCAGTTCACCATTGTGCGCCAAAAAGCGGAAAGGCTGCGCCAATCGCCACTGCGGTGCAGTGTTGGTCGAAAAACGTTGGTGATACGAAATAATAGACGAGGCAAAATCGGCGTTTTTAAGATCTAGATAAAATTCGGGTAATTCTTTAGGCATTACCAAGCCTTTGTACGACAACAACTGGCTGTTAAGCGAGGCGATATAAAATACGTTGTCAGCAGGTTCAATGGCCATTTCAGTTTTGCGACGTGCGGTAAACAACAAACGATTAAACGCGGCTTCGGTCATGTCGGCGGGTGCGTTGACAAAAATTTGTTCAATGCGCGGTTCCATGCCTTTGGCCTGAGTGCCTAATACGCTTGAATTAACCGGAACGACGCGCCAGCCGGCAACCACTAAGCCCTTGTTGAGCAATTTTTCTTCTAATGTTTTACGCGCTAAATGGGCTTTGGCAGCGTCTTGATTTAAGAAAATCATGCCCGCGGCGTAAATTGGAGCCAGTTCAAAGCCCGCTTGTGTTGCGATGTTTTGTAAAAACGCCGCGGGCTTTTTGATTAACAGGCCACAGCCATCGCCAGTGCAGCAATCGGCGGCTACACCACCACGGTGGGTCATATTGGCCAGTGATTCAATAGCGGTTTGCACGACCCAGTGACTTGGTTTATCGTCCATGTTTGCGATTAAACCAAAGCCGCAGTTCTCCTTTTCAAACTCAGGTGAATAAAGGCCTGTTAAGTTTAAGCCGGGATGAGATTGTAATGGATTCATAGTCAGTGTCCTGTCTGTCAGAAAGCCGATAAATCAGTGCGATAAACTGGGTTTAACCACTTGATTTATAAGGGAAATATTTATTTTTAGCGCGTTTAAAAAAATAAAATAGCGGCAGATTATACTGTAATTGCGGGTTTGGAATCAAATTGTATCATTGTTTGGCCTATGTTTTAGCGCGCTGTACGCCCTTTGGGTATGGATTTTAAGAAAAGTGCAGGCTTTTAGGGTTGGCAAAACTGGGCAATGAGAGGATTGTGATCCGAAAGACTAGGTACATTGAGTGCTTGAGCCGATGTAAGCTGGAGGCCGCGATAAAAAATATGGTCAAGGGGTTGGCGCATCAGGGTTTTAATAGGGCGAGTATCGGGATAAGCCACTTGGCTTAAGTTGAGTTGTTGGGTGGCGTTTAGCAGAGTTTTTAAGCGAGTTGGATTCCAGGTATTAAAATCGCCACTGATAATGAGCGCTTGGGTGCTGTGTGCAAGGTGGTTCCAAAGCTGTTGCAACTCGTGAGCAAACACGCGGTGTGACACAAAGTTAATGGCGTGAATGTTTACGTGAATTAAATTTTGGCCGCAGGCCAAAGTGTGATGAGTGATGAGTGCGGTTTTGTGGGTTAAAAATCCCAGTTCTCGGCTTTGTGTTAGGCATTGTTGTTGACCGCGTAAAAAGCTCGAAGACGCGGTTAAAACCCCGGCTTGACGTTTGGCCGTTTGCAAGTTGGGCGCCATCACAAAAGGAAGGTCAAAGAAGCGATGACTTGCACTGGCACTGTGGATAATCGTTGCTTCTTGTAGGCTTAAAATGTGGGGCGGCTCTATGGGCAAAAGGCTTTCAATTGGGCGGTGGGTAAAATGCGAAAAATCAATTTTGTGTAAATTCCAGGTAAGTACATTAAAACACGCGGGCAAACGGCTTTGTGACCAGGCCTGGTCACAGTGCAGTGTTGAGTTGAGTGCGCTGATGGGTGTGAATTTGGGTTGGTACATTATATAAAGCCTGTTTTCACAAAATGGGCGCCACAATGCGTGCGATGTTTTCAATTAACCTGGGGTAAGGTTGTTGTTGTGGTTGATAGGCTTGGCTGTGGGCTTGAAGGCTTTGGCACCACTCAGTAAGTTCTTGCAGCAGCGGGGCGTGGTAAAGAACGTTAACCACCTCATGGTTAATAAACAATGAACGATAATCCAAGTTGGCGGAGCCAACTAAGGCGCATTGCTGGTCAATTATAATCAGTTTGGCGTGCAGCATAGCGCTTTGATCTAGCCATACTTTGCCACCGGCCTCATGGAGTTGACGCATAAACGAACTGCGCGCTAAATCGAAGATTAAGTGATCCGAGGTTTGAGGCGTAATGAGTTCAACTTGCACGCCGCGTTTGCAGGCGATGAGCAGAGCGTTTAGTACGCTGCTGTCAGGAATAAAATACGGACTGACAATTTTAATGCTGAGTTGTGCGCTGTACAGCATAAGCAAAAGACTTTCAAACAGTGCGTCGCTGGTAATGTCTGGTCCAGATGGAATGACGTGAACGGTTTGTGTGTTAAGCGAGGTTTGTGCGCTTTGACCAGGCCTGGTGGGTTTTAAAGCGTGCTTTACATTTGGCTTTATACTTGGTTTTAAATTGGATTTTAAATTGGGCTTTCCAGTGGTGTATTGCCAGTCGGCGTTAAATATATGTTGATAGTGTTCGACCATGGTGCCGTGCGCCTTTAACATCAAGTCATTCCAGCCTTGGGTGTTGGTGGTTTTGCCAAGGTAATGATGGGTTAGGTTCATGCCGCCGGTAAAGAGAGTTTGGTCAAAAAGATAAATTTTGCGGTGGTTGCGTAGGTTAATTTGGCTGCTAAAAAACGCCTTAATTAAAGGCTGAAAAAACGCAAATTCGCCACCTGCTTGAGTCAGTGTTTGCAAGGGTTTTGGTCGGCGATACAGTTCAAACGAGCCAATCGCATCCATTAATAAACGCACCTTAACGCCTTGTTGTGCCTTAACAATCAGCGCGTCTAGTATGGCTTGCCCGGTTGCGTCTAATTCAAAAATATAGGTTTGTACATCAATGTGTGACTGAGCTTGAGTCAGTGCAAGCATAAATTGTTCAAATGCACTTTGGGCATTGGGGCACAGCGTAAGCTCGTTGTTGGACGAGGCTGGTGTGAGCTGGTTGGTTGTGAGCAATATATCCAGTTGCAGACACAGTGGGACGGGTAAAGGTTGGCTTGTTTGATTATAAAAGGGTTGAGCGGATTTAAACTTGGGTAAAACCGACGGTTGACGGTAAAAAATTTTGCGCGACCCCAGTACCGCATACAGTAGTAAACCCAGTCCGGGCAACAGCAACAACGCCATAAGCCAAGCCATAATGTTTTGCGGTGAACGGCGTTGATAAAGCATGTGTAATAAGGCCGCACTTACCAACAGTAAATACAGTTGAACCCAGATAAACGAATGGTCAAGCGACAACATAAAGGTGCAGACCTATAAAGTAAGATGGTTAAAAGGAGACCTTAGGTCTCAAAAGGTTTCTTTAGCATAAAGGGATTAGGCGAAAATCGCCAGCGAAGAAATGAGGCAAGCGCCCATAAAACCCATAAACTTGCGTAATGGGACGTTTGTTTTGAATGTGTAAATTAAAACGACCAGGCCTGGTTAAACGTGTTTAACCAGGTCTGGTGAAGTGTGTGGTGCGGTTATTACGTTAAACTGCAGCGTTATTAAATTTACTTTGAGTTAACGCACAGGCTGACGCCAGTCATTTCTGTGGGTTTGGCAATGTCCATTAAGTCGAGTAAAGTGGGAATAACGTCGGGCAGTGAGCCGCCGTCACGTAACACGCACTCTCTTGGCCCCACGTACACGCATTGCACCGGAAACGTGGTGTGCGAAGTAAATGGGTCGCCGGTAATGGGATCAACCAACATCTCTATATTGCCGTGATCGGCGGTCACAATGACTTGGCCGTTGGCTTTTTCGATGGCCGTCAAGATTTTTCCCAGTGCCTCATCAACCGCTTCAACCGCTTTAATGCAGGCCGCAAAATTGCCAGTGTGTCCCACCATGTCGGGGTTGGCAATGTTGCAAATAAATGTGTCGTATTTACCCGATTCGATGGCGCCTACCAGTTTTTCGGTGAGTTCGCCCACGCTCATTTCGGGTTGCAAATCGTACGTGCGCACTTGAGGAGAGGGCACTAAAATACGGTCTTCACCGGGATAGGGGGTTTCGAGTCCGCCATTTAAAAAGAAGGTAACGTGGGCGTATTTTTCGGTTTCGGCAATGCGCAATTGCTTAAGGTTTAAGTTTGAAACCACTTCACCAAAGGTGTTTTTAAGATCCGTAGGGCCGTATGCAATGGTTGCACCCAAGCTTACAAACGTTTTATTGTATTCGGTAAGCGTCACAAAATGGCTTAGTACAGGCGTTTTGACGCGTTCAAATTCGTTAAATTCAGGGTTTAAAAACGCGTTGGTTAACTGGCGTGCGCGGTCAGAGCGGTAATTCATAAACAGCACCGAATCGCCATCGTTTATGTGCGCGGCTGGCTCTGTATTGATGATAACCGTGGGCTGAACAAACTCATCGTTTTCGCCACGTGCGTAAGCCGCTTCAACGGCCTCCGCTGCGCTGGCTGCGCTAAACGAAGCTTGGGCGCAACACAGCGTGTTGTAAGCGGCGGTTACACGTTCCCAACGATTGTCGCGGTCCATCGCGTAAAAGCGGCCAATCACGCTCACAATACGACCGCCAGTTTGCGCTAGGTGCGCTTCTAATTGTGCAATGTAAAGTAACGCACTTTGTGGGGGAGTGTCGCGGCCGTCGGTAAAAATATGCACCAAGGGAGTGGCTCCACGTTGCACCGCCAAAGTGATCGCCGCTTTAATGTGCTCGATGTGCGAATGCACGCCGCCGTCTGATAACAGACCAAAAATATGCACTTGAGCGTGCTTATTAACCGCCGCGTCAATGGCTTGAATAAGGGTTGGGTTGGTGAAAAATCCACCTTCATCAATGTCTTTTTGAATGCGCGTGAGTTCTTGATACACCACGCGCCCCGCGCCCAAGTTGGTGTGACCTACCTCGGAGTTACCCATTTGGCCGTGTGGCAAACCCACCGCCATGCCCGATGTGTGAATTAACGCATGCGGCCGTGTGGCCATAAGCTGATCCCAGTTGGGTGTGTTACCTTGGGCAATGGCGTTGTGTTCACGTTCTTCGCGGTAGCCCCAACCGTCTAAAATAAGTAAGCCAGTCGGGCGGTTTTTAGGGGTGTGGGCGGATGTGTTTACTGGGGTTGGTTCTGATGTTACCAAATTGTCGGAGTGGCTCATGTGCGATATCTACCATAAAAATGAATAATTCCATTTATTGTAGCCACTTTCACTGTTAAAATCATCCGCTTTGACATCGGTCTATTCAGGGTATTTGAATGTTTATTGAATTTATGCAAGAACAAGTGATTTTATTTATCGCCTTAGCCATTGTGGTGGCCATGTTAATTTACAGTTACGTGGGTGAACGTTTGGCGGGGTTTAAAACGGTTAATTCGACCGAAGCCACGCGCATTTATAACGACGACGCTTATGTGTTAGACGTGCGCACCGCGGGCGAATTTCGCGAAGGTTATATTGGCAACGCCGTAAATGTTTCAGTCACCGAGTTGGCGGCAAAAATGAATACGCTCCCCAAAGATAAAACCGCGCCCGTGTTGGTGTATTGTTTAAGCGGCGCGCGTTCGGCACGTGCCGCAGGCATGTTGGTTAAAAACGGCTACACTCAAGTGTTTAACTTGGCGGGCGGTTTAAATGCCTGGAAGTCGGCAGGCTTGCCAGTCGGTCGTGAACGTTCAAAAAAAACCGCGCCAAATAGCCAAGTCGGTTAAAACCCAATCAACCAATCCAATTGAATCGATTGAGACAAACATTAAGGAGAATAAAATGGCTGAAGTCACTATTTATTGCACCATGAGCTGCCCTTATTGCACCATGGCCAAACGGTTGCTGGATTCTAAAGGCGTTAAATATCAGTCGATTGACGTGGGTGGAAATGCGGCATTATGGGCTGAAATGGAAGCCAAAACAGGTCGCAATACCGTGCCGCAAATTTACATTGGCACGCACCATGTGGGTGGGTTTGACGATTTGTCGGCCGCCGATAAGCGCGGTGAAATTGATCCGCTGCTAAACGCGTAACACACTTATTTTTATACGGCGCGCAAGCGCCTTTTGTTTTTGTGTGGTGATGTTTGTAAATGTCTACTTACGTTTAAAACTCTTTCAACCCCCTATTATTTTTAACGCATTTTAAGGAATTTCCATGTCGGAACAATCCCAGCAAGCCTTTGTGATTCAAAAAGTTTACACCAAAGACATTTCATTTGAATCGCCCAACACTCCGGCTATTTTTACCTCGCAATTTCAACCCACGTTAGAAGTTAATTTAAACGTTGAAAGCGCGCCGTTAGAAGAGGGGATTTATCATGTCGTGGTGCGCGTTACCGCGACCACCAAGGTCGAAGAACGCACGGCTTTTTTGTGTGAAGTCGCGCAAGCCGGTATTTTTACCTTAACAGGGTTTAGTGAAACTGAAATGGGCTATTTGTTGGGCGTGCAATGCCCTAACGTACTGTTTCCGTATGCGCGCCAAGCGATTTCGGATTTGGTCGCCAAAGGCGGTTTTCCACAACTGTTGCTCGAACCGGTTAATTTTGAATCTATGTACGCCGAACATTTGCACCAAGCAAAGGGTTCGGACACCGCGCAATAGTTTGTTATTAAAATGACTCAACTCACCGTTGCTGTTTTAGGCGCAGGCGCTTGGGGAACCGCGTTAGCCATTCACTTGGCTAAAGTGGGGCATAATGTGACCTTGTGGGCGCACAGTGCAACGCACGCCGAGCAATTGCTGGTACACCGTGAAAATCGTCGCTATTTACCGGGTGTTGCTTTGCCGTCTGGTTTAAGCGTGACCTCGCATTTGCCACAAGCGATTGCGGCGGCAACGGCGGTGTTGGTGGTGGTGCCAAGTAATGTGTTTCGTAGCGTATTGCATCAATTAAACCCTTTGTTAATTCAACCAGGCCTGGTGCATGTTGCCTGGGCCACCAAAGGTTTTGAGCCTGATACGCAATGTTTGCTGCACCAAGTGGCTCAACAAGAGCTGGGAGACCAAGCGTTATTAACCGTGTTGTCGGGGCCAACCTTTGCCGATGAAGTGGCTAAAGGTTTACCTACTGCAATGGTCAGTGCTTCGGTGCTGGAAAGCGAAGCGCAATTTTGGGCCGATTTATTTCACGCCCAGGCATTTAGAATGTATACCCAAACCGATGTGGTTGGCGTTGAGGTGGGCGGCGCGTATAAAAATATTATTGCGATTGCCACGGGTGTCAGCGATGGTTTGCATTTAGGCGCCAACGCCCGTGCGGCTTTGGTGTCGCGCGGCATGGTTGAGATGATGCGTTTGGGTCAAGCTTTGGGCGGTCAACCGGAAACCTTGATGGGTTTGGCGGGTTTAGGTGATTTGGTATTAACCTGCACCGATGATTTATCGCGTAACCGTCGTTTTGGTGCTAAGTTGGCGCAAGGCAATGTATCACCCCAAGCGGCTATGGCCGAAATTGGTCAAGTAGTCGAAGGGGTTAAAGCGGTGCGAGCCGTCAAACAAATTGCCGAACGCTTAAAACTCGATTTGCCCATTATGGAGCAAGTCTATCGCTTGGTGGTCGAGCAGTGCAGTCCAAAAGCAGCGGTGCAAGAGTTGCTGGCGCGTTCGGGTAAGTCTGAGGCTTAACATTTAATAAGTGCGAGTAAAAACACAACTGACCAGGCCTGGTCAGTTGTGTTTTTATGTTTAAACGTATTTAAACGCGTTAAACGTGTTAAAGATTAGGGTTAAAGCCTAATTGTCGCCACGCTTCATACACCACTACCGACACGGCGTTGGCCAAGTTTAAGCTTCGGCCGCCGGGAATCATCGGAATGGTTAAGCGCTGTTGTTCGGGCAGGCTGGCAATCACTTCGGCGGGTAATCCACGGGTTTCGGGGCCAAATAAAAAGGCATCGCCGTTTTCAAACTGCGGCTCGGTATAGTAGCGGGTGGTTTTGGTGGTAAGGGCAAACACGCGGTTGGGTTTAATGTGTTCTAAGCAGGCGCTTAAATTAGCGTGCTCTTGTAAGTTGGCCAACTCAGCGTAATCCAAACCTGCGCGACGCACTTTTTTTTCACTTAAATCAAAGCTGATGGGGTGAATAAGGTGTAAATGCGCACCCATGTTGGCGCTTAAACGAATCAGTGCGCCAGTGTTTTGCGGGATTTCAGGTTCATAAAGAATAATATGTAGCATATAGGAAGTCAGTCTGTGGTTGATTTATCAGTAAATATTTGTGGAATTCAGTGCACTTCTCCGGTGGCCATGGCCTCGGGTAATGCTGGGTACGGCATAGAATACCAGTCTGTTTCGGGCTTTGCCAATCAAGATGTGGGTGCGGTGTTTTTAAAAGGCACTACCTTAGAACCCAAGTTAGGCAATAAGGCCGAGCGCGTTATGGAAACCCCCAGCGGTTTACTCAACTCAATTGGTTTGCAAAATCCAGGCGCGCGCGAAGTGATTCGCAGTTATTTGCCTAAGTTAGACTTAAGCCAGTCGCAGTTTATTATTAATGTGTCGGGTTCAAGTATTGAAGAGTATGCCGAGGTGGTGCGATTGTTTGATCAAACTGCCTTGCCTGCCATGGAGATTAACATTTCGTGTCCCAATGTTAAAAAGGGTGGGGCGGCGTTTGGCAATGACCCCGATATGGCGGCGCGCGTGGTTGAAGCGTGTCGAGCACAAACCAGCAAACCGCTTATTGTAAAGTTGTCGCCCAATCAAACCGATATTGCGCAAGGCGCACGCAGAGTGATTGAGGCCGGAGCCGATGCGTTATCAGCTATTAATACTTTAATGGGCATGCAAATTGACATACATTCACGCAAACCTACATTAGGCAATAACCAAGGTGGTTTGTCAGGCCCGGCTATTAAGCCTATTGCACTGTTAAAGGTACACCAAGTGTATCAAGTGGCAAAATTGCACAATATTCCTATTATTGGTTTGGGTGGTATTAGCAGTGCAGAAGATGCGATTGAGTTTTTTTTGGCGGGCGCGTCCATGGTGGCCATGGGAACGGCCTTGGCCAAAGATCCCTTGCTGGCTAAAAAATCAACAAAGGCATTGCGCAATACATGCAAAAAAATGGCTTTACACAGGTTTCTCAGATGACTGGGTTGCTGTCTTTAAACACCGACACTGTGTTGTGCGGGTAATGACAATTTGAGACCTTTGCACGAGTCAGGTGCAAAGGTCTCAACTTATAAACAATGGAACACACAATGATCCCAGTAAACGATCAACTTGCCCTCATTAAACGTGGTGCAGAAGAAATTTTGGTAGAAAAAGAGTTAATTGAAAAACTGCAAAGTGGTCGTCCTTTGCGCGTCAAGGCCGGATTTGACCCAACAGCAGCCGATTTGCACCTTGGGCACACCGTGCTGATTAATAAGCTTAAGCAGTTTCAAGACTTAGGGCACGAGGTGCTATTTTTAATTGGTGACTTTACCGCCATGATTGGTGACCCAACCGGCAAAAGCCAAACGCGTCCGCCACTTACCCGTGAAGAGATCGAAAAAAATGCCGAAACCTACAAAGAACAAGTCTTTAAAATTTTAGATCCTGCTAAAACCACGGTGATGTTTAACTCAGAATGGATGTCTAAAATGAGTGCCGCTGAGATGATTCAATTGGCCAGCACCGTCACGGTGGCCAGAATGTTAGAGCGTAACGATTTTAACGATCGCTACAAGTCCAACACGCCCATCGCCATTCATGAGTTTTTGTACCCATTGGTGCAAGGTTACGATTCGGTCGCTATGGAGGCCGATATTGAATTGGGCGGAACGGATCAAAAATTTAACCTATTAATGGGTCGCACTTTACAAGGCCATTATAGCAAGCCGCAACAATGCACCTTAACCATGCCCATTTTAGAAGGATTGGACGGTGTACAAAAAATGTCCAAGTCGTTGGGCAATTACATTGGTATTAAAGACGCACCAAACGATATGTTTGGCAAAATCATGTCAATATCGGACGTATTAATGTGGCGTTATTATGAACTGCTTAGTTTTGAACCTATGGACGTCATCAATGGATACAAATTGGCCGTCGAACAAGGTGAGAACCCACGTAATATAAAAGTAAAACTGGCGTTAGAATTAATCACGCGTTTTCACAGTAACGAGGATGCACAATCCGCGCTACACGATTTTGAAACACGTTTTAGCAAAAACGCCATTCCTGACGATATGCCCGAATTCACGTTTAAAGGTGAAATGTCTTTAGCTGCACTGTTAAAAGAAGCAGGCCTGGTCGATTCAACTTCTGAAGCACATCGAATGACTCAACAAGGTGCGGTAAAAATAAACGGCGAAAAAGTACAAGACAGTCGCCAAATGATGCCCTCCAATACAACGAGTGTTTATCAAGCCGGTAAACGTAAATTTGCCCGTGTAACACTCGAAGATTAAATTTATTCATAAATAGTTCGTTGGTTTAATTAAGAGTGGTAATGCTTAAAGCCTGATACTTATATTAAGTATCAGGCTTTTTTGTTTTAACAATATGTCCTATAAACCCAAATCAACCAGGCCTGTCCAAAGCAAAATGTGCATAAAGCTGTGGATAACGCCTGAGTAAGGTGTAGAAAGAGCAAAGATTCACAAAAACGAAACGAAAAAGACAAAAAAGAGCAAAAAAAGAGAGGGGAAGGGGTTGCGCTGTGAAGTGAAATGGATAGAATACGCGGCGTTCCAAACGAAACGCAAAAGCAAAACGAAAAGCGGGTTGGAAAGGAAAGAAAGAAGCGGTAATGTTATTGGTATTGAGAAAAGAGTTTGAAAATAGTTTGAAATAATTATTGACAACCTAGAACGAACCACTTACAATACGCAGCTTACCGAGACAGAAACGCAGAACATCGCGAACTGGCTCGAAGAGACCTAAGTTCTTTAAAAATCAGGTAATTCAGAGATAATTTATGTGGAAGCTCCCTAAGTGAGTGACCCGATAAAAAATCTCGAAACGACAAAATTATGTAATAGGTAGAAGAAATTCTTCCATGCAAAAATCTTGTCAATTCCGAGTTGTAATAAGTCCAGAGATGGACTCAAAACATATCAGCAAGATTAAACTGAAGAGTTTGATCCTGGCTCAGAATGAACGCTGGCGGTAGGCTTAACACATGCAAGTCGGACGGTAGCAGGAAATAAGTTTACTTATTTTGCTGACGAGTGGCGGACGGGTGAGTAACGCGTGGGAATCTACCCTATAGTTGGGGACAACGTATGGAAACGTACGCTAATACCGAATATGCTCTACGGAGTAAAGGAGCCCTCTTCATGAAAGGTTTCGCTATAGGATGAGCCCGCGTAAGATTAGCTAGTTGGTGAGGTAATGGCTCACCAAGGCGACGATCTTTAGCTGGTTTGAGAGGATGATCAGCCACACTGGGACTGAGACACGGCCCAGACTCCTACGGGAGGCAGCAGTGGGGAATATTGGACAATGGACGAAAGTCTGATCCAGCCATACCGCGTGTGTGAAGAAGGCCTTCGGGTTGTAAAGCACTTTCAG
The DNA here is from genome assembly GCF_004001325.1 of Thiomicrorhabdus aquaedulcis. NCBI lineage: Bacteria > Pseudomonadati > Pseudomonadota > Gammaproteobacteria > Thiotrichales > Piscirickettsiaceae > Thiomicrorhabdus > Thiomicrorhabdus aquaedulcis. Next base: position 2,120,270 of record NZ_AP018722.1, on the reverse strand, counting down.
TTGGGAGGAAGATTAAGTAGTTAATACCTGCTTAGTTTGACGTTACCTTCAGAAGAAGCACCGGCTAACTCTGTGCCAGCAGCCGCGGTAATACAGAGGGTGCAAGCGTTATTCGGAATTACTGGGCGTAAAGCGCGCGTAGGCGGATTAGTAAGTCAGTTGTGAAAGCCCTGGGCTCAACCTAGGAACTGCATCTGATACTGCTAGTCTAGAGTTTAGTAGAGGGAAGGGGAATTCCAGGTGTAGCAGTGAAATGCGTAGATATCTGGAGGAACATCAGTGGCGAAGGCGCCTTCCTGGACTAAAACTGACGCTGAGGTGCGAAAGCGTGGGTAGCGAACGGGATTAGATACCCCGGTAGTCCACGCCGTAAACGATGTCAACTAGTTGTTGGTCTTATTAAAAAGATTAGTAACGAAGCTAACGCGATAAGTTGACCGCCTGGGGAGTACGGTCGCAAGATTAAAACTCAAAGGAATTGACGGGGGCCCGCACAAGCGGTGGAGCATGTGGTTTAATTCGATGCAACGCGAAGAACCTTACCATCCCTTGACATGTAGAGAATTTTCCAGAGATGGAGAAGTGCCTTCGGGAACTCTAACACAGGTGCTGCATGGCTGTCGTCAGCTCGTGTCGTGAGATGTTGGGTTAAGTCCCGCAACGAGCGCAACCCTTATCATTAGTTGCTACCATTTAGTTGAGAACTCTAATGAGACTGCCGGTGATAAACCGGAGGAAGGCGGGGACGACGTCAAGTCATCATGGCCCTTATGGGATGGGCTACACACGTGCTACAATGGGGAGTACAAAGAGCAGCCAACTGGCGACAGTGCGCGAATCTCAAAAAACTTCTCGTAGTCCGGATTGGAGTCTGCAACTCGACTCCATGAAGTCGGAATCGCTAGTAATCGCGAATCAGAATGTCGCGGTGAATACGTTCCCGGGCCTTGTACACACCGCCCGTCACACCATGGGAGTGGATTGCAAAAGAAGTAGGTAGCTTAACCTTCGGGAGGGCGCTTACCACTTTGTGGTTCATGACTGGGGTGAAGTCGTAACAAGGTAGCCCTAGCGGAAGCTGGGGCTGGATCACCTCCTTTAAGATATACCAAGGGTTACAAGCTTAGACGAGCTTTCACATAAATTGTCTCTGAATTACTGAAGAAATGAACGACCCGGGTCTGTAGCTCAGTTGGTTAGAGCGCACCCCTGATAAGGGTGAGGTCGGTGGTTCAAATCCACCCAGACCCACCATATTGGGGCTATAGCTCAGCTGGGAGAGCGCCTGCCTTGCACGCAGGAGGTCTGCGGTTCGATCCCGCATAGCTCCACCAATATTACGTTTAATAAATTCTGTTTAGACAGAGTGTATTAAAAGTCGTATTGGCCAGTATTCGTACTGAAAGATAGTGTACTTAAAGTTCTTTAAAAATTTGGAATAGATCTCGAATGTTAATTAAACCTTAACATAAGAGAACCTTTTATGACGCCGACAAGATGTCATAAAAGGGTTGCAAGTCGCCCTTCCAGCGGCTTGTAGCAAATGCTGGAGAGAAAGGTTATTAATACGTTAATAACCTGGATCTCCAAGTAAAAGGTAAAAACATACATATATTATTGAGAATACTCAAGCGTATATCATGACAGCGAAGAATCTTAGTTGCGTATGCACTTAAAAGGTCTTGTTTGGGCGCGAGTTCAAAACAAAAGGACAAGACAAACCAATAGGTTACTTTTGAGTTGTATAGTTAAGTGATTAAGCGTACACGGTGGATGCCTAGGCGGTAGAAGGCGATGAAGGACGTAGTAACTTGCGATAAGCCACGGGGAGCTAGTAAACAAGCTTTGATCCGTGGATTTCCGAATGGGAAAACCCATCCGTAAAGGATATCCCTTAGGGGAGGCTAACCAGGAGAACTGAAACATCTAAGTAACCTGAGGAAAAGAAATCAACCGAGATTCCCTAAGTAGCGGCGAGCGAACGGGGACCAGCCCTTAAGCTGACATAAGAATAGTAGAACAGTCTGGAAAGTCTGACGATACAGGGTGATAGTCCCGTACACAAAATTCTTTTATCAGTGAAAACGAGTAGAGCGGGACACGAGAAATCCTGCTTGAAGATGGGGGGACCACCCTCCAAGGCTAAATACTCTCTACCGACCGATAGTGAACCAGTACCGTGAGGGAAAGGCGAAAAGAACCCCTAAAGGGGAGTGAAATAGAACCTGAAACCGTGTACGTACAAGCAGTAGGAGCAGACTTGTTCTGTGACTGCGTACCTTTTGTATAATGGGTCAGCGACTTACATTATGTAGCGAGGTTAACCGAATAGGGGAGCCGTAGGGAAACCGAGTCTTAAATGGGCGTTTAGTTGCATGGTGTAGACCCGAAACCGGGCGATCTATCCATGGCCAGGTTGAAGGTGCCGTAACAGGTACTGGAGGACCGAACCCACGTATGTTGAAAAATGCGGGGATGAGTTGTGGATCGGAGTGAAAGGCTAATCAAGCCCGGAGATAGCTGGTTCTCCTCGAAAACTATTTAGGTAGTGCCTCATGTATCACTCTAGGGGGTAGAGCACTGTTATGGTCTAGCGGTCCGTCAAGGATTAGCAGCCCATTGCAAACTCCGAATACCTAGAAGTGCAATCATGGGAGACAGACTGCGGGTGCTAACGTCCGTAGTCAAGAGGGAAACAACCCAGACCGCCATCTAAGGTCCCTAAATATTACTCAGTGGGAAAGGATGTGGGAAGGCTTAGACAGTCAGGAGGTTGGCTTAGAAGCAGCCACCCTTTAAAGAAAGCGTAATAGCTCACTGATCGAGTCGGCCTGCGCCGAAGATTTAACGGGGCTAAGTAATATACCGAAGATGCGGATGCACATAGTGCATGGTAGAGGAGCGTCGTGTAAGCCTGCGAAGGGGCATTGGAAAGTGTCCTGGAGGTATCACGAGTGCGAATGCTGACATGAGTAGCGATAAAGGGAGTGAAAAGCTCCCTCGCCGAAAGACCAAGGTTTCCTACGCAACGTTAATCGACGTAGGGTTAGTCGACCCCTAAGGCGAGGCTGAGAAGCGTAGTCGATGGGAAGCAGGTTAATATTCCTGCACTTTTTATAACTGCGATGGAGGGACGGAGAAGGCTAGATTATCCAGGCGATGGTTGTCCTGGTTTAAGATTGTAGGTAGAGAGCTTAGGCAAATCCGGGCTCTTAATACTGAGAATTGATGACGAGTCCTCTTTTGGACGAAGTAATTGATGCCATGCTTCCAAGAAAAGCTTCTAAGCTTCAGGTTATAGAGAATCGTACCCCAAACCAACACAGGTGGTCAGGATGAGAATTCTAAGGCGCTTGAGAGAACTCGGGTGAAGGAACTAGGCAAAATAACACCGTAACTTCGGGAGAAGGTGTGCCCCTGCCGGTGAAAGGACTTGCTCCAATAGCTAGTGGGGGTTGCAGAGACCAGGTGGCTGCAACTGTTTACTAAAAACATAGCACTGTGCAAAATCGAAAGATGACGTATACGGTGTGACGCCTGCCCGGTGCCGGAAGGTTAATTGATGGGGTTAGCGCAAGCGAAGCTCTTGATCGAAGCCCCGGTAAACGGCGGCCGTAACTATAACGGTCCTAAGGTAGCGAAATTCCTTGTCGGGTAAGTTCCGACCTGCACGAATGGCGTAATGATGGCCACACTGTCTCCACCCGAGACTCAGCGAAATTGAAATCGCAGTTAAGATGCTGCGTACCCGCGGCTAGACGGAAAGACCCCGTGAACCTTTACTACAGCTTTGCACTGGACTTTGACACTATCTGTGTAGGATAGGTGGGAGGCTATGAAGCAGAAACGCCAGTTTTTGTGGAGCCGTCCTTGAAATACCACCCTGGTATTGTTGAGGTTCTAACCTAGAGCAGTGAATCCTGCTCAGGGACAGTGTATGGTGGGTAGTTTGACTGGGGCGGTCTCCTCCTAAAGAGTAACGGAGGAGCGCGAAGGTACCCTCAGCACGGTCGGACATCGTGCAATGAGCGCAAGAGTAAAAGGGTGCTTGACTGCGAGACTGACACGTCGAGCAGGTGCGAAAGCAGGTTCTAGTGATCCGGTGGTTCTGTGTGGAAGGGCCATCGCTCAACGGATAAAAGGTACTCCGGGGATAACAGGCTGATACCGCCCAAGAGTTCATATCGACGGCGGTGTTTGGCACCTCGATGTCGGCTCATCACATCCTGGGGCTGAAGTCGGTCCCAAGGGTATGGCTGTTCGCCATTTAAAGTGGTACGCGAGCTGGGTTTAGAACGTCGTGAGACAGTTCGGTCCCTATCTGCCGTGGGCGTTGGAAAATTGAGAGGGGCTGCTCCTAGTACGAGAGGACCGGAGTGGACGAACCGCTGGTGTTCGGGTTGTCATGCCAATGGCATTGCCCGGTAGCTACGTTCGGAAGGGATAACCGCTGAAAGCATCTAAGCGGGAAACCTGCCTCAAGATAAGTTTTCCCTAGACTATAAGTCTTCTAAAGGGCCGTTGGAGACTACGACGTTGATAGGCAAGGTGTGGAAGTGCAGTAATGTATGAAGCTAACTTGTACTAATTACCCGTGAGGCTTAACTATACAACTCAAAAGTGACTTTGAAGTTGTGGTATACGCACTTGAGTATGATCAATAACAGTAAGAGGGTGGATGTGAGAGCATCTACTCCTTGTGTATGTGTGTTACCGAATGAAATGAGATCTATTTCAAATAAATAAAGAACTTTGGGGGTTGTTGTCTAGAGAATAGACGACAGCCACCAGCACCAAATTGCTTGGTGACAATAGCAAGATGGAACCACCTGATCCCATTCCGAACTCAGAAGTGAAACGTCTTAGCGCCGATGGTAGTGTGGGAGTTCCCATGCGAGAGTAGGTCATTGCCAAGCTTATATCCTAAAACCCGCCTTGCTTCTGCTTCGCGGGTTTTTTTTGCCTGGGATTTTCGATTTTAGGTTTTTGAGTACGTACTAAATATGTTAAATATTTCTTTATTACGAACCCTTTTTTGTACTGAGTTACCAATGGTTGAATTTACAGGTTTTGAAGAGCTTAAATCAACTAATGGTTATTTAAAAAACAAAGTAAAGTCTTTAGACAATTCATGTTTAAAACCACATTTTTGTATTACGAATCATCAAACTGCTGGTTATGGTCAGCGTAATAAGAATTGGTTGAGTAACTCTGAGTGTCTAACGTTTAGTGTCTTGCTTAAAGTTCCTGTTAATCTAGTTGATTTAGATGGTTTACCTTTAATATTAGGCTTGACCCTTATAGAAGGCTTGTCGGACAGATTTGAGCAAGATTTGTTTATTAAGTGGCCAAATGATCTTTACACTACAAAAGGTAAATTTGGAGGGCTTTTAATTGAAGTTGTTTCATATAAACCGAATTATTGCTGGTTGATCATTGGTGTTGGATTGAATTTATCAAATAATTTAGAACTCTCTGGTGATTCTTTAGCCGCACCGATAGATTTTCTTAAGTCAGAAGTAGAATTTAACTTAGAAATTCTTTTGGTGAAATTAGTTGAGCGATTAATTAACTCATGCGATAACTATTCAAAAAACACTTTTTCACAAATGCATGCTCTTTATACAAAGTATGATTTTTTCAAATTAGACCAAGACGTTATTGTGTATGATAATCAGGGTTTTTTTAAAGGAAAATACAAGGGGTTGTCGGCAACTGGTGCGGTTAGAATTTTACAAGAAAATAAAATTATAACGTTTCGTTCTGGAAGTGTTTCAATTAGGCCTTTAGAATATTATGGATAAATTATTTTTGGATGTTGGAAATAGTAGAGTTAAAGCGGCCGTGGTAAGTGGTGGTGACTACTATTATATTGGTGCTTATGATTTAAACGGGTTTTTAAACGATAGATCTTCTTTTACTGATTTAAAAACGGCTTTATTGTCTGGTGGGTTTGATAATATAACAGAAGTATTTATATCTTCTGTGACATCTATTGATGTTTTAGAAGAAATTAAGACCGCTATTTTAGAGATGTGGGGCGTTTTTGCCATTGTATTTACCTCACAACAGTCTTGTTGTAATTTAACGTCTGGTTATGATGTTTTTCATCAGCTAGGCGTTGATCGTTGGATGGCCTTGCAAGGTGGACTGCAACTATGTAATGAGCCCTTTATTGTTGTGGATGCCGGAACCGCAATGACAGTAGATGCAGTGGTCGATGGTCAGCATCTTGGTGGTTTCATTGTTCCTGGTTTAACCAGTTTACGTTCCGCACTTGTTAAAGATGCCTCTGCTTTAGCATTGGTTTCAGTGTCTATGAGTGATTCCTCCTCAGACGCCTTGTATGCCGACAATTTATTAGCCACTAACACTGAATCTGCCGTTTTAGGTGGAACGTTGTATATGAGCGCGGCCTTTATAAATCGTTTTGTGGAAGATTTAAATCAACAGGTTGGCACTTATTTTAAAGTGTTCTTAACCGGTGGTGACGCAGCGGTATTGCAGCCGTTAATAGACGTCAAAACAGATAAGATTTTTGACTTAGTTTTGAAAGGCATGGTAAGTATACAAAAGCTCAAAAAGTCTTAAAAAAGTTGACACTTAAAATTTAAATCTTATAATACGCAACATCAGCCGACATAGCACAACTGGTAGTGCAACTGATTTGTAATCAGTAGGTTGGGAGTTCGAGTCTCTCTGTCGGCACCATATATTAAAACCCACGTTATCTTTAGGTAGCGTGGGTTTTTTTTAATTTTCAATGTTGTTTGATTTTTTAATAAAAGTCTCAAATCATTACAATTAGAAGGCTTTTTTTAGTTTATGGGATTCGTAAATTGAATTGCGTACAGACTAACTGCTATAATAAAAAATATTGTTAAAAACCGGAAAAGCCGAATGAACCAACAATCTAGTTATACAAAAGAAGAACTGTTATCGAGTGGCCGAGGTGAGCTTTTTGGCCCTGGTAACGCGCAATTACCTTTACCGCCGATGCTAATGATGGATCGCATCACTCACATCTCTGAAGAAGGTGGTGCCTATGGCAAAGGGCAAATTCGTGCTGAATTAGACATAACAAAGGATTTATGGTTCTTTGAGTGTCACTTTAATGAAGATCCGGTTATGCCAGGTTGTTTGGGGTTGGATGCGATGTGGCAACTTATTGGATTTTTTCTAGGTTGGACAGGCGGTCCCGGACGTGGACGTGCCTTAGGTTCGGGTGAAGTTAAGTTCTATGGACAAGTTTTACCAACGGCTAAGAAAGTTGAATACGTAATTGATATGAAACGTGTCATAAAACGTAAATTGTATATGGGCTTGGGTGACGCTAAAATGTTCGTTGATGGTCGTGAGATTTATAGCGCACAGGATTTAAAAGTCGGTTTATTTACCAATACGGATAGTTTTTAAATTATGAAAAGAGTTGTCATTACAGGTGTAGGGATTGTTTCGAGTATTGGAAACAATGTTGATGAAGTAACAGATTCTTTGCGTAATGGCCGCTCTGGCATTGTTTTTGCGCCAGAATATGCAGAAAATGGTTTACGCTCTCAAGTTCATGGTGCTGTCAAAAACCTTGATTTTGCCGAACTGATTGACCGTAAACAATTGCGCTTTATGGGCGATGCAGCGGCGTACAGTTATATTGCTATGCAGCAAGCGGTGAATGATTCTGGGCTTAGTCCAGAGCAAGTGTCGAATCCTCGGACTGGTTTGATTGCGGGTTCTGGCGGCGGTTCAAACTCCAATTCTACTCAAGCGGTAGAAATAGCGCGCGACAAAGGTGTTCGTCGCGTGGGTCCTTATATGGTGACTCGTACCATGGGGTCTACTGTATCAGCCTGTTTAGCCACGCCGTTTAAAATTAAAGGTATTAATTACTCAATTAGTTCAGCATGCTCAACCAGCGCTCATTGTATTGGTGCAGCGATGGAGCAAATCCAATTAGGCAAACAAGATGTTGTTTTTGCAGGCGGTGGAGAAGAGCTGCATTGGACGATGTCGGTTTTGTTTGATGCCATGGGTGCGTTGTCTACAAAATACAATGACACGCCAGCTTTAGCCTCGCGCGCTTACGACGCTGATCGCGATGGCTTTGTGATTGCTGGCGGCGGTGGAATGGTTGTGGTTGAGTCGTTAGATCACGCTCTTGCACGTGGTGCCAAAATTTACGCTGAAATTACCGGTTACGGTGCAAATTCGGATGGTTATGACATGGTCGCTCCCTCGGGTGAGGGTGCGGTGCGTTGTATGCAGATGGCGCTGTCTACTGTAAGCGGTGATATTGACTACATTAATCCGCATGGTACGTCTACGCCAGTGGGTGATACAAAAGAAGCGGCCGCTATTCGCGAAGTGTTTGGTGCTAATATTCCAAAGATCAGTTCGACTAAATCAATGTCTGGCCACTCTTTAGGTGCGGCGGGTGTGCATGAGTTTATTTACAGCTTATGTATGCTAGAAAATGACTTTATTGCGCCGTCTATCAATATTGACAATCTAGATCCTGAATGCGAAGGAATGCCGATTGTGACCCAGTTAATTGAAAACGCTGGCTTAAATCGCATTATGAGCAATAGTTTTGGGTTTGGTGGAACCAACGCATCGGTGGTCTTTGAGCGTTATAAAAAGTGATAAAGGCTTAAATTGCATTGTTCTAAATGACCAGGCCTGGTTATTTAGAGTTTTAAACAAAGAATGTATTGTTAAAAACCGAGTGATAATTTTTTATCACTCGGTTTTTTTATGTCTGGTGTTTGGTGAGCGATGCTCTATTAAGAGCAATTTTTAGACTGCTGTTGATATTCACGCGCTTTATTGGACACTTTTTTGGCTACATTAACCAACCACTCTTTTTTAAGATAGGTCATTCTTGAGTAACCGCCATGGCCTTCATGATAGGCCAAGTAGAGTTTAAAGGTGTCGTTGCGAGGAATTTTTAACCGTGTAAACGATTGATGGTTATACCAGCCAATAAAGTCTAATGCATCGTTAATATTAGAACGGCTAGCGGTCCAATTTCCAGTGCCCTTTTGATAGTCGTACCAGGCCTCATCCTTAGCCTGAGCGTAACCATATGCGGTTGAGGTTCTAGGCAGCGGTACCATTCCAAGGGCATAAGGTCTAGGCGGTTGGGCGTGCGGTTTAAAGCGAGATTCTTGATGAACAATCGCCAGTAAAATGTGTGGCGGTGTGCCCCAGCGTTTAAAGGATTTATTTGCACCTTCCAGCCAGGCTTTGTCGTGCCCAACAATCGAGCACATGTTATTGTGAGTTGTCGCAGGAGGAGGGGTTGTGCTGCAGCCAGAAAGCAAGATAATAAGCGCGGTAAGGACTCCGAGTCGTACTTGGTTGTGTAACGTATTTTGGTTCATAAGACGTTTCCAAATTGAAAGGTGTGTCTGAAAATGGCGGCTTTTTCAGCGTTAAGAATTTCGACGTGCCACGTACCCAGCCAGGCGTTACTAAGTGGCTGCTGACTTGCAATTGTCGTCTGTGGATTGGTAAGGTCGAAGGCGGAAGTGTTTATAATTTTTTCATTAAAACGCCAGCGTAAATATACTGTTTGTTTGCTTTCGGTGGGCTGAAGTAGCGTAGCCGTGAAATGCAGTAATCTAATGTGCTTGGGTACATGCTGGTCAAACGATTGCTGTATGGTTGGTGCAGACGAAAGCTCTTTGTGTGGCGCACTTAGTTGATATGAGGTTACATTAAACGTGCTCAGTGTGTTGGTTAGCAAAGGTTGTAACGGCGCAGTAAGGTAAGCATTTTGTTGCTGACTTTTTAAATCGGCGCTTAGGTCATCGCGTTGTTCTATAGTCAGCAGGCTCAACTGAATAGGCTTGGCATGCGCTAATGCTTGGGAAGCGTTGGATGTCTCTTTACTTACTAAAGACGGTTTTTGGGCTTTTTCGGTTTCGGCATTATGCACCATTAATGCTCCTGTGCTTATGCCCCCTAACATTAGGATGATAAACCAGCCAAGTCGTGCTCGCCAATTAGGTTGGTGTATGGTTTGCAGATTAATGGCCAAATCTTGCTGTGCTTGTTCCCAGCCTTGCTGAAAGTATTGGCGTAACTCAAGATCACGACGCACTTCACTGGGCAGATTCATTAACGATTTACCTTCGAGTGCCAACCGATACCCTTTTTTAAAGGCATGTTGAAAATGCACGTTGTCAGTATCGGGTAGCGTCATAGCGGGTCGTGTAAATCTGTTTGAAAATACGTTAACGCATTATGGCCAATTTAACGGGATTGGTCAAATAACGCTTCAGTAAACTCTTTGCCTTCAAAAGGACGTAAGTCATCAATTGATTCGCCCACGCCAATAAACCGAATGGGAATGTTATTTTGTTGAGCCAAAGCAAAGACAATTCCACCTTTTGCTGTGCCATCTAGTTTGGTCAGAGTAATGCCGCTGACGCCTACGGCATCGTAAAATTGCTGGGTTTGGTTGAGCGCGTTTTGCCCAGTTCCGGCATCAATCACCAGCATCACCTCATGCGGTGCATTAGCGTCTACTTTCTGTATGACGCGTTTTACTTTTTTAAGCTCTTCCATTAAGTTGGATTGAGTGTGAAGCCGTCCAGCAGTATCAGCAATGAGAATGTCTATTTTTTTAGCTTTGGCTGATTGAATCGCATCAAAAATAACCGCGGCAGAATCGGCACCGGTTTTTTGTGCTATTACGTTGACATTATTGCGCTCGCCCCAGGTTTGCAGTTGTTCTACTGCCGCAGCTCTAAAGGTATCTCCGGCGGCCAGCATGACGGACTTGCCTTCTTGTTGAAACTTTTTGGCGAGTTTTCCAATGGTGGTGGTTTTGCCCACGCCGTTAATACCAACCATTAAAATAACAAAAGGGCCGTCATTATTCGCTAAAAAGTCATCCACGTTTAAGGGATGCACAATAGGTGTTAGCATGGCTTGCAATTGCATTTTAAGCGCGTTAATAAGGCTTTCTGGGTCTTTTAGTTCTTTACGGCTGACTTGTTCGGTTAGGTGTTTAATGATGCGATCGGTGGCGGCCATGCCTACGTCAGCGGTAAGTAAAATCATTTCAAGTTCTTCGAGTAAGTCGTCGTCAATCTCTTTACGGCCTAACACCAGACCAGCCAAGCTTTGGGTGAAACTTTGGCGTGTTTTGCTTAAGCCCTGTTTAAGACGCGTAAAAAAACCGGCTTTGGTTGGCTTGACGAGTTGTTCTGTTGTTTCTAACCTAAGCTCGGGTGAGTTTTGTGGCGTGGAGTTAACAGCAATGTCAGCAGATGCAGTCACGATTGCGTTTGGTTCAGCGGATGGCTCACTTGCCACGTCAGCGGTGTTGGTCAGGCTAATAAGGTCTTGGGCGGGTGTTTCTTGGGTTGGCAAAGGAGCATCGTCGGGTTGTGTGGTTTTTTTGCGGCGTAAAAAGCTAAACATGAGGGCGTTCCATTATGGTCTTATGACTGTATTTTGTGGCGTTGAATGCTGTTCGCCCCATCTTAAAGGTTTATTAAAGGGCGATTATTGATACTTGTAAAGATTATTGATACTTGTAAATTTATATTTGGGTATTATAAAGTAATTCCCCCGCCTTGTTGCGGCCTTAACAGATTGGCATTAGGAAGAAAATATGAATCTTAGTTCCTCAAAATGGCTTACTCAAACTTTATTGTTTACCAGCGTGTCTTTACTAAGCGCGCACAGCATGGCTAGCATGACCCAGTATCAACTGGATAACGGTATGCAGGTTATTGTTAAAGAAGATCATCGTGCGCCTGTTGTGGTGCAGCAAGTCTGGTATAAAGTGGGCTCAACCTATGAACCCGTTGGGCACACGGGTCAGTCGCACATGCTCGAACACATGATGTTTAAAGGCACTAAAACGCTTAAACCCGGCGAGTTTTCTAAAATAGTGTCGCAACTGGGTGGACAAGAAAATGCGTTTACCAGCGCCAACTATACAGCCTATTATCAGGTGGTAGGTACGCCACATTTAGAGACCGTAATGCAATTAGAATCCGATCGCATGCGCAACGTGGTAATTGACGAGGCTGAGTTTTTAAAAGAGCGAGATGTGGTTACCGAAGAGCGTCGATGGCGTTTGGAGGACAAGCCCAGCTCAAAACTTAATGAACAATTTAATGCGACAGCGTTTATGAGCAGTCCGGCACGTAACCCAGTTATTGGCTGGATGAATGATATTGAAAGTTACACAGCAGACGATTTACGCCAATGGTATCGCCAATGGTACGCCCCAAACAACGCCACGCTTGTGGTGGTTGGCGATGTTGAGCCTAAGGCGGTATTAGCACTGGCAAAAAAATATTACGGGGGGTATCAGCCCGAAACATTGCCTACGCTTAAGCCGCAAAAAGAAATTGAGCAAGAGGGCATTCGCCGTATAGAGTTAAAGGGAGCCACCCAAGTGCCGTCGTTGCAAATGGGGTTTCACGTGCCCAGTTTAGTGACAGCAGAAGACAAAAACGAAGTTTATGCATTATCTGTGCTCAGCAGTATTTTGTCTGGCGGAGCCAGCAGTCGTTTGCAAGTAAGTTTGGTGCGCAATCAAAAATTGGCGGCGGGTGTCAGCGCCTCGTACAGTGCCACCGACCGTTTAAGTACTTTGTTTGAGTTGTCAGGTGCGCCCGTGGCTGGTCACAGTGTGAGCGCGCTTGAAGAAGCTTTGTTGGCTGAAGTTGAAAAGCTTAAAACGCAACTGGTCAGTCAAGATGAGTTAGAAAGAGTTTGGGCAATGGATGAGGCTCAGCACGTTTATCATCAAGATTCAATTCAGGCACAAGCATCGATTATTGGCGCATTGGTAAGCGTAGGATTGCCCGCTAATACGTATGATGATTGGATTGAAAATTTACGCAAAGTCACGCCTCAAATGGTGCAAGCGGTAGCCAAAAAATATTTAGTTCGTGATAATTTAACCGTTGCCACGCTTTACCCTGACGGCAAAGATCATTCCAATATTAAAGCCTACACAGGGAGATTGTAATGCCTTCATTAATACAGCAATCCTTTAAAGCGAGCATTCAACCAGGCCTGGTTAAATTGGCAAGCTCTTTGGTAATGGGGTTTACGTTGTTAGTGTCCGTTGCACAAGCCGGTATTCAAGTTGAAACTTGGCACACGCAAAAGGGCACCAAGGTGATGTATGTGGCGGCACCGCAATTGCCCATGCTGGACATTGACGTGACCTTTGATGCAGGCAGCGCGCGTGATGGCGATAAACCAGGCGTGGCTTACATGACCACTTTGTTGTTGGGCACGCAAACTAAAACCTTGAGCGAACAAGCGCTGGCTGACAAAACCGATGCTTTAGGCATAAATTTAGGCGGCGATGTGCAACGCGACACAGCGAGTTTTTCACTGCGTACCTTAACACGCTCTAGCATTTTAACGCCCGCACTGGCCTTGTTTAGCGACACTTTAACCGAGTCGGTGATGAGTGAAGAGGTGTTTTTGCGTGAAAAAGCCCGGGTGTTGGTAGGCTTAAAGCAAAAGCAAGTGTCACCCGAAAATTTGGCCAATGAGGCCTTTTGGGCGCAGTTGTACGCCAATCATCCCTATGCTCATCCTGTGCAAGGCACTGTTGATAGTGTTAAAAATATAACTCTTAACGACCTTAATGCATTTTACAAACGCTATATGGTGGCTCAAAACGCCACCATTTCTATTGTTGGTAATGTGACCAAAGCGCAGGCGCAAACCATTGCTGAACAGTTGTTTGCCAAGGGTGCGATTGGGCAAAAACCCGAACCCTTAGCGGCACCGATAAAAAGTAAACAAGCTGTGCAGAAAAACATAGAGTTTGATTCGAGCCAAACCTATTTTAGGTATGGTCAGCTTGGGGTCGAACGCGGTCATCCAGACTATTATGCGCTGTTTTTAGGCAATCATTTATTGGGAGGCAGCGGCTTTGGTTCATTGTTAATGGCAGAAGTGCGCGAAAAACGCGGATTGGTGTATGGCATTAGCAGTGGCTTTGCGCCTATGCGCTATGCAGGACCGTGGAGCGTGGCGTTGTCGACTAAAAATCAAAGTGCTAAAGAGGCTCAAACAGTGGTAGAAAATACCCTTAAAGGCTTTATGCAAGATTTTGACGCGCAACAGTTTGAGGCGATTAAAGATAATTTAGTGGGTGGGTTTCCGTTGCGCATTGACAGCAACGGCAAAATTATTGGTTACATCTCTATGATGGGGTTTTATAACTTGCCGCTGGATTATTTAGAAGCGTTTCCCAATGCTATGGCTCGTTTAACCAAACAAGATGTTTTGGCCGCTTGGCAACGTCAGATTGATTTAAACGCCATGACCACGGTAATGGTGGGTAAGCCGCAGTAATGCATGCATCAATTTGCACCCAATGACCAGGCCTGGTCATTGGGTTGCGTGTTAAAGGGCGAGTTGCATTACCGAGTCTCTAATTTGCAAATAGGCTATTAAAAACTCAAATAACATCCGCCAAAACAACTGCATAAACGCCAACGCCACCACAAAACTCATTATTAATACTAGGCGGTGTCGCCAAGACAGTGTGCTCCAAAACTGTGTTTTAGCCGCTTGATATGCCGTGCGCGCGTGTTGGTATTTGGTTAGTAACCAAAAACTTAAACCCCAAGCCATAAAAGGCATAACTAAGGCACCCGTATAATAAAAAACCATTAACGCTTCAAAGCTAATAAAACGCTTAAACGTTAAAAAATCAAACAAAGTATCCATTAGCGACTCCCATAAACCATTTGAGACCTTTGCATTTCACTGGTGCAAAAGTCTCCATTTACCTTAACAGGGTTGTAAAGGTCTTAATCTTGTCTAAAATCATTATCCCTCAAACTCCACGCTTAACAAAGCCGACCAGGCCTGGTCAAACTATCCACAGCACTAAAACCACACAAGCGGTAAAAGCAACTTTGGGCGAGATTCGTTTAATTGGTGGGCAATGGCGTGGTCGAAAACTCCCAGTAGTTTCACAAGACGGTTTGCGACCTACCGCCGACAGAGTGCGTGAAACCTTGTTTAATTGGCTGCAATATACCGTGCCTGGGGCGCGGTGTTTGGATGTGTTTTCGGGCAGTGGCGCTTTGGGGCTAGAAGCGTTATCGCGCGGTGCACAAGCGGTGACATTTTTAGAATTATCCACAGCCGCCAGCGCGCAACTTACAGCCAATATGGCCACGCTAAAGGTAACGTCCTTGCAAGCTCAAGTGGTTCAAGGTGACGCATTAGCTTGGATTGAACGTCAAGCAATCGATGAGAACCCTCGGTTTGACGTGGTGTTTTTAGACCCACCGTTTAACCAAAGTCTGATGCAACCGGCTGTGGATAAGTTGTTGAAAAGTTCTCTTTTAGACTCTCACCAGGCCTGGTTGTATTTGGAGCAAGAAAAAAATACACCTTGGCCAAACTTACCCAATGATTGGCGCTGTCATCGTCAAAAAACCACCTCGCAAGTACGTTACGGCTTGTTTTGTCGGGACGCAAACGGCGCTCGATGAACGCCGTTTGGCGTGTATTTTAACACCCATGCCAAGCGGGTTGTGTATCGCAGTGGATGCAGTAGAATAGCGCAAACTTTTAAAAGGCCAACCTTATGTCTATTACCGCGGTTTACCCCGGCACGTTTGACCCCATTACCTGCGGCCATACCGATTTAATTAAGCGCGCCGCCCGTTTTTACGACCGATTAATTATTGCAGTGGCCGACAATCGCAACAAAAAAAGCCTGTTTAGTTTGGACGAGCGAATTGCGTTGGCCAAAGCAGTCACTCAAGAATACCCCAATGTCGAAGTGATTGGGTTTAGTTCTTTGTTGGTTGATTTTGTGCATAAGGTCGACGGACATGTGCTGTTGCGTGGACTGCGAGCAGTATCGGACTTTGAGTACGAATTTCAGCTGGCGTCCATGAACCGCAAGTTAGCTCCCGAAATCGAAACCATGTTTATGACACCATCTGAGCAATACGCGTTTATTTCGTCTAGCTTAGTGCGCGAGATTTCAGTATTAGGGGGCGATGTATCTGAGTTTGTTCACCCAGCAGTGGGTGCGGCACTAAAATTAAAGCATGAAAATGAAGCATGAAAATGGATTTTAACTGTTTTTATTTGGGCATCCACACGGGCAAAGGTCTTTAAAGATTGTCATCCAACACACGCATTGCACCAACGACCTTATTAACGATTAGACGTTTCTAATAAATAAGGTACCTGAATTTGCGAACCATCAGGTTGATGAATCATCACTGTGACTTGCCATTGCATTTTAGCAATGGTACAAAAGGCCAACATTGACGTGCCCACAAATTCTCCAGGGTGCTGCGGATGAGGCGTTAACGTCACCCTATTAAAGCCCATGTACATGTTAACCCCCGAAATATCCAGCTCAACTTTGGTGGCCGTAATGGCATCAAGCGTGACACTCACGTTGAGCGGCCGAGCAATGGGAATAGGGTGTGGCGTGATATTTAAACGCACCGACTGGTGCTGATTTTGCGCCAAGCAAGCCTGATGGTGCAAATCGCATTGCTCAACAGTCGTCCATTGAGTCACATTTGGCAGTGCTGGCTTTGAGCCCGAATCACATCCACTAAGCAACGTTATTGAGCACAAGGCACCCGCCCACGTTAGGCGCCAAGACCAACGCCAATTTGGGCGCTTAAGGCTTATAAGATCAGAGTTGGAGGATGAGAGTGTTTTCATGTTTTAAGAATAGTCGTTTCTGGGTAAGGGTTCAATAGTTAGTTAAAATTGGTTGTTAAAAATTGATTTTTTTACGAATTTTAACTCGTTGTTAAGAGGGCATTATGAGCGATTTTTTTGAACAAAGTATACCTATTTTTACCATGTTAGAAGCCACGTTAGATGTGAACGCTTATGTGGCCGTACCCGCCGACTGGGTGGTGATTGTTACGGACATTAAAAACTCTACTTTAGCGATTCAAGAAGGGCGCTATCGTGATGTCAACGCCGTTGGCGGCAGCACCATTGCCGCCTTAACCAACGCCTTAAAACCCTTGGCGGCGCCCTTTGTATTTGGAGGCGATGGCGCAACATTTTGTGTGCCGCCCACTGCGTTGCCACAGATAAAAAAAGCCTTGCGCGGCTGTCAAGAATTGGCGCGCGATGGCCTTAAATTAGAGCTTAGAGTGGGTTTGGTTCCTGTATCCGACCTGACTAAAAAAGTGTTGGTGTGTCGGTATGCCCGCACGGTCAATATGACACAATATTTTTTTATGGGAGGGGCTTAGAGGAAGCCGATGGGTTGGTAAAAAGCCAAGCGCATTATGCTTTGTCAGAAGACATTGAAGCCGATGCTGACTTCAGCGGTTTTGAGTGCCGTTGGAATCAAATTCCTAGTGCAAAAGAGGTTACCTTTAGTTTGTTGGTAAAGCCACGATGCGTTACGCCAGAACAAACCTTTGCATGGTATAGAGAGTTTTTGCAGGCGCTGCTGCGTTTTATGGGCAATGAACAGCAGCATCATCCGCTGAACGAAAAAGGCTTAAACCTCTCTTTTAGTGCCAGTAAAATCAACGCCGAAGCTCTCACCAAAGCCCAACCCCTATCAAGCTGGAATGTATGGCGAATGCGCTGGAAAATCCGTTTAGAGAATGCAGTAGGGTGGTATTGGTTAACCTATAAAAAGCACGTGAATGGCGTGGATTGGGGTGGTTACAAACAAGATTTAATTAAAAACACCGATTACATTAAATTAGACGATGTGTATCGCACCGTCATGTCGGCCGATCAAAAAAGTTTAAACGCCCTGTTGGCCTGGCTCGAGGAAGCACGCCAACAAGGTCGGGTGTTTTACGGTTGCCATCAAACTCATTCGGCCATAATTACCTGTTTGGTGGCGCAAACGGGGGTGGAACATGTGCATTTTGTGGACAGTGCCGAAGGCGGTTACGCCATGGCGGCCAAACAGTTAAAGGCGCAAATAAAAGCCGCCACACTATAAAATTCCACTAAATACCTTAGCGTGGCTGGCAGTGCGGACAAAAAAAGGTTGCGCGTTGATTTAGCACCACTTTTTGAATGGGAGTTTGGCACTGTAAGCAGGCCTGGTCTTGGCGACCATATACATTAAGCGACTGGGCAAAGTAGCCGGGCTTGCCATCGGGGGTTACAAAGTCTTTTAAAGTAGTGCCGCCTTGCTTAATGGCGGCATTTAAGACCCTTTTAATGTTTTTGGCTAAGGTGTCGCATTGCGATTGATTAAGGTTGTTGGCTAACGTTTGTGGGTGAATGTGGCTCATAAACAGTGCTTCGTTGGCGTAAATATTACCCGCACCCACCACCATTTGACTGTTCATTACCCAGGTTTTAATGGCCACTTTGCGCCCACGGGTTTGGGCAAATAAATAATCACCGTTAAAGTCGTCTGACAACGGCTCAGGCCCTAATTTAGCCAATAATGGGTGCGTTAATGGTGTACCGTCTTGCTGGTCTTGCCATAAAATAGAACCAAAACGCCGTGGATCGTTAAAGCGCAAAACGTGCTGGTTGGCAAGTTCAATGTCGACGTGGTCGTGCTTTTGAAGCGCTGTGCCCAACGGCACTATGCGTAAATTACCCGACATGCCTAAATGCATCAGTAAACTGCCCGCAGGGGTGTTTAGCAAGATGTATTTGCCGCGCCGCGTGACAGAGTTAATCACCAGGCCTGGTAGAGTGTTTATTAAGTTAAGATCTACCGGCCAACGCAAACTGGCGTTGCGAATCACAACGTGGCTAATGGTTTGCTGTTGAGTTTTGGGTTGAATGCCCTTGCGGGTGGTTTCTACTTCGGGCAGTTCGGGCATAATGAAGGTTCGCAATAAAATATAAAGGTTTATTGTACAAGTTTACTAAAGTTGCGTTGTTGTATTGGGTCACTAACCGCTCTATGTTTATATGGATTGTCGACCGTGGCGCGCTTTGAAGGTATAAAAAGGGGTTAAATATCGCGGTTTTTGGTTGTGATTCCCTTATAATAAAACCCGTTTTTACTTTAAAAAAGACAGAGCACTCCCATGCCAATTCAGCCGTTTTCAATGACTTTATCTGTTGTGCCCACAGCGCTTTATTGGGCGCGGTTGTTACTAAACGGAGCCATACCGTTTTTAATGCACTTGGGTGTGTTTAAGGCGCTAGGGTTTTTGAGCTTGGTGTTTAGTTTAATAGGTTTGGTGGGTTGGCTAAATTTGGCACAGGCGCAAAACGTCTCACCCGTGCAAAATGACACGGCACAATCTTCAACATTGATCTCTTCTTCCTCGTTGGCCTCTACGCCATCGCCATCAGGCTCGGCTTTAGTTCCTATAAAATTTCAAGTTAACTGGCATCATCAATTTCAATTTGCAGGGTTTTACGCAGCACTTTCTCAAGGTTATTACCAGCAAGCTGGATTAGATGTACAAATTCAAACGTGGAAACCAGGCTTGGATGTTAATCAAGAAGTAGTGAGTGGGCGCACAGATTTTGGCGTGGGTTATGGCTCGTTGGTGGTCGAATACGCCAAAGGTGCGCCTATTTCATTGGTAATGGCCTCATTTCAGTTTTCGCCCATGGTGCTGTTGTCGCACGAACCCATTTACGATTTATCCCAGCTTAGTGGCAAGCGCATTATGCATTATGGCAATTTACAAATTCAAACGCTTATTCATAAAGCCAATGCGGTAGGCAGCACGCCCATTAAAAACATACCAGCCTCGGGGAATTTAAACGACTTTATTAGTAAAAAAGTTGATTTATACGGCGCGTATTCTACCAATGAGCCATATCGGTTAACCCAAAAAGGGGTGCCTTTTTACATTGTTGACCCTAAAAGCTACGGCGCACAAAGTTACGATGATTTTGTGATTGTTTCGCAACAGATGGCCACCTTGCAGCCTCACGTTGTTAAAGCCTTTAAAGACGCCAGTATTAAAGGCTGGCAATACGCGTTAGCGCACCCTGAAGAATTGGTTGAGCACATTGCACAGAATTATCCGGTAGACAAATCCAAAGAGGCCTTATTGGCCGAGGCCAAAGCCACGCTGCAATACGTGCAGTCTGGACAAATACCTATTGGAACCGTCGACCCAGACAAATTAATGGGTATTGCCGCTGATGCCAAAGACATTGGTTTGATTACTCCCGCCCAGTTTAAAAGTTTGGACATGTCTGCGTTTATTTTTGACGACAATCGAGGGGTTTTTACACCCGAAGAGCTGGCGTATTTAGCGGCGCACCCCGTTATTAAATTAGGCAACGATGTCGATTGGGCACCGTTTGAGTTTACCGATTCCAATGGGCTGTTTAGTGGCATGTCAGCCGATTACTTCAAGCTGTTTGAACAAATGTTGGGCATTAAGTTTGAGCCGGTTGTGGACAAGACCTGGGGTGAAGTAACGCAAATGGCTAAAGAAGGCTTGGTGGACGTGTATTCGTGTGCCGTGGCCACGCCAGATCGACAAACCTACATGCAATTTACTCAACCGTATCTGTCGTTTCCTATGGCGTTGGCGGGTAATGAGTCTATGCCGTTTATTGGCAATTACAAACAGTTAGAAGACTATACCATTGCCGTGGTTAAAGACTATTGGTCGCACGAGTTGCTTAAACGAAGTTACCCTAATGTGACGCTGTTAGAAGTGCAAAATGTTCGCCAAGGGCTTGAGGCGGTGCTGGACGGTCGTGCGGCTGGGTTTTTGGACAATTTAGCGGTTATAAATTACGCCCAGCGTCAATACGGTTTGGACGGTATTCGCATTATTGGACAGTTTGAAGAGCGTTTTGAACTGTCCATAGGCGTGCAAGCGCAAGATAAGGTTTTGTTTAGTATTTTACAAAAAGCATTGGATAGAGTGACCGAAGAGCAGCGTCAAGTTATTTTTAACCGTTGGGTTAAGCTCGAAGTGATCAATAAAATAAGCAATCAGCAGCTCATGCAGGTGCTAGCGCCGGCTATGCTTATTATCATGGGCTTGCTGTTGCTTATTGGCGTGTACGCCTACCAAAAGCGTCAACAAAAGGCTTACATTGCAAAAATTCATGAGCTTTCATACGCCACCGAAATTGATTTACGCACCCAAAAAATTATTTGGACCAGTCACGCTTTTGTCAAGCTAAGTGAGTATTCGGCTGAAGAGCTTACGGACATGCCCTATGTAAATTTATCCAGTGATACATTGCTCAATGAACACATTCAAAGTATTTACCAGCAGGTTATACAGGGCAAAACCTGGCAGGGCGATGTAGAGGGTAAAACCAAATCAGGTTCGCTCTATTGGGTAAACTTAACGTTAACCCCCAAGAAAAACTGGCGGGGTGAGTTTACCCGTTGTTTGGCCACGCGCGTTAACATTACCGACAAAAAACGGGTAGAGCAGTTATCCATTACCGACGAGCTCACCGGATTATACAATCGCCGTTACTACAATGAGGTTATTGAGCACGAATTAAGGCGTGCTAAACGCGAAGGTCGCACCCTCGGCATGGCGGTGTTGGACATTGATTTGTTTAAGCTTGTAAACGATACCTATGGGCATCAGCATGGCGATGTGGTATTGCAAAACGTGGCCAGTGTGTTGTCAAGCAGCTTTCATCGAGCCAACGATTTTGTCTTTAGAATGGGCGGTGAAGAGTTTTTAGTGCTGACATCGTTTGACAGCAAAGCCACTTATAAAACGCATTTGCGTGAGGTACTTAAGCGAGTTGAGGCGCTGGCAATTGCCAATAAAAACTCACCGTTTAAGGTGCTTACACTGTCGATTGGTGCGCTGTACGCTACGGTTAATGAGTCAATGGATTCTGAAGAAATGTTTAAGCAGGCCGATAAAATGTTGTACTTGGCCAAGGAGCAAGGTCGTAACCAGTTGATGATGGTTTAAACGTTTTTGAGGCTATAACTTGAATTTGCAAAGGCAATAACGAGGCATAAAAAACCCGGTCTTTTGAACCGGGTTTTGGTCAGACAATCAATAATCTGGGTAAGATTATTTGATTTTAGCTTCTTTGAACAAGACGTGTTTACGAACCACTGGATCGAACTTCTTGATTTCAAACTTTCCAGCCATGTTCTTTTTATTTTTATCCGTAGTATAAAAATAATGAGACTCGGTTGACTGTAATTTAATTTTATCGCGCATGACAGTCTCCTTAGACCTTCTCACCACGTGAACGCATTTGAGCGATCACAGAGTCAATGCCATTTTTGTCGATAATGCGCATTGCCGCAGCAGTGACACGCAATTTAACAAAACGGCTTTCAGCTTCAGACCAAAAACGATGCGATTGCAAGTTTGGTAAGAAACGACGACGTGTTTTACGTTGTGAGTGGGAAACATTGTTACCGACCGCAGGACGTTTTCCTGTTACTTGGCATACTCTAGACATTTCACAATCCCTTTAAAACTTATTGAAAACTAAAACTTATTAAAATCACCACAGAACGTGTTTTGCACACTGGGGTGTTTTTAACTAAAAATATTCGAATATTTCTAAACTTACGCTACGTTAAGGCAGCGGAAAATAAGAAAGCGGGATTATCCACAAAACCTAGGGCAATTGCAAGTAATCCCTTTAAAAACTTACCGCTAAACTTCAGGTTATTGAGACTGAGTGTGTGTTAAGTAGGGTACATACTCTGGAAAATAGGTGCCACCGTCTTTAAAGGGCAATAATTCTTCAATGCCCGTGACACTGTCGCCTGCTTGATAATCAAACCGCGCTGGGTCGGTCAGCTGCACCGAACGCTCGGTAATGACCTCGCCAAACGCATAAGGTGTGCTGTCTATTTTTAAGGCTTCTTGCCCGGGAAGACGATAATGTTTATACGTTAAGGGCGTTTGTGCAAAAACATCTTTACCAAACCGATAACGCTGAGTGACCACCACTTGACGGTAGCGCGCCGCACTTTCTAGGGCGTAGGCTTGGTTTGGGTAAAGTAAAAACGCTTTAAGCGTGCCGTCGGCGTTTAAGTAACCTTTTTGGCTGACATACTCTCTTAGCGAGGTTTGGCGAGCGGCGCTGCTTTGCTCAAATGCGCTGGCGCTGCTTACGTTTAAGGCTGGCCAATTTTGGCTGTAGCCGTTGGCTTGGGTAATGGCTTGGCTAAAGCCTTGCTCTAATGGCTCGGGCATGTCGCCGTACAGACTGGCGCCCACCACATAATTTAACAGTAAGCCAAATTCGCCCATATTGGCATGACGGTTTTGGGGTTCGGGTTGGGTGCTTAGAGTTATATTGTTTGTACGACTAAACCCTAAATAATTCATCTCTTGCCAGCCCGTGTCACCGGTGAGTTTTCTGGGCAGCGCCCAAGTGCTGTCCACGGTGTTGCCGGTTCCACTGGTCAACGTGGGTTGAAGGGTGTTGGTGGTAAAACCAGAGTGACAGCCCAAACATTGCGCCATCTCTTCACGGTTTTGTGGCCGCAGTTCGCCTTGCGTGTCTTCGATGTAACCGGCCAAATACCAACCTGCGCCGTTGTCGACCCAACCTTGTTGGTCGTTACCGAAAATATTGTTGCCGCCCTCGTCACCGGGGCGCGCGTCCATGGGGTTGTAGTGGTCGTATTTGTACATGTAACGAATCTCTTTAACGCGTTGCGCGCGCGTGCCTGGAAATGCGCTTACGGCCGATTTACCGTCGGCTTCCATGTCGACATAATGCAATGGGTGGGCAATCTCGGTGCCTTTTGGATACGCACCGCGCACTATTTTTTCATCGCTCGCCATGCCGCTGTACCTTGTGCCGGCAAGATCGCCCAAGGTGTCGGTGATGGCTTTTTCGAGCAAGTTTAAGTTTTTGGCGTAAGTGGGTAGGTCAAATTGACCGTTGGCGTTTTGCATAAACTTTTGCGGTAAACGAATGTAAATGCCCGATACCGAGCCGCTCATGGGCGTAAAAATGCCGTAGGGCATAAAGTTAATGGCGCGCCAGCCGGTAATGCCGCCGGTGCCATCGTTAAAAAGGCGTTGTTGGCGTTGCTGTTTGGTTTGGTGCGTACAAATCCATCACTATCGGCGGGTAAGTCGGCTGGGTTTAACCCCGGAAACAACCGCAACGGATGTTCATAGCCGCTGTCCCACTCTTTGGATGAACCAGGGCGCTGGTTATAGGCGGTTTGCCAGTTGTTTTGACGAATGTAGCTTTGCATGTCCCACTCTTGGGTTACCACGCCCAGCTTTGCAACGTGTTGTGCGAGTTGTTCTGGGTAAAGGGTGTTTTCCCAACGGTTAATGCTGGCGTAAGGGGCGGTGGTGCTAAAGGGGTCAAACCCATAGTCAATTTGAAAATTAACCATGGGCACCGCACCGGCTTGCGGATTGTTATTGCCCAAGCCTAAATTATAAAGACCGTTGGTGTGGCAAAAAAGACAGGCGTTTTGCCGGCCGTGACTGGTTTCTATGTAACATTGCGCCGGTACTTGCGCATACGGGTTGTCAAAGTTAAGCGGGCTGGCAAAGTCGCCGGTTAAGGCGAGTTGTTTGACCAAAATGGTTGGGTTGTCTTCGGCAGTGTTAGCGGAGGATGTGGATTCGGATGAAGGGCTTTGCCCACCACAGCCGACCAGCAGTGTCGCCAGTGTGCCAAGCAGTAGCTGGGGCATAAATATTAAAGCAGTGCGTGCGTTCATAATAAAGACCTTAAAAAATGGTTGTGATACATGCAAAAAAGCCAGCGCACGAAGGGTTCGGTACGCTGGCTAGGACAAATTTAGCGTGCGATCACGCCTGGTTCGCCTTATTTAATGGCAGGAATTCCGCCAATGTAACCAAAGTTACCGGCATTAACTTTTTGCACGCCAATGGCGTCCACAGCGGCTGCAAGATCGGCGTTCATGGTGCTGATGTATTCACCGTGGTGCTGCGAATTGCTCATGATGTAGGCGTGGCCATTCATGTTTTCGACCGCTTGTAGGCCGGTCGCTTCGGCACCGGCTACGTTGGTTAAAATGCGTGAGAGTTTTTTGGTGTCGACGTTGTAAGCCCACACAAAGTTGTTAACGTGTGTGCCCGAGTCTTCACCAATAAACAGAGTGCGCATTTTTTCAGAGAAAAACACGTTGTCGGTGTTGGCGATGTAACTTGGGTCGGCGATGTTACCCAACGCGTCGGGAGTGATGTCACGGCCACGCAAATTGTCTTCGATGTAAAAGTTTGTAACCACGTAGTCTGAGGCGATTAAATTGCCATTAATGTCGTCTTGTCCAGCCGCCATCGGCAGGGTTAAGGTCGCACCGGCACTGATTTTAGCCATTTTTAAATGTTCCATGTTAGCCGGCAAACCGTTGTCTTTCATGCCGCCATCTAAATACGAAATGGCCATGTACAGATGCTTGTCTTTGTTGTTAACCGCAATGCCTTCCATTTTGTTAAATTCGGTGGTGGCACCCAGTAACGCCGCATAACGACGGGTTTCTAAAAACGCCGCCGCTTGTTCTTTGCCGGTTTTAACGCTTAAGCATTCGTCGGTGGTTGAACCAGCGCGCACCCGTGTTAGGGTTGGGCAAGTGCCATCAGGGTTGGCGGCTTCGTTGTTAAAAATATCCCCAAAGCTATGCGTGTCGGCCAGCGTTTTAACTTGTGCATCGGTGGCTTGTCCCAGTTTGACCCACTTAATATTGGCTGAATAAGAACCGGTTTGTTCGGTTACCTTAGCCGCATACAGTGTGCCAGCACTTAAGTCGCCGGCTTTGTCGGCCACGTACATAATAGAGGCCACGTTACTGCCGTCGTCGCCGTGATAAGCGGTTTTGCCATCGGGCATCACTTTAGACATCTCCCAGGTACCGCGTCCCATAGAGTAATGTTTGACCACGCTGGGTGTGCCGTTTGCGTTTACTGTGACTTCTGGCATGTAGCCATAATGATAAGGGTTGGCAACGGGTGTACTGCTGGAGGTAAAGTACAAATTATCCAACTGATCCAGTCCCGATTGGGTGACGGTATAACTTGTGGCCAGTGGGTTGTATTGCAAGTCGTAATCTTCTTCCGAGCCTAAATGGGTGTTCCAGGGCGTTTGCGAACCAAAGCACGGAATCCACAGGCCATCGACGTTTGAGAAGTCAATGGGCGCTTGATCGACTGCGGTTAATGCACCCCTTTTAGGGTCTTGCGCCATTTTGGTTAAAATCATACTCATGGGTTTACGCGCCAAACGCGCGGTCGATTCTGAACCATCGGCCAGCACTTCGCGCCAGTCGTATTCTAAATGCGAAATTAAATAAATTTGACCGTCAATGTTTAATAAGCTGTTGGCGTCCGGGGTTTCGGCTACGGCGGGTAGACCGTTAGGGTCTAAGATGGGTTGCATGGCTTCGTTGTACAAGGTGCCGGCTGGATAGGGGTTGGTGCCTACTTTGTCGTTAACGCCAAATAATTTGGTGTAGCTTAATGGAAAGGTGTCTTTCGTGCCGTCGGTGTAGGTCACAATGGCACTGGATTCGGTGTAGGTGGTCGCCATTTGTGCCGCCGTGCTGGGAGCGGCCGTGTCAGTGAATTCAATTGAGGCAAAGGTTTTGTTGGCATCCAAAGCGGCGCTTGTGGTATTGGTAGAATCGGAGTTGTCCAAATACGCCAGCGAAAGTACGGCTAGGGTAAGGGCACTTAACGCCAAGCTGATTTTAAGAGTGGTTGGTTTCATTTTAGAGGTGCTCAATTGAGAATGCGTTAACAAAAAGTGTACTAAGGGTAACAAACTAAGGGTAACAAACGGCTGTTACAGAATTTTGTCAGTTCGCTTAAGTTTTAAACTTTTTAATGTTTTTACACTTTGACCAGGTCAAAGCGTGTTTTGACGCGTGTTAACGTTTAATTCAGTTCTGTTAATAAAAATTGCCAAGCACTTAAGATGGTTACGTTAATACCGTGATGTATCAAGGTGCGCTCTTCGTTGAGTGTGACGATGATTCCGGCTGATGCATTCAAAAATTGCGCGGCTTTGACCAATCCTTTTAGCTCGCGCGCTAAGGTGTCTGGGTGGCTCAGGTCGTAAGCAACTTGCACGGGCAAAAGACCTTTTGCAGTGGATAATACAAAATCACACTCTTGCACGCCCTTAATAAAATGCACATTGGGGTCTTGGCGACGCAGACTAATCGCCACTAAATTTTCAAGCAATTTGCCGTAATCGTGTTGGTATCGAAAGCTAAGTTGGGTTAAAAATCCGTTGTCGATGATATAGCCTTTTTTTTCAGCCATCGTTTGTCGCACAATAGATGGATCGAATTTACTGGCGATGACCGTAAAGTAAACCGCTTCGCTCATGGCTAAATAATCGTGCAGACTGTTTTTGCCCACCTTAAAACCAGCCGATTTCATCTCGTTATGGATTTTTGCAATCGAGAGCGAGCTGGACACACTTTCTAAAACCCGTTTTAAAAAATATTTGAGGGCTGGAATATTGCTTTCTTGATAGCGTTCAATGACATCACGAAACAACATGACATCGTAGTAATCCTGAATAATTTTGCGGCGAATTTCACTTGATTCAATGTTGACCAACTCCGGAAATCCGCCCTGTATTAAATAGCGTTCAAACTCTAAACCGATCAACGCTCGGCCCTTAGAACTAATCAGGTCTGGGGCAATGTTTTTAAAGCGTAAAAACTCGCCAAAACTTAGTGGAAAGACCTCAAAACTCAAACAACGGCCGCGCAAGGAGGTGGCAATTTCTGAACTAAGAAGCTTGGAGTTGGAGCCGGTTAAATAAATGTGCCGACTGATGGCGTCATCCAAACGTCGGATAAACTTTTCCCAGCCGCTGATTTCTTGGATTTCATCAAAAAAGAAATAACATTGGCTTAAATCCAGTTCAGGATAAAGCTCTCGATAGGCTTGCAAAATTAGATCCAAGTCCTCGGCTTGCACGTTTAAACGTTCGTCTTCAAAGCTAAGATAGAGTATTTTTTGAACCGCAACGGATTGCCGCAGAGTCTCGATGGCGTTAAGCAGTAAAGAGGTTTTACCCACTCGGCGCATGCCAGTGACGACCACAATTTTTTCAATATCCAGTGGCAACACCACATCTCGCGTCATTAATGGGCGTATCGGTGCGGCATGAAAGTCCGCAATGAGTTGTTTAAAGAGTGATTTTGTATTCATAAACGACAATTTACTGCAAATTGTATTTTATGTAAAGACAGTTTTAAGGCTTTGGTGCAAGCCCACGGTTCAAATCTGTCTAAACAATTTGTCTAAGCAACTTGTCTAAGCGGATCGCCCTGCCATGTATTTGCTTAACCCACCAGGTCTGGTCGGTTAAGCGCTCACGTTTGTGGTTAAGGTTTAGGGCGTGCCTGGTAATAAGGCTTCGTAGCGGGCGTCGGTAAGCAGGGGTAAAAAGGCCATTAGGGCGTCAATGTCGCTGTCGCTTAAGGCCGGCGCGTTGCTGTAATCCACGGTGTCGGTGTAATCGGTGTCTGACCAGGCTAGGCCGGTTTCAGGGTTAATGGTACGCTCGGCGTTGTTGATGATGCGGCGATGATCTTTAAATTGCAGCACGGTGCGTAAGTCTTGAAACACGCCATTGTGCATGTAAGGCCCGGTAATCGCCACATTGCGCAGTGTGGGGGTTTTAAACTTTCCGGCCAGTAGCGGGTCGTTGTTTACATTGGGGTTGCCCATTAAACCTGGGTCGGCCGATGGATCGCCCACGGCGTCTCTGACCGCTTGATGGTTGGGCACGCCCAAATTGTAGTATTTAAAGTTGCTAAACACTTCTTGGTTGACACCCGTTGTGGCTTGCGATTGATGGCACTGCACGCAGTGTTGGTTAAACAGTTGTAAGCCTAAGGTTTCGGTGTCGGTTAGGGTGTAGGCGCTTTGCAAGTAGCGGTCGTATTTTGAGTCAAATGGACTAAAGAGGGCTGTTTTCTCATAGGCGGCAATCGATTGACCAATGCGATTAAAGATAAAGGTATCGTTTCTTGAAAACACATCGGCACCAAACAGCGTGGTAAATTTGGCCACATAATCGGGGTTTTCTTGTAGACGGGCAATGACTGTGGCCTGGTCGGGCATCATCATCTCAACCGGGTTTAAAATGGGGCCGCCGTTTAAATTCACTTGCGCGCCTAAATTTTTAGCCCGTCCATCGTGAAACTGTCCACCCAAATATTGGCCGTCTGCGCCTTGTGCAAACAGCGGAATAAACGCCGCATACGCCACCGTAGGCGCATTGCGCGTGCCCAAAGACGCATCATCGTCACCCAATGAGACTGCCGAGTTTAAAAAGTTGGGACGATTGTCGATAAAACCATGCTCGGCGTTATGGCACGTGGCACACGACTGCTGACGTGTTAACGATAAATTTGGGTCGTTAAACAGCAATTCGCCCAATGCGGCTGCGGCCACAGGGTCTACATTGGCCGGCGATATTCTGGCCGGTGCGTCGTTGGTTGTACCTCCGCCGCAACCCACTAAGTTTGCGGCGGCGAAGGCGATAAAAGCGCCGGTAATGCGCCATTTTGGCGTAGTTTTAACGTGCATAAGGATTCCTTTTTTAAGTGCTTGACACAGGATTAATACGGCGATTGCGCACGTTTTGACCCTGAGCCTTTGGTGTGTTGTGACGATGGTTGTTTTTGTTTAGTTTGCTGTTGCCTTTGTTCATAACCCTGGCCAAACCCACCTAGCGACGGGGCAGTGGATGTGCTGGGCGTGCCGTAAATCAGTGGATTGGGTACGCTGGGGCTGGGTTGTTGTGGCCCCCATTGGTTTTGCAGATTTTGTTGGGTGTGCGCTTCTTGCGCCCAAACCGGTTTGCTGACCATTAAAAGTGCCAAAGTACTGATCCAAAGTGCGTGGCGTAATAACCGATGCTGTTTCATAGTGCGTGCCTTTTTAAACTCAACGTGTGTTAACGCCCTGCAGTATGCGGCTTGGGTGTTTTTAAAGTGGTTTCAATGGGTTTCAGCGGGGTTGGGTTTTGTAACAAAGTGTTACAGCGCGTTTACAAGGCGCGGGCTAACAGGGCACAATACCGCAAGACACTTTTCAAAGGACATTTCTATTTATGCTGCTACCGTGCCGTTAATTTTTTTGGTCGAAGACGACGCAGGCATTGTTGAGCTGTTAAGCGCTTATTTAACCCTGCAAGGGTTTGAAGTGAGGGCCGCACAGCACGCTCAAGCGTTAGACGAGCTTCTGGCGTTGCGCACACCCGATTGCCTTATTTTGGATGTGATGTTGCCAGGCCTGGACGGATTGTCTATTTTAAGAAACCTGCGCTTAAACTATGTTTTTCCGGTGTTGATGCTGTCGGCGTTGGGCGACGACATTGACCGTATTGTGGGGTTAGAAGTGGGCGCCGACGACTACATGGCCAAACCGTTTAACCCGCGTGAACTGGTGGCAAGATTGCGCGCGTTACTGCGCCGCAACACAGAATCGTCTGCGACTAAACCCAACTTGCCCCGCATTGGTGCATGGCTTTTTGACGCCGATAAACTGCGCTTAATTCAGCCAAATTCAAGTCAAACCTGCGCACTCACGCAAGGCGAAGCCGATTTACTTAGTTTACTGTTGCAATCCCCCAACCAAGTGGTCAGCCGCGACGTGCTGGTCAGCCAGTTGCAAGGCTATGAGCGCGGGCCGTTTGACCGCGCCATGGACGTGCGCATTACCCGTCTGCGACGCAAATTAGAAACCCATCCCGAACGCCCAGAGCATTTGCGCACCGTGCGCGGCGTTGGCTACCGTTTGGATGTGTAAACCAGGCCTGGTCAATCGGGTTTTTATAAAAGGATTTAAACGGTTGTTAGCCCGCTTGCCCAATACCCTGTTTTTTAATATCGCCCTGCGTTTAACCGGCGTAATGCTGGGGTTTACCGCCTTGTTGGTGGGCGTGCTGTTTTTAGCGGTGGTAAAACCCATGGCCGAAAAAAACGCCCTCGATCAAGCCGCGTTTATGGCCTTAAGCGTTAAAACTTGGGTAGAGTTGCCACCCAATGCACGCGCCGATTTTGCAGCCGAGCTGGCGCTAAAGCACGGCGTGCAATTGCGTGTTGCCAGTGCTCTGGCCGCAAACGCCCCTTTAAATGCGTCGAGCAAACCCTTTTTGCGCTGGAGTGCCGAGGCCTTAACGCGCCAATTTAATCAACCTGTTGTTTGGTCTTTTGACCCCAACGCGCCACCCGATGCGCCGTTTGAGTATTGGACAACGATTTCTTTAGCCGGTCACACCTTGCAGTTAGGCATAGCCCAGCAACATTTTGGTCAGGGTTTGCCCAAGCTGGGTTTGTTGCTGTTGGCGTTGAGTGTGGTGCTGGCGTTGGCGGTGTCGGTTTGGGTGGTGCGCAATATGACTCAACCGCTGGCGCGCATGGTGGCGCAATTGGACGCGCGCAAACAGCAAAACCCTTCCACCGTTTGGCCAAAAGAGTCGTTCAACATCAGTGATGAGTTAATGCGCCTAAGCCAAGCCATTGGCCAACTGTTGCACAATGAGGCGCGCGCGCTGCACTTACGCACGGTGTTGTTAAGCGGCGTGTCGCATGATTTACGCACGCCACTTACCCGTTTGCAGTTGGCGCTAGAGCTGTTGCCCAGCAGCACACCAGCGGGATTGGTTGAGTCGATTGCCCGAGATTTAACGTTAATGAATCAACTCATTGGCGAGTTTGTCGATTTGGGTCGTGATGTGACTCAAAGCCGCCATTTAATAGATCAATGCGATTTAAATGCGTTTGTGCAGGCCTGGTTAGAACCGTATGGCACGTCTTCACAGATTGTTTTTAAGCCTTGCATGGACGCGCCAACCTTTTGGGAGGGCAACGCTTTGGCGCTTAAGCGGGTGTTGTCTAACTTGTTGGACAACGCGTTGCGCTACGCGCCCAATCAACCCATTACCGTTGCACTAAACTGGGTTAACAATGGCCGGCAAAATGGCTGGCAAATTGCCATAGCCGATTTAGGTCCAGGCATTCCCGCGCACGAATTAGAGCAGGTGTTTGAAGCGTTTTATCGTCTAGAACGTTCGCGCAACACGCACACGGGCGGCAGCGGATTGGGCTTGGCGGTGGTTAAGGCGTTGGCTAACGCCAATGGCTGGCAAGTGCGTTTGCAATCGCATTGCACTGCGGGCACTTGCCCATCTCAACAAAAGCCTAGCGGAACAGTGGCCAAGGTGTTTTTGCCTACGATGTAGTATTGGGTGAATGGTTGTGCCCAAATGCGACTGACCAGGCCTGGTTGCTTTGATTTATCTTGGTTTATAAGGCTTACAAAGCCTAGGGCATATGTCCCAAAAGACATTTGCCCACTTTTAATGCGCCGTTTGACACTTTACGCTAGCGATAAATTTGAACCACTTGAGTCGTCAAGGTTGTGCATAAGGTTCAAAAATTTAGCGCATAGTTAAGGAGTCCAACATGAGCCAGATGCCTGAAATACGTAAAAATTTAAACCGTTTGCATTGCGGACGGGTTGTTAAACATAACACTCAAACTCGCTCTTTCCAGAGCCATGCCCCTTGGGCTTTGTCCACGTTGTGTGCCGCGCTGTTATTAAGCGGTTGTGGCGGTGGCGGTTCTTCGAACGATCCGGTAACCGATCCAGTCGTTCCTCTGCCGACGACCGCCAGCATTAGCGGTACGGTTCCGGGCACGTTAATTGAGGCCTTTTGCGCCAATGGCGCGTATTACAAAGTCAGTTCGACCAACAACGGCACCGCACAGCACCCTTTTACCTTAAACCTACCCAGCAACCTAGATTGCCGCTTGGTGATGACCACCAACGAAACCGATGTAAACAATCGCGTGATTACGCCGCTGTCGTTTACCAGTACCGAAAGCAGCGGTTTGTTTACCCTGCAATCGGCCGCCAATTTAGGCTATGTTCCGCTTGAAATGAATCGCAACAATATCATCGATGCCAACAACGACGGCGTGACCGACGCGCCGCTTGCGGTGCCCAGTGCCGCTGGCATGACCGTAAAAGCGGTCTCGTTTGACCTTTTAGATACTAATGGCGATGGCATTCCTAATGTGTACGAGGACGACGATAACGACGGCCGTTTTAACCGTGAAGACGACGATGATGATGGCGACGGTACGAATGATGAAGACGAAGACGATGATCACGACAGTGACGACGATGGCATAGACGACGATTACGACGCTGACGACCATCCCACTACCGTGGTGGCCGCATCGGTGCAAAACTACACCTTAAGCACTGGGCGTTTATTGGTGTCGCAGTGTGCGCAATGTCACGGCACCAACGGTCGTTCGGTGACTGGTTGGGACAGCATTACCGACGAGGGTGATGAGTTAGCCCGCGAAATATTGGACGATGCCGCCATTATGACCGCACAAGCCCACGGTTACACCGCCGCCGAAATTGCCGCCATGAGCAGCTGGCTCATGGCGCAACCCAGTAGTTCTGGGGACGACGGCGATGATGACGACAACGACGACAATGACGATTAAAGGGGAATAACCATGACAACCAAATTTTCACGCAGAACGGTATTAAAAGCTTTGGGTCTGGGAGGGGCGTTTGCCTTGGTGCCCAGTTTATTGCCCGGTGTGGCGCGTGCCGCCACCGTGCCTCACGTTGTGGTGGTGGGGGGCGGTTTTTCCGGCGCTACCGCCGCCAAATATTTAAAAATGTGGGGCGGGTTAGGGGTGCAAGTGACCTTAATTGAGCCCAACCCAACTTACGTGTCGCCTATTTTAAGTAATTTGGTCTTAAATGAACAAAAAACTACCGCTGGATTGAGTTTTGGGTATTTAAACCACCATCAGCGTTATGCGGTAAAAATGGTGCACGCCACCGTCACAAATGTGGATAAAACCGCTAAAACCCTTACTTTATCAAACGGACAAAGCATAGCGTACGACCGTTTGGTGCTTGCCCCCGGCATTGATTTTGTGGCCGCACCCGGGCACGATTTTGACCAAGTGCCGCACGCCTGGCAGGCGGGGGTGCAAACCAATTTGTTAAAAGCACAATTAGACACCATGGTCGATGGCGATGCGTTTGTCATGACCGTGCCCGCCGCCCCGTATCGCTGCCCACCTGGACCTTATGAGCGCGCCTGCGTGGTGGCCGACTTTCTTAAAAGCAAAGGCTTAAGCAATTGCACCGTCACGGTGCTGGACGCAAACCCAGGCATTACCATTGAAGAACTCACCTTCAGTGCGGCGTTTGCCAGCTACGGCATAACCTATGTGCCCAATGCGGTGGTGCAATCGGTTAACTCAGCAACAAAGAGCGTCACCTACAGTGTGAGTGGTGCGGCCAACCAAACGTTAAGCGCAAAAGTCTTAAATGTGATTCCCAACCAAAAGGCGGCGCCGCTTATTTTTACCGCTGGGGTAAACAGTGGCAATTGGGCGCCCATTAATCCACTTAGTTATGAGTCAACCGTTGCGGGGGCAACGGGCATTTACATTATTGGCGACAGTCAGGGCACCGGGCAACCCAAAGCGGGGCACATGGGTAATTCGCAAGCCAAAGTCTGTGCTGACGCTATTTTGCGAACCTTAAATAACTTTCCACTCGACAGTGCCCCCAAAACCAACTCGGCCTGTTATAGTCCTATCTCGTCTAATACGGCGTCGTGGTTAACGGCGGTGTATCAGTACAACAGCATCAGTCAACAAATGGAGTTGGTGCCAGGGGTGGGTTATCCCGCCTCAGAAGCGCCGTCTGCCGATAACTACCGCGATATGTTTAACTGGGCGGGCAATTTGTTTTCTGACACATTTGCGTAAGTCAAGAAGGGGTTAAAAGGACATTAAATGCATTTAAACAACACCAGCGCGCATTACGGCGTGAGTTCAATGACGTTGCACTGGCTTATGTTTGGTCTGATTGTGCTGGCCTACGCCAGCATTGAGTTAAAAGACGCGTTTGACAAAGAGAGTGAGGTGCGATTTTGGATAAAAAATTTACATCACGCCATTGGCTTGCTTATTTTGGGATTGGTGGGGGTGCGATTGGGGCTAAAGTGGATTCAACTTACCCCTTTAATTACCCCCGAACCCAGTGTTAGGCAAGTCATCGCCGCGCGTTGGGGGCACATTGCGTTGTACGTTTTTATGTTTTTTACCCCGTTGGCGGGTTGGCTTATGGTCAGCGCCAAGGCCAAAACCATTTGGTTTTTTGGTCTAAATGTTCCCAGCCTGTTTACCCCAGACCCTGTGTGGGCCGAGCGATTTGAAGATCTGCACGAGGTGTTGGGGCAAATAGGTTATGCCCTGATTGCGTTACATGTGGCAGCAGCGTTGTTTAATCATTATGTGTTAAAAGACAATACACTGATACGAATGTGGCCAACGCGCAAAAAAGAGTGAATGTGTAACGGTTTCGTGTAACGATCTCAATCTATTAACAAATCTTCAAAAAAGAACGCCACCAATTCATGCCGGCCACAGACGCCGGCTTTTTTATACAAATTGGACGCTTGTTGGCGCACGGTTTTCTCTTTGGTTTCGCGTACCACCGCAATCTCTTCTAGGCTTAAGCCTTTTAACAGCAACAACGCCACCTCTTTTTCGCTTTGGGTAAATTGCCAGTCGGTTAATTGCGCCTGAATAATTTTAGAAAAATCCCCCATGAGTTTTTGAGTTTGATGTTCGGCCGCACTTAACGCTCTTTTGGCCGACGATAAACGTTGCGCGGACTCTTTTAAGGCTTTTTTGTCCAGCCACATACACCGCATTAACACCACAAACGCCACCAACGAGGCCATGGCCATAAACATCTCAACCATCACGTGCGAATCAATCGCGCCCGCTTCTTCCCAGTCGTAGACAATGTCGGTCAGGGCGATGGTAAAAATTAAGCTAAAAATAACAAGACTAAAGCGAATGGCGTGCATGCCGTGTTCTCCCAATTGAATGTGACGATTAAACCGGTTAAGAATAGAGACTTATCATAATGAACCAAGCTGAATTTAAACTGAATTTAGAGTTTATTACCGTGTAAAGGTCTCATTTAATTGCTTTTTAGGGTTTAACCAGGCCTGGTTAAAGCGTTTTTGGGCGCGTTTTAAGGCGTTTAAACAGCGCGCGCAGGACGAAGGTGAGTGCGCTAAACAGCAGTAAAGCGACCATTAACAGCGTCGCACCAATGTAGGCAAACAGGTCGGGGGCTTTCATTAAGGTGCTCATGAGCGAGTCTTGGTAGTAAAAAAACCACGGATGTTGGGGCGGAAACACCCAAACGTGCAGTTGGTAAAACACGGTTTTTGCGCCTAAAGCGCTCACCAGCAAGCCGATTGCGCCTAATCCGAGCGCCACATTAAGCCATACCGTGCGTTGGCTCACAAAAGGCGTGTTGCGCCAAAGCAGCCCTAACAGCAGCGCGCTCCAGGCCATTAACAGCGCAAGACCGACAGTTTTTAACCGGCTAATAAGATTGGCCACGTCGGTTAAATGGGTAATTTCGGCGTTGTGCAACAACGGCACGTGCAGCGTTACCGGAGCAAACACGCTAGGCAAGGTTACTTGGTAATGTAATTGACGCAAACTTTGGTCGGTTTGATTGCTTGGATTGCTTGGATTGCTTGGATTGTCTTGACCTTGACCTTCATGATCACCTTGACGAATGGCCTGCACGATGCAGGCAAACAAGGTTTTTCGGGTGGCATCGTCGGTGTGCTCAAAGTGTTTTCGGTATTGATTTTGCGGTGCAAATTGTTCTATGTTTTGTTTAATGCCTGCGTATTCATACCAGATGGGGTACAAAAAGTTGACCTGCGCCAACGCAAACCAACTTAGGTAAATCGCCAAGATAAAGCTTAGCCAAATAAAGCTAAACCAAGACAGATTTAACCACGACACGTTTAACCAAGAGCGTGCCAAGACAGGCAGGCGCTTTAACACAAAATACTCATTTGACCAGGCCTGGTAAGTTGGGTAAAGGGGTTAAGTTTTGCGCTGTTTGCCCTGAATCGCTGGTTTGATTAAGGTGCGCAAAAAATTCTTGCACCGCGCTAGCGTTGCCACTAAAGGCGATGGGTTGTTGGTTTTTGGCCATTTGGTAGTCGTACATTGGGTCGTAATACTCGACCAACAGCGTGTTAATCCAGGCATGGTGCGCATCCTGCGCCTGACTGGGATCACTGCGTTGCACACTCAGCGCGTGGTTAAATTGTTGCAAAATGTGCTGGTAGCGTGTTCCGCCCAAGCGTTTTTGAATGCGCGCCAGTGCGGCTTGCATAAAGGTTTCCCAGTCGGTCAGGGTGGCGTATTCTTGTTGAGCTTGCACCACGTATTCGTCATAGGTAATGGCCAGTCGTTCGGGCAATGGTGTGTCTAACACCACGCGAGCGCACGATTTTAGGTGGTCAAACAACGGCTTGGGAATGTCCACCGAGCCAATATTGCGCGCTTCGTCTTCAATTACTAAATGACGTATAGGGTCTATAGCGTCTTCTATTAAGCGCATTAAGTGCATGGCCAACTGGTTTTCAAAATTAATTTGCGTGGGTTGCGCCCAAGCGTGCCGACCAAATGTTGAGCCGCGATGGTGCGCCAAACCTTCTAAGTCCAAAGCGTTGGGGAGGGTGTGAATCACTTGGGTTTTACCCGAACCGGTGCGCCCGGCCAACACCCACGGGGTGATGTTTTGCGCCTGCATCTGGGCGGGCGCGTGGGCTAAAAAGTCAATTAAAAACCGCCTAAACGCTTTGTAGCCGCCTTTTAAACGCACCATGTCGCAGCCCTGATTACGCAACCATTGTTGGGCAATTTTAGAACGCATGCCACCTCTAAAGCAGTACAACAACGCGTTGGGATGCTGGCTTACAAAGTCTAACCAGGCCTGCACTCTGGGCGCACGCACCGCCTCATTAACCAATTGATGCCCCAGTTTAACCGCCGCCGCATTGCCGTGCTGTTTGTAGCACACACCAATGGCGTGTCGTTCGGCGTCGGTCATGAGCGGTAAGTTGATCGCCTGGCTAAACGCACCTTGTAAAAATTCCACCGGCGCACGCACATCAATTAACGGCGTTTGTTCTAACACCAAACGTTTAAAGTCGGCGGTTTGGGGCAGGTCTTGGCTAAATTGGGTGATGGCCGCGTTGTCTTGGGTCATTACACCACCACAACGTAAGCGGGTTGTAAGCCGGTTTGCGAGTTTACGGGTGCTGTCAATGGTGCGGTAAAGCCAATCGATTCAAGCGCCAGTCCGGCCTGTAACGCCATGGCTTTAAATTCGGCCACGGTCTCATTGGCCACCACGGCTAATAACCCACCCGAGGTTTGCGGGTCGCACAAAATCATTTTTTGAATGTCGGTTAACGCCTCGCCGTTGGCGGTGCTGACCTTGTGACCGTAGCTGTCAAAATTACGCCCCGTGCCCCCAGGTATGCAGCCTTGCGCTAAATAGTCTAAAACGTGCGGCAATACCGGCACTTTGGCAAATTCAATGTGTGCCGTAACGCCACTGCCTTCACAAATTTCAAGTAAATGCCCCAATAGACCAAAGCCGGTTACGTCGGTGAGTGCGGTTACACCCTTAAGCGTGGCAAATTGCGCGCCGATGGTATTGAGTGTGGTCATGGCGTCTATGGCAAGTTCTAAATGTTCGGGGCTTATTTTTTTCTGTTTTTGTGCGGTGGCCAAAATACCAATGCCCAACGGCTTGGTTAAAAACAGTTGACAGTCGGGTTGTGCGCCGGCGTTGCGTTTTAAATGCGCGTTATTGACCAGGCCGGTTACCGCCAATCCAAAAATGGGTTCGGGGGCGTCGATCGAATGCCCGCCCGCCAACGGAATGCCGGCGGCTTCGCAGGTGGCGCGGCCGCCTTCAATCACTTGTTGCGCTACTTCGGGCGGCAGTTTGTCAATCGGCCAGCCAAAAATGGCAATCGCCATAAGCGGTGTGCCGCCCATGGCGTAAATGTCGCTTATGGCGTTGGTGGCGGCAATGCGCCCAAAGGTAAACGGGTCGTCCACAATCGGCATAAAAAAGTCGGTGGTGCTTAACACCGACGTGCCATTGCCCAAGTCGTACGCCGCCGCATCGTCTTTGGTGCTGTTGCCTACCAACAGATTGGGGTGAGCGGCTACGGGCAATTGAGTTTGCAAAATACAGTCTAAAATTTGCGGCGAAATTTTACAGCCACAGCCTGCGCCATGGCTGTATTCGGTGAGTTTAATCATGTGGGTTTGCATCCATAGGCTTTAAAGGGCACTAGTTTACCAACTTGAGCTGGTTGTGTGACGTTAATATTAGCCGGTCATTAGCCACTTTAAACGCCAGCCGGTACAACGGTGTTGTAATCAGTTTATGAGCTTATTAATTTAATAATAGTGCTTAATTTTGGCATTAAGCCTATTTGATAAGGTAGGCGGGGTGTGTTACGGTTGAAAAGGTCAGCCTGCTTAATTTTTTTAAAATAGCGCGTTTTTTTAAACTCAAAAGGACGGCTTATGTCAAAATTTTTTGGTACTGCATTTTTAGTTTCTGCTCTGATTTTTTTGTTTGGCTTAAGTGGCGCAACAGCCGCGTTTGCCGAATTAACGCTCACCCCTTATGGTTCTTTGCGTGTTCAAGCCGAGTCGGTAGTGGTCGATAAGGCGCAAGCCGGTGAAGACAATCATTACAACGGCTTGCGAGATGCGTACTCTCGGCTTGGGGTTCAGGCCAATTACCTCTTAGACAATGGCGTGCAACTGGGCGCGGTCTTAGAGTTTCCGTTGGATGTGGCGCAAATGCAAGCGCAAGATCCGTCGTTTTTTCAAGGATTTTATAAAGAAAATAACGGGCCACGCATCGCTAAAATAACCGCGTCAAGCGACCAGTGGGGCTCTTTGGCTTTGGGCAATCAATGGTTGGCTTATTACAATAACATCGCTTATCCGGTCGATTATTTTAGCTCGTTTTATTCTGGATTTGCCACCCACGCAACCTTTCGCCGTGAAGCACTCACGTACACAACACCGCCATTAAACGGCGTGCAGTTAACCGTGTCAGGCGTTGATATGACCGATGGCGCGGGCACCGCCTATTTAGATACTTTGCAAACAGCATTGTCGTATCAACACCAAGGGGTTCAACTGGCGCTGGCGTATCAAGACAGCCATGACGAACGCGCTAATTTACTTGGGGTGTCGGGCTCTTATCACAGCGGTGCTTGGCGGTTTGCTACTAAAGTAGAGCAATTGCAATCGCATCATACGGTTGTGCAAAATGCCAATCCAATGGTGGCCAATTTGTATGGTTCATATACTTTAAACGACTATACGTTTAAAGCCATGGTGTCTAAAGGCGATGGTAAAGCCGGTAAAAATGATGAAGCCGATGCATTTTTATAGGTTCTTCTTACCATCTTGGGGTCGATTATCAATACACCAAAGCGTTTAAAGTGTTTGTTGAGTATTTTTATGAAGAAAACAGTTACGCCATTTACACGCCAGATTCCGAAGAGTTTAACCCGCTAGGAGGGTATCAAACGCAATCAAACGGTCACGCTTTGGTTTT
Source organism: Thiomicrorhabdus aquaedulcis (assembly GCF_004001325.1). Classification (NCBI taxonomy): domain Bacteria; kingdom Pseudomonadati; phylum Pseudomonadota; class Gammaproteobacteria; order Thiotrichales; family Piscirickettsiaceae; genus Thiomicrorhabdus; species Thiomicrorhabdus aquaedulcis. Next base: position 2,079,855 of record NZ_AP018722.1, on the reverse strand, counting down.
GGGTGCGCGATACGATTTTTAAGGGTTATGGACGCTTAGTTTAGTGATGTTACGTTTGGTTTTACCAAGGAGAGAAATATGTCCGATTCGACTTTAGCACCGGCCAAGTTAAATCCGCCGGTATTTTACACCGCTTCAGGATTGGTGGTTTTGCTGCTGATTTATGCAGTAACCTTTCCTACCCACGCCGAGGCGGTATTGGGTGGTTTGCAAAACGCCATTATTGTTAATTTTGGTTGGTTTTATATTTTAACGGTTGCGATTATTCTCATTACAGTGGTGTTTTTAGGCTTGTCCCGTTATGGAGAAATTAAGCTTGGTCCTGACCATGCATCGCCCGATTACTCTAACTTAACGTGGTTTTCTATGCTGTTTTCGGCGGGCATGGGCATTGGATTGATGTTTTTTGGCGTGGCCGAACCCGTTATGCATTTTTTAGCCCCCCCGGTTGGTGATCCCGGCACGGTAGAGGCCGCACGTCAGGCCATGAACATTACTTTTTTTCATTGGGGATTACACGCCTGGGCCATATACGCCATTGTGGCGCTCATTTTGGCCTTTTTTAGTTATCGTCATGGACTGCCACTTACGTTACGTTCGGCCTTGTATCCGCTTATTGGCGATCGAATTTACGGTCCAATAGGACATGCTGTGGATGTGTTTGCGGTGATTGGTACGGTATTTGGAATTGCCACTTCGTTAGGATACGGTGTATTGCAAATGAACAGCGGTTTAAACACGCTGTTTGGCGTGCCAATCAGTGCGATGATGCAAGTGGTCTTAATTGCTGCGGTAACCGGATTGGCGGCGATTTCGGTTGCCACTGGCTTAGATAAAGGGATTCGTCGGCTTTCAGAGTTAAATATGAGCTTGGCGGTAATTTTAATGTTGTTGGTGCTGTTTTTAGGGTCAACGGTGTTTTTATTGCAGGCCTTAATTCAAAACACTGGTGCGTACCTATCGGACATCGTTCGGGTTACTTTTAACCTGTTTGCCTATCAAAAAACCGATTGGATTGGTGGTTGGACAATCTTTTATTGGGCTTGGTGGCTGGCGTGGGCTCCTTTTGTGGGACTGTTTATTGCCAGAGTTTCGCGTGGTCGTAAAATTAGAGAGTTTGTCATTGGCGTGTTGTTTGTTCCGGTGGGCTTTAGCTTAATGTGGTTTACATTTTTGGGCAACTCGGCCATTGATATGATTTTAAACGGCGGAATGAACAGCTTGTCTGAAGCGGTTTCAAACGATGTGGCGCTGGCGTTGTTTGCCTTTTTAGACATGTTTCCATGGGGTGCTGTCCTGTCTTTTATTGCTATTGTAATGGTGGTTATTTTCTTTGTCACGTCGGCCGACTCAGGCGCCATGGTGGTTAATATGCTCTGCTCAAGCGGCCGTGACGACACCCCGTTGTGGCAACGAATGTATTGGGTGGTCGGCGTAGGTTTAATTGCAGCCATCTTATTATTAATGGGCGGTTTAGGCGCCTTGCAAACCATGACCATTGCCAGCGCGTTGCCTTTTTCGGTGGTATTGCTTATTGCGACCTATGGTTTAATTAAGGCGTTGCGAGTGGACATGGCCAAACGCGACAGCTTACAGTTAAACATGGCTCCCATTGCACCGGCTAATCAAGGCGACTGGAAAGAACGTTTGCACACCATCATTGACTATCCAAGTCAGTCGGTGGTGAGCCGCTTTATTAAACAAAAAGCCAAAGCGGCGTGTGAAGAAGTTGCGGCGGAGTTAAACGCCCAATCTCTGGTGGCTCAGGTGGAGTACGACGCCGAAAAAGATCGCGTTAAAATGGTGGTTTTTCACGGTGAAGAAGCCGACTTTGTGTATGAGGTTCGCAGTCGATCACACCTTAAACCCGAGTTTACACAAGTGGATCAACCCGAAGAGAGTTTTGAAGAGTCTGCACGTTATTACCGAGCGGAAATTCATCTGCGTGAAGGTGGCCAGGATTACGATGTAATGGGCTGGTCAAAGCAGGCTTTAATTAATGACATTATTGACCACTATCATAAACACATGCACTTTTTGCATGTATTGCGTTAAACCATTAAAGCGGCGCCAATGCGGTTTAAGGCATTTGCCCCTGTTGAGCAAACGAATGCCAGCGCCCGCTGTCGCCTAAAATAAAGTGGTCAAGCACTCTAATGTCCACCAAGCTTAGCGCGTTTACCAGCAGTTGGGTTAAACGGTGGTCGGCGGCGCTGGGCGTGGGGTCGCCCGATGGATGGTTGTGGGCTAATATAACCGCCGCAGCGTGATGGTCTAAAGCGACTTTTAAGACCTCGCGCGGGTGGATGGTGGCTTGGTTAAGCGTGCCCACAAACAGGGTTTGGGTGTGAATTAATTGGTGTTGTTGGTCTAGCAACAGCACCACAAATTGCTCACGGTGCTCAAATCCCAGTTGATGGCTTAAATAGCGCGCCACACTTTCGGGTTGGGTCATGGCTTGGCCGTGTTGCAACTGCGCTTTAAAATGGCGTTGCGACATCTCTAAAATGGCTTGTACTTGCACGTATTTGGCCTCGCCCAGGCCTTTCGCTTGGCAAAAAGTAGTTTGGTCGGCTTTTAACAGCGCGTCCAAACTGCCAAAATAGTCTAATAAATCTTGCGCCAAATGCACCGCACTTTTGCCTTTAATGCCCACGCGTAAAAAAATCGCCAGCAATTCGGCATCGGTTAAACTGTGCGGACCAAATTTAAGCAATTTTTCACGCGGTCGATCGTTTTCGTGCCAATCGGTAATGGCCATGTGCGCACTCCTATGCAAAACAACACAATGCCAACACTATAACCTCAAATTAAAACACAGGTAAAATTAATATGTTTACGTACACCATGCGGGTAAGAGATTACGAATGCGATTTGCAAAAAGTCGTTAACAACAGCGTCTATCAAAATTATTTAGAACACGCGCGCCATGAGTTTTTATTGGCCAACGGCGTAGACTTTGCGGCGTTAGCGCACGCGGGCATTAACTTAATGGTGTTGCGCGTTGAAATTGACTACAAAAAACCGCTTAAATCGCAAGACGATTTTTACGTTACGGTGGCCGTGCAAAAACTCTCGCGCATTCAATACGCCTTTGTGCAAAACATTTACCACCAAACCGATAACCGCTTGATTGTAAGCGCCAAAACCCTGGGTGTGGCGGTAAACGAGCAAGGTCGCCCCATGGCTTCGCCGCATTTAGAAAGTTTGCTGCAGGCTTAGGTGTTTTAAATTGAGCAACCCGACTGATGACGCGATTCAAACGTTGAATCGCAAAGTTGAATAGCAACGTTGAATAGCAACGTTGAATAACAACTTTGGATAACCTTTTTTAGCCATTGATTTCTTAGATTTCATCCAAAAATAAATAACATTGGCTTAAATCCAGTTCAGGATAAAGTTCTTGATAGGCTTACAAAATCAGCTTCAAATCTTTGGCTTGCACATTTTAAACATTCGTCGTCAAAGCTAAGAGAGAGTATTTTTTAACCGCAATAGATTGTCGTAGAGTGTTAACGGCGTAAAGTAATAAAGAAGGTTTACCTGCTCGGCGCATGCCATTGATGACCACCAACGAAACTGATTTAAACAATCGCATGATGACGCCGCTGTCGTTTTACCCGTTCTAAAAACAACGGGTTGTGCCCCCCCTCACAATCGGTTGCTAATTTAGGCTATGTTCCGCTTGAAATGAATCGCAACAACATCGCCGATATTACCGCGATATATTTGATTGGATGGGCAATTTGTTTGCCGACATTTTTTCGCAAGTAGAAATGTTTATATAAGGTGGCTGTTTAAAATGGCCATATAAGGAGAACAGATGCATTTAAAAAACACCAGAGCGCATTATGGCGTGAGTTCAATAGCCTTACATTGGCTTATGTTTGGACTGATTGTGCTGGCCTACGGCAGCATTGAATTAAAAGGCATGTTTGACAAAGAGAGTGATGTGCGTTTTTGGATAAAAAATTTACATCACGCCATTGGCTTGCTTATTTTGGGGTTAGTGGGGGTGCGTTTATTGTTGCAATGGATTCAACTTACGCCCTTAATTGCCCCTGCACCCAGTGCCATGCAAGCCATCGCCGCGCGTTGGGGGCACATTGCGTTATACGGTTTTATGTTTTTTACCCCGTTGGCGGGTTGGCTTATGGTCAGCGCCAAGGCCAAAACCATTTGGTTTTTTGGCCTAAATGTTCCCAGTCTGGTTACTCCAGACCCCTTGTGGGCCGAGCGATTTGAAGATCTGCACGAGGTGTTGGGGCAAATAGGTTATGCCCTGATTGCGTTACATGTGGCAGCAGCGTTGTTTAATCATTATGTGTTAAAAGACAATACACTGATACGAATGTGGCCAACGCGCAAAAAAGAGTAAGCGTTGCAAGGTCTTAACTAATTAATAAGTCTTCAAAAAAGAACGCCACCAATTCACGCCGGCCGCAGAGGTTATGGCCGTAAAAATCTTAAGCATAACGTGCGGAGTGGTTACACTATTTCGTACCTAGATGATGTTATAAAATCACCATCCAAAGGAGACCCGAAATGGCCAATGCAAAATACGACCTTGAACTTAAAAAAGAAGTTATTGACGCCATCGTCAATGGTGGAAGAAGTTCAGCTCAAGCCGCAAGAGATTATGAGTTACCCGTTACCGTTGTTTACACTTGGGTTCGTGCACATAAACTTAAAAATGATTTGGCTGTGATTCCAAAACTCTCGGAATCTCTAGAACAAGAAAATAAACGGCTTAAAAAAGAACTCGCTCAAGCCAAAATGGAGCGAGACATCTTAAAAAAAGCCACCGCATACTTCGCCAGTCTCGAGAAATAAAGTATGCGTGGATACAAAAGCATCGAGAAGAATTCCCGCTTGTACTGATGTGTAAGGTATTAAACGTGCCCGTCAGCAGCTTTAATAGCTGGCTAAAATTAGACCCCACAGATAAGGCAGCCGAACAAAAAGAGAATACTGATTTGGTTAAAGAGACCTTCGGCATCTTAAAAGGAAATGCAGGAGCAAGAGGCATAAAAGGTTATTTAACCAACGAAAAGAAAGTGACGATGAGTCGGCGTAAGATTGCTCGAATCATGCGAGAACAAGGCCTAATCGTCCACACTCGTAAGAAGTTTAAGAAAGCCAGCAGTGCGGCCATTAATGACCCAAAAATACAGCCAAACTTACTCAAACGGGAGTTTAAAGTCAGCTACCTCAACCAAGTATGGGTCGGTGACATAACGCAAGTTAAAACCCAGCAAGGCTGGATGTACTTGGCCACCTACATTGACCTCTACTCAAGAAAAGTAGTCGGATGGGCATTGGAATCGCATATGCGCTCAGAGCTCATCGAAACCGCATTAAAAAGAGCACTGTGGAATCGTAAACCACCAAAAGGACTGATGGTTCACACGGACCAAGGCAGTCAATTTATCAGTAATGCTTACCGCAAGCTGATTGCCCATTGGGGCATTAAGCAAAGCATGAGTCGTCGCGGAAATTGTTGGGATAATGCCGTTATTGAAAGCTTCTTTAAGTCTTTCAAAACAGAAACCGTTTATCAGCTTACAAAATTAATCGACCAACAAGAAATGCGTTGGCTGGTTTCGGAATATATGGGGCACTACAACCACATCAGGCCACACAGCTCGAACGGTTATATTGCGCCTGCAAAGTTCGAGCAAATAAGGCTAGACCGACTAAAAGAAATTGAAGAAAATCTAGGTACGAAAAAGTGTTGACACTCCAGTGCGAATTAATAAAACTAAAACGAATGGCATACATAATTAAGCGCTTGGAGTTAAGTTTAACGAACCAAGCTTGGCGGCTAAGTTGGTATTTGGGTATCATGAGCGCATGAAAAATAGCAAAGCTGAATTTAAACTTTAAACCGCGTTACTTTAAACAAGCTCTTTGCGACGCGTGAATACACGGATAAAAAGGGTTAAAATTCATCTGGTTTTTGTTAGAAAACCTGTCAATAGCTTTCAATTGGCTGGATTTTTAGTCGCAATCAGATAAGTTTGTACTTATTTTTCTGTTGTGTTTTATTCGTGCAAAGGCTGTTCCTTAAAAAAACCACAAAAAAATCATAAAAAGAACCCACACAACCATGAACATACTTTTAGGCGTTACCGGCGGCATTGCCGCGTACAAGGCATTGGAACTTACGCGATTATTTGTAAAAGCCGGCCATCATGTGCAGGTGGTGATGACCGCCGGTGCTAAAGAGTTTATTACGCCTTTGTCGTTTCAGGCGTTGTCTGGGCATCCGGTGCGCGACAGTTTATTTGACGCGCACCAAGAAGCCGGCATGGGGCATATTGAACTGGCGCGCTGGGCAGATCAGATTGTGATTGCGCCAGCCAGTGCCGAAACCCTGGCCAAACTGCGCATGGGGCGTGCCGATGACTTACTCACCACCGTGTGTTTGGCGACCGAAAAACCGATTATGCTCGCGCCCTCGATGAACCGTTTAATGTGGAACAACCCAGCCACCCAAGAAAACGTTGAGGTGCTAAAACAGCGCGGTTTAACAGTGTTAAATCCTGGCTTGGGTGAACAAGCGTGCGGCGAAGTGGGCGAAGGGCGACTGCCCGAACCGCAGGTTATTTTTGAGGCGGTGTTGGCGTTTCAGCACGATTTAAAGCAACGCACAGCACAAGATGACCAGGCCTGGTTAGATTTAACGGCGTATTGGCGTGGTAAATCGTTGGTGATTACCGCCGGTCCTACGTATGAAGATTTGGATCCGGTGCGGTTTTTGGGCAACCGAAGTTCGGGCAAAATGGGCTTTGCGATTGCGCAAGTCGCGGCCAAGGCGGGTGCACAAGTCACGTTAATTGCCGGCCCGGTCAATTTGGCGACGCCACAAAATGTTAATCGATTGAATGTTCGCAGTGCACTGCACATGTTTGAATGGGTGCAAGCGCACGCATTAACCGCCGATTGTTTTATCAGTGCGGCGGCGGTAGCCGATTTTAGAGTGGCGCAGTGGGCGCAACACAAACTTAAAAAAAATGCCGATAATGATGAGATGACGTTGCACTTGGTTAAAAACCCCGACATTGTGGCGTGGGTGGCCAGCCAGCCAAAAATAGAAGGTAAGCCTTTTGTTGTCGGATTTGCGGCCGAAACTCAAAACGTGCTTGAGTACGCGCGCGGTAAGTTGCACAGCAAAAAATTGGACATGATATGCGCCAATTTAGTGGGTGAGCACGCGGGCGAGCAAATGGGGTTTGAGCAAGACCACAACGCTTTAACGTTAATGACGGCAACACAAGAGCAGCCTTTGACAACATCCAGCAAAACCCAACAAGCCATGGCGTTGCTGGGTTTTATTGCAAACCATCCTATCGTCATGCCGTGCCACGACACGGCATCTGCGCCGTAAACCGCCATAGATTGGGGGTCAAGCCTGCAATGATGGGTTTGGTTTTATGTGCGGTAAAACCAAAATAACCAGGCCTGGTCAAAGCCAATTGGGTGTTTAATTCGCGGTTATTGGCTTAAGTGGCTCAGTTTGCAGGGTGGGTTGTGGTTGGCCTATGTAAAAACCTTGGGCGTAATCAATTTGCAAGTCGTTCACACAGCTTAATAGATCGGCGTGGCTGACAAATTCGGCCACGGTGGTGATGTTGAGTTGTTTGGCAAAAAACACCACGCTTTGCACAATGGCCATGGCATGGGGTTGCGGTAAACTTTGAATGAGTGAGCCGTCGATTTTTAAAATATCAATGTTGAGCTTGAGCAAGTGTTCCAAACTTGAAAAGCCCGTTCCGTAATCGTCTACCGCGATTTGACAGCCCAGTGCCTTAACCTTTTGAATAAAACTCGAGACGATTTGATAGTTTTCGACCCCTTCCGTTTCTAAAATTTCAAAAATCACTCGTGGTGCAATGTCGGGGGTGAGCAGGTGCTCTAAGGTTTTGGGAATGTCTTCACCCACAATGTCTTCGTATGATAAGTTAATGCTAAATCGGTACTGATTGTTGGCAAACATGGCAAAGCTTTTAACCAACATGGCTTGCATCAATTGCGCGTACAGTTTGGACTTTTTGGCCACGGGCAAAAACTGATAGGGCAATAACACCTCGGTTGGGGTTTTAATTCGAATTAAACACTCGTATTTGTCAATTTTTTGGGTGTGAAGATTGTAAATGGGTTGAAAGTACGGCATCACTTGATCATTGGCTAGCGCTTGCTTTAACAGACTGGTGATGTGCAGATTGTCTAAAGAGCGTTGTTTTTGATCCATTTGCGGGGCATAAATTAAAATGTCTTTTTTCTTTTGTTTGGCAAGTCGCATCGCCATCTCCAATTCGCTTAGCGGGCTGGAAAGTGCGGTGGTGGCCACAATGGTTAAGTTAAACGAGATGGTTTGTAAATTGGGAGCTTGCAAATCGACGGTTAACGCCTGATGCAGCTGCTGCAGCAGCGCGTCTAACGCCCCCGGTGCTTGTAGGCTGTTGGGCATCCAGACTAAAAACTCATCGGCGCCAATGCGGTATAAGCGTTTGGCATTGGGGAGTTGGACTTTGAGATTTTCACTGACGGTGATGAGCAATTGATCGCCCAGCTCCATGCCAAACAGTTCGTTTAAGGCTTTAAAATCGTCAATGTTAAGCGAAATCAGCAGGCACGGTGGCGGAGTGGTTAGGTTTTTGCGCTTGGCTAAATCGCTGAGCAGTTTAGCCCGGTTAAACAAGCCGGTCAGCGCGTCGTGTTGGTATAGGTCTTCCAGTTCTTGGCTTTTTTGGGCCACTTCAGATTCGAGTGTTTGGTTAAGCGTTTCAAGTTGCGTTTGATAGTGCGTAAGGTTGGTTTTAAGTTGCGCAAAACGCGTTTTTAATCGCGCTTGCAATCTTAAACTCACCATTAGGGCTAGACTAATAAACAGCACGGTAAGCGCCAGTGAGATGCCGGCTTGGCGCACAAAGTGAGCCTTTAATTGCTGCTGTTGTTGATAAATAATCGCTTCAATGTCGTCGGTGTATAATCCGGCGCCGATGAGCCAGTTGATCGGTTTTATCCACTCAATTTGCGTCACTTTTTGACTGGTGTATTGGGCGCCTGGTTTTTGATACCAATACGATACTTTGGCGGTTCCATTTTCTTTAAGCTGCTTAAGGTAGGTTTCACGATAGGCGTGGCCTTGTGAATCTTTAAGGCTGGAGTCCATGGGCAGCCCTTCTTGTGCAGGGTCAATGGGCAACAGCAAATGGCGGGCAAAGTCGGCGCCGCCGTCGATCTGGTTAAGCTTTAAAACAAAAAAGTAGCCAATTTGCTCAGGGCCAATGCGGGTTTCACGCAGACGATTGAGCACTTGGGTTTGTTGAGCGGCGTCAAACTGACCTTTGTCAATCAGGGCGTTAATAAGGCGCGTTTCACGTTTGATTTGGTCGTTTAACTGCGTAAATTGCGTTTGGCTAAATTGAGCGCGAAACGCTTGCGCGTGTTGTTGATAAGCGTGCCATTGTTGGTAAATGAAAAAGATGGTCAGCACCAATGCCAGCCCAAAAATAAACGCCAAAGCACTGCTTAGTTGCAGGTTAAAAAAAGCGCGTTCAGAGGTTTGATTGGGTTTCATCGATGTGCCGTGACCAGTTTAAGAAGGGTTTAAGCTGCGGTTTGTTCTGTCAATGCAATTGACCAGGCCTGGTCAATTGCATTGACAGTAAGGTCTTTTAAAGATTTTTTTGTGCCTTTAATAAATCGCGAATTTCGCTGAGTAACAGCACTTCGTCGGACGGTGCGGGTTCGGCTTTAACCTCTTCAACCACCACGTCTTCTTTTTTAAGGCGATTAATGCCTTTAACGGCCATAAAAATGACAAAAGCGATGATCATAAAATCCACCACGGTTTGAATAAACGCACCGTAGGCAATCACGACCGCTGGGGCTTCGCCTACCGCTTCTTTAATCACAATCGACAGGTCTGAGAAATCGACCCCTCCCATTAACACCCCAATCGGCGGCATCACCACATCGGCCACCAGTGAGCTGACGATTTTGCCAAACGCCACTCCAATAATGACCGCCACCGCTAAATCGATGACGTTGCCTTTAACAGCGAACTCTTTAAACTCTTTTATTAAACTCATCGTAACACTCCTCTCGTTTTTCTTGTTTTGTAAATACCAAGCACGATTATCGCTAATTTCCTCGGAAAACATAGGTTAATCGATTTGATGGCATCAAAAAAGCCAAGTGGTTATTTTTTTAACGGCAAAATCACTATTTCGTTGGTTTTAAACAGCGGAATCAACAAGCGATTGCGTGTGCTGTCAAAGCCTAAATCGGCCGGCGAGTCTAAATGATTAATGAGCGTGGTCACGCGGCGTTGAGCGTCTATGTGGTAAATAGACGAGGTTTCCCAGCTCGAGGTGATTAACGCGTCGTTTGGCATGGCTAATAAACCGTCTAAACTGCCGCCTGGCAACGTCATTAAGGCGGTCGTTTGACCTTGTGAGTTTAAATAGTGCAGTTTGCCCGTACCAAAAGTGACCATGGCCACGCCGGTTTTATAAGGCGTTACCCCATTAGGACGGCCTAAATTGGCTGATTTTTGAATTATTTGAACCTCACCGGCGGTGGACACTTTGTACAGCGCATCTTGACCAGAGGCTTTATAGCCCAGGTTTAAACCACTGTCGGTTAGATAAAAATGCTGGTCGTCTATACGACTTAAGCCGTTTAAGAACGTGCTGCCTTCAATTTTAATGTCTTTGAGCTGCTGGCCGTCGGGCAATGAAAATACGCGCACTACATCAATGTCGGCCACGTAGAGTTTGTTGCCAATGACTTCAAAGCCTTTGGGGGCGTTAAGTCGCACGTTGGGTGACGCGCCGTCTAGCCATTTTAAATTAACCACTTCGCCACTGGGGCTTACCTTAGAGATAAAGCCATTGTCGTCTTTATCAAACGGACTGCCGTTAATGTTGGCCACCAAATAAACGTCTTGGGCGGCATAGTATTCAACCGATTCTGGGGTGGCAAAGCCAACATCGCTTAGGGTGATCGGTTGGGCGTAAGCTGGCATTAAAACCGCGCCAAACAAAGCCATACCCAAAACAGAACGTGAAAATAACGTGGTCATAAAAACTCCTTAAGATAGAGGCAGATAAAAAACAGAAATTTTAACCGTTTAGCCGACAATAGACTCGTGCAAAGGCCTCTCATTGTGGCATTTTTTAAATGAGCTTTGTTGTAAAATACCCGCCAAACTTATTTTAAAGGAAGCGAGCCATGACTCTTCAGGTGCAATACAAAATTTTAGACCCCCGTTTGGGCAACCAAATTGAACTGCCACATTACGGCACCAAAGGGTCAGCCGGTTTGGATTTGCGCGCGTGCGTTGACGCACCTTTAACCATTTTGCCCGGGCAAACGGTGTTGATTCCCACCGGTATGGCCATTCATTTAGACGACGCAGGTTTTGCGGCCATGCTGCTGCCGCGCTCGGGGTTGGGGCACAAGCACGGTATTGTGCTGGGCAATTTGGTGGGGCTGATTGATTCGGATTACCAAGGACCGTTAATGGTGTCGGTGTGGAACCGAGGTGACGAGCCTTACACCGTGGCGGTGGGTGAACGTATTGCCCAAATGGTGATTGTGCCGGTGTTGCAACCGGTCTTTACCCAAGTAACCGAGTTTGGTGACGCTACTGAACGCGGTCAAGGTGGTTTTGGCCACACGGGTGCGCTGTAATATCTTTAACAAAACAATCAAAACAATAAAACATTAAAAACACGTTTGACCAGGCCTGGTCATTGCAAATTATCAATTAACGTATTGCCCCAAAACAGGGGTTACACACTAAAAGGAGACGGCCATGCCCACATTTGATATTGTGTCCGAATTGGATAAACACGAACTCACCAACGCCATTGATCAAGCCAATAAAGAGGTGGTTACTCGGTTTGATTTTAAAGGCAGTAACTCAAGTTTTGAGCTAAAAGACACCACGGTGACGCTAAAAACCCAGTCGGATTTTCAGCTGGATCAGATGTACGATATTTTGGTGCAAAAGGCCAATCGTCGTGGCATCGACGTAAAATGCATGGAACGCAAAGACCCCGATATTCAGCTTAAAACCGCCAAGCAGGACATCGAAATGAAAGAGGGCTTGGACGCGCCGTTGGCCAAAAAAATTATTAAAGCCATTAAAGACTCCAAAATTAAAGTGCAAGCCGCCAACCAAGGCGACAGCATTCGTGTAACCGGTAAAAAACGCGACGATTTACAAGAAGTCATGCAATTACTGCGTGGCTTGGACGATTTAGAACTGCCGTTGCAATTTAATAACTTTAGAGATTAATTTTGATGAGAGTGCAAAACACCATGAACCTAAATAAAGAACAAGCGCAAAACATTGCGGCCGTTTTGTCCGAAGCTTTGCCTTACATTCAACGATTTGCTGGTAAAACCATTGTGGTTAAATACGGCGGCAACGCCATGACCGATGAGGCTTTAAAAGCTGGCTTTGCGCGTGACATTGTGCTCATGAAATTGGTGGGCATGAACCCCGTTGTGGTGCATGGCGGCGGGCCGCAAATTGGCAATTTATTGAGCCGAATTGGCAAGCAATCCGAGTTTGTTCAGGGCATGCGTGTTACCGACACCGAAACCATGGACATTGTTGAAATGGTTTTGGGTGGACAGGTAAACAAAGAGATTGTAAACCTGATTCACCGTAACGGTGGCAACGCGGTGGGATTAACCGGTAAAGACGGCAACTTAATTCGCGCTAAAAAAATGACGTTATTGCGCGACGGCCCCGAGTTTCACACCTCCGAAATCATCGATTTAGGCCATGTGGGCGAAGTGGAAGAGATTAATATTAAAGTCTTAAACATGCTTATTCAGGGCGATTTTATTCCAGTCATTGCCCCAGTGGGCGTGGGCGAAGATGGCCACTCTTACAATATAAACGCCGATTTGGTGGCGGGCAAAATCGCCGAAGCGCTTAACGCCGAAAAATTGATATTGCTTACCAATATCCCCGGCTTGCTCGACAAAGAAGGCAATTTGCTGACCGGTCTTAACAGCCAAACGGTAGACGCCTTAATTGCCGACGGCACCATTTACGGTGGCATGTTGCCTAAAATTAAATGCGCGCTGGACGCGGTGCAAAATGGGGTAACGTCATCGCATATTATCGACGGCCGCGTAGAACATGCCGTGATGTTAGAGGTGTTTACCGACGAAGGCGTGGGCACGTTAATAACCGCGCAATAACGCCATGCCAAAAGCAAGATAGGAGCAAAAATGAATTTTGAATTGATGCTAAACGATTACGCACTGCCTTGGGGAATCAAGGTTGGGTTGGCGTTGTTGATTTTTGTGGTGGGGCGCTACGCGGTTAAGATTCTGGTTAAGGTGATTAAGCGCGTATTAGATCGTGTGCCGTCCATGGACAGCATGCTGGTCAATTTTGCGGTATCCATTCTTAACGCATTGCTGATGCTGTTTGTGATCATTGCGGCGTTAAACCAGCTTGGAGTTGACACATCGTCGCTGATTGCGTTAATTGCCGCCGCTGGGTTGGCCATTGGCTTAGCGTTGCAAGGCTCGATGCAAAATTTTGCCGCTGGGGTGATGATTTTGGTGTTTAAACCCTTTAAAAGTGGCGATTCTATCGAAGCCGGCGGTGTGGCGGGTGTGGTTGAAAATGTGCAAATTTTTAGCACCACCTTACGCACGGGCGACAATAAAGAGATTATTGTGCCTAACGGCGGAATTTACGGCGGCCCCATTACCAATTATTCGGCACGCGCTACTCGCCGAGTAGACATGGTATTTGGTATTAGTTACGAGGCCGATTTGCGTCAAGCCAAAGCCATTTTAGAGCAATTGTTGGCCGACGATGAGCGGGTGTTAAAAGAACCTGCTCCCGTGGTAGCGCTGTCTGAACTGGGAGCCAACAGTGTTAATTTTGTGGTGCGTCCTTGGGTGGTCTCAGCCGACTATTGGGCGGTGTATTGGGATATGAACGAAAAAGTAAAACTGCGTTTTGACGAAGCAGGCATTGGCATTCCCTATCCACAAATGGACGTGCATTTACATCAGTCAGAGTCTTAGCCGTCTGTAATGAAATGGCTGCGTTGTTTTGATTAAGACCCCTTTTTACAAGGGGTTTTTTGTAACCAGGCCTGGTAGGGTAAGGTGGATTATGTGAGTTTAATCGAACATTTTGGATTGTTTTTAGTGTCGTTTGTGGCCAATTTTTTTTCGGCTTTAGCGGGCGGTGGCGCGGGGTTGTTGCAACTGCCGGCCTTACTTTTTTTAGGGTTACCCTTTGGCGTGGCGTTGGCTACTCATAAGGTAGCCAGTGTGTTTTTGGGGTTAGGCGCCACGGCACGTCATTTAAGATCGACACACTTTGACTGGCGTTTTTCTGGGTATATTTTACTGGCAGGCTTGCCGGGGGTAGTGCTGGGCGCGAGTCTTATTTTGCAGGTGAATGAACAAGTAGCGCAAGGTTTACTGGGTTTGCTTACCTTAGGCTTGGGGGTTTATTCGTGGTTAAAACCTCAGCTGGGGCAAGTGATGGTCACACAACACCGCGATTGGCCAGGCCTGGTCATTGGCGCTTTGGTGCTGTTTTTGATTGGAGTGTTAAACGGTTCTTTAACCTCGGGCACGGGATTATTTGTCACCATTTGGCTGATTCGCTGGTTTGGGTTGGACTACAAAACCGCTATTTCGTATACCTTGGTGTTGGTGGGCATTTTTTGGAACGGGTTTGGTGCGGCAACGCTGGGCGTGTTGGGTGAAATAAGATGGGACTGGTTGCCTGCATTAATCTTAGGTTCGTTGTTAGGCGGCTACTTGGGCGCGCATTTTGCGATTGTAAAAGGCAATGTATGGGTAAAGCGCAGTTTTGAAGTGGTTACGGTGCTGGTAGGGCTGTCACTGCTGTATAAGGCATTTATTTAAAAAAGATGGGCAAAAAATACCCGCGTAAACCTAGTTTGCGCGGGTATTTAATAATCATATTTTAATCACTGTGTTATCACAAACTCAACTCATAATTTAATTTGAGTTGAGAGTGTTAATTACTCAACGATTTCAACCGTTACACGACGGTTTTCAGCGCGACCAGCTTTGGTTTTGTTGCTGGCGATAGGCTGAGTTTCACCCATTCCAGATACGTCCATACGGTCAGCATTGATACCTTGGCTGGTTAAATAGCCTTTAACTGCGCCAGCACGTGCTTCAGACAACTTTTGGTTGTGCGCATCAGAACCGGTGCTGTCAGTGTGACCGACGATTTTTGCTTTGCTGGCAGGTACAGCACCCATGTACTTAACAAATTTGTCTAGTTCTGGGTAAGCAGTCGATTTTAAAACAGCTCTGTCAGTATCAAAATGTTCTTGAATGCCACCTAGTTTTAGCGGAGCAGGTTTTTCAACCGGTGCAGCAACAACAGGAGCAGGAGCAGGAGCTACTTCAGCAACTGGCTCAGGCTTAGGTTCTGCAATCCCTTCACATTTGTTGTTAGCGGTGTCCTTTGTCCAGTCGATAGAACGTACACAACGTCCCCAAGTATCGACTAAATAAGCACCGTCAGAGTTAACGATGTAAGCAGTAGTTTTAGCCGACGCTGGTTTTTCAGCCGCTTGAACAGAAGACATTGCTGCAACCGATAAAAGAGCGGCTGCTAAAGGCAAAAGTTTAGTTTTCATAGATAATTATCCTTATAGATAGTTAAGAAGGTAAGGTTTAAATAAATTAATGAGATTTTATACATTAAATATAACATTTAAAAGAGGGTTAAAAAATATTTAATGGCTAAAGTTGAGGGAGTTTAAGTTATTTGTCTATTTAACTTACGGTTTAACCTACGTTTATGCTTTTAATGGTATTTAAACAGAGAGAGCATTGCACCTTGCACGTGCAAATGTTTTTTTAAAGGTAGGTTTTAAACCGATTTTAGACCGACTTTTTAGAACGCCTCTTTAGGGCGCACAAATTGTGCTAAACGGCCATCACCCGCTTCAAGGCTAGACCAATTGTTGGGCATAATAAAATGCGCTAAAGCCGCCGTGGGAAACAGGTTAAAGTCTTGCTCTAGAGGTTGATTGCATAAATAGTTAAACAAACGTTCTAAACCAGGATTGTGGCCAATTAACATAATCCTTTGCGCCGTTGGTGCTTGCGCAAGTACGGTTTTTAAGGTGTCTAAGTCGGCCAGATACAGTTCTGGCACCACAATGGAATTGGCTGGGCATTCATTGCAGACGCGTTTAAGCGTCTGCTGGGTGCGAACCGCGGGCGATACCAAAATTAAGTCGGGCAATAACCCTTGGTTTTTTATCCATTTACCTATTTTAGCGGCGGTTTTTTTGCCCTTACTGGAAAGGGGGCGGTCAATGTCTGCGAGTTCGGCTTGTTGCCAGTCGGATTTGGCGTGCCTAAGCAAAATTAATTCACGGAGTTTGCTGGACATGTAAATGTTTCCTTATGCGGATTTTATACCGTATTGCTGACGATAAGCTTGCATGGCCGCCAAATAATGCGGTGCATTAGGGTCTTTAGAGTGGTGGGCTAGATAGTGAATAATATCGTTTAAATTGATAATGCTCATAACCGGAATGCCAAATTGTTGCTCGACCTCTTGAATGGCCGATAATTCACCCTGGCCTTTTTCCATGCGGTCTAACGCCACCACAACTCCGGCGGGCTGTGCGCCTTGTGCGGTGATGATGTCAATGGCTTCTCTAATGGCAGTGCCGGCGGTAATTACGTCGTCAATAATTAACACGTTACCTTGCAATGGATGGCCGACAATGTTCCCACCTTCGCCATGCGTTTTGGCTTCTTTGCGGTTAAACGCATAAGGTTTGTTAATTTGGTGATTAAGCGCCAACGCCACGCTGGTGGTAGCGGCCAAAGGAATGCCTTTGTAAGCTGGGCCAAACAGTACGTCAAATGCTAGGTTGGATTGCGCGATGGCGCTGGCGTAGCCGGCGGCCAGTGTGGCTAATTGTGCGCCGGTGTTAAACAGACCCGCGTTAAAAAAGTACGGGCTAACGCGCCCAGATTTTAAAGTGAATTCGCCCAGTTTTAACACGCCGGTTTGCATTACGAATTCGATAAATTGAGTTTTATCCATGAATTTTCTTTTTTAGTATCAAGTTTGAGTGGTTATCTTACTCTAAGGTCGCATTGAGGTAAACCAAGACAATCCTGCGCGAGATTAAGTTTGCCCGGCAAAGGTTTTTAAGGTTTGAATTTCGTGCGCCCAAATATCGGGGTTAATGGTTTCTAATGTCATGGGGATTTCATCAATTCGCGGGTCTTGCATGAGTTTTTTAAAAAAGTCCCAACCAATCTCGCCTTCGCCAAGACTGTGATGGCGGTCGAGTTTTTGCCCCAGCTTGGCTTTAGAATCATTAATGTGCATGCCTTTTAAATAGTTAAAACCCACCACGGTTTCAAAGTCGTGCATTACACCGTCGTAGTCGTTTTTTAAATCGTACCCGGCGGCATAGGCGTGGCAGGTGTCAAAACAGACGCCAATGCGGGTTTTGTCTTCAACTTTATCAATAATGTACGCCAGTTGTTCGTGTTGATAACCCAAGTTAGAGCCTTGGCCGGCGGTGTTTTCGAGTACGGCGCACACGTCGGTGGTTTGGGCTAAGGCAAAATTAATCGATTCGGCAATAAAGTCCATGCAACGGGTTTCGGACACTTCACGCAGGTGGCTGCCGGGGTGAAAGTTAAGCAAGCCAATGCCTAATTGTTCACAGCGCTGCAATTCATCTATAAAGGCGTCCAATGATTTTTGCCGTTGATCAAGATGCGGGTGACCTAAATTAATCAAATAACTGTCGTGTGGCAAAATCTGTTTGGCGTTGTAACCGTAGCGTTGGCAAGCGGCTTTAAAGTCGTTAATGCTTTGCGGGCTTAAGGGTTTGGCCACCCATTGACGTTGGTTTTTGGTAAACAGCGCAAAGGCCGTTGCCCCAATTTGATGGGCGCGCAATGGCGCGTTTTCAACACCGCCTGCGGCCGATACGTGAGCTCCAATGTATTTCATAGTGCATTCCCTAAAAGTAAGACGACTATTTTGACGCACTTTTTTGCATTTGGCACGTTTTCTGCATTAGTTGGTTAAAATAGGCGCTGGTGACAAAAGTTTGACAGTTATTGTAGCGCGGCGTATTTAAGCGATTTAGGAGAGTATTCATGGCCATTGATTTAAGAAATGTGGAACCGTTGGGATCAAAAAGCGTTTTGCTTGAGCAGGCGATGCGTCGCCATCGCGGCGCAAATAACGCGCAGGGCAAACGTTTTACCGACGATATGGACATGTCGGACATGATTACGCCCGATTTTGAATGGCTTAAAGACGATAAAACCGCCTTGCAAAGCCTGGTTAAGCAAATGGACGCGTCGATTGGTCAGTTGGCCGGTCAGGTACGCGACTTGGACGAACAGGCTAAGAAATCACGCACTGGCCTCGAAAAAGAACAGCAGTTGCTGTTTAAACAAATTTCTACTTTAAACAGTTTGCTTAAAAAGCAGGTGGATGTGTTTAGTTCGGTAGAGCGTCAAATGGCGCAGTTTGAAGTAAAGCAAAGCAATTTAATGCCGCAAATTGTAATAGGGTTAATTACGGGTTTAACCTCGGCTATTACCTTAATTGCCAGCGCACCTTGGTTAATGTCGCTAATTTAGTGGTTTAGCGTAATGGGTTGATGAACACATTGCGCTAAATAGATTTTAAATAAGTAAATAAATATTAAGTAGAGTAAAAAACCACTTTGTTTTTTCCAGAGGCTTTGGCTTGGTACATGGCTAAATCGGCTTTTTTAACCGCTTCATCGGCTGGTAAATTAATCGATGTTTGTGATGCAACGTAATCATAAACGCCAATACTGCACGACACATTAAGCGGGTTTTGGTCATATATCATGGGGGTTTGCAGCTGGGTTAATATGCGGTTTATGATGCTGTCGAGTTGCGCTCGATGTGCAATGTTTTGAATTAACAAAATAAATTCATCACCGCCAAGACGACACGCTAAATCGTCAGGTCTAAGCGATTCTTTGAGTAGGTGTGCAAAGCTTTTAAGCACGGCATCGCCTGCTTCATGGCCGTATTTGTCATTTACCGGTTTAAAGTTATCTAAATCAATAAACACCAAGGCCTGAGTCATGGAAGAGTCTGAGTTGTCTGCATCAATAACCGATGGCACAATTTTATTTAGCGTGGCTTCAAGCGAATGCATAAAATAATTGCGGTTCATTAATCCGGTTAAATGGTCAAAGTTTGCTTCTTTATTGAGCAGTAACTCATGTTTTTTTTGCAACGATATGTCGGTGTGCGTTCCATCCATTAACAAAGGCAGTCCATTGGGCGAGTGATCCACTACAAGCCCTTTGGCGTGAATCCAAACCCAATGACCCTTTTTGTGTTTTAACCTAAAGTCAGCTTGATAGGGAAGATTAGGATGGCTAAAGTGATGATTAATTTTTTGTTGCACGGCGTCTAAATCATCAGGGGCAACCAAAGCCTGCCATTTGGTGTAATTAAACGGCAATAACTCAGCCATTTGGTAACCAATTTGACTGGCATAGTGTTCGTTTATAATAATGCGGCCTGTTTCGGGGCTCCATTCCCACGTACCTACTCGGGTTGCATCAACAACTTGGCTGAGCCTTAAGTGTATTTGCCAAATTTTTCTACGGTAGCCTTCGGCTAATATAAAAGCCACTAAAATAACCAAAAACAATAATAAACCTAAGGCGATAAAGTGCCAATAATTAGACCAAATACTACTAAAAGTGGGTTTGGGTGTTACATCATAGGGCGATAATTTCATTTCTCTAAGCATGTTTTCAAAAGGCTTATAGTCTAATGGTGGTGCAAAATTGGCAATGCGGCCATGATTATTATGTTCTGACGGATTGTTAAATTGATACAGCACCGACAAGACTTCTCTAGACAGCGCAGAAGATACCTTGGGCATAATCACTACCGGCCATTCGGGCATAAGCTGAGTAGAGAGTAAAAATGGGAAACTTTTAAGGGTTCTTTGATTTATGACTCTAATCGCTTGCGGTGACAAATCTCCCCGTTCAAACCAATCTTCAAGCACGCCTGTTCGCACAAACCCTACGTCTGCATCGCCCAGTAAAATAGCCTCAACAACGGCATCGTTGCAACCAACTTCGAGCAAATTTAGGTTGGTATAATTGAGGTTGGCTTTGTGCAGTTCGTACAAAGGCACTCTATAAGCACCTGTATTGATTAGGCTAGGTGTGGCAATTTTGGCATGCTGTACATCTTGTAAGTGGGTAAATTGAGTGTTGTTAGCCAGGGTAAATATAACGCCACCTAAGCTGGTGGTGGCAACGCCTTCATATTGGCGCTGCACTGTAGCCGCGACCCCGGTGATAAAGTTTTCGTGACGAATTTCTTCATACAAATTAGGGCTTGTAATCAGCACATCCACTTGGCCTTTGCGTACCGCTTCTTTTAAGTCTGGTGCACTGAGGACGTTTAATTGAATGTCTAAGTTGGGTAACTTTAAGGCCATAAATGAGATTAAGGGCTGATATTCTTGCGTCACTTTAAGCGGCGATTGATAAGCGTACACCCCTACAACAAGCGGCTGTTTGGCGGCATTGACTGTGTTTAGTTGCATGCTTAACAGAAGCGTGAATAGACAAAAAAGTATTTTCACAAGCAGGTATCCGTATGGATCTTTTGCTGTGTTAAGGTTTTGATTAACCCCGCTTGATACAGTATTTGGCTTATTGTTTGTGTATTTTGGTCAAAGTCGTTGGCCAGCATTTTGTGGTTAATTTCTTTTGAGGGTAGCGTTATATCGGCCAAAGCCTGAACAATTTGGGCTTGTGTAAGTCCTAGGTTATCGGCTATTTGGTAGCTGGATTCTTGAAAGTCGCGTTTAATAAGTTCAAGCCCTGCAAAATGTGCCTGGGTTAAGCGTTTAATGGTTTGTGGTCGCTCATGGCACAGTGGGGTTCTTACGGCCAGTACGTCTATAATTAAGTCGGGGATTTGACGGCTGTCAAACACAATATGGGCGTTGGCGGGCAGTATTTTTTGCGCAATGGGATCGTAAGTAATTAAATAGTCTAGGTCTTGAGTTTGCCAAGCGTTTAAATGGTTGGGTGTGGCGAGTGGCACCAATTTTAAGTCTTTAGGGCTGAGTTGATGGTGTTTTAAAAAAGCCGTTAGCATTAATTCGCCACAGCTCCCGCTTCGTAAGCCAGGGTTTTACCAATTATGTCGTGTTTAGTTTGATTGGGTTGGCGTGCTAATATTTTATCCGCACCGGTGGATACATTAGTAACCAATACAATGGTTAAATCGACACCTTGTTCTTTTAATAACAGCACTTCGTCTAAGGTTAAGTAACCTGCATCCAGCTCTGCGTTGCGCAGTTTTTGCTGAGTTTGTAAGGCTGAAGTGGTGTGTATTAACGAAAATTCAGCGGGTAATAAATTGTGTTGTTGAGCAAGGTGAATGGGCTGATACCCCAGCCAAGGGTGCACGCCTATTGCTAAAGTAGTATTGTTGCAGCCTGTTTGGGTTAACGTTAGGGTTAAGGCGATAAAAAGTGAAATCCCACGTGCGAGCCATAATGACGTGATCGACCTATTTATCTTATTTAAATTTATTGATGGCATCGATTTAACCCTTGCTAAATGAGATCTTTCGCGCCTCACTCATGCAAAGGTCTCTAAACAATAAAAACTAAGTATTGAAATTAACCATAAGGTTAACTTTTTTATTCCATTATGTCGAGCGCGTTTTGTGCTGTTTGTTTAAGGCAACTTTTAGGTTTAAGCCAAACGTGCGGTGCGTAAACAGGGTGGGGGTTTAGTCATCATAATGGTTCTTTTTAAATGGGCAAAACCGTTATTTTGCCTTTGACCAGGCCTGGTCAAAGCTGTTTTTGGCGTGTTATTATGAAAAAATGATGTTTTTAATGAGTTTAATGGGCTTTATAGGTGAAAAATGCAATTTGAAGTGATTCGTAATTTAGAGCTTACCGCATCGGGTATTGAAAGCCCTGCGTTTGAATTGACGTTGCGGGCGTTAAACTCAGCCAACGATAATGAGTTAGACTGCACGCTCGACTATCAGCCTGGCGATTGGGTGGCGGTGAGCGTGACCAATCACCCGCAAGTGGTGGCGTTAATGTTAGCGTCGTTAGGGTTAAGCGGCGATGAGTCTGTTGTTTTGCGTAATGTTCACAGTACCGCTCGCCAAGCACTCATTGAGCGTTTAGAACTTACCCGTGTGAATCCGGCGATTTTAAACAAAATGCAACAACAGTTAGGATTGGGCGATTGGCAAAATCGTCAAGCAATGATCGACTACGCTTACGCACGCGATATGCTGGATGTGTTGGCCGAGTTTCCCAGCTTAGTGAATTTGGGGCTTGAGTTTTTAAACTGGATGTCGCCTCTGGCACCACGCTATTATTCGATTGCCAGTGCGCCCAATGGGGTTGGTTCGTCTGGTTATTTGTCGGGTTCTGTGACTCAAGAGATAAACCTCATTTATAAGCTAGTGCAGTTTACGCCCGCTGTATCGAGCCTGACCGCACCTCGGCAACGCTTTGGCGTGGCCACACGATGCTTAAGCCTTTTAAGCGTAGGCGATGTGGTGCAAGCCGATGTAAAACCCAATCGCAACTTTAAATTGCCCACTAACGAACGCTTGCCCATTATTATGATTGGCGCGGGCACGGGGATTGCGCCGTTTATAGGGTTTATGCAACAGCGCGTTGCGCAAATGAGCCATGTAACAATGCAGGATGTTAAGTTTGAGGATGACCAGGCCTGGTTAGATGCTTCGCATAACGTGCTGTTTTGGGGTGAGGCGAGCGCGCAAACGCACTGTTTAAAATGCCACGATTTGCGCACTTGGGAAGCCGCTGGGCAGTTACAGTGGTTTGCGGCTTTTTCACGCGATCAAGCGCACAAAGTGTATGTGCAAGATTGTTTGTGGCAACAGCGCGCCTTGGTTTGGCAGCAGTGGCAAAAAGGGGCGGTGGTGTATGTGTGTGGTGCTCAAGCCACCATGGCCAAAGCGGTTGAGCAAACGTGGAGTGCCATAATGCAAAGTCTGGGCGGTTTAAGCCAAGCTCAAGCCGACCAGGCCTGGTTAGACGCTAAAGCTCAAAAACGCATTCAGTTAGACGTGTATTAAGAGCGATGGCTTAATGCTAGTTGAGGTTAATTACGGTTAATTGCGCGGGTTTAAGCGCGCAAGGGTCGCACATTATTCAAACGTCAATTTAAACCCAGCGGCTTCCAGTCGTTTGGCTTCGGTTTCTAAATCTAACCGCGTTAGCGGGTGCTCATTAAGCCATTGATTGGTAAATTTTAAGTGCACTTCGTTGGTGTTTTCAATGCTTAATACGGGGTCTACGTCTTCTAGGTCGCGGCCTCGGTGAATGCGTACCGCTAGGCGCAGCAGGACGGTTAGGCAAATCAATTGTTCACTAAACTCTTTTTCTAGCTCGTCGTACACCGTAGGAATGAATTTGCCTCGGTGGTTGAGCATCATCGTGCTTAAAATTTGTTTTTCTTGTTGGTCAAACCCGGCCATGTCAGCTTGTTCAATTAAATACGCACTGTGCTGACGATAGCGTTTGTAGCTGATTGCAATGCCGCATTCGTGAAGCATACACGCCCATTTAAGCAGGCGTTTAAAGTCGTATTCGGTTGGGCGTAATGGCCAAATGGTGTGTGCTTGCTTAAACAGTGAACGAGCCGTTTGAGCCACGTGATTGGCTTGTTGAACGTCTACTTTCATCCATTGTTGCATGGCGTTTACGCTTATTTCACGCGCGTCTTCGGCGTATAGTCGGCCTAATGTATCAAACACTAAGCCTTCACGTAGGGCGTTGGCCGACACGTTCATTTGCGCGATATTAAGTTCTATAAACGTGGCCATTAAAATGGCTAAGCCGCCAATAAGAACGGGGCGGCGTTCGTCTTTTAAGCCTTCAAGTTTAATGTCATCGGCCGAACCCGCGGCAATAAGTGCTTCGCTGAGCTTGACCATGGCCGGTAAGGTAATGCCGTTGTCTGACCACCCGTTGGCTTTTATAATTTCGCCAATTGATTTAATGCTGCCCGATGCGCCAATGGCCGTGTCCCAACCCAGTTTTTTAAGCTTGTTGCGGTGTGGGCGCAGGGTTTGACGGCAGCAGGCAATGGCGTAATTTAAGCGTTCAAGGGTAATAGCACCTTTAGGAAAGTGACTTTGCGTGATGCTTACACAGCCCATTTCGGTACTGCTTAAGTGTTGGTTGTCAAAGTGTTTGCCAATAATATATTCAGTACTGCCACCGCCAATGTCCATAACCAAGCGTTGCTCGTCATTATTGGGCAGCCCATGCGCTACGCCTAAATAGATGAGTCGGGCTTCTTCTTGGCCGGCAATAATTTGTATTTTATGCCCCAAAGCTTTACTGGCTTGGGCTAAAAAAGAGCGACTGTTGGTGGCGTTGCGCAATGTATTGGTGCCTACCGCGCGCACATTTTGCGTGGGTATACCATTAATTAACTGGCCAAAACGCTCTAAACAGGCAATGCCACTGCTAAAGGCTTTTTCGGACAATTCTCCGTTTACACCCAAATCGGCACGCAAACGCACCATCTCTTTATGTTTGTCGACCACTTGCATTTGACCGTGAATTTCGCGGGCTATAATCATGTGAAAGCTGTTTGAGCCTAAGTCAATGGCGGCATATAAAGACTGGTCGGCCGAATCGGTTGCGTTACCCGATGGCGTGTTTTGAGGGATTTCGGGGGGCAAATTGGGCGTGTTTGTCATGGGCAAGGCTCTCAAATAGGCGAACAATAAACCGTATTGTCCGCGCGGTTTTGCGGTAGTTTACTTTTTTTGCGCCGCGCGTGCACCATAAAAAGCCGCTTAATATTTGGGAGGAACGCTTGATGAGGTTTAAGCGAACACAAAATGTTTTGACAGGAAGACTGCGTCTATTTTTATATCGGTCTTTAACGAGCTTTAACATACATTGACCGACCTTTACAAGGAAGTGAGTGTAAAGGCCGTGTTTTTAAAAAGTTTAGGCTCGAGTGTATTTTTCGATAAGGGTTTGTTGGGCGCTAAACAGGGGTTGGTCGTTTTGTTTACGCGTGTATTCGTCATTGGGTTGCAACTGCCACGCACCCACATTGTCTTCTAAGTACATGGCCAAGCCTTCGGTGTACACCTGCTGAAAGCATTTGGGGTCTAAAATGGGAAAGCAGGTTTCAACCCGCGCCAATAAATTACGTCGCATCCAATCGGCGCTGGCGCAAAACAGTTCGGGTTGGCCTTGGTTTTCAAAATAGTAGATACGGTGATGCTCTAAAAATCGGCCAATAATAGAAGTAACCGTAATATTTTCGGACAGGCCTGGTACGCCGGCGCGCAAACTGCAAATGCCGCGAACAATTAAATCAATTTTAACGCCCGCGCTCGATGCGTCGTACAGCGCATCAATAATGGTGCGCTCTTCAAGGCCGTTCATTTTGGCAATGATGCGGGCGGGTTTGCCTTGGCGTGCACTGGCGGCTTCACGCGCAATGCGCTCTAACATGCCGCTGTGCAGAGTAAAAGGCGATTGCAACAACACTTCCATGTGCTTGGTGTCGCCCAAGCTGGTAAGTTGCTGAAAAATTTTAGACACGTCGCGCCCAATCGCCGGATTAGCGGTCATTAGGCCAAAATCGGTGTAAAAACGGGTGGTAATGTGGTGGTAATTGCCGGTGCCCATGTGGGCGTAATGGCGTAATTTGTCGCCTTCACGACGCACCACCAAAATCATTTTAGCGTGGGTTTTGTAACCCACCACGCCGTACACCACGTGTGCGCCCGCATCTTGCAAACGGGTGGCTTGAATAATGTTGGTGTCTTCGTCAAAGCGTGCGCGCAGTTCAATCACGGCGGTGACTTCTTTGCCATTTTTGGCGGCACGCTCTAAGGCTTTAATAATAAGCGAGTCTTGACCGGTACGGTACAGCGTCATGCGAATGGCTAGCACGTCGGGGTCGTTGGCGGCTTGCTGCAAAAAGTCGATAACCGGAGCAAAGGCATCGTACGGGTGATGCAATAAAATATCGCGTTTTTGCAGTTGCTCAAAAATATTAGCCGGCTCTTTTTGGCGATTAAAAAGCGAAAGGCATTTTTTTGGGGGCGCTTAGCTTCGAATACTTTGGGGCTAAACGGTGGGTAAAGTAGGTCGGGGCGATTTACTTTGCCTGGCACGGCGTCTAAACGGTGCAAGTTAACCGGGCCGTTTACTTGGTACAGTGCGGTTTCATCCAGTTTAAAACGCTCTAATAAGTAATCCACAATGTGACGCGGGCAGTTGTCGGCCACTTCGATACGAATGGCGTCGCCGTATTGACGAGTTGACAGCTCGCCTTGCAGGGCGCTCATAATATCGTCTACTTCTTCTTCGTCAATAAACAGATTGGTGTTGCGGGTAACTCTAAATTGGTAACAACCTGTAACGGTCATGCCTGGAAACAATAAGGACACATTGGCGTGCAAAATGGACGATAAAACACAAAGTCGTTTTCACCAGAGGTCGCTTCACTGGGCAGTTTAATAAGGCGCGGTAATGAGCGTGGTACCGGAACAATGGCCAAGCCGTTAGAGCGTCCAAACGCGTCTTTGCCTTCGAGCGAAACAATAAAATTAAGCGTTTTGTTGAGTACGCGCGGAAACGGATGCGAGGGGTCTAATCCTACGGCGCTTAATACGGGTTGAAGTGCTTCGATAAAATAATGCTTAATCCAATCGCGCTGCTCTTGGTTCCAGTGGTTGCGACGTAAAAAACGAATGTTTTCTTTTTGCAGTTCTGGGGTTAGTACGTTGTTTAGGGTGTGGTATTGCTCCTCAACAATTTGATGGGCGGCCTTAGACAGACATTTAATGGCTTCGATGGGCGAATGGCCGTCGGGTTGCGTGACCGCGCTAGGGTCTTTGGCCAGCTCGTATAAGCTGGCAAGGCGCACTTCAAAAAATTCGTCCATGTTGGTGCTGGAAATGCATAAAAACTTTAAGCGTTCAAGCAGCGGAACATCAGGGTTTAGGGCTTGAGCGAGTACGCGACGATTAAACTCTAATAAACTGCGTTCGCGGTTTATATAACGTTCGGCGGGTTGAATTTGGGTAGAAGATAACGTCGGTTCGTGAACAAGCATGAATAAATCCTAACAAGCGGTTAAAGGAGGTTTAATAGGTAATCTTGTTATTCTATCGCGTTAAGCGCCATAAAACATGACAGCTGTATTAAATGCGCTTTTTAGATGCATTTTGACGTTTAACCAGGCCTGGTCAAAGACCAATTAATTAGGTTTGGCTACGTCGTTGGCTTGGGTGTCAGGTTCTGGTTGGTCGTGCGTGAGTTCTTGGCATTTGGCGTGCGATTGACAGCCGCACTGAGGAACAAAATCAATGCCTCCTGGATTGGCCGGATGACAACGGCCAATGCGCTTTAACGCCAGCCAACTGCCACAAAACACGCCGTGTTGTTTTAGCGCGTCAATGGCGTAGTGTGAGCAGCTCGGGTAAAACCGACAGCGTGGTCCTAGCAGTGGGCTAATAAACAGTTGATAACCACGCACTGTGCCAATAAGCAACCAAATAATGGGGTTGTTTGAGTTAAAGGGTTTCATGTGGTTGGTTCTTTATATAAAAATTTTCTTGGGCAAAAAAACCTTGGCGGTGGATTTGCAACCAGGTTTCAAGTTGTTCAATCGGCAACGGGCGGCTAATAAAATAGCCTTGGGCTTTGTTGCAGTTAAGGGCGCTTAAAAAAGTGAGTTGCGCAAAGGTTTCTACGCCTTCGGCGACGACTTGCATGTTTAAACTGTGTGCCAAATTAATAATGGCTGTGGCAATGCTCGCGTCTTCCTCATCGTTGGGTAAGCCGTCTACAAAGCTTTTATCTATTTTTAAAATGCTTAAGGGAAACTTTTTTAAATAACTTAATGACGAATAGCCGGTGCCAAAGTCGTCTACCGACAAACCAAAGCCTTCGGCTCGAATGTTGTTAAAGCGCGAAATGTTTTCGGTCACGTTGCCCATGATGGTGCGTTCGGTTAGCTCAATTTCAAGAAGGTGGTGGCTAATGTTGGCCTGTGTCATCATCACTCTAATGGTGTCTAAAAGTGCGGGTGTTCAAATTGCACGCCACTGACGTTAAGGGCAATGTGCAAATAATCAAAAGGGCTGTTTTTCCAAGCGTTTAATTGGTTAATGCAGGTTTGTGCTACCCAGTCGCCAATGGCAATAATTTGATTGCTCTCTTCGGCAATCGAAATAAACTCATCGGGTGGCACATTGCCTAAAATGGGGTTGTTCCACCTAATTAAGGCTTCAACGCCAACAATGAGACCGGTTTTAAGCTCTATTTGCGGTTGGTATACCAACGAGAACTCTTTATTGCGAATGGCATTACGCAGGTGTTTTTCGACCTGAGTACGCTTGGAAAGGTCTTGTTCCATAACGTCGTTGTAAACCGAAAAGGTGTTTTTGCCAGCGGCTTTAGACTGATACATGGCGGTGTCGGCGTGCCGCAATAACGTATCAACATTGTGACCGTGCTGGGGGTACAAGGCAATGCCAATGCTGGCAGATACATGCAACTCGTCTTCGTTTACTTTAACCAAACGTTCAATTTGCGAAAGCAAACGTAACGATATTTGCGCCACATCGTGTTCTGAGACGCCGCCGAGCATCAGCACAAATTCATCACCACCAAAGCGACAAATATGGGTGGCGTGGGCGGCATCACGCAAGGTATGGGTGATGCGTTTAGCAATAACCTTTAAAAGCTCGTCGCCTACGCTGTGCCCTAGAGTGTCGTTGACTTGTTTAAAACCGTCTAGGTCTAAAAAGAACAGTGCAAAATGACTGATGTTTTTTTGGTGAATCAGGTGTTCTATTTGCTGCTTGAAATGGGTGCGATTTTCAAGCTGAGTGAGTGGGTCGTAATAGGCCAGTTGTTTAATTGCGGCTTCGGTACGACGCTGATAGGTTATATCTTTTATAAACAAGCTTATCTCTAAGTCATTTTGTACGCTTAAAATGGCCGTTGCTACTTCGGCCGTAAGGCGTTCGCCGTTTTGGGTGCGCAAGGTAACTTCGGTGCGATTGGTTTTGCCTTGCTGGCGTTGTAAGTTTATGTTGTTTGAAAAAATGTCAATTAAAAGGGCTTCGTTTTGGCGGTCGGATGGCTGAAGATTGTCGGGGTTTTCAAAAATAAGACAGACAATGCATTGTCCCAAAGCATGCTCTTGTAAATAGCCAAAAAGGCGAGTGGCTTCGGGGTTCCATTCTTGAATGTAGCCTTGACGATTGGTGACAATCACCGCGTCCTGAGAGGTGCGAATAATTTGGGTTAGGCGGTTTTGCGCTTGTTGCAGTGTTTTGGTGTAGCGTATTCCCAGCAGTAACAAGAGCATTAATGCGGTGTAAAAAAGCAGTGCTAATAGAGCACTGAATATAACAGGCCAGGCCTTAAGCTCGCTTAATGGCCAATGATGAGTAATATGCAGCACGGTGTTGGGGCTGGATAAGTTTAAAGCAAATTTGCTGCTAAAGGTTTGTTTAAGCCAGGGCAGTTCATAGAGGGTATCTGGCAAGCTGTTTATGAGGGTTTTACTCACCTCAAGCGTGCCTGATTGAAAGGATACGATGATGCGTATTTTTTTGTCTGCAAAAAGGGTCTCTACCATATCTAGCAGTATTTTTTCGGTTGGTGTCGCCATAAACGCGACGCCTTTAATTTGGCGTTGCCGTTCTTCAGTACCCAGGCTTTTAGGGTTGCTTAAATAGACGGGTTTTAAAAACAAAGAAAATATTTCATGCTCTAAAGAGTTAGGGTTACGACGAACAGTTAATTGCGTTGTTTCTGCAAAAAATTGATTGTTTTTAATGGCCTGATCTAGTTTTAACGCAATATTAGGCAAGCTGAGCAAATCTTGTCCTAAATAAATAGAGTGTTCTGGTGAGAGCGGGGCAATCAGGTGAATGGCTAAGTGTTGGTCAGTGGTATTGGCCGTTTCTTGTAAAAATAAGTTTTTGTTTTCAATGGTAAAGTCTTCATAACCTAAGTTTTTTTGTTGGTTTTCAAAGATATAAGCGTGTTCTTTTTGGATAAGCTGCGCCAAACCAATGGCTTCTATGTGGTCTATTTTGTCAACCAAACCTTGTGAAAATTGCTCGTAAGCAGTATCCGATTTAATAAGGTCTGAGGCGTAAAACTGTGACAATGCATTAAGCAAGGTTTCAGCACGCTTAGCTTCAGTGAGTTGTTGTTGCATGAGCCGAGTAATGTTGTCTTCAAACACCGTTTCAGCGGCACGAAATTGTTGATTAATTTGAGCAATCACCGCTAGGCTGACAAACAGCAGAGCGGCCAAAGTTAGTAACAGACTGGTTTTTAAAGACATTTGGCCTTGCAGGCTTGCTAAAAAGCCATGTTTGGCACGTTTGTTAAGGGGGTTAGTTTTAACGGGGGTCATCGCGCTGGTTCGCTGTATAAAATGGCTTGTGACAATAATGAGTCGGGTAACGTCTGTTTAATGGCGTTTAATTGCTTAAGATTGGACCACAGTTGAAAATTACGGTTGGGCACCACAGGTAAACGCTCTACAGGCATGCCATTTAAAATGGCTTTGGCCGTTTGTGCCGCCCAAGCGCCCTGTTCGTAGGGCGATTTTAAAATACCTAAACTTACATAAGGCATCATCCAATTGTGCTCGGCAAAGCTAAGTTTTTGGCTGTTAACGAGGGTAAACGCTAAATTGTCTGCGTGGTTCCAATTTTTAAACGCCACGGTATTGCCTAAAAACACCAAATCCACGTGTGGGTCGTTGTGAATTTTTAGATACATGGCTCGCCATTCTTCTTGGTTAGCCACAGTGTAAATTGTGTAGGGCGTACCCATTCTTTTCATAACTCTATGAAACGTTAAGGCGTCTTTTTCAGCCGTGGTGCCCAGGGTATTTAAATAAGCTACGTGAGTTTTAGCTGGGTTAATGCTAAATAAGAGTTTAAGCAGCTGGCCTACTGGCGAGTATTCCACCATGCCAGTTGCATTGCTGTAGGGCAGGTCATACACTGCACCACCGTTATTAAGTCCACAAAATACAAACGGAATTCTATGGTCGCGAAAATACGGTTGTAAAACGTATTTAACCGCGTCGTCGTCCGATACAATGACCACATTAGGTTGTTCGCGTTCAATAAAATCTTTGGCTTGTTCGCCACGTTGTGTGAGGCTTTCAGTGCTTAAGGTGTTTTGGGTGTTCATGTAAAATGTTTTAAGTTGGCAGGCCTGGTTAAGGTGTTGCGAAAGTGCCGCATCAATGCCATCTTGCCACTCATAACCGATCTTGTAAGAGGCGATGTGTACGCACACTGCTTGAGAAGAATTGGTATTGTTATTGGAGTTGGCTAACGCCGATTTTGAGCTTAGCACGCTAAACACTGTAAGCAGTAAAAGGCTTAAAACTCGCCAGGTCTGCAGCGAGCTGACCGGTAAGCTAATAAAATGAGTGGTATGCATTATCCGTCTAGTCATAAAAAAAACTGATATAAAATGTGTTAACCTTGTTTTTCGCACTGTAATTACCTGGTCACGATGGTTGTTTAGCGTTTAACTGCAAGGCTAATAAAAGACGGTTGCAACGGTCTTATTGACAAAATTGTGTGTTACAAAGCATATTGGCTTAAAAAAATAACCGTATTTCAGGATAGAATAACACGCATTAATTTAACCAACCATTAGCGTTTATATGTGTTTAGTAACGTTTAAAGGTTTTATAAGTATACATTATGAGACTTTTGCGCAAAGGTTTCATCATATCAATATAAATTTATAAATTTAGAGACCTTTGCACGAGTGAATGCAAAGGTCTCTTAGTAAACTAAAAGGACGTTACTGTGAACATGGCACAAACTAATAGACTGTTTATTTCAAATGCTACGTTGGTTAACGAACATAAAACTTGGGTGGCCGATGTATTGGTGCAAGATGGCCGTATTGTAAAAATTGCTCAACACATTGAATTTGAAGCCGGTGACGATGATCAAATTATTGATGCGACGGGCTTATTTTTAATTCCGGGCATGATTGACGATCAAGTACACTTTAGAGACCCAGGGCTTACTCAAAAAGGCGATATTTCTACCGAGTCTAAAGCGGCTTTGGTTGGGGGTATTACCGCTTTTATGGACATGCCCAATGTGAAGCCAACCACCACCACAATTGAGAATTTAGAGGCCAAATACCAAATTGGCGCGCAAAAATCGTGGATAAACTATTCGTTTTATTTTGGTGCCACCAACGACAATGTTGAAGAGCTAAAACAAGTTAATCCACGCAACGTGTGTGGGGTAAAGGTGTTTATGGGTGCGTCAACCGGCAATATGTTGGTTGACCGCGAGCAAGCTTTGCGCGACATATTTACCCACAGCCCCACGTTAATCGCCACGCATTGCGAAGACACGCCCATGATTCAAGCGCAAGAGGCTGTTTATCGTCAACAATACGGTGACGACATTCCTGCGTTTGAGCATCCCAATATTCGTTGCAGAGAGGCTTGTTACAAATCATCGTCCATGGCGATTGAATTGGCCAAAGAAACCGGGGCTAATTTGCATGTGTTACACATTACCACGGCCGAAGAGTTGGCGTTGTTTGAGCCAGGCCCGGTCGAAGGCAAAAAAATTACCGCTGAAGCCTGTGTGCATCATTTGTGGTTTAGCGAAGAAGATTACGCCACTTCTGGGCATTTAATTAAGTGCAATCCAGCCATTAAAAAACAGTCGGATAGAGACGCCATTCGCCAAGCAGTTCGCGAAGGCCGTATTGACATTATTGCAACGGATCACGCACCCCACACTCAGGCTGAAAAAGCCAATACTTACTTTAGTGCCCCCGCCGGTTTGCCGCAGGTTCAGCAGGCCGTAGTGGCATTGCTTGATATGGTGCACGACGGTGTATTTGACATAGAAACCATTGTGCAAAAAATGGCGCACAACGTGGCTATTCGCTATCAAATTGAAGACCGTGGGTTTATTCGTGAAGGGTATTGGGCCGATTTAGTGCTGGTGGACATGAATAAGCCGCATGTGGACGATAAAGCGCATAACTTGTATAAGTGTCAGTGGTCACCCTGGGAAGGTCATACCTTTAAATCAACGGTGGTAAGCACCATTGTGTCAGGTCAATTAAAATATCACCAAGGGCAGTTTGCCGATTTTACGCCAGGGCAAAGAATGTTGTTTAATCGTTAATCTCGTGTATCAATACGTTATATTTTTAGAGATCTTTGCACGTGTGCAAAGGTCTCTTTTAGGCTTTAAAGGTCTTAAAAATCTTAAAGGATTGCTTTATGTCTAATGCTTCTTTGGCGACAACGCCTGCCGTATTTATGGGTCGGCAACCCATTTTAGATCGCCACATGCAAGTCTTTGCCTACGAGTTGTGTTTTTACAGTGGCGATGTACCCAGTGCACAATCTACTCAGGAAATTGCCGACTTAATGCAGCAGGCGTACGCGCAAATGGGCTTTGCCTTGATGGCCGGATCGCCAACGCAAACGGCGTTTTTAAACGTGCCTAAAGAGCTGCTAACGCCCGAACATTTGGCGTGTTTTGGCGAGTCGCACGCCCATCAAATGGTGTTGCAAATTCCCAATACGGTCAGTAAAGACATTGAGGTGCTTAAAAATTTAAAAACGCTAAAAGCCCAAGGTCATGCTGTGGCGTTAAGCGATTTTAATGGCGAAGCAACGAGCATTAAACTGGCCAGTATCAGCGAATTTGCAAAAATTAACAGTGAATTGCAAAGCGAGTTGCAACTTAAAACCATGTTGGATACCCTGCACGCTCGCGGCGTAAAGGTCATTGCCGAAAAGGTCGAAACTGAAGAGCGGTTTGAGTTTTTTAAAAAACTAGGCTTTGATTATTTTCAAGGCTATTTTTTTACCAAACCCATTATGCGTGAAAACCATGTGCTCTCAGGCAATCAACTTACTTTGCTGCAATTGTTGGCCAAGGTTAACGATCCTAATACCGATTTTGTTGAACTGTCCAATATTATTAAGCACGATGTTGGCTTGAGTCATAAATTGTTAGTGGCCATTAATCATCCGGCCACCCAAATACCGGTGCAAGTCCACACCGTGGCCGATGGGTTAAAATACATGGGGCTTAAACGGTTAAAGTTTTGGGTTAATATGCTTATGCTGTCGGGCATGGAAGGTGTGCCAGCCGAGTTGTTGATTAGCTCGTTAGCACGCGCTAAATTTTGCGAGTTGTTGGCCGAATCGACAGGCTTATCACGCGACAAAGACAGCTATTTTTTAGTGGGTTTGTTTTCTAATTTAGACGGGTTTTTTAAAGTGCCCATGCAAACTGTTTTACAGCAATTGCCATTGGGTGAAGTGCTGCGTGAGTCGTTATTAACCAAAAAAGGTGCAATGGGTGAGGCTATTAATGTGCTTGAAGCCCTTGAACTTGCCAACCATCCCATAGAACAGCTCACTTACAATGCACTTACAATTAGCGATTTAAGCAGTCGTTTTATGTCAGCCAATGTTTGGGCTCATCAAGTTGTTTCGGGTTAAAGTTTACCCCTTCATTTTTTGCCAATAATTTAGGCACTTCTATTAACCTCAGAATCAATCTGGGGTTATAGAGGTGTCCTTTAATTGTGCACAGTTATTTTTTATTTAAAAGGTCATCCTAATATGGTCATGCAATCCATCAATCCCGCAAACGACACTCTTTTGGGCGAATTTGAAACCTGGGATTCTGAAATTTTAGACGACGTGATTACTCAAGCCGGCTATATGTTTAGCGACTGGTCTAAGCTCACGCCCATTGAAGATCGTTGCACCATGATAAAACGCGTGGCCGATGTGCTGCGCGACGACAGCGATTTACTGGCCGAGCTTATTACCCTAGAAATGGGTAAAACCTTTGTTGAGGCCAGCGCCGAAATTGAAAAATGCGCCATGTTGTGCGAGTTTTACGCTGAAAACGGCCCGGGCTTTTTAGCCGACGAGCCGGTTGAAACCCACGCCAAAAAAAGTTACGTCGCCTATTTGCCATTGGGCGTTATTTTAGGGGTTATGCCGTGGAACTACCCATTTTGGCAAGTGTTTCGATTTGCCGTGCCCGCGCTTATTGCCGGCAATACAGCGGTATTAAAGCACGCTTCTAATGTGCCACAATGCGCCTTGGCTTTAGAAGAAGTCTTTAGAAAAGCCGGTTTTCCAGACTACATTTTTACCAGTTTGATGATTACCTCAGAGCAGGTTGAAAGCGTTATTCGTCACCCGTTTGTAAAAGGCGTGGCGTTAACCGGCAGTGAACATGCTGGGCGCACGGTGGCGAGCATTGCCGGTTCGGAGCTTAAAAAAGTGGTGTTGGAATTGGGCGGGTCAGACGCGTTTATTGTGCTGGACGACGCCGACATAAACGCGGCCATTAAAGCCGCGATGACCGGACGCTTTCAAAACATGGGGCAAAGTTGCATTGCCGCCAAACGTTTTATTGTCGATCAAACGCTTTGTGAAGGCTTTATTGAGCAATTTAAAACCGCCATCGAAAACCATTTTGTGGCCGGCGACCCTATGGACAAAACCACCACTTTGGCACCTATGGCGCGGCAAGATTTACTGGACGAACTGCACGAGCAAGTCATGGAATCGGTTGATTTGGGTGCGGTGATTGTCACTGGCGGTTATCAGTTGGATCGCCCTGGGTATTATTATGCGCCGACCATTTTAACCAACGTTAGCAGTAATATGCCCGCCTACAACGAAGAGTTTTTTGGCCCGGTGGCCATTGTTATTAAAGCCACCGAACCTGCACACGCCTTGGGTATTGCCAATGCGGTGGACTTTGGTTTGGCGGGTTCGATTTGGACCCGTGATATGGCCACCGCCGAAACCATGGCGCGCGGCATGGAATCGGGCGCAACGTTTATTAACAGTTACAGTTTTTCAGATCCGCGCATGCCTTTTGGTGGGGTTAAAAATTCGGGTTACGGTCGTGAATTGGCGCAACACGGTATTCGCGAGTTTACCAACATTAAAGCCATTTGGATTAAGTAAACTCTGCGTTAAGTCGTCTTTAATTAAGCAAGTTTACGTTAAGCAAGGTGTACTCCATGATGACTCTGTTTTTAAAAACCCTAGCCGACTTAAAAGAGCCGGCTATTTTATGGCGTTTGTTTGTGCCGTTACTGGCCGCCATAGTCTTGGTGTCGTTAATGGGCTACGGATTTTTTGGGGTGTTCTTATTAAGTGATGTCTTTACTCAAAGCCCAGCGGTTACGGAGTTTTATGCATGGTCAAGCCAAGCTGAACAAACGATTGGCGCGATTCCGCTGGTAGGCGGGGTGCTGTTGTGGACGCTTGGCATAGTGGTGGCGGTGATTGCGGGTGTGCTGGGATTGTTGTTGGGCAGTTATTTAATTTTGCTGTTTGCGATGATTATCACCGGTTTTATGACCGACAGCTTAGTTAAAGCGGTGCACGATAAACATTATCCGCACACGGCTTATCATGGCCATGGCTCGATGCTGGGCATGTTATGGAAAATGCTCAAATTTGGTTTGTTACTGCTGCTGCTGTTTTTGGTCACCATTCCCATGCTGTTTATTCCGTTGATTAACGTGGTGTGGTTTGGACTGTTGGGGTTTGTGTTTTTTAGATACGCGCTGGTATTAGACGTAGGGCAGGTGATTTTGCCCAAAAAGCAGTTTATAAAACTGCAACCCTTAACCAACTGGACACCAACCTTAACGCTGGCAGGCTTTTTTGGGCTAAGTTTAATGCCGTTGTTCAGCCTGTTTGCCCCCGTGTTGGCGGTGATTGCCTTAGCGCATTATTTTTTTGATGCGCTATCACAACAACCGCAACCGTTGGTTGATGCGTGTGTTAATAAAGTAAGTGATTAATAGGTAATTGGTCAGTGGTTAAAAGACATGACGCTAAAAAAAGTGACCAGGCCTGATCAGATGAGGTTTAACCAGGCCTGGTTAAGTGTAAAAGTGTGTTTATTTAAAACTGCCGCCGGTAATTTCGCGGTAAATGTGTTGCGCGTTGTTGGGGGCGGCTTGGTCAAATACGGGGCGATCTTTGTACATAGATTGATCGACCAATAACGCTTGTTCTTCAGTGCCATTGGCGTCGACAATTTTTTGAATTTGGGTGTGCATATAGTCTAAATAATCGTACATTTGTCGTTTGCCCGTGGCCATGTCAGTGGGCGTACCGTGGCCGGGCACTACAATAGTGTCGGCAGGTATTTCATCGAGCATGCGTTTGTATGAGGCTTTCCAGGCAAACGAGTCGGTGTAGGCAAAAAACACCGGCATGCGTTCGTTAAAGCCCAAATCGCCAGTTAAAATCACCTTTTTAGACGGCACATACACGCTGGTGGACGCGGGGGTGTGTCCTGGGCCAAAGTCTTTTAATATCACGGTTTCGCCGCCGCCAACGTCAATGGTCAGCTCGTTGTCGTAGGTGGTAAATTTATCGGATACATCGCGAGCGGTTTTGGTAATGTCACGACCCACGCGTGACGCCCATTCTTCTTTTATTTCGGCATAGCCTTCGTGAAATTGTTGGTTGGCCAGCGTGCTGGAATACAGATTTTTAACCCCAACATCCACCCAATAACTGGCGCCTAAATAGGCGTGGCCTTGGCTGTTTTCAACGGCAACCCATTTAACGGGTTTATCGGTAACGCGTTTAATTTGCTTGTGCAATGAGTAGGCGATGGCTGGGTTTGCACCGGCATTAAACACAAATACGCCGTCTTTAAAAATCATAAAACTCAGGTTGTTGTTTAAACCAAAATTGTCTGGGGTGTGCCAAATCATACTGCCCACCACGGTGTACACGTCATCGGTGACGTTAATGGCTTTGGGAATGGCGAGTTCTTTACCAATATAACCGACCGAACGTTCGGTTTTAAAGACATCGTCGGCGTAGGCTTCGGCCGATTTTTTTAAAATGCCACTGCTAGAATTGACTTCATTGGCGTAGGTTTTAAAGCTTTTAATGTAGGGGTCTTCTTCGCTGGCACTGGCGGCTACGGCGTTAACACTGTTTAGTAATAAACCGCTGAGTAAGGCTAAGGATAAAGCGGTTTTTTTAAAGACGCGGTGCGGGCGATGAGATGGGCTTTGGATGTTTAATTTAAGGTTTATTTTAAGGTTCATTTAAAGGCTCTCCTCGTTGAAAGAACCTTTATCGTAGCATGTTTAACCGGCGTTCATTATCACTAAGTTCTATCAAGGGTATTAGAATTTTTATGCTCGTAAACGTCAAAAATGGTGATGGCCATGGCGGCAATAACGGGGCCAAAAAACAGGCCAATTACGCCAAAATGAATTAATCCGGCAAAGGTTGACAGCACGGTAATCAGCGTGTGATTGGCGACATCAAAGCTGTCGGCACTTGAGCCGATTAAGCGGGTGATTTTTTTAATCATCATCGGGCGCATAATGTTGTCAATGATAAACCCGGTTACCACTACGCCCCAAAACGTTAAGATGGCGGCGGTAACATAATCGCCTTGCACCACGGCGTACACCGTTAAGGGTACCCACACCAACGCCGCGCCCACAATGGGGATAAACGACGCTACGGCAATGGCCATGCCAATGAACAGGCCTGGTAAACCCAAAATCCAGGCCACAATGGCAAACGACACGCCTTGCAAAAGGGCGATGCCTAATACGCTTAAGGTCAGCACCGAGGAAAGATTGGTAAAACGGGTCATAATCATCTGATCGTAGTAGTTTTCAAGCGGCGATAAAATTTTAATGTGGTTGGCGATAGTATGGCCATCACGGTAAAAAAAGAACAACGCAAACACCGATAACCCTAAAAAAGTAATAAACGAAGACGTGCTGCCAATCACCCCTTCAAGTAAGAAAATGGTGGCTTTTTGGGCAAACTCAATCATCTTTTCAGAGTTGGCTTTAAGCTGTTCAAGCGCGTTGATTTGCGCCGATTCACTCAGTGGAAGATACGCCAACAACGTTTGGTTAAGCTGGGCTAAACTTTCGGGGTTTTGCGTGCTTAACCAGGCCTGGGCACTATTGTACAAATGACCCACTTGCAAGCTGGCTTCAATCAGCAAGTAGGTTACGGGTGCTATAACGCCCACAAACACCAACGTGCTCATGGCCGAGGCCGCTAAGGTGGTTGAGCCGTTAAAGCGCGGCAACAATTTTTGGTAAAGACTGTAACTGGCGGTGGCCAAAATCATCGCAAAAAACAGCGCCTCTAAAAACGGCGAAAACAGCCAAATTAATCCGGCGACGGCCGCCAGCAGTAAAAGAATTAAAAATCCCTCTTCATGGGAGCGATTTGCAAGCATAATTAGACCCTCGTTAACGTGTGCAATTGTGCAAGGAGTTTACCTTAATATGAATACCGATATTTCAGAAGTCATCATTCGCCCAGAAGGTTCGTTACAAATTTTGTCGTATAAAGAGGCTGAACAGTTGTGTGATGTGTCGGCCAGCGGCTTAAACGACCTGTTGCGCCAGTGCGCTTTGGCGGTGCTTAACACCGGCGCCAAAGAGGATAACGGCTTGGCGTTATTGCAAAAATATCACGATTTTGACATTAAGGTGGCCGTTAAAGGCCGCGGCGTGCAGTTAGTTATTAAAAATCCGCCGCGCCACGCATTTGTAGACAATCAAATGATTGTGGGGCTTAAAGAGCACCTGTTTGCGGTGATTCGCGACTTGGTATACGCACGCGACGAAATTTTAGACAATCCACAATTTAATTTAAACCACAGCCACGGCATTACCAACGCTATTTTTCACATTGCCCGCAACGCTGGATTATTGCGCGCCAACACCGTGCCCA
This sequence comes from Thiomicrorhabdus aquaedulcis, assembly GCF_004001325.1. NCBI lineage: Bacteria > Pseudomonadati > Pseudomonadota > Gammaproteobacteria > Thiotrichales > Piscirickettsiaceae > Thiomicrorhabdus > Thiomicrorhabdus aquaedulcis. The sequence goes on along the minus strand of NZ_AP018722.1, from coordinate 2,039,923 downwards.
ATGTGGTGGTGTGTTGGGGCGGGCACTCCATTGGGCTCGAAGAGTACAAATACAGCAAACATTTGGGGTACGAACTGGGCTTACGCAATTTAGACGTGTGCACTGGGTGCGGCCCCGGCGCCATGAAAGGCCCGATGAAAGGCGCGGTATTAGGCCACGGCAAACAGCGTTATAAAGTGGGGCGTTACATTGGCATTACCGAACCCGGTATTATCGCCGCCGAAGCCCCCAACGCCATTGTCAACGAACTGTGTATTTTCCCCGACATCGAAAAACGCTTAGAGGCCTTTGTGCGCTTGGGTCACGGCATTGTGATTTTTCCGGGTGGGGCGGGCACCATGGAAGAGTTGCTGTATTTACTGAGTATTTTATTGCATCCGGCCAACCAGGCCTTGCCGTTTCCGGTGGTGTTAACGGGCAATGCCCAAAGCCAAACGTACTTTGAAGGCATTATGCGTTTTATAGACATTACGCTGGGCGAAGAGGCCAGTCGTTTGCTCACGGTTATGGTAGACCGTCCGCGTGATGTGGCCAGTCACATGAAAGCTTGCATGGCGCAAATCCATCAAGATCGCAAAGCCAGCAGTGACGCATATTATTACAACTGGCGATTGTTGGTGGACATTGACCAGCAAACGCCGTTTATTCCCACCCATCAGAGCATGGCCGCGCTTAACTTGCACCGTAATCAACCGGTGCATTTGTTGGCCAGTCAATTGCGCAAAGCGTTTTCGGGCATTGTGGCCGGCAATGTAAAAGCCGATGGCTTACGCGAAATTGCCCTGCACGGCCCGTTTGAACTGCACGGTGACCCAAAAATAATGGCCGAAATGGACACGCTATTGCAGAGCTTTGTTGAACAAAAACGCATGAAACTCGATGCAAGCACGTATAATCCCTGCTATAAAATTATTCGCGATTAAGCCCAGAGAGTTGTATGACATTTGAAGATTTTGACCTAGACCCCGCGCTGTTAACGGCCATTCACAAACAAGGGTACAACAAACCCACGCCCATTCAAGCGCAAGCCATTCCGGTGATGCTCGAACGCCAAGATATTTTGGCGGGTGCCGCCACCGGCACCGGCAAAACCGCCGCGTTTGTGTTGCCCGTATTGCAATATTTACTGGACGAACCCAAGCGCCCTAGCAATCCGCGCGTGCTCATGTTGGCACCGACGCGAGAACTCGCGTTTCAAATTCACAAGGTGGTGAAGCAGTTGGGTCACAACTGCAATTTCCCTTCGGTTATTCTTACCGGTGGGTTTAAGCAAGGCGAACAGATGAATCGGCTTAATGAGCCGTGCGACATTTTGGTGGCCACCCCTGGGCGTTTGCTTAAAATGATTGAAGAAGACGCGGTCGATTTAACCTATTTGGAAATCGTCATCATCGACGAGGCCGACCGCATGCTGGACATGGGTCAAGGCCCCGATGTGTTGGCGTTATTAGAAGCCACGCCCGGAAACTTTCAGGCGGGACTGTTTTCGGCCACGTTGGCGGGCACCGGTGTAGCCCGCTTTGCCGAAGAGATTTTGGACAACCCTATTGTGGTGCAAGTAGACGCACCCAATCAAAAGTCTGAGCAAATTCAGCAAGTGGTGTATTTAGCCGACGACAAAGCCCACAAACAAGCGCTGCTTGAAAACATTTTAAAAGACCCAACTTGCCAAAGCGCCATTGTATTTTGCAACAAAAAAGAGCGCGCAGTAGAGCTAACCGACTGGTTGCAATCGCGCAATGTCTCGGCACAAGTGTTGCACGGCGATTTTATTCAAGCGGTGCGCATGGATAAAATGAACAAATTTAAAAACGGCAAAATCAAAGTGCTTGTGGCCTCGGACGTGGCGGCGCGTGGACTGGACATGTTGCAAATTACTCACGTGATTAACTATGATATTCCGTTTAGAGGCGATATTTACATTCACCGCATCGGCCGCACCGGACGCGCTCAGCAAGTGGGCATTGCGGTCAACTTAGTAGAACGCCACGATCTAGTGAATTTAGAGCGCATTGAATACCATTTAAAGCTCAAATTGCCCGTCGAAAAAATCGCCGGACTTGAGCCGCACTTTAAAATGACCGACACCATCAAAAAAGTGCAAAAGAAGAAAAAAGTCAAAGTCACCCCAAGAATGGCCGCCGCCAAAAAAGCCGCTGACCTAAAAGCCGCCAAAAAGCGCATACCTAAAGTAAGACAAGAACAACCCATCATAGAAGAAGATTGGGACGACGAATAATCCCCAACGCTTTTAAAGCCTTTAAAAACACTTTAAAACCTTTTTAAAACCCACTTGACCAGGCCTGGTCAAATCGGTTTTACAGTAGTTGGAACCCAAAAAGCCGATTTAAGAATTTCTTAAATCGGCTTTTTGGTTTTTGAAGGTTCAGTTTGAAGGTTTAGATTGGCAAGTGGGAGTTTAAGCCCCTTGAAACCCGTTGTAACCAGCGGGTTCTGGTTACATTCTGTCCATCAAGTTAGGTTCGTCACGGTAGCCCTGTGGAACGCCTTTGGTGATTACGGCCACGGCGTCGTGCGGATGCAGACTTTCTAGGTGATTGATGCGCACCCAGTAATCTTGGTATTCAGGACACTGGTCAAACTGGCTTTGTAAACGGCGACCGGCGTCTTCGCAAAACATCAGGTTAGAGGCGTTTAAGCGTGCAAACTCTTGTTCGTCTTCGCGTTTTACCGCCGCTTGCACGGGGGTTTGTACGGCGTCTTCAATTTGGTTAATGAGTTTAGAGAGTTCTAAATGCTCTAATTGGTTTAATTTAACCTTAACTTGTGCGTACGACCGTTGACTGTGTGGAGTGGCGCAAATGCCTTCGGGGGTGCCGAGCCAATCCATTACCTGAGTGTAGTCGAGTGCTTTGCCCGAAAATTGGGCTTCAAACGCTTGTTGAATTAACTGGCGCGATAACGCGGCCGAGCAAGGACACGTAGACGAGTAAGGCACTTCAATGGAGACTTCGCATTCAAACTGACCGTTACGCAGTTCACCGCGCAGTGTGCTGGGGTAGTGTTTCCAGCCGCTGTTGTCGCTTTTGAGTGAGTTACGGCGTTCGTAATAATCAAATTTAAATTCCACAAACGCTTGAGTGCTTAGGGTTTGATGCGAGTCAATAAACGCCTCTAAAATGGCTTTAACGCGCAAAGGGGTTAACGGTTGTTGCGTGGCCATTTGGTCGAGCAGCAAATACAAGCGCGACATGTGAATGCCTTTGCTTAAAGGGTCGTTTAGGTCAACGTAGGCTTGGGTTTGTGAAGACAAGCGTACGCTGTTTTCGGGGTTAAGGCCTTGCTGAATTAAAATGGGGAGTTCTATCCCGCTCATGCCAACCCAGTTAAGTTTTCCCTGAGGGCTTTGGTGCGGTTGACACGCGATATCGGGCATGTGCTTGGTCATGCAATTTCCTTCGGCTAAGGTTGTTTTACTCGGTGTAACGCGATGTAAACACAACAGCGATTAAGTGATTGGCGATTTTACCAAAAAAACCCAGGTCACGTTAACTTAATACCTGACTATTTTACTAGGTTTTTATGCGGGCAGTTTGAGCGTCCAGCCGTGAGTGCGCTTATTGTTTGCAGATACAGCCAAGCAGTTGAGCTTCCAGTGCCGTGATTTCTAAGGCAACGTCGGCTGAAAAAATTAACTCTAAACGGCTGTCGGTGCGCCAGGCAATGTCGTTAAACGTGAGTTGATTATCGGCCCAATTGACCAGTTGCCATTCTAATCCTGTTTTGAGCAATCCTTTGGCGCGACTGAGTGTGGGGCTAATTTGACTAAACAGTCTTTGCAAGGCAACCCGACTAAATTGGGTCTTTGGGGTAAAGACCCAGCCAATGGATTTTAAGGTGGTTGTTTGAGTAGTATTTTGGTCGTCATGGCGATTGCCGTATTGGGCAATGCACGTTACCACTCCTGGCAGTGTGCTGGTGATTGAGCAGGCCTGGTAGGTTACGTCTTGTTGATGTTGCGGGTGCGAGTTTTGCCGTATCGCGCTGGCGGGGTTTGAGGGGTTTACCACGCCCGATAACAGTGCAAACGGTGCAACGCGGCGCATGCCCAGCACGGCGCTCAAGGGGAGTTTAAAGTTTGAGTGATTGCTTGAGTGACTGATTGCTTCATTTACCCAAACGTCGGTTTTGGGTGGGTATAAATTACTGAGTAATGTGCGTGCGTCGTGCACGGCCTCTGGGGTGCTTAAGTCGGTTTTGGTGAATAAAATGACGTCGGCCAAGGTAACCAAGTCGCGCATCACATTTGATTTTTGCCAACGTGCTTGGGTTAATTGGGCGGGCGTGATGACGCACAGAATTTTTTGCAAGGCCAATGGGCGGCTAAACGGGGTGCGGGTCAGCGTGTCAATGATTTTGGCCGGATGCCCTAAGCCGGTAGGCTCTATCCAAATGCGGTGCAGTGGCGGGGTTTTTTGGGTTGGGTTTGTTGAGTTTGTGGGGTGTAACAGTTGGTGCAACGCTTGGGTTAGGCCAAGTTGGGCGTTGCAACACACGCAACCGCCCGCTACCGAAAGCACTTGAATAGACGATTGACCAGGCCTGGTCGTTTGGTTGTTGTCGTTGGTCGTATCGGCGCTCACCGAGGCGGCGTCAATGTCAATTTCGCCAAACTCGTTAATGATGATGCCCCAGTGTTCATTTTGGGGTTTTTGGGCGATGAGCTGTTTTAACGTGGTGGTTTTGCCACTGCCCAACAATCCGGTAATCAGATGAATGGGCAGGGGCGTGGTCATGGATAACGTGGTTGCGTGCGTGAAAGTTATTTAAAAAACAACAAATCTTCACCGTCCAACAAGTCGTTTACCAAACGCTCTTTGTCGATGTTTAACCCTAAACGTTCGACCACTATTTGCGCGTCACGATACGCGTTGCCCAAACACGTGGTCGCACCGGGCGAAGGGGTCATGTTAAAAATAAGATTTTCGTTTTCGGGGTTTATGCTCGCCTCACCCAATTTAAGCACCATGTGGGTTTTATCAATCACCTGTGGGCGCAAACCGCCAATGCCGTTGGCGTATTCTAGGTCGGCCGGGGTTAAGTCCGGAATGATTTTTTGCGCGTCTTTGGCAAACATGCGGGTGCGCAACCACGGAATTTCAAACGCAAAATTTCTAAAAATGTAGTTGCGAATGGTGCGGTCTTTCATTAAATCCCAAAACACCCGCACCACTTTGCGGTCAAGCTTTAAGCTCTTCCAAAAATCCCAATAGGTGCCGCCGGTGTAACGCTCTAACTTGGGCAATACCAAGGCTGTTGGGCCTAAACGGGTTTTGCTAAGCTCCACCAAATCGGGGTCACCGTGCAGAGCGGCAAACGGCAATTTGTCGTTTTGCATAGTGTACACTTTGCCGTTAAGGGTTTTAGGAATGTAATAAAAGCTCCCCGCCATAGGCAAAATAGACAAGTCTAAACCGTGCCCCAATTGATTGGCCAGCAACAAACTGTGCGCGCCAGCCGACACCACAATAAACTGCGCCATAAAGGTGCCTTGCGGGGTGGTGAGTTCGTAATGGTCGTCAAACCGTTGAATTTTTTTAACCTCTGAGCTTAACGACACCTGAATTTCGGTGCCGTTATCGCGGGCATGATGTATAAACGATCTAGACAAATTGCCGTAATTCACCGCGCTGTATTCGTCCGTGCAACCCGACGCCAAAATCTTTTCTGGGCGCAGTTTGCCGTTTTTGTACGCCACCGCCGGTTCTACTTCGGCAATGCGCTCGGCGTCCCACAGTTCCATGTACGGAAACGCCTCGGCAAATTGGTGGTGACGTTGCTCTAACCGCGCGCATTCGTCGTCGCCCACCGCTAAAATCATTTTGGGGTATTTGTATAAAAAATCGTTCTTATCGACTGTTTTGGCGTAGTTCACCAACATATTGGCTTGGCGCTTAACAATAATGGCTTTTTCAAGCGAATAATTAGTTTCAATGTCGCCGCAATGCAGGGTTTGACTGTTGGCGCGCGCATTAGAGTTAAGCGGTGCTAACGAGCCGTATTTTTCTAAAATGGCAATGGATTTGACGTCGGTGTATTTAGATAAAATATAGGTAAGCGCGCTACCGGAAATGCCACCGCCGACAATCACCACATCAAACATTCGATTATTCATTTTTAGACTCTTTAGCATGGGTTCATTAGTAAACGCTAATTATATAAAACTTTTGCGCTCTGTGTGGCGTATAACTAAATTTAGGCTTAACCAGGCCTGGTTAAGTCTGTTTAAGCGAAAAATGTGGTTAAACAGGTTTAAGGTTTATTAAAAAACCGTTGCTTGAGGTAAACGCCTACGCCGTTGCCTAGCAGGGCAAAGACCAGCCACAGCCAGCCGTGTAAGCTGCCCGAGGCGATGCCGCTAAACAGCGCGCCAATGTTACAACCGGCCGCCATGACCGCGCCCACGCCCATAATGGTGCCGCCCATTACGCTGGCTAAAAAACCCGAGCGGGTCACTTTAACGCGCGGTGTTGGATGCAACAGCGTCACCGCAAGCGCGCCCAAAACTAATCCCACGGTGGTAAGCACTACGGGGTTTTGGTACCAAACTTGTTGCAAACGAGTGGCGTTTTCTAGGGTGTAATCCCAATAGCGCCAGTCAATGGGCAGGCTAAACAACTCTATTAATGCCGTGCCCCAATACACAAACGCGCCACTGATCGCCCACGGCGAGCCTAATACCAGCAGCAACAGCGTGTTTAATAAGGCGAGCGCTAGGCCAGCCAATAAAAAAGGGTGAAGTGTCAGTCGGCGTTTATGCGCGTTGAGTGGTGTGCTTATAAGCGGTTCAATGTGGTGATGGCGCTGGTGTTCAAGCCACAACAATCCTTTATACAGTCCAAAAAACAGCGCCAGTTGAATGACCAGGCCTGGTAATACCCCAAATGTGGTTTGAAACGCCACCGCATTTAAGGTTGGCCAACTTTGCCAGTGGGTAAAGCTAAACGCGGCTAAGGTGCCACCCACTATAATAAACAGCAAGGTAATAAACGACAGCGGTTGCAATTGTCCCACGCGATTAAGCGTGCCCGATGTGCAACCACAGCCAATTTGCATGCCAATGCCAAATAAAAACGCGCCCACCGGAACCGCTAGGCTAAGCGGTCTAATAAATCCTTGATGACTTTGTGCGCCCCAGTGGTCTAAAGGCAAAAAGGGCGCAAAGGGTTGCCAAGCCAGTATAGGGGTAAACAGCAGTACCGCCAGCGCCAGCATCCACAGCAAGGCTCTAACGCCTGCGGTGCGCTGTTGTACCATTAAATTTCTAAAACTGCTGCTAAAGCCATATTGAAAATAATTTAAACTGGCACCCAATAATCCGCCTATTAACAGTAACAAGAATGGGTAAAATGCGTCTGTCATCGTAAAAGCGCTTTTATAAAGAGTAATTAGGTATTTTAGATGGAATAAAGCAAAAAGGGATAATGTATTTTATTAAGGGTTATCCATTCATCGCCGCTTGGCAGTCATCTGCGCAATTTAATACAACTCAATACAATCCAGTCCAACCCACTACAAAGGGCGTTAACCATGAATCGTTTGCAAAATGGGGTGTTTATTACCGGCGCAGGGCAACGTATTGGCGCATTTTTGGTACAACAATTTTTAACCCACACCAATTATCCGGTGGTATTTACCTATCGCACCGCCCACCCACAAGTGGCGCAATTGCAAGCCATGGGGGCGGTGGGTATTCAGGTGGATTTTAACCAACCCCATGCCATAGAGGCGATGTTGACGCAACTGCACAACCAGGTTGACAGTTTGCGTTGTGTAATTCACAACGCCTCGCAATGGTTGAGCGACGACGATTGGCCGTTATTAAACGCCTACACCCAACTGTTTAAGGTGCACGTTGAAGTGCCTTACGCGCTTAATCAAGCGTTGCATGGGCTGTTGTTGGCCAGCTCCAGCCCGTTAAAAGACATTATTTCAATTTCGGACTTTAGTGTCGCGCGCCCCTCGGTTGACCACATTGCCTATTTGGCCAGCAAAGCCGCCATGCAATCGATGAGTAAAGGATTCGCTAAAAAATACGCCCCGCATATTAAGGTAAACGACCTAGCTCCGGCGTTAATTTTATTTAATGAAGGCGACAGTGCTGACTATAAAACCAAGCGTTTAGCGCAGTCGGCGCTGGGCATTGAGCCGGGAGCTGAGGTGGTATGGCAAGCCGTAGAGTATTTAATGAACAATAATTACACCACTGGAACCGTATTAAATTTGGACGGTGGCCGAGGTTTGATGTAATCTAAACAAATTAAAATCAGCCAGCAACCTAAGTACTCTTACCGTTGCAGGTTTTAACCTAAGAACTGTCGCAGGTTCTAACCTAAGTTATCGATTGTGTAATAACCAGGCCTGGTTACTATTAGAGACCTTTAAAATGCCTCTAAAACTACATAAACTAAACTAAGCAAGTTAGACTCATTTACAGACTCATCAAAACTCAAAAGCAGAGAAAAGCCGTGAAAAATATCGTTCCTATTTTGCGCTGGGCGCAAGCCAATGGCGAGGCTAAAATCATCGATCGAATTTTAGTTACTTTACTGCCCCAGTTTTTAAACGCAGGTTTAAAGTTGACCCCAGAAGACATTACTAATGCCCAGGTGATTGATGTGCCGGCTGAACTATATCAACAGGTGTTAAGCACCGCTCAAGACCTGGTTGGCCAGTCTTTTAAGTAGTGTTATGCGAGGTTATTATGTTTGATATTCACCAATACACGTTTGACGAACAGCACAACGCTCTGGACATTGGCGGCGAGGCAATGGTTTTTCACTGTCACCATTATATTAATTATTTGCAACGCTCTATTTTAGACGCCCACTATATTGACAGCGAACCCTTTTTAATAGGTTCGGCCGCCGATGCGGTTTACCACCAGTTAACCCAGTTGTGTGCAGGGTTAGACGAAAATCAATCCAAGCAAATGGCGCAAGACGTTTACAAAGCCTTTGGTTATGGCTTAATTGATTTATCCACGCTCAATGCCGAAGGCATTGAATTGATTACCTATAAATCATTTTTTTCTAAAACCTGGTTAATGAAGTTTGGTAAAGCTATAAAGCCAGTCGATTATTACACGCGCGGTTATTTAGCCGCTGTTTACGCAGTGATTTACCAAGTGCCGTTGGCGCAGGTTACCGCACAGCAAACCATGTGCATGGCCTGCGGAGACGCCTTTAATACCCATAAAATTTCACGCGCACACAGTCCTCAAACAGGCAACTTTGCCACCTATCCACCCAAAGCACCCACACGCTTTGTAGAGGTGCCAAAACAATCGTTAAATTGGGAGCATGAAGCCACTATTACCCAAGCATTTTTGGGCGCGCACGCCCATTTTGTGGGCAATGAAGAAGGCTATATTTCCGCGTTTGGCGTGTATTTAGTTCGCAATCAAAGTGATTATGTAAACCGCTTGCAGTTTGAATTTATGCGCGCCATGAGCGATGTGGCGGGTGAATACGGTGAAACTTTAGCGTCCGAACTGCTGTTAGAAGCCGGTCACGCGTGTGGGTTTTTTACCTACGCCGGAATTATGACGTCAGAAGAGTGGCGCATGGCCGTTAAGCCGTATTTACATTCTAAAGAAGACTGGGTAAAAGGCTTAGCCGCATTAATTAATACCATGGGTTGGGGCTATCACACGGCGGTAGAATTATCGCCAGAACGCGCGGTATTTCGTAACTACAACGACTTTGAAGATTTAAGTTATCAACGCATGTACGGCCAAAGTACCTACCCAGTGCATTGGGCTAACAGCGGCGGTTTTACTGGTTTAATGCAACTTATTTACAGCACTCGTTTGGTAGAAGGCGAACGCATTGACTCCGAAGAAGGCTTTAGACAAATGCGCCGCTCAACGGCTAAATACCAAACTAAAATGACCAAAAGCATCGCCATGGGCGACGATTATTTAGAAGTAGAAGTGTTTTTATAATGCCTTACCAAATTGATGCGCTTAATCAAATTTATCAACAACTTTACCAGCTCTGGAGCCGGGTAAATGAGCAAAGCCAAGTTGAAGAAATGTATGCGTTGGCCATTGATTTTACCCGCACGCAGTTAGGGTTTGAACGGTGTTTAATTTTTGTACACGACGACCGCAGCGGTTTGTTTAAAGTGCATTCGCACGGTGGGTATGAAAACACCGCACAGCAAAAAATATTACCCATAATTAACCTATTGTTGTCGGGCGAAATCATTGAGTCTTTGCGTCTAAGCCAACAAGCCATTACTCACACTTCTAGCGAACCGGTGTTAATGGCGCAAAAGTTTTTAAGCTCGTTGGGGTTGCAAGAAGCGCACTTGCAATTGTTTGCCGGCGATCAAGAAGCGCCTTATGGCTTAATTGTTGTGGGCAACAGCGCGCCTAATCCAACGCGCTGTGTGGCCAATCCTGTGTTAAAAACTTGTGTGATGAATTTAATTTCTAGCCTATCGCACGCGGTAAACAACGCGCACTTTTACCAGGCCTGGTCACTCGAAAAATCCAGTTTAAATGAAAATATTGCCATTCGAACCCAAGAACTCTTAGAGCAAAAAAACAGTTTTGAAGCCATTTACAGCAGCGCAAAAGACGGCATTGCTATTTTAGACGTGCACACAACCGCCTTTTTAGACGCCAATCCAGCGTATTTAGAGTTAACAGGGTTTAGTTTGGTCGAGCTCAAACGCACCAGTTGCATTAGCTTAACGCGTCCAGAAGATCTTGATATTACCTATCAAGCCATTGATGCTGTGATGGATTTAGGCTTTGTTAAAGACCTTATTAAAACCTGTTTGGTTAAAGACCAAAAAGAAATTGTGGTTAACATGGCCATGGTTTTAATGAGCGATAAACAACGCATTTTAGTAACCGCTAAAGACATGACGCAACGTATTGGTTTAGAGCAAGAGTTGCTAAGAGCCAAAAATTTAGCCGAACAAGCCACGCAAGAACTTAACGTTAGAAACCAAGAGCTCGAAAATTTTGCCGATAGCCTAGAGCAAAAAGTGGCATTGCGCACCCAAGAACTGGCTTGCGCCTTGCAAAAAGCCCAAGCCGCCACCGTGGCCAAAAGTGAATTTTTGGCCACCATGAGTCACGAAATAAGAACCCCCATGAACGGCGTATTAGGCATGTCAAACCTGCTTATGGATACGCCGTTAAGCCCAGAGCAACGTCATTATGTAGACGTGTTGCAAAGCAGTGGGCAAACTCTGCTGAGCATTATTAATGACGTGTTGGATTTTTCTAAAATAGAAGCCGGCAAGTTAGAATTAGAACAGGTCGCCTTTGATGCGCACCAGTTATTTAACGAGCTTTACAGTATTTTTTCACTGCAAGCCAAGCAAAAAGATTTGGCGTTTAGTGTGCATTATCCGCCTGATTTTCCTCAATTTTTACAAGGCGATGCAACGCGCATTAAACAAGTCTTTTTTAATTTACTGTCCAACGCCATCAAGTTTACACATCAAGGCGCGGTCACGCTTAAGGTTGAGCAAGACAACGCTAAAAACCGTTTTCATGCCACCGTAAGCGACACCGGAATTGGCTTATCGGCCTGCGCCATTGATAAATTATTTAAACCCTTTAGCCAAGCCGACGCCTCTATTACCCGCAAATACGGTGGCACAGGATTGGGGTTGATTATTTGTCAAAAACTGGCTGAACTGATGCAAGGAACCATTTGGATTGACAGCACCGAGCACGTTGGTTCAACGTTTCATTTTACGTTTTTTGCTCAAGCCACCGAGATCACCAGGCCTGGTCAATACGTCAGCACGCCCAATACTCAATCGTTAAGTCATTTAAGCGTGTTATTGGTAGAAGACAACTTAATTAATCGCATGCTGGCCAGTAAGTTGTTAGAAAAAATTGGGGTAACGGTTGACACCGCCAACGATGGTCTAGAAGCCCTAATTGCCGTTAATGCGCGTGATTACGATGTTATTTTAATGGACATGCAAATGCCCAATATGGACGGACTTACCGCCACGCGAGAGATTCGTAAGCTGTCTATTAAACAGCCCAAAATCATTGCGCTTACCGCCAACGCGTTTTCCGACGATCAGGCGGCCTGCAAAGCCGCGGGTATGGATGACTTTTTAAGCAAACCCATTGATGTAAAGCGATTATTTAATGCCATCCTAAATGCGGATTCGGATAGAATAGCCGCCACAAATTTGCCTTAATAGAGGCACGTATTTTTGATGGTTTTAGGAGTGTTATTGTGATTTATGCAAAGTTAACTAAGGCGATTATTCCGGTAGCAGGGTTGGGAACGCGCTTTTTACCGGCCACTAAAGCCATCCCAAAAGAGATGTTGACGGTGGTGGATAAGCCATTGATTCAATACATTATTCATGAAGCGGCCGAAGCGGGCATTACCGACATTATTTTTGTCACGCATTCAAGCAAAGGCGCCATCGAAAACCACTTTGACTCGCATTACGAGCTTGAGGCTAAATTGATTGAAGGGGGCAAGCTGGATCGTTTGGCCACCATGAAAGCCATTACGCCACCCAATGTAAATTTTGTGTCGGTACGTCAGCCAGAAGCGTTGGGTTTGGGTCACGCTATTTTGTGTGCCGCACACATTATTGCCCCAAATGAGCCGTTTGCGGTGTTGTTGCCTGATGTATTGATGCACCATCCGCGCAAGGGCTGTTTGGCGCAAATGGCCGAATACTACGAAACCGTGCACACCAGCGTCATTGCATTAGAGCAAGTGCCAATGGATCAGGTGAATAAATACGGCATTGCAGGGGTAAGCGAAGTCGATTTGCGCGTGCATCAGTTGGTCGAAAAACCTAAGCCTGAAGAAGCACCGTCTAATCTATCGGTAGTGGGTCGTTACATTTTTACCCCGCGCTTAATGGAGTTGTTAAAGACGACTAAAGCGGGTGTGGGGGGTGAAATTCAGTTAACCGACGCGATGGCCACTTTGTTAAACGAAGAGGTTATGTTTGGGTTTGAATTTAAAGACGGCAAAAGTTACGACTGTGGCGATAAACTAGGCTTTTTACGCGCCAATATAGAATATGCATTGCGTGATCCAAATTTGGGGGCGGCGTTTAATGACTATTTAGCCAGTTTAGAATTAAAGCCGCTTAAAAAGAAAAAAGAGTAAGAGCTTAATTGACCAGCTGTTTTAGACAGTAGAGCGACCTAATAAGGAATTAGAAGGTCATTTGAAAAAAAGCGTAACGAAAGTTACGCTTTTTTTTGCATTAAAAGAAGCTAAACAGTAGCACCGCGTTATAGACGCTGTGCAGCAGTATGGCCGGCACAACGCAATGATAACGGTCAAAAAACCAGCCAAAAATAAGCGAAGGCACCAACACACCCAAGGCTAAAAGGGGTGGATGATACAAAAAATGCAGGCTGGTAAACAGTAAACTGGTGACTAGGTTTGCCGCGCTAATGCCGCCAATGCACAGGGTGTTTAATGCCGTGTTTGTGTTAAAAAAACGAGTTAACCAGGCCTGGTGAGTTAGTTTTTGTTGTATTAGTCCTCTAAATATAAGTTCTTCAAGCACCGGTTGCCAAACAATCAAAATAAACCACGCGGGCCAATGCCAGGGCTGGTGTTGCAGTAAATTGGGCGCTATAAATGCAATCGTGCTTAAGCTCAACGGCGCGAAGAGCAGGGCGAGATAAAACCATTTTTGGGTTAAAAAATAACCCGAGCAATGTGCCCCAATTGGGTTAAAGGTGTGTAAGGAGTCTAAAGAGTTAGAACTGTGCGAGGTGTGCGGCATGATGTTTTCTCCGCTTTTAAGGCAAAAAAAAGGCACTCATTTAGGGTGAATGCCTTTTACAGAGCGAGCCCTTTACCTTTAGCGGATAGCTAAAGGATTTGGGTTATTTTTTGCTAAAACGTCTAAACCCTAAGAACCCTAAGGCCGCCAGCAACAGCGCGGGCAAGAGAGGGTCAAACTTGGCTTGTTGGTTTAAGCTGCACCCACCCGAGCTGGAACTGGTTGCCACCGCTGGCAAAGGTTCTGGTACTGGCGCATCAATGGTTTCGGCAACCGCAATCATCGCTTTGGTTTTGCCATCGATGGTGCTTTCGTTCCAAGCGGCGTACAACGTTAACCCGTCAGGGGTTGGGCGCAGTTGTGACTCAAATCGTCCGACACCTTCTGGGTTGGTAATGCTGACCACAGGCTCAAAGGTTTGGCCTTTGTCAAAGCTACGCGTGTACATAATATCGACATCTTCTGGCGATTCTATGTGCGTAGGTACGTTGGTTTGTAAGCCCCAAGCCACAATAAAGGCGTTGGGATTGTATCCATCTCCTGCTGGGGTTTTAACAAAACGTGGTTCACGCACGTCAAACTCGTTGGTGGGAAGGTTAGACAGGTTTTTAGCCGCTGACCAAGTGTCGGTGGTGCCGTCGTAGTGACGTAGCCAAAAATCGTATATCACTTGGTCGGTATAAGTGGCCAACGCCCAGTCGGTGGTGTAACTGTAACCTACGTACACATCGTCCCCCACAATGGCTCCGCGATGCGCCAAGGCATTTTCGTACGGGTTGGTGTCGGTGGCATCGGTTAAGTTATTGGTGCCGGCCTTGGTGTTACTGCTTAAGTTTGATGCTCTTACGCTGGTTAACGCCTGTGCGGTGGCAAAATCAGAGGTGGCGCAGTTTGGGTCTACCGCAGGGGTCATGTTAGCGGGTTGTACGCCATTTTTGGCTAAACGCACCATAATGTCCGACGGTCCACCGTTGGTGTTTTCACCCTCTTTCCAAAAGATACCCATTTGCACACCACTTTCGGTGCCTGGAATGGCTTGTGGAATAAAACGCACGCGACGTGCGTTTTCAGTGGGGTTCGAGATAATACAACCAGCGGCTTGGCCGGTGACCGTAGTTGGATTAAGAGGGTTAGCAAATGGAATGGCGTGATAACGCACGTACTTGCCATCGTCTAAGCCTTCTGAACCTTTGCTTTCTTCATAGGCCACCACTATGTTGGGGCCTACTAAGTTGGTGTTAGCACGAGTAGCGGCGACTTGACCGCTTTCGATGTTAGCATCGTCCACTAAGTTGCCAGTGGCATCTTTTATAGGGTCATGCTGTCCCGAGGCGCTCTGAGTGCCATAATTGTCTGTAATGCGAACGCCTGCGCTAAAATCGGTTGCCGCCGTTTTGGTACTGATCCAAATATCGGTTCCGTGTGAGGCCGTAGCACCTGACGCACCATCGCCTGGCCCATCACCCTCGCCTAGCGACAGTCCTAATGGGTCTTCTTGCCAGGTGACAACAGCTTTGCCATCAAGGGCTACTTTGTTAACGTCTTGTTTGGCGTCACGCGAGCCATCTGATAATTGCTTGGCCACACTCCATGTCATTCCACCATCGCTGGATTGGCTTACATAAGTACAGCTAAACGGGATTTCGCGGTTTTCGCGGGTTAAATAAGTCACCGCACGCTGATTGGTGCCATCCGTATCACCGTCCATAGCGGGGCAAAATTTATCCGTCCAGCTGACCATGACGTTAGTGCCACCGGTCGAAACGTTGGGTTTGTCTGAATCGCCCCAAAAGGCAGAAGGTTCACCATTGATTCCTTGCCAATCGGCGTTCATGCTGCTTCGGGTGGCGGTGTTGGATAGGTTAACAGGGTTACTCCAATTACTCTCTACCGAGCAGTCTGCGGTAATGGTATTGCAAGTGCGCACAAAAATATCACTGGCTGGACGTTCAACTTGGTCTTTTGGGTCGTAAACTAATTTTGTGCCGTCTACCGCTTCGCCAAAGGTGCTGATGAGCATGCCGTTGCCCAGCAAATCTAATTTAACTTTATTGCCTTGGCCAAAGTCTGCAGGGGCGCGGTCGTTAACGCGAATAGGGTCACTAAATTGTAATTGAGTTGGGGCAGTCTCTGCTTGCGCCATTGGAATCGCAAAGGTGGCAGTCATGGCAAGTAGCAGGGCTTTTTTTTGTAGTTTCATTTTGGGTTCCTCACGATAAAGCAAATACAGGGTTTAAAACAATTCAGAACAATTCAGACTGATTTAAACGATTTTTGGTACAGCTTTATTGTGAAAAAAACACCCTAAAATAGGTATCACCCACAAGGGTGATTGAGTGGTGCTTGAGTTGATTTAGATAAGGTTTTGAGTGGTTAATGGTGTTTAACTTGATTTAAATCAATGGCTTATTTATTGTCGATTTAAAGTGAAAAACAAATATGACCAGGCCTGGTTAATATTTATTTTAGGGTTGAATGGGTGTTTTGAGAGGTGTTTCAGATGTGTTTTGAAATGTATTTTGAGAGGTGTTTTAACAAACATTAAGGCAGTTTGCGGTTTTAAAAGCGCTCTAACGTGTTAGAGCTTTTTTTACTCTTAAGTTACTCTTAAGTTGTTCTTAAGTTGTTCTTAAGTTGTTCTTAAGTTACTTTTAGTTATTCTTAGCCATTAAAAATTCAAGCAAGGCTTTTTGTGAATGCAGACGGTTTTCGGCTTCGTCCCACACCACCGAATCGGGATTGTCCATGACTTCGGCGCTGACTTCTTCGCCACGGTGAGCGGGTAGGCAGTGCATAAACAGCGCGTCTGGGTTGGCTTGATGCATGACGTTGCTGTTGACCTGAAAATTAGCAAAGGCTTTTACACGCAATTTTTGCTCTTCTTCTTGTCCCATGCTGGCCCATACGTCAGTGGCAATTAAATCGGCGCCTGTGGCGGCTTCTAAACTGTTGTGAATAATCTCAACAAAGCTTTTATTGGCTTCAACCAGTTGCATGTCAGGCTCGTAACCTACCGGGCAGGCAATGCGTAAGTTAAAACCGTATTGGCGTGCGGCGTTAATGTACGACTGGCACATATTATTGCCGTCACCCACCCATACCACGGTTTTGCCTTTTATACTGCCACGGTGTTCGTGGTAGGTTTGCATGTCGGCCAACAGTTGGCAGGGGTGAAAATCATCGGTTAAGGCGTTAATGACGGGCACGCTGGAATGTTTGGCCATGGTTTCGACAATGTCGTGCTCAAAGGTGCGCACCATAATGCCGTCCACCATGCTCGAAATAACGCGTGCGCTGTCTTCGATGGGTTCGCCACGGCCTAGCTGGGTGTCGTTAGACGATAGAAAAATCGCGTGACCCCCAAGTTGAGTCATGCCCGTTTCAAATGAGATGCGCGTGCGAGTAGAAGATTTTCAAAAATCATCGCCAAGGTTTGGTTCAGCAAGGGTTCATAGGCCTCGCCGGCTTTGTGCATGGCTTTTAACTCAATGCCACGTAACAGAATGTGATTGAGTTCCGCTGGCGTTAAATCGGTTAATTTTAAAAAATGTCTAACGGTCATAAAGGATTCTTTGAGTTATTTTTTGAAAGTTTGCCGTTTAATTACGCAGCGTTTTTAGTTAAAAATTCGCGCACTAATTTTGATAAGGTTTCAACTAATTGGTGGCTCTGTTGCGTGCTCATCACAAACGAAGGTAACAAACGAATGGTGTCGCCACGAGTGACGTTTATGAGCAACCCTTGCTCTAAAGCCTGGCCGACTAACTCACCACAAGGGCGGTCAAGTTGTATGCCTATCATGTAGCCTTTGCCGCGCACTTCGACCAGGCCTGGTAAATTGGCTAAAGCGTGTTTAAAATCTGACAAAAGCTGTTCACCTTTGTGCGCTACGGCGGCAATGTGATTATGCACTTCAAGCACGTTAATCACGGCTAAACCGGCCGCACAGGCTAACGGATTGCCGCCAAATGTAGTGCCGTGGTTGCCAGGTACAAACACTTGAGCCGCTTGGCCTTTGGCCAAACACGCCCCAATGGGTACACCATTGCCCAAGGCTTTGGCTAGGGTCATTACGTCGGGTACAATGCCGTCGTGTTGATGGGCAAACCATTTGCCAGTGCGTCCTACACCGGTTTGAATTTCATCAATCATAAGCAACCAGTCGTTGGCTTCACAGATGGTTTTTAAGGCCTTTAAATAGCCTGCATCGGGTACAAAAACTCCGCCTTCACCTTGAATGGGCTCTACTAAAATGGCCACAATATTAGAGTTTTGGCTGTGGGCTGTTACCGCAGCAACATCGTTAAACGGTACGCGAACAAATCCGCCCACCAACGGCTCAAAACCTTCCTGAATTTTTTATTACCCGTGGCAGACAGCGTGGCCATGGTGCGACCGTGAAAGCTGTTTTCCATCACAATAATAGCCGGTTCGTTGATGCCTTTATGGTGGCCAAACTTTTTGGCAATTTTAATGGCCGCTTCATTGGCTTCGGCACCCGAATTACTAAAAAACACTCGGTCCATATTGGACAACTCAATGAGTTTGTCGGCCAGTTTTTGTTGATTGGCCACATGGTATAAGTTAGAGGTGTGAATAAGTTGATGCGCTTGGTGGCAAATGGCCTCAGCAATGGCGGGGTGCGCGTGCCCAAGGCTGCACACGGCAATGCCGCTGACAGCGTCTAAATACGTTTTTCCATTTGAGTCTTGCAGCGTTGCACCGTCGCCTTTTTCAAAGGTAACGGGGAGTCTTGCATAGGTGTTCATTAAATGGTCAGACATTTTTTAATCCTTATTCTTACCAGGCCTGGTGACATGTGTGTTGTTTTGTTTGTTTTGTGTAAGTTTGGGTGCCAAGGGTTAGAGATGTGTTTACGCGGTTTAAATTTAAAGGTCAACCCAGCATAAACAAAAAAAGCAACCGGGTTATTAGGTCAGCATCAACGCATATTTAGAGGCCTTTTAAGGTCTTATTTAATATACGCAAAGAATGTGCCCACAGCGGTTGCTTTTTGAAGCGAAATTTTCAAAAAAGTAATTCTAGCGCAACCCCATAAAATATCAAGTAAATTAACTTTTTGACCTCTTTTAGGATGCGTTTAGCGACAATAAGGATTAAAAAATTATAAAAACAGTCATAAAGAGCGATAAAGGATATTTATTTTAGGATAAAATGACCGACTTAATTATGGCAAATACATTACGGTGGAGTAAATTTGATGCGTACAATGTCGGACAGAGACGGACTGATTTGGTTAGACGGTGAAATGGTGCCTTGGCGCGAAGCAAAAGTACACGTTTTAACACACACATTACATTATGGAATGGGTGTGTTTGAAGGCGTGCGCGCATACGATGCCACGCAAGGCACGTCTATTTTTAGGTTAGAAGCGCATACTGATCGTCTGTTTAATTCGGCCAAAATCATGAACATGGCCATGCCGTTCGATAAAGCCACCGTAAACGAAGCGCATCGCATGTCGGTCAGCGCCAATAATTTAAAATCGGGCTATATTCGCCCTATGGCATTTTACGGATCAGAGGGCATGGGGTTGCGTGCCGACAATCTTAAAGTGCACGTGATGGTGGCCGCTTGGGAATGGGGCGCGTACATGGGCGAAGAAAACCTAACGCGCGGTATTAAAGTGGCTACGTCGTCTTACACGCGTCATCACCCTAACATTACCATGACCAAAGCCAAAGCCAACGGCGCATACATGAACTCGATGCTGGCCTTGCAAGAAGCCATTAGTCACGGCTGTGACGAGGCGTTGTTGCTGGACACTGAAGGCTATGTGGCCGAAGGTTCGGGCGAAAACTTCTTTATGATACGTGACGGCGTGTTATACACCCCTGAACTTACATCGGCTTTGGACGGGATTACGCGTAAAACCATTATGCACATGGCGCGTGAGCTGGGCATGCAAGTAGTTGAAAAACGCATTACCCGTGACGAAGTGTACATTGCCGACGAAGCTTTTTTTACTGGTACAGCGGCCGAAGTAACGCCCATTCGTGAACTAGACAATCGTCCAATTGGCATTGGTTCGCGTGGGCCTATTACCGAAAAACTGCAAACACTGTATTTTGACATTGTGCACGGTCGTTCTGCGCCGCACTTAAACTGGTTAACCCCGGTTGCTTAATTTTTGGAGAACCCTATGACAGAAACACGACCGGTCAAAGCACCACGTCAAGTGACGTACGACGACTTGCCTTTGCACTGTCCAACCGACGACATGAGTTTGTGGGACTCGCATCCACGGGTGTTTTTGCCCATAGAGCAAACTGGGCACGCTAAATGTCCTTATTGCGGCGCTGAATATGTACTCAAGGATTGGAATCCGCATCATACTGGGCATTAATATGCGCGGTGTGATGAGTTGACCTGATCCCCTAAAACCACTTTAAAGTGGTTTTTTGTTTTCGTTTTTGCTGACGGCATTCTCCGTAAAGCAAAAAAATAGAATTCACCAGGCCTGGTCACACATCTAAACGACCACATGATTATTTGGAACAGACACTATGAAACGCTTATTTTTGTGGGTAATGGATTCGCTGTTTGCTATTTTGGCAATCGGTTTAGTGGCTGGTGTGTCGTTGGTGTTTTGGCTGCATTATCAAGAATCGGAAGAACATGCCCATGAAATTGCCATTGAAGACGCACGCAATTTTTCGGGCTCGGTGGCGCAGTTTCGAAATTTTTACGCCGGCACTATTTTACCGGCACTGAAGCAATACAATGTGCCGGTGACTCACAACTATTTAAAACAACCCGGCAGTGTGCCATTGCCGGCCACGTTTGCGATTGATTTTGGCGATAAATTATCGGCTAACAGCCAGTACAAAGTGCGTTTGTACAGCGACATGCCTTTTACCTGGCGCAAAGACGGTGGTGTGCGTGACGATTTTGAGCGTCAAGCCATGAACTATTTGCGTGATAATCCCACCGAATCGTTTTCACGGTACGAAATTGTTAATGGTCAAAGCGTGTTGCGCTTTGCTGTGGCCGATGTAATGAAAGCTACTTGTGTAGGATGTCACAACACGTACACAGGCTCTCCCAAAACCGATTGGAAAGAAGGCGATGTCCGCGGAGTATTAGAGGTAATACGGCCTATTTCGGCGGTACAGGAACACAGCAAAGCGGCGGCTTGGACTACCTTTTTAGCCATGGTGGGCATGGCTGTTTTGGCTTTGTTACTGCTGGGAGTGGTGGTGCATCGTAATAAAAAAGCGGTGGCTGAAGCAAAATTGCAGCAGGCTAAAACCCAAGCCATCATGGATTCGGTGGTTGACGCTATTGTGGTGATTAATGAAAACGGTGTGGTGCTTGAAGTCAACAAAGCCATTACTAAAATATTGGGTTACAGTGCAGAAGATTTAGTGGGCAATAATATTAGCCTAATTACGCCTGAGCCGCATCGTTCAAAGCATGATGAATACCTCAGGCGCTATTTAGCCGAGGGAGAACCCCGTGTTATTGGCTTTACTCGTCAGCTTGAAGCGGTTAATAAAGAAGGTCAGTTAGTGCCCATTGATTTGGCGGTGAGCGAAGTTTGGAATGGTCGAGAACGTAATTTTACCGGTATTATTCGTGACGGACGCGAGCGAAGAAGTGCCGAATTAGCCATCGAAAAATCCCGTGATATTGCTTTAGAGTCGGTGCGAATGAAGTCTGAATTTTTGGCCAATATGAGCCATGAAATTAGAACGCCCATGAACGGTGTGATTGGCATGACCGGTTTATTGCTCGATACAGCCCTGAGCGCCGAACAAAGAGAGTTAAGTTTAACCGTTGAAAGCAGTGCTAAGTCGCTGTTGGGAATTATCAATGATATTTTAGACTTTTCAAAAATTGAGGCCGGTAAACTCGACTTGTCGATTGAAGAGGTGGCGTTGGTCAGTTTGCTTGACAGTATTGTGGATATGGTGGCTCCCGCCGCACAGGCCAAAGGCCTTAACTTTGCTTATTTTATTGATCCGCAATTGCCGGCGCATTTTAATACCGATCCCGTTAGGTTACGTCAGGTGTTAATTAACTTGTTGGGTAACTCTATTAAGTTTACCCAACAGGGAAGCGTGTATTTAAACGTAATCAAAGCCGCCGAAGGGTCTCAAAAAATATGTTTTGAGGTGGTGGATACTGGCATGGGTATTTCGCTAGAAGGCCAAAGTAAATTGTTTGGTGTTTTTAGCCAGGTAGACAGTTCGTCTTCGCGTCAATTTGGTGGCACGGGATTGGGCTTGGCTATTTCGCGTCAATTAGTAGCGTTGTTGGGCGGCGACATTGCCGTGAAAAGTGAGTTAGGGCAAGGGTCGTGTTTTATTTTTCGATTGAATGTGATGCGCTTAATGAGTCATCGCAGGGCTTTGTGCCTTGCTTACAACCGTTGGTAGAGCCCAAAACACTGATATGGGTTATGCCTAAGGACGCTTTATGTGAGCGGTATGTGGCGCAATTTGCCAAACTTAATGTGGTGGTAAAACCTTACGATTTAGTGGGGGTAAACGAGGCTGATTTAGACGCGCGCCTTCCTGTTTGGTTGGACATGGACGAGATACAACGAATTTACGAACAGCCTTTAAGCTTAATTAACGACTTTAAAACCCAGCATGAGTGCGTGACTTTATTGGTGTCGCATAAGCAAGCCAGTGAGTGGCGTGAGCAAATGCAAGTGCTGGATGTGAAAATGCGCATTAAGCCAATAAAGTACGCCAATATCAGTCATTGGATAAACAGTTGTGGTTCGCCAAAAGAGAGTGTCACCACGTTTTTAACCCAAGATATGGCTTTGTCAGCCAATCAAACGGCCAAAATTTTGTTGGTAGAAGATAATTTGGTAAATCAAAAACTGGCGCTAGCGTTACTTAAAAAAATGGGATTAAGCGCCACTGTTGCTCAAAATGGTCAAGAGGCGTTAGAGTTTTTGGCGCAGCAGCCGTTTGATGTGGTGCTTATGGATTGTCAAATGCCTATTAAAGACGGCTACCAGGCTACTCAGGAGCTTAGAGCGTCTAATTTAGCCAATAAAGATATACCGGTTATTGCCATGACCGCCAACGCTATGCAAGGCGATGAAGAAAAATGTTATGCCTCTGGCATGAGTGACTACCTTACCAAGCCGGTTAACCCCAATATTATGGCGCAAAAACTCACAAAATGGCTAGGCTAGGTCAGTTAAGTATGAGTATTTTTAGCTAAGCGTACTGCAAAAGTTGGCGAATTACGGGCGGAAGGTCAGAGGGTAAAATGCCTTTTTGTCCTTGTTGTTCGGCCAAAATATCCCCTGCGTGGGCGTGTAAGGCTACGCCTAAACACGCCGCGTCAAACAATGTCGCGCCTTGAGCGATTAAACTGGCAATACAGCCGGTCAACACATCGCCCATTCCACCTACTGCCATGCCCGCGTTTCCGGCTAAACACACCTCTAAGCGTTGTCCGTCATACACTAACGTACCATTGCCTTTAAGCACCACAACACCGCCATAACGGTGCTGCAGTTGTTTAACCGCCGCTATTCGATCCGCTTGCACCGTTTGCGCGGTTGTGCCCAAGAGTTGTGCGGCTTCGCCAGGGTGGGGTGTGAGTACCCAATTGTTAGTTGAATTCAAGGGTAAATTAACCTGCGATTTGGTCTGCCCGGCATGCATTGCTAAAAGTTTGAGCGCGTCAGCGTCTACCACTTTGGGGGTTGTTAGGTTGTTAACTTGCTGCCATAACGTTTGTCCCCATTCTTGAATGCCTAAGCCAGGCCCAATGGCAATGACTTTGGCGTGAGCGACTTGTGTGCTTAATTGCGTGGTGTCATAACACATAAGTTCTGGAATGGCTTGGGTGATGGCAATGCTGTGCTGGGCATGACTGAGCAGTTTAACCAGGCCTGCTCCCGTTTTTAAACTGCTTAAACCCGCGAGTTGCAGGGCACCCATCATACTGGTGTCGCCACCAATTAAACACACTGTGCCGGCATCGCCTTTATGACGGCTGGGTTGCATTGGGGGTAGAGTGCTTAACCAGTGCTTAAGGGGGTGATGTTGAGCAATGGGGTGCATTGAAAATGGCAAAGAAGGCTGCGGTGTGTAATGCGCTGCGTTATAGGCGTCATGGGGAATAAACAAATCGCTAAAATGGCGCACGCCTGCGTATTGCACGCCAAGCGCTGTGTATAAACCAATTTTTCGGGTAATAAAACTGCAGGTATGTTGGGCGTTAAGGGCAACCCCTTTTGGTTGGCCGGTGTTGGCATCTAAACCACTGGGAACATCCAACGCTAAAACAGACATTTTTGCGTGGTTAAGAGCCGTAATAAATTCAGCAAGATTTCCAGTAATGTCGCGGTTTAAGCCAGTACCAAACAGGCCATCCACCAGCACGTCGGCATCAACAAGCAAGTTGTTTAAAGGCTTAGGCATTGGCCAGAATTCAACGGTAATTCCAAGCGCAAGTGCTTCGTTATACACGGTTAACACATCGTCTTTAAGCTGTGCTTGTGTGCCAAACAGGGTAACGCTTACGTCTAATCCCGCCATTTTGGCCAATTGCGCTACCATTAAAGCATCACCACCGTTGTGCCCAACGCCGCACAAACAATGTATTTTTGAGCTTTGGGGTAGTGCAAAGTTAAGGTGTTAAAGGCAAACAGCGCCGCACGTTTAAGCAGCAGCAGACTTGAGATGCTTAAGTTGGAGGTGACATATTGGTCAATGCGCTGGCTTTGTTGAGCGGTGTAAAAGTTAAGCATACGGTTAACCTCTAGTCGGTGGCTATGAGAGGGTAGATGGTTCAGATACCTGGACATCGGATGTTAAAAACACGGCAAATAAATCCATTAAAGCGGGAATATTAATGGGTTTGGTTAAATACTCGTTCATGCCTGCAGCCAAAAAGCGTTCTCTGTCGCCGGTCATCGCATTGGCGGTTAGCGCAATAATAGGCAACGGTTTAAGGCCGTGCAGTTGTTCAAAAGTCCGAATTTGTTTTGTGGCTTCAATGCCATTTAAATTGGGCATGTTTTCATCCATTAGCACCAAACTGTACTGATGCGGCTGCGTTAAAATGGTCACCGCCTCTTGTCCATCATTGGCAATATCAAACTGTAAGCCTTGGCGTTTTAAGATGGCCGTCATAAGCAACTGATTGGTTTTGTTGTCTTCTACCAATAAAATGCGCCCTGCAAAACCTGGTTATTTATGGGTAATGGGTGGGCGGCTTTAGTCAGTTGGACTGTTTTGGCCGGAATGCTAAAGTAAAAATCACTGCCTTTGCCTAATTGACTGGTAAGCTCAAGTTTACCGCCTAGCATTTCAATGAGTTTTGAACTGATTGACAGTCCTAAGCCTGTGCCACCAAATTTACGAGTAGTAGAGCTTTCGGCCTGCGAAAACGCCTCAAAAACACGTTGCTGGTTTTCTAGGCTAATGCCCAAGCCTTCGTCGATTACATGGCATACAAGGTGTTGTTTATCGATATTGTAATTTACACGCAACTCTACCGACTTTTGGGGTTCGGTAAATTTAATGGCGTTTGACAGTAAATTAGAAATAACTTGTTTGACTCTTAAAATGTCGGCGTTAAGACCTGGCGGAATGTTTGGGTCAAGAATAAGCGTAAACGAGATGTTTTTCTCACTGCAACGCGCTCTAAACAAATCGGCGGTTGATGTAAATTCTTTGCGGGGGCTAAAATCTATAGGGTCAAGCACAAACTTACCGCTTTCTACTTTACTAAAATCCAAAATATCATTAATGATGCCTAATAACGAATGGCCGGAATCGTTAATGGTATCTAAATATTTTTAGATTCTGGGTCGTGCTCTTTGTCTTTTAAAAGACTTATAAACCCCAAAATAGCGTTTAAAGGCGTGCGTATTTCGTGTGACATATTGGCCAAAAACTCGCCTTTAGCCTTGGTGGCCGACAGAGCATTGTTTTTTTCTTCTTGCAGAGCGGTGTTAATTTTTTCATTTTCACTGATGTCAAACATTGAAATAATAAAGCGCCCGTACTTTTTAGACTCGTTAGCGGATATTTGAAACGTGGTGATTTTGCCGCGGTAGGCCAGCTTAACTTTGTGCGCAATATGCTGGTTTTCGAGTAAATATTGAACCCAGTTTTTGTCTTCAAACTTATAAATAAAGCCGGGTTCTTTTACAAATAAGTCGCAAATGCACGCGTAATCGTTGGCAAAGTCTTCTAATGTTGGATAGTCGGCAAAAAAGCTAAAAAACCCACCGCTGACATCAATGATTTTTTTGCCACCGTCGTTCACCACAATAATATTGGATTGCGAATCTAAAATATCTTGGGTGTAATCCTGATTTATTTGTATCTGCTGAGTGGTTTGGGTAATGTTTTTACTCAAACGCCAAAAGCCCACCGCACCCAGTAAAATCACCAGGCCTGTTAGGATGCTTTGAATAAAGTAATACAACGTTTTTTGTTTTTGTACATAAGCTTTTAGGGTTTGATGATCAAGCTTGCTGCGATAAAAAATTTGGTTAGCGTTTTCTTTTAAACGCTGAAACGTGGGTGCAAGCTGTTTAATCGTCAGCTTGTATTCGGTAATAATATTGCCTATGTTGGCCGAATCTTCTTGTTTGTAGCGATCAATTTCGCGTAATAAGCTTTCGATTTGAATCAGTTGCTGGTTAATCATATCAAAGGTAGGCGTAATTTCGGCCTGAATAAAATGATAACGATCGCGCTCGTCGGGCATGTAATTAAAGACATCTTTTAATTCTGGGGTATTAGGCAGGTTTAAATTGTAATGATGGTTGTAGTCGCCTCCTTGGTTTAGCAGCTGTATGTACTTTTGAATGCCGGTTTGATTTCTATGAATGTTTTCAATTAGGATGCGGCGCAAATGCTGGTTGGGGAAGGCCGCCATTTGAAAAAAGTTAGATTCAATTTTATGAATGTCCAAGACGATGTCTTGACCAATTAAATTTTGCACATCAGCGTTAGTGAGCTTTTTATCCAGTTCAGATATAAAGTTAGATACGCTTAGGTTTAAGATGGCTTGCAAGCTAAAGCCAATAAAAAATACTAAAAACAGTAAAAACAAGTTTTTAGACGTTTGGCTAGGAGCCAAGAGGTTGGTGCGATGTTTGGTGGGCATTTTAAGGTTGCTCGGCCCTTATAGAGGGTGTTTGTGAATGGTTACGCGTTTTTGTGCGCTCAAGTTCAAGCTCGTGGGTCAGCTCGTCGGGTGTTAAAAAACCGTATTCTGCAAAGGTGCGCAATCCAAATTCAGAGCGTGCTAAATTTAAAAACGCTTTGGCCACGGTGGGCTGTTTTGAAAAGTTAAGCAGGCTGATTTCTAGGCGTTTTAAGGTGGCAATATTGGGGTCAATTGCAATCACGTCAACGATGTTCTTGTTTTCTTCCCATTGGCTGGTAGCGTACCAGTTTAATACCACGTCAGCGTGTTTTTGTTGTAACGCGCTCGTTAAACGGTGCGAGTCGGTTGTAAAGTAAGTAATATTGTCATATACGGCGGCAGTAAGGTCTAATTTGTCTAATATTTTTTACTTTCTTGGCCTACTGTACCCGAGTTAACAGTGGCCAATACCACCGATAAGTTAGGGTTGGTTAATTGGTGTAAATCGTTGCTTAAATTCTTGGGATTGCCTTTGGGTACCATTATGGCTAAACGATTGTATCCAACAAAAACATGCTCGCCAAAAATATTATCAGGATGGTCTTGGTCTCGGAGGCGTAAGCGTTCTGAGCCCGGAAAAAACACATCTCCCTGGCGATCCATGACTAAGGTTTTGTAAATTAAGCCGGTAGCACCTTGTTGAATTTCGACTTTAATGCCCGTGCGCTGTTCAAATTCGGTGGCGATTTTTTGCAACGGCTTTACCATGGTAATGCCGCTAAATACTTTAAGTGGGGTGGGGTGATTGTGGGTACTGCTTGCGACCGTTTGCTGGTTGTTTTCGTTTGGGTTATTACAACCACTGAGCAACATAATGACTATAAAGGGGCTAATTAACCTGTTTATTGACCAGTTGGCTGACCAGTTTATTATTTGTCTGAGCAGCCTAACAATATTGGGTTTAAATGACCTTAGTAAGCACGTTGAGCGCATAAAGCAGTAGCATTGCATGGGTAAAGCCAACCTGTAAATCACCAAAATAGTCCTTGATTTTAACACTCGGTTTTGGCTTTTGATAGCCTTTTAAGCATGGGCTTAATAGAGGTGCTCTGCGGTCTTAAATAAATAAGTAAATAAGCAGCGCCCCCAGTGCAAAACGATACCAGGCAAACGGTGCCATGCCAATGGCGCTAATCCATTTTAAAAACAAAGCAATAATAATGTAGGCGCTTATGCCCGACAGCAGAGCACCCCAAAACATGGCTTCCCACTGAACCGGCACGGTGCTTTCAAGCAGGTCTTTAAACTTAACCAGGCCTGCTCCTAATATAATGGGAATGGACAGTAAAAATGAGAATCGTGCGGCGGCTTCGCGGGTTAAACCAACCATTAAAGCGGCGGTGATGGTAATGCCCGAGCGCGAGGTGCCAGGAATAAGTGCAATGGCTTGTGCTACGCCAATAATAAATATGTCTTTAAAGCTTAAGCTGTATTCGTCTCGGATTTTTGGCCTTTTACGTCCGACCACCACAGTAACGCGCCAAACACGATGGTGGTAGCGGCAATAATCAGGGGGTTGCGTAAGCTTTCTTCTATGCCATTGTTAATCATTAATCCAACGCCCACCGCGGGTAAGGTGGCTAAAATAACCCACCACGCCAAACGACTGTTTGAGGTGGGCTGGCGGGTTACCAATGAGGTACTCCACTCGCGCGTCATTAACCAAATGTCGTGTTTAAAATACCAAATTACGGCCGATAAAGTTCCAATGTGTACCGCTACATCAAATGCCAAACCTTGGTCAGGCCAGCCAAATATTTGGGGCACCAACACCAAATGTCCAGAACTGGAAATAGGCAAAAATTCGGTAATGCCCTGTACTAAGGCCAAAAAGACAATTTGTAGCCAGTCTAGGGTGGGTTGTATAACGCTTATCTCTTCCATGAAAATGCCTTAGTATGCTTGTTTTAGTGCGGTGATTACAATTGATGTCTTAAGTCGCGAATGGCAAAGCCCATCAATGGCTGTTCTATTTTTTAGTCAGCGCGATGACTTTAAAGGTTTCGCCCATTTCATTGGGTAAGGTTAGGGTTTTAATTTGTTGGGCTAATTGTATCTGTTCGGTGACGGTGGTATCCAAGTTATTAACCATATCAAGCAAGCCTGTCGACATTAAAAAATGCGCTTGGGTACTAAACCCTGCCACTTTAAATCCATGTTTGTAGCCTGCTTCGGCCACGGCGGTAAAGTCAACGTGTGCGGTTATGTCTTGCAGGCCGGGGTAAAAAAGGGATTGCTGTGCGCACGGTGTTGGTAGTGGCATCGTAATGTGCCCATAACTCGCGCAGGTTGATAGTATTCGTTGCGCGTGTAACCGTAGTCGACGACCAGTAACGCGCCTTCAGATAAAATCTGACTAACGGATTTTAACCAAGGGTCTAGGTGTAAATTAATTTCGGTTTCATATCCTAAATGGGACGGTTGACCAATGTATTGAATGAGCTGGTTAGCAAACTGTTGCAATGGGCGTTGGGTAATGGGTTGATAGTCCCATTCAAAGCGATTGTGTTGCGGGTTGTAAACCACATCGCCTTTTAAGGCGTGCTGGGGTTCGATGCGCAGGCGTTCAAAAGGCATGGCGTCAAGCACTTCGTTGGCCAATATGACAGCCGAAATAGGGGTTTTAGGCAGTTCACTTAACCACACCACTTTGGCAAACAGTTCGCTCGGCAGGCTGTTTTGTAATAGGTCTTGTTGGCGTTGTTTTAAATCGCCGCTCAGCTCCATAATATAGTAACGCTCTAATGGTTGGTTAAGGCGCGCCAACTCCAATAAGATGTCTTTGGCCATGGTGCCTTTACCGGCACCAAATTCTACAATGTTGGGGGTGCTAAGTTGCGCTAATACTTGCGCGGCTTGGCGTGCTAAACAGCGCGAAAACAAGGGCGATACTTCGGGGGCGGTGATAAAATCGCCGCTTTGGCCAATTTTAGGCAAGTGCGATGCGTAATACCCCAGGCCTGGTGAATACAGTGCCATTTGCATGTATTGGGCAAAGCTTAGATGTTTGTGGCGCGCCAAGGCAGTCTTTATTTTTTGGCTTAATTGCGCGCTTTGCTGTTTTGCAGATTCACAGGGTTCGGGTAATTGATTGTGGGCTTTCATAGAGGGGCAGCAGCACTTGTTAATTAAGATGCGTATTATGCTATAAACCCCAGTAAACGAACAGAGGTTATTCAGTGTGTTGAATAGCAAGATTGGCAGTATAATTGCTAGAACTAAAAATAACCGCATCTTTGATTTTAAGGCGAGAAAACCGCATGAAAGTGGGCATAAAAAAACAGCAAGAAAATGAATGGTTAGTGCACATAGGTTGTGGTGCGGTAAAAATGGATCGTTTTGCGGTAGAGCTGTTAAGCATTACCTTAGAACATTTATTAGCACTGGAGCGGGGTGAAAGCCATTCAACCTTAAAAAGTTATATTAAATTAGGTTTGCGGCTTAAAGAGTTAAAGCCGCTTGAACTGCAAAAGCTTTTAAGAGAAGTAGACAATCAAGACGTGCTAGTGCTAATGATGGTGGCACGTGATGCTGGTTTATCCGACAGCGTTATCAGTAATATTGGCGGCATTATGGCCAAACAACTGCATGAAGATTTACAAAAAGCGACCATGCCCAGCGAAGAAACCGCTAAAGAAGCCATTAAACGCGTGGTCGAAAAGCTGTTTGAGCTAGAGGGATTGGGGCAGATTGAGTTTGTGAATGATCGCACGCAATACATTTAACTCAAACTTTATGGTGAGTTAATTAATAAGCCAATAATAAGCCAACAGTTCACTTGTACAAAAATGTTATTTAATGCCACGTGCGTAGGCGAATAGGAATAAAAATGGAAATTTTAGCCAGAAGAGATGCCAGTGGTGAGTTTCAAATAGAGCTAGGGCCAGTGGTGTTTACGTTGCCGGTTGAGGTGGTAAAGGCTTTGCAACAGGTGATTGAACAGCGAATAAATCAGCCCAGTGAAGTGGACGCCGAAAACTTAAAACGTAAGCTAGAAGCTTATCGCACCTTGGCCACAAAAATGGCCAGTGTCGATGACCGCGTGGTACAAAAGTTTGCCACTAAAGTCACCCCAGAACAATTGGTCACCATAGTGCGTTTGGCTCAGGGTGACGTGCTGTACAACAAAGTATTGCGCAACTTATCGCAACAAAATCGCCGTCAGTTTGAAGAAGATTACGCACAACTCAATAAAATTACCGAGCAACACGCCTGTCTTTACATGGAGCAACTCGTGCCCACCATAAAACGCGCCGCTCAAGAGCAAAAGCAGTATCACGCAAGTATGGGGTGATTATTGGCTTATGCCGCCCTATGCCGCTTAATGATTAATCCTACTGTGGTGGCTTGCGGTACGGCTTGTGGTTTGCTTACGCGCAAGCGCAGCGATTGCACGGGCAAATGGTGCGCTAAAATGTGCGCACAAATGGCCTCACATAAACTTTCTAGTAGTTCAAATCGACTTTGGTTTACCAGTTCAATCACTTCATCGGCCACCTGTTTGTAATCTACCGTATCGCTAATAGCATCACTTTGGGCGGCTTTTGCAATGGCAAGTCGCATGTCAATGTCAAAAATAAGCGGTTGCGGTTGCGCCCGCTCCCAATCGTAAATGCCAATAATGGCCTGCGTATGTAAGCCTTGAATAAAAATGGTGTCCATTAACAGTTTGCTCACATTAAATTCCTTTTGCGAGAGACCTTTGCACGAGTGGGGTACGAGAAAAAAATATGGAAAAATTTAACCATTTTTGGCCGTGCATCCACTCGTGCAAAGGTCTTTGTGAGTGTCATCCAGTGATTTTAGCGCATCATTATCTACTTCTTGCGGGTGACTTCTAGTAAAATTCGCACAAATTAATCATTTTTACAGTTTAAAAAGGCAGTTATGGACACATTGATACACACGATAATGGATTTTCAGGCACTTGGATTTATTGCGGCGGCCTATGTGTTAGGCTCTGTTTCAACGGCTATTATTGTGTGTAAAGTCATGGGGTTGGGTGACCCACGAGAGGGTGGTTCGGGCAATCCGGGTGCTACTAATGTGTTGCGAATTGGCGGCGATAAAGGCAAAAAAGCGGCGGCGATTACTCTAGTGGGCGACATGTTAAAAGGCTTATTGCCAGTATTGGTGGCGCACGCGTTTAACCTACCAGGCCTGGTCATTGTGTTGGTGGGGTTTGCGGCGTTTATTGGGCATCTTTATCCAGTGTTTTTTGGTTTTAAAGGCGGCAAAGGCGTGGCCACTATGCTGGGGGTGATGTTTGGGTTGTCGTTACCCATTGGTTTGGCGGTAGCCGCTACGTGGTTGTTTGCGGCAAAGGTGCTTAAAATTTCGTCGTTGTCGGCTTTAATAGCGAGCTTTTTAGCGCCATTGTATATTTACTTTTTAGCCGATGAAGTGAGTTGGATTTTGGTTTCAGGCTTAATGACCATGCTTTTATTTTGGCGTCATCGGGGTAATATTGAACGCTTAATAAGCGGTGAAGAGAGTTTAATTAAAGCCAAATAGTACCATGGTTAAAGCCAAATTTGACCCACTAAAATCGTTTTGACCAGGCCTGGTCAAAACGATTTTTTGTTTACACCGCCGGCAAATCTTCTAATGACCAGCGCGGCGTAGTGGCAAAGCTTAAATTGTTATGCTGCCCAGCCAGTAAGCGTTGCGCGCCGGCGTAGGCAATCATGGCACCGTTGTCGGTGCAAAACTCAAGGCGCGGATAAAACACTTCGCCGCCGCGTTTGAGCATAAGCGCATTAAGTTTGGCTCTGATTTCACGGTTGGCGCTGACGCCTCCGGCCACTACCAAGCGATTAAACCCTACTTGCTCTAAAGCGCGTTTGCATTTAACCGCAAGGGTGTCGGCCACCGCCAACTCAAACGCCCTACAAATATCAGCCTTGGTCTGTTCGGAGTCGTCACCGGCTTTAACCGCCGCTTGCCAGGTGTTTAAGGTAAAGGTTTTTAAGCCACTAAAACTCATGTCTAATCCGGGGCGGTCAACCATAGGACGCGGAAAATGATAGCGCGTAGCCACCCCTTTTAACGCCAGGTTAGACACGTTGGGGCCGCCTGGGTAACCTAAATCTAACAGCTTGGCAGTTTTATCAAACGCCTCACCCGCCGCGTCGTCGAGTGTATCGCCTAATAAAGTGTACTGGCCAATGCCATCCACTCTAACAATCATGCTGTGGCCACCCGATACCAATAAACAGACAAATGGGAACGCCGGCGGACTAGGTTCTAGCATGGGGGCAAGTAAATGGCCTTCCATGTGATGCACGCCAATGGCCGGAATATTAAGCGCATACGCTAGACTGCGCGCCACGGAAGCCCCAGCTAATAATGCGCCCATTAAGCCTGGGCCCGCGGTGTAAGCAATGCCATTTAATTGCGTAAAGCTTACATTGGCTTGTGCCAAAGACTGCTTAATTAACGGGCTGAGTTTACGAATGTGGTCACGCGATGCGAGTTCGGGCACTACGCCGCCGTATTGCGCGTGCAGTTCAATTTGTGTGTATAAGGTGTGCGTTAATAGACCTGCATTGGTGTCGTACAGGGCAATGCCGGTTTCATCACAAGAGCTTTCTATTCCCAGTACTAGCATTATTTAAACTCATTCATTCAAAAGTGACTGAATTTTAACAAATTATCTTAGGGTTAATTGTAAAAAAGGTTTGCAAATGTGGGTTGAGAAAATTATAATTCGTCGTTTCCACTGTTCCCCCATTTCTTGCGTTGGGTGCGTAACAGAATTCAAAAATTTTAATAGGTAGAATTATGCCAAGCGTAAAGATCAGAGATACTGAACCATTTGACGTCGCATTGCGTCGTTTTAAACGTGCTTGTGAAAAAGCCGGCGTGTTAACCGAAACACGTAAACGTGAATTTTATGAAAAGCCTACCTGGGTTAAAAAACGTATGAAAGCTGCGGCTGTTAAGCGTTTGGCTAAGCGTTTGTCACGCGACAACCGTCGTGGAACTCGTTTATATTAATTGTTTAAAAAATCATTAATAAAACGTGTTAACCCAAGCTAGGAGCAGTGTTTAAGTGTCAATTGATCTAAAAACACAATTAAGCGATGAAATGAAAACCTGCATGAAGGCCAAAAACAAAGAGCGACTTTTAGTAGTCCGCACAATGTTAGCCGCCATCAAACAGGTTGAGATTGATAATCAAATTACTGTAGATGATGCAGGTGTCTTGGCTATTTTAGACAAGGCAATGAAGCAACGTCGAGATTCTCATCAGCAATTTGTGGCCGCAGAGCGTCCTGATTTAGCTGAGCAAGAAGCCTATGAGATGACGGTCATTCAGGACTTTATGCCACAAGCACTCACTCAAGCTGAAATTGTTACTTTGCTTGACGCCGCTATGCTTGAAACCGGTGCGGCCAATATGCAGGATATGGGTAAAGTCATGGCTATACTCAAACCGCAAATGCAAGGTCGTGCTGATATGGCTGAGGTTAGTAAGCTCATTAAAGCTAAATTAACGTAATACTTTGTTGTGACCAGGCCTGGTAAGACTATTAGATGCTATTAAATAATATAATTTATATTAAATAATTTTTAATAGTTCAGGAGGTCTTAAAATACTCTGTCACGGTGTTTAAACAATTACGCTAAACACGCTCAAATAAACCCGTCCGTTTTTAACTGGCGGGTTTTTTGCGTTTAAGGGCGGTGTATTTTTCTGTGGATAAGGTGTGAATATGACAAGTGCAACAGGGTCCATTCCGCGTTCGTTTATAGAGACATTATTGTCTAGAGCCGATTTGGTGCAGGTTATCAATCAGCGTGTACCGCTTAAAAAAGCCGGTGCCACCTACAAAGCCTGCTGCCCTTTTCATCAAGAAAAATCCCCTTCGTTTAACGTCAGTCCGGTCAAACAGTTTTATCACTGCTTTGGGTGTGGCGCGAGTGGTGACGCGCTTAAGTTTTTAATGGAGTACGACGGCCTTTCGTTTGTAGAGGCAGTCGAGTCCTTAGCGGCACAGTACGGCATGCAAGTGCCACGTGAAAAACTTTCACCGGGAAAGCAACAGGCACAAGAAGTTAAACAAAAGCAACAACGTGATTTATACGATGTCATGCATTTGGCGGCCAAGTTTTATCGGCACCAATTGCGCGACCATCCGTTGGCGAGTGAAGCGCAAGCCTATTTAAAAAATCGCGGTTTAAGTGCCGAGGTTGCCAAAACATTTGTAATTGGCTTTGCTCCGCCTGGTTGGGACAGTTTGGTGAGTGGTTTAAAAGCCGATGCCTTATTAAAACAGCAGTTGGTCGACGTGGGTTTATTGGTGCAAAAAGACACCGACAAGTTTTATGATCGCTTTAGGCATCGCATTATGTTTCCTATTAGGGATGGTCGTGGTCGAGTGGTGGCCTTTGGTGGTCGAGTAATGAACGATGAGCAGCCTAAGTATTTAAACTCACCTGAAACACCTATTTTTCACAAAAGTTATGCGCTTTACGGCTTGTACGAAATGCGCCAATCGCGGGTTAAGTTTGATCACATTGTGGTGGTTGAAGGCTATATGGACGTGGTGGCCTTAGCGCAATTTGGAATTCGCAACGTCGTCGCTACTTTGGGCACTGCAACCACCATTGATCATTTGCACATGTTATTTAGGCAAGTAGATGAGATTGTTTTTTGCTTTGATGGTGACGCAGCTGGGTTAAAAGCAGCGTGGAAGGCTTTAGAGTTGGCCTTGCCATTAATGGAAAAAACCCGGTCGGTTAAGTTTCTGTTTTTACCGCAAGGCGAAGACCCTGATTCGGTGGTGCGCAAAGAAGGTGCAACCGGGTTTGAACAGCGTGCGGCCAGTGCCTTATCTTTGTCGGCCTTTTTAATGCAAGGCTTGCAAGGCAAGCTCGGTTTTTCTATTCACTCTATTGAAGGTCGTCAACAATTGGTGTCTTTAGCACAGCCTTATGTGCAGTTGGCGCAAGGGTTGTATCAGTTTTTACTGGTGGAAGGTATTGCTGCATTGGTCAATTTGCCCACGTGGCGTTTAGAAAAGCAAATGAATGTCCGTTCGGGTTTTGCCACGTTTAAAGAGCCAGCCAAAACAGGTGCTCAATTTGGATTATCAACAGGTGAGTCGGCCAGCAAATTAGTTACTTTGTCACTTAAATTGGTCAGAATTTTGCTAAAGCGTCCCAACTGGGCAGAGTTTTTTACAAATGAACTCGCCGATGACCTTTTAAAACTTCCTGAGCGTGACTATGTTGTATTGGGTGCGGTTATAAAAGTCTTAAAACATCAGCAGTTTGTGGCTCAGGCGGCTACCGATTGGATGGTGCGAAATGGTTATTCGGTCGAGCTAAATTTGATTGGACAGTCTGAACTGCCAAATGATGAAAGCTTTTTAATGGCCGAGTTTGAAGTAGCTATAACAGCACTGGCCTTGGATTTAGACGGACGAAAAATTGGCCAATTTGGCTGGAATGTTGATGAAATGCGCAAGCTTCAGCATTTTACAAAAATAAATGACCAGGCCTGGTTAAGATTAAAAAAGGTCTTAATATCAAGGTCAAAGTACTGGGTATTTGGCACGGTCTGGTAAAGCGTACAGTCTAAAAATCTAATCTTTTTAAAAGGTTAGGTTGGGTTATTTAACCCCACGGTTTAAATTAAATTTAGTATAATACTTGGCTCTGAATTTTTGACATTAGCCCCTCTTTTTAAGGGTGGTTGTTAAGCAAAAATTGGGTTTTTATTCTTTGTATCGAGGCAAAAATGACAAAAGTCGAAAGAAAACAGCAGTTAATGGATTTGATTGAACGCGCAAAAGAGTTAGGGTATCTAACCTTTGCTGACGTAAATGATGTTTTGCCTGATGACATTGAAGAAGACCAGTTGGGTCAAGTACTCACCATATTAAAAGACTTTGGTATTAAGCTGTTTGACACACCACCAGACGAAGACGAATTGCTGGCGCAAGATGGCGAAGCGTTTGACGATGCCGCCGCCGAAGCCGCTTTAAGCGCCTTGTCTGAAGTGGATGCAGAATTTGGTCGTACCACCGATCCGGTGCGTATGTACATGCGTGAGATGGGTTCGGTTGAGCTGTTGACGCGTACGGGCGAAATTGAAATTGCCAAACGCATCGAATGGGGCATTCGTGACATGCTTAACGCCTTGTCTTTGTACCCTATTTTTACCGATTCGATTTTAAATACCTTTGGCAAAATGGACGACGGCGAAGGTAAAATCGCCGACGTAGTTCAAGGGTTTGTGCGTCCTGGCGATTTGGATGATGTGCCCGTGGACGAGTTATCGCCCGATGCCGATGCCGATGCTGCACCCAAAGAAGATGGTATTAATCCTGAAGAGTTAGCGGCCTTCTTAGCCCAGCTTGAAAAATTAAATAACGCCGCCTTAGCCGCCGAGGCCAAATATGGCTCAACGGATGAAAAAGCCGTTAAAAAACGTCGTGCCGTGGTTGAGCATTTGCAAGGTGCTAAAATTACGCCCGCGTTTTCAACTCGCATTATTCGCGCCATTAAAACGCGTATTGCCTCGATTCGTGAGCAAGAAAAAGTCATTGTTGACATCATCATGCGTAAGATTAAAGTTCCACGCTCGGTGTTTTTAGAAGCGTTTGTAGGTTCTGAAACCGATTACGAAATGATTGATCGCCTTATGTTGGCCAGCCCTAAGCATGCCGAGCAATTAGAATCGGTTCGCTCTGACATTAAACGTGCTCAAAAGCGTTTGGCGATGATTTCTAAAGCTGAAAAAATGCCCATCACCTTGTACAAATCCATTTATAAAGATTTGAGTAAGGCTGAGACTTTGGCGCGCGTGGCAAAGCGTGAAATGATTGAGGCCAACTTACGTTTGGTGATTTCAATTGCCAAAAAATACACCAACCGTGGCCTGCAGTTTTTGGACTTAATTCAAGAAGGTAACATTGGTTTGATGAAAGCGGTGGATAAATTTGAATACCGTCGTGGTTACAAATTTTCAACCTACGCCACGTGGTGGATTCGTCAGGCCATTACGCGCTCCATTGCCGACCAAGCGCGTACTATCCGTATTCCGGTGCATATGATTGAAACCATCAATAAACTCAATCGTATTCAACGTCAACTTTTGCAAAAAATGGGTCGTGAACCCACACCAGAAGAGTTGGCGATTGAGATGGAAATGCCCGAGGACAAGATTCGTAAAGTGATGAAAATCGCCAAAGAACCGATTTCTATGGAAACGCCTATCGGGGACGATGAAGATTCTTCATTGGGTGATTTTATTGAAGATTCCAATATATTGTCGCCGCAAGATGCCGCCGATGCCGAAGGCATGAGCGAAACGGTGCGTGAAATGTTAAACACCTTAACGCCTCGCGAAGCCAAAGTATTGCGTATGCGTTTTGGCCTAAGCATGAACACCGATCACACGCTAGAAGAAGTAGGTAAACAGTTTGATGTGACGCGTGAGCGTATTCGTCAAATTGAAGCCAAGGCATTACGCAAACTGCGTCACCCAAGTCGTGCCGAGCGTTTAAAAAGCTTTTTAGATTAACGATTACCCGTGGTTTAAAGTTGGTTTAAAACGCATTTTAGGCCAGTTTTAAACGTATATATTGACCATAAAGATTTAAAAAATATTAAACAGGCGCTATAATAAGCGCCGCTTAAACAACCAGGCCTGGTTGTTTAAGTTTTACAGTTTTACCGCAACACTCCTTTCTATAAGGGCCCTTAGCTCAGTTGGTTAGAGCACACGACTCATAATCGTTAGGTCCACGGTTCAAGTCCGTGAGGGCCCACCATTTAAAATCCTTTATTTACAGTATGTTGAACCTTGTTAGGGCTTTAGCTTGCCTGTTAATTTTCTAGATAGCGCCTAGATAACACTATGTCAAAATACAGCGTTTGTTTATCTCTTGATTTCGCCGTTTAAGCGCCATAAATCATCTGCTTCATATCCTAGGCCATCGTCATCCATTTTTTGATGAATGATATTTGGTGTATCTTCGCCCAAGTTTTTTTGTAATATGTTCTTTGGAAAGTCGTTGCACATATTCATTGAGTGACTTATCTTCGTCTCTCAGCACTCTCAAAACTTCCCATCATGGTTTTCGTTGGTAATGGCGCGAATTCGCACCATCTAATGAGCTGGCCTGTTTATTTTCGCATTCACCGTTTTGTGGAAACGAACCAAGGCAATGCAAATTCTGTTCAGGCTTTGGCGTGTTCTTTCATCCATTCATTGAGCGCGTCATTCATTCGAGTTTGCCAGCCTTTGCCAGTGCTTTTAAAGTAATTGAC
The DNA here is from genome assembly GCF_004001325.1 of Thiomicrorhabdus aquaedulcis. NCBI lineage: Bacteria > Pseudomonadati > Pseudomonadota > Gammaproteobacteria > Thiotrichales > Piscirickettsiaceae > Thiomicrorhabdus > Thiomicrorhabdus aquaedulcis. Next base: position 2,000,701 of record NZ_AP018722.1, on the reverse strand, counting down.
GACTTCAGCATCAAAGCGAATGGTTACTTTCTCTTTGGGATGGACTAATTTTGGTCTGCCGGCTCTAATCAGCGTTTCACCGTCCTTGAGTTCGGCACGTTGAAAAAATCGTCCTCTAATTCCGGTACATCATCAAAGGTATTGTTTAAATCTTGCTTGTTCACGATCATTCGCCTTTCTCAGTGAGATTATTCATTTATCTTCGGCTCGGGGTGTCCATACCGCAACAGCCATACGCTTATTTATCAGCCCGATAGAGATAAGCCGCTGTTCGCCATAATTCTGTCTATCATCTTCAAGAGTGTAATGAGTGCCTTCAAATATTTGCCATGCGTCCGCAAAATCAAGGCCGCGCTGTTCTAGCGTAATTTGCCGTTTCTGTTCGTCATATTGTATATTCATCGAATAATTATTGTACCTACATTTATTTGGCGTTGGAAGAAATTTAGACCGCTTGGCTTTGGTTCATTAGATGTAAGGCTAGATTGCGTTTATCGGCTTCACTGAGGCTGCTTAACAGTTTAGGCATTAAAGAGATGCGTTAAAAATCAAATAAAGTATTTTTACTAATGGATGCTTTGAGAGAGGGGCGAAGGATGCTTTTGCTCGAGTGACGCTTTGGCTAATGTTGGATAGCAAGCCTGATGATTGACCAGGCCTGGTTAAAGGTTAGTAATGTTTTTAAATCTTTGCACGCGTGAAGGCTCGAAAAAAATGGTTAAAATTCTCCTGATTTTTTCGGCACCTTACCCATGCAAAGATTTTATATTGTTTAAGGCTTGGCTTTTACAGGTGCGTCGGTAAATAAAAGGTCGGCTTTAATTTTTTCTAGCGTTTTCTCACCAATGCCTTTTACCGCTAATAAGTCTTCGGGTTTGGTGCATGGGGTTGCTTTGCAAAGGGCTGAAATTGCCTCGGCCTTAGCCGGTCCAATGCCGTTTAATGCCTCGGATATTTGAGCCGGTGTTGCAGTATTGACGTTAATGGGACTGGCTAGAACACCGCTACTGATTGACAGTAACGCCACTAAAAAACCACTTTTAAATATACTTTTTAATAACATGGTAATTGCTCCAATGCATAATATTGCGTGCGCTTTTAAAGGCAAAGCGAACTTCATAATAGCAAATAAAAGCGTAATTGGTGCGTTATTAAGAAATTAAATAAGTATTTATATTTAATTAGGTTTATTTTTACCGCTTTTTTTTACCGGTTTATTGACTCTAAAAATCTTTATGGTTCGCATTTTTAAACAGGTTGATGTATTTTTTTAAAATATACCCCTAAAAATTAGATGGTTTAATTTAAAATAAGTATTTTTGTATTGCCTTGATGAGACCTATGCACGAGTAGATGTAAGGCCAAAAATGCAGTGAGTTGCGTGTTATTCACATGACTTTAAAAGGCCATATTGCTGCTTTTATTTGTGCAAAGAGTGCACCTTGTTTGGATTTGAAGAATTTTATGCTTAGAGTGCTTATTGTTGAAGATCAGCTGTTAATTCGCGAAATCTTAATAAATTGTTTGGAAAGTGCGGATTATGAAGTTTCTGCTTTTGAATCAGCAGAAGCGTTGTGCGCGGTGCATCAAACCTACATGCACTGGCAGATTGCTATTTTAGATGTGTCTTTGCCGGGCATGAATGGTTTTGAAATAGCGCAAAAATTGCGACAAGCGTGTCCGGGCATGGGGATTATTATGTTAACCATGCACGATACAATTGATAAAAAAGTCCAGGGTTACGAATCGGGTGCCGACCTTTATTTAACGAAGCCATTAGAGTCATTAGAACTTTTAGCAGCCATAAAAGCCCTTAATAAACGGCTTGGATTAAGCGATGCAGGCTCTCAAAAGATTCTTTATTTGGATGTTATTAAGCAAAAATTATTTTTTGATGAGCACAGCGTTGAAGTGCTTAGTTTTAAGGAAAGCAAGGTGCTAAAAGCGTTTATACAGGCCGAAGAACAAACGCTTGAATACTGGCAGTTATTAGAACTCAACCAGTTTACCTTTGATGAAAAAGGTCGTAAGCAACTAGAAGTAATGATTTCTCGTCTTCGGCATAAGTTAACCCATTTAACTGGGCAGACCGAGTCAATAAAGTCCATTCGTGTTCATGGTTATCAATTGCCCATCAGTATTGTATTGTCAGATGAGAGGACTTAAGTTTTAAGCCATTTTTTATCGCACCCCGCTCAAACACAGACCTCAGAAAAAATAAAAAATAAAAAACTGCATGCATATAAGTAAAGAATCTTATTATTGAAAGGTTTAGCAAGGTTCCCATAAAACGGAATGTTAACATTTGTTTTCACAAAATTTAACGTTTAGTGTTTGGGGAGCCTGCATGCGAAATAATCAACCAATTAATAATGAAGAATACGTGGTGTTAGAAGGGCAAACTCTGGTCTCAAAAACAGATTTATCTGGAAATATTACAGAGTGTAATGATGCTTTTGAAGCCGCGAGTGGATATTCGCGCGCCGAACTCATTGGCCAACCGCATAACATGATTCGACATCCAGATGTTCCCCCAGCCGTGTTTGCTGATATGTGGGCAGATTTAAAAAATGGCGTTCCTTGGACGCAAATTGTTAAAAATAGATGCAAGTCAGGTGGTTTTTATTGGGTACGAGCAAACGCTACTCCCATATATAAAGACAGTAATATTGTAGGTTACATGTCTATACGGTCAGCGATTAGCGACGCTGAAAAAAAAGCGGCCATGGCGGCTTACCAAGCGATTGCCTCTGGTCAGGCTAAGATAAAACACGGTCAGGTTTACAGCGGTATTAACAAAACTAAACTTAATGTATTTGCACACATAAGCCCACCTTTTCAACTGGGTCTTGCAACCCTTTTATTCTCATTTATTCCCCTGATTGTATCGTCAATGGTTTCGGCCAGCGTGTCTGACACTTTGTTGTTGGTGTTGTCTTTTATGCTTGTAATCAGCATGACCCTTTACGGCTATCGCTTAAAAAGAGCCAATGAGTTTGCTGTGCGCGCGTTGCAAAAAATGGCGAGCGGCCAAGCGCTTATTAATCATGTTTACGATCCTGAATCGTACAGCGGAAAATTGCGTAATGCGACGATTTCAGCCAATTTGGCCTTTCAAGAAAATATTGAAGAAAGTGCATTTCAACTCGATCAAGCTCGGCAGCTTAAGATGGCTCTGGATAAGCTAAAAAGTAATGTAATGATGGCAGACGCTAACTACAACATTATGTATATGAATGAAAATATTCACACGTTTCTTACCAGTCGAGAAGACAGGCTTAAACAGGTTTTGCCAAACTTTAATGCCAGTAAGTTAATAGGACAAAATATAGACATTTTTCATAAAAACCCATCGCATCAACGTGCAATGTTAGCGGCGTTAGATAAGCCTATGAACGCAAATATTGAGGTGGCTGGCTATTATTTTGAATTGGCCATACTGCCCATTAAAAATCGTGCGGGTATACGCACCGCCACATTGGTGGAGTGGCGTGATAGAACGCAAGAGGTTCAACTGCTTGAAAACGTAGGCAGTACCGTTAAAAAAGCCCAACAAGGTTATTTAGGTGAACGTATTGATGTGTCGCAGTTAGAAGGGGTTGCTCATGATCTTAGTGGCTCAATTAATGAGCTGATGGATGCAATTCAAGGGGCTATGGGTGATGTTATTAGGGTAACTAATGCCATGTCTAAGGGCGACTTAACCCAAAAAATAGAAAATAATTTTGATGGTGAACTGGGCGAGTTAAAAGAAGCCATTAATAGTTCTATTGTTCGGTTAGAGAGCACCATTATGGTCGCCGTTGAAGCGGCTGTTATAGTGGACGGTGCCGCGCGTGAAGTCTTAAAAGGTTCGCACGATTTAAGCGACCGAGTGCAAGAACAAGCGGCATCGCTGGAAGAAACGTCCGCCACGATGGATCAAATGAGCTCAACGATTCAAAACAACACTCAAAATACGCATCAGGCGTCAGAAGTTGCACGAGCTGTTCAGCAAAAAGCCCAGCATGGCACGCTTGTTATGCGTCAAACCATAGACGCGATGCAAGCCATTCAGGAATCAAGTCACAAAATTGTAGACATTGTTTCGCTGATTGATGGCATTGCTTTTCAAACCAATTTGCTGGCACTTAATGCGGCGGTAGAAGCGGCGCGAGCGGGAGAGCACGGTCGTGGTTTTGCCGTAGTGGCCGGAGAAGTGCGCGGATTAGCGCAAAAGTCGGCAGAAGCCGCCAAAGACATTAAAAAACTCATTGGTCAAAGTGTGACTCAAGTCGAACAAGGGACAAAGCTAGCAGATCAATCGGGTGAAGTTCTAAAGGGTATCACCATTTCAATTGATGAAGTCACCAGCATGATTGAGCAAATTTCAAAAGCAACCTACGAGCAAGCGCAAGGCATTAATCAGGTGCATGACGCTATAACGAGCATTGATCAAATTACCCAGCAAAATGCCGCACTGGTTGAAGAAACCGCCGCTGCCTCAGAAAACATGCGTGATCAGTCTACTAATTTAAGCAAAGAAATGAGCTTCTTTAAAACGTCACGCACCGCACCAGCGGCCATACCGTTGACTCATCATATTAATCGTTCTGCTCATTCTGCGGTTTCTGCGAGTGCAAGTCCGCCAAAACCCAGGGTTCAGCCTAATGCGCGGATGCCCCAAAAAGTAGAAAATGCCTTGTCCGCAAAACCCGCTACTCCAGCAAAAGCCCTTAATGAGAAAGAATGGGCCGAGTTTTAATGTAAAGACCTATGCATGGTTTACGCACGCGTAGGTCGATATAAAAATGAACGCAAGGTCTCTCTTAGGGTGTAACGGTAAGTCGTAAAATGTTAACCAAGTTTATTATCTCAGGGGTTGCCTAGGCCGATATTTCACTCGTGCAAAGGCGGCTTAAAAAATAAACGGTTCTGTTTAACGGCATGAAATGGCGCAACGCCCAAAATAAAGCAGGAACGTTTTAATGTCTGTTAAAGACTGCAAGAACTATATTCAAATGCTGGACGAGCATGTTATTACCTCAACAACCGACACCAAAGGTACGATTACGTCGGTAAGTAAAGCCTTTTGCATTATTAGTGGCTATTCACAACACGAGTTAGTGGGTAAAAGTCACAATATTGTGCGCCATCCCGATATGCCTACCGCACTGTATGACGATTTATGGACTACCATTAAACAAGGTAAGGCCTGGTCGGGTGAAATTAAAAACTTAAAAAAAGACGGTGGTTTTTATTGGGTCAAAGTTCACATTCATGCAAATTTTAACGCACTTGGGAGTATTATCGGTTATAGCGCAGTGCGCCAAGATATTACAGATCAAAAATTAATTGAAGTGATGATGCATACCGATGAGTTAACGCAAGTTTATAACCGTCGTTATTTTAATCAGCAATTAGAGCCTTATATTAAAAAACATCGTGCCAATGGCTTTTGGATTGGTTTTTTAATGATTGATGCGGATAATTTTAAAAAATACAACGACAGTTATGGTCACCACGCCGGCGATGATGTGTTACGAACCATTGGCAGTAGCTTAACGAGTACATTTAATCAAATACACGACTTAGTGTTTCGGTTAGGGGGTGAAGAGTTTTGCGTTATGGTGAGAGCAACCAATCCCCACGAAATTCGCCACCGGGCTGAGCAAGCGCGCCAACACTTTCAAGACGTAAATATAAGTCACTCTGGCAACCCACCTTTTTATTGTGTCACTTTATCGATGGGATTAATGGGACTAAATCCTGGGGTACAATACGCCAGTGACGAAATTTATAAGTACGCCGATGAGGCACTTTATCGCGCCAAACAAAAAGGGCGCAATCAAGTCGAAGTGGTGAGTGCTAACGTTGACATTGAATTATTTTAAACGAGGTTAGAATGTACTTACCCAAGCTAGCAGACATTGCTACTGCCAACGTTATCACCATAGCCGACACACAAACTATTGAGGCGGCTGTGCATTTGATGGCCGAGCAAGATTTGCGCGATGTGATTGTTACGGGTGAAGCTGGGTTAAGAATATTAACCACTCGTGAGTTAATTGGGTTTCGTTTGCAATGTGTTGGGTTTAATCAGCCGTTAAAAAATGTGCATCTTAATTTGGTGCCCACCCTCTCACCGCAAGCCACGGTATTAGAGGCCTTGGAGATTATTCGCAATCATCCAGATGAATATTTGTGCCTGCTGGATAACAATCAGTTGGTTGGCATTGTGAGTTATACCAATTTGGCAAGTTGTTTAAATCCAGAAAATTTAACCCACACCAAAACATTAGCTCAAGTGGTGAGTGGTTCGCCGTGCGTTAAAGTGCAGTGCCACGACACAATAGAACAGGTGTTTATTGAGCTTAGTCGAGCACAACAAACCGCCGCAGTGGTCTTTGAGGGCAACAAGGCCGTTGGACTGATTACCCAAAGCGACATCATTAAGCTGTTTGATCATGGGGCTGATTTAATGCAATTAGCCGATGCAGTTATGTCGGCACCGCTTAAGACCTTTTTTTGCCATTTAACCCTAAGTCAGGCATTAGAAGTAGCCCGAAAACATCACATTAAACGCTTGGTGGTTATTGAAGAACACACCGGCGCAGCAATAGGCGTGTTGCACCAAAAAGATTTGGTGAGCCTGGTTTATCAAGAATGGGGAAAGAAACTGTCTTATGAAACAGACCTTATAAAAACCGAGCGCGACTTATTCTCTAGTGGCCCAGTGGTGGTGTTTAAGTGGTTGCCAAAAGACGGTTGGCCTATTGGGTTTGTTTCGCCTAATGTAAAGCAAGTGTTGGGTTATTCGGCGCACACGATGGTGGCCAAAGAATTTAGATTTTCAAGCCTGTTTTACCCCGATGACCTTAAAAGGGTGGCGCAAGAAGTCAGTGAATACTTGGCTAAAAAAAGCAGCTTTTGGGAGCAAGATTATCGCCTGATCAGTGCCAATGGTGAGTGTCGTTGGTTTTACGATTATTCTCGACCCATTTACAATAAACAAGGTGAAGTGGTTGAGGTGTTAGGGTATTTAATTGACCAAACCAAAGAAAAACAGGCGCATCATCGGCTTGCCGAACTGGCCAAAAACATTCCAGGAATGATTTATGAACTTGTTTATTATCCCAGTGAGCGTTATGCGTTTTCATTTGTAAGTCCGGCCATTGTTGACTTATTTGACCTAAGTTTTGAAGATGTTAAATACGATGCAAGTAGTTTATTTAAGCGCATACACAGCGAAGATGTTGCGCAAGTTTTAGACGCTATTCGCCAATCAGCTGAATATCTTACCCCGTGGTCTGAAGAGTTTAGAGTTAATTTACCCAGCGGTTTAACGCGTTGGTTAAGTGGCCAATCAATGCCGGTTAAGCGTGAAGATGACTCGATTTTATGGCATGGTTTTGTGCACGATATCACCACGCAAAAAGAGCAAATATTAGCCCTTGAGCAAGCACAAAAATCCATTGCAGAAAGTGAGGATAAATATCGGACACTGGTAGAGAACTTGCCCGTTATGATTTATCGCTGTCAAATTGATGCGCCTTGGCAAATGCTGCATGTAAGTCAAAATTCCCAAAGGTTGTGCGGTTATGAGGCACAAGCATTTTTAGATGGCAGACTTACCTGGGCAGACGTTATTTTGGCAGAAGACTTAGCGCTTGTTGAACAATCTGTGCAACAAGGCGTAGTGAATAAAACAAAATATTGCATCGAATATCGAATTTGGCATAAAGACGGCCACGTTATTTGGGTGTCAGAAACTGGGTCAGCTCAAGATTATAACGAGCAAGGTGTTCCTGGCTGTTTAAGCGGCATTATTTTGGACATAACCGAACAAAAATCAGAGCAACAAAAGCGCATCGACTCCGAAAAGCGCTTACAAGATGTAATGCAAGCGGCCGGTGAGTATGTGTGGGAAGTGGGCATGGACGGGCGTTATCTGTTTGCGTCCGATCCCATTCAAAACATTTTAGGCCTTACGCCGCAACAGTGCTTAAACCACACCCCGTTTGACTTTATGCCGGCTAACGAGCAAGAAAAAGCTGCGGCTTTTTTTGCAGAAAAAGTCGCAAATAGAGCGCCATTTCGTAATCTTGAACATTGCTCTATTCACCAAAATGGCACTAGGGTTTGGCAACGAGTCAGCGGTGTTCCTGTTTTTTCAGAGCACGGAGAGTTAATTGCTTACAGAGGAACAGGTTTAGACATAACAGAGCAAAAGTCTCAACAACTTCAGTTAGAGCAAACCAGTCGGCGCATTGAGTTGTCTATGCAAGCCGCATTAATAGGTTTGTGGACATGGGATATGCAAACCAATCGCTTAAATTGGTCGGACGAGGCCTTTGTTCAATTAGGGTATGAGCCGCAAGCGTTTGAGTTGGATTTATTGATGTTTACAACGTTGTTGCATCCCGATGATTCTGAGCCTATGTTTTTGGTAGTTCAGCAACAGATAGCCAACAAAAAATCATTTATTGTTGAGTTTCGTTTAAAAAGTGCCCAAGGTGATTGGGTTTGGATTCAGGGGCGCGGCAATCCCACCAAAAGCGATGAGCAAGGTCAGCCCATTGAAATGATGGGCAGTCATTTAGTGATTGCGGAGCAAAAACTGTTACAAATTAAAACAGAGCAACAAAATCAACAACTGCTTATTGCTCGCGATAAAGCCGAAGCGGCTAATCAAGCAAAGTCCGAGTTTTTGGCCAATATGAGCCATGAAATTCGTACTCCTATGAACGCTATTATTGGTTTGAGTGAGTTGGGATTGAAGCAAAAAGACCCAGAAAAACTGCAAAATTATTTGTATAAGGTGCATCAATCAGGGCGTTTATTGCTGGGCATTATTAATGATATTCTTGATTTCTCTAAAATTGAGGCCAGCAAGATGGAGCTGGATTGCCAGCCGTTTTATTTGCACACTTTAAGCGATAATCTTTACAGCTTATTTATTAGCACCGCTCACGCCAAAGGGCTTACGTTTCAATTGGACTGTGCGGGGGTTGAAAACATATGCGTGTATGCCGACGAATTAAGACTGCGCCAAGTATTAACCAATCTGATTGGCAACGGGCTTAAGTTTACGGCACAAGGTCAAGTTACCTTATCTATTAAAATTGCAGCCAGTCAAACAAACAGCCAAACAAATTCTATAGATCAAAATGAAAAAATTAAGGTTACGTTTGCCGTGCACGATACTGGCATTGGTTTAAGTGAGCTGCATTTGCAAAAGCTTTTTCACGCTTTTAGCCAGGCCGATAGCAGTATTACTCGAAAACATGGCGGCACAGGCTTAGGCTTGGTGATTAGCCAAAATTAGTGGCGTTAATGGGCAGTGAAATTGCGGTTAAAAGCCAATTAAATAAAGGGTCAACATTTTATTTTGAGCTGGAACTGGCCAACTGTTCGCTCCAGCAACAAACACAACTTGCGGTGCATCATTTGCCGCAACAGCAGACAAACATTCGTTATCAAGGCAGCGTGTTGTTGGTTGAGGACAATGAAGTGAATCAAGAGGTGGCTCAAGAACAGTTGCGCCGACTTGGCTTGGACGTTACCTTGGCTGAAAACGGTCAAGTGGCGGTAGAAAAAGCCCTAAATAAACATTTTGACCTGATTTTAATGGACATTCAAATGCCTGTTATGGACGGTTACCAGGCCTGTTTGGCCATTCGTGAGTTTAATCCACACATTCCTATTATTGCCCTAACCGCCGCCGTAATGGTCGAAGACCGCGTAAAAGCCCTAAAGGCAGGAATGAATGAACATTTAAGTAAACCCCTCGATTCCCAGGCTTTATTTAAGGCGTTGGGTCATTACTTTGAGCCAATCGAGTCTAAGAGTGACGCGCCTATAGACAAGCCAATTGTGCAACAAAATCATCACCATTCGATCGACATGCTAAACATTCAGCAGGGTTTAACACAGCTGGGTGGCAATGAGGCGTTGTATCGTAAACTGCTAAAACGCTTTGATGAACAGTTAACGCAAGAGTTTGCTAATTTAACCTTGTTAATAAGCAATTTAAGTCAAAATCAGATGACCAGGCCTGGTTAAATGCACAAACACTCAATCACTCTTTAAAAGGCGTTGCTGGTAATTTAGCAGCTCAAAATTTGGCGTTGATAGTGACTGATATTGATACCCTGATTAAACAGCATCAATGTCCTACTGCGCAACAGCATGCGCAATTGGTCGAGGCGATGACCATGACGCAGCATCAAATTAGAGAGTACCTTGCTCAGGACAAGGTTAACAACGAAGGCGTTATGGCCATGCAGACAACATCCAAAGACGAGCTATTGGCTCAACTGCAGGTTTTAACCCAGCGGGTGGCCGCCAGCGAATACATCGATGAGGGCGAGTTGCAATTATTGAGTCAGCGCATGCCCAGTTCATTGCAGGCGACTTGGCATTCCTTTGAATTGGCCATCGAAGAGTTTGATTTTGATTTGGCTCAAGGCGTATTACACCGCCTTATGACACAACTAAACGCGGCTTAAGATGAAATTAGGCAATACAGCGAATAGCCAAATTTTTGCACGAGCGGATTATTGGCTTAAAACATTTACGCGTGTGCAGGCTTTTTATAAGCGTTTTAGCATTAAAAATGCCATGAGCATTATGTTGAAATTTAAGTTTAAGTTTAAATTTAAATTTAAATTTAAATTAATGAGTTTATTGGTTGTGGGGTGTTGGGTTGGACTGCCTCATGCGCAAGCGTCGGTCAGTACACAACCTACTCATTCAAGCAACCAAGTGACCGCAAGCAAACCAACGTTAGTGCTGGGTGTTTTGTCTTTTCGTCCTAAAGACGTAACGCATCAGCAGTGGCAACCGTTGGTGGACTATTTAACGCAAAATGTAGAATGCAATTCGTGTCACGTCGAATTAAGGGCTTTGGATTATTTGGCTTTAGAGCAGCAATTGCATGCCGGAGAGCTTGATTTGGTGGTGACCAATCCAGCGCATTATGTTTCATTGCGTAAGCGTTTAAATCTACAGATGTCAGGGCCACTTGTTACGCTAACACGCCAAGAACATGGTAAACCCATTAATACGTTTAGTGGGGTGATTTTTACGCGTGCAAACCAAAATAACATAAATACCTTACTGGATTTACCCAATCAGCGCATTGCCGCCGTTACTCACGGTTCGTTAGGCGGTTATCAAATGCAGGTTTATCAAATGCTGGAGTCTGGATTAGCCGCGCCGGATCATCAGAGTGTGCTTATCACGGGCATGCCGCACGACAGGGTGGTGCATAAAGTGTTAAGTGGCGAGGCCGACGTGGGATTTGTACGCACGGGTGTTTTAGAGGCGATGATTGCACAGGGTGAGCTTAACTGGTCGCAAATTAAAGTTATTAATGCCCAAAGCGATTTAGCGTACCCTTTTGCACACTCAACTAAGCTGTATCCCGAGTGGCCTATTTTGGCTTTATCAACGGTAAACGAGCGCCAGGCTAATTCGTTAACAATTGCGCTGTTGCAATTAAAATCGGACCATCCAGCCGCAATGGCTGCGGGGGTTTTTGGTTTTACACGCCCCAAAAATTACGATGATGTTGAACACCTAATGCGGCAATTGCGCGTTAAACCGTTTGATACCCCTATAAAAACCGGATGGCTGGATATTTGGTACCAATACCATTGGCACATTATCAGTTTAATGGTGTTGTTAGGACTTCTTAGCGTAAGTTTAATGAGCGTATTGGGTTTAAATCAACGTTTAAACAAACAGCGAAAAATTGCTAACGAAGCCAATCAGGCTAAATCTGACTTTTTAGCCAACATGAGCCACGAAATTCGCACGCCAATGAACGGGGTGCTGGGCTTAACCGACTTGGCTATTAAAGAAAATAGTCTGCCAAAAATGCGACAACGTGTAAAAAAAGCACATCACTCTGCACAAATACTTTTAGGCATTTTGAATGATATTTTAGATTTTTCTAAAATTGAAGCCGGCAAGCTAACCATTGAATTTAAACCATTTTTATTGCAATCACTTATAAAGCGGTTAAATGACCTTTACCAACCTCTGGCGCAACAAAAAGGCATTGTATTAGTTTTTGAGGTCGATTTACTATTAGCCAAAGGGTATGTGGGCGACGAACTTCGCCTACAACAGGCGTTAAGTAATGTGATTGCTAATGCGATAAAGTTTACTCAGCACGGTCAGGTCAGCGTTCATTTAACGCCTTATAGTCCAGCCGGTATTTGTTTTGCGGTTAAAGACACCGGAATAGGCATAAGCCAGCAACAGCAAGCAACGCTTTTTAAAGCCTTTAGCCAAGTTGATACCACCATTACACGTCGTTACAGCGGTTCTGGTTTAGGGTTGGCAATTTGCCAAAGCCTAGTACGCGCCATGGGCGGAGGTGCGGTTTCGATAATAAGTGAAGAAAACAAAGGCACTTGCGTTACGTTTTGTTTGCCGTTAGATAAGCTGAGTGACGCTCAACAATGGACGCTATTAGAACAAGACACGCAATTAACTCAGCGCCATATTGTCTTTAAGGGACGAGTGCTTTTGGTTGAGGACAATGACATTAATCAAGAAGTGGCCACTGAGCTACTGCGCCAGTTTGGTTTAGAGGTGAGTCTGGCTGAAAACGGTGAAAAAGCCGTTGAAAAAGCAAAAATTCAAGCCTTTGATTTGGTTTTAATGGATATTCAAATGCCCATTATGGATGGTTACCAGGCCTGTCAGGCCATACGTCAATTTAACAGTGCCTTGCCCATTGTGGCTTTAACCGCGGCGGCGGTTGAAGACCGAGCCAAAGCATTGGCCGCAGGCATGAATGACCACCTTACCAAACCCATAAGCCGACCGGAATTGTTTGCGTGTTTAAAACGTATTTTGGGAGAACCCTATATTGAGAGTGTCTTTAAAAAAGGTGACGGCAGTGTGGCTAATGTACAGTCCGATACCCAAGAGTACGTGGGTAAAGTCGATAGCATAGCGCGTAAAGGACGTGTGTTAATCGTTGATGATCAGTCTACCAATATTAAAGTGTTGGCCAATGGCCTAAAAGACGATTATGTAATTCAGGCCGCCGATTCAGGCAAAAAAGCCTTACGACTGGCCGAGGCCTTGCCGCAACCCGATATTATTTTACTGGATGTTGTAATGCCTGAAATGGATGGCTTTGAGGTGATTAAAACACTCAAAAACAACCCTCAAACCCAAAATATTCCGGTGATGTTTGTAACCGCTTTGGACGGTTCTATTGACGAGCAACGTGGTTTAGAGTTGGGCGCTGTTGACTATATTACCAAGCCCTTCAAGTTACCCATTATTAAGGTACGTGTGGGCAGCCAGATTAATTTAAAAATAAAAACCGATTTGCTTGAATTAGAGTCGCACCTTGACGGCTTAACCGGCATCGCCAATCGCCGCCAGTTTGATGAAACCCTTAAAAAAGAGAGTCAGCGTCTTGTGCGTAACGGGCAACCGTTGGGCTTAATAATGCTGGACATTGACTATTTTAAACCCTTTAACGATCACTATGGACACGGCAAAGGGGACGAATGTTTGATTAAAGTGGCGCAGGCTATTGGATCGGTATTTCAACGTTCGGCCGATTTATTTGCCCGTTATGGGGGTGAAGAATTTGTTGTGCTCTTGCCCGAAACCGATGCCGAAGGCGTGCGCACTATGGCCGAAAAAATACGTCACGCCGTATGGGCGTTAAATTTTAACCACGCCTATTCGGCGGTGGCTGAGCGTGTAACCATTAGCATAGGGGGCATAAGTGCAACGGTGGACAGCGAAGCGGCCGCAAAAACCCTACTAAAACAAGCTGACAAAGCGTTATACAAAGCAAAAGAAAATGGCCGTAATAAGGTTGTTATGTTTTAAGAAACAAAATTAAAAAAAACATTAAAAAGCAAAAAATAAGAGCATTTTTTGTGAGAAAACAGCGTTACTAAGAGAATTTATGTATGCATAAGCTAAAAACAATAGGCAATCCTCACCAACAATGTGAGCCATTAAAATTTAAATTAAGATTTAAATTAAGTTGGCTTAAATCATGGGCGTATGGTTTGTTTGGGGTGGTTTTTTTGCTGACTTTTGCAACCTCTGGTCACGCTCAACCCAGTGACGAAAAACAAAAAACGTATCAGTTGGGTGTGTTTTCGTACAAAGGCGATGTGCGTACTTATAATGAATTTTCACCCATGGTGGCGTTGTTAAATAAGCATTTAATTCATGAGCGCATTGAACTGCAGGTTTTATCTCAGGCCGATATTTACAAAGGCATAGAAAATCAAACGTTGGATTTTGTAATGACAAACCCAACGCATTTTTTGTTGGCGCGTCACAAATATCAGGTATCTGGCGCCTTAGCCACCTTGGTTAGAAACCATCAAGGCAAGCCTCTACAGTCTTTAGGCGGGGTTATTGTTGCCAGAGCGGATAACCATGAGGTTAATAGCTTAACCGACATTCAGGGTAAAAATATTGCGGCACCCGGTGATGAGTTTATGGGGGGTTATCGTGCACAAGCCTACGAACTTTATTTGGCGGGAGTGGACTTGCCTAAGGATGTTAATCGTATTTTGTTTACTGGGTCACACCGGGCAACTGTCGAATCTGTTCTTAATAAACAGGCCGCAGTGGGCTTTATTAGAGACGGTTTGTTAGAGCAAATGCAGCACTCTGGTCAACTGGATGGGTCAGAATTAAAAGTAATTAACGTGCAATATCGGTCAGATTTTCCCCACGTAGTTTCGACCAGACTGTACCCCGAGTGGCCGGTTTTTGCATTGTCGCATGTGTCAGAAAAAGCCAAACGACACATTACATCCGCATTGCTCAGTCTTGAGTTTGAAGAGTTGGTGATTGGTCAAGACATGATTTATGGATTTAGTGTTCCGGCGGATTATTTAAGTGTTGAATCTCTTTCACGCACATTGCGCGTTCCGCCGTTTGAGCAGCGTGAAGCCATAACTTGGGTTGATTTAAAAGCACAATACGGCCTGGCCATTGCCTGGGTAGTGAGTTTAGCAATGGCGTTAATATTGGCGTTAATCTTGTTAGCCATTTGGTTTAAAAAAGTCCGCACCGCGGGGCTGTACAGTAATGAGTTGTTGGCATCACAAGAGCAAATTGTTTTGATTAACAGCGGCGATGAGTTGGTGGATGTGAGTGGCGGGTTTTATACGTTTTTTGCAGGTTACTTTGAGTCTTTAGCGGCGTTTAAACAAGAGCATAAATGCATCTGCGAATTATTTGTTTTGCGTGAAGGGTATTTGTTTAACCATCCTAATCAGTCGTGGATAACCGCACTGATGAATACAGCACAGCCAGAGCATAAAGCGATTGTAAGCTTTAATGGAAAACTCACCTTTTTTAAAGTTAATGCGGTTTTCAGCAATCGCTTAGGTCTTTACTTAATCACAATGGTTGATATAACAGAGCTTGAAATCAGCAATCAATGTTTAGCCGAGCAAACTCATTTGGCTGGGCAAGCCAATAAAGCAAAGTCTGATTTTTTAGCCAATATGAGCCATGAAATTCGCACCCCCATGAATGGCATTATTGGCTTAAGTGAACTGGCCTTAAAAGAGCAAGATGTGGTTGGTTTGCATAAGCGCCTGCAAAAAATTCATTATTCGGGGTGCTTATTGTTGGGCATTATTAATGATATTTTAGACATTTCTAAAATAGAAGCGGGTCGTTTATCGCTGGAGTTGCATGCGTTTAGCGTAACCGATTTGGTTAACGATTTAATGGGTGTATATCGTCTGGGTGCGCATGAAAAGCGCATTGAATTTTTGGCAGAAATTGACCCTTCTGTGGCCAAGGGGTACGCGGCCGATGACTTACGATTACGTCAAATTTTAACTAATTTATTGGGCAATGCCATTAAATTTACCCAGCGGGGCACGGTGATTTTACGCATTAAAATGGCCAGTGACGCGGATATTAATGCGTCCAATGCCGCTGATAATGAGTCAAAAGTATGGTTAAAATTCGAAATTCAAGACACCGGTCGCGGCATTAGCCTAGAACAGCAAAAAAGGCTGTTTAAACCTTTTTCGCAAGCCGATGGTTCTATTACCCGCGAATACGGTGGCACAGGTTTGGGGTTGGTTATTAGTGATAAGTTGGTGTGTTTAATGGGCGGCGATGGCATACAGTTGAAATCAGAGCTTGGGCATGGCAGTTTGTTTTATTTTTGTGTGCCTTTTCAAATGCTTAACGCCAAAGAAATGCAGCAACTGGCATCCAATACCAAACCCTCATTGGTACTAAAACAAGCTGATTTTGGCAATGCAAAAGTGTTGTTGGTAGAGGATAACGAAATTAATCAAGAGGTTGCTAGCGAAATGCTTAAGCAACTAGGGTTGACGTTTGAGTTAGTCTCAAATGGTGAACAGGCGGTAAATAAGTTAAAAGAAGCCACATTTGATTTGGTGTTAATGGATATTCAAATGCCTATAATGGACGGTTATCAGGCCACAAAACTTATTCGTCAGTTTAATTCGTTTATACCTATTGTTGCGCTTACCGCGGCGGCCATGGTTGAGGATCGTGATAAAGCGCTTTTAGTGGGGATGAATGACCATTTAAGTAAACCCATTGAAAAAAGTGTGCTGTACGCCAAATTGGTTCATTGGCTCAAACCCGGTACGCCTATGCCGTTAAGCCCGATTGAAACCATTTTGGTGTTAGAAACAGACCGACTGCGCATCAAAAAAATTGCCGATGCGTATCAAGGCAAAGCCAGATTGTTGGTTGCCAACCAAGTCGAAAAAGCCAACACTATCCTAACGCAACACCCAGAAATTAAGCAGGTCATGGTATCAAGTCAATGGCCTAACTTGACCGATGTGGTAGAAGCGTTGCAAAAGACGTTTAAAGTTAATATTGAGATTAACGATTAATGCGGCTGAATGTATGGGTGTCTATTGTGAGTGCAAATTTTGGGTAAAAACAACGAATGATTAAGGCCATTACTCACAATTTGAGTGTGCGTATTTTGCTTATTGCGGTTGCATTTACAGTGGTCTTTTTAGTGCTGCTGTTGGGATTGGTTAGCCAGTTGTTTTTGCAAGAATCTAAAACACGATTTATGCTCGAAAAAACAGCGTTAATTGAGGCGGTATCGCATTTAATTGACGATTCGTTAAAAATGCGCACCGAGTCGCTTACCCAGTTTGCGGCTATGCTGCACAACGGTCAACAATTAAAGCCGAAAGAAACCGTGCAAGCCATGCTCGACGATCGCGTGTTATTGCATCAGTTTTTTAACGGCGGCTTGCTTTTATTAGATTCAGAAGCCGTTGGAATGGTTGATTCTCCTATAGTTCCTAACCGTGTGGGCACCCATTACCATGACCGCGAGCATGTGCAATGGGTAAAGATGTATTTAAAACCGTATACGTCCTCGCCTTTTATGGGGCGTCGATTAAAAACCCCTATTTTTATTGTAAACGTACCTGTTTTATCAGATCAAAATAAATTATTGGGCTACATGATTGGCATTAGTATTCTTAAAGAGGATCATCTGCTCACGCAATTAGCGCAACGATTTTTAAATCATCAGAGTCAGTTTTTTGTGCTTGATTTAAAAAATAAAATGTTCATTAATTCAACTGATAAGGGCTTTGTGTTTCAAGCGATGGGTGAGCGTATGTCATCACCACTTTTACAAAAGCTAGAGCAAGGCGAGCATCATGGCGAAGCCGTGGGTTTTGATGGCGTGCCACTATTCTTTAATGCACAAAAATTAAAAAACGTCGATTGGTGGGTTGTGTCGGGCACGCATCGAGAACAGGTTTTAGAGCCTACGCGCACAATGTTGTTAAATGTGCTGATTGTCGGAGGGGTATTGTTTTTTTAAGCGTTCCGTTGTTGTATTTGTTAATGCGTAGGCAATTTACACCCTTACGTCAGGCCAGCGATCACATTACTAAAATGGTTCATCAGCAATCGTCTTTGCAGCCGTTAGTGCACACCACCGAAGACGAAGTGGGTCGGCTGATTCAATCGGTTAATTGTTTAATTATTCAGCAAAATGATAATCAGAAAAAGTTGGCTCAAGCCATACAAAAAGCCGAGCAAGCAAATCAAATGAAATCGACATTTTTGGCCTCAATGAGTCACGAAATTCGGACACCAATGAATGCCGTATTGGGGTTGAGTGAGCTGGGTTTGCGAGTGCCTAATAATTCACAAAAAATGTTAGGTGCGTTGCAAAAGATTAACCAATCGGGTCAATTGGTATTGGCTTTATTAAACGATATTTTAGATGTGTCAAAAATTGAGGCCGGAGAGTTGCTGATTAACAGAGTGCCTTTTAGTTTAGCCGATGTATTTGAACAGCTTAATAATCAGTTTAGTGCATTGGCCGAACAAAAAGGTTTGGATTTTGTGATGCAGTCTTCGCCTGACTTATTGCCAGTGTATCGCGGCGACAGTCAGCGTTTAGGTCAGGTTTTGGACTGGCTACAATCCTTCGTACACAAAGACACGTTAAAATGTGACTTAAAAAATACGAATAGGAATTGAACATGAAACATCAAAAACGCTATGACGACCAACTCAAATTGCAAGCCATTGAAATGGCGCTAGAAGGTTCAAAATCCGTGGCACAAATCGCCCGAGATTTAGACATAAAAGACAACACTCTTTACGGTTGGGTTGATAAACATCGTCGTGATAATCCTGATAAAGCTTCAACTAAACTGGTTGTCGCAATACCAGTCGATTTAGAGGCACAGAACCGCAAACTCAAACGCGAACTCGCTCGTGCATTGGAGGACGTTGAACTCCTAAAAAAGGCGGCGGCGTACTTTGCGGTTCACAAGTAGCAAAGTACGCCTGGATAGACGAACATAAAGCCCACTATGGAATTTGCCGACTGTGCCGATTAATGGATCTCAAACGCAGTAGTTACACCAGTCATCTTCAATCGCAGCCTGAGCGCACCAAAAAGCAAGCTCAGCAACAGAAGAGGTTAAACGAACTAGATCAGCACATCACGAAGATGGTCGAGGACTACAAAAACACCATTGGTGCGCGACGCATTAAAACCGCCCTCAAGCGCAAGCATAAGCTCATCGTCAGTCGCCGACATATTATTGAGCGTATGAATACCTTAGAGTTAAAAGTCGTCACACGCCAGCGTTACCGTAATCGCAATGTGGCGGCCATTGACGATGACCGGATTGCGGCCAATGTACTCAAGCGCGAATTTAATGTTAAAGGCCCGAATCAAAAATGGGTCGCCGACATTAGCTATATCCGCACGCTGGAAGGCTGGCAATATCTAGCCGTGTTTATCGATCTATATTCACGCCGAGTGGTTGGCTGGGCTATGGATAAACACATGAGTGCCCAACTGGTAAAAACCGCTTTAATGAGAGCGTTGTGGAGCCGAAAGCCCAAGCGCGGGTTGATTATCCATACGGATCAAGGCAGTCAGTTTGTCTCCAAGGCCTATCGTAACGTGCTCAAACACTGGGGCATAAAACCCAGCATGAGCCGTCGCGGAAACTGTTGGGATAATGCGGTGGTAGAAAGTTTTTTTGCTTCTTTGAAAAAGGAACGAGTGTATCGGACAACCTACAGCACGGGTAAAGAAGCATTGTACGACGTGACCGAATATATTGGTTGGTACAACCACAAAAGAATGCACAGTACCAATGACGATTATTCGCCAGTAGAGTATGAAAATCAATGGATCAAAGCCATGAAGGACTTAGATAAAAAATGGGCGTCTTTGTGTACGAAAAAGGGTTGACAGTCCATTTTGACTAATTTACTGGGTAACGCATTAAAGTTTACCGACCAGGGGTATGTGCGTTTAAGCATTACAAATTTACGCGGTGAAAACCACCAGGCCTGGTTGTTATTTGAAGTGCAGGACAGCGGCATTGGCATGAATGAAGTGCAAATAGAACGTTTGTTTAAGGCGTTTAGTCAGGGTGACGAGTCTATTTCACGTCGATATGGCGGAACCGGTTTGGGGTTGGTTATCAGTAGAAACTTGGTGCTGTTAATGGGCGGTCATCCAATTGAAGTAACAAGCCGGCCAGGTAAAGGGAGCGAATTTTCTTTTAAGCTGCCCTTGGGAATGTGCTTTGATGACGAAATTAAAAACGTGGTTGAACTGTCAAGGGTTAAATCTCGTGCTTTGGCTAAGCCTTTAAGTGACGTGTGCCTAAAAGGTAAGGTGCTGGTGGCCGAAGACAACCCTATTAATCAAGAAGTTATTACTGAGTTGCTGGTTGATTTTGGACTTGAGGTTGTTTTGGTTGCCGATGGGCAAGAAGCGGTAGAGCGTTTTGGCAAAGAACATTTTGATTTGGTATTAATGGATAAGCAAATGCCAATAATGGACGGTTATCAAGCCGCTCAAAAAATTAGAGCCTTTCATTCCACCATTCCAATTATAGCGTTAACGGCCTCGGCTATGGGCGAAGAGCGTGCTTTGGCTGCGAAAGCCGGCATGAACGATTATCTCAGCAAGCCTATTGATTCACGTAAACTGGCGCTAACCTTAGCGCGCTGGCTAGATCAGCCTATAATGCTTAACGATCAGTTGTGTGCAGTGCAACCAGATGTAAGCGTTGCCGACCAAGACAATTTAAGTTTAATTGATGAGGCGGTTGGGTTGAAAATGTTGGGCGGTAAACAAACCTTTTACCACGCCATGTTAACGTCTTTTTCGCAGCAGTTGCCGCAAGACTTTTTGTCTATTAAATACAATATTGCACACACCGCGTTAACTAATGACCAGGCCTGGTTAACAATTGAATCGGCTGTGCACAGTTTAAAAGGCATTAGTGCTAATTTGGCCGCAACGCGGTTGGTGAGAGGGTTGGAAAGTTTAGAAGATTTAATGGCTCACCGAGTGGTGCCCAACGAACTGTTTTGGCATACGTTACAAAGTTGTGTTGAGCAAACACAAAATAAAATAAAACAACTGACGCAAGACACCAAGGCAGAAGATAAATGAACGTGCAAAAAATAATAACGTTTTGGACATTGGGGCTGTGGTTAAGTGCAAACGTTATGGGCGTGGCCTGGGCGCAAGTTGAAAATACAGCTGAGCAATCGTTGGTAGCCGCCTCAGTAAATATGTCTGTCAATACGCCTGTAAATGCAGTTATTAACTCGCCTATTGATACGCCTGTTAAAAAGTCGGTTAAGTCATCCTATGTTATCGGGGTATTAGCTTTTCGGGATAAGGCTCAAACAGCGTTACGATGGCAACCTTTAGCCGACTATTTACAAGCAAGCATTGTCGGCACAAACTTTAGCATAGCGGCATTTCATAACGATGAAATGGAACAGCGCGTAGCCGCAGGCGACGTTGATTTTGTTTTGACTCAGCCCGCTCAGTATGTATTGTTAACCTATCGTAGCAGTCTAACGTCACCGTTAGCGTCTATGTTAAATCTAGAAGGCGACTTTGTTACCGAGCACTTTGGTGGGGTAATTTTTACGCTTGCGCACCGTGATGACATAACAACGTTAAAACATATTAAAGGCAAATTGGTGGCCGGGGCCTCAACAACGTCATTGGGAGCGTATCAAATGCAGGCTTTTGAACTGTTGCAACATGGCATTAGGTTACCCCGAGATGCCAAAGTCGTTGAAACCGGACAACCGCAACGTAATGCCATTGATGCCGTGCTTTCTGGACGCGCTGACGTAGGTTTTGTTCGTACTGGGGTTATAGAAGATTTGGTTAAACGCGGTGAGCTAGACATGTCGCGCCTTAAATTACTCAATGCCCAACGCTACCCCGATTTTCCTTTTGTGACCAGCACACCTTTGTACCCTGAATGGCCGTTTGCCGCCCAGCCTTTTGTTAATAAAGATATGGCTCGTCAAGTCTCCTCGGCTTTATTGGCCATGCCAAGAGAAGGGGCAATGGCCAGTTCGATGGATATTGCTGGTTTTACCATATCAGGTGACTATCGCACCATTGATGTATTAATGCGTGAATTGCAGTTAGAACCCTTTAATAACTTGGGTTATTCCATTAAGGAAGTACTTGAATGGTGGTTTGTCGAACTGTTGATTGGGCTTATAGTCTTTTTGGTAGCCATTACCTTAATTATTAGTTTACTGCTTAAACAACAGCGTCAATTAAAACTAGAACGTAATCGATTAATGAACGCGTTAGAGCAGGTTAGGGTATTAAATCAAGCGGTAGAACAAAGTCCCGAATCGCTGGTAATTACCGACACACAAGGGCGCGTAACGTACATGAACCCAATGTTTGAACTGATTACCGGCTATAAAATGGATGAGGTAAAAGGCCAAAATCCACGCATTTTACAATCCGGTCAAACACCAAAATCGGTTTACGAGTCTATGTGGCAGGCGCTAAATACCGGCAAAGTATGGCGCGGTGAATTAATAAACAAACGTAAAAATGGTGAGCTTTATCCAAGTCAGGCCATTATTTCACCTGTTAAAAACGAAAGTGGTCATACAACCCATTTTTTAGCCATTCAGCACGATATTTCACAACGAAAAAACCGCGAGCAACGCATTCAAGAGTTGCTGTATGTTGACAGCGTGACAGGGTTGGCCAACCGCAATAAGTTGTTAGAAGTAATGGATAAATCGTTGCATCGAACGGGCGTGGCACCGGTCAAAGGTTGTTTGGTATTGCTCAATTTAGCACGGTTTAAATTTGTAAATCAGTTGCACGGTGTCGATGTAGGCGACGCCGTGTTAAGTGCCATGGCTCAACGTTTAGAACAGGCCTATGCCCAAACAGGATTGGTGGCGCGCTTAGCGGCAGACGATTTTGCCGTGTTTTGTGACAACAAAGCCGATTTTGAGCAAATTGACGAATGGCTGTTAATGATGGGGCAGCGCGCATTACTGACATTTGAACAAACGCTCGAAGTTAAAGGAGAATTTTTTAAATTACAGCTAAGTGTTGGAGTATCCGCCTTAATGGTAAACAAAGCGGGCAGCGCAGAAGCCATTAATAACACACTTAATCAAGCTGGAATGGCATTAAAGCAGGCCAAGCAAAAAGGGGCCAATCAACTGGTTGTGTTTAATGAGGCATTAATGACAGACTCAGTTGAAAAACACCAATTACAGCAAGCGTTGGCCGCGGGAATAGAAAAAGATGAGTTACGTTTGTTTGTTCAACCACAGTTTAATCAATGTAAAGATTTAGTAGGCTTAGAGTGCTTAGTGCGCTGGCAACATCCCCAAAAAGGCTTGTTGTTGCCCGTTCATTTTATTCTTCTGGCCGAAGAGTCGGACATTATTGTGTCTTTAGGAAATTGGGTTTTGCGCCAAGCGTGCGTGTTACTAACGCAGTTACAATCCACGCATGAAGCCTTGCGTGTGGCGGTTAATATAAGTCCACGTCATTTTAGACAGGCAGGCTTTATACAAACCTGCCAAACGATACTGGCACAAACGGGTGCAAATCCTCATGGATTAATGCTAGAAATTACTGAAAACCTATTTTTAGATGAGTTTGATGAAGTGGTTGATAAAATGAATCAACTTAAAGCTCTAGGGATTCGTTTTTCAATTGATGACTTTGGAACAGGCTACTCTTCATTAAGCTACCTACAACATTTGCCAGTGGATGAACTTAAAATTGACCGCGCATTTTTGCTAGCAATGACTCAGTATGGGTTTGAGCGCAGTTTAGTGGCCTCAATTTACGCAATGGGTCAAAAAATGAAGTTAACCGTGGTGGCCGAAGGGGTCGAAACCCAAGAACAACTCAACCAATTGTCTGAACTAGAGCATTTAGAACTACAAGGATTTTTACTGGCAAAACCCCAAGCCAGTAACGATTGGTTGGCAAGCTGGAAGGCCGAACACCGGCTTTAAATGCACCCCAGGCTTATGCGCGTTTTAAATAAAAACGTTGTATAAAGATACCAGCAGTCTGCTAGAGACAAAAAGATAATTTTTTTTGCAAAAAGGGATTGCAAAGGTTTTTCAAATCTCTATAATACGCCACATCGAGCAACACGCTTGAACTACTATTCCCCAATAGTTCAGTTGGTAGAACACCGGACTGTTAATCCGTATGTCCCAGGTTCGAGTCCTGGTTGGGGAGCCAAATTATTAAACCCTAGGTTATTCATTAACCTGGGGTTTTTTGCTTTTAGGGTTTGTTAACCTAGGCTGCCTCGTTTTATTTACCCGTTGCTTACTCGGTAGGCTTTAACGTTTGTTATCCTCGCCCTAGTTTTACGTAAATAATGGCTTTAATTGGTTAATTTTCTTTATTTTTGTCTTAGTTTTTACCTATAAAGGGTTTTTAGTTAATTTTTTTTAAAATTTTAAATGGTTTAAGTTAAATTTTGCTTCAAAAACTCGAGTATTATTAACACGTACTTAAAGCATCAAGTGGCCTATTAAATGGCTTAACGCTTTGTGTGTTAGTGAGTGGGTAGGCGTTTAATTAAGGCGGGTGTAGGCATGACGGAACATCTAAAAAATAGAGTGATGCTGGCAAATTTTATGCCCAATATAAATTTGATTGCACCGATTATCTTTTTATTATGGGTGGCAATGTTGCAAGGTTGCGATCGCCCTGAGGCTGCGGCTACCGAGTTGCAATACAGCTTACAGCCGCCCAGCAGTCAAACTGTAATTTATCGTTTTGCGGTGCATCCTTTGCATAATCCCCAAAAGCTTAGTCAAGCCTATCAACCCTTAATGCAATACTTAAGCGAAGGGTTGCCACATGTTCAGTTCGAGTTAGAAGCCTCACGTGATTATCAAGTGTTTGAACAAAAAATTCAGCAAGAAGCCCCTGCATTTATTTTGCCTAATCCCTGGCAAACATTACAGGCTATGACGCATGGCTATGAGGTGCTTGCGGTGGCGGGGCAAAACGAAGACTTTAAAGGTCTTATAATTGTTCGTAAAGACAGTGCTATTAAAAAACCCCTCGATTTAAAAGGTAAAACAGTTAGTTACCCTTCTCAAACGGCATTAGCCGCCGCCATAATGCCGCAGTATTTTTTGCATAAATCTGGGCTAGATGTAATGAATGACTTAAACAACATTTATGTAGGTTCACAAGAATCTTCTATTATGAATGTGTATTTAGGTCATGCCACGGCGGGTGCTACTTGGCCACCACCGTGGCGGAGTTTTCAAAAGTCGCACCCTGATCAGGCTGCAAAGCTAAAGGTTATTTGGGAAACACCATCGCTTGTCAATAATTCGGTAATGGCTCATAAAAGTGTGCCTGAGTCTATTAAAGAGCATGTTAAACAAAGGCTCTTGGCGCTGTCTGAGCAATCTAAGGGTGGAGCAGTTATTTTAGAGGGTATTGAAACCGCTGGGTTTGTTGCGGGCAACGATCAAAGCTATAACAAAGTGCGTGATTACATAGCGCAGTTTGAAAAAGAGGTTAGACCGGTGAGCGCACCATGACATTTAAGGCCATTAAATCTTGGTTGTTTGATTCATTACAGCGCCAGTTGGTGGTAGGAATTGTATTGGTGGTGAGCATTACCATGTCTTTGTTTGCGTGGGAAGTGACCCGAATGCAACAAAATATTATTTTAGAGGAACGTTCTGCCCACGCGATTGCCTTGGCGCAAAACGTAGCCGCTTCTAGCTCAGTTTGGGTCGCCGCTCGCGATTTAAGCGGGTTGCAAGAAATTGTGAATGGCGTGGCCACTTACCCCGATTTAAAACACGTCATTGTATTGGACATGAGTGGTCAAGTATTGGCGCATACCGATTTAAAACGTCGTAGTCAGTATTTAACGGATTTGCCCGCCGCCGCTAAAATGCATGTAATAAGCGATCAACCAGGCCTGGTTGATGTAGCGCACCCAGTAATGCTCAATGAGCACGCAATTGGTTGGGTTAGGATTGGCTTGGGCAGTGACTCAATTAGCAAGCGGTTAAGTGATATTGGAAAAAACGCAACTATTTTTACGTTATTGGCTATGTTATTGGCAGGGCTTTTTGCCTTAATTGCAGCCAATCGATTAACGCGTCGTTTGTATATAATTCAGGACGTGATTGATCAGGTTAAGTTGGGTAATCATACTGCGCGGGCGTATTTAACGTGCAACGATGAGTCGGCTAAGTTGGCACGGCAGTTTAACGCCATGCTGGATACCTTGGCTAAGAGAGATCTTGAAATAGAGCAATCCAGCGCGGCCTTGCAACGCAGTGAGTCACGTCTTAATCAAGTAATGGCGGTTACGGGCGAGGGCATTTGGGATTGGGACGTTGCGCGCAATAATGTGGTGCACAATGCGCGATGGTGCAGCATTTTAGGCTTGGATGCTGCATTTCTTGAACACGATGCCGACACATTCAAAGCCTTAATTTTGAAGAAGATAGACCCATGGTGTTGCACAGTATTGAGGCGTGCTTAAACGGTCAAGGTGCATATCGCCAAGAATATCGTATGCACCATGCTCATGGTGGCATTATTTGGGTACAAGACCGTGGTGATGTGGTAGAGCGCGATGCCGCCGGACAGCCATTGCGCATGATGGGAAGCTTGCTTGATGTGACAGCTCAAAAACAAACCGAGGTTGATTTGCGCATTGCCGCCGCCGCCTTTGAAACGCAAGAAGGCATGTGCATTACCGATTTGAATCAACGAATTTTGCGTGTCAACAATGCCTTTACGCAAGTGACGGGCTTTAGTTTTCAAGAAGTATTGGGGCGCAATCCCTCTATATTGCATTCAGGCAGGCATTCGGATGCTTTTTACCAAGCTATGTGGGCGACGATTAATCGCACCGGCGGTTGGCAAGGTGAGGTGTGGAATCGCCGCAAAAATGGCGAAGTTTATCCCGAATGGTTAACCATTACGGCGGTCAAAAATACTCAAAACGAAGTTACGCATTATGTAGCCTCCATGTCGGACATTACCCAGCGTAAAGACGCCGAAGAAGCCATTAAAAACTTAGCGTATTACGACCCGCTTACACATCTGCCTAATAGACGTTTATTACAGGATCGTTTGCAACAAGCGGTGTCTAAAATGGCGCGTGACCCTCGACTGGGTGCGTTGATGTTTATTGATTTGGATAACTTTAAAACTCTAAACGACACTTTGGGTCACGATGTGGGAGATCAGTTGTTGCAGCAAGTAGCCGGACGATTGTCGTCGTGTGTTCGTGAAGTGGATACCGTGGCACGTTTAGGCGGGGATGAGTTTGTGGTTATGCTGTGCGAGCTCGATACAGCCCATTCGGTGGCGGCGTTTTACGCGGAAAACATAGCCGAAAAAGTTTTAAAAGCCTTAAATCAACCTTATCGACTAATGGGGCATAATTATTTAAGTACGCCCAGTATTGGTGTCACGATGTTTTCAGATCATAAAATGTCGGTTGATGAGTTGCTTAAACGTGCCGATTTAGCCATGTATCAAGCCAAAGCAATGGGGCGCAACGCCATACGTTTTTACGACCCCAAAATGCAGGCCGAAGTAAGCTACAAGGCTAATCTTGAGCTGGATTTACGCCAGGCGATTCAATCTGAGCAGTTTGCGCTGTATTATCAAAAGCAAGTAGACCAGCACGGTGTTATGCAGGGTGTTGAGGCGTTAATTAGATGGACGCATCCTGTTAAAGGCGCAATTTCACCGGCTGAATTTATACCCTTGGCCGAAGAAACCGGTTTAATTATTGAAATAGGCGATTGGGTGATTCGTACAGCGTGTCAGCAATTGGCGTTATGGGCGATGCATCCCGCAACCATGGCACTCACTTTATCGGTTAATGTGAGTGCTCGGCAGTTTTTGCAAGCAAACTTTGTGAGCTCGACTTTACTTAATTTGATAAACAGTGGTGCGCCAGGCAAGCAGCTTAAACTTGAGCTGACCGAAAGTATGTTGCTTACCAAAATAGATTTGGTGGTCGAAAAAATGAGCGAGTTAAAGCATCATGGCATTGGGTTTTCGTTAGACGACTTTGGTACTGGGTATTCGTCTTTGTCGTATTTAAAGAAACTGCCGTTAGATCAGTTAAAAATTGACCAGTCGTTTGTGCGCGATATTATTGAAGATGTTAACGATGCG
Source organism: Thiomicrorhabdus aquaedulcis (assembly GCF_004001325.1). NCBI lineage: Bacteria > Pseudomonadati > Pseudomonadota > Gammaproteobacteria > Thiotrichales > Piscirickettsiaceae > Thiomicrorhabdus > Thiomicrorhabdus aquaedulcis. The sequence continues at coordinate 1,972,692 of NZ_AP018722.1, read as the reverse complement.
GCAATAGCCCAAGCGGTTATTGCTCTGGCCGAAAGCTTGGGCTTGGCGGTTATAGCCGAAGGCGTTGAAACCGAAGCGCAAAAACTGGCGTTGTTGAAAATGGGATGTCGTTATTATCAAGGCTACTTTTTTGGCCGTCCCGTGCCGATTGATCAATTAGACATTGGCATTAAACACTGAGCTAAGGCATTTTCAAATGCTGCAAAATCAAACACATCGGATGGTTTTAATGCTTCTGATGGCGTAGAGATCGTAGAAATTTTAGGTCGTTCGTTTGCGTTTAAGTCTGAGCTTGTGCCTGTGTTTATGGTTTGTAAAGGTTCTAAATTTGAGGTTGTCGAGACAGAATGATTAATTAACAGCTCTAGCCTAGAATCACGCCGATAGGCGATGAGTTCGCGGGTGGTGTGTTGATTAACCCATTGAAACAACATGCTGGGTTTTCCTACTTTAAACACCCCTTTGGCGCGTTGTAAACGCGGCATGGGCGTTAATCCCTGATTTTGCACCAGGCCTGGTGAATTCAACAATCGTTCAAATGAGTTTAATGACTCAAACAAAGTGTGTATTTTTTTCCAATCAAAGCACGCTTTGTCATCAAATAACCAACCTATAGTAATTAAATTTATATCTTGACGATAACGTCGTTCTATTAAATGGTTAAGCGTTTGTGGGCAGTATGGCAACGCATTGTCTAAACTTTGACCAGGCCTGGTCATGTGCTCAGACAACACACTGTGGACTGGCCAAGTGTTTCGCATAAGGTGAGTGGTTTTGTTAAGCGATGAAAGGTGTATTAAATTGGCATCAATTTGTGCTTGTTGGGTATAAATAATGTGCGCTTTAGGCGGATAAAGTTGGCTTGCGTAGTCGTGCAGTTTTTCAAATTGCAGACGTTGAGGCGAGCCTTGTGGCTGGTTTATGGTTAAGTCTTGTTTATTAAAAATAATGACATCGGCCATGTTGGCTAAGTTTTGCAAGATGGTGTAAAGCGCAAAATCATCAGACGTGACTTGTGTGGCGTCAAACACTGCAAACACGGTTTGCACATCAAAATAGTGTGCTAAAGCTGGGCTTTTTAGCACGTCAACTAGGCTGTCTGGCTCACCCAATCCGGTGGGTTCAATTAATATTCGATCGGGTTTTTGCTCATTAACCAGGTTTTGCAGCGTTTCTTTTAGTTCGCCTAACGCACTGCAACAAATGCAGCCTCCTGGAATTTGCTTAACGCGCAACGTGTCGCTGGGGTGTTCGCTTAAAATGGCTCCATCAATTCCCACTAGGCCAAATTCATTTACCAAAATAACCCAATGTTCGTGGGCTGGCTTGTGGGCGATTAAATGGCGCAATAACGTGGTTTTACCCGCGCCTAATGAGCCAGTAATTAAATTAACCGCTGTGGGTTTAGTAAGGGTTAACGTCATTGAAGCGTCGCCAAGATTAAGAGCCATTAAGCGGTATTACCTGCGTTAATAAAGTGTAAAAATGATTCAATTGGCATGGGTTTGGCTAAATAATAGCCCTGTATTTGATCACATTGCATGGACGTTAGTCGAGCTTTTTGCTCTGCGGTTTCGACCCCTTCGGCAATGGTTTTTATGTTGAGTGCCCGAGCCATGTCAATAGTGGCTTGCACAATAGCCGTATCGGCGAGCAGGTGACTGTTAAGGTCGTCAATAAACGATTTATCAATTTTAAGTTTGGTTACCGGAAAACGTTTTAAATAGGCTAATGATGAGTATCCAGTACCAAAGTCATCAATAGCAATGTGTATGCCCAGCTCAGCCAGCGCGTTGAGTTTGTCGAGTGTACTGGTGGCGTTTATCATTAAAATGCTTTCGGTGACTTCCAGTTCAATTCGGCTGGCAGGGTAGTTAAGTGCGCTTAAACGAGTTTGAATGTTTTCAACCAAATGTTCGTCGTTAAACTGCATCGCCGATAAGTTTACCGCCACGGTAAAGTTGGGGTGCGTTAAATGAATTTTAGCGGCTTGTTTTAACGCTTCTTCTAAAATCCAATAGCCTACTGGCACCATTAAACCAGTCTCTTCTAGCACCGGAATAAACTCGTTAGGTGGGACGAGTTGACCTGGGCTTTTTTGCCAACGAATGAGTGATTCGGCACCCAAAATGGTATTGGTTTTAAGGTCAAGTTGTGGCTGAAAGTACAAAACAAACTCATTTTGCGTTAGCGCGCGGCGCAAATCGGTTTCGAGTTGCAAACGCTTTTGCGCCTGCAACTGCATGGCCGGCTCGTAAAATTGTAAGGTGCTAAGACGGGAGTGTTTGGCGTTTAATTTGGCGCGATGCAGCGCCGTTTGGGCTTCTTGAATAATTTCTTCGGCCTTTTGTAAGCCGGCATTAAACACTGTAATGCCTAAGGTGGTGTCAATAATGACCGACTGACCATTAATGATATAAGGTTCGCTAAGCTTTTCTTGAATACGCCGAGCTATGCGTCCCGCAAGGTGAGTGGTAGAGATGCTGTCAGCGGCATCAGTTTTGGCCAGCAAGGTAAATTCATCACTGCCTATGCGCGCGACATTAGTGTTTAGAACGTCGTCAATTTTGCAGTTTTTTAAGCGTTCGGCTACCGCCACTAAAATAGCATCGCCCGCCGCGTGGCCTAACGATTCATTAAACATTTTAAAACGGTAAATGTTAATTAAAAACAGCGCGTTATAGTGGCTGTCTTGGCTTAATAATTGTTGCTCTAAACGGTCTAATAATAAAACACGATTAGGCAAATTGGTGAGGTTGTCGTGATTGTATAAATAGTGAATTTTGCGCTCAGATTCTTTGTCACGGGTTAAGTCTGATGCGTGCGAAATGTAATGTGTTATAACCCCTTGGGCATTATGCACGGCGCTGATGCTAAGCCAACTTGGGTAAAGAGTGCCGTCTTTTTTACGGTTCCAAATTTCGCCCTGCCATTTTCCTTTAGCCATGACGCTGTGCCATAACGAGGCGTAAAATTCGACGTTGTGTAAGCCCGATTTAAACGCCCGTGGCGTTTTGCCTATAATTTCGTCGCGGCGATAGCCGGTTAAATCACTAAAGGCTTGGTTGCTGCGAATAATTTGCCCGTGCGTGTCGGTAATAATAATGGCCTCATGGCTTTCAAAGGCAATAGAGGCAATGGCCAAGTTTTGCTGGTCTTGTTGCTGGGTCTGCTTAAGCGCGATACGTTGTAAAGCCATGCCCAAATCATTGACTAATTGTTGCAGTAGTTGAGCGTTTTCATCGTTAAAAAGTCAGCTGTTCCGGTGTACACCACAAAAAACCAATGATTTCTTTGTCCACAAAAATAGGTAACGTGGCGCTGCCTTTAACCCCCCAGGCCTGGCTGATTTTTTCCCATGGCGTGCCGCGAATTTTTGCAACATGATTATTGGTAATGATCGCTTGTCGTTTAGTGTAACTTTCGGCAACTGCACCATGGCCTTCGGCCGTATTAGGGTCAACTGAAACGGTTAATGTTTTTAAAAAAGCCCCGCCCAAGCCAGCGGTGGTAATGGGTTTTACGCTTTTGTTGGATTGAATCTCGCCAATCCAGCAGCTGTCAAATTGGGCATCGTGCGTGGCGATGTCACAAATTTTTTGATACAAACTTTCTTTATGGGTAACGTCCATAATGGCCGAGTTGGCTTTAATAAGCGCTGCAAACATGGTTTTTTGATTAGAAAGGTTTTTAAGAGCCGTTTGCAACTGTATATTTTTTTTAAACAGCGTGTTTAAGGTTAGGCCAATATAAAGCAGTAACCCCCCTAAAAAAGTGAAATAAGCAGATAAATGTGTTTATTACGTTGGTCAAGAGCGCTAATGGCTTGCTCAAGCAAACTGTAAAACTGGGCAATCTCTGAACCTATGGGCAAGCTAAATAAGGTTTGGTGAGTCTTTTGCAAAACGGGTGTGTAACGAGAAATTAGGTCGCTGTGTTGCATAAAGGGTTTACATTGAACATCTTGTGTGGCCAGTTTAAGCTGGTTTAGGTGGTCGTTAAAAGATTGTAAAGAGGCGTCATTGAGTGCCTGTTTTAAGGTTACACCCGACATAAATGTTTTTATTAGTAAGGGTTCAAGTTCTTGATGTGATTGGGCGTGTAACACGGTAAAGCATTGGTCAAAGGTGCTTGGAAAATAGGCCCAAGAGTTATGCAATACTAAATAATTGGTTTTAAATTGATTTACTAACTCAGATTGTTCTTGCGACAAAATGAGCAGTGTTTGCAGGCTTTTGTCTAAGACGTTATTGGTGTGTATGGCAGGATTTTTAATCAGCGTCATTAAATGACTTTGTAAAGCCACACTTTGGTAATTTAGGGTGTCAAAATGATTAATCGTTTGGTTTTGAGGAGTGTCCAGGCTGTCTAATATGGCTCTTTGGAGTTCGTTAAGCATAAAGGTTTGTTTCAGTATGCTGGCGCGCTGTTCTAATAAGGGCGATTCAGTTTTTTGATACAGCAGTGCGGTTAACAATAAACTGACTAAAATAAGCAGCCACAGTTTGTAATGGGCAATATACCGATTTAAGAGTGCCTTAAATCTGGTACGAGTCACAATGCGATACCTTTTTTTGGGCTGGTTAGACCTGTAGGCAGGTTTAACAGGTTAATGTCGTTTGAATTAACGATTATTTGGGGTTCAAAAGTATATGTTTTTTGAAGCATGACTCCTCCTGGTTAACCTGTTTTTAATTGTGTTGGTGTGCAAACAGTCTTATGGGTGTTAAGTTAAAGATGTTACGATTCTGCTTCGCCACAGACTTTGTTGCGACCGGAGTTTTTGGCTTTATACAGGCATAAATCAGCACGGTGTATTAGGCTCTCAATGTCTTCGTCCATTTGATACATGGCCACTCCTGCCGAGATGCTTAAACTTAAAGGGGTGCTGTTGTTTTTAACGCTCAGGGTTTTGCTATTAACCTTTAAACGTAAATTGTTGGCAACCTTAAGTGCCTCGCCGTAATGGGTGTTGGGCAACAGCACCACAAATTCTTCGCCGCCTATGCGCGCTACTGAGTCACGTCCCTTGGTTTCTTCTTTAAGTAATTTGGCAATATAACGTAAAACACTGTCGCCAATTAAGTGGCCAAAAATATCGTTAACTTTCTTAAAATGGTCAATATCTAAAATAATTAACGCAAACGTGGCTTGCTCTTGTAAGGCCTTGTTTTTGAGGCGTTGAATGATTTCGTTAAAACCACGCCTATTAGGAATGTTGGTTAGCTCGTCGGTTTTGGCAATAGAAGTAGCTTGCTCTAACTCATCTTTAAGCTGTTTAATTTCGATTGCAGAAGCGCTTACTTGTTGCTGCAACTGCGAGGTTTCAACATAAAATTCATCTAAAGCCGGAAAAATTCGGGTACGTAAACGTTCGGCAATAGAGGCGGGAAGCTCGTTGTGCTCACTAATGTGTTGCATTTCATCGCGTAAATTAAGCTGTTTGCTTTGAGCGCGTTTTACCCAGTTTTCAATGTCGTTAAGCAAGCCATTGAGCAGTTTTCCTACTTCTTCGGTGGGTATTTGTTTATGAATAATATTAGTAATAAGCTCTATAAAAAGCCCTTGAGCCGTTTGGTCGTTATAGTTGTTAAATTCTATGGCATTGCTAATTTCTTCGGTAAAGTAGGGGTCAGCCCGGCTTAGCAGTTCGTAAATAAGGGTGTAGTGAATAGGATTAGCGTTGAGCTTTAAAGCGTTAATTTTAGACAAGGTTAAATTGGGTAAATTTTTGTCTGAATGTGAAGCTCCAAAACGTTCAATAATTTGATGCTGAGTTTTGGGCATGTTAGTTTGAGCCATAATTAAGTGTTAAGCCTAGGTAATAACGTTTAAAAGACCATTGTGTAAGCGGTGATTGAATTTGTAGCGGATTGGTTACTAAGTAATAATATTAGCTTTATCGGCCGCGATTGCAAGCAATTATCGCCAGTAGGGTTATTTAATTAAGGTTTTTATTTTGGAGTCTAAACTCTGCGACCATTTTGTGGGCTTTTGATGTTTTTTGAGAGTAGTTAGGCGCTGGTGTTCATCTATTTGTAACATGGTTTTAATGTATTTGTTACATAGCCTTTTTAAAATTAGGTCGTTTTAATCGTGACCACATTTAAATCCCTCGTGCATTGTATTGAGTAATGGGCGGTTGGGTAAAACACGTCTTACTATTCTTAGATATTCTTAATGTTCTTAATAAATAGGTGAACCTAAATGAAAAAATTACTGTTAGCAATCATGGCAACCGGAGTATTGAGCGGATGTACGGCCAACGAAACAACCACTGAAGAACCCAAAAATATGGCTAAAGCAGAAGCGGCGGCAACTTCGACTGCTCAAAACAACGATGATTTTTATGTGGTCATAGAAGACGGTCGTTTAAATGTGTTTTATGAAGCAGAATTATACAAAAGCTTTTTGTCTGTAGGCGAAGCTACATTTCGTAAAACTATGATTGGTGCTGGTCCAAAGGGCGAAACAGTGATGCACGGTCTAACCAAAAAAGACAGTGAAAAAGCCAGCGGTATTCCTTCAGTTGAAATGTTAGAAGGGCGTTTAGCGCCCGCTGAAAAATTTTACGGTGAAATTAGACACGAAGGTCGTATTAATGTGTTTGATAACTGGGCATTATTGCAAGAGTATTTAGCCAATCACGAGGTGGCGTTTAGAGTGACCGAAGTGGGCGCGGGGCTAAAAGGCGAAACCATTGTATTTGCGCAAACTAAAGCCAATAGTGAAAAACAGCCTACTGAGTTAAGAGCTAAATTTAAGGCGTTTTATGCTAAATAAGATCTTCGCACTTCACTTGTGCAAAGGTTGCAAATAAACGGGTTTTAAAAACCGTTAAAAAAGCCATATAAAAAGGGTTAAACATAAAAAGCCAGGCGATAATTTATCCCTGGCTTTTTTGTGTTTATAGCTCTTAATAAGCGCTTATTTATAATTAATGTGCTCGTGTACTGCACAAGTTTGCACGCCCAGCAAGGTATACAACGGGCACCATTTAAGCAATCCGGTGGCCAATGGAATAACCCCAATGTAAGCCCAGGCCCCTAAAACATCAAAAAAAGCTAAAGCAATTAGCGCCAACCCCGCAATGATTCTGATGATACGGTCTAATAATCCAACGTTCATGTGTACTCTCCAAAATAGAATTTAAATAGCGCCTATGCATTCATACAAGGTCAATTAATACGCTAACATATTTTATAAAGCCTTTGCACAAGTAGTCGCCTTAATCAGGTAAATTTTACCTCATGTTTCTTTCGCGTCTCACGCGTGCAAATGGCTTAAATTATCTTACAATAGGGTTTTTGCTAAGGAAGATTTATTTATGTCCATTTCAACCGTGCCCACAGAGCTTGAAATTAAATTGCCTGGTGAAGGGTATTCTAAAACATAAGAGCGCGTTTTTGGATTACAGGTACAAAAGCCAGTTACGTGGGCATTGGACGAATTGAGTTGTTAGAGCACATTGCGCATTTTGGTTCTATTAACCAAGCGGCAAAGCAGATGGGCATGTCTTACAAAAAAGCCTGGAAACTAATTGAAGAGCTTAACGGCATGTACGATCAACCACTGGTGGTAAAAGTGCAGGGTGGTAAGTCGGGTGGTGGCACGCAATTAACGGCCAAGGCTGAGCGATTGATTAAATGCTTTAGAGAGCTTGAAGACGATTTACAAAAGTTTTTAATGACAGCGAGTCATGCTCTTGAAGAGTTGTAATATTTTGGTGCAACTTTGTTTTAAATTGTGCGAAACGAGGCGATTTTAGAGAGTTAAAAAAGTGGTGGGCAGTGTTTTTATTTTTATGCTATTGATTTATATAATTAATTTTAATATTGGCACTTATTTGGTTATAAGGTTATTGAACAATTTAATTTATTTTTAACGTTGGAGTAACACAAATGAAAAAAACACTTAAATTAAAAACCGTATTGATGTCAATGGCGCTAGCTGGTTCTGCGGCTATGGCGGTTGCTCCCGCCACCTCTCACGCGGGTGTTTCGGCCAATGCTGGGTTTGTAACCGATTATATTTTTCGTGGTTTTAATCAGCAAGAGGATACGCCATCACCAGCATTGCAAGGTGGTTTGGATTACGAACATGATTCTGGATTGTTTGCTGGCGTATGGGGTTCAACCATGGAGCATGGTGCTGAATACGATTTATATGCTGGTTGGGGTGGTAACTTTGGTGGCGTTGATTTAGGCGCGGCTTATACAAGCTACAGTTACACAGATAAAAAAATCTATGGTGGAAAAGCTGGTGCGTTTGAGGAAATTAATTTATCAACAGGTTTTGGACCACTTTCAGCAACTTATGACTTAGGTCAAGATAATACTGTTGAATCTACGGCTGAAGATAAGTATGTGCATTACTCTGTGTCGTTAGACGCTGGCGCAGTGGCTGAAGGGGTTTCTTTGACTTATGGCGAAACTAAATACGATAAAGCAGACGCAGCGGCTTACTTTGACATTGGTTATTCGACAGAAGTTGAAGGGTTTGATTTCGGCGCAAACGTTATCATGAGTGGTGCAAACACCAATGACACGACTTACTTTGTAGTCGGTTTATCAAAGTCATTTGATTTAATGTAATTTAAAATTGTAAGCAAGTTGTAAACCAAAAAAGCCAGCATTTTGCTGGTTTTTTTGTGTTTAAAGTGTGTAAAGAGTTTAAGCATGATTAAAAATACGTTTAAAAGCTATTTTTAAACTCACCAGGCCTGGTCAAGGCCAAATTGTTTTAAATACATATCAAGTTCACGTCAAATTCATCTAAACCCAACAAAATAGTCGTAAATAATATTGAAACTTAATTCATAACTTTGTATAATTTGCGGCTCGTTAATCCCTTCCCCCTTATTGCCCGTTAAAACAGTAAGTGGATTTTTGATTAACTGGTTGAAATCAATCGCTAATCAAACAATCTTTTGGATTTGGATTATTTAAATTATTTAGGAACAAATTATGAAAACATTTGTTGCAAAACCGGCTGAAGTTAAACGCGACTGGTACATTGTAGATGCTGAAGGTAAAACTTTAGGGCGTATGGCGGCTGAAATCGCTTCACGTTTACGTGGCAAGCATAAGCCAGAATTCACACCACACACTGACTGTGGCGATTACATTGTTGTTATCAATGCCGAAAAAGTAGCCGTAACCGGTAACAAGCGCAAAGATAAAATGTACTATCACACCACTGGTTATGTAGGTCACCTAAAATCAACTAACTTTGAAAAGTTAATTGAAAAAGCCCCTGAGCGTCCAATTGAATTTGCAGTAAAAGGGATGTTGCCAAAAGGTCCTTTAGGCCGTGACATGTTCAGAAAGCTAAAAGTGTATGCAGGTACCGAACACCCACATACAGCACAACAACCTAAAGCACTTGAGTTGTAAAAGGAATTATTATGGCAACAGTACAGCAGTATTACGGAACAGGTCGTCGTAAAAGCTCAGTAGCGCGCGTATTTATGCGTGCAGGTTCTGGCAAAATGACGGTAAACGGTCGTGCAATTAATGAATATTTTGCGCGCGATACCGATTTAATGGTTATTAATCAGCCATTAGAAGCCACTCAAAACCTAACGACGTTTGATATTTATATCACTGTGTTAGGCGGTGGTACTACCGGCCAAGCCGGTGCCGTTCGTCACGGTATTTCTCGCGCATTGTGCGTATACGATGAAGTTAACCGCCCAGCACTTCGTGCACGTGGTTTACTAACGCGTGACGCTCGTGAAGTTGAGCGTAAAAAAGTCGGTCTTCGCAAAGCGCGTCGTCGTCCTCAGTTCTCAAAGCGTTAATAATTTATTTATTACCGTATTTGGTTCTGTTAAAAAACCCGCCTTGGTGCGGGTTTTTTTATGCCTGTAAAAAATACGTGCTTTTGCTATGATGGTTATCTTACTAATAAGACGTAGGCATTGCTATGACACTCATATTAAGTAAACACTCAAAAGCAAACCCACCAGGCCTGGTAAGATTAATTTTAAAGGTTATAACCGTGTGCATACTGGCAGTACCCATGCCGTCATTAGGTGCGGTAGAGCGTCCTAACATTATGCTGTTAACCGAGTACTCAAACACGCAAGAGGTAAACGGTTGGGTCATGAGCGAAAAACTCGATGGCGTACGTGCGCTGTGGGATGGCAAGCAGCTGATCAGTCGCAATGGTTTGGTGTTTGCCGTGCCCGAGTGGTTTATTGCCGGTTTTCCACCTTTTGCGTTAGATGGCGAACTGTGGTTGGCGCGTGGCCAGTTTGAACAAACCGTGTCGGTTGTTAATCAACTGACCGCGCATTCTGGTTGGCAGACATTAACCTATCAGGTATTTGAAGTGCCGTACCAGCCCGGTGGATTATTGGCGCGCTTGGCGGTGGTGAATGATTATCTTAAAACGCATTCCGCACCGTATTTGCGGGTTTTGGCGCAAGCCCCTATTCTTGAAAACAGCGACGTACAACGTTACCTGCATACGGTGTTGGCACAAGGCGGCGAGGGCGTGGTGGTGCGCAATCCCCAGCACGATTACCAAGTGGGGCGTTTGGCGTCGGCGCAAAAGGTCAAACTTAAACAGGATGCCGAATGCGTGGTGCAGGGAGTAACAGCCGGTAAAGGTAAATACACCCAACAAGCTGGTGCGTTGCTGTGTGCGTTACCAACTGGGCAGTTTGCTCATTTGGTGGGCGAGCTTAGAGTGCTTAAAATTGGCAGTGGTTTAACCGACGCGTTGCGCGCCACGCCGCCGCCATTCGGAAGTTGCGTGACCTTTCAATATATGGGGCTAACCCAAAAAGGCTTGCCGCGCTTTCCGGTGTTTTTAAGAGTGCGCAACGATGGGTGTGGTGAGAATAGTCGTTAATAACAGCTATAACCGCTAAAAACCAAAAAGCCCGCGACAATTTAATCGTCGCGGGCTTTTGGTAAATCAAGCGTGTTAGCGGTTATAGGTCAACCTCAACCCTAGCTTTGCATAAACGCCTCAATACGATCGAGCGCGTTGACTAAATTTTGCATGCTGGTCGCAAACGAAATGCGCAGGTGTTTGTCGGCACCAAAGCCCGAGCCAGGAACCGCCGCCACCAATTGCTGTTCAAGCAACGCATTTGCAAAGTCGGCGTCGGTTGCGTAGCCTTTTAAATCCATGGCGTGCGAAATATCCATAAAAGCGTAAAACGCACCATCGGCTTTAATGCATTTAAAACCGGGGATTTGATTGACGCGCTCGGTCACAAATTCGTTGCGTTTTTTAAACTCGACCAACATGGTTTGAATGCACTCTTGCGAACCATTTAACGCCTCAACCGACGCAGCTTGCGAAATAGAACATGGGTTAGAGGTGCTTTGCGACTGTACGGTGCGCATGGCGGCAATGATTTCAACCGGGCCACCCGCATAACCAATGCGCCAACCCGTCATGGAATACGCTTTAGACACGCCATTTAGCACAATGGTGCGATTGGTTAGTTCTGGGCAAACTTGCAAAATATTGATAAAAGGCAAGTCGGTTAATAAAATGTGTTCGTACATGTCGTCCGAGGCAATGAGAATATTAGGGTAGTTAATTAACACTTCGGCCAAGGCTTTGAGCTCGGCGGCGGTGTAAATGGCTCCAGTTGGGTTGGACGGACTGTTGATAACCACTATTTTGGTTTTAGGGGTAATCGCCGCTTGCAGTTGTGCGGCGGTGATTTTAAAACCTTGCTCAATGTTTGCCTCAATAATCACTGGCTCGCCACCGGCTAACAGCGCCATGTCTGGGTAAGAGACCCAGTAGGGTGCGGGGATAATCACCTCATCGCCGTCGTTTAACACCGCTTGGCACAAGTTAAAAAAGCTTTGTTTGCCGCCTGACGACACCAAAATTTGGTTCATGGCAAAGTCCAAATGGTTGTCGCGTTTAAACTTGGCGCGCACCGCTTCTTTCAGCTCTGGGGTGCCGTCCACCGCTGTATAACGGGTTTGGCCAGTTTGAATAGCGCTAATGCCAGCGGCTTTAATGTGATCGGGCGTATCAAAATCGGGTTCCCCCGCGCCAAGGCTAATAATGTCTTTGCCTGCGCGTTTCAGTTCAGCGGCCTTGGCCGTAATCACTAGAGTCAGTGAGGGTTTTACTCTGTTAACGCGATCCGATAAGCTGGTCATTTTAATGTTTTTCTCCGAAAATAAAGGAGCCTGTATAATGGTTGGTTGGGTGCGTTTGGGCGTTTATAGCGTTGGGCGCACGTTAAAACACGTTGTAATAGGCAATACCGGCTATTTTACTGGATTTTTGTGTCTTATTTAAAGGAATAATTGTGTCTAAATTGTTTGAACTGGTTTCGCACTATCAACCCGATGGTGATCAGCCCAAAGCCATTGCACAATTGGTGGAAGGTTTGCAAGACGGCGAAGCGTTTCAAACCCTGCTGGGCGTAACGGGTTCGGGCAAAACCTTTACCATCGCCAATGTGATTGTGCAGGTGCAACGACCCACCATTATTTTGGCGCACAACAAAACCTTAGCCGCGCAACTGTACGGTGAAATGAAAGGTTTTTTTCCTAAAAGTGCGGTGGAATATTTTGTGTCGTACTATGACTATTATCAACCCGAGGCGTATGTTCCCGCGTCGGACACGTATATTTCTAAAGACTCGTCGGTGAACGAGCAAATTGAACAGCTGCGTTTATCCGCCACTAAAGCCTTACTAGAACGCCCAGACGTGATTTTAATTGCCACCGTGTCGGCCATTTACGGTTTGGGCGACCCCGAAATGTATTTAAAGATGATTTTGCAGGTGCGCCTAGGCGACAAATTACCGCAACGCGATGTGTTGGCGCGGTTAATTTCGATGCAATACACCCGCAACGATGTTGAGTTGTGGCGCGGCACGTTTAGAGTACGCGGCGATGTGATTGATGTGTTTCCGGCCGAAGCCGAAGAGTTTGCGGTGCGCTTAACCTTATTTGACGACGAAGTGGAGGCCATTGCGTGGTTTGACCCGCTGACCGGCGAGGTGATTAGCAAACCCACCCGGGTCACTATTTATCCCAAGTCGCACTACGTTACGCCGCGCGAACGCGTGTTGGACATGCTGGATTCGGTGAAAGAAGAGCTTAAAGTGCGCTTAGAAGACCTGCGCGCGCACCATAAATTAGTCGAGGCACAACGCCTGGACGAACGCACGCGCTTAGACATCGAAATGATGCTCGAGTTGGGGTATTGCCAAGGCATCGAAAACTACTCGCGCTATTTGTCGGGGCGCGACGCTGGCCAACCGCCGCCGACCTTGATGGACTATTTTCCTAAAAACGCCTTGCTGGTCATTGACGAAAGTCACGTCACCATTCCGCAAATTGGCGGCATGTACAAAGGCGATCGTTCGCGGAAAGAAAACTTGGTTAACTACGGGTTTAGATTGCCTTCTGCGCTGGATAATCGTCCTTTGATGTTTGCCGAATTTGAACAACTCATGCCGCAAGCGATTTTTGTGTCGGCCACGCCGGCCAAATACGAGGCCGAACATTCGTCCAAAATTGTAGAGCAAGTGGTGCGCCCCACCGGTTTATTAGACCCCATTATTGAAGTGCGCCCAGCCTTAAGCCAAGTAGACGATTTATTGGGCGAAATTAAACAGCGCGTGGTGCTAGAGCAGCGAATTTTAGTCACCACCCTAACCAAGCGCATGGCCGAAAATTTAAGCGAATATTTAGAAGATCACAACGTAAAAGTGCGTTATTTGCATTCGGACATTGACACGGTCGAGCGCATTGAAATTATTCGCGATTTACGTTTAGGGGTGTTTGACGTGTTGGTGGGCATTAACCTGTTGCGCGAAGGATTAGACATTCCTGAAGTGGCCTTGGTGGCCATTTTAGACGCCGACAAAGAAGGTTTTTTACGCTCAGAACGCTCGTTGATTCAAACCATTGGTCGCGCGGCGCGCAACGTGAACGGCAAAGCCATTTTGTACGCTGACAAAATCACCAAGTCAATGAAAGTCGCCATAGACGAAACCGAACGCCGCCGCACCATGCAAATAGCCTACAACTTAGAGCACGGCATTACCCCAAAAGGCTTAAACAAAAAAGTCAGCGACATTTTAGAAGACTCGCCGTACGCCTCTAAATCGTCGCGCCCCAGCACTGCGGCGCAAACCGCCAAAGTGGCACAAGCGCAAGCCGACTACGCCGCCCATCACAAAACCATGACACCCGCGCAAATTGCCAGCCACATTAAAAAACTTGAAAAACAGATGTATCAAGCCGCCAAAGGACTGGAATTTGAAACCGCCGCACAACTGCGTGACGAACTCAAAACCCTAAAAAACACCTTGGTAGGCATTGGGGATTTGCGTTAAAAAACGTGCAAATGGATTTAACCAGGCCTGATAACGTGTTAGCAATTGAATGACTTGGCGATTTTTATTCCTGAATTTAGATAATAAATGTACAATTTATGTGTACATTAAAAAGAGGGTGACGTTATGCAAACACAAAGTTTTACCGATTTTCGTAATCATTTGGCGTTGGTTATGGAGACGGTTACCTGTGATCACCAATCGGTCACGATTACCAAACACGGAAAGCCGTGTGCAGTTTTAATGCCCATTGCTAACGCCGCTGGACAGGGTGTGCCAGTGTTTGATGCGATTGTTGCTTGGCGTCAAAAATACCTCGCAGAGGAAGCGGAAAGCACAGTAAACGATTTAGACGACTGGGCAGCGGTTCGCGAAAATGAGTTAGGTTGTGACGCAAATCGTGATTTGGGTCGTGATTTGGGTCGTGATTTTTCATGGTAGAAAATAATATCGAGCAAATTGGCTATTTATTGGACACCAATGTGATTTCAGAACCGTCTCGTCTACAACCTGATTTTGGCGTGATGGACAAACTCTGTGGATTGAGCGAGCTGTGTGGCTTAAGTTCAATCACGCTGCATGAGCTGCGTTTTGGATGGCTAAGAATGCCCGATGGCGCTAAAAAGCAAGCGATAGGCGCTTATCTCTCACAAGTGGTTACGCACTATCCTTGCTTTACTTATGATGTCAAAGCCGCTCGAGTGCATGCTGAAATTAGAATAGACTGTCAAAAGAAAGGGGTCGTTTTACCTTTTGTCGATGGGCAAATTGCCGCCATCGCGATTTCAAATGGATTAGTTTTGGTCACGCGTAATCAAAAAGACTTTAAAGGGGTTGAAGGTCTTAGGTTAGAAAACTGGTTTACGGCCTGCTAGCAATTTGTTGGGTAACGCACCGCAAAAAGAATGTAACCAGGCCTGGTAAAAGCTTATTTTTAAACTCACTGCTTAAATTCTACTTTAACCATTAATCAACGTGAGTGCGTAGGCTAAACGTGGGAGTGGGTTGGGCTTTTTGTTCTTCGTATTCGGCGTTGGGGGGCGGCAGCTGGCTGTTTAGTTTGATGTTTAAGCGTAAATCGTTGGTGGAGTCGGCGTTGCGCAGAGCGTCTTCGTAAGTGATTTTTTGCGCTTCATACAGTTCAAATAAGGCTTGGTCAAACGTTTGCATGCCTTGGGCTTCTGAGGCCAACATCAACTGTTTTATCTCTCCCACCTTGCCATTAAAAATTAACTCGGCCATGCGCGGGGTGTTGATTAATACTTCAATGGCGGCCACCAAGCCGCCGCCGATTTTAGGCACTAATCGTTGCGACACAATGGCTTTGATGTTGAGCGATAAGTCCATCAAAATATGGGCGCGCTCGGCGGATGAAAAAAAGTTAACAATGCGGTCAAGCGTTTGGTTTGCGTTGTTGGCGTGCAGGGTGGACAGGCATAAATGACCGGTTTCTGAAAACGCAATGGCATGTTCCATGGTTTCGCGGCTGCGAATTTCACCAATTAAAATCACGTCGGGTGCTTGGCGCAAGGTGTTTTTAAGGGCGGTTGAGTAGCTGTCGGTGTCCACGCCCACTTCGCGTTGGGTCACAATGCAGTTTTGATGTGAGTGAATAAACTCAATGGGGTCTTCAATGGTAATAATGTGGCCTTGGGTTTCTCGATTGCGTACGTCAATTAAGCTGGCCAGTGTGGTCGATTTACCTGAGCCTGTGCCACCGACAATTAATACTAGACCGCGTTTTTCTAAAATAATGTCGCGCAAAATGGGCGGCAACTTTAAGCTTTCAAACGACGGAATGTGCGTGTGTACCGAACGAATGACCAGGCCTGGTGTGCCGCGTTGAATAAACGCGTTAACCCGATACCGCGCCAGCCCACTGATGTGATAAGCAAAGTTGCACTCTTGGGTGGTCTGAAACGACGCCAGTTGGTCGTGGTTCATAATGGCGTGAGTCAGTTGAGTGGCAATGGCAGGGGTGAGTTTTTCTTCGGTAATGTCGATAATTTTGCCGTCTTTTTTCATGGACGCGGGGCGACCGGCGGTAATGAATAAATCGGAGCCACCTTGCTGGCTAAAGTAGGTCAGTAAGGCGTGCAAATCGTTTAAGGTGTCATTGTTCATGGTAAATACTCCAAATAGAGCTAGATAAACGCGTCTTTGTTCACAGCTTTAGCGCGCGCGTTTTCACGGGTAATCAGCCCTTTGGTGAGCAGTTCTTTTAGGTTTTGGTCGAGGGTTTGCATGCCCAGTTGGGTGGACGTTTGCAGTACCGACTGCATTTGTGGCACTTTGCCTTCGCGAATTAAATTGCGAATGGCGGTGGTGGTCAGCATGATTTCGTGCGCGGCAATGCGCCCACCGCCTACTTTTTTAAGCAGGGCTTGTGAAATTACCGCGCGCAACGATTCGGACAGCATGGCGCGCACCATCTCTTTTTCGTCGGCTGGAAACACGTCAATAATGCGGTCTATGGTTTTGGCCGCCGAGCTGGTATGCAAGGTGCCAAACACCAAATGACCCGTTTCGGCGGCGGTGAGCGCCAGGCGAATGGTTTCTAAGTCACGCATTTCGCCTACCAAAATGACGTCTGGGTCTTCACGCAGTGCCGAACGTAGGGCGTTGCTAAAACTTTGGGTGTCGCGGTGTACTTCACGTTGGTTAATGAGCGCGCGCATCGGTTGGTGGACAAATTCAATGGGGTCTTCCACGGTTAAAATGTGCGCGGCGTCTTTTTTGTTGACGTAATCGACCATGGCGGCCAATGTGGTGGATTTTCCCGAGCCCGTCGGCCCAGTGACCAGCACCAAACCGCGCGGAAAACTGGCAATTTCTTTAAAGATGCTGGGGGCTTTTAACTCTTCTAAGGTCAAAATGGTGCTGGGAATGGTTCTAAACACCGCAGCAATGCCGCGATTTTGAAAAAACACGTTGGCTCTAAATCGCGCAATGTTGGGCAGTTCAAATGAAAAATCGGCTTCTAAACTGGCTTCTAGACCGCGTCGTTGCTCGTCGTTCATGATGTCATAAATCATGGTGGACAACTCTTCGGCTTCAAAATTAGGTGCTTCAATGCGTTGAATGTCGCCGTCGATTCTTAAAATAGGCGGCTGACCGGTTGACAGATGCAAGTCGGAGGCGCCTTGCTGAAAACTAAATTCTAAAAGCTGAGTGATGTCCATTGCCGATTCTCCCGAAGTAGATGTTGCGGGTTGATAAAACTAAAACTTAAAACCCAATTTTATGCACCGTGGGCTCAAGCCCTTGTTGTTTGTAGGCTTTGTAGCGTTCGCGCCCCATTTTAATGAGGTAGTCGCTTTGGTCTAAAATTTCGATGGTGCGTTGATAGACGCCAAAAGCGCTAAACAATTCGGGGTGTAAATTAATTAACACATCTTTACACGGTTGACCAATGTGCGCGCCATACAGTTGAATGGGCGCGGGGGTTTGGGCTTGTACGCTGTGGGCGATAAAACTGTGTGGTTCAATGTTCCACAAGGTTAAATCGTAGCGCAGGGCGTTATCATCGCTGTCAAAGCGTACGTCGCACAGACGTTTTTCGCGGTTAATTTTTTTAAGCAGTTTGCTTAAAAAGGCTTCACGTGCGGGGGTGTCGGTGCTGTTTAGCACATAAAACAGTACGTCTTGCGGCGCGCGCGTTGGGTTGCGCGCGTCGGGCAAGTTATTGTGAGCGGTGTCGTGAGCGTTATTTAAGGGCGTCGTAGAGGTCATAGCGTTAAATTAGCCACGCGCCTGTTGCATTAAATACTGCACCAACGCAGGCACCGGACGACCCGTAGCCCCTTTGTTAGCGCCGCTTACCCACGCGGTGCCGGCAATGTCTAAATGCGCCCAGGGTACATCTTTGGTGTAACGCGCTAAAAATTGCGCGGCGGTAATAGCGCCACCTGGACGTCCGCCAATGTTGGCCATGTCGGCAAAGTTAGACTTTAATTGTTCGTCCCACTCTTCGCCCAAGGGCATTTGCCAAAAACGGTCGTAAGTGGCCAGGCCTGCGCTTAATAAGTCGTTTACCAACGCTTGGTTGTTGCCCATTAACGCCGACACATGATGCCCCAACGCAATGATACACGCGCCCGTTAACGTGGCCATGTCGATGATTTTAGCGGGGTGATAGGTTTGCTGGGTGTAGGTGAGTGCGTCGCATAAAATAAGACGGCCTTCGGCGTCGGTGTTTAAAATTTCGATGGTTTGACCCGACAGCGATGTGACCACGTCGCCCGGTTTAATGGCGTTGCCCGAGGGCATGTTTTCGGTGGCCGGAATCACGCCCACCACGTTTAGGTCGGGTTTAAGTTGTCCTAGGGCTTTAAAGACACCCAGTACCGTGGCCGCGCCGCCCATGTCGTATTTCATTTCGTCCATGGCTTCACCTGGTTTAAGTGAAATGCCGCCTGTATCAAAGGTAACGCCTTTACCCACCAGCGCAATGGGGGCGGTTTGGGCGTCGCTGCCTTTATAAGACAAACAGATCATTTTAGGCGGGGTGTGACTGCCTTGAGCGACCGCCATAAACGAGCCCATGCCCATTTCAATCATCTGTTCCCGTTCTAGAATAGTGACCTCAAATCCGTATTCATTACCCAGTTGCACAGCGGTGTCGGCCAAATAACTGGGGGTGCAAAAGTTGCTGGGCATGTTGGCCAGTTCTTGGGTAAGCGCCATGCCCAATGCCGTGGCTTGACCCTGTTGAACGGCCGCAAGGTTTTGTGCCGTGGCTTCACAGGTGAAGGTCATGGTGTTGAGTTTGGGGTCTTTAAGCGGTGTCGCTCCACGGCTTTCATGGGCATAGTCGTAAAAGCTTTTTTGAAACACTTGGGCGTTTTGTTGAACTGACCAGGCCTGGTTAGTTTCATTTGGGTTGACTAATACACAGGCGTTAAGGGCGTTAACCGTACCACAATGGTCGAGCGCGTCGGCGGCGGCTTTAAGCGCGCTTAAGGTGTTTTTAACGCTCAGCGTGGCCAAATCACCCATGCCCACTAACAAAATACGTTGCACATCAAAGCCCGCAGGGCGCACCAATAATAAGGTTTTGGCCACTTTGCCTAAAAAATCGCCCGACTCAAACAGGTCGTGCACCAAACTGGCCAACGCGGCGTATTGCGGCAGTTCGCTGGCCAAGCTGGGCAGTGTACCTTGTTGGCCTACCGGGACAATTAAGGTGTCAAACTGGTTAAAATCGGGGGCGTGGTTGCAAGCAAATTGTATGGTTTTCATCTCTGGTTACCTTTTTATGCAGTGGGCGCAGGCGCTAAATGGCCTGCGCGTGGATAGATTGAGTCGGTTGGTGCGGCGTGTTTTGGCGTGGTTTGCTGCACTCTTTAGACTATAATGAGCCTCTTTGCTCAGTTTTTGATGGAGCTTATTTTAACGTGAGTGGAGTTGTTTTTTGCGAATTCTCGACAAATACCTATTAAAAGAGTTGTTGGCGACCTTTTTTGCCGTGTTAACGGTGCTGTTGCTCATAACCTTTGGCACCGAGGCCACCAAGCTATTGGCCTTGGCGGTGCAGGGTAAATTACCCGCGTCGGTTGTTATGCAAGTGTTGCTGCTTAAAATCCCCCCGCGCTTGAGGTGATTATGCCCTTGGTGGCGCTGTTAAGCGTGATGTTGGCGGTGGGGCGTTTGTATCAAGACCAAGAGATGGTGGTGCTCAACAGTTGTGGTGTGGCACCTAAGTATTTTCAAAAAATCATTGTGATTTTTCTAGTGCCGCTGGCGTTGTTAACCGCTTGGATTACCTTGTATGTGTCGCCGTGGAGTTATACGGCCGAGCGTAATTTAATGAGCCAAGCGCAAGTAGTGGCCCCCGTTTCGGGGTTGGTGCCGGGTAAATTTAACAGTATTCCGGGAGGTGACGGGGTTATTTACGCTAAGTTAATTGAGAAAAATGGCCAAATGCAAGGGGTGTGGATTCAGCTTAAAGACACCGAAAAAGACTTAGTGTTGATGGCGCCTACCGGTCAGTTTGAATGGGTTAACGAACGCGTGGTGTTGGTGTTAGAGAACGGTTACAGTTATCAAAATTTACATACATTTAACCAGAACTTAGTGGTGCAAAATTTTACACGCTTTGAAGGGTTCTTGCCCGAACTGAGTGTCGCACCCACAAAGCCTAAAAAATACGAAGTGGCCACTGAACTTTTGTGGGGTTCTAGCGATTTAGAGCATCAAGCCTTGTTGCAATGGCGGTTAGTAACGCCAATGGGGTTGATTGTGTTGGGCTTGTTGGGCTTAAAACTGAGCAAAACTGGGCCGCGCCAAGGGCGCTTTGCTAAAATTTTGCTGGCACTGGTGTTGTACATTATTTACAACCAGTTTTTAGTCGTAGGACGCGACACCATGGCCGATGGTTCTTGGCCGGTTTGGCTAGGTTTGTGGCCTATTCCAGTGCTGTTTTTGCTGTTTGCTTTTTGGCAGTTTAAAGTGCCTGAGTGGTTTAAACTGCCAGCAATCAATTTTACCCGAGGCCAAAAATGAATCGTATCGAACGCTATTTGGGCGGGGTGGTGGTGAGTTACACCTTTTTGGTGATGCTGGTGTTGTTGGTTATTTTGGCTTTTTTTGAGTTTATGAACCAAGTAAGTAAGCTCACCGACACCTACACCCTGGGCCTGGGCGCATGGTATACCCTTTTAAAACTACCGGTTTACAGTTATGAGATATTTCCGGTGGTGCTGCTCATTGGTACCTTAATGGGATTGGGCAGTTTGGCCAATCAATCAGAGCTGACTATTTTGCGCGTGACCGGTTGGTCTATTAAACGCATTTTATGGGCGGTGCTTAAAACGGCTCTGTTAATTTGGGTGTTTATGGTGGTGGTGGGCGAATGGTTGGCACCGCACAGCGAAGCGTATGCCAAAAAAATTAGAGCAGAAGCACTAAACGAACGCTTTTCGGTGGACGCGGGCATGGGCTCTGCCAGCGGGTTTTGGTTGCGCGATGGCCAGCGATTTATTCACGTTAAACAAGTACTGTCCAGCACCGAGCTTAAAGACATTAGTGTTTACGAACAAACCATGGATACGCGAATGACCCCAGTTTTAAGTCGTGTGGTGCAAATTAAACGCGCCACGTTTGATGCCAAACAACAGGCCTGGGTGTTTAGTCAAGCGGTTGAACAAACACTGGGTTTTAGCGCGTTGCCGGGGTTCTTAAGCACGGACTCTGTGAATGTACCCCTTGGCGAAAACGTACAAAGTCCGACCGCAAAACTGCAATTGCAAAGCCAAGCGCTTAAGACCATTGCCGAAACGTTTCCACTCAAACCCGAAGAACTGGTTAACTTAAACATTGAAACCCGTTACTTAAGCGCTTGGAACTTGTATCAATACATTAATTTTTTAGACACCAATCAACTAGAATCGGGATTGTATCAACTGGAACTTTGGCGAAAAATAACATTACCTTTGGTAGTAGCAGCCATGATTGCCATTGTGTTTCCGCTTATATTTGGCTCATTGCGCCAAGTTACCATGGGGCAACGCGTGTTTATTGGCGTGCTGATTGGCATGGGATTTCATCTGCTTAATCAATTGATTGGAAATTTAACCGTTATTTACCATTTTCCTATAGTGCTTGGCGCACTATTGCCGGCGTTAAGCGTGTTGCTGGTAGCCCTGTTTTGGTTAAGCAGGGCGCGGTAAATGGTTGAGAGTAATCGTATTAAAATTTAAGGAAAAACTCATGATTAACATCATCTTATGCGGCGGATCAGGTACACGTCTTTGGCCGTTAAGTCGCACCATGTTACCCAAGCAATTTGTGCGTTTATTTGACGGTAAGTCTTTGTTTCAAGACACGGTGTTGCGTAACCAAAGCGTCTGTTCGCACAGTTTAATTGTGTCTAATATCGAGCAATACTTTTTGGCGGTGGATCAATTAAGCCAAATTAATTCACACACAGCCCAGTTTTTATTAGAGCCCATTGGTCGAAACACCGCACCGGCCATTGCGCTGGCGTGTATGGCATTAGACCCAGATGATTTGGTGTTTGTGACCACATCCGACCACCTGGTAAAAAACCAAGCCGCCTACGAGCACGCGGTGTTGCAAGCCAAAGCGCTGGCTCAACAAGGTTACTTGGTGACCTTTGGCATAAAACCCACCTACCCCGAAGTTGGCTTTGGCTACATTGAAGCCGATAAACACCAAGGCAATGATGTCATCTCGTTTAAAGAAAAACCCGATGCCACCACCGCACAATCGTATATTGACCAAGGCAATTACTACTGGAACTCAGGCATGTTCTGTTTTAAAGCCGGGGTGTTTTTGCACGAGTTGCAAACCTATGCGCCAGACATCTACCAGGCCTGTAAAGAGGCTCTGCCACAAGAAAATTGCCACACAGAGATTCGTATCGATTTAGACAAAATGCACGCCATCCCCGAAGACAGCATTGATTATGCTGTGATGGAAAAATCGCACATTGTAAAAGTCGTACCCTGCGACATGGGCTGGTCAGACCTAGGCAGTTTTGATGCGCTGTTCGACGAAATCAAACAACCAGGCCTGGTCAATGCAGTTTTATCAAGGTTAGACAACTCACCCCAACCCATTTGCATTGATGCCAACAACAACCTCATTGTGACCCGAGAACGCACCATCGCACTGATTGATGTGGATGATTTATTGGTGGTAGACACCAGTGATGCCATCTTAATCTCAAAAAAAGGCAGTTCGCAAAAAGTCAAAAACGTCGTCGCACAAATAAAAAAACAAGCCCCAGAATTAGCCGAAATACACCGCTTAGCGTTTAGACCTTGGGGCACGTACGAAGTGTTGGTTGACACCAAAGGCTATAAAGTTAAGCGCATTGTGGTCAAACCCGGCGGACGCTTAAGCCTGCAAAAACACTTTCACCGCAACGAACACTGGATAGTCGTGTCGGGCACTGCCACGGTAACAGTAGACAACACCACTATGCTGGTGCGCCCCAACGAATCCACTTACATAAAAATGGGTCAAACTCATCGCCTAGAAAACGACGGCAAAATTGACTTGGTGATGATCGAGGTGCAAGTGGGCGAATACACGGGCGAAGACGACATTGTGCGCTTAGAAGATATTTATGCGCGCAGTTAAATGATTGCGTTGCTGCGTGGCTATGTTGTTACGTTTTAAAAAGCCGTGTGTATCAATTAGTACAAATTACGAACCCCCGTGCCATTAAGGCCAATTAACCCCACAAGGAATCCACATGCTTGTTACCCACTCTGGCCGTTTTCATGCCGATGAAGTTTTTGCTATTTCGATGCTTTTAATGCTCGAAGAACGTGCCGTTGTTAGAACGCGCGACGAGGCCATTATTGAGCAGGCGCACATTGTGTTGGACGTGGGCGCGCACTATGATCCCGCTACGCTACGCTTTGACCATCATCAAAACAGTTTTACCAAAACCCGCGAAGACGGCGTGCCGTTTGCGACGGCAGGTTTGGTATGGGAATATTTTGGCGCACAAATTTTGGCGTTAAAAGGTCTAAAAGGTGAGTATGAAACCGCATTTGCTTTGCAGTGGGTGGACGACAAACTGATTAAAGACATTGATGCGGTTGATAACGGCTGGTACAGCGACAATCCACGCCCATCGGTGTCAATGTTGGTGGCCATGATGAACGTTTCTTCCACCGACGACGAGGCGCAACAGCAGGCGGCGTTTGATAAAGCCATTGAATTTACCACTGGGATTTTAGCCAATTTTATTAAAGCGGCCATAAAAGAGGCCGAAGTGGTGGTGGAGTTAGAAGCGCACGCCCAAAACGTCACCGCTGGAGTGTTATTGCTGGACAAAAATTTGCCCTTTAAAGATTTTATTCGCCATCGTACCGACATCACTCGCGTAGTTTACCCAAAAGGCAATGAAGGTTTTGGGGTGTTTTGCAATGGCTCAATACACCATTTACCCGAACGTTTTAGAGGTTTACGCGCCGACGAACTCAATGCTATTAGCGGTTTGCAAGACGCCGTGTTTTGCCATAAATCGGGCTTTATGGCCGTGTGTAAAAGTCTAGACAGTGCCCTAATTTTGGCGCGCAGTGTGTGATTTGGCATTGTGT
Source organism: Thiomicrorhabdus aquaedulcis (assembly GCF_004001325.1). Taxonomy (NCBI): domain Bacteria; kingdom Pseudomonadati; phylum Pseudomonadota; class Gammaproteobacteria; order Thiotrichales; family Piscirickettsiaceae; genus Thiomicrorhabdus; species Thiomicrorhabdus aquaedulcis. The sequence goes on along the minus strand of NZ_AP018722.1, from coordinate 1,948,275 downwards.
AATGGTCAAGTATTTCTGTAGTGTTTCTAAGCCACTTTTTGCATTTCCAGTCGTTTTTGGAATGGGGTTAAATAATCAATAGCCGAGTTGAGTCTTTTATGGTTGTAAAAGCCAATCTATTTTTCAACCACAACAACAATGGATGGATGATTCATAAAATTCAAGTCATGGCGCTGCCTTGACGTTGCAATAAACCGCTTTCGATGTGATGTTAAAGCGCATTGCGCGACCAGCGGTGTTGAATGCACAAACGCGCATAGGCAAGACGTGTTTGTGGTTCGTTTAATTTGGTGAGTAAAACCAGATTGTGTCCCCAGGGAATTTGTCCAACAGCCTGTTGGACAATTGGATTTTGCTCAAAATCCGCCCAATTTTCAGCAAACGAACGCATGTAAAGTAAATTGGTGCGCGAGAAACCTTTGAGATCGGGAAAAGCTTGATGCAGATGTAGAGACAGGGATCCATCGTACAACTTTGTCAAAAATGGCAAAGCAGTTGGACTACAACACGACAACAGACAATATAGAAAAGTTGTGTGGCTATTTTGATTGTTCAGTCTGTGATCTTGCAGAATTTATTAGGCATGAAAGCGATAAAGAAATTTAGGGTAGTGGTCAAAATTATAGAGCGATAGTTTTGGCAAGAAAAAGTGTTGGGCACAAAGAGGGCACAGGATGGGCACAGAGAGTAGATCTAAGAAATTTAACAGGAGATAAGGACTTTGTAACTTATTGAAAAATATGGATAAAAACTGGTACAACCGAGTGGATTCGAACCACCGACCCCTACCATGTCAAGGCATTATAAGAAGCGTGTTAAAACAGATGCTTACATATAAAATATCATGTTTATCATAGAGTTAATGTATTATTGATTCCTTAGCTTTCACTAGTTTTAACGTGTTATACTTCGGTTACTGTGTAGTTTTTGTGTAGTTTTTAGAAGGAAGGTCGCGATGGCTCAAAAGGTAACCAGCATAACACTGGCTAAGCTTGCTCAATTTGAAAATAGCTCGAGGCCTAAAGAGCGGCTTCAATGTGAAATGATTTCGGGCTTTCATCTCTACCGGAATCCCAACTGTGTAAGTTACCGCCTTCGTTACACTGATATTAGTGGCAAGGTTAGAAATAAAGTTATTGCTAAATCAACTCATCTGAAACCTCAGCAAGCGGCAGAGAAAGCCTTAAAAATTATAGCAACTGACGCAGATCCTTTACGCGAAGCGGCTGATAAGAAGAAAAATTTCTTTGAACAGCAGCAGCGCGCCAGTCAACGCACCCTTGGTAATTATCTTGATGGTCTTTACGCCAAGCACCAAGCTCGCAAGCGTTCCGGTCACGAAACACTTAATATGATCCGCAATAACTTTGCACACCTGCTTGAAAAAGACATGGCAAGCATTAAAGCGACTGACATTAAGTTATGGCAACTACAACGTGAGCAAGAAATCGCCTTCTCCACCATTCAACGTGCTTATGGTGCACTAAAGACATTGCTCAACAAGGCGATTGAGGAAGGTATTCTTGAGACCAATCCGCTGCCAGCCAAATCACCCTTGGAGCGCCCACACTATGAAGAAGTTGATAAACAACTCGACAGCCAAAGTAAACGCCGACTTCTCACCAAAGCAGAACTTACACAATTATTTGATGGTATTGAAGCCTATAATACTGACCTAAAGCGCCAAAGAGTGCATTCTATTCAGCGTGGCCGCACTTATCTTGAGCCACTTGCCGATAAACGCTTTGCGCACTGGTCAATTCCGTTCACTTATTTGGCGTATTACACAGGTATGCGCACCGGCGACATCAAATCTTTGACATGGCAAAACCTGAACCTCAACTTTAAACGCTTGAGTTTCACGCCCAACAAAACACGGCATCACGCGGATCCGATTATAGTTACGCTGGATTTACCCGACTCAATTATCGAGCTAATGACTCAATGGCATCAGCAACAAGGCAAATCACCGGTCACCGCCTTAGTATTTCCATCTGACATTACTGGTAAAGCTTATGACAAACACGCGCACATCACTCATTGGGAAAAGATTCGCGCATTCGCAAGTCTGCCGGATGATTTAGACTTCTATTCATTACGCCACCACTGGATTAGCACCTTGCTTCAAACCGAGAACCTGCTTCAAGTGGCGCGCATGGCCGGCCACAAGTCTACAAAGATGATTGAAAAGCATTATGGTCATCTTGTTCCTGACCGCGCTAAAGGTGCGCTACAAGCATTTGATGTGATCATTAGCCAACCGAGACAACAGATAAAATAGCCAGGCTTTGCTGTATAAAATTGGATACAATAGCGATGAAGAAAATCAATAAATACCAACGTAACGGCAAGACTCCCTTTGATGAACGCTTTCAGCAGATTAAAGACGACCGCGCCAAAGCAAGAATCATTATGCGGATAGACCGCTTAGCTCAAGGCAATCCGGGCGATTATAAACAACTTGATGCCCAGCTTTATGAATTGCGGATTGATGTAGGTAAGGGCTGGCGCGTTTACTATACCCATGAGAATGGTCAAATTATTTTACTGATGCTGGTGGGTGACAAGCCCAAACAAGCTGAAGACATTCAAACAGTAAGGAGCTGGTTAAATGAAAAAACTTGAATCTGTAGCCTATGATTCGGCGGATTACCTCAATACGGCGGAGGATGTAATCGGTTATCTTGAGGCCTGCTTAGAAGAAAATGATCCGGAGTTTTTCATTTATGCGCTTGGCGTGGTGGCACGCTCTAAGGGTATGAGCGAAATTAGCAAGCGAACCGGGCTAGGGCGAGAAAGCCTTTACAAATCATTCGGTGAAGGCAAGCACCCTCGATTCGAAACCGTTTACAAGGTCATTACTGCGCTCGGGTTAGAGTTTCGATTACAGCCACAGCGCTCATTAACTTGACTCGTGCAAAGGTCTCATAACATTTTATAAAGTCAATTTAGTGACGTATGCTGTTAGAGTTTTCTAGTTCTTGTGTTTGTTTTGTATTATGTGAAATGTTAAGTCCATCCCTTAATATTGCGTCAAAATTAATTCTAATTCCATTTAAAAACGACAGTTTAAATTCATCACTCATCATAAACTCATATGAGTTTTTATAATTAGTTTGCTCAAGGCTTGGTTGTGAATAATTGACGAAGTTTGAGGAGGTGCGTATTTCTACCGGATCTGTTGAGTATTTCTTCGCTTTACTTTGAAGTTGGAATTTGTCTGAATCGGCTAGTAAGGGGTTGATGAAATTGATCCAGCATTGTTTTATTTCATCTAGAAAGGAAGAGCTTAGTGCGTTTATACCCTTCACTTTTGGATTTTTTGTAGTGAAGTGTTCTTCTTTATTTAATTTTGTGTCAATGGGTCGGTCGTGTAGCAGGATATGAATGTGTTTATAATCTTGCTTTACGCCGGAGTGCAAGGCCCACATAAGCGGTATTTTAGAGTTAAAGTGTTTATTTGACATGTAGTGTACAAAGCCATAAACCGCCGGTTTTATTTTTTCTAACGAAATTCCAGTTGGAAGAGGAATAATGATGTGTCTGTACAAAACGCTATTTTTTCTTTCACTTTCAAAACATTGGCACCAGAATTCTTGATAGTCAGAACTCCAAATCGGTAAGTTTAGTATTTCATATTCAATTAAATCATTCTTATTCGTTTTAGATTCTTTTGTACGCAAAAGATAATTCATTAAGTGCAAGGGTTCAAGTGAACTTATGCTCGAACTTTTACATTTAGCGTTTTTTTTCTCTGTTGATGATAAGTCATTTAAGCGCTTGCCTTTAATTATTTTAAAAAAACATTTTTCATTTAGATTATCCTATTTTATATATGAGTATGCTGGTTTAGTTATTTAAGTAATAAATTGATTATCTAAATAAATCATTAATATGAAATACTTTCTTTACCTTTTGTTTTTAATGAGAAGACTTTGCAAGAGAACCCTTTGAAAAACTCAAAATATTCTGATGCGAAAAGATGTTAACTTTTAATAAGCATTCCATGAAAAATGGAGCATTAAAATGGCCTGGAAAACCTAACTTAAACCTCTCTTGCCGATGCCTGCATTCATCAGCAAGAAGCCATTGCTGAGTTAGACAAACCCAATCAATTCATTAATTGGAAGTCCATTAAATTGCAAATCGATTTGAGGTTTTTATTCCCGGTACAGCAAACTCTCCGTTTTGCTGTACTGAAATTTATCAGATCAATCGGCCAAGATAATTGTCGCTCAATCAAGTCGATATTTTCTTGCCAAGTCGAGAGAAAGCGCAGAGCAGCTGGGAGGTGACTCAAGTGAATGAATTGTTAATTCAAATGGAAAGTTACGAAGGGGTGTTTATCGCCTCAAATAATTTGATGGATAATATCAATTCTACTGCCATGCTCCGTTTTGATTTGAAAATAGAGTTTAAATCACTGCGATTTGAACCGGCCGGGTTGTTATTACAGCAACTTGTAAAATAAAGTGAAGGCAATGTTATCTGTGCCCGTAAGCCCAGACAGAAATTAGCTGGCTGTGATGATATTATGGAGCGTGCTACGATTTCGCAGTCACGTACGCATGATGGCAGAGCTGGGTGAATGTCAAAGCGTTTCAATGACATTTCAAGGGGTATCAATCGTTGCCCCATCCTAGCAAGGCTGATTCTAACGGGGGATGATTTATAGTCTATTCAACGGTGACGTGCCTTTGTTAGATAATTTTAAACTTTTTAAGTACCGCATTAAACTCTTCAAAGCACTGCTCTAAGTGCTTGGCCGATTCATCGTAATACAACGTTGCCTGTGCTAGGTTTGGAAAGTCATTTTGGCCAGGTTTATCTTGATAATTTCCAATCAATAAATTGCAATTGTTCATAACTATCTCATGATTAGACTTAAAAATACGAACACTTCCCAGATTGAAATGGTCAGTCATTTGCTTGTATTTTTCATCATCCCAGAAGGGCAGCGTGGTGAGATTGAGTAAGCTCGTACCCTTTCTATCGTAAAGTCGTTGAATTTCACGAAAGTCTATAAACATGACACCCTCGTTGTCAAAAAGTGAGTCATTATTAACGTGACCGCGCGCACTATTTTTGACCAGCATCAGCAAGTAAACTTGGTTGTATTGTGATTGACGCGCCTGATTTGCGTTAAGCGTAATAACCAATTTAACCGCGCTGCGGTCGATTAAATACTTACGCACACTTTGGTCGTACCCACCGCGACGTAAAAACCCTTCTTGCACGGCCAAAAAGCAATGCCTCCATCTTTTAGATGATGCCATGCATATTGAACCCAGAGAGCGTCACTGGCGTACCCTGGTAAGATTTCATAGCGTCTAATCTTTAAAAAAGGTTGCTCAATGCTTCTTTCAACCCGGCTCAGTACATAAGGCATCTTAGGAAAGCTTAGAATTACATCCGCTTGTTTTGCTGTGAATTTTAATTCTGTCGTGGAAAGCGGGTTGTTAGTATGGCAGTGCACGATACGGTTTAACGCTTGAATTTGAGCCATTTGCATTGTAATTTGTTGAAAAATCGGGGTGGTTGTTTCAAGTCTAAGTTCAGGATGTGTATCATTATGCAACGGTAATTGTAAGCTCAGTAGACCCAAACCCGCGCAACCATCTTGAATCACTGACTGATTGTTCACATCAGCCACTTCAAGAATGTGCGCAATCATCTGCAGTATGTCTTGGTTAAAGCCATACCACTCAAAAGCACGCGCCTTTTTATCCAAAAAATGTCTGATGTCATCCGCCAGCTTAAGTCGCCAATTGTTTTCTGGTTGGTACTCTCTTTGAATAAAATTCAGCGCGTCAATTAAAGTCTCCACGCTATTCCACGATTTCAGCACCTCTTCAGGACTCAATTTTATATTTTTGTGTACTTCAGTTGAGTCATCCAAAGCCGCTTGATGGAGAGGTATAGGCCAATGATTCTTTTGATAGTGTTCTAAAAACACCATTGCAAGAGGACTATCCGGCCAATTTGAGAAAGGGCGTCTGCTTGGAGTCATAAAAGGTGAGCTATCTTGATACGCAATAACCAGGCTTAAAAAAACGCTGAGGTTGGTCGCTAAGTCCTCAAAGCCAAGTTTTGCTACGGTGCGCGAAAAAAGGGCGGCATGTCTTTCATCTTCGCGAGGGTTTATGCAAACCCCAATCACTTTATCGAGTTCATTTTCGCGGTATGCGGAGTCTTCTAATGTATTGAGTATTTTATTAAACTCGGTTTCAACCGGGTCGAGTAGCTGGTCATTTCTAGAAATAAAATGCATCAATTATCTTCCTCTTGTGGACTGGCTTCCCGCATCGCTTCAAATAAAACCCCTTCCACCAGATCTTGTGAGGCCTTCATCATCTTCTCAAGCGCACTCTTATGACTTTGTTGGTGCGCGATTAAATCGACCATCATTTGACGCTTTTCCAGTGTAGGCAAAATAAATTTTTGTGCTCTTAACCATTTTACGGTGAGCGACAGCATCTTGGGAAAGTCCTTTTCAATCACGTGCTCTTTAAACCAAGCGGAGTTCAGGTAAAGCAATATTACCTCGGGAAGCCTTATCCTCGGTCTCAAGCAGATCATGTTGTTCAACAGAATAATATTGGCCTCATCGGGAAGTGACTTGACTAAAGCTGCATGGTAGAGCGTGCCGCGTGCAGAAATTATGATGTCACCTACCATCACAAAGTGGTGGGCTTGCAAGCGATCAGAAATCTCATCGGTCAGAACAATCGTATCAAGGCTTTCTAGCTGCTTAGCCTCCAACGAATTGCTATGAGCCAGGTCTTGAGGGCGAATTAACTGTATTGAGTCTTGACTGGTATTCGGTTGAAACGGGACGCTCTCAACTTTGCCCAAAGACAGTCCAGCGGAAATGTCGCAAATCTCACCCAGGGTGGTGCTGCCATGAAAGGATTCAGGAACGGGTTCAACTAACATTTTGTGCTCTTTAAACAGCAGAAAGTCTATGTGCATCAATAAATGGCCTTTTAGTCATAAGTTTAAGGTTTAAAAAGATTGTAGCAGAAGATGTTTAAAACACGTAAAAAAAAATACTTTTCATTCTTGAGAAAGTTTGCTATTGTGAAGTCGTATAAAAACTAAATTAAAAATAGTTTTATAAGTCGGGATAGTCAATATTGATCTGGGAGAAGGTTTATGAATGATTTAAAGAAGCGGATACGAAAATTACATAGTCGAATGGAACATGAAAGTCACGATGCCCTTTTTGAAAACATTGAAGACGAAGAAGATGACATTGAGCTTGCCTCAAAAATGGAAGATGTAATGGTCAGTACACTTGAGACATCGACACACACTAAGCGACAGATGATCAGCATTGCCCCGAGCTTAGTATTGAAAGCCGAAGAGGTCATGCTTGACGCACGTTTAAAAAGAGATAAGCCTTATCTCACGCACATTGCAAAGCTTTTAAAGTCGTATTTAGACCATTCCCTTATGAAAGACGAGCGTATCGTTGACGATGACTTAGTGTCGCGTGTAAAAGCACTTTCAAAGAAATTCCCAAATTTTACGCCGGTAGTCGATATTGTCGCGACTAGCTTGCGGGTCTGTCAGCACGGCCAGAAGCCATTGCACATTACCCCCGTGCTGATCGTTGGAGAGCCTGGAATTGGCAAGACGGAGTTTTTACTTAGCCTTGCAAGCGCACTAGGATTAGAACGCGAATTTGTGGACGCAAGTACGATGCAAGGAAGTTTCACCTTAGCCGGTACTGAGCAACACTGGAGTGTCAACACTTTTTCGTACCTAGATTTTCTTCAATTTCTTTTAGTCGGTCTAGCCTTATTTGCTCGAACTTTGCAGGCGCAATATAACCGTTCGAGCTGTGTGGCCTGATGTGGTTGTAGTGCCCCATATATTCCGAAACCAGCCAACGCATTTCTTGTTGGTCGATTAATTTTGTAAGCTGATAAACGGTTTCTGTTTTGAAAGACTTAAAGAAGCTTTCAATAACGGCATTATCCCAACAATTTCCGCGACGACTCATGCTTTGCTTAATGCCCCAATGGGCAATCAGCTTGCGGTAAGCATTACTGATAAATTGACTGCCTTGGTCCGTGTGAACCATCAGTCCTTTTGGTGGTTTACGATTCCACAGTGCTCTTTTTAATGCGGTTTCGATGAGCTCTGAGCGCATATGCGATTCCAATGCCCATCCGACTACTTTTCTTGAGTAGAGGTCAATGTAGGTGGCCAAGTACATCCAGCCTTGCTGGGTTTTAACTTGCGTTATGTCACCGACCCATACTTGGTTGAGGTAGCTGACTTTAAACTCCCGTTTGAGTAAGTTTGGCTGTATTTTTGGGTCATTAATGGCCGCACTGCTGGCTTTCTTAAACTTCTTACGAGTGTGGACGATTAGGCCTTGTTCTCGCATGATTCGAGCAATCTTACGCCGACTCATCGTCACTTTCTTTTCGTTGGTTAAATAACCTTTTATGCCTCTTGCTCCTGCATTTCCTTTTAAGATGCCGAAGGTCTCTTTAACCAAATCAGTATTCTCTTTTTGTTCGGCTGCCTTATCTGTGGGGTCTAATTTTAGCCAGCTATTAAAGCTGCTGACGGGCACGTTTAATACCTTACACATCAGTACAAGCGGGAATTCTTCTCGATGCTTTTGTATCCACGCATACTTTATTTCTCGAGACTGGCGAAGTATGCGGTGGCTTTTTTTAAGATGTCTCGCTCCATTTTGGCTTGAGCGAGTTCTTTTTTAAGCCGTTTATTTTCTTGTTCTAGAGATTCCGAGAGTTTTGGAATCACAGCCAAATCATTTTTAAGTTTATGTGCACGAACCCAAGTGTAAACAACGGTAACGGGTAACTCATAATCTCTTGCGGCTTGAGCTGAACTTCTTCCACCATTGACGATGGCGTCAATAACTTCTTTTTTAAGTTCAAGGTCGTATTTTGCATTGGCCATTTCGGGTCTCCTTTGGATGGTGATTTTATAACATCATCTAGGTACGAAATAGTGTAACCACTCCAGTTAATTAAGGTCTATTGAATACGACATTGACAGAGTAAGCGCCATACACCTTATTGAAATTAGTTTTAGTGCTTTAATCTACCCAATCCACGCCTAACCCGAAAAGGTGTTTAAACACGTTAACAGCCTGTCCGACATTAGATTGCTTTCAATCTCTCCCAATCACACCTACACCACCCATCTCAAGTCATTTCAGCTTTGGACTCAAATTAGCTGGACTATACTTAAATAAAGTCTAATATATTATCTATTAATATTTAATATTTGCTTTAGAGGTTGATATGTTGTCTGTTAAATTATATGGGGAAACCGTTGGGTACTTGGCGATAGATAACGGAAAGATTGTCTTTGAGTACGATTATTCTTATCAAAGAAATGGGCTGGAAATCTCTCCGTTTTTGATGCCGTTATCACAAGGACGATATAGCAACAGAGTTTCTAACAATACCTTTAAAGGCCTTCCTGAATTCATTTCCGATGCCTTGCCCGACCGGTTTGGTAATCAGGTCATTAACTCTTATTATGCTAAAAAAGGGGTTTCAGCTATAAGTATTAATGCTCTTCAACGCCTTTCTTATGTTGGCAAAAAAGCCATTGGTGCTTTAGAGTTTGAGCCCCAAGAGTCCTATAAAAGTAACTATCAAGTTTCATTGCAAGTTAATAAACTTGTTCAAGATGCAAGAAGTGCCATAAACGGAAATATCTGCAAAGTATCAAGTGAATTAATTTCCATTGGCTCATCAGCGGGTGGTGCAAGGCCAAAAGCACTTATCGGAGCGGATAAAGGATTTAAGAACATCATTTCTGGACAATATGATGTTCCCGAAGGATTTGAGCATTACCTTATTAAATTTGATGGTGTAGATGCTAATAGCATTGACTGTGACCCGCAAGGCTACTCAAACATTGAATACGCCTATTTTTTAATGTCAAAAGAAGCCAAGGTTGACATGATGGATTGCTATTTACTAGGTGATGGAGATAGAAAACATTTTGTTACTAAACGTTTTGATCGTGTTAATAATGAAAAGATTCACGTTCAAACCTTATGCGCCTTAACCGGCATTGATTTCAATGAATTCCAATCAGGCAGCTATCGTGATTATTTTGCATCCGTTGTTAATCTTGACTTGCCGTTATCTGACCAGGAGGAAGCTTTTAGACGAATGGTGTTTAATGTTCTAGCGGTCAATCGTGACGATCACACTAAAAACTTCTCATTCATTCTCTCAAAAGAAGGTCGTTGGTCATTGGCTCCGGCTTATGATGTGACTCATGCCTATAATGAGAGAAATCCAAACGCTTGGACAAGAGAGCACAACCTGCTTATTAACGGCAAGGGTTTGAATATTCACTTGGGTGACTTACTTGCAGAGTCAGCGGCTCTGTCGCTTGACGACACTCAAAAACTGACCGTTATTGAACAGGTTAAAGATGCCGTAAAACAATGGAGCGTCTTTGCCTATAAAGCTGATGTAAAACAAGCCAAGAAAGAGGCGATTGAAAAGCATATTAACGAGGCGTTAATTGAGTTGGACTCTGAATCGGATAGCCAACCTGAGACGGATTCAAATGGTATGGAGTTCGGATTATGAATACCAATAGCAAACTAGGTGGTCGATATGTACCGGGTAATAACATGCCTATCGAACAGGCTGTTAAGCAGCTTGGCAACGTGATTCAAGCAAAAAGATTAAGCATGAATGTCACTCAAGAAGAATTGTCTGTTCATACTGGCGTGAGCGTGGGAACGATTAAACGGCTGGAACAAGGCAGACCCGTTTCTACTGAAAATATGATAAAGGTAATGATACCCTTATTGATGGTTAAAGATTTACTTAGCTTGTATGTTGAGCCTGAGATTAGCCTTCAGGAACGATTTGAGCTACAACAAAAGAAAATCAAGAACAAGCGTCAAAGGGCATCTAAAAATTGAACCGGCCTTGCTCTGTGTAATGGTCAAGTATTTCTGTAGGCTTTCTAAGCCAATTTTTGCATTTCCAGTCTTTTTTGGACTGGGGTTAAATAATCAATCGCCGAGTTGAGTCTTTTATGGTTGTAAAAGCCAATGTATTTTTCAACCGCATCAACAACGGATTGATGATTTATAAAACTCAAGTCATTGAGGTACTCCGTTTTTAGGTTGCGAAAAAATCGCTCTTGTACCGCATCGTCCCAACAATTCCCGCGACGACTCATGCTTTGGGTGATTTTGTGTAACGCTAAACAATCCTTAAACAGATTGGCTGTATATTGCACCCCTTGATCTGAGTGAAACATTAATTGCGTTGTATCCGGTTGATGCTTGGCAATGGCATTGATTAAGGCGCGCTTGGCTAACTGAGCATCGGGGGTTTTTGAGATCTCATAGCCAACGATCTCCTTATTGCCTAAGTCCATCACCGTGGCCAAATAACTCCATCCTTGATGTGAACGAATGTAGGTAATGTCGCCGACCCAGTGGGTGTTGATATTAGGCGGATTAAATTCTCGATTTAGGTGATTGGGAATGTTTGGCAATTCTTTACCCACGGGATAATAGTGCGGTTTTTTGGGGCGTTTTGCGACAACCAGTTTAGTTGAAGCTTTATCAGGATTATCACGACGATGTTTATCAACCCAACCGTAAAGAGTGTTGTCTTTTATGTCTAAATCTCGGGCGATTTGTGCCACGGATTTTGAACCTTCTAGCGCCATTTCAATGGCTTGCTGTTTGAGTTGGTCGTCATAGCGTTTTTGATGTTTCATGTTCAATTCCTATTCGTATTTTTAAGTCACATTTTAACGTGTCTTTGTGTACGAAGGATTGTAGCCAGTCCAGGCTGTGGCCTTTTTAATAGTCGTATATCCTCTCTTGCCTCGGCGAGTTCTTGTTTGAGCTCATGTATGAGCCGTTTATCGGCATCCAAGGGGATTTTGCCTTCGATCATTTCACCGCGTTGTTCAGCGAGATATTGCTTTTTCCAACGCGTGACTGCAGGGGCGGCCGCGCCGGAAATTTCCATAATTTGTTTGTTGGTGTAATTGTCTTGCACCATCAATCTGGCGTATTCGTGTTTTTGTTTGGGCGTTACATTAATGCGATCTTTTCTGCTGTTATCGGTCATGATCCATATCCTATAGTTGAGGTAATTATAGGCTATGAAACCCTACAGGTTTATTAGACCATTACAAGCCAAACCAAATCCGCTCAATCAACGCCGCATTCGACCCAGACCAAGCCGATTCACCTAACCTAGTGTTTAGCCGTAAAGACCCGCAAGAAGAAGTTGCCGCGCCTACTGACCAAGAGGCTAATGAATTATTGGCTAAATGGACTAAGGCAGAAGAGATTAAGAAAAACGAGTACGACCGCTTTGAGCGCGTTAAGCAGTTGCAAGATGCGCTTGATACAGAAACCAAAGGCAAAGCGCCGGACATTTACAGCGGTATTCAACGCTTCTTAGCCATCTTACCTTCTAAGGTGCAAGACTTTGGCCGCCAGGTAGAAAAGTCCATAACAAGCATGTCTAAAAACAGCATTACCAGTGAGGTTATGGGGCTGTATCTTTACGCTTTGCACGCGCCGGAACGTGACACTTCCTGATAAGCAAACAATCCCTAACAAAGATAGCGACTTCCTCATAACGTTAACCTTGGTAAGTAACTGGATAAAGACACTAAATGGATATTAAACAACTACAACAAGGGCTTGAAAATAAGTTTTCTGAAATCCCTAACAGCATTTTGTGGAAGTGATTGCTCGTGATTTCGCTAGTAGCGGCGTAGAGTTTTTGAAAGAATTAAAGTCGCGAAATTAATTAAAAAATTAATTAAAAAATTAAATAATATAATTAATTAATTGAGACCTTTGCACGAGTCAGGTGCGAAAGAAAAATGAGGAAAAATTTGCCTGATTGCGGCGGAAAACGCAGTGAATAGCGAGCTATTCGCAAGTTTTTCAACAAAAATCAGGTGAATTTTAACCATTTTTATTCGTGCATTGACTCGTGCAAAGGTCTCTAATTATTTATTTGTTTTGTGTCTTTAATTAATTTTTTATTAAAAGGCTGTTTTGTTTAAAAAATTGAAGGTGGTCAAAGCGCGTTAGTGTTTTAAGACGGCGTCAATATTTTGATCGTCGTCTTGTATATAAGATACATTTAATGAATGGTTGAGCCCAGAGTTTTCAGGTAAGTATCTATATCCGATTTTAAATAGCCCGTCCATCGTGAGCCCAGCCGAATGACTTTTGGAAATTTTGGATCTTTTTGACTTAGCAGATCTAAATGCGAGCGAGAGCACCCCAACAAACATTGCACGTGTTTAGGCCGAAGAACTTCAGATTTTTTAGCGGTCAATTCTTGTTGTGTTTTTGCTGCGACTTCAGAAATAACAAATCTTATTAGCGTTTTTAAATCTTCTTCTTGCATAGATACTATATCGAATAAGTTTTTTTGTATCATGTTTTAATTTCCTTTAACAATAAAAATAATAATTAAAAAGGTACTTAGCTCTTTATTGTGAAAATTAAAAAATTGCTAAACAAGCGTTTATTTTTTAGAATATTAATCGCATATCTCAAAAAAATGCGAATTCACAATGGCTCAGTACTTTGCGAAGCATTTATCTCTTAAGCACTGTAATGCTTGAAAAATTAGCCCGTCATTTTGACGGGTTTTCATTTGCTTGATTGCATCTTATTAAGCTTTAGTTTTAAAAAATAGTAATTTCTTAAGTTTATTTTATAAATGAATTATTTTTATTTTATGAGGCAATTAATTTTATTTATTAGCAGTAACTCATCAACGTTCATTGATGGGAGCTCTGTTGAGCGTCATAGACATCTTTCAGCACTAATCTTTATAACCTCCTCCCAGTCTAGAAAGCAGTTGAAATCAATTCTATTTTTTATATAAGTTAAGATTTTCTAGAAGACATGAGTTTGGTTGCAACATTGGTTACAAATCAACGAATGTGGTTTATTGGTCAGCGTGTAGTTTTCGTGTAGTTTTTTTAATTGGCGTGTGAATCGAGAAGGGATGTGTGGCTTATTTTTTTGTAACTTACTGATTTTAAACGTTTATTTGGTACAACCGAGTGGATTCGAACCACCGACCCCTACCATGTCAAGGTAGTGCTCTAACCAACTGAGCTACGGTTGTATAAAGAGGTGAAACGATTTGTGCAAAACAAAAAACATTAACTTGCGATAAGTTAATGGTACCAGTGGTCGGACTCGAACCGACACGCTTTTAAAGGCACCGGATTTTGAATCCGGCGTGTCTACCAATTTCACCACACTGGCGTGCATGTTGTGGTCGCGAATTATAGTGGCTTGTTTTAAGCCTGTCAACTGTAAAAACCAAAACAATGCCTTAATTTTGAATAATGGGTTCGTTAGTGACCGCCAAAGTGTGTGGGCAGAATAATTACCTAGGTTTAAAACTTATCGGCAAATAAAAAATGCTGTTTTGACTCTGCTATAAATATAACTAATACTCTACAAAATTTTATTTTTAGTCTGTGACTTTTTTGCATGGATTAATCGTAGTTAATGAATTTAAAAAGGCTGTTGTTTTAAGTGAAAATGTTTAAGAAATTGGCGCGCGTAAGTTACGTTAAAACGGTGTTTTGGGCGTTTGTGTTTATTTTGCCGTTTGCGTACATTCAAAATAGTGTAATTCAGTCTGATTCTGGGTTAGTTGGCTGGTTAATACCGCTGTTTGCCAGTGTGTTTTTGGGTGTAGCTTGGGGGTGGATTTATGAGCGTAATGAGCAGCATCAACGCGAAAAACTTTTGTTTAAAGCGGTGGCTGACTTTTCATTAGAGTTTGTGTCGTTGCGCACCGTAGAGGGTGTGTATCAGTATGTGTCGCCCGCAGTGTTGTCTATTACGGGTTATCAGCCAGAAGATTTTTATCAAACCCCAAGCTTTATGGATTCCATTATTTACAAAGACGATTGCCAGGCCTGGTTAAGTCATTCGCATCACATGAACGATGATGGCGCGCCTGAAAAAGTTGAATTTAGAGTGGTTAAACGTGATGGCGAGGTGCGCTGGCTTGAGCATTTGTGCGGCACGGTTAGAGACCCTTCGGGGCATGTTATTGGGGTGCGCTCCATTAATATTGACATTACAGAGCGTAAGTTGGCCGAGCATCAGTTAGAGCACTTGGGTTTGTTTGATCCGCTTACTGATTTGCCTAATCGACGTTATTTAAGCGATTATATGCAAAAATTAATTGCGCAAAACAGCACGTATTTTGACGAATTAACCATTCATGGTGAGCATGCAGGTGAATTTGCGGTGCTGTTTATTGATTTGGATCGGTTTAAATATGTCAACGATGCTTATGGGCACTCAATTGGCGATGCGTTATTGCAAGAGGTCGCGGGGCGTTTTAAGCACAGTTGTTTAGAGGTAGAGCAAGCCATGATAGCGCGCTTTGGCGGTGATGAGTTTGTGTTGGTAACGCAGCAATCAACTAGCAGCGCCGCTTTACAAGGTTGTGTGTTGCGCATAAATCAGTTACTTGAAGCACCTTTTAGAATTGAGGGGCATCGTTTAAGCATAGGCGCGACAGCTGGAATTGCGGTGTATCCACGCGATGGCGTTACACCCGAAGCGCTGATTCAGCACGCCGATGCGGCTATGTTTAAGGCCAAAAGCCAGGGTTTAAGCATGGCATTTTTTGCTCATGAAATGGCCGAACACGCCACCGAAATGGTGGACATGCAAACGCGCTTGCGCGCTGCCTTAAAAACCGACTGTATTAAGCCGTATTATCAGCCATTGATTGAGTTAAAGAGTGGTCAAATGGTGGGCGCAGAAGTGTTGGCGCGTTGGATTTTACCCGATGGATCGCATGGGCCATCGCCGGGCGTGTTTATTCCTGTGTCAGAAGAAACGGGTTTGATTGGTGCGGTAAGCGAAACCTTAATGGCGCAAGCGGGTGCGGATATTGCTAAATGGCAGGCTTTGGGTGTTGATATTAAGTTTTCTATTAACGTTTCGGCGCGCCAATTTGCGGATGAGGTCTTTTGTGAACGGGCTATTGAGCAGTTTGAGCGGTTGGGTGTCGATTTGGCCCGAGTGCAAATTGAGCTGACCGAAAGTGTTTTACTTAATAATGTAGAGCGCAGTTTGGAAAAAATTGAGTTGTTAAAGTCTAGGGGTTTTTCAATTGCTTTAGACGATTTTGGTACCGGTTTTTCATCTTTGCACTATTTAACGCTGTTTCCGTTTGATACCTTAAAGATTGATCGTGCGTTTGTAATTGATATTATTGACGATAAACGTCAATTTGCGATTGCAAAAGCCATGATTCATTTGGCGCACGATTTGTCTATGACGGTGGTGGCTGAAGGGATTGAAACCGATGAGCAACGTCAAGTATTGTCCGACTTGGGGTGTGATGTGGGGCAAGGGTATTGGTTTAGCCGACCCATTTGCCCTGAGGCGTTAAGCGAGTTTATTGTTATAAATCAGCGCGACATGACAATGACCAGGCCTGGTAAAAAGGTTTAAACGTTTAAATGCCATAATTAAGCATGCGATAAGCGCTTGAAAATACAGGTGCAATCAGTCAAAATAACGCCCTTTTATTGAAGCGTTAGCCTGGTTAAAATCCATAAACAGGTGCGCGCGAAGCCTTTGAGAGCGCATGAAACGCCAAGATTTCTTTTTTGAACTGCCACCCAATCTAATTGCCCAGCAACCCTCCGCGCAACGCCGCGGCAGTCGTTTGTTGGTATTAACCGAAGACGGCGCGTTGCAAGATGCGCAGTTTCCTGACCTATTGGACTTTTTACAGCCTAATGACTTATTGGTGTTTAACAACACACGGGTGATTCCAGCGCGTTTATTTGGCAAAAAGCCAGTGGCGGTCAAATTGAACTTCTCATTGAACGCGTGGTAGATGAGCACACGGTGCTGGCACATGTTCGCGCCAGTCGTGCGCCCAAAGTGGGGGCGCGGCTCATCATTGAAAACGCGTTTGAAGTAGAAGTGTTGGGTCGAAAAGACGCGTTATTTGTGCTTAAAGTCCATCATCACCAGAGCGCTTTAGACTTAATTGAGGCGCACGGTCATATGCCGTTGCCACCGTACATTGAGCGTACTGAAGACCAATTGGCCGACAAAACGCGCTATCAAACCGTCTATTCCAGCAAACCAGGTGCGGTGGCCGCACCCACGGCGGGGTTGCATTTTGATGCCGATATGTTGGCCGACATTGCCGCGCTGGGGGTTGATATAGGTTTTGTCACCTTGCACGTCGGCGCGGGCACCTTTAAACCCGTGCAGGTGGACGATATTGCTCAGCACGTCATGCATTCCGAATACCTTGAGGTGGAGCAAACATTGGTGGATCAAGTGCGCACGGCACGCGCTAACGGCGGTCGAGTGATTGCGGTGGGCACTACGTCGGTTCGCTGTTTAGAAAGTGCCTCGCGCTTGTCGCCGAGCGGACAGTTAGCACCCTATCAAGGTGAAACCGATATTTTTATTACCCCAGGCTACGACTTTAAACAAGTGGATGTGTTGCTCACCAATTTTCATCTGCCCGAATCAACTTTGATTATGCTGGTGTCGGCGTTGGCCGGGTATGAGCGCACCATGGCGGCGTATCAACACGCGGTGCAACAGCACTATCGATTTTTTAGTTACGGTGACGCCATGCTGGTGTTTCCAAAGCCCGCCGTATCGCCGACAACACGTTAACTTGAGTTGACCAGGCCTGGTCAAACACTAATTAGGAATAAACATGCAATTTGAACTGGACACCACCGACGGCCGAGCGCGCCGTGGCCGATTAATCTTTGCGCGTGGCGTGGTCGAAACCCCGGCGTTTATGCCCGTTGGCACATACGGCTCGGTAAAAGGAATGACGCCCGAAGAGGTCGAAGCTACTGGCGCACAGATTATTTTAGGCAACACCTTTCATTTGGCACTGCGCCCGGGCACGGACATTATTGAGCTGCACGGCGATTTACACGATTTTATGCACTGGAAAGGTCCTATTTTGACGGATTCGGGCGGCTTTCAGGTGTTTAGCCTGGGTAAAATGCGCAAAATAAAAGAAGAAGGTGTGACGTTTAACAGTCCGGTCAGCGGCGCTAAAATATTTATGGGGCCAGAAGAGTCCATGGAAGTACAGCGTAAGTTGGGTTCGGACATTGTGATGATTTTTGACGAATGCACGCCTTATCCCGCCACTCATGAAATGGCTAAAGTGTCGATGGAACTGTCGTTGCGTTGGGCGCAACGTTCTAAAGTCGCGCACGGCGACAACCCAGCGGCGCTGTTTGGTATTGTGCAAGGCGGTATGTTTGAGGATTTGCGCAAAGTATCCGTTGACGCGTTAAAAGCCATTGGCTTTGACGGTTACGCCATTGGCGGTTTGTCGGTAGGCGAGCCCAAAGAGGCCATGATGGAAACGCTGGACTTTACCGAGCCGCACATGCCCAAAGACAAACCACGTTATTTAATGGGCGTGGGCAAACCCGAAGATTTGGTGGAAGCGGTGCGTCGGGGGATTGATATGTTTGATTGCGTCATGCCCACCCGCAACGCGCGTAACGGCTTTTTGTTTTCACGCCAAGGGGTGGTTAAAATTCGTAACGCCAAACACAAAATCAGCCTTGAGCCGATTGACAGCGAGTGCCAATGCTACACCTGCCAAAACTACACTCGCGCCTATTTACACCATTTAGATAAGTGCAAAGAGATTCAGGGCGCACGTTTAAACACCATACACAATTTGCACTACTACCAAGATTTAATGCGCGGATTGCGTGAGGCGATCAGCGCGCATCGGCTAGAGGCGTTTGTAGACGAATTTTACGCCGGAATTGGTCAGCCCGTCCCGGTACTTTTAGACTCTAAATGATGATCTAAACCCCACTAAGCGCATTAAAGTCACCAGGCCTGGTTATTTTTAGCAGATTTTTTAAGCAGGCTGTGCCAAAATAGCGCGATTAATTTTTTAACCTTAGGAGAAAAGCATGAGTTTTTTTATTAGTGATGCAATGGCAGAAGGCGCGGCCACCAGCGTAGGCGGCGGTTGGGAAGGGATTATTCCTTTAGTATTGTTGTTTGTGGTGTTTTATTTTTTATTAATTCGCCCACAACAGAAAAAGTAAAAGAACACAAAGCGTTGGTTGAAGCCATTAAAAAAGGCGACGAAGTGGTCACTTACGGCGGTTTGGCCGGTAAAGTCCGTGAAATGAACGACGGCTTTTGCGACGTTGAAATCGCCGACAATGTGGTGGTTAAAATCGAGCGTCAAACTATTTCGCGTTTATTGCCAAAAGGCACCTTAAAAGGCGAGTAAATTGCCGTTTCATTAAAAGGGGCTTTAAGCCCCTTTTGTTGTTTTTAGTTTCTAGAGAACGTTGACCAGTATTAAGAAGAGCAACGGTTTTTTGAATCAATACGAGAAGAATGCGATGTTTCAAACACGACAAACCCTCATAACCAACACTTATCCGGCATGGAAATACCTGCTGCTGATTGTGGTTACCATCATTGGTTTAACCTACGCGTTACCCAACTTATTTGGTGATGATCCTGCGGTGCAAATTACCCCAGCAAAATCGATGGTATTTAATGCCGACACGCAAGACAGCGTAACAAAAGCCTTAAGCCAAGCCAGTTTAGCGGTTAAGTCGTTAGAGTTTGAAAATGGTCGTTTTTTAATTCGTTTTAATAATACCGAAGACCAGCTTAAAGCGCAGTCAG
Source organism: Thiomicrorhabdus aquaedulcis (assembly GCF_004001325.1). NCBI lineage: Bacteria > Pseudomonadati > Pseudomonadota > Gammaproteobacteria > Thiotrichales > Piscirickettsiaceae > Thiomicrorhabdus > Thiomicrorhabdus aquaedulcis. Next base: position 1,928,543 of record NZ_AP018722.1, on the reverse strand, counting down.
TGGTTAAAGAAACCTTAGGCCGTCAAGCGGTAGTCGCACTAAATTTAGCGCCAGCAACCCCCGATTTTTTAAGTGCACTGGGCGCAAAACCCATGTATTTAGGGCTTGATTTACGCGGCGGTGTCCACTTTTTAATGGACGTAGACATGGACGCGGCAGTCGACAAAGCTTATGAGCGTCATGTAGACGAAATTAAAGGCGTGTTGCGTGAAGCCGCCGTGCGCTACGTTAATGTAGAAGTACAAGACCGTACCTTAAATGTTCAGTTTAAAGATATGCAAACCTTGCAAGCAGGCCTGCTTAAACTGACCGAAACATACAGTGAGCAATTTAGCACCACCACTGTAGAAGACACGGCTGCACCTACTGTTAAACTGGTTTTGTTGCCTAAAGCCGCCACCGAAATTCAAAAGTTTGCATTGCAACAAAACATAACCACGTTACGCAATCGTATTAACGAGTTAGGCGTAGCCGAGCCGGTTATTCAGCAACAGGGCGATCGCCGTATTGTCGTGCAATTACCCGGTGTGCAAGACACCGCACGCGCTAAAGAGATTTTAGGCGCTACCGCCACACTTGAATTTAGAATGGTCGAAGAAAAAGGCGACCCGTATCGCGCGCAAAAAAGCGGCTTTGCTCCCAACGGGGCATTGCTGTATCAGTTTAGAGATGGCAAGCCAATTTTATTGCAACGCAGTGTGATTGTTAGCGGTGAAAACGTGATTAACGCCTCATCGGGCATTGATTCGCAACAAGGCTCGGCCATGGTTAACGTGACATTGGACGGTGCGGGTGGACGTAAAATGTTGGCCACCACCAAGCAAAATGTCGGTAATCGTATGGCGGTGGTGTTTATTGAAAACCGCGTTGAAACGGTCGAAGAAAACGGTGTAAAGACCAAAGTGCGTATCACCACAAAAGACGTGATTAATGCCGCTGTGATTCGTGGACAGTTTGCCGATCGTTTTCAAATTACTGGTTTGGATTCACCGCAAGAAGCACAAGATTTGGCGTTATTGTTGCGCGCCGGAGCCTTAGCCGCGCCCATGGAAATTGTTGAAGAACGTACCGTGGGGCCAAGCCTAGGGCAAGACAACATTAACCAAGGACTTATGTCGGTGATTGTTGGGTTTGTTTTAGTGTTAATTTTGATGGTTTGGCGCTACAAAGTCGCAGGGTTGGTGGCTAACGTAGTGCTCATGCTTAACGTAGTGGTGATTGTTGCGGTTCTGTCTATGTTGCAAGCTACTTTGACGTTGCCTGGTATTGCCGGAATTGTGTTAACCGTGGGTATGGCGGTGGATGCCAACGTGCTTATTTTTGAGCGTATTCGTGAAGAGCTTAAAAATGGATCGGTACAAGCGGCCATTCATGCTGGTTATGAAAAAGCGTTTGTGACCATTGCCGACTCCAATATTACAACCCTATTGGCGGCTGTATTATTATTTAGCTTTGGTTCAGGGCCGGTTAAAGGCTTTGCAATTACGTTGTCAATCGGGATTTTAACCTCGATGTTTACCGCCATTGTAGGTTCGCGTGCCATTATTAACTTACTGTACGGCAACAAACGTGACGTGACTAAAATTTCAATTTAGGATGTAACATGAGTAATCAAACAACCAACAAAACTATTGATTTTATGGGCAAACGCTTTTATGCGGTTGTTCTATCGACCATTTTAATTATTGGCTCTTTAGGGGGTTTATGGTTTAAAGGTTTAAATCTGGGTATTGATTTTACCGGTGGCACACTGATTGAAGTCTCATATCCTCAGGCGGTTGAACTGTCGCAAATTAGAACGCGCTTAACCCAAAATGGCTATGGCGATGCGGTGGTGCAGCATTTTGGTTCAGTTGAAGAGGTGTTAATTAGAATTGCCCCGCGTGAAGGATTAAACTCGGCGCAACTCAGTAACCAAATTATGGACACCTTAAAAATGGATGAAGCCAACATGACGTTACGTCGTGTTGAATTTGTAGGGCCACAAGTGGGCGAAGAGCTTACCGAAGATGGTGCTTTAGCCGTGTTGTATGCGCTGTTTGGTATTTTAATTTATGTGGCATTACGTTTTGAATGGCGTTTTTCTGTGGGCGCGGTATTGGCCTTGGTGCACGACGTAATCATTACCGTGGGCTTGTTTGCTTGGACGCAAATGCAATTTGATTTAACCGTGATTGCCGCGCTTTTGGCGGTCATTGGTTACTCTATTAACGACACCATTGTGGTCTTTGACCGAGTGCGTGAAAACTTTAGAATTCGCACCGAAGGCACCCCCTTTGATGTCACTAACTTGGCGCTTAACGAGATGCTTTCACGTACCATCATGACCTCAATGACCACTTTACTGGTGTTAATGGCCTTGTTTGTCTTAGGCGGCGAAATCATCAGTGGGTTTGCAGCGGCGTTAATTGTGGGCATTGTTGTGGGGACCTTTTCATCCACCTATGTGGCCACGTCGGTTGCTTTGTGGTTAGGTCTGTCACGCGAAGACTTAATGAAAGCACCCAAAGAAGGTGTAGATTCTGGACAAGAAGAAGCAGAGTTACAGCGCTATTTTTTAGAGCAAGAAGCCAAGCGTGAAGCGAAAGAAGCCCAAAAAGAAGCGTTGATAGCCCAAAAACAAGTTGATAAAGCTTAGTGTTATTGACTAAATAACGTTTAACCAGGCCTGGTTAAGCCTGGTATCCTGGTCAAGATGTTATCTGGCACTTAAGCCAGAACCGCAATATGGGTTCTGGCTTTTTATACCTCGGTTTCATCCAAAAGCCATTCGCGCCACATCGCTACCAATAAAGCCATTAAGACCGGGCCGACAAACAGTCCTACTAAGCCCATGGTTTTGATGCCGCCAATTAATCCAAAAAATGTGGGTAAAAAGGGCAACTTAATGGGGCCACCTATTAGATGTGGTCTAATGGTTTTATCGACAATAAAGAGTTCAATCACACCCCACATAAACAGTCCAGCGCCAGCGGTAAAATCACCTGTACCAACCAGGTAGAGTGAAAGCAGAGTAAACGCCAGTGGTGCACCACCCGGAATCAGCGCCATAAACGCGGTTAGCACCCCAAAGGCAATGGGTGACGGCACGCCAGCAATCCAATAAGCGATGCCTAGTACAAAGCCTTCGCCAATCGCAATAATGGTCATGCCTATAACGGTAGAGCTGACGGTGGCTGGCACCACTCGTGAAAACCTTTGCCAGCGAGTGGGTAACATTCGCTCACCAATGGTGTCCAGTTGGGCGGCGAGTACATCGCCGTCTTTGTACAAAAAGAACAAAGTAATGAGCATAAACAATAGAGTGAGCATAAAGCCCATGGTGTCCCAACCAAACATAATTAACCAGCGAGATATGCCGGTAATGTGATCACCGCTAACCACGCCAATAATGTGTCCTAATGCTTGTGGCTCACCTAAGTAAAGAGTCCATTGTTTACCAAGCCAATCGCCCATCATAGGCAATGCTTGAATCCATGAAGGCACAGCGGCACCATATTGGTTGGCATGGGTTAACCAGGCTACCCAGGCCTGCACTTCCTCGATGGCATAAGAAAATACAAGGGTCAACGGAATAATTAACCCTAGAATCATGGCCGAAAGCGCCAAGCTGGCGGCGATTATTTTTTTGTTATTACAGCGTTTTAGCAAGCGTTGATACAGTGGCCAACTAGCAAAGTAAATAATGAGAGCGGCCAATACAGGCACTAAAAATCCATAAAAAAAGTAAATACCCAAGCCGACAATAAGCAACAATAAGGCTCGGCTGATGGCGGAGTTACTAAATATTTGTGACATCTGACAAAAACTCTTAATGTTGATTGCGTGTATTGTACTGTTAAAGGCGGCGCAAGCCGTTCCTAAATAAAATAGAAAACAATCGTATTCAAAACCTTAGATTGTGTCTTAGGTCAATATCAGCGAGAATACACGCCAATAATTAACATGCCAAAGCTGTGCTTTCTCGACCCCACAATAGTGGCTGTTTAAGCCACTGCGATCACCGTGCAAAACAAGAAGAATTGATTTAATGACTAATGCGACACTTCAGCTCGAATCCTCTAAAAGAAGGACTTTTGCAATTATTTCTCACCCCGATGCGGGTAAAACCACTGTTACCGAAAAACTGCTGTTGTACGGCGGTGCGATTCAGATGGCTGGCGCGGTTAAAAGCCGTAAAACCGACCGTGGTGCGACCTCGGACTGGATGAAGATGGAGCAGGAGCGTGGTATCTCTATCGCCTCGTCGGTCATGCAGTTTCCGTACGACAATGTTATGATGAACCTGTTGGACACGCCTGGACACGAAGACTTCTCAGAAGACACCTATCGTACGCTCACGGCGGTCGATTCGGCGCTGATGGTGATTGACGTGGCCAAGGGGGTTGAAGACCGTACCATTAAACTCATGGAAGTCTGTCGTTTACGCACCACCCCTATCTTAACGTTTATTAACAAGCTGGACCGCGAAGGTCGTGAGCCGATTGATTTACTTGACGAAGTCGAAAGCGTGTTAAAAATTAACTGCGCCCCTATGACCTGGCCAATTGGTATGGGTAAACGTTTTAAGGGGATTTATCACCTTTATAACGACACCATTCGCTTGTTTGCCGTGACCGATACCTTGCGTGCGGCCGAAGGCGAGTTAATTGCTGGAATTAATAATCCGCGCTTGGATGAGCTTATTGGCGCTCAGGCGCAAGAGTTGCGCGATGAGATTGAGCTGGTGCGCGGTGCGAGCCATGAATTTGATTTAAAGGCATTTTTAGCCGGCGAACTCACTCCGGTGTTTTTTGGCTCGGCGGTAAACAACTTTGGCTTGCAAGAGTTGTTGGACGGATTTGTGAAATACGCACCCCAACCGCGTGGGCGCGACACCGAAACACGCACGGTGTCGCCCAGTGAAGAGAAACTAACCGGATTTATCTTTAAAATTCAGGCCAATATGGATCCCGCGCACCGTGACCGTGTTGCGTTTATGCGCATTGTTTCTGGGCAATACGAAAAAGGCATGAAGCTTAAACACGTACGTCTGGGTAAAGAAGTTAAAGTGAGTAAAGCCATTACGTTTTTGGCCAATAAGCGTGAACAGGCCGAAGAGGCGTTTCCGGGTGATATTATTGGCTTGCACAACCACGGCACCATAAAAATTGGTGACACCTTTACCCAGGGTGAAGATTTGAAGTTTACCGGGATTCCTAACTTTGCCCCCGAGCTGTTTCGTCGGGCGCGTTTAAAAGACCCCATGAAAATGAAATCGCTGCAAAAAGGCTTAACGCAGTTGTCCGAAGAAGGGGCAACCCAGCTGTTTCGCCCAGTGAGCAACAACGATTTAATTTTGGGCGCAGTGGGTATTTTGCAATTTGAAGTGGTCGCACAGCGTTTAATGGACGAATACAACGTAAATTGCTTATTTGAACCCGTTAACGTTTCCACCGCCCGTTGGGTGGTGGGAGAACCGGCCGAAATTGAAAAATTTACCGCCAAAGTGGTCGAAAACGTCGCCTACGACGGAGCAGACCAGTTGGTGTACATTGCGCCTACGCGCGTTAATTTAAGCCTAATAGAAGAGCGTTGGCCTAATCTTAAATTTGTGGCCATTCGCGAACACTGATTGTTGTTCTCAATAATCAACAATCAAGAGCCAGCAGCCATAAACCAAAAAGCCACTCAATTGAGTGGCTTTTTGGTTTATGGCATTTGACCAGGCCTGGTCAAAGTCAGGTTTAAAAATAGTGTTATTTTCGTTATTTTGTTCTTATTTAGACTTATTTAGAATTGAGTTTTTGTTTGATGTAGCACTCTTTTAAAAGCGTTTAGGCTAGACTACAATACTAAACATTAAAGCAAGAGTGTTGTGTTATGAAGCCAATGACAGAGCAAGAAAGAGTTGCCTTTTTGGAGCTAATCATCAACACCAATACAGACCCAATTATTGTAAAAATTGGCACGGTAAATTTATTTACGCCAATCAAGCCTGTGCAACCCTCTACAATACAACCCCAGATAAAATGCTCGGACATGACGATGGCTATTTTACCGGCAATCAAGAGCAGTCCAATTTTTTCTTAGAAAATGTTCAAGCGGTGATGCGCTCTTTTAAAGCCGAAGTGGTTTACGAAGATTCAACCGACGCCAAAACCGGCGAGGTTAGGCATTTTTTATCGTACAAAGTGCCCTTTAAAAATGCCGATGAAGAGGTGAATATTTTGGTGATTGCCAAAGATATCACCGACATTAAGCGGCTTAAAATTCAAGCCGAGTTTAATGAAAAACGCCTAAACTACGTGCTTGAAACAACACAAGAAGGTGTTTGGGATTGGGATATTAATGCCGGAAAAGTGTTTCACAACCAGTATTGGTTCACCTTAACGGGTTTAAATGAAAGTCAGTCTAGCTTTGATGATTTTGAAGCGTGTATTTTGGTTGAGGACCGTGCCAAGGTGCAAACGGCACTTAAAAACTGTCTTGAAGGCGATTCAAAATATTGTGCTGAGTTTAGGATTCATCGCCCCGATGGTCAGGTTATTTGGGTGCTTGATCGGGGTGAGGTGGTTGAACGGGACGCCTTGGGCAAACCGCTTAGAATGATTGGCGCGGCGCAGGACATTACGCAACAAAAATACGATAAACATCAAATTGAACAACTTGCTTTTTATGACCCTTTAACCTCTTTGCCTAACCGTCGTTTGTTACACCAATGCCTAGAGCGTACTATTATTTATAACCAACAACATCATTCTGTTGCGGCGGTGATGTTTTTGGATTTAGATAATTTTAAAATGCTTAACGACACACAAGGTCATGCATTTGGCGATTTATTGTTGGTTGAGGTGGCACATCGATTAAAAGCGGCCATTGTTCAAGAAAATACCATTGCGCGTTTTGGTGGTGATGAATTTGTCATGGTGATTAATAAGCTTGATTTAAATCATTCGGCTGCCGCTCAGCAAGTATTTGATATTGCAAAACACGTTCACATGGCTTTGTCTAAGCCGTTTTTTTTAACGTCTAATATACCAGGGGTTGAAAAAGGCATTCATGTTGAGCATCAGTTAACCGCCAGTATTGGGGTGGTCATTTTTAACGGCCGCAATTTTACCGAGGTGGATGAGCTGTTAAAGTTGGCAGATTTAGCACTGTATCGTGCTAAAACCGAGGGTCGTAACCAAACGGTGATATTTGACCCCAGCATGCAACAAGACCTTTGGGCGGCTCAACAGTTACAAAATAATTTTCGTAAGGCCATCGGTCAAAATCAATTTGAGCTTTTTTACCAGCCACAGTTTAATGACGAACGACGCATTATTGGCTTAGAGGCCTTAATTCGTTGGCCCGTGCCAAGTCCAAACAAGGATTTGGCGTTGGTCGAGTACATTTCACCCTCGGACTTTATTCCGATGGCCGAGGAAACAGGGTTGATTTTACCGCTTGGTATATGGGTGTTAACGCATGCTTGCCAGCAAATAACGAGTTGGCAAAGTCATCCAATACTTAAAGATATGACCGTCAGTGTCAACATCAGCGCCAAACAACTGTGGCAACCTAATTTTATTGAACAAGTCTGTGAAATTGTAAAACAAGCGGGGCTAAAGCCTGCCCAGCTTAAACTTGAAATTACAGAAAGTGTATTGTTAAACGATGTTGTCGATACGATTCATAAATTGCACGTGCTTAAAGAGCTGGGTATTCATATTTCGCTGGATGACTTCGGTACCGGTTATTCTTCGTTAAGCTATTTAAAGCGTCTGCCGGTAAACGAAATTAAAATCGACCAATCTTTTATTAGGGATTTAATGACCGATGAGTCGGATTCTATTATGGTTAAAGCCATTGTCGATTTAAGTAAAAACTTTGGGATTGGGGTCATAGCCGAGGGCGTTGAAACAGAGGAGCAGTTTAATCAGTTATTGCTTTTTGGTTGTAGGCAGTTTCAAGGTTATTTTTTTAGTAAGCCATTGTCGCTTTTACAATTAAAAGCCTTTGTGGGGCTATTAAGCGCATAAAAAGCCACTCAATTGAGTGGCTTTTGGGTTTAGGGCTTTGACCAGGCCTGGTTAAATGTTCACAATAGATCCGTTTTGGTTTTAAATAACCACTCAAGACAACGGCTTAGTTTTCGCTAATTAAAAAGGTTACGCGACGGTTTTCACGTTTGCCTTCTGGGGTGCTGTTGCTGGCAATGGGGCGTTCTTCGCCGTAGCCATAGGTGACAATGCGATCACGGCTGATGCCATTGTCCATTAAATAAAACGACACATTGCGTGCTCGGCTGTCAGACAGTTGTTGGTTAAATTCATTAGAGCCGTCTGAATCGGTGTGGCCTTCAATATGAACCTTTGTATTAGGATGACTGGTCATGGTTTGAATGATGGGCAATAAACGGCCTAACTCGCTGGGGGCTAAATTGGCAGAGCCTGACTGAAAGTTGACGTTTTTTACTTCAACTTGAATGTACTGCTGGCCATCAATTTGGACCGGCGTAACTGTAGTATTTGGATCAGATGCTGTGCCTTTGTTGACTTCATCGTACACCGCACGGGCGGTAAATCCAGTAATTGCGCCTACAGCTACCTTGCCGATGTTGCTGTCCACACCTAGGGCGTTAGCGGCTAACATCCCACCAATTGCGGCAGCGGCCGTAATAACGTTTTTTTCAGTACCGCGCTCCTCTTCGGTTTTGTATTGGTTGGTTGAACAACCTGTTAAGGTGATTAAACCGCCCGCGATAAAAAGGCTTAATAGTTTTTTATTCATGCAAAAATTCTCATTTAGGGTGTTTGTATTAATTAAATAATTGTGACATTTATAAGGGTAATATCCCTTGCGTTCAAGTAATTTTAAGCAGAATGTTAAAACCGTCATGCTGTTGTCAGGGTTTTAAAGGCAAATTAAAACCGCTTAAATTAAAACAATTGTCGCTAAGCCTAAAAAGACAAAAAAACCTAACGAATCGGTCACGGTGGTAAGCATCAGTCCAGAGGCTAGGGCGGGGTCAATTTTCATCCGCTGCAATACCAATGGAATCATCGCGCCCGCAAACGCAGCGGCCAAAAGGTTTATCATCATGGCGGTGGCAAATATGGCGCTAAGTGCCCAATCGTCAAACCACAATTGTACGGCAAGACCGGTTACCGCCGCCCAAATAACACCGTTTAAAAAGCCTACACTGGTTTCTTTTATAAGCAAAGAACGACTGTTGCTTTTACCTAATTTACCCGTGGCCAAGGCTCGGATAACAATGGTGGCCGTTTGCGTACCGGCAATGCCGCCCATGCTCGCGATAATGGGCATAAGCACGGCAAGAGCTACAATTTTTTCAATGGAGGCTTCAAATAACCCAATAACCATTGAGGCAAAAATAGCGGTAATTAAGTTAATACCCAGCCAAAAGGTGCGTCGTTTGGCGGCGCGCTGTGCGGGGGCAAAAATGTCTTCGTCTTCGTCCAAACCTGCGCTGGCCATTTGCGCGTGTTCGGCTTCTTCACGAATAATATCTACCACGTCATCAATGGTAACACGCCCTAATATTTGGTTATGATCGTTAACAACGGCGGCTGAAATTAAGTCCTTTTTTTCGAACAATTGCGCCACTTCTTTTTCGGGCATAAATGCGTGAATTACCGGACGGTCGGTTTCGAGTACATCGGCCACTAAGGTGTCGCCATCGGTGGTGAGCAGGGTGGTAAGTTTGAGCGTGCCCACATAGTGGTCATCACGATCACGCACAAATAATTCAATGGTCGATTCGGGAAGTTTACCCAGCTTGCGTAAATAACGCAGTACCACGTCCAAGCTGATGTCGGCACGAATAGAGATGAAGTCATCGCTCATCATTCCCCCGGCGGTGTCCTCGGGAAAGGTTAGAGCGGTTTCTATGGCCGAGCGGTCTTCATCGGGAAGCGCTTCTAAAAAGGCTTTTTGACCATCTTTATCCAGCGATTGAACAATGTCGGTGATGTCGTCGGTTTCGAGCTCCTCGGTCATTTCAACAATTTCGTGCGCTTCGAGTTTTTCGAGAATGCTGGCGCGTACTTCATCGTTGGTGTGAGTAAGAATTTCGCCTTGTTGCTCAGGGTCAATGCACGCCCAAAGTTCATGACGGGCTTTAGGTGGAGTTGATTCGAGCAGTTCGGCAATTTCTTCGGCCACCAAATGCGCAAACAAATCTTTAATAAGCTCGTAGCTTTGTGCGTCTACGGCACGCAGAAGTTGTTCGGTCAGTTTGGCTTTGTCAATGGACGGAAAAGTTTGCGCCATGTGGACTCCTGTGCAAAGGCCTTGATTTAAATTGTTTATACAACTCTGTATTGTAGCAATACAATATGACATGTATGTGCAACTGGCGGGGTGTTATGTAAAATAATTGTATACAGTCTTGTTAGGTAAAAAAAAACGCCGTAAGGCGTTTTTTTATGTGCTTGAAAGGTAGTTTAATTACGCTTCTTCAGCTACCAGCATGTTTTTAACGCCACCGGATTTTTGGTTGTGGCTGCTAATTTTTTCTTTGTGTTTGATGATTTGGCGGTCTAATTTATCCACTAAACCGTCTAAAGAAGCATACATATCATCCGTGATGTGGTGGGCAAATAAATCTGCACCAGAAACGTGAACGGTGGCTTCGGCTTTTTGCTCTTGTTTTTCAACGGTCAAAATGACGTGAACGTTGGTAACGTGATCAAAGTGACGTGCAAGTTTGCCCATTTTTTCGGTAACGTAGTTACGAAGTGCGTCGGTAACGTCAATGTGGTGGCCTGTGATATTGATTTGCATGGTATCGCTCCTTGGTTTTGTAATTTTGCGATGAGGTTGTGCTAAATTTTAAGGCTGGTCAAGAGTTAGAGACCGTTTTTATTTATACGGAGTTCTTTTCTTGAAGGCCAATTATTATAAATTGGCGGCGCTTAAAACTGTATTCGTTTTTAGTATAACACCAGATTTTACTCAAAGGTTATTGGTTTTTTAACAAAGCGTACTTAAGATGCGGTAGCGCAAAAAATTGGACTTCTATGGTCAAGGGGTGCTTAACGCGACTTTATTGGAAATGCTCGCCTAAGTAAACACGGCGTACTTCTGCATGCTCTAACACTTCGCTGGGCGTGCCAGAGGCTAAAATGGTTCCCGCGTGCAAAATGTAGGCGTGGTCGCACACGCCTAAGGTTTCACGTACGTTGTGGTCGGTAATGAGCACCCCAATGTTTTGTGTTTAAGGTGAATGATGATGTTTTGAATGTCTTTAACCGAAATAGGGTCAACGCCCGCAAAGGGTTCGTCCAGTAAAATAAAACTGGGCTCCATTGCAAGTGCACGGGCAATTTCTACACGACGGCGTTCGCCACCCGATAAGGCTTGGCCAGGTTGGTCTAAAATATGGCCTATTTGCAAATCGTCTACCAGGTTTTCAAACAAGGTTTGGCGTTGTGTGGGGGTTAAATTTGGGCGCATCTCTAAAATGGCCATAATGTTTTGAGTGACGGTGAGTTTACGAAACACCGAGGCTTCTTGAGGTAAATAACCAATGCCCAGTTGGGCGCGTTTGTGAATGGGCAGGGCGCTGATTTCAGTGTCGTCTAAAAAGATTTGCCCTTTGTCGTTTTCAATAAGCCCCGTCATCATATAAAACGTGGTGGTTTTACCGGCGCCGTTTGGCCCTAGCAACCCCACCACTTGACCGCTGTACACGTCTAAATCGACCGAGGTGACCACTTGTCTTTTTTGTAGCTTTTGGCTAGGTTGCGAGCGTAAAAATGCGCCATAGTGTCGCCTTGTGAATTAGGTTGTTGAGGTGCCTAGTGTGCTTGAACTTTAAGGTTGTGGCGTTTGTGTTGCTGGTGGTTTTGCGCTGCCTTCTGGTGCGCTTGCCGGGTTAATAGTCACCGAAATACGTTGTTTTTCTTGCGCGGTACTTTGCGCTTTTAGGGTTTGTTGAGCCATGTCGTAAAATAATTGTGGACCACTAATAATATGGTCGCCAGGTTGTTCAACCTGTGCATTGCCTTGTAATAAGACGGTGTTTTTTATGGCGTGATAGTCAATTTGATTGGCGTGACCTTTTAACCAGGCCTGGTCAGTTGGATTAAAGCGTTTAAACGTAGAGGGTTTGCCCACCGAAACAATGGTTTGTACTTGGTTATTGGGGTGGATTACCGTAATGGTTTCACCGGTTAAGGTCATGCTTCCTTGGGTGATGATCACGTGGCCAGAGTAAATGCTTTTGCCTTTGCCTTCATCGACTTCTAGGCGGTCGGCCAAAATGTGAACGGGCTGTTGTTCGTCGGGGACATTGGAAGGTTTAGGGGTTTCTACGGCCAGTGCTTTGGGCGCATAGGCTAAATAGCTTATAAGAGCCAGTGTTAAAAGCGTTTTTAAATGCGACATAAATGTGAACCTATATTAAAGCCTATATTAAATCCCAAAAGACCTTAAGGACGTTCTAAAGTTAAGCCTTAAAGTTAAACCCAATTATCAAGCTGCTTGCGTATTAAGGCTGGGATTGCGGTTGATATACGCCGGTTACATTGGACAAAAGTTGATAATAACCCGTTTCTAAATTGGCGTTTAACCCGGTTCCGGTGAGCGTGCCTTGCGGTTGCTTTATAACCACCGGTGCGCTTGTGCTAACCTGGTTGGTCTGCGCATTATAAGTGATGCTTTGGGTGCTTAGGGTTTTATTTTGTTCTGGGTTTTTTGGCTCAAATTGGGTAATTAATACCTCTTTTTCAAAGTGAATAATCTGATTGTGTTCACTAAAGCCGGTTTGACTTTGAATTTTAGTGTGCTGTTGAGCGTCGATTAGCAGTACAAAGGGGTAACTAAAGTCACTGCGCTGGCTGGTGTCTTGGTAGTTCATTTGTTGAGTGTAAATAAGCGTTTGCTTTTGGGGAGTGGCGCGGTCTATTTGCCAAGTGGTGCTGTGGTTAGATTGCCAGCTGTAACTTAAAGGAGCCTTTGCGCTGGCTAAGTGAGTCGCGTTTTGATTTTGATGTTTGGTAATCCACAGCGTTGCCCCGGCTAAGCTGAGTGCAATGAGAACAAATTTAAATCGAGACAACCGCATCTTTTATTCACTCCGTGGCGATAAACGCACTAACCGTGAGAGCATATTAATCTAAGTCTCTTAAGTAAAAGTCCATGTGTTGTTGCCAAGTGTCTTGTGAGCGCATAATTATCTCGCACACTTCACGCACACAACCTTGGCCGCCGTTAAACGGTGATGTGTAGTCTACGCGAGATTTAACCTCGGTGTCGCCATCTTGTGGGGTCACGCTTAACCCGACTCGTTTTAAAATAGGTAGGTCAATAATGTCGTCGCCAATGTAAGCAATTTGTTCTAGGTTTAAGCCCAGTTCGTCGACCAGTTTAAGAAAAGTTGGGAGTTTGTCGGGCACGCCTTGATGTACATGCTTTACTTTAAGATCGCGCATGCGATGCGCCACTAATTGCGATTTACGTCCGGTGATGATGGCAATATCCACGTTACTTTTTTGCAACAGTACCATGCCATGACCGTCGCGCGTGTAAAACGCTTTGTGTTCTTGGCCGTCGTCGCTGTAGGTTAGGTAGTTATTGGTTAACACACCGTCTACGTCTAAAATTAACAGTTTAATTTTTGGGCTTTTTGGCGCAAATGCTCGGCTATGTGCATGGTGTGTCTCTTTTTTAATATTAAGTGGTTGCGTTAGGCGGTCACTGTGCGGACGTACAACACGCCTAAATAGGCTACAAAAGCCAAAGAAAGCAGTAAACCTTTGGGGGCGTTGACCAGTGCTTGTCCTTTATACGGCAGTGCCATTAGCAGCATTACTGCGGTAAAACCCAGCATTACTGGAAAATCGACCGTTAGTATACTGCGGTCGAGGGTCGAAGGCGACAAAATAGCCGGCACGGCCAGTACCGCTAAAATGTTAAATAAGTTAGAACCTACAATGTTACCAATGACCAAATCGGCTTCATTTTTAAGCGCGGCCGATATCGATGCGGCCAGTTCTGGTAAGCTCGTGCCTACGGCAATAATGGTAAGCCCAATAATCAGTTCGGGTACACCAAATGCGTGTGCAATTTCGACCGCGCCCCACACCATGGTTTTGGCGCTTAAAATTAAAATCGTCAGGCCTATTATTAAAAACAAGATGCCTTTTCTTAGTGAAAGTGTTGGCATAGAATTGACTTCACTTAATGTTTCGTCGGCTAATGGGTCGCTGGGATCGATGTTTTTATTCACCTTAATCATCCAAACTAACGTGGCTATCAGCAAGATGATTAAGATAATGCCATCTGTGACACTCAAGGTGCCGTCTAAAATAAGGCCGTAGGCAATCAGCGACACCAATAGCAATACGGGCAGTTCACGTTTAAGCAAAGATGATTTAACCAAAATGGGTGCAATCAAAGCGGTTACGCCCAGCACCAGTCCAATGTTAACAATGTTAGAGCCTACTGCGTTGCCAATGGCAATGCCTGGGCTGTTGTCTAATGCCGCCATGGTAGACACTAGCATTTCTGGCATCGAGGTGCCAAAACCTAACACCACTATTCCAATAATAAGAGGCGATATATTAAAATGTTTTGCGGTACTTGCCGCGCCGTCAATAAAAATATCCGAGCTCCATACTAAGATAATCAAACCGATAATAAGAGCAATAATGGGCAGTAAAAGGGTAGTTGACATGATTTGGACAGGGCTCATAATAAAAAATGTTGGAACATTATAAAGAAAATTTGTGCAAAGAGGGGTGTTATTTATTGTTAGGCGTTTGCGTGTACAAATTTGTGACCTATTAGGTCTAGTATTTAATCAGACTAAAAGTACCGAGGTGGTAAAAAAACAATTTTTACTGTTTATTCATCTAACTCACGTTAAAATGACCGGCTTTACCATTGTGAGACCTTTGCACGAGTCAAGGCACGGTAAAAAATGGCTAAAATTTACCTTATTTTTGTTGAAAACCTTGCGAATAGCCCGCTATTCACTGCGTTTTCCGCCGCAATTAGGCAAATTTTATCTCATTTTTCCTCGCACCTCACTCGTGCAAAGGTCTCATTGTTTAATTTATTGACATGTTTTTTTGAGGCAATATTGAATTATTTAGAAAATTTACAAATGGGTACTTTTGGCTGGTTGCACCCTTCTTGGGAGGGTACGTTTTACCCAGAAGACATGCCAAGTGAGTGGTATTTTGAATTTTACGCCAATGCTTATCATGTGGTATTGGTGCCGCAAGAGCAGTGGATGACCTGGCAAGGCCATGTATTGCATGCATTAGCGGGCGATTTAGGATTGGACCTTGCTAGCGGGTTTCGGTTTTATTTGGCGGTCGACTCAGACTTAAACGATGAAAAAGTTCAGGTTATTGAGGCCATTTTAAATGAGTTAAGCCCGGCTTTAGCCGGATTGGTTTTGTTTAATGATGTGAAAATGCCGACATTACCATTGCCAACAACTTTGCAAAATCTATCTGTTACCTTGGTGTCTAAAAATTATAAGTTACCTGGTTGGTGCTGGCAGACGAGTGGTGTGTGGGTTTCGGGCGCACCATTGGGATACGTTTTTACACTGCCTGCCCAGGGCAAACAACAAGCCGCCTTGCTTAAAGACTTTAAAGCCAGTTTGCCACCGCAGTCTAATGGTGTGGTATTTATTGTCGGTGGTTTAGAGGTTGATATGTTGGCGGTTGCCAACGCTAAAACAGTCAATGAATTTTTAGGGTATTAAAGGCATTTTTAAAGCAGCGCGGTATTAGCCTGTTAATCATCTTAGCCAACCATCCATCCGTGCAAAAGTCTTATGTTATTTAAGATGGCATGAATTAAGAGTATTTTGGGTATGTCATTTGACAACGTTATTGAAATTAAAAATTTGACCTTTTTACGGGGTAATCGCAAGATTTTTGACGATATAACGTTGAGCATCCCCAAAGGTAAAATTACTGCAATTATGGGGCCCAGTGGTTCGGGAAAAACCACTTTGCTTAAGCTTATTGCTGGCCAGCTTACGCCCGATGCAGGCGAAATATGGGTTGATGGTGTTAATGTACACACGTTAAAGCGCACTCAGTTGTACGCATTGCGTCAAAAGATGGGCATGTTGTTTCAAAGTGGCGCGTTACTCACCGATTTGTCGGTGTTTGATAATGTGGCGTTTCCGCTTAGAGAGCATTCGGGCTTGCCCGAAACTTTAATTCATGCATTGGTGCTTATGAAACTGCAAGCGGTGGGTTTGCGCGGCGCAAAAGCCTTAATGCCCTCACAGTTGTCGGGTGGTATGGCACGGCGTGTGGCTTTGGCGCGTGCCATAGCGCTTGATCCGGCTATGGTATTTTACGACGAGCCTTTTGTAGGGCAAGACCCAATTACCATGGCGGTGTTGGTAGAATTAATTAAAAAGCTTAACAGTAGTTTGGGTCTAAGCAGTGTTATGGTGTCGCATGACGTGGCCGAAGTGATGAAAATAGCCGAGTTTATTTTTGTTATTTCCGAAGGAAAAGTGGTCGCGCAAGGTTCTCGTGAAGACTTGCAGGCTCAGACCAATGGCTTTGTAAAACAATTTATTAATGGGTTGGCAGACGGACCTATTCCGTTTCATTATCCCAATGAACAATACGCCCAAGATTTACAGTTTTTAAGCCGTAAGTCGAATTCTGTTGATTTTGCACGAGCCAATAACCATGACTAGTTTCATAACCTTATTAGCGACAATGGGCGGCAAAACTTTGGCGCTGTTAAGTGCGCTAGGACGCGCATGGTTTTTTGTGGTGTCGTTGTTTCCTGCCATTCCCTATGCGTTTTGGCGGTTTGATTTGCTGTTAAAGCAAGTGTATTTTTCGGGTGTGCTGTCACTGCCCATTATTTTGACCGCTGGGTTGTTTGTGGGCATGGTCTTGAGTTTGCAGGGCTACAATGTATTGGTCGATTATAATTCGGCCGAAGCCGTAGGCAGTATGACGGCGTTATCACTGTTGCGCGAGTTAGGGCCCGTGGTGTCTGCATTATTGTTTGCAGGTCGAGCGGGTTCGGCGTTAACGGCCGAGATTGGTTTAATGCGCTCAACCGAGCAGCTGTCTGCTTTGGAAATGATGGCCATCGACCCGCTAAAGTATATTTATGCACCGCGTTTTTGTGCGGTTATTATTACCCTGCCGATGCTCACGCTCATGTTTACCGCCTTAGGTATTTTGGTGGTTACATGGTGGCAGTTGGTTGGTTAGGCGTGGACGAAGGGGCGTTTTGGTCGCAAATGAACGCGCAAGTCGATTGGCATGAGGACGTGTTAAACGGTGTGATAAAATCCATTGCTTTTGCAGTATTAATTGCTATTTTGGCTCTGTACCACGGTCACGATGCCATTCCTACGTCCGAAGGGGTGAGCAATGCGACCACTCGTACGGTCGTGCATTCGTCCCTTGGCGTGTTAGGGTTGGATTTTGTACTAACGTCTCTTATGTTTGCTTAAGAGGCCTTTACTTTTAGACCTGCGGGGGTCGAGATAAAAATGACAGAAAATTTAATATCTTTAAGGGCATCTCGGCCGACAACTCACGGGTGTAAAGGTCTTAACGGTGTTTGGCGTGGTTAAAAACAAGGTGATGCAATGAAACGACAGTTGAAAGTAGAAATTTGGGTGGGGTTGTTGGTGCTTTTGGCACTGCTTGCGTTGTTAATGATTGCATTTCAGGTGAGTAACTTCAGTGCGCTTAAAGAGCGTCCAAGCTATCAGGTATCGGCGTTATTTAACAATATTGGTGGGTTAAAAGTGCGTGCGCCGGTTAAAATAAGCGGAGTGGTCGTTGGGCGAGTCACGCAAATTGCAGTGGACTCCCAGTCGTATAAAGCGCGAGTGCAAATGAGTATTTACACTGATTACAACGCTTTGCCGGTGGACAGTGCAGCCTCTATTTTAACCGCTGGATTGTTGGGCGAACAATACATCGGACTGGAAGTGGGCTCCGAAGACGATTTATTAAAAGAAGGTGCTACATTGCAACTCACGCAATCGGCCTTGGTGCTTGAAGATTTAATTGGCCAGTTTTTGGTTAAATTCAGTGACAGCAAAGATTAATACAGCGCGTATAAGGAATCAGTATGAGTGGGTTAAATAAAAAAAATTGGCTAAGTCGTTTTTTGAGTTTGGTGGGTGTTGCCAGTGTACTAGGGTTATTGTTAGGGCATGCCCATGCCCATGCAGCGGCGGTGGCGCAAGACGAGCCAGGTAAAATGATGCAAGAGGTGTCTAGCAGCATTATTGATGCGCTTAATGTGCAGCGAGTTGAACTTGAAGGTCAGCCCGAAAAAATTAAGGCGTTTGCCAAACAGTATGTTTTGCCCTATCTAGACACGTCTAGAATGGCACGTTATGTTATGGGTAATTACTGGCGTACCACCACTGAGGCGCAACAAAAGGCCTTTACCGATGCGTTTACCACCACGTTAATTCGCTCTTACTCACAAAGTTTGCTTAAGCTTAACATCACTTCGGTTACGGTTAAAACAGTGCAAGTTGAGCAAGCTGATCGCGTTACTGTTCCCACCGAGGTATTGCAAGCCGATGGCAATAATACCCAAGTGGTGTATCGTTTATTTGTAGACAAAGACACGCAAAAGTGGATGGTGTATGACGTGGCTATTGAAGGGATTAGCATGTTGCTAAACTATCGAAAAGCCTACGCTTCTGACTTCGAAAAAATGGGTGTTGATGCTGTTGTGGAGCAAATGAATATCCAGAATAAAACGTTTAACAGCTCGGAAAGTGCTTCGTTATGAACGAAATACATTTTGACAAAGACAGCCAGTGTGTAACGTTACCTGCGGTGGTTAACGTGCACACGTTGCCGTTGTTGTTAAAAAAACAAGATTGGTTGTCGTATTGCGTGGGTACAGTTGACTTTACTCAGGTTACCCACGCTGACAGTGCTATGTTGAGTTTACTTTTGACTTGGTACGGTGTAGCGCAACGTCCTATAACGGTTATTAATTTACCGCAAACGCTAAAAACTTTAGTGGGTTTGTACCAGCTTGAACCTATTTTAGCGGCCGTTAAAAAGAGTTAAAACAGTTAAAAGAGCTAAATGGTTTTAAACCGCAGGCTATTAACCTTCAGTCGGGCAAAGGTCTTAAAATAAAGCAACCAGGCCTGGTCAGTTTTTAAACAGCACATTTTTACCATACGTTGTTGCGCGAGTGGATTGTTGTTCTGTCAATCTTTTGCGTACGTTCACTTGTGCAAAGGTTCCTTATTTTAACCCGCTTGTTTTAAGGTCTAACATTTAAACAAAGGATCGTTAATGATGCACTCTAACCCCGCGGTTGAGTTTTATGCGGTCACAAAACAATATGGACAATTTTCAGCGCTTAATGGCATTACCTTTAATGTTGAAGAGGGGGCTTTTTTTGGTTTGCTAGGACCTAATGGTGCCGGAAAATCGACCCTCATTAATGCCATGTCAGGCCTGGTTATTCCCAGCAGTGGTCACATTCGTGTAAAAGGGTGTGATGTCATTAAAGAGTATCGTCAAACCCGACGGTTTTTAGGTTTGGTGCCGCAAGAGTTAATTTCAGACCCGTTTTTTTCCATTAAGGAGTTGTTGCAACTCCAGTCGGGTTATTTTGGCATTAAAGGCGCACAACAAACCCAGTGGATTAACGAATTACTGGAACGTTTGGCACTGAGCGACAAAGCGAATGCCAACACCAGTCAGTTATCGGGCGGCATGAAACGTCGAGTATTAATTGCAATGGCTTTGGTGCATAAGCCACGCGTATTGGTGCTGGATGAACCCACGGCCGGCGTAGACGTCGATTTGCGCCGTACCTTGTGGGCGTTTGCTAAAGAGTTGCATCAACAAGGGCACACCATTATTTTAACCACGCATTATTTAGACGAAGCTGAAGCGCTGTGCGATAAAGTAGCGATTATGCAAAACGGTGCCATTAAAGCGTTGGATAAAACCAGTGCGCTGTTGTCAAAACACCCATATCGCTACATTAGAGTATCGGTTGAGCAGCGTTCTGAAAGTTTAATAGCACCGCTGGCCGAGCGTTTGGTTGAGCAAGAGTCTAACGGGTATGTCTTTAGGCTTGAAAAACAGCATTCTATGACCGATATGTTGGGTTGGTTGCATCAAAGTGGCATGGCGGTGTGTGATGTGAGCACACGTGATGCGTCTCTTGAAGAAGTCTTTATGGATTTAACCCGCGAGGCAGTCTTATGATGGCCTTTAATTTTACCGGTTGTTGGGCGCTGTTTATTAAAGAAGTGCGCCGATTTTATTCGGTTGCGGTGCAAACTATTTTTGCGCCAGTGGTTGCCACCTTATTGTATTTGTTGGTGTTTGGCACGGTTATTAACAGTCAAATAGATGTGTTTAGCGGCTTGAGTTACAGTCAGTTTTTAATACCAGGCCTGGTGATGATGGCTATTTTGCAAAACGCGTTTTCCAATAGTTCATCGAGTCTAATCCAATCAAAAATGCACGGTAATTTAACCTTTGTATTGTTAAGTCCTATTTCGCCACTGGAGCTGTACGTTGCGTTTATTGCCGCGTCTGTGGTGCGTGGTGTGGCAGTGGGCTTGGGTATTTTGCTGGTAGGCATTGTATGGTTTGATTTAACTTGGCATGCCCCTATTTGGATTGTGGTGTTTGCCGTCTTAAGTGCTGCAATGATGGGCGGATTGGGTATGTTGGCGGGCATTGTGTCTGAAAAATACGATCATCTAGCGGCGTTTCAAAATTTTATTATTATGCCTTTAACCTTTTTAAGCGGAGTATTTTATTCGATTCACGCTTTGCCCGAGGTATGGCAAAAAATTTCACACTTTAATCCGTTTTTTTACATGGTAGACGGGTTTCGATATGGTTTTTTTCAACAATCAGACGTGTCGGTTTATTTAAGCTTGGCGGTGACGGTGGCTTTCTTGCTGGTCATCTCGGCGATAAATCTGATTTTATTGCATAAAGGCGTTAAAATACGTCACTAAAAAATTGGAGTAGGTTGCTGTGTCCCCTAATACCATTCGCGATATGATTCGCGCTGTAATCCCAGAATGCAAGGTCGAAACCGCTGGTGAAGACTGTAATTTTACTATTGTGGTGACCAGTCCTGTGTTTGCTGGTC
The DNA here is from genome assembly GCF_004001325.1 of Thiomicrorhabdus aquaedulcis. Lineage (NCBI taxonomy): Bacteria > Pseudomonadati > Pseudomonadota > Gammaproteobacteria > Thiotrichales > Piscirickettsiaceae > Thiomicrorhabdus > Thiomicrorhabdus aquaedulcis. The sequence goes on along the minus strand of NZ_AP018722.1, from coordinate 1,907,435 downwards.
TAAGTCCTTTAGCACGTCATCGCATGGTAAACGACGTGTTTAAAACGCAATTTGCCAATGGTGAGTTGCATGCGTTGTCCATTAAAACCAAAGCCGAATAATCAAGTTTGAATAACCAAAGTTGAATAATTCACACGCCGCGTTGTTAACGCCTGTTTGGTCAAAATTAAAAGAATAAAAGAACCTTTATGGATAAATTAGTTATTGCTGGAAACGGTCAACTTGCGGGCAGCGTGGAAATTTCGGGGGCTAAAAATGCCGCTTTACCCATTTTAATGGGCTGTTTGCTGGCAGAAACCCCGGTTGCCTTGTCCAACGTGCCACATCTTATGGACGTTACCACCACCATTCAGTTGTTGGCGTCGATGGGCGTAGAGATTTTGTTTGACGAGTCGCTTAATATCGAGATAGATGCTTCAAACATCACCTCAAAAGAGGCTGATTACGAATTGGTTAAAACCATGCGCGCCTCTATTTTGGTGTTGGGTCCTTTATTAGCTCGCTTTGGCGAGGCTAAAGTGTCTTTGCCTGGTGGCTGTGCAATTGGCTCGCGTCCGGTCAATATTCATATCAGCGGCATGCAGCAAATGGGTGCCGACATTAAAGTCGAGCAAGGCTACATTATCGCTAAAGCCGGACGTTTAAAGGGGGCGGACATTTTTATGCAACCCGTCACCGTCACCGGAACTGAAAATCTTTTGATGGCCGCGGTATTGGCTGAAGGCACTACCTATTTGCGTAACGCCGCACGCGAACCCGAAGTAACCGACTTAGCTGAGTTTTTAAACGCCATGGGCGCTAAAATTTCGGGCATAGGCACCAGCACCTTGGTGGTAGAAGGGGTTGAACGTCTAACGGGTGTTCCGTATCAAGTAATACCCGACCGAATTGAAGCTGGCACGTATTTAGCCGCCGCTGCGGTCACCAACAGTATGCTTACCGTGACTAAAGTCAATCCAGAACATTTAGGCATTGTGCTCGAAAAGTTTACCGAAGCGGGCGCGCTTATTACCTGTACCGAAGATACGGTAACGTTGGATATGCGCGGTCGTCAACTTAAGCCGGTGAGCCTGGTAACCGATCCGTATCCGTTGTTTCCGACCGATATGCAGGCACAGTTTTTGTTGATGAATGCGTTAGCCGATGGCGAATCGACCATTGAAGAGACCATTTTTGAAAACCGTTTTATGCACGTGTCTGAACTGGTGCGCATGGGAGCGGACATTCGTGTAGAAGGCAATACAGCGCACATTAAAGGGGTTAAAACCCTCTATGGTGCCCCGGTTATGGCCACCGACTTGCGTGCGTCAGCCAGTTTAATCTTAGCAGGCCTGGTCGCCAAGGGCGAAACCGTGGTGAATCGTGTGTACCATATTGATCGTGGTTACGAACTGATTGAAGAGAAATTTCATAAAGTTGGCGCACACATTTATCGTTTGTCAGATTAAAAATTAAACCCGCACGTTAAGGTTTCTTAAACTTATTTTAATTATTATTAAAAAAATGAATCTACTATGAACCAACAAATTACCATTGCGCTGTCCAAAGGGCGCATTTATGAAGATACCTTGCCATTACTAGAAGCCGCTGGCATTGCGCCTTTGGAAGACCCTAGTAAAAGTCGCAAATTAATTTTGCCCACCAATAATCCACTGGTGCGTTTACTGATTGTGCGCGCCACCGACGCGCCTACTTATGTAGCGCATGGTGCCGCTGACATGGGCGTGGCGGGTAAAGACGTGTTAATGGAAGCGCCCACCGATAATTTGTATGAGTTATTGGATTTGCAAATTGCCCGTTGTAAATTGATGGTAGCAGGCCCCGTGGTTGAAAAGCCGCACGGCCACCGGTTAAAAATTGCCACCAAATATTTAAAATCGGCGCAGGCTTATTACGCTCAAAAAGGCGAGCAGGTCGATTTGATTAAATTGTACGGCTCAATGGAAATTGCGCCACTGATTGATTTGGCCGACCGCATTGTCGATTTGGTGGACACGGGCAACACGTTGCGTGCTAACGGGCTAATTCCCCTTGAGCACATTGCTGACATCAGCTCGCGCTTGATTGTTAACCAACACGCTTACAAAACCAAGTTTAGTCAAATTAATGAAATCATCACTCAATTCAAAACCGTCATAGAGAGTCAACATGCTTAATATCCGTCGATTATCTGCTAACCAAGCAGGCTTTAGAGAAGAGTTAGACACGCTGTTAGCGTGGGAAACCGTTTCCAATGAAGCGGTTAACGATATTGTTAAAGAAGTGGTGAACAACGTTCGCACCCAAGGTGACGCAGCGTTACTAGAGTACACCGCACGATTTGACCGTTTAAGCTTAACCAATGCGGCCGATTTACAAATTTCTAAAGCGCGTTTGTTTGCAGCGCTAGAGCGTATTCCAGTCGACCAGCGTGAAGCATTAGAGATTTCGGCGCAACGCGTGCGTGCGTATCACGAGCGTCAAGTGCAAGAGTCTTGGAGCTACACTGAGTCGGACGGCACGTTGTTGGGTCAGCAAGTCACGCCGTTAGACAGCGTGGGATTGTATGTGCCGGGCGGCAAAGCGGCGTATCCATCGTCAGTGATTATGAACGCGGTTCCGGCAAAAGTGGCCGGGGTTAAAACGTTAATTATGGTTGTGCCAACCCCCGATGGCGAAGTTAACGACATGGTCTTGGCAGCCGCTGCCATTTGTGATGTGGACGCGGTGTTTACCTTGGGTGGCGCGCAAGCCGTTGCCGCTTTGGCGTATGGCACGCAAACCGTACCCGCGGTCGATAAAGTAGTAGGGCCGGGCAATATTTATGTGGCCACCGCTAAGCGTATGGTGTTTGGTACTGTGGGCATTGATATGATTGCCGGACCGTCTGAAATTTTGGTGTATTGCGACGGTAAAACCAACCCTGATTGGATTGCAGTTGACCTGTTCTCACAAGCCGAACACGATGAAGACGCACAGTCTATTTTAGTGACCACTGATGCCGAGTTTGCTCAAAAAGTAGTGGACAGCATGAACCGTTTATTGCCCACCATGCCGCGTCACGCCATTATTCGTAAAGCGTTAGACGACCGTGGTGCAATTATTGTGGTGGACAACGAAGAGCAAGCGCTAGAGATGATTAACCTAATTGCTCCCGAACATTTGGAGTTGTCGGTGGATGATCCACAAGCGTTGTTGCCGCGCATTCGTCATGCCGGAGCTATTTTTATGGGACGTTATACGGCTGAGGCTTTGGGCGACTATTGCGCCGGTCCCAACCATGTATTGCCTACCTCAAGAACCGCGCGTTTTTCATCCCCCTTGGGTGTGTACGATTTTCAAAAGCGTTCTAGCCTAATTATGTGTTCGGCCGATGGCGCAAGTGCCTTAGGGAAAATTGCCGGCGTATTGGCCGATGGTGAAGGTTTGCATGCGCACGCTGCATCGGCACGTTACCGCGTTAAAGATTAGTGCTACAGTAGTATTTTTTCGTTGCAGTAAAGCCACCAGGCCTGGTAAAAGTCTGGTGGCTTTTTTATGCGAATGTTGATTGGTGTATTTGGCTGAATACGGTTGGATTAATAATGTGCTTAATTCGGTCAAAAGGAAGTGTGCATGCAGCGTACTGAGTTGGTGGCTTATTTAAACGACTATTTAAACATAGCCAATTTTAATGACTATGCGCCCAACGGTTTGCAAATTGAAGGTCGGGACACCATTAAAACCATCGTAACCGGTGTAACCGCGTGTCAGGCATTGATTGACGCGGCGATTGCGTTACAAGCTGATGCTGTTTTGGTGCACCACGGATATTTTTGGAAAAACGAACCCGCGCAAATTGTGGGCATAAAACAAAAACGTGTTAAGGCTTTGCTGGCGCACGACATCAATTTACTGGCATATCATTTACCGCTTGATCAACATGCGGTGTTAGGCAATAACGTGTTGCTGGGTCAATTATGGGGTTTGCAAGACATCACACCAGGCCTGGTTGGTTTAGACAGTTTAGTGAGATTAGGGCGTTTACCAAAGGCGTGTTCTATTGATGCCTTTGCAACGCTGGTTTCAAACAGTTTACAGCGCCCGGTGTTGCATCTGTCCGGCGGAAAAAATACCGTTCAAACAGTCGCTTGGTGCAGTGGTGGGGCGCAAAATTACATTGATCAGGCCATTGCGTGGCAGGCCGATGTTTACATTAGCGGCGAAGTTTCGGAGCAAACCACCCATTTGGCCAAAGAGGGCGGTGTGCACTACTTTGCCGCTGGACATCATGCCACCGAGCGTTTGGGGATAAAAGCGTTGGGCGAGCATTTAGCAGACAAATTTGGGTTGCAATGTCATTTTGTGGACATTGCAAATCCGGTGTAAATGGCTTGTTATAAGCTATAGATAAAATTTATTATGTCATGCATTAGTAATATTAATTTAAGTTTTAGGGCTCCTTAGGTAGAATGGGGTGGATTTGCTTGCGAATAATGTGCCGATAAAGGGAAGACAGATATGTCAAACACAGAACATAACCATCAGGGCGTAAATATTTTACGCAGAAAAATCCTAACCGGTGCTACTGGTGTGGTGGGCGCGGCAGGGGCAACTTTTTTAGCCGTGCCTTTTGTCAGCTCTTGGCAGCCTAGTGAAAAAGCTAAAGCCGCCGGTGCTCCAGTAGATGCAGATGTGAGTTTGTTGCAACCTGGTCAAATGCTCACAGTAGCATGGCGTGGCAAGCCTGTGTGGGTGGTACGCCGGACACCTGAGATGCTGCAAGGTTTAGCGCCTTTGGATACGCAGTTGCGTGATCCTGCGTCTAACGCATCGGATCAACCTGAGTATTGTAAAAATCCAAGTCGCGCCGTTAAAGATGAATATTTAGTGGTAGTGGGAATTTGTACTCATTTGGGTTGTGCGCCTTTGTATCGTCCTGAATTGGGTGCAGCTGACGTGGGTGCCGATTGGCAAGGCGGTTTCTTTTGTCCTTGCCATGGCTCTCGCTTTGACTTAGCCGGACGCGTGTTTCAGTCGGTGCCCGCACCAACCAATTTAGAAGTTCCCCCGTATCATTTTTGACTGAAAACGTGATTCGTATCGGTTTAGATCCCACGACAGGAGACGCGGCATAATGGCAAAATACGATGTTGAAGAGAATCAGGCTAAGCCCGGCTCGTTGCTGGGTTGGATAGATGCTCGTTATCCCCTAATTAGCACCTGGAACGCCCACGTTGGGCAGTATTACGCGCCTAAAAACTTTAACTTTTGGTACTTTTTTGGTGCCTTGGCTTTATTGGTGTTGGTAAACCAGTTTATTACCGGTATTTGGCTGACCATGAGCTATAAACCCAGTGCCGAAGAAGCCTTTAATTCGGTTGAATACATTATGCGTGACGTGGAGTGGGGTTGGTTAATTCGCTACATGCACTCAACCGGCGCGTCGGCGTTTTTTATTGTAATTTATCTGCACATGATGCGTGGCCTGCTGTATGGCTCATACAAAAAGCCCCGTGAGTTGGTGTGGTTAATTGGTATGATGTTATTCTTAGTGTTAATGGCCGAAGCGTTTATGGGGTATTTACTGCCTTGGGGACAAATGTCGTATTGGGGCGCACAGGTTATTATCTCGTTGTTTGGAGCGATTCCGGTAATTGGCGCTGATTTGGCCTTGTGGGTTCGCGGTGACTTTGTTATCTCGGACGCGACACTTAACCGCTTTTTTGCTTTGCACGTGATTGCACTTCCGATGGTGTTAATGATTTTGGTATTTATGCACATTGTGGCGTTACACAAAGTCGGTTCTAACAATCCGGACGGCGTAGAGATTAAAAAATACAAAAATGCCGAAGGCTTGCCAATTGACGGGATTCCGTTTCATCCGTATTTTTCGGTTAAAGATATGATGGGCGCGGCGTTCTTTATGGTTATTTTTGCTACGGTAGTGTTTTACTGGCCAGAGGGTGGTGGGTTTTTCTTAGAGCCGCCAAACTTTGAACCGGCAAACCCTTTGGTAACGCCAGATCACATTGCACCAGTGTGGTATTTCACACCGTTTTATGCCATTTTACGCGCTATTCCTGATAAGTTTTTAGGCGTGGTTGCTATGGGTGGCGCTATTGCCGTGCTGTTTGCAATGCCTTGGTTAGATCGTTGCAAGGTGCGCTCGATTCGTTACCGTGGAATTTCATTTAAAATATTATTAACCATGTTGGTGGTGAGTTTTGTGGTGCTGGGTTATTTAGGCACTCAACCTGCGACACCTGAATTAACCAAACTGGCACAAATTTTTACGGCGACCTATTTTGCATTCTTTTTGGTATTGCCGTTTACCTCTATTAACGAACGAACCAAACCGGTTCCAGAGAGGGTTAGTTAAATGAAAAAATTTGTATGGATGATAAGTCTACTTACCGCATTATCAGCCTCTTTGGTTAATGCGGCCGGTGGATACAAAATAGAGTTAGAGCCTGCACAAAACAACCTGCAAGATCAAGACTCGTTACAGCGTGGTGCGGTGCATTTTGCTAATTACTGTATGGCGTGCCATTCGGTTAAGTATATGCGCTACAATCGTGTGGCCAGAGATTTGGGTTGGACGGATGAAGAGGTGTTGGCTAAAATGGCTTATGGCCAAAATAAGGTCGTTGACATCATCCAAACTCGCATGTTACCCGAAACAGGTTTGGCGGTATTGGGCGTAGAACCACCTGATTTATCGTTGATGGCACGTTTAAAAGGCACCGATTACATTTACACTTTTTTACGCAGTTATTATGAAGACGATAAAGGCAACTGGAACAATCATGCGCTACCAGGCACGTCAATGCCTAATGTGCTCGAGAGTTTACAGCGTCAAATGAGTGAAGAAGAGTTTGCCCAAACCACCCGTGATATTGCCAATTTTATGGAGTATGTGGGCGAGCCGGCTCAACTAAAGCGTTTGGATTTGGGTTGGAAAGTTATTGCCTTCTTATTGTTTTTATTGCTGTTAACCTATTTGTTAAAACGTGAATATTGGCGTGATATTAAGCATTAAGTAATGTGTCCAACGCGTCATAAGTACTGTTTTTAAAGCCCGCTTTGCGGGCTTTTTTATCGCTGCCGCTTTGTCGGTCTACGTGTTGCAAAAATTGCACAACTAAACGCATTATTAAAAGAGAGCGCGATTATGGCAAAAGAAAAATTGGCGTATGTTTGCACCGACTGTGGAACGCAGCACAATCAATGGCAAGGTCAGTGCGCCAGTTGTGGGGCGTGGAACACGCTAAAAGAGTTTAAGCTCAGTACGGTTAAAAAGACCACCGCTATGGCCAAAGCCACAGGCTACGCCGGAGTGCTCGAAAACCAAGTTAAGTCCATCAGTGAGGTCGATTTGTCCGTTGTCCCGCGTATTTTATCGGGCATGAGCGAGCTTGACCGCGTTTTGGGAGGTGGGATTGTACCCGGCTCGGTAGTGCTGATTGGCGGTGATCCCGGAATTGGTAAAAGCTCTATTTTATTGCAAGTCATGTGCTACCTAAGTACTCGGCAAACCGTACTGTATGTTACTGGTGAAGAATCACTGCAACAAGTCGCTATGCGCGCCAAACGCATGCAATTACCGGACGAGCATTTGCGGTTGCTCACCGAAACCGACGTTGAAAGTATTATCGCCGCCGCGCACCAAGAGCAGCCTAAAGTCATGGTCGTGGACTCGATTCAAACCATGCAATTGGCCGAAGTGGGCAGCGCTGCCGGCGGCGTGTCACAAGTAAAAGAGTCGGCCGCCTACTTAACTCGGTACGCCAAGCAAAATAACATAGCGGTGTTTTTGGTGGGGCACGTTACCAAATCGGGCGAGGTGGCCGGGCCTAGGGTGTTAGAGCACATTGTGGACACGGTTATTTTTTTAGAAGGTCAGTCCGACAGTCGTTTTAGAACCTTGCGTGCCATTAAAAATCGTTTTGGAGCGGTGAACGAGCTGGGCGTATTTGCCATGACCGAAAAAGGCATGAAGCAAATTACCAACCCCTCAGCGATATTTTTATCGCGTGGCGACGAACCTTCCGCCGGCTCGGTGGTGATGGTCATTTGGGAAGGCTCACGCCCCTTGCTGGTCGAAATTCAAGCGTTGGTAGACGAGTCATTGTACGGCTCACCGCGTCGAGTGACCGTGGGCGTTGATCAAAATCGCATCACCATGCTGTTGGCGGTTATGCACCGTCACGGTGGGATTCAAGCCAGCGACCAAGATGTGTATGTAAACGTGGTGGGGGGCGTAAAAGTCACCGAAACCAGCGCCGACTTGGCGTTGTTGTGCGCAATTTTATCCAGTATGCGCAATCAGGTGCTGGATCAAGGATTGATTATTTTTGGTGAAATTGGCTTAGCCGGCGAGATTCGTCCAGTGCCCAGCGGGCAAGAGCGCATAATCGAAGCCGCCAAACACGGCTTTAAACGCGCTATTGTGCCATTAGGCAACGTTCCAAAAGGAGGTGTGCCGGGCATGGAAATTATTGGAGTTAAAACCCTACAGCAGGCATTGGATGTTTTGTAAGTTGACCAGGCCTGGTCATACTTGTTATTTATGGGTATTAAAAGTATTTATTGGCGCCTTTAAACCTTTAGGTGTTCTTTTTAGTGTGTAGTGTTAATATTACGCACTTTGTGAATTACCTTAAATTGGAACGTGTATGAACCTTAAAAATGACACTAAAATCATCAGCGCGGTAATGCTTGCTTTAGTGAGTCAAACCGCTGCAACCGCCGGATTTTCTTTAATAGAGCAAAGCGCCAGTGGCCAAGGTTTGTCTTACGCTGGTGCCGCCGCCAACGCCGAAGACGCCAGTGTAATGTGGTTTAATCCGGCCGGTTTAACCCAGATTGATGGGCATCAACTGATTGGTGCGGTGCATATTATTGCACCTAAAGCGCAGTTTAAAAATGAAGGTTCATACGTGGGTGTGCCTGCAAACACCCTTAACGGTGCGGGAGACGATGGCGCAACCGTTGGTTTAGTGCCTAATTTTTATTGGAAGGGTAAAGCAGGCGATTACGATTTAGGTTTGGGTATTAATGTACCTTACGGACAGCATATTTCATACGATGCTGCTTGGGTTGGGCGTTATCATGCCACTGAAACCGATCTTAAAACCGTTAATATAAATCCTGCATTGGCACGTAAATTAAACGATAAGTGGTCTTTTGGTTTTGGGTTAAATGCACAATATGTCGATTTGATTTTAGAAAGTAAGCTCAATAATGCATTAGCGGGCGGCGTGGGCGATGCCAATGCCAAAATAACCGCCGACAGTTGGGCGTATGGTTTTAACTTTGGCTTGCTTTATCAACCCACTTTAAGCACCGATTTAGGGTTTGCTTTCCGTTCCAAAGTGACTCACGATGCTAAGGGTAAGGTTGATTACAGTGATAATTTAAATCCGACCTTGGCGGCGGTTAAAAAATTGACCGATGCTAATGTGACATCAACAGTACATTTGCCGGCCACTGCGTCGTTTAGTATTAAGCAAGCGGTTGGCGATAATGTGCATGTCTTGGCCGATGCCACTTGGACACAGTGGAGCGATTATAAAGAGTTGGAGATTGAATTCGACTCAATGCAGGAAGCGTTTAATGCGCGTCAAGACTTTAAAGACAGTTGGCGTTTGTCGTTAGGCGGTCTGGTTGAGTTAACCGAGGCACTTAAGTTGCGTGCCGGTATGGCATTGGATCAAACGCCTATTTCGAGTGAAGTGAATCGCAGTCCAAGAACTCCTGATTCGGATCGCAAGTGGGTGTCGGTTGGTTTGGGTTATGCAATGAATAAGACGCTTAATTTAGATGTCGCCTACAGTCATTTATTTGCAGATCGTGCCGCTGTTAATTACACGACCGATAACACTCAATATTTAGTGGGCTCTTACGATTCTGCCGTCGACATTGTAAGCGCGCAGCTCGTTTGGACATATTAATTGCGCAGGTCTTAATAACGTTTTAAGCGCTGTTTCTTTGTATATAAACAAGGTCAAAATCGTTTTAACCAGGCCTGGTTAAAACGATTTTTGCATTTTATTGCTTAAAACCGCACCTTATTAATTACGGTTTAATTTACTATACGCTTTGCAGTTGCAGTAGAATAACGGACTTATTTAATCACTCTGCCCTGCCAAGAGATGCCTATGTTTTCGAGTAAAACCCCTGATGAATTGGAGTTGTTGTTTGGTTTTTTACCCCTAGCGCACGCGGTTGTAAAACGTGATGACGACGCGCAATGGCAACTTTTTTGGCATAATGCGGCGGCTCAAGCCATTTGGGGTGATTATGCGCTTAACGACGATTTGGCTTTAAAGCTTGAATTAATGGATGCCATGACGCGCGCCAGTGCATCGACTTTTTTACACACTTTTCATCACGCTTTAGAGGCTTATCGTTTTACAGCCTCTCCCGAGCAGAACGCGTTGCTGGTGAGTTTCTTACCTGAAAGCCAGCGAAAATCTGAACCTGTATTAGTAAGCGATGCCTTAAATACCTCACTGTATCAATGGGTGGTAGAGGGTGCTAATTTTGGGGTTTTTGATTGGAACGTGGCGCAAGATTTTATTCATTACTCACAGCGCGCCTATACTATTTTAGACATCGCCCCCGCTCAGTTGGGCAGCAGTCAAGCCAGTTTAATGGCTCATGTTCACCCTGCCGACAGCGTGCGGGTGAGTGAGGCTTTGGCAGCGCATTTTGATGAACATTGGCCGTTTGATGTTGAGTTTAGAGTCCGCAATCAGCACGGCAGTTATAATTGGTTGCAAGTAACGGCCCAAAGTATTTGGGATGATGCACACCGCTTACCCATTAGAGTGGCTGGCACGTTAGTCGATATAAGTGCACGTAAACAAGCGCAGCAGCAAGTGCAACAAAAAGAGGCATTAATTGAGCAAATTATTGATGCCTTGCCCATCAGTATTTACGTTAAAGACGGTCAAGGGTGCTTTCGGTTTTTTAGTAAGCAAACCGAACGCGACACGGGCGTGTCCCGCGCGCAAGCCATTGGACGTACCGATTATGAGATTTTTCCGTTAGACCTTGCTCACCAACATTTGCATGGGGATCAGGTGGCTAAAGAAGAAAATAGGCTTATTATTTCAGAAGAGTCACTTTTGTTAAACGGCGAGCCGCGTTGGCTCATGATGGGCAAAGGACCTATTAAAGTTGAACGACCTGAGCGCACTCCAGAAGTTTGGATTTTGGGGTTTTCGCTTGACATCACACAACGTAAAGCCATGGAAGAGATGCTTAAAACGGCGCGGCAAGACGCCGAAAGTTCGGCAAAAGCCAAGGCTGACTTTTTATCGGTGATGAGCCATGAAATTCGTACACCGCTTAATTCGGTAATTGGTACATCTGGTTTGTTGCTTGATTCGGATTTAGACGATGAGCAAGGGCAATACGTCGAGATGATTAAACGCTCGGGTGAGCATTTATTGTATTTAATTAACGATATTTTAGACTTTAATAAATTGGACGCTGGCAAAGTTGAGCTAGAGCAAAGAGTGTTTGAATTAGAGCAACCCATTAAAACCGTTATTGATATGAGCAGCACGCAAGCGAAGCTAAAGCATTTAACCTTAAGTTACTCTTTAGACGCTTCGTTGCCTAAGTTTTACAAAGGGGATGAAGCGCGACTAAGGCAAATTTTATTAAATTTAGTCGGCAACGCCATTAAGTTTACCTACCATGGGCACGTCACCGTTAAGCTGTTAGCAGGGCGCGATATGGATGAATTTGGTCATGCCTCAAGCGGTGGACAGCGTGTACGTTTTGAAGTGCAAGACACAGGCATGGGAATTCCTCAGAAAAGTTTAACCAAGCTGTTTTCAGAGTTTACCCAAGTGGATGCCTCAACCACCCGACAACACGGCGGCACAGGGCTAGGTTTGTCGATTAGTAAGCGTTTAGTTGAAGCCATGAAAGGCGAAATCGGCATTATCAGCGAATTGGGCAAAGGCAGTGTGTTTTGGTTTGAAATTCCGTTTAACTTGCCCAACGTGAATGAGGTGTTAACCGAAAACAGTGAACAAGAACTTGAAGATGCTCGCCCCTTGTCTATATTGGTGGCTGAAGACAATGCGTCTAATCAATTATTAATTAAAGCCATTTTAAGCAAGTTGGGTCATCGGGTAAGTTTGGCCGATAACGGCCTTAAAGCGGTAGAGCTGGTGCAAACATATGGCGATGAGTTTGATTTGGTCTTGATGGACATGCAAATGCCTATAATGGACGGAATCAGCGCCACTCAAGCCATTAGGTTGCTCGATTCTAGGAATGCAAATATTCCTATTGTGGCCTTAACGGCCAACGCCATGGACGGAGACCGTGCACGAGTTTTACAAGCCGGTATGAACGACTACTTGTCTAAGCCCATAGACATTCAAGCCCTTAAACGCGCTCTAGCCGTGTGGAGTTTGGTAAGTCGATAGGTTGATGGGCTTATAAATATACGCTGGCTGGGTTTTACTGGCTGGGTTTTAAGAGGTCTTTGTTGAATGCAGCAGGTAGTTTAAAGAATGGCCATTTGCCATTGTTTAAACAGCTCCGGTGTGGTGGCCGCAATGGCCGAACGCTTTTCAACTTTAGCGATTAAAACCGAATCGCCTTGCAGTGTGCTGCTTTTTCCGCCAGCTTCTTCTAATATTAACCAGCCTGCGGCGTAGTCCCAAATATTTTGCGCGCCATGGCAATAAACTTGGCCGCGACCGGCTGCAATCCAACACCAATCAAGAGCAACCGAACCAAAGCTACGTTGTGACGAGTAGGGCGGGTTCAGCGCCAGTTGATGTGCTAAATTGGTCGGTAAGCGTTTAAAGTCAATAATGCCACTGCATTGCTTTACAGCCGTTTTGGATGTTTTGGCCAGCAGAGTTTGGTCATTAAGTTGGGCGCCCAGGTGCGCTCTTGCTGCAAAAAGCTCATCACGGCAGGGGTCGTAAATTAACCCCATCACTATTTCTTTATTTATGATTAATGCCAGCGACACCGCAAACACAGGAATGCCACTGGCAAAATTGCTGGTGCCGTCTACTGGGTCTAAAATCCAACAACCTTGCGTACTTTGCAGCGCATTTTGTTGCTGTTCAAGCGACGATTCTTCCCCTAAAAATGCAAACTTAGGCCAGTGATGCGCTAAAAATTCTTGGGTTTTAAGCTGCATTTGAGTGTCGGCTTCGGTCAATAATGAGCCGTCGGCTTTTTCTTCAAAGCCAACCTTTTCAAATCGTGACAACACCTCGTTTAAAGCCAATTGACGAATACCCGATTTAAGCAGTTGCCAGTTATGCTCGCTTAAAAAAGGGTGTTCTTGTACAGTTGACATGGTTAATTGTCTCTTGGATCGTTATTTGGTGGGGTTAATTTGACCAGCTCAATGGTGTTGGTCGAGGTGGTTAATACTTCAAGAATGTAGTCGTTAATTTTTAAACATGTCCCAGGCGTAGGCAAAGATTCAAGTTCTTCTTGAATTAAACCGTTTAAAGTCTTGGGGCCGTCAGTGGGTAGACATAGGTCAAATTCTTTATTAAGTTCACGAATAAATTCCGAGGCATCTACGTTCATGCTGCCGTCTTCGTTTAAGCTCACCGCCAGTTCAATAGGTTTGGCTTTAGCGTCGGTTGATAGTTTGCCCACAATTTCTTCTAACAAGTCTTCCATGGTAAGCAAACCTTGCAAGTCGCCGTATTCGTCAACAATAAAAGCCATACGACGCTTATGGTGATTAAATTTACCCAGTTGCACGTTTAACGAAGTGGTTTCAGGAATAAAGTAAGCAGGCCTGGTGATTCTAATAATGTCTTTTAATGTAATTTCTTGGCGCATTAATAAAGGCAGAGCACGGCGTAAATTTAAGATGCCGATAAGTTCTTCATCAATAGAGCCTCTATACAGCGGGATGCGTGTGTAAGGTGATTGTTGAAGAGCTTTTAAGATATCTTCTAATGGTTGGTCAATGTCCACACCGTAAATGTCTTGTTTGGGAATCATGACGTCTTCAACGGTCACATACTCTAACTGCAGTACGCTGGTGAGCATAGCACGGTAGGTGTCGGGCAGTTGGCTGGTGGCTTCGTAAATTAAGGTTTGCAACTCTTCATGGGTCAGTGAATGCGGGTCGTCGCCTGCTTTGGTGTTCACGCCAAACAGACGTAAAAAGTTGTTGGCAAATAAGTTAATTAACCAAACTACGGGCGATAGGGCTTTAAGAATGGGTGTTAACAGATAGGCGGCTGGATAGGCAATTTTTTCGGGATACAGCGCGGCTAGCGTTTTAGGAGCGACTTCTGAAAACACTAAAATAACAAAGGTTAGCAAGCCTGCCGCTAGAGCAATTCCAGCCTCACCAATCAGTTTCATGGCAATAATGGTGGCGATGGAAGAGGCAAAGATATTAACAAAGTTATTGCCAAGTAAAATTACGCCCAACAAGCGGTCGGGAGTTTCGAGCAGTTTTTGAGCTTTAATAGCACCTTTGTGACCTGATTTAACTTGGTGTCTTAAACGGTATTTGTTAAGCGCCATCATGCTGGTTTCAGAGGCTGAAAACAAAGCAGAAAGCACAATCATTAGTAAAAGTATTCCAAATAGGGTAGAGATATCAAGAGAGTTCAAAATCGTTCAATGGGTTATGAGTGAATCTAAATTATAACGGTTGATGGATGGATAAAAAAGCTTATTTTGCCAATCAATGATGGTTAAAGCGCTGTCCGTTATGAAGCGGTTATCCATTCGTTATATATTTGTAATATATTTGTTTATATAAGGTTGCCGGTAGCGCTTCAAATTTTGGTAAACCTGAGTGTCAGCGTAACATGGCCAACGTTAACTCTGTGCCAATGTAACTAAGTATGAGTAAAAAGTACGCCCAAATAGAATAGGTGGCTGCTTTTTGCCCGCGCCAACCGCGCTTAAAATGCCCCAAAAGTAATACTGCATACACCAGCCAAGAAAGAACGGCAAAAAACGTTTTATGTACTAAATGTTGAGCAAACATGTTTTCTATAAACAGAGCGCCGCTGATTAATGCAAAACTTAAAAATACAAAACCAATCAAAATTAGCTGAACTAGGGTGGTTTCCATTACTTGCAATGGCGGCAGTGCGTTCATTAATTTAGAAAGTTTTTTGGTTCTAAACAGACGTTCTTGTTGTGCATATAAAATGGCTTGAGCGGTCGCTATGCCCATAATGCTGTAAGCCGAAATAGAAATAAGCACGTGCGTGCCCAACTCAAACGGTAAATAGGTGGTGGTAAGCACCATTAACGGCAGTAACGTTGTAAGGGCGGCAAAAGGATAGATGAATATGCCTAAAGTTTCGGTGCTTTTATTAATGTTGGTGATTAATAAAATAGCACTGCCCAATAACGCCACTAACGAAAGTCCATTGCCAATGTGAAAGTTAATTTGTTGATCTACCCACAGCGTGTTACTCAGCGTGTAAGCGTGCAGTACTGTGGCGCAAATGGCGATAATAAGCACTTTGCTGCGCTGAGCGGCACTTGAAGTCGACTGAATTCTTTGCCAAATTAAAGCGCTTGCATACAAATAAAGTACGCTGGCAAACAGCGCGGTGATTCCGCTAACGAGCATAAAAAAAACCTTTAATCACTATTGCACGGTAAAAGAGTACGTAATGAGGTGATTGTATTAAATTTCAAAAACAGTCAAACAAACTGCTTTGGCGCATACATGCGCTAACTTTAGTTATAATAGCGGAATTGAATTTTAATTAGTAGTCTGCAAGGCGGTTAAAACGGCGGTTCATTATTATAAGACCTTTGCTTATGAGCAAAGGTCTTAATAAGCAAGCACCGTTTTATAGTCGCCTTGTCGCTTGGCAAACCGCCGTGTGGGCAGGAGTATATTTTGTATGTTTGACAATTTAGCAGACCGTTTGGCTCAAACGTTTAAAGCCATTCGTGGACAAGGGCGTTTAACCGAAGACAATATTAAAGACGCGATGCGCGATGTGCGCCGTGCGCTTTTAGAAGCGGACGTGGCCTTAAGCGTGGTAAAAATCTTTACCACAAAGGTTCAAGAGCGCGCCATAGGCCAAGAAGTATCAAGCAGTTTAAACCCTGGTCAAGCGTTCATTAAAATTGTACGCGAACAATTGGCCGAGGTAATGGGGTCAGAAGCGCAGCCGCTTAAATTTAACGTAGAGCCGCCAGCGGTTATTATGTTGGCCGGTTTGCAAGGCGCAGGTAAAACCACTACGGTCGCTAAGTTGGCTAAGTGGTTAAAAGAGCGTGAAAAGAAAAAAGTCATGGTGGTGTCGGCTGACGTTTATCGTCCCGCCGCAATAAAACAGTTAGAAACGCTGGCTCAACAAGTAGACGTGCTGTTTTTTCCTTCTAGCGCCGACCAAGACCCTATTGAGATTGCCCGCAATGCGCACGCCGCGGCCAAAAAACAGTTTGTGGATGTGCTTATATTAGACACCGCTGGGCGCTTGCACATTGACGACGACATGATGCGTGAAATTCAAGCATTGCATCAAAGTGTGAAACCGATAGAAACGCTGTTTGTGGTCGATTCGATGACCGGGCAAGACGCGGCGAATACCGCCAAAGCGTTTAATGATGCTTTGCCGTTGACCGGAATTATTTTAACCAAGACAGATGGCGATGCACGCGGTGGTGCCGCATTGTCCATTCGAGAAATTACCGGTAAACCCATTAAGTTTATTGGTGCGGGTGAAAAAACCGATGCGTTAGAAACCTTTCACCCCGATCGTATGGCCGGGCGCATTTTGGGTATGGGCGATGTACTCAGTCTGATTGAAGAGGCTGAGGCTAAAATCGATCAGAAAAAAGCCGCGCAATTTGCTCAAAAAATGCAAAAGTCAGGCGATTTTGACCTGGCCGATTTTCTTGAGCAGTTGCAGCAAATTCAGTCTATGGGCGGTGTTAGCGGCTTGATGGGTAAGTTGCCTGGTATGGGGCAAATGAAAGAACAGATGAATAACGAAGTCGCCGAGCGCGAGTTTAGACGTTTAGAGGCTATTATTCACTCTATGACCAAGCAAGAGCGTTTGTTTCCAGCGGTGATTAAAGGCTCGCGTAAACGTCGTATTGCTATGGGTTCGGGTACGTCGGTGCAGGACGTAAATAAATTGCTTAAGCAGTTTACGCAAATGCAAAAGATGATGAAAAAAATGTCTAAAGGCGGCATGAAAAACATGATGCGTGGTTTGGCTGGTAAATTGCCGCCTGGTATGGCGGGCAGTTTGGGTATGGGTGGTATGCCGGGCTTGCCGCCCAAGTCACGATAAGTCTTTTTGAGAGCATTGCACCTTACGTGTGCAACGCGCTCTTTATAAAACTCTTTATAAGACGCTCTTTAAAAACGACAGATAATACAACATTAGACATTCAAAAAACCGTTTGACCAGGC
Organism: Thiomicrorhabdus aquaedulcis; assembly: GCF_004001325.1. NCBI lineage: Bacteria > Pseudomonadati > Pseudomonadota > Gammaproteobacteria > Thiotrichales > Piscirickettsiaceae > Thiomicrorhabdus > Thiomicrorhabdus aquaedulcis. Next base: position 1,890,055 of record NZ_AP018722.1, on the reverse strand, counting down.
CTGGTCAAACGGTTTTTTAATAAATTATCTAAAACAGTCTGGTTTATGAAGTCTTGTTATGGATTATGTAATTTTTTACCGCACATTGCCAATGTCAGGCTGGCGGTTTAAGTTATTAAATAAAATACGTTTAAGTAATTGATTTAAAAAATGCTTTTCAGTATAATTCCGCCTTTCGCCAACTACGGTGAAATTTAGTGAGTCAAAAGAAGAAATTGTTGAGAGGAATTCCTCTCATCGCCTGATTAAATAAAGGAATCAAAAATGGTAGTTATTCGTTTAGCACGTGGTGGATCTAAAAAGCGTCCGTTTTACAAAATGGTTGTAGCCGATCAGCGCAACAGCGCAACCGGTCGTTTTATTGAACAAGTTGGTTTTCACAACCCAGTAGCAACCGGTAATGAAGAAAAAACCCGTGTTGATCAGGCGAGAGTTGATCACTGGATTGCACTAGGCGCTCAAATGAGCCCACGCGTAAAAGGTATTATCAAATTAGCAGCTAAAGCTTAATCATTTTTTAACCGCCGTCAAAGGACGATTTATGTCGCAAGAAAAATTGATGGTTGGCCAAATTAATGGTGTGTTTGGTGTAGCAGGTTGGGTCAAAATATTTTCTCATACCGAGCCCAGACAAAATATTTTAGCGTATTCTCCCTGGTGGATTAAATGCAAGGGCGAATGGCGACAAGTTAAAGTGTTGGACAGTAAAGTGCAACAAGGTGGCAAGACTTTAGTCGCGTTACTTGAGGGTGTGCCGGATCGTGATGTAGCCCGTGAATACATGGGATGCGATATTGCAATAGACCGTAATCAGTTAAAAAATCCAGAAGAAAATCTTTATTGGATTGATTTAATTGGTTGCACAGTGACCAACCAAGATGGCATCGTTTTGGGTGAAATCACTGAAATGGTCGAAACCGGCGTTCACGATGTAATGCGTGTTAAAGGTGAGCACAGTGATTTAATTCCCTTTGTAATGGAGCGGTTTGTGGTGTCAGTAGACATTGTCAATAAGCGCATTAATGTTATTTGGGATATTGAACCATTGGAAGAAACGTTGTGAGATTTGATGTCATCACCCTGTTTCCCGAAATGTTTAGTGCATTAACGGAATCGGGGGTGAGTAGACGCGCCAATGTGGCCAATCTTTATCAACTTACCTTGTGGAATCCTCGTGATTTTACGCGCGATAAACATCGCACAGTAGACGATCGGCCTTATGGCGGTGGTCCTGGAATGGTGATGCTGTACCAACCCTTAAAAGAGACATTGTGTGCCATTGAAGCTGAGTTAACCCAAAAACCACACGTGGTGTATTTATCACCACAAGGTCAGCCGTTAACTCAACGTAAGGTGGTGCAGTTATTAGAACACGCCAATCTAACACTGCTGTGTGGTCGCTATGAAGGAATTGATGAGCGCTTAATTGCCTCATCGGTTGACGAAGAGATTAGCATTGGGGATTTTGTAGTAAGTGGTGGCGAACTGCCGGCTATGATGTTGATGGATGCGATGATTCGCTTAATTCCAGGGGCATTAGGGCATGCGCAGTCGGCCGAACAAGACTCGTTTTCGGACGGTTTATTGGACTGCCCACATTATACCCGACCTGAAGTGGTAGATGGTTTAGACGTTCCTGCCGTGTTGCTTGAAGGGCATCACGCTAAAATTGAGGCCTGGCGACACGCCCAAAAGTTAGCGCGAACTCAGCAACGTCGGCCTGATTTAATATTGGGTTAAATAACCTATACAGTTTTAAAATTCGGATTCAACCTCTGGTTAACATGGGTTAGCGTATGTTGAATAAATTAAATATAAGGTTGTAATGACCTTATGGTTCGGTGGCAAAAGTCCCGACCGTCCTAAGTGGAGAAGCTTAAAATGAGCAATATCATTAAGCGTATTGAAGCAGAACAAATGACCAAAGAAATTCCGGCATTTGCTCCTGGTGATACTATTGTTGTACAAGTAAAAGTAAAAGACGGCGCAAGTGAGCGTTTGCAGGCATTTGAAGGCGTAGTTATTGCCATCAAAAATCGTGGAATTAACTCAAACTTCATCGTGCGTAAAATTTCACACGGTGTTGGTGTTGAGCGTACTTTCCAAACCTACAGCCCAATGGTTGATAGCATTACGCTAAAACGCCGTGGTGCGGTTCGTCGTGCTAAATTGTACTACTTGCGTGAGCTTTCTGGTAAAGCCGCTCGTATCAGAGAAAAAGTATAATCGTTTATTACTAACACGATTACTTTGGTTTTCTTTGTTTAAAACGCCCTTTATTGGGCGTTTTTTTGGGTTGAGTTTGCTATAATTTTGCCATGCAAAATACAAATTCGCCTGAGTCACTCCCCTTGTCTAATTCGCCCACCTTAGTACATCAATTTATTGAATTTTTACAGCTTTCAGAAGGCTTAAGTCACAATACACTTATGGCCTACCGCCGCGATTTAGAACTCTACCAGGCCTGGTTGATAAGCGTTGACGTACCTGATTTACAAGCGCCTAGCGCATCTACTCTTGAAGCGTTTATGCATCATTTACACACCGTTGGCCGCGATGCTAAAAGCAACGCTCGCTTATTGTCGACTTTAAAACGATTTTATCAATGGGGTTGTGTTCATCAACAGTTTATTATTGATCCAACCGCGCTGATTAAATCACCCAAACGTGCGCAAACTTTGCCCAGTACTTTAAGTGAGCAGCAGGTTGTGATGTTGTTGGCAGCACCGGACGTGACCACAGCGTTAGGATTGCGTGACCGCGCTATTTTAGAACTCATGTACGCCACCGGACTTCGGGTATCTGAAACAGTCACGTTGCCGTTTGAACAGGTTAATTTATCGGCCGGTTTGGTTCGCGTTACCGGCAAGGGCAATAAAGAGCGTATTGTGCCACTGGGTGAGTTTGCCATTGAATGGTTAGAGCGTTATATGAGAGATGCTCGGCCAGTTTTGTTAAAAGGTGCATGGGTAAACAGTGTGTTTATTTCCCGGATTGGACGGACGATGACGCGGCAAACGCTGTGGCACCGTATTCGTCAATTAGCGATAAAAGCCGGTATTGATGCAAATTTGTCGCCGCACACTCTGCGACATGCTTTGCCACCCATTTAATTAACCACGGCGCTGATTTACGCACAGTGCAACTGTTGTTGGGTCACAGTGATTTGTCTTCGACTCAAATTTATACCCATGTGGCCAAAGACCGCTTAGCTAGCTTGCACCAGCAGCATCATCCGCGTGGCTAAAATGGAACATAATTTGTGTTATATTAACCAACATTAATGGTAGCGATTGTTAGAGATTAAATTTAGCAATATGAGCAGTATTTATGAGCGGTTTTTATGAGCAGTGTTTATTAACAGTACTAAGTAGGATGTTATTTTGTTATGAAAGGGTCGATTATTAAAAAAAGTGTATGGGTGTTGGCGTTATCGGCCAGCTTGGTATCGCAGGCGTTTTCGGCCGAAGAGTATTCGGCCATACAAGCACAGCTTAAAAAGGTGATACCAGATGCGCCGGCCGCTCAAATTACTCCCAGTCCGTTTCCGGGAGTGTATCAGGTGAGTGTGGGACCTATGGTGATTTACATGTCAAAGGACGGTCAATACTTACTTAACGGCGATTTGATTCGTTTAGACACGCGTGAAAACCTAACCGAATTGGCTAAGGCCAGTGCGCGTAAATCTGAGTTGGATAAAATAGAAGAAAGCACTCTGATTGTGTACCCAGCACAAGGCGAGCAAAAGCATCGTGTTACTGTATTTACCGACATTGACTGCCCTTATTGCGCTAAGTTGCACAAAGAGATTCCTGAACTGAATAAAGCAGGCATTGCTGTGCGTTACATGGCGCATCCACGCTCGGGTTTAGCAACGCCATCGTATCTAAAAGCGGTGTCGGTATGGTGTTCTGCTGATAAGGGAAAAACCATGGACGAGGCTATGAAAGGTGGGGTGGTAGAGCCTAAAACTTGCAAAAATCCAGTGGAAAATCATATGATGCAAGCCGAATTATTTGGAGTAAATGGTACGCCCAACATTGTATTAGACAGCGGCGAGTTATTGCCAGGTTATGTTCCGGCCAAAGAGTTGATTAAACTTTTGGCAAAGTAATTTAGTCGTGCAAAAGTCTCGACTTAAATAGCCTAGAGTGTTACCCGTAAAAAAACCCTTTTAAAAGGGTTTTTTATGGGTAAAGTTTAAGCCTACCCCAGTACTAAATTTAAGCGGTCTGCTAAAAGCTGTCCCATTTTTTACGCTTATTAGGCAGGCGGAAGAAACGTCCTAACAGTAAACCTAGCAACAACACGCCGCCACCGGTTAAAAACCATTGGCGTTGAATAGCGTCGTTTGACGCGTCAATTTGTTCTTTCATAATAGCGTTGTCAGTTTCAAATGCCGACAACCGTTTTTTCATGGTTTGATTTTCTTCATCCAGTTCGAGTGCGTTGCTCGAAATGGATTTTAAACGAGTTAACTCTTGAGTGAGTTCAAAGTTTTCTTGTTTAATGGCGGTCAGTTCTAGCTCAGTGCTGTCAAAACGCGCTTTAAGCGTGTCTAGTTCTTGTAATAGTGCGTTGTGTTTTTGTTCAACGGCCGTTGTTTTTGCCATTTGTGCACTCAGGCGTTCTTTGGCCACGGGCTCATTTTGCAATACACTGGTGGGCATCCAGCCGGTGACTGTTTTACCACTTCTCATAAATTCCACATTTGCCCAGCCAGCGCTGTCCACGGTTAGAATGGTCACGGGCGTGCCCGATTTTAGCATGTGCGAAATTTTAAACTTATAATCAGCGCCTTTACGCACTGGCACATCCACAGCATCGGTAACGTAGTTTTTATAACTGCCTTCTGCGGCACTCGCCAGGCCTGGTAGGGCACTTAGGCTCATAGACATAAGCAATGCCGTTACCGACAGTGCGCGTTGTGAACGCTTAAAGTTGAAGCATTTTTCATACTGTGCCTCTAGGTTGTTAAGGGCGATTTCATAATCGTTGAGTTTTTTGCGCTCTACCGCCACGACCGCTTCGGGCGCTTTGGCAATAAAACCATCGTTGTTAAGCTTGCCGCTTAGGCGTTGAATTTCGCCTACGAGCTTGCCAATTTCTTTGGTTAAACGCCCAAGTTCAGCTTCTTTGTCGATTAAGCCGGCCATTGGAATGTAAATTTTCATTTCACCCACCAGCGCCACAGCCGATTCGGGAACACTGCTTTCATCTTCAACCACATCAATGCTGGCCAGTTTGGCTAAAGTGGTCAGTGAAACGTGATTGTTGTTTAACCAGGCCTGGTCATTGTCGTTTAAACAGCTGAGTAAAACAGGCAGGGCTTTGCTGGGAGCAATGTCCATTTCTGAGCGAATTTTACGCACACTGACAATAAATTGTTTAACCCATTCCAGCTCCAATACCGCCGGCGCGTCCATAAGCACTGAATTGGCTTGTGGGTAAGGTTCAAGCATGATGGTGGCATTGTGTTTGCCCGCTAAAGGAGCAACCGCTTGCCACGCTTCTTCGGTAATAAACGGAATAATAGGGTGCAGTAAACGTAACAGTTGTTCTAGTACACCCACCAAAGTTTTACGAGTGCCTCGTTTGGCGGCGTCGCTGGCGTCTTTGTTCAATACCGGTTTGGCCAGTTCTAAGTACCAGTCGCAATATTCGTTCCAGGTAAATTCATACAACACCGTGGCGGCTAAATCAAAACGATAGCCGTCAAAGTGACGATTGACTTCACTCATAACGTCTTGCAAGCGTGCGTTAATCCAGCGGTCGGCTAAAGAGAGTTCTATGGGTTGTTTATCGTCTACGCCGGTGTCAAAGCCCTCGGTGTTCATTAGCACATAGCGCGTGGCGTTCCACAGCTTGTTGCAAAAGTTGCGATAACCTTCGGCGCGGTTTAAATCAAACCGAATGTCGCGACCGGTTGAGGCCAATGAGGCAAAGGTAAAGCGCAACGCGTCGGTACCAAATGCAGGGATACCATCGGCAAATTGTTTGCGGGTGGCTTTTTCAATTTGCGCGGCTTTTTCGGGTTGCATCATGCCGTAGGTGCGCTTTTTAACCAGTTCTTCCAGCTCAATGCCGTCAATTAAATCCAGTGGGTCAAGCACGTTGCCCTTGGATTTTGACATTTTTTGGCCTTCGCCATCGCGCACTAAGCCGTGTACGTAAACTTGTTTAAACGGCACTTCGCCGGTAAATTTTAGTCCCATCATAATCATTCTGGCAACCCAGAAAAAGATGATGTCAAAGCCAGTCACTAAGACAGATGTGGGGTGAAACTTGGCAAGTTCAGGCGTTTTTTCGGGCCAGCCTAGGGTCGAAAACGTCCATAACGCCGAGCTAAACCAAGTGTCTAACACGTCTTCGTCTTGTTTAAGAATATGGTCTGGGCTTAATTGATGCTGGGCACGTACTTCCGCTTCGCTGCGACCAACGTAAATTTTACCGTCGTTATCGTACCAAGCGGGAATTCGGTGTCCCCACCAAATTTGGCGTGAAATGCACCAGTCTTGAATGTTGTTCATCCACTCAAAATAGGTGTTTTCCCAGTTTTTGGGCACAAACTCAATGTCGCCATTTTTAACCGCGTCAATCGCGGGTTTGGCCAACTCTTGCACCGCAACGTACCATTGGTCGGTTAATAAGGGTTCGATTACTGCATGCGAACGGTCACCGCGTGGCACCATTAAGGTATGCGGTTTAATGGCGTCCATTAAGCCTAATGCGTCTAAGTCGGCTACGATTTGTTTGCGCGCTTCGTAACGATCAAGCCCTTGATATTTTTCAGGCGCTTGGTCGTTGATCGCCGCATCCACCGTTAAGATGTTCAGCATGGGTAGGTTATGACGTTTGCCCATTTCGTAGTCGTTAAAATCGTGAGCGGGGGTGATTTTGACGCAACCGGTACCAAAGTCTTTATCCACATAATCGTCGCCAATAATGGGGATTTCTCGACCTACTAAGGGCAAGGTAATGGTTTTACCAATTAAATGCACATAGCGTTCGTCTTCGGGATGCACGGCAACCGCTTGGTCGCCCAACATGGTTTCGGGGCGTGTGGTGGCCACCACCAAAAACCCTGAGCCGTCGCTCAGTGGGTAGCGCATGTGCCACAAATTGCCTTGTTCTTCTTCTGAAATAACTTCTAAGTCCGACACGGCGGTGTGCAGTACCGGGTCCCAGTTGACAAGGCGCTTGCCACGGTAAATGAGGTTTTCATTGTAAAGCTGTACAAAGACTTCTTTTACCGCGTTGGATAAACCGTCGTCCATGGTAAAACGTTCGCGACTCCAATCGGCCGACGCACCCATGCGACGCAATTGTTTGGTAATGGTGCCACCGGATTCTTCTTTCCATTCCCAGACTTTTTCAATGAACTTTTCGCGCCCTACATCGTGACGGCTTAAGTCTTTGGCGGCCAGTTGACGTTCAACCACCATTTGCGTGGCAATGCCCGCGTGGTCGGTACCGGGTTGCCAAAGAGTGTCTTCGCCTTTCATGCGGTGGTAGCGAATCAAGGTGTCCATAATGGTGTCTTGAAACGCGTGTCCCATGTGCAAACTGCCGGTCACGTTAGGCGGCGGAATCATAATGCTGTAAGGGCTGGCCTGGTTGTTTTGCGGCTTAAAGTAGCCCTTTTTTTCCCAGATTTGGTACCACTTAGTTTCAATAATATTGGGGTCGAAATGCTTTTCCATAGGACGTTTATTAAACTCTTTTTAATAAAAAATATTGACGCGATTATAACAATCGCTTGGGCGGTTGTCTGTAAGTGGGCGGTTAAAAAAGTGGGCTACAACAAGACAGTCATTGAAATTTAAACGTGCTACAAATTAAAACGGCCGAAAAGTTCGGCCGTTTTAAGGAGAGTGGGGGTTTTAATGTGGTTAAAAACTCAGCAGTTGCAACACGTTGCCTCGGGTTTGATTGCTTTGTGCTTGCATGGCAATTGAGCTTTCGTTTAGGGTTTGTTGTCTAATTTTTTCGGTCATGGCGCGGGCAAAGTCGGTGTCGCTGATTTGACTGCGACTGGCTTGGCTATTGATGTTTTGAGTGGCTAAATTATCAATCGCGCGGACTAAACCATTTTGTTGTGCACCAAATTCACTGCGCTGAGTGGTGAGTTGCTCAAGCGCGGTGGTGACACCGGCAAAGGCCAAAGAAGCGTCGGCGGCGTTGCCGATGTTTAAACCACTAATGGCCAAGCCGTCACTGCTCTGGTTGGGCAGGGTTAAGGTGCTGTTACTGCTGTCGCCCAGGTTAATGTTAACGCTAGGGCTTTGACCGTTTAAGAGCGGTTGCCCATTAAACGCGGTGTTTTGTGCCGTTTGATTAATGCTTTGCAGGTTTTGCTGAAACTCTGCGTTTAACGCACCACGTTGGCCATCGTTAAGTGTGCCATTTTGGGCTTGCAGAGCCAGTTCGTTCATGCGCAACAACGCTTGACCAATGGTGTTGCTCGCACCGTCGGCGGTTTGCAATAATCCTATGCCTTGGTTGGCATTTTGGGTAGCCATATCGCGGCTATTGACTTGCGCGGTTAAAGCACTAACAATGGCGCTACCTGCAGGATTGTCGGCTGCACTGTTGATTTGGCTTCCAGAACTAAGTGTCTGATTAACCTGGTTTATCTGATTAAAGTAGCTGGGTGAGATGGGGTTAGAGTTAATGACCATTTGAATCGCTCCAAGGCTAAAGGCTATGGTTATAATAATAAACTCTTTTTGCACGTAAGGAAAATAAAATGTCATGTTGTTCTGGAGGTTATTGCAAGTTTACGTTTCCTGATGGGCCACCGTTATTGGACAACCCTGTGAACAGTCTAAACGCACAGTATTTATTTTTACCTTATGGTACGTTGTTGCAAGCAGGAGAGGTGGTGCGTATTTGGATGGAGTCTGGTAAAGCTAAACCAGTCTTTATTGACGAAAAAATTGCGCTTGAATTTACACCACAAGGCATAAAAGTTGATTCTGCGGTACGCCCTTTGCCTTGGCAACTTATTGCGTTAGACAGCGGTTATGAATACGAAAGCTTGTTGGATTGGTATAACCACCCGTTACGCAACCCCAATGAACAAGCGGTTGTTTTGGTGTTTAAGCATCCTATTGAGGTAAAACCAAGTTTAAAAATGGTGCTCTATAAGTGGCTTTATAAGTTAAGAACGTTTTAGGGTACTTTTTATTAATCCCGAGTTAACTCGGGATTATGTATTTCTGGGTTATGTATTGCGTTTGTGTGCTAATTATTGCATTACAAAGCGTTCAAGATACACGTCTTCTAACAAGTCTGGAAACAGATTGTGTTTTTCTAAAATATCGCGCGCTACTTTTAGTATTTCGGCTCTTAGCTCATCGGGTCCGGTGGGTGACTTTAGTTGAGTGTAAGTTTTATTGCGTAATAAGCGATCAATGTCATTTTTTAAAATAGGGCGTAAATGCTCCATTTCTATTTCAACAATTTGTGGGTAGTACGACATAAATTTTAAATCAATGGCTAAAAACTTCGCTTGACCTTCACCCTTAAAATTCACCACGTTTTTTTCCATGGCAAAGTATTTTGGAATGTTCTCTTTGGGGGCTTCAAATTGCTTGTATTTGGGTGAGTAGGTTTTGCCGGTGGCGGCTTCTTCGGCGAAGGACAAGACCGGGTTTAACATAAAAATACTGCTCAGCAGCAAAGAAGACAGTAAACGGTGTAAGGACATATATAATTCTCTGGGTTAGGATGTTTTGAGTAATAGTAATAGGATGAATGCAATGAGTGTTATTGTAGCGAAAACACGGGGGGATGAGGCGTATTTTACGCAAAAAAAAGCCCCGACTAAGCGGGGCAAAAAACGAGGAGCATTTACAACATGAAGGATTTAACATTTACAACTAAGTTACGTTCTCTAACTTAAAACTTACTTTTTAAACTCAGGGTACGCTTCCATACCACATTCTGACTGATCAACACCGGTGTATTCATCTTCTTCGCTAACACGAATTCCCATGACTGCTTTGATGATTGACCACAAAATTAAGCTGGTTAAGAACACCCAAGTAAAGATTACGACAATCCCGGTTAACTGCGCTACTAAGCTTGAATCTGGATTTGTGAACGTGACCGCAATCAAACCAAAGATACCAATAACACCGTGAACTGAAATCGCACCCACTGGATCATCAATTTTAAACTTACGATCCATGATTAAAATTACAAACACCACTAAGATACCAGCAACTAGACCAATCAATGTTGCTTCTAATGCAGTAGGGGTTAGCGGTTCTGCGGTAATAGCTACCAGGCCTGCTAATGCGCCGTTTAGCATCATGGTTAAGTCGGCTTTACCAAATTTTAATTTAGAGGCTAACAGCGCACCAATCACACCGGCTGCAGCGGCCATTAAGGTGTTTACAAAAATCATAGCAACTGCATTGGCTTCTTCAACGTTAGAAATCTTAAGCTCAGAGCCGCCGTTAAAACCAAACCAACCTAGCCATAAAATAAACGTTCCTAGTGTCGCCATCGGTAGGTTAGCACCGGGAATTGCACGTGACTCACCGTTTGGACCGTATTTACCTTTACGCGCTCCTAGCAATAACACACCTGCTAACGCCGCTGCAGCACCCGCCATGTGAACTAGACCAGAACCTGCAAAGTCAAGGAAGCCCAATTCGTCTAAGAACCCGCCGCCCCATTTCCAGAAACCAGCCATCGGGTAGATTACCGCTGTAAATACGATAGCAAAGGCAAAAAACGACATCAACTTCATACGTTCAGCCACTGCACCTGACACCACGGACATGGCGGTTGCCACAAACACAACTTGAAAGAAGAAGTCAGACATGCCTGAGTAATAAGGCGCATCGTCACCACCTGCAATTACAGCGGCCACTTCGTTATCACCACCAATTAAAAAGCTTAACCCTGGGATAAAGCTGTTAATCGCTTCGGCTGGATACATAATGTTGTAACCGACCAACATGTACATAACACAGGCAATGGCAAACAAACCGATGTTTTTAGCTAAAATTTCGGTGGTGTTCTTAGAGCGCACCAAACCGGCTTCGAGCATGGCAAATCCGGCGGCCATCCACATGACTAACGCGCCGGACATTAAGAAATAAAAGGTATCAAGCGCATAGCTTAATTGAAGTACTTGTTCCATAATTAATTCCTTTTTTAAAGGGCGATGTCGCCGGTTTCTTCCGTACGAATACGAATGGTTTGTTCCAGCGGTAAAATAAAGATTTTTCCGTCGCCAATTTTGCCGGTACGCGCGGCGGTGCCAATGGCTTCAATCACACTTTCAACTTGCTCGTCCGATACGGCAATTTCTAAGCGCAGTTTGGGTAAAAATTCAATGGCGTATTCAGCGCCACGGTAAATTTCGGTATGGCCTTTTTGGCGGCCAAAACCTTTAGACTCGGTAACGGTCATGCCGTGAACATCCACTTCGTGGAGCGCTTCACGAACGTCATCGAGTTTAAAAGGTTTGATAATTGCAACGACCAGTTTCATACTAACCTCTCAAAATGTTATTAATAATACGTTTTCGATGATTGTTAAGCCTGGAATGTGCCAAAAAATTAAAATAACTTTTAAAACAACAAGATAGTGTTTTATTTATGTGGTTTTTTGCTTTTTTAGGGGTTTATTTAAGGTGGATTTGTTTTTTTGGTGCAGGGTTTTTATTTTGTGGTGCAATCGGTGTTTAAGGAATGTAGACAGATGAGACATAAAGCGTGGTATTAAAACGTTGGTTGGTTAAATGGCCTAAAATTTTGGTGGCTTTACTGGCTCAGGCTTTGGCGTTAATGGTGTTGGCGCTGGGGGTAATGTTGGCCAGTCAGTGGATTGCACCACCTTACGCCTACTGGCCGCTGGTGTTGGTGCAAGGTGTGTTGGCCGCCGTGTTAAGCCATTGGCTGGGTTTACCCAGTTGGTGGCGTTGGATTCAATTGTTAATTCCGTTAGGGTTGTATGGCGCATTATCGGCCGGCGTTAATCCTTGGTGGGGATTGGCTCTGTTTGTGTTGATTGGTTTGGTGTTTTCTAACGCCGGACACGAGCGCGTGCCGCTGTATTTAACCAACTCAGTCACCCGCCAAGCGCTTAAAGCGTTGGTGGCCGAGCAAGTGGCTTTGCACTGTAGTGAGCATGACAGTGCGCAAAACGTGCGCTTTATTGATTTAGGTTGCGGCCTTGGCGGCAACGTAGTGTTTATGGCGCAGGTGCCCAATGTGCAGGTTTCACACGGGGTAGAAACCGCGCCTATTCCGTATTTGTTGTCTAAAATGCACACGACCTTGCGAGGCGGTGAAACGTTTGCCACCGATTTATGGAAGGTGTCTTTGGCTGATTATAATATGGTGTACGCTTTTTTATCCCCCGAACCAATGGTTAAGCTTTGGCAAAAAGTGTCGCAAGAGCTGCCCAGTGGCGCGGTGTTTGTGAGCAACAGTTTTGCGGTGCCCGACGTAGAGCCCACCGAAGTATGGATTTTAAGCGACGCTCGGCAAACCCAATTGTTTATTTACAAAATATGACCAGGCCTGGTTGAATTTAATTTTTAGTCTTTTTTAGTCTTTTTAGTAGGGTTTAACAATGTATTCATTAGAACAAGTGCAAGCTTGGAGTTTGTATGTTAGCAATATGTTTAAGCGTTTTAACGATTTACACACCCCAGAGGTGTGGCGTGACGCTTGGCCAGAACGAACACTTTACAACACGGTTTATCAAACGGCGATAGCGTCCACCGACGAGACCGAGTTAAAAATGCATTTGCGGGTGCAACGTAATCGTATGATGACACGCATCGCCGTGCGCGATTTAATGGGCTTGGCCTCATTAGAAGAGAGTATGGCGGCTATTTCAGACTTGGCCGATGCCTTAGTAACCAGTGCGTTGGATTGGCACTATGAACGTTTTTGTGTGCGTTACGGCACGCCAATAGGGCGTGAGTCGGGCAAGCCACAAACCATGCTGGTGATTGGTATGGGTAAATTGGGCGGACAAGAACTAAACTTCTCATCGGACATTGATCTTATTTTTGCGTATCCAGAGGGCGGTGAAACCCAGGGCGCTTCGCGTCCATTGGCTAACGATCAGTTTTTTATTCGCTTAGGGCAGGCGCTTAATAAATCGTTGGTAGAAATGACCGGCGATGGCTTTGTCTATAGGGTGGATATGCGGCTGCGGCCGTTTGGCGATGGTGGGCCTTTGGCGGTGAGTTTTGCAGGGCTTGAGCATTACTATGAGCTGCATGGCCGAGCTTGGGAGCGTTATGCGTTGGTAAAAGCCCGTGTAATGGCTGGAAATGTCGATGAGGCGCAAGCACTGTTTAATGTTTTACGGCCGTTTGTCTATCGACGATATGTTGACTTTAGTGCCATGGATTCGTTGCGTGAGCTTAAACAGATGATTGCCGCCGAAGTCGCTAAAAAAGGCATGCACGACAATATTAAGTTGGGACGCGGCGGAATTAGAGAAATTGAATTTATAACTCAAGCGTTTCAACTGGTGCACGGCGGACGCGACAAAACCCTACAAGGACGCGCGCTGTTGCCCATGTTAGAGATTTTATGTCAGCACGGGTTTATTGATATAACCGTGTATCAAGGGCTTAAAGAGGCGTATGTGTTTTTACGGCGCGCCGAAAATCGTTTGCAAGCCTGGGACGACCAACAAACCCACAGCTTGCCTAAAGAATCGCATCAGCAACTTATGCTGGCCAATGCCATGGGGTTTGCTGATTACGCGGCCTTCTTAACCACCTTAAACGTGCATCGCAACTTTGTAGAAGCGCAATTTGCCGAAGTCTTTGCCGTAGACGAGGCTTGTGGCACACACGATTTAATGACCGAGCTGTGGTTAAGTGCCTTGGACGAAGCCGATAAACTGGCCGAATTTAGTTTATCGTCTCACGATGCAGACGACTTTTTAGCTCAATTACTCAGTTTTAAAACCAGTCGAATGGTGCAAACGCTGGGCAAAGAAGGCACTGAACGACTTAACGCCACCATACCGCTCATTATGCGTGAGGTCTTGCAGTGCGATTACAGCCCAGAACTGCTCAAGCGCGTGTTAGCGGTGGTCGAATCGGTGGTTAAACGCAGCGTCTATTTGGTTCTGCTGAAAGAAAATCCTCAGGCGCTTAAAAACCTGGTTAAGTTGTGTCAGGTGAGTTTGTGGGTGGCCGATATGTTGGTCAAATACCCAGCCTTGATGGATCAGTTGCTCGACGAGCGAACGCTCTACGAACCCATGAACGCTCAAGCATTGCAGCGTGAAGTAACAAGCTTATTGCACAACGCCAACGGTGACGAAGAGCAATTTATGGAAGAGATTCGCCAATGGAAACACGCCCAAGTGTTTAAAGTGGCGGCGGCCGACATTACCGGCAATGTGCCTATTATGCAAGTCAGTGACTATTTAACCTGGATTGCCCAAGCCGTTTTGCACGCCGTGGTGGAGTTTGCTTGGCAACTTAGCCTTAAAAAATCGGGGCTGCCGGGTGGCATGACCCCCGATAATCAGCGCAACCCTTTTATGGTGATTGGTTACGGTAAGCTGGGCGGTATTGAGCTGGGTTATGGTTCGGATTTGGACATTGTGTTTGTCTACGAAGGGCTTAACCCCAGTGCGCAATCCATTAATCCGAGTGGCAAAGCGGTGGATAACTCTATTTACTTTGTGCGCATGGGGCAAAAAATCATCTCGCTCATGACCACGCTCATGCCCGCAGGTGTACTCTACGAAGTGGACACCCGCTTACGCCCCAACGGCGTGTCGGGCATGATGGTGATTGATTTTGATGGCTTTACCAAATACATAGAGCAAAAAGCCTGGAACTGGGAGCATCAAGCGTTTGTACGTGCCAGAGCAGTGGTGGGTGACGCACAAAGTGTGGCTCATTTTGATGCTTTTAAACAAAGCTTTTTGCAACAAGCACGCAACCCACAAACGGTGCGCGCCGAAGTGGTTGAAATGCGCCAAAAAATGCAAGCCTCACTGGATAAAAGCACGGCTCAAGAGTTTGATTTAAAGCAAGGGCAGGGTGGCATTGTAGACATAGAATTTATGATGCAATATTTAGTCCTGGCCTTTGCACAACAATACCCGCAGTTGTCTCAATTTAGCGATAACGTGCGTATCTTAGAAGCCGTTAAAGCCACCCAGTTATTGCCCAGTGAATCGGTGGATATGTTAACGCAGGCCTACAAAGTGTACCGGTCAAAATACCACCGCATGGCCTTACAAAATCAAGCGCCCATGGTAAGTTCAGAGTGCTACTCGGAAGAGCGTCAAGCTGTGGTCGCGGTTTGGAAGGGGTTGATGTTGGCGGGTTAGATAGGTGTAATTAAGTGTAGATAAATGTAAGTAAAAAGCGTTTAACCAGGCCTGGTCAAACGCTTTTTTTATTAATTTAGACGTTAAATTTAAGACATAAAAAAACCGCATTTCTGCGGTTTTTTTATAAGAGCGTTTAATGCAATTACATTGAATAGTACATGTCAAACTCAATCGGGTGCGTGGTGGCGCGCATGCGAGTAACGTCTTTCATTTTTAGTTCAATGTACGCGTCAATCATCTCGTCGGTGAACACACCGCTTTTGGTCAAGAATTCACGGTCTTTATCCAACTCTTCTAACGCTTGGTCTAGTGATGAGCAAACGGTTTTAAATTGCGCTTCTTCTTCTGGCTCTAAATCGTAAAGATCTTTTTCAGCCGGAGCGCCTGGATCAATTTTATTTAAAATACCGTCTAAACCAGCCATTAAGCTTGCCGCAAACGCTAGGTATGGGTTAGCCGTTGGATCTGGAAAACGTAATTCAACACGACGTGCGCGCTCAGACGGCGCGTAAGGGATGCGAATAGAGGCTGAACGGTTTTTACCAGAGTAGGCCAATAAAATAGGCGCTTCAAAGCCAGGAACCAAACGCTTGTATGAGTTAGTTCCAGGGTTAGTAAAGGCGTTTAGGGCGCGGGCGTGCTTCATTAAGCCGCCAATGTACCAAATGGCTTCTTGCGATAAACCAGAATATACGTCACCGGCAAAAATGTTTTTGCCATTTTTGGTTAAAGACTGGTTAATGTGCATGCCTGAACCGTTGTCGCCTACGATGGGTTTGGCCATAAACGTAGCGGTTTTGCCCAAGGCGTGACAGGTGTTGTGCACGGCGTATTTAAGAATTTGCACTTCGTCGGCTTTAGCGGTAAGGGTGTTACCACCTACAGCTAATTCGCACTGTCCAGCGGTGGCCACTTCGTGGTGGTGCGCTTCAATTTTTAGACCCATTTCTTCGGCCATAACGCAGATGTCGGCACGTACTTCGTGCAACTGGTCAACCGGAGGAACTGGAAAATAACCGCCTTTAATGCTTGGGCGGTGACCCATGTTGCCGCCTTCGTAGGCTTTTTCAGAGTTCCAAGCGGCTTCGCCACCGTCAATCTTAACAAAGCAACCAGAGATGTCAGCGCCCCAACGAACGTCATCAAAAATGAAGAATTCAGGTTCTGGACCAAAAAACGCTGTGTCGGCAATGCCGGTTGATTTTAGGTAAGCTTCTGCTTTTAACGCAATACCACGTGGATCTTTTTCATAAGATTCCATGGTGTTGGGGTCAATAACCATACAGCGAATGATGATGGTTGGATCGTTGGTGAAAGGATCTATTACGTAACCGTCGGTTTGTGGCATCAGAATCATGTCTGAATTATGAATGCCTTTCCAACCTTCGATAGATGAGCCGTCAAACGATTGACCGTCGGTAAAGAAATCTTCGTCTACTTTAGACGCAGGAACGGTGACATGTTGTTCTTTACCGTGTGTGTCAGTAAAGCGTAAGTCAGCCCATTTGACGTCTTTTTCTTGGATTAAATCAAAAATAGCTTGTGGCATTGTTATATGTCCTTTTACAGCGAAGGTGATTGAAATGAAGTTTGCAAATAATAGCTGGAATTGTGCCAGGTTGCCAATAATATTTATTAATCTTTTAACTGCTTGAATTTAACGGGTTTGATGGCTGTATTTTGCGTAACAGCGTGCAAGAAAAATGGAAAAATGTACAAATATGGTGCGTTGGGTGTTTTATTGTGGTGCGATGCAGCGATTAAATGCGGTGTTTTTTTTAGAAATATACGAGTTTTGCAACCTTATTGTCATATTGAGTCGTTATAGTTGCGTCGTGAAAAAACGCTTCCTTTTTAAATTGATTGCCGAAAGGTTAAAAACTTATGAGTACAACCCGTTCCTCAAACGCGCAAGCCGCTTTAGACAAAGCCTTAAAAGGACCTTTGTTTGATAAGCGAATCAAACGAAGAAATTTAAAAGATACGATAGCCGCAGTCGGAATAACCGTGGGTGGTATCAGTGTTATTTTTGCTGTTCTTTTAATTATGTTCTTTTTGGTGTACGTGGTTGGTCCATTATTTATATCAGCCTCTGTAGAAAAAGCCAATCAGTACACTGTGCCCGGTGGAGCTTCTGAAAAAACACTTTACTACGCTATGGATGAATATCAAGAATCTGCGGTACGTTTTAGTGCCTCGGGTAAGATGTTTGGCTTTACAGTCGCAACGGGTGAAACTACGTTAGTAGAAGATTTGCCATTAGGCGGTCAAACAATCAGTAGCTTTAATGTGGTGGACGAGGCTAAAAACATCTTAGCGTTTGGCTTGTCTGGTGGGGGCGTGTTGGTCGCTAAATATGGCTACAAAGTAACGTATCCTAACGATCAGCGTACTATTACGCCGGTTATGACTTATCCGTATGGTGAGACGCCTCTTGTGTTGGGCGATTCGGAAATTACGCATTTAGCCTTGCGTGATAAAACGTCTGACTTGCAAATAGCTTATGTGCAATCAGGGGCAAGTGAATCTATTGAGTTAAAACGTTTCTCAAAAATTGAGTCGATGTTGACCGATGGCATAACGCTTGAACAAGATGTCGCGGTGAGCATTCAAGCTAAAGGTCAAATTGATTGGCTGTTACTGGATGGCAACATGCGCAATTTGTATACGGTAAGCAAAACCGGTGAAGCGCATTATTTTAATCTACGTGATTTACGCAACCCTGAATACATTGAGCAAATTGATTTATTGCCTGCAGGGCAGCAAGAAAATGTTACCACCGTGCGTTTTTTACTAGGCGATTATTCTTTAATGGTCGGTACAAGCCAAGGTCAGGTCATGCAGTGGTTTCCAGTGCGTGATGCAAACAACGACTACAGCTTAAAAAATATTCGTAATTTTAAAGTCAGCGAATCTCCCATTGAAACCATTGCTATTGAGAAAGGGCGTAAAGGATTTGCCACAACCAATGCAGAGGGAGAGTTAGATTTATTTCATTCGACCTCTGAGCGTCATTTGTACTCTGAGCTTGTTAGTTCTAGTGGTGCTGGTTTTGTAGCGATTACGCCGCGTGCTAACGGTGCATTGATTGAAACTGCTGAAGGTCAATTGGTGCAGTATCATATTGAAAACGAGCACCCTGACGTATCCATGTCAAACCTATGGGGTAAGGTATGGTATGAAGGCTATGACGAGCCTACTTATACGTGGCAGTCGTCTTCGGCTAACTCAGATTTTGAGCCCAAGTTTTCATTAACGCCTTTAACCTTTGGTACGTTAAAAGCGGCCTTATATTCAATGTTGTTTGCCGTGCCTATTGCTGTTTTGGCGGCCATTTTTACAGCGTTTTTTATGGATAAACAAACTCGCCAGTGGATTAAACCATCGGTTGAGCTTATTGAAGCCTTGCCTACGGTAATTTTAGGGTTTTTAGCCGGTCTGTGGTTAGCCCCTTATATGGAAGCGCATTTACCCGGGTTTTTCTCGCTGTTTATTGTAGTGCCCATTGGGATATTGCTCTTTGGTTATGGGTGGTCAAAATTGCCCGAAAACCTGCGTCATAAAGTCCCTGTGGGCAAGCGTGCAGTCTTAATGATTCCGGTTGTTTTATTCTTAGGTTGGGTTGCAATGACTATGAGCGTGCCTATTGAAAACGCTGTGTTTCAAGGTGATATGCGCCAATGGTTAACGGTTAGTGCAGGCATAGATTTTGATCAGCGTAACGCCATGGTTATCGGTTTTGCTATGGGCTTTGCATTAATTCCCACCATCTTTTCAGTGGCCGAGGACGCTATTTATAACGTACCGGGCTACTTGGTTAATGCTTCTTTGGCATTGGGTGCAAGCGGTTGGCAAACTTTGGTGGGCGTAGTGTTGCCTACCGCCAGTCCTGGGATTTTTTCGGCCATTATGTTGGGCTTTGGACGCGGCGTGGGTGAAACCATGATTGTGTTGATGGCATCGGGTAATACGCCGCTTATGGAAACCAACCTGTTTGAAGGCTTGCGTACCCTGTCGGCCAACTTAGCGGTTGAAATGGCCGAAACAGAAGTCGCCAGTTCGCATTATCGAGTGTTGTTTTTATCAGGCCTGGTGTTGTTTATTTTCACCTTTGTATTTAACACATTAGCCGAAGTTGTTCGTCAAAGAATGCGTCGCAAATACGGTTCGCTATAAGGAGTTATGAGATGAAAACCTGGTTTAAAAAAGGCGAACATTGGATTTGGTTTAGTGCATCAACTGTCAGTATCAGTTTGGTATTGGTGTTTGGTTTGTTGGCGATGATTACTTATAAAGGCCTGATTCACTTTTGGCCACATGAGGTTTATGAGGTAAGTGTTAAGCAACCCAATGGCCAGTTAGAAACGGTGATTGGCGAGTGGCAAGACTCTAAGATGTTGGTGGTTGAAAGTGATGCGCCAGAAGCAATTCATGGCAAAATCGACGTTCCCCAGCACCTTATTAAGACCGGTAACCGCGATATTCTAGGCATTGATTTTAGATGGGTCAGCAGTTTGGACTTGCAAGGTGGTTTTACTACCTTGTCTAACAATGTCATGGTGGTTGAGCGTTTTGAGTACGGTAATCTGTATGGTCACGCGGTGCAGTTTAGTGTGGACGGTCAAGATATCAGAGAGCCTGCCGAGTTATTGGCGCGCTTAAATGAGCAAGTGGGTAAAAGCGCCGATATTCGCGCCGAAATACGTCACATCGAAAAAATCGAGATTGGTAAATTAAACGCCAAAATTGAGGGGTTACGTTTAGAAGAAAAAATACAAATTGCTGACAAGACCTTAACCACTGACAGCAAGGCTCTGTTGGATTCACAACGCGCCGAATATGAAAAGCAATTTACTGCCTACCAAGGGCAAACTAAGGTTTTTTATGATCAGTTAAAATTGTTGGGTGAGTTAACTTTACGCGTTAGCACGGGTAAAGAAGTCGTTGTTCCTGTGGTAAAGATGGTACACGCTTGGCAGCCTAACAATATGACGACCACTGAAAAGGTGGGGTATTTCTTTAATGCTATGGGCAACTTCTTGTGGGACGACCCACGTGAAGCCAATACCGAAGGTGGTGTGTTTCCAGCCATTATTGGTACCGTGACCATGGTGTTATTGATGACGTTATTTGTAACCCCAATGGGCGTTATTGCCGCCATTTACATGCGTGAATACGCTAGAGAAGGCACGGTATTGCGTTTGGTTCGTATATCCATTAACAACCTGGCGGGTGTTCCGTCGATTGTCTTTGGTATTTTTGGATTAGGGTTCTTTGTATATATTTTAGGTGCCAATGTAGACGAACTGTTTTACAACTACGCCTTACCCAGTCCTACTTTTGGAACGCCAGGCTTATTATGGGCGTCATTGACCATGGCGTTGCTAACGTTGCCCGTGGTGATTGTGTCAACCGAAGAAGGCTTGTCGCGTATTCCTCGTGCTTTACGTGAAGGTGGCTTGGCCTTGGGTGCAACTAAAGCCGAAACCATTATGCGTTTAGTATTGCCCATGGCGATGCCTGCGATTATGACCGGATTAATTTTGGCTATTGCGCGTGCAGCGGGTGAGGTTGCTCCGTTAATGTTGGTGGGCGTGGTTAAATTAGCTCCAGAGTTGCCAATAGACATGATTGCCCCGTTTGTGCATTTAGACCGCAAATTTATGCACTTAGGTTTTCACATCTACGACGTAGGCTTCCAAAGTCCTAATATAGAAGCTTCTCAGCCCTTAGTGTATGCAACGTCTTTATTGTTGGTGATTATTATTGTCGGGCTTAACTTAGGCGCCATCACCATTCGTAACCGATTAAGAGAACGCTACAAAGCGCTTGACCATTAACCTACATGCTTGGCATGACCCCTATTTTTAAGGAAAATCGACATGAGTGAATACAACATGAGTATTTCGTTAGACAGAGAAGATCGCAGCCTATCGTTAGCAAACGAAAAAGTGGCAATTGAAGTTAAAAACTGGAATCTTTATTACGGTACCAAGCAAGCGTTGATGGATGTAAATATGATTATCCCCGAAAACCGCGTTACCGCGTTTATTGGGCCGTCAGGGTGCGGTAAATCGACTTTATTGCGTTGTTTTAATCGCATGAACGATCTTATTGACATTGTGAATACCAAAGGTGAGATGTTGTTGCATGGCGATGAAATGTACGCCAAGCAAATGGACGTAGCTGCATTACGCCGCCGTGTGGGCATGGTGTTTCAAAAGCCTAATCCGTTTCCAAAATCCATTTATGAAAATGTTTGCTACGGTTTGCGTTTGCAAGGCATCAGTGACAAAGCTGTATTAGACGAAACGGTCGAATGGGCATTAAAAGGCGCAGGATTGTGGGAAGAAGCCAAAGATCGTTTGCACGACAATGCGTTGGGATTGTCTGGTGGACAACAGCAACGTTTGTGCATTGCACGCGCCATTGCCATTAAGCCTGAAGTGCTGTTATTGGATGAGCCCACGTCGGCGTTAGATCCTATCTCGACGCTTGCCATTGAAGAACTTATTTTTGAGCTTAAAAAAGACTTTACTATTGTTATTGTTACGCACAATATGCAACAAGCGGCACGTGTATCAGATTACACGGCCTTTATGTACATGGGTGAACTCATTGAATACGCTGACACCGACAGCTTGTTTACGCGCCCTAAAATTAAGCGTACCGAAGATTACATTACCGGACGTTATGGCTAATATACGCTTCACAACGTTTTAAAACGGCGTTGACCAGGCCTGGTCAACGCAAAAATCCGCATATATTTTATTAAAGCTGTTTTTAGGAGTGTAACCATGGAACGTACTGAATTTAAAGCGCATATTTCTGAGCAATACAATCGCAATTTAGAAGACCTGTTTAACCAAGTATTAGAAATGGGTGGAATGGTCGAAAAACAACTCGATAACGCCCTAGAAGCTATTAAATGTAACGATTTGCCATTGGCAAAAAACATTAAAGTGTTGGACAAAATTGTCAACAAAGAAGAGATGGAAATTAACCGTTTGTGCGCCAGCGTTTTAGCACGTCAACAACCTACGGCGTCAGATTTACGTTTAATTATTATTGCCATCCGAATTGCAGTCGATTTAGAGCGAATGGGCGATGAGTCGGTTAACGCCGCCAAATTAGCCATTAAAATTGCCGACAGTGATTATCGTTGCGAAAGCATTCCGGGTTACTTAGGTTTGATAGAAATTGCCACCTGCGCCACTGAAATGCTTAAAAAGTCACTCAATGCCTTTTCACGGTTAGACTTATCCGAAATTGCGGATATAATCGACGATGAAGAACGCATGGACATTGCCCTAAAAACCGCTACTCAAAGCGTGTTGCAAGGTTTTAACAGTACCAATATTCCACCAGAGTATTTAATCGAAATGATTTATGCGTTGCGTGCCGCCGAGCGTATTACCGACCATGCGGTTAATATTGCCGAAAGCGTCGTGTACTTGGTCGAAGGTCAAGACATTCGCAATATGGATTCAGATAAACTAGCAGACTTTTAAAAGGCGTTAAACCCGTTTAATTATTAGAGACCTTTGCACGAGTGAGGCGCGAAAGAAAAATGCGGGAAAATTTGCCTGATTGCGGCGGGAAATGCAGTGAATAGCTGGCTATTCGCAAGTTTTTCAACAAAAATCGGGTGAATTTTAACCATTTTTATTCGTGAATTCACTCGTGCAAAGGTCTCATTAAGCCTAAAAGACGTGCAAAGGTGGTCTGGCTCACGAGTCTGCACCACCCAATAGGAGAAAGACATTAATGTCACAACCCACCATTTTGATTGTTGAGGACGAAGCTGCAATTCGCGATATGCTTAGATTTACCTTGGAATCTTCGGAATACACGGTAATAGAAGCGGCGAACGCTGAGCAGGCCTGGTTAATGGTGCTTGAGCAACAACCCGATCTGATTTTATTGGATTGGATGCTTCCCGGCATCAGCGGTGTTTCACTGGCGCAACGCATTAGACAAAATGACAAAACGCGTGCGGTGCCCATTATTTTGTTAACCGCTCGCGGTGAAGAAAACGATCAGGTTAAAGGCTTTGAAGCCGGTGCAGACGATTACGTGGTTAAACCATTTTCTCCGCGCGCCTTAGTGGCTAGGGTAAAAGCCATATTGCGTCGTCAAGAAAGTGACGTTCAATCGGTTGATGCCTTAGTGGCCGGAAAAATGCACTTAGACTTAACCAGTCACCGTTTTTTAGTAGACCAACAAGAAGTTAAATTAGGCCCTACTGAGTTTAAGTTGATTCAGTTTTTTATGTCTCATCCCAACCGCGTCTATTCACGGACGCAATTACTTAATCACGTCTGGGGCGAAAACATTGTGGTCGAAGACCGCACGGTTGACGTTCATATTCGTCGGTTACGTAAAATTCTTGAACCGCTTAATGTCGCCGATTACATTCAAACTATTCGCGGCACCGGCTACCGATTTTCGGCGCTTGAGGTTTAAGCGTTGTTGTCCAGCGGCGTTCGCCGCGAACTCACTTGGCTAGTTACCTCGTTGTGGGGGGTGATGTTTTTTGCTTGGCTTACCAGTTGGTGGCTACAAAGCTTTGTGGCGTATGCCGTTTTTTATGTGGCTCGACAGTTGTGGAGTATGCGCAAATTTGAGCGGTGGATGGAAGGCGGTACCCAATCGGCTTTTCCACCCACGTCTGGGTTTTGGAGCGAGCTAAGCTACTTGGTGTCAAAGAAACAGCGAGCGGTTGAAAAGCACGCCGATTTGCAACTGTATAAGTCAGAGCAATTTAAAGCCGCATCCATGCTGATTCCTGATGCCATTATTTCGTTAGATTCTAAAAACTACATTGAATGGTTTAATGCCTCAACCGAAAGTATTTTAGAGTTTAAGCGTGATGATGTCGGTCGTAAAATTGAAAGTTTGATGCGGCATCCTGATTTTTTAGCGTATTTAAAACTAAAACAACACACGTCTTCCTTAACCATTAAACGGTTGCAAGGTCAGCAACGCATTTACAATGTGCAAATTATCCCGTATTTTAACAATCATAAGCTATTGATTTTAAGAGATATTAGTGAGCTTTATAATTTGGCACAAGTGCGGCGAGATTTTATAGCCAACGCCTCGCACGAGTTGCGTACCCCGCTTACGGTGTTAAAAGGGTATTTAGAAGTCATGCTCGACACCCCAGGGCCGCATCAAGCACAATGGCAGGGCGCTTTGAGCAATATGCAAAATCAATCGGATCGCATGCAGGCTATTATTGAAGATTTGCTTATGTTGTCGCGCATGGAGTCCGAAACCTTAACCGCCAAAGAAGAACCGGTTGATGTGCCTGATATGCTGGTTAAACTTGAAGTAGAGGCCAATCAGCTCAGTCAAGGGCAGCATAAAATTGTTTTTGATGTAGACCCTTGTCTTGGCGTGATGGGGCAACCTGAACCGCTTAAAAGTGTGTTTATGAACTTGGTGTCAAATGCTATTCGCTATACGCCAGAAGGCGGTGTGATAGAAGTGCGTTGGTTTAAAGAAAAAAATAGCGCGCAATTTTCCGTCAAAGACAACGGCATTGGCATTGCACCCGAGCACATTAGCCGCATTACCGAACGTTTTTACCGTGTTGACACAGCACGTTCACGTGGCACGGGGGGAACAGGGTTGGGGCTGGCCATTGTAAAACACATTTTAGAGCGTCATGGCTCTTCATTGGCAATTAACAGTCAGTTGGGTAAAGGGTCAACGTTTAGTTGTAAGTTCTCTGCTAAAAAGGTGATTGAGCAAACGCCAGATTAAGTATATGAGACCTTTGCACGAGTGGGGTACGAGAAAAAATGAGGAAAAATTTTTGGCCGTACATCCACTCGTGCAAAGGTCTCTATATAGAAGTGTTTGATTTAAGCGCAGTGACCAGGCCTGGTGAGGTTGTTGATGAATGTATGCAAACAACCAGGCCTGGTTAAAATATATTTAATAAAAAACTGAATAAGCGTTATGTTGTAAAGGGTGGTTAAAGGTCATTAAGGCACCATCATTCCGCGAATTGCATAATATATCAATGCAGCCAACAGAGCCGACGCAGGAACCGTAATGACCCAGGCGGCCACAATTTTTAAGAACGCCGAGCGTTTTACCAACTCTTTTTGATAAACCTTGTTAAGCGATTTACGCTCTTTTTTGGTTAGTTCTAGCTCTGTTTGCTTGTCTTTTAATTGCGCCAGCATGAGTTTTTTCTGTTTTACTGATGCTTTTTCAAATTTTTGAATAAAGCGTTCAGTAACGTGATGATCGGCACCTTGATGGTGGTCACGAATCTCTTGTATGGTATTGGCGTAATTGCGTTTTAAATATTCACGCAAGAACCCAACGCCAAAAATGCCGCCTACCGCAATGTGGGTAGAGCTTACGGGTAATCCCAGTTGAGAGGCAACAATCACCGTGACAGAGGCCGCCATAGCCACAGAATAGGCGCGCATTTGATCCAGTTCGGTAATTTCACTGCCAACTGTTTTAATAAGTTTAGGGCCAAACAAGAGTAGCCCTAAACTGATGCCAAGCGCACCAATCACTAAAATCCACAATGGAATAGCCGCACTGGCTGAAACGCCGTGGGTTTGCACAGCATCGTAAATGGCTGCCAAAGGCCCTACGGCATTGGCTACGTCATTGGCACCGTGAGCAAAGCTCAATAAAGCGGCCGCAAAAATAAGCGGAATGGTAAACAACTTGTTAACGCTGTTTTTGTTATTTTGCATGCTGTTGGCGTTGCGGTTAATAATGCGTTTTACGCCCCAATAGGTTAGCAAGGCAATGATTAAACCAATCAATGCGGCTTCGTAAAACTCTGCTTTCCAAAGGGTTTTTAAGCCTTTCATAACCAAATAAGTTGAAAATGCCCACGCCATAAGAGCAATTAAAATAGGCAACATGCGCTTAGAAGCCGCCACCATATCGTCTTTGTAGGTGATCGTGCGCTTTATCCAAAACAGAAACCCGGCGGCAATTAAGCCGCCTAAAATGGGTGAGATAACCCAGCTGGCAGCAATAGCCCCCATTTGGTTCCAGTTGGCAATGTCCCAACCGGCGGCGGCAATGCCCGCCCCTAAAACCCCGCCAACAATCGAATGCGTGGTAGAAACGGGTGCACCCATAGCGGTCGCTAGGTTTAACCATAATGCGCCGGCCAATAAAGCGGCAATCATGAGCCAAATAAACGTGTCGCTGTCGTTAATTAATTGAGGGTCAATGATGCCATTTTTGATGGTGCTGATTACGTCACCCCCCGCAATGAGCGCGCCGGCGGTTTCAAATATAGCGGCTAAGACGATGGCACCTGTAAGCGTAAGCGCCTTAGAACCCACCGCGGGACCTACGTTGTTGGCCACGTCATTGGCACCAATGTTAAGTGCCATGTAACCACCAATCATGGCGGCGATAACCAGTTCGATGCTGACCACGCCCGTGCCCGTTTGCAGGTTTGCGGTAAACATCATAATCATAATAATAAAGAGCAGAGCCGTACCAAAGCGAAACATTTCTTTGCGGCCGCGCTGGGTGGCGTTTTCTATGTCGTTAATATCTCGTAATTCCATAAGCTTAAAGCTCTACTGTTGGCTAAATTAGGCGTGAATTGTATATAAAAACCGCTTAAAAAGGGCGGAATATTACAAAAAGATGACAAGATAAGTAATGGTCTCTTTTGGGGTGTTAGGCCATGAATATTTTCGTGCTTTTAAGCACGGTTAGGTACGACGTCACACAGTTGTCATATTTCTGTCAATTGCGTGTTATGAAGTGTGCTTATACTTTTGTCCCGTAAAGAACGTTTTTATTATTAACTCGGAGTATAAACATGATTAAACGTAAGTTTTTAATGGCCATGGGTCTTGCTGCTACTACCGTAATGGCATCAAACGCCGCTCACGCCGTAGACGCTAATTTACCTGTTTACGAAAAAGTTTCAGGTGTTTCTGGTAACTTAAACTCAGTGGGTTCAGATACCCTTGCTAACTTAATGACCCTTTGGGCTGAAGAGTTTAAGCGTACGTATCCAAACGTTAACATCCAAATTCAGGCGGCTGGTTCTTCTACTGCGCCACCAGCACTAGCTGAAAGCACGTCTAACATTGGCCCTATGAGCCGTAAAATGAAAGACAAAGAAATTTCTTCGTTTGAAGAAAAACACGGTTACAAGCCTACTGCTGTTGCCGTTGCGATTGATGCCTTGGCTGTATACGTAAACAAAGACAACCCAATTGACGGTTTGTCTCTTGCACAAGTAGACGCTATTTTCTCTACAACACGTACATGTGGTGCTAAAGAAGATATTACTAACTGGGGTCAGATTGGCGCAACAGGGACTTTATCTGATAAAGACATTCAGTTATTTGGACGTAACTCAGTGTCTGGAACTTACGGATACTACAAAGAAAAAGCGCTTTGTAAAGGTGACTTTAAGTCGTCAGTTAACGAGCAACCTGGTTCTGCATCGGTTGTACAATCTGTTTCAGCTTCTTTAAACGGGATTGGTTATTCTGGAATCGGTTACAAAACAGCCGGTGTTAAAGCTTTAGCATTAGGCAAGAAAGAGGGCGATAAGCACGTTGCAGCCACTACTGAAAACGCGTTAAATGGTACTTACCCATTGTCACGTTTATTGTATGTGTATGTTAACAAAGCGCCTAACAAGCCTATCGAGCCAGTTGTGGGTGAGTTCTTAAAGTTAGTATTGTCTAAAAAAGGCCAAGAAGACGTTGAGAAGGATGGTTACATTGCACTTCCTGCTGAAATCGTTGCTAAGCAATTAGCGGCTATTAAGTAATATGATGCAAAACTTAACGCATTGAACAATGCGTTAAGCAGATGGTTTATTGGCCTTAATAGGCCATATTGACACAAAAAACCCACTTTTTAGTGGGTTTTTTGTGTATCCGATTTAAGTTAAATTAACTCAATAACCACATCGGTTAACGGAATTACGCTGCAGGTTAAAATCTCACCCGCCCGCGTATCGTAAGCGGGACTTTGAATTTCTTCTACTTTTCCGGATATTAATCGCACAGTACACGCGCCGCAATTGCCACCACGGCAACTGTAGGGCATGTCAAAACCGTTTTCATCTAAGGCTTCTAACAGTGAAAACTGTCCGGTAAATTCACACTCACCTTGTCCTACGACTTGAATCTTTGCCATGGTATTTCCTTTTTGTTTTGGATGGGTCATTTAACGTGGTGTATTTTAACAACGATTGATAAGGGCTTTGCAGTAAAATGCCCCTCTTATTTAAAAAACAAAAGAAGATTGTGTTTATGACCTGGAATGACTTTCAAAATCGCTTTCAAACTATTCGTGACAACAAAGCATTTGAGCTGTTTGTGATTGGGGTGATTATTTTTTCATCGTTGATGATTGGTATTCGCACCTACGAGATGCATCCGGTGGCCGAACAAATTTTATGGGGTTTAGATTACGCCGTCACCCTGTTCTTTTTGCTAGAAATAAGCATTCGCATGGCGGCCGAAGACCGTCTAAAAGACTTCTTTAAAAAGGGCTGGAATATTTTTGACTTTGTGATTGTGGCGGTGAGTTTAATTCCGCTAGACGATTCGCAATACGCCCTTATTGCGCGAATGTTGCGTTTGTTTAGGGTCATGCGTTTAATCTCGTTTATTCCTGAGCTGCGCGTGTTGGTAAGCGCTTTACTCAGCGCCTTACCGCGCATGGGGTATGTGGCGTTATTAATGTTTATTATCTTTTATGTGTACGCAGTCATTGGAAACTTGTTGTTTGAAAACATTAATCCGGTGCTGTGGGGCGATTTGGGTGTGTCGTTGCTCACCCTGTTTAGAGTGGCCACATTTGAAAGCTGGACCAGCGTAATGTACGAAACCATGGCGATGTACGGCTTAAGTTGGATTTATTATTTAACGTTTATTTTCTTTTCGGCGTTTGTGTTTTTTAACATGATGATTGGGATTGTGGTTGAGGTGTTAGACGAAGAGCATAAAAAATTAACCGCCGATCAAGACGACCTAGAAAAACAAGAACACGTGGACTACGAGATGCGCATTGAGCAAGAGTTGCAGGCGTTGCATCAAAAACTGGACGCGCTTTTGGCACAACAAGCGGTTAAATAGAGTCGTTAATTAGAGCGGTTAAATAGAGCGGTTAAACCAGGCCTGGTCATTTGAATTTACAAAATTTAACAAATCTACCAGGCCTGGTAATGTAAAAGGTGAAGTAAAGAGTAATTTACAAATTAGCCGTGATGCATTACCAAAATAACGGTTTGTAACCTTCTTCTTGCAGCTCCATTAACGCCGCCGCACCCACTTCGGCGTATTCGGCAAAGTCACGCATGTCGGCGTCTTTCCAGTGCAGGGTGTTCATAGTGTTGCCGCACGCAATCCAGCGCACGTTGTAGTCTTTAGCAAAACTCGCCACGCGTTCGTAGGTAAGGGGGTCTACTTTACGGGTCGGGTTTTTGGCCAATACATGCAACCCAGGACCAATCGCGACCACGGCAATGTCCACGTTGTCGCCGTAGCGTTTAATCATGGCCTGAATTGAATTTAAAATTCCCAATTGATAATCGGGGTCGGCTTTGTTAAACATGTACACCGCTTTGTGTTGCGCTGGATCGCCCGGAAAACGCTCGGTGGGCGCGTCTTGCAGTTCGGGTACGGGTTTAAGTGCACCGCTGGCCGGAGCAGATTGTGTTTGCGCTTGGCTTAAGGGACTAAAGCTGAATAAGCACACGCTTACGAGGGCAGAGGTTTTAACAAAGTTCATGGCAGACTCCTGTGTCAATAGACCTAAAATTATACTCACAAACAGTGATAAAAATATAAATTTAAGGCATAAATAAGTTTTATAATCTTGGGTTCAGTGCGACCAGTTAACATTGAGTTAACCCCGCCAAGCCCATATTGATGAGGTATTTTGTATGTTACAACCCCAAATTGAACACGCCATTCGCGCCACTTTTAATGTGGTCTACATGGAGCTAATAAACGAAAGTCACATGCATTCTGGGCCAGAACCCGAATCGCATTTTAAGTTGGTGGTGGTGTCGCCCGAGTTTGAAGGCTTGGCCAAAGTAAGGCGTCAGCAAGCGGTATACCGCGCGTTAAACGAGTTAATGCCGCAGTTTCACGCGTTGGGCTTGCACACCTATTCGCCCACCGAATGGTTAGCAGTCGAGCAAGCGCCGCGTTCGCCAAAATGCACCGGCGGGCATTAAGTTGTCTTTTTAAAAACGTTGCCGTGTATTAACGCAAAAAACCCATTTAACCAGGCCTGGTTAAATGGGTTTTTTGGTTTTAAAAGCCTTTTTAACCAGATTTATATGCGGTCTAAAAGCTTTTTAACGGTGTTGCAAACCGCTACAGTGAAAAATCGTTAAAGTCTTCTTGGTTTACTTTTGAGTCAACTTGTCCCACCAAATACGAACTTATTTCGGACT
Source organism: Thiomicrorhabdus aquaedulcis (assembly GCF_004001325.1). Classification (NCBI taxonomy): domain Bacteria; kingdom Pseudomonadati; phylum Pseudomonadota; class Gammaproteobacteria; order Thiotrichales; family Piscirickettsiaceae; genus Thiomicrorhabdus; species Thiomicrorhabdus aquaedulcis. The sequence continues at coordinate 1,859,271 of NZ_AP018722.1, read as the reverse complement.
CTTGTGGGGCGACTTGTACATTATCGCTCACCAGCCAATTGTTCATCCACGGAAGTGGATTGCTTTTGTGTTCAAAAATGGGTTCAAGGCGTAAGGCTTTTAGACGCACGTTGGTAATGTATTCCACATAGTCTTTTAAAATTTGCGCGTTTAAACCAATCATCGAGCCATTTTTAAACAGGTACTCAGCCCACTCTTTTTCTTGCTGAGCGGCTTCTTTAAAGATCGTGTAGGTCTGTTCCAGTTGTTCTTTGGCAATTAACGCCATCTCTGGATCGTCTTGACCGTCAGCCAAGAGATTGATCATGTTTTGCGTGCCCGACAAATGCAAAGCCTCGTCGCGCGCAATCAGTTTAATCACCTTGGCGTTGCCTTCCATTAAGCTGCGTTCGGCAAACGAAAAACTGCAGGCAAACGACACATAAAACCGAATGGCTTCTAACACATTGACCGACACCAAGGTTAAATACAGCGCGGTTTTAATCTTTTTACGAAACGCATCGTCTTGAGACAAATCAATTTCGTTGGCATACATGTGATTGGTTAAGGCAATCAGCTCATCGTAATAGTGGGTAACGCTTTCAGCGCGTTTGGTAATCTCTTCGTTATTGACAATGTCGTCAAAAATCAACGAGGGATTGGCGACAATATTGCGAATAATATGAGTGTACGAGCGGCTGTGAATGGTTTCGCTAAACGCCCAGGTTTCTATCCACGTTTCTAACTCGGGAATAGACACCAGCGGCAGCAGAGCGATGTTAGGCGAACGGCCTTGCACCGAATCGAGCAGGGTTTGATATTTTAAATTGCTGATAAAAATGTGCTGTTCGTTGTCGGGCAAATCGGCGTATTCGGTGCGATCGCTCGATAAATCGACCTCTTCGGGACGCCAAAAAAAGCTCAGTTGTTTTTCAATGAGTTTTTCAAAAAAGGGTATTTTTGCTGGTCATAACGCGCCACATTGACGTTTTGACCAAAGAACATCGGTTCTTTCATGGCATCGTTGGGTGAACGACAAAAAGTAGAATAACTGTGTTTTTCTTTGCAGCTCATAGTGGCGGAGTCCTGAATAAAAATGGGTCAAGTAGTTTACATTAAAACATCGGTCTAAAACACGTGTTTGAGAACAAAACGCATTTGACCAGGCCTGGTTAAATGCGTTTTGGGTGTGCTTGGCTGCTGATTTGTCGTGATGACGCGCTATTATTCGTTAAGCAACGCTTCTAAGGTTTCCCAACGGGCAAAGGCGGCTTCCAGTTGGCTCTCTTTGTCGGCCAGAGTTTTTAAGGTGGCTTGAATTTTTTCTTCACCCGATTGATAGAATTCGGCGGCGTTCATTTGCTCGGCTAAGGCTCTCAAGGCTTTTTCAAGCGCGTCAATTTCAACGGGCAGGGCGTCGTATTCGCGCTGGTCTTTAAAACTGAGTTTCTTGGGTTTGCTGGTTTTTGTGACTTGACCGCTGTCGGTGGGCGCAGGAATAGCCGCTTGCTCGATAGCATCGGTTTTCTCTAGCGCTTTGGTTTCGGCTTCTTTATTGAGTTTGTTAAAACTCTGTTTGCCAAAATGCGCGGGACGTTGACGCAACCAATCGTCGTAACCGCCCACGTATTCGTTGACCACGCCGGGGGCGTCAAACACAATCGAGCTGGTGCACACGTTGTTTAAAAAGGCGCGGTCGTGGCTAACTATGAGCACAGTGCCTTGATAATTCATCAGCAAGTCTTCTAACAATTCTAAGGTTTCAACGTCTAAATCGTTGGTGGGTTCGTCTAAAATCAGCAGGTTAGACGGTTTGGAAAACACTCGCGCCAATAACAGACGGTTGCGCTCGCCCCCCGAAAGCGATTTGACCGGTTGGCGGGCGCGTTCTGGGGTAAACAAAAAGTCGGCCAAGTAGCTCATGATGTGTTTGCGCTGACCGTTGATTTCAACGTGATCGCTCTCTTCTAACACGCTTTCGACCACCGGTTTGCTTTCGTCTAACTGGGCGCGATGCTGGTCAAAGTAGGCAATTTGAATGTTGGTGCCTATTTTAACGTGGCCGGTTTGCGGCTGAGTTTTGCCAAGAAGCAAGCCAATTAAGGTTGATTTGCCGCAGCCGTTTTCGCCAATAATGCCCACTTTATCGCCACGCATAATCATGCATGAAAACTGGTCAATAATGGTGCGATTGCCCCAGCCAAACGATACCTCGTCCATTTCAATCACCTGCTTGCCCGAGTTGGCCGCCCGGTTCACTTGCAGGTTGGCGGTGCCTTGCACGCCGCGACGCGCTTGGTGTTCTAAACGCAGTTTTTCAAGCTCGCGCACGCGGCCTTCGTTGCGGGTGCGGCGCGCTTTTACGCCTTGACGAATCCAAACCTCTTCTTGTGCGAGTTTTTTGTCAAACAAGGCGTTTTGTTTGCTTTCGGCTTCTAAAACCTCTTCTTTGCGTTGCAAATAGGTTTGGTAGTCGCACTGCCAACTGGCGATTTTACCGCGATCAAGCTCAACAATGCGTGTGGCTAGAGCTTGTAAAAACGCTCTATCGTGGGTGATAAACACCAAACTGCAGCGAATGTTCTTTAAAAAGCCTTCAAGCCATTGAATGGACGGAATGTCCAAATGGTTGGTGGGTTCGTCTAACAGTAAAATGTCGGGTTCTTGCACTAAGGCTTGCGCTAACAACACGCGACGTTTCATACCACCTGATAAGTTTGAAAACTCGGCGTCGGCGGGCAGCTCCAGTTTAGAAATAATGGTATCGACTTTTTGGTTTAGCTCCCAACCGTTTTGGTTGTCGATTTGCTGTTGCACCTCGCTAAAAGCTTCCATAATCTCGTCGGTGTAATCCGTTTGCAGTTGGTGACTGATGTGGTGAAACTGCTCAATTAAACTGCCTAAGTTGCCCAATCCGCTGGCAATCACGTGAAACACGCTGCCTGTCATGTCGTGCGGAACTTCTTGTTGCAGTTTGGCAATTTTTACGCCGTCTTGCACAATGCGCGTGCCGCCGTCGGCTTGAATTGCGCCTTCCACCACTTTGAGCAGGGTCGATTTGCCCTCGCCGTTACGCCCCACAATACAGACGCGTTCGTTGGGTTCAATTTGAAAAGTCGCTTTGTCAAATAAGGGTGCTGCGCCAAAGCTTAGGGTGATGTCGCGTAAAAAAGAAGAGCCATAATGTGTGGTGTTGTTCCAAAATTGTACAAAAGAATGCGTCTAGCCCGGAAATTTCATAAATTTGTGCCAAGATCGCGCAGAAACTTGTTTTCACAAGGAAATTTTCGAAGAAGTGTCGTATCCACGATTACGACCGACTGAGAAAATATTTCTTGTGGAATCAAGGAGCAAGCGAGAGGGTGCATAATTTATGAATTTTCCGGGCTAACGCTGAATGCACAGGATTATATTCTCACTTGAGTGAATTTGATAGCGTTCAACTGTGAAGCTTGCGCGCGGATGGGTTATTAGATGCTCAGTTTGCAGGTGTTGCCAGTGGCTAATGAGTTGTTCGGTTTGGGCTTTTATGTGCGGTTCTGGATTGTTCCACACATTAAAGATGACCAGGCCTGGTGTGTTTACCCGTTGCAAACAGTGTTGTTGAAACTCAAATTGCGCAAACACATCGGGCATGCCTTGGTCGTCAAATAGGTCAATTACCAGCACATCATAACCAGGCGCACCCTGAGCATGCGATTGCGCCATAAACGTATAAGCGTCGGTACAAATGGGGGTAATTTCAGGCACGTCGGGCAGGTAAAAGTAACGGTAGGCGACATCAATCACCGCTTGGCGCAGCTCGACTACGTCCAGGGTGACGTTGGGCAGTAAGCGGTTTAGGTGGGTGAGCAATGTGCCGCCCCCCAGTCCCAGCATAAGCAAACGCTTAACGCTGTGCTGGTCGCAAAAATTAAGCACCTGCTGTTCAATCACTTCTTGGTATTCAAGTGCTAAGGTCATGGGGGCGTTAAAATACAGCCGGCTTTGCTCGGCACCCGGGCCAAAAAACAAACCGCGCATGTGTTGAGTGTCCACCACCTCGATTAAGCCATAAGCGTCGCGCTCACAATGCAACACCGTGCCACCGTATTTTTGGCGGGGCAAACGTGATGTGGCCGCTGTTTTAGTCATGCGATTAGTCACTGGTTTGGTCATTGGTTTAGTCGCACCAGTTTTCAATGGTTAAATTAGGAATTCGCGCAAATTCTTTAACGTTGTTGGTGACTAAGGTGGCGTTTAAACTCACTGCGTTGGCGGCAATAAGCATGTCGTGTGCGCCAATGACTTGTCCAGAGGCTTCTAAATAAGCTCGTAATTGGCCATAAGCCAAGCCCGCTGAGTCGTCAAAAACAAACTTTTCGAGCGGGTATAAAAACTCTCTGACCGCCACAGCCAACTTGGGGCTGGCTTTTTATGCACGCCGTAAAACAGTTCGGCTACGGTAATGGCCGACACACCCAAACGCGCCTGTTTTGCTGTGGCTTCAAAGCGGTCTATCAGTGCATAATCACGACTGCGAATTAAATAAGAGATGATGTTGGTGTCCAGCAGATAAATCAAAATAACGCTCGCTCTTGTGCGGCGGGCTGATTACGTTGTTGCTCAAAATCGTCTAGTTCGGCTAAATCGTCGAGCGCACGGCGCATTAAATCCCACTGGCTGGGTTGTTTGGCGCTGATTAAAATAGAGTGGCCAATTTTTTCAATGTACACCTCTGTGCCTTCTACTCTAAATTCTTTTGGCAGACGAATCGCTTGGCTACGACCATTTTGAAATACTTTGGCGGTGTGTAACATGGTGTTCTCCAATGAGTGGGTATTACCATTAAGTATATACCATATAAGGGCTGAATCCAAATAGGGATAAAGTAAGCAAACCCAATCAAAAACGTCAAAAATGCTTCTGACCAGGCCTGGTTAAAGCGGTTTTTATAATCCCAGCCACCACAAGCGTAAACGCAAACCCCAGGCGGTGGTAAAGCCTACTTCGACAAACTCAACTTGGCCATCGGAGCCAACTATAAAGTCGGCCGGCACGGCTTTGGCACCAAATTGACTGAGCCACTGGCCGCTTTCGTCGTTGACGATAAACGCCGGGTTCATATTGTTAAGTTGGGCGTAGGCTAACAGCTCGGCGTTGGTGCCCGATTGCGAGGCGATGTTGATGACCGCGTAGTCTTTCGCAATGGACTCGATGCCATCACGGCTGACACTGCAAATGGGACACCAGGTGGCCCAAATGTGAATCAGCACCGGTTTGCCTTGTTGGTTTAGGGCTTGCAAATCTAACGTTTGTCCGGTGAGGCTTTGCACCTGCAAAATGGGCGCTTGACCGCGCAATACATCGCCTTGCATAAAGGGTCGTAAGATTAAGAACAGCGCCAAAAACGCCAAAACAGTCACGCTGTTTTTAACCCAATTGTTTTGCCATACCCGTTTTAAGGTTGGCACAATGGGTTGACCAGGCCTGGTTTCGTTGGGTGTATTGGGTGTATTGGGTGTATTGGGTGTATTGGGTGTGATTGGGGGTGTTGAGTTTGACATGCCGATGCTCTTTGCGTTTAATGAATCGCTATTATAGGGCGCATAACGTTTAAATTAACTAAGTTTGAGAACAAAATGGACGCAGATTTTTGGCATAAAATGTGGCAAAGCGGTGTGGTGGGGTTTCATCAGGCGGATATTAACGCGTTTTTGCGCCAGTTTTGGCCGCGCTTAATGTTAAACGGTGGCGCGGTATTGGTGCCATTGTGCGGTAAATCGCTGGACATGCTGTGGTTAAAAGAGGCCGGCCACGAGGTTTTGGGGGTTGAGCTAAGCGCCCAGGCGCTGGACGAATTTTTACACGAAAATAATATCGTTGCGCAACCCATTACGCACGACCGTTATTGCGGTTACGAGTTACCCGGGATGCGTTTATTATGCGGGGATTTTTTTCATTTAACCGCGCAAGAGTGCCGCCATGTGTGTGCGGTGTACGATCGCGCTGCGATTGTGGCGCTGCCTAAAGCCATGCGTGCGGCTTACGCGCAGCATCTTAAAGTCATTTTGCCAAAAGGCACGCAACTGTTAATGGTGACCATGGAGTACAACGAAACGCAATTGTCTGGCCCGCCGTTTTCGGTGACGCAAGACGAGGTGATGGAATTATTTGCTGGGTTTATGCACATTGAGAAGGTCGCTCAATCGACCAGCACACGCCGAGGCGTGGCGGTCACCGAGCTGGTGTTTTTAATGCAATCTTAACGCGCTGTTAAATTTGTAAGACGGGATGCTGGCTTTATAGCCGCTTACGGCATAATTTGCTCGTAGCGTTCAAACCCTGCAAAGTCTTTTGGGTCAATTTTTTCAAGCTCTGGACTGACGTGGGTGGCGCACAATAAATAGGCAATGCCATAGTCCTTGGCCGATTGCAGGGCGTGCAAGTTGTCGTCAATTAATAAGGTGCGTTGCGGATTAAAGGGCGTGGCATTGTGCAGGTGCGACCATAAAGCGATGTCTTCTTTGGGGGTGCCAAAGTCGTGTGCCGAAACCAATACGTCAAAATAAGCGCCAATTTCGGTCATCTCTAATTTGAGTGCCAAGCTGTCGCGGTGGGCGTTGGTGACCATCACCACGTGTTTGTTTAACTGCTTTAAACGCGCCAAAAAATCCAGCACCTGCGGGTGAACTTTAATTTGGTGTTTTAGCTCACGTTTAAGTTGGGCAATAGGCAGGTTAAGGGTGGCGCTCCAATAGTCTAGACAGTACCAATTTAACGTGCCAGTTTGTGAGTGAATTTTTTGGTGAATTAACGCTTTAGCATCGCTTAACGCCAATTGGTTTTGCTCGGCGTAGGCGTGCGGAATGACATGCATCCAAAAATGCCAATCAAAATGCAAATCCAGTAAAGTACCGTCCATGTCTAATAAAACCGTGTCAATGTTAGACCAGTCAATGAGTGGCTTGTGCGGCTGAATTATTGGCAATGGGCGCTCCTTAGCGTATTATGAGGTTCTATCAAAATTAGTTTATAAGGCGTTAAAACATGTCGGTTATTTCGTCAAACTTGTTAAACCAATCAACAAACCAATCAATAAACCCATCCACGCAAAAATCGCCGGTTATTTTAGCCCAAAACATTGCGGTGCAATCACAAAACTTTACCGTGCAAACTCAGCAGTTGCAGTTTGCCAATGGCACGCAGGTCACTTACGAGCGGTTGTTGGGCAGTACGTTGGGGGCGGTGTTGATTATTCCTATGTTAGACGCCAATACCATGTTGTTGATTAGAGAGTTTGCCGCCGGTGTGGGGCGTTACGAGCTGGGGTTTCCTAAGGGTAAAATTGACGCGGGTGAAACCTGGAAAGAGGCGGCCATTCGTGAAAGCCAAGAAGAGGTGGGGCATTGCCCCGCGCACGTTAAATTGTTGGATTCAGTCAGTCTGGCGGCGGGATACATGACGCATCACACCCACATTGTCTTGGCCACTCAATTAACCCCGCAAACTGCGCTTGGCGATGAACCCGAGCCCTTAGAAGTGGTGCCGTGGAAACTAGACGATTGGACGCGTTTATTGCAACAACCCGATTTTAGCGAGGGTCGCGCTTATGCGGCCTTAATGTTGTTGTTACAAGAGATGAAAAAAATTTGAACACACCTAATGTAACCCAAGCAAGCTTACCCACTTTTACCCAAGCGCAACTGCAAGCTATTTTGCCACAGGTATGCAAAATTGCCTATGAAGCTGGACAGCGTATTAGTGCCATTTATCATCAAGCGGGTGCCGTGGCGGTTGAAAAAAAGCACGACGGCTCACCCGTCACCATTGCCGACCAACAGGCCGACGACTTTATTTGCCACGCGTTAACGGATTTACTGCCCGACGTTGGACTTATTAGCGAAGAGAGCGTTGAGCGCGTGCCGTTTGCAACCCGCCAGGCCTGGTCATGTTATTGGCTGGTTGATCCACTGGATGGCACCAAAGAATTTATTGAACGCACGGGTGAGTACAGTGTAAACATCGCCTTAATTGACGCGCAACAGCCGGTGTTGGGGGTGGTGTACGCACCCGAAAAAGGCGAATTATATTGTGCGGTGCACGGCGGTGGGGCGTTTAAACTTACGGGTTTATTGGCTTTAGAGGCGGGTATAACCGACCAGGCCTGGTTAACCGTTATGGCGCAAGCGCAACCTATTGAATCAAGTCGGTTAGTGTGTCAAACCCATCCTGTTATTAACGTGGCGGTAAGTCGTCGACATGGCCAGTCTACGACTAAGTTTGTGGCGCAATTGGGTGACACGCAGCGCATTATAATGGGGTCGGCGCTTAAAACCTGCTTGGTGGCCGAAGGCCGTGCTGATGTCTATCCGCGTTTTGGCCCTACGTCGTTGTGGGATACCGCCGCCTCGCAAGTGGTGTTGGAAGCCGCCGGTGGTTCGGTTTTAAACGCCGCCGGACATCCGCTTAAATACGTGCAAACCCAGTCGTTGCTTAATCCATTTTTTATGGCGGTCGGTGACGCGGCTTATCCTTGGCCTAAGTTTCCAGAAGTGTTTTAAATTATTCAATTTTGTCTGTTCGGGATTGACGGTTATGGGCTAAATGTGGATAATTCTTTTTTTCTTCTTTAGCGCGCGGTGTGCTATCTGAAGTTGCGTTATTTCGGTCTATGGATCGTTGATGCGTAAAACCTAACTTTTGGAGATTTACAAAGTGGCAAATACAGTACAAGCAGCAAAACGCGCACGTCAAGCGGAACAAAGTCGTCAACACAACGTAGCAATGCGTTCAGACATGCGTACGGCACTTAAAAAAGTATTGGCGTCTATCGCAGCGGGTGATCAAGCTAAGTCAAACGAATTATTTCGTGTTGCACAGTCTAAATTAGACGGCATGGCTCGCAAAGGCATTATTGCTAAGAACAAAGCGGCACGTACTAAGAGCCGTATTAACGCGCGCATTAAAGCGATGGCGTAATTTTACGGTTAATACGTAAAATTTAAAAAACCGGGCTTGCCCGGTTTTTTTATATCTCAATTTAATCAATAAGAGTCGCCCTTGAGAAGATTAATTAAAGCCACCGCCACCGTGGGTGGCATGACGATGATTTCGCGTATTTTAGGCTTTGTGCGCGACATGGTTATTGCCCGCTATTTTGGTGCCGGCACCGGTGCCGATGCGTTTTTTGTGGCCTTTAAAATCCCCAACTTTTTTAGGCGCTTGTTTGCCGAAGGCGCGTTTTCGCAAGCCTTTGTTCCGGTGTTGGTCGAGGCCAAAGAGCGCCGTGGTTTTGATGCGGTTAAGCATTTGGTTGACGCGATTAGTTTTAGATTGGCCGGTATTTTACTGGTGCTCACTGCGTTTGGCGTGTTTGGGTCGTCGTTGTGGATGATGGTGTTTGCGCCTGGGTTTATTGACGACCCCGAAAAATTTAATTTGGCCGCCGACATGCTGGCCATCACGTTCCCGTATTTATTGTTAATCTCATTGGTGGCGTTTTCATCGGCCATTATGAACAGTTACAACCAATTTGCCGTACCCGCGTTTACCCCGGTATTTTTAAATTTGGTGATGATTATTTTTGCCATTTGGGTATCGCCGCTGTTGGACGTGCCTATTATGGCTTTGGCGTGGGGCGTGTTGGTAGCGGGCGTGGTGCAGTTGCTGTTTCATCTGCCTTTTTTATACCGCTTGGGCTTGTTGCCCAAGCCTACGCTAAAATCAGACCCAGGTGTGTCTGAGGTTAAGCGTCTAATGATTCCTGCCCTGTTTGGGGTGTCGGTGGCGCAAATTAACTTATTAGTAGACACTATTTTGGCGTCGTTTTTAGTGACCGGTTCGGTGTCGTGGTTGTATTATTCGGATCGCTTAATGGAGTTTCCGTTAGGGGTTTTTGGCGTGGCGTTGGCCACTGTGGTATTACCAGGCCTGGCTAAAAGTGCCGCCAATGAAGATTGGCAAGGTTTTCAAAAAGATTTAGATTCGGCCTTACGGTTAGTGATAATTATTGGCGTACCCTCCATGTTGGGCTTGCTGTTACTGGCCGAGCCGTTGGTGGTGTCGTTGTTTTATTACGGCGCATTTACCGCGCACGACGCGCACATGGCCGGTTTGAGTTTAATGGGGTATTCGGTTGGTTTATTAGGGTTTATTTTGGTTAAAATTTTAGCGCCCGCGTTTTACGCCCGCAAAGAGATGAAAACCCCCGTTAAAGTGGCCATTATTGCCCTGGTGACTAACATGGTGCTTAACTTATTATTGATTGGCCCTTTTGCCCACGTTGGATTGGCTGTGGCCACCAGTATTTCGGCGTTTGTAAACGCCGGATTATTGTATTGGTATTTGCGCAAGCAAAATGCCTTTGCACCCTTGGCGGGTTGGAGCAAATTAATCGCACAAGTCGTTACCGCCACCGTGGTGTTGGTGCTGTTTATTGTGCTGATTAGCCCAAGTAATCCGCAATGGCTGGCATTTAGCGGTTGGGAGCGGGTGAGTTGGTTACTCACATTAATATTTGGCTCTTTAGTACTGTATTTTGGCACTTTGTTGGCCGTAGGGCTTAATCCTAAGCGGTTGTTGGCGCGGTAAATATGCGTTTTGTGAATGTATTCTTTATAAAATCGATTAGCGTGCCGTTTTAGCGTGAATACGCTATACTTTGTGCTTTTTTAACAGACTGAACTTTAACCGATGCAGTTGATTCGCAGCCTTAACAATTTGCCCCAGTTTAATGCATCGTTGGCGCGCGGCTGTGTGCTGACGATTGGCAATTTTGATGGCGTGCATTTAGGCCATCAGCAAGTTTTAAACTCGGTGGTGGCGCGCGCTAAAGCGCTTAATTTACCCAGCGTGGTGATGTTGTTTGAGCCACTGCCCATTGAGTTTTTTAGCCCAGACAACGCGCCGGTGCGCTTAATGAACTTTAGAGAAAAGCTGTGCGCGTTTCAAAATACCGCCATAGATTTTGTATTGTGTGTGCGCTTTAATGCGGTCTTTGCCAAATTAAGCGCGCACGCGTTTGTTAGCGACGTGTTAATAAACGGTTTGCATGTTAAGCAATTGGTGGTGGGCGACGACTTTAGGTTTGGACAACAACGCCAAGGTGATTTTGCTTATTTGCTTGAGCGTGGCGCACAAGACGGTTTTAGCGTAACCGACATGCCCACCTATTTAGTGGACGAGCAACGCGTCAGCAGTACCCGTATAAGAGAGGCCTTAGCGTTGCCCAATTTGCCTTACGCCAAGCGTTTATTAGGCAAAGAGTTTAGCTTTAATGGTCGGGTGATTCACGGTCAAAAACTGGGCAGAACCTTGGGGTTTAGAACCTTAAATTTAAACCCAAAACGCGCCCAAATGCCGGTGCAAGGCGTGTATGCGGTGTTGGTGCATGGCATTAGCACCCAGCCCTGGCCGGGTGTGGCCAACGTAGGCTTGCGTCCCACGGTCGATGGCCAAAGGCCGTCCATTGAAGTGCATTTGTTTGATTGGCACAAAGACGTTTACGGCCAACATGTTGAGGTAACGCTCCAACAGTTTATTCGCCATGAGATGAAGTTTGCTGGTTTAGACGCCTTAAAAGCCCAAATACAACACGATGCGCAAAGTGCAAAAAACTATTTTGGCTTGGTTTAACGTGTTTAACGTTTTTAGGAGTTCGCTTGGCCACTGCACCCCCTCTTAATGTTTTAAAACTGGCTTTTGCCATTCACCAGGCCTGGTCAAATGTTAAGGCGGTGTATTTGTTTGGTTCGTACGCTCATGGCGAGCAACGTAATAACAGCGATGTTGATTTGGCCTTGCTGTTTGCACCCAGCGACGCTAAACGCATTACCTTGTTAAACTCACTCGGTCAGGTGCAGTTAGAATCTTTGTTGGGCGTTGGGGTTGATTTAATTAATTTGCAGTTGGTGGATACCGTGTTTCAAAATGAAATTATTCATCAGGGTAAGGTCATTTTTTGGCCGACGACTTTACTCAAAGCCAGCTGGATGAATTTGAAATAGGCGTTATGGCGCGTTACCGAAAACTGAACGAAGAGCGCCAGGCCATTATTGAATCTGGATTAGCCAGCGGATTTTATTAGCTGCTTATCAAGTATTAGGTATTAAGTATTAAGTGTTAAGTACTAGGTTGCTACACCAACTTTTGGGAGTTTTGATGCCGCTATGAACGATGTATTGCTCAATAAAAAAGTCAGTATAGAGCGCTGCATTAGGCAAATTAAAACCTACTATGCGTTAAATACCGGTTGCGCGTTTAAAGATGATTTTTTAAAGCAAGACGCCATTGCCATTAACTTACAGCGCATTGCTGAGTTGGCCATTGATATGGCCGCGTACACCATAAAAAAATACAAATGGGGACTGCCCAAAGACAGTCGGAATCACTTTCAAATCTTAGAAATACACCAAGTGATTTCGCCTGAGTTATCGCAAAAATTACAGAACATGGTTGGATTTAGAAACGTCTTAGTTCATGAATATCAAACATTGGATATTCAACTCATGCAAGACGTTATTGAAAACCGCTTACACGACTTAATTGACTACACCGCCAACGTTTTAGAGAGCAATGTATGACACAAACCACCGATTATAAATTGACGTTAAACCTTCCCGAAACCGACTTTCCGATGCGAGGCAGTTTGCCGACGCGTGAGCCTGCTCAAGTCAAAGCGTGGGAGGCCGATGGGTTGTATCAAATCGTTCGCGAACATAAAAAAGGCTTGCCTAAATTTATTTTGCACGACGGCCCACCGTACGCCAACGGCGACATTCACATTGGGCACGCGGTGAATAAAGTCTTAAAAGACATGATTGTAAAGTCTAAAGGCTTAAGCGGTTTTGATGCGCCGTTTGTGCCCGGTTGGGATTGTCATGGCTTACCCATTGAGCTAAACGTTGAAAAGAAAAAAGGCAAAGTAGGGCAAAAAATTGGCGCTACCGAGTTTCGCCAGGCCTGTCGAGATTACGCACAAAGTCAGGTAGAAGGGCAAATGGCCGACTTTAAACGTTTGGGCATTATGGCCGACTGGGACAATCCTTATTTAACCAAAGACTTTAAATTTGAAGCCAACGAAATTCGTGCGCTGGCCAAAATCATTCAAAACGGTCACTTAGTCAAAGGCACTAAGCCGGTGTATTGGTCGGTGGGCGGCCATTCGGCCTTGGCCGAGGCCGAAGTGGAATACGAAATGAAACGCTCAAAGTCGATTGACGTGCGTTTTAAGGTGCTGGATGAAGCGGCGTTTTTTGCGCGTTGCCATCACGTTGAAGACCATTTGGGCGAAGGGCCTTTGTCGGTGGTGATTTGGACCACTACGCCTTGGACATTACCCGCTAACCAAGCCGTTGCCATTAACCCAGAGCTCGAATACGCCGTGGTACAAGTCACCGGCGAGCACGGTCCAGAGCGCCTGTTTTTAGCCGAAGCCATGATTAAAACCACCATGGATAAATGGGGCTTTGATGCCTACCGCGTCATCGCTTATGGGCGTGGTAATCAGTTTGATTTAATTCGATTGCGTCACCCGTTTTACGAACGCATTGTGCCGTTAATTTTAGGCGAACACGTCACCACCGAGGCCGGAACAGGCTGTGTACACACCGCACCAGGTCACGGGGTTGATGACTTTGCGGTAGGGTTAAAATACGATTTAGAGGTGGATTGCCCCGTGGACGGCAACGGCAATTACGTGGCCGGCACGCCGTTGTTTGCCGGCGAAAACGTTTTAAAAGTAGACGACCACGTGATTGAAGTGCTTAAAGAACACCACGCGCTGTTGCACATTGAAGTGATTGAGCACAGTTACCCACACTGCTGGCGCACCAAAACGCCGCTTATTTTTAGAGCCACGCCGCAATGGTTTATTAGCATGACGCAAGCCGGTTTACGTGACGGTGCGCTACGTGAAATTAAAAACGTGCAGTGGATTCCCGAATGGGGTCAAAACCGCATTGAAGGCATGATTGACGGCCGTCCAGATTGGTGTATTTCGCGGCAGCGTTTTTGGGGTGTGCCCATCACTATTTTTGTAAACAAAGTGACTCAAGAAATGCACCCGCGCACCATTGAGTTAATGGAAGAAGTAGCTAAGTTGGTTGAAGTCAATTCAATTGACGCTTGGTACGATTTGGACGTGGCCAGTTTATTGGGCAGTGACGCCGACGACTACGAGCAAGTCACCGATATTTTAGACGTGTGGTTTGATTCGGGTATTTCGCATTTTACCGTGTTAGGGCAACGTGACGAGTTGTCGGCTCCGGCCGATTTGTATTTAGAAGGCTCAGATCAACATCGCGGTTGGTTTCAATCGTCGTTGTTAACGGCCTTAGCCACCGACGGCCATGCGCCTTACAAACAAGTGCTTACCCACGGTTTTACGGTGGATAAAGACGGCAAAAAAATGTCTAAATCCAAAGGCAATGTGGTCGCACCCCAGCAAATCTCTAACACCTTGGGTGCAGACATTTTGCGCCTGTGGATTTCGGCCGCCGACTACCGCTATGAAATGACTGTATCGGACGAAATCATTAGCCGTACCGCCGACTCTTATCGTCGTATTCGCAACACCGCGCGCTTTTTATTGGCCAATATTAGCGGCTTTAATCCCGCGACCGATTTGGTGGCGTACGATGATTTATTGCCGCTAGACAAATGGGTGATTGGTCACGCACACATCTTGCAACAAGAGATTGTCGCGGCGTACGACAGTTATAATTTTCATGCAATTTATCAGGCCTTAACCCATTTTTGCTCGGTTGAGTTGGGGGCGTTTTATTTAGACGTTATTAAAGACCGCCAATACACCTGCAAAACCGATGGATTAGCACGACGTTCGGCGCAAACCGCGTTGTATCACATTATTGAAGCCATGACGCGTTGGATGGCGCCTATTTTGAGTTTTACCGCCGAAGAAATTTGGACGTTTTTACCCGGCGAACGCGATAAAACGGTGTTTGTGGCGCAATGGTACACCGGCTTAACGGCGTTAGACGAAACCGCCGCCATGAACTCGGCCTACTGGGCACAAATGATTGAAGTGCGTTCGGCCGTGGCCAAAACACTTGAAAAACTGCGCGCCGAAAAAGTCATTGGCGCATCTTTAAGTGCCGAAGTTACCTTGTATTGCCAAGACGATTTGTTAACCGCCATTGAAGCGTTGCAAGACGAGTTGCGCTTTGTGCTGATTACCTCTCAGGCCTGGGTAAAACCGTTGTCGCAAAAAACCGTCGCCGCGGTAGAAAGCGAACTGCCAGGCCTGTGGATTGAGTCGGTGGCCACCGAGCACGCTAAATGCGCGCGTTGTTGGCATCACCGTGAAGAGGTCGGTCATATTGCCGAACATCCAGAGTTGTGTCAACGTTGTGTGGATAACGTGGACGGTGATGGAGAAGTGCGTCACTATGCCTAACCATTCAATTCAAGCAGACTTAAACAGCGCAAACGCCTCAAGCGCGGTGCGCACTTTGTGGTTTGCGGTTATGTTAATTGTGGTTGATCAACTCACTAAATATTGGGCTGTGTCTACGTTGGTGATGGGTGTTCCCGTGCCGGTTATGCCCAATTTAAACATGACGTTGGTGTACAACTACGGCGCAGCCTTTAGCTTTTTAGCCGATATGGGTGGCTGGCAACGCTGGTTTTTTACCGGATTAGCTGCCGCTGTTACTGTGATTTTGTGGCTGTGGTTGGCCAAACTGCCCAATCGATTTACGGTTGATGTATTGGCCATAAACCTCGTATTAGGCGGCGCCATTGGCAACGTCATTGACCGCGTGTTGGCGGGGCGAGTAACCGACTTTGTCGACTTTTACATCGGCACATGGCACTACGCCACCTTTAACGTTGCCGACATGGCGATTACGGTGG
Source organism: Thiomicrorhabdus aquaedulcis (assembly GCF_004001325.1). Taxonomy (NCBI): domain Bacteria; kingdom Pseudomonadati; phylum Pseudomonadota; class Gammaproteobacteria; order Thiotrichales; family Piscirickettsiaceae; genus Thiomicrorhabdus; species Thiomicrorhabdus aquaedulcis. The sequence goes on along the minus strand of NZ_AP018722.1, from coordinate 1,843,437 downwards.
GTGCGATATTGTTGTTGTGGTCCGAGCTGTGGTTAAAACCCCGTTTGGCCAAGCACGCCTTGCAACAAGACCCGTTGCAGAGTGATTCGCAAAGCGATTCGCCCAGTGATTTGCAAAACAAACCTTAACCGTTAGTCAGTATGATCAGGCCTGGTTAACCTAATTTAAACGCTTGTTTTGCATTCTAAAACACACAAGCCAAACACAAGCCAAACACAAACAAAGGAAATCATGAATAGACAGTGCCAACCTTGCACCGCCTGTTGCGATGGCTGGGTGCAAATTACCGTTAAAGGCTGTGAAGCCTATCCCGGTCATCCCTGTCCGCACAGCACAGGCCAAGGCTGCGACGATTACCTTAATCGCCCTGTGCAACCTTGCCAAACATTTGAATGCAGCTGGGTTAAAGCCGGCAGTGCCTTACCCGAACATTTAAAACCCAGCGAAAGCGGTGCGCTGGTCATCGACGGAATTTTAAAATGGCAAGGCCTTAGCGTTGATTTGGCGGTTCCCGTTGGCCGAGAAATTCCCCCCGCTACTTTAGATTGGTTAAAAGAGTTTGCCGAGCGCACCTTGCGCCCGCTTATTTACCAACAACAAGACCCAGACAGCAAACTCCTGCAAAAAAATCCCCTCACACTCGCCTACGGCCCACCCGCGTTTCAGCAATGGGTGTTAGAACAACAAGCGCAAGGCAAAACACTTTGGTAGGGTCGCAAGCGTAATGCGCTGTTAGGGTGACACAAGTTTGTTTAGCCATTTAAAACCATCTCTTTTGCTTTGCCTGTGTTGGGTGTAAACTTTAATTAACCCAAGTAGGTATTGGTCTAAATAGTTGTTATCGCAACGTTTTTAATAATTTAGAATAGCTTGATAAGTATTAAAGCTAAGTTAATTAGCGAGGCAAACATGACCACCCCTGTAAACAACTTATCCCAAAAACGGCTTAATGCACGACTTAAAAACAGGCGCATTCAACTCAGAAAACAATCTGGGTTTATGGTCTTGTTGGGCATGTTAATGCTGGTGTTGGGCGCGGCGGCTTGGTTTGGTAACGTGGGCAATATTCGCTCCGAGACCATGCAAATTAGCATGGAGAAATCGCACGTCAACGCCTTAAAAGACATTAAAGATAAAATGCTCATGTACGCGGTCATGCAACCCGAAATTTTTAGAACGGCTTCTGGCGCTACCACGGCTTTACCCGTTGAACAAATTCCTGGGCCAGGCTACTTTCCTTGTCCAGATACCAGTGGTAATGGAATAAGCAATGCGCCTTGTGGTGCGGGGGTGAGTGTGGTCGTTGGGCGGGTGCCTTCGCACATCAGTTCACGTTTTTTTAATTTTATAACGCGTCCAGTGTTGCAAGAAAATTATTGGTTTGCGGTAGATTCTCGTTTTGTGGTGCAAAACAACGACTTTAATAATTTTGGTGCCGCTGGCGCATTTAAAAGTAAACGTTACGCGCCGTTAAACAGCACCGAACCTGCCACCGCCGCGTTGACCCTGGACGGAGTAACCGATGTGGTTATGGTGTTGTTTTATACCGGCAGTGCTTTAGCCGGTCAAGATCGTAGCAGCAATACAGTTACCGCGTTTTTAGAGCTTGAAAACGCCGATGGCGATGCAGATTTTATTTCAACTTCGGCTAATCCTGCTCAGTTTAACGATCATGTGATTGCCATTACGCGAGATGAATGGAATTCGGCTTTGTTGACAAGAGTAAGTCAAGACGTTAACTCAGATGATATCCCCGATTTGTGTGCCTTGCCTGACGATTCGGCGCATTGGTTTAATGCGTGCAATAATATTTTTAAAACCGCCAGTGACGGCACTTTGTGTGCGGGAGTGGCGACTGATTTTGATAATCAGGTGGGACAAAATTGGCGTGGGGTGTTAGGTTGTCCTTAACCGGTTTGAAGGTGTTTATAAGGAGTTTTAAATGGTCTTAAAACAAGGTTTTTTAAGGTGCGTTGTGAACTTACCAGGCCTGGTCAAGATGGTTATGAGGTTTAAGCGTAAGGGTTTGGCATGTTCGTATAAAAAAATACCTTCGCATGCGCAAAATGGATTTTCTTTGCTTGAAATTAGCATTGCTTTGGCCATTTTAGGGGTGCTGACTTATGGCTTAGCCAACACCACGCACACTGGACGCAACTTTGATCAATATGCCCAAAATCGTTTAGTGCTCGACGACATTAAATTGGCCTTACTGACCTTTGTGCAAGTAAACGGCTATTTGCCTTGTCCAGACAGCGACGCGGACGGTCGCGAAAACAGAGCCACTGCGGGAAATTTTCAATGTACTGTCAGCAAAGGCCGTTTGCCCTATTTAGAGCTGGGTGTTGCACCCACCGACGCATGGCAGCAACCTTTTTATTATGCGGTAAACCATGTAGCCGATAATGATGCCGCTACCATCAATAGTGTGGCAGAATCGGCCAGTTATTTTAGCAATCAAGGTGGTAATGACCCTGTGTTTGGTTTTAATACCCCGCCTTTTGGTTCTAAAACCGGCACGGGCAATTACACGGTTTGCGCACAAACGGCCGCCGCGTGCAATGGCAGCACCGCAGGCGGCGACACGGTTGAACAGGTGGCCATCGCGGTGGTCATCAGCTTTGGCGTAAACGGTCAAGAAACTTGGTCAGGGGCGACCTTAAACACCTTTGAAACCGAAAATATCGATAACGACAACTATTTTTGGGTGGCCGCTGACAACAATGCATCGTTATTTGATGACCAGTTAATATGGCTAACAGGGTACGAACTTAAGCACGCCATTATTCGAACGGGTCGATTTTTGTCAGATTTGGAGAGTTAACATGAGCATCAAGCCTTACAACCCGTTAAACAACCGCTTAAACAACCGCTTAAACAATCCATTAACGCAACACGCCCGTGGCTATTCTTTAGTGGGCATGGCCTTGGTAATAGCCATTGTGGGTGTTTTGGGGATTGGTTCGGTTAGTTTATATTCTGAGCAAAAAGTGCATGTTAACTGGATGGACAGTGGTGCCAAACTCAAGGTAAATAAAGCCTCGTTGTTAAAGTTTGCCAAACTTAATAAATATTTGCCGTGTCCAGACACGGATGACGATGGGCTAGAGAACCGAACGGCTGGCGCGTGCACTGCGGCAAATGGCGCTTTGCCTTACCTTGACTTGGGGTTGTCGCGCGCTGATGTGCAAGACAGCTGGGGTTTTATGGTGGGTTATGCCGTTAACCAAAATGCAGTGAGCGCAACCGATATTGTTAATTGCCCAACGCAATCGGCTTGTTTTTTTAACAATATTACCCCGCCGGCGTTTAACTTAACCACCCTGCCATTACCTGGCCAAGCGGGTAGCGGCAACTTAACCGTGAATAAAGAGATGCCAGCGGGTTTAGTCGCTGCCGCGGTCAACATGGTTGCGGTGCTGGTGGCTTACAATGAAAACGGTGCGATTACCTCAGGCCTGGGCACATACGAAGCCGAAAATCGCAATAACGACGCGGTATTTGTGCAAGGTGTTTACAACGAGTCGCCATATTTTGATGATGTGATTGAAACTATTTCAGCCAATGAGCTTAAAACACGTTTTGAATCCGAATCCGTCGTTAACGCGGTAACCATTCCCACACAAGCCATCGCGGGCAGCAACACCGGCAGTTTAGGAGAAAATAAAACCACCGGTGGTTCTGGGCATAACGTGCAAACTCGACCTGTTGACACGTGGGATTACAACAACCAAAACTTTGATTTTGGTGCAGGCAATGCGGGCAAAACCGTTACTTTAAAATTTGATGCCGAAATTATTGGCGGTTGGGAAGACGGTTCACGCTCCAGCGGCGGTGTGGCTCATACTCAGGATCAATTTATTGTGGGCATTAACGGCACTCAGCCGGATGATGGCACGCTTGATTCTAGCCAAATAGCCACTTTGTTGAATACTCAGCAAGAACTAGAGGTGTTTACCTACGACGATCCATCCAATAGAGATAACACCGGTTACAACAGTTACGACAGTTGGAATGAGTACAAAGAGTACAACGTGGTGTTGGATGAGAGTGGCCAGGTTAATGTTAACTTTGTGGTGGGTTCAACGCACACCACAGAACGCGTGTTGGTCAGTAATGTTGAGGTCATTTTGTATAATCCGCCGCCAACCTTGCCCAGTTTTCCGTCGGTTTACCCTATTGAAGGGGTGAGTCAAACGCAGGGGTTGACGCAATGAATGCTTTACATAACAACAAGACCATTGACCAGGCCTGGCAAAAGGGTTTTTCGTTGGTCGAATTGTCTATTGTATTGGTGATTGTGGCCATCGCTTTGGTGGGGTTGTTGGCTCCTACCAGTGAGCAAAGAGCGGTTAACAAGCAAAAGCAAAGTCAAAACCTGGTGTTAGATTTAAAAAGTCAGTTATTGCAATTTGCAGTCATTAACAAATATTTACCGTGCCCAGACACGGATGACGATGGGCTAGAAAATCGTACCGCCGGCGTGTGTGATCAGTCGTGGGGGAGTGCACCTTATTTAACTTTGGGCATTGACCAGACGGCGGCGCAAGACGCTTGGGGCGGGTTTATTCGCTACGCCATAAACACACAAGCCGCCGACAGCGTAAGTGTTGTGGTGTGCGATCCAACTTCATCGGCCAGCTATTTTTGCGCGGCCGCACCAGGCACGGCCAGATTTACGTTATTGGACACGCCGCCCATAATGAATAATTTGGGTGCGGGTAATTACACGGTCTGCAATAACACCGTCGCCAGTTGTTCGGGTACTCCGGCCAGCAGTGCGTTAGCACACCAAGCCGCCAGCGTGGTGTTGGTGGCCTATAACCAAGATGGCGTTAATACCCTTGCCAATTGCGGCAGCGCCAGTGGTGCAACGGCCGAAAACTGCGACACGGACGAGTATTATCATCAAGCCACAAAAACCAAAGGCGATGACAGTGGCGTTGGCTTTTTTGACGATGTGATTGAGGTGATTAGTGGCTACGAAATCAAAGCTAAAGTGCTGTCTTCTACCTTAAACTGGACCAGTTTTACCGGTGGCAGCAGCATGCCCAACGCCACTTACGAAAGCTTTGATTTAAGTGCAGGCGACTACACGCCCTTGGACGATGCCAACACACCTGACGTGATTGTGGTGAATCGCAATATTACCACCGCGTTGGATTTAGGCGCAGGCAATGACTATGTGGTGGTAGGCAATGATTTGTCTTCGGGGCTGGTGTACAACAACGTGACGGGTGTTAAAAGCGATTTGGGCACTCAAGCCATTTTAAATGCCGGTGCTGGCAATGACACCGTTTACATTGTGGGCAAGGCGCAGTCGTCTGTTTATTTGGGTGATGGCGATGATACGTTTGTGTTGGGCAGTAATTTAATCAAAACCGTGGATGGTGGCACGGGGAATGATAAGGTTTGGATACAGGGCAATATTAATAGTAACAGCGCTTTAATCCTGGGTAACGGTGATGATATTGTGTGGTTAGGTGATGCGAGTAATTCCAGTACCGGTATTTTATATGACGATATTGACGGTGGGGCAGGCTACGATATTGTGGTGCTTGAGAATACAGCCTCTTGGTCAAGTTTAACAACCACAAAAAAACGATATATTGATAACTTTGAACTCGTCATATTTAAAGCCGATGCCAATGGCGCGAGGCTTTATTGTTTTAAAACCGGCTCTACAACCTGTGCACCATAATGATTAACAATAATAATCAAACGTCTCAAACCATTCTACTCATCGACGACGACCCAGCATTGCGCAGCATGTTGGGTTTTTCGTTAGAGGGCGCGGGTTATGCGTTGTTAGAGGCCGACTGCGCCGACAGTGCGATTAAGCAACTTACATTGCAAGACATTGCAGTGGCCATTTTAGACATGGGGATGCCGCCCAACGAGCATTCAGCCGACGAAGGTTTGCGCGTTTTAAGCTGGCTGCAAATGCATCAACCGCAGGTTAATACTGTGGTGTTAACCGGGCAAAATCCAGACACCAGCGCGTATTTGGCGCTTAAACACGGCGCGTTTGATTTTTTAGAAAAACCCGTTTTGTTGCAAACCTTGTTACCCGCCGTTAAGCGGGCGGTGTTGTTTTACACGCAGGCTCAAAAGCTCAAAATTCAAGAAGGTCTGCAAAGTTTGCAATTAGAGATTAACGTGGGCGAAGGCGTAAAAAGCGTGCGCAATTTGGCCGAAGAAAAACTGGTGCGCCATGTGCTGGCGCAAACGCAGTTTAACGTCCACGAAACCGCCCGACGATTGGGCATAAAGCGCGAAAACGTCTATTACCTTATTAACAAATACGGTCTGCAACGTCAAAATAACGAATGACCAGGCCTGGTCAGTTTGATTGTTGTGCATAATTCGTCATGCCGTGCCACGACACGGCATCTGCCAAATACGCCGTAGCAATTCATAGATTGCGGGTCAAGCCGGCAATGACGGGGTTTTATTTATCTGAACTACTACAACTATTATCGTGCGTTTGTTGCCCGTTTACTCTTTGTAACACCTTGATTATCTAATATTGCTTAAACATCCAAGTCGGACATGTACATATTATTGTTCATGTTTGCTATAATTTCAAAAAGGAGAAGCAATATGCAAGTTGTAAGTTATACAGAAGCGAGAAACAGTTTAAAGTCTGTCTTGGATTCAGTCGTTGATAATGCCGATTGCGCAATCATCACACGCAGAGACGCTGGTAATGCGGTTGTCATGTCACTGGATTACTTTAATAGCTTGATGGAAACTGTGCATTTACTTAAATCCCCCTCAAATGCGATCCATTTAAAGCACTCTATTGAGCAATATCATTCAGGAAAAATCGTTCAAAAAGGGCTGCTTAATGACGATTGAAATTCTGTCTTGGACAGAGAAAGCTTGGTCTGATTATGAATATTGGCAAAGCCAAGACAAGAAAACCTTAAGGCGTATTAATAAGTTAATTCAAGATACCATGCGCTCACCATTTGAAGGGATTGGTAAACCAGAACCCTTAAAAGAAAATCTTTCAGGTTTTTGGTCAAGAAGAATAGATGAGTCTAATCGCCTTGTTTATGCGGTTGATTCAAACCAGATTACTGTCATTGCCTGCCGTTACCACTATTAATCGTTCAGGCATCCAATTGTTGCGATAAAACCAAAGCAACCAGGCCTGGTCAGTTTGATTGTTGTGCATAATCCGTCATGCCGTGCCACGACATGGCATCTGCCACATACGCCGTAGCAATTCATAGATTGCGGGTCAAGCCCGCAATGACGGGTTTTTATGTGCGATAAAACCAAAGCAACCAGGCCTGGTCAGTTTGATTGTTGTGCATAATCCGTCATGCCGTGCCACGACACGGCATCTGCCACATACGCCGTAGCAATTCATAGATTGCGGGTCAAGCCCGCAATGACGGGTTTTTATGTGCGATAAAACCAAAGCAATCAGGCCTGGTTAAACCGATTTAAATGCTTAAAAGGCTAACAGATGATCTCTTTAACATGAACTCTTCAACATGAACTTTATAATGGACGTCTTGCCCTATGCGCTGGTGGTGTTGGGTGCACTGTTGCTGCTGGTGGCGTATTATGTTCACCAACAAACCGCCAGTTTAAGTCGCACGCTGGCCAAGTTGTACGCGCTTAACAAACACGTTAATCAAGACGCGCTCGATTTCTTTGACCAGGCCTGGTCGGTTTTGCAACACGCTGGAATTTTGCATTTAAACGCCCACATAGACTGGTTTGGCGAACAACGTATTGAAAACCTAGGGCACGCCACAGAGCAGGCCGACTACCAATCCTACACCCTGCAAACCGAAGACATGTGCTTTGAACTGCGCTTGGCGCTGCCCAAATATCGGGGCGAACGCAGCGAATGGCTTAATTTGGTGGTCACCACGTTTGTGCAAATTTTGCAGCAAGACATAGAGCACAAACACGCCGAGATTTTAGCCTCGCAAAAGCGGCTAGAACGCTATCAAATGTTTGTGCAACACGAGGTTAAAAACATTGCCCAATTTATCAGTCTGCTTAACGAGCAAGTCGCCACCTTAACCCTAGACGACGATAAAGTACGCCTAATGAACCGCCTGCAAACCACCTTGCCCACCATGGCACAACGCGCCAAAAACACCATCGCGCAAATGAAACAACCCCTTAGCACCTTTTACGACAGTCAGCCCGTTGAGCTAGCCCCCTTAATAGAAGAAGTGTTGTTTATGTACCAACTGCCCGCACAACTTAACGGCCAGGGCGCGGTAAGCATCGCCAAACCGGTGTTGGTCGAAGTGTTTAAAAATTTGCTGGGCAACTACCGCGACCACCCGCTGGGCGATTGCGACCTTAACATTGATATTGTGCCTATTGCCTGTCAAATCACCTCCGAGCCCATCGGTGCAACCGTCACCATTCAAAGCTGTGCGTCGCCGGCCGCCCAACCGCTAAAGTCCGAACGTCTGTTTGAACCCTTTTGGACCACCAGCCAAAGCGGTATGGGCTTAGGCCTGTTTTTAACCCGCGAACTGCTCAAACAAGTCGGCAGTCAAGTCAGCTTTGACCAACAAAACCAACGCCTAAGCTTTACCCTAGTGCTCAACAACGTGCCAGCAGTACGTTAAGTCTTGTGGCAAACAGACGTGCAAAGGTCTCATTTAGTCGCGCCATGTAAAAAAATTTACTCTTTTTAATTTATAAGTCTTTGCTATCATGGCAACACTACGAAACAGTAGGCCATTTAAATAAAAGGATACCAACATGACAAACACCAACGTAACAAATCAAAAAGGCTTCACCCTAGTCGAAATCGCCATTGTATTGGTCATTATCGGTCTACTATTGGGCGGTGTGTTAAAAGGACAAGAGTTGATTACGAACTCTAAAATTAAGAGTGTGACAGCTGATTTTGAAGGAATTTCTGCGGCTTATTGGGCTTATCGTGATCGTACTGGTTCATATCCTGGAACAACAGCTGGTAATTTTTTTGTTGATTTAAGAACGGAAGGTTTTATTGGTGGTAATGCAGTATCGACTAATGTATCAGGGCCTAAGCATGCATTAGATGGTGAGTTTTCTTATGTAGCCTCAGCTACTGCTCCAGCAATAACTGGAAAGCAGGTTTGTGCTTCTGATATTCCTTTTGATATTGCCAATAATATTGATACTAAGTTAGATGATGGAGTTGGTTCAACAGGTTCTATTAGAACGAGTGACGGACTTGCTTATGTATCAACCACGGCTACAGTTACCCTGTGTAAAGAGCTAATGTAATATATTGTTTTTACACTAAAAACCCGCTCTTGTGCGGGTTTTTTTATATCTTAATAACTGGATAATATCATGCTTTATCGAGCTATTTTTGCATTCATTATTTTTATCAGCCTGCTGTACTCTCAACCCAATACAGGCGGTTCAGGTTTGTTTATGCCTAATTATGTCGGAGTGTGGTTTGCCGCAGGCTTAATAATATTGGTGACGTTGCAGCGCGTGGTGTCGGCTAAAGAGTTTGCCGTGTCTTGGGTTGGCAATGTTTGGGGTTTGGCAGGCCTGGTCATTTTTGGGTTTGCTTTGGTTAACACCGCCACCAGTTTTAGTCAGCAAATGCTCTTTTTGGGCGGAATAATCGGGGCTTGGCTGTTTTTTTATGCGTTGATGCAGTGGCGCATAACGCATGCTCTTTTTTTAAAGATTTTAACGTTAGTTTGTTTGTTGGGTGTGGTACACGCACTGGTGGCCACCGTGCAGTTGCTCGATCCGTTTAGAGTTTGGTACACCTTAACGGGGTATTTACCCTTTGGCGTAGTCACCAATCGCCCTGTGGGCATTATTCAGCAAGTTAATATGACCGCTACGTTTATGGCAACGGTAGCGGTAATGGCTTTGTATGTGGTGTCGCACGCGTCGTTTGGGCGTTATAAGTGGTATTGGCAAGCGGTAGTATGGTTAGCGGTGCTGTTAAGCGGTTATATTTTATTATTAAGTGGCTCGCGCGCGGGTTGGTTGGCGTTACTGGTAGCACTGCCACTGGTGCTGGCTGTGCGGTTTGTGGCTTTAAAAAAACACCCCGTGCGCTTGATGATTTGGTTGGCTTTAGTGGTTTTGGCGGTGTTATTGGCGCTTTGGTTTCCGGGTAAGGCCAGTCAAATAGAATTGTTGAGCGATAAGCTTAATGATGTTGCCATGGGAACCGACGTTCGGTTGTTTTTATATCGAACCAGTTGGCAGTTGTTTTTAACGTCGCCATGGCTTGGGTTTGGCTTAGACGGATATACGCCCGCTTTTGTGGCTTACGCGCAAACGGCGGGGGTGCCAGCGGCGTTTAGTGAATTAAAGTTGCATCAATTTTTGCACCCGCATAATGAGGTGCTTTATTGGATGCTGCAAAGTGGCGTGGTGGCATTGATTGGGATTGGCTTAATGATTGCACATTATGTTTACACTTTGTTTAAACAACGCGCTCAATTTGCATTGGGTGTTTTGGCTCTAGCAATCCCTATGTTAATTCAGACCCAACTGTCATCTCCGTTTGTGTTCTCGGCTATTCATCTATTTTTACTGCTGTTTTTATTGCATTATGGGGTGCGTAATTCTAAAAAAAGGGTGCGGTTTAAGGTAGGTTCAAATCAAGTGTTGGTGGGGCGTGGTTTGTTAACGGTGTTAATGCTGGGGTGGCTTGGAGTGGCGTATTGGAGCGTTAAAAGTATTCAAGATGTGTATCAATATGAATACCGTCTATTTTTAACCGCCAAGCAAACGCCAGAAGAAATTCGTGATATGCACTATTTTGAATACGCGTCTTACCACCCAGTATTTAAAGATTCGGTGCATGGCGTTATGAATAAAATGCTTATAAAAGCCATTGCAGATAACAATCGTTACGACATTCAACGCTTTATTTGGTGGGCAGAAGCCCAAGCTGGGCAAAGTCGCAGCAGTTTAACGAGCAAAAATCTTGCTAAAGCACGCACCGTTTTGTTGAAGTAGTCGTTACAAAACGTACTTAGGGTTTTAGCGGGCATTATGTTAGAATACGCGACCCTGGATTTATCAGTATATTCAGTGGGATAGGGTAAAAATAAACGACCAGGCCTGGTTGGTAGCCCTTTAACATCACACGTAAAATTACACGGAAACAGCATGTCTCAAACTTTTCACCCTGCGTCATCCAACAGTTCTTCGCTTTTTACCGGCGGTCTTTATGTGATTACTTACGGTTGTCAAATGAACGAATATGATTCGGACAAGATGGCCAGTTTGCTTGAGAAAACCCACGGTTTAAAGTTGGTGACCGAGCCTGAAGACGCCGATGTGTTGTTGATGAACACCTGTTCGGTGCGCGAAAAAGCTCAAGAAAAGGTGTTTTCGGAGTTGGGACGTTGGGAAAAATGGAAATCGCTTAAACCCAATCGTGTGATTGGGGTGGGCGGTTGCGTGGCGTCGCAAGAGGGCAAGGTGATTCGTAAGCGTGCGCCTTGTGTGGACGTTATTTTTGGCCCGCAAACCCTGCACCGTTTGCCCGCGATGATTGATGAGGCGTTGCGCATACGCGGTGATGACCGCATTAAAAAGAAAAAAGCGGTGATTGACATCTCGTTTCCAGAGATTGAAAAATTTGACAATTTACCCGAACCCGAAGTCAACGGCGTGTCAGCCATGGTGTCGGTGATGGAAGGGTGTTCTAAATATTGTACGTTTTGCGTAGTGCCATACACGCGCGGCGAAGAGGTGAGTCGTCCTTACGATGATGTGTTGCACGAAGTGCGCGTCTTGGCGCAACAGGGTGTACGTGAGATTAATTTGCTGGGGCAAAACGTCAACGCGTATCGCGGGGTGATGGCCGACGGCGAAATTGCCGATTTGGCGGTGTTAATGCACGGCGTACGCGCCATTAACGGCATTGATCGTATTCGTTTTACCACCTCACACCCCAATGAAATGACGCAAAGCATTATTAATTGTTACGCCGAAATCCCCGAGCTGGTGTCGCATTTGCATTTGCCGATTCAGTCCGGTTCGGATCGGATTTTGGCGATGATGAAGCGTAATCACATGGTGCTAGAATACAAATCGACCATTCGTAAAGTGCGCGCGTTGCGGCCTAATTTGTGTTTGTCGGGCGATTTTATTATTGGTTTTCCGGGCGAAAGTTGTGACGACTTTAAAGAAACCTTAAAGTTGGTTGAAGAGTTAAATTTTGACCGTTCGTTTAGTTTTATTTACAGTGAACGCCCGGGTACGCCGGCGGCGGGTTTTCCGGACGACACCTCTCTTGATAAGAAAAAACGCCGCTTAGTGGCAATGCAAGACTTATTAAACGCGCAAACCGAGGCCATTAGCAATGCCATGTTAGGCACGGTAGAGCGTGTATTGGTAGAGCGTTTGTCGCGTCATTCGTTTACTATGCTTGCGGGGCGCACCGAAAACAATCGCGTGGTAAACTTTGAAGGCTCGCCCGATTTAATTGGCCAGTTTGTCGATGTGGAAATTACCGAGGCATTAAACAACTCATTGCGCGGTAAAGTGGTGGCCACGCCCGAGGCGCACACGCACGTTGCCCCGCAGTTTTATGCGTTATAAGGTTTTAAGTAACCGGTTTTTTAAGGTTGTTTTAACCTTTTTTAACGTTGTTTTTAATAAGTCAGGCTTTCACCAGGCCTGGTCAATCGGTTTAGAGGCCTTTTTTGTCAGAACTGCACACACTACAATTTAAGTTGTTTCCAGAAGACAATACGCGCTTACAAAACTTATGCGGTTGGCATAACGAGCATTTTGCACAGGTTGAGTTGCGCTTGGGCGTTGAAATTAACGTCCGTGGTTTTAACGTAGCCATTACCGGGCAAGCTGATCGTTTGGCGCAAGCGCAAGAGGTCGTACGCGTGTTGTACGCCGCCACGCTGGACGAAACCTTGGTGCCCGAAAAAATTCATTTGGTGTTGCACCAACTGGGATTTGAAGCGCCCAAGCCGTTGGCGAGTGATCAGGTTTTGATTAAAACCCGCCGCAAGGTCATTAAAACTCGCAATCCCAATCAAGCCAAGTACATTGAGGCAATTCAAAAATACGACATTAATTTTGGTATTGGTCCGGCCGGAACCGGCAAAACCTATTTGGCGGTGGCCTGTGCGGTCGAGGCGTTGGAAAGTGAAAAAGTTCGTCGCATTATCTTAACGCGTCCCGCAGTAGAAGCCGGTGAAAAGCTGGGGTTTTTACCCGGCGATTTAAGCCAAAAAGTAGACTCTTATTTGCGGCCGTTGTTTGACGCGCTGTTTGATATGCTGGGCTTTGAAACGGTTGAGCGTTTAATTGAAAAAAATGTGATTGAAATCGCGCCATTGGCGTTTATGCGCGGACGCACGCTGAACGAGGCGTTTATTATTTTGGACGAGGCGCAAAACACCTCGACCGAACAGATGAAAATGTTTTTAACGCGCATTGGCTTTGGCTCTACGGCGGTGATTACCGGCGACATTACCCAGTGCGATTTACCCAAACATCAAACGTCGGGCTTGCGCCACGTTATTGAGGTGCTGGACGGCGTAAAGGGCATTGGTTTTACTTTTTATCAAACCCAAGACGTGGTGCGCCACAGCTTAGTGCAAAAAATTGTGCAAGCCTACGAAAAACACGATAAAAAAGTTGAGCAGGCGCAAGAGCAAAAGCGGGCACAGCGCCAAGCTCAGGAAACGTCATAAATTGGCCACACAAACTGGCTTTAAACGTTTTAAAATAGTTCTCCTCACTCACCTTTTTGCAAGGAAAACAGCATGCTAGATCTTGAACTTCAATGGGGTATTGAACCCGAAGCCTTGCCTTCTCAGGCGCAGTGCGAGCAATGGGTAAGAGCCAGTTTGGTGGACGAACACGCCCATCAGCAGGTTGAAATGACCGTTCGGATTGTGAGCGAAGAAGAAAGCCAGCAGTTAAATCACGACTATCGTGGTAAAGACAAGCCCACCAATGTGTTGTCGTTTGAGTTTGAAAACCCACCAGGCCTGGTTGAGTTAGGCGAAGAATTGCCTTATTTAGGCGATTTGGTGATTTGCGCGCAAGTGGTTGAAGACGAGGCGCGTGCGCAAAATAAATCGTTAGAATCGCATTGGGCGCACATGGTGGTGCACGGCACCTTGCATTTACAGGGCTTTGACCATATTGATGACGACGATGCGCAAGAGATGGAATCGTTAGAAATAGAGATTATGCACGCGTTGGGCTTTGCCAATCCGTATGCAGAAGACGGCGTTTAAACGTAATAGAAAAAACTAAATTTAATAATGAGTAGGTAACTAAATGAGCGACAGTAGTAACGGTTCTTCGTGGCTAGAACGCCTTGGAAAAGTATTTTCAGGCGAGCCGGAGAGCCAAGAAGAGCTTTTAATTGTTTTGCAAGAAGCACAAACTCAAGGCGTGATTGACGCCGATGCTTTATTAATGATTAAAGGGGTGTTAGACGTTTCTGAACTGCGCGCGCGCGATATTATGATTCCGCGATTGCAGATCGAACTTATTGATGCCACCGAACCGCTAGAGCGTATTTTAGAAAACATGCTTGAAAGCTCACATTCGCGTTACCCTGTGATGGAAGGCAAAGATATTGTGGGTGTGTTATTGGCCAAAGATGTGTTTAGAGCGGTGGTTAAGGGCGAATTAAAAACCAAAGAAGACTTGGTGGCTATTTACCGCGCACCCATTTTTGTACCTGAAAGCAAACGTTTAAACGTGTTATTACGCGATTTTAGATCGAGCCGTAACCACTTGGCTTTGGTGGTAGACGAATACGCTGAGTTGGCGGGTTTGATTACCATCGAAGACGTGTTAGAACAAATTGTGGGCGAAATTGAAGACGAGCACGATGTGACCGAGGACGCCAATATTCAAAAGCGTTTAAGTGGCACGTTTTCGGTCCAAGCGTTTACACCCATAGAAGAGTTTAACGCCTTTTTTAAGGTCAGTATTGATGACGATAACAGCGAAACGGTCGCCGGTTTTGTCGCCACCGAAATGGGGCATGTGCCGCGCGTTGACGAAGAGTTAACCGTGGGCGGTGTGCACTTTAAAGTGCTTAAAGCCAATGAGCGGTGCGCGCAGTTGTTTGAAGTAAAGTTAGCACCCCCGGAAGACTTACCTGAAATTGCAGAGTTTTAGGTGAACCATTTTACCGACCTGCTCACAAACATTAATGAGCATTAATAAGTATTCATAAGAGTGATTGTCATTGAAAGCAAGCGCATTTTGGTCTGTTTTAAAGCAACTGGTTGTTCCTAATAAATTTGATGGTTATGCCTTTGTTTTGGGTGCAGTGTCGGTATTGGCGTTTGCGCCGTTTAACTACGCACCGGTTATGATTGGTACTTTGGCTGGCTTTTTTGCGCTGTTATGGCAAGCCCGTGACCGTTTGCAAGGTTTTAAGTTGGGCTTGTGGTTTGGGTTGGGAATGTTTGGCCTTGGGGTGAGTTGGCTGTTTTCGAGTATTTACGTGTATTCGGGCGTGGTATTGCCGTTGGCGGTGTTGCTTACCTTTGGGTTTGTATTGTTTTTGGCGCTTAGCATTGCTCTAGCGGGCATGGTCGCGCTGAGTTTTGTTAATAAACAACGACCAGGCCTGGCCTTAAGTGTGTTGTTTCCTGCTGCGTGGGTAGTGGGTGAGTTGGTTCGTGCGTATTTATTTGGTGGGTTTCCGTTTTTAATGGTGGGCAATACTCATTTGCACACTTGGTTAGACGGTTACGCGCCGGTTTTTGGCGTGTTAGGCATGGGCTGGACGGTGGCCATTACCGCCGGTTTACTGACTTGGTTGTTTTTGCAACGCGCCTGGTTTATGGCCAGCATGTCGTTATGCTTACTTTGGTCGGTGGGCGGTTTATTGCAAAACATCGAATGGGTTAAGCCCTTTGAACAGCCCATTGAGATTGCTTTGTTGCAAGGCAATGTTAAGCAAGAAACCAAATGGCAGACCGAAAATTTTATGCCAACCTTAAAAACGTATGTTGATTTAACCAAGCAAAACTTAGGCGCGCAAGTAATTGTGTGGCCAGAAACGGCGGTGCCGTCTTATTACGATGTGGTTGAAAAAGGGGCGTTGCATACCTTTATAAAAGACGCGCAATTGCTTGAAAACGACATTTTACTCGGCGTTATTACCCGCAATAAGGAAACTAAAGAATATTTTAACGCAGTGGTAAATGTTCATAACCCTGAGCAAGTTTATCAAAAACACCATTTGGTGCCGTTTAGCGAGTATTTTCCATTGAGTTCGGCGTTTGCTTTTGTAAGCGGCTTATTTGATATTCCGTTTGCTACGTTTAGTGCAGGCGACCCGCATCAACCACCGCTTATGTTGGGCGGGCAGTTAGCGGGCTTGAGCATTTGTTTTGAAATGGCGTTTGGCGAGGAGCTGGCACGCAGTTTGCCCGACGCTAAGTATTTTATTACTGTGAGTAATGATGCTTGGTTTGCGCATACTTTTGAACCGGCTCAACAATTAGAGCAAGTGCAAATGCGTGCGCTTGAGTTGGGACGAGAAATTGCCCGCGCCACCAACACAGGCTATACGGTTATTGTGGATACCAAAGGCCATATTAAACAGCAAATTCCAGCCTATGAAGTGGGTGTGTTGCGCGGCAAGATTCAGCCTTACGATGGGTTGACTTTTTTTGCCCAATGGAAAAACTTACCGTTAATGCTGGCGTTATTGGGCATTTTTGGCTTTATTTTAGCCCGCCGTTATTTTTGGACGGGGCGACTTTCACGTCACTAAAGGTGTTGTTTAGTGTATTTTGTGATCAAAAGTAGGATGTTGCTCGTCCAGCGCGGCAGCAAAGCGCAACCTTAATAAGGTAATGTCGGTTGGGTCGGCCAACTTCATGGCTTTGTCTATTAATATTTGCTCTAGCACGGGCAGTTCAATTTCTAAAAACTCTTCTACGCCTTTTTCTACTTCGGCAAAGTATTCAGCGGTTTGCATTAAATCGGCTTGCAGGTCTTGTTGCACCTGTTTAAATTCGTGCTCTGTAAGCTCGGCGAGTGCGTGTTCGGCTTTTTGTGTTTTTTCAATGGTGTGCCCAAGCACACTCCACGTTTTGGTCTCTAAGCTAATCGCGGTTTTTAAAGCGTGATTTAATAAAGTGCGGTAAGCAACGAGCATTTTGTTTTGTGCCATGTGGGTTCTCCTTTTGAGCGCAGGTTGAGTGCGGGTTTAAAAATCTTTTCGTGTTTCATGCGCTAAAACTCTCTATAATACTGAACTTATTTTAATTATTTAGCAATGATTGGCCGCAAGTTAGTCACAGGGTTATCACCTTGTTTAAGGCGCGCTGTCATGGCTAATTTATAAATCCCGTTTTGGAATAGAAGAAACCCACCATGTCAGACGTTCAGCACACACCCACTGCCTACCAGCCGCAACTACTTGAAGCCCAGGTTCAAAAATACTGGGACGACCACCAAACCTTTGTGGTTAATGAAGACAGCCCGCGTGAAAAATATTATTGCTTGTCGATGTTTCCATACCCCAGCGGTAAGTTGCACATGGGGCATGTGCGTAACTACACCATTGGCGATGTAATCTCACGCTATCAGCGTATGCAAGGCAAAAACGTGTTGCAACCCATGGGGTGGGATGCCTTTGGCTTGCCGGCCGAAAACGCCGCCATGCAACACAAGGTAGCGCCGGCCAAGTGGACATATGAAAACATTGCCTACATGCGCAATCAGCTTAAATCATTGGGCTTGGGCTACGATTGGACGCGCGAAGTGGCCACGTGCCACCCCGAATATTATCGCTGGGAACAGTGGTTGTTTACCAAGTTAATGGAAAAAGGCTTGGTGTATCGCAAATTGTCGGTGGTGAATTGGGATCCGGTCGATTTGACCGTGTTGGCCAATGAGCAAGTCATTGACGGCAAAGGTTGGCGCTCTGGCGCGCCGGTAGAGCGCAAAGAGATTGCCCAGTGGTTTTTACGCATTACCGATTACGCCGAAGAGTTATTAACCGGTTTAGATACGTTAGACGGTTGGCCCGAGCAGGTTAAAACCATGCAACGCAACTGGATTGGTAAATCGACCGGGTTGCAAATTTCGTTTCCGTTATTAGAACAAGACGCTACGTTGGACGTGTACACCACGCGTCCCGATACGTTAATGGGCGTGACGTATTTGGCGATTGCCTCAGATCATCCGTTGGCCAAAAAAGCGGCCATTCACAACGAGCCGCTCGAGCAGTTTATTGAAGCGTGTTCGCATGTGTCTACCGCCGAAGCCGATATGGAAACCATGGAAAAACGTGGGGTTGATACGGGCATTCGTGTGACCCATCCGCTTACTGGCGAAACCTTGCCGGTGTGGGCGGCCAATTTTGTGTTGATGACCTACGGCACCGGTGCGGTAATGTCGGTGCCTGCGCACGATCAGCGTGATTATGAATTTGCCCAGGCCTATGGTTTGCCTATTAAAGCGGTGGTTGCGCCCGCAGCCGACGTTATGGTGGATGTGGCGGCGCAGGCGTTTACCGACAAAGGAATTTTGGTCAATTCGGCGCAATTTGATGGCTTGGATTTTGGCCAAGCGCTTGAGGCGATGGCGCTGGAGTTAAGCGCTAAAGGTTTGGGCGAAAAGCAGACCAACTACCGATTACGCGACTGGGGGATTTCACGTCAGCGTTATTGGGGTTGTCCTATTCCGGTTATTTATTGCCCAGCCTGCGGCGCACTGCCTGTGCCCGAAGACCAACTGCCCGTGCGATTGCCTGAAGACATCGTGCCCGATGGTTCGGGTTCGCCTTTGGCCAAGTTAGACAGTTTTAAAGACTGCACGTGCCCGCAGTGCGGCGGCCGTGCCAAGCGTGAAACCGATACGTTTGACACTTTTTTTGAGTCATCTTGGTATCACGCGCGTTATACCTCAAAAGACAATGCCACCGCCATGTTGGACGAGCGCGCTGACTATTGGGCGCCGGTTGATCAGTACATTGGCGGCATTGAGCACGCCATTTTGCACTTATTGTACGCCCGATTTTTTCACAAACTCATGCGCGATCAAGGTCTGGTAAAATCGGACGAGCCGTTTAAAAATTTGCTGACCCAAGGCATGGTGTTGCTAGACGGTTCTAAAATGTCTAAATCCAAAGGCAATACGGTTGACCCACAGGCGCTCATTGAAAAATTTGGCGCCGACACCGTGCGCTTGTTTATTATGTTTGCCGCCCCGCCAGAGCAAAGTTTAGAGTGGTCTGATAAAGGGGTAGAAGGCGGGTTTCGGTTTTTAAATCGGGTCTGGCGTCAGGTCACAAACCATGTTGAAGCAGGCCTGGTTAAAGCCGCCGATGCGTCACTTAGCCTAGACAAAGACGCTAAAGCATTGCGTTTAAAAGTGCACGAAACCTTGCAAAAAGTCACCGACGATATGGGGCGACGTCAACACTTTAATACCGCCATTGCGGCGTGCATGGAGTTAATGAACGAACTGAGCAAGTTTAGCGATGAATCACCCGCCGGTCGTGCGGTGATGCAAGAAGCGTTAGAACTGTTAATTGCCATGTTGTCACCCATGACCCCGCACATGACTCAGCACTTATGGAATGCGCTCGGCAAACCAGGCTTGGTACTGGACACTCCGTGGCCAAAAGTGGATCAATTGGCGTTGGTTAAATCGGAAATTGAGTTGATGGTGCAGGTGAACGGCAAATTGCGCGGTAAAATTGAAGTGGCCAGTGACGCCGATAACGCCACCATTTTGGCGGCGGCCAAAGCCGTTGATGGCGTGTTTAAGTATATTGATGGGCTAGAAATGGTCAAAGAAATTGTCGTGCCAGGACGTTTGGTTAACTTGGTGGTAAAAGGGTAAGCATGTTGGTTACGTTTAAAAGAACCGCTAAATGACAACGCAAGGTTTAATGCACAGCTTCAAGCCAGGCTTAAATCAGAGCGTAACCGCCTTTAACCAGGCCTGGTTAAATCGCACAGCGCGATTTAAGTTGTTTATGGTGATAGCGATGGCGCTGAGTGTGTTGCATTTAGCCGGCTGTGGCTTTCATTTGCGCGGCATGGGCAACGTTGGGCAAGTGACGTTTAGCACGGTGATGTTGGTCAACGACTCGGCCATGCGTGCCGATGTGCGGCAAGCGTTGCGCGCTCAATTAGCCAGCTCGGGTGTTAAGGTGGTTGAAAAACTCAATGAAGCGGATATTGCGATTGAGTTTGTCCCCACGGCGTATCGAGTCACGCGCACCGCCACATCGGGATTGGGCGACACCAGCAGTGAACTGTTGCGAATGGATCAAGGCTTTAGCGTAAGCCAAGGCGATGCGTTGGTGGTGAGTGGCGTAGCCAGCACCTATCGTGACCGCCAAATTGATAACGCCGCTATTTTGGCCGCCAATCGAGAATTAACCAATATTCAGCGTCAAATGGCCGAAACCTTAGCGCGCCAAGTAATTGACCGAGTGAATCGCGCCATGCTAAAGCAGGCCAAAACTCAAAGCAGCGCCCCGGTTGTTGCGCCTAACATTACGCCCGCTGCACCGCAAAGCGTGCAGCCGTGATATTGGCCAGCGGGTTTTTAAATCAATTAAAAGCCGTGCAGGCCGGGCAAGCGTTTGAGATTAAGCCGGTTTATTTGTTGTACGGCGAAGAGCCGCTGTTTTTGCGTGATTGCCATGATAGTTTGCGCACCCAGTTGCAACAACAGGGTTATTTAACCGGCGACTTTTATGAGGTGGATGCCAACTTTAACTGGCAAACGCTGCAAATGGCAACCCAAGCGGGCTCGTTGTTTAGCGAACAGCGGATGATTTTGGTGTCCATGCCCAAAGGTGCGCCAGGGGTAGCGGGTACGCAGTTTATTCAGGACTGGTGTGCGCGGACCCAAATGCAGGTGGCGTTGCCCGAGATGGTGTTGGTTTTTTTGTGCGAACGCTTAGACGCGCGACAAAGCAAAGCTAAGTGGGTCAGTGCGATTGAGTCGGCCGGCTTGGTGGTGCAAGCCAAATCGGTGCCGCTGGCGGCGTTGCCAGGCTGGTGTCAGCAAAAAGCCAATACTCTGGGGTTGCAATTAGACACCGAGGCCGCCACTCTGTTGGCGCAACGAGTTGAAGGCAATTTGCTGGCCGCCGACCAAGAACTGCTTAAATTGTCGTTGTTGTTTGCGCCAGCTGATTTTAATGTTAACGCCCACAATGTCCATGCGCCGGCCGTCGCCATCAACGTGCAAACCATTTTAGACAATGTGGTGGATCAGGCGCATTACCAACTGTTTGCATTGGGCAGCGCCATGCTGAATGGTCAAGTGGCCAGCAGTGTGCAAATGCTCACTCGACTGCGCGAAGAGGGGGTTGAAGCGCCGATTATTTTATGGCTATTAACCACCGAGATTAGACAACTCGCGGCCTTGCGTCAGTTAAGTATGAGCATGTCGGTCGCGCAAGCGTTAAAGCAGTTGCATGTTTGGTCAAGCCAGCACGCTCAATACAGTGCGGCGCTTAAACGCAAAAAAGGCGATTGGTCAGGCCTGCTGGCGCAAGCGTTACAGATTGATTTAATGATTAAAGGCATTACCCCAACCCTTGGTGCTGACCCAATCTGGCACGCGTTGCTGCAGTTGATTGTGGACATTGCCAGCGACCGCTAAGCCGTTCAAACCACGCGCAATTTTTAAAAGAGGAATGTATGAGCGTTTTACAGATGATGACCCAATTAGGCCAGCAAGCGCGCATTGCGTCACGCTTACTGTTGCGCGCCACTACCGCCGATAAAAACCGCGCGTTGTTGGCCATGGCAAATGCCTTAGAGCAATCGGCCGACGAATTAAAGACCCAAAATGCCAAAGACCTGGCCAACGGCAAAGCCAATGGATTGGATGCGGCCATGTTGGAGCGTTTGGCCATCACCGACGCCGGCATTGCCAGTATGGCCGAAGGGTTGCGCCAAGTGGCGGCTTTGCCCGACCCGATTGGTCAAATAACCGACATGGCCTATCGTCCATCAGGCATTCAGGTGGGTAAAATGCGCGTGCCACTGGGTGTGGTGGGCATTATTTACGAGTCGCGTCCCAATGTGACGGTTGATGCGGCGGCGTTGTGTTTAAAGTCGGGCAATGCCGCCATTTTACGCGGCGGGTCTGAGGCGAGTTTTTCAAATCAGGCGCTGGCTCAGTGCATTCAAGCAGGCCTGGTGGCCGCTGGTTTGCCAAGCCATGCCGTGCAAGTAGTGGCCACCACTGATCGTGCGGCGGTGGATGCGTTAATCAGTATACCCGAGTTTGTCGACGTGATTATTCCACGTGGTGGTAAAGGCTTAATTGCTCGTATTAGTGCCGGTGCGCGCGTGCCAGTCATTAAGCATTTAGACGGTATTTGCCATGTGTACATTGACGAGGCCGCCGATTTAGACAAAGCGGTTAAGGTGGCGTTTAACGCTAAAACTCATCGCTACGGCGTGTGCAACGCCATGGAAACCTTGTTGGTGGCGCAGTCCAATGCGCACGCGGTGTTGCCACAATTGGCCGATTTGTACCGCCAAAAAGGCGTTGAGTTGCGCGGTTGTGCACAAACGTGTGCCATTATTGACGCTACTTTGGCCACAGAAGAAGACTGGGCAACCGAGTATTTAGCCGCGATTTTGTCTATTAAAGTCGTGGCCAATGTGGACGAGGCGATGGCGCACATTGCTCAATACAGCTCGGGGCACACCGAATCGATTATTACCGAAAACTATACTGTCGCCAGGCGATTTTTGGCCGAGGTCGATTCCAGCTCGGTGATGGTCAACGCTTCAACTCGTTTTGCTGATGGGTTTGAGTACGGTTTGGGTGCCGAAATCGGCATCAGTACCGACAAATTTCACGCCCGTGGGCCGGTGGGTTTAGAAGGCTTAACGTCGCAAAAGTACATTGTGTTAGGCGACGGTCACATTCGTCAATAATGGATAAAATGCGTTTCATTGGTATAAATGGCGGCACGTTTGACCCAGTGCACATTGGGCATTTACGCGCCGCACTTGAGGTGCAAACCAAGTTAGGCTTAGAGCAGGTGCGGTTTGTGCCGTGCTTTAATCCGGTGCATCGTTTGGCGCCCAGCGCCAGCGCCCAACAGCGCAGCGCCATGTTGGCGCTGGCCTTGGCCGACCAGCCGACGTTTTATCTGGACACCACCGAAATGGATTTGGGTGGCCCGTCGTATATGGTCAACACCTTAAGGGCGTTAAAAGTGCAGTTTGGCAACGAGAGTTTGGTGTTAATGATGGGCACCGACGCGTTTGCTAAGTTTGACACCTGGCACGATTGGCAAGGCATTTTGGCGTTGGCCAATATTGCGGTGATGCATCGCCCTAGCGAGCCGTGGCCAGTGCAAAGCAGTGCGGCCATTATTTATCAAACGTATGGCGTTAGCCAGTTAACCCAAGCCAATGGGCAAGTGATTGAGGTGGCCATCACGCAACTGGACATCAGTTCTACCGTAGTGCGCGCGCTGTGCCAAAGCAAACAGTCCATAAAATACTTAGTACCTGCGGCAGTGATTGACTACATAGAACAGCAAAAACTATATAAACAATTCGATTAACCAGGCCTGGTTAAGTAGAGTTTTAATTAAAAATAATCCAAATTTAACAAAAATATTTAACAAAAATTATCAAAAAGAGAACACAACATGAGTTTAAGTTTAAAAGAAGTAGAAGCCCTAGTGGTTAAGACCCTAGACGATTCTAAGGGACGTGATATTCAGGTGATTGACATAGCCGGCATCAGCACCTTTGCCGACTGTATGATTATTGCCACAGGCACCTCAACCACCCACGTAAGAGCCTTGGGTTCGCACGTAGCACAAGCGTTAAAAGACGCAGGAGAGCCGCCATTGGGCATCGAAAGCAGTCCACAGCCTGACTGGGTATTGGTCGATTTGGGCGACACCATTGTGCACGTTATGACCGAGGCAGCACGCGCGCACTATGCGCTTGAAAAACTGTGGGACATCAAGCCCTCTGATGTTGTAGCACCCGCCGCTGAGTGATGCCGAGTAATGTCGAATAATGTTTTAAAATTTGCATGATTATTCACTTTATTACCGTAGGTCAAAAAATGCCCAAATGGGTACAAGACGGCTACGGTGAATACGCCAAACGCATGCCCAAAAGCTGTGCGCTCAAGCTCATTGAACTGCCCATGGCGCAACGCGGCAAAGCCAATTCGGTAGACAATTTAAAAGCCGAAGAAGCCAAGCGCATTTTAGCCGCGATTCCTAAGGGCGCGCGATTGATTGTGTTAGACGAGCACGGCCAACAAGTCACTACTTTAGGGCTCTCTCAAAAGCTCGAAGAGTGGTTGGGCGGCGGGCAAGACGTCGCCTTAATTGTCGGCGGTCCCGACGGCTTAGAACAAGCCTTAATTGACCAAGCGCACTGGAAATGGGGACTGTCTAACCTAACCTTGCCGCATCCAATGGTGCGTATTTTGGTTGCCGAACAGCTTTATCGAGCCTGGTCGGTTATACAAAACCACCCCTACCACCGCGAGTAAACGCGGTCTTTTTAGCCAATCTCTGCGTTGCTGGCCAGTTCGTGTACTTGTATGTACACGTCACCGGCCAGCGCCTTGACCTTGACTAAAAATCCACGCGTTTACAACCTGGCCTGGTTACATCTCACCACCGTCATGCCGTGCCACGACACGGCATCTGCCACGTGCGCCGTAAACCGCTATAGATTGCGGGTCAAGCCCGCAATGACGTATTTGGGTTGATTTTGTGTAAAAGATTAAGCAACCTAACCAGGCCTGGTCACATCAAATCACCGTCATGCCGTGCCACGACATCTGTCACGTGCGCCGTAAACCACAATAGATTGTGGGTTTATCTCGGCTAAAAATTCATCCTTGAATATATTTATGCGCTTATCATTAATAACACCTGTGGAGCAATAAGAAATGCTAGGTCTTAAGCAATTGCAACCCGTGGGTTTTAGGTGCAAACTAGAACTGTTTTGAAAATACGAATAGCCTAAAATTTGTGCACGCGTGAGTTTTAATGATTGTTTTAGCTTTGTACCTGTGCCAGGGTGTTTATTTTTTAATTTTACAAGCAAGTTTTGGATGATAGTGAATAAAAATCAACATCTTACAATTGCTTTCAGTGCAATTTTTGGCCTTATTTTAATAGGCGCAGCGGTTTTATATGGTTTTGGAAAAAACAGCTTAGAGGCCAGTGCAATTCAAGTGCATCAAAAAATGCTCGATGCTGAAATTGCCGCACTGATAGACGATAAACACGATGCCTCTATGGCCATTGCCATTACGTTGGCTGAAAATCCTGCTATTAAAAATTTGTTGTGCAAGACGTGTTCGCCAATGGCCATACCGTTTGACGTTAAGCCTTTTTTACAGCGTTTAGGGCAGAACAGCCGGTTTGACGATGTTTGGATTCATCTGGTCGACGCACAAGGTATTACTGTTTTAAGAAGCTGGACCGATTTAAAAGACGATACAGTGCACAGAGTACGCAAAGATTTGCCTGATATTTTAAACAACCCACGCATTACTCGTTCGTTAAGCGCTGGGCGCTATACGCTGTCGTTTAAATCGATGGTGCCGGTGTACAACGAGCAAAAACAATTTGTAGGTTTGGTCGAGGTAATTTCCCAATTTGGTTCGTTGGCTAAACAGTTAAAGGCTATAAAGGGGGTTGATTCGGTTATGTTGTTGGACAAGCGTTACCGCGAGCAACTCACGTTAGCGTTAACGGGCATGTTTGTAGAAGACTATTATGTTATTAATGCCGATGCGCCTTTGAGCGCACAAAGGCAGCTTAGCGAAATGGGGGTTAGTCAGTTTAAAGCCAGTACTCAGTTTTTTAATGGTGATAAGGTGATTGGCCAGCATTTAATTATGGGCTCGCAGCAGCAGGCCATTGGATATTGGTTTACATTTTCGGATCGTGAAAACATTGATTTTTCAGAAGTAAAATCGGTTATGCAAAAGGTAGTTTACGGCGTTGTTATTTTCTTGATTCTCTCATTTTTGCTGCTGTTGCTTTATGTATTAAAACGTCAGACCGATCATCGTCAAGCGTATTATCGGCAAATTATTGATTCAGCTTCTGAAATTATTTTTGTGGCCAATCGCCAAACCATTGTGGATGTAAATAGGCACTTTTTTGAGTTTTACAGTGAGTTTAAAACCTTGGATGAGTTTTTAACTCGTTACGCTTGCGTGTGCGACACTTTTGAAAAAGACAACGGATTTTTGCAACGCATGACCCAAGGTCAATATTGGTTAGACTATGTAATTCAGCACGCAGGTGAAGTGCATAAAGCGAAGATTCTAAAAGACGGCAAAGCCCATTATTTTTCGGTTAAAGCACGCTTAATGCAGGGGTTGGCTGAGCCTTTGTATAATGTATTGTTGCAAGACATTACCGAACAAGAAGTTTATAAAGACCAACTAGAGCATCTTTCTCAAACCGATGCCTTAACCGGAGTGGGCAATCGCCTGTATTTTAATCAACGCTTAAACCAAGAAATTTTACGCTCGCACCGTTATCAAACCCAGCTGTCGTTACTGATGTTTGACATAGACTTCTTTAAACGCGTTAACGACACTTACGGCCACGATGTGGGTGATGCGGTGTTAATTGAAATCACTACGGTGGTTAAAAATTTACTGCGCGAAACAGATATGTTGTGTCGCTTTGGCGGGGAAGAATTTGCCATTATTATGCCCGAATCGAATGCGTTTGAGGCGCAAGCGACCGCTGAAAGACTGCGTGAACAAATAGCAAGCCTGTCGTCTAATGCGTTGCCCACTCAATTAACCGTGAGTTTTGGTGCGGCGCAAATGACCAAATGGGACAGCGAAAAAACCTTGTTAAAACGGGTAGACGACGCGTTGTATCTAGCCAAAGAGCAAGGACGCAATCGCGTGGTGCTGGCAGTAGACGCATTTTTAGACCCAAAACCGTTGTAAAAAGCGTTATAAAGAAAATGTTTAAAATGGGCTTTGCGATTTAAGGCTTTTTAGTGATATGATTTTGCATTCAAATTCATAGGAGCAAACAACATGAGCGTTTTACCCAGTCATTTAAAATACGCGCAAACCCACGAATGGGCTTATGTGGATGAAGACGGCAATGTCGTAGTGGGCATTACCGACTTTGCCCAAGAAGCGTTAGGTGAATTAATGAGCGTGACGTTTCCCGAATTGGGTATGGACGTAACGCAGGGCGATGACATTATGTCGTTGGAGTCGGTTAAAGCCGCCTCGGACATTTATGCACCCGTGAGCGGCGAAGTCATCGCGATTAACGAAGCCTTAGAAGATGAGCCAGAATTGATTAACGACGAACCTTACGATGGCGGTTGGTTGTTTAAAATTGCCCCCAATGACGTAAGCGAGTTGGAAGACTTGATGTCGGACGAAGAGTATCAAGAGCAAATTGACAACGAATAAAGGCTATTAATGCGCTAAACGCCTGACCCGTAACAGTGTGATTTGCAAAAGGGCTTTCATTTGAAAGCCTTTTTTATTGGCATTAAATTTACGCCAAAGTGATCGCCTTAACAGAATTAAAACAAAAGAATTAACACAAAAGAGAATCCCAACATGTACCCCAGTTTAAAACTTAAAAAAAATGAAGAACGTCGTATTAAGCAAGGCCATGTTTGGGTGTTTAGCAACGAAGTGGATAATGAAAAAACCCCATTAAAAGAGTTTACCGCCGGTCAAAGAGTGGTGTTTGAAGATTCGGCCGGTAAGCCGTTGGGCATGGGATACGTCAACCCCAATACCTTGATTTGTGGGCGTTTGTTGAGCCGCAGTGCTAAGTTAGAGTTAAACCTTAAATTCTTTAAAAAGCGCTTACAAGAAGCGCAAGCGTTGCGCGAGTTGCATTTTGACCAACCGTTTTATCGGTTGGTGTTTGGCGAAGGCGACGGCTTACCAGGCCTGGTCATTGATCGTTTTGGTGCGGTGTTTGTGGTGCAAATTACCACCGCTGGTATGGAGCTGGCCAAAGACGATATTATTCAGGTACTGATTAATTTGTATCATCCCGACGCCATTGTGATGCGCAACGACTCGGCCAGTCGTCAACTCGAAGGCTTGCCCCTGTACGAAGAAGTGGTGTTTGGTGAATTACCCGAGCAAATTGAAATTGTTGAAAACAACACGCGCTTTATTATCCCCGTGGTGGGTGGACAAAAAACCGGTTGGTTTTACGACCACCGTATGGCGCGTGCGCGCTTGCAAACCCTGGTAAAAGGCAAGCGCGTTTTGGACGTGTTTAGTTATTTAGGCGGTTGGGGCGTGGCAATGGCCACAGCGGGTGCCGAGTCGGTCACGTGCGTCGATTCGTCGGAGTTTGCGCTGGATGGTGTTGACCGCAATGCCGCGTTAAACGGGGTGAGCGAAAAAATGACCACCATTCAAGGTAATGCGTTTGATGTGTTGAACGCGTTGCGCATGGAAGGCGAAAAATTTGACGTGGTGATTATTGACCCGCCGGCGTTTGTAAAACGTAAAAAAGATTTTAAAGCCGGTTTTGAAGCCTATCGCCGTATTAACGAAATTGCCATGCGCGTGCTTGCACCCGACGGCATTCTGGTGTCGGCGTCGTGTTCACACCATTTAACACGCGACAATTTAGTGCAAGCGGTGCAGTCGGCCAGTCGTCACATTGATCGCAACGTACAGTTGTTTGAGCAAGGGCATCAAGGTCCCGACCACCCAGTGCATCCCGCCATTCCAGAAACCGAATACATTAAAACCCTGTTTTTTAGAGTGATTGCCAGTTGGTAGAGCAAAGCCCACTCACGCTGGATCAGCGCAAGCAATTGCAACTGGCCAAATTTAGTTTTTGGGATGAGTCCGAACACACCTTGTGGATTGATTGCCGCAAAATATTTCCGGCCTTAGGCGTGGTAAGCGTGCCCAGTTGGGACGCAATGATGATGAGTGCGGCCAAGGTGGACGCCTATCCGTCTAATTTACAGGTGCTGGCTTGGGCCAACACCGCGCACATTAACGCATGGCGCAAACCCATTCCCAAATGGGTGCAAGAGAGTTGCGCGCTGTTTCCCACTCATCAATTAAGCTTGTTGCATTACGCGGGAAAATATCCGCAAATGCTCGAACTGCTGGACAACTCGCCCATGTTGGCGTGGCGTTTGGTCAGCGCTGGGCTAAGTGAACCCGAAGTGGTGGGGTTATTGGGCGGTAAACGCCAGCTCATGGCCAAACAGATGGGCTGGCCGGGCAAAGATGAAACCATTCGATTTTTGCGTAACTTGCGGTTGCGCATCGTAAACGACGACATTGCCCAGCAAGTCGAGGTGTGTTTAATGGACGAGCAGCGTTTAAACGCCTTGCAAACGTTGCCGCGCATTAACTCGATGGCGTTGTCATTGGCGGCGCGTTTTCCAGAGCTGATTGGTTGCCGCTTGCACATGGCGTTAGCGCAATTGCCGTGCCGCCCCATGCAATGCAAAAGCATGGTGGAGTTGTTAGAAGACGCCTACGCCTTGGCCGACTATTTAGGTTTAAGCCCGGCTGAACTAAAGAACATTGGCGAATGTCGGTACTTAATTGAAGTGAGTCAACTCTACCAGGGCTGGTTAACCCAGGCATTGCAGGGTCTTGAGGTTAAGGCTTTAAATCCGCAACGTTTAAGCGCCCAACCCACGGTTTTGCACCGTAACGATTGGCACGCCTTAAGTGTATTGCAACAACACGCGTGGTGGGTCAATGTTGACGGTGAACCGGTGGAGGGCGAAAGTACAGCGAACACACAACCTTGCCATTTACTGGCCTGGCAAGACGAAGAGGGCGTTTGGGCGGCGTTAATAGACGCGACCAATAAAGTGCTAAAAGTACGTGGTTTAGACAATGTACTGGCCGGTTCAAAACAACTCACCCAAGTGCATTTGTGGCAAGCGGGTCAGTTGTAAACAGGCACAATAAATTGTGTATTACAAGGCTAACCCAATAACGTCATTGCGGGCTTGACCCGCAATCTTTAGCGGTTTACGGCGAGTGAGGCAGATGCCGTGTCGTGGCACGGCATGACGGTGGATTGTTATTACAAGACTAACCCAATAACGTCATTGCGGGCTTGACCCGCAATCTCTTGCAGTTTACGGCGCGTGCGGTAGATGCCGTGTCGTGGCACGGCATGACGGTGATTTGGTTTGACCAGGCCTGGTCACTTTTCCCAATCTGTTAAACAAGACCGACCCAATAACGTCATTGCGGGCTTGACCCGCAATCTATTGCAGTTTACGGCGCGTGAGTCTCCATCATTCTATACGTCCAATCAATCTAGGGTTTTTTCAGAGCCCATTAAATCTTCATAGGTTTCGCGTGGGCGTACTTCAAAGGCGTTCTGGCCTTGCACCATAATTTCGGCGGCGCGGGGGCGGGTGTTGTAGTTTGAGCTCATGCTAAAACCGTACGCGCCCGACGACATGACGGCAAGTAAATCGCCTTCTTTTAAGTTGAGTAGGCGGTTTTTGCCTAAAAAGTCACCGGTTTCACACACCGGTCCCACCAAGTCCCAATGGGCTTCTAAGCCATCGGTGCGCGGGCACACCGGCACAATGTCTTGATACGCTTGGTACAGCGCAGGTCTAATTAAGTCGTTCATGGCGGCGTCAATAATGGCAAAGTTTTTGTGTTCGGTGGGTTTTAAAAACTCCACTTTGGTCAGCAAAACTCCGGCATTACCGGCAATGGCACGGCCGGGTTCAATAATAATTTCTAAGGAATCGTCGGCCAATTTTGCCAGCAACGCTTGAATGTAGTCGCCAATGGGTGGAGGGTTTTCGGTGGTGTAGGTAATGCCCAAACCGCCGCCTAAATCAAGGTGGTGAATGTCAATGCCCATGTCGGTTAAGGTGCTTTTTAACGCCAAAACGCGCTCTAATGCGTCCACAAAGGGTTTAAGCTCGGTGAGTTGTGAGCCAATGTGACAATCAATGCCTACGGGGTTAACGTGCGAGCAGGCGCACGCGTCGGCGTACAGCGCGGGAGCGGTGTTGATATCGACCCCAAACTTATTGTCCTTTAAACCCGTAGAAATATACGGATGGGTTTTGGCGTCCACGTCGGGGTTTACGCGCACCGACACGTCGGCTATTTTGTCCATGGCTTGCGCAACGCTTTGAATGCGGTTGAGTTCGGCGTGCGATTCAATGTTAAAACAGCGAATGCCGACTTCTAACGCGCGTTTTATTTCGGCGGGTTGCTTGGCGACCCCGGAAAAAACCACTTTTTTAGGGTCGCCGCCGGCACGCAGCACGCGTTCTAATTCGCCTTGCGATACGATGTCAAAGCCGGCACCCAGTTTGGCCAATACGCTGAGTACCGCCAGGTTTGAGTTGGTTTTAACTGCATAACAAACCAAGTGCGGATGCGTGCCAAATGCCTGGTCAAATGCTTGCCAACGCTGCTCTAGCTCGGTGCGCGAATAAACGTATAATGGCGTGCCATAGGTTTGAGCAAGTTGCACAAGACTCACGTCTTCGATGTGTAACGTATTGTTTTTTAAATTAAAAATAGGCGTGGTCATGGTCGCTCCTGGTTTAAAGAGTGTAAAGCGTGCGCAGGCGCCAAGCTAAGTGTAGGCGCCAGGCTAAGCGAGGGTTGAATGGTCGTTTGCTCGGCGGCAGGCAAGGTTAAATCGCCTTTTTTACCGCAGGCGGTTAAGGTAACGGCTATTAAAGCCATTAAGGTCAAGAGTCTTAACTCAGACAGCAATCGCATAAAAATCTCGCTTTTGGTTGGGACTTGAATCGTCTTTGATTAGCGTTAAGTTTTATTTAGACAACTTTACTCAACTTAAAGCCAAACCCGTTAAAATGGGCGTTATTCTAGCAGAATCCATTCGCATTTAGGTGGGTTATCGTCCTGCGACCTTGGCTGTTTTAATAACGCAATAAACGGTCATAAACGGTTAGTAAATAAAGAGAGTGACTATGAACCAACGTTTGAACGATGTGCAAGATGCGCCCATTATTATTGAACCTAAAGCACCCGCTACGGCGGCGGTAATTTGGTTGCACGGTTTGGGTGCCGACGGTTATGATTTTGCCGGGATTGTTGAGCAGCTTAATTTGCCAGCGCAGCACGGTATTCGCTTTGTGTTTCCACACGCACCCGTGCAAGCGGTAACCATTAACGGCGGCGCTAAAATGCGTTCTTGGTATGACATTGCTTCAACCGATTTTTTAAAAGAAGTTGATGCGGCCGGTATTGAGGCGTCCAGCGCACAGATTGATACCCTGATTCATCAGCAAATAAATCAAGGCATACTCGCCTCGCGAATTGTGTTGGCCGGTTTTTCACAAGGTGGTCTGGTGGCCTTACATACTGGATTGCACTTTAAACCCACCTTGGCGGGCGTGTTGGCGTTATCCACGTATTATCCAATGGATCGTCTGGTTGATGCGTTTACAAAGGGTGTTACAGCACCGCCTACCGATGTGCTGTCTACCGATGTGCCTATTACCATGATGCACGGCACATTGGATAATGTGATTGGGCTGCGTATCGCCCAGCAGTCTTGTGCGGCTTTAGCGGCCAAAGGGTGGAAGGTTGATTGGCACGAATACCCCATGGCGCATCAGGTGTGCGCGGCGCAAATAAACGACATGGCAAAATGGTTCAGCCGCACATTAACGCTTAACCAGGCCTGGTCATAATGGGACATTATTAATATGGGTTATTATTAGCATGAGCAACGTTCGGCGTCATTTTAGATATCAGGCCACTATTGCCATGCATTTAGAACCGGTCGATCAGTACGGACAATATTTAAGCGCCCAACGGCGTGAACTTATTACCGAGGCTGAAGAATTTAGGTTGCACGATGTAAACGAATTACTAAGTGAACTGTTAAATAAGGTATTTGATGCTCGGTCGGATGCGTTGTATGTTTTTTACGTTCTTAACCATCGCATTGACTTTATGGGGTGGTTGCTTGAATCGCTGATGGAATCGCAAGACCCACGTTTAAAACACGACTATAAATTTAGAGCCAAAGAGGATCAAAAATTTACCCCGCCCAAAGCCAAAGAATCGTCAACCATTGCGCCGTTAATATTGGGATTGTATCAGCGTATTGACGACTACCTTGTAGAAATAAACACCGTGGTTAGCAGCAGTATTGAAGGCAAAATATTTTTGTATCCACAGCCTATTGCTGATGCCTTTAATTCTCAAACCTACGTGACCAACTTAAACAGCCTTGCACAATCTGGTGTGTTGCCAGCTAAAGTATTGCAGCTTATGATTGAAAAACTCAATTTATACGCCACGGTATTGGGTCGCTTAAAAACAGCGTTTCACACTATTTCGCGCTCCGAATACTGGGAGCGTTACGCGCTAAACTTAAGCGCAGGTGGGTTAAGCTTTATAAGCGATGCCGCGCATCCTGGATTTGCGTTGTTTAGTAAGTTGCATGTGTTTATGGCCATTGAATCACAGGTTATGGTATGCAGTGGCAAAGTGGTAACGGTCAAAAAAATTGAGCTAACGCAGAACGATAAACCCTTAAACGATAAGCCGGTAAACGACAAGGTAGCGAGTGATAAGAATGCCCACCTATTAATGCACCAATCAGGTTTAAGCGGTTGTAAAGTGTCTATTGAATTTGAGTTTTTAACAACCGCGCAACAGCAGGGAATTGAGCTGTTTTTGCAGCGCAAAGAATTGCGCGATGCCATGGCAACAGTGGCGCTTTAATGGGGTTTACACAGTACCACTGGCAACAGCATGCGCGCGAGCGGCGCGCAAGTTTTGTTGTTTAACTTGTAAACTTTTGGTTAGCCATTGCGCAAAATAAGGGTGGTCGGTGAGCATGGCTTGGTATAAGTCGGCGGGGTTTTTGCCTGGCATGCCAAACGCGTTAGCGGCAATTTCATGCAGTTTATCAATGTATTGGTTGGGAAACTTAGGCGCGATGTCAAAGTAACTTACCTTGGTTAATATCACCGCGTTTAACAGTTCGTTCCATTGCATTGGGGTAAGAGCAAAGCTGGTTTTAAGACGTTCGCTTGGGCCATTTTTACGCATGATTAACATGTCTTTTAAGGTTGAAAAGCGAATTAACTCCAACGCCGCTTCGCGCAATGCTAAGGGCAAGGCATCCATAAAAGAGGGGTCAACGTCGTGGTTACTGCCAGGCATAGGGTTCTCTTGTTGTTAATGTGTATTTATGTCAGTGCAAAAAGCGATGAGTTACAACGGTATGTCCATGCACTCTTTGACTTCTTGTTTTTGAATTTCTTGTTGAATATAATTTTGATGGTTGCCGTCCGGAAACTCGTAATTAATCGCCACGCGCTCGGTTAGACCGTCTGGGTCGGTACGCATGTCCACCACACTGCCATTAAAATACAGTACCTTTTTATCAGATTCAAAATACAAATACACGTCGACGCGTGAATACTGCGGAAAACGTTTATTAATATTAACCGCAATGCCGCTGGCGCTTACATTAGCATTGCGCACAGGCCATTCGGTAGGAAACTGCTTAAAGTAGTTATCGTCGTTAATTTGTCTGTATGTTTCTAAATAAGCGTTGAGCAATTGGCATACGTAGCTAATGGCCTGAATGAGCGGAATTTTTTTAAACTTTTCAGAGTCAAAAATCATCATCATCTCATCCATTTTAAAACCGACTGGCAAATGGCCAATAACATGAAAATGGGTGGGAGTAGATTGATTAATGCTGTTGACCATACTGTTTAGAAAGCTTAAATATTTTTCTTCAATCATCTTTAAATATTGAAAAGTTTTAGGCGAGCTGGCCTGAAACTTATATGTGCTTTGAAACCCTTTTAAATGCTCATTTACGCTCATCCAATAACTGGGATCGCTTTTGGGGTTTCGGCCCTCGGCAATAGCGCGACTGCAATTACCAAAAAACTCAATAAACGAAATGATTTCATCAAAAATTTCAGTTAATAATGCATTTTGTTCTTGAATGCGAGATACCCATAAATTGGTAAAGTGTTTGCGGGTTTCAATTACGTTTAAAAAACTTTGCGGAAAATAATCGGCACCTGTGGCGTAAATTTCGCGGTCTTTAATGGGTGAGCTGGGCACAATAAAATACCGCACAGGCATGTTAACGCGGTGAAAGCGACGTGAGTTACCTTTTCTAAACCATTTATTCATAATTTTTAGCGAGTTCCCAGCGAAGATTCACGTAGATGGTGGTGTTTATTGACTCGTTTTGGCACAGCATTTGATTTTAAAGAATTTGCACGGGAATAGATAGGTTTTTTAATCGCCGATTTACCCATTGATACGATGGCGTGCTTTTGGATGATCCACAACCACTTTGACACGCACCGCTGGCGCAAACATCAGCCGAAACAGCCTGAACAAAACCCTGCGTTAATAACGGTTGCACTAAACCCAACGCCGCTTCTTGCGTTAAGTCAAAATGCCTGCAAATATCCAGCAAACTTACACGTTTGTTGTGTTGTATATAATTTTTTAGCGACAATAAAATCATGACAAATGACCAGGCCTGGTAAGGCGTTAATACACCTTTTGAGTTAATTTTAACTCATTTTACACACTTATTAAGCACTGGCTAAGGGTTTTTACCAGGCCTGGTTTTTTAAAAAAGCCCTGATAGAATGCATATGACAGCTTTAGATTGTCTTTAGACAAAACGTTTACAAAAAATGCTCACAAAATAAGGAATTGACAATGAAATTAACAAAGTTAAACACTCAAATGGCTGCTCTAGGGTTAGTTGCGGCCTTTATGGCGGCTCCTGTTATGGCAAAAGAGCCTTTAACAGTCAATGTGTCGGTACTTTCAATGGACGTGGCCAATAAAATTGCCTTAAACACCGTAGCCGCTTGTCGTGAAAAGGGTATTCCAGTTAGCGTAAGCGTAGTGGATCGTAACGGAATTATTCAAGCCCAATTGCGCGACACCATTGCTCCGGCCGTATCACTGGGCATTAG
Organism: Thiomicrorhabdus aquaedulcis; assembly: GCF_004001325.1. Lineage (NCBI taxonomy): Bacteria > Pseudomonadati > Pseudomonadota > Gammaproteobacteria > Thiotrichales > Piscirickettsiaceae > Thiomicrorhabdus > Thiomicrorhabdus aquaedulcis. The sequence continues at coordinate 1,807,492 of NZ_AP018722.1, read as the reverse complement.
CCAAAAAAAGGCCTATACCGCCGTTATGTTTAACGTAAAAGGCTCAGAGTTAGAAGGCCGCGCCAACAGCCCATTGCAAACCATGGGTGAGGGCTTAGCGTTTATGGCAGGGTCAACTCCGATTGCGGCCGGCGGTAAACTATACGGTGCAGTAGGCGTAAGCGGCGCACCCGACGGAAAAGACGACGAAGCCTGCGCAATTGCCGGGGTAGAATCGGTGCAAGATGATTTAGAGATGCAATAATGCGTTAAAACAACGTTGTGAGATGCAAAAAAGCCAGCCTAAAATGCTGGCTTTTTTGCTTTTTGCGGTTTGAAAAAAACGATATTTTAGTTAAGCTTCTTACTTATAGGCTTATAAATATTAGCATGTAATAATATTAAAAATAATAATATAGTTTTAACTTATACGGTCATTTATTAATAATTTATGTTTATTTTCAATAGGTTGAGTGCTTCTTGAAAGGGGTTTTTAAAGGGTAGAAGATTTACTTATTAGCGCATCAAAAGATTTGTTTATGAAAGCCCATAAATTTTATTGTTCTTTACTTTTTTATGCGTTTTAATGCCCATCAACCGGAAACGGTCTAATTCAATAAAACGAGGAAATTACCATGTTAAACGAAGTTAAAGTTCAAGAGATCATCAAAGCAAAACAAGTTAAAAAGCAAAAGGGCGCGTCAATGATTGAGTACGCGATTTTGGTGGGTGTCATTGTTGCAATCGGTGTAGCTGTGACGAACGCTAATATTGGTGCTGATATTTCCACTAAGATCAAGAGTGCTGTTTCTGGTGCTACAGTAACTCCTACGACTGGAGGATAAAACTCTTTAGTTAATCACTTAGTCGTTTTAAGAGGAAAATATATGAAACTCCATTATCAACGCGGTGCTGTGATGCTGGAAGCGGCGTATGTTCTTCCTCTTATTATTTTGGTGATTTTGTTTATGGTAGAGACGCTTAATTATGCCTTAAACAGTTTTGCCGTAAGTGATGTACTCACCGCAGCGCATTCAGAAATAATCAGTGAAGTGAGTGACGTCGCAGCACTAGGTACCACGTTGCGTTATGTGACGTGTGCATCTGGTAAGGTGGCGTTAAAAGGTGATGCAGCCGCTACATTAAAAAGTGATGTGGAAGCAAAGCTCAAAGATGTTATGAAGTTTGCAACCCCTGTTACAGCTAAGTTTACCGAAAGTGCGGTAGGTGGGTTTGATGTGTATGTAGTTAATGTAAAAGGAGTTGCTAATACTTTGATAGTACCTAATTCGTTAGGCGTGCCTTTACCCATTAGCGTAGACACCATCATCAGTGTTAAAGACACTTGCACGCCAGCTTAACGTGATACCGCTCAATGAGTGCAAGGGCTTTTAAATGGCTCTAACCGAATTCAAATTAGTGTTAATTCAAGCAAGTTAATCCAATCAAACATAAACGAGTTTTATATGAAATTTCAACGCAGTGATGTGGTGCTGTATGGCGTTGCCTTGCTTTCGGCGGTGTTAGCCATGGGTTTGGTGTACGGATACGTCGAAAGTAGGGTGGCCAGTGCCGAGGCTAAGGTTAAAACCGAAATTAAAACCATCACTGTGGTCGAAAAGCCCGAGCTTAAAGGCATTGTGGTGGCCAATCGCGATGTGTATCGCGGCGAAAAAATAGAGGCCGACGACATTAAATTGCTGATGGTACCCACCGAAGGCGTGGTCACCACCGGCGTGTTAACCGACGTCACCACGGTGGTGGGTCATGTGGCCAAGCAGGATATTTTTGCGGGCGAATGGCTGCTAGAGCAAAAGCTGGGCATGCAAGAAGAGACCCAAAGCAATGTCTTGGCGCTGCTCGAAAAGGGCATGCGCGCCATTCGTATTCCGGTGTCGGCCGAAAGCGGGTTATTGGGTATGTTAAACCCCAGCGATCATGTAGACGTGATTAGCGTGTTTGAAAGCCCCGACGGCAAGCGCATGATCAGCCGAACTATTTTGCAAAACATTGAGGTGCTTTCTATTGGACAAGTCGATCGCATGGGCAAGCAGACCGTAGAAGTACAAAAAGAAAGCCAGCAAAATCAACAAGGTGAAGCGTTTGTTAAAGCCTCTATGGTGGCGTTAAATGTCAATGTCGAGCAAGCCGAAAAACTGGCTTTGGCCATGAACATTGGCGCGTTTCACTTAGTCTTACGCGGCGCGGCCGACGTAGATTTGGTGGAAACCAATGGGGTAAGCGTACAGTCTATGGCAGGTGAACAGCAACGTCCGCCTATTTATAAAGCAAAACAAGACCGTGATGTTATTCAAATTATGCAAGGCGGTCAGGTTGAAGAGGTGAGAACACGATGAACTTTATGCAAACACACGCACGTTTAAAGCCCACAGTTTTAAGCACTAAAAAGAACACCAAGCACAAGAATATAAAGTACAAAAACCTCAACCAACGTGTTTTAGCGCTTAGTTTGGCCGTTGCCATGGGAACCGCGGTTTTACCAGGCCTGGTCAATGTCGCCATGGCCGCGCCCGCCAATGATGTCTCTCAGTTGTCTTCGCAATCGTCGTTGCAATCGCCCGCTAATAACACCAGCAAAGTAGTAAACCTAACCGCCACCGACAGCCAAATTATAAAGTTTGATAAAGCCTTAAAACGCGCCATGATTGCTAACCCCGAGCTGGCCAGTGTGCAAGTGTTGGGCAACAACGAGTTGTTAATCAGCGGAAAATCGGCCGGTCGTACCCAGTTAATTGTGACCTACCGCGACACACCCAATACCGATCACCAAATTGTGTTAAACGTAGCCCCCGACCAAGCGCGCCGCAACGAAATTGAACAAACCCTGACCCAACTGCTTAAAGATTTAAACCCAGAAGGCACGGTAAGCTTTCAGCTTAAAGACATTTGGATTGCCGCCGAAGGTGCCGTGCGCCGTGAAGTAGACCATGTGGGTAATTTAATTGACGACGACGCCAAACCCACCGCCAATGCGCGCCAAGACAAAACCATTTTGCAAACGCAAACCAGCGCCGGTAATTTAAGCGCCACCCCGCAAGCGGGTAATTTTATGGTGCTGTTGTCAGGTACTGTGCCCAATATGGCGCAAAAAAAGCGCATTCAGTCGGTTATTTCGGCGTTGGGTTTAAGCGTGGTTAACATGGTGGGTGTCACCGGGCCACAACAAATTAAACTGTCGGTGCGCGTCGCCGAAGTGGTAAAAGGCAATCCGTTTAGAAGTGGGTTTGCGGTACGCGACAAACAAGATACCTATGGGGTTTTTCCGCCAGGTAATTTGGGAACCACGGCACAATTTTTATTAAACGCGGTGGTGGGTACTAATGCACCCAGAGAAATTGCTTTTCCGCATTCTGATGGTTTTCAAATTGGTGTAAACCCTAAAAATGAAGATTTTTTTGGTGTGCTCTCAATTTTAGAAGGCAACAACCTGGCGCGCGTGTTAGCTAAACCCGAACTGATTGTGCAGTCGGGTGAAACCGCCGACTTTTTAGTGGGTGGTGAGGTGCCTATTCCGGTGTCGCAAGAGGCTGGAGCCATTTCAATTGAGTACAAAGAGTTTGGGGTGCGCTTACGTTTTAGCCCAATTATTACCGAATCGGGTGAAATTCAAATGACCGTCGCACCCGAAATTAGCAACATTGACGAAAGTGCTGGTATGCAAAACGGCAGTATTATTGTGCCAGGCTTTCGTTCGCGCAAAGCCAACACCACCATTACCTTGGCCGCTGGGCAAAGTTTTGTGATTGGTGGGCTTATTCAAGACAATTTTAGAAGCCAAGTGTCTAAAATTCCGTTATTAGGTGACATTCCTATTTTAGGTACGTTTTTTAGATCGACCAGCTACGAAAAAGATCAGTCTGAGTTGGCGATTTTGGTTACCCCCACCTTTATAGAACCCATTGCCGCCGGCGCAAAAGTGACTTTGCCAGGCGAAAACTTAGAACGTCCCAGCGTGGCCGATGGCTTTTTTATGGGCAAAGTGGCCAAGCTACTGCCCGAAGGCCAGAGCGCTTTGCCCGAGTCGTCGGTTAAGATTGGGTTGGAGAAGCCTTAATGAGCCAAGTTTACTCTACCAACTTAATGATGCTTAAGCGCGCGCTCTATTTTGGCCACGACGCCGACTTAAAAGAAGCGGTGCGGGTGTCTGTGCTGTCTAAATATTTTTTAGAACCTTTGGACGACGTGCCGCATATTTGGCCAGACGATGTGCAGTTGGTCTTGCTGGAATACCACGGTGATGCGCAAGCGGTGCTTGAAAAGGTCAATCAAATTCTTACCCTGGCCAAAGGGGTGGCGATTTATCTGCTGTTAAAAGAGAAAAACGCCGACTTTATTATTGAAGCCAATCACCAAGGGGTGACCGGCTTTATTGAATGCCCGAGTGAAGTGTTTAATATTTTGTCTATTTTGCACATGCAAGACCGCCGCCAAAAGGGTAAAAACGGCAATGTGTCGGCGTTGTTTAGTTTAAAAGGCGGCGTGGGCTGCACCGCGTTGGCCACTAATTTGGCCGGGCATTTAAACACGCTTACCGAAGGCCGCACCGTGTTGGTGGACATGAACATGCCACTGGGCGACACCGCATTGTATTTAAACATGGAAGGCCAGCGCCTTTATACCCTTACCGACTTTGTGTACAACCTAAACCGTTTTGACGAGAACTTGGTGTATAAGTCGCTGAGTCGGCATGAGTCGGGGTTGTATTTGCTACCACTGCCCAGTGAAGTGACCGAATTGGACAGCTTAAACGGCGAATTAATTAAAACCATTATTAATGTTTTGCGCCGTTACTTTGACCACGTGGTGATAGATTGCGCGTGTGATTTGTCCGATTTAACTCTAAATTGTTTAGACGAGGCCGACAACATTGTCTTGGTGGCCGAACCGTCGCTGTCGTCGTTTAGAGCGGTGAACACCGCCATTAAATTAAGCCAAAAACTGGGTTATTTAAAAGAGTCGCTTAAATTGGTGGTAAACCGTTGCAATTGCGAACACGACGACATGCTCGAAGAGGTGATTGCCTCGCTTGAAGTGAGCTCGGTGGCGCGCGTGGCCAACGACTACTTGGGCTTTAACGACTCGTTAAAAGAGGGGCGTTTGTTAAACCAATATAAACCCGAATCGATTGTCAATTTGCAGTTGTTGGGCATCGCAAATATGCTGCACAACGGCAGCGTGCCGCTGGAGTTGCAAGACGCACAAAACAGTGTGAGCATGTTTAAACGTTCTAAAAATCATCATCGCCCCAAGGCAAAAACCGGTTGGTTATCAGGCTTACCAGGCCTACCAGACCTGGTAAGTTTTTTTAGTCAGAAAAAAGCCAAGCAGTCAACGGCCTTAAACTCCGCGAAAACCAGCGCAATTAACCCAAGCAATGCAGCAGGTAACGTATGAGCATTCGCGACCGTTTACGTCAAGTGGAGCAAAAACGCCAAGTTAATCACGCCATTGAAAGTGTCGACAGCGCCAAAAAAGCCGACATGAGCATGCTCACCCGTGATGCACGCCAAGAGTCGAGCTTGGTGCAAAACACCACGTTTCAAGAAATTAAAGCGCGTTGCCAAAAAAAGGCCGCCGAAGACGAAGCTTTTTACGAAGCCGACAGCACCGAAACCCGCCAAGAACTGCGCCCTCGTTTAGAGGTGCTGGTGCGCGAAACCGCCAGCGATATGGGGTATCCGTTATCCGAGATTGAAGTACGTCAATTGGGCGTTGAGTTACTGGACGAAATTTACGGTTTAGGTCCGATAGAACCGTTGTTGGCCGACCCCACCATCTCGGATATTTTAATTAACGGTTACAAACAAATTTACGTTGAGCGCGGAGGGCAGTTAGAACTGACTGACGTGCGTTTTATCAGCGAAGAGCATTTGCGCAATAAAGTTGATCGCATGCTCTACACCACCGGGCGCAGAGTCGATGAGTCATCACCGTTGGTAGATTCACGTCTGCCCGATGGTTCGCGTATTAACATTATTATTCCACCCTTAGCAGTGGACGGCATTAGCGTGTCGATTAGACGGTTTCCCGAACAGCATTTGCGCCCAAAAGATTTAATTGCATTTGGCTCGATGACCGAGCAGATGTACCAGTTTTTAGACTACGCCGTTAAAGCCGGTTTAAACATATTGGTGTGTGGCGGAACAGGCTCGGGCAAAACCACGACGTTAAACATGTTGTCGGGGTTAATACCCGAAAACGAGCGCACCGTTACCATTGAAGACAGCGCCGAACTTAGAATGCAACAAGCGCATGTGGTGCGTTTAGAAACGCGTCCACCCAATGCCGAAGGCGTGGGCGAGGTAACACAACGTGAACTGTTGAAAAATGCGTTGCGGATGCGCCCCGACCGCATTGTGTTGGGTGAGGTGCGTGGGGGCGAGGTGTTGGACATGCTGCAAGCCATGAACACGGGGCACGATGGCTCTTTGGCGACCTTGCACGCCAACAGTCCACGCGACAGCATTGCGCGTTTGGAGTTAATGATTAACCTAAGCGGCGTGGACATTCCGGCCGCGTCCATTCGTAAACAAATTGCCAGCGCCATTGACCTTATTATTTATGTAAACCGTGGTAAAGACGGCAAGCGTCGGGTTGAGTCTATTACCGAAGTGGTGGGCGTTGAAGAAGAAAACGTGGTGCTGCAAGAGGTTTACGTGTTTGAGTATCGCGAAATTGACCCGATAACCGGACAGATGAAAGGGGCGTTTAGGGCCACTGGATTGCGTCCAGCGTGCGGTAAAAAGTGTGAAGCGGTGGGTTATCGTTTGCCACAAGATTTGTTTAACTTTGTACAGGAAGTTGGCTAATGAGCGGCTTAGACGCAGGGTTTTTGTTGGTAAGTTTGGGTATTTTAGTGCCGTTTGCCTTGTTGGCTTACGCCCGCGCCCATCGCAAACAGCAAGCCCAAAAAGCCGCACTCAGTAAGTTGTTGCTGCGGGCGGGCATCAGCAGCGCGCAACAAAAAACCATTAAAGAGCAGTTAATGAGTCAAAAAGACCGCGAGTGGTTTATTTGGCTGGCCAGTAAATTTAAAAAAGCCGGTTTAAGCGATAAAAACGCCATGCCAACGTGGTTTGTGGCGCAGGCGGTTACCGCGTTTTTAAGTGCGTTTATTGTGGTCAGCCAATTTAGCGTGCTAAACGATAAATTGGTGCTGCTGTGCATTGCGTTACCGCTTTTGCCCAGTGGCTTTTTGCTGTTTAAAATTCATCAACGGCAAACGCTGTTGCGCAAACAGTTTCCCGATATGCTTGATTCGATTGTGCGCTCTTTGCAATCGGGTTACGGCATTGACGGAGCATTAAGCGCAGTGGCCGAAGACCTAAAAGGTCCTTTGGCGCAAGAGATGGGCGAGGTCAATAAACAATTAACCATTGGCATTAGCATGCGTGACATTTTGCGTGACTTTCAACGCCGTGTGGCACTGCCCGAGGCGCAGTTTTTTGTTATCACCTTAATCATTCAGCGCGAAACCGGTGGCCAGTTGTCGCAAATATTGTCCGAGCTGGCTCGACTTATGCGCCGCCGAGTCAACTTTCAGGCCAAGCTTAAAACGCTTACCGCCGAATCGCGGTTTACCGCGTGGTTTATTGGCGGTGCGCCGGTGTTGTATGTGGCTTACAAATACTTTTTTGACAAGCCGTCGTTAACGTTTTTTTTGCAAGACCCCACCGGCGTTAAGCTGTTTAGTGTATCGCTTGTACTGATTTTGATCGGCATGCTGATTTTACGCAGCATGCTTAAAATGAGATTTTAAAATGAATTTGTTGATTGTGTTAGCGCTCACCGCCGCCTTGGCGTTTTTAAGCACCTGGTTGCTGGTGAATCGATTATTAAAAAGCCAAGCGCATCAGCTCGAAAAAGAGCGTTTAAAGTCGCGCGTTGGGCTGGCCAATCAATTTACCAAAAAAAGTGTGCAGTATTCGGGGTGCGGGTTTTGCGCCTTAGGGCGTGCGTTGGGGCCTAAAAACCACAAAGAGATTAACCTGTTGCAGCGCCAATTGATCAGCGCCGGTTTTAGAGATGATGCGCACATTGGTGCATACTTTTTTATGAAATACAGTTTGGTGTTGGTGGCCGGTTTAGTGGGCGCGCTGTTGTGGAGTTGGCAAGGTTGGTCGCCCGCAGTGATTGCCATAGGGCCGGTGGTGTTTTTGTTGTTGCCCGAGCGGGTGTTAATTTACTTGGGACAGCGCCGTTTGGGGTTAATGAGCGAACATTTGCCCGATTTTTTAGACATGTGCAATATTTGCATGAACGCAGGGCTAAGTTATTTGGTGGCGATAAAACGGGTGTCGACCGAGCTAAAAGAGCATCACCCCGAAATTTGTTATGAGTTTGATTATTTGTTAGAGCAAATTCAATTTGGTGTACCGCGTGCCGATGCGTTGCGCCAATTTGCGGCGCGTAACCCTACCTCCGAAATTGAAAATTTAGTGCAGGTGCTTATTCAAAACGAAAAATTGGGCAGTTCTATTAGCGAGGCGTTAAACGATTTTTCGCGCCGCATGTATTTAAATCGCGAACAAATGTTAGAAGAAAAAGCCGCCAAAACCTCGGCCAAAATGGCGTTGGTGATTATGCCTTTTTTGTTTATACCCTATTTGATTTTATTGTTAGGAGAGAAAATTGTGATGCTAGGCCGAGGGTTTTAAGGATGTTTTTAATGACTGGTTTTATGGGTAAATTGATTAGAGCAACATGGTTACCAGGCCTGGTCATTGCGCTGGCGGGGTGCTCGCAAACGTCGCAAAAAGAGCCTCTTGGCATTGATTACGCCAAGTTTGCCCAGCAAAACGAACCGCTTAACACCGAGTTAAACGACGCGCAAGAGTACGAATTTGCACTGGATTTAGCCAAGCTGTCGGTCGAGCGCAAACACTATTCACGCGCCGAAGGCTTGTTGCAAAAACTGCGTAAAGCCAATGGGCAAGACATTAGAGTTTATCGCCTATTAGCCCAAATGTATGAAGCGCAAAGCAAACTACCCACCGCGCTGGTGGCGTGGCAAGAGGCCAATAAACTCCCCAGCAAAACGGTGGACGACGAGTCGGAGTGGGCGCGCTTAGCTCTGATGCAAGACCAATACGCCGTGGCTGAAGCCATTTACCAGGCCTGGTTAAGTTCAAACGAAGTCAGTCGTCAGGTAAGCGGGTTAAATAATTTGGGGTTTAGCGCCCTGTTGCAAAAACAATACCCAACGGCCAAAGAGTACTTTGGTAAGGCGCTACAAAAAGACCCGCTTAACAGCAAAGCCCGCAGTAATTTACAGCTTTTAAACAGCATTACGGAGTAATGACATGAACGTAAACTTAACCGCGCAATCGCTTAAAAAGCAACATGGCTCAATTTCTATTTTGGGTGCGTTGTCTATTGTGTTGGCACTGTCTACCGCCGGCACCATGATTGAATACGGCAACGCCAAGCTGCTGGATCGCGAACTAGACAACTACGCCCGCGATGTCGCGGCCGTGGCATTGCGCTCGGAGCTGGCGATTACTAAGAATATGAAGGATAGGGCTATTACAGATGCTACGGTATCCAGTATTTTAAACACAGCCGCATTTTCACTGCCTAATCCTGAAGATTCAGGGGCGGCTTTTGATTTAGAAAAGAAAATTACATTCGGCAATATTGTTAATAATCAGTTTATTCCGCTGGAGACTTATGCAAGTAACCCAAAGGCGAGTGATGAATTTATAGAATTTAGCGCGGTAGCCGTAGAATTGTGGAGCGAAGCTAAGGGCTTTTCTGTCATACCAGGTACGCCACGTATTTTTATACCGTCAGGAAAAGCGATTTACGGTTTAAGTCAAGAAAGCGTAGAGAGTCCTGATATTGCCGCTTGTTTTTGTGACAAGCGTTACGAAATGTGCCTGGTTTCCGATATGGCTGGCGTACCAGCTTCATTTCCCGGCTCGGTAGGTGCTGTGGGTAGCCCAGCAAGGAAAAATTACTGTGAATATGGTCACGTAGATTCTCATCCTGCAAATGTGAATAAAACCAAGTATCCATCTGTTCCTCTAGCTCCTCAATGGATTGGTAAAGATAGATCGGGCAACGAGATTTTGGTTGATACCTCTACGGTACTTCCGGATGCTTTTTCTAAAGTTTTAAATCACGAACCTTTAAAAGTGAATAAGGGAGATGATCCTTTTTCTAAGAATTACTGGGATTTTTGGATGCTAAAGTGGTTCTTTGGTGGAAATAATTATTATGTGCGTGACTGGGATGGAACCACCCTAAAGCGTAGTGATTCTTACGACAATGGTTATGAATATTCTGGGGACTATTTTTATGATGGTTGGGACAAAAAAATAATGGTTCATGGTTATTTTTACGTTGGTCGGAAGGGGACTTGTGTAATGGGTACAACGGCTGCAAATGTCCCTAATATATCTGGTGGGTTGGCGAATATTAATAATGTTGCGTCATCAACCAGTGCTTCAGAAGTTGTTCGTTGTTTGAGTTATGAAAAGACTGTTGGAACTACTTCTGTTACTAAAAGCTGTGGATTTAATCCAGCGTGTTGGTTCAGCAATCCTTTTGGAACTTATGAAACCACAGCGAATGTCACTGGGTATGCGCAGCAAAGCTGTATTGACTTTAATAGTAATGAAAAAACTCGTATGAATTTCTTTCAGTGGATGATGAGTTTGTTTTTCTCGCCTTTTACTGATGTTGATACAAGTTATAAACAGTTAGATTGTAGTATTCAAAAAATGCGTTATTTTAGTATTAAGATCCCGTTTTTAGGTGGTGGCTTTACTTGGCAAATTCAATAGCCTACAGTTAACTAGACTTTACGCGGATTACTCGTTATAATCCGCACTCTTTTGGAGAACTGGCTGAGCGGCTGAAGGCGCACGCCTGGAAAGTGTGTATAGGTTAATACCTATCGAGGGTTCGAACCCCTCGTTCTCCACCAATTTTTAAGTTGTTTTAGTTATATGTGTCATCCTATTATGGTGACTCTATTTGCCCCCTCGCGACGCTAAGTTGGGAACTCCGCCAGGACCGGAAGGTAGCAACGGTACCGATTGATGCGTGCGCCGAGACCAGGTGGGTAGAGTTGCCGCCCTTAATGTTTGGTTTTCTTTTTTTACTCTCGTTTTACCTCGGTTTTTACCTCTTTCTCTTTCGTTACTTTTCGTTTTGTTTTAACTTTTTTACCTTGGTACATTAGTTTGCCTTGCAGGGTCAATTTGTGCGGATTTTAGTGTGCATTCACGTTAAAATACGGTTTCGTTTTTTAACGTGCTGGGTTTATGGTTAAGTTATAGCACTCGTTTTATACGTGCGTTGGCTGGGCTAAAACGCGCCACTTTTAGGTGACTGTCTTTATGAGTTCTTCTCGCTATACTGTTTTGGCCCGTAAATGGCGCCCTAAAAACTTTGCACAATTAGTGGGGCAAGGCCATGTTATGCAGGCGTTGTCTAATGCGCTGGATCAACAGCGTTTGCATCACGCCTATCTTTTTACCGGCACACGCGGCGTGGGCAAAACCACCATTGCACGTATTTTTGCCAAGGCGCTTAATTGTCAAACCGGCATTACCTCAACCCCGTGTGGGGTGTGTGAAACCTGTGTGGCCATAGATCAAGGACGGTTTATTGATTTAATTGAGGTGGATGCGGCGTCGCGCACTAAGGTGGACGACACGCGCGAGATTTTAGACAATGTGCAGTTTGCGCCCACGCAAGGTCGCTTTAAAGTCTATTTAATTGACGAAGTACACATGCTGTCTAAAAGCAGTTTTAACGCGCTGCTTAAAACCCTAGAAGAGCCGCCCGAGCACGTTAAGTTTTTATTGGCCACCACCGACCCGCACAAATTGCCTATAACCGTGCTGTCACGCTGTTTGCAGTTTAATTTAATGCGTTTAACGCCGCCGCAAATTCAAAATCACTTGGCGTTTATTTTGCAACAAGAGGCGTTTAAATTTGAAGACAGCGCGCTGGCTCTTATTGCCAAAAGTGCCGATGGTTCGGCGCGTGATGCGTTAAGTTTGTTGGATCAGGCGATTGCGTATGGCGCAGGCGAAGTGCTGTTTGAGCCAGTGCAAACCATGTTGGGCTTGGTGGATCAGCAGTTTGGCTTGGCTATTTTAAACGCCTTGGCCTCGGACGACACCGCGCAAATTAAAGCCGTCATTTCGCAATTGGCCGCCATGGGCGTTGATTATCAAGCGTTGTTGGCGCAGTTAATTGAAACCTTGCACGCCATCGCCAGTCATCAACTGTTTGGCGACAATGTGTTGATGAGCGTGTTGCCCGACGACGTGTTGCACGATTTAAGCCAAAAAATCCCTGCCGATCGCGTGCAAATGCTTTACCAAATTGCGTTGTTAAGCAAACAAGACATGTTGTTAGCACCCGACATTCGCATTGGGTTTGAAATGACGTTAATTAGAATGTTGGCCTTTGTGCCGCTTACCGATGCCACGGCGTTGCCTGTTAATAACGCTAGTAACTCTAATAACACCCAAATCCCTAATAATGCCACGGCGGCGCCTAATCCTAACGCTAGTCCTAATCCACCAGGCCTGGTAAAAGAGGCGTTTAATCCCTTGCCTGTTAACGCGGCTAATGTCAATGCGGTGTCGGCCGAGCCTGAATTATTAAACCATTTAGACGCTCAACAAGCCTTAGCGGGGTTGGCGTCAGCGCGTTCGTTAATGGGTAAAAAAGTCGAACAGGTTGAAAGAACGCTTGCAACGCAGTCGGCCATTGAACCCCTTGTTGAGCCCATCATTCAACCACTCATTGAGTCAAATCAGGCCGCTGTGGTGAATGAAGTGGTTGAAGTGGCTGAGGTAAGTGAACCGTCTTCCTATTATGCTCAACCTCAACGGACGCAAGTTGCTCAAGTAACCCCTGCCGAGCAGGCCGCAGCCCATTTGGAAAATGCTTATGAGCAGGAAATGCCTCCGTGGTTAACCGAGATGCCTTACGAGCCAGCACCTGCCTTTAATGCGGCACCAAACCGCGAATTTGCCCCGCAACCTATGACCAGGCCTGGTGAAGTGGTCGAATCTCTACCAGAACGTTCGGGCGAAGCGATGGATCATTTGGCGCAAATTAGAGAGCGTTTAAAACAACCATTGGGAAAGTTTAATGGGGTTGCCGCCGCGCAACTCTCTGAAACTGCGCAATCGTTACAGCCTTCGCAACCCTTAAATTCGTTGGTTGAGGCCGTCGAAACCCAGGATGTTTTTCAAGAAGTGCCGGTTGAACACCCCGTACCCATACTCAGTGAGTCTGCAAGTGCGTCTATCAGCCAGCCAATAATCGAGGCTATAATCGAACCGATGTTTGAACCGGTGCTAACGCCGCCCCAAGAGCGCGCACCCATTTCTGCACATGGTTTAGATTGGTTGAACTTAATTGAGCAAATGCAATTAGACGGCATGGCGTTTGAGTTGGCCAGGCATTGCATTTTGGTACGTCAAGATGACCAGGCCTGGTGGTTAAGTGTTGACCCAGAGCAGGCTTACGCTAAAACCGACATGGCGCAGACGCGTTTGCGCGACAGCATTAAAACGCATTTTGGAGCGGCCGTGCAAGTGGACTTTGTCCAAGGTTCGCACGTGTCAGGCGAGTACAATACGCCAGCAAAGCAATGGCAAGCGCAAGCGCAGGCTAGGCAAGTGGCGGCACAAAACGCCATTATGCAAGACCCCAATATTGGCCAATTACACCAGACGTTGGGGTTAAGCGTGATTGCCACAAGCGTGCATCCGCTTTGAACAGAAAATTATAAATTAACAACACAATCAACAAAGGAAAACACTATGTTTGGTGGAAAAGGCGGTTTAGGCAATTTAATGAAACAAGCGCAAGACATGCAAAAAAACATGCAAAAAGCGCAAGAAGAAGTCTCCAACATGCAAGTGACGGGCGAAGCGGGCGGCGGTTTGGTTAAGGTGGTTATGACCGGCAAACACGAACTGCTAAAAGTCGAATTAGACGACAGCCTAATGGACGACAAAGAGATGCTAGAAGACCTATTTGCTGCCGCCGTAAACAGCGCGGCGCGTAAAGTAGAAGAAGAGAGCCAAAAACGCATGGGTGATGTGACCGCTGGCATGAACTTGCCTGCGGGCATGAAAATGCCGTTTTAAGGATTTTTGGCCGTGCAAAGTCCACTTATAAAACAACTGATTGAAGCCTTGCGGGTCTTGCCCGGCGTGGGGCCTAAGTCGGCACAACGCATGGCGTATCAGTTGTTAGAGCGTAACAGACAAGGCGGAAAAACCTTGGCAAGTGCCATAACGCAGGCCATCGAAAAGGTGGGACATTGTGCGCAATGCCGCACCTTAACCGAAGAGCCGGTGTGTGGTTTGTGCGCTTCGGTCAAGCGCAATGCCCACGAACTGTGCATTGTCGAAAGCCCGGCCGACGTCACCGTAATGGAACAATCAGGGATTTTTAAAGGCAAGTATTTTGTGTTAATGGGGCATTTATCGCCCATTGACGGCGTTGGTCCTAACGAACTGGGTTTAAATGTTTTAGAGCAGCGCTTAGCGATTGAACCGATTGAAGAGCTGATTTTAGCCACCAATCCAACGGTCGAAGGCGAGGCCACGGCGCACTACATTCAGCAAATGGCCAGCCGCTTTAATATTAAAGTGTCTCGTTTGGCGCAAGGCATTCCCATGGGCGGCGAGCTAGAATATTTAGACAGCGGTACGTTATCGCACGCTTTTTTAGCCCGCAAAACGCTTTAAATTGGCTTTAATCCGACAGGCTTCTAGGCGTTCCTAGTCCTTTGGTGGAACCAAAGACGGAAATAAATAGTTCAACATGTCGCTATTAAAGTGCAATGTAAACGGTGAGCGAACAGAGTCTTCTAAATCCTTAATCACGCCACGAGATTTTAGTTTTTTGAGGATGTCTCGAGCATGACGTTCTGTACAGCCCATTAGCTTATGCGCCTCGCTTTTTTTCATGGAGCCGTTAACCAGCAAGTTTGGCACTAATCGTATGTATTCAGGCAAAATAGGCTTATCGGCATACTGGGCGTAACGCTCGATACGCTCAAAAAGCTTATTCATAGAAAGCTTGCTACTCATAAACTCAACCTGGTCCATAGATATTTGGGTCATTAGCTCGATGAATGTAACAAGGCCTGACTCAGTGCGTTGACCTCGGCCATCGGTGTCGCCTTGCCTAATTAGGTCGGCACGGCTTAGCGCAATCTTGTAGTCATTGCTATTACGCGCTAATCCACGAGACAACGACCACAAGCCGTAGGCATCGGGAGCAATTGTTTTTAACATAGCGTCGGTTAATAGCCGCCCAATGCGTCCATTTCCATCCAAGAAAGGGTGAGTAAACATAAAGCGATGGTGTGCCGCAAAGGTTTTCATGAGCTTTATGGCGCCCATCTCGTTGTTACTGAATGAATAATGCTGTTCAAAATCACTCATTAGCCGAGGTATGTCAGAGTGTTTTGGTGCCCGGTGATTGCCCACTTCCACGGCTTGTTCCCTGGTTTCTCCTGGGATGATGGGGTACTCTTTTCCGCTGTTGTTTCTTACCACAAGCTGTTCTGGCAAAAGTTCTGTTGAACTATAAAAGGCCTGATGAATCTTCTTAACCAATTCAAAATCGAAGTGCAGGCTCGGCTCTCTTAGCCTGACTAGGTTTTGAGCATTTTGATAGGCCATAGCCGTACGCTGTTTAAGCTCACTCTCAGGATTGTCTGAATAGGTGTGTTTCATGGCCTTTTCAATGTCAGCCGGATGAGTGCCTTCGCTTTCAATAAGGTTGGAGTAGTAGTTGTTAACAAATCCAATACCGGATTTGATTTCATCAAGGATAAGCGGATGTATATTGGCACTCATAGAGCGCATACGTACATGCAGTTCATCGAGCATGGCAAGCAGCGCGGCTCTTTTAGGATGGGATTCTGATGGTAAAAAGGGGGTTAACTCATTCATAATCAAATATTCTTGTTCCGGTTTTAAAACAGATTTTATGATGTTGATTATAATATGTTTTTTTAATGTTTAAGAGTTTATGTATTCCGGTTTGTATTCCGGTAAGAAAACGTAAAAAAGTGGCTAGAAAAATCCCCGTATTTCAGGGGCTTAAGAGTTTTTTATTTTTTGTACACGTCAAAGCTTACACGCGCCACCTGCGCAGCCGTCGTCTTCTTGGTCGTCGCCGGCACCGTCACGGGTGTTGTGGTAGTAGAGGGTTTTTAAACCCATTTTGTAGGCGTACAACAAATCTTGCAGCACCAATTTTATGGGCACGCGGTCTTCGTTAAAACGTGCTGGGTCGTAGTTGGTGTTAGATGAAATAGCCTGGTCGACAAACTTTTGCATAATGCCCACCAACTGCAAATAGCCTTTATTGTCGGGAATGTGCCACAGCAATTCGTAGTCGTTACGGTGCTCTTTAAAGCCCGGAACCACCTGCTTTAAAATGCCGTCTTTAGACGCTTTAACCGACACATAGCCGCGCGGTGGTTCAATACCGTTGGTGGAGTTGGTGATTTGCGACGAAGTTTCACAAGGCATTAAGGCCGTTAGCGTTGAGTTGCGTAAGCCATGTTGTTTAATTTGCGCGCGCAAGGTTTCCCAGTCTAAGTGCAAGGGTTCACTGCATACGGTATCTAAATCTTTTTTGTAGGTGTCAATGGGCAATACCCCTTGCGAATAAGTGGTGTCGCCAAAGTATTCGCAACGCCCCAACTCTTGCGCAAGGTTTTTAGAAGCGGTTAATAGGTGGTATTGAATCGCTTCAAAGGTGCGATGCACTAAATTATTGGCCGAGCCGTCAGAATATTTGGTTTTATTTTTGGCCAAATAATAGGCTAAGTTGGTTACGCCCACGCCCAAAGTACGACGACCCATGCTGGCACGTCGCGCGGCTTCAACGGGGTAATCTTGGTAGTCTAATAAACTGTCTAAAGCGCGCACAATTAAGTTAGACAAACTGGCTAATTCGTCCAGACTGTCCAACGCCCCTAAGTTAAACGCCGATAACGTACACAACGCAATCTCACCATTGGGGTCTTCTACCGAGTTAAGCGGTTTAGTGGGCAGAGCAATCTCTAGGCAAAGGTTAGACTGATGCACTGGTGCTACACGTGGGTCAAACGGGCTGTGGGTGTTGCAGTGGTCAACGTTTTGAATGTAAATACGCCCAGTTTGCGCACGCTCTTGCGCCAGTTGAGTAAACAGGTCAATCGCTTTGACTTTTTTCTTACGAATGCTGTCATCCACTTCGTAAATTTTATACAGACGATCAAACTCTTCTTGGTCAGCAAAAAACGCATCGTACAGGCCAGGCACGTCCGATGGACTAAACAGCGTAAGTTCGCCACCTTCAATCATGCGTTGATACATCATTTTGTTGATTTGCACGCCATAATCTAAATGGCGCGCGCGGTTTTCTTCAACCCCGCGATTGTTTTTAAGCACCAACAGGGATTCAACCTCTAAGTGCCAAATAGGGTAAAACAACGTCGCTGCGCCACCGCGCACCCCACCTTGCGAACACGATTTAACCGCCGTTTGAAAATGCTTAATAAACGGAATCATGCCCGTGTGATAGGCCTCACCCCCCCTAATCTCGCTGCCTAATGCGCGAATTCGGCCAATGTTCACTCCAATACCGGCACGTTGTGACACGTATTTAACGATGGACGACGAGGTGGCGTTAATGGAATCTAAAGAATCGCCGCATTCGATTAACACGCACGAGCTAAATTGACGTGTTGGCGTACGCACACCCGACATAATGGGCGTGGGCAGGGACAGCTTAAAGAGCGAGCAGGCGTCGTAAAATTCTTTTATGTACTGCAAGCGGTTGTGCGCTGGATAGTGGGCAAATAAGCACATGGGGATGAGCATGTAGATAAACTGCGGGCTTTCATAAATTTTGCCAGTCACGCGGTTTTGCACTAGGTATTTGCCTTCTAGCTGTTTTACGGCGGCATAACCAAAGGTCATGTCGCGTTCGTGGCAAATGTAACTGTCTAATTCATTAATGTCTTTTTGACTAAAGTCGGCCAACACTTGGGGGTCGTACAAACCGTTGTGCACCATTTTTTGGATGTGCTCAAATAACGCGGGCGGAGTAAATTGGTTAAAGGCCTTTTTGCGCAAGTGATAAATGGCTAAGCGCGCCGACAAATGTTGATAGTCTGGAGCGTTTTCCGATATTAAATCAGCAGCCGATTTGATAATGGTTTCGTGAATGTCTGAAGTGGTAATGCCATCAAAAAATTGAATATGCGAGCGCAGTTCAATTTCGGATACCGACACGTTTTCAAGTCCTTCGGCGGCCCAGGTGATGACACGATGAATTTTTTCTAAATCGATTGATTCTTTAGAGCCATTGCGTTTGGTGACTTGAATGTTTTGGTTTTTCATGGAAGACGTTGAACCTGTGTATAAAAGTAATAAACTTAAAAGAGTCTAAAAAAACAAAAAATTAATTAATTCATGCGCTTAGCGTCTTAATGAAAAATTAGCCTGAGCAAGCGCGTTTAATTTTTAGTGAGATTTTTGCGACGAGCCACAACATGTAGTAACTGGAGTTCGCGGAATGTCAAAATATAGTGTATTTTAGGTTATCATGCAAGTGACGAATTTTGACATTATCTTGAAAAGTTGGGTGGTGTTCCCTGTGGAAAAGTCACTTAAGTTGCCTAAGAATCAACGTTGAAAGGGTGTGGATAACTTTGTGCAAAGGTAGAAATAAGATGCGTTAAAATTTTTCTATTGCCACTCAAAAAAAATTATGGCTGATGTTAAGTGGCATTAAGAATTAGTGAGTATTTTTTAAGTTCCAGCGGTTGTGTACCCATAAATATTGGCTGGGATTTTGGGCAATTTCGGCCTCGTAAAGTTGATGCAAACGTAAGGTGTCGGCCACATCATCGCCCGAAGGAAAATGGTTTAATGCGGGTAAAAATTCGACTTCGTATTGGTTGTTTTTTAGGCGGCGCGTAAACGTCGGCACCACCGCACACCCGGTGAGTTTGGCAATTTTAGAGGTGGCTGGGTTGCTTTTGGTGTCAACACCAAAAAACGGCACCACCACATGACCTTTGGAGCGATAACGTTGGTCGGGTAAAAAGGTCATGCTTTGACCATTGCGTAAAATTTTAAGCATTTGGCGGGTGTTTGAGTTGGCCACAGGTTGAACGTGTGAGCCGTCACCAAACGCAATGGCACGACCTTTGGCAATCAAATAATCCATTAACGGATTGTCGTGCGGGCGATACACCGCGTGGTAGTTGGTTAAAAAAGACACAAATAATCCGGTGACTTCTAAGGTGGTAAAGTGCGGCGCCAAAATTAACACGCCTTTGCCTTGTTGTTGGGCGTTATACAGGTTTTCTTGGCCAATAAAATGCACTAGCGCGCGTTCTTTAGCGGTGGCGTGGTGTTTTTTATGGTCGCCATACCAAACCATGGCCATTTCCATTAATCCGATGCCTAAGGATTCAAAATGGGCTTTTAAAATGGCGCGTTGTTCGGCTGGCGTGAGTTTGTCTAACGCCATCTGAATGTTGGCACGCGCTAAGCGACGACGTTTTGGGGCCAGCCAATACAGTCCACGCCCAAGCCATTTGCCTAGGGTAAATTTAGCGCGATTTGGCAGTGGGCTGGCCAGCTTTAACAGCCCCACACCCAACCAAATGCCCCAATACTTGGGGTGTAAAAAAGCCCATTTAAAAGCGTTTTGGCTTTGACCAGGCCTGGTTAAAGTGGTTTTTTGATTGCTTTGCGTGTTTTTAGTATTGGGGGTGTTAGGTGTGTTGGGCATCAATATCGTGTCCCTGTTGATACAAATGGGCGTACAAACCGTTTTGCGCCAACAAGCTTTGATGTGTGCCCATTTCGGCCAATTGGCCGTGTTGCAACAGCACAATTTTCTGGGCTTTTTCGATGGTGCTTAAGCGGTGCGCAATTAAAATAACCGTGCGGTTTTGTTTGAGCTTGTCCATGGCTTGTTGAATCATCTGCTCGCTCTGATTGTCGAGTGCCGAGGTGGCTTCGTCCATGATTAAAATAGGGGCGTTTTTAAGAAACGCGCGGGCAATCGCAATACGTTGACGTTGTCCGCCCGACAAACTTGCTCCATTGTCGCCAATTTGGGTGTCTAACCCCAGCGGCAGTTTTTCGATAAACTCCCAGGCAAAGGCCGCTTTGGCCGCCGCAATAATGTCGCTTTGCGCCACGTCACTTTGGCCGTAAGCAATGTTGGCCGCTAAGGTGTCGTTAAACAACACTACGTTTTGGCTTACATAAGCAATGTGCTGGCGTACATTGTTGAGTTCAAGTTGGTTGAGTGGCGTGCCGTCAATTAAAACTTGACCATTTTGCGGCTCGTAAAATCGGGTAATTAAATTGGCCAAGGTGGTTTTACCACTGCCCGATTGCCCGACCAACGCGGTAGTTTGTTTGGCAGGAATGCTCAAGTTAAATTGGCTTAATGCCGGTGCATGGCTGCCGGGGTATTGAAAGGTCACGTCTTTAAACTCAATGTGGCCGTGCGGCGCATGTAAGAGATGCGTGCCCGTATTGGGTTCGTCGGGTTGATCAAGCAGTTCAAAAATACTTTCGGCCGCTGCCATGCCCTTTTGAATGGTGACGTTAATGGTGGTGAGGCGGCGAATGGGTTCAAAAATCATCGCCATCGCGGTAATAAAGGCAATAAATTCACCGGGTGTAAATAGGTTTTGCGCCGACATTAACGAGGCGGCGTACAGCACGCCTGAAAGCGCGATGGCCGCCAACATTTGCACAATGGGCACGTTTGCCGCCGAGACTTTTACCACGTCCATGGTGTGCTTACGCAGGGTTTCGGCGGTGGTAAAAAAGCGTTGCTGCTCGTAGTGTTCGGCGCCGTAAATTTTAATCTCTTTATGGCCGTTTAAGCCTTCCTCAAGCCGCTGGGTTAGCTCACCCATGGTGCCTTGCATCTCTTTGCTTGAGTGGCGCATTAAACGGCTGGCGCGCTCAATCACAAACGCAATCACCGGGCCTATCACAATCATTAATAAGGTGAGTTGCCATGAGGTATAAAACAAAAAGCCCAGCAAGCCAATAATAATTAAGGTGTCACGAATGATGATGATCCAGGCCTGGCTTAAAGACGCGCCCACCTGCGCCACATCGTAGGTGATTTTAGAAAGCAATTTGCCCGTGGTGTAGTCGTGATGCGCCTGTTGCGGTAAGTTGTTAATTTTGGCAAACATCTGCGCGCGAATGTCCAGAATGGCTTTATGCGCCACCCATTCACTTGCCAATTTACTGGCGTATTCGGCCAGGCCTTTAATAATAAACACCAGCATAATTAACAGTGGAATCAATGTGATAGCCGTGGGGTCTTTGCCAATTAAACTGTCGTCCACCAACGGCTTTAACAGCGCCGGCATCATCGGCTCCATAGCCGCCGCAATCACCAGCGCCACCAAGGTAATCGCCACCACTTTCCAATACGGTTTTATATAGGTAAGAAGCCGTTTGTATAAATATAACGTGTGTTTATCAAACATAAGGGGTGCGTTATTCTCGTTTTAAAATTTTGTTAACCACAATATTAGCCCAGCCGGCGCTTTTAAACGATTGGTCCAATACCTCAGGGTTATAAATGTGGGTTACCCAAGTTAAAAACTCAGTTTCTGGATGTTGTTTTTGGTAGGCAAAAAATGCGTCAAAAAAGTAATCAAGCTTGCCCGTATCGGCCCAGCGAAAGTGGCCATATTTAATGCTTAGTTGTTTTACCGCTTGCTCTAACGGTTGTTGCTCAATAAAGTGCATGTAAAAAACGCTCATTAAACCAGCGCGATCCGCACCTGATTTGCAATGTATAAGCACCGGGCGCTCAACCGTTTCAAGCAGACGTTTGGCTTCGAGTACCATGTGTGGTTTTGGAAGTTTTCTAGACGACATAGGGTGGTTTATTAAGGTAATTCCTAGCTTATCGCAGGCTTCTTTTTCAAGTAGATACGAACCTGAGCTGTTGGCTTTACGCATGCTTATGACGGTTTTTAAACCATGTTTTTTTGCAATTTAGCTAGAAAAGCCGCTGAAGGATGGTTACTGCGAAATACAGTTTGGGATAGTTCATAAAAGTTTCTGTACGCCATTCTTAAAATTTCATGGTCAATTAACAAGTTGTCTAAACGTGCTTTAAGGCGGCGAAAAGGCGTGCCAAGCGGCAATTTTGAGGAGGGCATACAGGTTCTTTATAGTAGATTTAAGCGGGTCTTATTCTAACTTTTATTTGCAATAAAATGTTAAAATTCGGCTTTTTTACCAGTTGAGAAAGATTTTGTGGATCGTTATCTAGCGCATTCAAGTGGAATGGTTTTATGGGTTTTAATGTTTCCATTGTTGGTTTTTTTTGCCCTAGCGGACGACTTTAGCGAATCTGAATTAACCGCCAGGCTTGGTTGGCTTTTGCTCTTGGTGGCTATTTCTTACGTGATTAAAAGCAAGTGGTTGTTTTTGCTGTTGTTATGGCCTTTTGCACTTTCGGGTGTTGTTGATTTATTTTACACGTCTACTTTTAACCAGCAATTTGAAGCAAGCCTGGTGCGTGTTTTAACAGATACCGACAGTGCAGAAACATTAGAGTTTTTAGACGTTTATATAAGTCTGATAAATGTAAGCTTACTCGTTGCCTATTTACTGGGTTTTGTCTATTTAGGGCGAAAATTGCAACTATTTACTCCAGAGGGTTATAAAAGTAAATTGGTTATAGCTTTTGGTTTGATTATGTTGGTGGTTGCAGTTCAGCAAGTGGCTTTTCATGAACGCTATAAAGATGTTTTACCTGGGGCATTTGGTCAGTTAACAGATGGTATTCATAAGTACATAGCATTGCAAGACGAGATGACTATGCGACCAATGCTTTTACAAAACTATTCAGGCGTGGTAGGTAAGGAAGCTGAAAAAGCCCCGCAAACTTATGTCGTTGTGATTGGAGAGTCTGCGGTTAGAGGACATCATGGACTCTATGGGTATCACAGAGATACAAATCCGGCACTTACGGTACTTAAAAATGAATTAATCTTATTTGATGATGTTATTTCACCGTTTGCGGTAACGTATCTTGCGCTTAGTCATGCCTTGACCCAAAAAAGCTTAGTCAATAATATCCCTTTTGCCGAGGCTTTAAGTTTGGTTGAGTTAGCAAAAAAGGGTGGTTTTCAAACTTGGTGGATTTCTAATCAACCTCGTTACGAGGGAACCACGCTGTCATTATCTCAGGTGTCAGATCATGCACTTTATTTAACAGATAACGGTAAAACTGATAGTTATTTATTGCCTACTATAAAACAAGCTATTGCATCGCCCCAAACTCATAAAGTTATTTTTGTACATTTGCGTGGCAGTCACATGTCTTATGCAAAGCGGTACCCCGAAGAATTTGATCATTTTAAGAGTGCTGAGTTGGCGATTTACACCAAGACCCCTTCAGAAGCGCAAGTATCCGTTGTGAATGCTTATGATAATTCGATTCGCTATACTGATTTTATTTTAAATGAAATCGTGAATATGCTTAAAACACAAGAACAATCGGTTAACGGATTGGTCTATTTTTCTGACCACGGTGAAGAAGTTTATGATTATAAAAATTTTATTGGGCATGAATTAAAGCGAGTCAGCCCTGAAATGTTTGAAATCCCATTTATAGTTTGGACAAACCAAAATTATCAGCAAGTTTTTGATTACAAAATGCAAAATATGCACAAGTTTCGTTCTGAGCCATTTTTAAACGACTCTTTTTTGAGTTTGGTCTATGTTTTATGGGACTAAAGTCAGAGTTTAGATATAAAGATTCGTCGCCCTGTGAGGAAAGTTATGTTTCAAAACCACGCACGGTTGCTGGTAAAAGGTATGAGAATGGTTTGTTACACTGAAGCTCTTAAATTTTAATGAGATAACAGGTTAGTGTAAGACTTTTATTAAAACCAATAGGTTAAAAAGGTTAGTAATGAAATCACCTCATTCAGGTTTAAAACGCGTTATTTACGCCGCAGGGTATTCGTGGAAAGGCTTTAAATCCACCTGGAAACACGAAGCGGCGTTTAGGCAAGAAGTGGTGTTGACGCTGTTGCTGATTCCGTTGGCGTACTGGTTGGGCGACAACGCGCTGGAGCGCGCACTGTTAATTGGGGTTTTGCTGATTGTCTTGGTGGTTGAGCTGTTAAACTCAGCCATTGAATCGGTGGTGGATCGCATTGGTGAAGAGTACCACACGCTGTCAGGGCGCGCCAAAGACCAAGGGTCGGCGGCGGTGTTTTTGGCATTTTTAATGGCCGTGGTGGTGTGGAGCGGATTTTTAATTTCAAAGATTTTTGGGTAGGAGTAGCGCATGATTGTCGTAACCGGTGGGGCTGGGTTTATTGGTTCAAACATAGTTAAAGCGTTAAATGCGTTGGGGCGCACCGATATTTTGGTGGTGGACAACTTAAAAAACGGCAAAAAATTCATTAACTTAGCCGATTGCGATTTTGCCGATTATTTAGACAAAGAAGATTTTCAAACCCGTATTTTTGCCGAAGAAGGCTTGCCCGATATTGAATGCGTGTTTCATCAAGGCGCATGCTCGGCCACCACCGAGTGGGACGGCAAATACATGATGGACAACAATTACGAATACAGCAAAGATCTGCTTAATTACTGTTTAAATCGCCGTATTCCGTTTTTATACGCCTCGTCGGCCGCCGTGTATGGCGATGGTCCTACGTTTGTTGAGTCGCGTGAACATGAAAAACCGTTAAACGTCTATGGCTTTTCAAAGTTTCAGTTTGACCAATACATTCGTCAAATTTTGCCGCACGCCCAAAGCCAAGTGGTGGGGTTTAGGTATTTTAATGTCTATGGCCCGCGCGAACAGCACAAGGGCGACATGGCCAGCGTGGCTTTTAAACTGCACAATCAAATTTTAGCTGGGCAAAACGTTAAATTGTTTGGCGCGTACGATGGCTTTGACGCCGGCATGCAAACCCGCGATTTTGTCTACATCGACGATGTCACCGCAGTGAACTTGTGGTTTATGCAACACCCGCAAAAATCGGGAATTTTTAACCTAGGGCCAGCCGCTGCTGAACCGTTTAAACACATTGCCGATGCGGTGATTGATTTTCATGGTAAAGGTCAAATTGAATTTATCGAGTTTCCCGAGCACCTAAAAGGCGCCTACCAAAGCTTTACCCAAGCCGACAACAGCGCACTACGCCAAGCCGGCTATACCGCGCCCTTTAACAGCGTTGCGCAAGGGGTAAAAAAATATTTAACGTGGTTGAGTGAGCATCCAAACACAGTAAACTTTAAAATATAGTCCGTTATGTAAGGATTGTTTAGATTTTTTGGAATTTTAATAGGAGCATGCCATGAGTTATAAATTTATAAGTGAGCGAGAGCCTACCGATCAAGAGTTGTTTGCTCTAACCGATTCGGCCATTAAGCAAGCCAATCAAAAAAAAGAGCAAGCCATGAAGTCCTTTATGGCCAATATTCATTCGCAAATTCAAAAAATCAAAAATGATAAGTTACATGTCAAGCAAGCCTAGGCTTATTATTGTGGCCGGTCCAAATGGATCGGGGAAAACCACGATTACCGAACAAGTTTTAAATTTTATATGCAACGCATAAGCTACCAGAGTGGACAGAGGATTTTATTGAGATGGAACTTTAATTCTTGCGCATTTTATTAATCAAAATGTCGTCAATGGGCGATGTGTTTCACACGTTTCCGGCGTTGTCGGACGCACTGCAAAATACACCAGGCCTGGTGGTCGACTGGGTGGTTGAAAGTGCGTTTGCAGAGATTCCAAAATGGCATCCAGCGGTAGACAAGGTGTATGCGATTGAACTGCGTAAATGGCGAAAACAGCCGTTTAAATATCGTGCGCAAATAAAAGCATTTTTTGCACACGTCAACCAAACCCACTACGATTTGGTCATTGATGCACAGGGTTTATTAAAGAGCGCCTGGGTGGCCAAAAAAATGCACGCTAAAACCGCCGGCTACGATTGGAGCAGCGCGCGTGAACCTTTGGCAACGTGGTTTTATCACTATAAATACCCGGTAAGTAAACAACAGCACGCCATTGTGCGCTTACGGCAATTACTGGCGCAGTGCTTAGGGTATTCGTTAGCCACCAACGCCCCAATGGTGTATGGCTTAACCAACCAGGCCTGGTCAAAGCCGAGTTTGGTCACTGAACAGTTTGCCGATAACGATTATTGGGTGTTTTTGCACGGCACAACGTGGACGACTAAATACTGGCCTGAAGACTATTGGATTGAACTGTTACAAAAAGCCAATGCCATCGGTAAAAAAGTCATTTTGCCGTGGGGAAACGCCGACGAACACCAACGTGCTATACGCATCAGCCGTCATGTTGAAGCAGAAAATGTTTGGGTGCCACAAGCCATGTTAAGTCTAAACGACATGGCCAAAACTCTAAAAAACGCCCAAGCCGTCGTGTCGGTAGACACTGGATTATCGCATGTCGCCGCCGCATTAGAAGTTCCCATGGTGGTTTTATACCGCGTAACTGACCCTAAATTGGTGGGGGCAGATGGGCAAAATGTGGTGCATCTTTGCTCGCCTTTGGCCACGAAGTATCTTAAAAAGTTTACCCAGCCTTGTCAGGAAAACGATTCTTTACAAGGCTTGTTGGTTGAAGACGTAATAAAAGCTTTGTCTAACAAGTTGGCGTTAAGTACGGTATGAATAGCCTTGAAAGCATAAAAGCACAGCCTAATGTTTTGTATGTCCCCTCTACGCCTTTAAATATTTTAGTCGCGGTGGCGCATGCTGTGCATTTTGCACCTCAACAACGTGCTCAACTGGTGTTAATTGACCAAAAAAACGTTCAAGATAACGCATATTATCAAGTATTAAAAAATTGGCCAAACTCGCCATTTGAGCAAGTGTTTATCTTGCCAGGTAAGGCGACAGGCTTGGGTAAAGTAGCCGAGCGTAAAGCTAATTTTGAGATATTAGCCAATGTTATTAAGACCTTTGCAGTTGATGTTATCGCCACTGGCAGTGATCGGCGAATAGAGTTTCAGTATTTAATGCAGTTGGGAAAAAAACAGAACCTAAAGCTTGAAGGTTGGTATTTAGACGATGGACTGTACTCTTACGCGGGTCGAGCGCATCATTGGTTTAAAGATTCTATAAGCAGTTTGCTTAAAAAAGCAGTCTACGGTCATTGGTGGCAAGAACCCAAAACAGTGGGTGCTTCAAATTGGATTAACCAGGCCTGGTTGTTTCGTCCTGAACAAGCAGTAAGTGCCTTACAAAAAAAGCAGATGAAGACGCTTGATATAAGTTGGTTTACTGCACCAGATGTGCAAATTTTTAGCGTACAGATGTGCGCACTTTACGGCTTACAGGGTGACATGCTTGTGCGTTTGCAGTCAGTAGACTGTTTGATATTGATACCGCACCCTAATAATATTCAAAAAATGTCCGGCTATGTTGAACGCATAGAAGTCTTTTTACAGACACTTTATGAATGCGGTCAAAAAGTTGCCGTTAAATATCATCCGCGTGCCTTAGAGCGCGATGCATTAAAATTAGAAGCTCGTTTTGGGGTCATATTAGTGCCTGAGCGCTTGGCGTTTGAGTTTGTCTTACCTAATTTGCCTGCACACGCCCAGATTATTGGCGATGTAGGCACGGCATTACTCACCACAAAATGGCTTCGTCCAGAGTTAAATGGCGTGGCGGTATTAAATGAAGACAGTGCTTTTGAACGTGCGTTTAAACCGATATTACACAATTTAGAGGTGCGTATAGTGCAAAGTTACGAATCTGCGTATGAGGCTGTTTATGACTAAAATGGCGGCAATCTCTATGGTTCGTCCAGTAGACATATACTTGGCCTCTTCGACGTTGCACTTTTTTTGGGCGTTTGTGTTGGCTGCAAAACATCGCGGCGAACGTGATAGTCACCTTGTAATAATTGATCAATATACCAACCGTCCAATGGTGTTTAACCATTTTATAAATACCGAAAGTGCGCCATTTGTAGCCACTCAATTAATGGCGGGTCGCGAACTCAATGGAATTGCAAAATGGCGCAATCGCAGAGCGCAATTTGCTTGGACGACCAATTATGTCAAGGAGCACCGTATTGAACGAGTGTTTATTGGCAATGATCGCAGTGTGTTAGGGCAGTTTATTATTAAACAGGCTAAATCATACCGTCCAAATTGTTTGGGCTGCTATCTTGACGAGGGCGTGTATACCTATTTGGGGCGAGCCGCTTCGCAAAAAAAATCTGAGCGTTATGTAGACGCTTTTTTAAAAAAAATGATGTACGGCTTTTGGTACGATACGCCACTCACCATCGGCGCGAGTAAATGGATTGACCAGGCCTGGGTAATGTACCCAAATCAAGTTAATCAAGCTCTAAAATCTAAGTGTTTGCACGAAATTTACCCAGATAATAACGGCTTTAAAGAATTGACCGGTTTAGCGCAAAAAGTCCTTGAAGAGCAAGGGGTATCCATGCAACGGTTAGCTGCGCTAGATGTATTGATTACGTTACCCAATCAAACAATATTTTCTAAAGTGGCACATTACGAACAAGCCATAGCCACATTACTGGCGGGGTTTGAGGCACAAGGCCTAAACGTAGCGATAAAATACCACCCCGCCGCCGGCGACAGCGACCCGTTAAAGCTCGAACAACAAAATGTTTGGCGTTTACCAGGTCAAGTAAGCTTTGAGATGCTGCTGCCATTTTTAAAACAGTGCACTGTGGTTGGGGATGTGTCTTCAACGATCTTACTGGCTAATTATGCTGAGGGCGTAAAGCGAGTCGTTATGGTACAAATTAGTGATGATAATTACTCTATAAAAATGGCAGAATTTTGTAAAAAAATAATGGTAGACGTTGTTAGTGTGAATGATTGTGACCGAGTTATTTTAAGTGGATGTGTTGTATGAAAAATATTGAACATCTTGCTGTAATGGTAAGAGGCAAAAATGTAGCGCTTGTTGGGAATTCAAAAAATGTATTAGGTAAACAATTCCCTGTGGATGAACATGATTTGGTTATACGCATGAACGGCGCATGGAATTTACCAGAAAATATGCGGTTAAGTGTTGGGCAACGGTTAGATATTTTATGTGTGTCTGGTGCAAAAAAAGAAATAAACGCACTGGTTGAGAAATTGTCGAATGTGGTTTATATGTCACCAAAAAACCGTAATGTTATTTCAGATACTATATCTAAAAATCTGTATTTTTATCCTGAGGAATGGTGGGCATCTCTGTACGAGCAATTAGGGTCAAGGCCGTCGACAGGTTGTATGGCGGTGGATATGTTAAGAAGAATGATTGGCGACGGTACCCTTACTCTATATGGTTTTGATTTTTTTGAGAATCCAAGTTGGCATAAGCAGTATTCTATAAAAGAACGCATACAAGTATGGTTGGGCAAGGAAATATATGTTAATCCCCATGACGGCGTTAAAGAAGCTATGTTTATTCAAAATTGTTTGCCGACGCACCAATTAACAGTCATTAAAACTAACTAAGAAAAAATAAAAGAGTTGAATTGTTAAATATGCGAGTTGCGATTATTAATGATACCAGGCCAACAAGCCATTATGGTTGTCTTATGGTGATGAAGAATCTGGAGTCATTGCTCGAGGCACAAGGGGTAGAAGTAGTTTGGACGTGGCCAGTTGGTCGGGATTGGCGAAAGAATAAAGCTGGTATTCGTCAATATCCTTCGGTGGATGCGGTGATTGTTAACGGCGAAGGAACTATTCATCATGGTTCAAGACGTTGGCAAGCTCAAGCTTTGGTTGAGTTTGCAGCTTTTGCACATAATGAACTGAAAGTACCATGTTTTTTGCTCAACGCTACTTTGTTTGCAAATGATGCCTCAATTTATGAGTTTATTCGTGAGTTTGATGGGGTTTATGTGCGTGATCGTTCAAGCTATAAAACTTTACTCAAACATAACATCTTAGCTGAGTTTGTTGCGGATATGACGTTTGCATTGCCAGCTAGTGCACCTTATAAACCTGAAAAAGGCAGAGTGTGTGTTATTGACTCTGTAATGCAATCAGACGTGCCACATTTAAAACGGTTCAGTCGCAGATATCATGCAAAATATTGTTCAATGATCGTTGCAAGGCCGAGCAATTACTGTTTTTGGAAGCGTCCTAGAAAGTATTTTGTAGAGTCCATTAAGTGGCTGTTAGGTGACAGAAAACGGAGTCTAGAACCTTCTAGTTTTGAGGCTTATTTAGCACAGTGTGATTTAGTTGTTACAGGTCGATATCATACTGTAACAATGTGTTTAAAAAATAAGATTCCTTTTGTTGCTCTTGAATCGAATACACCTAAGATAACTTTTTTGCTTAAAGAAGTATTTGGACATTCTAAAAGGGTTATTAGAGCTGAAGAATTAGAGCATTTACAATTAGAGCATTGGAAACCCTATTTGCCGGAAGAGCTGGATGCAATTGATAAATTTTTATCGAAGGCAGAAGAGGGCAATTTCGCAATGCTAAAGAGTGTTGTTTTAAAAGTGCAAACTTTTAATCAGGTGAATTCCGTTGAGGTATCCTGAAATAATAGTTTTGTGTCGGCAGATAAAAGAATATTTAGCTGTTTTTTTTGGTTTAAGAAAACGTTCAAATCAATTAAAAACAAAACTGCAATTAGCGTCTGGTGAAACCCTAGATAAAATAATTAATACTGTAGAAATCTCTTTACAAGAATTAGGAATACTCTCTGATAATTCACGTTTTGAAGACTTGGGTGGTGCCAATAATCTGGGGTTTTTATTGCACCGAACTGAATTGAAAAAACTCACATGGGTGACAAAATTTGCTTATTCAGAGGAAATCGCGCGTGAAGATTATTTTTTGCAGTGGCATCAAAAAAATGTTTTGACCCAGCATGCAATCGCCCCGGTTTTAAAAGTAATAGGCGTACTTGGTGATTCAAACGTTAGATTTATGACGATGGAAGCGCTTAATTCACCAAATAAAATCAGCTTTGCTGAAATAGTTGAGCTGTATGTCAAGCTGCAATCTGTCGGAGAATTGTTTATACGGCAGCATCATAATGCAAACGGATTTCCTAAGATGACTGGAGGCAGTCGAATTCGTGACCTTCTGCTTACGCTGATATGTCAATTTGGAACGCCATCTTCACAGCAATATATTCAAGTATTTTTTGATCAACGTAAGAAGATTAATCCCTTGCATAGCAAAGAAATAGAAGTCATTCAAGAAAAAGTAGAAAAGTATTTAGTTCAATTTGGCAAACTCGACGAGAGCATGATTGGCTTAGTTCATGGGGATTATAAAGCGGCTAATATGATGCGTGATAATTATGGTAATTTAAAGCTAGTAGATTTTCAGTATTATCAGGTTGGAGTTCGCGTTTGGGATTTAGCATTTTTTATGTCAAAACAAAAAAAACATTTTGACATTATTTATTATGAACTTAAATCCCTTACAAGTTTCTCTGTTGAAGAGAATCGACTTTTAATCTTATGTTTTATTTTAGCCGCGATGTTGCACTTAACACCCTCGACTTTTAAATACAAATATAAATTTCATATATCCCCAGCTTTAAATAAATTACAGCGTGATGTTCAACATAAAGAGTGTCATTAAATGATTACTGAAAAAGAAAAAACAAGTTCAAAAATTATTTTGTTTAGTTTTATTTGGCTAATGATGTTTGGATATGTCTTAAGAAACGTAGTAGAGGTTAATTTTGAGATATTGTTTTTGATCATGTTAACTTTTTCACTTTGGGTGATACTGCGTGATCGTTTAAATACCAAAAAAACAAAAAATGTAAGTTTGTTCATATGGAGTTGGTTAATTGTATTTTATTGGTTTATTGCTTTAGTAATTCTTTTTTATCATGATGGATTAGAGGGACGTTCAGGCAATACAATGAATGTTGTACATTCAGTGCTTGTTTTTGTTGCAATGGGATGGGCACTTTATAAATTAAAGCCCACTATTGATTATTTATGGATAAGTGTTGGTATTGGTTCGTTTTTTATTCTTTTTCTAAGTTTTTTAGAATTTGCTGCGGTAGATTTTAACTTGGTTGGGCGACTTGGTGATTTTTATGGCAACCCCATTGGATTTGGTATTCTGGCTAATACTTTTTTAATTATTTTAGTCGGTGCTCTTCCTTGGGCATTTTTTAAAAATAAAATAATTTTTGGTGCTTATTTGATTATGGGCATTATGTTGTTAACTGCGGTTATTTTTCTCAAACTAGAACAGCTTGGCTAGGACTTCCTGAAGCATTTTTAGCCTGGGGCATTTACTATTATTTTCTGTATAAAAAAGGCCATCCTGAATTCAATAGTCGAATTATTTTGAGTTTGTCTGTTGTCGCACTTATTTTTGTTGGATTATTTTTCTCAAGCAGTAATGTAATAACAAAAAGAGTAGGAGAAGTATTTAGTGGTGCCAACGATTATATTACTGGTAAGTCTTTTCAAAGCAGTAGTGGTCAACGCCTGCTTATGTATGAGGCGGGTATAACAGGCATTTCAAATCATTTATGGCTTGGCATTGGAGAAAATGATTTTAAGGTGTTTATGAAATCCGAAACACAAAGAATTGCTTACACTCGTTTTAATCAAGAGTTTGATGGTTTTGATTATTCTCACATTCACAATCAGTTTTTAATGGCATTGATTACCAAAGGGCTATTTGGATTCATGAGTGTTTTACTACTATTTATATTTTTATTTTTTTATTTTTTAAAAGGTATGAAGACAGCTGATATCACAGACAAGCCTGTTTGGATTGCAGGTTTTGTATTCTCATTGGCTGAGTTTATGTCATTTATGCCAGAGAGTCCTCTTCAGCGAAGTGTGTATAGTTCACATTTTTTTCTGATAACGACTTTATTTATTGTTTTTAGTTTACTGATCACAAGGAAAAGTAGTCATTTAATCCCCTCAAAGTCGTCTTTATGAAGATGAATACGTCGCATTTTAGCGATGCTTCAGTGTATGAGCTTCAACCACAAAAAGTTGTTTTTCCGGTTGATGTAGCCGACCTAACCCAGCACATTCAAAACCTCCTAGCACACAACACCCCCATCACCCTTCGTGCTGGTGGCACGTCTTTAGGCGGTCAAGCGATTGGGTTTGGTGTGGTGGTGGACGTTTCTAAACATTTGACCAATATTCTAAATTACCGTCCAGAAGACCAAGAAATTGATGTTGAGCCGGGGGTGATTCAGGACGATTTGAATGATTTTGTGGCGGCCGATGGTTTGCGGTTTGCGCCGGATACGTCAACGTCTAATCGGGCGATGGTGGGGGGTATGATTGGTAATAACTCGTGCGGATCGTACTCGGTTTATTATGGCACTACGCGTGAGCATGTTAAGTCGCTTGAGGTGATTTTGGCAGATGGTTCTGAGGCCACTTTTGGTGCGCTTAGCACGCAACAGTTGGATGAAAAGTTGCAGCTGGCCACTTTTGAAGGCCATCTTTATCGCACGGTCATTGATTTACTCAACACGCACGGCGCGCAAATTTTAGCGCATTTTCCGCACCCTTCTATTAAACGCCGCAATACCGGCTATGCTTTGGACGAGCTGTATCGTCATCATCAACCGTTTAATCCCACTGGTAAACCGTTTAGTCTTGCGCCGTTAATGTGCGGCAGTGAGGGTACGTTGGCGGTGATAAAAACCGCGACGCTTAATTTGGTTAAGGTGCCAAAACAGCGTCAGTTACTGTGCGCGCATTTTGATTCGATTGAAGCGGCGATGAAGGTGGTGTGTGATTTGTTGGCGTTTGCGCCCGCGGCGATTGAGCTTATTGACAAGGCGACGTTGGAGGGTACTAAAACCAATATTGGCCAACAAGCCAATCGGTTTTGGATTGCGGACGACCCGCAAGCGGTGTTGGTGTGTGAGTGGTTTGCGGAGGATTTAACGGATTTAAATCAGCAAATGTTACGTTACCAGGCCTGGTTACTGGCACATGGCGCTTACGCCTCGCCCATTATTGAGAGCACACATGCGGCCAAAGTGTGGGAGGTTCGCAAAGCCGGCTTAGGGTTGTTGATGGGTAAGGTGACGCGTAAAAAAGCGGTGGCGGTGATTGAAGACGCGGCGGTTCCGGTGGCGCATTTGTTTGATTATTATCAAGATGTGCAGGCGTTAATGGCCGATTTGCAGGTCAATTGCGTCTATTACGGCCACGCGTCGGTGGGGTTAATTCACATTCGCCCTGAGTTGGATTTGGCCACGGCCGAGGGGCAAACGCTGTTTAAAACGATTGCCGAGCGTAATTCAACCTTGGTTAAAAAGTATCGCGGGGCGTTGTCGGGCGAACACGGCGACGGTCGAATTCGCGCACCGTTTTTAAAAGAGCAGTTTGAGGCCGAGGTGTACGAGGTGTTGTGCGCATTAAAGCGCGCGTTTGACCCCCATAATTTGCTTAACCCCGGGGTGATTATTGGTGATGCGCCCATTACGCAACATTTACGCGCTCACCGACAGCCGCAAAAACCGCTCTTTACCGCGTTGGATTGGTCAAAAGATTTGTCGCTTATGGACGCGGTCGAAAAATGCAATGGCGCGGGCGCGTGCCGAAAATCGGCGGGGCGCGGGGTGATGTGTCCGTCGTATCAGGCCACGCGTGAAGAAAATTACTCGACTCGTGGGCGCAGCAATTTATTGCGTTTTGCGTTGACCGAGCCCAATCCGCAACAGGCCTTAAGCGCGGACGATTTGCAAGATGCGTTGGCGATGTGTTTGGGGTGCAAAGCCTGCAAAACCGAGTGTCCGGCCAATGTGGACATGGCGCGGTTAAAGGCCGAGGTGTTGCATCAAACCCGCAAAAAATTAAGTTTAAACAATTGGTTAATGGTGCATTATGGCACGTTGTTGCGCGTTGGCCAGGCCTGGCCAAACGTGTTTAACGCGGTGCAAGGTTTGGCTTGGGTTAAAAAAATAATGGGAGTGGACGTGCGCCGCACCTTGCCTCAAGCGGTGGCGCAAAACAACCAGGCCTGGTGGCAAAGCTGGCATAAAGAAAACGCTGGGTTTAACGCAAGTCAGGGGCAAACCGTGTGGGTGTTGTGCGACCTGTACAGTCAATACCACGAGCCAGAAGTGGGACGCGCCACCTTGCGCAGTTTGGTTAAATTGGGGTTAAACGTGCAACCGGTTTTTTTAACCCACTCGCCGCGCGCGCTCATTAGTCAGGGGTTGCTTCCAGAGGCCAAACGCGCGCTGCAACAGACGGTGCAACAGTTGGCCCACTGGCAAGCGGGCGATTACATTGTGGGCATTGAGCCTTCTGAATTATTGGTGTGGCGCGATGAAGCTGGCGATTTACTCAGTGTAAAAGCGGCGAATGTAAAAACGGCGAATGTAAAAGCGGCTGCACATCAGCAGAATGACCAGGCCTGGTCATATTGGTCTAACGCGGTACTGAGTTTTGAAGAGCTGATGTTGCGTTTGCATGCCAGCGGAGCATTACCCGAATGGCCTGCGTTGCCCAAGTTGTCTGGCGCACCAAAAACCATTTGGTTGCATGTGCATTGTCATCAAAAAGCGTTGGCCAATCCGCAAGACAGTGTAAACGCGCTTAAATTATTGCCAGGGGTAAACGTAAATCTGCTGCCCACGGGGTGTTGCGGCATGTCGGGTGAGTTTGGGTATAAGCATTACGATGTGTCTAACATTATTGCGCAACAAAGTTTGTTACCAGGCCTGGTCAACGCCCAAGCGCACGATTGGATTGTGGCCACGGGCACGAGTTGCCGGCATCAAATTGTCGATTTGGCCGAGGGGTTTGCGCCCATTAACAGTGACAACAATGGTGTTGGCAAAGGTGTTGGCAAAGGTGCTGAAAACCGATCCGCGCAAAAGCAGGTTTGGCACATGGCGCAAGTCTTTGACGCGGTGTTGTCGAATAGAGCGTAACCAAGACAGCACAAAACGTTTGCAAAACATTTGACCAGGCCTGGTTAAATCACGTTAGAGCCGGTTTGTCTTCAAAGAAATCACGCAACGCCGCTTTTAAGCGCATGGGCATGTCGTCGCTGGTCAGCAATGGCTCGTGACACCAAACGGCGTCTGGCCATACTTCGTCACCCGGTTCTCTAAAAATAACGTGAATGTGTTGGTTGGGGTTTTTATTGCCAATTTTGGCGATGTTAAAATGCGGCCCAAATCCTGCGTCTTGCAAGGCGTTAATCACACTGTAAATCTCGCCGTAGAGGCCTTCGATGTAACCGCGCGTGGTGAGCGGTTGTTTGGGAATCACCAATAACCACGGCAGCTCGGTGCGCTCGGCCATTAAAGAAAACAGTGGGTGGTCGTATAAATACACGCTGTTAAAGGTTTGTTCTAACAACGCCGGGCTGTGATTGCTAAGAATGATGTCCATAGAGTGCTCTTAAAATTGGCTTTAATTGGTTCTAGTGAGTTTTAGTGGGTTTTACCAACGCGCAACGCGCCATTAACGGTTAGAATGTGGGGCTGAATAGATGTGCCTTAAACTCCCGCGCGCCATTGCAGATCGTCGTTAATGGTCGCCAATAATAGCAGAATTTTATGACAATACACGTCAATCCCTACGCCAATCCCTTGCCTTGCCGTTTATTTTTAGCGTCCAGTTCGCCGCGCCGTCAAGAATTGATGGCGCAACTTAATTTAGAGTTTTCAATTATTAACGCGCCGGTTGAAGAGGTCGCACTGCCCAATGAATCGCCCCAATCGTATGTAAAGCGCATTGCCATTGAAAAAGCGCTGGACGGCTTTAATAAGTTAGCCGGCAAAGCCATTTGGGTGGTGGGCGGTGACACGGCCGTGTTGTTTAACGGCAAAGTACTGGGTAAACCCAAAAATCAAGCCGATGCGGCGTCGATGTTAAACAAGCTGTCTGGGCAAACCCATGAGGTGTTGTCGGCCGTGGCCGTGGCGTTTGATGGGGAAGTGTTTTGTGCGCTTAATACCACAACCGTAACGTTTAAAAGCTTAACCGAGGCCGAAATAACGCAGTATTGGCACAGTGGCGAGCCTGCCGATAAAGCCGCCGGTTACGCGATTCAGGGCTTGGGCGCGCAGTTTATCAGTCACATTAATGGCAGTTATTCGGCGGTGATGGGCTTGCCGTTGTTTGAGTTGCATGCACTGCTTACCCAAGCGGGTTATTTTACGGCGCATAACTCGGCCAAAACCCACCTATGAAGGCACACACTATGCACAATGAAGAAAAAGTTTTAGTCAACGTTACCCCCAACGAAACCCGGGTGGCGTGGGTCGAAAACGGCGTTTTGCAAGAAGTTTGGGTTGAGCGCGCCAATAAACGCGGTTTGGTGGGCAATATTTACATGGGCAAGGTCGATCGCGTGTTGCCGGGTATGCAAGCGGCGTTTATTAATATTGGACTCGATCGCGCGGCCTTTTTACACGTGTCTGACATTTGTCAAAAAAGCATGGGCCGCGATCCGCAAGACGAATGCGACGACATTGCAAAATTGCTCTATCCTGGGCAAAAAATTATGGTGCAAGTAGTCAAAGACCCATTAGGCAGTAAGGGCGCGCGAATTACCATGCAAGTCACCATTCCATCGCGTATGTTGGTGTACATGCCCATTGAAAAAACCTTGGGCGTGTCGCAAAAAATTGACGGTTCGGCCGAGCGTGATCGGTTGCGTGAAATGATGAAACAAATCCCTGAGTTTCAACAGGCCGAAGGCGGCTTTATAGTGCGTACCGTGGCCGAAGGGGTCGATTTTCATGAGATGCGCGCCGACATGATTTACGTGCAACGTTTGTGGAACGGCGTACAAGAGCGCGCTAAAGCGGCTCGAAAGCCAACCGTTATTTATGAAGACTTGCCGCTGTATTTACGCATTTTGCGCGATATTCCGCTGGAGCGCATTGAAAAAATTCGCGTGGATTCAACCGAAACATTACGTAAAATGAAAACGTTTGTGGACATGTATGTTATGGAGTTATCCGAGCGGCTGGGGCTGTATCAAGGCGAACGCCCCATTTTTGATTTGTATAATATTGAGCAAGAGATTCAGTCGGCGCTTGAAAAACGCGTTAATTTAAAGTCGGGTGGGTATTTAATCATCGACCAAACCGAGGCGATGACCACCATTGACGTAAACACCGGCGCGTTTGTGGGGCATAAAAATTTAGAAGAAACCATTTACCGCACTAATTTAGAAGCCACCCAAGCCATTGCGCGCCAGTTACGCTTGCGTAATTTGGGCGGAATCATCATTTTAGACTTTATTGACATGGAGTTTAAAGAGCATCAACAACACGTTTTAAGCGCGCTTGAAAAAGAGTTGAGCAAAGACCGCGTTAAAACCTCGATTAGCAGTATTTCTAATTTGGGCTTGGTTGAAATGACGCGTAAACGCACTCGCGACAGTTTAGAGCACACTTTGTGTGAATTGTGTCCGGTGTGTAACGGTCGCGGTACGGTTAAAACCCCTGAAACAGTGGCGTATGAAATTTTTAGAGAAATTACTCGCATGGCACGGTCGTATAACGCCGACCAATACCGCGTTATTGCGGCCGAAACCGTGGTGGCGCGCATTATGGACGAAGAGTCTAATAGCGTCGCGGAGTTGGAAGCGTTTTTACAAAAAGTGTGCGTTTTCAAGCCGAAAGCACGTACGCCGCCGAGCAGTTTGATGTGGTCATGTTGTGATACTGTGATGTTTTGTGCGCTAAAACGTCATGCGTAATGGATAAGCACCCAATATTTGACCAGGCCTGGTTAAATGCGATGTTAAACATTTGAGAGTTTACGATGTTAATCAAAAAAACCCACCGTTTCTTAGAGGTGTTATTAGCCATTTTTGTGGTCTATTTACTGCTTACACGAGCGGTTATTACGTGGGCGCAATCTATGCCCGAGCCGTTTGTGGCTTCGGTCGAGTGGTTAACCGCCAGTGAGGTGAATTTTTCTGAGCTTACCATCAAACAAGATTGGTTGGGGTTTGAGTTACAGGTACATAATCTAACGGTCAATCGCCCTGAATTTTCGCTTAAATTGGATTTGGTTAAGGGTGACATTAACCTTTTTGCACCGTTGTGGCCTAGTTTAGATTACGGCGCGGCGCTGATCATACAAAATGGCCATTTAGAAACAAAATCCAATCTTACAACTCAAGACAGTCTTAGCCAAGACAATGCCGTTCAAGCCGATTTAGTGAATCCAGTCTTTAGCCTAGAGCAATGGCAAACGCGTGCTTATGAGCATCTTAATGTCGGCCGTTTATGGAAGCGCATTAAGTTTGACAACATAACGTTAAGCGATGCAACCAGGCCTGGTCAAAGTCTTAAAATTGTGCACTTACAAGCTCTAAAAGCCGCACAAATGCACGTGGTGGCTGAAGTGTCTTTGGGCTTACCGCCTGGGTTTAATCATGAACGGTTTAATATTAAAGCCCGTGTTATTCCTAATGTATGGGGCAAAGTGGCCGAAGCGCAATTAAGCCTTGCGGCGTTTGAACCCTTAAACGCGCATCAAGTCGCGCAATGGTTGCCGCCAAAGTGGCACAGTATTTTACCCAGCGGTGAGCTGATGATAGATGTTAACGCCCATGTTAAGCGCTCACGATTGGCTGAGGTAACTATTAATTTGTATGGCCAATCTTTGCAATGGCCACAGTCATCCAAATCGGTGCTACCCGGCAGTTTGGGCTTGGTGTTTAATTGGCAAGCCCCCAGCACGCAATCGCAATATATGGTTGTTAGTTTGTCTAATATTCAAATTAACAATCGTTACGTCGCCTCGCTTGCGCCCATTGAAGTAATGTTAGACGATGAGCATATTCACTTTAAAACCGAACGTTTTGACATAGAGCCTTTTAAAGTGATGGTCGCGGCTTTAGCCAATAACAATTTGGTCACCCAATTATTTGGTAAAACGGCACAGCTTGATCTGGCAAACCTTAACGGCCAACTTAATTGGCAAACCTTATCATTACCCTACTTAGCATTTGATGTGCTGCATTTAGACATTCCAGTCACGCATTATCCCGGCTTGATTATTCGCAATTTAGCGGTTAAAAAAGACGCTCAGAGCATGCACTTTACGATCAGCGAACCCATTCTAATAAACGAACCTAGTGTGCATGCTACGGCCTTAAAAGTGGCTTTGCCTAAAAAATTACCTTAAATCAAAATTCTGCAAACCAACTGTGGGAGCTTGAGCCTACGGCGTTTAAGATTGACGATTTTGCCCTGCAATTGCAAGGTAACACCGATTTTAAAGGGTGGGTAGACGCCAATTTGGGTTTTCAAGCCAACAGTCTGGCGGATCTTAAAACGTATTTACCGTACAAACTTATGTCGCAAACACTGCAAGACTGGCTTAAAACCGGCTTGGTCAGTGGGGAGTCTATTCAAGGCAACGCTGTGTTAAAAGGCCATGTAGCGCAATTTCCGTTTAATAACGGTCAAGGTAGT
Organism: Thiomicrorhabdus aquaedulcis; assembly: GCF_004001325.1. Lineage (NCBI taxonomy): Bacteria > Pseudomonadati > Pseudomonadota > Gammaproteobacteria > Thiotrichales > Piscirickettsiaceae > Thiomicrorhabdus > Thiomicrorhabdus aquaedulcis. Next base: position 1,767,016 of record NZ_AP018722.1, on the reverse strand, counting down.
TTTATGGCAACGGCTCAAGTGCACAAGGTTAAATTGCTGTTTGACCAGGCCTGGCCAATGTTACAAGACTTTTCGGCTAAGCTTGTTTTTACCCCGTATCAGCTTAATATTCAAAGTGATTCAGTGGCCGTGGGCGATGGTCTTCAGGCTACCAATGTTGTGGTAGATATTGATAATCTTCACCGGTCTGATATTGCCGTCAAAATAAGTGGCGAGGTGACCGCGCCTATGGATAAAGCCAGTCAATACTTAATAAACTCACCGTTGGCCAAAAACTTAGGCTTAAGCCAGTTTTTACAAGGTCAACGCAATTTTGGTGGTGCCGTCAACGTTAAGCTAAATGAGGTTTGGGTGCCGGTACTAGGCTACGATAAGCAGGTCGAAACCGTGCAAGGCCAGGTTGAATTTAAAAACGCAGAATTCAACTTGGCGGAAATGCTCAGATTTACGCAATTAAATGGTGTGCTTACGTTTAATGAAAAAAGCGCGGCATCATCGCGCCTTAGCGCGCGGGTGTTGGGAATGCCAGCGAATTTTGATTTGACCACAGACCCTAAAAATAAAGTGGTGCGCTTAAGCGGTTCAGGCGCGGCCAAATTGACTCAAAACGGAGTTTTTCAACATCCGATTCCTTGGAATGCTCAAGCGTTCATTCCGTTTGGCGGTTCGTCCAATGCGTCAACTTCAGACATTAATGTAAATATTCAGGCCGACGTAAGCACCGCTAAAAGTTTAATGCCTGCTCCTTTATCCGCACAGGCTTTTAATCAACAAATGCTTTCACTGGAATTGCGTATCAAAGAAGATAATTTAAGCCTTAACGCTACATTGCCCAAAACAGCGCATGTGCAATCCCAATGGCGTATTGGTGAACAAGATTATCAGTTGCAGTCGGGGCATTTGCAATGGGGGTCTAAACCGCTCTCGTTAACGCATCCCGTCTCTAATAGTGGCTTATCGATGGCTGGGATAATTCATACACTTAATATAAAAGAGTGGTTTGATTTTTATACCGCCGTTATTTCTTCTCAGTTAGAGTCGGCTGATGAAATTGTCTGGCCAAATTGGCAAGCCTCAACAGTCTCTATTAATGAGGTACATTATAAAGACACGGTATACCCGCAACTTAATGTAGCGTGGGAATCAGACACGCAAGATAATATTAACCTCAATGTAACCAGTCCCGACATAGTGGCTAATGCATTATGGAAGCCCCAAGGTCTGGGTACGTTAGAGATGAACGTTGAACATTTTACTTTTTATGTACCAACGCAAACTATCGTTGATGCAAAAGAACAAGAATCAAAGCAAGCTTCATGTATAGCAGAGCCATCAAAAAGCCAGTGGCCAAACATTCTTTTTAGCGGTCAAAATATTTTTATTAACGAACGGCTTATTAATCGCTTGAGTTTTGAACTTAACGACACGCAAGACTCATTAACTGTAAACGCTCTACAAGGTCAATTTGGCAGTAATGCTGGAGAATTTGTAGGCAATTACCATTACCACAAACAAAATCAACTCAGTGAGTTTAACCTTTCGCTTACCTCACAAGATGTTGAGGCGGTCACGGATTTTATAGGATTAGAAAAAGGCTTTACCGGTAAGCAAGCCAATGCAAACACCAAACTTAATTGGAACGGCAGCGCCGATTGCTTTACGGTGCAGAGTGCCCAAGCTAAACTTGATTTTACTTTAACCGATGGCGCGATTGCCGATATTGAACCTGGATTTGCACGCTTACTAGGCTTACTTAGCGTGGATTCACTCGCAAGGCGTTTAAAGCTCGATTTAAAAGACGTTACGCATCAAGGCATGACGTACGACACCATTAAAGGTAATGCCCAGCTTGAAGCTGGTCTGCTTAAGTTTAAAGAGTTCGCTATTAAAGCCCCAGCGGCCAATGTTAAATTATTTGGAGAAGTGAACTTAATCGATGAAACATTCAATCTGCAGGCCGATGTTACACCCACAATAGGAGGCTCACTGCCGACCATCGCTGCACTCGCCGGCGCCGCTTCCCCTGTAACCGCATTAGCGTTATACGCCATATTGAAAATAATGCCCGGATTAACAGAAGAACTTATTACCTATAACTATAAAATAAACGGCCCGTGGAAAGAACCAAACATAGAACCCGTTAATATAAACAACACAGATAAGAGCCAATAAAGAAGATTCAACCAGGCCAGGCCAAAGCAAAATGTGCATAAAGCTGTGGATAAAGCCTGAGTAAGGTGTAGAAAGAGCAAAAATTCACAAAAAAGAAACGAAAAAGACAAAAAGAGCAAAAAAAGAGAGGGAAAGGGGTTGCGCTGAAGAGTGAAATGGATAGAATACGCGGCGTTCCAACCGAAACGCAAAAGCAAAACGAAAAGCGGGTTGGAAAGGAAAGAAAGAAGCGGTAATGTTATTGGTAAAGAGAAAAGAGTTTGAAAATAGTTTGAAATAATTATTGACAACCTAGAACGAACCACTTACAATACGCAGCTTACCGAGACAGAAACGCAGAACAACGCGGACTGGCTCGAAGAGACCTAAGTTCTTTAAAAATCAGGTAATTCAGAGATAATTTATGTGGAAGCTCCCTAAGTGAGTGACCCGATAAAAAATCTCGAAACGACAAAATTATGTAAATATTTTAAATAACGCAAGTTAGTTAAAATCAGGTAGAAGAAATTCTTCCATGCAAAAATCTTGTCAATTCCGAGTTGTAACAAGTCCAGAGATGGACTCAAAACATATCAGCAAGATTAAACTGAAGAGTTTGATCCTGGCTCAGAATGAACGCTGGCGGTAGGCTTAACACATGCAAGTCGGACGGTAGCAGGAGATAAGTTTACTTATTTTGCTGACGAGTGGCGGACGGGTGAGTAACGCGTGGGAATCTACCCTATAGTTGGGGACAACGTATGGAAACGTACGCTAATACCGAATATGCTCTACGGAGTAAAGGAGCCCTCTTCATGAAAGGTTTCGCTATAGGATGAGCCCGCGTAAGATTAGCTAGTTGGTGAGGTAATGGCTCACCAAGGCGACGATCTTTAGCTGGTTTGAGAGGATGATCAGCCACACTGGGACTGAGACACGGCCCAGACTCCTACGGGAGGCAGCAGTGGGGAATATTGGACAATGGACGAAAGTCTGATCCAGCCATACCGCGTGTGTGAAGAAGGCCTTCGGGTTGTAAAGCACTTTCAGTTGGGAGGAAGATTAAGTAGTTAATACCTGCTTAGTTTGACGTTACCTTCAGAAGAAGCACCGGCTAACTCTGTGCCAGCAGCCGCGGTAATACAGAGGGTGCAAGCGTTATTCGGAATTACTGGGCGTAAAGCGCGCGTAGGCGGATTAGTAAGTCAGTTGTGAAAGCCCTGGGCTCAACCTAGGAACTGCATCTGATACTGCTAGTCTAGAGTTTAGTAGAGGGAAGGGGAATTCCAGGTGTAGCAGTGAAATGCGTAGATATCTGGAGGAACATCAGTGGCGAAGGCGCCTTCCTGGACTAAAACTGACGCTGAGGTGCGAAAGCGTGGGTAGCGAACGGGATTAGATACCCCGGTAGTCCACGCCGTAAACGATGTCAACTAGTTGTTGGTCTTATTAAAAAGATTAGTAACGAAGCTAACGCGATAAGTTGACCGCCTGGGGAGTACGGTCGCAAGATTAAAACTCAAAGGAATTGACGGGGGCCCGCACAAGCGGTGGAGCATGTGGTTTAATTCGATGCAACGCGAAGAACCTTACCATCCCTTGACATGTAGAGAATTTTCCAGAGATGGAGAAGTGCCTTCGGGAACTCTAACACAGGTGCTGCATGGCTGTCGTCAGCTCGTGTCGTGAGATGTTGGGTTAAGTCCCGCAACGAGCGCAACCCTTATCATTAGTTGCTACCATTTAGTTGAGAACTCTAATGAGACTGCCGGTGATAAACCGGAGGAAGGCGGGGACGACGTCAAGTCATCATGGCCCTTATGGGATGGGCTACACACGTGCTACAATGGGGAGTACAAAGAGCAGCCAACTGGCGACAGTGCGCGAATCTCAAAAAACTTCTCGTAGTCCGGATTGGAGTCTGCAACTCGACTCCATGAAGTCGGAATCGCTAGTAATCGCGAATCAGAATGTCGCGGTGAATACGTTCCCGGGCCTTGTACACACCGCCCGTCACACCATGGGAGTGGATTGCAAAAGAAGTAGGTAGCTTAACCTTCGGGAGGGCGCTTACCACTTTGTGGTTCATGACTGGGGTGAAGTCGTAACAAGGTAGCCCTAGCGGAAGCTGGGGCTGGATCACCTCCTTTAAGATATACCAAGGGTTACAAGCTTAGACGAGCTTTCACATAAATTGTCTCTGAATTACTGAAGAAATGAACGACCCGGGTCTGTAGCTCAGTTGGTTAGAGCGCACCCCTGATAAGGGTGAGGTCGGTGGTTCAAATCCACCCAGACCCACCATATTGGGGCTATAGCTCAGCTGGGAGAGCGCCTGCCTTGCACGCAGGAGGTCTGCGGTTCGATCCCGCATAGCTCCACCAATATTACGTTTAATAAATTCTGTTTAGACAGAGTGTATTAAAAGTCGTATTGGCCAGTATTCGTACTGAAAGATAGTGTACTTAAAGTTCTTTAAAAATTTGGAATAGATCTCGAATGTTAATTAAACCTTAACATAAGAGAACCTTTTATGACGCCGACAAGATGTCATAAAAGGGTTGCAAGTCGCCCTTCCAGCGGCTTGTAGCAAATGCTGGAGAGAAAGGTTATTAATACGTTAATAACCTGGATCTCCAAGTAAAAGGTAAAAACATACATATATTATTGAGAATACTCAAGCGTATATCATGACAGCGAAGAATCTTAGTTGCGTATGCACTTAAAAGGTCTTGTTTGGGCGCGAGTTCAAAACAAAAGGACAAGACAAACCAATAGGTTACTTTTGAGTTGTATAGTTAAGTGATTAAGCGTACACGGTGGATGCCTAGGCGGTAGAAGGCGATGAAGGACGTAGTAACTTGCGATAAGCCACGGGGAGCTAGTAAACAAGCTTTGATCCGTGGATTTCCGAATGGGAAAACCCATCCGTAAAGGATATCCCTTAGGGGAGGCTAACCAGGAGAACTGAAACATCTAAGTAACCTGAGGAAAAGAAATCAACCGAGATTCCCTAAGTAGCGGCGAGCGAACGGGGACCAGCCCTTAAGCTGACATAAGAATAGTAGAACAGTCTGGAAAGTCTGACGATACAGGGTGATAGTCCCGTACACAAAATTCTTTTATCAGTGAAAACGAGTAGAGCGGGACACGAGAAATCCTGCTTGAAGATGGGGGGACCACCCTCCAAGGCTAAATACTCTCTACCGACCGATAGTGAACCAGTACCGTGAGGGAAAGGCGAAAAGAACCCCTAAAGGGGAGTGAAATAGAACCTGAAACCGTGTACGTACAAGCAGTAGGAGCAGACTTGTTCTGTGACTGCGTACCTTTTGTATAATGGGTCAGCGACTTACATTATGTAGCGAGGTTAACCGAATAGGGGAGCCGTAGGGAAACCGAGTCTTAAATGGGCGTTTAGTTGCATGGTGTAGACCCGAAACCGGGCGATCTATCCATGGCCAGGTTGAAGGTGCCGTAACAGGTACTGGAGGACCGAACCCACGTATGTTGAAAAATGCGGGGATGAGTTGTGGATCGGAGTGAAAGGCTAATCAAGCCCGGAGATAGCTGGTTCTCCTCGAAAACTATTTAGGTAGTGCCTCATGTATCACTCTAGGGGGTAGAGCACTGTTATGGTCTAGCGGTCCGTCAAGGATTAGCAGCCCATTGCAAACTCCGAATACCTAGAAGTGCAATCATGGGAGACAGACTGCGGGTGCTAACGTCCGTAGTCAAGAGGGAAACAACCCAGACCGCCATCTAAGGTCCCTAAATATTACTCAGTGGGAAAGGATGTGGGAAGGCTTAGACAGTCAGGAGGTTGGCTTAGAAGCAGCCACCCTTTAAAGAAAGCGTAATAGCTCACTGATCGAGTCGGCCTGCGCCGAAGATTTAACGGGGCTAAGTAATATACCGAAGATGCGGATGCACATAGTGCATGGTAGAGGAGCGTCGTGTAAGCCTGCGAAGGGGCATTGGAAAGTGTCCTGGAGGTATCACGAGTGCGAATGCTGACATGAGTAGCGATAAAGGGAGTGAAAAGCTCCCTCGCCGAAAGACCAAGGTTTCCTACGCAACGTTAATCGACGTAGGGTTAGTCGACCCCTAAGGCGAGGCTGAGAAGCGTAGTCGATGGGAAGCAGGTTAATATTCCTGCACTTTTTATAACTGCGATGGAGGGACGGAGAAGGCTAGATTATCCAGGCGATGGTTGTCCTGGTTTAAGATTGTAGGTAGAGAGCTTAGGCAAATCCGGGCTCTTAATACTGAGAATTGATGACGAGTCCTCTTTTGGACGAAGTAATTGATGCCATGCTTCCAAGAAAAGCTTCTAAGCTTCAGGTTATAGAGAATCGTACCCCAAACCAACACAGGTGGTCAGGATGAGAATTCTAAGGCGCTTGAGAGAACTCGGGTGAAGGAACTAGGCAAAATAACACCGTAACTTCGGGAGAAGGTGTGCCCCTGCCGGTGAAAGGACTTGCTCCAATAGCTAGTGGGGGTTGCAGAGACCAGGTGGCTGCAACTGTTTACTAAAAACATAGCACTGTGCAAAATCGAAAGATGACGTATACGGTGTGACGCCTGCCCGGTGCCGGAAGGTTAATTGATGGGGTTAGCGCAAGCGAAGCTCTTGATCGAAGCCCCGGTAAACGGCGGCCGTAACTATAACGGTCCTAAGGTAGCGAAATTCCTTGTCGGGTAAGTTCCGACCTGCACGAATGGCGTAATGATGGCCACACTGTCTCCACCCGAGACTCAGCGAAATTGAAATCGCAGTTAAGATGCTGCGTACCCGCGGCTAGACGGAAAGACCCCGTGAACCTTTACTACAGCTTTGCACTGGACTTTGACACTATCTGTGTAGGATAGGTGGGAGGCTATGAAGCAGAAACGCCAGTTTTTGTGGAGCCGTCCTTGAAATACCACCCTGGTATTGTTGAGGTTCTAACCTAGAGCAGTGAATCCTGCTCAGGGACAGTGTATGGTGGGTAGTTTGACTGGGGCGGTCTCCTCCTAAAGAGTAACGGAGGAGCGCGAAGGTACCCTCAGCACGGTCGGACATCGTGCAATGAGCGCAAGAGTAAAAGGGTGCTTGACTGCGAGACTGACACGTCGAGCAGGTGCGAAAGCAGGTTCTAGTGATCCGGTGGTTCTGTGTGGAAGGGCCATCGCTCAACGGATAAAAGGTACTCCGGGGATAACAGGCTGATACCGCCCAAGAGTTCATATCGACGGCGGTGTTTGGCACCTCGATGTCGGCTCATCACATCCTGGGGCTGAAGTCGGTCCCAAGGGTATGGCTGTTCGCCATTTAAAGTGGTACGCGAGCTGGGTTTAGAACGTCGTGAGACAGTTCGGTCCCTATCTGCCGTGGGCGTTGGAAAATTGAGAGGGGCTGCTCCTAGTACGAGAGGACCGGAGTGGACGAACCGCTGGTGTTCGGGTTGTCATGCCAATGGCATTGCCCGGTAGCTACGTTCGGAAGGGATAACCGCTGAAAGCATCTAAGCGGGAAACCTGCCTCAAGATAAGTTTTCCCTAGACTATAAGTCTTCTAAAGGGCCGTTGGAGACTACGACGTTGATAGGCAAGGTGTGGAAGTGCAGTAATGTATGAAGCTAACTTGTACTAATTACCCGTGAGGCTTAACTATACAACTCAAAAGTGACTTTGAAGTTGTGGTATACGCACTTGAGTATGATCAATAACAGTAAGAGGGTGGATGTGAGAGCATCTACTCCTTGTGTATGTGTGTTACCGAATGAAATGAGATCTATTTCAAATAAATAAAGAACTTTGGGGGTTGTTGTGTAGAGAATAGACGACAGCCACCAGCACCAAATTGCTTGGTGACAATAGCAAGATGGAACCACCTGATCCCATTCCGAACTCAGAAGTGAAACGTCTTAGCGCCGATGGTAGTGTGGGAGTTCCCATGCGAGAGTAGGTCATTGCCAAGCTTATATCCTAAAACCCGCCTTGCTTTTGCTTCGCGGGTTTTTTTTTGCCCTTTTTACTGTATTCTTAATTTTTTGTTGTTTGTTTCAATTTTCCGATGAGAAGGTGAACAGATAGTTATGTATCGCAATTATTTTGGTTTATCCTCTTTGCCCTTTAAAACTACGCCTGATCCTGAGTTTTTTTATCAAAAAGGTTCTCGTCAGGATACGCTTAATGCGCTGTATTATGCGATTGGACGTGGTGACGCCATCTTAAAGGTGGTCGGGGAGGTAGGGTGTGGTAAAACTATGTTGCTTCGTTTGTTGGCATCTAAGTTGTCCGTTGAAAATACTTGTTACACACTCATTTATATCAATTCACCCAATTTATCGTCTAAAGATATTTTGCTCTATATTGCATCTGAATTGGGCTTACTTGTGGCGGATTCAGCGCAAAAATTTGTGATACTTAATCTTATTAAAATGCACATTCTGAGTATTTATGCTGCCGGCGGACGAGTGGTTATGTTGGTTGATGAGGCTCAAACCATGACCTTAGATGGTTTGGAGGAAATTAGATTATTGAGCAATTTTGAAACCGATGAAGATAAACTGTTGCAAATTGTTCTGTTTGGTCAGCCCGAACTGGATGTGGCGCTAGAAAATGCCCACATTAGGCAGTTAAAAAGTAGAATTTCTTACAGTCTTTATATTCCTGCATTTACAGTGGCAGAGGTGCAGGCTTATTTAAATTTTAGATTACGAAAAGCGCATTATGCTGGTTTAGATCTGTTTAATCTTTCGGTTTCAAGGCGTATCTTTAAATTAACGCATGGTTTACCTAGAGACATTAATATTTTAGCCGATAAACTATTAATGGCGGCTTATGGGGCAAATGATACTGTTGTAAAGCACAGCCACTTCAAATCAGTCAGTGATGCGTCAATATCAAAACGGTTTGTGATTGGAATTTCGGCTGCTTTTTTGATCTTACTTTTAACCGTAACTTTCTTTAGCCTTAAGCATTTTCTAATCATCAATCACCAGGCCTGGTGGATTCGTTGAAGGAGTCTATTGATTTATGGCTGAATCCATCTATACCTGATAATAGTTCAACCATCTTAGGTAACGAAGCCTTACATCAACCTATTGAGCTGGTAGGAATTGTTTCTACTGAAACCCCCATCCTACAAGAGCCTACGGCAAGTCGTGTAGACAATAAAGGTGAGAGCGATGCTTTATCGGAATCGTCCAAATTAGAGCCTGTTTTGATGGATTCTATTTTTCCAAAAGTGGCTGAGTCAGGTGGGTTGGGCTTGTCTTATGATGACCTTGTAGCGTTAATTAAAGAGCATGTCAGTACGCAAGAGTGGCTGGCCACGTTGCCGTCTGAAGCTTATGTAATACAGTTATCGACGATTCGAGTGAATGGGGCGTTGAGTGTGATGGATAAATTAAAAACGGATTCGTTAATAAACCCGCTATTCATACGTGTTTTATTGGATTACAATCAGGGGCAGAATCATTATCGTGTTAAGGTTTTGTACTTTGATTCAATGAGTCATCCAGGCCTGGTCACTCGAGTTGAATCACTGCCAAAGCATTTAAAAGTTTCCAAGCCTTACATCGCCTCTGTTCGACACATTCTGAGTAAATTAGAATTTACACAAACTCAATTAAAACAAGATGGAATTATCAATGTTAATCCCTAATTCAAAATTTGGTTGTTATCTCTCTTTTGCCGCGATTGTTGTAATGCTGGGTGGTGTTTCAGGGTGTCAAGAGTCAGCGGTTAAGCGAGATCCATTAGCACCGCCTGTTTCTAAAGACTTTATTCCAGCGGGTCATATTCAGGCGAAACAGAAGGTCGAAGATATTATTCCAGGCAGCCCAGGAATACCTTCTGTGATGGACGCTACACGACCTAAACTCCCTGATTTAAACGCAGCTGAACAGCTTAATTTGTACTCTGTTTCTGCCGTGCAAGTCCCAGTGGCTGAGTTACTGCATCAGATCGCTAAGGATTCAGGTAAACAAATTGACCTTTATTCCGGTATTCAGGGGCGGGTGACGATTAATGCGATTAACCAGCCTTTAGAAAAAGTCCTAGAGCGTATCGCGGATCAAGTTGGCTTAATGTATGTGATTGATGGCGGTACGATTGTTATTAAACCCGATATTCCAGAATGGCGTAATTACAATGTGGATTATGTGTTTATTGATAAGGTTACAAATGACACTATTAACATGAAAATGAATGTATCTGCAGGCGCTATGGGCACGACGGGTACAACGTCAACTGCAAATACTGGCAGTTCAACTAATGTAACGGTAAAGTCTGAGCATAAATTTTGGGAACGTTTAAAAAGTAATATTGAGGTTTTAGCGCATCTTGACCCTTTAGAGAATATGAAAACCAGTCAAGCTGTACAGGCGATTAGCGCAAAATCAAACGACATCGCTACGACAGATTTAACGATTCCACCTGTTAAACAAACGGCCGCTCAAGCGGCTAATAAATCAGCCAACACCGTCATCAACCCTGAAGCAGGTGTAATATCGGTGTATACCACCAGCAAAAAGCACAAGGCTATAAAAGAGTATATTGCTGATATTTCTGTGCGTGCACAACGTCAGGTTCTAATTGAAGCCACTGTGGTTGAGGTGGTGCTTAACGACCAATATCAAGCGGGAATTGATTGGACGCTGATGGGGAATAGAGCCTTTGGTGCCGATGGCGGTTTGCAGATTTCTTCGCCTTTTAGTGGGCCTAGTAATGGTTTTCAGTGGCGACGGTCAGTCCTGGTGTCGCCAGCGGGGATTGGAATATTTTGTCTAATTTGGCTTTGTTAAAACAATTTGGGGATTCTAAAGTACTGTCTAGCCCCAAAATAATGGCCATTAATAATCAAACGGCGTTATTAAAAGTGGTTGAAAATTTAGTGTATTTTACGGTAGATGTCACCACCACAGCGGCCACCACAACTGGTGCGGCTCCTACGTCTACCTACGAAACGCAAGTTAATACGGTTCCAGTAGGCTTTACCATGAGCGTAACGCCTTTTGTGAGTGCTGATGGTGACGTTACTTTAAACGTTCGCCCGACCATTTCTAGATTAATCAGTTATATTGCCGACCCTAATCCTGCGTTTAATGATCCGACTTTGACCGCTCCGGTACAAAGTTTAATACCTGTCATTCAAGAAAAAGAGATGTCATCCGTTCTTAAGTTGCGTGACCGTCAAACGGCGATTATTGGGGGTTAATTGAGGACAATAACGCAAATAATCGTAAAGGATTACCTTGGTTGGGCGACGTCCCTGTTTTGGGTGATCTTTTCTCGCGTCGAGACGACAGTACCAGTAAAAGTGAGTTAGTTATTTTTATCCGTCCCGTGATTGTAAAAAACCCAGACGTGGATAATGGAGATTTAAAGCCGGTGAGTCAGTTTTTAAAAACCGCTAATAATTAACGAATGGCCAATTATTCAACGGAGTCGGAGCGATTGTGAGTGTACTACTGGATGCGTTAAAAAAAGCCGCTGAAGATAAAAAACGAGCACAGAGTGTTTTAGCGCCTGCGATTGTAGAGCCTTTGCCCAGTGTCAATTTGCCCTTGGAAAGCGACTTGGCTGATGAGAAAGCGTTAACGACGGCTAATGAATTAAAGTTGTCACTGACACAACAGTCACTAGAGGTCGAGTCAAACGCTGCCTTTAACGCTGACTTAGACGCTGAGTTAACTCAGTCAAAAAATGCATCATTTAACGTTACACCGCCAGTTTTGACTACAGTGGACTCTCTTTCTACACCGTCTTCATTGCCTATTTTTAAAATCAAGCACGCCCCAGCCCATGATGTGGATGATGGCGTTCGCGCTAAGCCAAACGCCGCTGAACCAAGTGAATTAAGCCTTGAAGATTTGCTGCAAGTGTCTGATGCTGAAGCGGCTAAAAATGCATTGAGTGCTCAAACGATTACCGATAATGCGACCTTCGATGATACGTCAATTGTTGTAAATATGGTGCAGTCCAAGGTTGAGCAGCACTCAACTAGGGTTGAGCCGGTTAAGTCAGAAGCCATTGATCGCGTTGAACCTTTGATGCCGGATACCTCCAATGCCGGATTTGAATGGCGTTTAGAGGATTTACCGGCTTATGCGGTTAAAGTGGATGGGCTAGATTCTAAGCCTAAGCTAGAACCCGCGGTGAATGAGTCTGTAGAATATAAAAACCCTATTTTAGTGTCGGGTGTCAATCGTGCTCCCGCCAAAAAGGCATTTGTATTGTCCAGTTCTTCTCGACTTATGGGTGGTTTATTGGTGACGCTTGTTTTTATCTCCCTGTTATTTTATGGTCTAACCTATTACCAGCAAGAGGAGGCGGCACTGGAACAGAGCATGCAAAAATACGTTTTAGCTAAGCGTCCAGTCAGTGCTGAACCGGAAAAAATCGTGCCATCTAAAAGTGAGCTTGCCACAGCGGCGACCTCGGTTGAGCCTAATGCTGAAATCGTTCCTGAGCCATCTGAACCGCCCATGTCTGAAAATGATTTGACCAGGCCTGGTGAAGAGTCAGCAAACATCAACGGCGATACGAATACAAAAACGATGGATAATGCTACTAAAGCAAACCCCGCTGTTGTCGCTGAAAAGCCGGCGACTAAGCATCCGTCCACGTCCACTCCTAAAGTTCCTGCTAAACCCAAGGTGGCATCGCCTAAGCCTGATGTGTTTTTGCCAACAGCCCAGCAAGAAGAGAAGATGGTTAATCGGGTGATGGCACAAGCGCCTTTGCATAAGGCCTACAGCGCCTACGATGCCGGTGATTATCTGAGCGCACACGAGCAGTTTAATCAGGTGTTATCAGTCGAGCCAAACAACACAACGGCGTTGATTGGCTTGGGCAACATTGCGGGCATTCGCCAAGATTTACCCACAGCAATGGATTATTATCAGCGCGCTTTGGCGGTTGAACCTAATAATTTGGCCGCTTTTGAAAGCATTGCGCATTACGCCAGTGCGTTAGATTTAAACGCGGATTGGGGTGTAAAACTATCACAAATGGCGCTTGAACATCCGCGCTCTGCGGTGTTGCAAAACGCGTTGGGTAACCACTACGCCAAAGAACAACAGTGGCATGATGCACAAACGGCCTATTTTAATGCCGTGGCGTTAGAGACGGACAGTGCACAATATCTTACCAATTTAGCCATTAGTTTAGACCATTTGGGTCAGTATTCATTGGCAGCCACCCATTATACTCATGCGCTGGTGATGGGTGAGCAAGCTGGGTATGCGTTTAATGCAGAGCAAATTAAACAGCGATTGGCGGCGATTCGTCAGTTTTTGGGGGCTCAATAAGTATGCAAACGCCTTTAAGACTTGGCGAGCGTCTGGTTCAAGACGGTTATATTAGTCCCGATAAGTTAAGCATTGCACTTACCGAGCATAAACGTACCGGGCAAAAGTTAGGTGAAATTTTAGTGGCCATGGGCTTTGTGACCGATGTCTTGGTGCGTGAAGTGGTCGGCAGCTACGTTGGTTACGCATCAATGAGCCTAAAAGAGGTTGTGCCAGACCCCAAGGCTTTGGTGCTGGTGTCGGAAACGTTTGCACATAACTATTTGTTAATGCCTATCAGCCTGCAAGACAACGTGCTAAAAGTGGCTATGAGCAATCCAGGCGACATTATTATATTGGACAAGTTGCGTCGTCATTTACAAAATGGCGCGCTGCAAGTTGAGCCAGTATTGGTGGTGGAATCCGAAATTCAAAATGCCATAGACAATTATTATGGTTATGAATTGTCTATTGAAGGTATTTTACGCGAGCTTGAAACCGGCAAGGTCGATATGGGCAGTTTGTCGTCGGGCAATGAGTATTCTCAGCCGATGGTGCGTTTAGTCGATAACCTGTTAACCGATGCCGTTAAGCGTAATGCGTCCGACATTCACTTTGAACCGGAAGAAGACTATATTCGAATTCGTTACCGTATTGATGGGGTTTTGCAAGAGATTCGTTTACTGCACAAAATGTTTTGGTCAGGCCTGGTGGTGCGTTTAAAGGTTATTTCAAATCTAGATTTAACCGAACAGCGCTTGCCACAAGACGGTCGAATGACCTTAATTGTGCACGGCCGACGTATTGATTTCAGGGTGTCTTCTTTACCGTGTTCGCATGGTGAAAACTTTGTATTGCGTATCTTAGACCGCGAAAAAGGCATTGTGCCATTAGACAAACTAGGATTGGACAAAGACTCTTACAACGAACTCAAATTAATGATGGCGCGCCCCACGGGTATTTTGTTGGTGACAGGACCCACCGGTTCTGGAAAAACCACCACGTTGTATTCGATTTTGAACGAACTGAACGACATCGGGGTTAACATTATGACCCTTGAAGACCCGGTGGAATACCCTATGGCGTTAATTAGGCAAACCCCGGTTAACGAAGAAATTGGCATGGGGTTTGCCGCCGGTATTCGCGCTTTAATGCGCCAAGACCCCGATATTATTTTAATTGGCGAAATTCGTGATTCTGAAACCGCTGAAATGTCGATTAGAGCTGCCATGACCGGACATCAGGTGTTTGCCACTTTGCATACCAATTCGGCCATTGGCGCGATTCCTCGGCTGTTGGATATTGGTGTCTCGCGTTCGATTATGGCCGGTAACATTATTGGAGTTTTAGCTCAGCGTTTGGCACGAAAACTGTGTAAGCATTGTAAAGAACCTTATGAGCCAGATGATTTTGAGCGGCAGTTATTGTCCATTACACAAGGGACAGCCGAGCAACCTAAATTTTTGTATCGCGCAAAAGGGTGTGAAAAGTGCAATGGCATTGGCTACAAAGGTCGCTTGGCCGTCCTGGAAACGTTGCGTTTTACCAGTGAAATGGATGAGTTGATTTTAGAGGGAGCGTCACAGCACGTATTGTTGAATAAAGCGATTGAAAAAGGCTTTTCAACCATGGCTCAAAGTGGCATTCGTTGGGTAAAGCAAGGCGAAACCACGCTTGATGAAATAAGTCGCGTAGTTAACTTGACTGAATTGTTGTAAGGGGTAGCGATGGAAAATTATCAATACACAGGCATCAACAAATTTGGTAAACGGGTCAGTGGTGTTATTCCGGCCAATAATGAGCATGAACTTGAGCAAAAATTACTAAAAAGCAAGATTGATCTGCTTACGTTTAAAAAGAAATCGGACGGTTTTTCACTTTTAGGCAAACCTAAAGTCACTCGTAAAGACATTATTTCAATGACGTTTCAGTTTGAGCAACTGCTTCGCGCAGGTGTGCCGTTAATGGAGATTATTGACGATTTAAAAGACTCTTTTGAAAGCGATGCGGTGAAAGAGATGCTGGCCACCATTTACGAATCAATGGAGGGCGGAGCCACATTTTCAGCCGCGCTAAAAGACTATGAAACGGTTTTTGGTGAGGTGTATGTTTCGTTGGTGTCAGTGGGTGAAAAAACCGGCAAGTTAGAAGATATTTTGCTTGATTTGGCCAACATGCTTAAGTGGGAAGACGAGCTGATTTCAAAGGCTAAAAAAGTCATGATTTATCCAGCCATCGTCGCCACCGTGGTGATTGCGGTGGTAATTTTAATGATGATGTTTGTGGTGCCAGAGCTTCTAGGATTTATCACCTCGATGGGTGGCGAACTGGGTTTTGCAACGATTGCATTGATTGCCACATCGGGTTTTGTACAAGAGTACATTATTGAAATTTTTGTGGTGCCAACGGTCTTAGTGTTTATTTTAAAGTGGTGGCGCAAACAATCGCCCGATTTTAAACTTAAAACGGACGAGCTTTCATTGCGCCTATGGATTGTCGGCCCGGTATTGTATAAGTTAAAACTTGCCCGTATTGCCAATGCCTTAGCGGTTATGTACGGTGCGGGCGTGAGTTTTCCCGACAGTTTGCGCATGTCGAGCATCATTGCTGGCAATAAGTATTTAGAAACCAATATCAACAACGCAGTGCGAATGATTGAAGACGGCAAGCCGATTCATGAATCGTTTGAGCAGGCGACGGTGTTTCCGTCCATGGCCGTGCGAATGATTAAAGTGGGCGAACTCAGTGGCGGAATGGACGTGGCGCTTAAAAATGTCAGCTATTTTTACGACCGAGAAGCCAAAGAGTTGATTGATAAAATTGAGCCGGCCATTGAACCCGTTTTAACCGTGATTATGGGGTTTGTAGTGGGTTGGGTCATGATTGCTGTTTTAGGCCCCATTTATGACACGATTGCGCAGGTGCAATAAGCATGAAAACCGTATTTTATTTTAATGACATAGGTATTCACGCCTACAGTAATCATGCCAGTCTTGCGGACAAAGCACGTTTTTTTGCTTTTGATGATAACGTACCGCTTGAAAAATATTTGGCGCTTATTCCCGAGCGCTCACAAACGTATTTAATTTTAGACATGGTAGACGAAGACATTCATTTTGAATGGGTGCCCAAAGTACAGCCTTGGGAAAAGAAAGGCATCTTAAATCGCCGAAAAGAACGTTTTAAACATGAAGACCAGGTGCTCTCTGAGGTACGTTGGACCAGCAATGCGCGTAAAAATGAAGAGGGTCGTAATGAAGAGATGATTTTGTTGGCAACGGTGCATCAAAATCAACCGCTGGCGAATTTTTTAGCCAGTCTTGAAGAAGCTCAGGTTATTTTAACCGCCGTTTATTCAAAGGCCTTTTTATTAGCGGAGTTTTTTAAGAGCAAAGCGCGTCCGGCGTTAAACTTAGCCCGTACCGATGTGCAAAAACCTTTTTTACTGATTGCTCGGCAATCCAGCTCAACATTTCGACAGCTGTTTTTTTAAATGGCGAGTTGCGAATCAGCCGTCTGGTTGAATTAGAGCAAACTCAGCACACTCCCGCATTTATTCAGCAAGCCTTGTTGGATGAAACCAAATTGGCTGTTAAATACATTTACAGCCAAAACCTTTTGCCGTTTAACAGCCCAATTGGTTTGGTTTTTTTAGAGGGGCAAGCCGAGGTATTAGTTGACTTGCAAAGCGCGTGTCAAAAAGAAGGATTGTTGCGGACGACGTGGGAGGCGCATGAATACACTTTTGCCATCAGTACGTTTACTGACCTTGTGCCAAACGGCGTGTTTTGCAAGCCCGCGTTGGGCGAGTCATCAGAATGCTGTTTTTCGCAGCAGGCGGTTGTGGATTACGTTTTTAGTCAACCACCTAAAGGGTTCTATTTTAACGATTATGTGCTAAAAATCAGCGGTTTGCTGCAGGCGCGCAAGGTCATTATTGGCTTAAACGCACTCTTATTGTTAGGTGCTGTCTATTACATTCTTACCAACAGCGTGGATGCTTTGATGAGCGTACACAAGCAAAATCTTATTAACCAATACATTTCTGATCACGAAGCCGAAAAAACGTATTTACAAGATAAGGTAAAGTTACAGGACGATGCACAAGAGATAAAAGCCTCGGTTGAGTTTTCAGAAGCCATTCTAAAATTAAATGTGAACGGTCTATTGGGGTTTGACGCTTACGATTTAAGCCAAGTGTTGAGCAAACACCCTAATATTCAACTGTCCACATTAGAGTGGAAAACCCTAGGGCAATTTGACAGCCAACGTAATCAACTTGTTTTGCAGGGTTGGGTGTTTCCTTTTTACGATACGTATTTACTGCCAGTAACCTGGGTGGATAACTTTGTGGCCGATCTCACTCAGCTTACTGGCATTGAGGTGGTTGAACTGCAAAAAGAGCCTTTAAATAGAGAGCTAAGCCAAGCTTTAGTGATTGATGCCAAGGTTGGCGAAGTCAAAGCGTTGCCTTTTGTGGTGACATTGCGAGTAAAAGATGCCCAGTCTAACTAGTTATTTTAAAGAACCCTTAGCCATACGCTTATTTAAGCGGCTGTTTGTGATATTCGTTTTATTGATTTTGATTGGTGCGGCCTCATGGTATGGCTTTAAAGAGCTGCATGGTTATTTAGCGGCGCAAGAAAAACCTAAAATTGCGCAACTTAACTCATTAAAAAGTCAGGTCAGTTTTTTAAGACAGCAAGTGGCGCTGTACGAGCAATACGGCGAAAAATATGAAGAGCTGATTAAAAAAGGCTTGGTAAAAAAACAAGACCGAGTATTTTGGGCCGACTCACTCATTAAAATGAAAGACCGTTTTGCTATTCCCAATTTAAAATTTGAATTTTCAGCCGAAAAAGCCCTTAGCACCGCTGATTTTGCCAATATTAAAATTCCACCCAATGTATTTTTTTACAGTCGGGTTAAATTAACGCTCGACTTACAGCATGAAGAAGATTTAATTCGATTGTTTGAAACCATCAGTCAGACCATTTCGCCGCTGTATTTGGTGGAAAGCTGCCAAACCAAACTGCATGATTCAGACCATGAAGTATGGGCTAATTTTGATTTGTTAAAGGGCAATGTGGCCACACAATGTTCGTTGATTGTGTTTCACATTCATCCAAAACCACCTAAGCCAATTAATGGCAATAATCCAAACACGCAAGCCGCGGTTGCATCGTCCACCGCAGCATTATGATTAAGAGCCTAATTACGTGAAGAGCTTATTATGAAACCCTTAATACAAGCAGGCCTGGTTGTTTGGTTTGGCTTTGGATTTTCCGGTGTCGCTATGGCCGACTTTAGTGCGTTAAGCCAAGCGATGGCTGCGCCTAACCCAGAACCGACGCCTGAAAAAGTTGAAGAATTAAACCAAGCGCTGACTCAAAGTAACCCCAATTTAAAAACGCTTTTATTGAC
Source organism: Thiomicrorhabdus aquaedulcis (assembly GCF_004001325.1). Taxonomy (NCBI): domain Bacteria; kingdom Pseudomonadati; phylum Pseudomonadota; class Gammaproteobacteria; order Thiotrichales; family Piscirickettsiaceae; genus Thiomicrorhabdus; species Thiomicrorhabdus aquaedulcis. Next base: position 1,748,156 of record NZ_AP018722.1, on the reverse strand, counting down.
TCAAGGCGCGCGCGCCATGATTGACCAACAAAGGGCTAACTACTTAAATCCAGAAGCGCAAAAAGTTCAAAAACAGCCAGAAGAAAAGGCGGTTACCCCTAAGCGTGTTGCCGAAAATAAAGTCAGTAAGCCAAGGGTGGCATCGCAAAATGTAGCCGTATCCGCGGTGATTATTAAGCCCGACGGCTCGAGTTTGGTACGGGTTAACAACCAATACAACCCGACTAATCCCAAAGGATTTGCGCTTAATTATCAAGACAGTAATGCCGATGGTGTGCCAATCATGGTGCAAGGTAAAGTACAGCGCGTGCCGGTAGGCTCAACGCTCATTACCGGTAAAAACCAAGTGGTGCCCAGCTATCAATTGCAAAGGCAATTACAAACCCAAAAAAGACAAGCCGCCGTGCCCAAAACAGAAGAAAAGGCCGCTAAAGAAGCGCTGCAGTCGGTAAGGATTATTAATGCAACTGAATGACATTTTGACGTTGTACCCGCAAGCCTCTTTATTTGTAGGGGTAGTCTTGACGGTTTTAGTGGTTTTAACCGGGTTAGTGGTGCGCGCACACCGTCAAAACAAACAAGACCGACTACAACTGGCCATGCTGTCTGAGCAATTAAGTTTACAAAACGAGGCCGCCATTCGCCATATTGAAGCGGTTAAAGTGCATGATGCCTTGCAAGAACAACACTTTGTATTGCAAACTCAAATGGCGCAATTGCAACCGCTTAAAGGCAGCGTGGCGCAACTTGAACACTTTGTAAACGCTTTACAACAGCAACTGGCCGGCAAAGAAAATCAGTTGGATGAGGCACGCCAGCGCCTCAGCGCAAGTGAGGCCAAAACGGCCGAACTCAGCGTGGCTTTAGAGCTTGAAAAAACCGCCGCACATGAAAAAATAGCGTTGCTAGAAAACGCTAAAAACCAAATGAGCAATGAGTTTAAAGTGCTTGCCAACCAAATCTTTGACAGCAAGCATCAGCAGTTTGCGCATTCCAGTAAAGTGTCGATTGATGCCATTATTGCGCCGGTAAAAGGCGCAATTGAGGCATTTCAGTCGCGGGTCGAAACCGTCCACAAAGAGGATTTAGAAGGTCGCGCGAGCTTAAACGAACAGCTAAAACAGTTGCAAACGCTCAACAGTCAAATGAGCCAAGAGGCGCAAAACTTAACCCAAGCCTTAAAGGGCGACAGTAAAATCCAAGGTAATTGGGGTGAGTTAATTTTAGAGCGCCTGTTAGAGCGTTCTGGCTTAAAAGAGGGCGTTGAATTTGACCGCGAAAAAAGTTTTGTTAACGACGAAGGTCGCCGCATGCGCCCAGATGTTATTATCAATTTACCCGACAATAAACACATTGTTATCGACTCGAAAGTGTCGCTGCTGCATTATGAAAACGCGTTAAACCTTGACGATGTAAAAGGCAAAGAGGGTGCGCTTAAGCAGCATTTACTCAGCCTTAAAAATCACATTGATACCTTGGCCAGTAAGCGCTACGAACATTTGGTGGGATTAAACGCCCCCGATTTTGTGTTGATGTTTATTCCGGTCGAAGGGGCGTATTTAATGGCTATTGAGGCCGATGCGTCGGTATTTGAAGTGGCTTTTGAAAAGCGGGTGGCGGTCGTGACCCCAACGACCTTATTTACCACGTTAAAAACCATAGAACAGTTGTGGCGCTACGAGCGTCAAAGCGAAAACACCCTTAAACTGATTAAGCGCGCCGCCGAAGTGCACGACAAATTTGTGGGCTTTATTGAAAATTTTGAAAAGGTCGGTAAGCAGCTTAATACGGCACAAAGCACCTTTGATGTGGCGCGTAAGCAGTTGGTCGAAGGCTCTGGCAACCTGGTTAAACAAGCGCATATGCTGAAAGAATTAGCCAGTAAAACTAAAAAAGAACTGCCAGAACATCTTTTGCAAGAGGCTGACGTTAAACAATCCTTGTTAGAAGCCGATGAGATTTAACCAGGCCTATCAGACCTACCAGGCCTGGTAGGTTGTGTTTTTTTGTAATTAAAACCCCGTCATTGCGGGCTTGACCCGCAATCTGCTATGGCGCTGGCAACCATTCATTGGTTTTGCCGGTGGCGTAATACACCGTTAACCCAATCCACTCTTTCCAAGCCGGCTCTAAGGCTTTTAGATGATCGTACAGGTCAAAATCCCAGGTTCTATAATCGCGAGTATTGGAGTGGTAATCGACTGGATAGGCGATGACGTTCACCCCTTGTTGTCGAGCAATTCCCACCGCTCTGGGCATATGAAACGCCGAAGTGACTAATAAATACGTGCCATTCAGTTTGGGCAGTAACGGTTTAAGCAGCGCAAAGTTCTCAAAGGTGTTACGCGATTTTGATTCTAAAATTAAGCGTTCTTGAGCCACGCCTATGGTGGTTAACAAGGTGTTTGCCAATGCGCCTTCACCTTGAGTGTTTTGCAAGGCCATTGAGCCGCTGCCGCCGCTAAAAATGACAGGTGCGTTAGGGTAAAGTTGCGCCAATTTGGCCGCACCAATGTACCGATCACCGCCCAAGCCTAACTCGGCGACGTTCCAGCTTAACGAGCGTTTTAGGTCTTCGCCACCGCCCAAAACAATAATGCCATCAATGCTGGGTGGCATTGGGTTTGGGGTGCTAAACCGTGATTCTAACGGCATCATTAAAAAGTCACTGACTGGGTATGCCATCACCATAAAGCTGATAAGTGCGCTGGGCATTAAAACGCGTTTAGCGGCCTTGAGCTTATTAAAGACCAATAGAGTGGTTCCTAGTGCAAAAGCAAACACCATTAAATTGCCTGGGCTAAGAAATGCCCAGGCCAATTTAGAAACAATAAAAAACAGAGAGTCCAGCATGGTTGAGAGGTGTCCTGTTGCTTGCTAAGGTTGATTACGATTAATTTTGGGTACGAAAAGCCATACTGTCTTGAATGAGCGCAAAATGAACCTATATTCTAAACAACGAAAGTGCAACATTTAGAGAGGACAGCGCTCATGATCGAAAAATTTACCACTCAATTTCAATCGGTGCTTGGCCAAGCCCAATCGTTGGCGTTGAGCAAGGATCATCAATTTATTGAACCGGTGCACATTTTAGCCGTTCTAGCCGATGAACAGAACGCTTTATTGCAACTGGCCAAAGTCAATGTCGTGGCTTTAAAGCAAGCCGCACACGATAAAATCGACCGTCTGGCCAAGGTGAGCGGTGGCAGTGGCCAAGTGCAATTGTCACAACAGTCGGCCAATGTGCTTAATTTAATGGAAAAGCAAGCGCAAAAAAATGGTGACAGCTACATTGCCAGCGAGTTGTTTTTTACCGCGCTGTTTGCCAGCAAAGACAGTGCGGCCGATCTGTTAAAGCAGGCCGGCGGTAACGTCGCCGAATTTGACCAAGCCATACAACACATTAGAGGGGGTGATACTGTGAAAGACCAAAATGCCGAAGAGAACCGTCAAGCCTTAGAAAAATACACGGTGGATTTAACCGCACGTGCCGAAGCGGGCAAGTTAGACCCGGTCATTGGCCGAGACGACGAGATTCGTCGAGCCATTCAGGTTTTACAGCGCCGCACCAAAAATAATCCCGTGCTTATTGGCGAGCCAGGCGTGGGAAAAACCGCCATTGTAGAAGGTTTAGCGCAACGTATTATTAACGGAGAAGTGCCCGAAGGCTTAAAAAATAAACGCGTCTTGTCGCTGGATTTGGCCGGTTTATTGGCCGGAGCCAAATACCGTGGCGAGTTTGAAGAGCGTTTAAAATCCTTGTTAAAAGACCTAGAAAAACAAGCCGGTCAGGTCATTTTGTTTATTGATGAAATTCACACGATGGTGGGCGCGGGCAAAACCGAAGGCTCGATGGACGCGGGCAATATGCTAAAACCCGCCCTTGCACGCGGCGAATTGCATTGCATTGGTGCCACCACCTTAAACGAATACCGCGAAAACATCGAAAAAGACGCTGCGTTAGAGCGCCGTTTTCAAAAGGTGTTGGTAGACGAACCCACCGAAGAAGACACCATTGCTATTTTGCGTGGCTTAAAAGAAAAATACGAAATTCACCACGGGGTTGATATTACCGATCCGGCCATTATTGCGGCGGCGCGCTTGTCGCAGCGTTACATCACCGACCGTCAATTACCCGACAAAGCCATCGATTTAATTGACGAAGCCGCGTCACGCATTCGGATGGAAATTGACTCTAAACCCGAAGTCATGGACAAGTTGGAACGTCGCTTAATTCAGTTAAAAATGGAGCAAGTGGCGTTAAAAAAAGAGAAAGACGAGGCCTCTAAAAAGCGTTTAACGCTGTTAAAAGAGCAAATTGCCGAGCTTGAAAAAGAGTACTCCGATTTAGAAGAGATTTGGAAACGCGACAAAGCCGCTTTACAAGGGGCGCAACAATTTAAAGAGCAGTTAGACCAAGCGCGCATTGAGTTAGAAGCCGCGCGGCGCAACAGCGATTTGGCTAAAATGTCCGAGATTCAATACGGCAAAATTCCCGATTTAGAAGCTAAAATTCAAGCCGCCGAACAAGCCGAAACCGCTGTGCAAGCCGACGGCGGCACGCATCTTTTGCGCAACAAAGTCACCGAAGAAGAGATTGCCGATGTGGTCGCACGTTGGACGGGCATTCCGGTGGCACGGATGATGGAAGGTGAACGCGACAAGCTCTTGCGTATGGAAGAGCAGTTAAGCCAACAGGTTATTGGTCAGAGCGAGGCGGTGAGTGCGGTGAGCGATGCGATTCGTCGTTCACGCGCCGGGTTGTCCGACCCAAATCGTCCAAATGGTTCGTTTTTATTTTTGGGGCCAACCGGTGTGGGCAAAACTGAGCTTACCAAAGCGCTGGCCGACTTTTTATTTGACACCACCGACGCCATTGTGCGCATTGACATGTCGGAGTTTATGGAAAAACATTCGGTGTCGCGTTTGGTGGGTGCACCGCCGGGGTATGTTGGGTATGAGCAAGGCGGCTATTTAACCGAGGCGGTGCGTCGCAAACCTTATTCGGTGATTTTATTGGACGAGGTCGAAAAAGCGCACCCCGATGTGTTTAACATTTTATTGCAAGTGTTGGACGATGGGCGTTTAACCGATGGCCAAGGCCGTACGGTGGACTTTAAAAATACCGTGATTGTCATGACGTCTAATTTAGGTTCACAAGTGATTCAAGAAAAAGCCGGTGTGGCCAGTTACGACGAGATGAAGGCCGATGTGCTTGAAGTGGTGGGTCAGTATTTTAGACCCGAGTTTATTAACCGCATTGACGACATTGTGGTGTTTCATCCGTTAGGCAAGGCGCAAATTCGTGCCATTACTGGCGTGCAACTGCAGCATGTGCATCAGCGTTTGCAAGCGGTCGATTTGGGATTAGAGATCAGCGATGCGGCATTGGATATGTTGGGTGAAGCTGGCTTTGACCCGGTGTACGGCGCACGTCCTTTGCGTAGGGTGATTCAGCATCGTTTAGAAAATCCATTGGCGCAAAAAATTCTTAAAGGCGATTACGCCCCAGGCAGCACGATAAAAGTGAGTGTTGAAGAGGGTGTGTTGTGTTTTGATTAAGGTTGTTTAACGATTAATTTACGCAAAAACCCTTTAAAGCCCTTTTAACCAGGCCTGGTTAAAAGGGCTTTTTGTTTATATTGTTGTTTATAAAGGCAATTACTCGGCTTCGGCTACAAACTCATCTTCACTGAATTTGCTGATTTTTTTATAGGCTTTACGCACCGCTTTTTTAACGCGAGTTTCTACTTCAATGTGCTCGTGGGTGGACATGTAAAACGACATATCAATGTCAAAACGAATGTATCTGGGGGGTAAACGATTGAGCGCAATACAGGCCATGTCGGCCAGTTGGTTTTCATCTAAATGTTTGTCTAAATAGTGTTCGCGTATTTCATTAATAACCAAACGTTCGTAGTAGTTGTGTACGGTATCCATTGACATAATGGGCTCCAAAGAGGGTAGAAATTGAGTGGGTGATGTAAGGACGAATGGGCAAGGTTCGACTTGGCTTTAAATAATTTAATTTAATATACAGCAATTTTACCAATAAAAAAAGCACTCCCGTTGGTGACGGAAGTGCTTTTAAAGGCGTTGCGATTGCGTAGTTTTTTAACGCAATGTTACGGTGCTTTTTTAGCTTTCGCGTGCTACCGCACGGTAACCAATATCATCGCGGTAATAAGCTTCTTGCCATTGCACTTCTTGCACACCTTGGTAGGCGCGTTTTTGTGCGGCGGTTACGCTTTCACCCAGCGCGGTCACGCATAAAACGCGACCACCCGAGGTAATAACTTGACCTTCGGCGTTGAGCGCCGTGCCTGCATGAAAGACTTTTAAATCGGCGGCATTAACATGGTCAAGCCCCGAAATAACGTCGCCTTTACGGTAGTTGTCTTCAGGGTAACCGCCAGCGGCCATGACCACGCCCAAGGCCGCGCGGGTGTCCCATTGTGCGGTTATGGTGTCCAGTTTGCCATCAATGGCGGCTAAACACAGTTGCGCTAAATCCGATTTTAAACGCATCATAATCGGCTGGGTTTCCGGGTCGCCAAAACGGCAGTTAAATTCCAATACTTTTGGGGCGCCATTGGGGTCAATCATCACGCCGGCGTATAAAAATCCGGTGTAAGGTAATCCGTCTTTGGCCATGCCTTCAATGGTGGGGTAAATCACCTCTTGCATAATGCGATCATGCACCGCGCGGGTTACCACAGGGGCGGGGGTGTAAGCGCCCATGCCGCCGGTGTTGGGACCCGTATCGCCATTGTTGCGCGCTTTGTGGTCTTGAGAGGTTGCCATGGGTAAAACGTTTTTGCCGTCGGCCATCACAATAAAACTGGCTTCTTCCCCCACCAAAAACTCTTCAATTACCACACGAGCACCGGCTTGACCAAATTTGTTACCGGCCAGCATGTCGTTTACCGCATCAATCGCTTCGGCCAGGGTTTGCGCCAAAATAACGCCTTTGCCAGCGGCCAAACCGTCGGCTTTAACCACAATAGGCGCGCCCATTTTTTGAATGTAATTAATCGCTGGTAAAATTTCGGTAAACACCGCGTACGCGGCAGTCGGAATATTGTGTTTGGCTAAGAAGTCTTTAGAAAACGCTTTAGAGCCTTCCAATTGCGCGGCGTCTTTGTCAGGGCCAAAACATTTTAATCCGGCGTCTTTGAACGCATTAACCACACCCAGTACTAAAGGCACTTCGGGGCCAACAATGGTTAATTCAATGTGATTGTCGGCCGCAAACGTTACCAGGCCTGGTAAGTCATCTGCGGCAATGGGCACATTGATTAAATTGGGTTCAAGTGCGGTTCCGGCGTTGCCAGGCGCAACATACACTTGGGACACTTGGCTCGATTGAGCGGTTTTCCAGGCCAAAGCGTGTTCACGTCCACCGCCACCAATAATTAATACTTTCATTGTCGTTTCTCTTTTTAGTTTGAACCACGAAGTCACGAAGACCAGAGGATTTTATGAAGGTTGACACGAAATCTCTTCGTACATTCATGTCTTCGTGGTTAAAGTTGTTTAGTGTTTAAAGTGTCTCATGCCGGTAAAGACCATGGCAATGCCGTGTTCGTTGGCGGCGTCAATGACTTCTTGATCGCGCATTGAGCCACCCGGGTGAATCACAGCGGTAATGCCTGCCGCTGCGGCTGCATCAATGCCGTCTCTAAACGGAAAAAACGCGTCCGATGCCATTACCGAACCGGGTACTTCTAAGCCTTCGTCGGCGGCTTTAATGCCGGCAATTTTAGCCGAATAGACGCGGCTCATTTGCCCAGCGCCCACACCAATGGTCATGCCGTCTTTAACGTACACAATGGCGTTGGATTTTACAAATTTGGCGACGTTCCACGCAAACATCAGGTCTTGCATTTGCGCGGCGGTTGGGGCGATTTTGGTGACCACTTTAAGGTCATCAACCGTCACCATGCCTAGGTCGCGGTCTTGCACCAGCAGGCCACCGGTCACTTTTTTGTAATCGTAAGCCGGTAATGGTTGGCCTAACGCACCACAGGTTAATAAACGTACATTTTGCTTGGTGCTCACCACCGCTTGCGCTTCTGTAGAGACGCTGGGCGCAATAATCACTTCCACAAACTGACGATCGACAATCGCTTGCGCGGTGGTGGCGTCTAATTCGCGGTTAAAGGCAATAATGCCGCCAAAGGCCGACGTTGGGTCGGTTTTGTAAGCGCGGTCGTAAGCGTCAAACTGACTGTCGCCCAGCGCCACACCGCAAGGGTTGGCGTGTTTTACAATCACGCACGCGTTTTGCGTAAAGGTTTTAACCAATTCTAATGCAGCGTCGGTGTCGGCGATGTTGTTAAACGATAACTCTTTGCCTTGCAGTTGCACGGCCGTAGAAATAGACGCTTCGGCTGGTGCGCGTTCGGTGTAAAAAGCCGCCGACTGATGGGGGTTTTCGCCATAACGCATCGACTGTTTTTTGACAAACTGCGTGCTAAAGGTGCGCGGAAAGGTATCGGCTTTGTCTTGGTCTGTGTCTTTGTTAAACATCGTGCCAAAGTAGTTGGCAATGGCACCGTCGTAGCGGGCGGTTTGTTCAAAGGTTTTAATGGCCAAATCAAAACGGGTGGCGTGCGAAAGCTGGCCGTTATGGTCTTGCAGTTCGGTCAAATACGGGCGTAGTCGGCTGGGTCGGTTACTACGGCCACGTCTTTGTGGTTTTTAGCCGCCGAACGCAACATGGTCGGCCCGCCAATATCGATGTTTTCGACCGCGTCTTCTAACGCGCAATTTGGGTTGGCCACGGTGGCTTCAAATGGGTAAAGGTTCACCACGACCATGTCGATGGGGTCAATGCCGTGTTGAGCCATAATGGCGTCATCGGTACCACGACGGCCTAATAATCCACCGTGAATTTTGGGGTGCAAAGTTTTCACTCGTCCGTCCATCATTTCTGGAAACCCAGTGTATTCAGACACTTCGGTAACCGGTAAACCCGCATTAGACAGCACTTTGTAGGTGCCGCCGGTGGATAAAATGGCGACGTTCATGGCGATTAAAGATTCGGCAAATTCTAAAATGCCGGTTTTATCAGAAACGCTAATAAGCGCACGACGGACGGGTTTCATGGTGGTGAGTGCTCCAAAAATGGGTTATCGATAAAAATGGGTTAAAATTTTGCGACCTTACATCAGCTCGTATTTGTGCATTTTTTTTCTAAGGGTATTACGGTTAATGCCTAAAATCTGTGCGGTTTGCGTTTGGTTATATTCGGTTTTATTGAGCACAAATTCAATCAGCGGTTTTTCAACCTGTTGAATCACCATGTCGTGTAAATCGCAAATAGACTCTTCTTGCAACGTCTCAAAATAGCGCTCTAACGTTTGGGTGACTTGCTGGCTTAACGAGTGGTGTGAAACAGGTCGGGTCATAATGTGGCTGTCGGTTGTGAGTTAAAATAGAGTTCAAGGTGTTCAAGTTGCGCTTGAGATGTTTCAAGCGCGTTAAATGTTTTTCTAAGCGCGTTGCCATCGCTTTTATTATTGCTCTTGCCATTATTAGGCAGGCGCTGTGCATACCAGCCTATGTGTTTGCGCGCAATGCGCACGCCAAGGGTTTCACCGTATAGGTCGTGTAAGCCCAAAACGTGTTTTAACAGGGTGCTGTAAAACTCAGCAGAGGTGGGTGGCTCTGCGTGCGTATGAGTAGTAAGGTAATGATTTATTTCACGAAATATCCACGGATACCCTTGTGCCGCGCGCCCAATCATTAACCCATCGGCAAGTGTGTATTTTAATACAAATTTAGCCTGTTCGGGGGTGCAAATGTCGCCGTTTGCAATCACAGGAATGCTTAAGGCTTGTTTTACCTGCTTAATGGTTTCGTATTCGGCCAAACCATTAAATTTATCGGCACGCGTGCGTCCGTGAATGGTGATGGCTTGCAGGCCATGTTCTTGGGCTAATAAACCAATTTGCAGCGCATTTTTATGGTCGTGATCACTGCCTGTGCGGGTTTTAACGGTAACGGGCACGTCAACGGCGCTGACCACAGCTTTAAAAATATCGGCTACGCGCTCTGGATAGCGCATTAACGCTGAGCCTGCGGCCACGTCGCACACCTTTTTGGCAGGACACCCCATGTTTAAATCAATGATTTGTGCGCCTTGCGCCACCTGCCACGCGGCGGCTTGCGCGAGTTCGTCTGGGTGGGTGCCCAGCAGTTGAATGGCACGCGGTTCGGGGTCGCTTAGGTTAACGTGTCGGGTGGCCGATTTTTTGGATTCCCATAACGATTTTTTAGACGCCACCATTTCGGCCAACGTGTGTCCCGCACCGTTTTGTCGGCAAAGTTCTCTAAACACGGCATCGCTAATGCCGGCCATGGGCGCCAAAATTAGACGGTTGTTAAAGGTGTAGGGGCCAATGGTGAGCATAGTGGGTTCTTTATAGTGGCTTAAATCATCACAGCGCTTTGACCAGGCCTGGTCAAAGGTGTTTTAACATTATTAAGCGGTTATCAAACTAATAGATGTGCCGTAATGTTACAGTTTTTTACCGGCCAACAATCCCCACTCTTCTTGAGTTTGCAAGGTGTTGAGTTCAAAGCCTAATGTTTGGTAATGCGCCATGAGCTCAGGAGCTTGGTTGGCCAATAAACCCGACAGCACCAGGGTGGCACCGGGTTTTAACAAGCGCAAAATTCAGGGGCTAACTCTTTGAGTGGGCCGGCTAATATATTGGCCATCAGCAAATCGACCGGAGGGCTGTCAAAGTCTTTAACCAGTGCAAAGGCTAGGTTTTCTTGATTGCGGCGGGCGTTTTCTTGGCTGGCGGTAATCGCTTGCGGGTCAATGTCGGTACCGCTTACACTGGCTGCCCCGAGTTTTTTAGCCGCGAGCGCTAAAATTCCCGAGCCACAGCCGTAATCAATGACCGTTTGATTAAGCGGTGCGTGCTGATCTAACCAGGTTAAACACAGCGCGGTGGTTGGGTGCGTGCCCGTACCAAACGCCATGCCTGGGTCAAGCATTAGGTTTACGGCATCGGGTTGCGGTGGGGTTTTCCAACTGGGCACAATCCACAAGCGGTCGCCAAACAGCATGGGGTGAAATTGATCCATCCATTCACGAATCCAATCTTTGTCTTCAAGTTGTTCTACTTTGTAGCTACTGGCGGCAATGTGCGGCAGGCTTTGCGTTAGCAAGGCAATCACGGCATTGGCGTCAACTTGTGCATCGTACAGTGCAATGACTTTGGTGCTGGCCCAAATAGGCGTAGTGCCCAATTCGGGTTCAAAAATGGGTTGATCCAGTGCGTCTTCAAAGGTCACCGATGCGGCTTGCGCGTCCATAAACGCATCGGATAAGGGTTCGGCCAATGCTTCTTCTACGGTGGTGTTAATTTGTATCCAAGCCATCATGGTTCCTTTGATTTTGGTAAGTTAACGCTAAACATCTAAACTTAAAAGTTATAAATTTAAAAGCCAAAAATGCAAAAGCTAAAAATGCAAAAGCTAAAAACTTAAAATGAAAAAAGGCACGAACCAGCAAAGTAATGCACCTTGCCGGTTCGTGCCTTTTGTAAACCTCGTTAAACTAGGTGTTCTAAACGTTCTTCTAAATAGTGAATGTTACGTCCGCCGTCTTTAAAGCCGCCGTCGTTCATAATTTCACGTTGCATTTGAATATTGGTGTCAATGCCTTTAATCACCAATTCGCTTAGGGCGCTGTTCATGCGGGCAATGGCCACTTCGCGGCTGCTGCCAAAGCAAATAAGTTTGCCAATCATCGAATCGTAATGCGGTGGAATGGTGTAGCCGGTGTAAATGTGCGATTCCCAACGCACACCCAGACCACCTGGCAAATGCAAACGCTCAAGTTTACCGGGCGAGGGCATAAAGTTTTTGGCTGGGTTTTCGGCGTTAATGCGGCACTCGATGGCATGACCACTGATGTTAACGTCTTCTTGCTTAATGCTAAGCGGCATGCCCATAGCGATTTCGATTTGCGCTTTAACCAAGTCAATGCCCGTGACCATTTCGGTAACACAGTGCTCAACCTGTAAACGGGTGTTCATTTCAATAAAATAAAACTCGCCGTTTTCGTATAAAATTCAAACGTGCCTGCGCCACGGTAGTTAATGGCCAAACACGCTTTTACGCAGGCCGCACCAATGCGGTTGCGTTGTTCTAGGTTAATGCCTGGTGCAGGCGCTTCTTCGACCACTTTTTGGTGACGACGTTGCATAGAACAATCGCGTTCACCCAAATGAATGGCTTGGCCTTGGCCGTCGGCAAGCACCTGAATTTCAATATGACGAGGGTTTTCTAAAAACTTTTCCATGTAAACTTCAGGATTGCCAAAAAAGCTACCGGCTTCAGACTTGGTGAGCTGAATAGACTTAAGCAAATTGGCTTCGGTGTGTACCACACGCATACCGCGTCCGCCGCCGCCGCCCGAGGCTTTAATAATTATAGGGTAACCAATCTCTTTGGCTACACGGTGATTTTCAATGTCGTCGGTGCCCAATGGGCCACCCGAACCGGGAACAGTCGGAACACCCGCCGCCATCATGGCGCGAATGGCCGACACTTTATCGCCCATAATGCGAATGGTTTCGGCTTTAGGGCCAATAAAATAAAGCCGCTTTCTTCAACGCGCTCGGCAAAGTCGGCGTTTTCAGATAAAAATCCGTAACCTGGGTGAATCGCGCCCGCGTCGGTAACTTCGGCGGCGGCGATAATGGCCGGAACATTTAAATAACTTAAACTCGACGACGGCGGTCCAATACACACCGATTCGTCCGCCAGTAAAACGTGCTTTAAATGTGCGTCGGCAGTGGAGTGCACGGCCACGGTTTTAATGCCTAATTCTTTACAGGCGCGCAACACGCGTAGGGCGATTTCGCCGCGGTTGGCAATAAGAATTTTTTCAATCATAGTAAAGCTTCCTTGTTGAGTAGGGTTACGCGTTATTATTCAATAACAAACAACGTTTGGCCGTATTCAACTGGTTCGCCATTGACCGCGACGATTTGCTTAATTTTGCCGGCTTTGTCAGCCTCAATGGGGTTCATGATTTTCATGGCTTCAATAATGCATAAGGTGTCACCTTCAGCAACCGAATCGCCTACTTTTACAAACGCACCCGCGTCGGGTGACGGCGACGCGTAAAACGTGCCCACCATAGGAGAAGTCATTTTATGACCGCTTGGCTCGGCTGCGACCGCAACCACCGAGGCTTCGGTCACAATAGGTGCGGCATGGGTTGGCGCCGATTGCATGGCACTTTGCATAGGGTAGTGGGTATGTTGTGGGGCGGCATACATAATGGGTTCTTTGCTGCGGGTAATACGAATATTGTGCTCGCCTTCTTTAATTTCAATTTCAGCGATGTCAGATTGTTCAACAATTTCAATTAGTTTACGAATTGAACGAATATCCATTTTTTGATCCTTTGATTTTTCTTTTAAATTGTTTTTTGACGAATCTTTTTTGGCCTTAGCGGTTTTTTGCTTGGGCGTAAACGAGTCGGTTGGCGAATGAGTCATGTTTTTGGTTCGCTTTCTTAGGTTAAGAATAAAGTGTCTGTTGGTTGGTTACTGGTTTTGCGCGGTGCTTTTAAACCAGTGTTTGACTACGTTCTTAGTTTTTCAACGGCGGCGGTTAATGCAAGCTCGTAGCCGATTACGCCCAGTCCGGCAATGACACCGTCGGCTAAATCTGAAAAATACGAATGCGCTCTAAAGGGTTCGCGCTTGTGAATGTTTGAAAGGTGAACTTCGATAAAGGGTATTTTTACCGTGGCTAATGCATCGCGAATGGCAACACTGGTGTGCGTAAAGGCGGCTGGATTAATAATAATGTAGTCGGTGCCGTCCATCATCGCTTCGTGAATGCGGTTAATAATTTCGTGTTCGGCGTTAGACTGAAAATCAAACAGGCCTACGTTGTAGTCTTCGGCGAGATTTTCTAGGGTTTCTAAAATGTCGCCAAGCGTTTGGTGGCCGTAAATTTCGGGCTCGCGTCGGCCAAGCATGTTTAAATTGGGGCCGTTTATCACCAAAATGGTTGCTAGCATAACCTCATCCAAATTACGTTAATTGCAAAATTATAACTGAACTAACCTCATTACTCTATATTACTGTATGCAAAAGACACTAAAAAACCGTAAATGTCAGTAATAGTCACGTACCGTCGTTATTGACGGCAAACGTGGCTAAACTGGTTAAAGTCGCTAAATTAGTAAAAAAGGTTAAGGTGTTTATTTATTGCGGTAACGCGGTTTGCACATTAACCAAAAGGCGTCGGCTTTTTTAAAGCCTATTACTCGTTGCGCTTTTTGTTCTTGACCTTGTGCGTTAAAAAACAAAATGGCCGGTGGGCCTATTAAGCCAAAGCGTTTCATTAAGGCTTTGTCGGCGGCATCGTTTGCGGTGACGTCGGCTTTAAGCAGGGTTACACCCGCTAAAGCATTTTGCACCTGGGCGTCTGAGAAGGTGAATTTTTCCATCTCTTTGCAGCTTACGCACCAGTCGGCGTAAAAGTCGAACATTACGGGTTGACCCTTGGCCAGTTCGGCGTCAAGCTCTTGTTCGGTTTTAATGGTTTTAAAGCTTAAGTGTTGGCTTTGTTGCGTTACACCCGCTGAGCCCGCGCCGCCTTGAAACACTTTAAGCGGCTGCATCATCTCTTTAGAGCCACCCAATAAGCCCACTAAAATAAGCGTACCGTATATAAACAGCGCCAATCCTAGGCCTTTAAACAGTTTAAACCAGCCTGACTTGGCCTGCGTTGATTCAAACGCGCCCAAGTAAATGGCCGAAAACATCAATAACAGTGCCCAGCTTAACAGCGTTACTTCGGCCGGAACCACGCGTTCAAGCATCCATATGGCAATACCAATCAGCATCACCCCAAACACCGCTTTAACGCCATCCATCCATGCCCCCGCGCGCGGTAGCAATTTGCCAGCCGATGTGCCCAGTAATAATAGAGGCAAGCCCATCCCCATACTCATGGCAAATAAGGCCACGCCACCCAGAAGGGCATCACCGGTTTGACCAATGTAAATCAGCGCACCCGCCAAAGGTGGGGCAACGCAAGGGCCCACAATTAAGGCCGATAAAAAGCCCATAATGGCCACGCCGGTTAAGGTGCCACCTTGCTGTTTGTTGGATAAATTAGCCAGTTTGGTTTGTAAGCGGCTGGGCAGTTGCAGTTCGTAAAAGCCAAACATCGACAGCGCCAGCAGTAAGAAGATGACTGCAAAACTACCGATAATCCATGGGTTTTGAAACGCCGCTTGCAAGTTTTCACCAAAAATACCGGCCAATACGCCCGCCACCGTGTAAGTCACCGACATGGCCAGCACGTACACTAACGACATGGTAAAGGCGCGGCGCGTAGTCAACTGGTCGCCCTGACCGACGATAATGCTGGATAAAATAGGAATCATTGGAAACACGCACGGCGTAAACGCCAGCAGTAAACCAAAAATAAAGAAGGTGGCGATTACAATCCACACACTGCTGTTTTTTAGGGTGTCGGCGATTTGGTCGGTTTCAGACAAACCTTCCGAAAAATTAATATCACTTTTGGCTGTAGAAGTCGCAGGCGTAGAGGTAGTTTGTGTATTGATTTGCCCGGCCAATACATCCACTGGTTTTTTCATGGGCGGGTAACACACGCCTAACAGGGCAGAACATCCCTGAAACTCAACTTGTATGGTGGCCTTGTCGGTTAATGCGCTGATGGGCAAAATAACGCTGGTTTGACCATGAAATACCTCGGTTTTGCCAAATAATGGGTCGTCAATTTGGGTGGCCTTGGGCAGTTCTACATCGCCCAATGTGGCGTTGCCTTGTATAACGCTAAATTTAATTTTGTCTTTATAAAGATGGTAATCGGGTGCAATGTTCCAAGTGGCGACCAATTGACCGTTGCTGTTAATTTGCGTGGTAAACGCAAATGCCGCATCGGCGTCCAATAGCTCGGCTTGTTTGCTGTTGCCGGTAAGCAATTTGTTTAAATCGCCTAACGACGAAAATCCATTAGACGATGGAGCGGCAGAGGCAACGCTTAACGCTTGTGGCGGAATGGTGACACTTAAAGTGCGGGTTTGCGGTGGGTAACATACGCCAATTTTGTCGGCACAGCCTTGGTATTTAATGGTTAAGTTGGCTGTTTGTGAGGCTGTACTTTGGTAAGGCAGAGTAATAATGGCACGCTTAGAAAATACCTCGGTTTTACCAAATAGCGGATCGTCATACGCTTTACTGGCCGAAAAACTCGGTTCGCTTAAGCTCAGTGTGTCGGCAGTAACCGAAATTTTGTCTTTGTAAAGTTTGTAGTCGTCCGCAATGTCCCAGGTAACGCTAATTTTGCCGTCTTGAACGACCGGTGTTTGCAGTGCAAACGCTTGATCCACTTCTAATAAATCGTCACTGGCGTTGACCAGGCCTGGTTGAATCCACACCCAAAAACTTAAAACAAAGGTTTTTAAAAAGGTGTTAAAAAGTGTTTTAGCAGGTATTGCTCGCATGGTATTCTCTCGCGCATAGGTTTTGTTTATGGTGACCACTTGTTTACCGATGCGGTTGCAAGTAATAACGCCATAAAGTCAAAGTTAGTCCATGATTTTACCCTCAAATACACCCAAAGAGACCGTTAAATGAAAATTTTATTATTATTTGTATTGATTCCATTGCTTGAGCTTTATGTACTGATTCAGGTTGGCGGTGCCATTGGCGCGTTAACCACCGTTTTATGGGTGGTGGCCAGCGCGTTTATTGGATTGGCGTTAATGCGCAGTCAAGGTTTGGCCACCATGCAAAAAGCCCAAATAGCGATGGCGCAAGGCCAAGCCCCACAAGATGCTTTGTTAGAAGGTGTGTTTATATTTATAGGCGGGTTGTTGCTGTTTGTACCTGGGCTTATTACCGATGCTGTTGGGGTGTTGTTTTTAATTACACCGGTGCGCCAGTACTTTATTAAAAAAAGCATGCAAGGCCAAGCCTATCGCTTTAAAAGCCGCACCCAAGGCCAATACTACGACGGGCAATGGAGTGAAACACACAACAGCCAAAAACAACTCAAACACACCAGCAAAGGTCATGTTATTGAAGGTGAACTAGAAAATCCCGCGCAGGACGATTCGAAGAAGTCTTGACAGGCTGATTTGTAAATAAAATAACGTGTCATTGCGGGCTTGACCTGCAATCTATTGCCAAGAACGTGTTAGATGCCGTGTCGTGGCACGGCATGACGGATTTAAGTTACTTGGCTTGACAGGCTGATTTGTAAATAAAATAACTTGTCATTGCGGGCTTGACCCGCAATCTATTGCCAAGAACGCGGTAGATGCCGTGTCGTGGCACGGTATGACGGGTTTGCGTTGCTTAGCTTGAAAAATTTACGTTACTTGGTTTTATCGTGGTGTGCTGTTAAGAGGCAATCACAAATAATCTTCCAAAATTTCTTGGTAGCCGTCTTGGTAGGTGGGGTATATAAACTCGTAGCCGGTGGCGCGGATTTTGGCGTTAGACAAACGTTTGTTGCTGCGTTGAACGCGTGAGTTTTCGGTGGGTTCGTTGTATTCCACTTCGGGTACGCTGAGTTGTTCGGCAATCCAGTTGTACACGTCACACGACAGGGTGGGTAGGTTGTCTACTCCAATGTAAAGGGGTTCTACTTGCTCAGGGGCTGTTTCGTTTAACTGCATTAGGTGCATTAACATGCCTACGCAATCGGCCGAGTGAATGCGGTTGCTCCACACGTCGTCCATGCAATGGGCTTTGCCGTGTTTAACCAACTCAATTAAATGGGTGCGGCCAGGGCCGTAAATACCGCCAAAACGCACAATGGTGGTCGCGACATCACTGCTTAACGCCAACTCTTCGCCTTCTAAAATACGTTTGGTCGAAAAATTATTGCTAACGGTTGGGCTGGCTTCGGTGACTTTTTGGCCATCGCTTTGACCAAATACCGAGGTGCTAGAGATAAAAAACAGGCGTTTAATGGGCGTGGTTTGCAGTTTTAAAGCGTTTAAGGTGTTGCGTAAGCCTTGCACATAGGCTTGATAGTACGCAGGGTCTTTGTATTTGCCGGCTGAGGTCATGTAAAACACATAGTCGATGTCTTGCGGCAGGGCGGGCAAAGGTTGCGCTAAGTCGGCACCTATGGGCGTAATGCAATCGGGCAAGGCCGCAATGTTGCGACGTAGACCAAATACTTTATGGCCTTGAGCGGTTAATTGAGTTCCTAACTGGCAACCAATGTCGCCACAACCCACAATTAAAATGTTTGACATGCTTTTAAGCCCCTTATTTTTTGCCTAGTATGCACAAAAAGCCCAAAACAAAAAAGGCTCGGGTTAAAAAAAAGATGTTTAAGGCGGTTAAAGCGTCAAAAGAGGCCTGAAAATGGTTGAACCTTGCGCTTACAGACTATTTTAAAGCCGCAGGAGATGCCAGGCCTGGTTGGTTTGCAGATGCGTCATTGCGGGCTTGACCCGCAATCTAAGGCGCGCGGTAAAGATGCCGTGTCGTGGCACGGCATGACGATGGGTTTTTGCATGGCGCCATTTATTGCTGACCCTATTTATTGGTTTTGAGGTTAGGGGGTTTCATCTTTAAGCGGTGATTATTCGTAATGCGTCCAAAGGCGCAGCACCTTAACGGTTCTCTGCGCTTCAAGTACTTGGTAAACAATGCGATGCTGGATGTTAATTCGCCTTGAATACGCTCCTTGCAAATCACCAACGAGTTTTTCATAGCGCGGTGGCGTAAGAAATGGGTCTTGTTCAAGCAGTGCCAATAATTGCTGGGCTTGATTTTTTAAACCACTGCCGGCCAGTTTCTTTGCATCTTTTTGTGCTTGTTTGGTATAGACCAATTGCCAAACCATAAGGCTACCAGTTTAACTCGGTGCTGCATTCATCTAGCGGGGTATGCAACCCCTCAATCACCGATTCACGTAAACCCGGAATCGACAATAAATGAAGGGTTTCATTAATGGCCTGCCAGTCTTCTTCAGCAATCAATACAGCATTGCCCTTTTTACCGGTAATGGTGACGGGTTCATGCGATTCATTGACTTGAGTAAGTAAGCCATAAAAATTTGCACGCGCTTGAGTGCTATTGAGTATTGGCATGACGCCTCCTTTATGACGTACGTTATCGCATCTTAATATAGCAGGCTTAAATAGAAATGTATATTAGGAAAAGGAAAAGTGGATGTTCTTTTATTTTGACTCTGACCCATTTATTTTGGTTGGTTTGTAGACGTTTGTCATTGCGGGCTTGACCCGCAATCTAATACGTGTTGGGCGTGCGGTGTAGATGCCGTGTCGTGGCACGGCATGACGATGGTTTTTTGCATGGTATAAAAGAGTTTCACGGAATTTGGGTATAAAAAAAGCCGCGTTAGAAAAACTAACGCGGCTTTTGAAGGTTCTAAATTAACGAAAGGTTAAATTAGAAATTCATTTTTAGAGCAACAGTGTAACCGATTTGTGAATGGTTGACTTCGTGACTCGTTCCACCAACAGAACCTGCAACACCAGCAGCAACATCAGCATCTTGCCCATCATCAATGGCACCTTGATATGCTAAACCTGCACTTACAGCTGAAGTGTTAACGGTTTTAGTGACTTCTGGTGCATAGACTACTGCACCTTCAATCATCATGTTTTTAGTTAAGCTGTAACCACCACCAAAGGTAATGTGGCTTTCAACAACGGCTGGGAAGAAGTGGTTGTTAAACAAATCAACAGCTTGGCCAGTATAAGTATTGTCGTTGATTTTTTTGATTGGATCAGAACCAAAGTTGTAACCCGCGCCAACCCAGTAACCTTGTCCAGTGTATTTAGCGCCTAAACCAAATACATTTTGATCTTCCCAATTAAAGTCTTTATAACCTTCAGCATCCGCCCATTTGATTTGCTTGGCGTCTGCAGTCAACATAATGTTACCCATAGTGTAAGCCGCACCAATTTTGATTTCAGCGGGCTGTTCTAGTTTGTCGCCTAGGTTAACACCTTGTTGAGGTAAGCCAAATCCGGCAGCTGCAACAGAAACTTGATCTTTGTATTCCATTGAAATAGCTGATTGGTAAGCTAAACCAAGAGTAAAGTCTTTGGTGACATCAAAATAAGCCCCTAGGTTAAAGCCATAGCCTAGGTCAGTCGACATGCCGTTTCCTTGGCCGCCATTAGTTGCATCACCATCAGTATCATAATTAATATCTAGTGAGCCATACTGAATAACTGGTGCAAAACCGATACCAAAATTAGCTTCGTTATAAGCAAGAGTAGGGGCAAACTTCATAATTTGTAGGTTACTGTAGCCATTAAACAGTGCGTCAGTATCGCGATAGTCCACACCCATACCAGCAGAACCAAACATGCCTAGACCAAATGTTAGGTTTTCGTTAATGCGGGTTGACATTGATACTTCTGGAATTACGTTAGTGTCATTGTCGCTGGTTTGAGAGACTGGGTCATTAGTTGCTCCAGGCACGCCAAAAGCAGCTGAAACTGCTGTTGCAACATTACTAGTCGCTTTTACATTAGGCTTAAACAAAGTTCCGCCAATCGAAAACTCTGTACCTTGCGATTTACCTAGCAATGCTGGGTTTGTCAATGCGTTTTCTGAACCAAAAAATGCGGCTGTTCCTGTTCCGCCTAGTGCGCGAGCTTGTGCGCCTAAACCAATTAAAGTGTCACCGTTGGTGGCTAGTACTGGAGTAGAGATCATGGCCGCGGTGGCGATGGCTAAAGCTAATTTGGTTTTTGTTAGGTTAGTTTTTTTCATGCTGTTTTGACTCACTTTGTTGTTGTTGTTTGTAACAGACGGTGGTCTGTCTTTGATTCGGTTGCCACTATGCATTAATTTTATTTGTTTGGATAATCAAATAAATTTAATGACTGATTAATACGATTAATTTCTTATATTAGACATTACTAATGCTTAACGCCCATAAGATTGGTTTTTCGGGCGATTATACGCATTTTTTAAGTAAGGGTTAATATGTAGGGTATAAATATTAGGTATAAAAAAACCGCGCTTTAAAATGTAACGATTAAAGGCGGTTTTTTGCCTGGTTAAGGTTAATAACAATGTTAATAACGTTATTAATAATGCTTTAACCAGGCCTGGTTAAAGGCTTAGAACTCGCCTTTTGCACCTTTTTCTAGCATTTCCCACATGGTGTTACGCACGTCTAAAGTGGCTTCTAACAACTCAGGTGGCATTTTTTTGCCCATTTTAATGGCCATGTCCATGTTCATAGTGTAGATATGTAGGCCATCGGCTTCTTCAACAATGTTTACGCGGCAAGGTAAAAATCCGGCCATTGCAGGAGAGAAGTCAATCATTTTACGCGCAGTTTCTGGGTTGCAGAATGACATTACGTGAATAACGCCAGACGCTACGCCACGGGCTTTAAGCTCTTCTGACAAGGGTAGTTCGCCTACGTTTTTGATGTTGCGGTTAACGCCTACGGCATTGATGGCGTCGATAACGTCTTCTAGTTTTACGCCTTCTTCAACTTTTACTTCCCACATGGTGGCGTCAGCGATGTCGCCTTCGGCTTCAACCCATTTGTCCCAAACTTCCATAAATGTGCCGCCTGCGCCTTCGTTTAGGTTGCCAATGGCGTTGATGGTTCCGCAACCTGATAGGGTGGTGACGGCGGCGGCTAAAATACCGGCTTTAAATAGTGTGATTAATTTCATGTGTTTTCTCCGTTGTTATTTTGGGTGTAAAAGTTGGGCTAACCAAATTTGTTAACAAGGTTACTCCTAAGTGCAACAAAAGAAAATGTGATTTTTTTTGTTGAGTAATAATATTATTTTATTAACAGATTCTTATACGCTAATGCGTGAGTGCATGGGGGCACTTATTTTACGGTTTTTTGAGTGCGTTATAGTTTGGTAAACCCTAGTAAAGTCAATAGGTTGTCGGCTTGTTGGTTGCCGGTGGTGGTAAAGCGTTGTTTGACCCATTCGTGGTGTACGGGGTAGTGGCGGCGATAGGTTTCGTAAGCGTTATAAGTGTCGGTTATATTGTTCTTACGTATGGCTTGGTCGTCGTGTTGCACGTTATGTGTGGCACTTAACACCTGTTGCACCACGCTTTGCACCGTTTGCGATGGAGTGGTTTTGGGGTGAATTACGGCAGGGGCAGGGGGTAAATGAGTTTGCCAGTGGGTTTGTGGGGCAATGTTCCAGGCTTGGCACAGGGCGTTGTATACCATGGTGCTGCCGGCTAGTTTGGCTTCAAACGAGTGGCCAGCAATGTGCGGCGTGGCCAAGTAGGCGGTTTGGTAGAGTGCGGGATTTATATGGGGTTCGTTTTCCCAGCAGTCTATAATATTGGCTTGCGTGGGGGTGTTGACCCAGGCAGTTTCGTCAATAATGCCGCCGCGTGCGGCGTTAACAATAATTTGTTGTGGATTTATGTGCGCCAGACGTTGTTGGTTTAACAAGTGGTAGGTGGCGTCCACGCCCCTTAAGGTGAGCGGGGTGTGAAAGCTTATAATGTCGGCTTTTAAGGCGGTGTTAAGGTCGACAAACTCAAGATGAGTGGATTGCGCGCTGTTTAATGGCGCTTTTTCTCGTGAATTTTCACGTGATCTTTCTAGTGCTCTTTCGCGTGGCGGGTCGTTAAGCAAGCAAGTCATGCCTAAAGCTTGGGCTTTTTGGTGCAATAAACTGCCCACGTGCCCTACCCCTATAATCCCGAGTGTTTTTTGGCTAAGGTCAAAGTGGTTGTGTTGGGCTAACTCAAACAGCGCGTTTATCACAAATTCGGCCACCGAATTGGCGTTGCAGCCTTGGGCGCTGTAAAACGTAATGTTGTTTTGCGTTAACCAGGCCTGGTCAATGTGGTCTAACCCCACCACGGTACTGCCCACAAATTGCACTTGGCTGTGTTGCAGCAGCTCGGCGTTGACTTGAGTGCGCGAGCGCACAATAAGCGCGTCGGCGTTTTGCACGGTGTGCGCGGTAATGTCTTTGCCGGGTACGGTAATCACGTTTCCCAAGTGTCCAAACATGGCCTGCGCATAGGGCACAGCGTCGTCGATGATGATGGTTTTTGTAGAGGGCGTGACGGGGGGCGTTGTATGTGACATGTTGCGTGGCCTTGGTAACAAATTTTAGAGCCAATATGGTACGACATCTTTAGCGCTTATGGGTACGCGTTTTGTACGTTAATTTAATGTGACCAGGCCTGGTTAACTTTGGAGTGGCAAATGAAAAACTTAGAAACAATAAGCGGCATTAATACGGTCTTAATTAACGGAGCGGTCGGTGCCATCGAAGTGCGTTGCAAACAGCCTAAAGCCGATGCATTGGAGTTTACTGCGGCAGCACAAATATCATCATCACCAGGCCTGGTTAAGTTGGTGGTGTTGAGTCATCCGCACCCTTTATACGGCGGCACTATGAATAATAAGGTAATCACTACGTTAGAACGCGCATTTTTAAGTTTGGGTTACATCACCGTCGCCTACAACTTTAGAGGCGTGGGGCAAAGTAGCGGCTTGCACGATCATGGCGCGGGCGAACAAGACGATTTGGCGGCTGTTTTAAGTTGGGCAAGTCAGCGTTTTAAGGCCGAACATATTGTGTTAGCGGGGTTTTCGTTTGGCAGTTACGTTACCTTGCAGGCACTTAACCAGGCCTGGTTAAACGATTATAAGCCGTTTATAAAAGGCATCTGCACCGTAGCGCCACCCGTAGGCTTGTATGATTTTAATGGATTGCACGTGCAAGACGTACCCTGGGTGGTGATTCAGGGCGGGCAAGACGAAGTGGTGAATGCGCAGGCTATTTTAACTTGGGTTATGAGCGCCAACACCGCTCATAACGACAACCACACGATGATGGCCGACGTGTATTGGCGTGGCAAAGCCAGCCATTTTTTTCACGGTGAATTGGTCTGGTTAAAAAACACCGTGCTGGCAATTTATTAAAAATGTAAGGTCTTTTAAGCTTAGATTTACATATTAGAATTTACTTATATGTTAAAAGTCTTATAATGCCCAACTTTATATAAGAAAATTCTTATATTTTAATAAGCTTGAGTTATGACCTAATTATGGATATGGTTAGCAAATTAAGCGTTTGTGTTAAGCGTTTGTACGAAAACGTGGGCTTACTTAAGCATGCATAGACCCATAAATGATCCTGGACACACAGGCAAATAAACCACCCAATTCTCTTTTACATTTTTAAAACTCATTTTGTGGAGTGCGTATGAAACACCAAAAACCTTTTAAACAAAAACTAACGGTCCTGGCCATGGCGTTGTCGTGTTTAATGCCTGCAGCGGCCTTGGCGCAAACCTTAGATTTTAAAATGTGTGTGGACAACGCACTCAGTCAAAACCCCGAAATGCGGGTAAGTGGTGCGCGTATTGAACAAGCGCAATCGGCTTTGGGCAAGGCGCAATCAAGCCGTTTGCCACAAATAACCGCCTCGTTTACCGCCGCCAACTCAAATAATGCCTTAAATGTGTTTGGGATGAAGTTGCAACAGCGTGAAGTAGTGCAAGAGGATTTTATTGTTGAAAGGTTAAACGATCCCGACGCTCACACCGACTTTAACACGCGCTTAGAAATGCTGGTGCCCATTTACAATGGCGGCATTGTTACGTCATATGAAAATCAAGCTGCCGCCATGATTGAAGCAGCGCGCCAAGGCAACGTGGCGGTGCAACAAATGCTGACCTATCACATTTATCAGGCATACGAATCGGTGCACGCCGCGCGCGCATACATCGCTGTGGCCGAACAAGCTAAATTAACCGCTCAAAGTTTTGTAAAAACCACCCAAAGTTTGGTAGAACAAGGTGTTTTGGTGCGCTCGGAGTTTTTAAGCGCCCAGGTAAATGAGTCAAGCGCCAGTGTGGCCTTAATGAAAGCCCAAGGCCAAGAGCAAATTGCCCTAGACAACTTAAGAATGTTAATGAGCATGGAGCCTGGTGCGCCATTAGACGTGGGTGCGCGTCAAGATTTAAGTCTGCCCACCGAATCGATGGACGAGTTGGTAGGGTTAACCTTGGCCGACAATCCACAATTAGAAGCCAAGCGTAAAGAGGCTAATGTGTCGGAGTTTGCGGTAGACGAAGCCAAAGCGGCCTACTACCCTAACTTTAACATTATGTTGCGCCAAGACTGGAACGATCAAAACTTAGGCTTAAGCAGCAGCTCTTATACCGTAGCCGGAATGGTGTCTTGGAAAATCACCGATTTTGGTGTGACCAATCATTCGGTCGATATGGCCAATGCCGCCGCCGCGCAGCAAAAGGCGACCGTTCAGTCCGAGTCTAACAAAGCGCGTTTAGAGGTGATGACCGCGTGGCGTAAATTGCAAATTTACAAACAGCAAGTGCAAGCGGATGTATTGGCGGTTGAGCAGGCCGAAGAAGCTCAGCGTTTAATTATGCAACGCTTTAACAACGGCGTGGCCACCATTACCGAAGTATTGGCGAGCCAAACTCAGCTAGACAAAGCCCGTGCCGACTTGGTTGGGGCGCAGTACGAAACCAATGTAGAAAAAGCCCGCTTGCGTTTGGCAACCGGCACCATGGACGTAACGCGTTTGTAATTTAGCCGTGTAAAAGTAGATTGCAGCGGTGTTTAACACGCATTAAAAAACCTTTAAAAACATTTAACAAATTTTAAGAAAGTTGGAGTGACTAAAATGAAACAAGCACAAAACACCTCTAAGTTGTCGTTATCGACACTGGCAAAAGCCATGGGGCTGGCCGTCGGTTTGTCGCTAACCTTGACCGGTTGCGGTTCTGATGAGAGCGCACCGGTGGCGCAAGAAGCCAACACTCAAGTTATTAAAGCCAACGTACAAACCGTCGATTTAGGCACGGTGCCGTTAATTGCCACGGTACCCGGCTCGGTCGTACCCGACCAAAGAGCGCGCATAGCTTCGCGTTTAACGGGCTACATTAAAGGATTAGAAGTGCAAGTGGGTCAAAGCATTAAGCGTGGTGACTTGCTGTTTAGCATTGATTCTGGCGACATTCGCAGTCAAATTGCCCAAGCCAACTCAGTGTATCAACAAGCTTCGGCGGGTTTGCAAGACGCTAAATTAGATTTTGATCGCTTTAGCAAATTGTACAAAGACGACACCGTG
This sequence comes from Thiomicrorhabdus aquaedulcis, assembly GCF_004001325.1. Classification (NCBI taxonomy): domain Bacteria; kingdom Pseudomonadati; phylum Pseudomonadota; class Gammaproteobacteria; order Thiotrichales; family Piscirickettsiaceae; genus Thiomicrorhabdus; species Thiomicrorhabdus aquaedulcis. The sequence continues at coordinate 1,722,016 of NZ_AP018722.1, read as the reverse complement.
TCAAAACAGCAGTTTGACAAAGTGCGCTTGCAATACAGCGTTGCACAACAAAATTTAGCGGCGGCCAAATCGGGATTAGAGCAGGCACGTGCGCAATTAAATTACGCTAACGTAACCGCACCGTTTGACGGCGTTATTGTTGAAAAACTGGCCGTAGCCGGTGATTTAGCTACCCCAGGCAACCCCATTGTGGTAATTGAAAACATGGCGTCTTTGAGCGTGCAAACTGAAGTGGCGCAAGATTTATTTGCGGCTTTGCGCACGGGCGATGAAGCACAGGTGATCATTGATGGCCAAGCCACAGCTTTTGTGGGTTCAATTTATACGTTGGTCAGCTCGGCCAATCCTAAAACGCGTACTCACACCGTTAAGTTAAGCTTGCCGGTGTTGGGCAGCGTTAACAGCGGTACGTTTGCGCGTGTTAGTTTTAAAGCCGGTGAGCGTCAAGCCATTATGGTGCCTAAAGCAGCCGTGGTAAATCGTGTGGGTGTAGAGGGTGTGTTTGTGCTTGAAAACAACAAAGCGTTTTTTCACATGGTACGCACAGGCTTAGCAATGGGCGACTTGGTTGAGATTCAATCAGGCCTAGGGTTGGGTGAGCGCATTGTGATTGATAACAACGAAAGCATGCTTAATGGCGATACGGTTGAAGTTGAAGGCGAAGCACAAAAGCCAAGCCCAGTCGCGACGACTGAAGGGGCGTAATGATGTCTGAACAGCATAAAGAGATGGCGCACAACGCGTCCGAACCGCAACTTAACATTGCCGGTAAATTAGCCAAAGCGTTTATTCATTCTAAAATCACCATGATGATTATGATCGCTATTACTCTAGCCGGAATGATGGCGTACATTATTACTCCGCGTGAGTACAACCCACAAATTATTGTGCCTGCGGCCAATATTATTGTGCCTAAAGGCGGCGCTACACCAGAAGAAGTCGCCAATATGGCGGTTAAGCCACTTGAAACCATTATGCGTGCATTGCCTGGAGTAGATCATACTTACGGCTACGCGTCTAATGATTTTGGCGTGGTTACGGTGCAGTTTGAAGTGGGTGAAAACCAGGTTGATAGCTTGGTAAAAGTGTACAACCAGTTGATGCAAAACATCGATAAAATGCCGCCCGACACTCAACAGCCATTGGTAAGACCTATTAACGTTGACGATGTGCCTATTATGACCTTGGCGATTACGTCAAGCGACATGACGGCCTACGATTTGCGAGATGTGTCGTTAAAGTTGGTTGAAAACTTGCGTAATATTCCTGGCGTGTCGTTTACCGATGTGGTGGGTGGCCAAGAACGCGGCATAAATGTGTGGCTAGACGCGCAAAAGATTGCCTTAACGGGCATGTCGTTAGACACCATTAGTGAAATGTTGCTAGGCAGTAACGTATCGATGCCAGTGGGTTCATTGGTTAACAACAACAAAGACCATTTGGTGCGCGTTAACGGTTATTTAGGCAACGCTAAAGAGGTGGGTGATATTATTATTGGCACCGATGCCGGTCGCCCAATTTACTTAAAAGACATTGCCACTATTGAGGACGGCCCAATTGAAGCCGACGCATACACCCGTATAGGTTTTGGACCCGACGGCACGCTTAACGCCAAAGGCGAACAAGCGGCTGTGACCATTGCCTTGGCCAAAAAGCCAGGCACCAATGCGGTAGACGTGGCCAATGCGGTTATAGAAAAGCTCGACATGCTTAAGCTGAGTATGTTACCCAGCAACGTAGATGTGGTCGTGACCCGCAACGATGGCGAAAAAGCCAATGCAGCGGTAAATCTATTAATGGAGCATTTGGGCATTGCCGTGTTGTCGGTCATTGTTATTTTAGTGCTGTTTTTGGGTTGGCGTGAAGCCGGTATTGTGACCTTAACCGTGCCCCTAATTTTATTTGTGGTGCTGTTTATTGGCATGATTGCCGAGCAAACCATTAACCGAATCACCTTGTTTGCGTTAATTTTATCGCTGGGATTGTTGGTGGACGCGGCCATTGTGGTTATCGAAAACATTCATCGACACATTCACAACGGCTTTGACCCCGAAAAATTTGATGAAGTGTTGATTCGCGCTACCAACGAAATTGGTAACCCCACTAACGTGGCAACCATCGCAGTTATTTTAGCGTTTATTCCTATGTTGTTTGTAACGGGGATGATGGGTCCATTTATGGCGCCTATTCCGTTTAACGTGCCTGTGGCTATGATTGCGTCGTTATTGATTGCGTATATTTTAGTGCCCTACGCCGCGTATCGCTTTTTAGGCAAAAAAGCCATTAAAGAGATGCAAGAACGCGAAAGCATGGCCGAGCCGCATCCGCATAAAGAAGATTGGATGCAAAAGCTGTACGTTAAGTCGATTACGCCGTTTATTGAAAGCCGTACCAAACGTAACGTATTTTTGTTTGTGGTCTTAGCCTCACTTATGGGTGCTATGCTGCAACCGGCGTTACAGTTTTTACGCGACGACGGGATGAACAATCCACTGCACCCTGCGGGTGTTGAGGTGAAAATGTTGCCTTATGACAACACCGGCACGTTCTTGGTGCAGGTAGACTTGCCCGAAGGTACAGCGTTAGAGGCCACCGACCGTGTGGTTCGCCGAGTGGGCGATGTGTTGGCTAATACAGCGCACGTAATGGACTATAGCGTGTATTTGGGCAATCATGCACCGATTGATTTTGCCGCATTGGTGCGTGGCGATCTTATTAAGCAAGGTGCAAACTTTGCTCAAATTAGAGTTAATTTGGTGGATAAGCATCATCGTAAAGCCACCTCGCATCAAATTGTGTCGCAATTTGACGTGGCGTTGAACGATTTACGCAAGATGTTTCCTACCGCCAATATTAAACTGTATGAAACTCCACCAGGGCCGCCGGTTACTACGCAAATTATGGCGGAATTGTACGGGCCTGATTACGACAAGTTGCGCGCCGCTGCACTAGAGGTGGGTGGCAAGTTTAATGAGGTATACGGTTTAATTAACATAGACGATTCGGTCACCGCCGATTCGGAAAGTTATGAAATTAACATTGACCGTGAACAAGCCAATTTATTGGGTGTCGCACCGGTTCAAGTTAGCAAAATGTTGCGTGATTACATTAATGGTTTTGAGCTGGGGTATATGCACCTTGATAACGTGCGTGAGCCAGTAAACATTATTGTGCGTTTGCCACGCTCTGAGCGCACCGTGGCCGAGCAGTTGCTTACCTTGCGTGTGCAATCACGTTCTGGTGAGTCTATTCCTTTGTCGGCAGTGGCTACCATTGAAAAGGTGATAGCGGCCAAGCCTATTTTAGGACGTGATCAACATCAAATGGTAATGGTTGGTGGTGAGTTATTACGCTCAAGCCCAGTGTATGCGGTGTTAAGTCTAGACAAAATGTTGGACGGCGTGACGTTGCCTGAATCGGGAGTGACGTTTCATACTGCCAACCTTGGTTTTGTAGCCGCTGAGCCCAATGATGTGATGGAATACACCATTTTATGGGGCGGTGAGATGCGCCTAACACTGGACGTGTTTCGCGATATGGGCAGTGCGTTTATTGTGGCGCTAATCTTTATCTATTTGATTTTAGTAGGGTATTATCGTTCATTTATGATGCCGGTCATTGTAATGGGCGCTATTCCGCTTACCATGATTGGGGTGTTTCCTGGGCATTGGTTAACCGATCAGGCCTTTACCGCTACGTCCATGATTGGGGTAATTGCACTTGCCGGGATTGTGGTGCGAAACTCATTGCTGTTAATTGACTTTATTTTAGAGTACCGCAAAGAAGGTAAGTCGCTAAAAGAGTCGGTGATTGAGGCAGGTAAAGTGCGTTTCCGTCCTATTTTACTGACGGCTTTGGCCATTATGTTTGGTTCGATGATTATGATTACCGATCCTGTGTTTGGTGGTTTGGCGGTAGCGTTAATATTTGGAACGCTGTCTTCAACCATCTTAACCTTGTTGGTCATTCCGTTGATGTACTACATCTGGCAGTGGCACGGTGGAGTAAAACAACAAGAAGAACGCGATGCGCTAAACGCACGCCTAGAGGTTAAAACAAATAATTAAACCCTAGTGTAAACGGTCTTAAACCCATTGCTGGTGAGATTACGTAATGGGTTTAAGCAAAAGTTTAAGCAAGCGTTTAAGAGTTTAAAAGTTTAAAAGTAGACATAAAAAAAAGCCCGGTCATCTCAATTAAGATGACCGGGCTTTTTTTATGCCTAATGAAAAGAGACAACTTGTGCGAAGCGCTTATAAGGCAGTGCCAAGAGGCTTAATAATATTATTAATACCTGTAATGGCGGTGTTTAAGTTGCATAAACTGCGGTGCTTAACTTAATTACTGTGCCGTGCTAGGCCACGATTCTAACACTTTCTACTGTTCTCTAATGTTCAACACTAAAGTTCGCGCTTGCCTATGTGTTTAAGGATGAGTGTTAGGCTAATAAACACCATGGCAATTAGCCCCAGCCAAACGGTGGATTGGGTTGGGTGTTGGTTAAATGTGGCGGCTTGGTAAAACCCTACGGCGGTGCTGTAGCCTAATAACAAACTCCAGCCACCGCTGGTGAGCGCCCAGCGCCAACCCAGCTCTTGTTTTATAGCACCAAACGTGGCCACGCAGGGAAAATACAATAAAATCAACAGCAAGTAGGCGTAAGCGCCAATGTAGCCGTCAAAATGCACCGCCATTTTATGAATGGTAGACGGTGCAATGCCTTGTTGCTCGGCCAGTGTAGTGGGGCTTTGGGTGCTGTTGAGCGACTGCAATCCCAGTGGGTCGGTTAGCGTGCCAATAATGTTGCTTACATTGTCTGGAATAGTTTGCAATGCGTCCAACAGCGCACCACCGAGTTGATAAGACGGGTCGATTTGGTTAGATTGGTTCTGCTCGGTGTTTTTTTCGGTATTTTGATAAAGCGCGTCCAGCGAGCCTACCACCACTTCTTTGGCTAATAAGCCGGTGATTAAGCCTACGGTGGCCGGCCAATTTTCTTCGGTAATGCCCAGTGGTTCTACTATAGGCGTGGCGGCGCGCGCCACGGTGCTTAATACCGAGCTGGTTTGGTTTTGGTGTCCAAACGTGCCATCGGTGCCAAGGCTGTTAAAAAAGTTTAACGCCAACACCACCAAGACAATAATTTTGCCGGCTTCTAAAATAAAACTTTTAAGTTTGTTGCGGGTGTTTAACAGCACATTCAGTACGGCGGGTTTGTGGTAAATGGGCAGTTCCATTAACAGCGGCGGGGCTTGCCCAGGCAGCAAGGTGTGTTTGAGCAACAGGGCGGTTAATACCGCGGCCAGCAGGCCAATCACGTACATTGAAAACACCATGAGTGCGGCGTGCTCGGTAAAAAAGGCGGTGGCAAACAGCACGTACACGGTAAGGCGCGCCGAACACGACATAAACGGTGTCATCATAATGGTGGTAATGCGGTCGCGCTGGTCGGGCAGGGTGCGCGTGGCCAATACGGCCGGAATGTTGCAACCAAATCCCACTACCAGCGGAATAAACGCTTGCCCCGATAAACCCAAACGGCGCATTAAGGTGTCCATAATGAGTGCGGCGCGTTGCATGTAGCCGGTCTCTTCTAAAATAGACAGCAGTAAAAACAGCGCGCCAATCACCGGAATAAACGTGGCGACCACTTGCAGGCCGCCGCCAATTCCATTGGCTAAAAAGGCAATAAGCCAATCGGGTGCGTTAAGGCTTTGCAATAGCGCGGTAGGGCCGTCTACAAACAACGCGGCGGCACTTTGGTCAAAAAAGTCAATAAAGGTATTGCCAATGGCAATCGACAGCGCAAACAGCAGATACATGACGCCTAAAAACAGCGGCATACCCAGCCAAGGGTGCAACGCCCAGCGGTCGATGCGGTCGGTGGTGTTGCGGGTAAATTGGTCGGTAAACGTTTGACTGGCGTGCGCGGCGTCGTGCGCAAACTGAAAATACAGGTCGGCGGCAATCAGCGCCAAGTCTTCGTTAAAATGCGCTTCTAACGCCTGCTTTTGGCGCTGACAAAATGTGCGTAACTCGGCGGGTGCTTGCTCGGGGTGCATTAACTGCTGCACGCTTTTCCAACACGATTCATCCGCTTTACTTGGTGTATCAGACTGACCAGGCCTGGTTAAATGGGTTTTTTCAGTATTTTGCTGTTGCAAATCACGTAAGGCGTGTACGGCGTTGTGCAAGGCTTCGGGCAGGTCAAAATGCAGGCCTGGGTGAATGTTTAGGTATTGGGGTAGGTGCTGTTTAAGCTGGTCAATGCCTTTATTAAAATACGCCGAAATAGGAATAACCGGGCAACCTAATTGAGCGGCCAGCTTGTCGACGTCGATGTGCAGATTGCATTGATTGAGTAAATCCATGCGATTAAGCACCACCACCACGGGCAAGCCCATGTGAAGCAGCTGCGCGGTTAAAAACAGTTGGCGCTCTAAACTGGTGGCGTCGACCACATTCATAATTAAATCACAGGGTTGGTGTTGCAAAAAGTGCCGTGCGACTTGCTCGTCTAAGCCCGAATGCGACGATTGCTCTAAACTGTACACACCCGGTAAGTCTATTAAATGAAAGCGTTTGGGTTGGTGTTCTACCGTGAGTTCAAACGTGCCGGATTTTTGTTCAACCGTAACCCCAGGCCAATTGCCGGTGGTTTGTTGTGCGCCGGTTAGGCGATTAAACAGCGTGGTTTTGCCGCAATTTGGGCTGCCTATTAAGGCAATTTGATAAGCGTGGGTGGGGTTTTTTAACGTGGATTTGGGCGTTGCGGTGTTCATACTAGGCGTTCGACTTCAATGTTGTGGGCAATGGCACGGTCAAGCGCAAAGCGACTGCCGTCTACGCTGAGCACTACATTGTGGCCGCGAATTAAGATAACCTCAATCACGCTGTGGGTGTGAAACCCCAAGTTAACCAAGCGCAACTTCATCGATAAATCGCCCTTAAGCGCGCTTATTTGGCAAACCTGCCCCGCAAGGCAGTGTGATAACAGTAACGGAGTGTGGGGCATGGTTAAGCGTTCTCGCAAAGATAGGTTTTAAAGCGATTTTTTTTGCACTTTATACAGCGCCACTTCACCCAATAAATTGGGCATTAAACGCATGCCCAGCGAGCTTTTGTGTTGGGCGTTAACCACCGCGCGCTCCACCACTTCGATGCCTTTGGCTTCGCACAACGCTTCAAAATCGTTAAAGGTGCACAAATGAATGTTAGGCGTGTCGTACCAGTGATATGGCAAGGTGTCGGTTTCGGGCATTTTGCCGCGCAACAGCAGTTGTAAGCGCATTTTCCAATAACCAAAGTTGGGAAACGTGATGATAATTTGCTTGCCTACCGCCAGCATGTCGTCCAGCAAAATATCGGGTCTACCCACTACTTGCAAGGCTTGCGTCATAATCACATAGTCAAACGAGCCGTCGTCAAAATAGTCGCAAATGTCGTGGCTGTTTAAGTCGCTTTGAATGACGTTTAAGCCTTTTTGCATGGCTAAAATATTTTTTTGCGGGTCAATTTCCATGCCGTAGGCGGTAATGTCGTGGGTGTTGATCAGGTGTTCAAGCAACAAGCCATCGCCACAGCCCAAGTCGAGCACGCGGGTGTTGGGCAAAATCCAATCGGCAATCAGTTTAAATTCGGGGGTGATTTGGTGCATGTTTAACCTACTTTAGCCTGCCGTAGTGGTGTTAATGGGGAGTGCTGAGTTAGAAACGTCGTTAAGCACCCGTTGCATATAGGCTTTAAAGACCCCTTCGTAATGCGCGTTGGGCAGTAAAAAGGCGTCGTGGCCGTGTTCGGATTCCACTTCGGCGTAACAAACGTCGGCGTTGTTGTCTAACAACGCTTTAACAATCTCGTGTGAGCGCGGGGGCGCAAAACGCCAGTCAGAGGTAAACGACACCACTAAAAACTTGGCGGTCGCGGCGGCGAGGGCTTTGCTTAGATTGTGGTCAAATTCGGCCGCTGGGTCAAAGTAGTCTAACGCTTTGGTCATAAGCAAATAGGTGTTGGCATCAAAGTTTTGTTTGGTGGCAAATTTTTCACCTTGGTAGCGCAAATAACTTTCTACCTGGAACTCGACATCGTAGCTGTATTGCAATTTGTCTTCGCGCAATTCGCGGCCAAATTTTGAGCCCATCATGTCGTCCGACAAATAGGTTAAATGCCCCAACATGCGCGCCAACGCCAAACCTTGTTTGGGCGTGGTGCCGGCCTCTATAAAATAGCCTTTGTGAAAGTCGGGGTCGGACATGATTGCCCGGCGCGCCACTTCGTTAAACGCGATGTTTTGGGCAGACAGTTTGGGGGCGGCGGCAATCACCAACGCGTGACGGACTTTATCTGGATAATCAATCGCCCACTGCAACACTTGCATGCCGCCCATAGAGCCGCCCACTAGTGCGACCCAATGCGGAATGTTAAGGTGTTCGCGCAGTTGGTTTTGGCTGTTTACCCAATCGCGACAGGTCACAATTGGAAAATCAGGGCCGTACACTTTGCCTGTGGCAGGGTTAAGGCTGGTGGGACCCGTACTGCCACGGCAACCGCCTAGGTTGTTGGAGCACACCACAAAAAACTGGTTGGTGTCTATGGGTTTGTTAGGGCCAATGTAGTCGTCCCACCAACCAAGTTTGTGGTCGGCGTCCATGCCGGCCACGTGGTGGTCACCGCTTAATGCGTGGCAAATTAAGATGGCGTTAGACCCTTGGGCGTTGAGTGTGCCGTAGGTTTCATAAATTAAGTCGTAACGGGGTAATACCGCACCACTGGCAAGGGTAAGCGGGGTGGTAACCGCTAATATTTGTGGGGTAATAACCCCCAATGAGTTTTTCATGTGGTTTACGACCCTGTTGTCAGTTGAGCCATGGGTTGAATGAACTGAGTAATGGAGCCAACCACAACAATTTGCGTTAATTTAATGGCGACAATGGCCGCAATGGGCGATAAATCCATGCCACCAATGGGCGGAATGTAACGTCTAAACGGCGCTAAGATGGGTTGGGTAATTTGCTCAAAAATAGCGGTATTGGGGTTGTTGCCGGGCGACACCCAGCTTAAGACTACTTGAATAATAATTAGCCAAAACAGCATGTCGAGCAGTTGGTTTAAAATCTCGGTCATGGAGCCCAAGACAATAAATACCACGGCAAATTGTTTGCCCGTTAATACGCCAATTAAAACAATAAACAGCGCCTGAACAATCAGGGCTGTGCCAATCGCTGCCCAATCCCAACGCCCGCGCGCGGGTAAAATTTTGTTGAGTGGCGCGCACAATGGGTTGGTTACTTTGGCCACAAACGTCACGATGGGGTTGCGCCAGTCGGCCGCACTGGCGCGCAATAAAAAGCGCAACATTAACGAAAAAATAATTAAACCGGTTATAAATTGCAGTAAAAACAGGCCGCCTTGGCCGATGGGAGTCATGGCTTCCATATTAAACGCCTCCTAATTCATTGGCCAGTTCGCCCGCACGATGATAGGCGGCTTGCATGGCATTGTGGACTGTGGTGCGCAGTTGCGCGGTTTCAAAACTTTGAATTGCGCGTTCGGTGGTGCCGTTGGGCGAGGTAACGTTACGGCGCAAGGTGGCGCAATCATCACTGCTTTCCATGACCATTTTGGCCGCACCCAGGGCGGTTTGCATGGTGAGCAAGTGCGCGGTTTTAGCGTCTAATCCTAACGCTTGTGCGGCGTCTTCCATGGCTTCCATAAATAAAAAATAGTACGCCGGGCCGCTGCCCGACAACGCGGTTACCGCATCAATATGCGCTTCGTTGTCCACCCAAATGGTAATGCCAGCGGCGCGCATAATGTGTTCGGCTTGCTCTTTTTGTGCAGGGCTAACGTGTGCGTTGGCAAACAGCCCGGTTGCACCGGTTTGTATTAACGCCGGGGTATTGGGCATGGTGCGCACAATCGCTAAGTTATTGCCCAGCCAACGGTTAATGTCTTGGGTGCGAATGCCGGCGGCCACCGACAAAATAAGCGGTTGCTTGGCTTGTACAGCATTTTGAATGTCTTGGCAGACGCTTTGCAAAATTTGCGGTTTAACAGCCAAAATCACAATGTCGGCCAACGCGATAGCGTCGCTGTTATTGGCTAGGCATTGAATGCCAAAGGTTTGCGTTAAGGCATCGCGTTGCGCCGGGGTGGGGTCGGTGGCAATAATGTGTTGCTTGGAGTAGCCGCTGGCCAACAATCCACCGATTAAACTTTTGGCCATATTGCCGGCACCAATAAAACAAAGTGTTGCTTGCATGTTCAATAATCCCCTTAAACCCATCTTTAAACCATAACATGGCTTTTTTGTAGCGGGTTATTATAAAGGATAAACACGCCAAAGATAAAACTTGCGCGCGGTTTTATGATTTGACCAGGCCTGGTCAAGCCTGGTTTAGATTACCAGGCCTGGTAAGATTGAATAAGTTGCCATCAGGTTGTAAAAAAGTGACCAGGCCTGGTAAAAGCTGGTTTATAGAATGAATCGTTAAGGCGCGGCGGTGTACGCGCCTTCAACGGTGGCCAATACGCTCGGAGTGGGTGGGGTTTGGGCGTACATGGTTTTAAAGCGGCGCACGTGGCTGTCGCCTTCGATGTGTTGATCAGCGTGCAGTGCGTCTACAAAGCTGGGTCTAATGGTTTGGTAAAGTAAGCGCGCTTCTATGCGCAGGGGCAAGGCGACGCTGGCAATGTTAACTTGATAGGTTAGGGTGTCTTTGCCGTCCGCGCCGTTGACCGTGTTGGCACCGCTGGCAAAGTTGGCGTCAGCTTGTGCTAAGCCCACAATGCCGTCGTCGTAAATGTTTACATCCACTGGGTTGGGGTGGCGATTGGCCTGCGTCCAGCCCATGGGCGGAATGCGATTGTCTTTTAAGTATTGGCGCGCGTGCAACAGTACATGGGTAATGTCTTGATTTACATCGCCCAATACCGATTCGTAAATGGCCACTTGATTTGGGTCATTTATAAGGTTTTGGTGCGGTTGGTAGCAGGTGGTGTAGTCAAAGGTCGCATCGTCTTTGGTCACGCTTAAACACTCGGATTGGGTAAATTTGCTGTCTTTGGCAATGCGTCCATTGGCGTCAACCGCGCCCGATTCAAACACCGTGGCTCCGGTGTTGTCTTTTACGGTGAAATGCACCCACATGCGTCTGGATGGGTAGCTGGTGGGCAGTTTGTGGCCGGTTAAGTTGGTGATGGTAAGCGGCACATTTAATATGTTATTGGCCACCGTGGTGGTGCCAATGTCCAATGTGGCTGAGTTTTGCAACAGCACTTTGGTTTGATTGATTTTTGCATCAAACCCCGTGCTTGTTGTTTTGTCGGCGATTCCGAGTTCGGTGGTGTACGTTTTTAACAGGTTTAATAAATACTCGTTACCGCCGACCATCTCGTGAGTCGAAAATTGCGAAGTAGCAACTGTGGCTAAATCGGTTGCGCTAGGACGCAGTGGCGCATTATTGGGTTTGGTGCTAATTGCAGTGGTAAAGCCTTCTTCGGGAGGAACCATGTGACAGGCCTGACAGGTTTTGGCCTCGGAATTAGCTGGGTCAGAATAGCGGCTGTTAAGCCACTCCCAATAGGGCGCTTGTTCGGGAAACTGCGACAACGTTTGGGTGCCGCCTACGTCAATCATGACCGGCGCACCGCTTAAATCGAGCGTGGGGGTGTACAAATTATGGCACGTGGCGCACAGCGCCGAGCTGTGAATGTGCGCGGCGTATTGGGGTGTGTAAAGGGTGTTGTTTTGCATGGCTTGACCCACCGGACTGGTATAAGGGCCAAAAATAGTGGGGTCTACACCGTTGTTTTCGGTCAGCGATTTAATGCTGTAATGCCCACTCATAGACGCGGCCGTGCCCAAGTTTTGGTCTTGCATTTGATGGCACGCGGTACACGCCACGCCTTCACGGGCGTGTGGGTCAATCATCGCCTGGCTCATGGCGTAGCCGCCGTTGGGCAGTAAGCCGGTTGGGTCAGGGGTGAGCAGTTCAATGTTTTGATGGGCGTGGGTGTACGCCATTGGGGCGTGACAACGTAGGCAGGTGTCTTCAATAAAGACTTTTTTATCGGCAAATTGGTGGGTTTCCTCTTCCACTACAGCGGTAAAGTAAGGGTCGTTAAGGGCGTGCGCCATAATACTGTGTTGCCATTGGGTGACTGGGCTTACGTCTTCGCCATTGGCGTTCATTATGGTGCTGGTGCCTGTGTGACAGCTGGCGCATTGGGTCGCATTTGTAAACACCCCTTTTACGCCCCAGTTAACGGTGTAGGCCGGGTTGCTAAACAGCGCGCTTTCGTTGTCGCTGGCTAAAGTAATCACCGCGGTGTCGTCGCTTAAAGTGGCATTGATTGGATTGCTTAAGGTGACATGAAACATTTTGGTGGTCGTGGTATCACGATTGGCCACCAGATTAATGGCCGGTAAGCTGGCACTGGTAAGACCCGCAGCAATGGTTACACTGCCCGATGCGACTAGGTAGTCGATATTAACGAGCGCAGAGCCATCTAAGGTTTGGTAGTTAAATGTGATGTCTTTATTGGCCGCTTTTGACAGGCTAACGTTTAAAACCACCTGAGTTTGCTCGGGCAGTGCGGTTGCGTCGTTTAGGGTTATGCTCGGCAGTGAGGATATAGGCGAGCCGCCACCCGAACCACTGCCGCAACCGTTTAGACCTAGCATAAGCAAAAAGCTTAATAAAAAAAATAGCCACGTAAGTGGATGTGATTGACGTGATTGACGAAGGGTTGAGAGCGGCGAACAACAGGGTGTAGCAATGGCATTGGCAGGTATTTTCATGATGACCTTTTTTAACAATAAGTTAGAGACCTTTGCACGAGTCAAGGCACGGTAAAAAATGGCTAAAATTTACCTGATTTTTGTTAAAAACCTTGCGAATAGCCCGCTATTCACTGCGTTTTTCGCCGCAATCAGGTAAATTTTATCTCATTTTTTTCTCGCACCTCACTCGTGCAAAGATCTCGAGATGTTTTTATTGAATCACCTCAGTTAATTTAGGTCAATGAATGATAAATGTGCTTTAATCTTAAGTTGATTGTAAATAAATTTAAGCCAAATTATGCCGGTTTTTAAACTGACCAGCCCTGGTAACTTGATGTAAATCAAGCATTTTTTATTGTTACGCTTTAAAAATTAAAGCATTTAAGTTGACGGCCGATAACTCTTTAAAGTCTCAACTGTGCTTAAGGAGTGTGTATGGCAAATTCAATTATTCCAAATCCATTGTCGGCTAAACTGTTTACGCCATTTAACGCATCCGAGGCTAAATCGCCTGAGTTACGTTCAGGGTTAAATTCGTTTAACAATACCAATAACCCGCCAAATACAGCGCCCATGGGTGGGTTGTCGTCATCGCCTACCACTCGAATGAGTTCAATGAGCAACATTTCGCAAATTGAGCAATCTTATCAATACAGCGAAACCATGAGCTTGCAACTTAAAACCAAAGAGGGTGATACGGTTACGGTCGATTTTAGGCAGTTGTACGCTCACTATCAGTCGTTAAGTCAGTCGCAAGAACGCTCGCAATGGACTGACGCTGACGCATCAGCCACGCAACCTGTGGGTGCGCGGTACTTTGCCAGCACGCAAGCATTAGAGGCCAGCGCGTTTGAAGAACGTTTTGGCTTTAGCGTAAACGGCGAGTTGAACGAAGATGAATTAAACGCTGTGTTTGAGGTGTTTGCGCAGGTGGATCAGCTGGCCAATACCTTTTTTAACGGCGACATTGAAAGTGCCTTGCAGCAAGCACAAGACATGAATATTAACTTTGGACAACTGCAAAGCGTACAGTTTAATTTAACGCAAACGCAAAGCGTCACCAGTCGCTATCAACAAGCGGCCTTGGCTCAATACAGCGACGTACAACACGCCGCTGATGCAGAAAACGCGCAAGCGGCTCAAAACAGTGCAAGCCTAAGCGACTTACCGCCGTATTTACAACAATGGCAAGTCGCCATTGAGCGGTTGGATGAACAGTTTTTAAACGCTAAAAACAGCATAGATACCTTAATGGGCAACACGCTTACGCAGCGTTTTGGGGGGCAAGAAGGTGAGTCTGGGTGGTTTGAGCGGGTGCAAAGTTTTCATAAAACGTTAGTAGAGTGGGCGCAGGCCAAAGCGGAACCGTTAAGTCAGGCGGAAGAGGGCAATGCGCTTAGCGCCCCTAATCCCGACAACCAAAATGACCAACCTAATCAAGACAAGCCTAATCAAGCCTAATCAAGACGTGTCTTAGAAATCAGCCATGGTTAAAGAGTTCATTTAAAAAATTTATTTAAAGAAATTTTTCCCGCCTTACCTCTGCAAAGGTCTTAAAAAAATTAAGAGAGGTCTTTGCAGATACTTTAAACCGCGATGTTTTAGATGCGTTTTTGTGTCACAAAGCTTGCCACAGAGTCTTGCAGTTTTTTGGCTTGCAGGTCAACGTTATCGGCATGCGATGCCAAGTTTTCAACCAATGTGGCATTTTGCTGGGTAGATTGATCCATTTCAGTGATGGATAAGTTCACCTGAGAGATGCCTGTGGCTTGTTCATTACTGGCGTGACTTATGTCATTGACAATGTCGTTAACCTGAACAATGGCTTGATTAATGTCGTTAAGAGATTCGCTGGATTGATTTACCAGCTGAGTGCCTTGCTTAATTTGTTGACCGGCATTACCAATGAGTTTTTGATTTGATTGGCCGCTTCGGCAGAGCGACCTGCAAGATTGCGTACTTCTGCCGCTACCACTGCAAAACCTCGTCCCGCTTCTCCCGCTCTAGCCGCTTCGACGGCAGCATTTAAAGCCAATAAATTGGTTTGAAAAGCCACGCTGTCAATAAGACCAATAATGTCATTAATTTGATTGCTGGCGCTTTCAATATCTTTCATCGAATCAATGGTTTTTTGCATGATTTCAACGCCTTTTTGAGTCACTCCTTGAGCGTTTGCCGCCAAATGTGCGGCGCGCTGTGCATGGTCAGAGTTGCCTCTAACCGAAGCGGTCATCTGTTCCATAGCCGCCGCTGTTTGCTCTAATGCGGCGGCTTGTTGTTGCGTGCGACCGTTTAGGTCTTGGCTGCTGTTAGAAATTTCGTTGGCACCAAGAGTCACGGTATTGGCGGCAAGGCGAACACCTTCAATCATTTGGTTAAGGTGTTTAATTGAGTGGTTTATGGCGTGCTGTAACTCATGCAATTCACCTTCGTGTTTGCCGCTGGCCAGTTGGGTTAAATCACCTTTAGCAAGGGCTTTGGCAGAGTCGGTGATTTCATCAACAGCCGATTGAATTTCGGTTAAAGACAGGTTGACCGAATTTTTTAAGCGCGCCATATCGCCTTTTAAATCGCCTTCAACCCGATGCGAAAAATTGCCTTTGGCCGCAAACTCCATGGCATCTGCAATCGTGAGTATGGCTTTTTCCATTTGGCTCATGGCAAAGTCTACTTTGGTTTTTAATTCACCCTGAATGCGAGCATCAAGACGAACCGAAAAATGTCCTTCTGCAATCCCGGTCATAACTTCTGACAGGGCGCTCATGGTGTTTTCAACGCTGTCTGCCGAGGCGTTTACAAACGTTTTAAGCTTTTCTAAATCGCCGTGTAAATTGGCGGTGACACGTTGGTTAAATTTCCCTTTAGCAATGGCTTCCATGACCTTTTCAATATCATTAAAAGAGGTTTCAAGGTTTTGCATTAGGGCGTTTAAGGCAGAGCCAGCGTTTTGTAATTCTACACTGTCTTGACGGTGGGCCGTATGGCGTAATGTAAAGTTACTGCTTTCATGAACGCGGTGCAGTGTTTCTACTAAACGATGTATGGGGTTGGAAATGCTGCGCGCTAAATAGGTGGCAATTAAGGTGATGAATAAAATAGATAAAAATCCAACACTTAACGCTAGGTTCAACAAATGCTCTGAAGAGGCAAAGGCTTCAGCATCTTGCATTTCAGCCAAAATAACCCATTGTGTTCCTTTAATATTAAGCGGTGCGTAGGCTGTTAAAGTAGGGGTGTTGGTGTAGGAAGGCGAGTCGATAATGCCTGCTTTATTGTTCAATGCCAAATCAATGGCCGGATGTTGCATTTGGTGGCTCTGTGGGTTGGCAAAGACGGTGTTAATGTTAAAGCGCTCGGGTTGCTGTTGTGCATTGGTTCTAAGCAGCTTGTCTTGCCCAACTAGAAAGGTTTCGCCGGTGCTGCCCATGCCTGAGCGGTCAAATAGAATATCGTTAATTGCATTGTGGTTTATTTCAATTATTAAAATACCCAGCGTTTTTCCTTCAAACACCACGGGTGTACTTACAAAAGCAACGGGCAAGCCTTGGGTGGGAGCGTAGCCAGAAAAATCGGTAAAGTGGGTTTGACCTTGTTGTAATCCTTGGCTTGCCTGATAAGCACGCGCAAGTCCAGTAGTTTGATACGGTGCTTGTTTAAGGTTAATACCAAAATCCACCGATTTGTTGACCGAATAAAGCACGTCATGGCTATTGATGTCGACTAGGTAAAGGTCAAGAAATTGGGCGTTTTGGATAAACTTTCGCACCACCGGTTGCATGGACGCGTGAATGGCGTGATACGCCGTGGCACTGTTGGCTTTATTGAGTTTCCAACGATTGTTTAAATCGTGTGGATTATCAATTAAATAATCAGTTTGCATCATCACGGTGGTGGGCGACAGCTGCTCAACAAAATTGGGCATTACGGGTAAAACTTGTGGGTGATTTTTTTGATAGAAATCGGTTAAGGCTTGTCTCAAGCTGGGCATTTGATCTGCATTTTTGTCGGCTAAACTAGCATAAGTTTTTACTTGAGTAGGCAAATAAAACATGGCTTGCAGCACAACTTGGGTGTCGGCTAACGTCATCACCTGAGCATCTATGGTGGCAAAGTAACGCTCAATGGTTTTTTTCTTGAGGTCTCTCACCGATTCTAATTGTTGGTGCGCTAAAGACTTAAGTCCGGTGTCGGCGGTGTTGACAGAAATGATCCCAAAAACGAGTAGGGGTAAAATACCTATGGTTAAAAAACTAAGAATAAGTTTGGGGGTAAGTTTCATAAAAGTATTCCTGTCTTGTCGGAAAAGCCCGATTAATCGAAACATTATGCGCATTAACAGATTATAAAACCATAAAAAATTCACATAAAAACCGCATTGATTTGCTTGGGCGCATTGAGTTGGTCGTTAAGAAGTTTTTTTAGACGATTTAGGCGATTTAATCGCCTTAACTGCATGAATTTTTAGGCATTTTTTGGGTAATCTCGCGCACCAAAAATATCGGTGCCAATTCGCACTAGGGTCGCGCCTTCTAAGATGGCCGCTTCTAAATCACCAGACATGCCCATAGACAGCGTATCTAATGGTAACTCTGGGTGTGCGGTTTGTAAGGTTTTTAATAAGGCGTGCATCTGTGCAAAGGGCTGGCGTTGCGCGTCTAGCGTGCTGGCCGGCTCGGGAATGGCCATTAAACCGCGCACCACTAAGTGAGGCAGTGCGCTTATAGTCGCCATATTGTCTATAACCTCTTGCGGGGTAAAGCCGGCTTTACTGGGCTGTGCGCTAATATTTACCTCTAATAAAATGTTAAGCGGAGGTAAGTGATTGGGGCGTTGCTGGCTTAAGCGTTGGGCAATTTTAAGTCTGTCTACGCTGTGCACCCAGGCAAAGTGTTCGGCAATGGGTTTGGTTTTATTGGACTGAATGGGGCCAATAAAGTGCCATTCTAAATCGGGACGCTGGGCGATTTTAGTCAATGATTCTTGCACATAGTTTTCACCAAATGCGAGTTGTCCAGCCTGGGCTAAGGTTTCAATAGCCTCTATAGGTTTAGTTTTGCTTACAGCCAATAATTTCACCGAACTAAGTGGGCGTTGCGCAAGTTGGCACGCAGATTTAAGTCGGGTTTGCACCGCTTGATATTGTGTTATTAAATGGTATGGCGTAAGGTTATATGACATAAGACTCTCTAGTAAGAGACCTTTGCACGAGTGAATGCACGAATAAAAATGGTTAAAATTCACCTGATTTTTGTTAAAAAACTTGCGAATAGCCAGCTATTCACTGCGTATTCCGCCGCAATCAGTTAAATTTTCCCTCATTTTTCTTTCGCACTTCACTCGTGCAAAGGTCTCAGTAAACAATAAAATAAATAGAGACTAAATTATAGCTATAAAATCAACCTAAAACATAAAGAGGTGCACGTGAAAAAAGTAATGTCCAGTGAAAACAATTATCCCTATAAAGAGAAAATTGACCATGCGTCTTATGAAGCCACCAAACGCTTGCTGCAAATTGAGTTTCTTAAGTTACAACGTTGGGTTAAAGAAAACGATGAGCGGGTGGTTTTGGTGTTTGAAGGCCGAGATGCGGCGGGCAAAGGTGGCACAATTAAGCGGATGATGGAGCATCTTAATCCACGTGGTGCTCGTGTGGTGGCGTTAGATAAGCCTAGCGACATTGAAAAAGGTCAATGGTATTTTCAGCGTTACATTCAAAACTTACCCACTGCGGGCGAAATTGTCTTGTTTGACCGTTCTTGGTACAACCGTTCGGGAGTAGAGCGGGTTATGGGCTTTTGCACGCCACCCGAATTTAATCAATTTATGCATCAAGCGCCTGAGTTTGAGCGAATGATTACGGCCAATGGAGTACGTTTGGTTAAGTTTTGGTTTTCGGTAGGGCGCAAAGAGCAGTTGCGCCGCTTTAATGCCCGTAAACATGATCCGCTTAAACAATGGAAGTTAAGCCCTATGGATTTAGCCTCGCTAGACCGTTGGGATGAGTATACTAAGGCTAAAGAGGACATGTTTTTTTACACCAATACCCTACACGCACCGTGGACGGTGGTTAAGTCTAACGATAAAAGGCGCGCCCGTTTAGAGGCCATGCGCCATGTTTTAAACGTGATTCCGTACGCGGGTAAGGACGTTGACGTGGTTGGCAAGCCCGACCCTTTAATTTTGAGCTCGGGCGAGGATATTTTTCAGACCGATTAAACCGATGAAATAACGCAAGGCAAATGCTTAAATTGCTAATGTCTTGATACAGTTAAACAGACATAAACAAATAGACCTAAAAAGAAAAGAGAGTTTTATGAAAATTGATAAACACGCCTATTCTGTTACAGAAGGGTTTAAGCGCAGCCTTACAAAAGAACAACGCAATGTGTTGGGTGATGAGGCGTTTGAAGAGTTGCAAATATTGGTTGAGGCCGCCATTGGTGATACCGTATCCAAAGCTTTGCACGATTTAGCCAAAGATTTAGAAAAATTGGCTAAAACCACTCGCAAACGTGCCTCGTCAATTGAAGCGTTAGAAGAGTAAGCACTGTAAGCGCCATAAGTCGTGCGCTCAGTTTAAATATATGGTTTTAATGACACCTTTACACCTTAGACGTGCAAAGGTGTCGTTAAATTTAGCCAGTCAAATTGTGCGCAGGCAATCTTAATGTCAGCGTATTGTTCATCGTCTACAAAACTGATCACTTGCCAGTCCTGGCTCATGTCATTAATGCTATTAACGTTGTTGATATCCTTTAAATAGGCTGGGTTTGGTTGTGCTGATGCCCAAAGTGTGAGCAGTTGATCAAGGTGGCCTGGGTAACAGCCCACTAATTCAGCTTCACTGGCAAGGCGATTGGCTATGCCCCAGTCTTCTAATAATTCACACGCGCCAATCGCTTGCGCGGGCATGCTGGGCACCATAAATCGTGCGGGCTTAACCACAAATCCAAAGGTTTTAGAGGCGTGTAATAGCACCAAGGTGTTGCCTGTTTGGTGAGGTGTGTTTGCTTTGGTTTGACGCTGTTTAGCTTGACGTTGCTTGGCCAAATACAACGCATTGGCCAGTCGTGCTTCACTGGCCAAAATAAGCAGGTTTGCTTGCTGGGCGGTTGGTGAGTTGATAAGCGTGTTAAACAACGCATTATTAAAGACAGGCTGCGGAGCGGTTTGCAAGGTGATGTGTGCATTTGTCCATTGCAATAGCGCGGCATCGTCTAAGGTGGTTGGGCTTAACAGTTGCAGGTTAAGCGGGGTCTGGTCAAAAAGATACATCGCCAAAGGTGCTGTATTGGCTTGCAGAGGGTGCCAATAAAACGCCCCAAACTGTTGGGCGAGCGACAGGGTGATGGGTGCGTTTAGGGTGATGTTTATCAGCGCATACCCGCCAGGTTGCGGGGTTTGCACCACGCGCTCAATGAATAGGGTTAATGGGTGTGTGTTGGGTGGGCTTGATGTCACGTCAAAATCCTTAACGCTCTTTAACCAGGCCTGGTTAAAGTCGTTTTAATATCAGTTTTTAATAGCATTTTATACAAAATCCCTAAACACTGGACGACCCTGAAAATAGGTTTGTTCGACTTTGCCAATAAACTCCCAACCAGCAAAGGGCGTATTGCGCCCGGCGCTGACCATGGTTTTTGGGTTTAGTGTCCAAATGGCTTCGGGGTTTACAATCGAGAAGTCGGCCGAGCTGGATTCGCACAAAGTACCGGTTTGAATGCCCAAAATATTGGCCGGGTTTTGCGTTACACAACGAATCGCTGTCATTAAATCAAGCTCGTTTTCTTGCACCAGTTTCATCAACAGCGGCAACAGGGTTTCAAGGCCGCTGATGCCGGGTTTGCTTTCGCCAAAGGGCAGTAATTTGTCGTCGTTGCCCAGCGGCGTGTGGTCGCTGACCACCGCGTCAATCACGCCGGACTTTAAGCCGGCCAATAACGCGGCTTGGTCACGCAAACTGCGCAACGGGGGCGAGACGTGAAACAGGCTGTTAAAGCCCATCACATCCATTTCGCTTAAATGCAGTTGGTGAATGGCGACGTCACAGGTGACCGGTAAACCACGTTGTTTGGCCTGCGCAATCATCTCAACCGAGCGCGCACACGACAGTTGCGAAAAGTGCGCTTTAATGCCGGCTTCTTCCACCAAAATTAAATCACGCGCCAACGCAATGGTCTCGGCCGACGGTGGAATCGCCGGTAAGCCTAAGCGTGAGCTGACCGCACCGGCATGCGCCACGCCGTTGTTTTTTAGTTGGCGACTTTCACTGCGCAACATCACCACAATGTCGTGGGTGGCGGCGTATTCAAGGGCATTTTTTAGGGTCAACGGGTTTTGAATGGGGGTGTTGGCTTGGCTTAACGCCACGCAACCGGCTTGTTTAAGCGAATAAATGGCGCTTAAGCGTTCGCCTTTAAGTTCTTGCGTAAGCGCGCCTATGGGCATGACAAACGCGGTGGCCGCTTGGCGGGCACGACGTTGAATCAGTTCGGTTACCGCTTGCGAATCGTTTACCGGCGAGGTGTCGGGTGGAAAGCAGATGCTGGTAATGCCACCGGCCACAGCCGCCAAGGTTTCTGAGGCGATGTCGCCGACGTATTGACTGCCCGGTTCGCCCAGACGCGCTTGCAAATCAACCAGGCCTGGTAACACCCATTTGCCGGTGGCATCGACTTCTTGATCGGCGCTAAATCCTTCGGGTGGGTTTTCGCCTATTCCGGCAATGCGCCCACGGCTTACGTACAGGTGAGTGATTTTGTCTAGGTTTTGGCTGGGGTCAATAATGCGCCCGTTTTTAATGACCAGTCTCATGCGTTGGTCTCCGTGGGTAGTAGCGTGTCGGATTGCGTGCTCTCTTGCGTGGCAAGGGCAAGTTGTTCGGCTTCGTGTTGCGCAAGTTGGGCGGCGTTACTCATAATAATGGACATCACCGCCATGCGCACGGCAATGCCGTAGGTGACTTGTTCTAAAATAACCGACTGCGGGCCATCGGCCACGGCCGAATCAATTTCGACCCCTCGGTTAATGGGGCCTGGATGCATCACAATCGCATCGGGTTTGGCTAAGGCCAGGCGTTTTTCGGTGAGGCCATAGAGTTTAAAGAATTCTTTTTCACTGGGGATGAGCGCGCTTTGCATGCGTTCGTTTTGCAGGCGCACCATAATAATGACGTCAACGTCTTTTAAACCGGCTTCTATGTCGTGAAACACGTGCACACCCAAGGCTTCGGTGTTGACTGGCATTAGGGTCTTAGGGCCAATGACGCGAATTTCACGCGCTTCTAGAATACTCAACGCTTGAATTTGCGAGCGCACCACACGCGAGTGCAGAACATCGCCCACGATGGCAATTTTTAAATCAAAAATATCGCCTTTGTGTTTACGAATGGTAAACATGTCCAGCATCGCTTGGGTGGGGTGGGCGTGTTGACCGTCGCCGGCGTTTAGCACGTGCACGTGTGGGGCAACGTGTTGCGAGAAAAAATGCCCCGCACCGCTTTCGGCGTGGCGAATCACAAACATGTCGGCCTGCATGGCTTGCAAGTTCCATAAGGTGTCGAGCAGCGATTCACCTTTTTTGGTGGCCGAGGTTTGAATGTCCAAACTGGCAACGTCGGCCGAAAGCCGTTTTTCGGCAATTTCAAAGGTGGTGCGGGTGCGCGTGCTGGGCTCAAAAAATAGATTCATGATGGTTTTACCGCGCAGTAACGGGACTTTTTTAATCTCGTTGGTGTGCGGGTTTATAAACGATTCGGCGGTGTCTAATATCTCGGTTAAATGGTGTTTTTTAAGGCCTTCGATGGTTAAGAAGTGCTTAATTTTACCCAGCGCATTTAACTGAATATTGGGGGCGGAAAGACGCGCGGCGCTCATGCTGATTCCTTATGTTGATCGAGTTCGGAGTGGGTAAGAGTGCTGCCGTCTAAGCAGGGTTGCTCAACCATGGTAATGCACAGTGGGTCGGGCCCGGACAGTTTAACGGTTTGATGGCAATGAATAATTTGGCCAACCACATCGGGTTGAAACGGCAGTTCACGACAGCCTTTGCGATCAATCAGTACCACTAAGGTGACGCTGGCAGGACGGCCATAATCAAAAATCTCGTTTAAAGCGGCGCGAATGGTGCGCCCGGTATACAGCACGTCGTCTACCAAAATAATGTGTTGGCCGTCAATTTCCCACGGAATGTTGGACGGTTGAACGGTGGGGTTTAGGCCAATTTTAGAGAAGTCGTCGCGGTAAAAGGCAATGTCAATAACACCCAAAGGCGCTTCTATTTGCAGTTGTTGGTGCAGTTGTTGAGCAATCCACTCGCCACCGGTGCGTATACCAATCATTTTGGGGGCTTGGCTAAAGATGGCCTTGGTTTTAATTTGTTGGCAAAGGTCATCGAGTAGGGCATTGACGTCAATGGCGAGATGGGTCATAAAGTTCCTAACATAAAGCTTAATTGGGTGGGGTAGACTGCTGTGTATTGTGGGTTTGCAGCCAGTTTTCTAAAATAATTTGCGCGGCATGGTCGTCAATATAACGTTGCTTAAGCCCGCGATGTTCGGCCTCGATGGAGCTAAGTTGTTCTTCTATAAAAAACACCGGCTTTTGATAGCGGCCGCTAAGGCGTTGCCCAAATTTGCGTGCCGGCTGGGTTAGGGCTTGCTCGCGGCCGTCTAAATGCAAAGGCAAACCCACCAAAATGGCGCTGGGTTGCCATTGTGCAAACAGTTTGGTTATGTGCGCCCAATCGGGTTGACCGTCTTTGCTGTTTACAATGGCGGCAGGCGAGGCCGTTTGGGTAATGGTTTGACCTACTGCCACGCCAATACGGCGCAGACCAAAGTCAAACGCCAATACCACACCCTTTACAACGGTGTTGGGTTGCGGTTTAAGCATGTCCCACCTCGGAGCTTAAAAAAGCCGGTGAAATGCCTAAGGTACCTAAGGCAACGTGCCATTTGCGCGAGTGTGGGGTGTCAAACAATAGGGCTTGATTATAGGGAATCGTAAGCCAGCTGTTGGCGTGCAGTTCTTGTGCCAGTTGACCGGGTTTCCAGCCAGCAAAACCTAAACAAATAACACACTGTTTAGGGCCTTCGCCTTGAGCAATCGCCGCCAAAACGTCTTCGGATACGGTCATAGCCAAGTGGTCTTGCAAGGGCATTGAGCTTTTCCAGTCGCCGATAGGATGGTGCAATATAAAGCCGCGTTCCATGTCAATGGGCCCGCCCATGTACACCGATTCGTCTAGCATGGAACGATGGACGAGCGCGGTAAAGTCAAAGTGGTCTAATAGGTCTTGAATATTGAGTTTGTGAGGTAAATTAACCACTAACCCCATAGTGCCCATTTCGTTGTCTTCGACGATGTAAATAACGGTTTTTTCAAACCAACTGTCGTCTAACGAGGGCATGGCAATTAAAAAATGGTGTTCGAATGAGGTTAATTGATTCATGGGCAAAATTATAACAGTTTCAGGCGTTTTTCCATGCCTTTTGTTTGTAAAAACTCACCGTTTTGTGTAATGCAAAAAACATCGCTAACGCCCATTTTTTGGGCAATGGTTTGCCACTGTTCGGGGCCGGCAATGAGCAGTGCGGTGGCGGCCGCATCGGCGGTGGTAGCATCAGGGTGAATGACGGTTACCGACGCAAAACCGTTGGCTGGGTAACCGGTGTTAGGGTTAATGATGTGCGAATAGCGTTGGCCTTGCCATTCAAAATAGCGTTGATAGGTGCCCGAGGTGACCACACTTTCGTTGGAATATAGATTGAGCGATGCCACGACTTGATTGGGTTGACTGGGGTTTTGAATGCCAATTGACCAGGCCTGGTCAACTAGGGTTTGCGCGTTTGAGGCGGATTTGGGCTTGTGACCGATCACTTTCATGTCGCCACCAATGCTCACCAAGGCGTTTTGTATACCGGCCGATTGCAAGGTGTTAAGGGCGATGTCAATGGCCAAACCTTTGGCGTTGCCGCCAAAGTCGAGTTGTACATTGGGGTTGCGACTGGTGAGCGTTTGGCCGTTAAACGTTAGGTCTAAAATAGACGGGCGGTCTTTAAGCCATTGATCTATCTTACTTTGTGGCGGTGGCGGGCCTTGCCAGTGTTCGCTGTGAAAGCCCCAGAGTGCGATAAGTTGGCCAATGCCCGGGTCAAATAAACCATTACTTTGACGGGTAAGTTGTTGCGATTTTAGAATAAAACTCTTCACCGAATCGGCCACGTCGATAGGCGATTGTTGGGCTATGGCACTGTTTATTTTACCCACCACGCCGCCTTTTTCCCAAGCATGCCAGTCAATATGAAACTGCGCAAACGTCTGCTCGACCTCCCTAATCGCAGCCTGCGCCAGTAGCGGATCGGGATGGTAAACCACAATATTAACGTGCGTGCCAAAGACCAGTATTTGCGCTTGGGTTGGTGTGCTTGCTTGACTGGATGGCTCGTCTGTTTGACTGCAGCCGATGAGCAAGAATAGATTGATAAACCCAAGCCAAGCTAAGGAGAGCTTTGCACGCGTAAATCCACGCGTAAAAGCCGCTAAAGCCGGCCATCTTTGGGTCAAAAAAATTGCGATATTTTTTCTCATTTTGCTTTAATCCGCTAGACCCCTAGGCACTCCAACGTTGACTCAATACTTCAGCCTGTCTTAAACACAGTTCAATCGCTTCATCGGCTTTATCAGGTGGGTATTTCCATTTTCTTAACGCGCGTCGAACTAAATTGCGCAGTTTGGCGCGTACGCTGTCCCTAACTTGCCAGTCGACTGTGGTGCTTTTGCGTAAATGCTCGGTGATGTATTTGGCAAGGTCACGCAGGTTATTGTCGCCTAATTCGCGTACGGCCGATTCGTTTTGAATTAAGGCGCGGTAAAAAGCGATTTCATCAGGGTTTAACCCTAATTTATCGGCTTGTACTAAGTCGGCTTCCATCTCTTTGGCAAGAGCAATCAGCTCTTCGATGACTTGAGCGGTTTCAATGGCACGGTTGTGGTATTTACGCAGGGATTCCATAATGCGATCAGAATATTTCTTTTCTGAAACCACATCGGTTTTCATGCGAGCTTTTATTTCGTCGCGCAACAGTTTTTCTAGGAGTTCCATGGCCAAGTTTTTCTGTGGTAGGTTTTTTACATCTTCTAAAAACTCATCCGACAATAACCCAATATTGGGTTTGTCTAAGCCCGCCAACTCAAAAATATCGGCGACACCATCGGCCACAATGGCATTGTCGATAATTTGCTTTAGAGCCGAATTTTTGGCTTCATCGGTTAAACGTTTATCCACCACCGTAAATTTGGTAATGGCGGCTTTCACCGCAGACAAAAAGGCAATTTCTTTTTTTAAAGGCTCGGCCTCATCCATGGTGCCGCATAGGGTAAAGGCTTTGCTCATAGCGGCCATTACATCCAAATAACGTTTTTTACCATCCTCTAGCGCCAAAATATGATTCATTGCACCGGGTAATAAATTAAGCGCTTTGGTTTCATAATCGCGGTAATCAAAACCATGAAATAGCCCGTGAACGATGTCCAGTTTTTCTAATAAAATAGCGAAGGCCTCACGCGTGTCTAAAGTAGGCGTGCCTTTGCCTTTAGAATCGGTATAGGTTTTTAATGCCCGCTTTAGTTCATTAGCAATGCCAATGTAATCCACGACCAAGCCACCGGGTTTGTCCTTAAATACACGGTTTACCCGCGCAATGGCCTGCATTAGGTTGTGGCCTTTCATCGGCTTGTCGATATACATAGTGTGGCAGTTCGGCGCATCAAATCCTGTCAGCCACATATCGCGCACAATCACCAGTTGCAGTGGATCGTTAACGTCTTTAAAGCGTTTTTCGAACAGTTTTTTAGTGTCTTTGTTATAGATGTGCGGTTGTAGTTTTGATTTATCCGATGCTGAACCGGTCATGACAATTTTAATGGTGCCTTTGGCTGGGTCAGAGTCATGCCATTCAGGTTTAATAGCGACAATGGCATCATACATGTCCACACAAATCTCACGACTCATGCAGACAATTAAGCCTTTACCAGGCATGGTAGAAATTCGAGTTTTAAAGTGGTGGACTAAATCTTTACCCACTTGCTCTATGCGTGGTGCACTGCCGACTAATTTTTCTAAGGCAGCCCATTTTGATTTGGTTTTTTCACGGGTAGAGATGTCTTCTTCATCTTCCATCACCTCCTCGACATCATCGTTTAAGGCTTCAATATCGCCCTCGTTAATATCCAGTTTGGCTAAGCGAGATTCGTAATAGATCGGAACCGTAGCGCCATCGTCTACCGCATCTTGAATATCGTAAATAGACACATAGCCACCAAATACCGCGCGCGTGTCTTTGTCTTCAGCAGAAATCGGTGTGCCGGTAAACCCAATAAATGACGCTTGGGGCAGGGCGTCGCGTAAATGTTTGGAATAGCCAAAGGTGTATTGACCGGTTTTGGTGTTGAGCTTAGCTTTATCGCCATATTGGCTGCGGTGGGCTTCATCACTGATCACCACAATATTGTGGCGCTGGCTTAAAACAGGGTGGTGCGACTCATTCGCTAATAATGCAAACTTTTGCACGGTAGTGAAAATGATTCCGCCCGATTGACGCGAAGCCAAAATGTCGCGCAACTCATCTCTGTCACCCGCCTGAATTGGGGTTTGTTTTAAGGTTTCAGACGCCATGCTAAAAGTATTAAACAGCTGGCCATCTAAGTCATTACGATCTGTCACCACCACAATGGTGGGATTGTTCATTTCGGGTTGGGCTAATAACTTACCCGCATAACAGACCATTGAGATCGACTTACCCGAACCTTGCGTATGCCAAACCACGCCGGCTTTACGCGAGCCAGGCACAACTTCATTGCCATAATTAGCGCGCGGTTCAGCAACGCCGCTTTTCAATTCTTGGGATGCAATGATCGTCGCTTTAACTGCTTCACGCACTGCATGAAACTGGTGATAACCCGCAATCTTCTTAATCGTTTTATCGCCGTCTTGCTCAAACAACACAAAGAAGCGAATGTAATCTAAAAACAGCTCAGGATTAAAAAAGCCTTTTACTAAGGTTTCTAAGCGATATTCAAATAAAGGCTGGTCATCCTCGTTGGCCACGGTTCTCCAAGGTAAATAACGCTCTTTATTCGCTGTTAAAGAACCGATACGGGCATTTAAACCATCACTCACCACCAAAGCCTCGTTAAAGGTAAACAGATCGGGGATTTCATCTTTATAGGTTTGCAATTGTTGGTAGGCTTGCCAAATATCTGCATGGCTATCCGCAGGATTTTTAAGCTCCAAAACGGCCAACGGCAAACCATTAATAAACACAATCACATCGGGTCGGCGATTACCTTTGCTCCCCATAATGGTAAATTGATTCACCACCAAAAATTGATTGTTAGCGGAGTTACTAAAATCAATCAGCTGAACATAATCGGTTTTATCTTCGCCTTGGTGTTTAAAGTTGACCTTAACGCCCTCTAATAGCCACTGGTGAAAGGTCTTGTTGTTTTTAATGAGGATAGGGGTTTCAGGTTTAGCTATTTGATGGGCAACGGTTTCTAAAACAGAAGAGGGGATATGCGGGTTAATGATTTGCAGTTGAGTCACTAACCGACCAAACAGAACAATTTGGCGATAATCACTGCGCTCTGGGGTTTCGCCATCGGGTGCAATTTCGTAGCCATTGGCATAGTCATAATCCATGGATTGAAACCATTCAAGGCAGAGTTGTTCTAGTTGGTCTTCGGTGATCATATTCACGTTTTCCTGAATGATAAATATCGAGTAGTTTGTTATATCTTTAAAATCACCAGGCCTGGTAGTTTTTAATTCTTTTTAGGCCTAGTTTTTCGGATTTACTTGTTTTAGCAATGGCTTAAGGGTTCGGTCAAAATCCGACTCGATATTTTGACGTTTATTAAATTCTTCATATTCAGCAAACGCCTTTTGTTCCGCCTGTTTACGTGAAACTTTGCCGTAGCCTTCCAAAATACGGTATTCGTTAAAGCTTAAAAACTTATTGACACTTTCTGCAAAAGCTTCCATGGTAAAAGTAGTGCGACGTTCGATAATCCCTTCGACATAATCAAAAAAGCTCGTCACCAAACGCTCAAGCTGTTTAATTTCAGTTTCACTGAGGTAATTTTTACCAATCATCGTATCCGACTTTAAAATTCGGCCTGATGGTGCATGTTTAAAAGTACTTAAACCCATATTGGATAAATTGGCATCAGCTTTTTCATATATCAATTCGCTAGCGGTTTTTCCCGTAATCGCAAAATGAAACTTATCTTGCACATGGGCATAAAACAAACGGGTTGTTTCAGACTGCGGATCATAATCAATACTGCATTCAGCAAAAATATCGGTAATTTGCTGATAAATACGGCGTTCACTAGCGCGTATCGAACGAACCCGATCCAACAACTCTTTAAAATAATCTTTACCGAAAAACTGCCCATTTTTTAAACGCGCATCATCCATCGCAAAGCCTTTGATGATGTACTCTTTAATCAACGCCGTTGCCCAAATACGAAACTGAGTCGCTTGTGCTGAGTTGACGCGATAACCCACTGAAATTACCGCATCGAGATTATAGTATTTAACCGATTTTGTCTGAGTTTTGCCTTCAATAGCACCGTGTGCAGTGGTATGTTCCAAAATGGAAACAACCTCTGCTTCAATTAGCTCACCGCTTTCAAAAATGTTTTTGAGATGCTTACTAATCGCAGGGCGCTGAACACCAAACAATTCCGCCATGCGTTCTTGAGTCAACCACAAGGTTTCATTATTGAGCAATACCTCAACCTTTACCTGACCACTTGGTGCGGTATAAAGCAAAAACTCGGTGGTTTGATCTTTTAACGACAGTTCGTTCATCTATTTATTCCATGTAAAACAAGCAGGCCTGTTAGTTTTAATTGCCTTTAATTCATTTCTCGTTCACACGCTCCCGCGTGGGAATGCATACCGATTTACCAAACACGTTTAATATCCAGCAAGCCCGCTTGTCCCATATAATCTCGGGCACTCGAATAACGCCAATGCTCGGGTAAATCAACATAACCACGCTTAACGGGATTTTGATGAATATATTCAATTTTTTGACGCATCATTTCGTCCGATTGAATCCATTCTGGATGACAACCTTCCTGCCAAAACTGAAACGCACGTTCTGACTTATGCGCCTTTTTATAAAAAGCAAATTGATCCAACAGGGTTTTAGCCCCCTTTTCCTGCAATAAAGCCAAGCACTGCTTGGCAGTAAACTGCTTAAAACGGGCAATGTCGCGTGACAAATCATCGCTCTCAACCACCATGTGCAAATGATTTTCTAAAATCACATAGCTGTAAACGTTTAAGCCTTCGGCTTGCAAAAAACGCAAGCTACTCAATAAAATATCAACGGTTTCAGGGCGAGTAAAGACAGGAATCCAATGCAACACCGTACAAGTCACAAAATGCGGCAAATGCCCATCTACAAATTGATAACGACTTCTGCCCATAATTAAACTCCATTTTTACCGCCTCGTTGCCATTGTTCCTTTACCACTTGGCTCCCGCTGTTCTATACCAACCTCGTTCCCACTGTCCTCAGTGGGAATGCCTACTGGTCTTGCATAAGGTCTGCATTCCCACGCGGGAGCGTGGGAACGAGTCAAACTCCATTTTTACCGCCTCGTTGCCATTGTTCCTTTACCACTTGGCTCCCACTGCTCTATACCAACCTCGTTCCCACTGTCCTCAGTGGGAATGCCTACCGGTATTGCTGCAGGTCTGCATTCCCACGCGGGAGCGTGGGAACGAGTCAAACCCTTTTCCAGAAAGAAGAATAGGAAGTAGTGAGTCTCTAAGTTCTTGCAAGGTAAAAACTTCCATCCGCAATTCTATTTGTTTGAGAATTAAGTTTTGAAGTGGTTCACAATTCTTTAAGTCAAATGCAGGTATGAGGCATTTAGCTTGAGTAAGATGTTCTCTTTTAATATGTCCCATTGTTACTGCTTTATCAGCGGCGATTTGTTGAAAGTTTTCTAGGTGTGTTTTTGTCCAATAATAGTAAAACCATTTAGGGTAATCTTCGGATGTAACTTTAAATAAGTGTTGATTTAAGGCAACCTTGCCACCGCACCATATATCAACCATTAAAGAGCCTGACCATGAAAACACAACGTCACCATTATTAACAATACATTCTGCTTTGATCTTTGAGGATGCTTGTTCTTCGCCATCGGCAAAGCCTTTTTTAAGTTGTGCAATTTTTAGAACAGGTATGGCGTCTTTTTCATTCTCAGGTCTAAATTTTTGTAAAGCTAAACCATTTTGATAGTGCGCTATTTCATCGAGTGATTTAACCATCCAGCCTTCAGGGATTTTACCCAATTCTGAATCGACTAATTTATCGGGGAAGAGGGCGGCGGTGGTTTTTAGGTTTGCATACTGCTCTGGGGTGAGTTGGTTTAGTTCGGTTTCGGTCTTTCCGCTAATAGCGGCCATGGCGGCGCGTTCGATTTGTTGGGCGGTGCCGCCTGCTTGTTTGGCTGCGATTTTGGCTTTTACGGGGTCGAAATCGACAAACCAGCTTTTAAATATAGCTTGTGCGATTTGTTCAAGGGTTTGGTTGGTTTGGCGGTTGAGTTCGATTTTATTACAAAAGTTAAAATAACCATCACCAATTATTATTTGCTTTTCATAATCAGGTAATGGAAAAAACAATTTGTTGAAATCTGTTTTTTTAAAGTGCGGTATTACAGAGTCTACATTTAATTCTTTAATTCTATTTTGTACTAGATTTGAACGTAGAGCAGCAAAAAGGTATTTTGGGTATACAACACCATTCTTAGCTCTAAGTGCAACCATGTCTTGTGCTATGCAAAAGCTAACTGGATTAGGAACTAAGCAAATAGCACCATTTTTACTTCCTTTGTTTGTTAAAAGAATATCTCCTGGTAATGGATGAGATCTAAACCAGCTTTCGTATATTTCTTCAGACACATATCTGACATTATTGAATGCAGGGTATAAATTCTCGTTGCTGACACAATTAGTTGCAATTAATGGAAAGCCAGACTCTTGAACCGGTACTGTTTTACCTCGATTATCAACAACAAACTCAACTGCATCAGCAAGCGAGATTTCATTAAAACTCATAACCCAACCCCGCCAAGTTCTTTTTAATCTCAACTTCTAATCGGTCGCTTTCTTCAAACTGTGTTTTGAGTTGTGCGGTGAGTCGGGCCATTTTTTCAGCAAAGGGTTCGCCGTCGTCTTCTTGTTCTTGTGCGCCGACATAACGCCCAGGGGTGAGAACATAATCATGCTTTTTAATATCTTCCAACGTGGCAGAATTGACCAGGCCTGGTTGATTTTGGAAGTCTTTTTCGGTTTGCCAATTGTGAAATAGGTCGGTAATTAAGGTTAGGTCTTCTTGGGTAAAGTCGCGCAAGACTCGGTCTTTCATATAACCGAGGTTACGGGCGTCTATAAACAACACTTCGCCTGTTCTGTCGCGCAATTGGCGGCCACTGGCGGCGGTTCTGGCTTTTTTGTTTTTGCTTAAAAACCAAATGCAGGCGGGAATTTGCGTGTTGGTAAAGAGTTGACCAGGTAGGGCGACCATGCATTCGATGAGGTCGGCTTCTATTAAGGCTTTACGAATATCGCCTTCGCCGCTGGTGTTGGAACTCATAGAACCGTTGGCGAGGAGTAAACCGACACTGCCATTGGGTGCGGTGTGGTAGAGCATGTGTTGCAGCCACGCAAAGTTGGCGTTGCCAGAAGGCGGTTTGCCGTAAACCCAGCGAGGGTCGTTGTCGTCCACCCCTGTGTCCCATTCTTTCATGTTAAATGGTGGGTTGGCCATGACAAAGTCGGCACGTAAATCTGGGTGTTGGTCGTTGGTGTAGCTGCTGGCGGGTTCGTTGCCAAAGTTAAAGTCGATGCCACGAATCACCATATTCATGGCGGCGAGTTGCCAAGTGGTGTGGTTGTATTCTTGACCATAAATAGACACATCGCCAATGCGGCCTTGGTGTTCACGAATAAAGTGTTCGGACTGCACAAAGAATCCACCCGAACCCATTGCAGGGTCGTAAACACGTCCTTTGAAGGGCTCCATCATTTGCACAATTAAACTGACGATGGATTTTGGCGTGTAGAACTGGCCGCCTTTTTTACCTTCGGCAAGGGCAAATTGGCCTAAAAAGTATTCGTACACATGGCCAAGAATGTCTTTACTGCTTAGAGAGTTATGTACAAACGGAATGGTGGCGATGAGGTCAATCAGCTCACCCAATTTGGCTTGGTCTATTTGCAGTTGAGTGTAGCGCTTGTTTAAAACGCCTTTCAGTTTTGGGTTGTCGACTTCAATGGCATCAAGGGCGTTATCAATCAGTTGACCAACCGAGCGGATTTTTTTGGTGTTCTTTCCGTCTGGAATTTCAATTTCACCCGTAATAACGACTTTGTTTTGGTTTTGTAAAAACTCCCAACGTGATTGAACGGGCACCCAAAACACATTGGCTTCGGCATAGTAATCGCGTTCTTCAAGTTCGGTGTTAATTTCAGCTTGGTATTCTGGGCTATCTTCGCCACCAAAATCAGCGGGGTCTAAATAGTAGGGATGTTCTGGGTTTTTAAATTGGGCGGTGAGTTCATCACGGCGAATGCCAAATGAGTCGGAAACGTATTTTAAAAACACTAAACCTAACATAACGTGTTTGTATTGCGAGGCATCTAACGAGGGCAAGAGTTTGTTGGCACTAGTCCAAAGTTTTTTCTCTAGGTCGTTTAAAAATTGGGTTTCGTTTTGCTGAATGGATTGGTTCATATTGGCTCATATTGACTTAGTGTGTGCTTTTAGTTGAGTGGAATTAGGGTAAAGGGATGCTGTGTAACGTCTTGTTGGTTTTTTAAGCGGCGCGCTTAGTTTATGCTTAGTTTATGATTTGTTTACGTTTAGCTTAGGTTTAGCTTAATAACCGATTCTAAACAGTCAAAGAGTTGTCCGGCAATGTTTAAGCCAAATTGCGCGTCCAGCTCGCGAATGCACGTTGGGCTAGTGACATTGATTTCGGTAATGTAGTCGCCAATCACGTCCAAGCCTGCAAAATACAACCCTTTGGCTTGTAACGTGGGGGCAATTTGGGCGCACAACCAGCGTTCGCGTTCGGTAATGGGCATGCCCACGCCCGTACCGCCTGCGGCAATGTTGCCACGGGTTTCGCCCGCCGCCGGAATACGCGCTAGGGTGTAGTCAATCGGTTGGCCATTAATCAGCAAAATGCGTTTGTCGCCGTCTTTAATTTGCGGCAAATACTGCTGCGCCATAATGTGGTGCTGGCCGTGGCCGGTCATGACTTCAATAATGACGTTAATATTGGGGTCGTTGTGTTTTACTCTAAAAATAGACGCGCCGCCCATCGCATCCAGCGGTTTTAAAATCGTGTCTTGTTGCTCGTTAATAAAGGTCTTTAACAAGTCGGCCTTGGCGCTGACTAAGGTGGCGGGGATGCAATTGGAAAACCAGCTGGCAAAAAGTTTTTCGTTGGCGTCACGCAACGATTGCGGTTTATTGACCACCAACACCCCTTGAGCTTCGGCCAGTTCAAGCAGATGGGTGCTGTACAAATAATCGTTGTTAAACGGTGGGTCTTGGCGAATTAAAATAATGTCCAGCGTATTAAGCGCGGTGTGCTGGGTTGCGCCAAAACCGTAATATTGTTGCTCTTTGGGTTTGTCCCAAACTTTAAGCGCGCTGGTGGTGGCAAAGGGTTGGCCGTTTTGCAAATACAGGTCTTGGGGTTGCATGTAAAACAGGGTGTGACCACGACGTTGGGCTTCGAGCAACATGGCAAACGAGCTGTCTTTGTGCGGTTTTATGCCCTCGATAGGGTCCATTACAATGCCGACATTTAGCGGTTTAAACGGCGGTTTATTGGTCATGGGACGTCCTCTGTGCATTTAATACGCGCTTCATCGGTTTTTAAGCGGGTTGGTGGTTTGGGTGGTTTGGGTTAAATTGCATCCAGCGACGGTAAATCGCCTTTGGCGGTGGCGATTTCACGCGCGGCGGCCAACAGTGCCAATCGCGCAATGACGCCATAAGCGTAAAAACGGTTGGGTGTGGCGTCGGGGGTTTGCGTCTCGTCGGGCAGGGCGCAGGCCTGTTCAAACGACAAAGGCTCAAAATGCATGCCGGGTGAATTTAAATTATCGGTGGCGGTTTTGCCGGTGTGTACACGGTAAAAGCCGCCAATTACCTGGCTGCCAATCATGTAGACCACCGGTTCGGCCACCGCACCCTCAATGGTTTCGTAAGTGTAAACGCCTTCTTGCACCAGCATTTGTTCAACGTGCAAGCCTTCTTTAACCGAGGACATTTTATTGCGCTGTTTGCGGTTAAGGTTAAGAATCTCATCGCTGCTGTCGACCGACATAATGGCCATGCCGTAGGTGCCGCTGTCCGATTTAACAATCACAAACGGCTTGCACGAAATGTTATGAGTTTTGTAGTCGTTAATGGTGGTCTCTAACACTTGTTTAACGGTGTTAGACAGCAACTCTAAGCCGGTGTTTTCTTTAAAATTAATGGGGCCACACGCCACCGAGGTTGGGTTAATCAGCCATTGCTGTATGCCAATTAACTGTGCAAAGGCGGCGGTGACATCAGAGTAGTGGTTGAAGTGTTGATTTTTAAAACGATTGCTCCACCCCAAATCCATGGGCGGCAACAGCGTTTGTTCGATGTTTTCGAGTATTTCGGGACGGCCGCCCGACAAATCGTTGTTAAGCAACACCGCACACGGGAAAAAGTCGTTGACACCCACGCGATTGCCTTGGCGCACCAGCGGTTTAAGGGTAAGCACATTGCCAGAAGGCAGGCTAACCAACAGTGGCGCGTCTAGCCCTGGAATGAGCGAGCCAATGTGGACTTCGTAGCCGGCGTTTTCAATTAGGGTTTGCAAGGTGTACAGGTTTTCTAAGTAATACATGTTGCGCGTGTGGCTTTCGGGAATAATCAACACGCCATCGGCGATGGGGCAAATTTGGGTAATGGCCGATTGCGCGGCGTGTACCGCCAGCGAGCGCAAATCGGGGTGTAGGTTGTTAAAGCCGGCGGGAAACAAATTGGTGTCCACGGGCGCCAGTTTGTAACCGGCATTGCGTAAATCAACCGATGCATAAAAGGGTGCTGGGGTGTTTTTAAATTGTTTACGAAACCAAGATTCAATCGCTACATGGTGGTCGAGCAGATGTTTTTCGAGCTCAAGAAGCGGGCCTTTTAAAGCGGTTTGCAAATGCGGAACTTGGTTGGTTGACAGCATAATGTTCTCTTGGGTTCTCTTAGTTTTGGACGCAATGGCGGTGAAAATAGGGCTAATAAATGAGTAAGCGTTGCATTATAACGTTATGTTGGCTTAATGCGCCACCACCTGGTTACGTCCCATGTGTTTGGCGTGATAAAGACGTTCGTCAGCGCGCTTAATCCAGTCTGGTAGGTTTTCATCGGTTTTATAACAGGCCACGCCAATGCTTAAGGTTTGAACAATGGGTTGACTAAACTCAAGCTGGGACACTCCATAACGAATTTTTTCGGCCAATAATTGCGCACTTTCGTGCAAAGTAGATGGGCAAATTAGCATAAATTCTTCGCCACCCCAGCGCCCAAAAGTATCGGATTTGCGCACTTGTTTTTCAATCCAAGCGGTCACTTTTTTAAGCACTTCATCGCCCACTTGATGACCGTAATGGTCATTGACGTTTTTAAAATAGTCTAAATCAATCATTAACAAACACACCGACTGATGATAGCGTTGCGCCTTTACGTGTTCGTATTCGAGCATGTGTTCGAGTTGCTTGCGGTTGGCAATGCCCGTTAAAAAGTCGGTGGCCGACAAAGCTTCTAAGCGCAGGTTGCTGGCTTGCAGTTGTTCTTTGGTTTCTTTAAGCGTTAGATTTGATTGACTTAATTGGGTGTTTAAACGGCGTAGTTTAAAAAGATACAGCCCACCAAATACGACTAAAACCAGCAAAGGCGACAATATAATCACAATCCATTGCCAATTAATTTTGGGCGGCTCTTGGGTGTTAATCCACCTTTGTGTAAGGTGCTGATGGGTTGCAGTGTCTAGGGTGTTTAGGGCTTTTTGTATAATGCTGTGCAGTTCTGGCCAGTCTTTACGAATGGCCATGGCTACGTCGGATTTAATCGGTGTTTCGCCATTAATTTGCACATTGCGGACGTTCATGCTGTTTAAGTAATGGGTGATAACGGCCACATGATCAATATAAGCAAACGCCTTGCCTTGAGAAACCGCTTCTAACCCTTCGGTGGGGCTTTGCACTAAGTTTAAGGTTAAGTTGGGGTAATTATTGTGTAAAGTTTCGTGAATGGCGTAGTTTTCAACTACGGTGATAACTTTACCTTCGAGCTTGCTCATTTTATCAATGTAATCAACTCCTTGCTGCGTGGCAATGACGGTGGGTGCGCTTAAGTAGGCTTGGGTAAATTGCACATAGTTTTGTCGCTCAGACGTAGGCAATACTGCGCTAAACATGTCAAGTTCTCTAAACTTTACTTTGCGCACGGCATCGCTCCAAGTCGACTCGGTGTCGGCGACAAACTTTAAACCGGTCATGGCCGTTATATGGGCTAGGTAGGCACTGGCAACGCCAGAATGTTGGCCGTTATCGTTTACAAACTCGAGCGGTGCCCAGTGTGGGTCAATGGCTACTTTAATAACGGGGTGATCTTGAATCCACTGTTTTTCGTCGTGCGATAAATGCAGGGTGTGGTTTTCGGGTTGATAAATGCCGCTATTAAGCTCAAAGGCGCTGTCTATTAAATTGTGCGCCAGTAAGGTTTTTTGCATAAATTCTAAGCGCCCAGGGTTTAACGAGCCAATGGGTGTTGAGTGCGGCTGAATCATCTCTTCGAGAACGTTGGCTTCAAATAATAAATGGTCAAACGTTTTGTCGGATTTTAGGTCGTCTTTGATGTAGTTGATGAGCTCTTTTTTGTGCTTAAGCGCATAATCCCAGCCTTTTAACGTGGCGCGTTTAAAGCGTTCAACCCTTTCAGGATGCTGGTTTAGCTCGGTTTGAGTGGTAAAAAGCATGTCGCCGTAAAAGTCTAAACCGTAATGCATAGGGTTAATAATATTGATGTCTATCCCTTGTTGTTTAAACCAATACGGCTCATTCGACAAATAAGACGGATAAGCCTGGATTTTATTAAGCAATAAGCTGTCGGGCAGACCTTTAATCATCATGCGTGATAAATCGGGTTGCACGTTGTTTTGGCGCAACATAGCCAAGAGTCCAAAGCCGTCGGTGTCTTTTTCGTAAAAGGCAATGGCTCGACTGTTTAGGTCGTATAAGCTGTCAATACCACTGGATTTTAAAGTAATAAACACCTGGGGAGAGTGCTGAAAAATGGGTGCGATAATGACCACTGGGGCTTTACGTGCTTGATAGAGCAGT
This sequence comes from Thiomicrorhabdus aquaedulcis, assembly GCF_004001325.1. NCBI lineage: Bacteria > Pseudomonadati > Pseudomonadota > Gammaproteobacteria > Thiotrichales > Piscirickettsiaceae > Thiomicrorhabdus > Thiomicrorhabdus aquaedulcis. Next base: position 1,683,753 of record NZ_AP018722.1, on the reverse strand, counting down.
AAAATGCTGTCAGCAATGCCGTAATGCGATTCGCCATCGATGACTTGTTGAATATTGTTTTTAAAAGGTTCGCGCGGTTTGATGGTGACGTCTAACCCTTCTTCGCGGTAAAAACCTTTTTTAAGCGCGGCGTAGTAGCCTGCAAATTGAAATTGATGTGTCCATTTAAGTTGCAGTGAGACAGACTCAAGTTCGCTAGTTGAATTAGGCTTTTCTACAATGGGCGTTGGCACCGCCAAAGAAGGGCTTACCCATAACAGTGCAGGAATTAAAATGAGCAGGCCTGGTAAGGCTTTTAAAAGCGATGAAAAAATCGATTTAAACACCGATGTAAGTACCTTTGCATTGATAGGGAGAATGTTTGCTTATAAATCGACTATTAATGGAGTGTAAAGCGCGTTTTCGAGCAAATTTTGGCTAAATAGTATACCTGTTTGTCTAAGAGAAAAGTGCTTTAAAAATCACCCCACAGTGCTTGTAAAATAGCCAATATAGCGGGGCCGGCGGTTTCGGTTCTAAGAATACGTGGTCCAAGTTGAATTGCGTTAAAGCCATTTTGCACAGCCAAATGCACTTCATCGTCGGTTAAGCCGCCTTCGGGGCCAATTAACACATAAATTGGTTGGCTGGCGTCATTCAAAACAGTGGGCGGCGTTAGGGTGTGCAAACGATTTTGAGCGTAAGGGTCAAGCACCAAACCCATGCAGGGCAATGCATTTGAGCCAAGTAACATGGTCTGCGCTTGGTTAAACTCGTTTAACCAGGCCTGGTAGGTTTGAATAGGCAACACCGTTGGCACAACGCAACGACCGCTTTGCTCGCAGGCGTTAATCACCATGGCTTGCCACTGGGCGCGGCGTTTTTCGAGCTTGTCGTCGTCCAGCCTGACTTCACAGCGTTCGGTAAAAATTGGTTGAATGGCGCTTACGCCCAGCTCGACCGATTTTTGAATGCTGATGTCCATGCGTTCGCCACGCGAAATGCTTTGCACTAAAGTGATGTTAAGCGGTGATTCGTTATCGCAGGGGGTAATGTGTTCTATAACAAACTCGGCGCTGCGCCGGCTGGTGTGGTTTAACACCCCATTGGCCGCATGGCCTAAACCGTCAAACGCCTGAACCGGATGGCCGCTTTTAAGACGTAATACCGTTAAGGCGTAATGGGCTTGCTCTTTGTTGAGCTCAAGGGTGTCTTGAGGTTTGGCCTGGCGATAATCGCCAGGTAAATACAAACGGGGAATGCGCATGGTGTAACGCTCTTAGCGCGCGTTGCGCAACGTTAAGGCGTTGGCAATGCCTAAGGTGGGCTCGATGCTGTTCATGCTGTAAAAATGTATGCCAGGCGCACCCGCGTCGAGTAGTTTTTGCGCCAGTTCGGTCACCACGTCTTGACCAAAAGCGACCAGGCCTGCTTGGTCGTCTTCAAAACTTTCTAAACGACACTTTAACCAACGTGGGACTTCGGCGCCACAGCCTTGCGAAAAGCGAATAAGGTTTTCGTAATTGGTGATGGGCATAATCCCGGGAATAATCGGCAGGTCAATGCCATTGCGTTCACAGTTGTCAATAAAGTAACGGTAGCTGTCAAAGTTAAAAAAGTATTGGGTAATGGCCGAATCGGCACCTTGTTGCACTTTGTGTTTAAACCACTGTATGCCAATGTCGCAATTGCGTGCTTGCGGATGGGTTTCGGGGTACGCCGCAACTTCTAGGTGAAATTGGTCGCCACGTTGCTCTTTAATAAACTTAACCAAATCGCTGGCGTATTTAAATTCACCCGGGTCGCGCATGCCCGAGGGCAAATCGCCGCGTAACGCCACAATGCGTTTAACGCCCAAGCTGGCGTAGGTATCCAGCAGTTGGGTCAGGCTCTCTTCGCTGGCACCAATGCAGGTTAAATGCGGGGCGGCTTCAAAGGGGGTGTTTTCTTGAATGTAACGCACGGTTTCTAAGGTTTTTTCTTGGGTGGTGCCGCCCGCGCCGTAGGTAACCGACATGTATTGCGGTTGCATTGCGCCCAAACCGTCAATAACGGTTTTAAGTTTGTCCATGCCAACGTCGGTGCGCGGCGGGAAAAATTCTAAACTGAGTTTTTGGGGGTATTTTTGTTGAGATTGCATGGTGTTCACCCTAAATTGTGTTTTACACATGTGACCAGGCCTGGTCACATGATTGTTATTGGCGGTTACAGCCCTGCATCGGCGCGCAGTGCGGCCGCTTTGTCGGTTTTTTCCCAGGTAAATTCGGGCAGCTCGCGGCCAAAATGACCGTACGACGCGGTTTTTTGGTAAATAGGGCGATACAAATCTAGCATGGTAATTAAGCCTTTGGGGCGTAAATCAAAGTGTTCACTCACCAAGCGTTCAATAAGACTGACGGCGACTTTTTCGGTGCCAAAGGTGTCTATACTGATTGAGGTCGGTTTGGCCACGCCAATGGCGTACGAAATTTGAATTTCACACTTGTCGGCCAGACCGGCGGCCACAATGTTTTTGGCCACGTAACGCCCAGCGTAAGCCGCCGAACGATCGACTTTTGACGGGTCTTTACCCGAAAACGCCCCACCGCCGTGACGTGCCATGCCGCCGTACGTGTCCACAATGATTTTACGACCGGTTAGTCCTGCGTCGCCCACTGGGCCGCCAATCACAAAACGCCCAGTGGGGTTTATGTGGTATTGGGTGTCTTTGTGCAACCATTCGGCCGGTAAAGTAGGTTTAATAATCTCTTCCATTACCGCTTCACGCAAGGTTGCGGTGTCAATGTCAGGACTGTGCTGGGTGGACAATACCACCGCATCAATCGCCACAGGTTTGCCGTTGTGGTAACGCAGGGTGACTTGGCTTTTGGCGTCGGGACGCAACCACGGTAGCGCACCGGATTTACGCACTTGGGCTTGGCGTTCCATTAAGCGGTGGGCGTAGTAAATGGGCGCAGGCATGAGCACATCGGTTTCATTGCTGGCGTACCCAAACATTAACCCTTGGTCGCCAGCACCTTGTTCGTGTTCGTCCGACTCGTCCACACCCATGGCAATTTCGGGTGATTGTTTGCCAATGGACGACAATACCGCACAGGTGTCGCCATCAAAGCCTAAATCGCCATGATTGTAGCCAATATCTTTTATGACTTTACGCACCAATTCTTCTTGGTCTACCCATGCGCTGGTGGTGATTTCACCACCAATCATCACCATGCCGGTTTTAATAAAGGTTTCGCAGGCGACACGAGCGCGTGGGTCTTGTTCCAAAATGGCGTCAAGCATAGCGTCTGAAATTTGGTCGGCAATTTTATCTGGATGCCCTTCGGACACAGATTCTGAGGTAAAAACAGTGGTAACAGTGTTGGTCATGCTGGTTTCCTTTAGGGCATCTCTATTCACCGCAGATTGATTCTGGCAACGTCAAGTTATTCAGATCAAGGCGCGAACGTGCGGTCATGTCTAGACCTGGCAAGCGTTCGTAACGCAGAGCTGAATAACTTGGCTAAGCCCCGCAGAATTCAACCTGAGGTGAATAGAGGTGCCCTTAGCGTGATGAATGCAAAATTTAGACAGATTGGCAACAAAACGAGAAAAGAATCTAAGATATTTTAACCATTCACAATCGTTAATAAATACGGGCTAACGTGTTGTTTACGAGCCGCAAAAATTAAATAGATACGTTAAACAGATAAAATGGGTGGAGGCAGATTCCTCGCTTTAGCCGTACTTTTAATGCGCCCGCAAGCTGATAATCAAATCGGCGCTGTGAAGTATTATGTGATAAAACCGATTTAGGGTCAAGTTTTGAGGGCAACGATGATGGGTGAGGGGGGTCATAAAAGTATCATCTGTTTGTCAAAAAGTCCTAATTTAAGTCGGTACAGTAAACGTTTTAAACTTGAGGTGGTCGTACGACTGCTTCTGTAAAAAGGCTTTAAATCGTTTATGTGCCAACCTTTGCAACGCGTACCCTCCAATGACAATATGGTCAATCATTTACAAAGCTCGGTGCTGGGTAGAGAACTGTTGTCCATTTTAACGCTTAAGACATTGTCGCCAGTGTATCAGCCCATTGTCGATTTAAAAAATCGCAATGTGTTTGCGTTTGAAGCGCTTATTCGAGGCCCAGAGCAGACGGCTTTGTACAGCCCGTTAAACTTGTTTCATGTGGCGCAAGAACACGGTTGTTTGTTTGAAATGGATTGGCTGGCACGGCAAATCGCCATCGAAAAATACAAACAATTTGGTTTAAACGAATACCTTTTTTTAAACGTCACGGTTAACACCTTAATGCAAGGCGCGCACCAAAGTGGTATGACATTAGAATGTTTGGGCGAGTTGGGCTTATCCATTGAGCAGGTGGTAATTGAAATTACTGAAATGCAACCCGTTGAAGACTTTTCATTGTTTGTGGAGTCGATTAATCATTATCGGCAAATGGGCTTTAAAGTAGCCATTGACGATTTAGGCGGCGGCTACAACGGTTTGCGCATTTGGTCTGAGGTAAAGCCAGACTTTGTAAAAGTGGATAAACATTTTGTGTCTGGCTTGGCAGATGACCCAGACAAACGCCGTTTTATGGAAACTATTTGCGCGTTGGCCAAAGGTCTTAACACTAAAATTGTCGCCGAAGGGGTTGAAGACGAAGCCACCTTAAAGGTGCTAGAGGCCATGGGCGTGGATTACGTGCAGGGGTTTTTGTTTAAAAAACCCCAAGCGTTACCCGTGACCACGTTAGATTATCAATGGCCCAGCCACCAAGTGTGCGTGCCCAATTTATTAGAAGAGCGCGCTGGGCGGTTGTTGCAGCCGTGTTTAACCTATAAACCCAGCGGTCATGTAAGCGAGGTGGCTGAGTTTTTATTGAGCGAACCGCACATTGATTTTGTGCCCGTGGTTGAAAACACCAAGGTTGTGGGAATAGTCTGGCGACGAGAACTTATGGATTTGTTGGCGCGGCGTTTTGGACGCGATTTGTATCATCGTAAGCGCATTGATGCCATTATGGATCGTCAGCCGGTGGTGGTTGAGTACGATATGTCGTTGGTCGAGTTAAGTCGTCTTATTACCGATTGCCAGGGCCGGCGCCGCGGTGACACCTTTTTAATCACTGAAAATGGCGAGTTTAAAGGCTGCGGACATTTTATGGATTTATTGCGCGTCATGACCGACTTAAAAATGCAAAGTGCGCAATACGCCAATCCGTTGTCGGGTTTACCGGGCAATGTGCCCATTAATAAAACCATAGAACGTTACTTGTTTAGTAAGGTGCCGTTTGCGGTTATTTATCTGGATGTGGATCACTTTAAACCCTACAACGACTATTACAGCTTTGATCAGGGCGACGATATTATTAGGTTTGTTGCTAAAATTTTGCTTGAAATCCGAGTGCCCGACGTTGAGTTTTTGGGGCACATCGGTGGCGACGATTTTATGATTATTACCCCAAGGGTTAACGAGTACAGCTCTATTTGCCAATCGGTTTTAAGCGCCTTTAGATCTCGTATTGCCAGTTATTACTCTCCACAAGATCAAATTAATGGTGGTATTAGCGCCGTTGGACGCGATGGGAAGGAAGAGTTTTTTCCTATTATGAGCTTATCGTTAGGGGTTTTATTGGTTGAACCAGGCCTGTTCAGTCACCAGCAAAAACTGGCCTCATTAGCCACTAAGGCCAAAAAAGAAGCCAAAGCACTTGGGGGTAATACCTTTGCGGTGATTCACTCGCAAGTGGCGTTGGGTTGATGGCTTGGGACGTTTAAGGTTTGCGGTTTTAAAGGAAGTAGGTATAATTTTACCCCTTTGGTGGCGTGCACTGTTATTTTGTAAGAGCGTAACAGTGTAAGGGTCTCTTAGCATTAACCGTTTTATTATTGAGTGTAACTATGTCAAACAGCGCAATTGCCGATCAGCCTTTGGTCGGAGTCATAATGGGTTCAAAATCCGACTGGCCCACCATGCAACACGCGGTAGAAATGTTAACGCTGTTTGGCGTGCCGCACGAAGTGCAGGTGGTGTCGGCGCACCGCACCCCCGATTTAATGTTTGACTACGCCCAAAGTGCCGAAAGCCGTGGCCTGCAAGTAATTATTGCCGGCGCGGGTGGCGCGGCACATTTACCGGGTATGGTCGCGGCCAAAACCGTGGTGCCTGTGTTGGGTGTGCCAGTACAATCGCGGGCGTTAAGCGGACAAGACTCGTTATTGTCTATTGTGCAAATGCCTGGTGGCGTGCCCGTGGGCACTTTGGCGATTGGTGAGGCGGGTGCTAAAAACGCGGGTATTTTAGCCGCGCAAATTATTGGCATTAATCACCCATCAGTGCGCCAAGCGGTTAAAGAGTTTAGAGCGCAACAAACCCAAAGTGTGTTGGAAAATCCCGACCCAAGAGTTTAAAACGATTGCGTTACATGAATCATTACAATCATAAAACCGTGACCAGGCCTGGTCACGGTTTTTTTATTTGGAGAAAACCATGACCCCGATTACCAAGCGCATTGGCGTATTAGGCGCGGGCCAGTTAGGTCGCATGTTGGCCATTGCTGGTTATCCATTAGGGCAAAAGTTTGGCTTTTATGGACTTAATCACGACGAGCCTTCGGCGTTGTTAGGGCACATGCATGTGCAGTCGGACGACACCCAATCGCTGGCTAAGTTGGTTGAGTTTGCCGATGTAATTACCTTTGAAAGCGAAAACACCGACGTAGAACTGGTGCGCCAAATCGCGCAAACTACGCCCGTGTATCCGGGCGAAAAATCGCTGTACATGTCGCAACATCGAGGGCGTGAAAAAGGCTTGTTTACGCAGTTAAATATCCCGTGCGCCCCCTATCAGTTGGTGGATTCTTTAGAAAGCTTGCACCAAGCGGTGGATAAAATTGGTTTGCCCGCCGTGCTTAAAACCACCACCGAAGGTTATGATGGCAAAGGCCAGTTTGTGTTGCGTGATGCCACGCAAGTTGACCAGGCCTGGTTAGAAATTGGTGGACGCGAATTAATTTTAGAAGGCTTTGTGGATTTTCAGCGCGAGCTGTCGATTATTGCAGTGCGCAACGCCCATAACGAACATGTGTATTATCCGTTGGTGCAAAACGTGCATCACCAAGGCATTTTGCGTTACAGCGTCGCGCCGGCGCGCAAGGTAAGCGACGCGGTGCAAAAACAAGCCGAGCAATACATGTTAAGTTTGTTAGACGAGTTGGATCACGTGGGTGTTTTAACCCTAGAACTGTTTGAAACCGCTCAAGGTTTGGTGGCCAACGAGATGGCGCCACGCGTTCACAATTCGGGGCACTGGACTATTGAAGGCGCTAACACCAGTCAGTTTGAAAACCACGTTCGCGCTATTTGCGGGTTGCCGCTGGGCGACACCTCGCCACGCCAACCTTTGGCGGCGATGGTCAATATTATTGGCCAAATTGGTCCTGTACACGAGGTACTTAAACAGCCCAACATGTCGTTGCATTTGTACGACAAAGCTGAGCGCGCTGGGCGTAAACTAGGCCATATAACTGTGTTAGCCGACAGCGAAGAAGCGTTGTTTGATAGCATGAAAACCTTGAGTGCGTTTTTGCCACAAGGCTAAGTTAAGCCAAGACAAGTAAAGCCAAACTTGTACGTTATTCAATAATCAAATAGATCTCTTTATCGGCCACGCCATCCCATTGGTCGGCGTCGGCCGGTGCGGCGATGACTTGAGTAATAACCGGCCAAACTTGCGCAAGATTGTGGTTGAGTTCACGATAATGTTGCATGCCTTCGGGCAGCGCATCTTCTTGAAAAATCGCTTGCGCGGGGCACTCGGCGGCGCATAAGTCGCAGTCAATGCACACGTCGGCATTAATGACTAAAAAATTGGGTCCTTCGTGAAATGCATCAACCGGACAAACCGCCACACAATCGGTGTATTTACAGTTAATGCAATTTTCGGTTACGACAAATGCCATCTTTGTAAGCCTTTTTGAGCCATTATGGGCTATGTGAGAGCCATTTTCTAAGCCACTTGTACAATGTTGCATGGCCGTTTCGGATAAGGTTTTGGATTTAAAATCGTCTGTATACTACCCAATATTGCGCTAATTGCAAGCCTGTATTATTGGGGGTTAATAAAGGTGCTTTTTAACGCAGACCCTGGTTTTTGAACACTTTTTGGATATTTTTTAGATATTTTTTAGATATTTTTGGGACACCCTCATGATTCGTATCACCAATGTAAAACTCCCTTTAAATCATAACGAAGCGCAACTTGAAGAGGCCGTTTTATTAACCCTTGGCATCGCAAAAGAACAGCTCATCGAGTTTACGATTTTTAGACGCGGGTTTGATGCCAGAAGCAAAAACAACATTACCTTGCTCTACACTCTTGACATAAACGTACAAAATGAAGCCGAGTTGTTGCAAAAGTACAGCCAAAATCAAAACGTTAGGGTTACTCCTGATATGAGTTATAAGTACGTGGCGCACGCCCCAGAAGATTTAGCGCAGCGCCCCGTGGTGGTAGGGTTTGGGCCTTGCGGAATCTTTGTGGCGTTGGTGTTGGCCGAAATGGGCTACAAACCCCTGGTGTTAGACCGTGGTAAAGAGGTGCGTGAACGCACTAAAGACACCTTTGGATTCTGGCGTAATCGAACCTTAAACACCGAATCGAATGTGCAGTTTGGCGAGGGCGGTGCGGGCACGTTTTCGGACGGAAAATTGTGGACGCAGGTCAACGATAAAAAGCATTATGGCCGCAAGGTCATGCATGACTTTGTGGCGGCCGGCGCACCCGAAGAGATTTTGTATGTAAGTAAACCGCACATTGGTACGTTTAAATTGGTGGGGATGGTTGAAAAGATGCGCGCAAAAATCATCGAACTGGGCGGCGAAATTCGCTTTAGCGCCCGCGTAGACGATTTGCACATTGAAAACGGTCAAGTCACCGGCGTAACCTTGGCAGACGGTCAGCAGATTAAATCAAATTACATCGCGCTTGCCACTGGGCACAGCGCGCGCGACACCTTTGAAATGCTCTATCAAAAAGGCGTGTACATCGAGGCAAAAGCGTTTTCGATTGGCTTTAGGATTGAGCATAATCAGTCGGCCATAGATGAGGTGTTATTTGGCAAAAACGCCGGTAATCCTATTTTGGGCGCGGCCGATTATAAGCTGGTGCATCACTGCAAAAACGGCCGTGCGGTGTACAGTTTTTGCATGTGCCCGGGCGGTACCGTGGTGGCCGCCACGTCAGAAGAACATCGTGTGGTCACCAACGGCATGAGCCAATACTCACGAAATGAGCGCAATGCCAATAGCGCCATTGTGGTGGGCATTGATCCCAGTGATTACCCCAGTGACAGCCCGTTGGCGGGCATTGAGTTGCAACGTCAATTAGAGAGCGCGGCTTATGTTTTAGGCGGTGAAAATTACGATGCACCAGGCCAGTCAGTGGGAGATTATTTGGCCGGAAAGTCCTCGGCGCAAGTGGGTTGTGTAGAGCCATCGTACAAGCCGGGGGTTAAACTCACCGACCTGACACAAATTTTGCCCGATTATTGCCGTGAAGCGCTGCAAGAAGCGATTCCGGCGTTTAATAAAAAATCAGCGGCTTTGCCTTAAAAGACGCGATGCTCACTGGGGTAGAAACCCGTACCTCGTCACCGGTGTCGATTAAGCGCGGCGACGATTATCAGAGTGTCAACACCCACGGTTTATACCCCGCCGGCGAAGGAGCGGGTTACGCAGGGGGCATTATGTCGGCGGCCATTGACGGCATTAAAGTGGCCGAAGCGATGGCGTTGGCGATAAATGCAGATGTTAAAGCGCAAAAGCTTGGTTAAATTATCAAATTCATAACCGAGTTTTGGCAACCCACTCAGCTATGCAAAAATCGCTTTTAGTGGGTAAAATGCCTAAAACTTATCCTAACTTAACCTTGCGCTCATTTATACTGTTTGGTCTAGTGTGGCTGGGGTAAATTAATTTACAATTCACGCTTTAGATCAATCTAAGCGATTTGGTCGAGCAATAAATATAAAGAGACCTTTGCAGGTGTGGACGAACGATTAGAAATGGTAATGTGTTTGCTTATTTTTTCTCGTATCCATCGGTGCAAAGGCCTTATAAGGTAAAGCGAACAAGCAATGGTTAAATGGCTTTTCCAATTAGAAAGTTGGTTTTTGCACCCGCGAGCTTTGAATGCGTTGATGGTGCTTTTAGTGTTGGGATTTGGGTGGCAAGTCGGCAAAGTGATTACCGCGCAACTTGAGCCGCAGGCGCGCGTAAACGTCCCGAGTTTAGAGGCGTTTGCTCAGTCTGGTATGGGCTTTAATCCGGCAGAAAATACCGTGACAAGCAGTGCGGCATCTGCCCCGTTTACGTTGTTGGGCAGCGTGCCTAAAGACAATCAAGCCATCGCATTAAGCGGGTCAGATACGCAACGTTTTATTGCCGCCGATGAGGTGGCCACCAGCAAACTTAATTTAAAACTGCATGGAATCATCAGTTTGCCAAAAAGAGTGGCAAATGCTGAGAGTAACGCTGGTAACGTTAATAACGCGTTTAAAAGTGCGTCTAATCGTGGCGTTGCCATTATTAAAACCGCCAGCGGCTTGGTGATTGTTGGGGTGAATGAAACGATTCAGCCTGGAGTAGAATTGGATTCGCTTTACCCCGACTATGTGGTTATTAGGCATCGCGGTGCACTTGAAAAATTGGTTATGGATTTTGATAATTCATTGCTTAAATCGGCGGTTAATCCTGATCTTAATGCCACGCAACCGTCGCAATTAAGCGACATTAGCAATGAAATAAAACAAGCGCCTTTGACGATTAGTCGTTACGTGCGCTTTGAAATGGTCAACGAAGGCACGCAAGTGGTGGGCATAAAAGTCTGGCCGCGCAAAGAAACGGCGCTGTTTAATCAGATAGGTTTTCAAGCGGGTGACGTGCTTAAAACCATTAACGGTGTGGCGGTAAGTGAGATGGTTAATAACCCACAACGCTGGCAAGCATTAATGAACCAAACCGAGTTTAGCCTGAGCGTAGAGCGCAACGGACAGACCGAAAACTTTAGCGCACGTTTACAGTAAAAAATTTATATTTAATTCCAATTAAAATCCCAACAGATTTACAAAAGGTTAACAGATGACAATTCACACACTTTTTACCCGCACACCGACCAGGCCTGGTCAATGGCTCAAAATGGGTGTGTTGGCGGCCGCATTGCACATGAGTGTATTGGGGCACGTGGTGCAGGCCGCACAAGGGCAAGAGCAACTTAATCAAAACTTTAAAGACGTTGAAATTGCCACGGTGATTGAAGCGGTGTCAAAAATATCGGGTTACAATTTTATTATTGACCCGCGTGTTAAAGGCAAAGTGACCTTAATTGCGCCACAGTCGATGGATCCAGCCGCCCTGTATCAGACCTTATTGGCTGTGCTGAATGTGCACGGTTACGTGGCGGTGCCAGGTGATGGGGTGATTAAGATTTTACCTGCCAATTTAGCGCGTGATCAAATGCCCTACCGCACGGCTGAAGACAATAACGAATCTTGGGTAACCGAAGTGGTTAATGTTAACCATGTAGACGCGGCTAAATTGGTGGCGATACTGCGTCCATTAGTGGCGCGCGAAGGCCATTTGGTGGCGCTGGCGGAAAGCAATAAATTAATTATTTCGGACACCGTGGTCAATATTCGCCGGGTTAAAGACGTGTTAAGCCGCGTTGACGTGGATACGCGTGGCAATTATGAGGTTATCACGGTTGAGCATTCATCAGCCGAAGAGCTGGCAAAAACGCTTAAAGGGCTTATTCCTAAAGGCGAGGGCGGTAATGAGGTAAAAGTAAGTTTTGATGGCCGATCTAACCGAGTTATTTTGACCGGTGACGCGCAAAAACGGATTCAGCTGCGTGCCTTAATTGCCGATTTAGACATTAAAGTGGCCTCCGAAGGTCGGGTGCAGGTGATTTATTTACGCTACGCCAAAGCCGCCGAAATTGTGCCAGTGCTGCAAAAAATTGCGGGCAATCGAGTGCTCATGGGGTCGGGAGAGGGGTCGGGTGACGAATTGACTACGCCCAGTGTGACCAATGTAACTGCGGCGGATGGCACAACCACCACTACCTCGACCGTGCAAGCGGCTAACACGGCCATTATGAGCGACAAATCGCTTAAAGAAAATATTAGCATCGAAGCCGATGAACGTATGAACGCCGTTATTGTCAGCGCACCTACGGCGGTAGTGACAGCGTTAAAAGGCGTGATTAAGCAGTTAGATATTCGACGCGCACAAGTGTTAATTGAAGCCATTTTTGTGGAAATTTCGGCTGACAAAGCCCTTGATTTAGGGGTTGAATGGGGGTTTGCAGGTCAAAATGGCGTAGGGCTTTTAAATTTTTCGGGCGCCATTCCTAATTTAATTGGTAACGCGGGTAATCCGCTTGAGCAGTCAAAAGTGATTGGCACTGGTTTGTCATTTGCCGGCGGTGAAGTGTCGGCCAGTGGCGATTCTGGTTGGGGTGGTTTTATTAGAGCTTTAAACAGCGATTCGTCGTCTAACGTGTTGGCCACGCCCTCTATTTTAACCCTGGACAACGAAGAAGCCGAAATTGTCGTGGGGCGCGAAGTACCGTTTCAGACCGGTAGTTACACCAGTGGTACCACGACATCAACCAATCCGTTCACCACCATTGAGCGTAAAAACGTCGGGTTAAAACTTAAGGTTAAGCCACAAATTAACGAAGGCAATGAAATCTATTTGGACATTGACCAAGAGGTGTCGGACGTCTTGCCTAAAGGCGAAGCAGTCGATATTCAAACCACCAAGCGTCAAATTAAAACCCGCGTAATTGTGGGTGACGGCAATATGGTGGTGTTGGGTGGCTTAATCAACGAAAAAGAAACGTTGGTGGATTCTAAAGTTCCAGGTTTGGGCGATATACCAGGCCTGGGCGCTTTGTTTAGTTCGACCCAGAATAAGCGCGAAAAAGTCAATTTAATGGTGTTTTTACGGCCTGTTATTATTAGGGACAACACCATGAGTGACTATTACAGCAATAAAAAGTACAGCTACGTTTACGATGAGCAAGACGAGTTGTTACGCACCAAAGACTCAACTTATTTGCAAGGCTTGCGCCCACGTTTGCCAACTTTGGAGCAATGGAAAGCCAGTGAACCCGCTACCCCATTTGATGCTGATGTCAAAGCCAATGCCAATGCAAACGGCAATGCAAACTCAGAGTCAAAAACAGCAACGGACGTTGAGCCGGCCAACAAATCCGCTAATCGCTTAATTTTCCCCATGACCACCGATGAGTTGTTAGGGTTATGAATTTAGCGTTGCCATTTAGTTTTGCGCGCAAACACAATGTGGTGTTGGCCAGCGCCATGAACGGTGAAACCGCGCTGTTTTACACCGCCAAAACGCCTTTGGTGGCGTTACTTGAACTGCAGCGGCGCTTGCTAAAGTGTGCGGTGCATTTTGAGGTATTGGGCGAGGCTGAGTTTGAACAAAAAATTCAATCCAGTTACGCCACCAGCGGGCAAAGCAGTATGGATTCAATGGATGCCATTGACACCGACGATTTGGCCTCTGTGTTTGCCGAGATAGGCGAACCCGAGGATTTATTGGACAGCGCCGACGAAGCCCCGATTATTAAACTGCTTAACGCCGTATTAACCGAAGCGATTCGCGCTAATGCATCGGACATTCACATTGAACCGTTTGAAAATCAACTGCGCATTCGTTTTAGAGTCGATGGTGTGCTTAAAACGGTTTTAACCCCTAAAATTGGTTTGGCCAGTATGTTGGTGTCGCGCATTAAAGTCATGGCGCGTTTGGACATTGCCGAAAAACGCTTGCCACAAGATGGGCGCATTGCCCTTAAATTGGGTGGTCGCGCGGTCGATTTACGGGTTTCAACTATTCCGTCGAGTTTTGGTGAACGTGTCGTGTTGCGTCTGCTGGATAAAAGTGCCAATCGCCTTAATTTAGTCGATTTAGGCCTGCCCAATCATTTAGAGGCTGGGGTGCAAAAGGCTTTAAGCAAAGCTCACGGTATTTTTTTGGTGACCGGACCCACCGGCTCGGGAAAAACCACCACCTTGTACGCTGGCTTGGGACGTTTAAACGACGCTCAGCGCAATATTATGACCATTGAAGACCCGGTGGAATACAACATTGACGGCATTAACCAAACCCAGGTTAACGCCAAAGCCGACATGACGTTTGCCAAAGGCTTGCGCGCCATTTTACGCCAAGACCCCGATGTGGTGATGATTGGTGAAATTAGAGATGCCGAAACCGCCAATATTGCCGTGCAAGCGTCGTTAACCGGGCATTTGGTGTTGTCAACTTTGCACACCAATACCGCCATTGGCGCGGTCACGCGCTTGCGCGACATGGGCATTGAGCCGTTTTTATTGTCGTCCAGTTTGGTGGGGGTGTTGGCGCAGCGTTTGGTGCGTCGCTTGTGCGAACACTGCAAAACGCCGTACACCGCCGATGCCGCCGAAGCCGAAATATTGGGTGTGCCCAGCGCGCAGATATATCAGCCTGAAGGCTGTGAGCATTGCCAGCACACCGGTTACAGCGGGCGCATGGGCTTGTACGAGTTAATTTTGGTGGACGACACGGTACGAAAACTCATTCATACCGATGCGTCCGAGGCCGAGATGGAAGCCTATTTACGAACCCACAGTGCGTCGCTTAATCAAAATGGTTATCAGGCGGTATTGGAAGGCAAAACCAGTTTGCAAGAAGTTTTACGTGTGACCCAAAGTTAAATGCACAAGAAATACCAGAAACTCTATTCGATGATAACGCGAGGCGCGCATGGCGGTATTTGAATACAGAGCCTTAACCCAGCAAGGTCAAACCACCAAAGGGGTGTTGGAGGGCGATGGTGAGCGTCAAATTAGACAAATGTTGCGTGATCAAGGTTTAAGTCCGATTGAAATTCGTGCCTTAGACGGCTCTAAAAAGTCGGCAGGGCAAGCCAGTGGGCGCGCTCAACAAACTCACCAGGCCTGGTTTGGTGCCAAAATTAAGGTCGATGAACTGGCGCTGTTTACCCGCGAACTTTACACCTTGTTGGATGCGGGGATTCCGCTAAATCAGGCGCTTAAATCGTTGGCCGGTCAGGCTGAATCTAAAACCTTAACGCGCTTTTTAAGCAGTTTGCACACGCGGGTGTCCGAGGGGTATTCGTTAGCCACGGCGATGGAAATGGCTCCGGCCAAAGTGTCGCACGACATTATTGCCACCATTCAAGCCGGTGAAGAGAGTGGCCATTTAGACAAAGTATTGTCGCGTTTAGCGGATGCGGTAGAACAGCGCGATCAGCTGAATAAAAAGATGAAAACCGCCTTGATTTACCCCGCCTTAATGGTGGTGGTGGCGGTATTGATTGTGTTTTTTTTAATGGTGTATGTGGTGCCCAAAGTGGTGAGCGTGTTTGACAACATGCAACAAGCCCTGCCGCCGTTAACCCAAGGGTTATTGAGCGTGAGCGAGTTTGTACAGAACCAATGGCCGCTTATGTTGGTGGCGGCTGTGGCACTTTGGTTGTGGAGTATTTGGTTGATGCGTCAAGCCAAATGGCGCTTTAAGGTGCACACCCTAATGATGAACGCCCCTGGCTTAAAACGCTTTTTAATTTACGCCGCCACCGCGCGTTGGGCGCGTACCTTGGGGGTGTTGTTGTCCAGTGGCGTGCCCATTAAAGATGCGCTGACCATTTCGGCCGAGGTGATGACCCTTGACCCCATGAAACAAGCGGTGTTAAAAATGGTGACCCAAGTGCGTGAAGGTAAAACGGTGGGCACGGCCATGACCGATGCGGGGTTTTTTCCGCCGTTGTTGCTTAATTTGGTTAAAACGGGCGAGGGCAAAGGCCAGCTGGACAACATGCTGTTAAAAGGCGCAAAGCATTACGAGTTGTCGGTTGAAACCGCCGCCGCCACATTGGTCAGTATTTTAGAACCCATGCTGATTATTATTATGGGCGGGGTGGTACTCACCATTGTGTTGGCGATTATGATGCCGATTTTTGAAATGAATCAAATGGTGGGTTAATCGCTTGAACGGGGTGGACGTTGTTTTCGTCACCCAGGGCGCGACCCGGGGTCTTTTGTGAAGTGTGATGAATGGATTACGGGTCAAGCCCGTAATGACTAACTCTGGAGTTAACCAGGCCTGGTCAAAACAATATTATATTTAATTATCAACGTGTTAAAGAGTAGTCTTAATAAAAAGGATGCAACATGCAAACAACGCAAGAAATCAACCGTAGCGGTTTTAAACACCACGCCCAACGCGGTTTTACCTTAATTGAACTGATGGTGGTGGTGGTTATTTTAGCGGTCTTAGCTGGCCTGGTGGTTCCCAAACTGATGGAACGCCCAGACGAAGCGCGTTTGGTCAAGGTTAAGCAAGACATCAGCGCTATTTCGTCGGCTCTGCAGTTGTATAAATTAGACAACTACATTTACCCCTCTACTGATCAGGGTATTGAGGCCTTGGTGACGTTGCCCGAGCAAGAGCCCGTGCCAAAAAATTGGAAAGCGTTATTGGACAGCGTGCCGTTGGATCCTTGGGGCAACCCATATTTGTATTTAATGCCGGGTGAGCATGGCGAGTTTGACCTGTTTAGCTACGGTGCCGATGGTGTAGAGGGCGGCGAAGGCATTAACGCTACGCAAGGTAATTGGGTCGAGAAAAAAGATGAATAATTTTTATGACGTGTTGAACGCTTAATAAGGTTAATAAGGTTAATGGAATGAACTGGGTCAATGTCGCATCGGCTAAAGTACACCGCCAACGTGGGTTTACTTTAATTGAGTTGATGGTGGTGGTGGTGATTATGGCAGTGGTCTTAAGCGTTGGCATGCTGTCGTTGCGACCCAGTGATTCGGCTATTTTAAACACGCAGCAAGGTCAGCTTAAAAGTGCATTGCGTTTAGTCAGTGATTACGCGGCGTTTGAGCAAAGGCTGTATTTAATGGCACCCACCCAAGACGGTTTAACCACGTATGTACTCACTGACCAGGCCTGGTCGGTGTCATCCCAAGTGGCTTTTTTGCCTTGGCAAGCAGGCCTAAGCGTGGAATGGAACACCGATTTAACCTTTGCCCAACAAAACCAATTGCCCCAAGCCGGTTGGCTGTTTTGGCCCAGTGGCGAGGTTTTACCCGGCGAGGTTAAGATACAGTTGGACGGACAAACTCAATTAACCTCCAATGCAAAAGGCGGTAAGGTTGCCGGGGTGACCACGGTAGTGTGGGATGGTTTGTTAAACTTTGAGACGTCGCTGTGAACAACATTGGCACAAATACCCTAACATTGGCCGTGCCATTAACGCGGCATGTCCAGCGGGGTTTTACCCTAATTGAAGTGATGATGGCGTTGGCGATTGTGGCCATTGCTTTAAGTGCGGTAAGCCGCACCATGGGGATGTCGGTTAGCAATCAAGCCCAGTTAGAGACCAAAGTGGCCGCCACCTGGTTGGCGCAAAACGAACTGCTTAGAGTGCAGTTAATGCCAGGTTTGCGCTCCGAAGCCGTACAAACCCATGATTTTATGGGGCGCACGTGGCAAAGCGAACTCACTACCGAACCCACGTTATTGCCCGGAGTGGTTAAAGCCCAAATGCGCATTACCGAACAACATGTGGTATTGCAATCCGAGTCTAAATCCGCATCGCAAAGGTTTTCTAAAACACAAGCGCACGCCACGTTAGTCAGCGTGGTGGGCGAGTGAGTCGCGTTCAATTTTGCATAGCACCATGCATAACATCGTGCGTAAAGCCGTGCGAAAAGCTCAAGTACGTTCAGCGCGGTTTTACCTTAATTGAGTTGCTGATTGCCCTAGCGGTGTCGGCGGTGATTGCCGCCTTGGCCTATCAATCTGTAAACGGCATGGTTAAGGTGCAAAGCGCGATGCAAGAACATACCGACCGCAGTGGTCAAGTGCAACGCGCGATATGGTGGATGGAACAAGATTTTATTCAAATGGTGCCGCGGCCTATTTTGGACGGTTTGGGTTCGAGCTTACCGGCTTTACAGTACCGTGCCGATTTAGGGTTAGAGTTAAGCCGTTTGGCACAGTTTCCCACCCCCAATGCTTCGGGTGGATTACTGCGAGTGGGTTATGAGTTAGAAGATGAAACGCTGGTGCGCTTTGTGTGGCCGGTGTTAGACCGTGCGCCCGACACCCAACCAACCCGTCAAGTGGTGTTAACCGGGGTTAAGCGTTTTACTGTGCGGTTTTTAAAAGCACTTCCCAGTGCCAATGATTTGATGGAACCTGGGATTGAATCTTGGGTAGAGGTTTGGCCACAAACTTGGACCGGCGAGGCGCTTACCCCAGTTATAATTTCTGCCACTAGCACCGCTGCCAATTCATCCAGCAAAGATGCCTTAACGGCTTTGCCGGTGTTAACCGAGGTGCAAATAGAGTTGGATGATTTGGGCATAATTACCCGACTGTTTAGGGGCGTAGACGCCGTAGATTGGAGCACCACGGTACGTGGCACGCAAGTCGTAAACGACATTGAAAACGATGCAAGCGGCGATACAACTGGCGATAAAACCAGCGATGCAACCGGCGAGGTTGAAACCGACGCTGGTTTAACCATTAACGCCGATGTGCCGGGTATAACCGATTCGTTATCGCCCGAGGCAACGCCATGAAACAGGCTCGGCATCATGGTGCCTCACAGCGCGGTTTTGCGTTGTTAACAGTCTTGGTCATTGTGGCGTTGGTGGCTATCATGGCCAGCAATGTGTTGTATGAACAATACGCGCAAATTAAACGCAGTACCCATATGTTGCACCAAGCGCAATCGCTGTCGGTGGCGTATGGGTTAGAAAGTTGGGTTAAAAAGGGTTTAAAAGTCGACGCGCAAAATAACGCCACCGACCATTTAACCGAAGTGTGGGCTCAACCCATGGCGCCCATGGCGTTTGAGGGTGGCGAGGTATCGGGTCAATTGGTCGATTTAAACGGCCGCCTTAATATTAACAACCTGGCCGACACCGACGAGGTAATGCGGGGTTTATGGTACGCTATGTTTACACGTTACGCGGCGCGCCAAGGGCTAGATTTTAGCCTAAGCGATGTGTTAACCGATTGGGTAGACACCGACGATGAGCCTATGCCATTGGGCGCCGAAAGTGACGCTTATTTATTGCTTAATCCAGCGTATCGTGCGGCTAACAGACCTTTTAGCATGTTAAGTGAGTTAAAAAATGTGCAGGGTTTTGCCACGCTCGAACCGTTAAAGTGGCAGGCCGTATTAAACGATTTGGCGGCATTGCCCAGTGTAAGCTCCATTAATGTTAATACGGCATCAAAAGTAACCTTATTGGTGCTGGCCGACTGGATAACCGATGCGATGGTAGACAGTTGGTTACAGCGCCGGCAAACCGAGCCGGCGCAGACCGTCGAAGAGTTTACAGCGTTTTTACAAACCCAAAGCGGGTTTACGCAAGCCGAAGTAGCGCTTGATTTTCCTGATGGGGTGTTAAGCGTGCAAAGCCAGTATTTTTTGCTTAAAGCGCAGGTCGATTACGGCGTGGCACAGCAAGCCGTATTTGGGTTGTTTTATCGAAAAAGTCCAACAGACGTTAGCTTAGTACAAAGGTGGTTAAGTGTTACAGAACGTGTTACCCAAAGCCGCGCAGCCCCCTAAACGCGGGACAGCCATAACGCCCGTGAGCGTTAAATTTACTCAAGACGACACGCTGGTAGTGGAATCGTTGGCGCGTACCGTCACGTTGCCCAGTGAGGTGGACGCATTATTGGCAGAACTTAAGGCACAGGGCGTTTTAAAAAGCGCGGTGGTCACCGTATGGGTTCCCACTCAGTCGGTACTGTTAACCCAAGTGAGCGTGCCAGGAAAACGTAAAGCCGATTGGCAAGCGGCGTTGCCTTATGCGTTAGAAGAGAGTTTGTCGCAACCCATTGAGCAGTTTCATATCGTGAGCTTTGCGCGCGATACCCATGCAGGCAATACGGTGTTTTGTGCCGTGGTCGAACGCCAAAAAATGCTTACCTGGCAAGCCGGTTTAAACGCCGCAGGACTCGAACACGCCCAGTTGGTGCCAGATTGTTTTGCATTGGATTGGCCGTTTAACCCAACAAACAATCCAGCCAATCTTAAATCGACTGACCAGGCCTGGTTGGTTTATACGACCAACCAATCTACTTTACACACTGTGCGCACCGGTTTCTACAGCGGTTTTGCGTGCGACCATGCCTGGTTTGAGCAAATTAGGCATTTGCCAGAACATCAAAATAAGACACTGCAGGCGGTTGAACCAACATTTACATCGGCCAGTGTCCTGTCGGCATTAAGTTTAACCAAGGGCGATTTTAAAGCCCAATCAGTATGGGGCGCGGGCGTTAAACGTTTGCGTTGGGCGGGCGGTTTAGTGGCGCTTATGCTGGTTACGTCCATGTTGGCGACACATTGGCAGACCCAGCGATTAGCCGCGCAAGCAGATGTGTATCAAACCCAAACTCACGCGCTGTTTAAGCAGTTGTTTCCAGATGTAAAGCGCGTGGTCAACGTGCGGGCTCAAACCAACAGTCGCTTAAAAGACCAACCAACCAACCGTACCCAAACCTCACCGATGCAGATGATGCGCGCGCTAGAAATCACAGTGCTTAAAAACCCCGAGGTTACGCTTAAAAAAATAGCGCTGCAACCGGTTAAAAATGGTCAGCGTATGAGCGTGCAAGTCAGTGCCGCCAATGCCGCGGCGTTGCAAACGTTAGTGAGTGTGAGTGAGGCGGCAGACGTCCTAACGCCCGGTACTGCCAATATGTCTAATAAGTCTAACATGGCTAATATAACGTTTAGTTTAGAGCTTAAAAACGTCACCGCAACCTTGGCAGAAGGAGTGTTGTATGTGGATGCAAATTAACCAGGCCTGGTCAGCTTTAGCGGTGCGCGAACGCCGATTATTAATAGGTTTGGCGGTATTTTTAACGGGATTTATGTTTTATCAACTGCTGTGGTTGCCTATTCAAAATGCTCAACAACAAGCGCATGCAGCCTTGCAAAAATCTCAAGCCGATTGGCAGTGGCTTAACGAACAAGCCCCTAAAATAGTCGAAAAAAGTGCAACGGGAAGGGCAACGGTGCTTACAGACCCACTTGCGTTTAACAGTAAAACCGCCTTAATCGACAGCGTGCAACAAACGCTGCGTGTGCAAAATTTATTGCGCGCCGCCCAAGGTATTGAGCCTACCGCACAAGGGGTTAAAGTCCGGTTTGCTCAAGTAGATGCTCCGCGCTTATTTGCCTGGTTGGCCGCTCTTGAGCAACAAGGCTTGGTGGCGAGTCGCTTAGATATTACTCCCATTTCGCCCGGCTTAACCCAGGCCGAAGTGCAGTTTGACGTGTTAGCAGATGCCTTGCGCAATGCCGGCACCAACGCACCAGGTGCGCGTTAATGAGTGCTCAATCTTATGCCAGTTCTCATGGTAAACCCCATGCAAAAACCTTTAATGGCATGCGCTCTAAAAAAGCGTTTGTGCAAGGGTTGTTGCTGTTTAGTGTAGGTTTGGTCGTGTCGGTAGGTTATCACTTGCCAGCGGCATGGGTGCAAAGTACCTTAAACTTGCCCAGTGCCGCATGGCAAGCTCAGTCCACTCAAGGTACGCTGTGGCAAGGGCAAACTCACCTGCTCACTTTAAACCCGCGTACCGTGGTGGGGTTGGTTGACTGGCAGGTATCACCAAGCGCCCTTTTTTGGGGCGATTTAGCGTTAAGGCTAAATGTAAACCGTGAAAATGCATCACCCGGCATCACCCTAAAGACTCACGCAAGCGTACCTTTAACCGCGTTGTTTAATGCGTCTAACCCATATTCTTTAAACGTGAACGCACTTAATGGCCAAATAGATTTAACGGCCATGTACGCGCATTTAAGCGCGTTGGGTGTTCAAGTTGCAACCGCAAAAGGCGCCACACGCGGCGGAACACTGCACTTTGAAGATATGTCGGCCAACGTTAATTTACCCAATTTATGGCCAACACAATGGGCTGGTTCAGTGCGTATTAGCCAGCTTGAACTCTTAGGCAGTACCATGCCTGACCTTATTGTTACACCGAGTATCGACAACGACAAAGTAGTTCTTTCTTTGGCCTCGGCTCAAACCGATAGCCAAGCTAACAGTACCAGTAATAGCCAAAGTAACGCTTGGCAATTGTCGGGTAAAATAGTCTTTACGCAAGCGCACGTTACATCACCGTCAATCACAACCGAGCGCAGCATACATTACCAAATTGATCTCACGCTCACCGCGCAATCGGCACAGCAAATGCCCGATTGGGCCAGTTTTATGAACCTAAAAAGCCCCACAGTTGCCATATTAAGCGCGCAAGGAGCCCTGTAATGAAGCAAATAAACATCACAAGGCCTGGTGACTCTTTAAATAACACCGTTAAACGCATTATCGCCATTGGGTTACTAGGGATGCTAGGGTTGCTATCGGCTTGTGGCGGCGGGGGAGGAGGAGGTTCTTCAACGCCGCCACCGCCACCCGATACGCCTATTACGGCCATCAATGATCCGTTTATTGAACACCAATGGTCGTTGTATAACAGCGGCCAAGCTGCGTTGGTGTATGACGGAACCGGTGGTGTGCCGGGTGCTGATATTAACGTGTTTGGTGCGGGTGAAGGGGTAGACGCTTACGCGCAAGGCTTTACCGGCGATGGTGTCCATTTGGCAATTATCGATGAAGGTATGGAGATTGGCCATGAAGATTTAAGCCCCAATGTGGTGCTCAATGGTTCATATAATTTTTCTAATAATGGTAAAAGTCTATTTGACCCAACGTCAACGTTTGTTGATGGTGATCACGGCACAAGCGTAGCGGGGTTATCCGGTGCGCGTGGCGGAAACAGCCTAGGAATTTGGGGCGTTGCCCCAAGCGTTGAGTTGCATGGTTTTAATTTTTTAGCGTCGCAAGAATTTAACGAAGAGTTAGCGGCTTTGGGTTACAAAGAGTCGGCTGATCAGTTTGTAGGACTTACCTCTACCCAAATCGATGTATTTAATAAAAGCTATGGTCGTAATCCTGATTATGTTCCTGAGGGCACTGAGTTGACGTATTACCAAACCATCATGGACGCATTGGAATGGGGTACAAATAATCTTCGCGCGTTAAAAGGCGCGGTGTACGTTAAAGCAGCTGGTAATGAATTTTACAGCGACTCTGGCAGTTGCGCTAATGGTATGACCTGTTACAACGTCAATATGGAAACCGAACACGCCACACCGTTTCAAATGGTGGTGGGGGCGTTTAACGCCAGTGATCGCCGAGCAAGCTATTCCAACACGGGTTCGGCACTCTGGTTATCGGCGCCGGGTGGCGAGTTTGGTGTTGAAAGTCCAACTTTAGTCACCACGGATCAAAGTGGTTGCACGATTGGTTACAGTCGAACCAACACGCCGTACGGCATCGTGCCCTTTGACGATGGAGCGCAAGGCACTGGCAATGAGTCGTGCAATTATTTTTCACGCTTTAACGGCACGTCTTCATCTACTGCCATGGTCAGTGGCGCGGCGGCTTTGTTGTTAGAGGCCAATCCTAATTTAACTTGGCGCGACGTTAAGCATGTACTGGCCAGCACAGCTCGCCAAATTGATCCCGATTTAAGCTCAAAAACCCTTGCGGTAAACAGCACAAGCGTGGTGTTAGAAAATGGTTGGGTCACCAATAATGCGGGCATAAAGTACAGCAATGCTTATGGCTTTGGGGCGCTTAATGTCGACGCTGCCATTACCCTGGCGCGCACTAATTACAGCCCATTGCTGGCCATGCAAACCGTCAGCACACCGGTTTTTTCTTTAAGCACTGACAACGAAATCCCCGATTTTAACGCCGCAGGTTTAAGCAAAATCACCACGGTTAATTCAACCCTAACCGCCGAAAGCGTGCTGTTAACGCTCAGCATTGTTGGGCGCGACAGCAATACAGAAGGCAATGTTGCCCATAATATTGACCTAAGCGATTATCAAATTCTTTTAACCTCGCCGTCGGGCACGCAAAGTATTGTGCTTACCCCGTTTAACGCCTATTTGCCGCATTACGACATGAACAACCTTATGCTTATTAGCCATGCGTTTTACGGCGAGGCTCTAAATGGCAATTGGACAGTGACCGTGCGCGATTTGGACAACAGTACCAATGGAACAGGTTTGGGCAAGTTAGTTAATTGGTCGTTGACGCTGTACGGTCACTAAAGCCTGTAAATAAGACAAAAAGATAAGACAACAAAGGACACCCTGATGCAATTTAAAAAACGATTTATACCCATTACGGTCCGTACACTGCTGCTGGCGGGTTTATTGGTGTCTAACCAGGCCTGGTCATTTACCCAACCGTGTGAGCTGGTGGTTAAAATGGCCGATGCCAAGGTGTATCAAGCCCAACCGAATCGGCTGGCGAGTTTATTGCCGCTGAATAAACTGCCAGAAGAGTGGCAATTAACGCAACTTGAAACTCACGGTGCGTGGTTTGTGTATTCCACCACCCATCCTGATTTAAGTTACACCCAATGTGCGCCGTTAAGCCGCTTGTTTAACAACAAGCCCTACGAGTTTATGCCGGTTTTTTTAAACAAACAAACCGGGGTTAACGCCGTGTTGACTGGCACGTTTATAGTTAAAAGCTACGAGGCAGACGACCTAGACAAAATTGTCAACCGTTACGGCTTTAAACTGCTGACTCGTCTGCCCAATCCGCTTACTGCGATTGTTGATGTACTGCCGCAAACGTCGTTTGATACCTTGTTAGAAACCTTAGACCGCGATAAAGACGTGCAATTTGCCGTGCCCATTTTGAGCGAGCCGCGTTATAAAACGCGTTAACTTTTTGCTAACCCTTTGTTAAAAGGGTGTAATTACTCAAGAAAGCCAAAGTGAACTAGTAAACTCAATACAAACTCAATATAAATTCAACATAAATTCAAAATAAATCTTGGTAGATTAACGCCTTTTAAAATCAAAAGGTTTTAGTCAAAAAGTTTCACATTGGTTAAACGGTAATAGGTGAAACAAACCCAGAAGGTTTTACGGCCAAGACCGAGCATTGAATTTGCTCCAAAATCGTTTCGGCGGTATTGCCAATGACCAGGCCTGGTAAACCACTGCGTCCAAGGGTTCCCATCACAATTAAGTCAATGTTTTGGTCTTGGGCTATTTGTGGAATCACCTGTTCTGCACGACCTTTAGGCAGCATGACATTTAAATTAGGTTTGCGTGCTCGATACGCGGCTATTTCATGGTCGAGCGCCCAGGCATGTTGCTGATGGACGCTTTCGGTAAAACGTAATACATCAACATCCGACAGGTCGCTGTTCCAGTAACGCATTAGATTTTCGGCTTCTGCTTGCCATGCGTGTACAACGGATAAGGCCGAATCATCGTGTTCTGCCATGGCCAACGCTAAACTTAAAATAGATTCATTAAGATGGTTTGGCGCAAGGTTTTCAGCATCAATGTCCACGTCTATACTGGCCATAACACGCTCAAAAGGTAAGCTAGTGCCTTGTTTATGCAACAGTACGGGGCAGGGGCATTTGCGCAATAAATGCAGGTCTTGACTACCAAACACATAATGGCTTAAAGATGATTCAATTTGATCGGTTTGCTTTATCATCAAGTCGACGTTGGTTTTTAAGACAGTTTGAATGGCTTTGTAAAAAGGTTTTCCAAATTCAACTTGGGTGCTTAAGTGCACTCCCACTTGATTGGCTTGCATAGCCCAAGGGTGCATAGCCGATAAAGCGTTTTGGGTTTGTTGCGCGATAATATCGCCGGGCAAGTAGTTTTTTATCCAATCGGTTAAATTGGCTGTCAGCTCGGGCAGTACGCTTAACACCGTAAGGTGGGCATTATGTTGTTGAGCGAGCCTAAGAATCCAGTCAAACAACGCTTGATCGTTTGGGATGTTTTGCGACATGAATAAGATGTGTTTAAAGTTCATCATGGTTCCTTAGTTTTGTGTTATCAAACGGTTTACGGCTTCCACTGCTGCATCGTGGTAAGGGATTAAAACCATGTCTACGCCCATCTTTTTAAAATAATCGGCATCCTCTTGATGTGTGGCGGCTAAGGCGATTTTGCCACGATAATGGTCTTCTTTAAGCGACTTAAACAAGGCTAAACTAATTTGGCGGTCACGCATGGTTCCTACTACCCAACGGGCTTCGTGTAATGGCAAACTGGCAATAAACTCGGGGTCTTCGGCATCGCCGTATCGCGTGGGAACGCCATGCTCGGCAGTTTCTTGCACCAGTTCGGGGTTAAAATCGACCGCAAGCACAGTTTTACCTTGTTTTTGTAAATCTTTTGCCATAACCATGCCAAAACGTCCTAAACCAAATAAAATAATGTCAGTAGGCTGGGCAGGTTGGTCTTGGTCTAGGGCAATTTCGCGCTGGGGTATTTTGCGTTCAAAAGGCCTAAGAAGGGTGAAAGCTTTTCGTATAACGGGTGTGAGTACAAAATCATGTAGGTAGAGGCCGAAATGGTAATTAAGCCTACCAGGGTAATTAAGCCAACGGTTTCTTGGTCAATGTGACCCAAGTTAAAGCCTAGAGCCGCCAGAATAAGTGAAAATTCAGAAATTTGCGCCACGGTTAATCCGGCTAAAAACCCAGTGCGCTTACGATAGCCCATGTACCCCATAATAGCCATTACAATCAATGGGTTACCAATTAATACAAATACCGATAAAATAAGTGCTGGCCAGACTTGTGCGCCTAATGTATCCATCTCTAGGCTTGCGCCCAAGCTAATAAAGAAAAATAACAGTAAAAAATCACGCAAACTGACCAATCTGGCGCCAATTAATTCACGATAGTGGGTTGAAGCCAACGAAATCCCGGCTAAAAATGCGCCCACTTCTTTACTAAAGCCCAGCATATCACCAAGCGATGCGCCCAATACCGCCCAGGCAATGGCAAATAAGATTAACAACTCGGGTGAATGCGCCAGGCGTTTGAGCAGGCCTGGTATAACGTAGCGCATTAACAGTGCTACCACGATGAGCATTAAAATACCTTTTAACAGCACCATTAAAGCCTCAAACCCCAAACTGGTGGTTTCTTGTGCTTGACCCAGCGCGGTTAAACCAATCATGGCCAGCACTACAACTATGTCTTGCACAATTAAAAAACCAATAGCAATACGCCCGTGCAGCGCATCGAGTTCACGTTTGTCTGATAAAAGTTTAACGATGATGATGGTGCTTGAAAAAGTTAATGCTACCGCGACATACAAGGCTCCAATGGGTGACATTCCCAACGCCAAGGCAATTAAATAACCAATAACAGAGGTAAATATAACTTGGCCTAGCCCGGTAAATAACGCCACCACACCCATGGTGCGAATAATGTGCAAATCCAGTTTTAACCCCACCACAAACAATAAAATGGCTATGCCTAAATGCGCCAATAAATCAATTTGCTCGTTAAGCGATACCATACCCAAAACGGCTGGTCCGGCAATAATTCCCACGGCAATAAAGGCAACAATAAGAGGTTGTTTAAGTTGTACTGCAATAAAACCAACGACAGCTGAAACCGTTAACAACATGCTGAGCTCTAAAAATGCGCTTTCAAACATACGGTTTCCTTTTTTGGATTTATTAACAGTTTTATTAACAGTTTTAGTGAACAACTTTATTAATAGAGACCTTTGCACGAGTGGATGTACGGCCAAAAATGGTTAAAATTTCTCTGCTTTTCGTTGGAAAACTTGTGAATAGCCAGCTATTCACTGCGTTTCCCGCCTCAATCAGGTAAATTTTTCCTCATTTTTTTCTCGTACCCCTCTCGTGCAAAGGTCTCTAATAGGTTTTATTAAACCATAGTTTAAAGCAGCCTTAAATCGTATTAAGCTTCTTTAGACATCTTTAGACCTTTGCATAAGTAAATGAGTGTATGAAGTTATTCGTAATCAAACGCATGAAAACCTCGGTAAATTGGTGTTAATTTTGCCATAGTGTTTACAAAGTTTTTAGTACGAATAAATTGGCGGCATAGTTACCTGTTTAGGGTGTAAAAATGGCTAACGTTTTGCGGGTTTTCGTTGTACCATAAGGTAATTTTTTATTGTTATATAGATCCAAATTCGTGCAAAAGTTTTAATCTTTTTAAGAAAAATAAGGATACGTTATGCGAAATAATCAGCCAGTTATAAATGATGAATACATCATTCCAGAAGGCCAAATGCTGGTTTCCAAAACCGATTTACAGGGTTCTATTATCTACGCTAATGAAGCTTTTGTAACATCCAGCGGTTTTGAGTTGGAAGAGTTACTGGGTGAGCCGCATAACATATTACGTCATCCTGATGTGCCAGAACAAGTGTTTGCAGATTTTTGGGGCACCATTGAAAGTGGTCGTCCGTGGAATCAAATTGTTAAGAATCGACGCAAACACGGTGGTTTTTATTGGGTTGAAGCTAATGCGACGCCCATTATTGAAAATGACAAAATTACCGGATATATCAGCGTTAGAGTTCAGGCAACGCGCGAACAAATTAAAGAGGCCGAGGCGGCTTATGCGGCGATTAAAGCCGGAAAAGTAAAATTGCATAACGGGGTGCCAGACTCGCTCTATCAACGCCTAAACCCACTGGCGCATTGGCCGCCTTTGATTACCATTATTCCAGCCACGTTAATTGCCATATTGAATGAAATTTTGTCTTTTTTCTTTGATATTAATTACGAGTTCTTAAACATTGCGGTTGTTGTATTAACGCTTTTATCCGCAATGCATGTTATTTACTATTTAAACCGTATTCAAGATGCCATAAAAGCGGTGGATGAGTTAACCAATGGGCAATTAAATGGCCGCATCAATACTCACGGTGCTAATACAGCCGGCACCATGAACCGCCGTTTAAAAACCATGCAAATACGTTTGGGCGCTCAACAAAATCTAATTGATACTGAAGCACGTTTTTCGCAACGCATGAAATCGGGTATGGATGATTTAAAAACCTACATTATGCTTTCTGATCAAAATGGCACCATTGTGTTTATGAATCAATCGCTAGTGGAATTTTTAAAACCCATAGAAGCGATTATTCAAAAAGAGGTTTCTGACTTTAACTTAAACAAACTAACCGGTAAAAACATAGGCTGTTTGTTTAGAAATGATGCCAATATTTTAATGGCTTGTTTAGATTTAAAAGAGCCCAAAATCTTTAAATTTAATTTTTATTCAGCCGAAGTGCAATTGTCCATGTCACCCATTTTTGACAGCCATGGTAAGTCGTTGGGTGTAGCCATTGAATGGCAAGATATTTTTCAAGAATTGTTTGTGCAGCAAAGCATTAAAAATCTTGTGACTAACGCCAGTCAGGGCAAGCTGCATTCGCGTGTAGACGCGTCTTCACTGACTGGGTTTTATCACGATCTATGCACAGACATTAACGCGCTCATGAGCAATCTGCAAAAAACGCTGAGTGATATTTCTATATTAATTGGTGGGTTACCGGCTAAAAATCTAACGCTTAAAGCGCAAAGTCAGCATTTTGGACAATACGGTTGGACCATTAAAAGCTTAGGCGCTGGCATAGAGTCGTTAAGAACTTCTTTTTGTGGTTTTAATAATCAAGCCAAGGAAGTTGCGCACTCGGCAGAGCATGTGTCTGAAAGTAATGTAATTTTATCAAATTCAATTAAAAATCAGGCAGATGAACTGCAAAAAACCGCTGTATCGATGAATTTACTAACCCAAAAAGTCACTGAAACGACCGAGCAAGCTAAGGTTTCTAATCAACTCGCCATACAAACCGAAGCGGGAGTGCAGGCCAGTAATCGCAACATGCAAGAAGCCATTTCTGCCATGAGTGAGATTGCCGAGGTTAGCCAAAAAATTACCGGTATTGTTACCTTAATTGACAGTATCGCTTTTCAAACCAATTTATTGGCGCTTAATGCGGCCGTTGAAGCCGCCAGAGCCGGTGAACATGGTCGAGGATTTGCGGTAGTGGCTGGTGAAGTGCGTAATTTGGCACAAAAATCTGCTGATGCGGCACGCGAAATTAATGGTTTAATTGGAATGACCGCCGAAAAAATTGCACAAGGTACTCAGAAAGTTGAGGCTACGGGTGCATCCTTGCAAGCCATTATTTCTCAAGTGACTGATATGACCGTCAATATTCGTCACATTTCGCACAATGCGCACCAACAAGCCGAGCAGATTCATGAGGTTAATCAATCCATTATCAGTCTTGAGCAGTCGGCCAGTGAAAACTCGACCTTGGTGTTAGAAAATGCTTCTTTGGCCGAATATTTAGGGGATGTAGCAAAAAGCATGGATGCTCTGGTTGGCTCTTTCCAATTGGGTGATTGTGAAACTGCGGCAAACTCTACTCAAGAGCAGACCGAAAGCCAGTATTTGGTGCTGGTGGTGGACGACAATATTTCTAATCAAAAAGTAGCGGTGATGTTGCTGAACAGAATGGGGTATTACACTAAAGTGGCATCCAATGGACGTGAAGCGATTACCCAATGCCAACGCTATAACCCAGCGGCCATTCTTATGGACATAGAAATGCCAGGAATGAGCGGTATTGACGCGACTCATGCCATACGCAAGATGGGTTACCAAAAACCCATATTGGCTTACACCGGACACGGTCCTGATTTTGAGAAGACCATTTATGCCGCCGGCATGAAAGACATTATTCATAAACCTCTAAAACCAGAAGAATTAATCACTAAACTTAATAAAGTCGGTTGCCCGCCTAATACTCATTCCAAAGTAGCGGTTCAGTGTCGTCGTGAAAAGCTGATTGCGAAGTCAGATTTAGCCAAGCAGTTTGACGCGATGGTTAAGGCGCACTTGGGTTGGAAGAGTAAAATTCGTAGCTTTATTGATGGCGCTGAAATTGGCGTAACCTATGAAAATGCCATAGACCATACCGCTTGTGCCTTAGGTAAATGGTATTACGGTGCTAATGGCCAAGCCTTTATGCACCTGCCAGCCATGAAAGCCCTTGGTGAAGAACACTCAATGATGCACTGTTTAATTAAAAATATTATGGACGCTTTTAGTATTGACGATTATGAAACCTTAGAAAAAGGGATTAATGAACTAGATACTCAAAGTGACAAAGTGGTTGAACTGCTGGGTCAATTAATTGAGCAAACAGCAGCTTAAGGCCGACCATTCACACGATCAAAAGTCTTTATAAGTCTGATTTAGAAATGCTTAATAATGCTCAACAACGCTAACGCTATGTTGAGTATGTTCATTAGTTTAAAGAGTTAAAGTGCTACTGCTAAAAGCTTTATTTAACGTTCGTGGCGCTGTCGTTGACCATTTTGTATAAATCGATTTGCTTAGGATTGCCCAAAGCTTTAAGGGCTTGATTGAGCGATTTTTCTAAATTTCCTGGGTAAAACTCTTCTAGCGTTAAGCCGATTATGGGTTCGGCAATTTGCTCACCTTTGGCGTTTAAAAACAGCGTGGTGGGCGCCACTTTAATGTGCATAGCGGGGCCAAAGGTTTTCATTTCAATGGCTTGACCGTTTAGGTCTTTCATCATCCAATGCGATTTGTCCATGACCACTTGTCTAAACTCGCCGTAGTTTTCTAAATCGGTGTGTTCAAACAGGGGGTTTAAAATGTTTTCTTCAAGTTTTTTGCAATAGCCGCACCAGGTGGCGGTAAAAAACAGCACCACGGGCACATTATGTTGTTGAGCGGTTTGAGCGTCTTTTTTAAGGTCAACCGCCAGAGGCAAGATTTCGCCGGCGTGTGCGGTGTGTGTGACAGAAAGCCCTACATTAAAGAGCAAAAACAGGCTCAGTAAAGGAGTGGCAAGTTTGTTTGATAACGGCTTTTTTATGCAGATGTTCATAACGGTTCTCATGTTAATACATGTTAATACATGTTAATACATGTTAATACATGTTAATACATGTTAATAAAGGCGCTTTAAAGTAAGCGCTAATCGCTAACGCCGATGTCCTCGGCATTGCGCCCCTTGTTCTTGCACGTAAAAGTGCACGCCGAGCAGTTGTTGATACGAGGTCATTAAGTTTTTTTGATAGGTGGTGCCACAGTTCCATTGACCATCGCGCAACAGGGCAATGCGTTGGGCGTTTTGGTAACGGTCAAACGCCAAATAAAGGCCATTACCGTTTATATCGTAGTGTAAATACGCGTTTACGGTGGTTATGGTGCGGTGTTTAGCGTCTTCCAACACCAGTTCTATGAATTGGCTTTCACCGCGCGCAATAAGATACGACGCTTCTACTAAGCGTAATTGGCGTTTGCCAGAACGGTATTGGCCTTCTAAAACATTGACCATCATCACATTGCCGTTTTGCGGCTGTTGATACAGCTTTTCTAAGCGAGCGCGTTCGGCAATTTCCAGTTGTAAGCTAAGTTCGCGGGCTTTGGCGTCGGCTTGCTGTTTGGCCAGGCGTTGCTCTTCTTGATAGGCTTGTTGCTTTACCAAAAGAGTTTTGCGTTCATCGGTGCTTAACGCGTTCCACTGCTCTTCGCTCATGCCCAGTGGATATGGGCTGGCGCAGGCGCTTAAACCCAAAATGGCCACCAGTAAAATGGGCATTAGAGTGGGCATTAGGGCGCGTTGGCCAATGTTCGCTAAACAGGTTAATGTATTTACCATGTTTAATCCTTTTATGCTGGTTCTAGTTCTAACTCTAGTTTTTAATAATAAAATAACCACCCACCAGCAATAAACCAATTTGCAGCGTACTGGCGTAGTCGGCGTCGATGGGCAGTAATAAACCCAGTAATATCAGCATTAAACCAATCGCCCGCTGGCGTTGTTGGCGATTTTGTTGGGCAAGTGTGGCTTTTATTTCGTCTAATTGTGCCGACTGAATCCCAATGCCTTGATGGGCTAACTTAGTGAGTGTACCGTGCAATAAACCCGGAATTTGCGGGGCTTGTTCTATCCAAAATGGCAGATTGGCTTTGATGTTTTTAACCAAACCTTTCGGGCCGACGCGTTCTTGCATCCAGTTTTCTAAAAACGGTTTTGCGGTGTCCCACAGATCGAGTTCGTCGTCCAGCTGGCGGCCAAGGCCTTCAATGTTAAGCAAGGTTTTTTGCAGTAACACCAGTTGCGGTTGCACCTCCATCCCAAAACGGCGCGCGGTCTGAAACAAGCGCATCAGCACCAAGCCAAACGAAATGTCTTTTAATGGTCTGTCCCAAATAGGTTCGCACACCGAGCGAATGGCCGACTCAAATTCGTCCACGCGGGTTTCTCTGGGCACCCAGCCCGATTCGATGTGCAGCTCGGACACACGCAAATAGTCGCGGTTAAAAAAGGCTAAAAAGTTCTCGGCCAAATAGCGTTGGTCGTCTGGGGTGAGCGTGCCCATAATGCCAAAATCAATCGCGGCGTAACGGCCGTCGGGCAGTACAAAAATATTACCCGGGTGCATGTCAGCGTGAAAAAAATTGTGCTTAAACACTTGGGTAAAAAAGATGACCACGCCTTTGGCCGAAATGTCGGTGAGGTTAATGCCCGCTTCTTTTAGTTTGTCGGTTTCGCTGATGCGAATGCCGTAAATGCGCTCCATGGTCATGACACTTTCGGAGGTGTGCGACCAGAAAATTTCGGGAACATACAATAGGTCAGAGTCTTCAAAATTACGGCGCAATTGCGTGGCATTGGCGGCTTCGCGCATCATGTCGAGTTCGTCTAAGATGGTTTTTTCAAACTCGGCCACGACTTCTACTGGATGCAGGCGTTTGGCTATTTTAACGGCGGCTTCTAATAGACGCGCTAAGCTAAACATAATGGACACGTCTTGTTCAATAATGGGTTTGATGTCGGGACGCACCACCTTAACCACTACGTCAAGACCGCTGTGCATGCGGGCAGCGTGCACTTGCGCGATGGACGCTGATGCCATAGGCACAGGGTCAAAAAAGGCAAAGGCTTCTTCTACCGTTTGTTTTAAACCGGTCTCGATGAGTTGTTTGGAGTGCACTTCGTCAAACGGTGGGCAGTCGTCTTGCAGTTTGGCCAGCTCAAGCGAAATGTCGTGCGGCAGTAAGTCTTTGCGGGTGGACAGTGCTTGCCCGAGTTTGATAAAAATAGGCCCTAACTCTTCTAACGCCAACCTAATGCGCTCACCACGTTGCGCCTGCGATGGGGTGCGCCAGTTCCAGGGCAATAGTTTGTTTAGGGTAATAAGCCAGGCGTATTTGGTATCGCTCAGCACCATTTTATCAATTTGGTAATAGCTCAAAACGCGATTGATTTTGATGATGCGCAACAATTTGTGAATAAATTTCATTAATGGGATTCTTTTAAATTAGGTGCGGTTAAGCGCTCAAGTAGGCGTTCAATTCGGTCGCTTAAGACGTCTACCGCTTGGGCGGTTTGCTGGTTGCTCTGGGTAAAACGCGTTACCTGGGCTTGAGTGGGCAGGGCGTTAAGCTCAAAGTGCAAATACTCTTTAATCGTTTGGCCTAGGTGATTTGTTAGATGATTTCTTAGGTGGTCTTGTGTGGTGTTTGACTGCGTTAAAAAAGCCCGCACACCTTGTCCCACTTTAAAGGCCACTAAGTCACCGGTTAGGTGTGAAAGTTGTTCTTCCCAATCAATCTCTATGCCACGCAGTGCGTCTATAAAGTTCTGGGCTAATAATTCATCGCCGGCCAAAATTTCAATGGGTTTGTTGTTTAATAAGTCTATAAAACCGGTGTGCAGAATGGCATCGGGCTCGCCTATTAACTGGGTTTGCACGCTTACCCCATAGTGGGTAAAGATAAAATACAGCGGGTGTTGGGTTTCTTTTAGTTGCACACCTATTACGTGATCTTCAAGGGATGCAAACAACGCGCCGTTGGCATCGTTCGCGTCGTTTAAGCGCATCGCTTGGGTCAGCAGGGTTTGTAAGAGTGTGGCTAAACTTACCAGGCCTGGTGAAGTGTGATCGGCGTTAGCAGCACTCATATTAATACTTCCAACCACGGTGCAACGCCACAATGCCTTCACTCATATTAAGGTAGTCGGCTTTATCAAAACCGGCGGTGAGCATCATCTGTTTTAGGGTTTCTTGATCTGGGTGCATGCGAATCGATTCGGCCAAGTATTGATAACTGGCTTCGTCGTTGGCAATCAATTTGCCCAGTTTGGGCAAAATATTAAACGAATAAAAATCGTAGGCTTTGGCTAACAGAGGTTGCTCAACCTTAGAGAACTCTAACACCATCAATTGACCGCCGGGTTTAAGCACGCGATACAGCTCGCTAAGCGCTTTGTCTTTGTGGGTGACGTTGCGTAATCCAAAGGCGATGGTGGCTAAATCAAAGGTGTTGTCTGGAAACGCTAAGGCCTCGGCGTTGGTGATGGTGTAATCCACATTGCCGCTAATGCCGTGATTAATTAAGCGGTCACGACCCACACGCACCATGCTTTCGTTAATGTCGGCCAACACCACGCGACCGGTTTTGCCCACACGTTTAGCAAATTCTTTGGTTAAATCACCGGTGCCGCCCGCCAAATCCAGCACCACTTGACCAGGCCTAATACCGCTTAGTTCAATGGTGTGGCGTTTCCATAAACGATGAATGCCCATCGACATCACGTCGTTCATAATGTCGTAGTTGCCGGCGACGGAATCAAACACGCCTTTAACCTTTTTAACTTTTTCGTCCAGCGGCACTTCTAAAAAGCCAAAATCGATGGTTTGTTTGGGATTGCTCATGGTATTTTGCCTTTGTTCTAAGGTTCTAAGGTGGATAGAGTGGGCACGATGGCGAAGCTCTTTTTAAGTGTGCTGCATTTTTAACGCATTCAAATCGGGGTGGGCGTGTCCGGCGCGCATTAAACGGCGTAAATAGTCGGTCCAATAATCGGTTTGGTGTACGCCTAAATCGTACAGACGCTCCCATGTGTACAGCCCGGTGTCGTGACCGTCGTCAAAATGCAGTTTTACCGCATAATGCCCCACGGGCGTTATGGCGGTAATATTGACGGCGTGTTTGCCAACCTGCAACACCTCTTGCCCAGGCGCATGCCCAGTCACTTCAGCCGATTGTGAATAAACTCGCAAAAACTCGCAGGTAAACACAAAGGTTTCACCGCTGTCAAAACTCACTTCGAGCTTGCGCGACGCTTGGTGCAATTTGATGTCGGTGGGGTGGGGCATAGTTTTTTTCTCAATCAACTTTTAAAAAATGTTTAAAGAATGTACTGCGACAAGTCTTGGTTAGTGGCTAAAGCGCCCAGACGTTCTTCGACAAACTCGGCGGTAATTTCAACCTGTGTGCCGGGTTTTTCAGAGGCGTCAAACGAGACTTCTTCTAGCAGACGTTCAAGTACGGTGTGCAAACGGCGCGCGCCAATGTTTTCGGTGCCTTCGTTTACATCAAACGCAATCTCGGCCAGGCGCTGAATGCCCGCATCGGTAAAGCTCAAATCGACCCCTTCGGTTTTAAGCAACGCAATGGCTTGGGTGGTTAAGGCGGCTTTGGGTTCGGTTAAAATACGCACAAAATCGGCGACCCGTAACGATTGCAGTTCAACGCGAATGGGCAAGCGGCCTTGCAGTTCGGGAATTAAATCGGACGGTTTGACCAGGTGAAACGCCCCCGAGGCAATAAAAAGAATATGGTCGGTTTTAATGGTGCCGTATTTGGTGCTGATAGAACAGCCTTCGATGAGCGGCAGTAAATCGCGTTGCACGCCTTCGCGCGACACATCGCCGCCACTGCCTTCTTGGCGTTTGGCGACTTTGTCGATTTCATCAATAAACACAATGCCGTTTTGTTCGACACTTTCGATGGCTTGCGCTTTAATGTCTTCGTCGTTGACCAGGCGCTGAGCCTCTTCTTCAATCAGCGCTTTTAGGGCTTTTTAATGGGCAGTTTGCGCTTCTCTTTTTTGCCTTGCCCCAAGCCTTCAAACATACTTTGCAGTTGCTGGGTCATCTCTTCCATGCCCGGTGCGCCCATAATTTCGACGTGGGCGGGCGCGGTGCTTAAATCGAGTTCAATTTCTTTGTCGTCTAAACTGCCTTCGCGCAGGCGTTTTCTAAACTTTTGGCGGGTGTCGGCCATGTTGTCGTGGCTTTCGGCTTCGCGACCGCGCGCGGGCGGCAGTAAAATGTCTAAAATACGTTCTTCGGCACGGTCTTCGGCTTGGCGTTGAACTTTTTGCGTGGCTTGTTCACGGGTCATTTTAATGGCGGTTTCGACTAAGTCGCGAATAATCGAATCGACATCGCGCCCCACATACCCCACCTCGGTAAATTTAGTGGCTTCAATTTTTAAAAACGGGGCGTTGGAAAGTTTGGCCAAACGTCGAGCAATTTCGGTTTTGCCTACGCCAGTAGGACCAATCATTAAAATGTTTTTTGGGGTGACTTCATGGCGTAAATCGTCGGCCAATTGGCTTCGACGCCAGCGATTTCGCAAGGCAATGGCCACGGCGCGTTTGGCATCGGCCTGACCAATAATGTGAGCGTCTAAACTGTGGACAATTTCTTTGGGGGTCATCATACGGGTCGTCATGTTTGGGTCGTTTCCTAACAATTTTTATGAACAAATGATTATAGTGGATTTAAAAGTAAATTTAGCGTCTAAATCGCGCTAAAGCACCCGCAAATTGGTTTGTGTTGTTTGCGTATTGAGCGCATGCATGCTAAATTCATGCGATTATTTTGGGCGGTTTAAACTGTACCGTCATGCCGTACTGTAATGCGTATTAAAGGAGCATCATGCAACTCAAATTTACCAAAATGCAAGGGTTAGGCAACGATTTTATGGTGGTCGACGCCATTAATCAAACCGTGCAATTTACGCCAGAAAAAGTCAAGCAGTGGGCACACCGCCAATTTGGGGTAGGGTTTGACCAACTGCTGGTGGTTGAAAAACCCAGTCTGCCTAAGGTGGATTTTAAATACCGCATTTTTAATGCCGACGGTTCAGAAGTGCAACAGTGTGGCAATGGCGCGCGCTGTTTTGCGCGCTTTGTGGTCGATAAAAAACTAACCACTAAAACCGAGATTACCGTTGAAACCGCCTCGGGCATTATTGTGTTGTACATAGAGGGCGATTTGGTGCGGGTCAACATGGGGCAACCCAATTTTAACCCCAGCGCCTTGCCTTTTACGGTGGACGAACGCCAACCTATTTACAGCGTGCCCATTGACGATGAGTGGATTGAATTGGGGGCGGTGTCTATGGGTAATCCGCATGCCGTGTTGCTGGTAGACGATATTGAAGCCGCACCCGTGGCCTATTTGGGCGCACTGTTGGAGTCGCACCCTTGGTTTCCCGAGCGAGTAAATGTGGGGTTTGCGCAAATTTTAAACACCCAGCATATTAAACTGCGGGTGTACGAACGCGGTGCGGCCGAAACCTTGGCGTGCGGTACGGGCGCGTGCGCCGCCGTGGCGGTATTGCGCAGTCGTGGGCTGTTGTCTGAAACCGTTACCGTGAGCTTGCCTGGAGGCGATTTGGTGATTCGTTGGAGCGGTTTAAGCGAGTCGCCCTTGTGGATGACCGGGCCCGCTGTCACGGTGTTTGAAGGGGTAATGGAACTATGAGTTTAAACCTTAATGTCGGTACGCCTAAGTCGGCGACCAAAACGCTCGACGCACACGGCAATGAAATATTTGCCTATGAACGTTTGGGGCACGATGTGGAAGGCAAGCACCGCTTAAGTGCCGAGCAAGTGGTGAATTATTTAGACCAAAATCGTACGTTTTTTCATCTGTTTCCCAATCTGTTGGATGAGTTGAGCATTCCGCACCCTAAAAGTGGTCAGGCGGTGTCGTTGTTAGAACGTCAGGTGTTTCAGTTGCGCGAACAGCGTGATGCCTTGCAAGTGGCGGTGGATTTGCAATTGGACATTGTGGGCGAAAATGCCGAGTTGTCGCAAAAGGTTCAGCAGTTTACCAAAGCCCTGATGGCCACTCAAAGCGAACAAGCCGCCGTGGAGTGCATTATTGAACAGATGAAAACGCTTTTTAAGGTCGAGCACATCGCGCTGGTGTCTTGGGATGTGCCTAAGGTCAGTGTGCAAGGCATGAACCAATTGGGTTTAAGTCAAACCTGGGTTAGCGCCTTAAAAACCACCTTGCAGGCAGAGCATCCCATTTGCGGTTTGGTTGAAAAAGAGTGGCAAAAGGGGTTGTTTAGCACAGGACAG
This sequence comes from Thiomicrorhabdus aquaedulcis, assembly GCF_004001325.1. Taxonomy (NCBI): domain Bacteria; kingdom Pseudomonadati; phylum Pseudomonadota; class Gammaproteobacteria; order Thiotrichales; family Piscirickettsiaceae; genus Thiomicrorhabdus; species Thiomicrorhabdus aquaedulcis. The sequence goes on along the minus strand of NZ_AP018722.1, from coordinate 1,644,597 downwards.
GCGATGCAATCGGTCTGCTTATTGCCGTTGGGTAACACCAAAGTGTGGGGCGTGTTGGCGTTGGGCAGTCAAACCGATCGTTTTCATCCCAGTTTAGGCACCTATTTTTTAAAAATGATGGCCGAGTTGGTCAGTGCCAAATTAGGGCATCTTTTTAGTCATGCTTAGTCATGTTTAGCCACGTTTAGTTATGCGTTGTAGCCAAGCCCCGTCGCAAGCGCCGCAGATAATGGCGTTTATCCATGATTTACAAGCTCGCAACGCCTCAGTGCACACGCAAACCAATTATCAGCGTGATTTACAGGCCTTTTTGGCATTTTACTTAAAGCACTCTTTAAGTGAGTTGTCTGATGCTGAGTTTACCGATTGGGCGCAGATTCAGCCTAATGCGCTGCGGCGCTTTTTAAGTGAACGCATGGCGCAAGGTATCGGTGCGCGTACGTTGGCCAGGCAGTTGTCGGCCATTAGGGCGTTTTACGATTTTTTATTGCACCGTGGTTTGGTGACGCTTAACCCAGCCAAAGGCATTAAAGCGCCCAAGCAAGGGAAGCCGCTGCCCAAAAGTATTGATGTTGATTGGACGCAAACGCTGTTAGACCAACCCCTAAATTCGTGGCAAAATGTGCGAGATCAAGCGGTGTTTGAGCTTTTATACAGTGGCGGTTTGCGGGTGTCTGAGTGTGTGGGTTTAGATTTGTTACCAGGCCTGGCCATGTTAAATTCGGGTTGGGTGCAGGTCTTGGGCAAAGGTCAAAAACACCGTCTAGCGCCAGTTGGCTCTAAAGCCTTGCAAGCGCTCCAGGCCTGGTTAACCGTTCGCCCAACCTATGCCAAACCCCATGAAACCGCTGTGTTTGTCAGTGCGCGCGGCACGCGATTGGGGGTGCGCTCGGTGCAGTTAAGTTTAGACAAACGCACCGTGCAAGCCGGCTTGCCCACCAAAATGTCACCGCATCGCTTGCGTCATGCGTGTGCCACGCACGTGCTGGAATCCAGTGGCGACCTACGTGCGGTACAAGAAATTTTAGGGCACGCTAATTTATCTACCACGCAAATTTATACTAAATTAGACTTGCAGCATTTAGCCCAAGTGTACGATTTGGCGCATCCACGCGCTAAAAAAACGCCCACTCAGTCGTTGGATGAGTAAAAACTGTAAGACGCATAAAATATCCTTTAGCCAGAATGTTTCATGAATTTGTGCTGAGATTGCGCAGGGCATTGGCTTCACAAGGAAATTTTCGAAGGCGTGTCGTATCCACGATTACGGCCAACTGAGAAAATATTTTTTGTGGAATCAAGTAACAAGCAAGATCGGTGCAAATTTGTGAAATATTCGGGTTAGAATACGCAACTGAATTTATCGTTTATAAACCGTTAAAAAGGGGTGTTATGTCATTTCACGGAACAACAATTTTATGCGCTAAGCGCAATGGCCAAATGGTGATTGGTGGTGATGGCCAGGTGACTTTGGGGCATGTGGTTATGAAAGGCAACGCCCGTAAAGTGCGTCGTCTGCACAACGGTCAGGTAATTGCCGGTTTTGCCGGTGCCACGGCCGATGCCTTTACCTTGTTTGAACGCTTTGAAGGACGCTTGCAAACGCACAACGGCCAACTTATGCGTGCGGCGGTTGAGATGGCCAAAGACTGGCGCACCGACCGCGCTTTGCGTAAATTAGAGGCGATGATGCTGGTGGCCGACGCTGATAACATGCTGTTAATTTCGGGAACAGGCGACGTTATTGAGCCGCAACACGACTTTATTGCCATCGGTTCGGGCGGCAATTACGCTCACGCGGCGGCACAAGCGTTAATGCAAAACACCGATTTGTCGGCACGCGATGTGGTCGAAAAAGCCCTAACCGTGGCCGCCGACTTGTGTATTTACACCAACCATAACTTTACAATTGAAATGTTGCAGTCAAAAGACTAACGTTTACCCATTTGGAGAATGCGATGCAAATAAAAGAACAACAAAAAGTAAAAGAACCTACTGCAAACCAAGCCGAAGAGTTGATTTGTTATCCTGCTGCTCAGGCGCCAGGTCGAGTTGAAGTTGCGTTTGAGTCGATGCTTTGGAACAGTCGCTTTGTGGTGTTGGTGGCGGTGGTGGCCAGTTTAATTACCGCGTTTGGCATTTTTTACATCACCACCATCGATATTTATTACACCATTTCGCATCTAACGCATTATCACGAGTTAGATGATGCTGGACGGGCGTTGTTAAAGTCGCAAACCGTGGCGCACGTGGTGGGTTCGGTCGACGGCTTTTTATTGGGCGCAATCATGCTGATTTTTTCACTGGGATTGTACGAGTTGTTTATCTCCAAAATTGACATTGCAGGCGATAAGCACGGTGCCAGCAATATTTTATTTATCAGCTCGTTAGACGATTTAAAAGACCGTTTGGCCAAGGTAATTGTGTTAATTTTGATTGTAATGTTCTTTGAACAGGCCATTTTCTTGAAACCCACCGAACCGTTAGAGTTGCTTTATTATGCTTTGGCTATTATGTTAGTGGCATTGGCGTTGTATTTGTCACATAAGGCTTATCACTAATTGACCTTAGAACCAACCAAGCCAATCCTGGTTTTACCAGGTGTTTAAAACTAAAAGCCCGCTCATTGTTTTGAGCGGGCTTTTTAGTTTTGGGGAACGTTTTTAGAGGGCGTGTTGGGAAGTGTATTGAGTAACAACGGGCTTAAGTGTTGCATCACTTTGTCCAATACACCGCTTTGCTGGCTAAAGGCTTGGTAGGCCTGTTGACCTAGTTGTTGGCGCTGATGAGGGTCTTGGGCTAGGGTCGTTAAGGTGCGCGCTAGGTCGTTGGTGTTGTGTACAATCTGCACCGCATTTTGCTGCAATAGACCTTCAAAGAGTGCTTGCAAATTAGCGTAGTGTGGTCCTGACAATACCGGTTTTTTTAGCGCGGCCGGTTCTAAAATATTGTGCCCACCAAACGGCACCAAACTGCCGCCGACAAACGCCACATCGCCGATGGCAAACCACAACATAAGCTCACCAATGGTGTCGGCCAAATAGACCTGTGTATTGGCGTTTACCGTTTGCTGGGTGCTGCGCCGTGCCCAATTAAGCGACGATTGTTCAAGCATCTGCGCCACATCGTTAAAACGATCGGCATGACGCGGCACTAAAATAAGTAAGGCGTTAGGGTGTTGGGTTAACAGTTGCTGATGGGCTTGAAGCATCATTAACTCTTCGTCTATAACCTGGCCATCGGTGCTTTTATGGGTGCTGGCGGCGACCCAAATAAAACGCTCTGGCTCGGTTTGTTGTGACCGCCAGTGTTGTGCTTGGTTTTCTAATTCTTTGGGCAGTGCAAGGTCAAATTTTAGGTTGCCCAAGGTTTTGACTTTGCTAGAGTGTGCGCCGAGGGCTTTAAAATAGTCGGCGTCTACCTTAAATTGTGCGCCAATCCATTGGGTTTGATTAAGCGCATTGGCCAACATTGTGCCGCCCCATTTTTGGTAAGCGTAAAACGATTGCGCTTTTAGGCGCGCGTTAATTAACACAATGGGAATGCCGCGTTTTGAACAGGCCTGGTACAAATTAGGCCAAACTTCGGTTTCGACCATAATAACGAGTTTCGGTTTAATTTGGCTTAAAAACCGGTTGATTGCAAACGGGTAATCGTAAGGAATCATTTGATGTTGAATGGGCACTGGGGCAAATTGCAACGCTTGCATGGCGCCTTGAGTAGAGCCGCTGGTGAGCGTTAACGGTAAGCTAGGGTAGTCAAGTTTTAAGCGCGAAAGCAGCGGGAAAATAGAGCGGGTTTCACCCACTGATACCGCATGAATCCAAATGCCATCGGTTTGAAGGGGTTGGCGACTTAGCCCAAAACGCGCTTTAAAACAATCGACAATGGCGGGTAAAGTGGGCTGTTGTGCGTGTTGTAAGGCGTGTTTTTTACAGCGTTTGTAGCCTTTATACGCAACAAAGGGCAGCGCCAAGGTGGTTAAAATTTGGTATGTAAGTAAACGCATTAGGGTAAAAGACTCCACCACTCGTGCAAAGGTCGTAGGATGGATTTACGTGTTAAAACAGCGTTGACCAGGCCTGGTTAAGTGGGTTTTTAGTTTAAAAATCAATGAAAGTATTAGTTGCTCAATTAAGATTGAAATCAACGATTTAAGTCGTAAATTTGAATCACACCCACCACGTTGTTGTCTTGTGTGACCAACAGCGAGGTAATTTTGTGTGTGTTCATCAGCTCTTCGGCGTCGTTTAAGCGGGCGTTGGCGTCAATGCTTTTGGGGTGTTTGCCCATAATGTCGTGCGCGGTTAAGGTCATAAACTGCGCCGCGTTGCTTTCCATGTGGCGGCGTAAATCACCGTCGGTAATAATGCCTGCGCCATTATCGACAATGCACAACCCCAAGCGGCCTTCGCTCATGGTGTGAATCACGTCTTTCATGCTGGCGCTTGCACTGACCATGGGTAAGTTTTTAGTAATCATCTCATGCGACACGCGGGTGAGCAGTTTGCGCCCTAAGCTGCCGCCGGGGTGAAAGCGCGCAAATTGATGCGGTTGAAAATCACGTGCTTCCATCAGCGCGACCGCCAGCGCATCGCCCATGACCAATGTGGCCGTGGTGGACGAGGTAGGGGCAAGTTGATGCGGGCACGCTTCACGCGGTACGGCCACGTTAAGGTGAAAATTGGAGTTGGTGGCTAAGGTTGAATTGGGTTTGCCGGTCATAGAAATCACAATGTTGCCGTTGTCTTTTAAAAACGGCAATAAGCGAATCACCTCTTCGGTTTCACCCGAATTTGACAGCGCCAAAAACACATCTTGTGGCGATACCATGCCCAAATCGCCATGAAACGCTTCACCTGGGTGCATAAAAAAACACGGCGTGCCAGTGCTGGCCAAGGTGGCGACGATTTTTTTACCAATTAATCCCGACTTGCCCATGCCGCAAATCACCAAACGGCCTTGCGTGGCCAAAATGGCATTAACACTGCCGTTAAAATCGTCGTTCAGCAGCGTTTTTAAGTGTAAAACCGCTTCGGCTTCAATGTCAAAAACCTGTTTGGCGAGTGCTTGATAATCTATTGGCATGCGGTGGTTTTACTCTTTGTTAGCAAGTTACATTGAGACCTTTGCACGAGTGGATGTACGGCCAAAAATGGTTAAAATTTTCCTGCTTTTCGTTGGAAAACTTGTGAATAGCCAGCTATTCACTGCGTTTCCCGCCTCAAACGAAGAACTTGGCGAAAAGCCAAGAATCAGGTAAATTTTTCCTCATTTTTTTCTCGTACCCCTCTCGTGCAAAGGTCTCATTAATCAACTTGGCGTGTAATTTATGGGATTAACCGTGGTTAGAAATAATAACCCACGTGAATGTTGTGAAAATCGGTGCCGGGATTGGGCATTTCTATGCCGGCGTTTGAGATGTGTAAATAGCGGTAACCCACCTCAAAATCGGCCGTTTTAACGCCCAAACCAAAAATACTGCCAAACTGAAATTGGGTCGATTTAAACTCATTTTCAACCGTCACGTTGCTTAATAATTGTGGGCCACCGCCCATTTCTATAAACGGGGTAATGGCTCTGTTTTTAAGCTGATAATGAAACACGGGCGTGATGCCAATCATGTAACCGATGTCTTGATCTGGGTTGCTAAGGGTTGAATCCCAATGGTTTAAATTAACCTCCCAACGCCCTGCGATTTCCCAGCTATTGGCCTCGTAAATTTTTTCTTGCCAATTGGCACCCAAGGCTATTCTGGCGTGTTTTAAGGTGCTGTCTTCGCCTAAGTCTAAGCTGAATGTGAGCTGGTCGGTGTTAATGCCGGGCGACAACGAGCACGGCGCTTTGCCTTGGTAGCAGGCAAAGCCTAATGAGCCTAAGGCTCCCAAAATCGCCAATGACATAGGGCCGTTTTGTGCGTCAGCGGCAAAAGCGTGGGGGCTTGTTACTGAGAAAGAGGCTAAAATAGCCGTGACCATAATGTATTTTGGGAAGGTTTTTACACTGCGCATATTTATGATTCCTGATAAACTGTGACACGCATTTTAATGTAAATTTAACACGCTTTGTAAATTTACACGTTTAAAATTGAAGCGGTTTAAACGTGCAACATGCCTACAAAAGGCAAAAGCCGCTTTAAACACCTAGACAATCTATTAGGGACTGATAAATTTAATGGTTAAAGATGGAACGCACGATTTTTCTCAGGTAAAAGTTTTGGTGGTGGGCGATGTCATGCTCGACCAATATTGGTCGGGACGTGCCGGGCGTATTTCGCCAGAGGCACCTGTGCCCGTTGTAAACGTTCACACTCAAGAAGTTCGTGCCGGAGGAGCCGCCAATGTGGCCATGAACATTATGTCTCTTGGTGCTAAGGCGCACTTGTTAGGCGTGATTGGGCAAGACGTTTCAACGGGTATAACTGAAAATCAACAAGGCATTCAACCTGCGCTGGATCAGTATGGTGTTCAGTTAAATGAGTTGATGCAGTCGGCTCAAGTCGAGTGTGGTTGGGTGTTGTCACCCAGTGGCACTATTTGTAAATTACGTGTTTTGAGCCATCATCAGCAATTAATTAGAATGGATTTTGAAACTACGGTGCCTGAAGTGGCCGCGCAAGCCTTGGCGCTTAAAGTGGCTGAGCACGTAGCGCACTATGATGTGCTGGTGGTCTCGGATTACGCCAAAGGCAGCTTGCAGTTTGTAGAACAGATGATTGCTAGCGCCAAGCAGGCCAATGTACCTGTGCTGGTTGATCCCAAAGGCTTGGCGTTTGAACGATATCGCGGCGCGAGTCTAATCAAGCCCAATCAAAGTGAATTTGAAGCGGTGGTGGGACATGCGGTAAACAGCCAAACGCTGGTAAGCGCGGCCAATGAGCTTATGCAACGCTTAGATTTAGAGGCATTGTTAGTGACACGTAGCGAACACGGTATGGCGCTGGTGACACGTAATGATGCGCCGTACTTACTGAGCAGCCAAGCGCAAGAAGTGTTTGATGTGACTGGCGCTGGCGATACTGTCATCGCCGCTTTAGCGGTAGGGTTTGCAAGTGGTATGAGTTTGCAAAGTGCCACGCATTTGGCCAATCAGGCGGCCAGCATTGTTGTGCGTAAAGTGGGTACATCGACTGTATCCAAAGCAGAGTTAGACCAGGCGATTAAAGCTTCTATGCGCCATAAGGGCTATGTGGCCATGAACGAAGACGAGTTATTGACTTTGGTGCAGATGGCGCAACGCAATGGTGAGCGCGTGGTGATGACCAACGGCTGTTTTGATTTATTACACAGCGGCCACGTGCGTTATTTAAACGAGGCCGCAGGGTTGGGTGATCGCTTAATTGTCGCGGTAAACACAGATGCGTCGGTGCAGATTTTAAAGGGGGATGCGCGTCCGATTGTAGGCGTGCAAGGACGTATGGAATTGCTTTCGGCGTTGAGTTGTGTTGATTGGGTGGTGGCCTTTAACGAACCCACGCCTGAGCGTCTTATTTGTAAACTGCAACCTGATGTTTTAGTAAAAGGTGGCGATTATAAGCCCGCCGAAATTGCTGGTGCACAATGTGTTTGGGCTAGCGGCGGGCAGGTAGAGGTATTGTCTTTTTGGGATGGGTATTCGACCACTCGTTTAGTGGATAAGATTACAGCCGCCAAAAAACAAGAGCAACGCACTACGACGGATGCGAAAGCATGAATATTGATTTTGAATATGCGTACGCAGAACATCAAAAAGCCATTGAATCGGTCTTGCAACAGTCCGATAATGTGCGTAAAGTGGTATTGGCAATTAAAAAAGTGTTGAATACGGTGGCAAGGTACTTTGGTTGGGTAACGGTGGCAGTGCCGCCGATGCGCAGCACATGGCCGCCGAGCTTATGGTGCGTTACGTTAAAAATCGTGCACCCATTGCTTCATTAGCCTTAACCACTGACAGTTCTATTTTAACGGCTCACAGTAATGATTTTAGTTTTGATACGGTGTTTTCAAGGCAAATTATGGGGTTGGCTAAAGCCGGTGACGTGGTGATTGGTTTGTCTACCTCGGGCAACAGCGTTAACGTGCTTAAAGCGTTGCAAGCCGCCAAAGAGTTGGGGTGTGTAACCGTTGCCATGACTGGCCGGGCTGACAGTGCTTTAAGCAGTTTGGCCGACATATGTTTTAAGGTAAATACGCTCGAAACAGCTCGGGCACAAGAAGCGCATAGCTTTTTAAGCCATTTAATTTGTGAGGGGCTTGATTCTATCTACGGGTAGCGATTTAGCCTAAAATTTTAAGCGTCCAATGTCCTCTAACCTAGATAGACAATAATGGGGTAATAAATGTTATTTTTGGCAGGCGATATTGGTGGCACTAAAGCGTTGTTACAATTGATTGAAGTACGATCGTCTTCAGATACCATTGTGTTGGCCAAGCAGCATTATTTATGCAAAGACTTTAACTCTTTAGAAAGTATTGTGAGTGATTTTTTATCTCATTTTCTGTCCATGCAGTCCAGTGAATCTTGCGCTAAATTGTCATTTAAAACTAAAGAAATCCTGGTTGAGCGGGCTTGCTTTGGGTTGCCCGGTCCAGTCAGTGGGCGCAAGGTTAAGTTAACCAACTTGCCCTGGGAGGTAGACGCTGATGCCATTGAAAAAGCCTGTTTTATCCAATCTGTTTGTTTTGTAAACGATTTTTACGCGGCGGCATTAGGGGTGCAAACGCTTACCGATGAAAATGTGGTGCCTTTGTATCAACCCTTTAACATACCCACTCACGCCAACGGCAAAGTGGCCGGCAATCGTTTGGTGATTGGTGCAGGTACCGGTTTAGGTCTTGCACCCATTTTTTACGATGGGGCGCGTTATTTACCTGTGAGTTGTGAAGGTGGGCATTTTGATTTTGCCCCTATCTCTGAAACGCAACAACTTTTGTTAAATTGGTTATGGCAAACTTGGGAGCACGTTTCGTACGAGCGGGTTTTATCGGGGCCAGGTATAGAAACGCTTTATACGTTCTTTAAATTGTTTGATTGTCCGCCTACCTATTCGTTAAATACCGTGATAGAAGCCGGTGATTTAAGTGTTTTGAGCGTACAAAAAAACACGTTAAAACCACTAACGCCCTTTGGCATTACTCAAACGACCGCCTATTTACAGGCATCCGCTCTTTTGGCGGCGCAGCCCAGTTTAAATGCGGCGCAAATTCATGCGGCGGCTGAGCAAGGTGACCCAACGGCCATTAAAGCTTTGACCGAATTTGTGACTATTTACGGCGCGTTTGTAGGTGCGGCGGCTTTAATTTGGCACGCGCCACAAGGAATTTATTTAGCCGGAGGCATTGCGGATAAATTGTTGAACTGGATGTTAAAACCTTACTTTAAACAAGCCTTGCTCGAAAAAGGCCGTATGGCCGGTGTAATAGCTAAAATGCCTGTGTTTTTAGTCACCGATGCCAGCTTGGGTTTACGCGGGGCAATGCAACATAATTTTATGGATTCGTTGTGAAATCGGGACTGATTGAAATTTAACCAGGCCTGGTAGTTGATTTAAATCAAGAAAATTAGGGGTTGCGTTTAACAAACGCTTCTAAAAAAGCCAATTTGTTTTAAATAGTGACAAACTTTACGTCTACAAAACAATAAGAGAGGATGCGTGATGAAATATTATATGGAAACAAAATCAGCCACTAAGTTAACTCGTAAAACCTTAGCCTTGGTGTTGGCCGGTGGTGAAGGCAGTCGTTTAAAAGATTTAACCCGCTGGCGTGCAAAACCTGCCGTGCCGTTTGGAGGCAAATACCGCATTATTGATTTTGTATTGTCTAACTGCGTTAACTCTGGAATTCGTAAAATTGGTGTGTTAACCCAATACAAATCGCATTCACTAATACGTCATGTGCAACGTGCGTGGAGTTTTATGCGTTACGAGGTAGGTGAGTTTGTTGAACTGCTTCCCGCGCAACAGCGAGTGGACAAAGATTGGTATAAAGGCACTGCTGATGCACTGTATCAAAACCTTGACATCATGCGACGTCACACGCCTAAATTTGTGATGGTGCTGGGGGGCGATCATATTTATTCGATGGACTACAGCAAAATGCTATTTGACCACGCCAACTCGGGCGCAGATGTAACGATTGGTTGCATTGAAGTGCCGCGCATGGAAGCGACTGGTTTTGGAGTTATGTCGGTCGATGAAACGCTAAAAATTACCAAGTTCACTGAAAAACCGGCCGATCCAGAAGCCATGCCTGGTAAGCCAGACAAAGCGTTGGCGTCGATGGGAATTTATATTTTTTCGACCGAGTTTTTGTATCAAAAATTAATTGAAGACAGCGATAACCCAAATTCGTCACACGATTTTGGCAAAGACATTATCCCCTCAGTGATTGCCGACCATAAAGTGCAAGCTTATCCGTTTGTTGACGACAAAGGTGATCCAGTTTATTGGCGTGATGTGGGTACTATTGAGTCGTTTTGGAAAGCCAATCTTGACCTGTGCTCGATTGAACCTGAGTTAAACTTGTACGATCGTGAATGGCCTATTTGGACCTATCAAGCACAAATGCCTCCGGCTAAATTTACCTTCGATGACGAAGGACGTCGTGGTGAAGCCATTGACTCTTTAGTGGCAGGCGGTTGCATTATTTCGGGCGCGCGTATTAAGCGTTCAGTGATTTCAAGCGGTTCGCGGGTGCACAGTTATTCTCTTATTAAAGATTCGGTGTTGCTGCCGCGCGTTGAGGTGGGGCGTAATTGTCGTATTCAAAACGCGGTAATTGACAAAGGCACCAAAATACCTGAAAACACCATTATCGGTGAAGACCCTATTGAAGACGCCAAACGGTTTTACGTTGAACCAGAAAGCGGTATTGTTTTGGTAACCCCAGATATGATGGGGCAAAAGTTGCATACATTGCGTTAAGCAGTCTTAATGTTTTAAGTGGTTTAGATAGAGACCTTTGCACGAGTCAATGCACGAATAAAAATGGTTAAAATTCACCTGATTTTTGTTGAAAAACTTGCGAATAGCCAGCTATTCACTGCATTTTCCGCCGCAATCAGGCAGATTTTTCCTCATTTTTCTTTCGCACCTGACTCGTGCAAAGATCTCAGATAGCTTTAAAGGGAAATAAGAATCGACATGACAACAAAAAAATAAAAGTCGTACTGTGTTGGCACATGCACCAACCTCATTATCGTGATGGCTTAGACGGTTTGTATCGTCTGCCTTGGGTGTATTTACACGCCATTAAAGATTACGCCGACATGGCTTGGCATCTTGAAAATTGTCCGGAGGCTAGAGTGGTCGTTAATTTTGCCCCGGTGCTGCTTGAGCAATTAGACGATTATCAGCAACAAATGCAGGCCTGGTTAGTCAGTGGAAAAATGATGCAAGACCCTTTACTCAATCTAGTGTCTGGCGCGCAACCAATTCCTAGCGAACCAAGTTTACGCGCTGAGATTGTTATGGCGTGTCAACGTGCTTACGCGCCCACTATGATAAATGTATTTCCGCATTTTAAAGAATTGGTTGAGATGGTTCAGTGTCATAAACCACCTTTAAGTGTCGATAATGCGTGCATTAGCTACCTAAATACGCAATTTTTTGTGGACTTGTTAGTTTGGTATCATTTAGCGTGGATGGGCGTAAGTTTGCGTCACTGTGACCCTAGAGTGAACAAGCTCATGGCCAAAAAAAATCATTATACTAAAGAAGATCAATGTATTTTAATGGAGATAATGACCGATGCAGTGGCCAGTATTATTCCTCGTTACCGCGCATTAAAAGAACGTGATCAAATTGAGATTTCAATGACCCCTTACGGTCATCCCATTATGCCTTTGCTCATTGATTTTGCGAGCATGAAAGACGCCTTACCTAATGCTCCAGCGCCTTTATACTCAGGGTATCCGGACGGATATGAACGCGCTAAATGGCATATGCAACATGGCATAGAGGTTTATGAACATTATTTTGCTACGCGCCCTAAAGGGGTTTGGCTGTCAGAAGGTGCTGTCAGCAGTGCCGCAGTGGGATTGCTGGACGAGTTTGATATTCGTTGGACGGCATCGGGAGAAGGGGTATGGCGTCATTCATGCGAAGCTTCGCACTTAAATGAGCACGACATACACAGCAAGCGAGCCTTATATCAGCCTTTGCAGCAAGGCTCGCAAGATTGTGCCATGTTTTTTAGAGACGATGGGCTGTCGGATATGGTGGGTTTTCAATATAAAGATTGGAACCCGCAAGATGCCGCTAACGATTTTGCACAACACATGGAAAACATTGCTAACTTTTTAGGCGATGATGTGGAGGAGCACGTGGTCAGTGTCATTTTAGACGGTGAAAATGCATGGGAATACTACCCCGATAACGCACATCTGTTTTTAAGCAAAATGTATGAGAAACTCAGTCAGCATCCACGCATTCAAATGACCACTTTTGCGGATGCTTTAGACCAAGGTGCGGTGGTGCGTCATTTACCTGTGTTAAAAGCAGGAAGTTGGGTGTACGGTTCGTTTTCGACGTGGATTGGTGAGGCCGATAAGAATCGAGGCTGGGACTTATTGGTAGAGGCTAAATACGCTTTTGATACGGTCATGGCTTTAGGCAGTCTGACGCCTAATGAGGTTAAACAGGCTACTACTCAATTGGCCGTGTGTGAGGGTTCTGATTGGTTTTGGTGGTTTGGTGGGTACAATCCATCGGGCAGTGTGCGTGATTTCGATCATTTGTACCGTCGCCATTTAACTCGGTTGTATCAAATGTTGAATGTGGCTGTACCTGAAAACTTGGCGGTGGCCATCTCTTATGGGGGTGGCGACATGGAAAATGCCGGCACTATGCGCCGTAATTAAGACAGCCAGCGGCATCTTTATAACTTGGTTTACCTATTAGCGTACACCTAATCTTAAATGGATGCTTATATAACTTAATGTTTTAAACTGTTTTTAAACTTTTTTATAAATTAGTTTTATAAAGAGACCTTTGCACGAGTGGGGTGCGAGAAAAAAATGAGGAAAAATTTACCTGATTGAGGCGGGAAACGCAGTGAATAGCTGGCTATTCGCAAGTTTTTCAACGAAAATCAGGAAAATTTTAACCATTTTTGGCCGTACATCCACTCGTGCAAAGGTCTCATAAAGTATTTTTATAAAGTTATTTTAGGTTGTTCTTCAACTCATATTGAGAAAATATTGTGAATAAAAAACAAGCTGGCGTGCTGTTACACCCCACATCCTTACCCAATACAGAAGGCAGGCCTGGACAGTTAAATGACCAGGCCTGGCGCTTTTTAGATTGGATGGCGCAAGCGGGCTTGTCTATTTGGCAAATGCTCCCATTAACTCAAACTCACGATGATTTATCACCGTATCAAGCGGTATCGGCTTTTGCCTTAAACCCCGCTTTATTGCCCGATGATTGGTTACGTTGGATGGATGAAGAAGCGTTTATACACTATCTAAATCACCCACCACACTGGCTCGAAGATTATGCGATGTTTATGACCATTCGGTTGCAACACAATAAAATGGCTTGGCGAGAATGGCCTCATGCGCTTAAAATTCGCGATTTATCTGCATTGCAAGCGTTTTCTAATAAACACGCCAGCGAGTTGTTGGAGTTTAAAAAACAACAATTTGTAATGTCGCTGATTTGGCAAAAGTTTAAGGCCGATGCCAATCAAAAAGGCATTGAATTGTTTGGGGACATGCCTATTTTTGTAGCTTACGACAGTGCCGACGTTTGGGCTAATCCTGGACAGTTTAAGCTTGATGCCAATTTAAACCCAACCGTAGTAACCGGCGTACCGCCAGACTACTTCTCTGAAACCGGTCAACGCTGGGGAAACCCGCATTACAATTGGGATGTGATGTTGCAAGATAACTTTGCGTGGTGGCGTCAACGTGTTAGCCAAGCATTAGAGCAGTTTGATTTGGTTCGTATTGATCATTTTAGAGGCTTTGAAGCGGCCTGGGAAATTGCAGCACACGAAGAAACAGCCATAAATGGACAATGGGTTGCTACACCAGGCGAGGCTTTATTGGCCGCATTGCAAGCCGAATGTCCGCTATTGCCTTTGGTGGCCGAAGATTTGGGTATTATCACGCCTGGCGTGGTGGCGTTAAAAAATCAATATCAACTGCCGGGTATGTCGGTGTTGCAATTTGGTTTTAATGGTTTGCCAGACAATCCCCATTCGTTGCACGAGCAGGTCGAAAATTCGGTGACTTATACTGGTACCCATGACAATGACACCTCATTAGGATGGTTTAACAGTCTTGATGAGTCGGCACAATCATGGATAGTGCAACAGCTTATGCCCAATGTGGCTCACCAATTGGAGCAAGCAGGACTGCCCAGTTTAATGCCGTGGCCATTGGTGGCGGCTGCGTTAAATACCGTGGCTCAAAGGGTGATTGTGCCCATGCAAGATTTTTTAATGCTTAACTCAGAACACCGTATGAATGTGCCCGGTGTGGCCGGGGGTAATTGGCGTTGGCAATTTGATTGGACACAAGTGCCCGATGCTCTTGCCCAACAATTGCGTAGTTTATTAACGCAAACGCAGCGTGTCATTGCGCCTTAATTAATACATTTTTTACCCACTTAAGTGCAGGCAATACGAGCGTGAGTGGGTCATAACAGATTGGTTGAATATCACTATGCAGATTTTATGGCAAACCCTCGATAAATCAATGCAGGCAAATCTTGAGCGTTTAAAGCAAGGGCGTCATCATGATCCTTTTGCCGTTTTAGGTTTTCATGCGTTAACACCTGCACAATGGGAAGTTAGAGTGTGGCTGCCTACCGCGGAAAGCGCTCAGGTTGAGGGCAATATTTGCTTAAAACAAGTGGCTGACAGTCCTTTGTTTGTCGCCACGCTTAACGCTCAGCAAAAAGCCAGTTTACCCTTGCATTTTACAGTGCAATGGGTTGAAAAAAATGGCTCAGAACACGCCATGGTGTCGCCTTACACATTTTTACCGCAATTAGGTGAACTCGATTTGCACCTATTTTCGCAAGGGCAACATTGGAATTTGTACGACGTTTTGGGCGCGCACCCTAAAGTCATTGATGGCATTAGCGGCGTTCAATTTGCGGTGTGGGCACCGTCGGCCGAGCGTGTGTCAGTGATTGGTGACTTTAACGCGTGGCATGGTTTGCGCCATCCTATGCGCGTAAACGGCGGTTCTGGGGTGTGGGAATTGTTTATTCCTGGTTTGCAAGCGGGTGATTTATACAAGTTTGAAATTCGTAATCGCCATACTGGCGACTGTTTTACCAAAGTCGATCCTTACGCTCAAGCAATGGAATATCGTCCTGCTACGGGATGCATTGTGTATGAATCAAACTATCAATGGAATGACCAGGCCTGGTCAAACCATTTAAAGCAGTTTGATTGGCAAAAAGCGCCTATCAATATCTATGAAGTGCATTTGGGTTCTTGGCAAAGAGCCGATGACGGCTCGTTTTTAAATTACCGCGACATTGCGCATCGTTTAGTCGAATATGTTTTGTGGATGGGCTATACCCACATTGAATTGTTGCCAGTGTCCGAACATCCTTTAGATGAATCTTGGGGTTACCAAACCACCGGGTATTTTGCCCCGACCAGTCGTTTTGGTACGCCAGACGATTTTAAATATTTTGTGGATTATTGCCATCAACATCACATTGGTGTGTTTTTGGATTGGGTGCCAGCGCATTTTCCTAAAGATCAATTTGCATTAGGGCGTTTTGACGGCACGGCACTCTACGAGCATGAAGACCCGCGCAAAGGTGAGCATACCGAGTGGGGTACATACATTTTTAACTTTGGGCGCAATGAGGTGCGTAACTTTTTAATAAGCAACGCACTCTATTGGTTAAAAGAACTGCACATCGACGGTTTGCGCGTTGATGCTGTGGCCTCTATGCTGTATTTGGATTACTCACGCGCCCACGATCAATGGGTGCCTAATGAATTTGGCGGTCGCGAAAATTTAGAGGCCATTACCTTTATGCGCGCTCTGAACGAGCAAGTGCATGCCCAGTGTCCCGGGGCGGTGGTCATGGCTGAGGAGTCTACCTCTTGGCCCATGGTGTCGCGTCCGACCTGGATGGGCGGATTAGGTTTTTCAATGAAATGGAATATGGGGTGGATGAACGACACCTTAAGCTATTTTGAAAATGCGCCCATTTACCGCCAGTACCATCATAGCGAATTAACCTTTAGCCAAATGTACGCTTATTCTGAAAATTTTGTTTTGCCGCTGTCGCACGACGAAGTGGTGCATTTAAAAGGCTCTTTAATTGCCAAAATGCCAGGTGACGATTGGCAAAAAGCCGCTAATTTACGTCTGTTATTGGCCTACCAAATATTGCATCCGGGTAAAAAACTACTGTTTATGGGCTGCGAATTTGCCCAATGGAACGAGTGGAGTGAATCGCGTGCATTGGATTGGTATGTTTGCCAAGACCCACTTAATAAGGGTGTGCAATTGATGGCAAAAGCCCTTAACCACCTATACCAGCAAAGACCTGCGTTGTACGAGCGTGAGTTTGAAAGCAGTGGGTTTGAGTGGATTGATTGTCACGATTATCAGCAATCTGTGTTGAGTTTTATTCGTCACAGCGAACATGAAAAATTGGTGTGCGTGTTTAACTTTACCCCAGTACCTCGCGAGCACTATCGCATTGGATTACCCCAAGGTGGTGAGTATGTTGAGTTACTTAATTCCGATTCGGCGTTATTTGGCGGCAGTAATTTAGGCAACGCGGGTCTTGTCATGGCACAAGATCAGCCCTGGATGAATCAAAATTTTTCGGCTGAACTAACCTTGCCACCCTTGTCGGTGTTGGTGTTGATGCACCGAGATGCTTAATTTTTTACCCGTAGGAACTGTTATGAAAATTCTTTTTGCCACTTCTGAAGCGCACCCACTGATTAAAACCGGAGGGTTGGGGGATGTGTCGGGAAGTTTGCCCAATGCTTTAGCCGCGTTAAAACATTCATTGCGCCTGGTCTTGCCAGCGTACGGTGCTATTATGGAGCGCTTGCCGGTCGGTAGTTCACCCAAAAAAATTGCTTCTATTATGGTTGAAGGGTGTGAGCGAAACCTAGTCGCGCATATTTTAGAGCTTAACGCTGGCTCGATTAAAGGTTTGGATGTTCCAATTTGGTTGGTGCAAATTCCCGAACTGTTTGAGCGTGCTGGAAATCCCTACATAGCCGAGGATGGTATGGATTGGTGGGACAATGGCGAGCGTTTTGCGGTGTTTTCAAAAGTCGTGGTTGAGCTTGCTATGGACAGAGCAGAGCTTAACTGGCGTGCCGATGCCGTGCACGTCAACGATTGGCAAACTGGTCTAGTCCCTGCATTGTTGCACTTAGAAGAAAACGCACCAGTAAGCGTATTTACGGTTCATAACATGGCGTATCCTGGGAGTTTTCCTAAGTCATTGTTTGAGCAATTAGGTCTGCCGTGGACTTTATGGCATACCGAGGGGGTAGAGTATTGGGGGCATTTTTCAATGCTCAAAGCGGGTTTAATGTTTGCGGATTGGGTGAGTACGGTTAGCCCCACTTATGCCAAAGAAATTTGCTACCCCGAATATGGCTATGGTTTAGAGGGCGTTTTGCTTAAACGCGCCGCTCAACATCGATTGGTAGGCATTTTAAACGGTATTGACGAGACTGTTTGGAACCCTGAAAAAGACCCGTTAATTCATCGTAATTATTCGGCCAGTAAAGGTCGTGTGGTGGGTAAACAACACAATAAACAGGCTTTGTTAAACGAAATGTGTTTAATAATAGGTCAGGATGATTGCGTGATACAGCCTAAAATGGCCAGTTGGTTAGAGCGCCCATTGGTGGGCTTTGTGGGACGTTTAGTGGAGCAAAAAGGGGTAGATTTGATTTTAACTATCTTGCCCGAAATGCTGGCACAAAGCACCGCCAATTTTGTTATTGTGGGTTCGGGCGACAGATTGTTTGAAGCGGCTTTGCTTGAGCTGGCCGCCGCTCACCCCAATCGAATTTGGGTGTATATTGGCTATTCAGAAGCCCTAGCGCATCAAGTCGAGGCCGGGGCTGACTTGTTTTTAATGCCTTCGCGGTTTGAACCGTGTGGGCTAAACCAAATGTACAGCCTTGCGTATGGAACGCCGCCCATTGTTCACCACACCGGTGGACTGGCTGACACCGTTGTCAATGCCACGGACGAACACTTAAAAAACGGCACGGCTACTGGGTTTGTATTTTATGACCCCAGTCGGCATGCCTTAAAATCAACTTTATTACACGCTTTACACTTGTTTACCAAAAAGCGTACCTGGCAAGCTTTACAAAAAACCGGTATGCAACAAAATTTTGGTTGGCAAAGCAGTGCTAAGCACTATGCAAAACTTTATGCGGAGAAACTCTAAATGCCCACATCAACCGAGGCCAAACGAATGGATGTAATTAACGAAATGTTGCACCATATCGGCATGGAAAAAGACGACATTGAAATCGATTTTTTAAAGTATTTATGCCACACCTTGGGTCGTGATATTACTTCTGAAGACTACTATTTATTTAAAGCGTTATCGTATGCGACTCGTGATCGTTTAATGACCCGTTGGAAAAATACTTGGGAAGCGTATAACAACAATAAACATAAAAAAGCTTATTATTTATCAATGGAGTTTTTAATTGGTCGTTCGCTTACCAATAATTTATTAAACTTGGGAATTGAAAACGAAACCACTCAAGCCATGTACGATTTGGGCTTGAACATAGAAGAAATTGAATCGGCCGAGCGTGATGCTGGTTTAGGAAACGGCGGTTTAGGACGTTTAGCCGCGTGTTTTATGGACAGTTGTGCCACATTGCAACTGCCGGTAATGGGGTACGGTTTGCGTTATGAATACGGCATGTTTAGACAGATGATTCAAAACGGTTTTCAAATTGAAGAACCTGATCATTGGTTGGGTGCAGGGCCTTATCCGTGGGAAGTGCAGCGAGCTGAATACACCCAAGTCATTAAATTTGGCGGCGAGTCACGACAATATGTTGACCCGCAAAGCGGGCAAGTGTATGCCCATTGGGAACACGCAGAGGTAGTTGAAGCTGTGCCGTTTGACGTACCCATTCCTGGGTTTAAAAACAACACGGTCAACACCTTACGTTTGTGGTCGGCGACCGCGCAAGAAGGGTTTAATTTATCGCAATTTAACGCCGGTTCGTATCACGAAGCGGTGGCGCAAAAAGCCACTGCTGAAAATATTACTATGGTGCTTTACCCCAATGACAGCAGTGAAAACGGTAAAGAGTTGCGTCTAAAGCAGCAATACTTTTTAGTGTCGGCCAGTTTGCAAGATGTGGTGACCCAATGGAAAACCAAATACCAAGACTTTACCGATTTTGCGCAATTTAATGCCTTTCAGCTTAACGATACGCACCCGAGTTTGGCGATAGCCGAATTAATGCGCTTATTGGTAGATAAAGAGCGCATGCCTTGGGACCAGGCCTGGTCAATCACTACACAGACCATGGCGTACACCAATCACACCTTATTGCCCGAGGCGCTTGAGAAATGGTCGATTGGCTTGTTTCAAAAGTTATTGCCGCGTCCATTAGAAATTATTTATGAAATTAATCGACGCTTTTTAACGCAAGTGGCCATGAAGTGGCCTGCCGATTTACAGCGTCAACGTCGTTTGTCCATTATTGATGAGCACAATAACGTCTGCATGGCGTATTTGGCCATTGTCGGCAGTCATTCGGTTAATGGTGTGGCAGCGTTGCATTCTCAGCTGTTAAAAGAAGGTTTGTTTAACGATTTTTATCAACTGTGGCCTGAAAAATTTAATAACAAAACCAACGGGGTAACTCAACGTCGTTGGTTGGCCGGTTGCAATCCTAAATTACGTGCATTGCTAAAAACCAAAATTGGTGAGGGATGGATTACTGAACTCACTCAATTGGCCAAAATTGAACCTTTAGCCACCGATGCTGTATTTGCCCAGGCTTGGTATGACGTTAAACAAGCTAATAAACAAGCTTTAGCCGATATGGTTCAAAAAGAAACGGGTGTCGTGCTTAATATCGAATCGTTGTTTGATGTTCAAGTTAAACGTATTCACGAATACAAGCGTCAGCTATTAAATGTATTGCATGTAATCCATTTGTACTCGCGCATTAAACGTGGTGATACCGATAATTGGACCAATCGCAGTGTTATTTTTGGTGGCAAAGCGGCACCGGGTTATGCGATGGCCAAAAACATTATTAAGTTAATCAATAACGTGGCGCAAGTGGTTAACGCTGACCCTGATGTGGGCGATAAACTTAAAGTGGTGTTTTTTCCAAATTATCGTGTGTCGGCTATGGAGGTTATTTGTCCCGGAACTGATTTGTCCGAGCAAATTTCAACCGCCGGTAAAGAGGCTTCTGGCACAGGCAATATGAAGTTTATGATGAACGGTGCCTTAACCATTGGTACGTTGGACGGCGCAAACGTCGAAATTCGTGAAGCCGTTGGCGATGAAAACTTCTTTTTGTTTGGCTTGCATACACCTGATGTAGAAGCGTTGCGTCATCATTATTATCCGCAAGGGTACATTAATGAAAGCCATAATTTACAGGCGGTAATGGGTTTATTAGAAAGTGGTCACTTTAGCCAGTTTGAACCCGGAATTTTTAACGACATATTAAACTCGCTTAAAAGCCCGAGTGACCCTTGGATGACATTGGCCGATTTTGGCAGTTACATTACCGCGCAAGAAAAGGCCGCTTTGGCTTATCAAAATCGTGAAGAATGGGTGCGCATGAGTATCATCAACTCAGCACGCAGTGGGGTCTTTTCAACCGACCGCACTATGCTCGAATACAATCAAGACATTTGGAAACTCACGCCAGTTTCACCTGAGGCTTAACCCTCGATATAAACATTAGGGTGCCCTTTATTACGTTGAATAGGGGTGCCCTTTAATGTGAAACCTTTGCATGCAAGGGTTTCAATGTAAGGTTTCTCTAGCAGCCTGTCGGATTAAAATGGTTGAAGCGAAAAAAAGCCTGGTTTGAAACAGTTTTTGTTCAATTTTGAGGAAAATAGCCCGCTATTTGACGAAAAAGTGGGCAAAAAATGGCCAAATCCAGCTTTTTTGCAGCCAATCGGCTTTAATCCGACAGGCTGCTAGGCATTCTTAAATGTTTGTTGAGTTGGCTATCTTTATTAAACCGATTATTTGTGTGCTGCACGGATAATCGGTTTTTTTTAATTATCTTTTATTTTTTAGAACTCGCGTAGGGTTTTATAGCCTTCTATAACTGACAGGTCGGCCTGTTTGAATGGGTTTTAAGCCCAATGAATGCTACAATTCATGTTTAAATTATGCAGTTTGGAGTGGGATATGTGCGGAATTGTAGGCGGTGTGGGCGAGCGTAATATTGTGCCTATTTTGTTAGAAGGATTGCGCCGATTAGAGTATCGGGGGTACGACTCTTCTGGCATTGCCGTATTGGACAATCAGCAGCAGCTTTCGCGCATTCGCTCTTTAGGAAAAATCAAAAGTTTAGACGAAAAAATTCAAGGTAGTCCCACCGTTTTTTCTGGTCAAATTGGCATTGCACATACCCGTTGGGCCACGCATGGTGTTCCGGCCGAGCACAATGCGCATCCGCATATTTGCAACAACCAAGTGGCTGTGGTGCACAATGGCATTATTGAAAACTACGCCGAACTTAAAACATTACAACTCGCACAAGGGTATCGGTTTACTTCTGAAACCGACACCGAAGTGGTCGCACATTGCATTCATAAGCACTTAAGCGATGGCCATGATTTATTTAATGCAGTATTAACCGCCATTAAAGGCTTTAAAGGCGCTTACGCCTTGGGGGTTATTGCTATTAATGAGCCAGATACTCTTGTGGTTGCCCGCAAAGGCAGTCCGTTAGTTATTGGCGTGGGGATTGGTGAACACTTTATTGCCTCTGATGTGTCGGCTCTTTTGCCGGTTACGCAACGTTTTATGTTTTTAGAAGAGGGTGATATTGCAAAAATTACGCGCGACGATGTGTGTATTTTTAACGCCGAAGGTGAGGTCGTAGAACGGCTTATTAAAACTTCTACCTTAAGTTCGCATGCGGTCGAGCTGGGCGAACACCGTCATTACATGCACAAAGAGATTTTTGAGCAGCCACAGGCGGTCATTGATACCTTAGAAGGGCGCATTAGCCAAGAACATGTGTTGGTTTCGGCGTTTGGTCATCAAGCCGAGGCGTTGTTTAACACCATTACACAGGTGCAAATTGTGGCATGTGGTACCAGTTACCATTCTGGATTGGTGGCTAAGTATTGGTTTGAAGACATTATTGGTATGCCCTGTCAGGTCGAAGTGGCCAGCGAATACCGTTATCGCAATCCGGTTGTGCAAGACAATACGTTGTTTGTCAGCATTAGCCAGTCGGGTGAAACCGCGGATACCTTGGCGGCGTT
Organism: Thiomicrorhabdus aquaedulcis; assembly: GCF_004001325.1. Lineage (NCBI taxonomy): Bacteria > Pseudomonadati > Pseudomonadota > Gammaproteobacteria > Thiotrichales > Piscirickettsiaceae > Thiomicrorhabdus > Thiomicrorhabdus aquaedulcis. Next base: position 1,622,145 of record NZ_AP018722.1, on the reverse strand, counting down.
ACAGCAAATTAAACGTCTTAAAAAGGCTAAAAACATTCCTACGCTGACCATTTGCAATGTGGCCGAATCGAGCTTAACGCGTGAGTCGGACTTAACCTTTTTAACCCATGCTGGCCCCGAAATCGGCGTGGCCAGCACCAAAGCGTTTACGACGCAATTGGTGTCGTTGGCGTTGTTGTTAACGTGCGTGGGCAAAACCCAAGGCTTAATAAGTGAAGAACGTGAAAATATTATTGTTTTGGGTTTGCAAAAGTTACCAGGCCTGATCAAAAGTGCGCTGGCCAACGAAGACCAAATTATGGAGATTGCGAAGCAATTTGCCGATAAAAGCAGTGCGCTGTTTTTAGGCCGCGGCACCATGTACCCCATTGCGATGGAAGGCGCGCTTAAGCTAAAAGAGATTAGCTACATTCACGCCGAAGCGTATCCAGCAGGTGAGTTAAAGCATGGGCCTTTGGCGTTAATTGATGAAAATATTCCGGTTGTTGCGATTGCACCGCACGACGATTTGTTAGAAAAACTAAAATCGAATCTGCAAGAGGTTAATGCACGCGGTGGACAAATGATTGTGTTTGAAGATGAAAAGTCCAATGTGCAATCAGGGCCGGGCTTTAAAGTCATTAAAGCCACCACCAATGTTGGGCGCATTACCGCCCCTATTACCTTTAACATTCCGTTGCAATTATTAAGCTACCATGTTGCCTTAATTAAAGGCACCGATGTGGATCAGCCTAGAAATCTGGCTAAATCCGTCACGGTCGAATAAGAGATAACAAGAGGTCGCTAAAGATTTATGCGCACACGGCTTTATTGCCAATGGCGCACTGATCCGGTGTCAACGTGGATAAAATTAGATTTGGGGTAGAAACCTACGCCACCGCGCTGTTGGTGCATGGCAATGGTGCGCAGGTCGGCGAGTTTAAATCCGGGTAAATTAATGTCAATGGCTTTGCCTTGCATGTGCAGACTTTTTTTAGCCACACCCGACGCGGCCGATTTACCGTTTAACATGGCGTTGGTTTTAGCTGAACGATACCCTGAAATAACATTAAAGGCATCCTTGCGGCCGGTTTGGGCGCGAATGGCGTGCAGCAAATCAAACAGTTTAATGTCTATGGGGTGCGATTCGCCGGTTCGGTGGTCTCTTAAGAGTTGGTTAAATTCGTTAATGGCGCTTTTGTGGTATACGCCTTGTTCCCAGTAAGTGGTACTAAGGGTTTCGCCCGTGTGGGTGTTGTAAAACGATAGGTTGCGGAATTCTTCGTGGCTTGATTTGGCAAATACGGCTGCGGGCGCGATGCCCGCAATGGCGGCGACACTTCCCATTCCCAGTTTTAAAAAAGCTCTGCGTTTCATTGAATGATGGTCTGGCATACTTATTCTCAACGATTATTTGACACGATGTCGTAAAAGTAAAATTGTACCATAATTACTTTGGTTTTTACGTTTCCATAAGGGTTTTATAGTTGATTTCTGAATAAATCCAATAGCTTAGTGTCGTATTTGTACACATCAGGTCGTGAAAAAATCCGTCCAGATTCGTCTGCCCAGACCGTTTGATAGGTGAGATAAACCGGTATAGGGTCTTTAAGCCAAACGACGTGCTGTTGATTGGATTGAAGATAATTTTTTACAAGGGCTTGGGTTGTGGGTGATTGATTGCGGTTAAGGATGTGAAACGCTAACTCTTTGGGTTTTTCGGCACGAATGCACCCTGAACTCGCTAAACGGGTTGTTCGCGCAAAAGTTGAGCGCACAGGGGTATCGTGAATGTAAATATCTTGGTTATTAGGAAACATAAATTTAATGGCGCCCAATGCGTTTGTTGCACCTGCGTCTTGCCTGAAGCGGTACTTTAAAATGCCCTGAGCGGACATAGATTTCCAGTCAATGCTGTTGGGATCAAGAGGTTGGCGTTCTTGGGGGTCGTTTAGGTTAAAAATTTTTATGTTGTGCTGGTTTAAATAATTAAGGTCTTTTTTAAGCTTAGGCAATATGTCTTGAACCAAAATGGTTTTAGGAATGCGCCAGTAGGGGTTAAATACCAGGTGGTTTAGGCTGGCTTCCATCATGGGCGTTTGACGCTGCAAAGTACCCACAACGGCTTTCATCGAAAAATTTTGCGCATCGTGTATATAGCGTAAAGAGAAGTTGGCAATGTTAACCTCAATATACTGTTGATTGAGTTCAGTGGGTAGGTGCTGAAACCATCGCCAGCGTTCTAGATTGGTGCGAATGCTCGCTATAATTTCAGGCACACTTAGCGCCAGCTGGGCGCGGGTTTTTAGACCCAGCACACCTTCCTCGTTGATGTGATGACGCTGTTGAAAGGTGCGAATGGCTTGGTCAAGACTGGCTTTGCGCTCGATTGAGTCGTCTATTGGATGGTCTTCTTTTGGGGGTTCTGTTGTCGTGACGACCGAGGATTGATTCATATCTTCTGTTTCATCTGCCCATTGCCAACTCATCGCAATGTTGTTTTGCACGCTTTGACCAGGCCTGGTTAGTTTTTTGTGTAGTCGCCTGTGAGCATAAGACGTTGCCTAACGTTCTCGGGGTTAATATAGGCGTTAGGCTCTGTGAGCCAAGCGTTGTTGTGCGAAAGAGTTTTATAAAACGCCAAAGCTTTCTGAAGATTTAGGTACGCTTGATGTTTGGGCGCTAAAGATTCTAACGCGTGTGTCAGTTTGATAGGGCGTTGTCGTAATGTTTTTTCAAGAAATTGCGGCGCATTAAACGCACGCGGGGAAAGGGTTGAGTGAATCTTATTTGCCCCCAGCTCAGGAGCGACACCCTGCACCAAATGTTGACTTAAAGACATAAACGCACTGCTGAGCCATAGGTCGCGTAAGAGCGTGTTTTCTTGGTCTAGGCTCGACCTATGTAATGTCGATTGGTTGATGAGTGCGTTTAAGTGCTCTTGATGGTACAGCGGATGGTTGGGGTTTAATCCGTGGTGTGCGGCCAGTTTAAATGCCTCAAAAAGCGGGTTTGACCAGGCCTGGTAGTCTTCAGCAGTCCAAGCCAGTTGATATGCGCGTGCGGCATAAAAGTCTTGTAAATTAGCCAATTGATTGGCGTTAAGGTAGGTGGGTTTACCCGTTAAGGTTTGGGGGGGTTGCGACAGGATATTTTGCAAGCGAAGTTGAAGCGGTTGCGGCTGAGTAATTTGATTGGTTTGATTTACTTGGTTTGCTTGTATGCCTAAGTAGGGCAGGCAGGTTAACCACACGCCAAGCAGCCATGCCGTTTTAATAGTATGGTTTTTCATTATAAACACCCAGTCATAGCATGGGCAATTTACCTAAAGCGGCTTGATTAACCAAATCATGTACCTTAACCAGAATGGCTTTTTTGGCTTCAGGAGGAATGGTAAATACATCATTAAACGTAGAAGAGTTTTTAATTTTATCGTAGTTTTTTCGAGCACTTTGTGGAACTCTAAAGGTGTTTTCGTCGAAGTCGGTGGATGTATTAGGCGTGATTTTAATGTCTGGGTCGGCCAGCATGCGTTCAATTTCTTTTATGAACGATTCGGTATTAAACAACACACGACTTTGCGTGGATAATGTGATGGACGTATATTCTTTAGGGGTAAAGGTTTTGTCTTTGGCGATGCGTTTAACCGCGGTTTGCTGATCGGCTGGCACAAAGGGTTGAATGCCTTTCATAAAATATTGTTTTTCTAAGCGCATCATTAGATTAAGTACTTTTGATTTTGCGTGGCCTATTTGGGTTTTAACAAGACCAGCGTAGCCCGCCACCAATGCGAATGTTAAGACGCTAAAAATAAGGATTAAAACAAGTAACGAAGTTTTAGTGAGTGTTGCAAGAAGCATTATGGATCCGCTAGCAAACAGCAACCAAGCAACGCTAAGCCCAATAATAGCTGGTTTTTGAATAAACCATGGATAATACAGTTCTTCTTTAAATACCGTAGTATCTATGTCTAACAGCAGTTTAAGCGCCGCCATATGGTCAACTTGCTTCATAATTTTTCTCTGCTAATTAACCCTGATTAACCCTCATTTAAACCGTTTAATGTTTATTTTGAGACTGGTTTTAATGTGTTCCGGTAGATAACCCAATCGATTTTCCCCATTTCATAACGGCCGCGGTGGCGGCTTTCATGGCGTTGTCGGGCATCTTTAAGACATGTAATGCAATATTTCTATAATCTCTTAATTCTTGTGTCATGTATTGCTCACCGTTTGACGAGCTGACGACATAATTGGCCGCCATAATTAAAGCTGTAATGTGACGTACTTTTTGATCGTTAGCGGTTTTAAGTTCAAAGTCTATATCGTGATGTAACAGTATAGCTTTGTAGACACTTGCGCTAATATGCCATTTTTTTGAGATAAAAATACCCAAGTATGTATGAGCTGTATTATAAACATCTAACTCGTTGTTGTAAGCACTAATAGGGTTGGATAGTTGAGCACGAACAATTTCGCTGTAAAGTTGTGGCGCCACACGCGACATATAAACGGCACCTATATTTTGCATTAACCCCGCCATATACGCTTCAGAGCGCGACACATCAAACACCCAGTATGATAGTTCTGCGGCCGCTAAACCAGCTTGCGCGCCGTGCAGTAAAATTTCTTTTTCAAGTGGGTTTTGAGCAATAACTTTGGTAAGGCTGCTGGCTAAAAATAAATTGTAAATTTCGTCCAGTCCCAAGACATTTACCGCCGCTTTAGCGTCTTTTATTTCGGATTTTTCATTGGTTACGCTGGTATTTACTAAGCGCATAAAACTGCCTAATAATTCAGGATTGTGACTTATTAAGCCAGCGATAACCGAGGTATTTGGGTATTTTTATGGAGTTCTTCTTTAAGCTTAATAATTTCTTCTGGAATGGTGGGAATGGTCAGTTTGGCAATAATTTGCGCAGCAATGGCGAGTTTATCTTGCATTAAAAACCCTACTTAATTAGAAAAAGAGAATATATTAGCAGGATTTTAACGGTTATAGCTAGGTAATACGTGTTTTTTTCAATGCATTAAAACAGTGCGGCTCCCTCTTATGTTTTGCCACTAATCTACTTGGCAAAACGTTTGTTGCATAGCGCCCATTAAGTTTAATATGGTTTTGTCGCGCACTTTGCACAGAATTTTACTGCCCTCACGCCGTGAGGTTATGATGCCTTTTTCTCTTAAAATATCAATGTGTTGTGATATGTTACTTTGTGTAGTGCCCACTTGCGACACGATGTCCATTACGGGGAGTTCTTGTTCACCAATAACGCATAAAATTTTTAATCGCAATGGATGACCCATGGCTTTTAAGGCTTTAGAGGCTTTATTAATATTGTCTTCTTTCATTTGGAACTGCTTGGATTCTGAATCAATCATCTATTTCACTGTATAACTATATTATGATAATTGTTAAATTCTAATGAAAACGAGCCGTTATGTCACTTAAAGTTACTTTATAATGGACTAATAATTTTTGGGTACTGCCTTACAAACCCTAATACCACTTAAAAGGTACGGGAAATTTAGTATTAATTGGAGAGCAAACGGTGGCTACAAAACCTTCGGGAATAAAAAAAGTAATGTATGTAAGCACGGGTGTATTTCTAGGTGCGGCCATTGCGGTGGGCACAACTGTTTGGGCTGATAAAACTCCTCAGGCTGTAGAAGTGGCTGATGATGTTCAGCAAGTGAGCTTGCCATTGGAAGAGCTTAGGGCTTTTGTGGAAGTATTTGAACGAGTTTCAAACGATTACGTTGAAGTGGTTGACGATAAAAAATTGCTAGAAGGTGCGATTAGCGGCATGTTATCAAGCCTTGACCCTCATTCGGCGTATTTGCCACCTAGCGACTACAAAGACATGGAAGAGAGCACCAAAGGCGAATTTGGTGGTTTAGGCATGGAAGTGGGTATGGAAGATGGCTTTGTTAAAGTTATTTCACCTATCGACGACACGCCAGCCGAAAAAGCCGGAGTAAAAGCAGGCGATTTAATTATTAAGTTGGGATCTGAGCCCGTTAAAGGTAAGACCTTAAACGAAGCCGTTAATATTATGCGCGGCAAGCCAGGCTCTACTTTGTCGTTGACTATTGTGCGTAAAGGCGAAGACAAGCCACTGGTATTGGAGTTAACGCGCGCAATCATTAAGGTTAAAAGTTTAAAACAGCGCATGCTGACCGATAACTTTGGTTACGCACGCATCAGTCAGTTTCAAGTTCGTACTGGTCCTGACTTAGTCGCGGCCATTGAAAAGCTTGAGGCCGATAATGGCAAGCCGTTAAGCGGTTTGGTGTTGGATTTGCGCAATAATCCAGGTGGCGTGTTAAATGCCGCTATTCAGGTGTCGGATGCCTTTTTAAACAAAGGGTTAATTGTTTACACCGAAGGGCGCATTAAAAATTCACAAATGCGTTTTGAAGCCGAGCAAGGCGATATTATGCAAGGTCGTCCTATTGTAGTACTCATTAATGAAGGCTCCGCTTCGGCGTCTGAAATTGTAGCTGGGGCGTTGCAAGATCAAAAACGCGCTTTAATTGCTGGACGCAACAGTTTTGGTAAAGGTTCGGTTCAGACCTTGTTGCAGTTAAACAATGGTGCGGCTATTAAGGTTACTACAGCGCGTTACTTTACTCCGTCGGGTCGTTCTATTCAGGCTGAAGGCATTAAGCCAGATGTGAATATCGAGTTGGTTAAAGTTGAAAAAATCGACGATAACGGATTGAGTAACGTCAAAGAAAAAGATTTATCAGGTCATTTAGAAAATGGCAATGGCACTGAAAGCAAAGAGAAATCGGACGCTAAATCCGTAGACAAAGACGCGGCGAAAGCAGAGTTGCAAGAGGTCTTGGATAAAGATTTTGAGCTAAACGAAGCCATTCGCTTGTTAAAAACAATGACGTTTGCCCAGCAAATGAAAAGTTAGGCGTTATTTTTTCCAAGCGTGTGCTGTAATTTTTTGGTACACGTTTAGGTTTGATACGGTTGTATAAAAGCCTCTCGCATTGCAGAGGCTTTTTTATTTGGTGTAACGTCCAACCTAAATGCCTTTAACCTATGTGTAAGCTGTTTGCATTTTTTAAGAACGTTTATTTAATTTATTTGAGACCTTTGCACGAGTGAGGTGCGAGGAAAAAATGAGATAAAATTTGCCTGATTGCGGCGAAAAACGCAGTGAATAGCTGGCTATTCGCAAGGTTTTCAACAAAAATCAGGTAAATTTTAGCCATTTTTAACCGTGCCTTGACTCGTGCAAAGGTCTCTATTTAAGGGGTTTACATGACACGAGTATTAATTCCTTTAGCACAAGGGTGCGAAGAACTAGAAGCCGTGACCATTATGGACATTTTAGTGCGCGGTGGAGTAGAGGTGTTGAGTGCCAGTTTGGATGATAACTTAGTGATCACCGCCAGCCGAGGCGTGCGATTACTGGCGGACACCACGTTGGCGGCAGTTGAGCACCAAGTGTTTGACATGGTGGTGTTACCCGGCGGTTTGCCTGGTGCCGATTATTTGCAACAGGACTCGCGTGTGATTACCTTATTGCAACGCACCGTGGCGCAGGGGCATTATGTAGCGGCCATTTGCGCCGCGCCAAAAGTGTTGGTGCATGCCGGTTTACTCGATGGCAAGCAAGCCACCAGTTACCCAGGTGTGATTGAGCAGCAACCAGGGGCAGGCATGCGCTTTGTTAATGCGGCGGTGGTTGAGGACGGTAATGTGATTACCTCTCGTGGGCCAGGTACGGCAATAGATTTTGCATTGCTGTTGTTGGAGCGGCTTACCAATAAGGCGGTTCGCACCGGTGTCGAGCAAGGATTGCAGCGTTAATGTTTGAGTCGGTTAAGTCGCCACCCATTGAGTTTAAACGCTTAGGTCATTTTACTTTGTGGAAACGAGTATGGGTGCGCTTTAGACAAAGCAAAGGCTTTGATGCCGTGGCTATTTTGGCGTACACCACTTTGTTGGGCGTAGTGCCTATGTTGGCGGTGATGTTAAGCTTGTTTTCGGTTTCTCCTTATTTTGCCAATTTTGAAGCGCTGGTAATGGAGCAAGTGGTACACAATTTAATGCCCGATTCGCAGCCTATGATTGAAGTTTATTTAATGCAGTTTTCTCAACAAGCGGTTTTATTGAAAGGACCAGGCCTGGTGATAATGCTACTGACCACCTTAATGTTGTTGTGGAAAATAGACCAAAAACTGAATGGCTTATGGGACAGTCCCGTTAAACGCAAATGGTGGGTTGGGTTGTTGAATTATTTAGGAGTGAGCATTTTAGGCCCCTTGCTGTTGGGGTTGAGCTTGCTTACCAGCTCAACTATTTTAGCGTTGCCTTGGCTTGTAGACACTATGCCCATGCTTGAAAAGTTTACCTTTGGCATGCAACTGTTGCCGTTTATATTTAGTTTGTTGGGTTTTATGGTGTTGTATAAGTTTGTGCCAGTGGTCTTTGTAAGCGCCAAAGCCGCTTTTATAGGCGCTCTGTTGGCCACGGTGCAACTTGAACTATTAAAAACTGGTTTTGCGTTATACATAGGTTGGTTTCCTACCTACGATTTAATATATGGCGCGTTTGCCAGTGTGCCGCTGTTTTTAATGTGGCTGTATTTGGTGTGGTTTATTGTCATGTGGAACGCTGCGGTGGTGTATACCTTAACGCATACACCGCCTGATACCCTTAAACTCGCAGACCTTTCTAATCCTTCTAACTCTGCTAACTCTGCTAACTCTTCTAACCCTAATGACCCCTCATGCGCGTAATAATTGTTAAATGGTCGTTGGTGGTTGTGTTAATGGCGGGCATTGCATTTAGCATGCTGTTTGGCACCATGGCATTAGACTTAAACACGGTATGGGCTCAAGGTTTGTCGGCGCAACAAAGTCTTGTGTTGTGGCACATTAGGTTGCCTAGGGTGGTCATGGCGGCCATGGTGGGGGCTGGTTTGGCTGTGGCGGGTGTGGCCTTGCAATCGCTGTTTAGAAATCCATTGGCCGAACCTGGCCTCATTGGTGTGTCCAGCAGTGCCGCCCTAGGTGCGGTGCTGATCATTGTGTTGGGCGCAATGTGGTGGGGCAGTGTAGAGGCCTGGCACATGTCCTTAATGGCATTTGCATTTGGGATAGCGTCTATTGGCTTTATTTATCTAATTGCAACTCGACAAGGCTACACCGACGTGGCGCTGATGTTACTTGCCGGTGTGGCGTTAAACGCCTTAACCGGCGCACTTATTGGTGTACTGGTGTTTATAGCAGACGACATTCAGCTACGCTCACTCACGTTTTGGATGATGGGCTCGTTTGCAAACTTATCTTGGAATACCACCTATTTTGTAGGTGCGGCTATGGGTGTATCACTCATAGGATTATGGTGGTTAAAGCGCCCCATGAATGCATTTTTGTTGGGCGAACGCACCGCGTTGCACATGGGTTTTAATCCACGTCGTTTTAAATGGCAAGTTATGTTGCTTAGCGCGTTATTGGTCAGCAGTTCGGTCTCAGTGGTGGGGGTGATTGGCTTTGTTGGCTTGATTGTGCCGCACATTATCCGACTGTGTTGCGGAGCCGATCATCGCACCTTATTGCCCTTAAGTGCCCTAGCCGGAGCCAGCTTACTGGTGTACGCCGACTTGTTTGCGCGTATCTTAATCAGTCCGGGCGAGCTGCCCATTGGCTTGTTGATGGCGCTGTTAGGCGGGCCGTTTTTTTTAATGATGCTTTTAGCCAAACGGCGAGGGTTTTAGCATGGCCGTGTTTTTAGATACAGCCGACTCATTGTCCACGGATGCCCAGGCCATTGAGTTAAATGCAGTGGGTTTTTGTGTGGCCTCTCATGCCTTGCTGAGGGGCGTTAATGTGCGATTTTTGCCCGGTCAGATTAGCGTTATTTTGGGACAGAACGGCGCGGGAAAAACCACTCTTTTACGCTTATTGGCGAAAGAAATACTTCCAAGTGATGGGCGCATTATGTGGGCAGGTCGCGACTTGACCCATCATAGTTTAAGCTCGTTAGCGTTAGATCGCGGCGTGCTAGAGCAAACGGTCGATGTGGCATTTTCATTAACCGTTGAGCAAGTGGTTAGCTTGGGTGCGGAAGTGGGCGCTGACGTAGGCGCTAATTTTGCTTTGCACGTTGACACAAAAGCACGTTTGGTTGCCCGCGTAGAAGCGGCATTAACCGCCTGCGATTTGCAGTATTTGCGCCAGCGTGATGTGTTAACGCTGTCGGGCGGTGAGCAAAAGCGCACGCAATTGGCGCGCGTGTTGGCACAAATTTGGCCAGAAAATGATCAGCAGCCTAATGCTTTTGCTGGCAAGTGGCTGTTTTTAGACGAGTGGACGGCCGGATTAGACCTAAAGCATCAGTTGTGTTTGGGCACGCAAATGCAAGGTTGGGTCAAAAAAGGCTTGGGGATTGTAATGAGTTTGCACGATTTAAATTACGCCGCACAGTTGGCGCACACGTGTGTGCTGTTAAAAAAAGGCGAAGTTTTACAGGCAGGAACGCTGGCCGAAACGTTTAAGTTACCGTTGTTAAACGAGGCATTAGACGCTGTTCTTCGGATAGAAAAAGACCCTATAACCCAAAAGCCTTGGGTATTGCCTGGTTTATAAAAGTCTCTAAGAGACCTTTGCACGAGTCAAGGCACGGTAAAAAATGGCTAAAATTTACCTGATTTTTGTTGAAAATCTTGCGAATAGCCCGCTATTCACTGCGTTTTTCGCCGCAATCAGGCAAATTTTATCTCATTTTTTCCTCGCACCTCACACGTGCAAAGGCCTCTAAATAAACAACAAAAAAAGTGAACAGGCCTGTTAACCAGGCCTGGCTAGCAGACCTGGTTAATCAAAAAGAGTCAATTACGGTTTGGTTAAATCCAGCTCAATCGCAGTCACTTCTGGATCGTCTTCTAGGGTGTGCAGTTTAAAGCCAAATTGTTGTGCCAGTTGCAGCATACCGTAGTTTTCACTAAGCACTTCACCTTCCATTTTATGCAAGCCTTTTAGTTTTGCATGGTCAATTAAGTTTTCTAGCAGTAATCCCGCAACGCCTTGGTGATGATAATCATCGCGCACTACAATGGCCATTTCACACGACAGTCCGTCCGGATTAGTGGTGTAGCGTGTTACGCCAATTTCAACTTCTTGTCCAGCTGAGTTAGTGGTTGTCATTATAAACGCCATTTCGCGATCGTAATCAATTTGGGTAAAGCGCGACAACATTTCGGGGCTTAGAGTTTGCAGTTGATTCATAAAACGTAAATAACGACTGCGTTCGGACAAGTTTTTAACAAATTCCAGCTCCATCGACGCATCTTCGGGTTGAATAGGGCGCAACGTCACTTCCAGCCCAGTTTTGGTTTGGGTGTGGACAATCAGTTCGGCTGGATACGGGTGAATTGCCATGTGTGCGTAAGCGCGTTTGTGATTGGTGGGGTGTTGAATACGAATGCGTGCATCGACCGCAATTGCGCCGTGTTCATCGGCAAACAACGGGTTAATGTCCAGTTCAATAATTTCGGGCAGTTGCGCCACCATGTCCGATATGCGTAATAGCACATCAACCACCGCATCGCAATTAACCGCAGGCAGGCCTCTAAACTCGCCAAGCATTTTGGCAATTTTGGTGCTGTTAATCATCTTCTTAGCCATAAAGGTATTAAGCGGCGGTAGACCAATCGCGCTGTCCTTTAACACCTCAACCGCGGTACCGCCGCTGCCAAAAGTAATGGCAGGTCCAAACACTGGGTCACGCATTACGCCTACCAGCAGTTCACGGGCGTGTGGGCGCACGCTCATAGGTTCGACCGTTACCCCAAGCACATTTGCATTTGGTTGCGCTAGGCGAATGCGTTCGACCATGCTGGTAAACGCGTGTTTAACTTCTAGGGCGCTGTGCAAATTGAGTTTTACGCCCCCAACATCCGATTTATGGGTCAGATCGGGAGAGTTAATTTTAATGCCTACTGGAAATCCGAGTGATTCAGCAGCAATCATCGCTTGGTTGGCATTGGCGGCTTCAATTGCAGGCGTTATGGGCACGCCAAAGGCATGCATAATGGCACGAGTTTCGGTGCTGGTTAAAATGTCACGGTGTTCGGACAGGGCGGCGTTAATAATTAAACGCGCGCCACTGGCGTCAACCAAGTTGCCATTGTGCGCACCTGTGGCGGGCGCTTGCATAAGCAACGCTTGGTTTTGGTGGTAGTTGGCTAAAAAGGCTAAGGCTTCTACCGACGCTTCGGGGGTGCGGAAAGTGGGCACGCTGTGTTGACTAAAATAACTGCGCGCTTCACTGACCAAACGTTCGCCTAGCCAGGCTGTAAAAATGGGTTTGCAGTGTGGTGTATTGTCAATAAACTCACAAATGGCTTGGGCAATTTCGGTTGGCTCGGTCATGGCTTGTGGGGTAAGCAGCACTAAAATAGCATCGTAGCGTTCGTCGGCTTGGCACACCGCCAATGATTGGGTGTAGCGGGCGCCGGTAGCGTCGCCTAAAATATCAATGGGGTTGGCGTGTGACCAATGCTGGGGTAAAAAGGCGTTTAAGGCCTCAAGGCTTTGTTCGCTGGGTTGAGGCAAGGCAATGCCCAGTTCGGCTGCACGGTCGGTGGCCATAACGCCAGGCCCGCCACCATTGGTTAAAATGGCCAAGCGGCTGTGCTTAAAGTTCATGTTGTGCGAAAGGGTTTTAGCGGCGGCAAACAGTTGCGAAATGGACTGAGCTCGAATAGCGCCTGCGCGTTCAATGGCGGCGGTAAATACGTCGTCTGCACCCACTAATGCACCGGTATGCGATACGGCCGCGCGCGTGCCTTCTGGCATGCGTCCCGACTTGAGTAAAATAACCGGCTTCATGCGGGCAGCGGCTTTTAAGCCACTCATAAAACGGCGTGCGTCGGCAATGCCTTCTATGTAAAGCAAAATACTGTGGGTTTGTGGGTCAACGGCTAAAAAGTCTAAAATTTCGCCAAAGTCGATGTCGGCGGCATCGCCAGTAGACACCACTTGTGAAAAGCCCACTTCATTGGCTTCTGCCCAGTCTAAAACCGCTGTGCATAACGCGCCCGACTGAGAAATGAGCGCTAAATGTCCAGGTTTGGCTTGGTTTTTACTAAAGGTGGCGTTTAGGCCAATTTCTGGGCGTAAAATACCCAAACAATTTGGACCCAATAAGCGCATTTTGTATGCGTGCGCGGTAGCGGTAATTTGTTTTTGGAGTTTTTTTCCTGCTTCGTCTTCAAAGCCGGCTGATAAAATAACCGCATTGGCAACGCCTTGTTCGCCGCAGGCTTGAATAATTGAGGCAATGCTGTGCGCTGGCGTGGCAATGACGACTAACTCAGGTACTTGGGGTACGTCGGCAATAGAGGCGTAGCAAACTTGATTTTGTACCGTAGCGTGTTTAGGATTAATAGGGTAAATAGCCCCTTTAAAGCCTGCTTTAAGCATATTTTGCAAGGCATTTGCGCCAACCGATTCTGGACGGTCGCTGGCACCAAAAATAGCAACGCTATTGGGTTTAAACAGCTTAGATAAATAATGTGGTCCCATTGATGACATCCTGGAGAAAAAAATGAACCTATATATTACTCATTCATTGTGTCATTTGCACGACAATGGCGACGAACATCCTGAAATAGCGCAACGTATAAGCCGAATTCAAGACCAGCTCATTAGTAATCAGCTGTTTGACTGGTTTAGCCATGCCCAATCGCGTGCCGCCAGTGACGCTGAATTGTGCTTGGCGCACGACCCAAAAGTACTTGAGCGCATTAAGCGCCATGTGCCAAAAGAAGGCGTGGTCAGTTTAGGGGACGATATTCAATTAAGTCCGGGGAGTTTATTGGCTGCGCGACACGCAGTAGGCGCGGTGTTGGACGGCATTGATGCACTAATAGACGGCAAGTATCGACGGGTTTTTTGCAATGTGCGCCCGCCAGGCCATCACGCCCATTACGCCAAGTCGAGTGGGTTTTGTCTGTTTAACAATGTCGCTATTGGGGCGATGTACGCCGTTAAACAGTATGGGATTGAGCGCGTGGCCATTGTGGATTTTGATGTGCACCATGGTGACGGCACAGAAGACTTTGTGCGCCGTCAACCACAGGTGTGGTTTGCTTCAAGTTTTGAAGCCGATATTTACCCTTTTAGTACGCCACAATCGGATTTAGACAACATGGTTAAAATGCCCTTGCCCAAAGGGTTTGACGGTACGGCTTTTCGCCAGGCCTGGTCAGAGCAGGCATTGCCTCAGTTGGCGCAATTTAATCCACAGCTTATTTTAATTTCGGCGGGGTTTGATGGTCACGCTTTAGATCCTATGGCGTATGGACGTTTGCATGAGAATGATTATTTTTGGCTGACCCAGCAATTGATAAAAGTGGCTGTTCAATGCGGTGATGCTAAGGTTTTGTCGGTGTTAGAGGGCGGCTACGATTTGGGCGCGTTGAGCATGAGCGCGCGTGAGCATGTTAAAGCGTTGTTTGAGCTGGATTAGACAATTGACCAGGCCTGGTCGATTGTATTTGATTGGTTTTTATGAGTTATCTAACTCTTCTGGTGCAATGTCGGGGTAAGTTAAATACCAAATTTTGGTAAATTTTTTGGGGTCTAATTTGTGCTGCAACAGCACCAGTGCTTGAATGTATTGGTCGATGTATACGTAGTTTCCTTTGCGCACCGATTGCCATAAGTGGCGGTATTTTGCGGGTAAAAAGTGTTTAAAATGCGGAATCAAGCCAAACTCACCCTCAATTTGAGCAATGCGCTCAATCACAACTTGGCGGGCTTTGACGCTAAACTGCTTGTCGTATTGATCGAGCATTTTAGCAATCCAAAACAGCAAGGCCGCCGAAATTAAAAAGCTGGCGACAAACTGATCAAACATAAAGGTGCCCAATAAAGTGAGTAACACAAGCACAATGGCACTAATAGGAATGGTAAAAATAGAAATCCAAATTTTATCGCCTTTTAGCTGTTGCGCCACACGGCTGATGTCGAGTGTCGTCGCATCCACCGCATGCAAACGCTGTAACATCTCTTCGGCACTGGGAATCAGTTCAAATGTGTCGTCTTCGCTTAGGTTTACACTGTTAAGGTTTACGTTGGGGTTTGAATAAGCGTCATTTTCCATAGCGGCTGTCTTTTTTTGCGTTGAGTTTTGCATTTGATTTTAAAGTATTTTTAGCTTTCAGTTTGGGCACCTTACTGGCTTTAGGCAGTTTAGGTTTAAGCCGCTGCTGACAGTTTAGGGTGTGGCGTGTCTTAGTGTCAATGGCGTAGGCGGTGAGCTGGCCGCCCCACAAACAGCCGGTGTCGGTTGAGTGTACGTGATAGGCGTCCAGTGCGCCCAGCGTGGACCAGTGACCAAAAAATATCTCAACGGTTTTATTTTTACGCCCGGGCAATACAAACCACGGCACCATTGCGTTATCTTCTGAACTGGGTTGGGTTGCGTCCGGTAAATTGATGCGTGCTTTTGGGGCGGCTTTTAACTCATAGTCGAGTTTACCTTGTGCATCACAGTAACGCATGCGGGCAAACACATTGACAATATAACGCATTTTATCGGTGTGGCTGAGCGCGTCGTGCCATTGATTGGGTAATTTAGTGTTACCCGAAAACAGTTCGTTGGTTAAAAATTCTTGCCAATTGGGTGCGCGCAAACACGCCTCTACGCTTTTGGCGTGTTGTTGTGCTTGCTCTACGCTCCATTGCGGTGCAATGCCAGCGTGCACCATGACCGCGTTAAATACGGGGTGGCGAATGAGAAGGGGTTGTTGTCTTAACCAATCCATCAGTTCTTGAACATCAGGGGCGTTTAAAATGTCGTCTAGGGTGTCTGAGGCGTTGGCAAACTTGGTTAAACCGGCGTAGGTGGCCAGCAGGTGAAAGTCGTGATTGCCTAGCACCATGGCGGCTTTGCCTTGCTGTTGTAAGGTTTTTACAAAGCGTAAACACGCCAACGATTGTGGGCCTCGATTGACAATGTCGCCCACAAACCACAACACGTCCGCTTCGGGTTGATACTGAATGTGCTTAAGCAACGCTTGAAGCTCATCAAAACAGCCTTGTAAATCGCCAATAACGTAGGTAGTCATAGGTTAGGCCGTTTGCAATTGGTGGTACAAATTTGCCAAGGTGACAAACTGGCTCACCGACAACGTTTCGGCGCGAGCAGTAGGATCAATGCCACACGCTTGAATTTGCTCGGCGTCAAGCCAGCCTTTTAAGGTGTTGCGCAGAGTTTTACGCTTTTGGCTAAAGGCTTGCTTAACCAGTTCGGCAAAGCGTTGTTCGTGGTGAGCCACCACGGGTTTTTGCACATGCGGTATTAAGCGCACAATGGCCGATTCTACTTTAGGGGGCGGCGTAAAGTTTTCGGGGCCCACGCTAAACAGGTATTCGGTTTGGCAGGCGTATTGCAACATCACGCTTAAACGACCGTAGGTTTTGCCGCCGGGTGTGGCGCAAATACGCTCTACCACTTCTTTTTGCAACATAAAGTGCATGTCTAAAATGCGTGGCGCAAAGTGTAAGAGGTGAAACATGAGTGGGCTTGAAATGTTGTAGGGCAGGTTGCCTACTACTCTTATATAAGGTTCGTCTGGGGCAAGTAGGCTGGCGTAATCAAAGCGCAAGGCGTCGGCATGGTGTAAACAAAACGCCGGTTTTTGGCTAAAACGCTGGGTGAGCGGGCCAATTAAATCGTTGTCAATTTCGATGATGTCGAGTTTGTGTACCACGTCTAATAAAGGGGCGGTAAGCGCGGCTTCACCCGGCCCAATTTCAACTATATGGTCGGTGGCTTTAGGGCGAATAGCGGCGACTATTTGATCAATAATGCGACCATTGTTTAAAAAGTTTTGTCCAAACTCTTTTTTGTGCTGATGCCCAGAGCTTGCGGCCGAGCGCGCTTTTGCCGCGCTTTTTGAGTTTGAATTCGATTGTTTAGAACGTGATTGCTTAACGGCCATCTGGATCTCATTGTTGTTAATCGTGGTGAGTGGTTAATTGTGTAAAGATTATTAAAAATTATGACCAGGCCTGGTTAAACGGTTTAATGGGTTTAACCAGGCCTGGTCAGATGAGTTTAAGTTAAGTCTTTACTTGAGTGCGCTGCGTTAATCATCTCTAACGCCACTTTAATGGCGTAGTTAAAACTGCCGGCGTCGGCGTGTCCTGTGCCGGCTAAATCAAGGGCGGTGCCGTGGTCGACCGAGGTGCGAATAAAGGGCAATCCTAAAGTAATGTTAACGGCATTACCAAAGCCAATGTGTTTAAGAACCGGTAAACCTTGGTCGTGATACATCGCCAGTACAGCGTCGGCGGTTTTAAGATATTTTGGGGTAAATAACGTGTCGGCCGGCAGCGGTCCGGTTAAGTGCATGTGCTCGCGTAAGCGTTCAAGCACCGGTTCTATTACGTCAATTTCTTCTCGCCCCATATGACCGCCTTCGCCAGCGTGCGGGTTTAGACCGGCCACTAAAATGTGTGGTTTTTTAATGCCAAACTGGGTGCGTAAAGCGTGTTCGGTAATGGTTAAAATATCGGTTAGCAATGGCTGAGTAATGGCTTTGGACACGCCTGCTAAGGGCAGGTGTGTGGTGGCCAGTGCCACGCGTAAACCCGGTGTGGCCAACATCATCACCACCAACGGAGTGCCGCTTTCTTGCGCCAACAGCTCGGTGTGGCCACTAAAGGGTAATCCGGCTTGGTTAATAATGCCTTTGTGAACCGGACCGGTAACCATGCCTGCAAACTCTTTGCTCATGCAGCCAACAATGGCGCGTTTAAGCATGTTAATAACGTAGTCTGCATTGGCTTCATTGAGCTTACCGGCCACCACCGGTTGCGCGGTGGTGATGGGTTCTATGCACAACTGACCCGCTCGACTTGGAGCAGCCGCTTGCTGGGCGTTGTAAGGGATTAATTCAATGGGCAAATTAAGCTGTTGGGCGCGAGCGCGTAAACACTCCGGATCGGCCAGTACCACCAGTTGAATGGGCCAATCGTGTTGCGCCAGCGTTAACACCAAGTCGGGTCCAATGCCCGCAGGTTCGCCCGAGGTAATCACCAGTTTTTGGATCATGTTGGGTCCTATTATTTTTATTCTATAAAGAGACCTTTGCACGAGTAAATGCACGAATAAAAAAGGTTAAAATTTACCTGATCTTTGTTGAAAACCTTGCGAATAGCCAGCTATTCACTGCGTTTTTCGCCTCAATCAGGCAAATTTTTCCTCATTTTTCTTTCGCACCTGACTCGTGCAAAGGTCTCAAAGCGTTAAATTAGAGTGATTAGCGTTTCAATGAAAGCAAAAAATAAAAGCAAAAAAGCATTTGACCAGGCCTGGTTAAATGCTTTTTGGATGTTTTAAGGCTGTAAATCAGTTTAAAAACGTTTTAATGTACGCTTCGTCTTTTAAGCGGCGCAACCATAAGTCAAAGGTTTCGTTGGCTTTACGAATACGAATGGCTTGAATGGCCTGTTGAGTTTTATCAACGTCTTGCTGATTGATTTCACGCGCGTCTTCTAAAAATAAAATCATCCAACCTTCTTCGGTGGCTAGGGGTGGCAAAGCTGTATTGGGCGCTAGACTGCTCACCATGTCGCGAATGCCGCTGGGGATTTGCTCAAGCGTTCGCCAACCCAAATCGCTGCCGGCGTTAACCTCTTTAGGAATGTCGGCAAATAAGGTATTAAGCTCATTAAAGGCTTTAACGCTGTTAAGCGATTTGGACAGTTCGAGTAATTGAGCGGGCACTTTGTCCATGGACGCGTTGTCGCTTAAAATAATAAAGCGGTGCAGGCGGTACTCTTTAACCAATTGGGCGTTTAAATCGCGTTTATCCGCCAGTTTAATTAAGTGAAACCCACTGGGGCTTTGAATAACTTGGCTGATTTGCCCTACGTTTAAGTTTTGAATGGCGTCGGCAAAAAAGGTGGGGATTTGTTCTTGTTTTAACCATCCTAAATTCCCCCCCTCTAAGGCTTTGCTGCCATTAGAATGGCGCACTGCAATTTGACTAAAGTCTTCACCGGCCACAATACGGTTGCGTAATGCTTCGATGGTGGTTAAGGCTTCACTGCGTTGTTGCGGTGTAGCTGATTCGGGCAGGGCAATTAAAATGTGACTTAACTGCAGTTCTAAGTCGCTTAGCGCTAGGCTTTGACGTTGCAGATAATTTTGAATTTCGCTTTCGGTCACTTGCGTTTGGCTAATGACTTCGGCTTCACGCAGTTTTTGAATCAGTATTTTATGTTGAACTTTTTGACGTACTTGGGCAAACCCATCGGGCATTTGCGCGTTTAGGCGGTTTCTAAGCTCCATGAGCGTTAATTTATTTTGTTCGGCAATTTGTTGCATTTGCGTGTTGACTTCTTCGTCCGTTGTGTTTAAACCCACTTGTTTGGCTCGTTCGAGTTGCAGGGTTTCAAAAATAAGTGACTCTAATACTTTTTCTTGCAACGCCATGCGGTCGTCTACGGTGATGTTTTGCCCTTGCAGCTCCTGGGCTTTTTCGGCCATGCGCTCGTTGAGTTCGCTGCTGAGTATGACTCGGTCATTGACCACCGCGACAATTTTATCCAATAACACGTCGGCGTGAACCGGGGCACTTAAGGCTAAGGCTAAAGTGGGAATAAACAAAGAGCGTGCTAGACGTTTTAGGGTTGTGTTCATGTGTTCGCCATTAAAAGTTGCAAATAAATCGGTTAAAAATTAAGTCGTTTGGTTAAATCGTCTCTAAAAGGCGTGCCCGAGGTGCTTAGGCCTTTGAGTTCAAACAACACCATTACGGTGTAGTTGTATAAACCGTTTTCAAGTTCGGCACGTTGTGCGACCAACTCGGTGGCCCAACAGCAGCTATCGTACCTTAAACCTAAGTTGGTTTCATTAATCCGCTGTGTATCAATGTCGTAATCGGCGTATAAACCGGTTTCCCATTGTTGGGTAAGTTGCGAATACGCGCCTAATGCCAAAACCGATTGTTCTGTCGGCAGTTCACTGTTAGTGAGTGTGTGGCTTACTAAAAATAGATTACGTTCACTGGGTTGCCATTTAAGGCGATTGGTGGCATTGGTAAGCTCATGGGTGGCTTGATCGAATTGCGTGGTGGAGGCAAAATTAAATTGGTCGAGTGTAAGGCCTAATTTTACAAAAATATCCGATACCGCTTCGGTTTGCGGTGCGGTGTTGGTAAGGGTGACTTTGCGATCGTCAAAATAAACAATTTGACCTATTCCGGCTTCGGCCAGCGGTTTGCCCGTTTCTTGCAAAAATTGGGTCGTTAAGGCCATGGACAGTTGGTTGGTGTCGCCAATGCGATCAACACCGGTAAAACGATTGAGTGCAAACAGGTTTGAAAAGTCTAAACTGCGCCGTGCTGTGTCAAACAAAGTGAGTTGGCTTTGATTAACGTAAGGCACATATAAATATTGCACTTCGGGTTCAAGCGTTTGTATAAACGTGTGATCGCTGATATTGAGTTCACGCTCAAAAATTAAGCCACCTTTTACCGCACTTTGCGGTACAAAGCGGTTTAAGGTTTGTTGGTTGTTGGGGTTAAAGCCGTTGTCTTTCATTTGGTATTGGGTTTGGTTGGCTACTACCGTAGTTTTAAGCTCTCCAAAAGGTTGGCTTAAACGGTATTCAAGCGCCGGTTCTAGGTGCGCACGCAGTGCTTCAGGTTTGGCGGTACTGGCTAAAGGTTTTACAAATTCGGTGGCTTGAGTTAGAACGCTAAGGTTTAGATTGTCAATTTGCTTAAAATAACTGGCGGCTATTTCGGGGCGTTTTTCGTAGTTAAGGGGGGCGTCGCGCAAGCGCAAATAACTTAATATTTGCGCGTAGGCGTTAAAGTTGCCTTGGGCATAGTTTACGGTGGCATGGCGTTCGGTTTGGGTTAGGTTTTTGTAAGTCGATTCGACGGGTATGTCGGCAAAAAAGTTTTCATCCGACACTTCGTGCCACAGTATGTCGCTGCTTACGCCGCTGCCCCAGGCCTGTTGGGCTTTAAGAGAAGCTCTCCAACGATCCTCTATTTTTTTGCCAAAGGTAATGTCACCCGTGGTTCGGTTGGCCGATGCCAAACCATTTTGCGCTGTTTCTTGGTCTTGAAGCAGGGTGATGTCCAGTTCGGCACCGTGCACAACACCTTGATTTTTGGCCAAATATCTAAATTCGTTGTCGAGCGCCAAGCCACGATCACTCATGGGAATAAGGGTTAAGGTGTCGTCTAAATTAGGGGCGATGTTAAAGTAGTAGGGCAACTTTATAAAGTGCTGGGTTTCTTCTTCAGTAAACGATTTGTAACTGCCAAACTCGGGGAACAGCAATCCTGAGGCGCGGTCGTCCAGCGGAAAATCAAAGTAGGGTGTGTAAAAAACCGGCAGGTCTTTAAAATATACAGTGGTGTGTTTGCCAATCATGCGGCGTTTTTGGTTGTCAATTTCTAGGGTGTCAAACGTAAGGTTCCAATCGACTTTTTGATTGGGCTTTATTTTACACGCGGTCACGCTGGCCGAATCTAGGCGTGCGTAATCTTTGAGTTGGTCTATAGAAATAGTCTGCGCCAATCCGTGTACCCGAGAGGGTAAAACTTGATAACGCGCTTGGTTTATTAAGCCGGTTTGCTGGACTTCGTTAAGGTGCGCGTCTTGGCCTTGAATTAAAATTTGCGTTTGATGCAGTTGTACGTGCCCCAGTAAGTCGGCGGTTTGCTGGGTTTGGTTGTAATGCAACTCGTCACCTAAAGCGACCAGGCCTGGTTGTTTTAAAATAACATCACCAAACGCGTGGTATTGTCCTGCACCGGTTTTTTCTAAACGATCGGCTTCTAGCGTTTGCAACGTTTTGTCTTTAGCAATATGCGGGGTTTGTGGCGGCAGAGTTTGCAGGGGCAAAATGTAATCGGGCAAACAGGCTTCTAACGTAGACAACGCCGGCACTTTTAGGGCGCTGGGCTGAGCGTGCGCTAACATGAGCAGAGAAGGGCTTAAAAACAAGGCCGCTAAGGTCATAAATAAGCGCAATAAAAAACGCGTAAATAAGCGCATATTGCCCACGTTAAAAGGCCAAAGCGATGTCGTTAGGTTGTTTTTTTTTAAAGCGGTATTTGACATCAAGCAAAGAATCATTAATTATTCGTGAATTGCTTATTTTAACCGAGTATTGAATCCATGAATGAAAGATTTCAAACGATGTTGGCGTGGCTAGAAACCTTGCCGCAATTGGCGCACTGTGAGTGCTCAACCCCAGTCGCCGCATCGAGTGACGCTAGTTTTAGACGGTATTTTCGAATTTTGGTGACGTCCGACAACGCCTCAACCTCGTATATTATTATGGACGCACCGGTTCAATTTGAAGATTGTCGTCCTTTTATGGCCGTGTCGGCACAGCTGAGCCAAATGGGGTTGCAGGTGCCCCAAGTGTTGGCGCACGATTTAATTCAGGGGTTTTTGTTGTTAACCGATTTGGGTGACATCACTTATTTGTCGGTGCTTAAACACGCCAGCGAATCGCAAGCCGATGCATTGTATCAAGATGCTTTGCAAGCCTTGGTGCAGTTGCAAATGCGAGGTGGCAAGGTGGCCGGTGCTTTGCCCACATACGATGGCGCGCTGTTGCACCGTGAAATGGATTTGTTTGGCGATTGGTTGCTGCACACGCATTTAGAGTATTCAATGAGCGGGCTTGAGCGTACGCAGTGGTTGGCGATTAAAAACTTTTTAGAGAACGCCGCGCGCTCTCAGCCCCAAACGTATGTGCATCGTGATTTTCACAGTCGTAATTTAATGGTAACCGAACAGAATAATCCGGGAATATTAGATTTTCAGGATGCTGTGCATGGTGCATTTACCTACGACGCTGTGTCGTTATTACGCGACTGTTACATTGCTTGGCCGGCCGAACAAGTGGTGGAGTGGCAACGAGGTTATTTTTTAAATTTGTGTGCTAATAATGTGTTTTTTAAAGACGAATGGGCGGGGTTTCAAAAGTCGATGGATTTAATGGGCATACAGCGCCATTTAAAAGCGGCGGGTATTTTTGCTCGCTTGTCGCACCGTGATGGCAAAGACGGCTATTTAAACGATATTCCACAAACTTTAGACTACATTGTTAAAGTGGGTGCGCAGTATAGCGAGATGCGTGATTTGGTGACATTACTTGAAAAACGCGTGTTAACGCACACCCCTTTTCAGTTGCCCAGTGAATGAACGCGATGCAACCGACAGCCCCCATTAAAGCCATGATTTTAGCCGCTGGACGCGGTAATCGACTGCGCCCTTTAACCGATTCACTGCCCAAACCTTTGGTGCCAATGTGTGGCAAACCGTTAATTGAATATCACTTAGAAAAGCTAGCGCACGCAGGTGTTAACGAGGTGGTAATTAACCACGCCTGGTTGGGTCAAACGATAGAACACGCATTGGGTGACGGAGCGCGTTGGGGCTTAAATATTATGTATTCGCCCGAACCAGAAGGCGGGCTAGAAACGGCCGGGGGTATTATTAATGCGTTGCCCTTGTTGGGCAACGAGCCATTTTTAGTAATAAACGGCGATGTATTTACCGACATGCCGTTTAAACCCTTAATTGACCAGGCCTGGTCAATGCAAAAAGCGCTTAATTCCATGGATACATCGACCGCGTGTTTGGCGCATCTTATGTTAGTGCCCAGCCCAGTGTTTAATCCCCAAGGCGATTTTGGCTTAGATGCACATTCGCATGTACTCGCCCATGGTGAGTATACGTTTGCTGGTTTAAGCGTGCTGCACCCTGCGTTGTTTAATGCCGTGCCCAACGACACTCAATCTAGAGTTATTAAACTTGCGCCGGTGTTGCGCAATGCCATGCAAAGCCGCCAAGTAACCGGGCAGGTGTACCATGGTTTATGGTCGGATATTGGCACGCTTGCACGATTACAGGCCGCCGAAACTTTATGGTGTGGCCAATGATAGGCGTAGTTTGGCGTTGCCTTGAAAACCCGTATTAATCAAAAAATTAGCCAAGCCGGACTGTGCTCGCGTCGCCAAGCCGATGGCTTAATCAAAGCCGGCCAAGTTTTGGTTAATGGCAAACCCGCGCAAGTAGGTATGTGGGTGGGTGAGGATGATGTACTGAGTGTGCATAATCAACCCTTGCCGTGTAGGCCTTTAAATGTGTATGTGCTTTACCACAAACCTGTAGGCGTGGTTTGCACTCACGATCCGGCTGTGGCTAATAATTGGGTACAAGCCGTGGGGTTGGCTCAACAACTGTTTGCGGTGGGGCGGCTAGATAAGTGTTCTGAAGGTTTAATGCTGTTAACCAACGATGGTATGGCCGTAAATCGCATTTTAACCGCGCAAAATGGTCATTCTAAAACCTATCACGTTACGCTAAGCGCCCCGTTTAGCGATGAGTTTTTGCACGCCATGGCGAGCGGCGTCTCCATTTTAAACACCGTTACGTTACAGTGTTTGGTAGAAAGATTGGGGGCGACTGCGTTTAAAATTGTTTTGGTGCAAGGCTTAAATTTGCAAATTAGACGCATGTGTAAAGCCTTAGGGTATAACGTGGTGCGTTTACAACGTGTGTCTATTATGAATCTGCATTTAAGTGATTTAGCGCCTGGCGCATGGCGATACGCTACGCCATATGAGCAAGAACGATTGATTCTTGATTTAAAATAGCTTTTGGCGGATTTGCCCGTTAAAGTCTGTTTGAAACAGCGGTTTTGTATTTAAAATGAAAGATGAAGTATTTAAAGCACAGAGACCTTTGCACAAGCGAGGTGCGAAAGTTTCTTAATAATATAGAAGGAAAGTATTGTATGAGCCATAAACACCAAGCCATTATTGAAAAGGTTTTTTCTCACCCTATTTCTACCAGTATTGACTGGAAAAAACTGCAACACGCCTTAGAGCATTTTGGTGCTCAAATTGATATTTCGAGCAGTAATAAGGCTAAGGTCGTTTTACGTGGGGAAGAAATTGTCTTGGGCTTGCCGCATCACGGACACGAATTGGCCGATAAAGCGGATATTACTCAGCTTCGCCATTTTTTAGAATTAGTTAAGTTAACACCCGATACGTTAAACGCTTAACAGCGATAATTTAATCGCGCGGTTAAAAGTTTTTACATTTTGGTAATAAAAAAAACCAAGTAAATTTTATTTACTTGGTTTTTTTATTTGAATTTTCGGCTATTTTTCTTGATTAATGGGTGTAAATAAAACCAGCGTGCCGGCCAGCTTGTCGTGCCAGGCTTGCTTTTTGGGGTCAAAGGCCACCCATATTAAGCCCGCACCCAGTGGCAAGATAGACACGTAATAAGCCGCGTAGCGGCCAATAAATTGTTTAGTAGTGGGTTTTTGTCCGGTTTTTGCATCCACAATGCTTAAGTGCATAAAAATTTTGCCGGGCGTGGCCGACTTGTAAAGCCAAAAAACCACCACGGCAATGGCCGGAAAAATATAATTTAAAATAATGTCCCACGCTCCTTGAACCAGCGGAGTGCCTCTATCCCAATACTGAGCGCCGTACAACACGGTTAATATGGGGCCAATTACCAATAAAATAAGCACGCTGTCAATTAAGGCCGCTTTAAGGCGCACCCAAAACCCAGCGTAATGAGGCGTTTCAAGGGGTTGAGTGGGGTGTTGTTCTATGTGTTCGGGTGTTAAAAGCATAAGATTCTCTGAGTTTAAAAGGGCTGTTATAGTGTGCGTTTTGAACGATATCGACCTAGCCACCAGGCAAACAGCCCGCCACTGGCAAACATAATAATGGCGTAGGTTACAGCGGGAATCATCATCAGCTCATTGCCAATTAAAGTTCCGGCCACCACCAGTGCCAAGGTACCATTTTGAATGCCTACCTCAAACCCAATGGTCACCGCTTGTGCTTTTGATAAATGTGACTTAAGGGCTAGTTGATAGCCTAAAAAAAGCACAGCCACATTCAAAATTAAGGTAGCTAAGCCCGCTTGTGCAAAAAAGTTTAGCATGTCGGCACGGTTTTTAAGCACAATTAACGCAATAATAAGCACCAAAAAAGCGATTGAAAACACCTTTAGCACCCGTTCTAATTTTTGCGCTATGTTAGGAAAGTACGCCAATACAATCATGCCTAAACTAACTGGCAGCAGGGTAATGAGCAGCAGTTGAATCATCGTTTGCATTAATGGCAAGCTAAAGGCACTGTGCGCGTCCATAAAGTAGGTCATGCTTAACGCAGTTATGAGCGGTAAGCTAAACGGTACCATCACACTGGTAAGCGCGGTTAAGGTAATAGACAGCGACACGTCCCCTTTGGCAAAATAAGTAAATAGATTAGAGGTCGCTCCTCCTGGGGCAAGGGCGATAATCATCAGTCCTACCGCCATTTCGGGTGGCAAATTAAGTGCATTTGCAATTGCAAACGCCGTCATGGGCAATAGCAGCATTTGTCCAGTTAGGCCAATAAATACCGCCTTTGGGGCTTGTACAACCTGGTAAAAATTGATTGGTCGTAATGACAGTCCAAGGCCAAACATAATAATAAAAAGTGCCAAAGGCAAAATAACGCTGGTTAAAATATCCGGGGTCATGGTGATTCCTATGCCGTTTATAAATGCGCGTGGTGCGCCAAAGATTGGAATTGTAGTAGACTTGCTAACGAATAGAAACTAAAGAGACCTTTGCACGAGTGGGGCACGAGAAAAAAATGAGGAAAAATTTACCTGATTGAGGCGGGAAACGCAGTGAATAGCTAGCTATTCACAAGTTTTCCAACGAAAAGCAGGAAAATTTTAACCATTTTTGGCCGTGCATCCACTCGTGCAAAGGTCTCTAAAGGGTAATTCTATTAACCCAGGTTGTATTTTGCGGTGATAAATAAGGTGGTAAATGCGGTAGTAATGCGATGGAAAATAGAGATGCCTAAAGTCGCATTTAAGGTCACATTTAAGAGGTTTTGGCTCGCGCAAACTTAAGGCCAAGATAGCGTTTGAGAGTGTAAAAAATGGGTTGGCGGATTTAAAAAACCCAGAAGAATCTGGGTTTTTTAATCACTGAGTATTTAAAGATTAATTATTTAAACTTATTTACACTTATTTAAAGTATTTATCTAACTCTTCATACACCACTTCAATGTACATCAGTTTAGGACCGCCGCCCATAACCACGGCCATCATAGCGGCTTCTAAAATTTCAGCTTTGCTTGAACCTGCGTCTACCGAGCCTTTAACATGCACGGCAATACACCAACTGCATTGAAAAGCGACGCCCAATGAAAGCAACATAAGGTGTTTGGTTTTTTCTTCTAGCGCGCCACTGGCTTCGGCACCTTTAACAAAGGCGGCAAAACTTTTAAGTTGTGCAGGCATGTCTTGCATTAAGCGGCCCATCATTGCACCGGTTTCTTGTAGTCTTTCCATGGTCGTTCCTTTTTAGATTAATGAAGCTGTTTGGTTGTGCTAATTGTCGACTAAAATGGTTAAAACTTGGTAATTTTTTTGCGCTTTTAGCGAGTATGTTAATTCACAAAGTTTTATCCTCAAGGGGGCTTTCGGGTACTGCGCCTATTTTTTAGGTTGACTCCGACTCGTGCAAAAGTTGCATTATTTACTATAATGTTCTTTGATGACAATATTATTACTTTGCATCATGAAAATCGATCTTTTCCCTATTAATTTTAGGGTAAATAGGTTTGGGAAATATAAAAGAGACCTTTAAAAAGTTTTTAAAAAGTTTCTAAAAAGCAGTTCACTTTTTTATGCGTCGAACGCACGCAATGGTTAAGGATGATGTTATGTTAATGTTGGTTTCCCCTGCTAAATCGTTGGATGAGACATCTAAAGTACCCACCGATTGCAAAACTCAGGCGCAGTTTTTAGAGCAATCGGCTCAGTTGGTTTCGAAGTTGCAGACTCTTGACCCTATTGAAATAGGCAAATTAATGCACATTAGCGAGAACTTAAGCGCGTTAAATTATGAGCGTTACCAGGCTTGGTCATGGCCTTTTAATACGCCGGCTAAACAAGCCGCGTGGTTGTTTAAGGGCGATGTATATCAGGGGTTAGACGCTTACACGTTAGACGATGTGGGGGTGGATTATGTTCAAAATCATTTGCGTATTTTGTCGGGATTGTATGGCTTGCTTAAGCCGTGCGATGAAATGTTGCCGTATCGCCTAGAGATGGGAACGGCTTTGGTAAACCCTAGGGGCAAAGATTTGTATGCTTTTTGGGGCGAGCAACTTACCCAGGCATTAAACGAACAACTGGATGAGCAGGGCAGTAAAACAGTGATTAATTTAGCGTCTAATGAGTATTTTAAAGCTATAAAACCCAAACAGTTAACGGGGCAGGTGATTACGCCCATTTTTAAAGATTTTAAAAATGGACAGTATAAAATTATTAGCTTTTACGCCAAACGCGCACGCGGTTTAATGGCTCGTTACGCGGCTGATAATGGTATTGAACAGGCCGAAGAGTTAAAGCATTTTGACGTCGAAGGCTATCGGTTTTCACCAGAAAGCTCAAGTGCCGTGGATTGGGTGTTTACGCGAAGTGTTTAAACATTAACCAGGCCTGGTCAAACCATTATTAAGCGTCATTATTGAATTGAGTTTTCTGCAAACAGCTGGTTTACATCGTCTTCGTTGTAACGAATGTGATAGTTGCAAATTTCATTGTGAATCACAATCTCGCCTTGTTCGGCTAGTAATTGACGAACGTCTTCTTCTCCCATGCCTTGCAACATGACGTCTACGCGGGCTTTGTCTTGTGGGCAATTGTATTGCACTGGTTTGGCGGTAAACAACTCTAAGGTTTCTTCGTGAAATAAGCGATGTAACAGCGTGGACGTGTCTAAATCGGTTAATTCATTAGGGGTGAGTGTGGTTGTTAGGCTTAAAATTCGCGCCCAACCGTCGGCATCGTGTTGATCGGTTTCAGGCATTTTTTGAATTAACACCCCTCCAATAGCGTGTTCGCTGGCCGCTAACCATAGTTTAGACGGCAGCTGCTCGGACTGACTAAAAAAGCCTTCAAACGCTTGAGCTATGCTGTCGCCTTGTCGTTCAACATACGACTGAAAATGCGAGCGAGTTTGGGTGTTTTCTAAGGTGACTAAAATTTGGCCATCGCCGAGTAATTCATCTAAGGTTGTTTGTTCGGTGATGGCTTGGTTGGTTTTGGCGACGCCTCTAATATTTAAGTCGTGCGTGACTTCAACCACCAGCAGTGTCACCGGTCCAGAGCCTTGAACTTGCAAAGTAATCTTTCCTTGATGCTTTAAACCGCTGGCCATTAATACACTCGCTGCGGTAAGTTCGCCCAGCAGGGTGATGATGGGGGCTGGGTAATGACGGTCTTGAATCATGGCTTGCCAGGCCTGGTGAAGCTGTAAAGTTTTTCCACGAATGGCTAAGGTTTTAAATAAAAAGTTTTGAATGTGGTTAGTGTCAATGTCGGTCATAGGCTTTGAGTTCTTTGGTAAGTGCCGTAAACAGCGTTAAGCGGTTAAAGGCGTTAAATTAAGTGCATTGGTGTCGTCTTGGATGCCTTGCGCTTGCAAATCGGCGTGATACGACGAGCGCACCATGGGGCCGGCGGCCACATTGCTAAAGCCCATGGCGTAGCCGGCGGTTTCGATTTGTTTAAACTCGTCGGGTGTCCAATATTTTTTAACCGCTAAGTGAAACTCACTGGGCTGCAAGTATTGCCCTACTGTAAGCATGTCTACCTCGTGGCGGCGTAAGTCGCGCATCACCGCCAATAATTCGTCTAAGGTTTCGCCCAAGCCCACCATTAAACCCGATTTAGTGGTGGTCTGTGGGCTAAGGGTTTTAAAGCGCTGTAACAAATCTAACGAGGCCTGGTAGTCTGCACCCGGACGTGCTTCTTCGTAAAGCCGTGGCACGGTTTCTAGGTTGTGATTTAACACATCGGGTGGGCACTCTACTAAGGTGTTAAGGGCGATGCTTAAACGACCTCTAAAGTCGGGCACGAGGGTTTCAATTTTGGTGGTGG
Organism: Thiomicrorhabdus aquaedulcis; assembly: GCF_004001325.1. Taxonomy (NCBI): domain Bacteria; kingdom Pseudomonadati; phylum Pseudomonadota; class Gammaproteobacteria; order Thiotrichales; family Piscirickettsiaceae; genus Thiomicrorhabdus; species Thiomicrorhabdus aquaedulcis. The sequence goes on along the minus strand of NZ_AP018722.1, from coordinate 1,592,164 downwards.
GTGCTGTTTCGCGGAGGGCGCTGATGCAGGCGTTAAAGTGGCCTGCTCCGCCATCGCGTAAATCGTCACGGTCTACCGAGGTGACCACCACGTATTGCAGTTGCATGGCGTTTACCGTGGCCGCTAAATGCGCGGGCTCGGCTGTGTTAAGCGGTTTGGGTCGGCCATGGGTGACATCGCAAAAGGGGCATTTTCGGGTGCAAATATCGCCCATAATCATAAAAGTGGCGGTGCCGTGACCAAAGCACTCGCCCAGGTTTGGGCATGAGGCTTCTTCGCACACGCTGTGCAAACCTTGCTCGCGTAAAATGGCTTTTAACTCGGCTACACGATGCATGTCGCGGGCTTTGGGCAGCTTGGCTTTAATCCAACGGGGTTTTTTAAGCTTTTCGGCTTCTGGGTCGGGGCGATTTTTAAGCGACTTGGTTTTGTATTGCCCTTTGGGCATGGCTTGGTTTTGACTTTTTAAGCTCAATAAACCATCGGTCGAGCGTGAAGAGTTGCCAATAGAATCGATGCTGATTTCTTGATACTGCGGTGAACTTGCCATAGTGCTGCTTACTGCCTCTTGCTGCGCCAAACGAGAATAAAAGGGTCATTATTATACGAGATATACACTTAGGGCGTGAATGCGTTTTAATGTTAATAGAGGTGCTCAGTTATAGGTCTTCTAAGCTTTGCGAATTAAGCAAGCGCTGTTTAAGTAACGCGGTTAATTGCACGCCTAAAGCGTCCATGCTCGGACAGGGCGAAGCGATGAGGTCACTTAGTTGAGTCATTTGCATGCCCAACAAGCCGCAGGGGTTAATGTAGTTAAATGGGGTTAAGTCCATGTTGACGTTAAGCGCCAAGCCGTGATAACTTTTTGTTTACGAATTTTTAGCCCTAATGAGGCAATTTTTTGGCCATTAACGTACACGCCGGGTGCATCAAACCGCGCGGTTGCTGCAATATTAAACTGCGCTAACAGTTCAATAATGCTCTGTTCTAGATGGGTGACCAAGGCGCGTACCCCAAGGTGGGCGCGTTTTAAATCGACCAACACATAGACAATGAGTTGCCCAGGCGCGTGGTAGGTCACTTGCCCGCCACGGTCGGTCTGAATGATTGGGATGTGGGGTGCGTGTTGCAAAATGTGCTCGGTTTGGCCGTTAAGCCCTTGGGTAAACACGGCAGGGTGTTGTACAATCCACAACTCATCGGCCTGATTGGGTTGGCGCGCATCGGTAAAGTCGCGCATGGCTTGCCAGCAGGCCTGGTAAGGTTGCAGTCCCAGCGATTTAATGACGATTGACATGGTTAATGCACTGTAAAAAAGTTAAAGCTCAAAGTGTCATTAACACTTCAGGGTGTTTTTTAAGATCGCCATAAATGCCGTGCACTTGTTCTATGCAGGTGGCATAAAACGTAATGTTAACCGAAATAAATTTTTGCCCTTTGGATGGAGTAATTTCAATGTTGTCGCGTGGGGTGTTAGGCGCGTAATTAAGTGTGATTTGGTAGACTAAATCAATAAAGGTTTCACAATTGTGTCCCATGGCTTTTAACTTAAAGTCACAAGGAAACTCAATTAAACTTTCCGTATCTGGGGTGTGTAAATCCTGGGTCATAGTGGGCGCTCTTTATTCTTTTTTGAATCTTATTATTGTTGCTGTTGCTGCTGTTGAACTTGCTGAGCCAAGTATTGCGCGACAAAGTCATGTTTATACGTTTGATAATGTTGACGCATTAATTGCCACAGTGCACCGGGTTTTCCAGATCCAACGGGCAGGTCGTTTAATTGGGTAATGGGCAAGGCTTCTTTGGTTGAACTGGCCAGCCAAATTTCGTCGGCGCTGGTTAAGTCATCAAGGGTTAAGTTTTGTTCAAGTACCGTAATGCCGTGCGCTTTGGCAATGCGATTGATTAATAAACGGGTAATACCGGGCAAAATAGCCGAACTATTGGGCGGCGTAAGTAAGGTATTGTTTTTAACAATAAACACATTGCTGGCAGTGCCTTCAGTGATATTGCCATTGGGGGCAATTAAAATGGCGTCGTCGGCATTGCGGTGTTTACAGGCTAATTTAAGCATGACATTGGGCAATAAGGTAATGGCTTTAATGTCGCAGTTTAACCAGCGAATATCGTCTAGGGTAATGGCTTTAATGCCATTTTTAATAATGTCGTCACTGACCGCTTTAAGCGGATTGCTGTAAGCGTACAGCGTTGGGGTTAAACAGTCGGCGGGCATGTGGTCGCGTTGCATTTGAATGCCACGGGTCACTTGTAAATAAATGAATTGGTTGTCCCATGAGTGCTTGGCCACTAAGGTGTTTAATAGGTTAAGCCATTCTGCGTCGGTGAGTGGATTAGGAATGCTGGTGGCTTTTAAGCTGTTTTTAAGTCGTGCTAAGTGCTCATCAAAACTAAACACTGTGCGTTCGTATACCGGAATAACTTCGTATACGCCATCACCAAATAAAAACCCACGGTCTTGAGTAGAAATCTGTGATTCGCACATGGGTAGGTACAGACCGTTTAAATAGACAATTTGTTCGGTGACGGTTTGCGACAACATGGTGTTCCTTTTTAACATTAAAAAAGCCTGGTCAACGTGGGTTGGACAGGCCTGGTGAAAAGTAATTGCCTTAGCGGTACAAAGGACTTAAATAGGTTAACTGTTTGGCTTTAGTTTAAAAAACTAAAAATAGAGCTAAAAAAACGCGCTAACTGATCAAATAATTTTTAAAGAAAGAGCCTTCTTCTACCGCTTCGAGTGCCACTAAAGGGCGTTCCATTAAAGGCTTGTCGTTGATTGAAATAAACAGCTTGCCTAAGGGTTGGTGCAACATCACGGGTGCACTAATATTGGCATCAACTGAAGTTTCAATTTTAAGATTTTTATATTGACCTGTGGGTACGGTTACGAAAAGATCTTCTAAAAGACCCAGCCCGACTAAACCGGTGGCGCCTTCCCACACCTTGGCCTCATTTAGACGTTGGTTTGCGCTGTACAGTTTATGGGTTTCAAAAAAACGAAAGCCGTAATTAAGCAATTTTTGTGACTCTTCTACACGCTGTTCAGAGCTGCTGGTGCCCAGTACAACGGTAATTAAACGCGTGTTTTCGCGCTTAGCCGAGGTAACTAAGCAATAACCTGCGCTGTCAGTATGACCTGTCTTAAGGCCGTCAACCGATGGGTCTTGCCATAGCATGCGATTACGATTGTGCTGGGTTATGCCGTTAAAGGTAAACGAACGCTCTGAGTACCATTTGTATTCTTCTGGATGTTTGGTAATCAACGTTTTGGTTAAAATACCCAAGTCGCGAGCGGTGGTGTAATGCTCTGGATGCGGTAAGCCAGTGGCGTTAACAAAGTTGGTGTTGTTCATGCCCATGGTTTTAGCGTATTTGTTCATGAGTTGCGCAAAGGTGTCTTCGCTGCCGGCAATGTGCTCGGCCAGGGCGACCGAAGCATCGTTGCCAGATTGAATAACCATGCCCTTAATTAAATCGCGAACTGGGACTTGTTTGCCTACTTCGATAAACATTTTAGACCCTGGCGTTTTCCAGGCTTTTTCACTGATGTTAACCAGATCGTCCATGCTCATTTTGCCGTTTTTTAACTCGTTTATCACAACAAATCCCGTCATGATTTTAGTTAAACTTGCAGGCTCAACGCGCGCATCTACATTGCTTTCGGCTAGGGTATTGCCACTGTTAAAATCCATTAGTAAATAAGCGCTTCCAGCGATGCTAGGTGCCGTGGGCACCACTGCAGGCATGGCAATATTGCTTAAATCAGGAGTGGGTTGAGTGTTGGCAAGACTGAGAGAACTGAATAATATCAGCACTAGACTTAAGGACTGTTTAAGAAGGGTCATGGTCATCCATATTGATTTGTGGGTGAAAAACGGTTTAAAAGGACTTTAAAATTGGAATGGTAATTTAACACATTTTGAGCAAAACCTAAACCCTGAAAACCCTGACGATATTCTGTAAAAGAGTGTTTGGATAAAGGCTATCTTAATCAATAAGCATTTTTTTGTGCGTGTGAATCGACATTAAAATTCCAAAACTTATCATTAGACTCATCATTGATGTACCGCCATAGCTAATCAAAGGAAGCGGTAGCCCAACGACTGGGAGCATGCCGCTGACCATGCCAATGTTGACAAATACGTAAATAAACAATGTCATCATAAAGCTTGCGGCAATCAGGCGGGTAAAGTTGTCTTGTGCTTGTGTCGCGATGTACAGACCGCGAGCAATGACCAAGCTATAAAGTACTAACAAAAGAACTACGCCAATTAGCCCAAATTCTTCAGAGAGAACAGAAAAAATAAAGTCGGTGGTGCTTTCGGGTAAAAAATCTAAATGCGCTTGAGTACTTCCCATGTAACCTTTGCCTTCAATTCCCCCCGAGCCAATCGCAATTTTAGACTGAATAATATGATAGCCCGTACCCAGTGGGTCGGTCTCGGGGTCTAAAAATGTTAAGACGCGTTGTTTTTGGTAGTCGTACATAAATTGCCAAGCAATGGGTAAGCTTAAGAGTAAGGTAGCACCAGAGCCCAAAATAATTTTCCAGGGAAGGCCGGCAAAAAATAATACAAATAAACCGCTCATGCCAATTAATATAGAGGTGCCTAAGTCGGGTTGCACCACAATTAAACCGCCGGTTAGCGCAATAATAAATAAGCCTAGCAATAAGCGTTGCGGGCTGGGCGGAAATTGACTGTGGGCAAACAGCCAAGCCACGGCCATTGGCAAGGCCAATTTCATAAGTTCTGAAGGTTGAAAACGAATGCTGCCAAACTCTAACCAGCGTTGTGCGCCCTTGCCAATCTCCCCAAACAACAGCACGCCTATGAGCATGGCAAGTCCGGCCAAAAACACCCAGGGCGTAAAAATGTATAAAATGTTGGGAGGGATTTGCGCAAATAAAATCATCAGCCCAAGCCCTATACTGATGCGCAGAATGTGACGAGCAATAACATCTTGGTCACCACCAGAGGCACTGTAAACTATGGCCAAGCTAACACTTAGCAATAAGACAATGCCTAATAAAAGCAGGCCATCTAAGTGCAAAGCCTCTAAAAATCCTTTATTGCGTCGGTAAACCCGAGCCGATTTAGTGTCGTTTATTTTCATTGATTGACCCTATTTGTATGGCGCTATTCAAGGCGTTCAGAGGCCTGCGCTTCACCGACTTTTAAGGTAGGCGGTGGAATGTCAGGCACCACAGGTTCTGCTATAAGTGTTGGGTAGTCGGGCTCTAAATATTTTTTCATAACCGCTACGGCCATAGGAGCGGCTACCGCACTGCCACTGCCGGCGTTTTCGACAATGACACTTACTGCAATTTTAGGGTTGCTGGTAGGTGCAAAGCCAATAAATAAGGCATGGTCGCGTAATTTTAATGCCACATTGGCTTCAATGTAATCTCCGGCGTTTAGGCCAAACACTTGAGCGGTTCCAGTTTTTCCTGCCATTGTGAACGGCAGGTCTGTACCGTGTCGACGTGCGGTGCCATTGGACGCGTGCATGACGTTTTCCATTGATTTAATAACTTTATCCCAGTGAGCGATTTTTTTGATTTCAACCTGTTCAAGGGGGTCGTTATCGTCAAGGGTGTTTTTGAGTAAGTGGGGTTGAATGATGCGCCCACGATTAGCCAAAATGGCGGTGGCTTTAGCCAATTGCAATGGGGTGGTTAAGTTGTAACCTTGGCCAATCGCCGAAATAATGGTTTCACCCCGATACCACGGTAAACCTTTAGCTTCACGTTTCCAGGCCTGTGAGGGTGAAATGCCTTTGGATTCACCAAAAATATCCACATCGGTAACCTTGCCAAACCCAAATGGATCTAACACACGATTAATGGAATCAATGCCCATTTCTAAGCTGAGTTCATAAAAATAGGTGTCACACGATTGAGTAATGGCTTTGTCCATATTGACCAAACCATGACCAGTACGTTTCCAGTCACGATAGCGATGATCTTTATACAAAAAGTAGCCGGGGTCGAAAATTTGTTTTTCGGGCGTGATAAAGTTGTTTTCGATGGCTCCTAGGGCTATAAAAGGTTTAATGGTTGAACCTGGTGGGTATTGGCCATTAATGGCTCGATTTAAAAACGGCCGACTGGGGTTGCTGGTTAGTTCTGAATAGGAGGCCTGATCAATGCCATCCACAAACAGATTGGGGTCAAAGGTAGGCATGCTTACAAACGCCAGTATTTCACCATTTTGTGGGTCAATTGCTATTAAACTGCCGCGCGTGTTTACAAACATGGATTCGGCAAATTTTTGCAGTTCAATGTCTAAGGTTAAGTGAATGTCTTCACCTGGGACAGACGGTAAAGTTTCTAGTTTTCTTAAAACCCGCCCACGGGCATTGGTTTCAATTTGCTGAATACCCGGAGAGCCGTGTAGTAAGTCTTCGTAATATTTTTCAATTCCGGCCTTACCAATAATTTGAGTGCCGCGATAGGCTTTTTCATCTATTTTAGCCAGTTCTTTGGTGTTAATACGCCCTACGTAACCCAGTGCATGTACTCCAGCAGACGCTTGCGGATAGGTTCTTTTTAACCGTGCTTCTAAAGTCACGCCTGGGTGATTGTGACCCACTACGGCAAATTGCGCGGCTTGTTCTTCAGACAAACTAAACGGTAAATCTTGGCTTTTAAAGCGATTAGATTGTTTAAATTGAGCAAAAAAATCGGCTAATTTTTCAGGCGATACATGCCCTAAAATAGGAAACAAGGCGTGATGCAAGGCATCAATGTCTTCCATTTTTTCACGAATCATGGTTAGGGTGTAGACCGGCCGATTGTCAGCCAGCAAAATGTGATTGCGGTCGTAAATTTTTCCCCGAGTTGGCGGCAAGGTTTCAATTGAAATACGATTGCCTTCGGCCAGACCGTGGTAACGCTCGTAGTTAAACCACTGTAAATAGCCCATACGAATAATCAGTAACGCAAATAAAACAGCACAAAAAGCAGAGCAAACAGCAGGCGATTACGAAACAGCCTTTTTTGTAAAAAAGTTTCTGTATCCGTATTAAAGGCGAGGTGATTAGACATAAATTGGGTTACGGACTAACCAGTTTTTGCATGGTTACGCGCAAAATGGTTGAGACAACAGGCCACAGCAGAATGGCCGCTGCGGGCATTACCCAATAAGTAACCATTTCTTGACTGCTTAAGACCGGCGAAAAGAAAATAAAATTAAGCAGCTGGTATACCATCATATACCCACTAATAAAAAAGGCTTGTTGCCAGACTGGGTAGGCTCTAAAGCGTAAGCGGTGTCTAATCATCATAAATGTAATCACTACAAATAGGAGTGCGTGCGAGCCTAATGTGGTTTGGTACAGTGTGTCGGCAAGCAGTCCCAATACAAAAGCACTTAAAATATGCGTACGGTTGGTAAATTGAGCGCACCAAAACAAGGTTAAAAATAGGGTGACGGGCGGAATAAATAACGTGGCTTTATTGAGTAATAACATAGTGTCAAACATCAGCCCAAAAAAGTAGGACAGAATAATTAACCAGCGCAGTTGTCTAATGTTTACATCGAGTATTTTATCGGACATGGTTTTCTACTTGATTGGGCATGGCGTTGGGTTTTAGCTGCAGTGATTCGTTTGTGGCCGCTTTAGAGTTGTCTTTTGATGTAGATTCTTTGGTGAGTGGTTCTTTATAGTTATTTTTAGTGACGGATTCGGTCAAAATAAGCACTTTACGTGTTTGGTGCATTTGTGCAAGTGGTTTGGCCGTAATGCTGTAATAAGGGTTGTCGCCAAACATCTCAATGTTAATAATTTTAGCTACGGGATAACCTGCCGGAAACAGACCGCCTAATCCAGAGCTTTCAATTAAGTCACCTACTTTAATTTCACTGCTTTTGGGGATAAAGTTTAATTGCGCTAAATCATGCCCAGTACCCGCCAAGATACCTCTTTGACCGGTACGCTGAATTCGCACAGGGATTTGATGGTCTGGGTCGGTAATCAACAATACTCTAGAGCTGGTCGGGGTGGTGGCTACTATTTGCCCTAAAATGCCTTCTGCATCAATCACGGTTTGCTGAGATGTGATGTTATCGAGTTGGCCTTTATTTACGCTTAAAAATTGCGATAGTGGGTTATTGCTGTAATACGTTACGGTTGCAATTTGCACGGCTTGATTGTTCATTTTTCCCGTGGTGCCTAGCAACGATTCTAGACGAGCGACTTCAAGTTCTAAATTATTAAATTGTTGCAGTTTGGCTTTTAATAGAAGGTTTTCGGTTAGTAGTTTTTGATTTTCAATCTCGAGAGAGTCCAGTGAAGAAAAGTCTGTCGTCACCCAGGTGTAGAAGGTGTTAGGAGTCGCCGCCAGGCGTTCAATGGGGTTAAGCGTGGTAAGCAGAATGCTGCGAAAGCTGCTTGTTAGATTGCCATAATGATCTGCTATCATCAGCAAAATAGCCAGAATGAAGGCTATAATTAAATGCATGCCTTCTTGCTGGGTAGTGGTATTTTTCGTGTTAATGGCGAACTCCGGCCAAGCAGGGTGATAAAAATACAGTTTGTACCATCGTGCAGTAAAATTGCCATTGGCTGCTGGCCGTTAGGTTCGTAAGCAACATAGTGGCAATTTAGACGTTTATGGCGGTATTAGAGAACTATTTTTTAAAAGCGACCGGTCGTTCTGACTAAGCATGTGTAATGCGTAGGCGCTTTACTCAATAAGACTTTTGCAATAAAACCTTTGCACTAAGGTATGCACGAGTAAAAATGGTTAAAATTCACCTGAATTTTGTTGCACTTTGCTCGTACAAAAGCTCCTTCGTGTAAATGTTTTTTAATCAAATGAAAACAGATCAAGACCTTTTCATCCATAAGTTCTAACGCACGTCCGCCGCCACGTGCCACACAGGTAAGTGGGTCGTCGGCAATAATAACGGGGATTCCGGTTTCTTCAGAGAGCAGGGTGCTTAGGTTACGCAACAAGGCTCCACCACCGGTAAGTACAATTCCGTGCTCGGCAATGTCAGCACCCAGCTCAGGCGGGGTGTTTTCCAGTGCAGTACGTACCGCACTCACAATGGCCGACAAAGGCTCTTGCAAGGCTTCTAACACTTCATTGCTGTTAAGCGTAAAACGACGTGGCACCGCTTCGGCAATGTTACTGCCGTGCACTTCCATGGTGGCAGGGTTTACTTCGTGGTAGGCTGTGCCGATGGTTTTTTTAATTTTTTCTGCGGTGGTTTCGCCAATAATCATGCCGTAATTGCGACGCACATATTTAATAATGGCTTCGTCAAAACGGTCGCCGCCAACTTTAACCGAGGCCGCCCAGACAATGCCGTTAAGCGATAAAGTGGCGACTTCGGTGGTTCCGCCACCAATGTCAACCACCATGGAACCCGTGGGTTCGCTTACGGGCATGCCCGCACCAATCGCCGCCGCCATGGGTTCTTCAATTAAATACACTTCACGTGCGCCTGCTCCGGCCGCCGATTCACGAATGGCACGACGCTCTACTTGAGTAGAGCCGCAAGGTACGCAAATTAATACGCGTGGGCTGGGCTGAAAAAATTTGGCTTCATGCACTTTGCGAATAAACGCTTGTAACATTTTTCAGTGACTTCAAAGTCGGCAATTACGCCGTCTTTTAAGGGGCGAATGGTTTGAATATCTTGGTTTTCTTTGCCTAGCATGAGCTTAGCGTTTTCGCCTACGGCCACAATGGTGCGACTGTTGTTGCCCCTTTTATTGGTGCGAATGGATACTACCGATGGTTCGTTTAATACCAAGCCTTTGCCGCGCGCATAAATTAAAGTATTAGCCGTGCCAAGGTCAATGGATAAATCGTTGGAAAAAAGCCCCATGAATTTGCGAAACATTGCGTGTTGTCCTTAAAGGTAGACCAAAAAATAATTCGCCTATTCTAACGTAGTTCAGCAGTTCGGAGAAGACAAAACCATTAAAAAACAAAATTAGCATTAGAGATATTTGCGCAAGTACAAAACGAAGTAAAAATAAGCGTTAATGGCCTTTACGGCTCACAGAATTTAACTTAATAGAGGTGCCCTAATGTTATTTGGCTGGTGAGGTGCATTTTTTTGGTACTCCACTTGTGCAAATATTTGTAAATGATTGTTTTTGTTGTTTTAAAGTGTTTAAAGCGTTTGACCAGGCCTGGTCAAATCATTATTTGGCTGTTTTGCTGTGATTAAGACACCGATAGCAATTCAAGCCATCGTGTGGTGTAGCGTGGCGACATAAGGTTGCGTTTCATTGACCAGGTTTTTGTTGGGGTAGACCGGCCGAGGCTAAAAATAAGGTATTGCGCCCGCACAATGTGTTAAGTGTGTCCATGGTGGTCATAAGCGAAGCTTGTTTGTCTGAATACTCGGGGCTGGGCTCAAACAGGTCAGTTTGCAACGAGCCTTTTAATGAAATGTCCGATAAATTGATCCCTGCTTTATGGTATTCAAACCCTGGCCGCCAGATGGATTTTAAAGCGCGTTTTGCTAATTTAGCCAGTAAAATGCTGTTGTCGCTAGGGTAAATTAACGCCTGAGTCTGCTGATTACGATAAAATGACTGTTGTTTAAACGGATTACTGGTAATCATCACCGAAAGGGTTTGGCATACGGAGCCTTGTTGGCGCAGTTTTTCGGCGGCGCGCGCTGTGTAAGTCACCACAGCGTGTTCCATTTGCGGGTAGTCAGTTATGGCCACACCAAATGAGCGTGAAGTCATTATTTGTTGTTTAGGGGCAATAATTTCTTCTATTTGTAAGCACGATTCGCCGTTTAATTCTCGTACGGTGCGCTCCATTACCACGCCAAAGCATTTGCGAATGCTGGCGATGTTGGCTTGTTTTAGTGCCAGCACGGTATTGATTCCGTAATCGTTTAGGCGTTGTTCAAGCCGTTTGCCCACGCCCCAAACCTTGCCCACGCTTACGTCTTTTAATAGTGTATTTAATTGATTATTGTTTAGTGCCGTTAAGTCCAGTACACCTTGGTGAGTATGCTGGGCTTTGGCTAAGTGATTGGCCAGTTTAGCTTGTGTTTTGCTAAAGCCAATGCCAACCGCGACGGGGATGCCAATGTGTTGTTTGACTGTGTTTTTAATTAAACGTGCTAGGTCGGTTAAATTTTGCTGCGCCATGCCGGTTAAGTCTAAAAAACTTTCATCAATAGAGTAAATTTCTTGTCGCGGAGCAAAGGTACTTACGATGCGATGCATGCGGTTAGACATGTCGGCGTAGAGTTCATAGTTAGAGCTAAATACGGCGGTATTGTGTGCATCTAAAAACGGCTTTATTTTAAAGTAAGGTTGAAACATCATGCTGGTTGGGCGTGCCGCCCGATAGCCGCCTGTACCTAGATTGTTGACCTGCTGTAAAAGCGCGCTGTTTAAGTTTTTAGCGACTTGATTTGCCGCTACAATGCAGCCGTCGTTGTTAGACAATACCACCACGGGGCGATGCTCTAGGTGAGGCTGAAAAACAATTTCGCACGAAGCGTAAAATGAGTTTCCGTCAATAAGTGCAAAAATAGGCCGCTGAGCCGGTATATGAATGGATGGATGAGGGGGATTTAAATTAAGGGGCATGTTTTTAGTCTTGAATTATGTTACAGTTTTTTATTGTACGGTGTTTTTTGATTTTTTGTAACAATTTTCAAGGTAAGTAACCTATTTCAAGAGGTAAGTATGGTTCAATCACACGGTGGTTCTCGAAGTGGGGCTGGGCGAAAAAAAGGCAGTGGTCGATTTGGTGAGGCGACTAAAGTGGTGCGTGTTCCCGAATCTAAAGTGGCGATAATAAAATCGTGGTTGGCTGCACAAACGCCAGCGTTGGGGGTGACCTTGCAATCTGATTTAAATGCGTCTTTAACGCATCAGCAAGGCGAGTGGCAAGACTTGGCTAAAGCAAATGCCCAGGTTTTTTTAGCCCCAAGTACGTTAAGTGCTTATCAAGGTCAAACTGTGCCGCTGTACAGTCATAAGGTTGTGGCGGGTTTTCCCAGTCCAGCCGACGACTACGTAGAGGCGCACCTTAATTTAAATGACAAGTTAATTAAGAATAAAGACGCAACATTTTTGCTTAAGGTGCAGGGCGACTCCATGAAAAAAATTGGCATATTTGATGGTGATATTTTGGTAGTCGATAAAAGCCTAAAGCCCACCGATGGAAAAATTGTCATTGCTGCATTAGACGGCGAGTTAACCGTTAAGCGGTTGTCGCTTAAATCAACGGGTACCTGGTTGGTACCCGAAAACGATCAATATCCGCCCATTCCAGTTAAAGAGGGTTCGGATATTGTGATTTGGGGAGTGGTTACATCCACCATTCGCCAGTTTTAATCAGTGCTAAAGAGTGGGTGTTACAAATGAGACCTTTGCACGAGTGGATGCACGGCCAAAAATGGTTAAAATTTTTCTGCTTTTCGTTGGAAAACTTGTGAATAGCTAGCTATTCACTGCGTTTCCCGCCTCAATCAGGTAAATTTTTCCTCATTTTTTTCTCGTGCCCCTCTCGTGCAAAGGTCTCAAATTGAAATATAACTATAAAAAAGGGGAGTGTATGAAAGGAGTGGTTATTAAGTTTGATGCAGCCAAAGGCTTTGGGTTTATTCGCTCGGCCGAATATGAAAAAAATGTGTTTGTTCATATTAGTAATGTTGTTAATGCCAAGGTGCTTGAGCCGGGTCAAGAGGTTGAGTTTGAGATAAAAAACACATCAAAAGGCAAGGCCGCGTTTTCGGTAAAGGTTGGGGGGAAACACTTATCGCCATTTGGATTGTTTGCGCTAGTGTCCTTGATATTGGTTGTGTTGCTAAGCGTTTATTTAAGCCAAGTATTCCACTTTGTGCTGGCCTATTTGCTGGGCATTAATGCGGTTACCGTTTTAATGTACGGTTATGACAAGGCGATTGCCGGTTCTAATAGAGTTAGAGTGCCTGAAAAAGTATTGCATGGTTTGGCCATGATAGGTGGTTCTCCAGCGGCATTGTTTGCACAAACCTTTTTTAGACATAAAACCATTAAAACGTCGTTTCAGTTAAGTTATTGGGCCATTGTTTTGCTGCAGGTTGTCCTGATTGTCTTGGTTTTAAAGTTTTTGTAGCCAATGGCTAAAGAGAAAAATTAAGTTAGCGGGTATAGAGCCCGTTAATGAGGTTTTTAGAGGTATAAAAAAGACAAAAAATAACGATGTGTTTTATAAGTCAGCATCTACTGGGGTATTTTTTGAGATTATAGATATAAGATTTTTAGATTGAATTCTAAATCTATTGCATGGCTGAGCATGTAAATAATAGATAGAAAAGAAGAAAGGATGTTACGTAAAACAAATAAAAATGGGGTGAATGACGGGGATCGAACCCGCGACAACAGGAATCACAATCCTGGGCTCTACCAACTGAGCTACATCCACCATAGTAGTGTTTGATTGACCCACCTAAATGGTGCGCCCATCAGGATTCGAACCTGAAACCCTCGCCTTAGAAGGGCGATGCTCTATCCAATTGAGCTATGGGCGCTCTATCGAACTTTGTAACTATTAGCCTGAAACATATTTTTCAAGCCAATAAGAATATGGTCGGAGTGGAGGGAATTGAACCCCCGACCACCTGTACCCAAAACAGGTGCGCTACCAGGCTGCGCTACACTCCGAAGATGTGGCGTATTGTATAGACGAGGCTTATAGCTGTCAACACCCGATATTAAATATTTTTTAAAATGGCCAATGTCTTTTAAAAGACTTTGGCGCGATTATTGGTAACTTATTGATTAGTCGATGATTGATTGGTTGAAAATGTTTGCGACTTGTAATTAATTTTTAGAATGGGGATTAATAATCTAAGCAAAATTGGATTCTATGGCTTGCTCTAAGTGGGCGAGTTGGCTTAAATCGAGTATGATGGACGTTTTTATTGGCTATAAATACACGCTTTAAAAACCTATTTAAAACCTACAAAACCTAATATTGGGGATAGTTATGTCAGCTAAGATTCTTGACGGCAAAGCCATTGCAGAAGAGTTACGTGAAACCATTAAACAAGAAGTTGATGCGCAAGTTGCGTTGGGCAAAAATCCGCCGGGTTTAGCGGTGATTATGGTGGGTGAAGACCCGGCCTCACAAGTGTACGTGCGCAATAAAAAATTGGCTTGTCACAAAGCCGGTTTTAAAGATGTGTCTGAAGTGTTGCCGGCTGATACCACACAAGAAGCGGTTTTGGCCTTAATTGATAAACTTAATGCCGACGACACGGTGCACGGCATTATTGTGCAGTTGCCCGTACCCAAACACATTAACCCCGAAACCATTATTGAGCGCATTCACCCTTGCAAGGATGTGGATGGGTTTCACCCTTATAACGTAGGGCGATTGGCCACGCGCATGATTCAGTTAGCGCCGTGTACTCCGCATGGCGTAATGACCATGTTGGCCAAAACCGGTATTCCTTTGCGTGGTTTAAATGCTGTGGTAGTGGGCGCGTCTAATATTGTGGGCGTGCCTATGGCGCTTGAGTTATTAAACGAACGTGCGACCGTGACCATTTGTCACAGTGCCACCAAAGACTTGGCGCAAAAAGTAGCCGAGGCCGACTTGGTCGTGGTGGGCGTGGGAATTCCTAATATGGTAAAAGGCGAATGGATCAAACCCGGCGCGATTGTGATTGATGTGGGCATTAACCGTTTAGACGACGGTACATTGTGTGGTGATGTGGAATACGACAGCGCTAAAGAGCGCGCAGGTTGGATTACCCCCGTGCCAGGCGGAGTAGGGCCTATGACCATTGCGACCTTATTGCAAAACACCTTAAAAGTAGCGTATCACTTGGAGTGTAAGCTTTAACTCTTTTTAAGTCTTCTTAAGAGTGGTGTGTAAAAAGGCCATGTTATTGACCTTTCATTTTTTAAATTGTGAGCATAAAAAACTCGTTAAACCTTTACTAAAAAGTGTTTAACGGGGGGTGTTTAATAAATTTCTACAAACTCGTAAAAAAATTAATGGCAATAATTATTTCATTTCTGAGAGTAAATCTGGGTTTACGACTAAATTTCTAACGCCGTGTGCGTGGTCTTCGTTAAACACGTTGCTCTTACACCATTCACCCACTGTGTTAATGTTTACCTTAGCCACTTTAGGGCGCACACTCCAAGAAACCTGCATGAGTGAGCCTTTTTCATTGTAAGTAGGGCCGGTGGTTGAACCTGCGTAACGGATAGGCGTGCCCATGTCGTTAGGGATGTTAAGGGCTTGGTGGTAGCCGTTTTTCATGCCGATTTCGGTTAATTTCATAAAGTCGAGGGCTTTGCTGTCGTTAACCAATACAAACACTTGGCCTTCTACACGCAGCTGCGGGTTAATGTCGGTTTCGCTTAAGCACGAACCTAATGTAGGTGCAGGCTTGGCCAGTGCGGTCGAGTGTACGTAATGAATCTCGATGGTGTCACCTACTTGCAATCCGCCGTGTTTGCCTTTGCACACTTCGGCACTCAAAGGCTTGCTTTCAGCAGTTGTTAAAGTGCCGTTGTATTTAAAGCCACTGTTATAGCCGTTTCCATCGCCATTGCCGGCGTACGTTGTAAATTCGCCACCTTTGTGCTCGGCGTTTTCATGAAAATGAATGTCACATAAGTTCATTTGCGTGTACGCTGGCGCTTCGTTAAAAATGCGCGCGTTGTTGCCCGCTTTGGCGTCTAAATCTCTAGGTGCTTGTGGGCCATAGCCTTTGCCGTTGGTGTTGTTGGCCAAAGTGGCATTTTGTTTTTCAATCACAGAATCTGCTACAGAGCTGTGAGCGTGTCCGTCAGCAGAGGCTGTGATGGCAAAACCTTGTAGTGCAATCACTGAAATAGCCAGAGTAATCATTCTTTTTTTCATGTTTTCATCCTTAGTTAAACGTATGAGTTAGTTTGGGTTGCGATGTTGCACCCACAATGCCGCTAAAAACCATAAAATAAATGTGTTTTAAACTGAGGCAAATATTACAGGTTTAAGGCCTGCGCAACAAGGATTTGTGGATTAGTGTTTGTTATGTATTGCATAACAAAGTTTTATTATGTTGTGCTTGTACGTATCTGCAGGGTTGAAATACCTTGGTGCGTAAAAGAGGGCTGTAGAACGCCGCAAGAAGTGGTTAAGTTATGCAAAGAGTGTACAATCTTGCATCACTTTTAAGTTAAGTAGAGCGCATTGTTATGTCAGCCCCTTTGCCCAAAATTCATGTAGTGTGGTTTAAACGCGATTTACGCACGCTTGATCATGCGCCTTTGGTTCTGGCGGTGGCAGCGGCGTTGCAAAGTGGGGCGGCGGTTTTGCCGTTGTATGTGTTTGAAACCGAGGCTTGGACCCAGCCCGACGCGTCGTTGCGTCAATGGCAATTTGTGCTCGACAGCCTGCACGAATTGGACACGCGTTTGGCTGAGCTAGGTCAGCCGTTAAGCGTGGGACAGGGCGATGTTTTGAAGGTATTGGACTATTTAGCCAAACACCATACGCTGCTTGGTTTGTGGAGTCATCAAGAAACCGGTAACGCTTGGAGTTTTAAGCGCGACAGGGCGGTGGCCAACTGGTGCAAGGCGCATGGCATTGAATGGCATCAATTTACCCAGCAGGCAGTGCAGCGCGGCCGGTTTCATCGCGACCACTATCAAGCGATTTCTAAGGCTTTTTTTAAACAGCCCATCTATCCCGAACCGCACACCTTACCAGGCCTGGTCAACGCGATGGGTTGCGATGGGCTTAAATGGCAACGCTTTAAATTGTGTTTATGCCCCATTGAACCCAATGAGCACACGCAGCGTGGTGGTCGAAGCTTGGGGTTGAGCTTGCTCTCTCGATTTTTAACCGATCGGGTCGCTCGCTATTTGCAAACCATCGCCAAACCAGGCCTGGCCAATCGGTTTTCTTCGCGTTTAAGCCCGCATTTGGCGTGGGGAACCGTGTCGATTCGTGAGGTTATGCAGGCGATTGATGTGCAGTTAAGCGTGTCGAGTCAGCAGAGAAATTTAAATGCGTTTATGTCACGCTGTTTTTGGGCGAGTCACTTTGTGCAAAAGTTAGAAACGCAACCCAGTATCGAGTTTAGCGCCATGCACCCGTTGTTTGACGATTTACGGCCGTGGGATGCCGCTGCGCAACAGCGTTTGAGCGCTTGGCAAACAGGGCAAACGGGTGTGCCGTTTATTGATGCCAACATGCGTTGTTTGCGTCATACCGGTTGGTTGCCTTTTAGAATGCGCGCCATGCTTATGGCGTTTGCCAGTTATCAGTTGTGGTTGCCTTGGCAAAAAACCGCGCCTTTTTTAGCCAGTTTGTTTACCGATTACGAGCCAGGCATTCATTATTCGCAAGTGCAAATGCAGTCGGGGGTAACGGGCATAAATCAAATGCGCGTTTACAACCCGGTTAAACAGTCGCAAGACCACGACCCTAAAGGTGATTTTATTCGCCAATGGTGCCCAGAGCTGGCGGCGTTAGACGATGTGCTGATTCACCAACCTTGGTTGCACAGCGCACACAATGGCTTGTTTGACAACGATGGGTTGGCGTATCCAGCGCCCATTGTCGACTTAATCGCCAGCGCGCAGTTGGCCAAGCAGACGCTTTCAAAGGTACGCAAAACCCAATCGTCCAAAACCATAAGCCAAGCGGTGTTTGTTAAACACGGCAGTCGATTGCGAACGCGAAAAAGTTTGACCAGGCCTGGTCAAAGCAAAAAACGTGCGGTAAATGCCGCGCAAATGGCGTTGTTTTAGCCATGGCGCATAAAAAAGTTAATTTACCGCAAAAAATCTGTCCAATTTGTTTACGGCCATTTGCATGGCGAAAAAAATGGCACAACAATTGGGAACACGTGCTGTATTGCTCAGAACGCTGTCGGCGCAATGCCAAACCCATCGCCAATGAGCCTCAATCTAAATCAACTACCCGCAGGTAAATTATGGATAACGCACATATTGAGTGTATTGCACCCGCACACGCCATAGACCGTTTGTGTTTGGTGTTGGGCGATCAGCTCGATGATCAAAGTGCGCTTTGGGCGCATTTTAATGGCAATACCGATGCGGTTTGGATGGCCGAGGTATTGGACGAATCGCTGGACATTGTTTCAAGCAAGCAACGTACGGTGCTGTTTTTAAGTGCCATGCGCCATTTTGCCCAACAACAAAGCGCACAGCAAAGACCCTTAATTTATGTGTCTTTAAACCAAAAGGTGGCCAGTTTTGCAGAGGCACTACACGCTACTTTGCACGCCCATAACGTGCAACGCGTATGCTGCGTGGTGCCGGGCGACTATCGTTTGGTGGCGAGTTTTAAAAGCGTTTGTGCCGCGCACAATGTGGCGCTGGAATGGGTGGTTGACACACATTTTGTAAGCTTGCCCGGCGAGTTTGAACAGTGGATGACTGGACGCAAACAACCGCGGCTTGAGTATTGGTATCGTCAATTGCGTAAACGTACCGGCATCTTAATGCAAGCCAATGGCCAGCCCGAAGGCGAGCGTTGGAACTTTGACGCCGACAATCGTCAAGCGTTTGCTAAAGCCGGTCCGCAAAACTTAACCCCACCGTTACGTTTTAGCGCCGACGCGCTCACGCTCGCGGTCATGCACGATGTGCAGACCTATTTGCCTAATTTACCAGGCTACTTAAATTCGTTTGACTGGCCAGTGACCCGCGTGCAGGCTTTAAACGTGTTGGCGCATTTTATTGAGCACCGTTTGCGCTACTTTGGCGATCATCAAGACGCTATGTGGACAAGTGAGCCGTGGTTGTTTCATTCGCACATCTCGGCCATGCTTAATCTTAAGCTGCTTAATCCGCATGAGGTGTTGCAGTCTGTACAACATGCGTATGTGCAACAGCAAGCGAGTTTAAATGCGGTAGAAGGGTTTATTAGGCAGGTGCTAGGATGGCGCGAGTACGTTCGTGGGTTGTATTGGCATTATCGCCACGATTGGCTGGAGTTTAATGCCTTAGATGCACACCGTGCGTTGCCCAGTCTGTATTGGCACGGTCAAACCAAAATGGTGTGTTTGCATCACAGTATTGAGCAGGTGCTGACGCACGGTTATGGGCATCATATTCAGCGTTTAATGGTCACTGGGTTGTTTGCGTTGTTGTGGGGAGCAAAACCCCAGCAAGTGCACGAATGGTATTTAGCCATGTTTGTGGATGCGGTGGCGTGGGTTGAAGTGCCCAATACGCTGGGCATGAGCCAGTTTGCCGACGGTGGCATTGTGGGTTCAAAGCCTTACATTGCCAGTGGCGCATACATTAATAGAATGTCTAATTACTGTAAACAGTGCCCGTATAAACCCACCTTAGCCAGTGGCGAGCAGGCCTGTCCATTTACCACGTTGTATTGGGATTTTGTGCGTCGGCACGAATCGTTATTGGCCGGTCATCCGCGTTTGGGTATGCAGGTTAAAAATTGGCAGCAAAAAACACCCAGTCAGCAACACGATATTGGCGAACGTGCACAATGGTTGTTTGAACATATTGAGAGTGTGTAATAAGAATGTGTAAAATGCACTTCAGGTCTTTATACAATTGTTACACGGCGATATCACTGGCTGGATTTTAGGTTAAAAATCCCCGCCTATTAGCTTAGAGCCCCTTAGGAGAATGCATGCAGTCCACCAACGAATTAACCCCGCAAGATTGGGCATTTTTGCAGGCCGATTATTTAATCAGCCGCCGCTTACGCGCGCAATTAGCCCATTTGTTTGGGTACGATGTGCCCAGTTGTTTGCGCGATATTTTATTGCAAGCTCAGCCTAGCGAAGTGGCAGTGTGGTTTAAAGTAGAGCATACATTGTTTGCTTTGCAGTTTAAACATCAGCCGCTCAGCCGTTTGGCCGACACCGGGTATGACGAGCACCAAATTGCTCAAGCGTGCGAAGCCGGACGGCAATTTGCCGGACAGGCCTCAGCAGAAGCACTGCTGGAAAACGGCATTGCTATTCGCAATCAAAACAACCCATATCAAGTACAACCGCTTGTGAGCGATTTGCTTGATGAACAACAAGTCCAGTTTAATGTTCAGCTTAAACAGGCCTGGTCGGATGGGTTTATGGCCTACTTGGACATGCTTAGAGGCGAGTCTTGGTAGCCAATGTCCACGGGTGCAAAATGTGGGTGCAAATGTGGGTGCAAAATGTGGGTGCAAAATGTGGGTGCAAAATGTGGGTGCAAAATGTGGGTGCAAAATGTGGGTGCAAAATGTGGGTGCAAAATGTGGGTGCAAAATGTGGGTGCAAAATGTGGTGCAATGGGTGCAAAATGTGGGTGCAAAATGTGGGTGCAAAATGTGGGTGCAAATGTGTTACCCAATTGTTAGCGGATTATTGGATCAGTGCTGATCCAAGTAGCGTTTTAGTTGCTGTGGGCTATGGCGTAAAAAACGAGCTTGGGTAATGAGACCTATGGTGAGCAATAACGCGGTTCCGCTTAAAAGGCTGACCACCCATAAACCTAAGTTGAGAGTGGGAGAGGTGTCAAGTAAAAAGACGCTGACCAATACACTGGTTATTTGTGCAAATGTAGCCGCTAAAACACCGGCCAGTCCGCCCAGTAAGGCAAATTCGGTTAGGCCTATTTTAAAAATAGTTCGGTTGCTTGCACCCAAAGTGCGCAGTAATAACCAACTTTGCACCCGCGCTTGCTGACTGGCTAAGGTGGCGGTAAACAAAACCCCTAAACTGGCCAATAAAGTAAAACCATACAGTGCCGATACCGCTACGCTGGCTTGGCTCATGATGTCTTTAATTTGTTGCATTATTTTTTTTACATCAATTAACAGCACTCCGGGCGCGTGTTGCGCTAACGATTGGGTGAGTTGATTGACCAGGCCTGGTTGGTTTTGAGGTGTTGCCTCATCGTGTATGTAAAAGTTACCAATATATGAAATGGGTAAAATGCGCTCGGCTACCGGTTCTAAAATAAAGAAAAAGTTAAGCTGAAAACTTTGCCATTCTACTTCACGTAGACTGGCGACTTGGTAATCGTAAGCCTGCCCAGCAAAGTCAAAGGTAAGGCGGTCGCCCAGTTTAATGTTAAACAGTTCGGCCATGCCCATTTCGACCGAAACGTTCGGCAGGGTATTGGGCAATGCGCTGGTCTGCGCATTGGACGGTGTAGTTTGTTTAACCACTACATTGTGTTCAGGCAACGTGTCTAAAATAGCAATGTTGGCTTCGCGTTCTAGTAAACGTCGTGCACGGTCTTCTAATTGTTGCGAGGCCAGTAAGGGCTGGTCGTTTAACGCCGTTAACCGACCACGCGCCATAGGCACCAGTGGGGGCGTTATATTGTGATCGTTTAAAATGCGTTGAGTCGTGTCTAATTGGTCTGGCTGTATGTTCATTACAAAGGTATTAGGCGCGGTGGCGGGTAAGCTGGCCTGCCAATTTTGCAATAAATCTTGGCGTACAAATGTCATTAGCATTAAAACAAACAGCACTAAGCCCACCGAAATTAATTGCACTTTAACCAGGCCTGGTTCTTTTAATAAATTAGACAATGCAATTCTAAACCAGCCCACACTGTTGGTTTGCAGGGCACTCATGACCTTAAGCAACCCAATGGCAAAGCCGTACAGCACCAAGCTCATGACCAATAATCCCAATACTACCCACAGCACGGCAACGGTGCCCAGCATTAAGCTAATTAACGCCAGTAACAAACCAAAGCTAATAAACCAGTGCGCCCCACTGGGTGATTTAGGCACGCTTTTTAGCACGGCCATCGGCGAGGTTTGCAGCGCACTTTGAAAGGCTTGCCACGCAAAACTCCACAACACCAAAATGCCGCTGATTAAGCCAATCGCCATGGCGTTCCTGGGGTTGGGCAATACCAATGGGGTAAAATATTCACCTAATAGTGGGGTTAATAACCACCACAATCCTATGCCTAATCCCATGCCTATTAAGCTGCTAAAAAATGCTATAAAAGTCAATTGCAAGGCAAACAGGCGGCGCATTTTGATGTTGTTAGCACCAAACGCACGCATTAATGCCATGCTGTTTTGCCAGCGGGTTAAATAAAATCGGCTGGCAATTAAAATGGCCATACCCGCTACCAAGACCGCCGATAAAGCCGATAAATCTAAAAATAGCCAAGCGGTGTTGAGCGACTTTTCTAAATCTTCGTTGGGCGCTTGCGCCGAAATAATTTGCCAATGCGCTTGATTTTGCACTTTAAGTTGCTTAGATAACGCAGTAATTTGCGCGGGTTTGCCAGCAAAGCTCATCTCGTAATTAACACGACTGCCAGGCCCTATTAATTGAGTGCGCGACAGGGTTTCTAAATCGGTCCAAATTTGCGGGGCAAAGCCACTCATAGGACTGAAATTTTGCGCACGGTCAAATAAGCCTTTAACCGGCAAGGTAATTTGACCCATCGTAATGTTAGGATGTTCTGTTAGCGGCAGTAAATCGGCTACTTTGGGCTCAATCCACCAGCCGTCACCGGGTGTTTTATTAATAACTGAACCACGCAACGGGTAATTGTTAGACACCCCTTTAAGTTGCACTAGCTGAAACTGCGTGCCGGCCAGAGCCATGGTAATAAGCTCGGTGCTTACGGCGCTTTGCAAGCCTAAGTCTTGGGCGCGTTGCTGCCAAACAGGGTCAATGGGTCGAGAGCTTTTAAGCACCAAGTCGGCGCCCAGCGATTCGGCGGCTTTGAGTAACATGCTTTGCTGTACTGTTTCGCCCAGTTGTTTTACCAGGGTTACGCTTAAACTGGCAATCGTCACCGCCAACATCAACCAAAGCCAATCGCCTTTTTTAGCACTGCGAAAAAACCATTTAGCGGCGGTAATACTGTCTAACCAAAATGCCTGCATTGTGTGTTTTCCTGTTTTTGTGAGCGTTATAGTATTTGAGGCTGTTGCACGCGTAGATGCAAGACCCCTTGCACATTAATCTTGGCTAAGGTGCCCTTGAGTAAGGCGCAATACGCGATCGCATTTTTGGGCAAACTGCACATCGTGCGTCACTAAAATAAGCGTTGTATTTAAGGTGCGATTTAACTCAAACAACAACGCTTGAATTTGCTGAGCCGTTTCTTCGTCTAGGTTGCCAGTAGGTTCATCGGCAAATAAAATTTTTGGGTGTGTGACAAACGCACGCGCAATGGCCACACGCTGTTGCTCTCCACCTGATAACTCGGCGGGGCGATGCGATGCGCGATGCGCTAATCCAACTTGTTCTAACGCATGTAAGGCTTTGGTTTTGGCGTCGTCTACTTGAAAAAGCTCCAGCGGCATTAATATATTTTCAAGTGCACTCATGCTGGGCATGAGTTGAAAATTTTGAAAAATAAAGCCCACTTGCTGCGCGCGAACTTGGGCGCGCTGGTCTTCAGACAGTGTCGTTAAGGCTTTGCCTAACAAAGTAATATCGCCGCTGGTTGGGCTTTGCAGTCCAGCCATTAACGCCAAAAGGGTCGATTTTCCCGAGCCAGAGCGGCCAATGATGGCCACGCTTTCATTGGTCGCCACGCTAAGGTTGCAGGCGTTTATAATGTTCAGAGTATCTTGGTCTGATTTAAGTGCATAATGCACGTTTTGCAGTTCTAAAATAGGAGAAGTGTCATGGCGTTGAAGAGGGTTTGGCATAATATTGGACTACTTTGGTTTTTGAGCGTAATGGGGGTGATGGGCATAGGGCAAGCGTTTTATCCTAGTGTATCCTTCGCGCAACTGCAAGCGGTGTCGGCCAGTAGTGTAACGCATCGTGCCCCAACGGTGTTGTTAATGGGCGACAGTTTAAGTGCGGCCTATGGGTTGGATGTGGCGCAAGGTTGGGGCAATTTATTGCAACAAAAATTGCTTAGTGCGTCGGCCACTAATAAAAAATCTGTAAACGTGGTCAATGCCAGCATCAGCGGTGAAACCACTTCGGGCGGCAAAGCACGTTTAGAGGCGCTAATGCAGGCTCATAAACCCAGTGTACTGGTGCTTGAATTGGGCGCTAATGATGCGTTGCGCGGCCAGTCTTTGGCGGCCACAGAGCAAAACTTGCACAGTATGATGGCATTGTGTGCGCCTACACGATTTAACTGCCAAGTGGTATTATTAGGCGTTAAATTACCCACTAATTATGGACCGGCCTACGATAATGAGTTTAAAAATATGTACGCTCGTTTGGCGCAAACATTTAAGTTGCCGGTTGGTGAGCGATTTGATGCATTTTTTTTAGAACCCGTTGCACTTGATCCGACGTTAATGCAAGCCGATGGGTTACACCCTAATGCCGCGGCACAACCCATTATTTTGGCGCGGGTGTGGCCATTAATAGAACACGCCTTGCACGCGGCATTTAAGGCTGTGCCCCGTTAGTATTGTTGTTTAATAAAATCATTTGACCAGGCCTGGTTATATTTATTTTGGAGAGTGTTATGCGTTTAAATAGTGTTACTATTAAGTTAAAAATAATGTAAATGGTTTTTATAATTCATTGTTAATGTTAGCTTTAATGCTGATACTAATTGGCCTGAGCGGGTGCGGAGGTATTCCGGTTAAACAAGATTACGATTCGAGCACGCGAATTCAAATGGCCTCAACCTTTCAGTGGTTGCCCGCCCCTCAGCAAACTGAACCTACGGCAGAATCCTTAAAAAAGAGTGATCCCTTTTTGGCCACACGCATTGAAAAAGCCATTCAAAATCATTTAACCCAACGCGGCGCACAGTTTGTGCAATCGGCACCGCAGGCTTATATTTCGTACCACTACACCCTCAGTCAAACCAAAGCCTTGGTGCCTTCAAATACCTTAGGGTTTGGTATGATGAGTCGTAATGTAGGTTTTGGCACTGCGTTTCCTCGTGATTATGTAACCGAAGTGGTTGAAGAGGCTAAATGGGTGATTGATGTGCACAATGCTCAAGGTCAATTAATTTGGCGAGGAGAAGCTCATACCGGAGTTGAGCGACCTGCTAATCCAAAAGATTCAGATATCATTACCCAACGAAATGTAGACGCTATTTTGAGTCAATATCCACCAAGATAAGTGACACATTAATGTCAATTTGATCAGTTTAACCGCTTTAAGTTAGGCCTTATTAGGACGTTTTATGCACGAAAAGTTACGCAATGCCATGCACGCCATTCATGGCCAATCTATTCCAGAACTGCCCGATGAAGTGTTGCTGTTGGAGCGTGAAATTAAAAGCAAGTTTTCAAATACCGTAAGCGTGGCACAAATTATTGAACAAAACACCACGCTCTCTGGTGAGGTTATGCGTATTGTTAATTCGCCCATTCTTAAGCTTAAAGTACCGTGTCATTCTATTAGAGATGCAGTGAATGTGATTGGGTTAGACAATTTGTACAACTTGGTGGTGTCGGCTGCACTTAAAAACTTATTTGGCACCAAAGGGTTGTTTAAAGACATTATGGATCACAGTGTGGACGTGGCGTTTTGCATGGCGGACATTTCGGATTGGGTGCAAGATGTGACGCGTGATCAGGCTTATATGCTGGGATTGTTTCATAACGCCGGCGCGTTAATGTTGGCGGCCAAGTCTGAGGCGCAATACGAATCGCTGTTTAGAAACTCTATGTCATTGCCTACGTCTATTTTGCAAAAAGAAGAGGCGGTGTATCAATCTAATCACGCGATGGTGGGCGTGCTTATCGCCAAAAAATGGCATTTGCCGGTCGACATGATTAACGCCATTATGCTGCACCATAATGACAAATGTGAACGAATTCAAAACGACCGTGTTCGTGCCATGGTCGCCATGCTAAAAGTGGCCAATGCGATTGTTTCTGAGGTATCGTTGGGTGCGTACCGCGGTAATGAAATGCGAGAATACGAACTGGACGGTTTAAAAGAGTTAATGATTAGTGCTGGGGTAATAAAAGAAATTAGAACAGCGTTAATGACCTATACGTTTAAGAATTAAGAATTAAGCGTTGTTAAGGCGTAAAATTTTAGACAACGTATTTTAGACAACGTTATAGGCAATAAAAAAGGCATTGACCAGGCCTGGTCAATGCTTTTTTATTGTAATAAATCAACAAGACTCTTTTAGCGTTGTCGGTTCATACAGTAATGCAGTTGGATTTATGCTGATGCATTCTTACTTAAATGTGTACTGTATTTATCGCTTCGGCGGCGGCTATGGAACCGGAACCTGCTGGCGCAATGACCTGTGTTAGCGTTTTGCGCGCTGTATGCGCTTTTAACGCCACCGATTTAGCGCGAATGTTAAAGGTTAATCGCGCTACATCGTCAAAGTGTTTGGCAAAGTGAATGGTCATTCCTTCTTTTAAATAGTCGGGTAACTCTAAGAAATCCTTGCGGTTTTCATCTGGTAAAATAAGTTCTTTAAGGCCGATGCGTTTGGCGGCAATGACTTTTTCACGAATGCCGCCCACGGGCAATACCAGGCCGGTCAAACTTAACTCACCGGTCATGGCCAGCGGGGTTTTAATCGCTTCGTTACGCGCTAACGACAATAAAGCCGTGGCCATGGTTACCCCTGCACTAGGGCCGTCTTTGGGTGTGGCGCCGTCGGGCACGTGCAAGTGCACAAAGGCTTTGTCAAAAAACTCGGGGTCGGCTTTGTATTTGTCAAGATTGGATGAGATAAAACTGTACGCAATGCCCGCCGATTCTTGCATTACTTCGCCCAACTGCCCTGATAATTTAAACCCGCGATTTAACGTGTGTACTCGACTGGCTTCAATGGTAAGGGTCGCGCCCCCCATGGATGTCCACGCCAGCCCGGTAATGGTGCCAATTTGCTGGTTAATTTTTTCGGGCGTAAAACGGGGTTGTCCCAGCATCGCTTCCAGTTCATTGACGTGAATGCGCATGGTTTGTAAGTCGGTGGTGACAAATTTAAACGCCAACTTGCGCACCAGTTTGGCCAACTGTTTTTTAAGATTACGCACACCCGATTCGCGCGCATAGCCTTCAATGACCTGGCGAACGGCCGCCGGCGTTATTTGCACTTGTTCTTTGGTCAGACCGCTTTCATTAAGCAGTGCCGGCCAAAGGTGGTGTTGAGCAATTTTCATTTTTTCTTCGGTAATGTACCCCGACAACCGAATCACTTCCATCCGGTCTAACAAAGGCGCGGGAATGGTGTCCAACGTATTGGCGGTGCAGACAAATACCGCTTTAGAAAGATCAAAACGCACGTCTAAAAAGTGATCCATAAAACCGCTGTTTTGTTCGGGGTCTAACACCTCTAACAACGCCGAGGCCGGGTCGCCGTGAAACGATGCACCAATTTTGTCCACTTCGTCGAGCATAATCACTGGATTAGCGGTTTCGCAATCTTTAAGTGCCTGAATAAACTTGCCGGGCATCGCCCCTATGTAGGTACGACGATGGCCTTTAATTTCAGCCTCATCGCGCATGCCGCCCACCGAAAAGCGGTAAAACTTACGGCCTAATGCATTGGCAATTGAGCGGCCAATCGAGGTTTTTCCTACCCCTGGAGGGCCTACCAAACAAATAATCGAGCCGGCAATTTCGCCTTTTAAAACCCCCACCGCCAAAAACTCTAAAATGCGGTCTTTAACGTCTTCTAGGCCATCGTGACCCTTATCAAGGATTTTTTTAGCGCGTTTTAAATCGAGTTTGTCGGCACTGTGCACGCCCCAAGGCAGTTGAGTAAGCCAATCAAGCCAATTGCGCGTTACGTTGTATTCGGGCGATTGGGGGTCGAGGAGGTTGATTTTTTCAAGCTCTTCTTCGGCTTTTTTAAGCGCTTCGTCGCTTAAAGCCAGTTTGGCAATGCGTTCGCGAAAGCGATCGCCGTCCAAGGTTTGATCGTCTTTAACCATGCCCAGTTCGCGTTGAATTTCGGTGAGTTGTTGACGCAAGAAAAACTCACGTTGATGATCGTTTATGCTCTCTTCAACGCGCTCACGAATGTTAAATTGCAGTTTGGTAAATTCAATTTCTTGCTTAAACAGCGCCAGGACTTTTTCCATGCGCTCCACCAAGTCCATGGTTTCTAACACATCTTGCAGTTCGTTATTGTCTGCGGTGGTAAGTCCTGCAGCAAAGTCGGCCAATTGAGCCGGCTCGCTGGCGCTGTAGCGGTTTAAAAAGTATTTAAGTTCTTCGCTGTACAGCGGATTAAGCGGCAACAACTCTCTAAAGGCGTTCATAATCGCCAAGCCGTAGGCTTTAAATTCGGTGTCGGTGCCGTTTTTGATGTCGGCCGGGTAGCTTACCTGGGCGCGATACGGCGATTTTTCAGAAATCCAATGGTCAATTTGAAAGCGTTTAATGCCTTCGGCAATCAGTTGAATAAAGTCTTTTTAACTTTAGGGTCGTGGATGCGCACCAAGGTGCCAATGGCCGAAAAGTCTTCGGGCAGGGCTTTTTCGTGATGCTCTTGGTCAACATACACCAAGCCGATGTATTTGCATTTGGCCGCTTTAACGGCGTTAAACGTGTCGTTCCAATTGACTTTATTAAGCAGTACGGGCAGTTGTTGACCCGGAAAAAACGGCCGTTCTTTAACCGGCAGTAAATAAATTTCATTGGGTAGGATAATGTCAGGTTTGGCCAATTGCCCAAAAACTGGTTTTTTGGAGTGCGTAGCTGGACTGTTTAAGTCGTTTTGAGCTGCCATACGGTCTTCTAAAGACGCACTGGTGAAATCGTCGTTGTCCATATCGCCATCAGCTTCGTTTTGAACTTGGTCGTCTATGTCAAATTGAATGTCGTTGTCGTCCAGATGGTCAAAATCGTCTAACTCGTCCTCTTCGTCCACGTTATCTAGCCGTAAATCCGTCGGCGATTGGTCGTCTGCATCGGTGTGCATGATGAGAGTATTGGGGTCAAGCAAAGGGTTTGAGTCGGTCATGTTGGCATCTTTTGGGTGTGAATGGCGTATTTTAAGGGCGCAAATTATAGGGTAATTACAGGCCATTAAGGGCAAATATGGGTTAATGTAGCGAATATGCGTTGGTAAACCACGAGTATTGGCGCAAACGGGGCATAAAGTCCGTAAACCTTCTTTTTACAATGCGTTATTATATGTGGGTTTAAAAATTTGATTTCAAGGGTTAGTCATGCAAAACAACCAAATTAACATCGGTTTTGTCACCATTTCAGACCGCGCCAGTCGCGGTGAATATCAAGATTTGGGTGGTCCGGCCATGCTCGATTGGGTGTCGCAAGCCTTAAAAGGGTCTTGGCAAGCGCACAGTCGAGTGATTGCGGATGAGCAGTCCTTAATTGAAGCGACCTTAATCGAGTTAGCCGACGTGCACGGTTGCAGTTTAATTTTAACCACCGGTGGCACAGGCCCGGCTAAACGCGATGTAACGCCCGAGGCTACCGCCGCTGTGTGCGATAAAATTTTAGATGGCTTTGCCGAGCAAATGCGTGCGCAATCGTTAAAATACGTTCCTACCGCGATTTTGTCACGGCAAATTGCCGGCACGCGTGGGGCAAGTCTTATTATAAACTTACCGGGCAAGCCGTCGGCCATAGGCGAGTGTTTGGCAGCGGTGTTTCCGGCCGTGCCGTATTGCATTGATTTAATTGATGGGGCGTATTTAGAAACCAATGACGAGTTTGTAAAGGCGTTTAGACCTAAACACGCCTTAAAAATCGCACCCTAAAC
This sequence comes from Thiomicrorhabdus aquaedulcis, assembly GCF_004001325.1. Taxonomy (NCBI): domain Bacteria; kingdom Pseudomonadati; phylum Pseudomonadota; class Gammaproteobacteria; order Thiotrichales; family Piscirickettsiaceae; genus Thiomicrorhabdus; species Thiomicrorhabdus aquaedulcis. Next base: position 1,562,551 of record NZ_AP018722.1, on the reverse strand, counting down.
CGCACACGCTAAATCCCCCCCCCATATTTAGGCGGTTTATTTGCCGCCGCCGACTCATTGTAAGGAGCACACATGACGAACATTAATTATCAATACGAGGGTCTAGAAACCGTGGCCGATTTTGTACGCTGGGGTGGCACATTATTTTCAACCGCCCAGTTGTTCTTTGGACATGGTACGGATAATGCCTTTGATGAGTCAAAAGTGCTGGTGTTTTTTGCCTTAAAATTACCGGTTAAAGTGCCGGCTAAATATTGGCAAGCACGCTTAACCCAACCCGAAAAGCAAGCGGTTACCGACTTGTTTAAACGTCGCATTGAAAACCGCAAACCCGCCGCCTATTTAACGGGCGAGGCATGGTTTGCAGGCGTACGGTTTTTGGTGAATGAATCCACTTTAGTGCCGCGCTCACCCATTGCCGAATTAATTGCTCAGCGTTATGAGCCATGGGTAAATCCTGATGAAGTTACTGATATGCTGGACTTATGCACCGGCAGTGGTTGCATTGGCATTGCCTCGTTAGACGCGTTTCCAAATGCCGAAATTGATTTAGTGGATATTTCAGCGGATGCGCTGGCAGTGGCACAGCAAAATATTGATTTGTATGAGTTAAACGATTTTGTCTACGCCATTGAATCGGATCTATTTAGTGCGTTAGACGGTAAACAGTACGATTTAATTGTGTCTAATCCGCCCTATGTCGACGCCATTGAAATGGACGCATTGCCTGCAGAGTTTTTGCAAGAGCCGCGTTTGGGCTTAGAAGCAGGCGAAGACGGACTGGATTTGGTGCGTAAAATTTTAGCCCAAGCCGCTGCGCATTTAAAAGAAGACGGCGTATTGATTGTTGAGGTGGGTGTGTCGCAATATTATTTAGAAGAAGCGTATCCCGAACTGCCGTTTTATTGGTTTGAGTTCGACCACGGCGGTGAGGGTGTGTTTGCCATTCAAAAATCGGAATTGGCGGTGTTTCAAGATTTGTTAGACGCACGCGCTGGGTAAAAAGTTTGGGTATGTTTGCAAGTTGGCTTAGATTTAGCTTAGGTTTGATTCAGGGTTTAGAGTTAAGGAACACACATGAAAGTTAAATTTTTAATGTCGTTGGCGTTGGTTTTTTTTAGCGTTAACCAGGCCTGGTCAGAAGAAAAACCGTCTAATAACACCAATAACGTCACTAATGCCAATAACGCTAAACCAGCCGTCGTGGCCGACGAACCTTTAATTGACCTAGGTGCAGAGCTTGAAAAACAGTTGCCCCCGGTTGAGCCGGCCGCCAAGCCCGAAGTTGTAAAAACCGACGATAAAAAATCCAATCAGGAAAACGCCAATACAGCGGCTAAACCGCCGGCAAGCCCAGAACAAAAAGCGGTTGCCAAACCTGTTGCAAAACCTGCATTGCCTTGGGGTTACAGCGGCAAAGCAGGTCCTGCGTATTGGGGTGGATTGTCCAGTAAATTTAGCGTGTGTAAAACGGGCAAAAATCAGTCCCCCATTGATATTAGAGAGTCTTTGGCGCAGGGTACCGTGGGTATGAACGGGGTTCAATTTGCTTATCGTGATGTGTCGGTGCAATTGGGATGGGTCGACCAAAGTGTGCAAATAAAGTATCCAATGGGTCATTTTATTTTAAGTGAAGGCCGTCGTTATGCCCTAAGCCACGTTGGTTTTCACACCCCAAGCGAGCACACCTTAGAAGGCTTTAGCTATCCTATGGAGATGCAAATTGTTCATAAAGACGGAGATGGACAGGCGCTAATTTTAAGTGTGCTGTTTCAGGAAGGCGCTGAAAATGAATGGTTAAGTGCGGTATTGGCTAATGTGCCTAAAAAAGGCACAAAAATGAAATCATTAGGTGACATTAACTTGAATCCGGGGTATTTTTTACCGGCAGATATGCAGTTTTATCAGTACAGTGGGTCGTTGACTACCCCGCCTTGCACAGAAGGCGTAAGATGGCAGGTTTTTAAACAGCCCGTTGAGGCTTCGACGCAACAAATACAAGCATTGCGGGCGTTAATGGGCAATAATGCGCGGCCTGTGCAAGCCAGGTATGCACGTAGCTTGCTAAAGTCTTGGGCAAGCGGCACGCAAGAGCTGCAACCGTACGAGTTTTATTAATTTGTTTGTGAGACCTTTGCACGAGTGTAATTCCTGCAAAAAATGAACAGAACTTACCAAATTGAGGTGAAAATAGTGTGAATGGCTGGCTATTCATCATTTTTAACAAGAAGTTAGGCAGGTTTTAACCATTTTTGGCGGTATCTCTACGCATGCCAGGGTCTCTTAATGTAGATAGTAGAAGATAAAGGTTAGTTTTTATGTTATTTCCAACACGCGTTATTTTACCCTCTGATCATGTTTTAATTGCTTTAGGGCATCACGGGCATCCCACGTTTAAAGCCATTGCCACTGACGAGCGGTATTTAAATGCGTTAGGCAGTCAGATGATGCATTGTAAAAAGTCACAATTTAAGACCTATAAGGTTATTTCATCGCACGATGTATTTAGCTTTACCAGTTCGGATTGTGCGTTTGAAGAAGCGCTTGATCGAATTGTGCGCGATTTATTAGATGGCAAAATAACCACAATGTAAGCGGTCTTACTGTGTTTAACCAGGCCTGGTCAATTGTGGTTTTTGATTAAGGTGAGTCTTTTTTAAAGGCTCTTTGCAGAGATTTTCCGGCCTTTTCTTCTAAAGGTTTTTCGGGCCAACGGTGCTTGGGGTATTGCCCTCGCATCTCTTTGGCCACTTCATGGTATGAATCAAGCCAAAACCGACCTAAATCGGCGGTAATTTGAATGGGTCTTTGCGCCGGCGACAGCAATTCAAAGGTAATGGCCACCTTGCCATTGGCTAAGGTGGGCGTGGTGACTTGCCCAAATAACTCTTGCAGCGGCATGCGCACCCGTGGGGTTTGCCCCGCAGCGTAGTGAATGCGCGCGCGTTTTTGCGATGGGGCGACAAAATGGGTGGGGGCGTTTCGTTCTAGGGTTTGCAGTTGCGCGTAACTTAGGCGGGCTTTGAGCAAACTCAGTAGATCAAGCTGTTTAAGCTGTGCCCACGCGGTTATGTGGCTTAAATAGGGCGCGCACCAGTCGTCAAACTCGGCCAGTAATTGTTCTGGTAAAAAACAGTCAAACTCGGGTTGGTGTTCGCCCAACCAACGCACTCGGTTAAGCCAGTCTTGTGCCTGATGCCACGGCAAATCGCTTAAGTTGCGTGCGGTGAGAGTGCTTATTAAGCAACGTAAAAACTCCACGGCGGGCAGGTTTTTAATGGGTTGACTCTTTAAAACCAGTGCACCCAATCGCACAGTTTGTGTGCCTTCAATCCGCTGTTTGTCGGGATTAAACTTAACGGCAGAATGCGTACTTAATTGCTCAGAAAACAGTGCCGTAATCTCTTCCAAACGAATGGCGGCAGCCATAAACAGTTTGCCTTCGGTTCGTTGACCGTCTAAGTGCGCAGCCACTAACCAGGCCTGGGTGTTAAGCGCATCATAGGCCGGTAAAAACGCACCTTTGCCATTGCTTAGTTGATAGCGCCCGTCGCCATCAAGTGTCTGCGTACGGCGTTTGGCAATGCGATCAGGATAGGCCAAAGCTAACAGCTGACCTATGGACAATGTGGCTAAGGTGGATAGCGCGAGATCTTTAACCACCAGGCCTGGTGAGTTATGTGAGTTATTGTTATGCGTTAATTTGCTTAAGCGTTGTTGCCATTTTAAGCTGTTGGTGTTGGCTTCATTGACCACGGCGGCCATTAATGGAATGCGCTTTAAGGCATTGCTGGGTGCCGCTCGATAGGCTTGTAAGGCCTGCAAACGAACCTCGATGTCGATGCTTTGTTGATTGTTTTTAAACAGGTCACCGGCGCTTAAAATGGCCGCCAAATCGCACGCAACTTCTAATGTTGCTGAGCCAAACTGACTGGCCGCCAAACACATTTTGGCCAAGCGTGCCGACATTCCCAGGGTGATGGCAAGCTCGCCTAGCAAAGTGGGTGTGGCTTTGGCGGTTAAAAACCCCAGTTGCATGAGCAGGTCTTTGGCCACTTGATAATGCACGGGCGGCGGGGCGGTAAGCCAGCGCAAGGCGTCGGGTGTACTGACACCCCATATGGCCAGCTCAAGGGCTAAATCGGTTAGGTCTGAACTTAAGATGGCTTGGTTTTCAAACGCCGGACGTGCTAAATGGTCGCTTTCACTCCACAGTCGGTAAGCGTGTCCCGGTGTGGTGCGCCCAGCACGCCCAGCACGTTGAATGGCGCTGGCTTGTGCAATGGGTTGGGTTATCATCCGCGTCATGCCACTGCTTACGTCGTACACATTGGCTCGCGCCAAGCCGCTGTCAATCACGCAGGTAATGCCGTCAATGGTTAAACTGGTTTGAGCAATGTTGGTGGCAAAAATGACTTTACGACGCCCTTTGGCATCGGGTTGCAACGCCTGGCTTTGCGCGCTGGGTGATAACCCGCCGTGCAACGCGATGAGCCCCACATTTTGCGGGTTAATGACGGCGTGAGCGGCTTGCATGGCGTTAAAAATCTCTTTTTTACCCGGCAAAAACACTAAAAAATTACCCGTATGGTTTTGTAACGCTAAGGTTAGGGTCTGGTTAAGGTGTTGATAAAAAGAGTGATAATTAGGGTAGTTGCTGGGTGCAACAGGCATTTTAACGTGGGTAATGGTGACCGGAAAACAGCGCCCTGGGCATTTTATAATGGGCGCATTGTGTAAAAATACGCTTAACTCTTGGCTTTCTAACGTAGCCGACATCACTAAAATTTTTAAATCGTCGCGCAAGCCACTTTGTGCGTCCAAGCACATCGCCAACGCCAAGTCCGCGTCCAGCGAGCGTTCGTGAAATTCATCAAATAAAATTAAGGCGGTATCGGCCAGCGACGGGTCTTGTTGCAAACGCCTAATTAACAGTCCTTCGGTCATGATTTCTAACCGAGTGTTGGCTGACGTTTTTCGGTCGTTACGCACTTGATAGCCCACGGTTTGCCCAACCGCTTCGCCCAACTGTTTGGCCAAATACTCGGCCAACGCACGCACCGCCAAACGACGCGGCTCTAATAAAATAATCTTTTTGTCTTTAAAGTCGGACGCCCGCAAAAAAGCCAAAGGCACTTGCGTAGACTTTCCCGCACCCGGCTCGGCCTGTAAAATGCCACACGCGTTGCACGCCATGGTGTGCAAAATATCGGGTAAGTAGGGGGTAATGGGCAGGGAATGCATATTGATGGGCATGGTAGTGAGCCTAGAAGAATCAAAATAAAGTGTTTAACCAGGCCTGGTCAAACACTTTACGGAGTGTTTTTAAGATTTAGGCGCAGTGAAAAATTAAGGCGATTATAGGTCTTTGTAGTGCAGATGGCGTTTTAATTTAAGCCGAAATGTTAGATGTGTTTAACGCCTTATAAAAAGGCGTTAAATTTAGTTTTCTGGCTGTAAAGGTGCTCTGGTTTAAAGAGTCGGCTGTTTTTGTATGTTATTTTCAGCGCGGCGTTTTAATATGGCACCGCGAATTAGGGCGGTCAATAATCCTAACATTCCACCCAAAATAAAAGCCACTGCAACAATGAGTGATTTTTTGGGCTTAATGGGCTCTTCCGGCAAATACGCCGGCTTTACTAAGCGATAAGCTGTAAATTCAGCTAGTGTTACTTGTTTAAATATCTGATCCAATCTATCGAGTTTGGTTTTTAAATTACGCAAACTATCCGAAAAAGGAAAGTTGTCTTTACGCGCTTTAAGATTTTCAATGGTTACATTGAGTTTTAGGGCTTCTTTTTTCTTGAGAAGTTCAGCCAACTCGTCAATAAAAGCATCTTCGTTTAGACGATTTTCTAATGACTTAATTTCTAACGCCAGTATTTTTGTACCAAGCCAATAACGTGAGGGGTCTTTGTTTGAAAAGTCAACTTTAGTGATTGAAGAGGCTTGGCGATTGTAATCTTGTGGGTTGACAGGAACTTCAATTTTAAGGGTTTTAGCAATGTCAAAGTCTATTTTCAAACGTTCAATTCGATACTGGCGCTCTTGCTTAGATTTGTCTCTTAATAAGTCAATTTGTTGATTTATCGACGCTAACGAAAGATTGTCTTGGTCTTGAAGTCGGCTGATTTCGGCAATAATTTCTCTATTAACACGCTCATTTTCTAAGTTAAGTTGAAGTTGTGTAGTATTAATTCTTTCTTGAACAGCCGTGAGTAAATTTTGCTTAATACTCGCCTGTGTAAGATTGGCGGTCGTTTGTAACAGTGTGTTGATTACATCAAGCGTAATTTGAGGGTCGTGAGCCTCAAATTTAAGACTTGTTTCAAGTGTTTTGAATACCAGTTTTTCTTTGGATTCTGTTGGTAATGATACGTTTAAGCTCTCGCTGAGAACTTCAAATCTTTTAGTATCGGACAACTCCTTTTGCTGAAAGTAATCTTTAACGGCGGGATTCTGTAAAACACTTAACAAGCTTTCAGTCTGATTAAGTTGTTCAAGGTAGTTTTCATAAACCGTTGAAATTTGGGGTTGTTCAATATCAAAGTCTTTTAGCGAGGCAAGTGAAATCGCTTCAATTTGAGATGGGCTTGGCGGCATGATAACAGCATTTGTTTCATACGTTTTTGGCAGGCTTATCGCATAGAGTGCGGCTCCAAGACTTACCAATACAGTAATGCCAGCAATAAGTATTTTTTGATTCCAAATAGTTTGCCACAGTTCAAACAGATCAATTTCATCTTCTTTTGTATCTAAATGAAAATTGTTAATGGGGTTTGGTTGCGAGGTGTAGTTTGTGTTTGTTGTTTGATGGGTCATAGTTTTTTCTTTAATGTGTATAAGCTAAGAGTAGTTAAAAGCATTAAATGCAGTCCAATACTCACGGTTGGGTAAAGAAAACACCTGCTAGTAAAATCAGCTGAAAAATGCTGAGGATTAAAAATACCTTAATTTTTTTAATTATTAATATGCTGGGATAAAACACAGTAATGAAGAATCCAACCAGTAATACGTTTATTGAATAGAGTGTTAATTTTTCGTTTAAATTTAGCGGCATATTTATTGTCTGTACCTTTATTGGGTACAGGATTTTATAAGTACTTTACGTAAATAGCAATAATTAGTTCCTGATTTGGGTACAAGGCATTTGTTCCCATAATGGCAACTCATGAAATCTATATACACACCCGAATCGCAGTGTTTATCCAAGTGGCTTCGCCAGCAGCGCGAAGCTAAGGGCTTAACTATGCGACAAGCGGCGGAGTTGATTGATAAGCCGCATTCGTTTATTGGAAAAATTGAGGTTGGACAAAGAAGGTTGGATGTGGTCGAGTTTATATGGTACTGCCAAAAATTAGGCTTTGATCCTATTTCGGGTATTACATATATTGCCACGTTGAAGAGGTTTTGAGATTTTTGAGTTTTAAAGAATTATAAAACAAACTTTATCGATTTTTGATGACGGTGATACTGGATGATTATGAGTAAAAAAGATTAATTAGGATAAGTAACCTAATTGATTGCATCAAATCCCCGGAATGCCAATCGGCCCAGGTAAATCGGGAATGATTGAACAGGCGGTTAGGTTTGCGAGTAATAGGGCATTTAATATTAGCTTTGCAGTGAGTGCAATTGGTTTTTTCATGCTTTCTCTTTACTTTGTTTATTTTAACCAGGCCTGGTTAGTGGCAAACGTTTTTAAATTATGATAAAAATAAAAAAACAGCCAAATGGGCTGCTTTTTTATGGGGTGTAATGTGCTGAATTTTAAGGTTAATCTGGTTGTTTTACCAGCGCCCCGTAAATCACCAAGCTGTGCCAAGATAGGTCGTAACCGTTTTCTTTGGCGATAACTTTAATGCGCTCTTCAATCACGGGATCAACAAATTCTTTGACCTTGCCGGTCTTTAGACACACTAAATGATCGTGATTGTCGCCAGTGTCGAGTTCAAAAATAGAGATGTTATTTTCAAAGTTTAAGCGGCGAACAATGCCCGCTTGCTCAAATTGAGTTAATACGCGATATACGGTTGCCAAACCCACGTCTTCTTGTTGTTCTAACAGCAGTTTATAGACGTCTTCGGCAGTAAGATGATGGTCTTCGCCGGCTGTTTCAAGAATCTCTAAAATTTTTAGTCGTGGCAAGGTGACTTTTAAACCGACCTTTTTTAGCTCCGCTCCGCTCATTTAAACCTCGTATTTCTAACTTTTTGTATTAATTAACGTTAAGCAACGTTGTTGTCGTTAAATATAAATTAGCGTGTATAATAACTCAATTTATTGGCAACTTAAATTTAAATGACTATGAATAATCCTCAGTTTACCCGCTTAAAGTCTCTTTTAAACTATACCGTTATGGGTGAATTTTTAAAGCCGTTTTTTCGCCGATTAATTCCACTTTTTATGGTGTTGGGCGTGGCTACTTTACCTGGGTGCTCTTATTTAGAGCCCTATAAACCTACGCTTACGCAAGGCAATGTGATGAAGCCCGAAGCGGTTCAGTATTTGCAGGCGGGCTTAACGAAGCAGCAGGTGCGTGAATTATTAGGGCCACCGTTAGGTAAAAATCCATTTCAGCCTAATCACTGGGAATACGCTTTTTACAGTACGAATGAACGTTTACATCAAGACTCGGCCAAGCACATCGTGCTAAAGTTTGATCAAGATCAAATGCTTAAAGACTGGCAGGTGAGTGATTCTAAAGTTGAACTTAATAAAGACGACAGTTGGTTAGGGCTTGGATGGTTTTAAAGGTGTTGTAAGAGGATTGCTTTAAACACTATTTTAATACTAAGCTGAAAAAAAGCCGCTCAATTATCTAAATTGAGCGGCTTTTTGTTTTTAGGATGCTTGTTATTTTAAATCGTGGGTTAACCTCAAAAGTGTCATTTATACGCAAGAAGGCGATATATTAGATTTCTTAATTATCCTTTAGAGCAGGCAGATACCTTAAGTTTTAGGCTTTTCGATCTTGTTTACGTTCTTCTTCAACCTGTTGGCGGCGGCGGTCGCGCGGATCAATTTTTAGTGGTCGATAGACTTCTATGCGATCGCCGGCTTGCAATACTGTGTCAGAGGGGGTTGGGCGGCCAAATATGCCAACGTGCTCTGTGTTTAGGTTTGGAAAGCGCGTTAGTAGAGTAGATTGAGATAACGCCTGGCCGACGGTACGGCCTTGCTCGACCGTTTGGGTGTACAAAAACTGCTCCTCCATAGAAGGTGCGTAGGCTATTTCAATTTGAATGGTGTTGGACATGTTGCTTGACCTTGCAGGGTTAACCGTAAACGTGTTTGGCGCGTTCGCAAAATGAGTCGACCATGGTACTGGCGATGTGTTCAAAAATGGGGCCAAGAGCCAGGCCTAATAAACTGTTTACTTCAAATTCGACTTCAAAAAAAATTTTGCACGCGTCTACATCCAGTGCTTTAAACGTCCATTCACCGGTTAAAGCTTTAAAAGGCCCTTGTTCTAGTTGCATGCCAATGCGCTCTGGAGGGACCAAGTGATTACGAGTGCGAAACGTTTGCTTAATGCCGGCTTTAGCGATGGTCACTTCAGCAATCATTTCTAGACCGTTTTGGGATACCACGCGCGCACCCCCACACCAGGGTAAAAAAGCGGGGTAGGCGTTAACGTCATTAACCAAATTATAAATTTGAGTTGCCGAATAGGGCAAAAGAGCAGAGCGTGTAATTTTTTTCATAGTAGATATTTAACCCAGTCTAAAACTCTTGTTAACCAGCATGTCAGTCGGATAATAGGCCGATTAAGCAACGCATTATAACAAAGCCAGCGCCAAGCGTTCTTAAAACCGCGCACGCTTATTAAGTCGATTTGGTTGAGCCTTGCTTGAATTAAAGTTTTTAGCCCTTACTTAATATTTAAATAAGAAAATGTTGTTCAAGTCGACTGTTATAATAATCAGCTATTGTATATTTATTGTATATTTATTGTATTTTAGGCCTTTTCATCGCGCTGAGTGTTGTGTAAACGCCCACTTTTTAACCTACGGCAATAATCTATGGCACAAAAACCCAAAAAAAAAGACCACTCCAATACCATTGCACAAAACAAAAAAGCACGGCATGACTACTTTATTGAACAAGTGCATGAAGCTGGCTTGGCGCTAGAAGGCTGGGAAATTAAAAGTATTCGTGATGGTAAAGTGAATATAAAAGAGAGCTATATTTTACTTAAAAATCACGAAGCCTTTTTGTTTGGCGCGCAAATTCAACCTTTAATTACCGCCTCAAGCCACACGGTTCACGATCCGTTGCGCTTGCGTAAATTGTTATTGCATCGCCGTGAAATTGATCGACTTATTGGTCAGGTTGAAAAAGACGGTTATACCTTAGTGCCCTTAGACATGCATTGGGGCAAAAGTGGCAAGGTTAAAATAGACATCGGTTTGGCAAAGGGTAAAAAACTCTACGATAAACGCGCCACAGAAAAAGACCGCGAATGGAATCGCGATAAACAAAGAATAATGAAACTCACCCGTTAAAAATCGTTATACTATTCAACTTATTATTTTTAATGTTTTGGCCTTGAAAATAGTATTTAAAACCTTATAAACAGGTTTGAACACAAAGTCTTATTGTTACATGCTTAAAATGTTCTTCTATTATGGGGGTGTTTTGGTTTCGACAGGGAGACGGAAGTTTAAGATGCATGCCGTGCACGAACTACGCACGTAAATCTCAGTTCAAATGTTATAGTTGCAAACGACGATAACTACGCTCTAGCGGCTTAATCCCGCTGGTGCAGACTAGACCCGTTGTTCGTAGCCCCTAGTCTGTATCGACTTATACGGAATCGTACTCATTATGTGTTTGGATAATGTTTACTAAACTTTACAAGCTCGCTTGGTGTGATCCCTGATGGCCGGGCAACATTCAAGTTAAATTAGTAGACCAAATAAGCATGTAGATTTTTAAATGGAAGCTTTCTGGACGGCGGTTCGACTCCGCCCATCTCCACCAAATTGACGTATTAACCCGCTTTTTATAACTGAAAAGCGGGTTTTTTTTTGCCTGATATGTCAGCTCAACTTTTTTAAACATCCAAATTTTTACCTTTATTTTTTCGTTGCTGTAATCTAACTAAGGCGCTTTAATTAGTATCCCCGCGAAGTTATTACGTTAGTAGTTTTAATGTGACTACAATAATTAATCACCTTTATAAATTTGATTGTATAGAGAACGCATAGATGAAAAAGATTGTTATCGTAGGTGGTGGTGCAGGCGGATTGCAGTTGGCAACGCGTTTAGGTAAAAGACTTGGCAAAAAGAACCTAGCTGAAATCACATTGATTGATCAAAATCGAGTGCATCTATGGAAACCTCTGTTACATGAAGTGGTAGCAGGTTCGCTTGACACTGGTGCGGAAGCACTTAGCTACCGAGCGCACTCTTCCGAAAACGGTTATTACTATCGTATGGGTTCGATGATTGGCCTTGATAAACAAAATAAAAACCTTACCCTTGCGCCATTGTTTGACCATCACAATAAACAGGTATTAGCGCAAAGAACGGTCGAATATGACTATTTGGTCATCGCGGTGGGTGCACGCTCTAACGATTTTGGTTTGGCCGGTGTGCGCGAACATTGCACTACGCTCGATTCCGCCAACGAAGCAGAGGACTTTCACCTTACGTTTCTAAATCAATTTCTTAAATATTCCGAAGAGTCCAACGAAGAAATCGAGCACGGCGAATATAACGTTCCACCGCAATTACCACCGGTACATATTGCGATTGTTGGTGCGGGCGCAACTGGCGTTGAACTGGCGGCAGAACTTTACAACGCAGTGGATCGCTTAGAGCAATTTGGTGTTAAACAAATTCATCACACAAGCCTTCAAGTCACATTGATTGAAGCATTTGAGCGTATTTTGCCTGCTCTACCCATAGCCCTGGCTAGCAAAGCACAAAAAGCCTTAGAGCAACAGGGCGTGCGCATTCTGACCCAAACGATGGTAAAGGACATTCAATCACAAAAACTGATTACCGCCGATGGCGAAATCAAAGCGGATCTTATTGTCTGGGCGGCAGGTGTTAAAGCGCCTCAATTTTTATCCCAACTTGGTCTACCCACCAATCGCATCCACCAGCTGGAAATTGACTCTTGTTTAAACGTAAAAGGCGAAGACGCCATTTTTGCGATTGGCGACTGTGCATGCTTGCTTAATGGCGACGATAAAACTGCGCGCCCAATACCGCCCACTGCGCAGGCAGCGAGTCAAATGGCTGCCTTATGCACTTATAATCTGCAAGCCAAACTTAATGGACAACCGCTTAAACCTTTTGCATACAATGATCACGGCACATTAATTTCCCTCAGCCGCTTCCAAACTCTTGGCAACCTATTGGATGAGTTGTTTAAAAAACATTGGATGGTCGAAGGAAAATTCGCGCAATGGGCTTATGCCAGCCTCTACCGCCAACACCAAATGACCTTACACGGCGGCTGGAAACTTTTTTGGATACTGCTTGGCAGCTTTATAGAAAAACGCGTCAAACCGAAATTAAAACTCTATTAAAATCCCACGATTAAAGCATTTAATTTAGTAGGATAACCGTGAAAACCACCTTTGTTACTGATTTGCTGCAAAACTGGCAAACCACTAAACCCAATTTATACTCAATTGCGGATAGGTTATATCAGTGTATAAAACAGCAAGCGCCAGAACTCATTGAAAAGGTCAAATACGGTGGAATCTTGTTCTACCGAACCGAAGCCGAATCGTCAGTAATATGTGGCGTGTTTGTGTATCAACAGCATGTTTCATTAGAATTTAGTCAAGGCGCCCAGTTTGAAGATGTGTATCAACAACTTGAAGGTTCAGGCAGATTTCGTCGCCACCTCAAGTTCAGAAATCGCAATGAACTCGATACAAAAAACCTTAATTACTATCTCGCATTAGCGATTCATAGCTAAAGAAGTCGGCTCAAAATATAACCGGCGCTGCAAATTAAAATCATTACAGTTAAATTAAGATGACTTGAGTTTGTCTAATTCGGTAATGGCATCGTGCTCATGAATAAAATCATCCGCAAGAGCGCATGTTTGAGTTGAGTAGGGTAGGAGTATATAAAACTAGAAACGTCAGATGTTTTGATTAATCTAATTGTAATTTAAGAGATATTAAAACAGGAGTGTTATCAATGCTTAAAAGGTTATCTAGTTTTTCAGGCGGTCTAGGGTTGTTGTTGGTGGGATTGATACCTGAAGCATCGGCGTCTTTGACCTTGACGGCGCAAAATTTAGTGTATGACACACAACAAAATTTAATTTGGCAAGCGTGTCCGCAGGGGCAAACACTTAATAACATGCGTTGCGAGGGCACACCAAGTCTTCTGTCGTGGCATCAAGCCATGCAGCCGGTCAATATGGCTTCTCACAGCGCTTCATGGCATTTGCCAACTCAAGTTGAGCTTATAAATTATTTAAAACAATGGCATCAGCAGCAACAAAACGGTCCGCTTTTTGCCAACACAATCTTGTCAAAAAATTATCCTGGATTTTATTGGACAAGCACACTCGGCAACGGTTACCAAACAGGGGCGTGGGGCGTTTATGCCAACACCCAATCGGCACGTTTTTATTTTCGTAAAACCACTGGCTGGGTGTTGCTTGTAAAGCAAGTTTAGCGAGAGTAACACCAATACAACGCCTCTTTGCTACTGTTCTTACACCGTGCATCAATCTTAATTTTGCGTATTTTTAAGAGGGTAATCCAAATGAAGGTGTCACGTTTCAAATTGAACACGGTTTTTAGCGCCTGTTGAAAACTAAGTTGCACAAAAGTTACTTGAAATCGAGATTTTTAAAAACTTACTATTTTTAGTATTTAACATTATCATAGTACTTTTGGTAGAGCTTTAACTTTGATAAGTGATTAAAATGAAAAAAAATTATGCTCTCATGTTTGCCTCAACCTTTATATTCAGCTTTATTTTTGCCGCTTCAGCCACTTTCGCAAATGATGTAGACGAAACGCCTAAGAAGTTAGCTTACATTGCCTCAGATTTAAATATCCCTTTTTGGGCGATTATGAGTAAAGGTATTGGCAATAAAGCCGAGTCACTTGGCTTTGAAATAGAGCACTATTCAGCCAATAACAGCCCCAAAGTAGAATTACAAAACCTTATTGATGCAATTGAGCAAAAAGTCGATGGCATTATTCTGTCGCCAATCAGCTCTTCAACCAGTGTGACGTTGCTTAAACTTGCAAAAAAAGCCGATATTCCAGTAGTGATTGCAGGCATCGGAACCGACGGTGGAGATTATGTTTCGTATGTTTCGTCTGACAACGCTACGGGGGCTTATAAGCTAGGTCAGATTCTTGGGCAAAAAATGCAAGAAAAAGGTTGGCAACAAGGCCGAGTTGGAATCATTGCTATTCCTCAAAAAAGAGAAAATGGTAAAGTTCGAACCCAAGGCTTTATAAAGGCATTAGGAGAATATGGCATTCATAAAGCCGATTTAAGGCAGCAAGTGTCGTTTTCTTATGCAGAAACTTATGAGTTTTCTAAACAGTTAATTGAACAACACTCCGATTTAAGAGCCATCTGGCTGCAAGGTTCAGACCGTTATCAAGCGGCATTAGATGCCATTAAAGATACCCATAAAATAGGTGAGATTTTTTTAATTTGTTTTGATGCCGAGCCGAGTTTTTTAGAGCTTATTCCGCAAAAGGTATTAGTTGGTTCAGCCATGCAACAGCCTTTTTTAATGGGTGAGCAGGCCGTAAAAGATCTTGAGGATTATTTTCAAGGCAGGCCTGTTAATAAAGAGACGCAGTTGCCTATATTGGCTATTTCAGAAAACAATATCGAGCAAAACCTACTCATCATTAATCGCAATGTTTTGGGACTTGTTGACTAGGATGGCGCACTAAATTATGAGATTGCTTAGTTTATCGTTTTACAAAATACTGATGATTATTGTCGTCAGTTCGGTCATTGTCGTTATGGGCATTAAATCCTATTTGTCTTATAAAGAGACCAAGGCGATGATTTTAAGTGACCTTAAAACGGAATCTGCCATTTCACTGTCGGCACTGCAAAATAATTTAGCGCACTTTATGGAGTCGTATGCGGTTAATGAGTATGAAAAATTAATTACCAATGAAATGGAAAAAAAGAATTTTATCGGTATTTTAGTTGAAGATTTTAATATGGGCAGCTTACTTAACCAGCCCGCCTATAAAACTGGCAGTATCAAGAATGCAGAATGGCACGTCACGAGCCTAGAAAAAGAGCCTTCACTAACAGAGCATATATTTGCAACCTGCTTTTATAAAGACCAAGCTGAAATTTACTCTCAAAAGGGGGTTAAACTCGGTTTAGTTTCGATTTGCAGTACCGATAAGTTTGTTACAGAAGAGCTTGAAGGTTTAGTTGTAGAAAGTGCCTGGGAGGCTATTTTAGTCTCTCTTCTTATGATTACTTTACTTCTTTATAGCATTCGATTTTTCTTGCTCAACCCTATTTTTAATATTGTGACCAATATTCAGAATACCTCCAAAGACGGCCTGCCGATTAATAAAATGCTAGCAAAAGGGGCGATTGAGGTCATATCGCTTTCAAAAGGTATCAATAAAATGATTGATACCATCAAAAAATCAAGAAAAGAGCTAAAAGAAGAAAAAGAACGTTTTGAGTTGGCCATTGAGGGGAGTCAGGACGGTTTGTGGGATTGGCATGTGCCATCGGGCAAGGTATATCACTCTAAACGTTTTGAAACCATGCTGGAATATAGCGGCCATGAGTTGTCGGATACGATTGAGGCTTGGACGTCATTATTACATCCCGATGATGTAAAGACCGCAATGAAAAATGTTAATGACTATTTTGACTCTAAAGGTAGCTCTGTTTATCACAGCAATTTTAGAATGAAAACCAAAAACGGCGGATGGCGTTGGATATCGGGTCGAGGTAAAGCAGTTTTTGATGATGCTGGCCATCCGATTCGATTTGTTGGCTTTAATACCGATATCACAAATCAAGTAGAGCACCAAAAACAGTTAGACCATACCGCAAAACATGATGTGCTTACAGGGTTGCCAAACCGATTTTTATTTAATGAAATGATAGAAAAGTCAATGGCTTATGCTTTTCGTAATCAAAAGTTATTGGCGGTTCTTTTTATTGATTTAGATGGTTTTAAAGAAGTTAATGATCTTTATGGTCACGATATGGGTGACTGCCTACTAAAAGAGGTCGCTAAAATAATCCATAAAACGATTCGTATAGAAGATATTGCGGCTCGCTTAGGCGGAGATGAGTTTGTTCTTGCGCTCACAGACCTAGATACCAAAGAGCATGTAAACGTCATACTTAATCGATTACTCACAGGTTTAGCTCGTGAAGTAATTTGTTATGACAACAATAAAACGGGTCTTATGGTTTCGGCAAGTATAGGCGTTAGTTTTTATCCACAAGCCTTTGATATTGGCTCACAGGCTCTGCTACGACAGGCTGACCAGGCCATGTATAAAGCCAAATCAGCAGGCAAAAACCGCTATCATATTTATAATATTGCAGAAGATAATGCATTAAAGATTCATTTAGAACAAATAGGCCATTTAAAAAAGGCGTTAGCTTCAAATGAGTTTGTGCTCCACTATCAACCCAAAGTTAATTTACGTACAAGCCAGGTGGTTGGGGTTGAAGCCTTAATAAGGTGGCAACATCCTACGGATGGTTTGGTCTATCCTGATAGCTTTTTACCCTCAATGAATCAAGAAACTCAACTCATGTTAGGTTTAAGCCATTGGGTTGTAGAGCAAGCGGTTGCCCAATTGTCAAAGTGGATAGACGATGACATTAATTTAGTCATGAGCATTAATATTAGTTCCCATGACTTAAATGACAGAAGTTTTGAAAAGTTTTTAAATAGGGTAATCTCTCGTTATCCCAATGTAAAGCCAAGTCATATTGAACTCGAAGTTTTAGAAAGTACCGCTTTAGAAGACTCTTCTCAGGCACGTGAACTTATATTGGCCACGCAATCTTCTGGTATGAAAGTGGCTTTAGACTATACAGCGTCAATTACTTTGTCCGGTCTAGCGTCAATTATCTTGGCCGGTTGATACCGAATTTTATTTACCGTTACTCATGGCTATTTTGCGTCGGTAGCTTTCACCTTCACAATGAATAATCGTTGCATGATGAACCAGTCGGTCGATGGCTGCGATGGTCATCGTTGAATCATCAAAAAGTTCATCCCATTGTTCGAACGATTTATTCGATGTCATGATCAGGCTGTGTCGCTCATAGCGATGCGCAATGAGCTCAAAGAGGACACTGGTTTCTTGTTCGGTTTTGCGAACATAACCCACGTCATCAACAATCAGTAATGGGTATTTATCGAGCTTCAGAAGCTCGTCCTGCAAACGTAAGTGCTGCTTGGCTTGTTGGAGTTGTTGAACAATGGCTGAGGCGGCCATAAACTTCACTTTATAACCTTGCTCGATCAGGCCATAACCAATGCTGCTGGCGATATGGGTTTTCCCAAGGCCACTGGCCCCGAACAACAAAATGTTCGCGCCAAGCTTCAACCAATAGGTTTGCTCAATGAACTGGGCAACAAGCGGCTTGTTGACGCCCTCAACAAGACTGAAGTCGAAGTTGCCAAGGTTTTTACTCATCGGTAACTTAGCGTCTTTTAAAAGGCGCTGTAGGCGCTTATCCTCACGTGTCGCCAGTTCGATATGACAAAGCTCAGATAAGTATTGCTGTGGGCTCCACTGTTCTTTTACCGCTTTTTGGCCAAGTGCGTCCCACTGTCCAACCATGGTTGCAAGCTTCAGTTGCTTGAGCATTAAAGGCAATGAGGCGGTTAGGTTATCCATGTAGACCTCCAGGTATCATGCGGCTGTAAGCGCTCAAGCTGTGTTGTTTGACCGTCATCTTTAGGATGTTCGGTTCAATGACCAAAAACTGCGCTTCACACTCCCGGATGGCCGGTAATTGTCGCTGAGCGATTTCGGCGGCCACAAAACGCCCTAATTGACGCTCACAACCACTTTGTTTGGCTAAATGCAGCAGTTTTACCATGTAATAGCTGGCTTTATCCGCCAAAAGGTTCTCATCAACGTATTGCCAGATGGCCTTGTAATTGTCGTCCGGCAGTAAGTCGTCACGCAACTGTGAGTGACGGAATGCCATAGGCTTTTTAACCAGTGCGTCAATGACATGTACATAGTTAATATGACGTGCGCGTTCTCCCTTAACTGCGTAAACCCGCTCAAGTGTTTGAATCAAATCCGTGCTATAAAATAATTCTAATCGGTTGTCGTAGAGGCGAACCAATAATCGGCTACCGATCAGTCGTGAAGGCACGCTATAGGTCACCCGCTTTAGTGCGATGGTGCTCGTGCGCGATACGCTCAGGTAATGCTCGGTGTAATTGACGCTCATGACCCGTGGTAATGCTTGTAATTGTCGCTGCTCAAGTAAATATTTATCACTGATGCGGCGATTACGCCGAGCAACAATGTCTGTTATAAAGGTTTCATAGGCCTCACGATTTTTAAAGTCGTAATGGCCTCGGATTTTCAAGGCTTGCTCGATCTGTGATTTGAGGTGTCCATGAGGGCTCTCAATCGCGCCGTTCTCATGAGCGATCCCGCGATTGTTGCGTGTGGCTTTAAACCCATAATGGGTAACAAGCTCGCTGAAGCGCTCGGTTAAATCGTCATCATTTGAGTGGTTCCGATAAGCGGCACTGAGACTGTCCGTTCGAACGACCTTAGGAACGCCACCTGCGGTCTTAAAAGCCTTTTGCAAACCATCCGAGAAGGCGGCGAAGCTTTCACCGCCGTAAATCACTTGCGCATAAGCCCAGCCACTGGCGGGCATACGGTAATGAAATAGCATGTGTTTTAGCGGCTCACCTGCAATCGTAACAGGCGACTGAACGTGCGTGAAATCACAGATCCCCAATACTCCGTATTCATGGGTCTGGATGAATATCACCTCTCTCCCCGCGCCATGAAACGCTCGCCATTTATGAATGCGTCGCTCAAGTGTTCGCCGTGAACTCGGCTTAAATTTATCGGTGTGAAACTCGCAAAGGTGATCGAACAGACCAACCGGTGTAATCGATTCATCGACTTGAAGCATAGGAACAACGATGCTGTCCCAAATAGAATCAAGCGGATCTTTGCGGGTTCGCCATTGGCGTTGATTGGCCGTTTTTTGTTCGTTTTGTTTATCAATTCGCCTAGCTGTTCGCTCTGAAATACCGGCTTTGGCCGCCGCGATAACTTGGCTATTATGCTTTCTACTTTTCATATAAATTGTGACCTGTTGATCTGAGATTCTTATTCCCGGCACAGTGAATTCCTCCGTTCTGCTGTGCCGAACTTTATCAGATCAACCGGCCAAGATAATTGTCGCTAAACCGGCCAAGGTAATTGTCGCTTAATACTTTAGACGATTTTGGAACTGGGTATTCTACTCTCAGATATTTAAAAGATTTACCGGTTAATACGATAAAAATAGATAAAAGTTTTGTGATGGACATGCTTAATGACAAAGCCAGTTTATCCATAATAGAAGCCTCTTTAGGGTTGGCCTCTGCCTTTCATTGCAACGTTATTGCTGAGGGTGTCGAAACCATAGAGCACGGCGTATTGTTATTGCAACTGGGTTGTAATCAAGCCCAAGGTTACGTCATAGCCAAACCAATGCCAGCAACCGAAGTGCCCAACTGGGTGTTGCAGTATAAGGGCTTTGAGGAATGGAAAATTTACAATATATAAGAGGTGACCTTTGCACTGAAAAAGCGGACTGGACTGTCAACCCTTTTTCGTACACAAAGACGCCCATTTTTTATCTAAGTCCTTCATGGCTTTGATCCATTGATTTTCATACTCTACTGGCGAGTAATCGTCATTGGTACTGTGCATTCTTTTGTGGTTGTACCAACCAATATATTCGGTCACATCGTACAATGCTTCTTTACCCGTGCTGTAGGTTGTCCGATACACTCGTTCCTTTTTCAAAGAAGCAAAAAAACTCTCTACCACCGCATTATCCCAACAGTTTCCGCGACGGCTCATGCTGGGTTTTATGCCCCAGTGTTTGAGCACGTTACGATAGGCCTTGGAGACAAACTGACTGCCTTGATCCGTATGAATAATCAACCCGCGCTTGGGCTTTCGGCTCCACAACGCTCTCATTAAAGCGGTTTTCACCAGTTGGGCACTCATGTGTTTATCCATAGCCCAGCCAACCACTCGGCGTGAATAAAGATCGATAAACACGGCTAGATATTGCCAGCCTTCCAGCGTGCGGATATAGCTAATGTCGGCGACCCATTTTTGATTCGGCCCTTTAACATTAAATTCGCGCTTGAGTACATTGGCCGCAATCCGGTCATCGTCAATGGCCGCCACATTGCGATTACGGTAACGCTGGCGTGTGACGACTTTTAACTCTAAGGCGTTCATACGCTCAATAATATGTCGGCGACTGACGATGAGCTTATGCTTGCGCTTGAGGGCGGTTTTAATGCGTCGCGCACCAATGGTGTTTTTGTAGTCCTCGACCATCTTCGTGATGTGCTGATCTAGTTCGTTTAATCTCTTCTGTTGCTGAGCTTGCTTTTTGGCGCGCTCAGGCTGCGATTGAAGATAACTGGTGTAACTACTGCGTTTGAGATCCATTAATCGGCACAGTCGGCACACTCCATAGTGGGCTTTATGTTCGTCTATCCAGGCGTACTTTGCTACTTGTGAACCGCAAAGTACGCCGCCGCCTTTTTTAGGAGTTCAACGTCCTCCAATGCACGAGCGAGTTCGCGTTTGAGTTTGCGGTTCTGTGCCTCTAAATCGACTGGTATTGCGACAACCAGTTTAGTTGAAGCTTTATCAGGATTATCACGACGATGTTTATCAACCCAACCGTAAAGAGTGTTGTCTTTTATGTCTAAATCTCGGGCGATTTGTGCCACGGATTTTGAACCTTCTAGCGCCATTTCAATGGCTTGCTGTTTGAGTTGGTCGTCATAGCGTTTTTGATGTTTCATGTTCAATTCCTATTCGTATTTTTTAAGTCACATTTTAACGTGTCTTTGTGTACGAAGGATTGTAGCCAGTCCAGGTGTTAGCAATGCAACCGTTAATCGACTACTTCAGAAACTTAGAGCGGTATTAAACAAAGCACACAAAGAGTGGGAAGTGAAATGCGACCCACCATTTATAAAACTCTTGAAGGAACCTAAAAAGCGAGTTCGCTGGCTGACAGAGAGCGAAACACAAAGGCTGATTATGGCGTTATCGCCCCACTTGGCAGATATGGTCATCTTCTCATTAGAAACAGGCCTGAGAGAATCCAACGTCACCCTGCTCCGCTGGGAACAAGTAGACCTCTCGCAACGCATTGTCTATATTGAGGGTGATGACATACTCAAAAGTGAAAAAGCCTTTGTAGTGCCGTTATCGGAGATTGCGATCAATGTTATTAAAAGACAAGTCGGTAAACACTCTAAGAATGTATTCACCTATAAGGGGAATCCTATTCGGCGGGCAAATACCAAGTCTTTTAAAAATGCTTGTGAGCAAGTAGGCATTGAAAACCTAAGATGGCATGACTTACGTCATACATGGGCAACATGGCATATCCAGCGAGGAACGCCTTTAGAGGTACTTCAGGAGTTAGGTGGATGGTCTGATTTTAAAATGGTAAAGCGTTATGCGCATTTTACCCATCAGCATCTACAGAAATATGTAAACAGGAACCCGACCAACGCCTCTACAAATATCCCTACACTAAGGAAATTTGGGCAATAAAAAAGCCAGACTTCATTCACTCGTAAGTGTTTGAAATATCTGGCTTTAGAATGTGGTAGCGGGGGCAGGATTTGAACCTACGACCTTCGGGTTATGAGCCCGACGAGCTACCAAGCTGCTCCACCCCGCGACATTTGAAATCCGAAACCGTTGAACTGTTCCGATGTGGCGTATTATAGTTAGTTACAGCTTTATTACAAGCCTTATATGGGATTTATTTGATTTTAATTTATAAGGTGTTGATTTAAAGTGGTTTTGTCAAGTCATGCTGCGTGTTAACTGTGTTGTATGTTGTGTTTAAATTGCGCGTTTGACCAGGCCTGGTGAGTTTGGATGCAACTTGAAATGCAACTTAAACAACCAGGCCTGATTGTTTAGGTTAATGGTGCCCTTAATAACAAGCTGTTTTAACGAAGCAGTAGCAGCGGTTTTTGGGTGTGCTGGAGCATTTTGGCGGTAACACTGCCAAACAGTAGGGTATGCAGTTTACCGTGGTTAAACGCGCCCATTACGGTTAGGTCTAGGTTGTGTTGCTGTTGGTAGTCAAGTAGGGCGGTGTGTGCTTGGCCTTGCAGCAGCGCGGTTTGAAAGGTTACGCCTGCGGTCGTGAGTTTTTGTCTGGCTTGCTCAATCAGTATTTGACCTTTTTGAAGGTTGTCTGTGACGTGCACTGCGTGCACCTTTAGGGTTTTGCACAGTGGACTGGCGCAAATCATCTCTAAAGCCAAGTGTGCGCCAGGGGTGTCGTTAAAGGCCAGCATAATGGAGTTGGGCGTGCTAAACATTTGGTTCACAATTAAGACGGGTTTGTGCAATAGTTTAATGGCGGCTTCAATTTGTGAACCAATGGTGTTAGCCGACTTGTTTGCATCCTTGATGGTTTGGCTTTGTGTGCCGTTCATGCCCAATACTAAGACTTTAATGTTGTCTTGTAGGTCGGTTAGGGTGTCGGTTAGCGTGCCATGACGTTGTTTTGTAACGTATTCAACAAGGCCGTTTAAGCCTTGTTGTGTTGCCTGTTGTTGAAAGTCGGTTAGGCGTAATTGTGCATTGGCTAATATGTCTTTGCCGTGTTGAATGCGTTGTTTATTAAGGACTTGGTCTTCTTCAGACAGACTTTTGGTTAACCACTCTTGTTGATTGGGGGTTAAGTTGCCTGAGTGATTGTGGCTGTTGTGCTGGATTGGATGCTCTAGGGTGTGTAACACCTCTAATGGTTGCCCAAACGCTTGTGCTAGCCATGCGGCGTAATCTACCACCGCGTTGCTTAAGGAAGAGTCGTCAATACAGGCCATAATCCATTTTTTTGGCTCAGTCTGTGCCGAATGTGAATGTGTCATTTAGTGACCTCCCATCATTTTTTCTATTTTTTCGGGTTTGTCGTGTACGGCAAACTTATCCATTAGAGTTTCACTGGCTTGATTGAGACCAATAATCTCTACATCAACGCCTTCGCGGCGTAGCTTTAACACCACTTTGTCTAGCGCGTACACGGCACTGATGTCCCAAAAATGGGCGCGATGCACGTCTATAACCACTTTATCGACCACTTCTTTAAAGTCAAAGTATTGGGTGAATTTCTCGGTTGAGTTAAAAAATACTTGGCCAATCACCGTATACGTTTGGGTTTGGGTGGCTTCATCAAAGGTTTTTTCAACCAGCATAAATTCGCGTAAGCGACTGGCCATAAACAAGGCCGCGAGTACGACGCCGCTAATGACGCCAAACGCTAAGTTGTGCGTTCCGACGGTGACGATGACCGTGGTGAGCATAACAATGGTGGCAGGCAGGGGGTTGGTTCGTATTTCAACGATTGAGTTCCAGTTAAACGTGCCAATGGACACCATAATCATTACCGCCACCAGTGCGGCCATGGGAATAATGGCCAGCCAATCGCTCACAAAAACCACCATAATGAGCAGCACCACGCCGGCTGTCATGGTGGATAAACGGCCGCGACCACCTGATTTTACGTTAATGATAGATTGACCAATCATGGCGCAACCGGCCATGCCGCCCATTAAACCAGAACCGATATTGGCCACGCCCTGACCTTTGCATTCGCGTTTTTTGTCGCTGTCGGTGTCGGTCATCTCGTCGAGCACTTGTGCGGTCATAAGCGATTCAAGCAGTCCTACAATGGCGATGGCGACCGAGTAGGGCAGAATAATCCATAACGTTTCTAGGGTCATGGGGACGTCAGGCCATAAAAAGATGGGCAGGGTGTCGGGCAGTTCGCCCATGTCACCAATGGTGCGTACGTCTATGCCCATGTAGACCACCAACGCGGTGAGCACGACAATGGTGACCAGTGGTGAAGGAATGATTTTGCCCAGTTTAGGTACGTACGGAAACAGATAAATAATGGCTAAACCCAGCGCCGTTAACGCGTAAACGTGCCAGGTAACGTTGGTGAGTTCGGGAAGTTGCGCCATAAAAATAAGAATGGCCAAGGCGTTTAAAAATCCCACCATGACCGAGCGTGATATAAAACTAATGAGCGTGTGTAAATTTAAATAGCCGGCTAAAATTTGCAAAACCCCAGCCAATACGCTGGCGGCCAATAAGTATTCTAAACCATGATCTTTTACCAGGGTAATCATCAGCAATGCAGTAGCGGCGGTGGCGGCTGAAATCATCCCAGCACGACCGCCGACGATGGCGATAATCACCGCAATTGCAAACGAGGCGTATAAGCCTACTTTGGGGTCAACACCGGCAATAATTGAAAACGCAATGGCTTCGGGCACCAGCGCCAATGCGACCACAATACCGGCTAAAATGTCACCACGGACATTGCCTAGCCAGTCTTGTCGGGTAGAAGAAAATAACATAACACACCTTTTAACTGATGACGTGCAGCAAACCGTACGCGGTCTGTTACCCGTCTTTAAAAAACGGTATCTTAACAAACTTTGCTTTTATTGGGCGATTTTTGCCCTGACCAGGCCTGGTAGAATCATTTTGAACGTCATATCGTTTTAAGGCGTTTTAAACCGTTTTAAGCCGTTTTAAGCGGCTTTGGAATTTTATACACCAGCCAGGCCGACAACAATACAAAGCCACCAGCAAACGCTAAACACGCTTCCATGCCGGCAATTTGGTAGACGTACCCCGACAGTACGGTGCCTAATAAGCGTCCACCGGCGTTGGCCATGTAATAAAATCCGACCTCTTTAGACGTGCCGTCGTGACTGGCCGCCGACACAATTAAATAAGAGTGCACGGCGGAATTGAATGCAAACAGCACACCAAACACCGCAAGGCCAATCACAATAATAAGTTCGGGGTGGGTTGAGAGTTGCCACGCCATCAGCAGTGGCACAATGGCCAATGCCAATGCGAGTTTGCCTGCGGTACTGGCAGTGGGATTGCGTCCGCGTGTGATTAACTTGGGTGTGGCGGCTTGCACAATCCCGTAGCCAATAATCCACAGCGCAATGTAGGCGCCTACCTCCCAGTGCGACCAGCCTAATTGGCTTTGTAAATAGATGGGCAGCGCCACCACAAACCACACGTCGCGCGCGCCAAATAAAAACAGACGTGCGGCCGACAGCCAATTAATGGTGGGCGAGGTTGAAACATATCATTAAACTTTGGTTTGTTTTGCGCTTTGCCCAATGAGCTGTCTAGTAACAACAAAGAGGCTACCAGCGCCACACTGAGCATGCCGGCCATAAGCCACATGGCATTGCTAAAGCCTACGACTTCGAGCAATACCGCCCCCATAAAAAAGCCCACACCTTTTAACGCATTTTTTGAGCCAGTAAGCATGGTTACCCAGCGATAAAGCGTGCCGTCCGAATCGGCCGCTAGGCTTTTAATACTGCTTTTGGCGCTCATTTTATTAAGGTCTTTGGCAATCCCCGACAGTGCTTGCGCGGCCATAACATACGCCACGCCCAGCCATTCGGGGGGAGCGGTGAGCATAATAAGGGCGCCCACCTGTATGGCCAAACCAATGTTCATGGTGACGTTTAAGCCAAGGCGCGCGCCCAGCCAACCGCCTACCAAGTTGGTCACAATACCAAAAAACTCATAAAACAAAAACAACATGGCAATGGCCAAGGGCGAATACCCTAACTGGTAAAAGTACAATAAAACCAACATGCGTAACGCACCGTCGGTTAAGGTAAATGCCCAATAGTTCGCTGTAACAAGTCCGTATTGCTGTTTTAGGTTCATTGAACAAGTTCTCTTAAAAAATGCGCAAAATAAAAAATGACCAGGCCTGGTCATTTTAAGATCAATAGTTAACGATTAAACGTTTACAACGCTTGGTTGGCGTGTCCGACTTTAACCGTTAGCTCCATCATTCTTAGCATGTAGCCAATTTCATTGTCGTACCACGCTAAGACTTTTACTTGAGTGTCGTTAACCACCATAGTAGATAGGGCATCAATCACCGATGAACACGACTCGCCCTCGTAATCGACTGACACCAACGGGCGAGTCTCATACCCTAAAATGCCTTGCAAATAGGTTTCTGAGGCCTCTTTAAACAAATTATTCACTTCGTCCACGCTGGTAGGGCGGCTCATCTCCATGACCAAATCGGTGAGCGAGGCGTTCATTAACGGTACACGCACCGCAATGCCGTTAAGTTTGCCGTTAAGCTCCGGAAAAATAGTACCAATCGCCGTAGCCGAACCGGTTGAGGTGGGAATCAGTGACTCAAAACTCGAACGTGCGCGACGTAAATCTTTATGGCCGTGATCAACTACTTTTTGGGTGTTGGTACGGTTGTGCAAAGTGGTAATCATGCCGTGTTTAATGCCAATTTTTTCGTGCAAAACCTTAATCACTGGGGCAATGCAATTGGTGGTGCACGATGCTGCGGTCACAATGCAATCTTCACCGGCTACAAAAATAGCGTCGTTGATGCCCATTACAATGTTTTTAACGCCTTCTTTCATGGGCGCGGCCACAATGACTTGTTTAACCCCTTGGTCAAAGTAGGGTTGCAAGCTTTCGCGGGTGCGAAATTTGCCAGTGCATTCTAAAACCACGTCCACTCCTAACGCGCCCCAATCTGTGTCGGCAATGTCTTTGTTAGTTGAGTAACTGATGGCATGACCGTTAATAATGATTTGATCAGCGTCTTCAACCGCCTCATGGTGCCAGCGACCGTGTGCCGAATCAAAGTTAAGCAAGTGTGTTGAGCCGTAAGCATCGGTGGCGGTTTCGTTAATGTGGACAAATTCGAGCTCAGCCCAGTCAAACGCCACGCGTAATCCTAAACGCCCCATGCGGCCAAAGCCGTTAATGGCTACTTTAATGGTCATGCTGTGTTCCTTTTTTAGTTAACTGTTTGGGTGTGTATTTGGGTATGTATTTGGGTATGTATTTTGGTGGTAATTTAGGGTTTTAATATGACAGTCGTGTGACTTATTTATGGAGTTTTAGGGCAAAAGCCAGCCAGTAATTATAGACTTGGACGGCACGCCACCCGAATGAACTACCTGATCGTTAATCACTACGGCGGGTGTGCTCATCACGCCATAAGAGGCAATTTGAGCGATGTCTTCGATTTTTTCGATGCTGATTGCCACATTAAGTTCGTCGGCGATGCTTTGAATAAGTTTGGCTGTATTGGTGCAATTGGCGCATCCCGTGCCAAGCACTTTAATGATTAACGTCGAGCAGGGTGCGTTACCGCAGCACGCAGGCTCAGATTGGCCAGCACCAAAACAGGCCGAAGAAGTCGTGGGGTTTTTAGGCGTTGTTTGTGAGTCTGAATCGGTGCTTGAACAACTTCCGCTAGGACAGCATTGCCCTGTTTTAGACAGTTTGCCTATTAGATTAGACGGACAAAATCCAGTGTAAGTGGCTTGTAAGCCCATCGCGGATGCAAAAAGTGCCAGCCATAGCCAATTTATTGTGAACAGATTAGTGTGCCCGCTTATATGCGCTAAAACCACCGCGACAATCACCATCAGCGTCATCATACGAACCATTAAATTACCTTTCATGTCTTACTCCTTAAGTCTAAAATTAAATGTTTTTGAGATTTTTACGTTTGACCAGGCCTGGTTAAATTGCGCTGGCGATTTTTTTAATGTTTGTTTAACGTTTGTTTAATGTCCGTTTACTAAAACAGGTAATTAAATAAATACCCTACCAGCGTAAACGATACGACTAACACGCCCACAAACACCGCCAAAGCAGGCCAGCGGATAACTTTTCGCAGTATCAGTAATTCGGGCAACGACAGTGCGGCGATGCTCATCATCAACGCCAAGCTAGTGCCCACTGGAACGCCTTTATTAAGCATCGCTTCAATAATAGGAAACACTCCAGTGGCATTAGAGTACAGCGGTACGCCAATGAGCACTGCCGCGGGAACGCTCCACCAGTTTGACGCATCGGCTAACGTACCCGCTACCCAAGATTCGGGAACAAAGCCGTGAAATGCAGCTCCCAAACCAATGCCTATGACAATCCACAGGCCGATGCGTTTAACAATGACGTTAACCTCGTTTAAAGCAAAGTGGTGGCGTTGGCTGAAACCAGAGCTTAGGGCTTTTTGCTCGGCTTGTTGGCGTACTTTAATGTCCCAAACGTACGACTCTACCCAGCGCTCGAGTTTAAACCATTCCATAATAATTGAGCCTACATAGGCAATGACCAGGCCTGCTAACACGTAAGCCAGGGCAATCTTCCAACCCAGTATTCCAATTAACAGCACTACGGCCACCTCATTTATCATGGGGCTGGCAATTAAAAACGCAAAGGTAATGCCTATCGGAATCCGAGCTTCAACAAAGCCAATAAATAATGGAACCGACGAACAAGAGCAAAACGGTGTGACAGCACCCAAGCTTACCGCTAGGCTTCGCGCCATCCAAGCGGGTTTACCCATGACAATTTGGCGCACCCGCTCGGTGGAGACGTAAGCGCGTAACAACCCCATTAAATAAATGATCACCACCAGCAGAACAAATATTTTGGTTAAGTCCATAACAAAAAATTGCACGGCAAGACCTAGTTGGCTGGTGGGGCTTAAGCCAAACAGGTCAAACGCAAACCAATTTCCGAGTTGTTCAAACATGGCTTTTACCCTAAAATAATATTGTTTTACTTAATGTAAAAACATGATATCCGTATAAGCAGATTTAGTCAAGGCTAACACGCCTAAAGGTTGTACCTGTTGCGTTGTGGCTTTTAAGTCCTGCAGAGTTTAACTTGGGTATTTTTTAAATTTAGAGAGGCCTTTGTACGAATGGCTGTACGGCCAAAAATGGTTAAACTTTTTATCGTTCGCCACATTTGTGCAAAGGTTTTTAAGAGAGTGTTATGGACGACTTAGAGCGTGATATACAGCAAGAGTACGAAAAAGATTTAGAACATTACAGTCAGTTTTTTAAAGCCTTAAGCGAGCCGTTACGCATTCGATTATTGCATTTATTAAGCCAAAAAGAGTCGCTTTGTGTGTGTGAGTTGGTGGCTGTTTTGAAGGTGGGTCAAAGTCAAGTATCGCGTCATTTAGCGTATTTAAAGGCGGCAAATTTAGTCACGGCTTACCGTAAGGGCGCATGGATGCATTATCAAATTTCCCCAAATGCGTTATTGGGCATTAATGAATTAGTGTTTAAGCGATTGTGCGCGCAATTTGCCCAAACACAAGCCGATGCAGAGGCTTTGCAGTTAAAAGTGCAATGCGAGGTTTAAAAGCCTGTGTTTACTTGAGCTCCAAACTTTAAAGAGCTCTAACTGTGCGCAGGTTTCAACGTTCTTTTATAGAATAATGACTTCTAAGTTTAAATAAATGCCAAACTTTTGATTTACATCGGCTTGAATTAATTGCGCGAGTTCGACAATTTCGTTGCCAGTGGCGTGGCCTAAATTTATTAAAACCAATGCATGTTTAGCCGAAACCCCAGCTTGCCCACGATGTTGACCTTTCCATTGCGCTTGTTCAATAAACCAGGCAGCGGGGATTTTATATCGCCCATCAAGCATTTTATGATGTGGCATATTGGGGTGTTCTTGTATCAAATCGTCAAAATATGGTGCTTCGATGATGGGGTTTTTAAAAAAACTTCCCGCATTACCTTGTGTTTTAGGGTCGGGTAGGCGCTCTTGTCGCAAAGCAATCACCGCCTCAAAAATATCTTGAGATTTTAAGTCGTCTTTAGCAATATGCAGTAAAGCCTGTTTAAGCGGCTCGTACACCAAATTGGGTTTGCCGGCGTGTGATTTACGCAGCCTAAAGGTCACGCGATGAATAAGCAATTTGTTGGTGTATTCTTGCTTAAACAAACTGGTGCGATAGCCAAAGTTGCACTCGGCGTGCCTAAACTCTACCCGTTGCCCGTCGTAAATATTAAGGGTTTGTACGCGAGTAATCGTGTCTTGCGCTTCGGCACCGTACGCGCCAATGTTTTGCACGGCTGAGGCACCTACGGTTCCAGGAATCCAGGCTAGATTTTCTAATCCCCACCAATTTTGTTTTACCGTGTAGGCCACTAAATCATGCCATTTAACGCCGGCACCTACCGAAAGCCAAATGCTGTCTTGGTCTTCTTTAACCACTTTGGTTTTATTAAAACTGCAACGAACCGTAACGCCTTCGACGTCTTTGGTGAATAAAATATTGCTACCATCTCCCATGATTTGCCATGGTAAAGACGCCAGTTTTAAGTCGGTGCGCAGTACGAGAATGTCGCTTTGCTTGTTGATTTCAACATAGTAGCGAGTTTTAACGTCAATGTTAAAGGTGTTGTAGGGGCGAAGTGAGCAGTTGGCCTGGATGTGCATAAGACTCTGTGTATAATTTTAAAAAATGACTTGTATTATAAAGGAAGAATCATGCCCTCACTTAAACTTTCGAATAAGGTTTCGAGCACGGTATTAAGAGAAACTTGGTCTACCAAGCGGATTTTTATTTTAGCCGCCGTGGGATCGGCTGTGGGCTTGGGTAATTTATGGAAGTTTCCGTATATTACCGGTGAAAACGGTGGCGGTGCGTTTGTGTTGGTGTATTTAGGGTGTGTGTTGTTACTGGGTTTGCCTATTTTAATGTCCGAAATTACCTTGGGACGTGCCGGACAAGGTAATCCGGTTCACACCATGCAGGTGTTAGCAAAAAGACAAGGCGCCAGCCGACTATGGTCTTTGCTGGGGGTAAATGGTCTTTTAGCCGGTGCGCTTATTTTATCGTTTTACACGGTCATTGCCGGTTGGGGTGTGGCGTATTTTTTTGATAGCGCGCAGGGTGTTTTTCAGACTATGTCCGCTCAACAGGCCAGCGAACATTTGACCGTGTTATTGGCTAATCCTCTGCAATTACTGTGGTGGCACACTGTGGTCACAGTATTAACGGTGTGGATTGTCGCGCGGGGTGTGCGTAAAGGGTTGGAAGTGGCTCTTAATTTTATGATGCCTGCGCTGTTGTTAATTTTATTGGTGTTGCTGGGTTACGCAATGACAACCACTGGATTTGAGCAAAGTGTCCAGTTTATGTTTGCGGCCGATTTTTCAAAACTCAGTTGGCAAGCCGTTTTGGTTGCCATGGGGCATGCATTTTTTACGCTAAGCATTGGGTTAGGTACCATGATGGTGTACGGCTCTTATTTTGAAAGGCAGCATTCTATTGCCAGCGCGAGCCTTTGGGTGGCGGTGGTGGATACTTTGGTGGCGTTGTTAGCCGGTGTAGTGATTTTTTCTATTGTCTTTGCCAATGGCTTAGCCACCGGTTCGGGACCTGGGTTGTTGTTTAGTACCTTACCTATTGCCTTTGGGCAGATGAGCGGGGGTTGGTTTTTTGGCACATTGTTTTTTGCTCTGGTTGTCTTTGCGGCATTAACCTCGGCCATTTCGTTACTCGAGCCGTCGGTGAGTTGGCTTAATCAACGTTTTGGTATTGGAAGAATTAAGGCGGCCTGCGGGTTGGGTTTTGCTACTTGGTTGTTGGGCGTAGGCACGGTCTTGTCTTTTAATATGTGGCAAAACGTACATTTCATGGGCACGCGAACGTTGTTTGAAAGCCTTGATTTTATGACCACTAATATTATGCTGCCGTTGGGTGGAATGTTTATGGCCGTGTTTGTAGCATGGGTGTTTAAAGATCAAGACCGCGCACAAGAAATGGCTCTGCCTAAGCGTTTTTCGGCAGTGTTTTTGTTAAACCTAAAATGGTTTGTGCCCGTGGCGATTTTGTGGATATTTGCAAGTAACTTAGTGACTGGGCAGGCTGTTTGGTGGGTAATGATAGGGGCATTAGCGTTGTACGGATTGTATGTAAAAAGCGTACTGCAAACCACCAGGCCTGGTTAAATTATGTTAAGCCAATATGCGCAAAGCTCTCATAGCGGCTTTATGAACGTCTTATCATTGATTGAAATGCAACCAGGCCTGGTCAATATTGTTTAATACTGTGCCGTGTATTGATTTTGCACCATGCGATGCATTTCAAGATATTTAACGTTCATCTTGCGTTGCAACATATGAGAATAACGCAAAATAGAGCGCATAACGTGGTAAGTCACTAAGGGGTGTTTTTCAACCAAATTCTCAAAGGCTGTTTTGTGCAGCATCAACACGTTAGAGTCTTTTTTGGCAATTAAACGCATAGTATGTGGGTGGCCATCAATAAAACTTAACTCACCGGTCATACTGCCTTCTTTTAAGATGTCGATTGAAATCGAATGGTCTGAACCCACCATTTTGAGCACTTCTAGTTTACCGCTGATTAAAATGTACAGGGTTTCATCGGTTGAGCCTTCGTCAAATAAAATTTCACCTTTTTCAAGACTTCGGTGAGTCACAGCAAGTGACAACAATTCACAGTCTTGAGCGGTTAAATCTTGGCCTAAAATGGATTGACTAATTAAAATAGCGTCGGTCATGTAATGTCCTAATATGGTAAATATGGAAAAAATGAATAAAAAATATATTGAGATCCTTGCACGATTGGGATTGAGATAAAAATGCGCTAAAGTTTTGCGGATTGAGGCGAAAAACCGTGAAATTTTTACCATTTTTTTACTGTTTTTTTCGACAATCTACTCGTGCAAAGGCCTCGTATTTAGGGTTGAGAATTATTGGCTGGAATGTCTAAGCGTTCGAGCGGATAAAAATAATCAAAAAACGCCCCTAAGCCGTATACAAAGATAAAAATTAACACGAACACAATAATTAACGAACGTGCAGTTTTGTTTTCAATAAATTTTTTACGCCAGGCTTCACTGCGTACGTATGGCCATATCACGTAAATAAAAACGGCTAACGCCAAAAGTTGTAGGCCAATTAAGCCATATTGCAACGCTACCGGCAGTTCGTTTTCAGTCATCATAGGGTTTAATTCTCTTTAGCGAGTAGGTTAATTAACACCTGATAGTATACGTCAGTGAGTTTGTTTAAATCGCTGACGCTTACGCATTCGTCAATTTTGTGAATGGTGGCGTTTAGTGGGCCTAACTCAAGCACTTGCGCACCGGTGGGTGCAATAAATCGTCCATCAGACGTGCCACCAGCGGTTGATAGGGTAGGTTGGTACCCTAATATAGCGTGTGAGGCTTGTTGTACGGCTTGAATCAGTTTGCCATGCGAGGGGGTAATAAATGGCAGTCCAGACAAGTTCCAGTCAAGACTATAGTCTAAACGATGGTGGTCTAAAATGGCGTGTACGCCCTCTTTTAAGGTTTCTGGGGTGTGCTCGGTTGAAAATCTAAAATTAAATTGCACCACAACGTTACCTGGAATTACGTTAGTCGCACCCGTGCCGCCGTTAATGTTAGACACCTGCAAAGAGGTCGGGGGAAAGTAATCATTGCCGTGATCCCAGTGAACTTGCAACAATTGCTCAAGCGCTGGAGCAAGGGCATGAATAGGATTGTCGGCCAGTTCTGGGTAAGCGATGTGTCCCTGAATTCCCTTAATGGTGAGCGTGCCGCTTAACGAACCGCGACGTCCATTTTTAATGGAATCGCAGAGTTTTTGATCGCTGGACGGTTCGCCCACCAAACAGTATTCAAACTTTTCGTTACGGGCTTCTAGGGTTTCAATGACTTTAACCGTGCCATTTACCGCAGGACCTTCTTCGTCACTGGTGATTAAAAATCCAATGGAGCCTTGGTGCTGTGGATAGTGTTCAACAAAGCGTTTGGTGGCAGCCATAAAGCAGGCGATGCTGCTTTTCATGTCAGCGGTGCCTCGACCGTACATCATATCGCCGTCAATATGAGCCGAAAAAGGTGGGTAAGTCCATTCGTTTTCGGGGCCCGTGGGCACTACGTCGGTGTGGCCGGCAAACACCAAACACGGCGATGCGGTTCCTTTGCGCGCCCATAAATTTGCCACGTCACCAAACGGCATGGGTTCTATGTTAAAGCCCAGCGGAGCAAGGTAATTGGCAATCAGTGTTTGACAGCCTTTGTCGTTTGGGGTGACAGAATCAATTTGAATGAGTTGTTGTGCAAGCGAAATGGTTTCGGTCATGGTCGGCTTCGTTATGGTGAATAAAATGGCCTTCTATTCTAGGCCTTCATGCGCGGTTTGAGAAGATGGCTTGTGGAAATTAGCCCGGATTTAACCAAAAAATACCCTTAACTGTGGCGCTCGATTTTTTAACCAGCCAAAGCGGCGGCCGATGTGTCTGCACAGAGTAGGTTTTGATAACGAATGGCATCAAATCCAAGCAACAGTTGGTTAGATGTTTCGAGCACCGGGCGTTTAATTAACGTGGGCATGTCTATTAATAGGCTTAAATCTTGGTGGATTAACAGGTTGGTTTTTTGCTCGGGCGTCAGCGTCTTCCAACTGGTGCTGCGCTGATTAACCAATTGTTCGAGGGCGACAAACGTGAGCCAATTTTGCACAATTTGTGGGGTTAAACCGTTCTTACGAAAATCGTGAAAGGTAAACTCAACCTTATTTTGCTCTAAAAAATGGCGTGCTTTACGAACCGTATCGCAGTTAGAAATTCCGTATAAAATCATTTTGAAGGTCTCTTGATGCAAAAACGCCCTAATCTGGCCAAGGCGCAGTAGGGCGTTTAATAGTTTTTTTAACGTGTTGGTTTGGCTTAAATATCGCGCAATAACTCGTTAATACCTACTTTACCTAGCGTTTTAGCGTCCACTTTTTTAACGATAACCGCGCAGTACAAGCTGTATTTACCGCATTTTGATGGCAAGTTACCCGATACTACGACTGAGCCGGCCGGAACGCGACCGTAATGCACTTCACCGGTTTCACGATCGTAAATTCGTGTGGATTGACCGATGTAAACGCCCATTGAAATAACCGAGCCTTCTTCAACAATAACGCCTTCAACCACTTCGGAACGCGCGCCAATAAAGCAGTTGTCTTCAATGATGGTGGGGGCGGCTTGCAGTGGTTCTAAAACCCCACCAATTCCAACGCCACCTGATAAATGGACGTTTTTACCAATTTGCGCGCACGAACCGACCGTAACCCAGGTATCGACCATGGTGCCGGTGTCTACGTAAGCGCCAATGTTAACGTAAGAAGGCATAAGCACCGTGCTAGGCGCAATGTATGCACCGCGACGCGCCATGGCAGGTGGTACAACACGCACGCCGGCGGCTTCAAAATCGGCTTGTGAATAGTCGGCAAATTTGGAAGGTACTTTGTCAAAGTAACGCGTTTCAGACGAGTTCATTAAGACATTGTCTTCGGTACGAAAAGACAGTAAGACTGCCTTTTTTAACCATTCGTTAACAGTCCATTTACCCACAGATTGACGTTCGGCAACGCGCATTTTACCCGAATCTAACAAGTGTAAGGTTTCTTGAATAGCGCGTTTTGTTTCCGCATCAACATTTTTAGGCGTGATTTCTGCGCGGCGTTCAAAGGCGTCTTCAATAATTTTTTGCAGTTCAGCTGACATAGAGGCGTTCCATATTTTTTAGTTAATAACGTTAAATTATAGCATTTTGGGTATAATTTTGAATTTAAAATTGCGTCAAAGAGTATCACAAAGCGTCGTGTTATGCGCTGAATATGAGTCATATGGTTAACTAAAAAGGAGTGGTTGTGGCAAAGATAATGGGGTTTGATCATGTAAGCATTATTGTAAAAGACGCGGCGGCCAGTGTGCAATTTTATCAAGATGTGCTGGGGTTACGTTTATTGGAACGGCCTGATTTAGGTTTTCCAGGTTATTGGCTTGATTTACTGTCTGGTCAAAGTTTGCATATTATGCAATTAGACAATCCTAATTTAGGAACAAAAAGACCCCCGCATGGCGGTCGTGACTATCATTTTGCATTGCGAGTAGATGGTTTTACCGATTTTATAACACGTTTACGCGCGTTAGAGGTTACGTTTACACAAAGCGCATCAGGTCGCAACGCATTGTTTTTTAAAGACTTAGATAATAATGTGGTTGAACTGTTTGAAGTGAGTTAAATACGTTTTAAACATTTGACCAGGCCTGGTCAAATGTATTTGTTTGCTGGTAAAGAGTATTTGCAACGCAGAGAGCATTGCATTGACGAACACGCGAATAAAAGGGTTAAAAACTTACAGTGTTTGCTATTATCCAACGGATTTGCGGATATTTTTTTATCGCTAAACCCAACAATAACAAGAGTATGCGCAAGAGTTACTAAGTTTTTTCTATTAAATCCAGCAGTGCTTCGGTGAGAGCACCTTTGGCTTGTTTTTGTGAAATAGCGTTATTGTGAATGTCGCTAATTAAAAATACGTCTTCGGCTTTTTCGCCTTCTGTGTGAATTTTGGCGTCGTGCAGTCGAATGTTGCAACTTTTTAACGCATAGCCAATTTTAGACAATAAACCTGGAATGTCTTTAGTGCAAATAGACAACTCGGTTAAGTGTTCATTAATGTCGCTAAATGTGATTTGGGTTGGGGTGTCAAAATGTTTGATTCGACGCGCCTTTATGGGATTGTAAAGGCCGCTGGGTTTTATCTCTGGATCTCTAAGCTGTGTTTCTATTTCACGCAAAATGTGCAGATGGTCGGTGTGAATTTCAGTAAGCTTGTCGCGGCTTAAAAAGTACATCATCACTAGGGTCATGCCCTTGGTGGTCGCGTAAATACGCGCTTCAACCACGTTTACATTAAGTTTATCCAGAATTTGCGTTATTTGGGCAAATAAGTAATCTCGGTCGGGCATGTAAATTAACAGTTCGGCTGCACCGCGCTGGCATTTATCGTCTAAAAAAAGATGCGTTTTACTCAGTTCAGCTTGATATAAAGTGGTGGTAATGCGCGCTACATCGCTGGCGTTGTGACGACTAAAAAATTCGCTGCTGACCAAGCTGTTCCAAAACGCCTGATACGCCGGTGAGGCTAAGCCGCGTTGTGATAATAGCTCTTTGGCTTTTTCTTGGGTTTGCAGGGCTTTTTTTGATTTGTCTTTGGGTATGCTGGCCGTTTGGCTTAATGCCGTGGTTGTTTCATTGTACAGGTCTAAGAACAGAGAGTTTTTCCAGTCATTCCATACCTCGCTTGAGGTAGCGCACACGTCGGCCACGGTTAGTAGGTACAAGTAATCAAGGTGTTCTTGGTCGCCCATTTTTTCGGCAAAGCGACGTATAACATTGGGGTCGCTTAAGTCTTTGCGCTGTGCCACACCCGAAAACTCTAAGTGATGGCGTACTAGCCAACTAATAAGCGCCCCGTCTTTATTGGATAAATGATGCTGTGCGGCAAACTCGGCTGCGTCAAGCGCGCCCAATATCTCATGAGCGCCTCCACGGCCTTTAGCAATGTCATGAAATAAACCGGCTAAAAAAAGCAGTTCGGGTTTGCATAGGTTTTGAGCAATTTGGTGCGCGGTCGGAAACTCATAGGTAAAGGTGTCTACAAAAAAACGTCGTAAATTACGAATGGTTAAGATGGTGTGGTCGTCGACGGTGTACGCGTGAAAAATATTAAATTGCATTAGCCCAGTAATTTTTTTAAATACCGGTAGATATTCACCCAAAATGCCATAACTGTGCATGCGCTTAAGCGCGGCATTAACGCCTTTGGGTTGTCTAAAGATTTCCATAAACAGCGCTTTGTTTATGGGATCGTTACGAAAACTGTCGTCTATTAAATATAAATGATCGCGAATGGTGCGAATGGCATTAGAGCGCAGGCCGTGAATGTGGTCGGCGTTTTCTAAAATTAAAAAGACTTCTAGCAGTGCGGTAGGGTAGTGAATAAATACGTCAACACTGTGAATGTCTAGGTAATGATTAACCAATTGAAAGCGACTGTTAATAGGCGTGATGCTAGGCGGTTCTTGGTCAAACAACACTTCTCTAAAATGTTGTAAAAGAATCTCATTCATTTTGACGACGTTTTGCACGTTACGATAGTAACTGCTCATAAATTGCTCAACAGCCATTTTTTCAGCGGTGTCCGTATAGCCAAATAAGTGAGCAATAAATTGTTGTTGCTCAAACTGCAAGCGGTCTTCACGACGTTTTTTCATTAAATGCAGGGCAAACCGGATTCGGTTTAAAAATTTATACGCCGCTTCAATGTCCAGGTACTCTTCCATGGTTAAGAAATTGCGTTGCACCAATTCATTAATAGAATGGGCTTTAAAGTGGCGTTTGGCGACCCAGTAAATGGTTTGAATATCGCGTAATCCACCAGGACTCTCTTTGATATTGGGTTCGAGTTGATACACTGTTTCGTTAAAACGGGCGTGACGATTGAGCTGTTCTTGATACTTGGCTTTAAAAAATTCTTGGCTTGGCCAAAAGTCGGTTTGATTCCAGATGTTTTGTAGTTTTTCAAACAGCGAATAGTCGCCGGCAATCCAGCGTGCTTCTAATAGGTTGGTGGCCGTGGCGACGTCTTCTAAACCGGCTTTGACGCAGTCGTTTAACGTGCGCATGGCATGGCCTACATCAAAGCCCAAATCCCATAAAAAGGTAATAAAGTCCGAAAATGCTTCTTGGTGGTTACACGTATCATTCACTAAAATAAGCACATCTATGTCTGAATACGGTTGCAATTCGCCACGTCCATAACCGCCTACCGCTACCAAAGTCGCCGCTTCTTTAGGAATGTAATGGTGCCAGATTTTTTTAAGCAATTGGTCAATAAAAGTGGCGCGCTCTTTAATAAGTTCGGCCACAGCAACCCCTTGCTCAAATTGAGCAAACTGATAATCTGCAAATTGTTTAAGCGTTTCGCGCCCAGTTTTAAGGGTGTCGAGCGAGCTCACTGCGCTGTCGTTTAAGGCGGTGACAAATCGGGGTAGTGAGGGGCGATTTTGTGTCATGGCAGGCTCGTAATGGGTTAAGTCATTCAATATTTGGCAAAACGGGTTGTTCACCGGTTCTTAAGGTAAAGATTTCATAACCGGTTGGGGTGACGGTTAATGTGTGTTCCCATTGTGCAGAAAGTTTACGGTCTCTGGTTACCACTGTCCAATGGTCGCCTAAAAGCTTAACCCCAGATTTGCCTAAATTAATCATGGGTTCAATTGTAAAAACCATGCCGGGTTTTAGCACAATGTCTTTAAGCTCGGGGGTGGCGTAGTGCAATATTTGTGGTTCTTCGTGAAACTCAGCGCCAATGCCATGGCCGCAGTATTCGCGAACAACCGAAAAGTTGTTGTGTTCGGCGTGCGTTTGAATGGCGTTGGCCACGTCCCATAATGTAGCGTCAGGTTTTACTTGCGCAATCCCCAGCCATAAACATTCGTGGGCTACTTGGCATAGGCGATGTGCAAATGGCTTAACATCTCCTACTTCAAACATTCGGCTGGTGTCGCCGTGGTAACCGTTTTTAATAACGGTGACATCAATGTTAACAATGTCCCCGTTTTTTAAAGATTTTTTAAAGTCTGGAATGCCATGGCAAACCACATGATTAACTGAGATGCAGCATGAGGCT
The DNA here is from genome assembly GCF_004001325.1 of Thiomicrorhabdus aquaedulcis. Classification (NCBI taxonomy): domain Bacteria; kingdom Pseudomonadati; phylum Pseudomonadota; class Gammaproteobacteria; order Thiotrichales; family Piscirickettsiaceae; genus Thiomicrorhabdus; species Thiomicrorhabdus aquaedulcis. The sequence goes on along the minus strand of NZ_AP018722.1, from coordinate 1,522,910 downwards.
GGAAACCCATGATAATTTAAGGTGGCCGGAATGGTGCCTTGCTCATTAACCATGAAGTTGTGCATGATTTGATTAAGTTCGCCGGTGTTTGCGCCAGGAACTATGTGCGGTGCAATCATTTCTAATACGTCGGCCGCTAATTTACCAGCAATGCGCATGGCTTGAAGTTCGGTAGGGGTTTTTATTTTTATGGTCATGGGTTTAAAGTCTTTTAAAGTCTTTTGGAGCAAAGATCTGTCTAAAGTCGCAGGCTAAAAAATGCCATTGGTTTTACAGTGCTTTTCACGGTAATTAAAATTGTTAATTTGCTTGGGTTATGGTATAAATCCCGCGCTTTTCAAAATGAAAGCTATTTTAACAGAAAGTTAAACAAAGAATCCGCACGTTTGCCAAGACATACAACGGGGTGCTAAAAGACGTTTAAAAGGGACAATCCCTGTTTTTTAGTTCGTTTTATGGGCAAACGGAGGCTTAACCCTATACTTGGAGAAAATCATGGCAAAAGTTACCATGCGTGAAATGTTAGAAGCCGGTGTTCACTTCGGTCACCAAACTCGTTACTGGAACCCAAAAATGAATCAATACATTTTTGGTGCAAAAAATAACATTCATATCGTCAACCTAGAAAAGACATTGCCTATGTTTAACGACGCGTTAAACGTAGTGGGCGGCATTGCAGCCAACAAAGGTAAAGTATTGTTTGTAGGCACTAAGCGTTCTGCACGTGACATCATTGCACAAGAAGCTAACCGTTGTGGTATGCCGTATGTAAACCACCGTTGGTTAGGTGGTATGTTGACTAACTTTAAAACAATCAAAGCGTCTATTAAACGTTTGAAAGAGTTAGAAATCATGCAGCAAGACGGTACGTTTGAAAAGCTAACCAAGCGTGAAGCGTTGACCATGACGCGTCAAAGAGAAAAGCTAGAATTGTCTTTGGGTGGTATTAAAGACATGCGTGCTATGCCTGATGCTATTTTTATCATCGACACTGGTAATGAAAACATTGCAATCCAAGAAGCTAGAAACCTAGGGATTCCGGTTATTGGTGTGGTTGATACTAACAACGACCCACGTGGTGTTGATTATGTTATTCCTGGTAACGACGATGCAATTCGTGCCATTACTTTATACCTATCTTCTGCAGCAGATGCGATTCTTGAAGGTAAGGCTACTATCACCACTTCGGTTGAAGGCGATGATTTTGTAGAAGCTGAAGATAAAGCAGCAGAATAATTTAACCAGGCCTGGTCAACTTGATCGGGCCTTTTTACTTTACGATATTTGACTTTAAACTTTAAGGAAGAAACATGGCGATTACAGCTGGAATGGTAAAAGAACTGCGCGAAATTACCAGCGCAGGAATGATGGATTGTAAAAAAGCATTAACAGAAACTGATGGCGATATGGAAGCTGCGATTGAGTTTTTGCGTAAAAAAGGCATGGCTGGTGCAGATAAAAAAGCCGGACGTGTTGCAGCAGAAGGCGTGATTGCCATTGCAGTGTCAAGCGATAAGAAAAAAGCGGCCATTGCCGAAGTGTATTGCGAAACAGACTTTGTAGCCAAGGGTGATGAGTTTAAGACCTTTGCTAACGAAGTAGTTAGTATTGCTTTAACCATGAACACAACCGACGTTGAAGCGGTCATGAACGCACAAATGGCCTCTGGTAAAACAGTCGACATTACGCGTCGTGAAATGGTAGCGCGCATTGGTGAAAATATGGGCGTTCGTCGTATTGAGTTGGTTGAATCTGCCGGTCATATTGGTCAATATCAGCACGGTGAAAAAATTGGTGTTGTTGTGAGCGTTGTAGGTGGCGATGATACCTTGGCTCGTGACATTGCTATGCACATTGCAGCGGCAAAACCGTCTGCATTGTCTTCGGCGGATGTAGATCAAGAAATGCTTGAAAAAGAACGCAAGTTCCAAATCGAGCAAGCGCAAGAAAGTGGTAAGCCAATGGAAATCATCGAAAAAATGATCGAAGGGCGTATGCGTAAGTATTTGCAAGACATTACTCTATTGGGTCAGGCGTTTGTTAAAAACCCAGATCAAACCGTTGAAGCGTTGTTAAAAGTCAACAAAGCTACAGTGGATGCGTTTGTCCGTTTAGAAGTCGGAGAAGGCATTGTGATTGAAGAAACCAACTTTGCTGATGAAGTGGCGTTGGCTGGTAAAATGGCTATGGGCGGGTAATCTTCCCTAGTTTATGAAGCCATAGTTTGTCTTGCTGAATCAGTAAGCTAGCTATGGCTTTTTTGTTAATAGCGCTATAAATTTAGAGTTTTTTGCAGGTTAATTTTTAAACCTGCAAAGCACTTTACAGCTAACCGTAATTTTAAGACTCGAGGAACAGTGATGACACTTAAATACAAGCGTATTCTTTTAAAGTTCAGTGGTGAGGCCTTAATGGGAGATGGTGACTTTGGTTTAGAGGCCAAAACTCTGCATCGGGTCGTAGGGCAAGTAAAAGAACTGCATGATTTAGGGGTTGAGATTGGTATTGTGGTCGGTGGCGGCAATATTTTTAGAGGCGCACAAATTCAGGGTTCAGGCATTGCTCGTACTACCGGCGACCACATGGGTATGATGGCCACGGTTATAAATGCATTGGCGTTACGCGATGTAATTGAAAGTTTTGGTATGAAGTCACAAATTTTGTCGGCGATGAGCATTGAAGGTATTTCAAGCGGTTTTAACGCCAACACGGTTAAAAAACAGTTGGCAGACGGTGAAGTATTGGTGTTTGCTGCCGGCACGGGCAGTCCATTTTTTACCACCGATACGGCTGCAGCTTTACGCGGCATTGAAATTGATGCAGACATTGTTTTAAAAGCCACGAAAGTGGATGGAATTTACACGGCTGATCCGGTAAAGGATTTAACAGCAACTCGTTATAAGTCATTAACTTACAATGAAGTTATTCAAAAGAATCTTCAGGTTATGGATATGACGGCGTTTGTGTTGTGTCGTGATCATAATATGCCTATTCGCGTATTTGACATGTTTAAAGATAACGCGGTAATACGAATTGTGAAGGGTGGCGATGAAGGCACTCTCGTAAGCTCAGGAGAATAAAATGCTAAACAGTGTAAAAGACGATGCAAAAAGCAGAATGCAAAAAACCTTTGAAAATTTAGAGGCTAACTTTGCCAAAATTCGTACTGGTCGTGCGCATCCCAGTATTTTAGATTCGGTCATGGTAGATTACTACGGCAACGAAGTGCCTATAAGTCAAGTGGCTAATATCAACGTTGAAGATGCGCGTACTTTGTTAGTGCAGCCGTGGGAGCAGCCGATGGTTGCCAAGGTCGAAAAAGCCATTATGATGTCTAATTTGGGGATTAACCCAGTCACAATAGGTAGTGTAATGCGTATTCCAATGCCGGTGCTAACGGAAGAGCGTCGTAAAGACTTTACCAAAGTGGCGCGCAATGAGGCAGAAGCGGCTCGCGTGGCTGCGCGTAATATTCGTAGAGATGCCAATGGTGATATTAAAAACTTATTAAAAGACAAAGCCATAACCGAAGACGAAGCACGTCAAGTTGAAGACCAAATTCAAAAAATTACAGACGAAGCTATTAAGCGAATTGACGCGTTATTGCATGAAAAAGAAGCGACCTTAATGGAAATTTAAGTCGATATTTATGCTCAACTACGGCATAATCCTATGGTTTTATATAATAAAACGGTCGTTTATAAAGGTAAATTATTGCCGTTTAACGACCGTTTTGCATTTTGGCTCTGTTTAGGGGTTTGTTTTGTCACAACAAATTGATCAATTATTGGTGCCCCAGCATATTGCTATTATTATGGATGGCAACGGACGTTGGGCTAAAAAAGATTGATGCCTCGGTTTGTTGGTCATCAAAAAGGCCTTAATTCGGTTAAGCGTGTGGTTCAGCACTGCTCTAAAGTTGGCGTGAAAGCACTAACGCTTTATGCTTTTAGTACCGAAAACTGGCGACGTCCTCCCGATGAAATTAACAAGTTGATGGGGCTTTTTTTAAAAGCTTTGCAACGAGAAGTCACTAAGCTCAATGAAAACAACGTGCGCTTATTAGTGATTGGCGATCGCACAGCGTTTAGTCAAGATATTCAAACGCACATTAGTTTGGCCGAAGCGACTACCGCACGAAATACCGGTTTGGTGTTAACAATAGCCGCTAATTATGGTGGGCGTTGGGATATTGTTGAAGCGGTCAAAAAGTGGCAGCACGCTCATCCCGACCTGTCCATTAATGATTTAACCGAGGCGCAGTTAACCCATTGGTTGTGTTTAAAAGAGTTGCCCGAGGTTGATCTGTTAATTCGTACAGGTGGCGAACAGCGCATTAGTAATTTTTTAATTTGGCAAGTGGCCTACGCCGAGCTTTATTTTACCGATACTCTTTGGCCAGAGTTTGATGAAGCAGCCTTGGATGCTGCCATCGCTTCTTTTAAGCAACGCGAACGCCGTTTTGGCCAAACCAGTGAACAGGTCACCAAGTGTTAAAAAAATGTTAAAACAACGAGTTATTACAGCCTTGCTCTTGGCCAGCGCATTTACAGTTGCGCTCTTTTGGTCGCCTTTGTGGCTTTGGCAAACGCTTATGTTGTTACTGGCTGGCTTAGCGGCCTGGGAATGGTCGAGTTTTGCTGGTCTGGATAAGCAATGGCATAAATTACTTTATGTTTTGGGCGTCATGGGTACTTTTGGTCTGGGACTGGAGTGGCTTGATTTAAAACTTATTGTTTTGCTGACAATGCTTGAGGCGTTTGCGTTGTTTTTTATTGTCATTCGCTATCAACGCTCTAAAGGACAAAGTGGCGTAAACTCTTCCGTTGTAACAGCGTTAATGGGTGTGCTCTCAATTGTGCTTTTTACCGTGCTAATGGCGCGTTTTAGAACTGAATTTTCGCCTGAGTTATTGTTGGTAAGTTTAATGGTTATTTGGGCTGTTGACACGGGCGCATACTTTAGTGGTCGACGCTTTGGTAAAACTAAATTAGCTCAGTTTGTAAGCCCGGGTAAAACTTGGGAAGGCGTATGGGGCGGTACTGTCCTTGCGTTTGTGGTTGCTGTACTGGGTTTGTTTTTGTTGTCATCAGACCTTAAGTGGAATCTTTGGATTATGGCAACACTCTTGGCGTTGATTGCATTATTTTCTGTGGTGGGCGATTTATTTGAAAGTGTTCTCAAGCGCCAAGCGGGTTTAAAAGACAGTGGGTCTATTTTGCCCGGTCACGGCGGTATATTAGATCGAGTAGACAGTTTATTGATTGCCGTGCCTATGCTGTACATTGCTTGGGTGTTTGCCAAAGGCGTTATATGAGTGTGCTTTGGTCTGTTTTGGGTTTTATAGTGGTCATTGCCTTGCTGGTGGGTATTCACGAGTGGGGACACTACCAAGTAGCGCGTTGGTTTAATATTAAGGTGTTGGAGTTTTCGATTGGTTTTGGTAAACCCCTTTATCAACGTCAAGGCAAAGAAACACGTTTTAGTATTGCAATGATTCCGTTGGGCGGTTTTGTTAAATTTGTGGATGAGCGTGAAGGCAATGTTGCGCCAGAAGATTTAGCCAGGGCGTTTAATCGCCAATCGGTTTACAAACGTTTTGCGGTGGTGGCGGCAGGACCCATTATCAACTTGGTGTTTGCTTGGTTAGTGCTTAGCGCTATGTTTATGATTGGCGTGAGTGGTGTTAAACCTATCATTAACCAAACGCACGAGAACAGTCCATTAGCTATTTCTGCCAAGGCAAGTCAAATAACGTTATTTGAAAATGACCAGGCCTGGTCGATTACGCGTATTAATAATGAGTCGGTTGCAAGTTGGCAAATGGTTCATCAGGCGGTATTACACGCCTTAATTGAAAAGCAGTCTTCGGTTGATATTACGTTGCAAAATGCGTTGACTCAGCGAGAACTCACGCTGTTTAGTGTTGGTTTGGACGGTTTAGACATTAATCAAACCAAGCAAAATTGGTTAAAAGAATTGGGTTTAAGTGCGGCAAAGATTTCAGTACCACCCGTGGTGGGGCAGGTCTTGCCTAATAGCGCTGGGCAGCTGGCAGGGTTGCAAACTGACGATTTAATTGTGTCAATTGATGGTCAGCAGGTTGCCTATTGGCATGAGCTGGTTGAACGTATTCAGGCCAACCCTAATCAGTTGGTTGACTTAACGTTTATGCGCAATGCCAATGTTGTAACCACTCAGGTTCGTTTAGAGTCTAATACGTTAGCCGATGGTCAAGTGGTCGGCAAGTTAGGGGTAGGGGTAAAAATAACCGAAGCTGACATGGCGCCTTATACCTCGGTGGTTCGTTATGGTTATATAGAATCTTTAGGGCAAGGGTTTGACCGAAGCGTCGACCTATTGCAAATGAGCTGGACAATGCTTAAGCGTATGCTTTTAGGAGAGGTAAGCGTTCAAAACTTATCGGGTCCGCTCAGCATTGCTGAATTTTCTGGGCAGGCCATGCAAACTGGATTTATCTCGTTTTTGGGTTTGTTGGCATTGTTAAGTTTGAGTTTAGGGTTTTTAAATCTCTTGCCTATTCCTGTTTTAGACGGTGGGCATTTGATGTTTTATTTGGTTGAGATGCTTAAAGGCTCTCCAGTCAACGAAAAAATAATGATGGTGGGGCAACAGATAGGCTTAGTATTGATTTTAGGCTTAACCTTTGTCGCTTTATTTAATGACGTAGTTAGAATTGCAAATGGTTAATATGAACTTTAAATCTCTAAAAAGAACGGCCTTATCAAGCGCACTTATTGGCCTGATGTTTACTCCTGTGTTAAGTCACGCTTTTGTGGTTGAAACCATTCAAGTTGAGGGTGCGAATCGCATTGGTTTTGAAACCATTAACAGTTATTTACCCTTTGCCAAAGGCACAACTTTAAGCAGTTCAATGGTGCAAAAAACCATCCAAAGTCTTTATAAAACTGGCTTTTTTGATGAAGTGTCGTTATATCAAAAAGACAATGGTGTTTTGGTAATTAAGGTGGTTGAGCGTGCAACATTGGCCGAAATTGAAATGGAGGGCAATAAACTCATTGAAACAGACGCTCTCAAAGAAGCTTTGGATGGTTTAGGTATTAAAACTGGACGAATTTACAACCAAGTTGAGATGGATCGTGTCATTGTTGATTTAAAGCGTCGATACCACAATTTTGGCTATTACGCGGCAGAAGTTGAAATTATCAGCACTGAATTACCGCGCAATCGTGTTGCTTTAAAAATTAAAATTGTCGAAAACGATCCTGCGACCATTGGCAAAATTGCTTTGGTTGGCAATAAGGTGTATTCCGATGAGCGTTTAAAATCGTTAATACAAATGTCCGATAAATCTGCTGCATTCGGAGATGGCGACAAATACTCTAAACCTAAGTTAGAAGCGGATATAGAAACCCTGCGCTCCTATTATATGGATCGTGGATACGCTGAATATAAAGTACGTTCGTCACAAGTCAGTTTATCGACTGATAAATCCAAAGTATTTACGACTATTAATATGACTGAAGGTGAGCAGTACACTATTTCGACCATTAATTTTGCCGGAGAGCTAATTGTTGAACGCAAAGTGCTTGAAGCTTTATTGACCATTAAAGAAAGCGCTGTTTTTTCACGTAGTGCTATCGTCGCTTCGGTAAACGCTATTCGAGATCGCTTAAGTGAAGAAGGTTATGCGTTTGCCGAGGTTGAGCCTGATACAGTGTTGGATAAAACCAATAGAACCGTTGCTCTGCTGTTCAAGGTTGAGCCTAAGGACAGAGTGTATATTCGACGTGTTGAAGTAGAAGGCAATACACGTACTCGAGATCATGTTATTCGTCGTGAAATGCGCCAGTTAGAAAGTGCGCCTTATTCTCTAAAAGACGTTCGCAATTCAAAAGCGCGTTTAAATCGCCTGGGATACTTTAAAAGTGCCGATATTGAAACTAAGCGTGTTTCAAAAGACGAAGTTGATTTAGTGGTTAAAGTGGAAGAACAGGCCACGGGCTCGTTTAGTGCGGGTGTCGGTTATTCTCAGTTGGATGGTGTAAGTTTTAACCTAGGTGTGTCCGAAAGAAACTTTGTGGGCAGCGGTAATAAACTCGATTTTAGTGTGGCCACCAGTGCGGCGCGTAAAACGGCCGACATCGGTATTACCAATCCTTACTTTACCGACGATGGTGTGAGTTTGGGTGGTGGCTTTTATTTAAGCGAAATTGACGCCGAAGAGCTCGAAATTGCCGACTATACCACCAACAACAAAGGGATCAGGTTGTCGTTGGGTTATCCGTTAAGCGAGGTGAGTAACCTAAGTTACGGTTTAAAGTTAGATTCTCAAGAGTTGGTATGTTCGAATACGTTTAGCTTTTGTAATGACTATGCGGCGATTAACGGTACGGATACCACCGCGGCTATTTACAGCATGGGCTGGACACGGGACACTAAAAACGCCTTTTACTTCCCATCCGATGGGCAAGTAACCAGCTTGTCCATGCAAGCGGTTGTGCCTGGTACATCAGATGCGGCGTATTACAAACTTTTTGCCGACGAAAAGTTTTACTACCCTTTAACGCGCAATTTAACCCTTAATTTGCGCGCAGGCATTGCTTATGGTGAGGCCTATGGGGACACAGAAGAGTTGCCTTTTTACGAGCGTTTTTACGCCGGTGGTATTGGTTCGGTACGTGGTTTTGAACCCAACTCATTGGGTGATCTTTATGATTTAACCGCTAATGGTAGTGATCGTCCAAGAGGTGGTAGCACGCGCGTCATCAGTACAGCGGCACTGGTGTTTCCAATGCCGTTAATTGAAGATTCAAGCAATTTGCGTTTAAGTGTCTTTTTTGATGCGGGTAATGTGTTTAACACCTTTGATCAGATTGATTTAGGTGAGCTTAGAAGCTCGGTGGGTTTAGGTTTTTCGTGGATTACGCCAGTTGGGCCATTGTCGTTTAGTTTTGCACAGCCTGTGGCATATGAAAAGAGCGACGATACCCAAACGTTTCAATTTAACCTAGGCATGGCGCTTTAGGTCTGATGCCTTTAGTTAAATGAGTTAATTATTTAACCTTACCAGGCCTGGTTAATGAAGGTTTTTAAAGCGGATAACAAATTCTATTAGTAGAATCAATAAAATTAATTTAAGCCTTTACCTTAAATCATGAATTTAGGGTAAAATTCAAAAAATATATAATAACTACTGATTGCTGTCTCTGTATAAGTAAATCTTATGCAAAGGTCTTTTATTTAAAATGGATGTGTGGAATGCAAAAAATTATTAAACTTTATAGCGCGGTTTTTTTAATGACCTTGTCAACTTTGTCATTGGCAGAAGAGCCTGTTAAAGTCGGTGTAGTAAACGTGGCTCTGTTGCTAGAGCAAGCACCGCAAGCTAAGTTAGCCAGTGCTAAGCTAGAAAGAGAGTTTGCACCGCAACAAACCGAGTTAAAAGGTTTAGCCGCCAATCTTGATAAGCAGCAAAACGATTATCAAAAAATAAAGCGGTTATGAGTGACGCACAAAAAGCCACGAAAGAGCGTGAAATTGGAATGTTAACGCGTGAAATTCAACGCCGTCGTAACGATGTTCAAGAGTTGCTTAATTTGCGTCGTAACGAAGAATTAGCCAGTATGCAAACATTGGTTAATGAAGCGATTAAAGCCATTGGTAAAAAACAAGCCTATGACCTTATTTTGTATGAAGGAATTGCTTACACCAACGAAAGAATTGATGTTACTAAAGACGTGTTAACTCAATTGCAATCTCAAAGTGATAAACAGCGTTCTGAATTTAATAAGTAAGTAAGTTATGACAGTTCAGTTAGCTCAGATTGTTAAGCATCTTGAAATGCATGGGGTGACTGCTCGATTAGTCGGTGACCCTTTTATTGAGATTAAGCAGGTTGCGGCTTTAAATCATGCGAAAAACCAAGAAATAAGTTTTTTAAAAGAAAAAAAGTATCGTCCATTTTTAGCAACAACTCATGCCAGTGCCGTATTGTTACCCGATTCATTAAGTGCGGATTGTTCAGTTGCCTGCATTGTAGTTCCTGATCCATATTATGCCTATGCATTAGTAGCTCAACTATTAAACCCTGTTAAACATCGTTTGCAGGGGGTTCATCAACAAGCCTACATTCAAGATAATGTGACACTGGGTTCATCAATAACGGTTGAGGCTTTTGCCGTAGTATATGAAGGGTCTGTTATTGGCGATGGCACTTATTTATGTGCTGGAGCTGTAATTGAAGAAGGCGTTACCATTGGTAAATCGTGTCGAATTGGCCCAAACGTTGTTATTCATCAAGGGTGTATGTTAGGCGACTTTGTGACTATCGAAGCTGGAAGCATTATTGGTGGTGATGGTTTTGGTTGGGCGAATCATGATGGACAGTGGGTTAAGATTCCACAAGTTGGTAGGGTGATTATAGGCAGTCATGTGTCGATTGGTAACAATTGCACCATTGACCGCGGCGCACTCGATGACACCCTGATAGGCGATCATTGTATTATTGATAACTTAGTGCATATTGCACATAACGTTACGTTGGGTAAAGGTTGTGCAATTGCTGGCCAGTCAGGGCTTGCTGGCAGTGCCGTGTTAGGTGATTATTGTACCGTGGCGGGTCAGTCAGGTATAACAGGTCATATTACTGTAACAAGCAATACTCACTTGATGGCAAAGTCGGCTGTTACGCATAGTTTGTCTGAGCCGGGAACGTATGCGGGTTTTCCAGCTGTTCCTGTGAATGAGTGGCGAAAAAATGTTATTCGTATACGGCAGCTTGAAAAAATGGCACAACAGCTAAAAGAGTTACAAACACAGTATGAACTTATTGCACAGCAAGCTGTTTAATAGCCGCAGCCTAATGTATATAACCGCGTATAGACCATAAATATAACAATAAAGAGCCTAATAAAGTGGTTTCACCTTATATTAAGGGCTCATAAAAACAGTCGGAATTGGATTTTAAAAATGATGGAAGTTAAGGATATTTTTGATTATTTACCGCACCGTTATCCATTTTTGTTAGTGGATAGGGTCACAGAATTTACCTCGGGTGAGTCGTTAAAAGCGTTTAAAAATGTCACGTTTAATGAACCGCAGTTTACGGGTCATTTTCCTAACAATCCTATCATGCCAGGCGTTATGATTATTGAAGCTATGGCACAATGCACTGGAATTTTAGCGTTTCGTACTCAGGGGGCAAAGCCTGACGGCACGTCAATGTACTACTTGGCAGCGGTAGATAATTGTCGCTTTAGGCAGCCGGCTATTCCAGGGGATCGTTTGGATTTTGAAGTGAAGACATTGGGAAACAAACGTGGGATTTGGAAGTTTGAGTGCGTTACAAAAGTAGATGGCAAAGTGATTGCTTCTGCAGATTTATTATGTGCAGAAAGAAAGGTTTAAATTTTGATTCATTCAACCGCAATTATTGATCCACGCGCCAACATCGGTGCCAATGTAACCATTGGCGCTTATTGTGTCATTGATGGTGCGGTTACTTTAGGTTCGGGCTGCGTGTTAGAGCCGCATGTTGTGGTGCAGGGGCCAACGGTGATTGGAAAAAATAATCATTTTTTTCAATTTAGTTCTATTGGCGCGGCTCCTCAAGATAAAAAATACGCCGGTGAGCCAACGACTTTACTAATTGGCGACAATAACACGTTTAGAGAAAATGTAACCATTAATCGGGGTACTACGCAAGATCGTGGTGAAACCATTATTGGTGACGACAATTGGGTGATGGCTGGCGTGCATATTGCCCACGATTGTGTGATTGGCAATCACTGTATTTTTGCTAATGCCGCAGCGTTGGCAGGGCATGTTGTCGTTCAGGATTGGGCTATTTTAGGGGGTTATACCCTAGTGCATCAATTTTGTAACATAGGGGCACACAGCTTTTGCGGTATGGGCAGTGTCATTAATCAAGATGTTCCCAATTTTATTGTTGTTTCAGGTAACCTTGCGGTGCCAAGAGGCATTAACTTTGAAGGCTTGAAGCGTCGTGGTTTTGATAAAGAGCAACTTAATTTAATTAAAAAAGCCTATCGTGTTATTTATCGAACCGGTTACAGATTAGAGCAAGCGTTACACGAATTAGACGCCATCAATGATGCCAAAGGTACATTAGACGGTCTTAATACATTTCTAAAAAATTCCCATCGCGGCATTGTTCGCTAGTTTTTTGTTGCAATGACTTTGTACACAGACATTCAACGTGACCCGCAATCTTATGTATCCAATCAGCCCTTTGTTATTGCCATGGTGGTGGGAGAAGCCTCGGGTGATACGTTAGGTTTCGATTTGATGCAGGTATTAAAAGCGCGTTTTCCACAGGCACGATTCGTAGGAATTGGCGGTCCTAAAATGCTGTCCATCGGATTTGAAAGTTGGTTTTCCATGGAAAAACTCTCAGTAATGGGGCTTTTTGAAGTGTTAAAGCATTTGCCAGAACTGCTTAGTATTCGTAAGCAATTAATTAAGCGCTTATTGCAGTGCCAGCCAAATGTCTTTATTGGCATTGATGCACCTGATTTCAATTTTAAAGTTGAAGCCACTCTTAAGCAGCAAGGCATTAAAACTATTCATTATGTGGGGCCATCTGTGTGGGCGTGGCGGGTTAAACGCTTGATTAAGATTCGTAAAGCGGTTGATGGCGTGCTGGTATTATTTCCTTTTGAACCCCCTTATTATGAGCGATATCACATTCCAGTTAAGTTTGTTGGTCACCCTTTGGCCAATTTAATTGCAGAATATCCTAATAAAACAGCCGCTAGAACTTTATTAAATGTGCCATTAAACGCCAACGTTACCGCTATTTTACCGGGTTCAAGAGCCAGTGAAATTGAGCGTATGAGTGATGTGTATCTTCAGACCGCGCAAATTTTGTCGACGCAGCATCCTGGTATGCATTATGTAATTCCGTGCGTTAATAAAAAAGCTAAAGCGCGCATACAGCGGTCGGTTGATGAATTTGGTGTCGGTTTATCGATACAGTTGATGGATGGACAGTCTAAAGAGGTTTTAGAGGCGTGTGATCAAGCCATTGTGACATCGGGCACGGCAACATTAGAATGCGCCTTAATGAAACGCCCCATGGTTTTGGCCATTCAGGTGCACCCAATATCGTATTGGTTGATGAAGAAAATGGCAACCATTCAATGGATTGGTTTACCCAATATTTTAGCCAACCAAACCTTAGTTACCGAACTTATACAAGATGCCGCAACGCCGCAAAACATTGCTTTTGCCCTAGAGCAGGTTTGTTTTAACGAGGCATTGCGCACACGACAAATTGCGGAATTTACCACGCAATATCAACAACTAAAGAAAAATGCATCCAGTTTAGCCGCCGATGCGATTCAAGAATGGGCTGGGTTAGTTTAATGGCAAGCTGTTCTTTGCAAGGCCAGTTGTTTGATGTTTATCCCACGTTGGTTCATGATGAATCTGTTTACCAAACTTTAACCGGTTTTACAGCCGGAGTAGACGAAGTGGGGCGTGGCCCTCTTATTGGTGATGTGGTTGCGTGTGCGGTGATTTTACCCAAGGGGTGTGATTTGCCGTTGCGTGACTCAAAAAAGCTTAACGAAAAAACTCGTGAGCGCTTGGCATTAGAAATTGAGAGCCAAGCGGTTGGGTATTGTATTGCCAGAGCCACTTTTGAAGAAATTGATGAATTAAATATTTTGCACGCAACATTGCTTGCAATGCGTAGGGCGGTGAGTCAATTGCATGCTAATGTAAGCGATATTAGAATGGTGTACGTTGACGGCAATCGTTGCCCGAAGTTGACGTTGCCTTGCCAAAGCGTCATTAAGGGGGATGATAAAATTTTAGAAATTAGCGCTGCATCCATTTTGGCTAAAGTTTATCGTGATCGACAAATGATTGAACTGCATGAGCGTTACCCTCATTACGGGTTTGCCGATCATAAGGGGTATCCTACTGTAAAGCATTTGGCGGCGTTGGCGCAGTATGGATTAATAGAAGGCTATCGTAAGTCCTTCAAACCTGTAAGAGATCTAAGCATGCTTTCATGTACGGCTAAAGGTGGCTGAAAATGGCAAAAAATGGCTAAAACTTACCTGTTTTTCGTTGCACTTCATGCATGCATGGGTCTCTTTTAGAGACCTTTGTACGAGTGAGGTGCGAGGAAAAAATGAGATAAAATTTGCCTGATTGCGGCGAAAAACGCAGTGAATAGCTGGCTATTCGCAAGGTTTTCAACAAAAACCAGGTAAATTTTAGCCATTTTTAACCGTGCCTTGACTCGTGCATGGGTCTCTTTTAGATAAATAAGATAAAAAAATGTTCAGTTTATACGCTTTGGGTTAAAATCAATTTTGTTATAAATAGGTTCATTAATCACTCAATCAACACTTAAAAGTATCGAGCGCACCTTTATGAGTACTACATTAGAACAAGTTGAAAAGACCGCACAGCTGAGCAAAAATAATCAAATGAGTTTGATGGTTTTTCAGGTTCAGTTTCCAAGAGCCGATTATCAACCTGCCTATTACGGTATGAATGTTTTTAAGGTTCGAGAGGTGCTTGAAGCTCGTGCCTACGAAGTATCCCCTATGCCTGATGCCAATCCATTGATTGAGGGAATGGTTGAACTTCGTGGTGTTTACTTGCCTGTTATTGATTTACCCAAATGGATGGGTTTTGAAATGACTCCCGAGGAACGAGAAAAATCGATTATTATTGTTTCTGATTTTAGTCATAATTTTATCGGGTTGCGTGTTTCTTATATTCATGGAGTTGAAGAAAAAAGTTGGTCGGATATTCATCCCGCCGGCAACTACAATGTGGACGTTAATACGAATCAAATTGTAAACCACACGTACCTAGAAAACAGCGAAACGCTGTGTTTTATCTTGGATATTGAGCGGCTGTTAATTGAAGCAATGCCTGCAATGGCCGAAAAGATTTTTGCTTCAGCCAAGCAGGTAAGCAAGCAAGGACATGCATTTAGCGCTCAAGTGCTTCAAAAAACAATCTTATTTGCAGAAGACAGTAAGTCAATACAACGTTATATGTCTATGGTGTTTGAACAGTTAGGGCTTAAGTTTATAAGTTTTGATAATGGTCGTTTGTTGCTTGATTATGTAGGCAAATTAGAATCTCTTGATGATATTTCGATGGTGTTTACTGATTTAGAAATGCCAGTAGCATCAGGGCACACTGTTATACGAGAATTACGAGCCAACCCTAAAACCAAAAACATGCCAATTATTGTGCATACGTCTATGACCAGCAATAATAATAACCGTGAAGTATTGTCTATGGGTGCTAACTATTTTATTGGAAAAGTTGATACTGATTTAATCGTCGAAACGATTCATAAGGTCGAAACTGAGATGTTTAAAATTTAAATAGTCTATTAGAGACCTTTGCACGAGTCAATGTACGAATAAAAATGGTTAAAATTCACCTGATTTTTGTTGAAAAACTTGCGAATAGCCAGCTATTCACTGCGTTTTCCGCCGCAATCAGGCAAATTTTCCCTCATTTTTCTTTCGCACCTGACTCGTGCAAAGGTCTCTATTAAAAACTTTACACTCTAATTGATTGATTACCGTAAATATTTGCATAAGTGGGGCGCTTAAAAACCCTGAGTTTTTTGCGCGTCACCCGTACATAAGCCATCATCCAGATAAATTCTAATTGTTCTTCCTATGCTCATAGTTCTCCTAGCATCTAACGATTAAGCTAAGCGAGCTGCACTTTAGCCCAGGCCGATTGAGTGCTTTATTAAAGCGTGGTGCTTGAGGTGAAAGATGAACTTTTAGCCTGAAACATAACACCAATTTACAAACACCAGAATTGAAGTTACCAGGCCTGGTAACTTTGTTTTTAGCTGAATTTGGTTTTAAACGAAATAACTGGGGTTAAAGTAACGTTATTTAATTTTAACTCTGACCCCAATGCCATTAAGTTAAGGATTTTGGCATTGAAAATCTTGTGTTTCCCTAGTCAGCATCCTCGCGATAGCGCGGATTTCAAGCCGTTTAAAAAATTCACGCTTTCGCGGGAATGACAGTTTTTGGCTTAACTTAACGGCATTGCTCTGACCCCATTTATTCCATTTATTTTATTTGTTTTGAGTATTCTAGTTGAGTGGTTGGATAAATTTATGATGCGTTTTTTAGATGTAGTGTTTTCGTTTTTAGGTTTGGTGTTTTTATGGCCGGTAATGGCCTTATTGTTTGTGCTTGGCTTGTTTGACACAGGCGCGCCGTTGTTTAAGCAAGTGCGGGTGGGACGTAATAAAAAACCGTTTACGTTGGTTAAGTTTAGAACCATGAAAGTAGACACCGCATCGGTTGCGTCGCATTTGGCAAGTTCGTCGTCTATTACTAAGTTTGGGGCGTTTTTGCGCCGCACTAAATTAGACGAATTACCGCAGTTGTGGAACGTGTTAAAGGGCGAAATGAGTTTGGTAGGCCCCAGGCCTGGTTTGTTTAATCAAGAAGAGTTAACGGCAGAGCGTGACGCATTAGGGGTGTTTGCAGCACGTCCCGGGGTAACTGGCTTGGCGCAAGTAAGCAACATTGACATGTCTACCCCAGCATTATTGGCACAAACCGATGCACAAATGATGGCGGCTTTAACGGTAAAAACTTACTTTAAATACATTTTAATGACCGTGCTGGGTAAAGGCGCGGGCGACAGAGTTATCTGACCCTATTTATTTCCATTTATTTAAGTCGCAAAGAAGGAGCATGTTTTAGTGTTTGATGTTACTTGGTTATTGGCGTTGCCACGTTGGCAAAAGCGTGCGCTTTCTATTGCGGTTGATGCGGTTGGTTTGTTGTTAATTGGTGTATTTGCTATTTGGTTGCGTATGGGTGAGTCGGTTTTTCCGGTGACTCTTTACGTGCCTGCGATTGTGTTGTTGCCTTTGTTGGCGTTGCCGGTATTTATTCGCATGGGGTTGTACCGTGCGGTGGTGCGTTATATTAGTCACCGTTTTGTGTTTGTGGTGTTTAGTGCGGTGTCGTTTAGTTTTTTATTGTGGGCCACGGCCATTTTTATTGCTGATGTAAAATACCCTCGTTCTGCTCTTATTATTGCTTGGTTAATGGCCATGTTTTACGTGGCGGGTTCTAGACTGGCGATTCGCTGGGTATTGCTTAAGTCGTTAGGGGTTAACGAGCAAGCGCGTTCGGTGGTTATTTTTGGGGCGGGCGAGTCGGGTCGCCAATTAATGCAGGCGTTAGACCCATTGGCCAATCGAAAAGTAGTGGCGTTTATTGATGACGATAAAAGTTTGTATCATCAAAAAATTGGCTCAGTAAAGGTGTATGGTCGCCGTGATTTAACCACGCTAATTGAGCGCTTTAGAGTTGAAGACGTCTTGCTGGCTGTACCCTCGCTTAACGCCAGCCAAAAAAAGGCTGTGCTGGCGTGGTTAGAACCCTATGCGGTTAACGTGTTAATTTTGCCGAGCATGGCCGAAATTGTCGACGGCAAGGTGTCGTTTAGCGATGTACGCGAAGTGAGCATTGAAGATTTGCTGGGACGCGACAGCGTAACGCCTAAGCCTCAACTGCTTAGCCAGTGCATTACTGATAAAGTGGTGATGGTGACCGGCGGCGGTGGGTCAATTGGTTCTGAGCTGTGCAGACAAATTTTAAAAAATCAACCTAATACACTGATTGTGTACGAGTTAAGCGAGTTTGCACTGTACAGCATAGAGCAAGATTTACTTAAGTTGATTAAGACGCACGGTTTTAAAACCCATTTAGTGGTGATGTTGGGTGACGTTAAAAATGCCAGTAAACTGGCCAATGTGGTGAGTCAGTTTAAGATAGAAACCATTTACCATGCCGCAGCCTACAAGCACGTACCCATGGTAGAACACAATATTGCTGAAGGCATGTTAAACAATACCTTAGGCACTTACACGGTCGCCAAGGTGGCGGCCGAGACCGGGGTTAAAAACTTTGTATTAATTTCAACCGACAAAGCGGTAAGGCCTACCAACTTTATGGGGGCTAGTAAGCGCTTGGCCGAAATGGCGCTACAGGCTTTACAAACCCAATACCCGCAAACGTGTTTTGTGATGGTGCGCTTTGGCAACGTTTTGGGTTCGTCGGGTTCGGTCATTCCGTTGTTTAAAAAGCAAATCGAACATGGCGGCCCAATCACGGTCACACATTCCGAAATTACCCGTTATTTTATGACCATTCCAGAAGCCGCCTCGTTAGTGATTCAGGCCGGTTCTATGGGCGTGGGCGGTGATGTGTTTGTGCTGGACATGGGCGAGCCGGTTAAAATTGCAGATTTAGCGGTAAGGGTGGTTCACCTGTCTGGTTTAACGGTGGTGGATGCTTTGGGACACGGTGACATTGAAATTATGTACACCGGTTTACGCCCCGGCGAAAAGCTGTACGAAGAGCTGTTAATAGGTGATAACGTAGACGGCACTGAACACCCACGCATTATGAAAGCTCACGAAGAGTTTTTAACCTTACCAGCGTTTGAGCACGAGCTGCAACAGCTGCAACAGCATTTAAGCCAGCATGACTTTAAAGCCCTCAACGCACAGTTAGAAAAAATTGTTTCGGGCTTTAATCATCAATCGGCGATTGTGGATTACTTGGATGTTTGAGTTTTGCGTTTGTTCGTTGATACACGCTAGATTGTGCATCAAAAAGGCGTTAGAATTCGCCGCACACACTGTGTACTGTATTTGCACAGATGGCTTAAACCGGATTTTTACCAATTTAAAACAAAATTTTTAAAACACAAAGGAAGTTTAAATGTCTAAGTTTGAAAATGTCGCAGTATTAAAAGAAGCCTCAGTGTATTTTGACGGCAAAGTCACCAGCCGCACGGTATTGTTTGCCGACGGATCTAAAAAAACCTTGGGCATTATGATGCCAGGTCAATATGAGTTTGGCACCGAATTAGCCGAAAACATGGAAATGTTGTCGGGCGATGTTGAAGTGTTGCTGCCCGGTGAAACAACCTGGAAGTCTATTGTAAACGGCAGCAGCTTTGATGTACCGGCCAACTCTAAGTTTGGCATTAAAGTAAACGCCATTGCCGATTATTGCTGCTCTTATATCGCTTAGTTTACCCAGTTCATCATGCCGTGCCACGACACAGCATCTACCATGTGCGCCGTAATAGATTGCGGGTTAAGCCGGCAGCAATGACGGGGGTTTATGTTTGGTAAAACCAAACCAAACCAACCAGGCCTGGTTAAGTAACTAATTAAATAAAACGGGCACGATAAAACGTGCCTTCTACTCTGTAATGTGTGCGAACCTGACTTGTTACTCCCTGTTTATAAAACAAGGCGTTACAGTCATTGGCCGAAGTTATCCCACCAATTTAGCCATTAAAAACTCCATAAACCCGTCTTGGGCTATGTCTTGTGATTGAGGGTCACGGCGGTATTTGTATTCGAGCATGCCACTGTCTAGGCCGCGTTCTCCGATGACTATGCGGTGTGGAATCCCAATTAAATCCATGTCGCTAAACATAACGCCTGGGCGTTCTGCGCGGTCGTCAAGCAGTACGTCTACGCCGTTGGCTTGCAGTTGCTGGTAAAGTTGCAGCGCTGCTTTTTCTACCCGGGGCGATTTGTGCATTTGCATGGGTACAATGCAGACCTGAAACGGCGCGATGCTTTCAGGCCAGATAATGCCTTTTTCATCAAAGTTTTGTTCTATTGCGGCGGCGACCACACGAGTAACACCAATGCCGTAACAGCCCATTTCTAAAATTTGGGCGCGGCTGTTTTCGTTTTGCACATTAGCGTTAAGGGCAGTAGAGTACTTGTTGCCTAGCTGAAAAATATGCCCCACTTCAATGCCACGTCTGATTTCAATTTTGCCTTTGCCGCAGGGGCTTAAATCGCCTTTTACCACATTACGTAAATCGGCAATGAGGGTTGGGGTGGTGTCGCGTTCCCAGTTTGCACCGGTTAGGTGAAAACCGTCTTGGTTGGCACCGCAGACAAAATCGCTCAAATGCGCGGCTGTGCGATCGACAATCACTGGAATGGTTAAGCCAATTGGACCAATCGAGCCGGCGTTGCAGCCTACGGCGTCTAATATTTCGGTATCACTGGCAAAGCAGAACGGGTCGGCTACTAGGTCAAGTTTAACGGCTTTTATTTCATTGAGTTCGTGGTCGCCACGAATCACCAAGGCCACAACGGGTGCGGCGTCGGTGGCACCTTTTACTAACAGCGTTTTAGCCACGAATTTTTTCTTAAGCTGCAAAAAGTCGCACACCTCTTCAATGGTGTGTTTATTGGGCGTGGCCACTTTAGTTAACGGTGCAGTGGCGGCTGGGCGTTCGCCTCGTGGGGCAACGGCTTCGGCCAATTCTACGTTGGCGGCAAAGTCCGATTCGGTTGAAAAGGCGATGTTGTCTTCGCCCGACTCGGCCAAAACGTGAAACTCGTGCGAGCCGTCGCCGCCAATGGAGCCTGTGTCGGCTTGTACGGGTCTAAAATCTAAGCCCAAACGGCTAAAAATGCGGTTATAGGCGTTAAACATGTCGTCGTAAGTTTGTTGTAGGCTTTCGCGGTCTATGTGAAAGGAATAGGCGTCTTTCATAATAAATTCGCGTGAACGCATGACCCCAAAGCGCGGACGAATTTCGTCACGAAATTTGGTTTGGATTTGGTAAAAGTTAACCGGCAGTTGTTTGTAACTGCGAATTTCACGGCGTACTAAGTCGGTAATAATTTCTTCGTGCGTTGGCCCTAAAGCAAAGTCGCGCTGGTGGCGGTCTTTAAAACGCAGTAGTTCGGGGCCATAGTCGTTGGCGCGACCCGATTCTTCCCATAGTTCGAGCGGTTGTACCACGGGCATGAGCAATTCTTGTGCGCCTACGCGGTTCATTTCGTCACGAATAATAGCCTCTACCTTGCGTAATACCCGTACACCCAGGGGCAGCCAGTTGTACAAGCCGCCGGCCAGCGGGCGCACTAAGCCGGCGCGTAACATCAATTGATGGCTAATCACCACCGCATCGGCAGGGGTTTCGCGCGTGGTGGCAAGCAGTAAGTTAGAGGTTTTCATGGGTGTTTGGCCTTAAATCGCTAAAGAATAAAGCGCGTATTTTAGCACTTGTTGTGGGCTTTAATATAGTTTTCAAACGCATGCTCGGGCTGGGCGGACGATGATGATATTTAACTAAAAATACGATAAGTTTCGAGTAAAACAAAGCCTAGGCTGGCCAAAAATGCCAATAGAGTGAGTTTAATGGGTACGTTAAACGCGTGGGTATGGGCGGCTTTTGAGGTGTTAATGGGTTGTTTAAATTGCACTTCGCGCCGTTTTATACGCCACAATGCTAGATTTACAAGGGTAAAAACAAGCAACATAATCCACGATGTAAGTTGCGCTAAACTGCTTAAATTGCCTATAAAGGCCAGGATAATGACAGTACAAATGGCTAAAATGGTGGCGTAAACAGGGGTGTGGGTTTTTGGGTTGATTTGACCTAACCAGGCTGGAAGTTGCCCTTGTGAGCTTAATCCGTATAACACGCGTGACGCCATTATAATTTGAATGAGCGCGCCGTCAATAATGGCAAATAAGCTAATCCAAATAATCCATTGCGGGTTTTTTTGGGTGTGATGCTCATACAGCAAGGCCAGTGGAGCAGAGCTGTTTGCAAATAGTTCTGGTGGAATGGACAGTACCGCCAGCAGCATAATGGATAAGTACAGTAGCGTGGTTAAAACCAAGGTCAGTATGATGGCCTTGGGCAAGGTGCGTTGGACATCGTTGACTTCTTCGGCCACCGCCACCATATCTTCAAAGCCGATAAAGGCGTAAAACGCCAGCAACGTACCGGCTAAAACAATGCCCCAGCTTGAAAAACTTGCACCCGGCAATAGCTCGGGCCAAAGCATGGGTAATTGGTCAAGCGCGCTTACACTCACAGCAATTACCCATACCAAGCCTATTAGTCCTAGCAGGGTAAGCGCCGCAGTAAACCAGACCGCTTGCACAATGCCCCATAATGCAAATGCACCTAATATAAGAGCAGTGCTTAATATAATCCAGTGAGTTGGCCAGGGCACTAATTTAAAAAAGTAACCGCTAAACGCATGCAGTAGGGCGGCCGAAGAGACCAGGCCTGCTAAGATGACCAATAAGCCAACTAGGGTTGACAGCGGCTTTAGGTTAAAGCCCACTTGAGTATAGGCTGCGGTACCTGCCGCATGCGGGTAGCGGCTAGACAGCTCTGCGAAAGACAGAGCGGTAAGACCTGCTAACACCGAGGCGACTAAAAAGGCCATGGGGGCTAAATACCCTGATACCCCCGCCAGCTCGCCTATTAAGGCATAAATGCCCGCACCTATGGTGGTGCCTAAACCATAAAACACCATTTTAGGCAGCGAAAGTGCACGTTTTAGGGTGGGCGCTTGTTGGGGGATCATTGTAAGATTGACCAGGCCTGGTTAAATAAATGAATGAGGTTTTTTGACCTAATTTATACATTTAAAGCCGCGTTAAAGCGGCTTTAAATGTGGATTTAAATATGAGTTTTAAGGTCGATTAAAGTCTCAGTTTAAGGCAGTTTTATACCTTTTAACGCCTCTTTTAATTGGGTTTCGGCCTGTTTTTTGACTTCTTTAACGACTTTCTTTTTTTGCTTTTCTACTTCGGCTTTGGCTTTTTCGGTTACTAATGATTCTAAATCAAGAGCAATATTGGGGCTGGCCAAAGCACCGGTTAATTTTATGGGTAAGGTCACGCCATTGAGTTCTTTAAGCTCTTGACCGCCTTGACCTTTGTCGGAATTAACAACTGTGGCTTTTACTTGATAGTCGAGCGTGTTTTTCACTAAATCAACTTGCCCTAAGCCATTAACGCGCATAAATGGCATCATGGCTTCTAGCTTTTGAGTGTCTAACACGCTTTGTTTAACTGTGGCGTGCATGACTAGGCTGCTAAAGTCGGTTTGTAAGGGTTCAGTGGACGCTTCAAGTGCTTTACCCGACAGCTTGGCTTTGGCTTCTCTAACCGATTGCGCCAAATTAAAACCTTTAATAGCACCATTGTTTAAATCGGTTTTAAACTCACCATTTACGTTCTTTTTAAGATCGGACACAATTAAGCCAGTGGTGGTTAAGTTGGCGTTAATGTTGCCTAAACCGCTTAGACGGTCGGTGTTAGCAAACGCCATTAATACCTCACCTACCGGAATGTTTTGGGTGTTGGTTTTAACATTGTATATCGGTGTGTCGGTTGTAGCGTCTACACTTATTTGTGCGTTAACTTGGGTGTTAAAAATGTCCATGGTAATGGGGTTAAGAGCCAGTTTTCCAGCTTTACCGATTAGGGTGGTTTGAATATTTTTAGGGTTCAGTTGCGCAAATTGCAGTTGGTCTATTTTAAGTTTGCCGTTAATGGTGAGCGTACGCAAAAACTCAGAAGGCAAATTAATTTCGACTTCTTGTGGCGCAAATTCAGGGGCTTGAACCGCCGGCGGTGTGTTGTTGCTGGTATTGGGTTTGGGTAGGTAACGATTTAGGTCTATTTTATCTAGCGCCAGCTCGTATTGAATAACGGGTGTAGAAAATTGCGCCACGCTGCCTTTGCCATTTAGGGTTGTATCGTCTAGTTGCACCGTTAAATCGTTAAAGGTTAAGGTTTGTGATTGACTGTCAAAGTCGGTGTTTATATTGGCCTTAAACTGCGTTAGGGTTTGCATATCGCTCATGTTGGGCAGGGTGACGTTTAACTGGGTTAGCAGAGTTCTTAGGTTGGTTTGGGCTAAATTAAGCTGGGCGTTAACCTTGGGATGGTCGTTAAGTTGACTGGCTTTAACCTGACCAATCACTTGTGTGTTTAGGGTTTTAAAGGTGATATTGGCCAGCTCGGCCGTTTGTTTGCCCCAATCTAGACTGGGTACGGTACTAAAGTCTATATTTGCCTTGCCTTCTGGTAGCGATGCGCCTTGCAGTTGGGTGCTAAGCGTTAAGTGTTTGGCACTGAGGTTTTGTTGCGCTAAATTGCCGCCAAGATCAACCAAGTTAAGCTGGCCTTGGTAGTTTTGAATGCTTGCCTCAGGCGCACCGGCAGCGTTAAAGTTTACTTGAACATTGGGGATGTTAAGGCTGTTTTGCGCTGCATGCAGCTCAATGGTGGGGGCGCTTAATTGCACGTTAAGGGTTTTGATGGGCGTATCGGTGGTGTCAACATTTGTGGTTAAGTCGACATTGCGAACGGCGTAACTGCCGTCTTGATTTACCATGGCTTGAACGGTGAGATTAATGTCTGCACTCAATGCGGGCTGGCTTATTTGAGTTTGCGCCGAAAATGCAACTGAAAAATACTCACCAAAGGTCACAGTTCCGGTGTTTAAGTCTATGTTTTTAAAGGTCATATCGCGTTGAGCTTGGGCATCTTTAAAGGTGACTTGACCGCCTTGGATGTTAATGCCAGCAAACTGCAATGAACCCAAAGTGGCCAAAGGGTTTTCTGGGTGTGTTGCATCAGTAACCGCTGTTGTGTTGCCGTTGCTTAGCGTGGTGGCCGACTTTACTAGGTTGTCCCAGTTGGCGGCACCTTCTGCGTTGCGTTCTAAATTTAAATTAAGGTTGTAAAGGGTTAAGGCTTCAATGTCCAAGTCTTGTTTAAGCAATGGCAGTAAAGACACCCCTAATTGGGCTTTTTCAAGGGTTAAAAACGGTTGTTCGCTAAAGCCTGGCGCGTTGCTTAATGAGGCTTGCTCAAGGCTAAAGCCTAAGTGTGGAAACAGCGATAAGCTGATGTTTTCAAAAACAAGGTCGCGTCCGGTCTCTTCTTTAACGATTTGCGTGATTTTATCGCGGTAACTGTTGGGGTCAAAGGTGGCAAATAATATGGCTAAAGCAGCAATGATCAAAATCAGTAGGGCTGCAAATACTTTTAAAAAAAGACCAAGAAATTTCATGTAAAACGCTCCGCGCAGTGTGACGTGTTGTGTGACTTAAGAGACCTTGTAAGGGGTAAATTTAGACGTACAAATTTAGACGTACAAATTTAGACGTACAAAAGTCTCTAATGTTTAAAATTTTAAAATGTTATTTTTAGACCATAGCGCATTCGCTTATACAAAGGTCTGATTTTATAATGGTTTACTAACAATGCATAGGCATTTGGGCTGTTTAAAGACACTTAAATGGCTACTTAAGTGCGTTTATGGCTTTTTAACCCATTGGCCATTTTGTTGTATTAAGTGACCACGGTGGGTTTTTTGAATGGCTTTTTGTCCTGCTAATTGCTCAACGTCTTGCAGTTTAATATTGTTGGCTTGTGCCATTTTTTGGTATTCGGCTTTTCTGGCCTGATTAATTAAATTAGCAATTTCTTGTGCTTGCGCTGATGGGTTTACTACGCCTAAATAGCCATTGGGTTGTTCGCCAACCCAGCCTTGCGCTTTTGCGGTGGGCAGTTGTGTCATGGCGTCGGATAGAGTGATGGCGTAAACATTTAAACTTAGCATTAATAAAACGGTGGCAAAGGCGGCTTTAAGCGATTTTGTAAACGTTGTGTTGTTAAAGTTCATTTTGAGTTCCTGGATTGTCTTAAAAAAGAGCGTGTTTGTTAAAGCGGCAGTCTTAAATCTGCATAGGCTTAAAATAAGCCGCTGGATTCACTAAACATGGCATCGAGTTGTTTGTCTACTTTAATAAGAATTTCGTGCTGAATTTTAACATTTAAGTTAATGTTAATGGGCTCGTTTGGCATGGCCACTTGCACGGATGGCGTACAACCCATTTGTGTGCTTAAGGTTAAACCTAGCCAGCCGGTAAGAAATAAAGTGGGCAATGCACGCAGCGTATGGTTGCGGAATTGTTTAAGGTTTTTAAGGTTTTTAAGGGTGCTTGTAGGCTTTTTTACAGCGCGTTGAATAAGCTTGCGTAACCAAAAGGGTGTGTTCATTGTGTGTTCCTTGCCATGCGTTATGGCACTAACGGCCTGTTTTAAAAGCGTTTAAATGGGCTGTGCAAAAGCGGCGAACCAGCAAAAATTGACGTGTGCAATGCACCTAACAAGCGTCAAAGTGTATCAAAGTCGCGCTTATTAATCCCAATCAAAATCAACTTATTCCGCCACGAGCGACCCGAAACACGTTTTGGCGCAAGTTTACCAGTAAGCATAGGCTTGTGAGGCATTTGTTTTAAGAAAGTAATCGGATTAGCGCATGTTTTTACTTTTTTCTATATGTGCAAAAGTGCTGTCTTTAAGGTAACGCGCTGGTGCGTTGTTTAAGCAGGTTTTGTTCAATGCGTTTTTGAATTACCTCATTAACCTGGTTGGTTATTTGCAAACTGCGCAGTAATGTGGGCAAGTGCTCTTCAATGTTGACGTTAAGGTGTATAGGTCGAGCGCTTTGTACGCTGGGATTTTGGCCATTAAGGGTAAAACCCAGTAGGAGTTTTCCGGTGGGTTCTAAAGTAACTTGAGCACTTAATTGGGTGTAGTGAAAGTCGTTTAATATCTCTACAACCGTTGCCATGCTTTTATGCGTGCTGGCTAAATTATCCGAGTCGGCTGAACGATAGTGCAATGTACCGCCACGCACCGATGAAATCATGCCGTGTTGTAGGCTAATACTAGGGGCGATGTTGGAGGCAACGGAGGTTTTGCGATTGTCAGGGGTTTGGTTTACAAAACTAAGTTGAATTGGCAAGTACCCGTTGAGCAATCCAGTGCCTTGTAAACTTGATGGATAAGCGTGCAAAAGTGCGCTTAAGTCAATTTGGCTTAAAGTAATGGGCAGCGTGACGGGTGTGTTAAGCGGCCAGGTAAAGGGGGCAACGGTGAGCGTGCCATTTAATACTCGGGCGGTTGCATTATTAAGGGTGACCAGGCCTGGTAGGGGTAAGTTTTTTAATGCATTAAACGTTAAATTATTAAGCGCGACCTGATAGCGGGCATTAAGTGAAATATCGTCTAGGTTAAGCGCGTGCAAGGCATTTTTAACCTTTAAGTTTTGGGTCGACAGTGTGAGTTGGCTGTTTTTTACCTGAGCGGTTAGTGTGCCTAATACCGTGTTAAACGCAGTCTGATTGTAAATGCCGCTCACATCGGCAAGGCTTAGGTTTAGGGTGCTGTTGATGCGTTGTAATAAGGGCTTATTTATCCAGTTAACATGGGTTTGCCCCTGCAAAGTTATCGTGCCGGCGTGCAACGTAAGCAAGGTTGGCCAAGCGCGAAAAGTTTGTATAAGGGGGTGAGGTGAGTTATTTGAAAATTCGATGGGCTTAATGTGCCACTGGGTGCTGATTTTTTGCTGGCTGGTGGTCGTTTTATGGGTAAGACTGAGCCCGCTAGAATTGTGCACACGACCCGAAGTGCTAAGGTTGTTAAGGGTGCCGTTAAGTTTGCCACTGGTTTGCCAGTTTTGAGTGTGCACCAGCGCGTGTTGCAAGGCAACGGCATTAACCTGATAGGCAGCAGTTATTTGCGTGTTATTGGCAAAGTCATGCCAGTTATTCGACGTACTGGTGTGGCCGAAGGTTAAGCCAGTAATTTGAGTGGTCAGTTGTTGTATGGCGGCGGTGTTAACGTTACTGGCGGGTGTGGTGAGCTTAAGTGCTTGGGTTAAGGTGGCATGTTGCAAGTTAAAATGTAAGGTGCTGTGAGGTGAAGGCACAAAGTCGTGCAGGCTTAATTGTGCGCTTAGTTTATTGAGGCTAAGGTGGTTTTGGTTAAACTGAACCCCAGCAATAGGCAAAATGGTGTGTGCACTTAAGGTGCTTAATGAACTGGTAACGCTTAAATTGTTACGGGTTATTGCGGCATTAAACGGCATGTTTAAAGTGAGCTGAGTAGCCTCAAGGGAAAGGTTATTAGCGGTTTTTAAGCTTTGTTGAGTTAGGTTTAAGGTCGCGTGCTCTAGGGCAAGCGCGCGCTTTTGCGGGTTAAAAAGGTCACTGATTACGCCGTGACTAACAAACTGCATTTTATTGGTTAGGTTTTGTGTGCTTTGGCTGGTAAAGCACGTATCAAACGCTAGGCTTTTAAGCGTGGTTAATTGAGTTAAATCCACCAGGCCTGGTGACATGGTTATTTGCAGGTTTAACGCATCGTGTTTTAAGGGGTTGGTCAGTGCATTGATTATTGCATTAAACGCCGAAGATGTTGGCCAGCCTTTAGACAGCTCGCTTAACACCGGGCTTTGTTGCAACGATTGAACGTTGGTTTTAACACTCAATTTATTTAAATACGCGCCATGAGCCGTGGTTTGGGTGGCAATTGCCATGGTAGCCTGCTCATTGCCGCTGTCTATGGTTAATGTAATGGCTTCTTGATGATCCAAAACGTGCAGGTCAAATTGCGCTGTAATCGGGGTATTAAGGTAGGCAAGGGAAAAATCAGCGTTTAAACTGAGATGTTGAGGCGTAACCTGTTCTAGGCTTAAACTGGCTGTATGGGGTTGCGTTGCCGTTTGCGTGTTTTGAAAGGTGAGCTGTTTGAGTTGAATGCGTTTGGGTAAAAATGCAGGATTAACGGCTTGCATCCAATAACTTAACCGCCAGTGTTGTGGTTGTGTGGGAAGGTTAAACGGTTGCGTCGCATGCGAAGATTTGGGGGTTGTAAGCGTCATGTGCTGAGGCAATGCCGCAGTGTTAACGTGGTGTTGAATGGACTCTATCACCAGGCTTTCGATTATAGTTCGCCCAGGCCATAACGATGGCAGGCCTAAAAACCAAACTTTTGTTGAGTCTTGGGATTTTGCAAACGTAATGAATAGGTTATGGATGACTAGGTTGTGAGTCGTTGCGTTGTGAGCTGTTGCGTCGTGAGCGTTTGCATTTGTGGCATCCATTTTATAATAGGTAAAGTCTATTTTTTTAACATGCAATTGCTCTAAATTTAGTGAGCCAAGGGCAATAGCATTAATCTCAATACCCATCTGGTTGAGTTGCTGTTTTGCGTTATAAGCTGTGTAAAGTGCATACATGCCCAAAGCTAGGGCGGCGATTAATGCTGTCAGCAACACGCCAATCCCTATGTTTAATACCCCTTTAAGAGTGCGTTGCATTAGAGGGCTAATCACGGGGTTTATCACAGGGTTAGTCACTGGTTTAATTCCCTATTTATACGATAAACGGCTAATGTAATCGTTGTGGATGGGTTAGGTGATATGCGTTTTTTACGTTGTTTTAAGTTGTTTTAAGTTGATTTACTTTCTTTACCAGCGCTAAATAAGCGCTTGTGCAACGAGGGTTTGTTTAGTGTTAGTGACATGAGTTAAATGGCACGTTACTTTTATTAAACCAGTTTATTAAACCAGTACCGGCGTTAGGCATTATCTTTAAATACTGTTTTTAAGCAGACTAACCAAGTTTAGTGCAAAGCCTGTGACGAATAAATTGATTTTGTATAATGCTTTTTAAGTATGATGATATTTTGAGACCTTTGCACGAGTCAGGTGCGAAAGAAAAATGAGGAAAAATTTGCCTGATTGCGGCGAAAAACGCAGTGAATAGCTGGCTATTCGCAAGGTTTTCAACAAAGATCAGGTAAATTTTAACCATTTTTATTCGTGCATTCACTCGTGCAAAGGTCTCTTTATAAGTAAACAACACGGCAGAACATATTCTGGCTCTAAATAATGATTTAACCAGGCCTGGTTAAATCATTATTATTGATTATTATGGTTTTTTGGTTGTTGTTAATCATCTTAATGCCCTTTAAAAATTGTCCAAAAACTGGCAGGAAAACACCGCATGATTGAGCTTGATGAACCCATTTGGACGCAACGCTACACCGATTTTTTAAACGATAATCCAGCACGGCCGGCGCGCATTGTGTATCAACGTGACCGCGCGCGGGTTATACATTCGGCTTCGTTTAGGCGTTTGCAAGCCAAAACACAAATTTTTGGCTTAAGCGAGTCGGACTTTTACCGCACCCGCTTAACGCATTCAATGGAAGTGGCGCAAATTGGCTCGGGATTGGTTGAACAACTCATCACTGTCGGGCTAAATGCTCAGGGTGCGGCGCAAGATTATGTGGCGTGGTTGCCCTCGTTTTATTTAATGGAGGCCATCTGCTTGGCGCACGACCTGGGGCATCCGCCGTACGGTCATGGCGGTGAGGTAGCACTTAATTACATGATGCGCGATTACGGTGGGTTTGAGGGCAACGCGCAAACATTAAGAATTTTAGCCAAGTTGGGTGAGTATACGCCGCAAAATGGCTTAGATTTATCGCGCCGCGCCACGTTAGGTGTGATGAAATATCCAGCCATTTACAACGAAGTGATTTCATCAAACCCTCGTTATTTGGCGCAATTAAACGAGCCGCAAGTAGACGATTTTAGAACCTTACAAATGGCTCGTTGGGCACCCCCTAAAAGTTTGTATTTAGAAGAGAAAATCTTATTTGATTGGGTGCTTGAACCTTTTTCGGCTGTGGATAAAGTTAAGTTTACCGGTTTAATCGACAACGAGCCCGACAGCCTATTGGGCCACAATCATGGGCATAAAAAAACCGCTTTTAAAGCGCTCGACACAACGCTTTTAGAGTTGGCCGACGACATTGCCTATGGTATTCACGATTTAGAAGACGCTGTGGCCATGAAAATGGTGTCAAAAGAGCTATGGCAAGCCGAGTTAATGGAGCATCCGGTGTTTTTACAAAGTAGTTTATGGGATGAAGAAATGACCCAACGGCTGTTTAGTGACTCGTCGCGTGGTCGTAAGCATGCGGTCAGTAAAATGGTGGGCATTATGGTCGAAAGTATTTACATTGCCCAAAACCTTGAGTTTGAACACCCATTGTTGCGCTATCAGGCGCGTTTAAAAGACGAGCAAGCGGCGGTTTTAGAGCTGTTAAAGCAATTTGTGTATAAAAATGTCATTACTATTCCAGAGGTGAAACAAATGGAATACAAAGGGCAGTTGATTGTATTGGAGTTGTTTAAATCGTTGCGGGCTAATCCCAGCGCCTTATTGCCCTCAAGTGCGTATAAAAATATCAGCTTGCCCAAGGCGAGCAACAGCGTCAACGTGTCATTTCAGACTACATTGCCGGTATGACCAATACGTACGCGTCGCGCCTATACGCTAAATTATTTACCCCATCGCAGGGTTCTATTTTTGACCGATTGTAGGATTGATGGCGTTTGGTATTCGGTATTGTTCAGTGGTGCTAAGCCGTGTTATTTAGCGCTACGGTGTTGGAACGTAATATTTTTTGGCAAAAAAGGGTTTAAGGTTGGCCTGCGGCTCCAGGGCTTTAAGCGACAGCTCGGCTGGCTCTAGGTTTGGAGTTGCGGGGTTGTTTAATGTTTTAAGGCGGGCAGTCAGTTGTTGAATGGCCCATTCAATATGCTCGTCCACCAAGGGTGATACTGCACCGTGTTTTTGGGTTAATTGTTCAATAATGTTGTGTAGGGTAGCTTGGTCTGCTTGGACATTTCCCAGTGCCACAGCCAAATTGCGTGTCCATTGAGTGTAGCCAATGCGCCTAATGGGACTGCCTTCTAAACGGCGCAAAAAAGTGGTTTCGTCCCATTGCCAGCAGTCTAATAAGCTTATACGGTCAAGCCCAATATTTGGAGCGGTTTGTTTTGAGTCTTGAGCGGCGCTGGCTTTAAAAGCGTCTTCTTCGGTTGATGAGGTAAATTTGTTCCAAGGGCACACCAGTTGACAATCGTCACAACCGTAAATTCGGTTGCCTATAAGGGGTCTTAATTCTAAGGCAATTGAACCTTTAAATTCTATGGTTAAATACGATACACAACGCCGTGCATCGACCACGCCATTGCTTACAATGGCCTGAGTTGGGCATTCTTGAATGCATGCGGTACACGGTCCACAGCCTTGTTTGCTAAACGGCTCGTCAGCGGGCAAGCTAAGGTTGGTGTAGAGCTCACCCAAAAAAAACCATGAGCCTGCTTTTGGATGAATTAATAAACTGTTTTTGCCAATAAATCCAAGGCCAGCTTGAGTAGCCAGTGGTTTTTCAAGGACGGGGGCGCTGTCGCAAAAAGCTCGGTATTTAAAGTCGGTAACGTGTTGGGCAATAATGTTGGCCAACTGCGTTAGACGTTTACGCATTATTTTGTGATAATCTTTGCCCAGTGCGTAGCGCGATATATACGCTTGCTGGCTTTGATGCAATTGTGCCGTAGGTTCTTGAGCCAGCAGGTCAAGGTAGTTCATGCGCACACTAATAACGCTGAGGGTACCGGGTTCAAGTTCTTCTGGTCGGGTACGCTTGGTACCGTGACGTGCCATGTAGTCCATTTCACCGTGAAAGTTTTGCTCAATCCAGCTAAAATGATGCGCCTCGTAATGAGCCAAATGAGTATGGGTAATGCCCACGTTGGCAAGACCGAGTTGCAGTCCCCAAGTTTTAATATTTTGAGCCAACGCGTCTAAATCTGCGGGGGCTTGAGCAGCGGGATAAAATGAATGGTTCTGGGTGAGTTGCGTCATAAGCGTAAGTAAGCGCGTTAGAGATAAAGACAGCCAGTTTAACAAAATAGCACCATTTTATGTGTGCAATTGTCTCGTAATGGGTGACGCGTGATAAGCAGTCGCAATAGTAAAAGTAACAGGTAATGGCAACACAGATTAATAACAGGTAATGATGGGGTGAGCAGGTGCAAGCGTTACAATTTAAGTTAGCCGATGAAGCGGCCAGCGTGTATTTTGCCCAAACAGTGGCGCAAGTCTGTGCCCAGCAAAACGTGGCTGATAATGGGTTTATGATGTATTTACAAGGTGATTTGGGGGTGGGTAAATCTTTTTTGCGCGTGCATTTATTCAAAATTTCTTACCCGGACAAAAAGTAAAAAGCCCCACTTATACCTTGGTAGAAAGTTACAGTTTTTTAAATATTAAAGTGCATCACTTTGATTTATATAGACTTTGCGATGCAGAAGAATTAGAATATTTGGCCATTCGTGACTTGCTTACAGCGGACTTTATTGCCCTGGTTGAGTGGCCTCAAAAAGGGTCGCCTAACCTACCCAGCGCCGATGTACTGATTGCCTTTGAGCACCAATCAATAGGTCGCAGTGTTAGTGTGCAAGCGTTGAGCGTGCCGGGGCAGGTGCTGGCAAAGGCCTTGTTAACCGCATTAAGTGGGTCTAACTTAATAGGTCAAAGCTGAGCGTGGCGTGTTTAAATTTTAATTTAATGAGTGCCAATAAAATGGCAAAAGCAAAAGTTGGCATAAAGATTGTTAAGTGCGTTGTAACACACCAATAAAAGGGCTATTAACATGGCACTCAACAACCTGAACCGTGCAATGCCTGCTTCTTTGTGGACATTTATAGGCATTTTTGTACTGAGCTTTGCAAGTATTGCATTGTCTGGCGGTGTTTTAGCGGCCGAAATTTCTAATGTTCGCATTGGCCAGACCACTGAAAAAACGCGGGTTGAGTTTCAGTTAGATTACGCTAAGCATTACACCATTACGGCTTTAAGCAATCCAGAACGCTTGGTGATTGACTTTTATCAGGTGCAAAATAAGTTAAATTTTGACGACAAATCCATTAACGATTCTCGCATTCAATCCATTAAAGTGCAAAACAGCCCTAATCGTACACGTATTATTTTAGGGCTACACCAGGCCGCTGATTTCAAAACTCACGGCTGGATAAGTTATGCAAAAGCCAATCAAAAAGATCAACGTTTGGTGCTCGATTTAATCAGTTCTACCCAAACAGCGCACGCTGCGCCGGCTCAAAAATCCACCCCTATACCTCCAGCATCTTCATCTCCTAAACCGGCAATTGTGGCAGTTAATCAAGCTACGGCTGTAGCGGCAATAGTCGATGTTAAAAATACGACAGCGGCAAAAAGTGAATCAGAGCACGTTAAGGTGGTTGCGCCACCGCCTATAAACCAAGCGATAACCCAAACGATACCCCCGTCACCCGATGCGGTTGTTAAGCCAGTCGAATCTAAACCACTTGTTTCTGTGGTGCAAATTGCTCATGCGCCGCGTGTAAATAAAGACATTAAAAGCAACTTAACCACATCGGGCATATTGGATAATGACAGCGCGGCGTTAACCAGGCCTGCTGACATTGTTGTGGCTATTGATGCCGGTCACGGCGGTAAAGATGTGGGGGCGATTGGTCACGGCAATGTGTACGAAAAAGACGTTACATTGCAAATGGCCAAAGAAATTAAAGCGGTAATTGATGCTCAACCAGGCATGCGTGCGGTGTTAACCCGTGATAGGGATGTGTACATTGGTTTGGCTGACCGAGTTAAAATTGCCAAGCAAAAAAGGCGGCTATTTTTATTTCGGTACACGCCGATGCCTTTCACGATAAAACGGTGACTGGTGGGTCGGTATATGTATTGTCTAAAGGCAGTGCCAGCAGTGTGATGGCCAGTTTGTTGGCTAAAAGCGAAAATGCGGCGTTGCAAGACGTTAAGTTAGGCGGTTTGGACGATGATGTGGCGTTTGCTCTAAGCGATTTAAGCCGCGAGTCTAACGTACGCGCCAGTCGTAAATTAGGCAACACGGTGTTAAAAGAGATGCAAAAAACGGTTAAGTTGCATAAGCCATCGTTACAGTCGGCTGGTTTTGCGGTGCTAAGATCTATTGATATGCCGTCGTTATTAATTGAAACAGCGTTTATTTCTAACCCTGAAGAGGCTAGAAAGCTTGTCAACAAGACCTTTCAACAAAATATGGCCAAAGCCATTGGACAAGGGTTGGCTCTTTATGTAGAAGACACTAGACCTAGATTTTTGGATCAGCCCACTGTAAATCAGCCAATGTATGTTCAGCACAAAGTGCGAAAGGGTGATACTTTGTCGAGTATTGCAAGCAGTTACAAAGTGTCTATGCAAACGCTTAAAGAGGTGAATGACATTAAAAACGCCAATCAGCTTTATGTGGGTAAAACGGTTAAAATTCCTGTGTCTAATAAACAGTCTGCTACCTCTCAACCCGTAAATTTATCCGGTTCTATTAAAGAGTCTGTTTCTTAAGTTTTAGCCATTTTTAGCCGTTTTTAACCATTTTAGCTCACAATTTAACCGTGTAAATTAACTGTAAGAAGCGTCGTTTGGTGTTTAATTGTGTCGTTGTTAGGCGTGATTAAACAGGCTAACGCCTTGTTCGGTGATTACGCCGTCTAACGGCACGTCCCAGTTTTCTGTTGTAAGTTTATCCACTTTTTGGCATTGATGCGCCCACCCCATTAATAAAGGTTTTTGATTGGGGTTTAGGCGTTTAAATTCAAAGGTTCGGTCGTAAAATCCGCCTCCCATTCCCAGTCTATTGCCTTGCATATCAAACCCAACCAGAGGTACTAGTACCAAATCTAAGGCATTACCAGCAATGTGAGATTCTAAAGGTTCGCTGGGTTCGTCTATGTTAAAACGATTGGGTACTAAGGTGCTTTGCGCGGTGTAATGAGCAAATCCCATGTGCCAGTTTGGGCGGGTTTCAAGAACAGGTAAATAAACGTTTTGGTGGTTGAGCCATAAAAATTCAATTAAAGCGCGCGTTTCCAGTTCGCCATTTTGTGCTAAAAATACGCCAATGTGTTGAATTTGAGTGAGGTCTATGTGGGCTTTAAAATGCGCCAAAGCGGCTTTTTGATGGGCGATTTGTTGCTCAGCGTTTAATAAAGTCCGTTGTAGGCGTAAGTGTTGTCGAATGGATTGAGACGGATTCATGGTAAGTGTTAAGAGTGAGTCAAAAAAACAGTGTAGCGGATTTTGAAGTAGGTTTTAAGACTTATCGTTGTACAAGAAGTATAAATAAAAGTATTACAGCCGAAGCGCAGATTAACCAGGCCTGGTAAAAGAGCGCGCAGCCATTGAG
This sequence comes from Thiomicrorhabdus aquaedulcis, assembly GCF_004001325.1. Lineage (NCBI taxonomy): Bacteria > Pseudomonadati > Pseudomonadota > Gammaproteobacteria > Thiotrichales > Piscirickettsiaceae > Thiomicrorhabdus > Thiomicrorhabdus aquaedulcis. The sequence goes on along the minus strand of NZ_AP018722.1, from coordinate 1,487,133 downwards.
CCAAAGTCCCTGAACCGTAAGTTCAAGGTGGCAGCCTCCTCAAGAAATTTAGGCTTCCCGGGTTAGCCAAAGCTAACGAGATGCGCACCATTTCAGGCATCTGGCCCCAATGTAAGTAATTATCGGAAGGGGGTTTAAACTCAACAACTGCGTGCGTTAAGCATTATAACAAATTGCTTGCTGGTGGGATAACTTACTGGAGCTAAATTTAAAATTTTTAGAGTACTTGCATGGTTTATGTATGATTTTTGTGCAATTATTGTATTAATTAAAGTTGCTTTATTAAACAGGTGTATTATTTTGTGAGGCAAGGCCTTTTATAATATGTTCAATTTTTCTTCTAGTGTGTGGGTGTGCTGCGTGGTGTCTTGTTTTAATTGTATATAGTCGTAACAAAGGTTAAGCGCCATCATAAGTATTTTGCTTTCTCCCTTTAAACCGGGCACTTGGTCTAGTTTGTCTTCAAGCAAGGTAGCCGCCTCAATTAAGCGCACTTTTTCATCGGCATCGCACGGAATCTCGAACGTATGGTTCATTAGGGTCAAGGTAAGCACGAGGTTTCTCCAACAATCGATAAGCGTTCAGGAATTAACAGATAAGTTAATTATGATATTATTCCCCAATTATAAGTGTTTAACAAGAGAATGTTTGAATGGATTTTGATCAAGTCAATGAAGTGATAGCGCCGTTTCCAGAGTTGGAATCGCCTGCGTTTATTCAAGGAATGTTGTTGGGTTTATTGTGCGCTGACAGTGAATTAAATGAGGCCATTTGGCTTAAAAAACTCATTGAAGAGGCGCAAATTAAATCGGTTAAAGAATCGTTTTTAAAAGCACTGCATGCAATGTTTGAAACCACCAATAAAGGCCTGAATGGCTCGGGATTTGAGCTTGAGTTGTGCTTGCCCGACGACGCAGAACCTTTGGTGTTTAGAGCGGCTATGTTGGGACAGTTATGCGAAGGCGTATTGTACGGCTTGGGTTTGGTAGGGCGCTTAAACGACGACAAAAATTTGCCGCCCGAGGTAAGAGAGTTAATAAGTGATTTTAGCGATGTTGCGCGCATTGATGTTGACGGTTTAGCCGCGTTAAGTGCCGAAAGCACTGAAAGTTCTAATAGCACTCAAAGCTTGGCTGAAGTAGAAGAGGCCGAATCGGACTTTGTGCAGTTAATTGAGTTTGTGCGAGTGGGTATTTTAATGATGAACGAAGAGTTAAATCCTGTAGACCCAGCACCCATTGAGATGGATGAGTCGTTTGGTAAACATCTTAATACTGTGCACTAATTTTAGAAGTCTTTGCAAAAGCCTCTTAACCTTTACTTGCCTGGAAATAAACTTATGTCAGTGGCGGAATCTTTAAATTTAATAGAACACTGTGTACAGCGCCGTTCACAGCTGTTGGCTTCTTTAAAACCGTGCAGTGCTGTTTTGGTGGCTTCGGGTCACGAACAGATTCGCAATCGCGATGTAGAATTTGCGTTTCGTCCGCAAAGTGATTTTTATTATTTAACGGGCTTTAGTGAACCCGATGCCGTGCTGTTGTTGGTAAAGTTAGCCGACGGCAGTGCTCGCAGTCATGTTTTTTTACGCCCAAAAGACGCCGAGCAAGAAACCTGGCAAGGTCGACGTTTGGGGGTTGATTTAGCCGCTGAACATTTGCAGGTTGACCAGGCCTGGTCATTTTATAATTGGGTGCAAAACGTGCCTAAGCAGATTGAGTCTTGTCAGATGATTTATGTGAGCTTTTCTCAACTGTCCGATTGGACTGCACATCTTACAACGTGGATTGGTCAGGCAAAACAAAAGGTGCGCAAAGGCATTGAAGCACCTACTCAAATTTGCGATTTAGACGTTGTTTTACATGAGATGCGTTTGCACAAAACCGCCGATGAAATTGCACAGATGCGCACGGCTGCGCGCATAAGCGTAGCGGGGCATTTGGCGGCCATGAAAACTGTACAAGTGGGTATGCCCGAGTACGCAGTGCAAGCCAGTTTAGAGGCCGAATTTATGCGATTGGGCGCACCGCGCGTGGCGTTTAATTCTATTGTGGCCGCTGGTCAAAATGCCTGCATTTTGCATTACACCGAAAACCGTGCTTATATTCAAGCCAACGATTTGGTGTTGGTGGATGCGGGGGCTGAATGGCAAGGCTATGCGGGGGATATTACTACGACGTTTCCGGCCAGCGGTGAGTTTAGTCCTGCGCAGGCTCAGTTGTATTCGTTAGTATTGCGGGCTCAACAAGCGGCTATTGCTGTTATTAAACCTGGTGTGTCATATGATTTGTTGCATCAAACGGTGTTGCAAATAATCACAACAGGCCTGGTCGAGTTGAATATTTTGCAGGGTGATGTCGCCACGTTAATTGAGTCAGAAGCGTATAAACCCTTTTTTATGCACGGCACAGGCCATTGGTTAGGAATGGACGTGCACGATGTGGGACTTTACAAACATGCGGGGGTTTGGCGAACATTGCAACCTGGCATGGTCGTAACCGTTGAGCCAGGGCTTTACATTGGGTCACAGCACACAGAAGTAGATGCAAAATGGCATAATATCGGGATTCGTATTGAGGACGATGTATTGGTAACTCAAGTGGGTCACGAAGTGCTTACTAAAGGCCTGCCCCGAACTGTGGCCGAAATAGAAGCTTGGATGCAGTCGCGTTAGTGGACGTGCTAAAAAGTTTAACTCTGCAACACAAAGCAACGAATCGACGTTAAAGGAATACAGTATGCAAAGTACCTTAAAATCGTACGAATCAGATGACATCATTCAGACCGATGTGTTAATTTCTGGCGGTGGGCCCGTGGGGTTAATGTTGGCGATTGGTTTAGGGCAGGCCGGTTATGACGTTATGCTAGCCGAACGATATGCGCCTAAGCCCGGAGCAGCTAATTCGTTTGATGGTCGGGTTTTGGCGCTGTCGCACGGCTCGATGCTGCTGTTAAGCCAACTTGGAATTTGGCCTGATCTTGTGCCGTTTGTAACTGAAATTCATCATGTGCACGTCTCGCAAAAAGGTTATTTGGGTTTGACAACTTTACATGCCAGTGAGGTGGGTGTCGCCGCACTGGGTTACAGCATACAGTCTAGCGACTTGGGTACCGTGTTGTGGGCACACGCTCAGAGTCAGACGGGCTTGCACATAGTGTGTCCGGCGTCATTAACGCACTTTACCGAAGAAGGTATGGACAGCGCGTACATAAGCGCAACATTAAATGTGGAAGATCAAGTGTCTTCTCAGGTTGAGCAAGCACAGCCTGCTAGAACTATTCAAGCTAAAACGATTCAAGTTAAAACCAAGTTGCTAGTAGGTGCAGACGGCACAGAATCAAAGGTTCGACGCATTTTGGGTTTGCCGTTGCAAGAAAAATCGTATAACGCTTTTGGGGTAGTGGCACAAATTGCCACCGAACAACATCCGCAGCATTGGGCGTATGAGCGGTTTACTCAAAACGGGCCTGTGGCACTTTTGCCTATGCATGGTCATTTTCATAAGGCCGTATACGTTTGTCCAGCCAGTGATATAGCGTCGGTTAAGGCTTTGGACGATGAAGGTTTTATGGCGTTATTTGCCGAGCAAATGGGCGAGCGTTTAGGGGCGTTTACTCAAGTGAGTCCAAGAGTGATTTATCCGCTCACCGAAACGTATGTAGAGCAAATGTTTAAAGGTCGTGCATTGTTAATGGGCAATGCGTCGCACACGCAACATCCAGTGGCCGCACAAGGTTTAAATTTGGGCATTCGTGATATTGCGGTATTTTTAGAAGGCATGCCGGTTCACACTGTGTTGCAGCCTAATGCGGATATTGGCAGTAACGTGTGGTTGAGCGAATACGCGGCGTTACGTCAGCCTGATCATCAAAAAGTCATGGGATTAACCGATACGCTTATCAGTGTATTTGAACATCGTTCGGCGTTGGTGGGGCATTTACGAGGCGTGGGATTAATGGCCATGCAGTTGCTTCCTAGCGTGAAAAAACGTTTTTCTAAATTTGCGATGGGAGGTAAGTAAGTATGATGCACGCTCAAGACACCAATAATAAAGCCATAAACGATTCTGCAGCATCGTTTGATGTTGTGGTTGTGGGTGGCGGCATGGTCGGCTCGGTGCTGGCTTTGGGCTTGGGGCAACAAGGCTTTAAGGTACTGTTGTTAGAAAAGCAGGCGGTGACCACCGACTGGCATGCCTCGTTGCCTTTACAGCCAAGAGTAAGTGCGTTGACGCGTGCGTCCGAAAACATTTTGCGTAACCTGGGTGCTTGGGGCGGAATTGAAGCACGACGTTGTCATGCGTTTGGTGCCATGCACGTTTGGGATGAGGCCAGTGTGGGTCAAGTGCATTTTTCTGCCGCTGATGTGGGTGAAGCTAATTTGGGACACGTGGTTGAAAACGATGTGGTGCAGGCCGCATTGTGGGAGCAGCTAAAGGGCTGTGAATACGTGCACATTGCGTTAAACCAAGCTCTTGAATCTTTGGAGTTTAAAGATGACCAGGCCTGGTTAACTTTAGATGGGTTAGGTAAGGTGGTTACGCCGTTAATTGTGGGCGCAGACGGTGCGTTTTCTAAGGTTAGAGCCTTGGCACATATTGGCTTAGACACCCATGACTACCAGCAATGCGCGGTGGTAGGTTGTGTTAAAACCGAGTTGTCCCATCAAGACACTTGTTGGCAGCGCTATCAAGCCGCAGGGCCCTTTGCGTATTTGGCCATGGGCAATAACATGAGTTCAATTGCTTGGTACTTGCCCACGCACAAAATGGCTTGGGCGTTGAGTTTGTCCGATGAAGAATTAGCTCGGAACATTGAAATCGCCTCAGACCATCGTTTGGGCAAGGTGCTTGAAGTAGGGCAACGTATTGCTTTTGCCTTGGTGCGACGTCATGCATTGCATTATGTAAAACCCAATTTAGCCCTCGTGGGCGATGCCGCGCACACCATTCATCCGCAAGCGGGTCAGGGCGTTAATTTGGGTTTGCTGGACGCGGCCGTGTTACTGGACGTAATTGTTGAGGCCAAAGCGCATGGTAAATCGTGGGGAAATTTTGCGGTATTGCGCCAATACGAACGCGCTCGCCGCGGTGACAATGCGTTGGTTCAGCGTTCTATGGAAGGGTTTGATTGGTTGTTTAATCAGCAATCCGCTCTTAAAACGCGCCTGCTTAACGGGTTTTTACCCTTGGCTAATCGATTGTTGCCCGTTAAGAAATGGTTAATGATGCAAGCCTTAAACGGTCGAGATGGGGTGCCACGCTTGGCCAAACCCTTTATTTTTAATAATTTAGGCGATGCATCTACTCGCGTAAAGGCCACTTCTTGTAACAAGTTTGACATTTAACGTGTAAAGCCCTATATTCACCCGACTAAAATTTAACCAAACCGTTTTACGTAAAACGTTTACAAAAGATGTTTACATAAACTGTTTAACCTACCCAAAGTAAAAAGGATGTTGCGCAATGGCAGATAGACGTCTCCAAGTCTTCCACACAGTTGCAAAGGTAATGAGCTTTACAAAAGCTGCAGAAACCCTGCACATGACTCAACCCGCAGTGACTTTTCAGGTTAAGCAACTTGAAGATTTTTTTAATACCCGCCTGTTTGACCGCACTCACAATAAAATCACTTTAACCGATGCCGGTAAGTTGGTGTACGACTACGCCGACCAGATTCTAGAGCATTACGAAAAAATGAACAGTGAAGTGCGTGAGCTTACCGGAGAAGTCACGGGCAGTTTAGTCATTGGTGCGAGTACCACTATCGCCGAATACATGTTGCCAAGTTTGTTGGGCGCGTTTAAGAAAAAGTTTCAAGACGTTAACATTCGTCTGCAAGTGGGCAATACCGACGCCATTGTGTCAATGGTTGAAAATAACATGATTGACTTAGGCTTGGTGGAAGCGCCGGTTCACAATAAAAATTTAGAAGTGGACGTGTGTCGAATTGACGAAATGCAATTGATTTGCCCGTTGGATCACCCATTGGCCAATCGCGATAAAGTCTCGGTTGAAGACTTTAGAAAGTACGCCTACATTACCCGTGAAGAAGGTTCGGGTTCTCGTTCGGTGATTGACACTTATATTCGTGAACAAGGTTTAAGTTACAGCGATTTAAAAGTTGTGATGGAATTGGGCAGTCCTGAAGCCATTAAAATGGCGGTAGAATCGGATGTGGGTGTGGCCATTGTATCGCGTACGACCTTATCAAAAGAGTTGCAGTTGGGTACATTAAGAGCCATTCCACTATATCCACCTATTATGCGTCCGTTTTCGCATGTGCGTCAAAAACACAAGTTTCGTCATCGCGCAGTAGGCGAGTTACTGGATTTTGCGATTGATTATTGTCGTGAGAGAGCCGTAAAGCTAGGCTTTAAAACCCCTGTTGATGGCAATGACATGACCAATCTACGCTAATTTCTGCGGTGTTTGATCCAATTAAAAAAAGGCCAGTTTTGGCCTTTTTTTATGTGCGTTACAAAAGGCAGATATTTATAAGTTGTCCGATGCAAATTCCGCCAATCTAGAACGCTCGCCTTGTTGCAAGGTAATGTGTGCACTGTGTTCCCACTCTTTAAAGCGATCAACAATGTAGGTAAGTCCAGTGGTGGTTTCGGTTAAATAGGGTGAGTCAATTTGGCCAATGTTACCTAAACACACTACTTTGGTGCCGCTGCCGGCTCGAGTGATTAAGGTTTTCATCTGTTTAGGGGTTAAATTTTGCGCTTCATCAATAATAATAAATTTTTTCTGGAAGGTTCTGCCACGCATAAAGTTAAGCGATTTAATTTTAATGCGTTTGCTTAACAGTTGTTGTGTACTCTCTTTTTCCCATTCTGTATGACCTTCCGATGCGGTTAATACTTCTAGGTTGTCCATTAAAGCCCCCATCCACGGCGTCATTTTTTCTTCTTCTGTGCCGGGTAAAAAACCAATGTCTTCACCAATGGGCACGGTGGCGCGGGTCATAATAATTTCGTTGTAAATGTTGCGATCCAGAGTTTGTTCTAATGCCGCGGCTAAGGTAAGCAGGGTTTTACCGGTGCCGGCGATGCCAAGCAGTGAGACAAAATCAATTTCGGGATCCATTAAAAAATTAAACGCCATGTTTTGCTCAATGTTGCGGGCGTTAATTCCCCAGACTTTATGGTTTTCTTGCTGGTAATCAAAAAAGTATTCCAGCACGGCTTTGCCATCGGCAACCTCGCGTACAATCGCGTTAAAGCCAGCCTCATTGGCGCTGATTAAACCTTGATTGGGATACCAGTGGCAATGTTCATCTACGCTGATTTCATAAAAAGTCCGGTCGCCTTCTTGCCACGATTTCATGGACTTACGATTGTCTTCAAAGAAATTCTCTGGCAACACTTCCCAGCCGGTGTAAAGTAAATCGGCGTCTTCTAACACGCGGTCGTTGTAGTAGTCTTCGGAGTGTAATCCAACGGCCGAAGATTTAATGCGCATGTTAATGTCTTTGGTGACTAAGGTAACACTGCGGTTGGCGTATTTTTCTTTTAAGGCTAAGCCAGTTTGCAATATGTGATTGTCGGCTTTGTGGCTGGGTAGCGAGTCGGGTAACTGGGCGCGCAGCGGTTCGGTTTCAAAAAACAGTTGGCCTAAATGCACGCTCTTGTTTTTAACACCAGGATGAATGCGTTCGAGCGGCAAGCCTTTTTGAATTTCCTCAAAGCTCGCATCACTGATAATCTGATCAATCAAGCGATTGGTTTCGCGAACATTACGGGCAATTTCGGTCATGCCTTTTTTGCCAGCGTCCAGCTCTTCGAGAACGGTCATAGAGATAAAAATATCATGCTCGGCAAAATTAAACAGCGCCATTGGGTCGTGCATGAGAACGTTGGTGTCTAAAATAAAGAGTTTTTTAGCGTTATTGGTCATGGTTGCTCCTTAATTATTGCGTTTTAAAATTATCTCGGTTGCTGGTTATCGGTTGTTGATTTTATAAGTTATTGTGATGCAGTGTGTTTAAGCGTTTGTAAAACCATTTGAGCGTGTCCGGCAACTTTAACGTTTAACCAGGCCTGGTCAAGTTGGCCTTGCGGATTTATTAAAAAGGTACTTCTAACAATGCCCATATATTCTTTGCCAAAATTCTTTTTGAGTTGATAAACCCCAAAAATTTTGCATAACAAAGCCTCTGGATCACTGATTAAATCAAATGGAAAGCTGTGTTTGTTTTTAAAGTTTGCGTGACGGGTAAGGCTGTCTAAAGACACCCCTAATATTTGTGCATTAAGCGCTAAAAATTCATCGTGTAACTGTGCAAACTCCAAACCTTCTGTGGTGCATCCAGGGGTGCTGTCTTTGGGGTAAAAATACAAAACGGTAAATTTGCCAAGAAAATTTTCTTGAGTAATCGTGCGTTGAGATGTGGCACTTAATAAAAAACTTGGTACGATTTGACCGGGCGTAACGCTCATGCAAGCAACTCCTGTGCATTTAAAGTGAATTGGTCATGTTAACGAGAGTTTTTAGTATGCCGACTTTTAGGTGCGCCCGCAAGCCATCGGTTAATGAACTTTTTAAGAAGGCCATCACCAAAAACACCGCTTGGCGTTATCTTTAACCGCCTATGCTTGACATGAAGCATTACAGCAATATTGGTTGAAGTGTCAGGGGGGAAAGGTTAATATTACGTTTTTTAAATTTGCGTTAATTTATTGGAGAAAGACACCGTGTTTAGAGGCAGTATGGTGGCGTTGGTAACCCCAATGTTGGACGATGAGTCAATTGATTTTGATGCACTTGAAAAACTGGTGGAATTTCACATTGAATCTCAAACCGACGCGATTGTGGCTGTGGGCACAACCGGTGAGTCGGCTACGTTAAATTTTAAAGAACACTGCCAAGTCGTTAAGTTTGTAGTAGACAAAGTGGCCGGACGCATTCCAGTCATTGCCGGCACTGGCGCTAACTCAACCAGCGAGGCAATTGAGTTGACACAATGCGCCAAAGACGCAGGGGCTGATGCATGTCTTTTGGTAACGCCTTACTACAATAAGCCGACCCAAGAAGGTTTGTATTTACACTATAAAAAAATTGCCGAAACGGTCGATATTCCGCAAATTTTATATAACGTGCCCGGTCGCACAGCCTGTGATTTATTACCAGAAACCATTATTCGTTTAGCCACTGTTAAAAACATAGTGGGCGTTAAAGAGGCTACGGGTGATTTAAGCCGCGTGGCAAAAATTAAAGCCGGCGTGCCCGAAAGCTTTGATTTGTACACCGGCGATGATGCTACCGCGATTGATTTTATTTTATTGGGTGGACATGGAGGCATTTCAGTGACCGCAAACGTCGCCCCCAAAGCATTGCACGACGCTTACTTTGCGGCTCTTGCTGGTGATGCTGCTAAGGCGCACGCCATTGACGCTCCCTTGCAAGCCTTGCATCGCGACTTGTTTGTAGAATCTAATCCTATTCCTGTTAAATGGGCGGTGGCTAAAATGGGTCTAATGGGCATGGCTATTCGCTTACCATTAACACCTTTATCTGAGCCAAATCAATCTGTTATTTTAGACGCTATGCACGCTGCAGGCATTGCCATTAAGGCATAATTTTCATAAACATAAGTGAACCTATCTATGAGTCGATATTCAAAAACGTTGGTGATTTCAACGTCTTTAGCGGTAATGAGTTTAAGTGGTTGTTCAACCCTGTCCAATTTATTTGGTTCGGACGACAATTACCGTGACAGCGAGGGTAAAATTGTTCAAAACTTAGAAATGCCCCCAAACCTGTTTAATCCAGCTAAGCCTAAAAATGACATTCAGGTAGCGTTGCAAAATGCGGGACAAGATGCGTTGGCTCAAAAAGACGCTTATGACCATATTCCTAATTTTAAAGCCGATGGCATCGCCATTCAGTCCAATTTGTCAGAGCGTTGGTTAGAACTCGATTCGGTCAACAGTGAAGAGGTATGGAGTGGGTTAAAACGCTACTTTATGAATTCTGGTTTTGCGATTGAAGAAGAGCGTAAAGACATTGGCGTTATGAAAACTGATTATCAGCAGCGTTCTGAGTTAGTGCCTTTAGACGATGTAGGTCCTATTACAAGAATGCTTAACAGCTGGCGTCCAGAGTTGGCTGATGGAGTTTATGATAAGTACACTGCACGTTTAGAAACAGACACCGCAGCCGGCAAAACGCGTGTTTATTTTAGCCACAGCATGCTGTATTCACCCGATGCAAACGAAGCACGTAATTTGAACGAGGGTTGGAAAATCAAACCTTATAGTCCTGTGATGGAAGCGCAAGCTTTGTATCAGGCTATGGTGTTTTTTGGATCAACCAGCGAAAAAGCGCTGGCTGCTTTAAAAGTCACCGAAAACATGGTTGAAGTCGTGGACGGTGAGGAACTGCAAGGCTTAACATTGCGTGCTAATTTAGACAGCAGTTGGGGGTATTTACAAGCCATGATTTATCGTGCTAATTGGCAGATGGATAAGGTGCGTAAGGATTCAATGCAAATGTGGGTGCAAGTGCCTAAAACGGTTAAAAAAGAAGATTCTATGCTTTCAAAGTTAGCTTTTTGGCGTGACTCGGGTGAGAAAGATTTACCGGACGTAATTGTATTACAGTTGGCTAAATCTAAAAACGACGCTGAAAAAACCTTGTTGAACATCCAGTCGGCCGAAGGTTCAACGCCGTTAAATGCGCAACAAAGACGCTATGTATTAGAAAGTTTAGGTTTATTAACTAAGTAATCCAAATTGTTTTTAAAGCCCTCTTTTTACGAGGGCTTTTGTTTTTTGTAAAGGGCAAAACTATGCACATTATTTGGGGAAATCCCGCACATTCCACATACCGTTTAAATCAATTGCTAAGCAAGCTTAAAACGGTGGGTTTAATTAAGGCCGTTCGTTCGCAATATCTTTACCTGGTCGATTTTGAAAGTGAGCTTTCGATGGATGAACACGCCCGTTTAAAGACCTTGTTAAACAACAGTCAAGACGATAAAACGTCTGTGTTAAATAATGATACGTGCATTGTAACGCCCCGTTTAGGCACTATTTCACCCTGGGCTTCTAAAGCCACCGACATTGCCCACACATGTGGCATAGCCCATGTTCATCGAATTGAGCGTGGTGTGGTGTACTTTTTTGACGGCGTTAATGATTCTGACCGTACCGCCATGGAAGCGGTGGTGCATGATCGTATGATGGAGCAAGTGTTTTATGATTTAAGTCCGTTAGAGGGGCTTTTTTCACATCAAACACCAAAGCCGTTTAACACGGTGGATGTTTTAGGCGGTGGACGTGATGCCTTAGTAAACGCTAATATTCAAATGGGTTTGGCGTTGAGTGGGGATGAAATTGATTATTTGGTCAACGCCTTTATCGGTCTTGAGCGCAACCCAGTAGACGCTGAGTTAATGATGTTTGCTCAGGCCAACTCAGAGCATTGTCGGCATAAAATTTTTAACGCCGATTGGACCATTGACGGCGCTGAAAAACCCAATACGTTATTTGGCATGATTCGCAATACCTACCAAAAAAATCCGCAAGGTGTGTTGTCGGCTTACAGTGATAATGCGGCGGTAATAGAAGGCTTGCCTGCCAGCCGATTTTTTCCAAACCCAGAAACTCGTCAATATCAAACGCATAATGAAGCGGTGCATTTTCAAATTAAAGTTGAAACTCACAATCATCCAACCGCCATTTCGCCCTGGCCTGGTGCGGCCACCGGCGCAGGGGGCGAGATTCGTGATGAAGGCGCTACTGGGCGTGGTTCTAAGCCTAAATCGGGTTTAACCGGTTTTACGGTGTCTAACTTAAATATTCCAGGGTTTAAACAGCCGTGGGAACGCGATTATGGTAAGCCTGCGCGTATTGTGTCGCCGTTAGCGATTATGTTAGAAGGCCCTTTGGGCGCGGCGGGCTTTAATAATGAGTTTGGTCGTCCGGCCATTAACGGTTATTTTAGAACTTACGAAAACGCATTAATCACCCACGACGGTGAAGAGATGCGTGGCTACCACAAACCCATTATGTTGGCGGGTGGTTTAGGCAATATTCGTGGCTTGCACGTACAAAAGAACGAAATTCCAGTTGGCGCCAAGTTAGTAGTATTGGGCGGGCCTGCCATGTTAATTGGTTTGGGCGGCGGGGCGGCGTCTTCGGTTGACAGTGGTGCAGGCTCCGAAAAACTAGACTTTGCTTCGGTGCAACGTGAAAACCCAGAGATGGAACGTCGTGCGCAAGAAGTGATTGACCGTTGTACTTATTTGGGTGAACACTCGCCCATAGCGTCCATTCACGACGTAGGTGCAGGTGGTTTGTCCAATGCGTTTCCTGAATTGGTTAACGATTCGGGTCGTGGTGGACGCTTTGATTTGCGCGCCGTGCCCAATGACGAGCCGGGCATGTCACCGATGGAAATTTGGAGCAACGAGTCGCAAGAGCGTTATGTCATTGCCATTTACCCCGACAAAATTGAACAGTTTGAAGCCATTTGTAAACGCGAACGCTGTTTGTACGCCATTGTGGGAGTGGCCACCAAAGAGCAAGAATTGGTGGTAAACGACATGGTGTTTGCCAATAACCCAGTGGACATGCCGTTAAATGTGCTGTTAGGTAAGCCACCTAAAATGCACCGTAGTGCGCAAAGTCGTCTAATACCCCAAGCTGGGTTTGAAACCGCCGTGCTCAATTTTGATGATGTGACCGAGCGCCTGTTAAGTTTGCCCACCATTGCCAGCAAAAAGTTTTTAATTACCATTGGGGATCGCTCCATTACCGGTATGGTTACACGCGATCAAATGGTTGGTCCTTGGCAAGTGCCGGTGGCCAACGCGGGAATTACCTGTTCTGATTACAACGGTTACACCGGTGAGGCGATGGCTTCGGGTGAACGTCCACCGGTGGCGTTGATTAATCCAAAAGCTTCGGCGCGTTTATCGATTGCCGAAGCCATTACCAATATTGCCTGCGCGAATATTGCCAAAATGAGCGACATTAAAATCTCGGCTAACTGGATGGCTGCTGCAGGACATCCAGGCGAAGATTCAGCGCTATACGATGCGGTCGAGGCGGTAGGCATGGAGTTGTGTCCGGCTTTAGGCATCGCTGTGCCGGTGGGTAAAGATTCGATGTCGATGAAAACCGTTTGGCAAGATGGCGATACCGCAAAAGCGGTGATTTCGCCGATTTCGCTTAATATCACCACCTTTGCGCCGGTACGAGACGTGCGTAAAACCGTTACCCCGCAATTGCGCACCGATTTAGGCGATACTCAGTTATTGGTGATTGATTTAGGACGTGGTCAAAACCGTGTTGGCGGCAGTTGTTTGGCACAGGTTTATAATCAAATTGGCGATGTAGCGGCTGATTTAGATCATGCAGAAGATTTGCTTAATTTGTTTAATGCCACACAAACGCTTATTAACCAGGGCTTAATGTTGGCTTACCACGATCGCGCCGATGGCGGATTATTGGTGACCTTGTTAGAAATGGCGTTTGCAGGGCATTGCGGCTTAAACGTTGATGTGTCGGCTTTAGGGCTTGAACCTGTCGCGGCTATGTGCGCTGAAGAAATTGGTGTGGTAATGCAGATTAAAGTTGCCGATATTGAGGCTGTTAACGCCATTTTAACGCACTCTAACCTAACTGACATGGCGCATTGGATTGGTGCACCTTCAACTGATTCGTTGATTAAAATAACCGCGCACGGTAACACTTTATTAGCCAAATCTTGTGGCGATTTGCACACGCTTTGGGCGCAAACCAGTTATAAAATGCAAGCGATGCGCGATAACGCAGATTGCGCGTTGAATGAGTTTAATGCCATTAAACAAGACCAAAATACCCAGTTGGTCGCCAGTGTTACATTTGATATTAACGACGACATTACCACCGAATTTGCGGGTAAAAAACGTCCTAAAGTAGCCATTTTGCGTGAACAAGGTGTTAACGGTCAGCAAGAGATGGCCGCCGCATTTGACCGCGCTGGATTTGATGCCATTGATGTGCACATGACCGACGTACTTTCTGGTCAATTGAGCTTCGATGATTTTAGTGGTTTGGTGGCGTGTGGCGGCTTCTCATATGGTGACGTATTGGGTGCTGGACGCGGTTGGGCTAACTCAATTTTATTTAATGCTACGGCGCGAAGTGAGTTTGAACGCTTTTTTAACCGTCAAGACACCTTTACCCTAGGGGTGTGTAACGGTTGCCAAATGTTGTCAAATTTAAAAGATATTATCCCAGGGGCGCAAAACTGGCCAGCGTTTGTGCGTAACGAATCCGAGCAGTTTGAAGCGCGTTTTTCGCAGGTGCAAATTCAACCTTCACCGTCTATTTTGTTTAAAGGCATGGAAGGCTCTATTATTCCCGTGGCCGTGGCTCACGGTGAAGGGCGTATGGATTTTGGTACAGGTTCAATGGACGATGTAGCAGGCCTAGTGGGTGTGCGTTATGTCGATGCCAATGGTGTGCCAACGCAAAGCTATCCGTTTAATCCTAATGGAACACAAGGAGGTATGACCGGCTTAACCACGCCAGACGGTCGGGTCACCATTATGATGCCGCATCCCGAGCGCGTATTTAGAACGGTGCAAAACTCTTGGCACCCAGATGATTGGCAAGAGGATGCTCCGTGGATGCGCTTGTTTAGAAACGCTCGTAAGTGGGTGGGTTAAGGCTATTTTCTGGGTATTTTTTGTATGGAAATTAAAGCGTATTAGTAAATACTGATAAGAATTTTCTAATTACCAATAACTTTCCTTTATTTGACTTTAACAACCTGACCCTTTAAATTTGGGTTATTATTTCAAGCTCGACACACGTCGGGCTTATTTTTAACTACAACGGAGAGACCTAATGTCTTTAAATCGTCGCGAATTTCTTCATGTAATGTCTTTGGCCGCTGCGGCTGGTATGTTACCCGGTACGGCCAGTGCCATGACCAATGGTGCGGATAAAACCGCTGCTGCCAAAGCCAGCGCGGACATTTACAATGTACCGTCTAAAGGTAAGGTTCGTCTTTTACATATTACAGACACTCATGCGCAATTAAACCCTGTTTATTTCCGTGAGCCTAACGTTAACTTAGGAACAGGGCCAGCGTTTGGTAAAATGCCACACATTGTTGGCACCAAGTTTTTAAAAGAAGCCGGCATTAAAGAAAATTCATCTCTTGCTCACGCATTTACCTACATTAATTTCCAAGAAGCGTCTGAAAAATACGGAAAGGTAGGCGGTTTTGCACACGTTAAAACACTAATAGACAAGTTGCGTGAACAAGCGGGCGGTCGTGAAAACACCTTGTTAATGGACGGTGGTGATACTTGGCATGGTTCAGGTACCGCATTGTTTACTCGTGGTATGGACATGGTAGAAGCGTCTAACCTTTTGGGTGTAGACGTGATGACCGGTCACTGGGAATTTACCTATTCTGAACCCGAAGTATTAAAAAACATCGGTGCGTTCAAAGGTGAATTTTTAGCACAAAACTTACGTATTAAAGAAGATTCATTGTTTGGTGACGCTTATCGTGACTTGGTTGCGGCAAACAACGGCGTAGGTCTGTTCTCTGAAGATGAAGCGCGTGCTTTTAAGCCTTACACTGTCAAAGTAGTTAATGGCGAGCGTATTGCTGTGGTAGGTCAGGCGTTCCCGCGTACTGCTAATGCTAACCCACAAGCTAACTTCCCAGACTGGTCATTTGGCCTGCGTGAAGAAGAGTTGCAAGAAACCGTTGATAAGATTCGTAGCACTGAAAAAGTCGCCGCGGTAGTGATGATTTCTCACAATGGTATGGACGTTGACATCAAAATGGCCTCACGCGTAAGCGGTATTGACGCTATTTTTGGTGGTCACACGCACGATGGTATCCCAAAAACAACTCCGGTTAAAACGCCTGCTGGTGGTGTGTGTCACGTAACCAACGGTGGTTCTAACGGAAAATACGTTGGCGTAATGGATTTAGACATCCAAAACGGCAAATTAAAAGGTGTTAATTACACTTTGCTACCGGTGTTTTCAAACGTGTTGGCTGCTGATAAAGAAATGGATGACTTTATCAAAGCGTTGTACATGCGTAAATACGATGACAAAGTGGTTGAATCACGCAACCCTGAAATGGCTAATAATAAGAACCGTTTAGGCAAAACCTACGGTGAAATTATGGGTGAAGAGTTGGCTGTGGCGCAAGACACTTTGTATCGTCGTGGAAACTTTATGGGTTCATGGGATCAAATTATTGTTAACTCATTGCGTGAAGAGCACGATACTCAAATTGCCATGTCGGCGGGTGTTCGTTGGGGAACGTCTGTATTAGCGGGTGAAATGATTACCATGGAACGCGTTATGGATGAAACCTCTATGACCTATGGCGAAACCTATAAGTCAGAAGTGACTGGTGCACAAATGAAAGACATCCTAGAAGGTATTTGTGAAAACTTGTTCCAAGTTGACCCATACCTACAATCGGGTGGCGACATGGTGCGTTTAGGCGGTATGGATTATACATGCGAGCCAAATGCTAAATTGGGCAGTCGTATTTCCGACATGCGTTTAGACGATGGTACTAAGTTAGAAGCCAACAAAACTTACACTGTTGCAGGTTGGGCGCAAGTTGAATCGGTAGGTAAAGGTCGTCTAATGTGGGACGTTACTGCGGATTACTTACGTAACCATAAAAATGACACTAAGCTTAAGAAAGTGAATCATCCTAAGCTAAAAGGTGTTAAAGACAACCCAGGTATCGAAAGCTACCCAGGTGAAATGGCTTAATATTGATTGATATCGTATTGAGTTATTGAATACAAAAAACCCGCTGAAAAGCGGGTTTTTTTATGTCTTATTTTTATGCCTCATTTTTAGCCGTGCGTTCACACATGCAAAGGACTAAAAACACATTGACCAGGACTGGTAAGGTCTAAAAACCTGTTTAACCAGGCCTGGTTATATTGTTTATTGAACCTTTAAATACGCGTAACCTTGGCTTTGCAAGATGGCAATTTTGGCTACCCCCGATGCCGTAAATTGAATGCTAGGGTAAACAGCGCTTTGCGGTAGGTTGACTTCTTCACGGGTTTTATCGCACAAATGCACTTTTACATCACGGGTTTTAATCAGCGCGTCTAAACGACCTTTTAGCTCGGCTTGACGGGTTAACAACTCTTGGTCGGCCTCATAGGGCGTGCCTTTTAATGGGTCGTCGGTGGTAAAACGTAGGCCAAAGCCAACAAATACCAAATGCACGTCGGCTTCCATAAATTCTGATTCGTAGTAATTAATAATGTTATTAATTGAGGTTAACGTAGCCGAATAGCGCGTGGGGTCTTTGAAGTCAACGTGGTATACCACTTTGGCGGCTGGGTTTGGAGCGGCATGTGCCCCTAAGGACATTAAAGTGCTAGTAGTGGCTAAACTTCCCAGTAAAAAGGTTTTACCGATGTTTTTTAACAGTGTGCGTCGATTCATTTTTTTAACTCCATTGTTAACGGGTGCAAAGATGACAGGCAAAAATGATATTAAAGTGACCAAAACATATCAAAACTTACATAATTCGCGTAATTTCACGCGACCCTTCTAAAGCACTCAGCGCTTCATTGACTCGTTTAAACAGGCTTTGACTGTCGTCAAGTTGCGCGTCGCGCAGCTCGGTGACACCCGCATGACTGGTTAAGCAGGTGTGGGTATTGTCTTCGAGCTTAATATTTTGTGCCGAGATGGTTTTTTGCGCCAGTTTGGCAATTCTAAACGCGTCCACCGCCTTAACTTGGGGCAAAACAATCATAAATTGATCACAACTTAACCGCCCAACATAGCCCAACTCTTTAACAATGCTTTGAATCGCGTGCGAGGCGGTTAAAATCGCTTTGTCGCCAGCCTGATGCCCAAATCCATCGGTGATGCGCTTAAAGCAATCTAAGTCAATTTTAACAAGTGATAAGGGTTGGTGGTTCATTTTGGCTTTATTTAACTCTTCATCCACCAAGTCTAAAAAGAAGTCGCGGTTAAACAAGTTGGTTAGCGGGTCGGTAGACGACAAGTGCTCAATTTGTTCTTCCATGTGTTTACGACTGGTGATGTTAATGGCCAACCAAATGACCGCCGGTTGCGAGTAGGTTCCGGCTTGCAAAGGGTAAACGCGTGCTTGATACCATTGACCGCCTTTTAAGCTGTCAATGTTATTGGTTTGGGTTGCATCAATGCCCTGGATTTCATTGTTGGCCAGTTGGTATTCTATTTCTTGCAGTTGACCGCTGGCGATGGCGCGTTGCACCACTTTTAAAAACCGTTTGGCCATGTTTTCGGGCAAAACATCTTGGTATTTTTTACCCAATAAGCCAGAACCGTCGGCGTAACGACTGCGATCTTGTCCACCCACCAGATCCAAATACGTGCCGTCTTGTCCCATAATAAAAATGGGGTCGGGCATGGCGTTGGCGATGGCTTCAAGATGCGAAAAATTAAGCGTGCTTTCGCTCATGGTGGTTAATCCTTGCTAATGGGTTTGTATTTAATACGGTGTGGTTGACTTGCATCGACCCCTTTACGGCGTTTTAAATCGGCTTCGTAATCGGTAAAGTTGCCTTCAAACCACTCAACGTGCGAGTCACCTTCAAACGCCAACATGTGGGTGGCAATGCGGTCTAAAAACCAGCGATCATGCGAGATGACCACGGCGCAACCGGCAAACTCTAATAAGGCCTCTTCGAGCGCACGCAAGGTTTCAATGTCTAGGTCGTTGGTGGGCTCATCCAGCAGTAATAAATTGCCTCCGCTGCGCAGGGTTTTGGCTAAATGCACGCGATTGCGCTCACCGCCCGACAATGTGCCAATTTTTTTCTGTTGGTCGCCGCCTTTAAAGTTAAAACGACCGCAGTAGGCGCGTGAGTTTACTTCGGTGTTGCCAACCATGAAAATATCATCGCCACCCGAAATTTCTTGCCAAACGCTGTTGTTGTCGTTTAAGGCGTCACGACTTTGGTCAACATAAGACAGTTGTACGGTAGGTCCAAATTCAATGGTGCCGCTGTCGGGTTTTTCTTGCCCGGTGAGCATTTTAAATAAGGTTGATTTACCCGCACCGTTGGCACCAATAATGCCCACAATACCACCTTGTGGCAGTCTAAAATTTAAATCGTCAATAAGTAATCGGTCGCCAAAGGCTTTAGAAACGTGATTGACCTCAATGACTTTTTCGCCCAGACGTTCAGCCACGGGAATAAAAATCTCGCTGGTTTCGTTGCGTTTTTGCGTTTCGGTACTGCTAAGTTCGTCAAACCGCGCCAAACGCGCTTTGGATTTTGCATGGCGACCTTTGGCATTAGAGCGCACCCATTCAAGTTCACTTTGAATGGTTTTCATCCGTGCGGCTTCTGACTTGGCTTCTTGTTGTAGGCGTTTCTCTTTTTGTTCTAACCAAGAAGAGTAGTTGCCTTCATACGGAATGCCTTCGCCGCGATCCAGTTCTAAAATCCATTGTGCGGCGTTGTCTAAAAAGTAACGGTCGTGGGTGATGGCCACTACGGTGCCCGGAAAATCCAGTAAAAAGCGTTCTAGCCATGCGATGGATTCGGCGTCCAAATGGTTGGTAGGTTCGTCTAATAACAGCATATCGGGTTTTTCAAGCAGGAGTTTGCACAGTGCAACGCGACGGCGTTCACCGCCCGACAGTTTGCTGACATCGGCGTCCCAAGGTGGCAGGCGCAATGCGTCGGCGGCAATTTCGAGCACGCGGTCGATGTTGTGACCGTCTTTGGCTTGAATTAAATCTTCTATGGCGGCTTGTTTTTTAGCCAGCGCATCAAAGTCCGCATCGGGTTCGGCGTAGGCGGCGTACACCGCGTCTAAATCGGCTAGGGCTTGTTTAACTTCAATCACCGCCTCTTCAATATTGCCACGCACGTCTTTGGTTTCGTCTAACTGTGGTTCTTGCGATAAATAGCCAATTTTAATGCCCGGTTGTGGGCGCGCTTCACCCACAATATCGGTGTCAATGCCGGCCATAATTTTAAGCAGCGTGGATTTACCTGAGCCGTTTAAACCCAGCACGCCAATTTTGGCACCCGGAAAAAACGATAAAGAGATGTCTTTTAAAATGTGACGATTGGGAGGAACCACTTTACCAACGCGGTTCATGGTGTAAACAAATTGTGCCATGGGGTATTTTCCTAAAATCAAAAAGTTCAAATCTCACCAACTTTACCTAAAAATACCGCCCAACGAAAGCCTAAATTGTGAGTAAGCGGCTTAAAACAGCTTAAAACAGGCTATTAAACTAAAGATGCCGGGCTTTGGACTAAAAAGCGTGCAATTCGTTGCTTATTTTGGGCAAAAAGGGTTAAAATTCGAATCTTTGATTTTGCCAAAACTGCCACGGAGAGCTCCACCATGTTCACTAAATCTATGACGATTGCCGGTTACGATGATTTGATTGCGGATGCCATTAAAAATGAAGAGAAACGTCAAGAGTCGCACATTGAGTTAATTGCTTCAGAAAACTACACCAGTCCACGTGTCATGGAAGCGCAGGGTTCTTACTTTACCAATAAGTACGCCGAAGGTTATCCTGGCAAACGTTATTACGGCGGGTGTGAGTTTGCTGATGTGGTAGAGCAAGCGGCCATTGACCGTGCCAAAGAGCTGTTTGGAGCCGACTACGCCAACGTACAACCGCATTCTGGTTCGCAAGCCAACGCAGCGGTTTACCTGGCGTTAATGGAAGCAGGCGATACGGTTTTAGGCATGAGCTTAGCGCACGGTGGCCATTTAACACACGGTTCACATGTGAGTTTTTCGGGTAAGTTATACCATGCAGTGCAGTATGGGATTGATCCGGTGTCGGGTCAAATTGACTACGATGAAGTGCAAGCTTTGGCCACCGAGCACAAGCCTAAGATGATTATTGCTGGTTTTTCAGCTTATTCTCAGGTGATTGATTGGTCGCGTTTTAGACAAATTGCTGATTCGGTCGGGGCGTATTTATTGGTGGATATGGCGCACGTGGCTGGTTTGGTGGCGGGTGGTAAATACCCAAATCCTGTGCCGTTTGCAGACGTGGTTACCACCACAACGCACAAAACCTTACGCGGACCGCGTGGTGGTTTAATTTTGGCAAAAGCCAATCCTGAACTTGAGAAAAAATTAAATTCAGCGATTTTCCCCGGTGGACAAGGTGGCCCTTTGGTGCACGTTATGGCCGCAAAAGCCCTGGCGTTTAAAGAGTGTTTAGAGCCTTCTTGGGCAAGCTATTGCGATGACGTGATTAAAAATGCTAAAGCCATGGCCAATGTGTTTATGGCTCGCGGTTGTGATGTGGTGTCGGGCGGAACTGAAAACCATCTGTTTTTGGTCAGCCTCATCGAAAAAGGCTTAACGGGTAAGTTGGTAGACGCCGCATTAGACGCCGCCCACATTACCGTTAATAAAAATTCGGTGCCTAATGACCCTATGTCTCCGTTTGTTACCAGCGGCATTAGAGTGGGCACGGCGGCCGCTACGACGCGCGGTTTTAATGAGCAAGATTCAACCCATTTGGCTCATTGGATGTGCGACGTGATTGACGCGTGTGACCAAGCCAGCGGCTCATGGGACGAAGCGGTTATTGCGCAAGTGCGCGACAAAGTCAGTGCATTGTGTGCCGCTAAACCGGTTTACAAGTAATTTAATATCCGATTTTTTCCATTAATAAAAACCACCAGGCCTGGTGGTTTTTATTTTGTAACGCGCTTGGAACGTTTAACCAGGCCTGGTTAAATGCGTACTCTTTATAAATTCAAATACGTTAAATCCAAACACGTTAAATCCATAAGGAACCCTACGCATGCATTGTCCGTTTTGTAATACGCCAGACACCAAAGTGGTCGACTCTCGCTTGGCCACCGAAGGCGTGCAAGTGCGCAGACGGCGTGAATGTTTGCAATGCGGAGAGCGTTTTACCACCTACGAGTCGGCTGAATTGGCTCTGCCAAGGGTCATTAAAAGTGACGGCAACCGCGAACGTTTTGACGAAGATAAAATTCGTCGTGGTCTTATTAAAGCTCTTGAAAAACGTCCCGTTGCCAGTGAAGCGATTGACCAAATGGCCAGTCAAATGACCAAACGGTTGATGGCCGAAGGGGTGCGTGAGATTCCGTCATCGCAATTGGGTGAGTGGGTTATGGACGCGTTGCGCGAGCTAGACCAAGTGGCTTATGTGCGCTTTGCTTCGGTGTATCGCTCTTTTCAAGACGTAAATGCGTTTAGAGAAGAAATTGAAAAATTGGTTAAAGCCACCACCGCTAAAACCAGTGAATAATATTATTAGCGACTTTACGATTAACACCGAAGACGTGCACTACATGAACCTAGCGTTATCGCTGGCACAGCGCGGCGCGTATTCGACTAAGCCCAATCCTGCCGTTGGCTGTGTGTTGGTTAACAACGGGCAAGTGGTAGGGCAAGGCAGTCATGTAAAAGCCGGTGAGCCGCACGCCGAACGGTTGGCGCTTGCTGCTGCCGGTGATGCGGCACAAGGTGCCACCGCGTATGTAACGTTAGAGCCGTGCGCGCACTTTGGGCGCACACCGCCTTGCGCCACGGGGTTAGTGGAGGCAGGGGTGGCCAAAGTTGTGGTGGCCATGCTTGACCCTAATCCGTTGGTGGCGGGCAAGGGCGTGCATATTTTGCAACAGGCGGGTATTGCGGTGCACGTGGGATTGGGAGCGGCGCAAGCTGAGGCCTTAAACCTAGGGTTTTTAAAACGCATGCAGCACCAATTGCCTTATGTGCGGGTAAAATTGGCGGCCAGTTTGGATGGGCGCACTGCCATGGCCAATGGTGAAAGCCAGTGGATTACCGGCGAAGCGTCGCGTTTAGAAGTGCATAAAATGCGCGCGTTTGCCGGTGCGCTTATCACCGGTGTAAACACTGTTTTGGCCGACAACCCAAGTTTAAACGTACGCTTGCCCGAGCAAACTTTGCACGCACTCAACTTAACGCCAGACAGCGCCCAGCCGTTGCGGGTGGTGTTAGACAGTGCATTACGCACGCCCCTTAACGCCAAACTATTAAGTCTGCCAGGGCGCACGCTAATTATGACCACGCACGCGGCGCTGTTGCAGCAACCCCAGGTTGCATTGCACTTGCAACAAGCAGGATGCGAAGTGGTCGCCATAGCGTGCGATGCGCGAGATGAGCATGAAGGCGCGCCTGCTGGTAGGTTAAATTTACACGCCGTGTTGCGCTATTTGGCCAAGGCAGAGCACATTAACGATGTACTGGTTGAAGCCGGTGCGGTGCTAAGTGGCGCATTTGTGCAAGCGGGTTTGGTGGACGAGTTACACTGTTTTATGGCTCCCAGCTTATTGGGCGATGCCGCCAAGCCTTTAATGGTGTTACCAGGCCTGGTTAAGATGGCACAAAAAATTCAGTTATCGTTTGACTCGGTCAATCAAATTGGTGAGGATATTCACCTGGTTTTAAAGCCCGTTGCTAATCAAACGGTTTGTAACTAACTTATATAACTAAATTAAGAGAGTTATCGCACATGTTTACTGGAATTATTGCTGCAGAAGGTCGTATTGCCAAAATTGAACCCCGCCAAGGTGACTGGAAAGTCACCATCGAGGTAGGCAAGTTAGACATGAGTGACGTAAAAATTGGCGACAGCATTGCCGCCAATGGTGTGTGCTTAACCGCCGTAGCCTTAACCCCTAACAGCTATGTAGCCGATGTGTCGGGTGAAACCTTAACCGTTACCACGGCGGGCGAATGGCAAGTGGGCACCGCGGTTAACCTTGAAAAAGCCCTACGCTTACAAGACCGTTTGGGCGGGCATTTGGTCAGCGGCCATGTTGACGGTGTGGGTATGGTGCGCTCAATTGGTCAAGACGCGCGTTCGTGGCGTTACGAGATTGAAGCGCCGTTAGAGATTTGCAAATATATTGCCACTAAAGGCTCTATTTGCATAAACGGCATTAGCTTAACGGTAAACCAAGTAAACGGTTGCGTGTTTGGGGTAAACATTGTGCCGCACACCTACCAAGAAACCACGCTTAAACATTTAAAAGTGGGCAGCAAACTTAACCTAGAAGTCGATTTACTGGCGCGTTATTTAGAGCGCATGTTGCACGCGCCGCACGCAAGTGAATCGGCTAGTGCCGCCCAAAAAACAAACATTACCTCGCAATTTTTAGCCGAAAATGGATACCAATAAACATGCAATTACACACGATTGAAGCGCTGATAGAAGACTACAAACAAGGCAAAATGGTCATTTTAATGGACGACGAAGATCGTGAAAATGAGGGCGATTTGTTGGT
The DNA here is from genome assembly GCF_004001325.1 of Thiomicrorhabdus aquaedulcis. Classification (NCBI taxonomy): domain Bacteria; kingdom Pseudomonadati; phylum Pseudomonadota; class Gammaproteobacteria; order Thiotrichales; family Piscirickettsiaceae; genus Thiomicrorhabdus; species Thiomicrorhabdus aquaedulcis. The sequence goes on along the minus strand of NZ_AP018722.1, from coordinate 1,462,851 downwards.
GCCCGCCAGCACGGTCACCGCCGCCGACATTAACTTTATGGCACGCTACGGCCGTGGATTAATTTGTTTAACCATGACCAGAGAGCGTTGCAACCTGTTGCATTTGCCGTTAATGGTAAAAGACAACACCGACATGCACAGCACCAATTTTACTGTGTCTATTGAAGCGGCCGTGGGCGTAACCACCGGAATTTCGGCTGCCGACCGTGCGGTGACGGTGCACGCGGCTGTGGCCAAGGGCGCGACACCCGCCGACATTGTGACCCCTGGACATATTTTTCCGTTAATGGCGCAACCCGGTGGCGTCTTGTCGCGTGCGGGTCACACCGAAGCGGGCTGCGATTTGGCGCGTTTAGCCGGATTTGAACCCGCCTCGGTGATTGTTGAGATTATGAACGAAGATGGCTCTATGGCACGTCGTGACGATTTAGAAGCGTACGCCCAATTGCACGGTTTAAAAATTGGCACCATTGCTGATTTAATTGAATACCGTTTAAAAAACGAAAAAACCATCGAGCGCGTGTCAGAGTGCAAGTTACCAACCGAATTTGGCGAGTTTAAATTAATCGGTTATCAAGACGAGTTAGAGCACAAAGCCCACTTTGCCTTAACCTTTGGCAACATTGACCCCAACCAACCGGTCGCGGCGCGCGTGCACATGCTCGACACCTTGTGCGACGTGTTTGGCTCACAACGTCCCGAATGCGGATGGTCGTTGCGTGCGGCCATGCAGCAAATTGCCAACGAAGGGTCGGGCGTTGTGGTGGTGTTGCGTAAAAAAGAAGAAACCGTGCAACTGTTAGACAAAATTGCCCGTTTTCAAATGAAAGACCTAAACATCAATGCACCCGAAACCGCCTACGAAGACGACGCTAAAACTTACGGTTTGGGCGCACAAATTTTGGCCGATTTAGGACTCAAAAAGCTTAAAATCATCGGTTCATCCATTAAAATGAACGCCCTAAGTGGCTTTGGTTTAGAAATTGTTGAGATTGTCGCTAAACAAGATTAATCAAACCAGATTAATTAAAAGATAACCCTGGTCGCCCACAAAACATCCTAACCATAACAAAGAGACAACTATGAACACCATTCAAGGAAACTTAACCGCAAAAGATATGAAAATTGGCCTAGTGGTTGGCCGTTTTAACAGTTTTATTGTTGACCACTTGGTAAGCGGAGCATTAGACACCATTGTGCGTCACGGCGGCGACAGCGCCAATGTGGTACAAGTGATGGTGCCGGGTGCATTTGAAATTCCGTTGGCCGTGCAAAAAATGGCTCAATCGGGTAAGTACGACGCCATTATTGCTTTGGGCGCGGTCATTCGTGGCGGCACGCCGCACTTTGATTACGTGGCTGGCGAATGCGTTAAAGGCATTGGTCAAGTGCAACTAAACACCGGTGTACCCGTGTCGTTTGGCGTGTTAACCGTTGACAGTATTGAACAAGCCATTGAACGCGCAGGCACCAAAGCCGGCAATAAAGGCGTTGAATGTACTCTAGCCGCCATTGAAATGGTCAATGTGATGAAGCAAATTTAATGAAAACCTTAAAAGACATTAAGCCCGGACAGGGTATAGAAATTGAAGAAGTTGAAACCCAAGTTACGCCGCGTACCCAAGCGCGTCGCGTGGCGTTGCAGGCGTTGTACCAATGGCAAATGACTCACGAAATTGGCCATGTCATTATTAAGCAATTTAGTGAAGACGGTTTGTTGGGCGATTTAGACCTTGAGTTGTTTAGAGAGTTATTACTGCAAGTGTCTGATAACTCAGAACAATTAGACGCATTGTATGCGCCCATGCTCGACCGTTCGGTGTCGATGATTGACCCGATCGAAAAAGCCATTATGCGCATTGGGGTCTACGAATTGCAATCAATGCCACAGATTCCTTACAAAGTCATCATCAACGAATGCGTTGAACTCAGTAAGCGTTTTGGTGCCGAAGACGGCCACAAATACATTAACGGCATTTTAGACAAGGTAGCCAAAACCTTAAGACCGCTTGAATTAAGCGAAAAAATGTAACGCGGTTATTTATGTAAACCTTAGCCTCGCTTTTGCGGGGCTTTTTTATAATCTTTATAAAAGAGTATGGAAAGCCATGTCGCAAGAATTTGATTTAATTGATGCCTATTTTAAGCCGTTGTCGCAGCCACTAGGTCTGGGTGATTTGGGCATTGGTGACGACGGCGCGGTATTAACTGTGCCGGCACATAATCAACTGGTGGTGGTCACCGACACCTTGGTGGCGGGTGTGCATTTTGCAGAGTTTGCCAGCGCGTACGACATTGGCTGGAAATCGCTGGCGGTCAATTTAAGCGATTTGGCCGCTATGGGAGCCAAAGCCGGTTTTTATTCACTGGCGCTCACCTTGCCACACGTTGACCAGGCCTGGTTAAGTGAATTTGCCCTCGGACTAAAAGCCTTGGCACATAACCACAATATTCCGCTTATTGGTGGAGACACCACCAAAGGTCCGCTGACCATTACGGTGACCGCGCAAGGCTGGGTGCCAAATGGTCAAGCCGTGTTGCGCTCCGGCGCGCATGCGGGTGATTTAATCTGCGTTACCGGCGTGTTGGGCGAGGGCGCATTAGGGTTAAAACTGGCACTGCAAACCCTTAACAAAACGGTGTTGGCCGCCCTAAGTCAAACCGAGCAAACGGCCGTACTTGCCGCGCTTAATCGTCCGCAACCGCAGTTGGCTCTGGGTGCGAATTTGCACGGCCTTGCCTCAGCCGCCATTGATGTTTCGGATGGCCTATTGGCCGATTTTGGTCACATTTTAAACGCCTCATCCAAAGCCCAAAATTCCGCTTTAGAAGCCAGTATTAATCTTGACCAACTGCCCATTTCAAGCGCCATGCAAACCTACATTACACGCACCAACGATTGGTCATTGGTACTCAGCGGCGGCGACGACTATCAACTCTGCTTAAGCGTAGCCCCCCAATATTGGGACGAAATAGCCGCAAAAGCCCAAGCCCTAGGCGTGCGCTTAACCGTGATTGGCAAAATAAACCAGGCAACTAAAACAACTCAAACCATTAAAACAGAGGATGTGCAAAGCACGCAACCAGCAAAAATAACCTTGCTAAAAGACCAAAAGCCCTATGAATTAACAGACAAAAAAACGGGTTTTAGCCATTTTTAGCGGTGTTGTTTGCGAGTGTTTATAAAAAAGGAGGGTGGCAATAAAAAGCAAGTCGAGCCAATTTAATTTTACTCTGACCCCAATGCCGTTAAGTTAAGCCAAAAACTGTCATTCCCGCGAAAGCGTGAATTTTTTAAACGGCTTGAAATCCGCGCTATCGCGAGGATGCTGACTAGGGAAACACAAGATTTTCAATGCCAAAATCCTTAACTTAATGGCATTGACTCTGACCCTGTTTATTAACGACCAAGCTCACCGGCGGTAATGAAGCGCAGCGGAATTGCCGTCCGGTGGAGCGCCTTGTTATGCATGTTTCTGTCCTGTGAGTATTTGCCAATAGCCGCCTTTGTCGGGGCCGACTCGTGTAATCATGCCGGTATCACGCAGTTTGTTGATTACGCCACGCACTTGATTTTCGGTCATGCCGAGCATGCTCGAAAGCTCTTTGCGGCTGGCGGTGGGTTTATCTGCTAAAGCCCGCAGAATTTTCTGGTGGTTTTCTGGTGAATGTCGGGTGGTTTTCTGGTGGTTTTCTGGTGATTTGATAATCATCAGGTCACGGTTTTTAAGCGGGTGGTGTTCTCCAAAGAGCAGATTGGCAAAAAAACGATCCAGATAGGTGCTGGTTTTTTCGATACCGTATTCCAGATTTTGGTAGTTCGCCCTGACCAAGGCGTTGCGAAAATAGAGGGCGTTTTCTTCAAACAGAGTGTTGTCGGCATTAAATCCCAGCAGGCGCAGATATTTGATCAAAAACACCGCGGTGGTGCGGGTGTTGCCCTCACCAAAAGGATGAATTTGCCATAGATCAGAGATAAGTTCTGCGATGTGCGCCACCGCTTGTTGTTTGGTGAGGTTGTGATAAGAAAACTTCTTTTCTTGGGCAAAGTCATACTCCAGCGTTTCCCGCAAATTCATTGCGCTGCCATACTGCACACTCTCGCCCTGCAGAATCGGTTCTGCTTTGGTGATGTCGAAGTCGCGGACTTTTCCGGCAATCTTGGCATCTAAAATCCCCGTAAACAGATAGTTATGAATCGCGATATATTCAGCAGGGCTAAAGGTGAAAGCGTTTTTGCTAAGCAGTTTGTTGATGCGCGATGACACTTCATCGGCTTCGCGTTTGCTCAGTTCGCTTGGGGTACGGGGCGGATTGTGGCGGTAATAGGCGGCAATCTGTTGTTCTGCTTCCTCGACCGAAAATTTGCCTTCGATATTGTCGGTGGCGATTTGGATCAGGGTTGGCGATGGCGTGAGGCCGTCCACCTGCTGCAGTCCGATGGCGATGCGCCAGTTCTGTGCCTTCTGTCGTTTGTCGGGGTCGCCGATTTTTTTGTATTGGCCGAATTCATTCATGGTTTACGCACCCTCGATTTCGGCCACGATGGCGTCAATGTCTTTGCGCAGTTGGTCGGTTTTGGCGACGGTGGTTTTGAGTTTTGCATTGAGTTGGGTGATGTCCGTTTTTTCGAGGGTCTAAAAGGGGGGTCAAAGCCCTTTTTGTGCATAAGTTAACTTTTACGAGGCCGACCACGATGGGTTTGTCCAACTTTTCGCCCCAATGTAGACTCAATCTTCGCTTTAAAATATTCCGCGCCAACAGGTGTGCCTGAAGCCGTTCCTCGTCTTATATTGTCCAATATATCATCGGATAGGGCTTGGTTAAAAAATGCAGCATAACACTGTCCACGTACTAAGGGGTTATCACTTAATTTAGTAAATTCAGGGTGCGGAGTAATTAAAAGGCTTGGTCCTGAAAGTGCATTGGCATGATAGCTTGAAAAAACATAATCTTGTGGGGCGTAAACCATCTTTGCCCTGACTGGATTTAATTCAATATAACGCATACACGCCAGTAAATAACATTCGCTTTCAATCAAGCTACTTTTAAAACGACCTTCCCACAAGCTGCCGCTAAAACCGTATTTTTTATTCACATAGGGCACATAATGCCGCCCTACAAATTGCATCAGCTGGCTGATTGCATTAACAGTAGGCGATGACAATAACAAATGCACATGGTTGGTCATCAAAACATAAGCGTGCAGGGCGACTTCGTACTTATCTAGAGCTTCACGGAGCTTATCCAGATAAAAATAATAATCCGCAGACTCAAAGAAAATAGGGTCACGATTACGCCCACGTTGTACAACATGGTTAGGCACATCAGGAAGAAAAAATCTAGGTTTACGAGGCATCAAACGATAATAGCCTAGGGCGGTTAAAAAGTAAAGTTATCCACATAAAGGGCTTTGACCCCTTTCATTTCATATACCTACAAAATATAGATGGCCACAGGGCGTGCCAGGCCTGGTTGTTTTGTTTTATAACTGTTTTTTAATGCTGAATTTGGTTTTAAAACGGGTCTTCATTTTAAATGTTTTAACCTTAAAAACTCAGACGCTTTAACGATTAAGCTAACCAGCCGCGCGTTAGCGCGGTCGGGTTGAGTGTTTTGTTAGGCTTTTATTTTATTTACCAATTTTCTTCATTATTTCTGCACGTTTTCGTTTGTAAATGGCCTCCATTTCAGCATTGCATACACCATGCTGATTGTCGAAAATACCAACACGTGCTATTTGTTCATATTGGCCATTAGGGTAAATATATTGGTATGTGTATTTTGTGTTCCACTCCCAGCGATTCTTCGATTTATTGAATTTAAAATCGGTACCTTTTCCAAATTTAGCGTAATCTTGGGCACTCCCATCTAGATTAGAATAGCCACAATAAAAAAATTCTTCAGCGGCAAAGGAAGCATTGCCCGCTAGCATTAAACAAAGTAAAAAAGTTAGCTTTTTTTGCATGAGAAGAATAGTTCTCCGATATTTTTTTGCCTAACGTTTAAGCTAACCCGCCGCGCTTTAGCGTGGTCGGGTTGAGTGATTTGTTAGGTTTTATTGGCGTAATTCCAAGTTTTTCATGCGTATCAATCTGGTAATTTTCTTTACTAATTCGATGGCTATAATGGGTTATCGCAATTAATTCAGAGTATTCGGATTTATCTAAATTTTGGTCAAGGATATTGAAAGTATCTTTTCCAAATGCAATTATTTTTGGTTTGTTAGACTGAATGAATTTCAGCTCTTCTCTAAAACCATTTATTTGTTCTTTAATCACATGAGGGTTTTGTTTTAAATGCTTTAAAACATCCTTCGACGACAGCATAGGAAAATCTTTAATTATATCTGTCATATAAGCACCTAAGTAATCGGTATCGTCTAATGCAAATCGAATTTTGTAATCTTGACCGTGTGGGTTCGAATCGTGAAAGTTTAAAAATGGCTCAGGCATATTCACTACTCTTGAAAAGTTTAAAGCCACCATTACTGTATCTGTTTTAAGATTATCTAGTAGTGAAGGGTTATTTTTTAAATCAAAAATACTCATATCTGAAATGTTTGATTTTGGTTTGTTTCCAGCTTTTGCCCATACCGCCCAGCTTGCTACATGTCCATATTTTTCAGCGATATTATTATAAAGTTGTTCTGTAATCATTTTAAAAACCTAACGATAAAACTAAGCGTGCTGCGCGTTAGCGCAGTCCGCTTGAGTGCTTTGTTAAAGCGTGATGCTTAAGGTGAAAGACAAACTTTTAACTTGAAACATTGCGCCAATTTATAACGCCAGAACTAAAGCTACCAGGCCTGGTTGTTTTATTTTGAACTGTTTTTAAATACTGAATTTGGTTTTAAAACGGATCTTCATTTTAAATGTTTTAACCCAAAAAACTCAGACGCTTTAACATTTAGTATAAGGCACTATTGCCTGTTTATTGGTTATTACATTTATTTTCATGTCAAACTTCTTATTGATTGTAAGGCTTGTTACTTTGACAGGTTATACGCTATTATTAGGTTTAACTGTTGTTTCAAAAAGAATTGCTATGGATAATACACTAAAGAAACCTTCTTTACTAGAAGATATGCGTAACCAGTTACGTCGTGAGGGGTATGCGTATTCTACTGAGAATAGCTATTGCGATTGGGTGCGGCGCTTTGTTAAGTTTCATGGATTTTTGAGCCGTGAGGCGATGCTTTCAGAGGCTTCTGTAAGGGTTGAGGCGTTTTTGACGCATTTGGCGGTTAAGCAAAATGTGGCACCTTCTACCCAAAATCAGGCCTTAAATGCGTTGGTGTATTGTTACAGCAAAGTGTTAAATGCGCCTTTTTCAGATGTAAAGGCGAGTCGATCGCGCAAAGAGCCGCGCATTCCGGTGGTGTTAACCAAGGAGGAGGTGGGACAGGTGTTGTCTTTGATGGAGGGCACAACGGGATTGATTACCAAATTGTTGTATGCGGGTGGTTTACGCATTACCGAGGCGGTGCGTTTGCGGGTGCAGGATATTGATTTTGGGTTTAGGCAGATTACTGTTCGCGATGGCAAGGGCAAAAAAGACCGGGTGACGCCTTTGGCGACCAATTTGATTGCGCTGTTAGAGGTGCAATTGCAAAAAGTGAAAACCCTGCATCAACAAGATTTGGAACAGGGTTATGGCTCGGTTTACTTGCCTTATGCATTGGCAAAAAATATCCTAATGCGGACAGGGAATGGGGTTGGCAGTATGTGTTTCCGAGCCGTAGTTTGGCGGTAGATCCACGCTCGGGCGTAACGCGCCGCCATCATGTGGATCAGTCGTTGGTGAATAAGGCGATTAAACAAGCGATTAGAAAATGCGGCATCGCCAAAAAAGTCAGTGCGCATACGTTTCGCCATTCGTTTGCGACCCATTTATTGCAAACAGGAACCGATATTCGCACCATTCAATCGCTGTTAGGGCATGCCGATTTGCAAACCACCATGATTTATACCCATGTGTTAAAACAAGGCGGGCAAGGCGTGGTGAGTCCGTTTGATTGCTTGTAAATTACGTCGTCAATAACAGCCAAATTGAAGAGCAGCGAAAGCAAATAACGGCCAAATCAAGCCGGTTCAAGGTTTCCGCATTGCATGTTGCCTGGTACAGACACGGCGATGCGTTTGGGGTTGGGTAAATTTAGCCCGTCCATAATGGTGGCAAAGTCTTGAAAGGCTTTGTTTTGTCCTACGCGATTGTTAAATTGTTTTTCTTCGCCGATGGTCGATTGGCTAAAGCCTTTGTAATCGTGTGCCGGAAACACCACCGTGTCGTCGGGTAGGGTAAACAGTTTTTGGGTCAGTGAGTGGTACATGCTTTCATTGCTGCCCAACTGAAAATCGGTGCGTCCGCAGTCGCGTACCAATAGGGTGTCGCCGGTAAAGGCCGCGCCATCAATTAAATAGGTGATGTCGTTATTGGTGTGCCCTGGAGTGTGCAGCACGTTAATGTGTTGCTCGCCCAGTTTAAACACGTCGCCGTCTACGGCCAAAATGTCGGCGCATTGTGAGCCGGAATTTTTGTGCACCACAATTTGCGCGTGGGTGTGTTTGCGAATAGGTCCTGCGCCGGTGATGTGGTCAGCGTGAATGTGGGTTTCTAGCAGATACTTAACGTTTAAGCCCAGTTGTTGAATGTGCTCAATATCGCGTTCTACTTTTTCTAGCACTGAATCAATCACGGCGGCCTCTTTGGTGATTTCATCCCATACCAGATATGTGTAGGTCCAGGTGTCGTAATCAAAGAGTTGACGAATTTTCATTGCAAGGCCTCGGTGCTTTGTTTGTTATAATAGAATACTTATGGTGTATTAAATATTTTAATGTCATCATAAATTTTTATCCGTTTATTATCCTCAGAAAAAGCCATTCAGTCAACTATGCCAAATTTCTCACCCTTATTGCCAACACACTTCTTAGATTTAGAACGATTGTTTACCGACGCCACATTTCGTACCCAGCAACTGGCTATGTGTTTGTGCAAAGACCGATTTCGGCTTACGCAAGCGTTAAACAAACTCAGTTTTGCGACGTTAAAACCAACTGACCAGGCCTGGTTAGATTGGCAAGCCCGTGTGCAGGCCTCGCAAGCGGCCGCTCAACTTAATCAGCAAGCGATTCCTAGCATTACCTACGACGACGCTCTGCCGGTGGCAGCCAAAAGAGATGAATTAATGGCGCTCATACGCCAGCACCAAGTGGTGGTGATTGCCGGTGAAACGGGTTCGGGAAAAACCACGCAGATTCCTAAAATTTGTTTAGAAGCGGGGCGCGGCGTGTTTGGCCGCATTGGCTGTACCCAGCCACGCCGTTTGGCGGCACGCAGTGTGTCCGAGCGCATTGCGCAAGAGCTGGGTTCAAACGTGGGCGAGTTGGTGGGGTATCAGGTGCGCTTTATGGATCAGGTGCACGCGCAAAGCGTCATTAAGGTGATGACCGACGGAATTTTGTTGGCCGAGGTGCAAAACGACCGTTACCTAAGCCAATACGACACCATTATTATTGACGAGGCGCACGAACGCAGCATTAACATCGACTTTTTACTGGGTATTTTAAAACAGCTGTTGCCCAAACGCCCTGACTTAAAAGTCATTATTACCTCGGCCACCATTGATACCCAGCGTTTTGCCGAACATTTTACCTTTAATGGTGTGCGCCCGCCGGTGGTTGAAGTGTCGGGGCGCACCTATCCGGTTGAGCTGCGTTATCGCCCCTTGTCCAGCTTTGAGGACGACGGCGGTAATTTGATAGAACAAGAGATAAGCGACGGTATTTTAAGCGCGTTAGAAGAGTTGTCGCATTCTGACCCGTTTGGCGATGTGCTGGTGTTTCAGGTGGGCGAGCGCGATATTAAAGAAACCGCCGAAGCGTTGCGTAAAGCGCAGTTAAAAAACACCGAAATTGTGCCGTTGTACGCCCGTTTGTCGATGAATGAGCAGCAAAAGGTGTTTCAAACCTCACAAAAACGCCGCGTTATTTTAAGCACCAACGTGGCCGAAACCTCGCTGACTGTGCCGGGCATTAAATATGTGATTGACCCAGGCCTGGTCAGAATCAGCCGTTACAGCGTGCGCAATAAAATTCAGCGTCTGCCGGTCGAAAAAATTTCTAAGGCGTCGGCCAATCAGCGTAAAGGTCGTTGCGGACGCGTGAGCGAGGGGATTTGCATTCGACTTTACAGCGAAGACGATTTTACCGCCCGCGCCGATTTTACCGATCCCGAAATTCACCGAACCTCTTTGGCGTCCATTATCTTAACCATGGCGCAACTCGATTTGGGTGAGGTAAAGCATTTTCCGTTTATTGAAGCGCCCAACGACAAATCGATTAACGACGGTTACCGCCAATTGCATGAGCTGGGCGCGTTGGACGACCAGCGACGCTTAACCCCTCAAGGTCGGCAAATCGCCAAGTTGCCGGTAGACCCAAGCATTGGCAAGATGGTAATTGAAGCGCAAAAAAACGGCGTATTGGCCGAGCTGATTGTGATTGCCGCCGCCTTAAGCATTCAAGACCCGCGCGACATCAATCAAACCACCCAACAAGCGGCGCGCATCGCTCATAAATTATTTGAAGACGAGCGTTCGGACTTTTTGTTTTATTTAAATCTTTGGCATTTTTACGAGGGGCAGCGCCGTCATTTAACCCAAGCTAAACTGCGTAAACTCTGTAAAACCAATTTTTTATCGTACATTCGCATGAAAGAGTGGCACGAACTGACCGTGCAGCTCGAACAAAACTTAAAACGCATTGGTTTAAAAGTGGGTGATTTACACCTGTTTGAAGAGATTAAACAAGACAATCAACTCAAAGAACGTTTAAGCGATTTGCACTCTCAAGCGGTACATCGCTCACTGCTGGCGGGTTTGTTGGGTAACGTGGCAATGCGCGACGACGAAAAATCCTATCTGGGCGCACGCGCCACTAAGCTGTTTATTCACCCAAGTTCGAGCCTTTACAAACGCAAACCCAAATGGATGTTGGCCGGAGAGTTGGTTGAAACCAGCAAACTGTACGCACGCAATAACGCGGTAATGGACGTAAACTGGGTCGAAAGTTTGGCCAAGCACCTTATTAAACACACCTACAGCGACGCGCACTGGCAGAAAAAAACCGGTCAAGTGGGAGCGTACGAATCCATTACGTTATACGGTTTGCCCATTGTAAATCGCCGCTTGTGCAATTACGGTCCTATTAATCCGGCTGAGGCGCACAAGTTATTTTTGCGTCACGGCTTGGCCGAGGGGCAGCTCGAAAGTCGTGCGCCGTTTTGGAAGCACAATCAAGCTTTAATTGCCGACATTGAGCGGCTTGAAAGCAAATTACGTCGCCCCGATTTTTTGGTGGACGACGATGTTTTGTACGAGTTTTATGCCCAGCGCGTTCCCAAACACATCTACAACAAGCCAGCGTTTGAAACCTGGTTAAAAACACTTGAACAGCAAAATTCGCCGCAACTAAAAGCATTGTATTTAACCCAAGCCGATTTAATGAAGCAGTCGGCCAATGCGCAGTGGTTGGCCGATTATCCCGATCAAGTGCAGATTAAAAACCAGCTTAATTTAGCGGTTAATTACCATTTTGAACCCGATAAAGCGCGCGATGGTTTGGTGTATCACCTGCCGTTATCGAGTTTAAATCGGGTGCATCAAGCCGATTTTGACTGGTTGACACCAGGCCTGCTCAAAGAGAAAACTGCTTTTTATATTAAGGCATTACCAAAACAACTTAGAAAACAGTTTATTCCCGCACCGCAGTATGCCGATTTGATATTGGCTGAGATGTCGCCGCAGAAAATGGCCGCCAATGGCCAGCCAGAACGCTATTTGCATCAGTTGGTGTGGGCGTTAAATCGTCGTGTTCATCTGGGGCATCAAAAAGTTTCTTTGCACGATGTGAGCGAGGTGGTGCTGCCCAATTATCTGCAAGCCTATTTTGTGTTAGAAGACGATAAGGGCAAACCCCTGGCTGAAGGCCAAAGTTTAGAGCGGTTAAAACAAGATTACTTGCATTTGGTTGAAGCCAAAATTAAACAACATCAACATCAGCATCAACAACGGTTAAAGCAAACACCTGCTGAGGCTGTTGAAGGCCTTGATAAAAAAGGCGCTTTAGCTTTAGCGTCAGAGCCAAAGTCTGAGTTTATAGAACGCTGGGATTTTGGTGATTTAGCCGACACCCAAAGCATTAAAAGCCAAGGTGCGTTGATGCAAGCTTACCCGGCATTGCAGTGTCAAGACGGGCGCATTAAGTTGACGTTGATGGGCGATTTGAGCGCATCGCAACACGCCCATGGTCAAGCCGTATTGGCGTTAATTGAACGCTTATTGGCCGATAAAGAGAAGTATCTGCAAAAAAAATTGCCCCTTCAAAAAGCCTGTTTGTGTTACGCCCCGTTTGGCACTTGCCAAGATTTAACCCAGCAGGTCATTGATAGAGCGTTGGCGCAATTGGTTCATCAAGCGGCGGGGCAGCCGCACAGGATTCGCACCCAAGCTGGGTTTGAGACCATGTTGGAGCAGGTACGTTTGCATTGGATTGAAACCGCTTTGATGATTAGCGCGCACGTGAACGAGATTTTTACCCTCTCGCAAATCATTGGTAAGCAGGTGCGTGGTAAGGTTAATCCGCGCTGGTTGGCTTCGGTGGCCGATATTAAGGCGCAGTTAGATGCGTTGGTCGCCAAAGATTTTGTTCGCACCGTGCCGGATGAGTGGTTTAAGCAGATTCCACGTTATTTAAAAGCGATTCAAATCCGCTTGCAAAAAATTGATTTAGACCCGAGTAAAGATCAGTTGGCGATTCGTCAGTTGATGCCGGTGTTAAACGCCTACAACGCATTGGCCAATGAGCCCGCGTATTACAATCAACCAGGCCTGGTGGAACTACGTTGGTTAATTGAAGAGTTACGAATTTCACTCTTTGCGCAACCGATGAAAACCTTAATGCCCATATCGATTGCGCGACTAGAGCAAAAACTTAAGGCCTTATAGGGATTTACAAGTTTTTACTTGAATTCGCGGGTCTTATAAAGCGTTAATGTAAGGTTAAAGTGTTATATCAGGTTGCAGGCCGCCCTAATGTGGTAAAATTTTCCATATTAAAATGCATTTTCATTTCAACGTTCATATTTTCAAATAAAGGAAAAAACATGACATTACACACTCTTTTTACTAAAACCGCTCCTAAAGTGGTTACCATGGCGGTGTTAAGCACAGCGTTATTATTAAGTGCTTGTTCGGACGATAAAACAGAACCGGCTCAAACCGGTGCTAATAATGCAATGGACGTAAAGCAACCTGTGCCAGAAAGCGCTAAAGTCGAATCGTTGCAACAAGAGCCAGCAAGTCGCAGTGACGTTAACGCCGAGATTAAAGAAGCCGCTAAGGAAATGGTTGAAGATGTTAAGGTAGAAGCCAAAGAGATGGTTTCAGAGGCTGAAGAGGTCGTTAAAGAGGTTAAAGCTGAAGCTAAAGAGATGGTTGCATCTGCGTCTGGCGCAAGTGATTATGCAACGTGTGTAGGTTGTCACGGTGCGAACGCGGAAGGCGGTGTGGGTCCACGTTTAAACAACCAGCCTATTGCCGACATTGTTGCCAAGCTTGAAAAATACAAAGCGGGTGAGCAAGTAGGTCCAATGACTGGAATGATGGCACCGATGGCGGCTGGTTTAAGCACCGCTACTATGGAGTCCATTGCACAATACGTGGTCACACTTAAATAAACCTTAGTAGAATTAATTTTCTCTAAAAGTGCAATGCAAAAAATGCGCCCCAACTTTGGGGCGTTTTTGTTTGTGCTGATTATTATTCTGCGGGGTTTATAACGGTCGTTGTAGCGGTTGTTGTAACTGGCTGACAGTGCCCCCAGTTTTTGCTGGCCTTAATGTAAAGTTCTTCGACTTTAGTGCGCGCCCAAGGGGTTTTACGCAAAAACTTGAGCGTGGATTGCACGCTGGGTTCAAAGCTAAAACAGCGTATAGGAATGCGTAATGCGAGTTCTTCCCAACCGTAATTGGCGTGCAGTTGCGTGACAATTTCTTTTAAGGTAATGCCGTGCAATGGGTCTTTACTTGAATGGTCTTTGCTTTTAATGGAATCGGGTAAGGGCGGGTTCATAAAATAGCCTGTTGTATTGGGTTGATGGGTGCATTGGCTTGTGCCAGTTGATTTTTAACCTCAATCCACTGCGCCATGTATTGCGTGCTTTTGTGGTGATGATGATTGAGTACGCTGCCCATAAAATTAGATGAGCGATGAGCATCCAGTTGTTGGTTGATGCGCTTGAGTGTGTCAAAAAGACTGGATATTTCGGGGCGTGGCATTTGATAGCGCTGCGCTACGGTATCAAACCCAACGGTTTGTGCACTTAACCAGGCCTGGTCATCTTGATGCAGCTGTACCGCCAAACGCGCAAACGCCTCATCGTTGTTGGCAATGTGACCAGGCCAGGTGGTAAGCAGCATCGATTCAGCGCCAATCGAGGTGGTGACACTGGGCGTGCCGCACAACATCGCTTCGGCTAATTTACCTTTAATGCCTGCGCCAAACCGCAAAGGCGCTAAACACACGCGCGCTTGGCTTAATGCGGCAAATGCATCATCGACCCAGCCTTTAACGTAAAACCCTTGTTTTGGGTTGTGCAGTTCGGTGGCTTTTTTGGGTGGATACGCACCATAAATGAAACATTCAGCTTGGGGGAGTTGCTTGCGAATGTGCGGCCAAATTTGCTGCTTGAGCCACAGCACCGCGTCCCAATTTGGGGCGTGTCTAAAATTGCCAATGCTTACAAAGCCAATGCGTTGCGCAAACGTTGGCACCCAAGCAGCGGGTAATCCACCAGCATCTTGCTCGTATAAAAAGGGCAGGTAATGCAGGTGCGTTATGGGCACGTTAAAGTGATTTACCAGCAGATCCATTTCAAATTCAGAAATCATCAAGGTTAAATCGCTTCTAAAAATAGCGGCTATTTCACGTTTGGCCAAGTCGGTTTGCTGCAACTTTGCTTTAAGCACAGCCACGTCGTGCAAAGCAATTTCATCAAGTGTGCAAGCGCCGTTGCTTTTGGACGACGTTAAATAGCTTTTAACCAACTGCTGGCGCACCTCGCGCAAGCAGTGTAAGTCTTCGGTATTAAGAATGCGTAGCGCATTGGGGGCGTATTGAGCAACGCGCCAACCAAATTGCTCTTCCATCATAAAACGATCAAACAGCACTAGGTTGGGTTGTAATGCTGCAATAAACAGGTCAAAGCTGGAATGGTTGAGCTCAATATTGTATTCTTGTACCCCCAGGCTTGTAAGGTCGGCTTTGTGTTCCCCTAATTTGGCTGGGCTGGCAAAATGCACGCCGTAACCGTGGGTTAAAAACTGCTTAATTAATTGCAGCATCCGCGTGCCGGCCGCCGATGAGTTGGGTTCGGGCCAGACATAACCAATAATGAGCAACGTGGGCGTGACACAAGACATAAATTTAAGATTCTATAATTTGCAAGCTGAACATTATAGGGGAATTAGCTGCTGGGCACCTCTATTTACGTGTTTTAAAAAAGGACACCACTCACATGAAAATAACAAATGTAAATGCGATACAGCGCACGGTTCTATTGGCTTGTTTGGGGGCGATTACCGTATTTGCCACTGGGTGTGAAAAAGTCGCTAACAGTGCTAAAAATCTACAATCTGATTGGGTGGGCTTAGACCGTACGGTTGAGTTGTACAGTTGTCAAACCGGTAAACTGCTCAAGGTTTATAAAGGCGATGTACGTCTAAACCCAGAGGATCAGTACGGCGTGTCTTTGCTGGTAAACGGCAAAAAACTCCAAACCAATTTGTGTTACGTTATTTCTGAAATTGGCATTAAAGAAGAACCCATCAGTGCCAATTAACCACGCGACTCAGCCGTACATCGATCGCGCAAAGGCCATTCGTAAATAAAATTTTGTAAAAGCGGCATATTTGTTATGATTTGTCGTTTAAATTTATAGCCAATAAAAGCAGAGAAAATATGCATCAAAGTGTTCGTTCTTTTAAGACAATCTGGCGTCAACCAGGCCTGCTGAGTGTTGCCGGTGCGCTTTTATTAACCGCAGGGCTGTCGGGTTGTTCTACGTTTAGCGATGGGGTTGATTCGGTTGGCCGTGGTATTCAAGCCGCTGGTGACGCCTTGGTGGGGGTTACGGGTCACGTTAAAGTGGAGCAGGTGGATGAAACCCATTTTCGCCTAACCGAACAGTTTCATGAGCCTATTACCACCTTTGACAGTCTAGCAATGCGCTCTAAAGCCAAGCAGGCCTGTCCAAAAGGTTATGTTTATGAGTCACGCAAAGCGTATCGAGCGGGCGAATTTGCGACATCGCATAACCAATGCGAAACCACGCAGGCGTGTGGTTATGAGCTAGAGTGGCGCATTATGTGCGACGACGTGCCTTACGAACCCTTTACCTTGTTTGGAAAAACCTAATTTTTGAAAACAGGTTGGTTTTAAGGCAAACCGATATTGGCAATCTTAAGTTTTTTAAGCAGTTCTTCGTTCAGCCAGGCCTCACAAAGTGAGAAAACATGATTAAACACTACAGTTGGCTTCTCTTGCTAAGCGGTTTTGCTCTTTGGCAAGTTGTACTTTTAACGCCTCAAACACCGTGGTTTGGTCTGTTGTCTTATACGCCGTATGTATTAGGTGTTTTTGTGCTGTTTATTAGCATCTGGTTTAACCGCGCGCAACCCTTGTGGCTTATGTTTAGCATCGTGTTGTTAAATGGGGTGCTGGACATTTTTGTGCCGGGGCAGGCGCAAAGTTTGTCAAGTGAAATACTCTTGCCGGTGCTGATGGTGCTGTTGCCGCTTAATGTTTTGGTCTGGTTAAGTTTGCCCGAAAAAGGCCTATACAATGTTGGCATGAACATCACTGTTGGCGGGCTTTTTTTGGCGCAAGTTGTGGGCGTTTATTGGGTGTTAAATACGTTGCCCTTTGAATTAATTGCGGTAATCTCGGCTCCCATTATTCAATCCACTCAAGGTGTTATTAACTTAACCTTTGTGGGGGCGATAAGCTTTTTACTAACCGGGTTTTTATTGTCTTTAAAGCTGAGGCGTTCGCAACCGGTAAAGGTGTTAAATCACACGGCGCTGGTGGTGTTGTTGCTGTTGGCTCTTGCGTTAAACCAATTTTACCAACCTGGGCAACTGGCATTGCTGTCGAGCGTGGCGGCGTTAATGATTTTACTGGCCCTTATCTTTGATGCTCACCATATCGCCTATGTGGATGAATTAACGGGCTTAAAAAGCCGGCGCGCGTTGTTTGAGTCGTTTATGGGGTTGGGCAAACAGTACGCTATTGCGATGGTCGACATTGACCATTTTAAACGCTTTAACGACACCTACGGCCACGATGTGGGCGATGAAGTCTTAAAGCGTGTCGCGCATGGATTGGCTACAGTAAAGGGTGCTAAAGTCTATCGTTATGGCGGTGAGGAATTTACCGTGGTCTTTAAAGGCAAACATGTGGCCATGGCCGAAGCCGAAATGAACCGCTTACGTGAAGCGTTAGAGCAAGCACCACTCGAGTTTATGAGTCAAGAAGAGTATGTCACCACTCAAGTAACGATGAGCGTGGGGATTGCTTTGGCTCAAAGTCATTTAAATGCCCCGCAAGCGGTGCTCAAAAAAGCCGATGAGGCGTTGTATTTAGCCAAACAATCGGGGCGAAATTTAGTGGTTGTGGACGGCATGGCACCGCAAAAACGTCGTGTTAGCGGTGCAACAAGCCTTGGGGCAAAAACCACGGCTAAAGCCGTTACAAAAACCACGCCCAGCGTAACTGAAAAAGCACCGGCTAAGTCAAGAGCACACTCTATTTAGACCCGCATTTTTGATAAAAAGGAAGTCATATGTCCGTCAAGGTTGTACAAGAAAACAGCACTCTCCAAATACGTTTTAGTCTAAGTTTATTGGACGGCACTTGGGTGGAAGGCACGCAAGGCGATGAAACATTTTTCTTTACTCTGGGCGATGGCACATTTATTCACACGTTAGAAGAGATGCTTATTGGTCTTGAGCAGGGTACGACAGCAAAATTAACCTTATCACCAGACGCTGCATTTGGCACCGCCGACGCGCAAAATGTGGTGGTCATGAATCGTGCTGATTTTGTAGAAAATAGTGAGCAAGAGCCTTTAAAAGTCGGTCAAGTGATTGGTTTTGACACGCCCACGGGTCAAGAAGTGCCAGGGCGCATTGAGTCTTTAAACGACACCGAAGTGGTGGTGGATTTTAACCACCCATTAGCCGATACAGTGGTGGTGTTTGAGGCCACTATTGTGGAGATTCTTTAAAAGATAATGGGTTGCAATCTTTAAAGGAAGGTTAGATTTTTGCCTATATTTTTTGCATATGTTATTGAACTTTTATGGCCGATTTATGAAAGTCTTGTTGATGTTTAGCGCAGCAAAATGCAAATTCATCGCCGTTTAAGGTTTCAATAATGGCCTCTTCTTCGGGCAGGTTAAGGCCGCAAACCACACAGGTGACCAGATTTTTTTGCACGTTAACCAGGCCTGGTGAGTCCAGTTCCTGGTTTTTTTTGCGAATTGCAATGACCCGATTAAGGGTAAAGCGAATGACTAAAAACGCCAGTATAACCAGCAGTAAAAATATAATTGTTCGCACAATAAAACACCTTATTATTGAAACGCATTGAAAATGCAATGCATTCATTGTCTAAAAATCATACAATAAAAGCAATTTTTATCTTTTAATTCGACCGTTTAAAAACCTTGATTTGCGTGCAATTAAGCCAACAAACAAGGCCAATTGGAGACGTTTTTTTACATGAATTTACACGAATATCAAGCCAAAGCCTTGTTTCAAGAATACGGCATTCCCACCCCAAAAGGGCAATTAATCCAGCATTTAAACGAGCTTGACGACGCGTTAGATTTTATCGCCGGTTCTCATCAAGGTTCTGCTTGGGTGGTTAAAGCACAAATTCACGCCGGTGCGCGTGGCAAAGCCGGTGGTGTAAAGTTGGTGCAATCGCGCGACGAGGCGCATCAGGTGGCCAGCCAATTATTGGGCAGTCAGTTGGCTACTATTCAAACGGCGGGTAAAAAATTACCCATTCATAGCCTGCTTATTGAAGAAAAGTTAGCTATTGAAGAAGAGTTGTATTTAAGTTTGGTGGTAGACCGTGTGTCGCGCACCCATTCGTTTGTTATTTCTGCGTCGGGCGGTATGGACATTGAGGCGGTTGCACACGATTCTCCCGAAAAGATTTTAAGCGTACACATTGATCCTACTGTGGGTGTTATGCCGTATCAGTGTCGTGAAGTGGGGTTTGCTTTAGGTTTGACAGGCACAGCGTTTAAACAGCTGGGCACATTAATGCAGCAGTTCTATCAATTGGCACTGGACAAAGACATTGCGCAAATTGAAATTAATCCACTGATTCGCACCCAAGAAAACACCCTGATTGCCTTAGACGCTAAGGTAAGCATTGATTCTAACGCGTTGTATCGTCAAGCCGACCTGGTCGCCTTACGCGACTATTCGCAAGAAGACGTTCGTGAAGCTTTGGCCTCAAAACATGAGCTTAATTACATCGCTTTGGACGGCGACATTGGCTGCATGGTAAATGGTGCTGGTTTGGCGATGGCAACCATGGATTTAATTAAATTAAACGGTGGTAATCCAGCCAACTTTTTAGACGTGGGCGGCGGAGCAACCCCTGAACGCGTTGCAGAAGCGTTTAAGTTGATTCTGTCCGATTCGGGTGTTAAGTCTATTTTAGTGAATATTTTTGGCGGCATTGTGCGCTGTGACTTAATTGCCGATGGCATTATTAAGGCAGTGCAAGAAGTGGGTTTAACGATTCCTGTTGTGGTGCGTTTAGAAGGCACTAATGTTGAATTGGGGCGCGAAAAGCTCGCACACAGTGGTTTAAGCATTATTACCGCCAGCGGCTTAGCCGATGCCGCGCGTAAGGTCGTTGAAGTGGCAGGGAACAACTAACTATGAGCATTTTAATTAATCAACACACCAAAGTGATTTGCCAAGGGTTTACCGGCAAACAAGGTAGTTTTCATTCAGAACAAGCCATGGCTTACGGCACCAAAATGGTGGGGGGTGTTACTCCAGGTAAAGGCGGGCAATTGCATTTGGGCTTGCCTGTGTTTAACACAGTGCGTGACGCGGTTGAGCAAACCGGTGCCACGGCCAGCATGATTTATGTGCCACCAGCGTTTGCTGCCGATTCCATTATTGAAGCGATTGCCGCAGGCATTAAAGTCATTACCTGCATTACCGAAGGCATTCCAGTGGCCGACATGCTTAAAGTTCGCGCGGTACTGGATAAGTCGGATGCTTATTTAATTGGCCCCAACTGCCCAGGCCTGATCACTCCAGGTCTTAATGGTACCGGGTGCAAGATTGGCATTATGCCTGGGCACATTCATCTGCCTGGCAAAATTGGTGTGGTATCACGTTCGGGCACATTAACCTATGAAGCCGTGCACCAAACCACGGGCAACGGATTAGGGCAATCGACGTGCGTGGGCATAGGTGGCGACCCAATACAGGGCATGAACTTTATTGATTGTTTAGCGTTGTTTGAGCAAGATCCGCAAACCGAAGGCATCATTATGGTCGGCGAGATTGGTGGGCAAGCCGAAGAAGACGCCGCTGAATTTATTCAAGCGCACGTCACCAAACCGGTGGTGGCCTATATTGCAGGTGTAACCGCACCGCCTGGCAAACGCATGGGGCATGCAGGTGCCATTGTCAGTGGTGGCAAGGGTACGGCTGAGGCCAAATTTGCCGCTTTAGAAGCCGCGGGTGTTACCGTTGTGCGTTCACCAGCGGATTTAGGTTCGGCCATGTTGGCGCAGTTGACGCGTTAACACATTACTAAATGAGGCTTTTGCACGAGTAAAATTGACTCATGCACAGGTCTCTAAATATATTTACGCCCCATAAGCCCCATAAAGAGAGTTTTCTATGAGCCAGTCTTCGAGCCAACCTTCTCCAACGGTTACCGTGGTCATGGCGCAAATTGATCCCGTGGTCGGCGACATTGCAGGCAACACGCAACTCGTGATTGAGTCGGCCAAGCAGGCCAAGTTACAGCACAATGCTGATATTGTGCTGTTTCCCGAAATGACTCTTACCGGTTATCCACCAGAAGATTTGTTATTACGCGGTGGCTTGTACCCACAAATTGATAGAGCTTTGTTGCAGATTTGTCAGCATGTTAATGACGTCGTGGTGGTGGTGGGTTATCCCATGCAGGATGCTTTGGGTGAGCGCTTTAATATGGCTGCGTGGATTGAAAAAGGCGCAATTCAAGCCAGTTACATGAAGCAACATCTGCCCAATTACAGTGTGTTTGACGAGCAACGGTATTTTTCGGCCGGCCATCGACCTTGTGTGGTTGAGCATAAGGGCGTTCGATTTGGGGTGTTAATTTGCGAAGACATTTGGAAATTTGCCCCCGCTACCCAAGCCAAAGAAGCGGGTGCGGATGTTCTGCTTACCTTAAACGCCTCGCCGTTTTCAGATGAAAAGCATCAAGACCGTTTAAATACTCTAACGCGTCGCGTGGCCGAAATTAACGCACCTATTTTGTATGTTAACCAAGTGGGTGGGCAAGACGAGTTGGTGTTTGACGGCGGTTCGTTTGCCATGGACGCACAGGGTATTGTTCAGGTACAAAGTCTGGAGTTTAAAACGGCGTTAACGGCGGTTAAAGTGGTTAAGTCTCAGCATGGTGTGAGCGTGTTACCAGGCCTGGTAGCCCCGTTATATGAAAGTGAAGCGCGTGTCTATCAAGCCTTAACCTTAGGCATAAAAGACTATGTGCAAAAAAATGGTTTTCCTGGTGTGTTATTGGGGTTGTCCGGAGGCATTGATTCGGCACTTACTTTAGCGCTAGCCGTTGACGCGCTTGGTGCCAATAACGTCAGTGCGGTTATGATGCCGTTTAAATATACTGCACAAATTAGCCAAGACGACGCCGCTTTACAAGCCAAAACCATGGGGGTGGACTATCAAAGTATTCCCATTGAAAACCTATTTAACAGTTTTGAAACTGCGTTGGCACCGAGTTTTATAGGGCTAGAAAACGATGTAACCGAAGAAAATTTACAAGCCAGAATTCGTGGTACTTTATTGATGGCGTTATCCAATAAAACCGGCAAAATGGTACTGGCCACCAGCAATAAAAGCGAAGTAGCGGTTGGGTATTCAACTTTATACGGCGACATGGTCGGTGGATTTTCACCGTTAAAAGACGTGCCAAAAACCTTGGTGTATCGCCTAGCGCACTATCGGAATGGGTTGTCTAACGTGATTCCCGAACGCGTGATTGAACGCGCGCCTTCCGCCGAATTGCGTCCAGATCAGGTGGATCAAGATTCACTGCCCGATTATGCTGTGTTGGATGCGATGATTAAAGCGTATGTTAGGCAGGATAAAACGCCCCAGCAGATGATTGATATGGGCTTTAATGCCGAGGAAGTTAACAAGGTGGTGCGCTTAATTGACCGTAGTGAATACAAGCGTCGCCAAGCCGCCCCTGGGGTAAAAATCACCCAACGAGCGTTTGGTAAAGACCGCCGCTATCCCATTACCAGTCGATATACTGAATAGATTGAGATTTTTTAGTTTGCTTTAACAACAAAAAAACCACTTAGAGCGGGTGCTTTAAGTGGTTTTTTATTGTGTTAATACGTGTCTCAAGGCGCGCTTAAAGGCGAGTTTAAAGACCTTAACATTAGCCTTTAATCAAAATTAGCCTTTAATCAAAAACACTGGTAATGCTCGACCACCAAGATTTTTTCTGGTTCTCAGGTTTTGGTGGGTTGGTTAAATCATCATTGTCGTTGTTTACATCCATTGGTTCCAAGCCTTTTTGGTTAAGGTCTTGTACCATGCGCACGGCGAGCATGTTATCGGTCATGCCCAATTTTTCATAAGACGCTTCCATTATTTGTAGTGCTTTATGTGTGCTTGAGGCACGCGGATAATTTTCTATGACCGATTGCGCACGATTAGCGGCGGCTAAGTAGGCTTGTTTATTGTAATAAAACTCAGCCACAAACACCTCATGTCGCGCCATTTGGTTGCTCAATACAATTAAACGTTGAGCCGATTGTGTGGCGTAAGGGGTTTGAGGAAAACGTGCCAGTACATCGTTATAAAAGGTAAATGCACGCTGGGTTGACTTAACGTCGCGGGTAGCTGGATCAGTAATGTATTTATCCAACCAACTTTTATTGACCGAGTCGGCGGCAAGCGCTTTTAAATAATAAGCGTAGGCTAATTGCGGGTGTTTAGGGTACAAGCGAACGAATTCTTCCAGTTCACGAATGGCCGACTCGGGTTCATCGTATTTGTAATACGAATAAGCCAGTTCTAAATACGATTGCTCAGCAAATTCACCATACGGAAAATAAGCTTTAAGTTTTTCGTAGTTTTGTGTGGCAGTGTCCCATTGGCCGTCCTGAAATGCTTCAGTAGCCGCGGTGTAAAACTCTTCTACGGTTTTTTCAGAATCGGGTTTTTCAATTAAAGAAGAAAGGGTTGAACACCCTTGCAAATTCAGTGTTGAGAATAATAAGATGGATAACAGCGTTTTTTTCATATTTTAGGTACAATATGCGTTATTTAAGTGACACGGATTGTATCATAATTCCCAAATTTTCAACTGCGTGCTTTGCATTTTAAAACGGTTTTGTTTTAAGGTTTTTTAAGACCTTTGTGCGGCACGCTTACTAATTGACAGCGTAAACTGTTTAAGGTTATCCATTGAGTAAGCAAATATTAACAGCCACCATTCCTCACGATGCACTTGGAGAAAGGTTAGACGTCGCCATTGGGCCACTATTTTCAGATTATTCGCGCAGTCGAATTCAGCAGTGGATTAAAGACGGCAACGTCACCATTAACGGTGTGGCCTGGCTTAAGCCACGCCAACCGGTTTTAGGTGGCGAAAAGGTCGAATTGATTGCCCAGATTGACAATGAAATCGATATTCCGGCGCAAGAGATTGAACTCGACATTCTGTACGAAGACGATGCCATTATGGTCATTAACAAACCCGTGGGTTTGGTAGTGCATCCGGGTGCAGGTAATCCAGACATGACGTTAATGAACGCGTTGTTGTTTCACAATGACAAACTGCGTGAAGTGCCGCGTGCTGGTATTGTGCACCGTTTAGACAAAGAAACCTCTGGTTTGATGGTGGTGGCTAAAACAGTACCGGCGCAAACTAATTTGGTAAGTCAGTTATCTCGCCATGCAGTAGAGCGACTTTACGATGCTGTCGTGGTCGGAAAAATGGCCAATGGCGGTACGGTAGATCAGCCTATTGGACGCAGTTCAGCCGATCGTAAAAAAATGGCCATTCGTCACTTTGGCGGCAAAGAAGCCATCAGTCATTACCGCGTGTTAGAGCGTTTTAGAGAGCATACACGCATCCGCGTTAAACTCGAAACGGGTCGCACGCATCAAATTAGAGTCCACATGGCGCACTTAGGGTTTCCGCTGGTGGGCGATCCGGTGTATGGCAAGCGTTTTAGAATTCCGAAGCAGATGAATGAAGAATTTGTGGTGTTTTTGCGTAACTTTAAACACCAAGCCCTGCACGCTGGCGCGCTGAGTTTAACCCATCCGGTTACGGGTAAAACCATGAAGTGGAAAGTGGACATGCCCGATGCGATGTTTGAGTTAATTGACGTGTTGCGCGAAGACATGGAAATGTACGAATCACGCAATATGGGGTACGACGATTACGACTACGATCACGGCGTTGAAGTCGAATGGGTCACCGATGAAGACATTCCTGACTGATGTTAGAGCGTAATAGTCAGCCTAATAATCAGTCTGACAGCCATTTTATCTACCCAGATTGGCCGGCACCTATTGGTGTAAAAGCGCTGTGTACTACACGTTTGGGCGGAGTAAGCTTGCCGCCATTTGATGGGTTTAATTTGGCCACGCATGTAGGCGACGATTTAAACGCCGTTTTAGCCAATCGACAGCAATTGGTCAATCGGGCTGGCTTATCCAGCCAACCCGTTTGGCTTAATCAGCAACATACTGTCGAGCTTGTTTGTCTTGACTCTTTAGCGACTCAAGATAATCCGCCTATTGCGGATGCTTCTTGGACGCAAGAATCGGGTCGAGTGGCGGTGGTGCTGACGGCCGATTGCTTGCCTATTTTAATCACTAATTTGGCAGGCACGTTGGTGTGTGCGATTCATGCGGGCTGGAAAGGCTTGGCTTCGGGTATTGTGCGTCAGTCCGTAGAGGCTTTACCAGAAAGCCCAGAACGTTTAATGGCGTGGATAGGTCCGGCGATTGGTGCACAGTCGTTTGAGGTGGGTGAAGAGGTTAGAGCGGTTTTTGTGGCAACGTCAGAGCTCAATGCAGGCTTTTTTAAGCCGTTGTCTGTAGACAGTCATTTACACAAAAAATATTTAGCCGACTTACCAGGCCTGGTCAAGTATGAATTAAATCAGTTAGGTGTCTCTTTTGTGTACGGCGGTGATTTATGCACTTACCGCGATGAGTCGCAGTTTTTTTCTTATCGTCGTTCTGGGCAAACCGGACGCATCGCCTCACTGATTTGGTTGGAGCGTTAAGGCGCGTTTTAATTCACGTATTAACGCTTAACTTTTGCCCGTTTTTAGAAGCTTTTCAGCACGGGCGACGTCTTCCGGCAAGCCCGAAATAACCACAAAATCAAGCACTCTTAGTAACGTGTCTGCTGCGGGGTTTTCGCCCCGTATGTTGCCGCGCACAATCGCATCAACGTGTACTTTTAACTCTTCTAACGGTAAGTCGTTTAAGGTTTTATTAACGGCATAAGCCGACTCTTCTAAGGTTACGCTGTGCAAAATCACTTTTGATGATTGACTGGGAACCAATAAATAATCTTCTTCGCCAGGGTAAAACTTTTCTAATAACCGATAGCGGTCTTTGCGCATTAAACGGGTCTCTTTTAACACTTTACTGGGCGGCTGGCCAATCATCAATAGCAGGTGCGACGCCAGCATAATGCTGGATTCAAAAGTGTCAGGCACTACTTCGTTAGCCCCCGCGTTAATCAGCTCGTCTACATGCAAATCGTCCAAGGTACGCACTAAAATGGGAATATTGGGGTTGAGACGGCGCAATGTGCGAATAATTTTAATACTGGCGTGAAAATCGTTAAAGGTAATGATGATGATTTTGGCTTTTTCTAAGCCGGCGGCATGCAAAATACTTTGTTTGGATGCGTCACCGTAATGCACGGGTTCGCCTGCTGCACTGGCTTCTTTTACCCTAACAATGTCCATGTCGAGCGCAATAAAGTTTTCGTTGGCGTTGCGTAAAAAGCGGCTTACGGTTTGACCAACGCGTCCAAAACCACACAGAACCACGTGGTTGTTTAAGCGTTTACTGGTTTCGGAAATGTTTGATTCAATTTCAAAATGGTTGGCGTTGTAGCTCTCTTTATGAATAATTTTGGCAATTTTACCGTTAAATTTAACCATAAACGGCGACACCGCCATGCTTAACACGGCCGCCGTCAGCAAAATATTACCGGTATCAAGCGGCAGTAAATTGTAGGTAAAGGCCAGAGTAATCAACACCAAACCAAACTCACCCACTTGCGCCAAAGACAAGGCCGTTCTGGCGGCGACACCGGCGGTTTTATGGAGCAGTCGTGCCACCGTGTAAATAACCAGACCTTTAACTAAAATAATGCCCAAGGTAATGAGCAGAACTAACCAGAAGTGCGTCATTAAAATATCAACCGAAATCAACATGCCCACGGTGACAAAGAACAGTCCCAGTAAAATATCTTGAAACGGCCGAATGTCCGATTCAATTTGATGGCGATATTCGGTCTCACCCAACATCATGCCGGCTAAAAATGCGCCCAGCGTTAAAGACAACCCCATCTCTTCGGTAAATGCCGCCGAGCTGAGTGCCACCATTAACACCGTTAAAGTAAAGAGCTCTTGCGATTTAGCGGCCGCCACTTCGTGAAACAGTGGGCGCAGAAGGTAGCGTCCGATGGCCAGCATAATCACCACCACTAAAATGCCTTTTGCAAACGTAAAAGCCATTGACATGCCAAAAGAGTCACCGTCACTCTGAGTGATGGCCAAGGTGGGAATTAAGATAAGCAATGGGATAGCAATGATGTCTTGAAAAATTAAAATGCCCACGGCCGAGCGACCGTGACGCGACTGAATTTCGGATTGTTCGGTCAGTTGTTTTATGACGATGGCGGTGGAAGACAGGGCAAAAGCCGAGGCAATGACTATGTTGGTATTGGTGTCTAAACCCGCCATCCAGCCAATAAAAAAGACCACCAGGCCTGTTGCAAATACTTGCGCCGATCCTAGGCCAAAAACCTGTTTACGCATGGCCACCATTTGCGACAGCGAGAACTCTAAGCCAATCGCAAACAATAAAAAAACAATGCCAAATTCGGCCAATAAAGAGATGTTTTCTTCATTTTCAATAAAGGCAAAGCCAAACGGACCCACGATAATGCCCACTACGATGTAGCTTAAGATGGGCGGAAAATGCAGCCGACGTGACAACGCCACCGTTAAAACGGCGATGCCTAAGAGTAAAACAATACTGACTAAAATATGATCATGCACAGCTGAGAATTTTTCCGTTTAAGAGTGGATAGCGTTTTAAAAATAAGATGGCCGTAGAAAAAAGTCGCTTGTTAAAAGCATATCAAAGCATCTCAAAGCGCATTGAAAGATCAATCGCCTTAATATGTTTGGTAAGTGCGCCGCTCGAAATAAAATCCACACCCGTTTTTGCTAAGTGCGCAAGTTGGTCTATTTCGACATTGCCCGATACTTCGAGCTTGGCTTGTCCGCTAACCAGCATAACAGCCGCGTGCATCTGCTCATAGCTAAAGTTGTCAAGCATGATAATGTTGGCGCCCGCCATTAAGGCTTGCTTAACCTCGGCGAGGTTTTCGGTTTCAACCTCAATGGACACGCCAGGATGCAAGGTTTTCGCTAAATTAACGGCCTGTGCAATGCCACCGGCGGCCATAATGTGGTTTTCTTTAATTAAAATGGCATCGTACAACCCCATGCGATGATTGCAACCACCGCCACACTTAACGGCGTATTTTTGCGCCAAGCGCAGGCCTGGTAGGGTTTTACGTGTGTCTAACAGTTGTGTGTGCGTGTTTTTGAGCTGTGCAACATACTGCGCGGTGACCGTGGCGGTGGCCGACAAGGTTTGTAAAAAATTGAGCGCAGTGCGCTCGGCGGTTAAAATCGCGCGAGCCGAACCCTGTAATGTGCAAATTAGCTGATTCGCCGCGACCGCTTGACCCTCGGTAATGTGCCAGTCAATTTGAATACTGGCGTCTATTTGCCTAAAGACTTCCTCAAACCAAGGGCGACCACAGATAATGGCCGCTTCGCGACAGACAATTTTGGCATTAGCTTGCGTATTGGACGCAATTAATTGCGCGGTTAAATCTCCAGCACCAACGTCTTCTTGCAACGCGGAGGCGACCGTAGTGCTTAAGTTTAAAAAATAATTCGGCAGGATTGTTGACGTCATATAAGTGCTCAAGACTGGACTGGTGAGTATTGGGCGGTATTATACCCAATTCGTATTATAATGCGCCTTATGAAAACCACTTCGTCTAGTAACTTATATAACATTAACACTCAAACAGGCCTGGTCAGTTCGGTTGAATTTATTGCCAGTCCTAATTTTGATGCCCGCCCAAAGTGCGTAAATCCTACCTTAATTGTGGTGCACGGCATTAGTTTGCCGCCCAATCAATTTGGAGGATCCGCCATTGCCGACTTGTTTACCAATCAACTGGATGCCGCTAGTGACCCATATTTTGAAAAGATAAAAGGGTTAAAAGTATCGGCTCACGCGCTGATTAAGCGCGATGGCACCTTGGTGCAGTTTGTGCCGTTTAACCAGCGCGCATGGCATGCCGGACAGTCGAAGTTTAAAGGGCAAGCAAATTGCAATGACTTTTCGGTAGGTATTGAGCTAGAGGGCACCGATTTTAGTTGTTATACCGCAATGCAATATGCGGTTTTGGCGCGCTTAATTAAAAGCCTGCGGGAGGTTTATCCAGGTTTACAAACCGCCAATAATGATAATATTGTTGGGCACAGCGACATAGCACCCGATCGAAAAACCGACCCTGGGGCGTATTTTGTTTGGCCTGCGCTGCATCGGCTGCTTGAGGATTGATGCTTGTTTAATGGCTTGTTTATTGACTTTTTTAAGCAATCCAACCCTTACTTTTTGTTTGAGTGTTGGGGTCGGGTTTTGGGCTAAACCTTAAGCAAGGTTCCCCCGAGCTTTCGAGCACTACTTGACTGGGAAGTTTATGGGTTTTAAAGCCAAACGCCTTGCAACCCCGTGGATTGGAGGCATCCCAAGTTACAAAAAAATGCCGGCATTTAAAACAATCGATTGAATCAGTATTTTTCATGGTGATGTATAAAATTAAGTGAATTAATAAGAAGCTTTGCTGTGCTATGATTTGCGTCAATTAAATGAACAGTTTAGATTATGGCATTTACGGACGTTTGTGAGAGCCAATTTTACACGTAAATTTTGTATTTAGAGGGGATAAAAATGAGCAAAGTGGGTCTATTTTACGGCACAGATACTGGCAATACCGAGCGCGTTGCAGACATGATTAAAGATAAATTTGGTGCCGACTTGATTGATGTGCATGACATTTCCACCGCGAGTGCTGGGGATTTTGCCAAGTATACTAATATTATTTTAGGCCAACCCACTTGGTATTACGGCGAACTGCAAAGCAGCTGGGACGATTTTTGGAACGATTTTAAGAGCATCGACTTTACCGGTAAAACCGTGGCCTGTTTTGGTTTGGGCGATCAGGCGGATTACTCAGAATACTTTTTGGATGCGATGGGCTTAATGCACGATGTTGCGGTAGAAAACGGCGCAACGCCTGCCGGTTATACCTCAACCGATGGTTATGAGTTTGATGAGTCAAAAGCGGTGACCGAAGACGGCGAGTTCTTTGTCGGCTTAGGAATCGACGAAGATCAGCAAGCCGATAAAACCGCTGGTCGCATTGACGCGTGGGTAGAACAGGTTAAAGAAGAGATGGCGTTGTAACTAAGAATAAGCTTAACGCTGCTTTTTAAAAACAGTGCGTTAAAAAACCGCTCAATCCTAGGTTTAATGTCTAGGATGCGAGCGGTTTTTTTATGTCTGCAATTTGAGGTGATATAGCTTTATCATGTTTTAAATTAAACACGCAAGATTAGGTTAGTCACGCAAGCTTATGGTTTTCCATTGCTTTTCTTGCGCCACGCTTAATAATTTGCTGTCACCGTCTACCACCACGGGGTGTTCCACAATGTACAGCAATGGAAGATCGTTGTGCGAGTCTGAGTAAAAATAACTGCCGTTTAAGGTTTCATTGTGCTCTGTTAACCAGGCCTGTAAGCGGGTCACTTTGCCTTGCTGAAAGGTGGGCGTACCCAACACTTCACCAGTGTAACGATTGTTGACCAACACACCTTCGGTGCCCAGCAGTTCGTTAATACCGTAGTACGTGCCAATCGGCCGGGTAATAAAGGTGTTGGTGGCCGTAATGATCAATAGCCGATCGCCACGGGCTTTGTGCTCGTTAATAAGTGCATGCGCTTTTGCGAGGGTTCTGGGTTTTATAAACTGCTCCATAAACTCATTATGCCATTGGTTTAAAGTAGTCATGTCATGATGCGTTAATGGCTCGAGCGCAAAGCGCTGGTAGGCCATAATGTCTAGCGTGCCCGCTTGATATTGTTGGTAAAAAAGGGCATTTTGCTCGCTAAAATGTTCGGCGTTAACATAGCCATTTTGCACCAAAAATTCACCCCATAAAAAATCACTGTCGCCAGCAATTAAGGTGTTGTCCAAATCAAAGATTGCTAATGCCATGGGATTCCCTGCTTTTTAAATGAGTTGATTTAAGGGCGCTTTTATTTACCGGTAGATTTGACTGTGTGGCAAATAGAGGCGCCCTAAATTTGGAACAACATCCTAAACCATCACTGACACGCGCACAAGCCGGCTGATTAGCCAGGTGTTGCAAATAATTGCAAAAAATTGTGATTAATCGTAACGAGTCGTAAATAACGGTATTGAACGATAATCGGCTTCAAAATCATTTATGGATTGAAAAAAAACCAATTTTAGGCACTATTAGCGCATATTTATAATTGTATTTAGGGTTTCCATGATCGATCAAGACGGTTACCGACATAATGTGGGCATTATTATTGTCAATAAAGAGGGCAAGCTGTTTTGGGGTAAACGAATTCAACAGGATGCCTGGCAGTTTCCACAAGGCGGCATTCGTGAAAATGAAACCCCGCAACAAGCGGTTTTTAGAGAGTTAAAAGAAGAAGTGGGTTTAGAGCCTTCTGACGTGCGTGTTTTAGGCCGCACCAATGGCTGGTTAAGTTACGATTTACCCAAACACCTTATTCGGCATTACAGTCAACCTGTGTGCATTGGCCAAAAACAAATTTGGTTTATGCTGGGGTTTGAAGGCGACGTTGAGCGCATTAATTTAGGCCTGCACGATTCGCCCGAGTTTGAATCGTGGGCGTGGGTTGATTATTGGCGTCCAGTGCAAGAGGTGGTTAGTTTTAAACAAGCGGTATACCATCAAGCGCTGACCGATTTAGAAGGCGCGCTTAAAAAGTTTTGGTTGCCAAGGTAGTTAAGGCGTTTAAAGGCCTTTGACCAGGCCTGGTCAAAGGCCTTTTTGTTTTGAATTTGTAATGCTTTATGTTGTTTTATACGGATTGTGTGTTTGACACTGGGCTATATAGTTTTGATTTTGTTGCTGTTCTTGTTTAATAAAACCTTGTAATCCACGATCAAGATCGGCTTGCAGAGTGGGTGGAATCTGTGATGGATTAAGCCAGTGGGTGGATTGTGTTTCAACGGGTACAAAGCCACGGGCTATTTTATGCTCGCCCCCCGCACCAGGTTCAAACACCTGCAAGCCGCGTTCAATGGCAAACTCAATGCCCTGGTAATAGCACGCTTCAAAATGCAGATGGTTGACCTCTTCAATACAGCCCCAATGACGGCCAAACAGTGTGGTATCGCTGTAATACATTAACGAACCGGCAATGCACTGGCCGTTTTTATCGGCCAATACCAACAAGACGTTGTTGGGTAAAGCCCGTGCGACGGCTTTAAAAAATTCGGTGTTTAAGGTAGGCGTACTCCATTTTTCGGTAAAGGTTTTGGTGTAAAAATAGCCAAAATGCTCCCAGTCTTGAGCGGTGGCGGTGTGGCCGTTTAGCCGCCTAAAAGTAACACCCGCACGCGCCACACTTTGACGCTCTTGGCGAATGTTCTTACGTTTTTTGGGCGTTAATTGCGCCAAAAAATCGTCAAAGCCAGTGTAGTTTTGGTTAAACCAATGAAAATGACAATCGTGGCGAGTATAAACAAATGGTTGGCCGGCCACCTGTTGCGCCAACCAAGTTTGTTGCGCGGCGTGGGCAAATAAAAGGTGCAATCCACTGTAGGCGTGTTGTTGCGCAAGCTCAAGTGCGGCGTTCCATAAGGTTTGCGTTAAAAATTCGACCGAGTAATCCTCAGTTTGATTAATCGGCATATTCTGTAACGCCACATTTCGTACCAAAAAACGTTGACCACTCACAGGGCTGTAAGGCACAGCGCTAACCAATTTAGGAAAATACGCCAACCCCATTTGCGTCCACGCGTTTGACCAGGCCTGGTCAAAGACAAATTCACCGTAACTGTTGTGTTTTTCGTACAGCGGCATGGCGGCGATTAAGGTGTTTTGATGGTAAATCGCCAGGTGTTGAGGATGCCAACCGTACCTTGGCGCGGCGCAATGGTGTTGCTCCAGCGCATGCAAAAACGCATGGCTTAAAAATGGCTGGTGGTTTTCTACCAGCGCATCCCATTGTTGGGCGTCAATTTGACTGATTTGACTGTGAACTTGAATCTTTAGTGGCATGGCAATTCCCATAAATGGCGTTAAAGAAGCTAGGGTGTTGCAGTATAATGTTCTTTTTTAAGCGTTGCACCAAGAGGTTACAATAGCGATGTTAAAACAACCATGCTGAGCATTATTTTTAAAAATGCCGATTTTGTGGTGGTTGACAAGCCCAGCGGATTAAATTTTCACAGTGAGTGCGTGGTGCAACAAGACGTGTCGCAAGCATTGATACCGCCCGATTTACTGCCTGAAGATGCCACGCTTGACAATGCAAGGCAACCAGGCCTGGTGGTGTTGGTAAAACAACAATTAAATTGTCCTGAACTTTATCCGGTGCATCGGTTAGACAAAATGACCTCGGGACTGGTAGTGTTTGCACTTAATAAGCCGGCCGCACAACGGTTTGGCTTGATGTTTGCCGCGCATGAAGTGCAAAAATACTATTTGGCTATTAGCGATAAAAAACCCAACAAAAAACAAGGTTGGGTTAAGGGCGATATGCTCAGCGCCCGTCGGGGCAGCTACAAACTGGCTAAGACGTTGCAAAACCCGGCCATTACACAGTTTGTTACGTCGTTAATCGCCCCCAAAAAACGCCTGTTTTTGGTTAAACCCATTACTGGCAAAACGCACCAAATTAGAGTGGCCTTAAAAAGTTTAGCCGCGCCCATTTTGGGCGACCTACGTTATGCCGAGCGCCTATCGGCTCAGCTAAGTGATCGCGGGTATTTGCATGCGTACGCCATGCAATTTAGTCTTTTTAACCAATCTTACGAGTTTGTACTAGCGCCCAACGAAGGTGCCGAGTTTTTAACGCTCGAGTGCCAAGCCATTATTAAAAACTGGTTACACCCGTGGAATTTTTTTAGCGGTTAATTGGATTTACGCAGGATTTACGCACACTATGTCAGAAAAATTTACCAACTCAAGCGCCCCTTTTTGGGAAACCAAAACCCTGCAGCAAATGACGCAAGGTGAATGGGAGTCTATTTGTGATGGTTGTGGGTTATGTTGTTTAACCAAGCTGCAAGACGACGACACCGAAGAAATTGTCTACACTTGTGTGGTCTGTGCTTATTCGGATATTACGACTGGGCAGTGTCGCGATTACGCCCATCGCAGTGTTAACGTGCCAAGTTGCGTTCAGCTCACCCAAGAAGGTATTGAGCAGTTTGATTGGTTGCCCGATACCTGTTCGTACCGAGTGTTGCATCGTGGCCAAAGCTTGCCCAACTGGCATCCGTTAATTTCTGGCGATGCGCGCAGTGTCGGCAAAGCCGGTGTAGGATTAACCGCTATTGCGGTGGTTATCGACAACGGTAAACTGGATTACGAAGATTATTTAATCCCCAAACCCTAAGAGAGACCTTTGCACGAGTGGATGTACGGCTAAAAATGGTTAAAATTTTCCTGCTTTTCGTTAGAAAACTTGTGAATAGCCAGCTATTCACTGCGTTTCCCGCCTCAATCAGGACAATTTTTCCTCATTTTTTTCTCGCACCCCACACGTGCAAAGGTCTCTAAGAGCCTGTCGGCTTAACACAAACGCACTTATACAAGGTTACTACTATGCAAACATCTTGGTTAAATTTAGCGAGTTTATCGTTGTCGGTAAAAGCGTTGTTTACCGGTTATATTTTAGTCACTGGACTCGGATTGATTATGGCTGGCGCGCAAATTATGCTCACCCACGGTATGGCCGACGGCAAAGTGGGGTTGTCGGTAGACGACATTGTGTACAGCTATTACGGTAATCGAGAAGGCTCTAAGTTAGAGAGCAAGCTGCACGGTTCGATGCAACATCACGCCACGGCAGAAGAGAACTTTACCTTAATCCAGTGGGCGCGAGAAGGTGCGCCCGAAAGCCAATGGCAGCCCATTATTAAACCCATTGTCGACGCTAAGTGCGCCAGCTGTCATGCCAATATGGCCAGCCTGCCAAACGTGGCCGATTATAAAGTCATGCAAACGGTCGCCCACATTGACCAAGGTGCGAGCTTGAGTGCGTTAACGCGCGTGTCGCATATTCATCTGTTTGGCATTGCGTTTATTTTCTTTTTTATTGGCTTTATTTTTTCGATGGCCAGCGGCATTAAACCGTGGTTAAAAGCGTTGCTTATTTTTGTGCCGTTTGCGTTTTTATTGGTGGACATTGCCTCTTGGTGGCTCACCAAATGGCACCCAGGATTTGCCTATTTGGTGATTATTGGTGGCTTTGGGTACAGTATGGCGGCGGTTATTATGCTGTTTACCTCGCTGTATCAAATGTGGATTATGCCGTTAAGGGGTCAAAAGTCCGCAGAAAACACCTGGCAAGATGGGCGCTAAAACCGCCTTGTGCTAAAATATTGCTAATTTTTTGGTTTAACCAGGCCTGGTCAGATGCAAAGATCGCAGTTTTTTAAGTTTAAATTTTAAGTTTTGAATTAAGTTTTGGAGTAGGTCTATGTTAAATGCGTACCGTCAACACGTCGCCGAGCGAGCTGAGCTTGGCATTCCCCCTTTGTCGTTAGACGCCAAACAAACGGCGCAAGTGGTGGAATTAATTAAAAACCCTCCCGCTGGCGAAGCCCAGTTTATTGTCGACCTACTGACCCATCGAGTGCCACCGGGTGTGGACGAAGCCTCTTATGTAAAAGCCAGTTTTTTAGCCGATGTGGCCAAAGGCACGGTTAAAACCGATTTAATTTCAGCCGAACACGCCACGTTTTTGTTAGGCACCATGCTGGGCGGTTACAACGTATTGCCGTTAATTGAACTGTTGGACAGCCCCATTAACGAAGTCGCCGAGGCCGCTGTGGTCGCTCTGTCTAAAACCTTATTGGTGTACGACGCGTACCATGATGTGATCGAAAAAGCCAAAATCAATCCCTTTGCTCAAAAAGTGGTGCAGTCTTGGGCCGATGCACAATGGTTTTTGGCCAAGCCCAAGTTACCAGAGCACATTACCGTTACCGTGTTTAAAGTGGACGGCGAAACCAACACCGACGATTTATCACCGGCCACCGCCGCATGGTCACGCCCAGACATTCCACTGCACGCCAAAGAGATGTTGGCCGCGCGCATTGACGACGTGGACGGCACCATTGAGCGTTTAAAAGCCAAAGGACATCCTGTCGCCTACGTGGGTGATGTGGTAGGCACCGGTTCTTCGCGTAAATCGGCCATGAACTCGGTCATGTGGTTTTTTGGCGACGACATTGCCTTTGTACCCAACAAGCGCCAAGGCGGCGTGGTATTGGGCGGCACTATTGCGCCGATTTTCTTTAACACCGCCGAAGACTCGGGTTCTTTACCCATAGAGTGCAATGTCGAAGCCATGAGCATGGGCGACGTGATTACCATTCATCCGTATTTAGGCAAAATCACCAACGAAGCAGGCGACACCATTTCAACGTTTGAACTCGCCCCCGACACCCTAGCCGACGAAGTGCGTGCCGGTGGACGCGTGCCCTTAATTATTGGCCGTGGTTTGACCGATAAAGCACGTAAATCGATGAAACTTGCTCCGTCTGAGGTGTTTATTCGCCCAGCTGATAAATCGGCGGCGGCACACGGTTATACTTTGGCGCAAAAAGTGGTGGGCAAAGCGTGCGGCATCGCCGGCGTGCGTCCAGGCATGTATTGCGAACCGCATATGTCCACCGTCGGTTCGCAAGATACCACCGGTGCGATGACCCGCGACGAGATGAAAGAGTTGGCGTGCCTAGGCTTTTCGGCCGATTTGGTGATGCAATCGTTTTGCCACACCGCCGCGTACCCTAAGCCGGTAGACATTACCTTACAGCACTCGTTGCCCGACTTTATGACCAGTCGCGGAGGGGTGGCGTTGCGTCCAGGCGATGGGGTTATCCATTCTTGGCTAAACCGTTTATTGTTGCCGGATACGGTAGGCACAGGGGGCGACTCGCACACCCGTTTTCCAATTGGTATTTCGTTCCCAGCCGGATCAGGCCTGGTGGCCTTTGGCGCCACCTTGGGGGTGATGCCGCTTAATATGCCCGAATCGGTGCTGGTGCGCTTTAAAGGCCAAATGCAACCGGGGATTACCTTGCGCGATTTGGTCAACGCTATTCCGTACCAAGCGATTCAAGAAGGTCTATTAACCGTTGA
This sequence comes from Thiomicrorhabdus aquaedulcis, assembly GCF_004001325.1. Lineage (NCBI taxonomy): Bacteria > Pseudomonadati > Pseudomonadota > Gammaproteobacteria > Thiotrichales > Piscirickettsiaceae > Thiomicrorhabdus > Thiomicrorhabdus aquaedulcis. The sequence continues at coordinate 1,425,710 of NZ_AP018722.1, read as the reverse complement.
GAAAAAGGGCAAGAAAAATATTTTTAACGGTCGAGTGTTAGAGATTGAAGGCTTAGAGCATTTAAAAGCCGAACAAGCGTTTGAATTATCCGACGCCTCGGCCGAACGTTCGGCCAACGGCTGCGTGGTTAAGTTGGCTAAAGAGCCCATTATTGAATATTTAAAATCCAATATGGCGCTGATTAATTGGATGGTCGAAAACGGTTACCAAGACGCGCGCACTTTGTTGCGTCGTCGTGATGAAATGCAAGCGTGGATTGATAATCCACAGCTGCTAGAAGCCGACAGCGATGCCGATTATGCGGCGGTGATAGAAATTGATTTAAACACCATTAAAGAGCCGATTGTGGCGTGTCCCAATGACCCTGACGATGTTAAGTTATTGTCGCAGGTGCAGGGCGCGCACATTGATGAGGTGTTTATTGGCTCGTGTATGACCAATATTGGTCACTATCGTGCCGCTGGCAAGGTGCTTGAAACCATGGGCAATGTGCCGACGCGTTTATGGATTGCGCCGCCGACTAAAATGGACGAGCGTCAACTCATTGAAGAAGGCTATTACAGTATTTACGGTCGCGTGGGCGCGCGCACCGAAATGCCGGGTTGTTCATTGTGCATGGGTAACCAAGCGCGTGTGGCCGATGGCGCAACGGTGTTTTCAACCTCAACCCGCAACTTTCCCAATCGTTTAGGCAACGGTGCCGATGTGTATTTAGGCTCGGCGGAATTGGCGGCGGTGTGCGCGGCGTTAGGGCGTATTCCGACCATTAAAGAGTACATGGATGCGGTTGCCATGCTGGACACCATGAGCGATGACGTATACCGTTATTTGCAATTTGATGAAATGGCCGATTACGAAGTGATTTCGCCCAAAAAACTGTCCGACATAGGCGTAGCAGTCGCGTAATAAATTCATAACGCGACGCTTAACCGTTCATGTTGGTATAAGCACCCTAATAAACACTCTAATCGGTTTAATCGATTAGGGTGTTTTTTTATGGCAAGATAAGTCAAAAATAGGTCAAATAGTATGTCATCGAGCCATTCAACACCGTCCATACCACAGCAGGTTGTGACCCTGTGGGTTCCCGACCTGCTGAATCCGTTACGTTTAAAAGAAGCCGGTATCGCGTGGAGCCAGCTTAAGTTGCCCAATTTACAAACCTTGTGCGCCAAAGCCGATGTGTTTAGCGCCAAAGTGTTTAATGAGCAGGCTTTTTTTAAACAAGCCAATTACTTGTTTCACCAAAACAGCGATTTACCACTTGCGGCCATCAGCGCGCATTACGATGTTCCAAACTTTGATGGTAACGTTGACGCCAAGGCCTTTTGGTTGCGGGTTGATCCGGCACAAATGGTGCCAGATCGCGATACTTTGGTGCTGATTCCGCCCGAGGACTTGGCCATTACGTCCGCCGAATCGCAGGCGTTAATGAACAGTTTTAATGCGCACTTTGCTCAAGACGGGGTGCAACTGGAATACGGTGCGCCGCAGCGCTGGTATTTGCGCATGGTGCAACCCATTGACCTTACCACGACCAGCTTAATGGACGCGGCAAACCAAAGCGTTAATTTACGCTATCCCAAAGGTAACGCCGCGGGCTATTGGCACCCGTTAATGAATGAAGTGCAAATGCTGTTTTACACTCATCCAGTTAACGAAGCACGGCGCGAACAAAATCGCCCCGAAATTAACAGTATTTGGGTGTGGGGCGAAGGCCAATTGCACAATGTAGAGGGGCAGAGTGTGCTTAAACTGCGACCTGATGCCGCGATTTGGAGCCATAATCCGTATTTAAACGGACTGGCAAGCGCCTGCCAAGCGCACGCTAAACCCAGTTTGGCAAACTACCAGGCCTGGTCAAACGCCACACAAGTTCAAAATATAAATAACAGTGATGCAGAGCCGATAAAACATCATTTAATTTATCACGATGCGTTAAGCGATTCCTTGGCCAATTTAACCCAAGCGCAGTGGATTGATGCGGTGCAGCAGTTAGACCAAGATTGGTTAGAAGGCATACTAAACGGCTTACGTGAACAGCGTTTGCAATCGGTGTTGTTGGTGTTGGGCGATGGCCGTCAATATCATGTGCAACCCAAACACTTAAAGCGTTTTTGGCGGCTAAAAAAGTCGTTAAAACAATTTTAAGCTGTCGATAGCAAGGCTTTTGAGTATAATTTGTGCACTTTAATTTTGTTTAATTTAATCACGATGGAACCCCTATGAATTTTATCGAAACGCGTGGAAACGACTGCCATTTTCCGCTAGAACTGCCTTTTTCGGCGGTTATTTTAAGTCCAATGTCGTCGTTTGGTGGCATTTACTCACCCAAAACCTTGCCGCATTTGGGTCAAGAATTTTTAGCCGCCCATTTACAATCCAACTACAAAACATTGGCGCGCGCGGTGCTAGACGCCTTTGAAATTGACATTGACAGCGCGGTGATTGACCAGGCTTTAAGTCTGTACGACCAGTTTGACGACCCAAGCAACCCCGTTCCGGTGGTTAAAGTGTTAGACGATTTGTACGTTAGCGAGTTGTACCACGGTCCTACGCGCGCCTTTAAAGACATGGCGTTGCAACCGTTTGGCACTGTGTTGTCGGCCATTGCCAAACAGCGCAACGAAAAGTACTTAATTTTAGCGGCCACCAGTGGCGACACCGGACCTGCGGCGTTAGACACGTTTAGAAACAAAGAAAACGTCATGGTGGCGTGCTTGTATCCGCAAGGCGGAACATCGGACGTGCAGCGTTTGCAAATGGTGACCGAAGACGCGGCCAACTTAAAAGTTATTGGTATTAAAGGCGATTTTGACGACGCACAAAGCGCGCTTAAACGTTTATTGGTGTCGGACAAGTTTAAAGCCAAATTAATGGAACATGGCATCTCGTTGTCGGCAGCCAACTCGGTTAACTTTGGGCGCATTATTTTTCAAACCATTTACCACATTCACAGTTATTTAGAGTTGATACGCCAGGGCGCGATTACCTTGGGCGAAAAAATCTATTTAAACGTACCCAGTGGCAACTTTGGTAACGCACTAGGCGGCTATTACGCCATGAAAATGGGCTTGCCAGTGCAAAAATTCTTATCGCGTCCAACAACAACAACGTGCTTACCCAGTTTATAACCACCGGGCATTACGATTTACGCGATACTCCGGTTATTCCCACGTCGTCACCGGCCATGGATATTTTAAAATCGTCTAATATTGAACGGATTTTGTTTGATTTGTTTGGTGCCGCGCGCACCAAAGCGTTAATGCTTCAGTTAGACAACGACAAGTTTTACGCTTTAAACCCAGAGGAACTGGCCGTTATTCAAAATCTGTTTGCCGCCGATTTTTGCACCGATGAAGAAGGCAGCGCGTACATGAAAACCGCCTTTGACCACGGTTATTTAATGGATCCGCACACCGCCACCTGCTTTAAAGTGTACGACACTGGGCGCGACAATAAAGCCTTAAAAACCATTGTTTACTCCACCGCAGAATGGACAAAGTTTTCACCCGTGATTGCCAAAGCCCTTACCGGTCAAACAGTGGAAGGTGATGTGGCGGCGTTGAACGTAATTGCGCAAAAAGCCAATGTGCCCATTCCGGCACAAATTAAAGCGGTCTTGCAAAAACCGATTACTCAAGATGGTGTAGTTGAAAAGACCCAAATTGAAGAAGCCATTTTGGCGTTTTTAGGGTAGGTTGATAAGTAAAGCTCTTTGTTAACGTAAAGTGTGTTGAGCGTTAACATGCCGTTCACTTTAAAATAAATGGGCTTTTTTATTTGAGGCGGTCACTTGTGAATAGCCAGCTATTCACAAGTGACCGCCCAACGAAAATACCTTTGGGGTGCAACGAAAAGCAGGAAAATTTTAACCATTTTTGGCCTTACATCCAATCGTGAAAAGGTCTCACCTTATTACTTTGACCGAATTTTTTCAGGACTTTAACGGAGTTTTTCAGGGGGGTGTATGTCAGGAATTTTGTCTAAACAAGCGTATGCTGCTTTGCTTGAACCCGCTTTTGAGCAGGCCGAAATTGGGTTTTCCGAAGGAGGCGTGCCTGTGGGAGCGGCTTTGTTCGATGCGTCTGGCGATTTATTGAGCGTTGGTCGTAATCGACGAGTGCAGGAAAACGACCCGTCTATTCATGGTGAAACAGATGCCTTTCGGCGGGCGGGGCGGCAGTCTTCTTATCGCGACAAAATTTTAGTCACCACTTTGGCACCCTGTTGGTATTGTTCGGGTTTAATTCGGCAGTTTAATATTGGCACGGTGGTGGTGGGCGAGTCGGTTAATTTTGAAGGGCATTTGGACTGGCTAAGAGAGGCGAGGGTTCAGGTGGTTGAGTTGAATGATGCGCGATGTATATCGCTCATGGCAAGCTTTATTCAGCAAAGTCCCGATATTTGGAATGAAGATATTGGGGAGTGCGCTTGTGACTCATGCTGCTAGATTTAATGGCTTAGTTTTGGTGATTTTTTGCTTGATTGGTCATAGCTTGGCTTTGGCGTCGTCCACCGAATTAACGCCTGTTAAGTTGCAGCTTAAGTGGCAGCACCAGTTTCAATTTGCGGGTTATTATGCAGCCATTGAGAAGGGATATTATCGACAAGCAGGCTTGGATGTGTCGCTGATCGAGGCGAGTTTTGGGCAGGATATTATCAAAACTGTGTTATCTGGTAAGGCTGATTTTGGCGTTGGCACCAGTGAGGTTTTGTTGAATTATTATCAAGGTGATCCTGTTGTGGTGTTGGCTGCCATTATGCAACATTCGCCCTTAGCCTTCGCGGTGCTAAAATCGTCGGGAATTTCTAATATTCATCAATTGGCCAGTAAGCCCATCATGCTTGAGCCGAATTCTTTGGAATTATTGGCTTATTTGAAGACGGAAGGGGTGGATATTGAGCGTTTACAATGGGTGGAGCATCAGCATGAAACACGGAATTTGATTGAAGGCAAGGTTAAGTCAATGTCGATCTATACTGCTGATGAGCCTTTTGAGTTTGCCAGCCAAGGTGCTGATGTGCAGCTTTTTCGTCCCATTATGGCGGGCATAGATTTTTATGGCGATAACTTAGTCACCACTCAGTCGATGGTGCAATTCCATCCCGAACGAGTAGAGGCGTTTCGCCAAGCATCGTTGGCGGGATGGCGTTATGCCATGCAGCACCCTGATGAAATGGTTGATTTGATTTTTTCAAAGTACTCCACACGTAAAAGCCGAGCCCATTTGCTGTTTGAAGCCGACCAGATACGCAAGCTGATGATTCCGAGTTTGGTGGAGCCCGGTTATATGAATCCTGGGCGTTGGCAACATATCGCGCATGTTTATTATCAACTGGGTTTGCTGCCAGAAAATTTTGAAATTGAAGGTCTGTTTTATCAGACTAAAGACATGGCTTATCAACGCTTAAAACAGCAGTTTTATTATGCTTTTGGTGCGTTATTTTTAGTTGGATTATTGGCTCTTATTTTTTATCGTCAGTATTATTTAGCCAATCTTAGACAGCAGCAGTTTGAAGCTTTGTTTATGAATGCCCCCGTGAGCCTGATGGAAGTTGATGAGCAGGGCAAAATTTATCATTGGAATACTGAAGCGCAGAATACCTTTCAATACAGTGCTCAAGAGGCGCTAGGACAAACGGTTTTTAATCTTATCATGGCTCAAGACGAAGAAGTCGTTGTGCGTGATCGGGTGCATCAGGCCTTGGTACAAAATAAAATGGTGTATTTGGAAAGTCACAATCAACGCAAAGATGGTGAGCGTTTGATTTGTCAATGGGCGAATATGCCGTTTGCAACCGGAAAAAGCGGTTCAAGACGTGTGATATGCATGGCCAGAGACATTACGCAAGAAAAAGTAATGCAAGAAAAGCTCTATAAAGCCGCGCATTATGATGATTTAACGGGACTGCCAAACCGAGTGTTGATTTTAAGTCTTTTGCAAGAAGCGATGGCCGAGGCCAAGCAATATCAATGGAGTTTGGCCATTTTATTTATTGATTTAAATGGCTTTAAGTTGATTAATGATACCCATGGTCATTTAGTGGGAGACCAAGTGCTCAAGCAAGTGGCACTTCGTCTTTCGCAGGTTTTGGGCGAAACTAACTCGGTTGGACGTTTGTCGGGCGATGAGTTTTTAGCCGTGGTTAAGGGCGTTAAAGAGCCTTTAGCATTGGAAACCGTTCAGGCAGACATTATGCGCGCCGTCGCTTCGGAGATAGTCGTAAATGACTTGGCATTAAACATTTCTGCCAGTATTGGCGCGACGTTTTATCCGCAAGATGCGGAACATGCTGAGCAACTGATTAGGTTGGCTGACCAATCTATGTACAAAGTTAAAGCCGCGCATAACGCAAATTTTAATAGCCCTAGCAGCCGGTCGGATTATTAGACCATTACAAGTCTTTTTTAGTTTTTTTGGGCGCGTGTCAAGAGAGTTATGGCCTTGGCTACATAGCCGCCGCCCATTGCAGTCTAAGTTGCAAAGATACCCGGCCGTTGTAACGGTTTAAGCTGGCTTGATAGACACAGCGTATGCGCTCACCTGGGGTAAACTCAATGGGGTCTTGCGCGCTTTGTTTGGCGTTAAAGTAGATGGCTTGAATCCATTTTCCCGAGGCCTGTTTAAGTTTAAACGACAGATGCGTTTGCGTTTGACCGACCGCTTTTACTTCGACAATCTCAAATTCACCATTAAACAACGGTTGCGGCCATTCGCGTCCATAAGGTTCTAATTGCGCCAGCTCGTTGATAAGATTGGGGGTTAATTGCGCCTCGCTCAGTTGTCCGTCGGTTTCGATAATCGGCACGGGCGGTTGGTCGCCAATTTGCAACTTAATGGCCTGTTCAAATAGGGCGCTAAAGATGTCGTAGTGTTCAAGCTTAATCATGCAACCTGCCGCACCTGCGTGACCGCCCATCGATTTAAACAGACCGGGTTCTTGATCGGCCATCCACTGAAAAGCGTGACGCAAATCGATGTGTTTAACAATGCCACGGCCGCTGCCTGCTAAATAACCGTCTTTTAAATCGGTCATGGCCACGCACGGTAAGCCATACGCCTCGCCTATTCGTGTGGCAATAATGCCTTGAATCCCCGCATTGCCTTGCAGTTTAAGCGCCAAACTGTATTTTTGATTGTGATAAAGCGCCTGCGCCAGGTCTTGTGCTTGCGCTAACATGGCTTGTTGTTGATGACGGCGGTCTTGATTGTCGTCGTCTAATTGTTGTAAATGGCGTTGTGCCTCACTGAGATGCGCGGCGTTTAAAAAATTAAATGCCGTGGTCACATCACTGACTCGACTGGCCGCGTTAATGCGTGTGGCCACCTGAAACGCTAAAAACTCGGCATTAAACGGCTCGCCCTGATTGTCGTTAAGTTGTTTGACCGCTTGCCAAGCCGGCACCGTAAACTGATTAATAAATTGCAAACCCGACTGCACAATGGCCCGATTATTAGGGCTTTTTAAGCTCACGCTGTCGGCAATCGTGCCTAAAGCGACGTTAAGGGCTAAGGCTTTTAAGCTAGGGGAGTCGGCGGCCAACAGACCGCGTTCGATTAATACCTGACGCACTTGGGTCATGACCAAAAAAATGACAAAACAGCCCGCGACGGTTTTATCGTAATCGCAACCGGCTTGTTGTGGGTTGACGGTGCAGACAGCACTTTGGGGAGCGCCGTCTATGGGCATTTGATGGTGATCGGTTACGCACACAGCAATGCCGGCGGCTTTTAAGCGGGCAATTCGCGGCTCGTCACTGGAACCTTGGTCAGCCGAAATCACTAAAGACACCGGTTGATTGAGCGCTAAAATACGATCGCACACTTCGTCGGTAATGCCGTAACCGGCCTTGCGCTCGCCAATAATGTGCACGACTTTGTGGGCTGGCACGTTAAAATAGTGTACCAGTGCCGTCATGGCGACCCAGGCTGATGTTACGCCGTCGGTGTCGTAATCGGTGGCCAAAACAATCAAGCCGTTGGCGGCAATGGCGTCGCTGATAATGTGCGCGGCGGCCAGCGAGTTTTTTAGAGTGCTGGGGTGTTGAATATGCTTTAATTTAGGAAAAACAATCTGTTCTATTGAATCGGTTTCACTCAGACGTTTAGCCACCAAGGTGGCTTGCAATGGGGTTAAATTTAATTGCAAGGCCGCCAAATAGACAGCTTGAGAAGTGGGGCGTTCAATAATTTTGGGAATTTTAATCATGCAAGGATTTTAGCAGAATGAGTGGTTTCACATGCATCTATCTACACGGCTTTTTAAGCAGTGGCCAAAGCGTTAAAGGTCAATGGTTTTCGCATATTGTGGCCAGTCAAGCTCGTCATCCACAGTGTGATAAAAGCACGCATTTGCCCAACAAACATCGCATAACCCAGGTTATTACGCCAACCTATCCCATTGTTAGCCCACAGCACAGCGTACAAGCCATTGAGGCGATTTTGCTGCCCCTATTGAATAAGCACGAGTTGGTATTGTTAATGGGCAGTTCTATGGGTGGGTTTTACGCGCAATTTTTAGGGCAAAAATACCATTTGCCTTATATCATGATTAACCCGGCATTGGCACCCGTGCCCATTTTAGCGGCCGAAGCCGGCTCGCATGTTAATCCCGTTACCGGTGAGGCGTTTTGCATAGATACAGACTATTGTGAGGCGTTGCAACACTATGATGTGGCGCATTTAAACCCAACGATTAATGCGTTGTTGTTGGTGGATGAAGCCGATGAAGTGATTGATGTGCCGCACGCTTTGAGCCGTTATCAAGCCTTACCAACCAATCGTTTTAAGGTGAAGTGTTATGCCGGAGGCCATCATGCCTTTGCGCACATTGACCAGGCCTGGTTAGAAATTGAACACTTTGTGGCGCAATTAGACAAAGACGTTTAAAGCCTTATTTTTTAGCCAGCAAGAACGGGTCGTTGCCTTTTACCTGATATTCAACAAACACATCACCGTGTTTTTCAGAACCTTCTCTGTCAACGGTAATTTTAAGTTGGTCGTCTTGCCAAACGTAGCTTAAATAGGTGTTTGGCCCGCCATTGCCTTTACGATTAATAAAACTGGGTTGGCCAATTTGGGTGATAAAGCTAAGGGCAATGTCTTTGGTTTGCAGCGGCGTGCGCTGATTACTGTGCTGCAGTGAATAAGGTCGATACAGACGTTTGACCGAGGTAATGCTGCCGGCGGTATTAAAACGAAACGTAAAGTCATAACTGTCGCGTTGATTAGAAATTGGAAAAAACCGACTGATGTTATTGTGCCCCTGTGTACTGCGCTCTTGGGTAAATCCGCCCAAATCGTTTAGGTGTTTGCTGACGTCTTTTTTATTGGCGCTGAGCAAACTTAACCCCAAAACTTTAACCTCACTCACTTTTACCGGCGGCGCGTCTGGTTGAGCGTCTTGAGCGTATAAGTTTGCAGAATTGAGCATTACCAAGCACAACATCACCAGGCCTGGTAAAACGGTTTTATTGTAAAAGTTAAACACGCTGGAGTTCATACAGTCACTTTGTGTAAGTTTTTTAATATTAGTCTACTTATCGACCGATTGTAAAAAATCTTGAATGCGTTTAATGGGAATCTCTTGGCGCAATTCGACCGCGTGCAAACTAAGTGCCGGCTCATCGGGTTGCGGGGGTTCTAAAACGTGCAGTTGATTTAGCATTACCGAGACATCGGCATCCGACGGATTGTTGTTGGCGTGTAATCGTTCGGTAATGGCCTGTTGTGCCAAGGCGCTTGGGGTTTGTAAATACAGTACATACGCGTTTAACTGCAAACGATTGGCCAAGTCGTAAAACGGTTGGCGATGCGCGCGTTTTAAAAACGTCGCGTCAATCAACACGTTACAGCCTTGGCTGAGCATGCTTTGCGCTTTGCTTAACAACGTGGCGTAGGTTTGTTGATTCATTTGGGGCGAATACAGCTGGCTTTTTTGCGCGGGTTTAACCCGATCTAAGGCATTGATGCCAAACAGGTGTTTGCGCTCAAGATCCGAACTGAGCGATATGGCATCGATGTGTTGCAGTAAGGCTTGCGTTAAAAAGCTTTTGCCCGACCCAGAAACCCCTTGCAATAATATAAGTTTGAGAGTTGGTGATGGTTGAGTGTATGACCAGGCCTGTTCAATATAGCGCGCGGCGTTTTGCAAACAGGCTTGCTCTTGTAAATTGTCTTGTCGTAAATTGTTTTGCACTAAAGGATCGTGTGCCAGTTGCTGGGCGCGCAAGGTAGTAATTTTAGCGCGCACTAACGCTCGATAGACTTTATAAAACCGCAGTACCGCTAAGCCCTCGGTGTCGTTGGTGAGCGTTAAATAACGGCTTAAAATTTGCCGTTGCAGCGCAAATTGACCGCGAAAATCCAAATCAATTAATAAAAATGCCAAATCGCTCATCACATCAATCCAGCGAAACGGTTCGCTAAACTCAATGCCATCAAACAGCACCGGTTGTTCGTCAACCAGCGCAATGTTGTCCAAATGCAAGTCGCCGTGGCAAGCGCGCACAAATCCCTGTTGTTTTCTGACCACCAATAAGAGGCGTAAGGCATTAAATTGGCTGTGCGTCCAGTCCAATAAATCGTTTAACCAGGCCTGGTGCGTGGGCGCGCTAAAGGTGCTTTGCAATACTGCAAAATTATCTAACATCGGTTGTAACAGGGTGTTGGGTTCGCCTAAAAAGCTGGTTGGCTCAACGTGCGATGCTAAAAGGTGAAACTGACTGATTGCTTGCGCCACTTGATTGGCCAAGTTGTCGCGCTCACTGGGGCTGAATATACGCTGGTTTAACAAGCGTCCCAATACAAGGTTAGGGTCAAACTGAGTCATTTTGACTAAAAAATCAACGGGTTGGGCGGTGGAGTTAAGCGGAGTTTGCACCGAGAAGTTTGGGCAATCAAAATAGATGGGTACCACAGCCAAATACAGTTGCGGCGCAAAACGGCGATTTAAGGTGAGTTCGAGTTGGCAATAGTGTTGGCGATTGGCCAAGGTGCTAAAGTCCAGAAAGCCAAAGTTGACCGGTTTTTTAAGTTTGTAGGCAAAGTCACCGGTTAAAAACACAATCGAAATATGCGTTTCAATGGTGGTAATGACTTCAACAGGGTGCGGGTAAGTCAGCGGATTGCACAGAGCATTAACGAGTTCAGAAAACTCAAACAAAGACGCAGGTTGATTTGAGTTCAATAAAATTAAGCCCCATATTGCATGGCAGAGCGGTCAAATTTACGCCCGCAGTTAGGCGTAAATTTGCAGACGTACATTAAATTTTAAGATTTAATTTAACGCTTAAACTAAAACTAATAAAGCTAAGTAGGCCTTACGCCACGCCTTGTTTTTCACGAATTTCTTGTTTACGCTTCATTTCAACGGTCATGTCGGCGGTAGGACGAGCTTCCATGCGCGGTAAACCAATTTCGTCGCCACTGATTTTGCAGTAGCCGTATTGCCCCGACTCAATGTCACGCAACGACTTATCAATTTTGGCAATTAATTTACGCTCACGGTCGCGAGTGCGTAGCTCAAGGGCAAACTCTTCTTCTTGCGAGGCGCGGTCGTTGGGATCGGCAGGTGTATTGGATTCAGTTTTTAAATGCGACACTGTGCTGTTGGCTTCGGCTAAAAGTTGTGTCTTCCATGCCAATAATTTAGCCTTAAAATGTTCAAGCATTCCGGGGCTCATGTACTCTTCGCCTGGCTTAGTTTGGTAAGCTGGGAAGTTTTCAATAAAGTCGATGTTGTTTTCCATTTTCTCGCTCCTAGGTACTCTTGATTATTGGATTAAACGGTCGTTAAGCAACCAGCTGGCGAGTACCATAATTTTAATGCGGTGTTTTATATCAGTTTTAAGAGACTCCAACAAGATTTTTTTGTGATATTTTACTTGTTCATCCATACATAAAAACTATATCGAATGACTAAGTTACGCTAAATCAATTTTGAGTTAAAAAACAATTAGTCTTGAAAATACCTAAACTATCCAGCAAAATGCCAGCAAACTTATAAACCAAGAGAGTAAATTACTATGGCAACCTTACAAGCACTGTTATTTGATGTGGACGGCACGTTGGCCGATACCGAGCGCGATGGTCACCGTCCGGCGTTTAATATGGCGTTTGCCAAAGCGGGATTGGATTGGGTGTGGGACGAAGCGCTGTATGGCGAACTGTTGGCGGTAACCGGTGGTAAAGAGCGTATTCGTTTTTACTTAGAAAAATTTAACACCGAGTTTGTTAAGCCCGATAATTTTGACGAATTTGTAAAAAGTTTGCACGCGTCTAAAACCGACTTTTACACCGAACTGATGGCACAAGGTAAGATTCCATTGCGCACCGGCGTTGAAAACTTAATTAACCAAGCACGCCAAGCGGGCATGCGCATGGCCGTGGTTACCACCACCACGCCTGAAAACGTGACAGCGTTATTGCAAAACACTTTAGGTGCCGATTCTGAAAGCTGGTTTGAAGTGATTGCCGCGGGTGACGTCGTCCCGGCCAAAAAGCCTGCGCCGGATATTTATCTTTGGGCGTTAGAAAAAATGAACCTAACCGCCGCAGACGCCATTGCGTTTGAAGACTCGATTAACGGATATAAATCGTCAGCAGGTTCAAATTTAAAAACCATTATTACGATTAATGAATACACCAAAGACGACGATTTTACCGGTGCGGAGTTAATTTTGGATCAAATGGGCGACGCTAAAAGCGGTTTTACCGTATTAGGCGGCACACTCGATACCAACACGTTGGGTGATGCAATGTTTTTAGACTTGGCGCTGGTGCATAAAATTTTTGCAGCGTAATAAAAGCAAAGGTCTCATTAAGCATTAAAAAAGCATTAAAAAAAGCATTAAAAACCATTTAACCAGGCCTGGTTAAATGGTTTTTTACGTTTTAGCGGTTTAAATTAAGGCTTTATTAAAGACTTTTGGGGTAAGCGCAGCACTCATAAATTCAATACCCGACCATCCTAGCTGCATAAACGTGCGAATGTTTTGATGGTCGGTGTTATTGGGGTGCAACAGCACATCTTGAGTGTAAAAGTCACCAAAGGCGTGCAAGGTGGCCTGGGGGCTTAGGCGGTTTAATAGACCAAAAGCAAAGATTTTGCACGAGCCATTGTTGGTGTTAGCGGCATTAACAGTGGTGCCATTTTTAAACTCGGTTGGGATAAATTCGTAATTATTTTCAATGGCTTGAATTACTAAGTTAAAGTCAATAGGTGTTTTATTTAACTGCTCTATGAGTTGATTTACGGTTAATGTGTTGGTCATGGTTGTTCCTTTTACATTGATTTTACAGTGAAATTAATTGCGTTACGCCAAAGGCGGCATCGGCGCTTAAGGCGGGATTAAGCTGGGTCGGCCAGATGTTTTGGCGTAAACGCACCCACAGCGGATTTTTAAGACCGCCACCCACCGCGTACAGTCGTTTTACCCGGGGTGCGCCCAATGCGTGTAGGGTTTGATAGCCAGTGTTTTCAACATTCACCAAGCCTTGCACCATGGCCATAAAGTACGCCAGTTTATCCAAATCGTTATGGACAGCGTGAACCGGTGGGGGCATTTTAGGGCTAAACCTTGAACTTGCAATCGGAAAACGTTCACCAGGCCTGGTTAAAGGGTAATAATTGGTTGCCGCGGCTGTGTTCAATAAAGCGTCTTGTTGTGCGCCATTGAGTTGATAAAACATGCGCATTAAATCGTTTATGTCTGTTAAAGAAAAATACGCCAATAACACCGCGCCCCCACTGTTAGACGCACCGCCCACCAGCCATTGGTCTTTAAGTCTGTGGCTGTAAATGCCGTATTGCGCGTTAAAAATGGGTTGGGGCGACAGCATTTTTAACGCCAGCGTTGAACCTAAAGAGGTTACCGCATCGCCCGGCTGCGATGCACCCGCCGCCAAAAACCCCGCGATGCTGTCGGTGGTTCCCGCGTACAACGTGGCGTGTGGATTAAGGCCAAAACGCTGCGCTATGCAGGGTTTTAAATGTGCCAAGGCGGTGCCTGGTGCAACCACTTTTGGCAGCGTAAGCCGTGGCAAGGTGTTAGTATTGGGTTGATTTAATGCGTTTAATGGACTCAAATAGTCACTTACCCACCCAGGCCATGCCCCTTGTACCGAGTCGTAGCCTAATTTTAACGCGTTGTTTTCATCGGTTATCCAATCAAAATCAGCCAAATAATGGTTAACATAATCAATTTGATGGCATATAAAAAGTTCTTGCGCTGATGCATTAACGCCTTTTTGTAAAAAGCGTACTTTCGCCAAGGTGCTAGACGCGCCTTGTGCGGCTGTGCTCACCCCTAATGAGTCTGTTAAACGCGCCAGCTGTTCGCTTTGAACCTGCGCTTGCTGGTCGTTATACATAAGCGCGGCTGTGCGCGGCTGGCCGTCTTGAGAACACAACAACACGGTCGAAGAGGTCGCGTCCACTACAATATGCGCCACTTGGCTTAGGTATGGTTTTATAACGGAATCATCGAGCAGTAATGTTAAGGCGTCTAACCAACTTTGTGGTGACGATTGTACGCACGTTGAGCTGCGCAAGTCTTTATGAACGTTTAAAAATCCTACCGCAGCATCTGCTAGAGAATCGGGTGTTTGCCCAGGCCTGCGTTGCACCAAGCAGGCGCGTAGACCCGAAGTGCCAACATCAATGCCCAATATTAGGTTTTTTGTTGCGTTTTGCGTTTCAGTGGACAGTTGATTTGCACGATGTGTTTGAGTGGTTGGCATAGGTATCTCAGTATTTTGCTTAATCTTGTGCTCAAAAATGGCTAAAAGTGACCGTAAAAATGCTTTAAAAAGAGCTTTATAAGTAAATGGTTTTACAACTAATTTAAACGAGTGTTTATTTTATCTGCAATTTAACCCATATTTATTGCAAATTAGCCTGTTATAAAAGGTACAATTTTAAATTAAATTTTTTGTCAAAATGATTCATTGAGAATCTGTAATTGTTGGTGTTTGGAGCCGGTTTGCATGAATGAGTTACAACAAGTCTTACTCATATTTTCGATTGTGGTGATCGCTGGTTTGTATTTTTTAAGCAAAAGTCGCCAAAAATCGGCGTCTTCTTCGCCGTCAAAAACAGCCGTTTCGTCAGGCTCGGTGAATTCTCTAAACAAATCTACTGCAGAAGAGCCTAGTAATGCGTCTGCTGAACCAACCATTAAACGTAGTGCATTTTCAGGTTTAATCGATTTATTGTCTAAAAAAACACCTGATTCGTCTGGGGTTAATGATGTCACGCCACAATCAGTTCAAGCATCGCATGCATCAAAACAACTTGCTTCTAATGCCTTAAATCAGTTGGGTGAGCCGCACATGCCGCTGTCGCGAGCCACCGAGGAGCGCTTGCACCTTAGCCCTGAAGCCTTGCCTGAAATTAATCCCAATCAGCTCTCTTTGCCGTTAGGGGAAGAGTTTGAACTGCCATCGGCTGAGTTTAACCCGGTTAACGTGCAGTTTTTAGAGCAAAAAACAGTGGTTGAGCACACGCCAACGCTAACTACCCTTCACTCCAGTGCGATTGATTCTAACGTGACGCTTAATCCATCTAACAACCATTATGTGTTGGTAGTGGACGATCCTGGTTTAAACGGCACAGCCGCGGTTCAAACGGTTTGCGAATCCGAAAAGCCATCGTTTGGCATACCAAAAGACAAAGAAGGTCGCTCACCGGGTGTCTCTTCTGGTGTTAAAAAGAACCATGAAGTGTATGTTTTATTGGTGCTCAGTGGCGCAACCGATTTTGCTATGCCGGATGTGAATCAAGCGTTGTTAGGGGCAGGTTTAAGTTTTTCACCCAAGTTAATTTACGTTAAAAACGACACCATGGGCGGTGAGATTATTCGGATTGCCAATTTGTTAGAGCCTGGTACGTTTCCCACCGAAAATTTGGCGCACTTTACCACGCCAGGCATCGCGATGATTTTAGAATTGCCCACCACCGTGCGGGCACCGCGCGCGATGGACGATTTAATTATGATGGGGCGAAAGGTGTCGCAGCGTCTAAACGGTCGTTTATATAACATGGAGCGCCAGCTCATTAAAGAGTCTGATTTGCAAGCCATGCGTGAAGCGGCAATTGCTTACGAGTCCTCGCCGTTGTAATGCACTCGCCTTGTCTTAAAATGTATTTTCTTTCTGTGCCTCTTTTCAAAGTCTAAGCGATGCCTATTACCGAGTCTATTCCCGATTTAACTCAAGCCGCCAAGCAGTTGCGCGAAACCATTGCCTTGCATGATTACGCGTACTACGTTATGGACGCGCCGCAGATCAGTGATGCACAGTACGACGAGCTGTATCAACAACTGGCGAGCCTTGAGCGCACGCACCCACAACTTATTACGGCCGACTCGCCCACACAGCGGGTTGGCGCGCAGCCTTTGGCGCAATTTGCCTCAGTTACCCACCGTGTGCCCATGTTTTCATTGGACAACGCGTTTAGCCAAGCCGATTTGCTTGATTTTGAGCGACGCATTCAAGAGCGTCTTAACACCACGGATACAATTGTCTACAGTGCCGAGCCCAAAATGGATGGATTGGCGATTAGCTTGCGCTACCAAAATGGCCAATTAACCCAAGCGGCTACGCGCGGTGACGGTTCGGTGGGTGAAGAGGTCACGACCAATGTTCGCACTATAAAGTCGGTGCCGCTGGCGTTAATGGGAACAGGCTGGCCTGATGTGCTTGAGGTGCGGGGCGAAGTGTTTATGTCTAAGCAGACGTTTAACGAGCTTAATCAACAGCAACTGCAAAAAGGCTTAAAACCTTTTGCCAATCCGCGCAATGCCGCCGCCGGTACATTGCGCCAACTGGACCCTAAAATTGTCGCGCAACGGCACTTAAGTTTGTACTTGTACGGCTGGGGAGAAATTAGCGGTGAAATTACCAGTAAAGCCTTGGATACCAATGCAGACGATTGGAACATGCCGGCCACTTACACCGCGCTCATGCAACAATTTAAAGCCTGGGGACTGCCCACCAATCCCGATGCTCAACAGGTGGAGGGCGCGGCGGGTATGCAGCGCTATTACGACGCGCTACACGCCAAACGCTCGACCATGCCTTATGAAATAGACGGCATTGTTTATAAAGTTGATTGGCTGGCGCATCATGCAATTTTAGGCTTTACCGCCAAAGCACCACGTTGGGCGGTGGCACGCAAGTTTCCGGCCGAAGAAGTGTGGACGCCCTTGTTGGACATCGAAATTCAAGTGGGTCGCACAGGTGCGCTCACCCCCGTGGCGCGGTTACAGCCCGTGGCGGTGGGCGGAGTGGTGGTGTCTAACGCCACATTGCATAATTTGGATGAAATTACCCGCAAAGATGTGCGCATTGGCGACTGGGTGATTGTTCGTCGTGCCGGCGATGTTATTCCCGAAGTGGTTGGGCCGGTTTTGTCTAAACGCAGTGCAGAAGCACACCCCTTTGTGATGCCAACGCACTGCCCAGAGTGCGGTTCGGCGGTGATAAAAGAGCATGACAAAGCGGTGTTTCGCTGTTCGGGTGGTCTGTTTTGCCCCGCACAGCGCAAACGGGCTTTAGAGCATTTTGTGTCGCGTAAAGCTATGGACATTCAGGGCTTGGGCGATAAGCTCATACAACAATTAGAGTCAGCAGGCCTGGTTAAACATCCAGACGATCTTTTTAAGTTAACGTTTGAGCAGTTGATTGGCTTAGAACGCATGGCTGAAAAATCGGCGCATAAGGTTATTACGGCCATCAATGCGGCCAAAAAGACCACTTTACCGCGCTTTATTTATGCATTAGGCATTCCCGAAGTGGGTGAAGTGACCGCTAAAAATTTAGCCAATTACTTTAAAAAGTTAGACCTGTTAATGCAGGCACCGCTGCAAACCTTGGTGCAAATTGCCGACGTGGGTGAGATTGTAGCGCACCATTTGGTAACTTTTTTTGCCCAGCCGCACAATTTAGAGGTCATTAACGGTTTATTAAACGCTGGCGTACATTGGCCAGAAATAGTAGAAGTGACCAGGCCTGGTCAGAATAATGACTCGCCTTTTGCGGGTAAAAACGTTGTCTTAACGGGCACTTTATTGCACGGCACACGAGAAGACGCCAAACAAACATTAGAAGCCTTGGGCGCAAAAGTCACCGGCAGTGTCTCCGCAAAAACAGATTATGTGATTGCAGGTGAAAAAGCCGGTTCTAAGCGCGCTCAAGCCGATGCGCTAGGCATCCCCATTTTATCGGAAGAAGAATGGTTAACAATGATCGGAGAAACCCATGGTTAGATCACGTAACGTAAACAGAAAAACCGCCAAAAAAGAAGTGCCCGATTGGGAGCAAGAAGAGTTTAAAAGTCGTACCCAAGTGCGCGATGCCGCTCAAGCGGTAACCGACATGGGCGAAGAACTGGCGGCCTTAACCGATAATGAAATTAAGCGTTTGCAACTGCCCGAAGACATTACTAAGGCGCTGTTGTTTGTAAAAACCATGGACAGAGGGCCGGCATTAAAACGCCAAAAACTGTTTATAGGTCGCACTTTGCGTCAAGATGAAGACTTGATTATTGAAATCAAAACTAAATTGGCCGAAATTGATATTAAGAAAAAGCAGCAAAACGCTCATTTTCATAAATTAGAACAGTGGCGCGATCGCATGATTGAAGAGGGCGATGGCGTATTGGCCGAGTTTTTAGAGCTTTATACGCAAGCCGACCGTCAACAGTTGCGCCAATGGATTCGTAACGCGCAAAAAGAGCGTGAACAAGAATTGCCAGCCAAAGCCTCAAAAGAGATTTTTAAATATTTACGCTCGCTTGAGTGGTAACCGTGACACGTCACAGCATAAATAAAGACTTTTAACCCCCTAAACTAGGAGACCTTTTCATGAAAAAGACACTCACCATGACGGCTATCGCGGCGGTCACCAGCACATTACTTTTAAACAGTGGTGTTGTATTTGCATCAGAGCGTCCATACGTGGGCGTAAGTTATGATTTCTTTAAACTAGATCAAGACGATGGTATTGGCGAATTTGATACCCCCGCAATGACGATGAAGTTAGGCACTAAAATTACTCCAAATTTTGGAGTAGAAGGTGTGTTGGGATATGGCGTTGACAAGGACTCACAAAGAGTGAACAGCATGAATGTCAAAGCCGAGATTCAAGATTTCTATGGCTTGTACGCGACGGGTTTTTATCCGGTTTCTAATATGTTTGAAGTGACGGGTAAGTTAGGCTTGGCGCAAGTCTCGACTAAATTGGGCTCAAATTCAGAATCTGACAGTTCATTGTCGTGGGGTGTAGGCGTAAGAGCTTATACGCAAAGCAATGTTAGCTTAAATTTAGACTATGTTAATTTGTACCAAGACTCTAACACCGACGTTAAAGGTTTTAGCGTAGGGGCAAACTACCACTTTTAATGATTGTTAATGTAAAGCAAAAAAGCCGGCTTTTAAGACCGGCTTTTTTTATGTTATTTTTTTATGGTTTTAAGTTTCATAAGGTCTTTGCCTTATGACGCTGATAATAGCGGTACAAGGTGTTAAGCTCAAACAACCCCAATCCTAATATCACCAGGCCTGCTCCCAGTAAAATACTCAGGTTTAATTGCTCTTGATTGGCAAAGTACCCCAGTAAAATCGCAAACAATGGGGTAATCATGGGAATCATTCCCAGGCGTAATGCGTCCATGTGTTTAAGCACATAATAGTAAAGCACAAAGCCCAGTACCGAGCCAATCACCACCAAATAGCCAATGGCCAAGCTGGTTTTAAGCGGCAAGGTTGGCAGTAAACTCCAGTTAAAGAACGCACTGGGTTGTACCACTAAAAACACCAATGTGGTGATCCATAATGCGCCAGTGACCACGTGCAAGGGGGGTAAATCGTGTTGCGATTTTTTAACCAGTACCGTGCTTAATGAGTGAAAAAACACCCCCACCAAAGCCACCAATAAACCGGTAATTTGCAAGGCCGCGTGTTCGCTGTGCAAATTGGGCGCAAACAACACGACGAGCCCCAGCACGCTGACTAAAATGCCTAACCATTTGTTAAGGGTTAAGCGTTCTTGGCCTAGTAAAAAGAAAATTAAAATTCCGGTGGCAATGGGGGTCATGCCCCAAATTAAGGCAATCCAGCCCGATGGCATGGTTTGCGCGGCCCAATAAACCGGCGTCATGCCACCCAATAAGCCAATCGAAGCTGCGCCATAGACTTTTAACGCCGGCCAGCCAAACGACATGGGACGACCACTCAACCAAAATGCTAAGGGTAAAATCAGCAGGGCGCTTAGCCCTAAGCGAATGGCAATGCCAAAAAACCAATCCACTTGCCCGCTCCATTGAATGGCCAGCGGTGTGGTAGTCCAAATCGCAATGACCCCAAAGTAGGCCAAAAGTATGTGCATGATGGGTAATCTTTAATAAAGAGGTTAAGGAGTGTAAAGCGTGTTTAAGAACGTTAAAAATTAAAGCTCGCTAAAGGTTACAGCGGTTCAAACACACCCAATGCACGGTTTTTTTGCACACTTTGCGCGTTAAAGAGTCGACCGTTCATAACAATATACACGCCAAATGGGGCGGTTTGCGCGGCCATGAGCGCACTGCCTAGGTTAAACGAGGCATCAGAGCGCCCCAATTGAAAAGGTCGCATGGCACCGGTAAGCACAATGGTTTTTTGCAAGTCGTCTGCTGCAAAAGCGGTCAATAACGCCAACGCGGTTTGCACCATGGTGTCGGTGCCGTGGGTAATCACAATGTGCTGAGCAGAAGCGTTTAAGCAGGCCTGGCAGATAATGGCACGGTCTTCATCGGTCATGTGCAAACTGTCTTTTTGCATGAGCACTTGCACATCACTTGCAAGCGTGCAGTTGGCCTCTTTAAGCAGGTCGGGCACAACAGTGCTGGAAAAAATGAGTTCACCGCTTAACGCATCGTACTCTTTGTCGAGCGTGCCGCCGGTAATAAACAACTGCAGGGTGGCGTTCAAACTACAAGGCGTATTGAGTAAGGTCATTTTTTTGCTCAGTGTAATGATTTAAGGCTGTCTTAAAATACCGGTAACAATGCCTAAAATTTCAATGTCTTGGTTTTTTAAAAAAATCGGTTCCATGTTGGCGTTGGCAGGCTGTAAACGCACGCCGCCTTTTTCAATGTAGAGTTTTTTCATGGTGACTTCTTCGTTGTTTATGCGCACCACCACCGATTCACCGTTTTCGGCCGACGAACGGCGCTCAATAATAACAATATCGCCGTCGTGAATATTTTCATCCACCATCGAATGACCTTTTACGCGCAACGCAAAGGTCTCTTTTTAACCATCGAACTCGGCACCGCCACGGTATCGTAGTCCATTTCCATTTGAATGGGCTGACCGGCCGCTGTCCAGCCCAGTAGGGGAATGTGGACAAATTCAATGTCCAGCAACTCCAGCGGATCGGCGTGTTCTAATTGCAGTTTTTGCAGTCTTTTGGGAATAAGATAGGCAACATTGGTCATACAATTTCCTTTGGTTTTTACGTCTTTATTAAGGTGCCTTTAAGCCGGTAACACTTTTTTAAACGGTTTTACGTCCACGCGCTCATACACCCCAGCCAACACATAAGGGTCTTGCGCGGCCCAATTTTGAGCTTCCTCAAGCGAGTGAAAGTCGGCGACAATTAAACTGCCTGTAAAACCGGCTTCACCCGGTTCTGGGCTGTCAATCGCTGGATTGGGGCCAGCCAATATTAAGCGGTTGGCGTCGTTTAACACTTTTAAACGCGCCACGTGCGCCGGGCGTACCTCAACGCGCAAAGGCAAACTGTTGGCAACGTCATAAGCAAAAATAGAATAGAGCATGGTGGTTCTCTTAAATATTGAGTTAAAATTTAACCGAATCAACCGCTGGCTTGCTGGTCGATTTGTCGGTTTCGTTTTCAAGCGCCACGTCAGGGGCCGCTTCGGTGGTTTCTTCGTCCGTTTTGCTCTCTTTAATGTAACGACTAATGTAAAGCCCTTGCAAAACAATAAACACCAATGTCATACCCATTAAACCAAACAGTTTAAAGTTTACCCAGGTGTCGGTGTCAAAGTTAAACGCCACGTATAAGTTAACGACGCCTGAGAAGATAAAAAACGCAATCCACATCCAGCTTAATTTAATCCAAATAGGTGGGTCTAGGCTTAATGCTTGATCCATCATGCGCTGAATAATCGATTTTTGGCCAATGTAATGGCTGCCTAAAAACACCAACGCAAAGCCCCAGTTGACGATGGTGGGTTTCCATTTAATAAAGTCTTCGTCTTGCAAAATAAGGGTTAATCCCCCTAGTACTAAAATAAGCAATAAAGTAATCACGTGTATTTTTTCGACTCGTTTATGCTTAAAGTACACATAGGCTACTTGGGCAATTGAGGCCACAATAATCACCGCGGTGGCGGTGTAAATGTCGTAGAGTTTGTAGGCAATAAAAAACAGAACAACGGGAAACAGATCAAATAATAATTTCATGGGATTTCTTATGGTCTTCAATTTGTGTTAAGTTATCGAATTCTATATGGGTTTAGACGGGATTAAAAGCAAGAAACCATGAAAGTTGATTTTCATTGTCACACCACCGCATCGGACGGTGCACTTAGCCCGCAGCAAATTATTGATTTAGCTGTGCAATATCAAGTAGATACCTTAGCGATTACCGATCACGACACTACGGCGGGTTTTAGTACGGCGCAAACGGCGGCCGAGCAAGCGGGCGTTAAGCTTATTAGTGGGGTTGAAGCTTCCTGCGATTGGCAAGGTCATACCATTCATATTGTAGGGTTAAATTTTGATGTGGCGCACGCTCAATTGCAACACGGACTAGCACGCACCCGCGAGCTGCGTTGGCACAGAGCGTTACAGATGATTACCAATCTAGACGCACGTTATAATTTTAACGTGGTTAACTTACGCGAAAAAATAGACGTTTTAGTGGGCGATGGCGTAGTGGGTCGAGGTCATTTTGCCCAACTGCTGATTGAAGAGGGCTTGGTCAATAACGCGCAACAAGCGTTTGATCGCTATTTAAAAAAAGGTCGGATTGGTTACGTTGCCAGTGAATGGCCGCCTTTAAACGATGTGGTGCAATGGATTGTAGCCGCCGGTGGTGTTGCGGTGATTGCCCACCCCGATACTTATAAATTTACCAATAACAAACTCAATAAACTCATTACCGACTTTAAACAAGCCGGAGGACAAGCCATCGAGGTGGTCAATCAATCGCAGTTTAATGCCAATATTAGCCGCATGGCCGAACGGGCGGTT
This sequence comes from Thiomicrorhabdus aquaedulcis, assembly GCF_004001325.1. Taxonomy (NCBI): domain Bacteria; kingdom Pseudomonadati; phylum Pseudomonadota; class Gammaproteobacteria; order Thiotrichales; family Piscirickettsiaceae; genus Thiomicrorhabdus; species Thiomicrorhabdus aquaedulcis. The sequence goes on along the minus strand of NZ_AP018722.1, from coordinate 1,402,440 downwards.
AGGCACGGCTTATACGGCTCAATGGGGTCGGATTTTCATCGTCCAGAACACACTTGGCGTGGCCTAGGGTGGTTGGCCGCTATGCCCGAGCAAGTTAAACCGGTGTGGGAGTTGTTTTAACACCTTAAAATACAGCTTTAAAACACTGTATAATACACCAGTTAATTTTTGCTTAAATTGTTTAAAAGGTCGTTAGCGTGGCAAAAGAGTGTATTTACATAAATGTTCATCCCGAAAATCCGCAGCCGCGTTTGCTTGAGCAAGTGGTTGATATTTTAAATAAAGGTGGGTTAATCGCATACCCCACCGAGTCGGGTTATGCTTTGGGGTGTTTGCTGGACAGCAAAACCGGTGCGGATAAAATCCGTGACATTAGGCGGCTGGACGACAAACACGAACTTACCCTAATGTGTCGTGATTTAAGCAATGTGTCCGAATACGCTAAAGTGGGCAATGTGCAGTTTAGGTACTTAAAAATGCACTTGCCAGGCGCCTACACCTTTATTTTGCCTGCCAGTAAAGAAGTTCCTAAACGCTTGCAAACCCCTAAACGCAAAACCATTGGACTACGGGTAACCCCCAATGTGGTGACCAACGCGTTATTGGCCTATTTTGACAAGCCGCTCATCACCGCCACGCTGATTTTGCCGGGAGAGGACCATCCTATGACCGACGGTTGGAGCATTCGTGAAGCGTTATGCCATACCTTAGATGCGGTATTGGACGGCGGTTACAGCGGGTTTGAACCCACCACCATTATTGACTTTACCGAAGACGAACCGGTGTTGGTGCGCCAAGGCCAAGGGGTGTTTTTGGAATGATGGAGCTAACCCTCATCCAAAAAATTGCCGTTTGGGCGCTGCCGGTTATATTTGCCATTACCGTGCACGAAGCGGCGCATGGTTGGATGGCCTCAAAACTGGGCGATCAAACCGCCCGCATGCTGGGACGTTTAACGTTAAATCCGTTAAAACACATTGACCCGATTGGCACCGTGGTGGTGCCTATTGCGTTGTTGGTGCTGGGCGGATTTGTCTTTGGTTGGGCCAAGCCCGTACCGGTAGACACCCGAAACTTTAAACACCCCGCCAAAGACATGGCGTGGGTAGCCATGGCTGGACCGGCCTCTAATTTAATCATGGCGGTATTATGGGCACTGGTTGCTAAAGTGGGCTTGATTGTGCAGGCGCAATCGCCCGACGTGGCTCAGTTTTTAATTTACAGCGGATTTGCCGGCATTAGCATTAACCTTATTTTATTGGTGTTGAATTTACTGCCCATTCCGCCTTTAGACGGCAGTCGAGTTGTGTCGGCATTTTTGCCCGCAAAACTGGCCTGGCAATACAATCGCTTTGCACCCATGGGCTTTATTTTGCTGATTGGTTTAATGGTGCTTGGTCTGCTTAGCCCTATTTTGATGGGGCCGTTTAACGCCCTTAAAACCGTTATTGTTCAGTTGGTGGGTTTGTAAGCCAGCGCTTAAACGCCGTCCACAAAAAGCTTTATAAAAACAGCGCGATAAAACAGCATAATAAAAAACAGCATAATAAAAAACAGCATAATAAAATTGTCATTGCATCGCCATGACACCGCTAATCAAACACAGTAAAAGAGAAATGAATGGAACAACCACAAGGTGAAAAACTACAAAAAATCTTGGCGCGCGCCGGCTTTGGCTCACGTCGCGCGGTGGAGGCTTTAATTGCTGAAGGTTTGGTTAAAATCAACGGCAGAACCGCAAAATTAGGCGACCGTGCAACCGAAATGGACAAGCTTAAAGTGCGTGATTTGCCGGTTAAAGAGAGCCGTCTTGAAATACAACCCACCGAAGTGTTGTTGTACAACAAACCCGAAGGCCGTTTATGCACGCGCAGCGATGAAAAAGGCCGTGACACTATTTTTGAACAACTGCCACGCATTCACAATGGTCGCTGGATAAGCATTGGGCGTTTGGATGTGAACACCAGCGGTTTGCTTATTTTGACCAACAACGGCGAGTTGGCCAACCGCCTAATGCACCCGTCGTTTGAAATTGAACGTGAATATACGGTGCGCGTGTTTGGTGAAGTATCGGACGATTTAATAAAACTGCTTAAAAGTGGCGTGATGTTGGACGATGGTCCGGCGCGTTTTGACAAAATCAGCCGCATGAAAGTGGCTGAAGACGAGTCGATGAACAACTGGTTTAGAGTGGTGATATCGGAAGGGCGTAACCGTGAAGTGCGCCGTATCTGGGAGTCGCAAGGCGTGCAGGTCAGTCGTTTGCACCGTGTACGTTACGGCGAATTTCAACTGCCGCGTGGTTTACGCAAAGGCAAAACCGAAAGCTTGGGTTGGAAACAAATCAATCAACTGTTAACAGTCGTTAGTTTGCCCGAAGAGGTTCGTCCCGATTTGCGAGTAAAAGTGGTTAGCCAAACGCGTAATCCGCTTAAAAACTCACGCTCGGCGCAACGGGCTTTAATTGGTAAAAAACGCCCCGTTCACGATTTAAGTGAAAAAAATACCAGCGGTTTTAAACCTCATAACAAACGCAAATAGAATTGAATAATCTTGAATCAGCTTAATTACGTTTGACCAGGCCTGGTCAAACATAGATAACAGCTTAAACTGTGATAAATAAATCTTAAATACCTTAAAAAACCGATTCACCAGGCCTGGTCAGTATAAAATTAGACTTAAATAAATTTTAACGCTTAACTTTGAACCAAGGTAATCTCGTCTTTTCCAAGGTTGATTTTTTGCGCTTTATAGAGTTTGCCCAAGGCTTTTTTATAACTGGCTTTGCTCATGCGGTATTGCTTAAAAATGGCCTCGGGCGTGCTTTTGTCGGTGAGCGTTGAGCGGCCGTTGTTGGCTTGCAAAAACGCTAAAATAAGCTCTGAATCTTCGTCACGCGCGGCTTGACCTTGCTTTTGCAGGGTTAAGTTTATTTTGTGGTCGGGTCGTATGCCTTTAATATAGCCGTTCATTTTTTGCCCCATGCGTAAGGGCTGCAAAATGTCGCTGTTGTGAATCAACCCCAAGTGCGTGCCGTTAATAACGGCGGTGTAGCCCATATCGCTGCGGCTCGCCACTTGCAAACTGACCGCTTGACCGGCTTTAAACTCTTTATTGGTTTCGTCTAAATACAGGCTTAGTTTGCTGGACGCGGCGATGCGCCCGGTAATATCAATGTACAAATACACGCAGTACGAACGACCCACTTCCATAGGAACGCGTTGCTCTGAAAACGGCACAAACAGATCTTTTGGCATGCCCCAATTCATAAACGCGCCGGTACGATTGACATCGGTGACTTCTAAAAAGGCCACATCACCCACATAAGCAAGCGGCGTGGCGGTGGTGGCCACTAAACGGTCTTGCGAATCTAGGTGAATAAACACTTCAATGGGCCGACCTTTGGTGGTGTTGGCGGGCACGTAGCGTTTGGGCAGTAAAATTTCACCCAGTTCACCGCCATCTAAATACACCCCAAATTCAACGTCTTTCACCACTCTAAGCGTGCTGAGTTTTCCTAATTCTGCCATGTAAAAACCTTTAATTTATGTAGCGTGTCGTGTTTAGCGTGTAATGGTGTTTAACCAGGCCTGGTCATTGTGCATTTGCCAATGTATGAACGCCTGTTTTAAGTACATTAATAATGCGGTGGCGGTAACTCATCTTGCGGCGCGCGAATGCTCTCTTCGCGTACGGTTTTAAGATAGTCCGACAGCAGTTTAATTTGTGTTTGCAGTGCCTGTATTTGATTGTGTTGAGTCATTAAGGTGCTTTGCACCGCGTCCAAAGCGTCGTCTTGAAAGCTGACGGTCATTTCAAGTTGGGCTATTTTTTGTGCCAGTTCGGAGCAACTCGGCGTGCAAGTCTGCATATTAATCGGCTCCTAATGACGCTGAATTTTGATCGTGCATAACCTGGTTATCCGCGTCATTATCGGTGCTGATATCATCTGCGCCGAGCCATAACGCGGTTTTAGCGGAGTTTACCACTTTTAATACTACGCGGTCGGCCGGCGGAGCGGTTAAGGTGATTTGCGTAGTGCGCAGTTCATCACGTCTAAAATAGTGGCAAGTCCATTGGGCATTGACTTGAGCTTTTTTAAGCAGACCTTCCAACTGGCTTACCGAGGTGATTTTGACCGAGTTAATGGCGATAATTTCATCGCCGGCGGATAAACCGGCGTGATAGGCCGCTTGGTCGTTCCAAACGTGAGTGATTTTAACCGTTTTAAAGCCGCTGTCGGTCAGGTTTGCGCCCAGACTAACCTTTAAACCAGAAGCTTCACTGTGCGCGCCCGCGTCGGTTAAGGCGTTGGCCGGGCGCAAAGAAAAGTCAATGCCCACGGCGGCAAACCACTCTCTAAACGGCAAGTCTTGCGTGCCGTGTAAGTACAGGGTAAAAAATTCGCTTAAGTCTAATCCGCTAATCTGTGAGCACAGCGCTTCAATTTCACCGTCTTCTAATCCTATGGCGGTTTTACCGTAATGTTGCCAAAGATGCAGTAGTACATCATCGAGCGATTTGGCTCCTTGGGTTTGGATGCGAATGGTGAGATCTAACCCCAATGCCAGCAAACTGCCTTTGGTGTAATAACTTATGATGGCGTTGGGCGCGTTTTCGTCTTGTTGGTAAAACTTGGTCCAGGTAAACCAGCTCGAATGCGCGGTGGACTGCATAAAACGCCCCGGCATGCGATAGACCAAGGTCATCTGTTTGGCCAATATCTGCAAATAGCCCAGGTTATCAACCAGGCCTGCTCGTTTTAACAGCAGCGCATCGTAATACGAGGTAGCGCCTTCAAACCACCACAGTTGCTGGGTGTAAGCGGGGGTTTTTAAATCGGACTGCAAATAGACTTTCGGGGCAATTCGCTTAACGTTCCAGGTGTGAAAGTATTCGTGCGCGCACAACTCTAAAAAGCGCAAATAGCCTTCTGTGGCTTGGGTCATTCCCACATAAGGCAGTTCGTCGCGACTGCACAGCAACGCCGTTGAGTTGCGGTGCTCTAACCCGCCGTAGTCGCTGCCGGTAACCATCACCTGAAACACATAATTTTCCATGGGAGCCGGTGCGCCAAATAAGGCAATTTCGGTGGCGCAAATGTGGGTTAAGTCGGCCTTTAGGCGCTCGGTATCGCACTCAAATACGCCGGTAAGCACTATTTTATGCGGCACATTGGCGGCTATAAAGTCCACTTCCACAAACGTGCCCATCTCGACCGGGTAATCAATGAGTGCATTGTAGTCTTGGGCGGCATACAGGCCAAAACCCTGTGCGTCAACCTGCGCGGCGGGCATACCCGTTGCAACCTTCCAATGGTGCTTTTGGCTCCATTCACTGTGCACTAGTTCGACACTGCACGCGGCTTGGCGTTGACCTTGCGCCGCTAAAAATACCGACGTGCCATTGTAAAACGCATGGCTGCAGTCAAAATGCGCACCGCGCACCGATAAATCCCATGCGTACACGTTATAGCGCAAGGTGACGGCACGGCCATCGCTGTTAAAATGCCAAGTCGATTTGTCTATGGGCACCAGTTCAATAGGGTGGTACTGGTCATCGCTGGCGGTTAAGTTAATAAGGTGTTTAGAGAAATCACGAATTAAATAACTGCCGGGTATCCAGTTGGGCAAACACACTTCTTGCACCGGTTGGCTGGGATGGCTAATGGTTAAGCTAACCGCAAACAAATGGCCATTTGGGTCGATTGGACAAAGGGTGTAATGAATAGGGTGTTTCATAAAGTGGTTTCCATAATTTCTTCGCGCTGTGGCGACAATCTATTGGGCAAATTATAGACAAATGACTTGGATAAAAACGGTTATATTTAATATTTATCCCGCACTTGCGCGCGAGTGAGCGTTTATAATACGTTTTTTTTGACAATAGACCCTTAAGCGGTCTAAATGGAGTTCTTGTGATTCGTACTCGCTTTGCCCCTAGCCCAACGGGTTATTTACACATTGGTGGTGTTAGAACCGCCTTGTATTCTTGGTTGTACGCCAAAAAACTGGGGGGAGAATTCACCCTACGAATCGAAGACACCGATTTAGAACGCTCAACCGAAGAGTCGGTTAACGCCATTTTAGAAGGCATGAGCTGGCTCGAGCTTGATTACGATCACGGTCCAATCTACCAAACCCATCGTTTTGAACGCTATAAAGAAGTCATTGATTTACTTTTTGCCAAAGGCTTAGCCTATTACTGCTACGCCACCCCCGACGAGTTGGATCAAATGCGCGAAGCCCAAAAAGCCGCTGGCGATAAACCACGTTACGACGGTCGTTACCGCGACTTTACCGGCGAAGCACCTGCGGGCGTTGCCCCTGTTATTCGCTTTAAAAATCCCATTGACGGCGAAGTGGTGATTGACGACTTGGTAAAAGGTCGTGTGGTGATTGCCAATAAAGAAATCGACGATTTGGTGATTGCGCGCTCTGACGGCACGCCCACCTATAATTTTTCGGTGGTGGTGGACGACTGGGACATGGGCATGACCCACGTCATTCGCGGTGACGATCACTTAAACAATACACCCCGACAGATAAACTTGTACGCCGCTATGGGCGCACCAGTGCCAAAGTTTGCCCATATTCCGATGGTGTTGGGCGAAGACGGTTCGCGTCTATCAAAACGCCACGGCGCGGTGAGTGTGTTGCAATACAAAGAGCAGGGCTTTTTACCCGAGGCGTTATTAAACTATTTGGTGCGTTTAGGCTGGTCGCACGGCGATCAAGAAATTTTTACCATGGATGAAATGGTTGAGTACTTTAATTTGGAGTCGGTCAACGGCTCACCGTCCACTTTTGACAGCGTAAAACTCACTTGGATTAATGAACAGCATATTAAAGTCGCCAGTGCCGAGCACCTTGCCCGTCATTTGTCGAGCTTTGTGGCGCAATTGGGATGCGATTTATCGCAAGGCCCAGCCTTATCGTCGGTGGCTAACTTATTGCGTGACCGCGCTAAAACCTTGGTTGAAATGGCTAATGGGTCAATTTATTTTTACAGTGACTTTGATGAATTTGAAGCCGATGCCGCTAAAAAGCATTTAAGACCGGTGGCCGCAGAGGCGTTACAAGTGGTGTACAGCCAATTTGAAGCGCTAAGCGAATGGGATGCTGAGTCGATTCACAACGCCATTAACACCACTGCCGAAGAGCTTGGTGTGGGTATGGGCAAGGTCGGTATGCCATTGCGCGTAGCCATCACCGGCGGCGGTCAGTCGCCCGCCATTGACGCCACCGCAGAGCTTATTGGCAAAGCGCGTTGTCTAACACGCATTAAAATGGCATTGGCCTACATTGAAAAACGTCAAGAAAACGCTTAAAGCGGGTTAAAGACGTTTTAATATCTTATTTGACCAGGCCTGGTCAAAGCTTTAAAACCCAACGTATGTTGGGTTTTTTATGGGCTTTAATATGGGTTTTAATATTGGCAATAAAGGCCTTTTATCGTTAAAACAAACACTTAGCGATTTTCTTAGTCATTGACACAACGTTCGCTAATTTAGGGCGGACGTTGAATTAAACAAATATTTGCAAATATAGAGTGTTTTTTTCAAATTAACGCTTGACCAGAAAGCGCAAATCTTTATAATACGCCACATCAGCTTGAGGGGCTATAGCTCAGCTGGGAGAGCGCAACACTGGCAGTGTTGAGGTCAGCGGTTCGATCCCGCTTAGCTCCACCAAGTTGATAACTTTTATACCAAATTTAATTCAGTAGAAAAAACTCCCTAGGCCGGAATTTTCGTTAACGCTGTTTTAAAATCTATCGATTTTTAGTTTATTTTAAACAAAAAATCAAATGTGTGTCCCGTTCGTCTAGAGGCCTAGGACACGGCCCTTTCACGGCTGTAACAGGGGTTCGACTCCCCTACGGGACGCCAAATTTGCGGGAATAGCTCAGCGGTAGAGCACAACCTTGCCAAGGTTGGGGTCGCGAGTTCGATCCTCGTTTCCCGCTCCATATTACTAAGTGTGTTGATGACCTAGGCTAATAACTCATCAGCAAACTTTAATCGGTGTTTATAAATATAAGCACGGATTAAAATTAGTTTAACTTTGTTAAACAACAACTTGTCCCGTTCGTCTAGAGGCCTAGGACACGGCCCTTTCACGGCTGTAACAGGGGTTCGACTCCCCTACGGGACGCCACATTTAAAAACCCACTTAACCGTGGGTTTTTTTATGTCCGCAATTTTGTTTTCTCTTTTCTAGGACTCATTTTTATCTCTTATAGAGACCCTTGCACTAGTGGGGTGCGAGAAAAAAATGAGGAAAAATTTACCTGATTGAGGCGGGAAACGCAGTGAATAGCTGGCTATTCACAAGTTTTCCAACGAAAAGCAGGAAAGTTTTAACCATTTTTGGCCGTACAACCACTCGTGCAAAGGTCTCTTATAACAGCTATATTCTAGTTTTTTTAAGGTTATTGCCCTTTATCGCGTGTTATTTGACTTTTTTTGGTTACAATAAATTTTTTTAAAATCTTAAGCAGGTGGGTGGGTTATGTCGCAAACAAAGTCGCAAACAGATAAAGCAGATATTGGATTAATTGGCTTAGCCGTTATGGGGCAAAACTTAGTGCTCAACATGGCCGACCATGGTTTTAGTGTGGCTGTTTATAATCGCAGCGCCGATAAAACCAACGACTTTTTAGCCGGACAAGCCGCCCAAAAAACCATACAAGGTGCGTATTCATTGCCCGAGTTGGTGCAATCGCTAAAAACACCGCGCAAAGTGATGTTAATGGTTAAAGCCGGTGAGGTGGTGGATGACTTTATTACCCAATTAGTGCCACTGCTTGACGAAGGCGACATTATTATTGACGGCGGTAATTCGCTGTACACCGACTCAACACGCCGTACTAATGCCCTTAAACAGCAAGGCATTTTGTTTATTGGCACGGGCGTATCAGGTGGTGAAGAAGGTGCGCGCAATGGCCCATCTATTATGCCGGGCGGCAATGTTGAAGCGTGGGCGGCGGTAAAGCCCATTTTTCAAGCGATTGCAGCAAAAGTAAACGATCAGGCCTGTTGTGACTGGGTGGGTAAAGAGGGCGCTGGGCACTATGTAAAAATGGTGCACAACGGCATTGAATACGGCGACATGCAATTAATTTCGGAAGCCTATCAACTCATGCGTGAAGGGCTAGGTTTAAGTGCTGACGAATGCCATGACGTGTTTGCGCGTTGGAACACCGGCGTGCTGGACTCTTATTTAATTGAAATTACCGCCGATATTTTGACCTTTAACGACACCGACGGCGCACCTTTGATTGACAAGATTTTAGATTCTGCAGGTCAAAAAGGCACCGGAAAATGGACGGGAATCAGCTCGCTTGACATGGGTGTGCCTCTAACGCTGATTACCGAATCGGTTTACGCGCGTTGTTTGTCGTCGTTAAAAGACGAGCGCGGTGTGGCGGCCGAAATTTACCCGCGCACGATTGTGGCCAATACCGAAGACAAAGAAGCGGTATTGCAAGCCATTCACGATGCGCTTTACGCCTCTAAAATCATCTCTTACACGCAAGGCTATATGTTGATGAAAGAGGCTGCAAAAGAGTTTAAATGGGATTTAAACTACGGCGGCATTGCACTGATGTGGCGTGGGGGTTGCATTATTCGCAGCACCTTTTTAAGTGAAATTAAACGTGCTTTTGATGAACAGCCTGATTTGCAGAATTTGCTGCAAGATAGTTTTTTTGAACACGCTATTAAATCCAGCCAAGCCAATTGGCGCAAAGCGGTTATTTTTGGCATCAGTCAAAGTATTCCTACCCCGGCATTAAGCTCAGCCTTAGCATTTTTTGATGGCTATCGCAGTGCCACTGTGTCGGCCAACATGTTGCAAGCGCAACGCGACTATTTTGGCGCACACACTTACGAGCGCATTGACGCGCCACGCGGCGAGCGGTTTCACACCGACTGGATTAAATCTGGCGGCAATATTAGTTCTAGTAGTTACGAGGTTTAAAGCACGATATGGCCAATCAATCCCCGTGTACTTATGTTATTTTTGGCGCCACTGGCAACCTGTCGCTCACCAAATTAATGCCGGCGTTTTATCATTTAGAAGTGGAAGGCCGCTTAGCGCCTGAAGTCAATATTGTGGCCATTGGCCGCAAAAACTGGACGGACGAACAGTGGATTTGCGTGGTTAAAGAATCGGTGGATTTTAAAGCCCGCGGTGGCATGAGCATTGAGCGTTTTAATCAATTTGCCAGCCGCTTGGCGTATTTTCACATGGACGTAAATGACGCCACCAGTTTTCCCAAATTAGGCCAGTTTATTTGTGATAAAGGCTGGTCGTGCAATATGGCGTTTTATTTGTCGATGAGTCCATCTGATTTTGGCCCGGTGGTTAAAAATTTGGGTGACTCGCAACTGCTTGACGAAACCAAAGGCTGGAAACGCGTGGTGCTCGAAAAGCCGTTTGGCTACGATTCCGATTCGGCCAAAGCGCTGCAACATCAGTTAAATAAATACCTAACCGAAGAACAGACCTATCGCATTGACCATTATTTGGGCAAAGGCATGGTGCAGAATTTAATGGTGTTCCGTTTTGCCAATATTTTAATGGAACCGTTGTGGAACCGTAATTACATCGACCACATACAAATTACCCATTCCGAAGACCGTCCCGTGGGCACGCGTGCGGGTTATTACGATCACAGTGGTGCGATGCGTGACATGATTCAAAGTCATTTGTTGCAGTTATTGGCGCTGATTGCCATGGAGCCGCCAGCGTGTATCGAGGCTGAAAGCCTGCGCGATGAAAAGGTTAAACTGCTTAAGTCGATTAGACCCATTACCCAAAAAAACGTCAACGCACAAGCGTTTCGCGCGCAGTATTCGCAAGGGGTGCTCAACGGCAAATCGGTTAACGGTTATTTAGAAGAAGAGGGCGTGGCGCACGACAGCGTCACCGAAACTTATGCGGCACTTAAACTGTATGTAGACAACTGGCGTTGGGAAGGTGTGCCATTTTATTTAGAAACCGGCAAAAACATGCCGCAAAGCCAAACGCTGATTTCTATTTGCTTTAAGCATCCGCCTCAGCAGTTTTTTAAAGCCTCGCAAGTTAAAAAAATGGAACCCAATTGGATTGTTTTTAGAATTCAGCCCGATGAGGTCATTAAAATTGAGATGACTGTTAAAAAACCCGGTTTAGAAATTGACACCCAACAAGTGAGTTTGGACGCCAGTTTAATGGACACCGAAGGCTTTAGTAACGACGCGTACGAAGAGTTGTTATTGGATGTTATTAAAGGCGATCATTCGCTTTTTTTACGCTTTGACGAAGTAAAAGCCTGTTGGAATATTGTTGATCCAATTATCCAGGCCTGGTCGGCTAATACCAGTTTTATTGAAACCTATTCTTCGGGTACTTGGGGGCCAAAAGGGGCTAATAAACTCTTTGAACACGCCGGTCAAGAGTGGCGACATTTTGTTGAAATTAATGATGCCTGAAATTAAACTCCCCAAAAATTGGCAGGTGTTTGAAGACGCCAATGAAGTCGCACAGCATGCGATTAAGTGCATTTTAACTCAAGCCCAAGCGGCTATTGCAGCGCGTGGAGCGTTTCATTTAGTGACGGCTGGTGGAACAACGCCCTTGGCGATTTATCGCCTATTACTTGAGGCCGAGCAAGGCCATTGCTTTAAGGCAGAAACCGCTCAAATGGATTGGTCTAAATGGTACATCTATTTGGGTGATGAGCGTTGCTTGCCGGCTGACAACGAACAACGTAATAGCTTTGCTCTTAACCAGGCCTGGTTAAATCACAGTCAAATACCGCATAACCAAAGGTACTTTATACCCACCGAATTAGGCGCTCAATTAGCCGCTCTGGCGTATGAATCCCGGGTTTGTAATGTAATATTTGATGTGGTATTGCTTGGCATGGGAGAAGATGGACACACTGCGAGCTTGTTTCCGGGGCACGATACATTGCAGAACAACACCGCCTGCGTATTAACCGAATTTAACTCACCCAAACCGCCTTTAGAGCGAGTTACTTTGTCGGCACATTGTCTTGCCAATACGCGCATGTTAATTAAATTAATTACCGGCAATAATAAGCAAGAGGCGGTCACGCGTTGGTTGCTAGACCGTTTAGCTAAGAACGTGTTAAACGTGTTGCCTATTGCAACAGTAAATGCAAAGGTCGATGCCAAAACTAACCTAAGCGGAGAAACTTGGGTGTTTTGTTCAAAAGACAGTCTGCCAAATACTGAAATCTAGCGTTTAAAATGCCGCCCATTAAATTTTAGTAATGGACGCCGCTTCAATATTTTTAACCCGTTCTACCTGATCTAAAACATCGCTTAATTGCGTATTAGAGTCTATTTCTAAGGACAGTACCATCTGTACCGAACGCTCCGCGCTGTCGGTATGGGTCATGCAGTCGGTTAAGTTAATGTCCATTTCAGTTAACACGCCCATCACATCTCTTAGTAAACCTTTACGGTCAAACGCACTAATGGTCAGTTCGGCGGTAAAGCACTCGGGTTGAGGTTCTTCCGCGCTCCAAGACACTTCAATAATGCGTTGTAAATCTTCGTGCGATAAGTTAAGCATGTTGGCGCAATCACTGCGATGCACGGTAACACCTCGACCACGGGTTACAAAGCCTACGATGTCGTCACCCAATTGCGGTTGGCAACAAGGGGCTAATTGCGTTCTTAAATTAGCCGCACCCACCACATAAGCTATCGGCTCTTTGGTTAAATCATCAAAACGAGGGGTAAACTTAACTCCGGTTGCCTTGTGCAAAGGGTGAATATTTTCCTGAATCACCTTAGAAAGCTGACGGTCGCTAATTTGACCTTTACCAATCGCTTCAAAGAGCTCTTCTTCGGCGTTTAATTTAAAACGTTGTAGTAACAGCTTAACATTAACACGCAAAGCGTTTAAACGCTTAATTTCACGCTTAAAAATAATTTCGCCGGCTTGAATGTTTTGCGATTTGTTTTGTTTGTTAAACCAACTACGCACTTTGTTACGTGCGCTGCTGCTGGTTAAATACCCTAAGTTTGGATTAAGCCAATTGCGAATCGGGTCACCTTGTTTAACCGTTAAAACCTCAATCTTATCGCCGGTTTGTAAAGCATAGCTTAGCGGTTGAATGCGACCGTTGACTTTAACCCCACGGCAACGATGGCCTAACTCTGTGTGAATGGTGTAGGCAAAGTCGAGTGGTGTGGCACCTTGGCGTAAGGTAATAATTTCATTTTTGGGTGTAAAAACATAAATATGCTTGCATTGCAGTTCAGTGCTAATCTCTTTAAAAACTTCTGGATCATCATTGTTTTCAAGCAGTTGTCTAACATTGCTAATGCTGCGCTCAAGATTAGAATCAAAGTTTTTACCGCCTTCTTTATAGCGCCAATGTGCGGCCACACCGTATTCGGCATGTCGATGCATCTCGTGGGTGCGAATTTGAATTTCGACCGTTTTATGTTCAGGCCCAATAATGACCGTATGAATCGACTGATAACCGTTTTCTTTAGGCGAAGCAATGTAATCGTCAAACTCTTGTTTAACGTAACTCCAATGGCTGTGAATTAAGCCCAGTACTTCGTAGCACAGCGGAATATTGTCTACATAAATACGCACCGCTCTAAGATCGTAAAGCGCATCAATAGAGACATGTTTATGGGACATTTTTTTCCAAATGCTGTAAATATGCTTTGGACGACCAGAAATTTTTGCACTGATTGCGTGTTGGTTAAGCAAGCCTTGCAGTGTACTTATAATGGACTGTATATAAATTTCACGCTCATCACGCTTGTCTTGTAAAAGCAACGCGATGCGTTTGTATTCATTAGGGTGCAAATAACGAAAGGCTAAATCTTCTAACTCCCATTTAAGCTGAGCAATTCCCAAGCGATTGGCCAAGGGCGCAAAAACCAATTGAGTTTCGGCGGCCACTTGATGGCGCGTGGCATCGTCTTCAAACTTTAAATGGCGTAAGCGTGCAACGCGATAAGCTAATTTAACCAGCATGATGCGAATGTCCGAGGTCATGGCCAACAGCATTTGCCTAAGTCGTTCGTGCTGTACATCCGAACGTTGAGCGACGTTTAACTCTTTAAACTGATTTAAGCGCCTAATACCCATCACCAATGGACTAATGGCCAAATCAAAATGTTGGTCTATAAACTCGGCATCGTACAAATGCGCCACATTAGCATCACTGAGCAGGGTGGCGATTAGGGTGGGAATGTCCACTTTAACATTGGCTAAAATTAACGCCACATCCACACTGCGCACAATGCTTAAGTTGGGTAAATTTAACGCTTCAATGGCAATACTGCACGCCAGTTTGCACTGCTGCTTTTCAGTATCTGTAAGCTCATCGGTTTTAAACAAGCGTTTAAACAGTTCAGCGGAGTCGGTCATGGCGTAATCAATTTTAGAAAAGAACTCATATTCTATCGGCTCAAGCTAAATAATTCACGATTTTATCGGTAAGGTTTTTTATAGAAAGATTAGCCTTAACGTAATGACGTACACAGAGGTTTAAATTTCATAAAATTTTAATAAAAGTCTTAAATCAGTATGAGTATTTTCATTTTATTGTAAAATTACCGTATTGAACTGTATTAGCGGAGTATTAAGTTATGAATAGAAGAGATTTTCTAAGCCTAAGTGCCAAACTAGCGGCCGCAGGCCTTATTCCCACTTCGCTAAGCGGTTGTGGCGGCGGTGGTGGTTCAAGTAGTGATGAAGTCACGCCAGCGCAAGTGAGTTCAATAAACACGTCACTGGCCGATGTCGCCAGCGCAAAAACAACCTTAGATGCTTCAAATGCCACTTTAGCAAGTGAATTTAATCTTATTTCTGCCACACCGACCGCTTCACCAAGTGGCTTGTTGGCGCCCAAAAACTCAGTGGCCGCAGACGTGGCATCGGCACTAAGGGGGTTTTTTAATGACGAACAACCTATTTACAGCGCGGCTAATGTAGCAAATCCAGTGTTGCATTATTTCGATCCGACCCCTCTAGGCAACGGTTTGGTTTGGCAAAAACAGGTTGCGGCACACCAATTGGCCTACCAGCAATACACACGTCAACACACCAAATTGGTGGCGGCATTACGATTGTTTGATGCAAAAAATACCTCAAGAACCTTTGTAAGCCCAGCTAGCGCATCTAATATAAATACAAAATCGACTGTACAAATTGAGGCTCAGGCGCGTAGTACGATTAATGCAACTGAAAAAGGATTGCTAGAAACGCTTGATTCTGGTGTTAATGCAGTTGTCAAAAGTGGGCTGACCAGCACGACGTTAAATTTGGTTGCTTCAGCAGTAAACGCAGCTTACGACTATTTAAAAATCAACGGCACGTTGAATAATTTAGCGTATTTATTTTTAACCTATCTCTCCATTGATAAGTTATTGGCCAGTATTACGCAACAAAGCCTAACTAATTTAGATTTTACAAATAAAGAAGCGGTTATTTTAAGCTTGGCCAAAGTGAGTATTGCTTCGGTGGCGTTGTTGTCGTTGACTAAAATTAACGACCTTAACAATCAAGCGGCGGGCTCTCCAGGCGATATTAATTTTATCACTGCATTTATGGCGTCAAACAACCTAGTGAATCAAATCTCATTAGGTTGGTTAACGGTCATAGAAAACCTTATGAGCCAAACAATTGAAGCGAGTTTAGCCAGCGCGCATACAGCGGTGCTCACTAAGGCAATGCCTACCGATCAAGGTGATTTAGTTGCGAGTTTAAATAAAAACTCACTGTTTTTAACCATGGTAGGTTTGGCTCTAAAGGGCTTATTTACACTGTTTTCTAATCAAAGTATTGATGGCTCAACCGTGAGCAGTGACGCCTTTACAGACGGCAGTACGGCTGATATTTTTAGTATTTTGTTTGCTTCACCAATCAATCCAAACGATGAGGCGTTAACGGCGTTTACAGCTAATAACACTTTGTTACATACAGATGCAATTGATGATGATTTGATCGCAACCCAGAGCAATGTTTCATTTTTGGCAACAACCAAAGACGTTACCAGTGAAGCGGATTCAGACGCATACGATTTTGCATTACAACTGGCCGATTTTGCCTATCAATTTACGTCACAAACTGAATCGAATGCGGTTGGATTTGCTACAAATTTAGCCAATTTAGCCTACCAGTTCACCATGAAAATTGAAGACGATGCGTATAACTTTGCCATGCAAGGTATGGAATACGGTTATTTGTTTGCGTCGCGCGGTGAAGAGGTTGGGGTGATGGCTGACCGTATTTTATGGATGGCGGTGCAGATTGGTTTAATGGCCGACCGGATTGGCGAAATGGCCGATCGTATTGTGTACACCGAACAACTGATTGTATACACCGAAATGTTGATTTTAGATTTTGGCATTTTAATTTACGGGGTGATCAAACAAATCACCAATTTAATCTTAACAGGCCTGGCCATTATTTTTGACCGTGAATGGTATTCGCCTGCATCTGAAGACATTATTTTAGACACCATTAACAGCAACGTGACCCAAATGCTTTCGCAAATGCATGAGTATTCGCTGGCCGTTTTGGAGAATCAACAGGTTTTAAGACAGTTAACCATTGACTCCTTAGAAGAATTTGCGTAAGAACCTGTCGTATAACGTTAGTTTTATTAAGGATTCATTCATGACTCCAGCACGCTTTTGGCCACGTTTTTGGTTTAATGGTTGTGTTCAACCCCGTTTGATTTTCGCAGGCGCAACCATTGCATGGGGCTTGGTGGCATGCCCAAGCGTAGCGATGGCCAATGAGTTGGACGCACAAACGGTCTATAACAAAAGCGTGCAGTTTTTTTCGCAAAACAACCTTAGTTTTACGGTGCAATCCACCATTGAAAACGCCAATGGCTCAACTCAGCAGCGGCGTTTTTTACTGGCTAAACATAATCCCAACGCGCACGAAAGTGCGGTATTAATTCGTTTTGCCGCACCCGACGACATTAAATGCACAGCCGTTCTTATTCAAAAACAGGCGCAAGATACGCAGCGTTATGCTTATTTTCCGGCGCTAAATCGCACTAGAATTATTCCTGAAAGCGACAAAAATAAAGAAATTTTTGGTATTGGTATCTCTTATGAAGAGTTAAATAAACCCAAAGGTGACTTTGAGCCGCTGACGCAGATTACGCGCTTAAATAAACCCTTTTACAACGTCACGGTTAAGTCGGCTAACGGCTATTCTGTGTATTGGATTGAGGCTGAAAACTTTAATTTAGACAGTATTGAGGTCTACCAGCAAAACACTTTGCAAAAGAAGGTGACTATTTTGACCACAGCTCAGGTGTTTGGTGAAAAGCTCATAACGGCGTGGAATGTGCACGAACCGGCCAGTGAACGAGTGATTCATTACACTATTGATAGCGCGTCTATTTCAAATAAAGTGGACAATGGTTTGTTTCATAAAAACCGATTAAGTCGTTGTCTTTATTAAGCTTAATGATTTAAGTAAGCTTAATGATTTAAGACGATTTTAGGTTTGACCAGGCCTGGTTAAAAAGGTTTTAAACAAACTGGGTAATAAATACACCATTAATATCAAATGCACTATTAATAAACTGGCCAGTTCTAGGCCAAATTGTTTTAAAAAGCTGTGGTTAATTAACGCCATAAGCAGCAAGCTGGCAATCATAATTAAGTTGGTTAATATGATGGGCCTAAAAACCGTTTTAAAGCAGTTGTTTTGCACTGTTTTGTAAGCAATCAAAATATGAATAATATTGTCTGAAATAATTCCCACAAATAAAATAAGCGCAATCAATGTCATAATCGACAAATCTATTTGCATAAGACTGTGAAAACTCAACAGCGCCATCATCGACAGCAGCGCAGGCACTAAACTTACAGTGACTTTAAGGTCTTGGTAAAACAGCGCAAACAAACCCGCCAACAGTATAAAAATATACAACACACCCAACCCCATCTCTTGTAAAAAAGTGGCTTGATATTGCGCGACTTGGTTCATGTGACCCACTAAATGTACCGAAAATTGGTCACTGGCTTGGTCGGCTTCTTGAATTTTTTGGGTCATAATAATTAACTGTTCTAGGGGTTGTAATAGACTCACCGAAAATAGGCTGTTTACTTGCGTAAAGTCTTGGTTATACAGTAGTTTTTCGGCACCTAAAAGGTCTAAGCTTAATTGAAATTGAGCTAATTTTTGCGGCGTGGCATGGCTTAAAGGCTCTTCAGCAAAAGTTTGGTAGGCGTGTTCAAGGTCTAAAATTAGGGCGTAGTTAACGTTAAGGTTTTTATAAACCTCTTTAAGCCACGTGGCCAGTTCTTGATTGCATTGTACGGTTTTAAGACTGCAGTGGTGTGCCGTTACTGACATTAAAATAGGCTGAGTTAAGGTGTGTTGTTGCTCAAATTGATTAATATGCTGCTGTGAAGTGGACATGGCCAGCGGGTTTAAATTAACCGTCATCGGTTTTATCAGCCATAACGCAAAAATAACAACAAACAGACCGGCGATTAACCCAAGCATTTTTGAGCTTAAAAATGAGGGTTTTAAATTAAGCCAGTGAAGTTGCAAACTAGAACGCGAAAACCCCATCACACGCAACAATATGTACACCGATAATACACCCAGCCACAGCATAAGCGACCAGCCAAAATCTTTAATAATGCCAAAGTTTGAAAACGATAACAACAGCGCGCTTAACCAAGTTGTGAGCAACGAGGCCAGTAAACTAAACAGCAGTGTTGGAGTAGCAATCTTGTTGTAATACACTTGGTTTATTAAGGTAAACGCATAGATGTAAATAAACAGCAAAGACAATAGATAAGCGGCATTAAGGTGCATTTTAAACAGCACAATGCAACTTAATATAAGCAGTGAAAACACTAATACTTCGTTACTTAAATTTAACAAGTATCTAAACGAGGTGAGCAACACAATAATGGGCAGTAAAATGGGGATTAAAATCCACAAATAGGTTTTTAAACCAGTTAAAAACTCTTGTGACAGTATGGTTCCTACAATAGGCGTGCCCAAATAGTCCGATTTATTAAGTTGCAGTTGCGCCAGTACATGGGCTTGTTGCGGGTATTTAAACAAGATTAAATAGGTATGTTCTTTAAACGGTACAGCCATGTATTCGCTAATTAAGGCTTGTTCTTGCAATCCACTTAATGTGGTGCTGGGCACGTTGGCCACAAATAAGTATCGATTGGTTGCATTAATGTTATTTTGCGCTGAAGTATTTGTTGAGGATGCAGTTTTTTCGGGAAAAAACTCCTCTACATCGATGTCGTTAATGCTTACTTGGGTAACCAAATGGGCGTTAATTGCTACCAGCAGCCCTAAAAGCAATAGTTTAAGAAAGTGTTTCAAAATCGTAATTTCACAGCAACCGTTGCGGTGTCGGGGGTAAACTCTTGACGCGAATGCGCTAAATACTCAAGTGCAATGTCCAACGTATCGTAACTAAACGTTACGCTGGGCAATGTGGTTGCGATGTCGGTGTTATCAAATTTTCCGTATGCTAGGGTGTTTTTAAGGTGTAGCTTCCAACTCCCGCCAAGATTGAACGGGTCAAGCTTTAATGCCCACACAGCGTAATAAGCGGCCAAATTGCGTTCGTTAAAATTAAAATATTGCAACTCTAGGTTGTTGTAAACCATGCCTTTATGATCTATGCCAACACCCAATGTCGTTAAATTAGACAATTCGTTTAACAACGGAAACTTGTCTTGATGGGTAATTTCTGCTCTTAACCCAAGTTGAGCCAGAGTGGTTTCATAAAACAACCCGGCTTGATTGTAGCGAAAATAATCAATTGATTTAATAGGCGCGTTGTCAGCTTGCAATACAAAATCGTCTAAATACGCTTGTTTGTCTTCGCCCACCAATAAACCTACTGCGGCGATTAAATTGGGATCAATCTTAATCAAAGGCGCTTTAGACACACCATTTACAAACGATACACCGTAGGTATTATGTTGCTGGTTGATTAAATAACTAACGCCCATGGTGCTGTTGTACATGTCCGAGTCAATCTCTTGCACTTTGGAGTCGATGTAGCGGTTTAAAGCGGTTTTGGCGCCGTTTTCGTATACGGGCACTAAAATGGCGTTACCAATTAAATCTAAGTCTTCATTGCCAGTATTGGTCAGCAAATAAGGCACTACGGCGTTTAAGCCAAATTGCTGTCCTCGTCCCCATAAAGCAACGTATTCGGGGTCAAAGGGTTGCAAATGCAGGCTTACGGTTGAGTCGGTGTCGGGGTAAATGTCTAGCTTGCCCATCCAAGCCGGCACAAAACGTAAATTGGGGTTGGTTTCATCGTAATATTGCACGCGTGGAATGTTGTAGGTGTTTAACAAACTCAGGTAATCCAGCACGCCTACTTTAGTTACAAATTTTCCAAGCTGAAAATCATAGTGTTGATTGCGCACGGCATTATCGTGGTAGCTTTTAAACGACAGTGAGTTAATTTTTAAAGAAGACTCCAAACTGTTTTCGTAGACCAGGCCTGCTTGAACTTCATAGGTATCGCCTGCGTAATCGGCCTCGATTAAGCCAAGAGCTGAATCGTTAAAGATGGTTTCATCTTCTAAATTTCGGTAAAACAGCGCGCCGTTAACGTCGACTTCTTTAACCCAACTTGGTGTGTCAGATTTAAGTTGTTCTGTTGTGTCTAAATTAGATATTGGTTCTAAAGACTCATTATTAGCCGGTTGTTGATTGGAAGACTGTTCTTTAACAGTGTCGGTTTTAGCGTTTAAAAAATCGGGCCAAAAAGGCGATGAGGATTTGGGGTGTATTTTTTCATGCGCCTGTACCGGCAATCCAAAGAGTCCCAATGTTAAAAAAATTGTCGGGATTATCCAGGCACTTTTCATGAGTTGTTGCTCATTTTTGTCGTTACGTTAACGGGTAAAACACTAAAATAAAAAGACTTTAAAAAAGCCAAAAATAAAAACATGCACATTCTCAATAATCGCTAAAAAATAAAAGAAATGATAGCGTAAAAACGTCCAAAACCTAATCAACATTCATTATGACGATATCACTTTAAACTATTACTCGAGCATTACTGATCTGTTAGCGTATTTACGCTGATTTTGGTACAAAAATATTTATCAAAATTTGCACGTAATGCCAAACAAATCCCGACAAAATTAACGTAAATCTGTAAGAATATGCGTTTTCGCCTGCGCCTTTATTTGGAGTGCCATTGTGTCTGGTTTTAAACAAACGTTTTTAATTGTATTTGCCTTTGTTTTGTTTGTTTTTGGGGTGTGGGGTTACTTTAACAACCCTATAGAAGAGCCGCCTTGGCCCGACAAAATTCCTGGGTTTGCTTTTTCGCCGTATCAAGAAGGTGAAAGTCCATTTACCCAAACATTCCCCAGTCGTGAATCGGTGGCCAAAGACATTAAACTCCTGTCTGAGACTACTTATGCGATTCGCAGTTACACCGTAGCCGGCGTATTTGGTGAGATTCCGTCGATTGCGCGTGAATACAAAATTAACGTGGCCTTGGGGGCTTGGTTAGACGCACGTAAAGACGTTAACCAGGTTGAGTTGGATAACTTGGTTAAGTTGGTTAAAGCCAACCCATTCAGCGTTGTGCGCGTCATTGTGGGTAACGAATCATTGCTACGTGAAGACTTAACCGTTGAAGAGATGATTGTGCATCTTAAAGATGTGCGCAGTAAAATCACTGTGCCTATTAGTACGGCAGAGCCTTGGCACGTCTGGATTAAACACCCCGAGCTGGCTGAGCATGTGGACTTTATTGCTGTACACATGTTGCCGTATTGGGAAGGCATTAAAATGGAAGATTCTATCGACTACATTGTTGATAAGATGAATGCATTAAAAGCCGCCTTTCCCGGTAAACCCATTGTGATTGGTGAAGTTGGCTGGCCGAGCAGTGGGCGTTCTATTAAAGAAGCGTCGGCCTCAAAAGCCAGTGAGGCCATCTTTTTACGCCGTTTTATTGAACGCGCCAACCAAGAAGGCTACGTTTATTATTTAATGGAAGCGTTTGATCAGCCCTGGAAAACCAACTTAGAAGGTGCAGTAGGCGGATATTGGGGCGTGTACGATGTTAATCGTCAGCCAAAATTTGAGTTTCACGAATCTATTATTGCCGTACCAGAATGGCGTTTATTGGCGGCCGCATCGGTCTTGGTAGCGGTATTTTTGGTGCTAATCTTAATGATTGACAGCTCAACGCTTGACAACCGTGGCCGAGGGTTTTTAATTGGTTCGGCGTTTGTGGCCTCGTCGTTGATTGTATGGATTATTTACGACTATTCGATACATTATCAAAACTGGGTCAGTGCGTTGGTGGGCATATTGCTGCTCTTGGGCGTGGTGGGCGTATTGGTGGTTATTTTGGCTGAGGCTCATGAATGGGCCGAAGCACTGTGGTATAAATCGCGTAGACGTGCTTTAACCCATTCCAACGTGCCAGACCAGGCCTTGCCGTTTGTGAGTATTCATGTGCCAGCGTATAACGAACCGGCTGACATGATGATTGAAACGCTGGATGCGTTAGCGCTCTTGGATTATCCCAATTTTGAGGTCTTGGTGATAGACAACAACACTAAAGATCCTGCTGTTTGGGAGCCTGTGCAAGCGCATTGTTTGACCTTGGGAGAGCGTTTTAAATTCTTCCACGTGTCGCCTTTAGCCGGTTACAAAGCAGGTGCGCTCAACTTTGCGTTAAAAGAGACTGACGCGCGAGCCGAAGCCATTGCGGTAATCGACAGCGATTATATGGTTGAGTCTTGCTGGTTAAGACGTTTAGCGGTGCAGTTGGTTGACCCCGATATTGCCATTGTGCAAGCACCACAAGATTATCGTGACCACCAAGAAAATGCTTTTAAAGCAATGTGTTACGCCGAATACAAAGGCTTTTTTCACATTGGTATGGTCACGCGCAACGAACGTAACGCAATTATTCAGCATGGCACTATGACCATTGTGCGCAGAAGCGTGCTTGAAGAAGTGGGTGGCTGGGGTGAAACAACCATTACCGAAGACGCCGATTTGGGTCTTAAAATCTTTGAGCACGGCTACCAAGCCGCTTACATTGAGCAAAGTTTTGGTAAAGGGCTTATGCCAGACACCTTTATTGACTACAAAAAACAGCGTTACCGTTGGGCGTATGGCGCAATGCAAATCTTGCGTGAGCACGCCAAAGCCTTACTGCATTGGAACAGCACCAAGCTTGAACCAGGTCAGCGTTATCACTTTGTAGCCGGTTGGTTGCCGTGGATTGCCGACGGATTTAACTTTATCTTTACCTTAATGGCCATTGTCTGGTCGGTATTGATGATTATTAGCCCGATTGAGTTTAATGCACCGCAAATTATTTTCTCACTCATACCCATTTTCTTCTTTGGGTTTAAAGTGGCGAAAATGCTGATTCTATACATGGGGCAAGTTCGCACCTCGTTTAGAACCGCGCTTGCGGCGGCCATTGCGGGGTTGGCGTTATCGCACGCCATTGCCATGGCGGTGTTGTCGGGTCTGTTTATTGGTCGCCAAATGCCCTTTGTGCGTACCCCTAAAAAGGCCGACACCATTGCCTTAACGCAAGCCGTAATGGACGCGCGTGCCGAAACATTTATGGGCTTTTTACTGTTTACCTTAATGTGGGTTATTATTTGGCGCGTAGGGTTAGATTCGTTTGAAACAGTCCTATGGATTTGCGTAATGGTGGTGCAGATGATTCCTTATTTTGCCTCACTGATTCTTTCGCTTATTAGCTCGGTACCACAATTGCCTGCCTCATTAATCGGCGTAAAACCCAATGAATCGGCGTGCAATAGCCCAGTGTTAGATACTGATGTTGTAAAAACAGCAGTGGTAGAAACGGTCGTTGAAAAAGAAGAAGTACAAAATCTAAAAGTGTAATACCACACTTTAAACTGTAAACTCAAAAGCCCTGTTTAACGTGATAACGCGTTAAACGGGGCTTTTTTGTTTTTGGCGCTGTTAAAACTCAATGTAACCAGGCCTGGTCACATTAAATCAATTAGCTTTGTGATTGGATAATTCGCTTAAGCGTGGGATAATCTTGCTCTATTTTTAAAACCTAATCCTGCGTTACCACACACTTAAAGCGCACACCGAGATTGACTTGAACAGACTTTTAGACGCACAAATCACCAAAAACTTAGCCCATAAAAACAGCGCCACCGGCTTTGCGGTAGCGCCTATGCTGGATTGGACCGATAAAAACTGTCGGTTTTTTCATCGCCAGCTTACCCACCAGGCCTGGTTATATTCTGAAATGATTACCACCGGTGCCATTATTTATGGCAAAGACTTACCACGATTTTTGGGGCATAACCCCATTGAATCGCCTGTTGTTTTGCAATTGGGTGGCAGTGGTTCGGCCGATTTAGCCACGTGTGCGCGACTGGGAGAGGAGTGGGGGTACAGCGAAATTAACCTTAACGTGGGTTGTCCAAGCGATCGTGTGCAAAATAACATGATTGGCGCGTGCTTAATGGCGCACCCACAATTGGTGGCCGAAAACGTAGCGGCCATGAAAGCGGCGGTTAAGAAAATTCCGGTCACAGTCAAATGCCGCATTGGCATTGACGACCAAGAAGATTTTGAACTATTAGCTCATTTTATAGATAGCCTAATGCAAGCCGGAGTGGATGGGGTGATTATTCACGCCCGCAAGGCTTGGTTAAAAGGTTTGTCGCCTAAGGAAAATCGTGATGTTCCGCCGTTAAAATACGACTGGGTGCATCGCATAAAGGCTGAGTTTTGCGGCTTAGACATTATGATTAACGGCGGCATTGTCACGCACGATAATGCCTTAACGCATTTTAGCGATTATCAAGGTTTTCCAGCCATAGACGGTGTTATGCTAGGGCGCGCCGCGTACGAACAACCTTATTTATTAGCCGAAGTAGACGCGCTTTATTACGGCTGCACAGCCCCCATTATTAGCCGCGAGCAGGTTTTAACCAATATGTATCCGTATATTGAAGAGCATTTGCTCAAGGGTGGAAAACTAAATCAAATAACCCGCCACATGCTGGGATTGTTTCACGGGTTACCTGGCGGGCGTATTTGGCGTCGTGCGCTGTCCGAAAACGCCTTTAAAGAGGGCGCGGGCATTGACGTGGTTGAAAGCGCTTACCAGCAAGTGTTAAGCGAGATACAGCGCATGGAAGACCGGATATGATTTTTTTAGATGTACCATTTAAAGAAAAAGACCATGCTAAATCGTTGGGCGCACGTTGGGATTCGGCCAGTAAAAAATGGTATGTACCGCACGAACTCAGTGAGAAAACCGATGCGTTTCAAAAATGGTTGGCACCCACCTTAATCGACACCAGCTTGGCCAATTTCGACGCTCAGCAACGCACTTTAGCAAGTGATGTTCATCACTTAAATCAGGGGTCTTTGGATGGCACGGGTTTAAGCTTAAGTTTTGGCTTAACGGCCGAAAAAGCCCAAAAGGGCGCAACCTTGTCCAGCGTGCTCAAAGAGGTGCAGTACGTTTTGGCTAATCGCTTTCCCGGGGCAATGTGGGTGATGGCTGAGATTGCTAATTTAAACGAGCGTCGTGGGCACCTGTATTTAGAATTAACCGAATCGAATGCTCAAGGCCAAACCTTGGCACAATGCCGCGCGATGTTGTGGGCCAGCCAAGCCCCACGAATTTTAACCCAATTTGAGACCCAAACCGGCAGCGCCTTAGCGATTGGGCAAAAGGTTTTGTTATTAGCTGAAATGACCTTTCACGAACAGTACGGTTTTTCGATGGTGGTGCAAGACATCGACCCAAGTTATACATTGGGCGAGCTTGAAGCCAATGTTAATAACATTCGTAAGCAGTTAATTTTAGAAGGGATTTACACTCAAAACAAACAATTAACATTGCCCAAAGATTTTTTTAGAGTGGCAGTGATTGCCCCA
Source organism: Thiomicrorhabdus aquaedulcis (assembly GCF_004001325.1). Taxonomy (NCBI): domain Bacteria; kingdom Pseudomonadati; phylum Pseudomonadota; class Gammaproteobacteria; order Thiotrichales; family Piscirickettsiaceae; genus Thiomicrorhabdus; species Thiomicrorhabdus aquaedulcis. The sequence goes on along the minus strand of NZ_AP018722.1, from coordinate 1,376,497 downwards.
CCGGCCGCGGCAGGTTTGGGCGATTTTAGAATTGATGCCGATATTTTACAAAAGACAGGCCTGTGCGAATTTACTTATTTTTACAGCGCGTTTCAGGGCGAATCGGTCGAAAGTGAAATGTCGGCGGCGTTTGAGGCGATGCAATCGCTGCACAGTGCGCACGCGTTTGATGCGTTGGTCATCATTAGGGGAGGCGGGGCTAAGCTCGATTTAAACTCCCTAAATAAATACACCTTAGCCAAGCACATTTGTTTAGCCAAACTACCGGTCTTAACCGGTATTGGCCATGAGCGTGATAACACAATACTGGACGAAGTCGCCCAAAGCCGCTTTGACACGCCCAGCAAGGTCATTGCCGCGATTCGTCAGGCGATTTTTAGTCAGGCACATTTAGCGCAACAACATTGGCAACACATTGACCAGGCCAGTCGTTTGTGGGTTAGGCAAGCGCAAAATCATTTGCAACAACTTAATCACGGTATTGGCCAAAATAGCCAAAATTTAGTTTATCGTTGGAAAAATCAATTGGTGCCTCTTAAGCACCAACTCGAACGACGCTGTGATGCCATTGTGCGCAATGCGAGCCAGACAATTACGCAACTTAATCAAGTGGTTAACGCACAAACCAGCAATAAAATAAACTTAAAAAAACTCCAGTTACAGCAACATCACGCGCAAATTTCAAGCGAATCCAAGCGGGTGGTTGAGCAAAAACGCCAGCAGATGGTGCAATGGATTGGGTTTATTTTAAGCTCTGGCCCTAAAACACAATTAAATCGCGGTTTTGTAATCGCAAAAGACCAAAATGGTCAGCCGTTAAAAACCGCGCAACAAGCGTTAAAAAGTCAAACGGTGCAGTTGGTGTTTATGGACGGTACCTTAATGGCACGCATTGAACCTCAAACGATCATTCAAGAACCGCACCAACAGTCCAATACTATTGACACAATTAAAAATCTTAGCAATCCAAGGAATTACGATGAGCCAAGCCGCTGAAAGTTTTAAATATAATTACGCTAAATTGCAAGAAATTGCCCAAAAGCTCTCTAATAACGATGATGTAGACATTGATGAGTTAGTCCCGATGGTCGATGAAGCTACGCGTGCGTATCAGTTATGCAAGTCACGCATTGAAGCGGTCGAAACGGCGTTAAGCCAACGCCTCGATACCGAAAAAACGTCAGCAGATGACGGTGCGTTATAAACATTTTAAACAAAGAGTATGTAAAAGACTTTAAATTGCTGAGTCGTATTGACCAGGCCTGGTCAATACGGTTTAGAACCGTTAAACGGTCTTGGTGTGTTTAAATGATTATTCAATTTAACATAATATACATTATGCGAAATTAATAATTCTAGAAAAGGGCTTAAAATTGTAGCTACTTGTGCAAAGCTTGCTGTTGGTATGTTGATTATTTTAATAAAAAACCGGCCTTGGCCGGTTTAAGTAAGACTTTAAAATGTTTAATGACCTAGAACAGGAATGGCTATAAACAGCACCAGTTCGATTGCACCCACCATTATGGGTAGCCACGCGCCACGTTCTTTTTTAAAGAGTGCTTTTACACCAAACGCGATACCTAACAGCGCCAAAATATACGCAGCGGGCGCTAATAACAAAGAAATAAACAGTAATGGTGCCAACGCAACCAACGCCCAGCTGGCGGTAATGGCATTGCCAGGATTATACGTTTTGGTGTTGCGCATATCGCTTGGCTGCGAGCTTGACGATTGTAGACGCGCCATAATACTGTTGACTTCACCGTCCGAAAGTTGGTCTTGAACCAATTCTAAATCAGACATGCCTAAGGTTATTTTTTTCTCTTTATACAACGCTCTAACCAAATCATTCCAAGTGGCATCATCGGCCAGCTGATCAACAATTTCACGCGCTATGGGTTTAATGGACATAGTTTACTTCCTATTTTAAGAGCAAAGCTTTAATTAAAACCCCAGTAACAAGCATAAATAAGGCCATAATTTAGGGTTAAAAACGCTTTTGCGTGACGTTTTGCTTAATTTTGGATTATTATAGCTATATTGTATGGTTTTACTAATCTAAATTGTCTATTAGCAATGCGATTTGAGCACCCTTTCAATGCCCTTAATATGGAGTTTGAATTAATATGGCACTGATGCCTGGTTTACAAATTAACATGGGTCAACAGCTTAAACTGACACCTCAGTTGCAGCAGTCCATCAAAATTCTTCAGTATTCAGCACTTGAGGTTCAACAAACCATTGAAGCCACCCTTGAAATCAACTTTATGCTTGAAATCGATGATGAGCAGTCCAGTGAAGACATTCTTCCGCTTGAGGCTAATTCTGATCGTTTAAACCAACAAGAAGAACAAGCTCAAAGTGATTTTAAGCTTAATGGCGAAAACGGTGAGATTGAACAACCATTAGACATTAATGATTCCAATACGTTATCGGACGATTTAGAGATTGACTACAGCTGGGAAGACGTTTATTCGGATCACGGTGCAAACCAATCCAGCAGCGGTTCAGACGATGACTATGTAAGCCCAGAAAACTACACCTCTTCTGAAAAGAACTTGCACGACCATCTTTATTGGCAATCAGACACCTATCAATGGCAAGACCAGCAGGAATTTTTAGCATCCTACATAATTGACGACATTAATGAAGAAGGCTATGTAACCACGCCGCTCAACGAATTATTGAGCATCATCAATAACACTCAAGCTCAACTTGAACCAGGCTCTAACCCTTTTACACTTGCGCAGCTCAATGCCGTTTTGATGATTATTCAGCAATTTGAACCTACTGGTGTAGCCGCCCGCTCTATTCAAGAGTCTTTGCAATTGCAATTAAACGCTCTGCCTAAAACACCTTATGTCGTAAGTGCATTGCAATTAATTCATGAGAATTTTGATTGGTTGACCTTTCACGACCACAAGCGCATAAAAAAAATGTACGGGTTGAACGACGATGAACTTAATGTATTACTTAAGTTAATTCAGTCACTCAATCCCAGGCCTGGCCGTGCGTTTTCGACTACGCAAGATGAAATTATTATTCCTGATTTACGCTTAAAACGCTCTAAACAAGGCTGGTTGGTTGAGTTAAATTCTAATGCGTTTCCACGTTTAGCCATTAATTCAACCTACGTTGACCTGGCCAGTCAAATTGGCGATTCTGAACAGTCTAAACAAATTAAAGAACAACTTATCGAAGCAAAAGGCCTAATTAAAAGCATTCACAGCCGGGGTGAGACTTTATTACGAGTGGGTAAATTTATTGTTGAAAAACAGAGTCAGTTTTTTGAAGAAGGTGAATCGGCCATGCAGCCGCTGGTGCTTAGAGAAGTTGCTGACTTTTTAGAGCTGCATGAATCGACTATTTCACGCGCCACCAGTCAAAAGTACATTCAAACTCCCCGCGGCACGTTTGAACTAAAGTATTTCTTCTCAACGGGCGTTAGTCAATATGGCAGTGCCGACCAATCGTCTATTGCCATAAAGTCGCATATTAAGGGTTTAATTGATCAAGAAAATCCTAAGAAACCCTTAAGTGACAGTAAATTAATGGAGTTGCTGGAAGAAAAAGAGATTAGTGTGGCTCGTCGAACCATTGCTAAATACCGAGAGGCACTTAACATTCCGTCATCGAGCGAGCGTAAAAAGAACAACCAATTTAAACGATAACCCTTGTTTTACTTGGTTTTTAAAATGTCTCAAGCCCATTATTAAGTGTGCCTTTTGATGGAAATTTACAACCACACGTTCTATAATCTTAAGCAAAATATAAATGAGAGTCACTTAAATCATGAATCGTATCCAAGTTGAACACATTCAAGAAGTTGCCCAACAGCAGTGGGAACGCCAAGCCGAGGTTAAAGAATACATGTCAGCGGTTAATCCGCCAATGCCTAAAATTGCGGTAACCGATTACCCAAGTGCATTGCATAAAACCGGCGGCACAGCGGTCATCCCGTTTGATTTGTCCAAAGATCTTAAAACCGCTTACCCCGCAACCTCGCCTAACTTGATGGCCAACTACATTCATATTTGCCAGGGCGACACGCTCAAAACTGATGTGGGTGCCACCTCACAAGTGTTCTACGTTATACGTGGCCGTGGCCGTACCCAAATGGCTCAAGGCACTATTGAGTGGAAAGAAGGTGACTTATTTACCCTGCCTGCCCTACCCGATGCTTTGCACAGTGCCACCGAAGACAGTGCGTTTTATTGGGTGCATGATGAGCCTTTACTAAATTATTTAGGCGCGGTACCCAGTAAACCAAAATTTGAACCCGTGTTGTACACAAAAGAACGCTTAACCAAAGAGTTGGCAGAAGTGCGTAAAATTGCTGAAGGCCGTAACCGAACTGGCTTTTTGCTTTACAACCCAAACTTTCCTTTGACCATGACAATTACTCACACCTTGTGGGCCTTGTACAATGTTTTGCCAGCAGGTGTGGTACAAAAACCCCACCGTCATAACTCAATTGCATTAGACTTTTGTGTGTCTGCTGGTTCAGAAACTTATACTTTAATTGGCAAAGAACTCGATGAAAATGGCCAGATTATTGATCCAATCAAAGCCATGTGGACACCAGGCTCGGCCTTTATTACGCCTCCAGGCTGGTGGCATTCTCACCACAACGACTCGGCTGAAGATGCGATTGTATTGCCTATTCAAGACGCTGGTTTAATTATGAATATGCAAGTATTGGATTTTCAATACGTTGGTTAATATGAACGTTGTCAATGTGACTTAAGGGTCTCTTTAAGTTTATTTAAAATTTGTTTTACATCTAACCAGGCCTGGTCAACGCTTTTTTTGCATTGACCAGGCCTAGTTATTTAGGATTATGCAACATGCACAACACCGATTATCGTATTGCCGTTATTGAAGACGACCCTATTCAGTTAGAAACCTTGGTGCTGGCTTTGCAACAGCAAGGTTTTGTGGTTGAGGCGTTTAATAATCGAATTAGCGCCGAACAGCGCTTTGCCCAGTCTTTGCCAAATCTTGTTATTTCCGACATTATTTTGGGTGCTGAAATGGACGGTGGTTTTGATCTTGCCAAACATTTATTAAGTTACAACCAACCTATTCCCATTATTTTTCTGTCAGAACGCCAGTCCGAGTTTGACATTTATACCGGCCACGCTTTGGGCGCTATTGATTATTTGCCCAAGCCTATTAGTTTAAATGTACTGATGGTTAAGGTTAAAAACTTATTGCGTATTACGGCAAGCCCCAAACCTAAAGTTGACGAAAATCGTTCAAAAATCATAAACTTAACGCTTGCTAACGAAAAATTTAAAGCGTATTGGCATCAAAAACCTTTAGATTTAACCGCCACCGAGTTTGAAATGCTCAAGCAATTTGCCAATGCAGGCGAAGGCAGTGTGGTCTCTTACGATTCATTACAGGCTTCAACTCAAGGCGTGGTAGAACGCAATACCATCAACACCCATATTTGTCGTATTCGTAACGCGTTTAAAAAATTACCCCTGACTTTAACCTAATACACAATGAATACGGACGTGGTTACAGCTGGCAAAATAAGGAAGAGTAATAATTTTTTATGAATCGGCTTCTCCGACCGTTTAAAACACCCGTTAATGCGCGTATTTCGATAAGAACACGTTTTTTTATCCTGCTATTATTGCTGACCATTTTGCCTTTTTTAGCCTATCGTTTTGCCATTGATCTGCATCGCATAATGCTGAACAATCAGGCGATTGTTCAGCAACAAACTGTTGAAAACCTTGCATTAATTTTAGAAAATCGTACCGATTTATGGGCTTTGCAAATTCAAACTGGCAAGCCGACTCGATTGTCGCATCTTAATCTAACCAACTCAGTGCTTTGGGTGGTGAACGAAAAAGGGCAAACCACCTATGTGGTAGGCGAACTGCCTTCTAAAGAGGCCAATGGTCACAATGATTTTTTTACCATGGTGGGCAAAAGCCTGATTAAAACGCTGGCAACTGTCATCCCTTACTCTTTACCCTACCCCTATCCGCAAAGTGAAACTCCCGAAATCAACCTGATTGCTAACGCTTTAAAAGGCAAAACAATACAGCAATATCGAATGGATTACCAACAGCAGCCCATCTCTTTAATGTCTGCTACCCCATTAATGATTAAAAATCGCATCATTGGCAGTATTGTGCTTGAGCAACGCATGGAAACCCTATTTAGCGAAACTTTTAATTATTTTATCGCTTAATTGGTATTGGTGGGCTTATCTTTTTTATAGTGATTATTGGCGCCATTTTGCACACGGCCGCGCTGTCTAACCGAATTATTAGGCTAGACAATGATGTTAAAAAACCTTTAACCTTAAAGGACGTTTAACCGATTTAGAGTTTCCAGACAGTCGACTGCGTTTTTATCAAGATGAACTATCGGATTTACGCCACCATATACACGAAATGTTAAAACAACTCGGCGCATACGAACGTTATCTTAAGCAGTTGCCTAAAACCTTGCGGCATGAACTCCACAATCCACTCAATAAATTGTCTATGTCACTCACGTTGCTTGACGGTGAGTTTAAGAGCAACCAGCTTGATTATGCGCAACACGCTTTGGCGCAGTTAAAGCAAATTATTTTTTCATTGTCCGAGGCCACCAGTATTGAAGACAGCTTAAACAGCCAACCACCCGAACCTTTTAGGATTGGCGTAATGCTTAATCATTACATGCAAAACACCATTGCACTGCACCCTGATTGGTCTTTGGCGGTAGAAAATACCATTAGCCCTGAGCAAAAAATATTGGGAGATGGTTTTATGCTTGAACAATTATTGGATAAGTTAATCAGTAACGCCAAAGATTTTAGCGACAATCAACGACCTATTACGGTTAAAGGCTGGACAGAAGATCAAACTGTTAAAGTCTGTGTTGAAAACTCGGGACCCGAACTGCCCAGTGGTTATGAGCAGCAAATATTTGATGGCATGACTTCAATACGCACTTTAAATCAAGACGATCAAGCGCACTTAGGATTAGGGTTGCACATTGTGAAGCTTATTACCGACTACCACCACGGTAAAGTTTATGCACAAAATATGACATTTACAAAAAACCCCGACATAAGCGGGGTTAGGTTTACCATTGAATTGCCGTTGCTGAAGTCTTAGAGATTAATGCTTAAGCCTTGCCCTAAGTGTCATCTTAAAGCGCTTTAAATCAATTACTCTACGCGACTGGTAATGTCGCGAATTTTACGCACCCATGGTGCAATGCCAGTTTGTTCTTTAAACTCGCGGGCTATTTTTTCGGCTTCTTTACGGCTTACAAATGAACCGCTGACCAACACATAACTTTTAACATTATTACGGGTTTGCGAAATAATTTTGGTATCGGTTAACTGTTTTTGCTTAATCATTCTATTCAACAGGGCTTGCTCATTAGTGCTAGCCAATTGCATGGTGTAATTTAACGGTGGCTCGTTCATTAACCACTGCACATCGGCCGTGTAATTTTTTAAAGGTTTTTGTGCGTCAACCGGTTTAGCAGGCACCGCAGGTGCTTCGGCTACTTTAACCGCCGAGACAACGGGCGCTTGCACTGTGGGTGCTTTAACGTCATTAACACTGGGTACATTAGGCTGTGTAATGCTTTGTTCGGTTGGTTTTGACGCCAGTAAAGCTCCTGTCACAAGGCCGGATTGCGCGGTTGTTTTAGGGGTTGTTTGCAATAAATGATTAAGAATAGTTTCGAGCTTTTGATCAATTTTTTGTTCGAGAGCCGCTAATTTAACATCTAATATTGCTTCTGTGACTTGATTAACTTGGGTTTGTGCGGTCACTTGTTCTTGCAAGCTAATAGGCAGCTCTAAAGCATTATCATTAGCCGGTTCGGTGTTGGCAGTGGCGGCTTGAGCCGAAGGTACAACGGCGGTGATGTTTGTAACGGCTTGCGCTGCCAGTTGTTGCTGAATGTCGTTTAATCTACTTTCAAGTAACACGACTTTATCTTCTAACTTAATAAATAGCTCAGGATTTCCACCGCCAGACAGCGTTTGTTGCAGTTGGGTCATGGAGTCTTGCAGTGTTTTTATTTCGCCCAAACTTTCTTCTTTTACCGATTCTAATTGTTTGTTAATGGTTACATACGCTACATACAGCACACCCAGGACTGTTAGCATAAGTGACAGCATTAAAATAACCCCAATATATGAGATTTTATTATTTTGATTCATAGTGTTATTACCTGATAGACTCGCACTCTTGGATGCTTGAGTTTTACTGTTATTTTGATTGTTATTTTGATTGTTATTTTGATTGTTATTTTGATTGGGTACGGGAGATTTAGGCATCACTTCTTCTGCCGCACTTAACCAATCTTTTAGAGTGTGACCGCTGTCAATAGTGGGTTCGCGTTGAGAAGAAATTTTGTGGGCTTGAGATTCAATCGCTTCAAGAAGTTTTGCGCGCTCGGTTTCAAGTTCAGAGATGGTTAACGACATAATGAGTTCAACAAACCGTAAGTTAAAAGAGGTTTTATTGTAGAATGCTTAGCGTTAAAAAGATACTTTAAAAACTTATAGGAGGCAAAAATGCCTGATATACAAAGCGTTGGGTGGGCTTTACTGATTACATTTGGTTTTGTCAGTGTGTCTATTGTCATAGTTGGTTTGGCCATGTGGTGGGTACATCATTTCTTTAAAAACAAAGACGAAGTATAAATTGGCAACTGCATTAAATTAATTACTGCACATCGCCATCCACATAACACCAGTGGCCTAGTGTGTTGCGGGTAAAATAACTTTTTTCTTGCATTACGCCCGCAACATTATTAATTTGATAATGCGCGCTAAAACTAACCCAACCTTCCCGCATCTTGCCACGGCCTTTTACGCATTCATGAACGTGCAATTTTTGCCAAATTAAGGCATCGTCAAGCTCAAATGCTTCTTGACCAGGCCTGGTTGATTCGCACCACGTGCTGAGTAAGTATGATTTTAAGTGTAATGAATATGCGACAAAGCGTGCGCGCATTAATGCTTTTGCGGTTGCAGGAAAGGCAAGTTGCGTGTGATATCTATGACAGCAAACATGGTAGGTTTTGTTAGAACCACACAGGCATGGCTGTAATAAATAAGATTGTGTTTTAAAAGGGCTCATATTAAATTTCGCTTGAGGGTACTGTTTTAAGCGGTAATACAGTTGTAAAGGTCACGGCCAAGATGCGTTTTAATCGCCAAACCAGTAATATGGCCGCCAAACCCAATCCCAATAAAATACCCAACCAAAAGCCCTTAACACCCATTGGATCTCCCAAAACGTGGGTAAATGCCATTAAATACCCTAACCCTAATCCAACGCCCCAATAGCTTACAAATGTAACCAGCATGGTAATTTGGGTGTCATGCAGGCCTCTTAACGCACCAGCGGCCGCGACTTGAATTGCGTCAAACACTTGATACAGGGCGGCAAATACCAATAAACTGGCCGCCAAAGCAAGAACTTGAGGGTCTTGAGAGTAAATGGCCACAATTTGATGATTGAATACATAAGTAAAGACCGCTAAAAATACGCCCATAACAATCGCCATACTCATGCCACTGACCAGGCTGATCCAAACTTGTGTTGGGCTGTGCTGACCAAATCCATAACCTACCCGAACGGTAATGGCCATAGCCATGCTTAAAGGCAGCATAAACGCCAGTGAGGTAAAGCTAATGGCCACTTGATGCCCTGCTATTACCACTGAACCCAATTGTGCGATAAATAAGGCAATAAAACTAAATAAGCTCACTTCAAAATAAGTGCCATGGCATTTGGAAAGCCTAGTTTTAAAATGGGATACACGCCATTATTCCAATTAATATGCCATAGTTTGGCGTGCGTTGGGTTTAATAAAGTTAACTCAGTTAGTAAAATAAAAGGCCTGGTAATCGGTGATCTAAACACATAAATTAAACCAATCGCAAACATTGACCACATCACCAACGCGGTGGCCACACCGCAACCAGCCGCACCCATTGCTTGCACTGGGCCGTAGCCATAAATAAACAGCGCATTAAGTGGGACGTTTATCAACAAGGCTAAAAAGCTTATCCACATAGTGGGTAAGGTTAAACCTAAGCCTTCCCAAAAAAACGTAAAGCTTGATACAGCGCCACACCCGGCAGCCCCATTGCCACATAAAACAGATAATCTTGGGTAAGTTGGTAGACTTGCGGTGTTAAATTGAGCAGATTAAGTAACCACTCTAAGTTTATCAATACCACTAAACTGATTAAACCCAGTGGAATAGACAGCCATAATCCCTGAAATAAAAAACGACTGATAATCAAGCGTGTGTCGGTATTGAGTGCGCTATTAATGTTTGGAGCACGCTGTTCATTTGGTTGTTGTGCGCTCTGATGTAAATCCCCTTGTCCAAGAGACTTTGCCACAATGGGCGTTAACGCCAACAGTATTCCGGTTGAGAAAATAAACACCGGAAACATAATGCTAGACCCCAAACCAATCGCTGCCAAGTCAGCTGTGCCCACCCAACCCGACATAATAGTGTCAATTACCCCCAAGCCGGTGAGTGCAAGTTGGGCTAAGAAAATGGGAAACGCCAACTTCATTAACAAACGTGTTTCGTGGGTTAAAGCCGCAATGTTTAATCTGCTCAAGGATGTGTTTAACATTATGTATTTAACATTAGGAAGTTGGGTTATTGGGCGTTTTTAGCGGCGTGGAATTTAACGCAGCATCGGTGTTTAACGTATGTTTTTGCCAATACGCTTGGCCGTGTTGCGCTTCAAGGGTGCTGATTTCATGTTCATCTGTAGGGCTATCCACCAATGTAGATGCCTCTTGCAACTGCACCATGGCTTGCGGTAATAAGTAAATAAACGCTACTTTTATGCTCCAATAAATCATCGCATAGACCACTACGGCTAAGGACAGAACTAATGGCAGACCAAACACTAAATCAACGATGACGGCTTCGCCTGTGATTATTTTTGAATTAACGATTTTTCTATAAACGTAAAGTGCATCCAAAACAACACACCCAATAGACTTAAAGCCACCACATATGGATTAATTTTGGGGTGAATATGGGTATTCTTAAACAAACAAAACATAATAAAACCTTTAAACGTATGGGTTATTGGGCAAAAATTATTAATAATTTAAGGCTTTTGGTTACAAAATGAGCAAATGGATAAATGGGCTAAAAGAGCTAAAAGAACTAATAAGTCGTTGTTAGCGGTCATTTATCGTTTTAAATTGCAATTTTTAATTCATGAAACCGTTGCGCTAGTGCAAGGGTTTCATTGTGATTCTCTTTGAAAGAAAAGCCATTGCAGGGCAATAAAGGTAGTTGCTACGTTAAAACGTGCCTCACGTAAAGCCTGTTTGGCCTCACCATAAGACAGGGTAACCACTTTAATGTCCTCTACATGATTTGCTAAGCCAGCAAACTTGGGCAACTGGCTCGAGTCTATGTCAGCCGCATAAAGGTAAAGCATCTCATCACACCCACCTGGGCTGGGATAGAGTTGGCAGATATATTCTAACGTGTCTACCGTAATCCCCGCTTCTTCCTGCACTTCGCGTATGCCCGCTTGTTCGGGGGTTTCTCCAGCATCAATCATGCCGGCCACAGGCTCAAGTAACCAGGCCTGGTCTAATTCAATTACGTGATTAATAGCTGTGCCTATGTTAGTTTTGGATTCAGGCAATGCACAACGATGCAAAACAGCGCCAGGTCGACATTGCTCTACCAAAACCACCTGCTGACGGCGTGAATCATACAGCAACACCACAACGGCTTCTCCGCGACAAAAAACTTCGCGCTCTATGGGCGCAGACCAATTGCCTTTGTAGAGCGAATGCTTAAAACGCAGGCGACAAAGTTTAAAGAAACCGTCAAACTCTGTTTTAACAGACTCAATCAGAATTTGTTTTTTTTCGTTATTAATCATGGGTTAATGTATCTCAATCATAGGCACACGCTGAGTAACACCGCACAGCAATTCATAGCCTATGGTTCCGGCATAGCGCGCTACTTCGTCTACCGACACATTCTTACCCCAGCACTCAACCACATCACCCAAAGCAACGTGCTCGGCCATTGTTGTTAGGTCAATCATAATCATGTCCATAGAAACACGACCAATTAATGCTACCCTTTGTCCTTTAATCCATAAAGGTGTACCACTTGGTGCATGACGTGGATAACCGTCACCATAACCCATTGCAACCACACCCACTAAAGTAGTGTTTTGAGCCGTCCAGGCATTACCATACCCTACCGACTCACCTGCGCTGATCCACTTTAACGCTATAATTTCAGAGGATAAAGTCATGACCGCGCGCGCATCCAGCTGTTGTAAATTGCCCGCACCGTACAATAATATTCCAGGACGAATCCAGTCAAACTGAGCTTGGACAAGCTTTTGAACGCCCGCAGAATTAACGACACTTTTAGGGTAGTTCAAGTGATTAAACAAGCTGGCAAAACAGCTTAATTGCTGCTGTGTAAACTGTTGAGCCTGCAAACTGTCCTCGTCAGCACTGGCCAAATGCGTCATTACATGAATAGGGTAACGCTTGACCAAGGGTTGCAGTTTAGACAGTACATTGGGGACTTCATCGGGCAAAAACCCTAAACGGTGCATGCCAGTGTCAACTTTAATCCAAACATTAATGGTGTTTTCGAAAGTATTGTCCAGCAACCAATGTAATTGGTGAGAAGCGTGCACAACCACATCAATACGATGCTGAGCGGCTAAGTGCAGTTCAGCTTCAGAAAAAACGCCTTCTAACAGTAAAATACGGTGTAAAAACCCTTGTTGGCGCAAATAAATGGCCTCATCCATCGAGGCTACCCCAAAACCATCGGCTTTAACCAATTGCTGTGCAACTCTATGCATGCCATGGCCATAGCCATTGGCTTTAATAACAGCCAATACTTTGCTATGAGGTGCCAGTGATTTAATCAGCGCTAAATTATGTTTAAGGGCTGAACAATCAATTAGCGCCTTGGCAGGACGGTATGTCATTAAAATTCCATATAAATTAAGACTGCGTTAAATACATTCATGATTGACCAGGCCTGGTCAATCATGTGCTGTTCAATAATGACTTTCTGGCACATCGTAACCAGAATGATTGTCAAAACGAGTGTATTCACCAATAAAGGTAAGTCGTACCATGTCCAGCGCACCGTTACGATGTTTACCTATAATAATTTCAGCGGTGCCTTTATCTTCACTTTCTTTGTTATAGACCTCGTCGCGGTAGATGAAAATAATCAAATCCGCATCTTGCTCAATGGCACCAGACTCACGTAAATCGGACATGATTGGACGTTTATTAGGGCGTTGCTCTAAACTACGGTTTAGCTGGGACAAAGCAATAATGGGTACATTCAACTCTTTAGCCAAGGCTTTTAAACCGCGCGAAATCTCAGAAATTTCGTTTACACGGTTTTCGGCGTTGGCTGAGCCACGCATTAATTGAATGTAATCAACCACAATTAAACCTAAACCTATTTCTTTAGTTTCGGGTTTTTCAATGCCCGCGGCTAGAGCCTCTTTTCGCTGCAACACCCTAACGTCTTTATCAATTCTGCGCGCACGGGCTCTTAACTCAGTGATCATTAAAGAGGGCGTATCGTCAATGTACACCTTAGCTTTGGATAAAATATTAATGGCCTTATTTAACTTAGGCCAATCGTCTTGCTGTAATTTACCTGTACGCATTCGACCAGCGTCAATCCGTCCAATAGAACTAATCATACGCATTGCCAAGGATTCACCCGGCATCTCCATACTAAAAACGGCCACAGCAGCGTCGTTTTTAGTGGCAATATTTTCAGCTAAGTTCATCGAAAAGGTGGTTTTTCCCATCGATGGGCGGCCAGCCACAATAATTAAATCGGCTTTTTGCAACCCAGCAGTCACTTCATCAAATTTAGTTAAATGAGTTTCTTGACCAGTAATAGAGCCTTCTGTGTTAAATAACTCATCTATTTTATTAATGGCCGACTCTAACAACATGTCCATGGTTTTGTATTGACGTTCTTTGCCTTCGCCGTGTTCGGCAATCGCCATAATTTTAGACTCAGCAATATCAAGCACATCTCGAATGTCTTTACCTTGCGGAAAATAAGCGGTTTCAGCCACTTCATTAGACGCCTGAATTAAGCCTCGCAAAATAGATTTATCACGAACTATTTGTGCGTAATACAAAATATTGGCCGCACCCGGAGTATTTTTGAGCAATTGCACTAAATAATCTCGGTCACCAGCGAGTTCAATTTGTCCAACCGAGCCCAAATAATCCACGACAGCTACCAAATCAAACGGCTTATTATTGCGACTTAATTCATTAATGGTCGAAAAAATTGCCTGATGCTGTTTGGTGTAAAAGTCCGTTGTGTTAACCACCGCGGCAACATCATCAAACGATTCATTAGACAGCATTAAACCGCTTAAAACAGATTGTTCAGCCTCAATAGAATGAGGCGGCACTTTAAATAAAGTGTCAGAATTATGAGTGTTTTTGGACGTATTTTTATTCATAGGACAACGCTTTAAAACCGTTTAACAAGCAAGGGCGTTATTATAGCAAAGGTAGGATAGTAAGAATGGGTTTAGAGTCTTAACCACGTCCATCAAGAAGCAATTAATGAAGCAATAAATTTTTAATAAAATTTAAGCAAAAAAAAACAGAGGCAATCGAAGAATGCACTCTGTTTTTAAGTTTAAAACTGCTTAATTAAAACAAATTTTATTAAGCCGCTTTAACGTCAACTGTAATTGAAGCAATTACATCTGTGTGTAATTGAACGTCAATTTCATATGTTCCTACATGACGCAGAACACCCTCAGGCATACGTACATCACGACGAGCCACATCAAAACCAGCGGCTTTTAATGCATCTGCAATGTCTTGCGTTCCAACCGAACCAAATAATTTACCTTCGTCACCTGAAGAGGCTTCAATAGTTACTACTTGACCGTTTAGATTTTCGTAAACACCTTGCGCAACAGCCAATTCAGCTGCGGCCGCTTTTTCTAACTCAACACGCATAGCTTCAAATGCGGCTAAATTATCTTTAGTTGCAGACTTAGCTTTTCCTTGCGGAATCAAAAAGTTACGAGCATAACCCGACTTTACTGATACTTGGTCGCCTAATCCACCAAGATTTGATACTTTTTCAAGCAGAATAACATTCATGGCTTAAACCTCTATATTGTCTATTTTTCCCATCGGCTTCTAAAATCAACCCACATGTCGATTAGACCAATAGTTGCTAACATCAACATTGCTTGTGGAAACACCAGTAACAGTAAATACAAAACGACTAACCATGCGGTGTGCATTTTTTAACAGCCAAGGTTTGATGCGCAATAGCTAAGCCTTGAAACATCAAACCAACCATAACAATCGTGGAAAGATCTATAACGATCCTAAACTCAAACACCACTGCTAACAAAGCTAAAACAATAGCAGCATAAGCGGTGCTTTTGGGCAGTCTTAATTGATAAAAATCAATTTTAAATTGCCCTGGATGGTAGAGCGAGCTTTGCCAGTAACGTGCAATAAGTACTATCGAGTACCAAAGCACTACAGCAAACACAGCCAATAACATGGTTACCATACCTGCAAAAATCTTAACGGATTCTGCCTCGTAAACCACTTTAGACGCATCTAAAATGGGTAACACATGTTGGCTAAACAGCTCTAACCACCAATCTTGTGGGTTTGAGATCAATAAATAGAATCCCAAAACACCAATTCCAGACATAATCATGGCCACCTGGAGCGTTGACGCAAGAGAGTTTGTTTGTCGTAAAACCAAACTAAGCACCCATACCGGCAACATATACTCCATAACCGAAATAAAGCCAGGCCAATAACTACCCGACAACATTACGGTTAAAAATAAATGGCTAATCACACCCCAAGCCAGAGCTTGTATTCCTTCAACCACGCCAACTCTTAGCGTGATTAAAGCAATGATTGCGCCGACTAAAATTCCAAATGGCGCAATCCACACACTGATAACAGAAAACAATAAGACTGAAACTAAGGCCTGATAACGACCTTTCATTGCAAAACTAGCGATTCCCTGCATGCAGCCCCTGTTAAACCCAGTGTAACGACAAAACAATCAATTATTTATGTTGATCAGTATATGGCAACAATGCAATGTAACGCGCACGTTTGATTGCAGTTGCTAATTGACGCTGATACTTAGCACTAGTACCTGTAATACGACTTGGTACAATTTTACCGGTTTCGGTAATATACGCTTTCAAGGTATCTAGGTCTTTGTAATCAATTTCTTTTACGTCGTCTGCAGTAAAACGACAGAATTTTTTCTTCCGAAACTTCTAGCCATTTCTTACTCCTTAAAATCACGAGGTTCGCGAGAATCGCGGTTGTCATAAGATTCGCGGGTATCACGACGCTTGTCAGAACGCTCTTCTTTCTTGCCAGCCATAATAGAAGGAGCAACTACCGCTTCTTTAGTTCTGGTAACCATGCTACGTAAAACGGCATCGTTATAATAGAATGCATTTTCTAACTCATCTAACGCCGCTTGTGAGCATTCGATGTTCATTAAAATATAATGGGCTTTGTGAACCTTGTTAATTAGGTAAGCCAATTGACGGCGACCCCAATCTTCTAAACGGTGAATCTGACCACCAGACTGTTCGATAAGAGCGCGGTAACGCTCTAACATGGCAGTAACCTGCTCACTTTGATCAGGGTGCACTAGAAATACGACTTCATAATGACGCATTCAATATCTCCTTATGGATGATAAAACAGTTTCCTATTACGTATTGACGTAAAGTGAAACAAGGAAATTCAAGCACTACACTTGAAAGCGGCGAATTATAATGAAAAAAAGCTATTTATACAAGCCTAATCAATTATTTATACTTTAAGTTATAAGCCATCAACAAATTGATTGGTTAATTTCACGTAAGGTTTGTACAGGGTCATGAGAATGTGTAATGGGGCGGCCAATTACTAAATAACTCGAACCAGCCAGTATGGCCTGTTTGGGAGTCATAATTCGTTTTTGGTCATTACTAGCACTGCCCTCTGGTCGAATCCCAGGTGTTACCAGGCAAAAGTCACTGCCTAAAGCTGAACGTAATACACCAGCTTCTTGTGCCGAGCACACTACACCGTCCATGCCCGAGTCTTTAGCCAATTGCGCTAAACGTATTACGATGTTCTCAGGGGTGCCCACTAACCCTATTTCATTTAAATCGTCCTGCTCCATACTGGTTAAGACTGTTACGGCAATCAGTAAAGGTTTGTTCTCAAACTCAAGTAAAGCGTCGTGTGCGGCCTGCATCATTTTTCGCCCACCTAACGCGTGAACATTAACCATCCAAACCCCCATGCGCGCGGCAGCTTGAATTGCTTTGGCAACGGTATTGGGAATGTCATGGTATTTAAGATCTAAAAAGACATCAAATTTTAAGGCTACTAAAGCTCTAACCAACTCTGGTCCAGCGACCGCAAATAACTCCTTCCCTACTTTTAAACGGCATAAGCTCGGGTCTAAGGTCTTTACAAAATCTAGTGCAGGCTGAGCCTCGGCAAAATCAAGAGCGACCAAGACTTTTGGGTCAGCTATATTGGATACAGGATGGACGGCGTGGGAGTTCATAAAAATCTCTAAGTAATTGGTTTAGTGTTTGGGGTTGTGTCAAAAAAAGATAAAGGTAATGTTTAGTGTAATAGAGACCTTTGCACGAGTGGATGTGCGGCCAAAAATGGTTAAAATTTTCCTGCTTTTATTTCAAATTAATCATACTGTTAGCTGGTTTTTTTAATTCTGCTTGTGATTCAAGATTAAACTTTTTAAGCTGAATAATTTCATCGGCTTGTTTTTGATTTAATTTAATTTGTTTGCGCAAATGCCATTTAATGCGAATAATTTGCATAGAAATAATTAACGCGCCTAAAAGAAAACCAGCAATAAAGAAAAGAGTTAGTACTAAACTTAATGGCAAAGTAGGCTTTATTAAAAAAAGATTTAATTCAACAGGTGTCGCATTTAATACACCAAGAGAAATGCCTAGCGCCAAAACTACCAGCGTGACAATAAGAGAGAGTAACTTAAGCATAGATTGCTCTTTGTTTATGGTAAAACAAGAATTATAGAGCAATAAACAAAAAGGGGCTACCAAAGTAGCCCCTCTTTTTTATTCAAACTAGAATGTCAGTACTTTCTTTAGATGCATCAACTCGCTCTCTTAAAGACTTTCCAGGCTTAAAGTGCGGAACACGTTTATCAGAAAGGGTTACCGTTTCACCTGTTTTAGGATTGCGGCCCACTCTAGCTTTTCGATGATGAAGACTGAAGCTGCCAAAGCCACGAATTTCAATTCGTTCACCTTTAGACAAGCTATCAATCATCGCATCTACAATTTGATTCACGGCAATTTCAACATCCTTTTGTGTAAACTGAGTCTGTTTTCTTGCAATGAGTTCAATTAATTCTGACTTGGTCATTTGATATTGCTCTTTTTATCTCTTACAAAGAGAGTCTTCAAATATTGAACTTAAGACCAAAGAATGGCTCAACGAATGTTGAGCCACAAAAGACTTGATAAACGCCCTTTTTAAAAAGGCGCTAAAAAGAACTCTTCAGATTACATCTTATCCTTGAACAGATCACCAAAAGTAGTTCCGGCAACAGGTGTTTGATCCGTGTAACCTTTAATGGCTTGCGCTTCTTCTTGAGCTTCTTTCGCTTTTACAGACAAAGAAACTGAACGGTTTTTGCGGTCAATGTTGGTGATTTTGGCAGATACTTTATCGCCTTCTTTTAGAATGCTTGAAGCATCACGCGTGTCTTCTAGTAATTCTGATGCGCGTAAGTAACCTTCAACTTCAGGACCTAAATCAATCACAGCACCTTTGTCATCAACAGATTTTACAATCCCTTCAACAATGCTGCCTTTACCGTTTTCAGCTACAAACTGACCAAATGGGTCTTGCTCTAACTGCTTAAGACCTAAAGAGATGCGCTCGCGATCAGGATCGATTGATAGAATAACTGTTTCTAGTTCATCGCCTTTTTTGAAGTCACGAATCGCTTCTTCACCAGGTTGATTCCAAGAAATGTCTGTTAAATGAACCAAACCATCAATCCCGCCGTCTAAACCAATGAAAATACCGAAGTCAGTAATTGACTTGATGTTTCCAGAGATTTTATCGCCTTTCGCGTGAGTGGCTGAGAAGCCTTCCCACGGATTAACAGTGCACTGCTTGATTGACAAAGAGATACGACGACGTTCTTGATCTACATCAAGAATCTTCACGCGTACTTCTTGTCCAAGGTGAACCACTTTAGACGGGTGAATGTTGCGGTTAGTCCAATCCAATTCTGACGTGTGAACCAACCCTTCAATACCATCTTCGATTTCGATAAATGCGCCGTAATCGGTGATGTTAGCCACTTTACCAACGGCTTCAGAACCCATTGGGTAACGAGCAACCATGTCTGCCCATGGATCTTCATCAAGCTGCTTAAGACCAAGAGAAACACGGTTACGTTCTTTGTCAAACTTAAGAACTTTAACGTCAATCTCATCGCCCACTTGCACGATTTCAGATGGGTGATTAACACGACGCCATGCCATGTCAGTAATGTGCAATAGACCATCAACACCACCCAAATCAATGAATGCGCCATAGTCAGTTAGGTTCTTAACGATACCTTTAAGCACTGAACCTTCTTCCATGTTGGCAAGAATAGCTTCACGCTCTGCAGAGCTTTCTTGTTCGATAACGGCACGACGTGAAACCACCACGTTGTTGCGTTTACGATCAAGTTTAACTAATTTCATTTCAACTTCTTTGCCTTCTAGGAAGCCAAAGTCGCGGATTGGACGAATATCCACAAGTGAGCCTGGTAAGAAACCACGCACGCCTTCAACATCAACCGTTAGACCACCCTTAACTTTGCCAGTAACCAAGCCGATAACGACTTCGCTGTTTTCCATAGCGGCTTCAAGACGATCCCAAGTTTTAGCACGTTTTGCTTTTTCACGAGACAGACGAGTTTCACCCGATCCATCTTCTAGCATTTCTAGATAAACTTCGACTTCATCGCCAACAGCTACTTCTAACTGACCGTTTGCGTTTAGGAACTGAGACTTAGGGATGGCTGATTCAGATTTCATACCTGCATCAACTAAAACGGTTTCTTTATCAATACCAACAACCGTACCAATAATTAAAGAACCGGTGTTGTAACGACCTTGTTGTAAGGACTCTTCAAATAATTCCGCGAAAGATAATTCACTCATGGATAACATTACCAATAGTTCAAGCCGACTGCTAATCTCAAATGGGAGTATTAAACAGCAGTCGGGTCAATTAATTAAGGTTGGCCTCCCAATGGCCAACTAAAATAAAATCCCCAGTTTCTACAATAGAAACCAGGGATTCAAAAAACGTCAATCAATACAGTGGGGTGTAAAACAAAAGAAGTATTAACGAAAAAGTTATTACCAAGTTATTACAGATACCGCTGTTGAAAGTTAACTCACATCTACCTAAGTTTTAAAGTTTGGCTTGTATAAGGCTGGCTTTAAAACTTATTTTATTAAACCTTTTTGCCACAACAAGGACATAGCCTGCTGGCAAACGTCTTCGATGCTTAAGTGCGTAGTATCTAGAACCACTGCGTCTTGGGCTGGTTTAAGAGGCGCTGCAACACGATTTGAATCGCGTTCATCGCGTTCTTGGATGTCTTGAGTTATTTTGCGAATATTAGCATTAAGTCCTTGGTTTTTCAACTGATTAACGCGTCTTTGTGCTCTAATTTCGGCCGAAGCGGTTAAATACAGTTTTACGGGTGCGTCTGGAAACACGACTGTACCCATGTCACGACCATCTGCAATTAGCCCTGGGGCTTGTGCAAAGGCTTTTTGACGCGCTAATAACGCACTGCGAACTTCGGGGATTGCGGCGAGCGTTGAGGCTACCGCAGCCACTTCTTCTGTGCGAACCGATGCAGTGACATCGACGCCGTTGTATAAAATACTGGTGGACATAAATTCAACCGGTAAATTTAACGCCAAATTGACCAGGCCTGGTAGATTTGTGCCGTCTAAACTATTTTGCACTGCGCCATACGCTAAAGCGCGATAAATAGCTCCACTGTCTAATAAATGAAAACCGGTTTTGCAGGTTAAATACTGCGCCAAGGTTCCCTTGCCGACCCCACTGGGGCCATCAATGGTAACGACGGGGATGATGGGGTTAGACTCATTGGAATGTGCATTAAACAAAGACATTATAAATCGCCCTTAATAACGTCTACCTGCATGCCGACCTGATTAATTAACTTAATAAACGTTGGAAACGAGGTGTTTACATTGGCGCAATCGTCAATGGTTAGCTCAGCCACCGCATTTAAACCCGCGATGGTCATGGCCATAGAGATTCTATGATCGTGGTGACTTAAAATAGTCCCCTTTTGAGCCGTTTGCACGCCACCATTAATCACCATGCCGTCTTCGGTGGGTACAGCATCAATACCAACGGTGTGCAGCGCATCGGCCATGACTTGAATGCGATCCGACTCTTTTACGCGCAGCTCTTCTGCACCGGTTAACACCGTTTGACCTTGTGCTGTGGCCGCGACCACAAACAACACTGGAAACTCATCAATCGCTAACGCCACCAACGCTTCTGGAATGGCAATGCCTTTAAGGGGTGCATAGCGTACATGAATGTCTGCAACGGGTTCGCCGCCGACTTCATGCGGGTTTTCAAGCGTAATGTCGGCACCCATTAATTTTAAAATTTCGACAATGCCTACTCGTGTTGGGTTCATGCCAACGTGCTCAATGACCAAATTAGAGCCTTTGGATACCGCGGCGGCGGCCATAAAAAACGCCGCCGATGAGATGTCCGACGGCACATCAATAGGACGCGCCGTTAATCGCCCGCCGCCTTGCAAGCACGCCTGAGTGCGTTGGCTGTCTAGTTTAGTGCTGTGTACCGGATAACCAAAACCATTCAGCATGCGTTCGGTATGGTCACGAGTGGGTGCTGGTTCGGTTGTGCACGTTGTGCCTTGCGCGTACAGACCGGCCAGCAACACACAAGACTTAACCTGTGCACTGGCCATGGGCAAGGTGTAGTCAATTGCTTTGAGCGAACTTGTTCCGGTGCCTTTTATTTTTAATGGAGGAAAGCCCCCAGGTGCCGTTTCAATATTGGCACCCATTAAATTTAAGGGTTCGGTGACGCGTTTCATCGGGCGTTTGGAGAGCGACGCATCGCCAATTAACTCACACTCAAAGTCTTGACCAGCCAAAATTCCGGCCATTAAGCGCATGGCGGTGCCAGAGTTTCCCATGTCTAAGGGGTGCAGCGGTTTTTTAAGCCCTTTTAATCCAACGCCTTCAATCGCTACGCGTCCATCCTGCGGTCCTTCAATGCGCACGCCCATCGCCTGAAAAGCCTTAAGAGTGGCCAAGCTGTCTTCACCTTCTAAGAACCCTGTAACATGCGTAGTGCCTTCTGCAATCGCGCCTAACATAATACTGCGATGTGAAATTGACTTGTCGCCAGGCACTCGAATACGACCTGTAATGACGCCACCGGGTTGAACTTTAAACTTTACATTTGCCATAGTATTTTCTTTAAGTTTGTTTTTTAAGTAGGGTATTAAGTAGGATATTAAATTTTATTTTTTAACAATATGTTCATCACGCGCGGCTTTGGCCTCAGAAAACAGATGGTGCAATGCAGGACCATCTTTAGCGTCAACCAATTCAATTAAGTGGCCAATGGCATTTTGATAGTGTTTAAGCCATTTACTGATGGCGTCGCTATTGTACAAGGCAATGTCACGCCACATTGTCGCGTCACTGGAGGCAATACGGGTAAAGTCTCTAAACCCTCCGGCGGTGTACTGAAACACATTACCAAGTTCATCATGCTCATTTAATAAATCCACTAAGGCAAAGGCCAATAAGTGCGGCAGGTGACTGGTGGCAGCCAAGACTTCATCGTGATACGCCGGAGTCATTGTTTGCACATTAGCCCCCAATGCTTGCCATAGGGATTGCACTGTTTGCAGTGCCGCCGCATCGGTGTTTACCGTTGGCGTTAAGATAACCCGATGCGCTTTAAACAAGTCTTCACAGGCGGCTGCCACACCCGATTGCTCTTTGCCGGCAATAGGATGACCGGGTACAAATGTACTGGGCAGTTCACCAAACACGGCTTGCACCGCCTCGACCACGCTCATTTTTGCACTGCCAGCATCGGTAATAATGGCGTCGGCTTTTAAAAATGGCTGCATGTCACGCAACACAGTTTGCATCACCCCTAAAGGCACGCTCAGCATAATTAAATCGCTGTTTTCTACCGCCGTTTTAATGTCGGTGCTAAAAGAGTCAATGACGTTTAAATCAACCGCCAATTGTAGGTTATCGGCATTGTGTCCGTAACCGACAATTTCATCAATTAAGCCTAACTTTTTTAACCCCAAAGCAAACGAGCCGCCAATCAGACCCACGCCAATAATGGTGATTTTATGCAGATTTTTCACGCCTGTTGCTCCTGCAAGCTGGCGCGCAACGCCTCAATAAAATGGGCATTTTCTGCGTGTGTACCAATCGAGACGCGTAAAAATTGCGTTAAACCGTAATTGGCCACCGGGCGAACAATCACCCCTTTTTGTAAGAGCATTTGATTGATTTTTGCCGCCTTCTCACCTAGGTTTATGCATAAAAAATTGGCTACCGAGGCAATCGACTCAATGTTTAACTCGTTTAGAGCGGTGATGATTTGCTGCATGCCCTGCTGGTTAAGCGCCACCCCTTTTTGCACAAATTCAGCGTCTTTTAGCGCCGCTACGGCGGCGACTTGCGCCAACTGATTAATGTTAAACGGTGCACGTAACTGGTTTAAATAGCCAATTATCTCTGGCGTGCCCGCCATGTAACCCACGCGCAATGAGGCCAAGCCGTACGCTTTAGAAAAAGTGCGCGACACCAATACATTAGGATGGGCGTTTATATAAGCCATACCGTTTAAATAGTCTTGTGCGTTAACCGCCGCTTGGGCGTATTCAACGTAAGCCTCGTCCAATACCACAATCACGTGCGCGGGAACACGGCTTATAAAAGCCTCCCAGGCCTGGCGATTAAACAATGTACCGGTTGGGTTATTGGGATTGGCCAAATACACCACTTTGGTTTTAGCGGTAATGGCGTTGGCCATAGCGTCTAAATCGTGCCCCCAATTTTTGGCCGTTACCTCGACCCCCGTAGCCCCAACTACTTGCGCCGAAATTGGGTATACGGCAAACGCGTATTGCGAGTAAACAATTTCATCACCCGGCCCCGCAAAGGCACGTGCCACCAGTTCAAGCAGTTCGTTTGAACCATTGCCAATCACCAATTGATTGGTTTGACACTTTAGAAAATGAGCCAATTCGGTTTTTAACTCATAAGCACTGCCATCGGGATAACGCGCAATGTCCACCAAGGCTTGGTGAATAGCCTCTAATACCTTGGGGCTTGCGCCCAATGGGTTTTCGTTAGAGGCTAATTTGGTGATGCGTGTTAACCCCAGCTCGCGTTGTAATTCGCTAATGGGTTTGCCCGGAACATAGGGATGAATTCCCAAAATTTGCGGCAAAACCACCTCTTTAAAAGAGGACGTTAACGCGGTGGGTGTTGAAGCTGTTGAGTGTACTAATGGTGCTGGCTGCGACATCGAAATTGGGACTCTTTAATAATTCTTTAACGTTCGTTTAAATCGTAAACTTACATCGACACTTTACAAAGGCGACACCGGAAACGAACCAATCAACTTAAAATAAGCGGCTTTATTCGCCACATCGTGTAAGGCTTGCTTTACATTGGCGTCGTCTTTGTGCCCTAACACATCAATAAAAAACTGGTAATCCCAAGCTTTATTGTGAGTGGGTTGCGACACAATGCGCGTCATGCTGATGTTACGATCACCAAAGCACGCCAAAATATCCAACAAGGCACCCGCCTTGTTTTGAATCGACACAATTAAGGCGGTTTTGTCTTCGCCACTGGGGTGCGTCATCTCTCGACCAATCACCCAAAACTTAGTGGTGTTGTCGCGCTGATCTTCAATGTCCGACTCTACAATGCGCAAGTTATAGAGTTGAGCCGCTTGCTTAGAGGCAAGCGCCGCCAAACTTTGATCAGCTTGCGCCATTTTGGCCGCCAACGCATTGGAGTTTACCGCCAGAACCTCAGCCCACGGTAAGTTGTTTTTAAGCCACTGTTCGCACTGCCCCAAAGCTTGCTGATGCGCGACCACTTTTTTAATCGCATCGGGTTCTTGCGCGTTGGACAGCAAACAATGGTGAATCGCCAATTCGACTTCACCAGACACCGTTAAAGGTGTGCGCACCAATTGGTTTTGGGTGGTTTTAACCACACCTTCACTGGAGTTTTCGACCGGCACCATGCCGTAATTGGCTTCGCCTTTTTCAACAACGCTAAACACCTCTTCAATGGTGGAGACCGCCATAGGATGCGCCGAGGAACCAAACTGCTTGATCACGCTGGCGTGCGAATAACTGCCCTCTGGCCCTAAATACGCCACAGTAATGGGGTGTTCGAGTGCCAAACAGGCCGACATGATTTCACGAAATAATTTGGCCATTTCATTGTCCGGCAACAAACTGGTGTTGCGCGCTTTAACCGCTCGCAACACTTGCGCTTCGCGCTCTGGGCGATAAAAAACCGCGCTGACATTGCCCCCTTGGGTTTTAATGTCAGCGACTTTTTGCGCACACGCCGCACGTTGACCAATCAGTTCTTGAATTTGCTGATCGATTGCATCAATTTGATTGCGAATCTCAGTCAACTGCGCTTGTTCTGTTGTCATCTCTGGCCTATTTTGAGTGTTGATTTTTAATAATAATTTAACCGCGCCCGTAGCGTTAGGCGATTAGGCAATTAAGCGTTTTGTGCCGCAAATTGTTCTAAAAATGCAATTAACGCCACCACACCGGCTTCGGGCATGGCGTTATAAATGCTGGCACGCATTCCGCCAAACGCTTTATGACCTTTTAAACTGAGAAGGCCTGCGGCTTTGGCTTGGCTTAAAAAGTCCGTCTCTAACGCTGGGTTTTTAAGCGTAAAAGTCACATTCATCCACGAGCGTTGTGCGGGGTGAATGGGGTTGTGGTAAAAGCTGGATTGGTCTAAATAGTTGTACAACAAAGTGGCTTTACGTTCATTAATTTTAGCCATTTGCGCCACGCCACCAATCGATTGCAACCATTCAAACACCAGGCCTGCTAAGTACCAAGAGTAAGTAGACGGCGTGTTAAACATCGACTCATTATTTGCGTAAACCTGCCAGTTTAATAATGTAGGCGTGTCGTCACGGGCATAACCCAAAAGGTCTTCGCGAACAATCGCAATGGCCATTCCGGCCGGACCAATGTTCTTTTGCGCGCCCGCGTAAATCATGGCGTAACGACTTACGTCGATTTCACGGCACATAATATTAGACGACATGTCGGCAATCACCGGTTTGCCTTGGGCAAAAACAGCCTCTAAATGGCTGGTTTGCATCTCTAAACCAGTAATGGTTTCGTTCACGCAAATATGAATGTATTTAGCATTTTCACTAAAGTGCCATTCTACCGGGTCGGCGATGGTCACAGGATTATCAAGCTCACCGCCGGTAACCACGTTTACGTGCACAAAACGTCGCGCCTCAACAATGGCTTTGGTTGACCACACGCCGGTGTTTAAATAATCAACTGTGTCGCCAGGTTGGGTTAAATTTAACGGAATGGCCGAAAACTGCATGGACGCGCCACCGTGTAAAAACAATACTTTGTAGTTACTCGGAATGGCCATTACTTGACGTAAATCGGCTTCCATTTTATGCGCCAACGCCATGTATTCTTTTGAGCGATGACTCATTTCCATTACCGACATACCGGTGTTTTGCCAGTTTAAAAACTCGGCGGCCGCTTGCTGCATTACGGGTTCGGGCAACATGGCCGGACCGGCACTAAAATTATACGCTCTTGTCATGGAGGATTTTCCTTAGCAAAGATTTCTTTCAAATAATCTAAAAGGTAAAACAATAAATGACCAGGCCTGGTCATTTATTGTATTGCGTTAAACCTGTCGTTAAGACTCTGGTGTGTTGTCGGCTTGTGGCAAGGCGTCTTGCGCATCGCTTAGGTTTTCGGGCAAACCGTCAACCAAATTGTCTGCCACATCATCCGTCAAACTATCGTCGTCTTGTTCAAGATCGACCACCGCCAAACCAACCACTTGCTCGCCTTTGGTGACATTAATCAGTTTAACGCCCTGGGTGTTGCGCCCGACCACCGAAACTTCGGAGACGCGAGTGCGTACCAAAGTACCTTTATTGGTGATAAGCACCATTTCTTGATTGGCGTTGACCGACACGGCCGCGACCACTTGGCCATTGCGCTCGGTGGTTTTAATCGAGATAACCCCTTGCCCACCACGATTGATGGTCGAATAGTCGTCCACCGGGGTGCACTTACCAAAGCCGTGTTCGGTCGCGGTTAAGATTAAGGTATCGGGTTTAGCCACTTGCATGCTAATCACCTTAGCGCCGTCGCTTAACTTCATGCCGCGCACACCACGCGCGGTGCGTCCCATAATGCGTACGTCACTCTCTTTAAAACGAATGGCTTTACCAATATTGCTAAACAGCATAATTTCTTGCTGGCCATCGGTTAACGCCGTGCCCACCAATTCATCGTCGTCCGACAGGTCAACCGCAATAATGCCGTTGGCGCGTGGGCGAGAAAAATCGCTTAAGGCCACACGTTTTACAATCGAATCACGAGTGGCCATAAAGACCACGCGTTGTTCGTCAAACTCGTTTACCGGCAGTACCGAGGTAATGTGCTCGCCGTCTTCTAATGGAAACACGTTAATGATAGGTTTACCGCGACTGCCACGACTGGCCAATGGCAACTGCCAAGTTTTTTGCCAATAAAGCTTACCTTTGTTTGAAAAACACAGCAGCATGTCGTGCGTGCTGGCCACAAACAGCTGACCTACTTCGTCTTCTTCTTTCATGGCGGTGGCCGATTTGCCACGCCCGCCACGTTTTTGCGCGCGGTAATCGCTTAACGGCTGCGTTTTAATGTAGCCATCGTTAGACAAGGTCACAATGCGGTCTTCTACTGCAATTAAATCTTCGGCGTCCAAATCTTGATACGAATGGTCAATTTCGGTACGGCGAACGTCGCCAAAGGTTTCAATCACCTCAACCAACTCGGCTTTGACTACTTCGGTTAAACGGTCTGGGTTGCGCAAAATTTCTAAAAACTCGGCAATTTTGGCAATTAAACCACGGTATTCTTCAATGATTTTATCTTGTTCTAGCCCGGTTAAACGGTGCAGACGCATCTCTAAAATAGCCTGCGCCTGATTGGGCGACAGTTTGTAAATATCGTCTTTGGCGCCAAAGCCTTCGGGCAGGTCTTCGGGGCGCACGTCTTTAAGTTCAACGCGCTCTAATAAATCAATCACGCGCCCTAGCGGCCAGTTGCGCTCTAACATGCGCTCTTTGGCCACCGCTGGACTGGGTGAGGCTTTAATAAGCTCAATCATCTCATCGATGTTATTGAGTGCCACGGCCAAGCCTTCTAAAGTATGGGCTTTTTCACGGGCTTTGCGTAAGTCGTAAATAGTGCGGCGGGTTACTACTTCGCGGCGGTGTTTAATAAACGCCTCAATAATTTGTTTTAAATTAAGCAGCTTAGGCTGGCCTTCAATTAACGCCACCATGTTTACGCCAAACACCGTTTGCATGGACGTTTGTTTGTACAAATTATTAATAATCACTTCTGGGACTTCATTGCGACGCAGTTCAATCACAATGCGCATACCGTCTTTATCCGACTCGTCGCGTAGACCGGTAATGCCTTCAATTTTTTTCTCTTTAACCAACTCGGCAATGCGCTCAATTAAACGTGCCTTGTTGACCTGATAGGGCAGTTCGTGAACAATAATTTGCGACTTGCCCGACTTATCAGTTTCTACCCCAGTTCTAGCGCGAATTTTAACGCGACCACGACCGGTTTCATACGCCTCGCGAATGCCTGATGTGCCATTGATGATGCCGTAGGTTGGAAAATCAGGCCCTGGAATGTATTCCATTAACTGAGCCACGTCCATATTGGGGTTTTCAATAAAGGCTAAACAGGCGTTGACCGTTTCGGTGATGTTGTGAGGCGGAATATTGGTGGCCATACCCACGGCAATCCCCGACGAGCCGTTTACCAGTAAATTGGGAATACGTGTGGGCAACACATTGGGTTCGTGTTCTGAACCATCGTAGTTTTCTGAAAAATTAACGGTTTCTTTGTCCAAATCGGCCAGCAATTGGTGCGCCATTTTAGACATTCTAATTTCGGTATAACGCATGGCGGCGGGCGAATCGCCGTCTACCGAACCAAAGTTACCTTGTCCGTCTACCAGCATATAACGCAAACTAAACGGCTGCGCCATACGAACAATCGTGTCGTACACGGCCGTATCACCATGCGGGTGATACTTACCAATAACATCCCCGACAATACGTGCCGATTTTTTGTACGGTTTATTAAAGTCGTTGCCCAACACACTCATGGCGTATAAAACGCGACGGTGTACCGGCTTTAAACCGTCTCTTACATCTGGAAGTGCTCGTCCTACAATTACGCTCATGGCATAACTTAGGTAGGATTGCTCCATCTCATCTTCGAGAGCAATAGGAATAATTTCACGTGCAAATACTGACATCGATCATCCAATCTTAGTGGTAAATTTCTAAACCGCTTATTATAGCGAAATTTATAGCCAAAATTAGGGTTTAATAAGCAAATAACGGTCTTTAAGCTAAAATAAAAAATTCCTCGTCCCCCTAACGCCGACCAAAATAAAACCGCTCAAATCGCTTAATACGGCGTTTTTTGGACAAATCTATATTTTAAGTTGACCAGGCCTGGTCAATTAAAGCTCTAAACGCCATGCATATTTAGGTATAATTTTGGGCTAATTTTACTGCCCGCCTTCTATAACGCCTTTAATCGAGTAATCATATGACCATCGCAGCCTCTCACACCAATGCCGACGCCGGCGAGCTAGACAATTTTAATCGTCTGTCCAACACTTGGTGGGACCTTGAAGGTGAGTTTGGTGCGCTACACAAAATCAACCCGCACAGATTGGCGTTTATAGAAAAGCATGGCACACTTAAAGACATGCAAGCGTTGGATATTGGTTGTGGCGGTGGTATTTTGTCCGAAGCCCTTGCGCGTGCGGGTGCGGCCGTTACCGGCATAGACTTGGCCAAAGAGGTGTTAACCATCGCCAAGTTACACGGCTTAGATTCGGGTATTAAAGTGGATTACCAATTGGTGGCCGCCGAAGACTTTGCCCAACAACACCCGAGCCGCTTTGACTTGGTAACGTGCATGGAAATGTTAGAGCACGTTCCTGACCCCGCGTCGATTATTCGCGCAGCCGCTCAATTGGTTAAACCGGGCGGTTGGGTGTTTTTTTCGACCTTAAACCGCAATTACAAATCGTATTTATTGGCCATTGTCGCCGCCGAACACGTATTAAACTTGGTGCCTAAAGGTACGCATACGCATCAAAAATTTATTACCCCAGCCGAACTGGATGCCATGGCCCGCGAGGCCGGACTGTACTTGCGCGACAGCGCCGGCATTGAGTTTAATCCGTTGCTTAATCGTTATGGATTGTCTGATAATTTGGACGTGAACTATTTATTAGCCTATCAAAAAGGCCTTTAACGCTATAAAGTTTTGGCTTTAGTTGGTTTTAGTTTTTATCCCTACACTTTTTTTCAAGCAAGGTTTTTTCATGAGCATTCAATGCATTTTATTTGATTTAGACGGTACGCTATTAGACACCTCGTACGATTTTGCCTACGCCCTTAATAAAACTTGCCAAGAATTTTCACAACCACCGTTACGTTATCAAGACATTCGTAAAGTGGTGTCGCAAGGCGGTTTGGCCATGACTCAACTCGCGTTTCCCGATTTAAGCGGTGACGAACTGCAAGCGCGTCGCACGCACTTTTTAAAAATTTACTTTGACAATATTGCGCGCCACACTCAGCTTTTTCCGTCGCTAGAAGCCGGCCTGCAAGCGTTGGCCAATAATGCCATTCCGTGGGGTATTGTCACCAACAAACCCGGCTGGCTTACCGCTGAATTATTAACCCATTTTAACTTTCCCAGTACGCCACACAGCATTGTCAGCGGCGACACTTTAGCGGTGCGCAAGCCACACCCAGAACCCTTGTGGTTAGCGGCGCAACAGTGCCAAGTAGAGCCACAACATTGCTTGTACATTGGCGATCATCCGCGTGACATTAAAGCGGGCGTTAACGCCGGCATGCGCACTGCGGCCGCGTTATTTGGCTATATTCCAGAAGATTCTACCGCCCAAGATTGGCAAGCCGACTACCACTTTGGCACACCTTACGAACTGACCGAATTTTTAACAACCTTAACAACATCACCCCATTCCAATTTAAAGGAAATGTTATGAAAACCTATTTAATCACGGGCGCGGCCAGCGGATTGGGTAAAGCGTTTGCCACCGAGCTGATTGCTCGCGGTCATCACGTCATTTTGATTGATAAAGAACTCGAAAAACTGTATGACCTGTGCGATCAACTTGATTCAGACCAAGTAACGCTCTACCCATTGGATTTATTGGGTGCCAACATTGAGCACTACAAAGAGTTGCGAACGACGTTAACTGAGTATTACACGCATTTAGACGGCGTTATTTTAAACGCCGCAATTATGCCGGCGTTTACGCCTATTGCCCAGTTTGATTACAGTCAATGGTATGAGGTGCTGCACACCAATTTAAACGCTAATTTTCATATCATTCAGCAAACCTTATCGTTACTCACCCAAGCGCCTAATGGTCAATTGGTGGGTATTTTGGACCGTTTACCCAAGCAACACCCCGCCTTTTACGGTGCTTACGGCGTGGCCAAAGCCGGATTAGAACAGTTGTGCCGCACCGTCGCCGCCGAACAGACCCACAGCAATTTAGGCGTCTATTTGGCCAATTTGCCCGCGTTTGCTACCGCCGCTCGCGGCCGATTGTTTCCGGGTGAAAACCCCAATGACCTACCCAGCCCACAGGCGTTAGCCAAAGAACTGTTAAACGATTTACTGGACGAAAAGGCCGCTGTAAGCCAACCAAAGAGTGCTCTATTGAATCGACTGTAATTAATTAAGAAAAACTAATTAAGAAAACTAATTAAGAAAGAACGTTGACCAGGCCTGGTCAACGTGTTTAAAGCGCTTTACACCCATTAACACCCATTAACACTCATTAACATCACATTATGTGAGCAAAGTCTGCTGAATCAACTTGGGTGCAGAACTTAACAATGCCTTAGTGTAAGGATGTTGGGGGTTTTGCAGAACGCTTTGTACCGAGCCTTGTTCAACAATTTTACCCTGCTGCATCACCGCCACGTGGTGGGCAATGCCCGGAATAATAGACAGGTCATGGGTGATAAACAGATACGACATACCGTACTCTTTTTGCAAATCTTCTAACAAATCCAATACTTGCGCCCGCACGGTAACGTCCAGTGCGCTGGTGGGCTCGTCGCAAATAATTAATTCTGGCTCTACCGCCAACGCCCTGGCAATGCCAATGCGTTGGCGCTGTCCGCCCGAAAATTCGTGTGGGTAACGGGTTTTATGCTCACTCAACAGCCCCACTTGCGCCAAAAGTGCTTCAATGCGTTGGTCTTGCCATGCGCGGTTTTGTGGGCCTACTTTTAAGCTCACCATGCCTTCTCTAATAATTTCTTGAATGGTCATGCGCGGATTTAAGGCCGAAAAAGGATCTTGAAAAATCACTTGGACTTTTTTACGAAACGGCTTCATCTGTTTTTCGGACAATTGACTTAAATTGACACCACTGTCTGTCCCATTCGAGTCGTGTGCGTTAAAAAACACCGCCCCGTCGGTGGTATGCACTAATTTTAAAATGGCCTGTCCAATGGTGCTTTTGCCGCTGCCCGACTCGCCCACCAGCGCCAATGTTTGGCCTTTTTTAATCTCTAAACACACACCATCGACCGCTTTAACGTAACCCACAGTGCGCTGAAACAGGCCTTTTTTAATGGGAAAGTGCACTTTTAAATCGTGCAGTTTTAAGACGGTGTGCCCATCGTTGATTACCCTAAACTGCTTTTTAGGAACAGCGTCTTGCAGTAATTTTTGCGTGTAGGGATGTTGCGGGGCGTTAAAAAATTGGTTTTTTTCGGCCATTTCAACAATTTCACCCTGGCGCATTACGGCAACCGTATCGGCCATTTCGCTTACCACGCCCATGTCGTGGGTAATAAACAAGATGGCCAAGCCGCGCTTGTCGCGAATCTGCTTGAGTAAATCCAATACTTGCGCTTGAATGGTCACATCCAGCGCAGTAGTCGGTTCGTCGGCAATCAATAAATCGGGTTCACACGCGAGTGCCATGGCAATCATCACCCGCTGCTTTTGCCCACCAGACAATTGATGTGCATACCAATCGTAACGCTCACTGGGGTTGGGAATGCCCACCTCTTCAAACAAACTCACCACTTGCGCGCGTGCCGCTTTGCTTGACAGTTTAAGATGCACCCGAAGTACCTCGGCAACTTGTTCACCCACTTTCATAACAGGGTTAAGCGAGGTCATAGGCTCTTGAAAAATCATGGCCACTTTACGACCGCGCACCGCCTGCATTTTATATTCGGGCAAGGCAAATAAATCATCTTGATGCAACTTAACCCAATCAGCGGATACGCTTAAAGCGGGCGGTAACAAACGCATAATAGCCAATGAAGTTAATGACTTTCCGCTGCCGGATTCGCCTACTAAAGCGAAAATTTCGCCTGGCTTAATGTCAAAGTTAAGCCGATTAACTAACACAGTGTTGCCGGCAAATATTTGTAAATTTTTAACGCACAGCACCGGTAACGCCGTTAACAAGGGTAATTCACTCATACCAACTTCCTATTTTTGACCACGCGGATCTAAGACGGTTTGCACGCGATCTGAAAATAAATTTGCCGCCAGCACCAAAATAAACATAAAAAAGAACGCCGAAAACAGCGACCACCAAACCATAGGCTCACGCGCCATTTCTAAACGCGCTTGGTTAATCATATTGCCCCAACTGTGCATGGTGGGGTCAACCCCAACGCCCACATACGACAACACCGCCTCGGCGAGCACCAAGCCACTAAAATCAAGTACCAATGCAATCAGTACCAAGTGCATTAAATTGGGCATAATGTGACGTTTTATAATGCCAAACGGCCCTACGCCAAACGCTTTGGCCGCACTCACATATTCAATTTGACTTATTTTTAAGGTTTCGGCGCGCAATAAACGGCATAAGCCAGTCCAACTTGTCACCCCTAAAATAAAAATTAAAAACAACAACCTCATGTCGGCGCGTTCTTCGGTGCTGGTAAACCACTCGGGGTGATTGCTCATCATGACTTGCATAACCAACACCGCCGCTGCAATCAATAATACTCCAGGAATCGAATTTAACGTGGTGTAAAGGTACTGAATCACATCGTCTACCCAGCCTTTAAAATAACCGGCACTTATGCCCAAAATTAACGCTAACGGCAACATAACCAAGGTGGTTAGCACACCAATTAAGACGCCAGTGCGAATGCTTTTTAACGATTTATACAGGACATCAGCCCCCACTTTATCGGTGCCCAGCACGTGATAAAAGTGGCTTAAATAATAAGCGATTGTTAGCAAGCTTATTACCACAAACACCGTGATATAAGCCGCTCTAAGCGGCAACTTAATCGTGTCTGTTGCCTTATTTACGTGCTTATAACGCAGGGTATACAAACTCAAGACCACCAACATAAACAGCATCGCACCACCTAAGGCCTGCGCGCTTTTTATGAGTACATCGCGGGCTATTTGCTGCTGGGTAATGTCATGCGCTGTCTCGTGTGTTGGTAAGAGTAAATGTTGCCCCGCGTATTGCAATGGTACGTAACGTTGCTGTACTTGACCTTGCGCGTCGTACACCAAAGAACTGCTGTATTCGGTTAGCGCAAATGGCGCCGAATAGGTGCGTTCTTGTTGTTCAATTAAGTGCATTAACCCTAAATCTAATAGGCTATACACCGATTGATTGATGGTGGATGGCAAAGCGGTGTTTGTACTTGCTGATGAACTGTCTGCTTGGGTTGCATGAGTAGAAACTGTTTGTTTTAAATGCACTGAATCCAATAATGCAAACGTCAGGTAAAACATCAAAATTATCGTCGAACTCATGGCGATGGGAGAGGCAAAAACACGCCGCCATTGTTGGCGGGTGTGCATAGATTGTCTGGCGGATTTAATGGCCAAAACAATGATAAAGACCAAACTCCAGACCATGATATCGGTCCATAAAAAAACAACAGTCATGTTTACCATCCTATGCTAACGATTTTGTAACGATTTTGATTAGGTCAATTTGACGCGGGGATCAAAAAAAGTGTATGAAATATCGGTCAAAATAAGCCCCACAATGTAAAGCACCGAACCCAAAAACACCATGGCTTTTACAATGGAAAAGTCTTGGGCGTTAATGGCATCAATGGTGTAACTGCCCAGGCCTGGTATACCAAAAAACGATTCCATGATTAAACTGCCCATAAACAGGC
This sequence comes from Thiomicrorhabdus aquaedulcis, assembly GCF_004001325.1. Classification (NCBI taxonomy): domain Bacteria; kingdom Pseudomonadati; phylum Pseudomonadota; class Gammaproteobacteria; order Thiotrichales; family Piscirickettsiaceae; genus Thiomicrorhabdus; species Thiomicrorhabdus aquaedulcis. The sequence continues at coordinate 1,340,777 of NZ_AP018722.1, read as the reverse complement.
TTGGAATGACCACCACCACACCGGTTAAAATAGGCAATAAACCATTTTGTAAAACGTGTGAAAACAGCACTTTTATTTCAGACAATCCTTTAGCGCGCGCAGTACGAATGTACTCTTTATTAATTTCTTCCAAAAAGATACTGCGATACCAGCGCACGCCGGCACCCAGCCCGGCAAACACGCCAATTAATACCGGTAAAATTAAAAATTTAACGCCATCCCAGCCGTTTTCATACCCTGAAATGGGTACCCAATGCCATATTTTACTGAATAATACTTGGCCAGCAATAATGTAAAACAGACCCGAAATAGACATAATTGCCACGGCCACCACCATGGCCGCAGTATCCAGTACCGTGCCCCTAAACAACACAATCAGTAAAGCCAGGGCAATGGTTGTGATTAAGCCAATAAAAAAAGTGGGCAGTGCAATCGATAGGCTCGGCCACATGCGTTCGTAAATATCCGCCGAAATCTGCCGTCCAGCGTCTGATTGTCCAAAATCAAACACAAATAACTTAAGCGACTGTTGTACAAACAGCGTTTCACTCAAAATGTGTAAACCCTCTGCATCGGTGTTAACAAACAGCGGTTTGTCATAACCGTGATCCACTTTCCAGGCCTGTATCATTTCGGGTGTAGTTTGTTTTGCACCCAATTGCGAGCGCGCCATATCATCGGGGGTATTGACCATAAAAAACAGCGAAAAAGTAATAAAATTGACCCCAATTAAAATGGGAATGGCCATGAGTATTCGTCTAACAATATACGCAAACATAATTTAGTCCTTACTCGAAGTAGACGTTGCAACCGTGTTTATCGCCAACGGAGATGCCAAAAGTAACGTTGCATTTTGCCGCTTAACATACGCTTTGCGTAACGGATAAATAGCCCCAATAATGACCAACAGCAACAACCAAAATGGCCAGGTAACCACTTGATTCCACTCATTTTGTAAAACCTTGCGTTGCTCAGGCTCTATTCGCTTGTATTTAAGCGTATTGTTGGCCAATGGATTAGCCCAAACATTGTGGTACCAAGAATGATACAGTGCCAAAGACTGCGGGTGGTATCCCCATGCCCAAGGCGAATCTTGCTGTGCGATGTGCACCATCTTATCAATCAATGCCTGGCGTTCAGGGGTATTGTCCATGTTTTGAACTTGTGCAAACAACGCGTTAAATTTGGGGTTGTCATAATTACTGCTGTTTATGCCCGCACCGTTGGTGTTAATAGCGGCATTTTTGCCCGCCAATAAAAATAAAAAGTTTTCAGGGTCGGGGTAGTCAGCGTTCCAACCCCATGAAAACATTTGTACTTTAGCCCCACGTACCTTATCTTGAAAACGATTGTAATTCGTGGCGCGAATAACCAATTGAATGCCCAATGCGGCAAACTGTTTGCGATACCAATTTAGCAAAGATTGACTGTCTGGCCCAGTGGCTGCGGTATCGTAATGCAAGACCAGCGGCTCACCATTGGGCAAACGGCCATTGGGATAGCCCGCTTCGGCCAACAAGGCTTTGGCCACGTCAATCGACTTACGTTGTGGGCGTTGTTCAAGCCAATCGTAAACCCACGGATTAATACCGGCTTGCCCCTCGTTAAAGCCAAAGATTCCTGGAGGAATAGGACTCTGCGCGGCCACGCCACGGCCGTTCATGAAAATAGAAATATACTCTTCAAAATTAAGCGCAATGCTAATAGCTTGACGTAGCTTTTGTTGTTGTGGAGAATACCCACCCACCTGTTCATCGGCCATGTTAAAGCCAAAATAAAGAGTTGAAGGTTGAATCACGTTTAAAAATTGAATGCCTTTTTCAGCCATTTCGGGCGTTAAACTCATCGACCCAGAGCTGGACACACTGATGGCTTGATCAAAACTGTCCGAACTTAAGCCTGAGGCATCGTAATAGCCTTGCAAAAACTTATTCCACAAAGGCACGCTCTCTTTTTCGAGCGAGTAAATCACCTCATCAATAAACGGAATGGGCTTGCCGGCATCGGCCAATAAGTTAGGATTAGCGTCAGAAGGCAAGCCATCAACGGGGTAAAAATCGGCACGATAATTAGGATTTTTTAACAGCCGCATCTGCTTATTAGGATTGTTTTCAACCAACTGATACGGCCCTGTACCCACTGGTGAGGTGTCTAAAGTAATGTTCTTTTTAACCAGGCCTGGTTGTTTGTAAAATCGGTCAACTTCCCAAGGAATGGGGGCGAAAAAGTTCATGCTCAACCAATACAAAAATTGCGGGTACTTGCCTTTAATGGTGATTTTAAAACTATGCGAATCAATGGCTTGCACGCCACTTATGGAATGCTTATTTAAGTCAAAATAACTGACTTTAGCCCCAAGTGACTCGCCCTCGCCAGCGTGCTGTTTTTGAATGTCTAATTGGGTTTGGTACAGCGCGGTAACCGACTTAGAAAATTCCTCTAGGCCAACAATATACTGAGTCATGGAATCTAAAATAGGCGAATGATTTTGGCGCAACGCCATGCGTTTAATGGCATACACATAATCATCGCTTCGCAGTTGGCGCTGTGCGCCCTGCTGTAAATCGTTTAGGTTGTTTAGGCTGTTAAGCGTGGCTGGATCTAAATTAAAATACAACGCCTCACCCTGTGCATCTTGTGCAAACGCCGGATGCGGCTGGTACAAAACCCCGGGTTTAAGACTAAACGTGTATTCAGAATACGCAATGGCTTCAAACTGCGCGTCAACCGGTTGAGCGTCTTTGTCCAAATAACGCACTTTTGGCATCTCGCGCAAGGTTAACGGCTCTAAGGTGTAAGGTCGTTTTAAATAGTGGTATTGCAACGGTGGTTCATAAATTTGCCCTAAAATACTCCACTCATTTGAGCTGTAAGATACCACCGGATCGAGGTGTTTGGGCGATTGATCAAACGAGCTAAATAAGGTTTTGGACGCGATTTGGTCATGGCTATAAGGACTGTTCCAAGGCGTATTGGCCAACACCGGCGACTGAATCGCCACACTTAAAAGTCCGCACGACAACAAAACGCGCCCAATAAAGCCCCTATTTAAAAGCCTACCAAATAAACTCTTATTGAGTGATTGCATCACGTCAACACCTTAGTAAATTATAAAGAAGGCTCATTATAGCGAATAATTTAACGTTATAATGCCGTAATGCCTGCAATGCTGGTTCGTGCATCTTGCCGCTTAGCTACGCAATCAAAATACCGAATGAATAAATAAAGGAAGAAAACATGGGATTCTTAGCCGGCAAAAAAGCCTTAATTATTGGTGTCGCAAACAACAAATCCATCGCTTACGGCATCGCTAAACAGATGCACGCTCAAGGAGCCGAAATCGCCTTAACTTATCAAAACGATAAGTTAAAAAGTCGCGTTGAAGCGATTGCTGAAGAATTAGGCGCTAAAGTGGTTTTGCCATTAGACGTAGGCAGTGACGAACAAATCACCGACACTTTTAATCAACTTGCCCAGGCCTGGTCAGATGGTTTAGATATTTTGGTACACTCTGTGGCCTTTGCTCCGCGCGCCGAACTAGAAGGCCGCATGATTGACGCGTCAACCCGCAGTGGTTTTAGCCTAGCGCACGACATTAGCGCATACAGCCTAACCGCGTGCACCAAAGCCGCTTATGAAATGCTTAAAGCCAAAAACGGCGCGGTATTAACCATCTCTTACTTAGGTGCAGAACGCGCGGTGCCTAATTACAACGTCATGGGCATTGCCAAAGCGTCATTAGAAGCCACGGTACGTTATTTAGCCGCCGATTTAGGGCAAGATGGCATTCGTGTTAACGCTGTGTCGGCCGGGCCTATTAGAACCTTAGCCGCATCGGGCATTAAAGATTTTAGAAGTATGCTGGATAAAGCCGCGGCTGCTACGCCGTTAAGACGTAATGTGAGCATCGAAGAAGTGGGCAATACCGCCGCGTTTTTATGCTCAGATTTGGCCTCGGGTATTACTGGCGAAATCACGTATGTGGACGGTGGTTACAACATTACCGCGTCTAACTAAGACGGGTAACGCCCTAAACGGTTTGTTTTTATGCCCTGCATGATGAGTAAAAACGAGCCGTTTAACAGAGATACCTTGATGTAAAATGCAGTTTGCTTAGATGTTGAGATGTTTAGTTATTCAGTTAACTTAAATCAATCTATAAATCAATCTTAATTCATTCTAAACAAACTGCTCTTCTGCCTTGGCCTGTTCTATTTCTAACGTTTCTTGCAGTTCTAACCATTGAATTTCACACGCTTCAATCTCTTTTTCGGCACGCGCTTGCACCATTAAACATTCGGTAAGCAGGGCTTTATTGTGTGCTTCATACAAACTCACGTCTTCCATTTGTGTGTGCACTTGGTTTAATTGTGCCTGAGCCAAATCAAGTTGTTTTTCAAGCTTACCAATGGTCAGCTTTAATGGCTTTAACGCCGCATCAATCTGTTTACGGGCGTGGGCATTAACTTGGCGTAACTGCTTTTTAGAGGGTGCAATATCGGGTCGAGTGGCTTTTTGTTCATTTTGTTTTTGTTTAATTAATCGCAATCGCGCTTGCAAATACGACTCTAAATCACCGTTATACAGCGTCACTTGACCTTCGTGCACCCACCAAAATTGGTCGGCAATACTGGCCAGCAAATGCTTATCATGGGTGACTAAAATTAACGCTCCGGTAAAATCTTGCAACGCCATGTCTAAGGCATCGCGGGTTTCCATGTCTAAATGGTTAGTAGGCTCATCTAAAATGATTAAATTGGGTTTTTGAAACACGATTAATGCTAACGCCAAACGGGCTTTTTCACCTCCCGAAGCGTGTTTAATACTGGCCAAGCACTGCTCATTTGTAAACCCAAAACCGCCCAAAAAGTCGCGTGCTTGCTGATCCGAAGGCGCTTCTGGCATAGACAATAAATGCTGCAATGGGCTTTGCTCTAAGTGCAAAGAATCCAGTTGGTGTTGAGCAAAGTACCCAAATTTAACCCCATGACTGGTTTGCACTAAGCCTGCTTGCGGAACTAAATCACCCACAATCACTTTAATAAGCGATGTTTTACCTGAGCCGTTTACGCCAACCAGCCCAATACGGTCGCCGGCGCGCAATACCAAATCGACTTTATTTAAGAGCAATTTTTCATCATAACCAAAGCTGACTTTTTGAATACTCATCATAGGATCGGGTTGATGCAAAGGTTCAAAAAAGTGAAATTGAAACGGATTAGACGCTTGCACAGCGGCCACTTCTTCCATGCGTTCTAAGGCTTTTACCCTACTTTGGGCTTGTTTGGCTTTACTGGCTTTGGCTTTAAAACGTTCAATAAAACTTTTTAAATGCTGCATTTGTTGCTTTTGCTTGTCGTGCAGCGCGTGTTGCTGCATTATTTGCTCGTTGCGTTGACGTTCAAACGAGGCAAAATTTCCCGAGTAAAAAGTAATTTTTTGATCGTGAATGTGAGCAATGCCCTGCACCACTTGATCTAAAAAATCGCGGTCGTGTGAAATCACTAATACCGCACCCAAAAACCCTTTTAACCATTGCTCAAGCCAGGCGACGGCTTCAATGTCCAAATGGTTAGTGGGTTCATCCAATAAGAGTAAATCGGCACGTTGCATTAAGGCACGCGCTAACTTTAATCGTACTTGCCAGCCACCCGAAAACTCGTTGATTTGTTTGCAAAAATCGTCTTCAACAAAACCCAAACCATACAATAGTTGCTGAGCCTTTTGAGGCACTTCATAGCCTGAAATTTTATCCAAAGTGTCATACGACTCGACCAATAAGGCCTCATTATGAGTTTGTTCGGCCACCTTAAGTTGATCTTGAACTTGCGCATAGACACTGTCTCCGTGCATTACGTAATCCAGTGCGTTAACCTCTTTTTGATGAACCTCTTGCGCCACATAACCAATTAACCAATTAGCTGGAATGCCAATGTGTCCAGCGTCAAGCGACGCCTCGCCTAAAATGACCTTAAACAACGTGGTTTTGCCCGTGCCGTTTTGGCCAATTAACCCCACTTTTTGCCCTGGATGAATGTTTAAATTCACCCCTTGAAACAGCGACTTTAGACCCGCACGAACACTTAAACCTTGCAAAGACAGCATATAAAAAATCCAGATTACAACAAATTTGATTAAAAACAGAGACTAAAACAGATAACCAGGCCTGGTTAAACGCAATCACCAGGCCTGGTCAAATTAAAATAAGCCGTTATTGCGTGTGTAACGAGCCATCGCGCAAGATGAGTTGGCGATCCATTTTGGCCGCCAAACTTAAATCATGGGTCACAATCAGTAACGCGGTGCCAAACTCTTGATTGAGTTCTAACATTAAGTTAAAGACTTGCTCAGCCGAATGATAATCTAAGTTTCCTGTCGGCTCATCGGCCAAGATGCACTTGGGTTGAGTAATTAATGCCCGAGCCATAGCAACGCGTTGGCGTTCGCCTCCCGACAGCTCACTGGGTTTGTGGTGTAAGCGGTGGCCTAATCCCACGCGTTGCAACAACACTTGGGACTGCTTTTGTGCTTGGCTGGCCGAGTCACGACGAATTCTGAGCGGCATCATGACATTTTCGAGTGCTGTAAGCTCTGGCAATAAATAATGAAACTGATACACAAACCCCATATATTGGTTGCGTAAACGACCGCGTTTTACCTCATTTAAACCTGAAAACGCTTGCCCCATTAATTGCACGTCACCCGAGCTTGGTTGGTCTAAACCGGCCAATAAATGCAGTAAGGTGCTTTTACCCGAACCTGAGCTACCAATAATGGCGAGTTTTTCGCCTTCTTGCACGTCTAAATTTAAGCTAGCAAACACGGCCGTAGACAAACTGGCTTCTTGATACACTTTGCTTAAGTTAGTGGCTTTTAGGACTAAATTGCTTTTAATAAAATCACTCATAACGTAACGCCTCCGCAGGTTGGGTTTTAGCGGCTTTGCGCGCAGGGTACAAGGTTGCCAACAAAGTTAAAATAAAGGCAATCATGGTAATAGACCATACATCGTTCCAGTCAAGTTTTGAGGGCACTTGGCTAATGTAATAAATGTCGGGTGGGAAAAATTGAATGCCCAACAACCCTTCTACAAACGGCACAATAACATCAATGTTACTGGCCAAACTAATCCCACCTATAAGACCCATGACGGAGCCTAATATACCAATCACTAAACCCTGAATTATAAAAATAAGCATAATGCTGTTAGGGGTCGCACCAATGGTTCTCAGTACAGCAATGTCACTTTGTTTGTCGGTTACCACCATGACCATGGTAGAAACAATGTTAAACGCGGCCACCATAATAATCAGTGCTAACACAATAAACATCATGCGTTTTTCCATTTCAATGGCTTTAAAAAAGTTGACGTGTTGTTGCGTCCAATCTCTTAATAAATACCCATCGTCCATTTGCTCGGCAATCTTTTTACGCACTTGACCGACTAGAAATAAATCGTCTAATTTAAGCTGTAGTGCGCCATAGGAATCATTGTATTTAAAGACTTTTTGGGCATCATCAATATGAATAATAGCCAAGCCGCTGTCGTACTCGTGCATGCCCGCTTCAAATAAACCCACTACGGTAAAACGTTTAATGCGGGGTACAACGCCCACGGGCGACACGCTGCCTTGGGGCGCAATAAGGGTGATTTTATCGCCCACGGTTACGCCCAAACTTTTGGCCAATTGCCCACCTAAAATAATGTTAAAACCGTTGGCGGTTAAGTCGTTGAGGCTGCCATAAACCATTTTGCTTTGAATGTCGGCAACCTGCCCTTCAAACTCGGGTAATATTCCGCGAATGGCCGCACCTTTTACCTGGTTGTTATTGGTAAGCATGCCTTGTTCCATGATGTTGGGTGCGGCACCCAATACATGGGGCTGATTAATTACTTTGTTGTATAACGCGTTCCAATTTTGCAAACGTTCGTTGCTTTCAGTCACTGTAATGTGTGATGTCATGCCCAAAATTCGTTCACGCAACTCTTCTTGAAAGCCGTTCATAATCGACAATACGGTTATTAACGCGGTAATGCCTAAAGCAATGCCAATCATGGATGAAAATGAGATAAACGAAATAAATCCGTTTCTGCGTTTGGCCTTGGTGTAGCGCAAACCTAATAAAAGTTCGTAGGGCAGTTTAAACATAAGGGGTCTGGGTTCCAGTTATCAAAACAATCAAAGTAAGGCTTTAAGCCAGGATGAAACTTTTTTAGGTGTTAACGCACAAATAGAGACCTTTGCACGAGTGGATGTACGGCTAAAAATGGTTAAATTTTTCCTGCTTTTCGTTGCACCCCAAAGGTACTTCCGTTGGGCGGTCACTTGTGAATAGCCAGCTATTCACTGCGTTTCCCGCCTCAACCAGGTAAATTTTTCTTCATTTTTTTCTCGTACCCCACTCGTGCAAAGGTCTCAAATAAAAATGGTTAGGATTCAATTAGTTTTGTTGCACATCACTCGTGCATAGGTATCTCAATAAAATTGTTAAGTTATTTTTTAGACGAATCTGTATGTTTTTTTTGCGTGGGCGTCACTACAGGGCTAAAAACAGGCAAACTGTAATCGCGTAAAATAGCCATCATGCGTAAGCCAAACACCACTAACATGGCTAAACCAATAGCCCATTCAGTTTGGTGAGCGTAATCGTTTACCAATACAAACACACTGGCACCTAAAAAAGAGGCGGTGGCGTAAATCTCTTTACGAAGTATCAGCGGAACTTCGCCCACCAAAACATCTCTAATGACTCCGCCGGCCACGCCCGTCATAATACCTGTCATGATAACAATAGGGTCGCTTAATCCTAATGCCATCGCTTTTTGAGCGCCTATTACGGTAAAAACGGCCAATCCCAAAGCGTCTAATAATAACAATAAACGCATGGGCGCCGGTTTAAAACGTGCGTAAAAAAACATAAATAAGGCCGACAGCACAATCACATAAATATACATGGGCTGGCTTATCCAAAACACAGGTTGGTCTAAAATAATATCACGCAGCGTTCCACCACCAATCGCTGTAACCATGGCAATAACAATAGCACCAAACAAATCGAGTTGTTTACGGCTGGCCGCGAGCAGTCCGGTAATGGCAAACACCACCGTACCTAATAAATCTAAATAATGTAATGAAAGGGAAATACTCATGCGCGGTATTATAAGGGGGCGTGGCTAAAAGTAACGAAAAAATAGTTTAAAAATGCCATAAAAAAACGCCCTTTTAGTGCCATGACCAAAAGGGCGTTTTAACGGTGGTACATCTATTCATCTCAAGAAATGATATTAACCGCGTTTAATGCGGTAAACGGTTTATTTTTCGGATTTTAAGCGACTAATGCCCAGCATTTTCATAATGTACTTTTGGTAAATAGGTTCAGAGTTACCGGCTTTCATGTTGCGAATAAAGTATTTTTCAAACGCGATTTTAGCCAAATGCACCCATTTGCCTTTTTTAGCCCAGGTTAAATTACGCGGTGGAATTTGTGGCAACGCCACAAATGCTGCACCCGAATCGCCCATGTCGGCTAAACATACTGTGTTCCAAGTAGGCTCTTCGCACGGCTCTTTGCCTTGCAAATTAGCTTCTATGTTATGGCAAATGGCCGTCACCATCGACTCAATCATCAAGCCGGTTTTAGGCGTTCCGCAGGGCACAGGGCACGTGGTGTCAACCGGAGGAATGGCAATGCCCACGCCCAAGGCATAAATATTATGATACGTTGGGTTACGGCTAAATTGATCCACTTTTACAAAACCACGCGGGTTTACCAATGCACCGCCGGCTTTGGCTGGGTCAGCATCAACCATTTGTTGTAAAAATTTACTGCCTTTAAAGGCCGGCAACATCATCGAGTATTTAAACGGCAGTTGATGTTGATCAATCACCTCACCCCGATTACTGTATTCGTCAACAAACATCATGCCATCTTCAATTTTGGTGACTTTGGCGTTGCAAATCCAATTAATGTGGCGGGCGCGCATTTCTGATTCCATTAAGCCTTTAGAGTCGCCCACGCCACCCAAGCCTAAATGCCCAATGTATGGCTCAGCGGTAACAAATGTAATGGGCACTTGGCTGCGTAATTTGCGTTTACGCAAATCGGTTTCCATAATCATGGCAAACTCATACGCTGGACCAAAGCACGATGCGCCCTGCACCGCGCCTACTACAATCGGGCCTGGCTCTTTGCAAAAATCTTCCCATTCATCATAGGCTTCAACCGAATGCGGGGTTGTGCACACCGAAACTGTGTGGCCGCCATGACTTTTAGGGCCAAAGCCTTCAATTTCATCAAACGCCAACGCGGGGCCCGTGGCTAAAATAAGGTAGTCGTATTCAAGCTCTCGACCGTCATCCAACGTAATTTTATTGGCATTTGGGTCTAACCCAACACACGTTTGGTGATAAAACTCAATGCCTTTTCGCGTTAAATACGGCTCTAGCTTAAACGAAATGTCTTCGGCCTTACGCCAGCCGACCGCAACCCAAGGGTTAGACGGCACAAAACTAAATTCTTCAACGGCGTTAACCACTTTTACCGTATGCCCCTTATCAAGGTGCTTACGAATATCATACGCCATGGGCAAACCACCGGTGCTAGAACCTACAATAACAACTGTTGACATATTTTTTCCTTTTTTAGGTGTTAGGCGCAACCGCTTTACAGTGATTTGCGCCTAGAACAAATTATTTTAGACGCGGTATCATCAAACATTGAGCGCCTAATTAAAAATCAAATTTATGAATACGTTATGGCTCTTCATTAGTATTTTTAATAAAAGCCCCGATTTTGCCGTTTATTAACAGCGCTGGTAACACGCCAAGAATAAAAACAGTCGAAATAACAATTGCCACTAAGGTCACCGCACTGGCACTCACCATCAAGCCATTATTACTAAGCAATAACACACTCAAACCGGCAAACAAAACAACCGAACTCATCCAAATTGGCCGGGCTACGCTGGCCATCGCGTACTTTACGGCCGCAGGTGTGTCGTTTAAAAAACGGTTTTTAGCCCGCACGTAACGGGTAAAAAAGTGAATTCCGTCATCCACAATCAAACCCATTGGAATAAATAACAGTGTTAAAAAAAGTGCCTCATTGCCCACCGTTATCCAAGACTGATAAATCACCAGCGTGAACAGCAAAGCGATTAAGTTTAAATAAACATTTAACAACGCTAAAGCAAAGCGACGCCAAAAAAACCAAAACAGCCCTAAAAACACACCAAAAAAAATCCCCGTCATCCACAACGCATCCAATACAAGGCGTTGCGTTAAAGCCACGTAAACCAGTAAACCAACGCTGGCAAGCGCACTTAAAACCACTGTTTTTTGAGTTATCTTTGGACGTTTAATCAACCATTGCGCTATAAAACCAAAGCCATGACGATCGCTTGTAGACCCCACCCTAAACTCAAGTAACCACGACAGTAAAATTAATGGCAACCAACTGATGACCGTTAAATAACTTAATAATGCCCCCACCGCGACCATCCAAGCCAAATCGTGCAAACTGCTGTCAAACCATGCCGCAAAGGCAAAGCCCAATGCGGTGGTGCTGTTGGACAAGAAAATAGGCACATTATTGCTGTTTAATGCTTCAGCCAACGCATCAAACTGAAACACCCCGCGCGCCATTTCGCGCAATACACTTAACATAAGATGAATTAAATTACTGGTCAGCAAACTGATTACCACCACCAAACCCAATAACGCCTGGGCACTAATTTCAAACCCCAACCAGCCCAGCGCGCCCAATGTAAGCATAACAATAAAGCCACTTAGCCCCGCTTGCAAAAAACCGGTTTTAACCGAATCGGCAAACCAACCTACTGCAACGCTCATCAAAACGATGCTTAAAAACAGCCAACTCAAGTCTGGGTAAACGACTTGCAAAGCCGCCTTGTCTAACCAAAGCCAGCCCAAGAGTAGGCCAAAACTTAATAAACCAAAGCCCGCAAACAGCGCTAATCGGTGATGTGCCATGGTTTGAACCCATGTAAAAGCCCAATTTTTGCCCATAAAACCTCTTAAAAGAAGACGAATAATCGCCATTAAAAAATAACTTTTAGCGTTCAGTAGTTTAACCCGAATATTTCACAAATTTGCACCAACCCTACTTGCCCCTTGATTCCACAAGGCCAATTTTCTCAGTCGGTCGTAATCGTGGATACGACGCTTCTTCTAAAATGACCTTGTGGAATCAAGCTACTGCGCAATCTAGGCACAAATTCATCAAACATTCGGGTTAGAATATCGGCACTTAATTTTTTAAAGAATCTTGTTTCCGTAATGAAAAAACTGCACTCTGTTTTATTTGACCAAGCCATCGTCCTTCGTGGCAATCGCTCTTATTGGGGGGCGCTCAACGCGTCCGAAAGCGCACTCGTTATCAGCCAAACCGCCGCACATTCACCAGGCCTGGTCATTGTGTTAACCAAAGACAGTCAAAGTGCTAATCAACTGGTCGAAACCTTGCAGTTTTTTAACCATCAAGCCACCCCTATTATCAGCTTTCCCGAATGGGAAACTTTGCCCTACGATCAGTTTTCGCCGCATCAAGATATTATTTCTGAGCGTTTAAAAACGTTGTATCAGTTACCAGGCCTGGTCAAAGGCATTTTGATTTTGCCGGTCGCCACTTTACTGCAAAACGTCGTACCGCACAGCTATATTCAGCAATTTAGTTTTGTGCTTAAAACCGGCGACACTCTAGCGCTCGAATCGTTTGCCAGCCAGCTAGAAGCCAGCAGTTACCAACGGGTTGGTCAGGTAATGGAACACGGCGAATTTGCGATACGCGGCTCCATTATTGACCTCTACCCCATGGGCAGCAAGCTGCCCTATCGTATTGATTTATTTGACGAAGAAGTCGAAAGCATTCGCAGTTTTAATCCAGAAAGTCAACTGTCGATTGAAACCATCGCCAATATTGAGCTGTTACCCGCACGTGAATTTAACTTTACCCAGCAAGGCATTGATTTATTTAAACAAAAGTTTAGAGATTACTTTGGCGACGAGGCACGCAAAGCGCAAATATACCAAGACGTGAGTCAGGCGCAAATGGTCGGTGGACTGGAGTATTATTTACCGCTGTTTCACACTCAATTAACGCCTCTGTTTAGCTATCTGCCCGCCAACAGCACCTTTTTTGATTTTGGCGAGCTCGAAGCCAGTTTGGACAAGATTCACCACGACTTTCAAGAACGCTATCAAATTGGCCAACACAACCCCGACTTTCCGCTGCTCAAACCCGACCAACTTATTTTGTCTAAAACCGAGTTTTTAACCGCGCTTAAACCCTACCATCGCATCACGTTAGAACCGCAAATAGGCGACAAAACCACCACAGCGTTTAACACCAAAACCTTGCCCGACCTAACGGTGCAATCGCAAAGCGATTACCCACTGAGCAAGCTCAACGCCTTTTTGGACGCGCACCCCAGCAAAATCATTTACAGCGCCGAAAGCACTGGACGACGCGAAACCTTGCTGGGATTACTGGGCAAACTCAGCACCGAACGCACCCTCAAACACATTATTCCGCAAATTGTCAACGATTGGCCTGCCGCGCTCAACGCCCCCCACACCTGCATTGTGGTCAGCCCGCTTGAAGAGTCTATGTACTCAGACGACGTATGCGTAATATCCGAAACGCAAATTTTTGGCCAAACCGTGGTGCAAAAGCGTCGTCGCAAACGCAAGCACAACGACTTTGACAGCGCGGTCAGCAACCTTATTGAGCTGGACATTGGCAGCCCCATTGTCCACATAGACCACGGAGTTGGACGCTATTTAGGCTTGCAAACCTTGGACATTCGTGGCGAACTGCGTGAGTTTTTAACCATTGAATACGCCGGCCAAGCCAAATTATACGTGCCCGTTACCTCGTTGCATTTTATCAGTCGCTACACCGGTGCCACCCCAGAAAGCGCGCCACTGCACAAGCTGGGCACTGACAAGTGGGAAAAAGCCAAACGCAAAGCCGCCGAAAAAGTCTTTGATGTGGCCGCCGAGCTGCTCGATATTTACGCCCAGCGTGCCGCCAGGCCTGGTTACTCTTTTAAAACACCGCAAGACGCATACTTACGCTTTTGCGCCAGCTTTCCGTTTGAAGAAACTCCCGACCAACAGCAAGCCATCGAAGCGGTGTATTTGGACATGCGCAGCGACAAACCCATGGACCGACTCATTTGCGGCGACGTGGGCTTTGGTAAAACCGAAGTGGCCATGCGTGCCGCCTTTATGGCCGCGTACGATGGCAAACAAGTCGCCATTTTGGTGCCCACCACATTATTGGCGCAACAGCATTTAGAAAACTTTAGAAACCGATTTTCAGATTGGCCGATTCGCATCGAAGCCCTGTCACGTTTTCAATCGGCCAAAGAGCAAAAAGTTACCCTTGAGGCGCTAAAAGCTGGGCAAGTCGATATTATTATCGGCACCCACAAGCTGATTCAAAAAGAGGTGCAATACCAAAATCTTGGCCTTATTATCATTGACGAAGAACACCGTTTTGGCGTAAGACAAAAAGAGCAGCTTAAAAAAATGCGCGCCGAAGTAGACGTGCTCACCATGACCGCCACGCCCATTCCGCGAACCTTAAACATGGCCATGAACGACCTGCGCGATTTATCCATTATCTCTACCGCACCGGCCAAACGTTTGGCGGTGCAAACCTTTGTGCAAGAATGGAACGACGACGTGGCGCGTGAAGCCTCTTTGCGTGAAATTAGGCGCGGTGGTCAGGTGTATATTTTGTTTAACCAAGTCAATAAAATTGAGCAGATGGTCGAGCACATTCAAGCGCTTATTCCCGAGGCTAAAGTCACCTTTGCGCACGGTCAAATGAACGAGCGCGAACTCGAAGACGTAATGGAAGCGTTTTACCACCGTCGCTACAATATTTTGGTGTGCACCACCATTATCGAAACCGGCATTGACATTCCCACTGCCAACACCATTTTAATTCACCGTGCCGATAAATTTGGTTTGGCGCAACTGCACCAACTGCGCGGTCGCGTCGGACGCTCACACCATCGTGCTTACGCCTATTTATTTACCGCCGGCAAAGCCATGCTCAGCAAAGACGCCGAAAAACGCCTTACGGCCATTGCCAAACACGACACCTTGGGGGCGGGTTTTATGCTGGCCAGTCACGATTTAGAAATTAGGGGTGCAGGCGAACTGCTGGGCGATGGCCAGTCGGGACAAATTCAAGAAATTGGCTTTACTCTGTACAGCGAACTGTTAGAACGCGCTGTTAAAACGTTAAAATCCGGCAAGCAACCCGAGTTTAATCGGGCGTTACACACCGGCTCTGAAGTGGATCTGGGTATTCCTGCGCTTATTCCAGAAGATTACCTGCCCGACGTGCACAGCCGTTTGGTGTTTTACAAACGCTTAGCCAGCGCCAGCAGTACGCACGCACTGCGTGAGCTTGAAGTTGAAATGATTGACCGCTTTGGTTTGTTGCCACAACAGGTTAAAAACCTGCTGGCGGTCACGCACATTAAATTGCAAATTGAACCCATGGGCATTATTAAACTCGACGCTTCAGAGGCGATGATTCGTTTTCAATTTAACAGCCAACCCGACATTGACCCGGTTAAACTCATTAAACTCATTCAATCACAACCCAAGCAATACCAGCTTAAAGGGCAAACAGAATTAAAATTTTTAGATACAATGCCCACCCTAGAACACCGTATGGCGGCAATTGATTACACCTTACGTAGCATTAAACAGAATTAAAAACCCTTAAAGACCCTTAAAGGCTGACTATTATGAACAACATTACCACTCCCACGTTTGCCATGCCAAGATGGGTGTTTGTAGGCTTAATAAGTCTACTCACTTTAACGGTCTTTAACCCAGCGCACGCGGCCGAAAACTACAACATTGAAGTGATTGTGTTTGAAAACTACACTCAAAAAGCCTGGACTGAAGAAGTTTGGCCAGCCGACGTTGAACAGCCTTCTACTCAAAACAGTGTGTCGCTCTCGCAAATCGGCAGTGCGCCATTAGGCATTGGTCAAGCACCCAAAAACCTTACCCAAGTGGTCAGTAAAATGAGCGGTTCACAAGGGTATAAAATTCTGTTTCACCAGGCCTGGTCACAAACTGCAGGCAACTCGTCTAAAAGCCCCAGTGTAATCATTAACGCACCAGCGCAAACTGGCTCGCAATTAAACGGCACGGTTAAACTGTACAAAACTCGCTTTGCCCATGTAGCCGTTGATTTAACGTTAGATAAAATTATTCCCACTCGCATACGCGATGATTTTGCACGCCATCAAAAAATTTCGGCCAACCTCTTACCAACTCATTGGCGTTTTAATTTAAAAGATGCCCGAAAAATAAAACCTGGCGAACTGCATTACATTGACCACCCGCAGTTTGGCGTGTTGGTGCAAATCACGCCCAAAAGCTGATGCGCTTTAACCACTAACCCGCTTTAACGCCAATGCGTCGTTCTCATTACCCCATTTATAATTTTTAAGCGCATGTGCTTATACCTAACATAGGTATGTGCGTATCTATTTTTTAAACGAATAAATTGAATAATACGAATTAACTGTGTTAGTATAATAGTATTAAAGCCATTTAAAAACTACAAAAATCAACCATCGTTATAAAAAAATTTTATAAAAAATGGCTCATCTTAGCG
Source organism: Thiomicrorhabdus aquaedulcis (assembly GCF_004001325.1). Lineage (NCBI taxonomy): Bacteria > Pseudomonadati > Pseudomonadota > Gammaproteobacteria > Thiotrichales > Piscirickettsiaceae > Thiomicrorhabdus > Thiomicrorhabdus aquaedulcis. Next base: position 1,324,100 of record NZ_AP018722.1, on the reverse strand, counting down.
CAAAAAACCCTCAAAAAAGCCTTAAATCTCCACCTTAATTGTACTTATCTTGTACAACTTAAATGGGTTCTAACTGGTAAAAAATAAATTTTAAAAATAGTTATTTCTGCACATTAGTACGTAAATTAATATAATTATTTACTTAACCAATTGGTTCATTTTCGTTGTTACTTCGCTAATTTATTTAAAAAAATATAGTTTTTTACCCTGAAATCACCCTTTAAGGTGATACGCTCTCACCCTTTATTAGCTACTATTATTTAAAAACATTAATACTTTTTAATGCAGATTTTTGCTAGAAAAAAAAGGTGTACACGTCATGCAACAGGCAAACCAGACTACCTTACAACCCATAAAAAATACTTGGTCTGAACCCGACATTGAAGACGATGCGGTCTTTTTGCAAAAAGTGGTTCATATTCAATCCTGCCTAATTAACGGCCACAGCTTAGAGGCATTATTGCACCAAGAAGTGCCCTTTATAGAACAAGTCACTGGGTGCAAACTTGCCATTATTTGTTTAAATCACCATCATCAATTGCACTTTGAGTTTGTGTTAGATCAAGAAAGACAACTGTTAAAAAATCTACGTAAAATCAACGCTAAGCCAAAACACTTTAGTTTAAAAAACTTTATTCGTCTTCACGGTTTAAAGTTAAATAATCATAAAGGGCATTTTATATTAAGTTCGTTAGAAGACTTTTTTGACGGCGACATACCACGCGCTCAATGCCAAGAACTTGAGGCCTCAATGGGTTTTGAAAGCGCGGTGGCGTTTCCTATTTTTAGTTTTGCCGAACAAAAATTTGGCTGCGTTGTCTATATTTATCAACACAATCACACGCCAAATTTAGTTAATTTATACAAAATTACAGCCATGTTACAGCTTATTTTTAGACCCTTGTACGATGAGCAAAACGATGCTTTTTATTCAAAGTGTATCTGCGTCAATACCGATACACCAGAACTCACGCAAACCGAACAAAAGGTCATTAAATGGGTGTTGTCTGGCACGCCCTACCCGCAAATTGCCAACGAACTGTGCGTTAGTCTTAATACCGTTAAAACCCATGTAAAAAACATTTTTAATAAATACAATGTTAATTCAAAACTTGAGCTTTACAACTGCGTCAACAATCACAATGGTAATGGCAAGGGCGAAGTGTTGGACATGAAAAAACAGGGGCTGTAAACACAGCCTTAAACGTAACCGTAACCGTAACCTTAAACCTCATGATGCCAAAAAGGCGAACCCAAGGTAGGCGTACTCGGACTGGCGGTATTACGTTGCGCCATAGGGCCCGCTAAATATCCGTTACGCCCCGATTTAACCGCTTGCGCAAACGAGGTCGCCATTCTGACCGGCTCTTTAGCGTGCGCCACGGCGGTATTGAGTAACACCGCGTCCAACCCCATTTCAAGTGCTTGACAGGCGTGCGACGGCAGGCCAATCCCCGAATCGACAATTAAGGTAATCTGCGGAAATCGATCGCGAATCGCTTGTAACGCATAAGGGTTAAGCAAACCTTTGCCGGTTCCAATGGGCGAACCCCACGGCATCAAAACTTTGCACCCAAGCTCCACCAAATGCCGCGCAATCACCAAATCGTCGGTGCAATAGGGCAAGACTTTAAAACCGTCTTTTAGCAAAACCTCGGTGGCTTTTACCAGATCAATCGGGTCGGGTTGCAAATTATAATCGTCACCCACCAACTCTAATTTAATCCAATCGGTTTTAAACAGTTCGCGACTCATCTGCGCCATGGTCACCGCTTCGTTTACCGAATGGCAGCCGGCGGTATTGGGCAGTAAATGCAATCCCAACGCTTTAATAATGTCCCAAAACGCCTGACCACCGCTGGCGGCCGGGTTTTGACGACTCAGCGAAAGCGTCACCACCTGTGCGCCTGAGGCCACAATGGCTTGCTGCATAATCTGCGGCGAAGGATACAACGCACTGCCTATAAATAAACGACTGCTTAACAAGGTGCCGTAAATATCCAAGCCGTCCTCGTTGGCTGTGTTTAACTCTGTATGTGCGTTGATTGCGGTTTGTTTATGTGCGGTCAATGTCATTAGGTTATTAACCTCCTTGAATGGCGCAAATTACATCAATTCGATCGCCCTGCGTAAGCTGAGTGTGCGCGTGTTCGGATTGCGGTAAAAAACGATCGTTTAATAAAATAGCGTACGGAGGCTGTGCGCCGTAGTGCGTCAGCGCGACGGATAATTGAGTGTCACACCCCAACTCAACCGGTTGATTATTAACCAAAACGTGCATAGCTAAACTCCGTAAACTGCAACAAATCCCGTAAAGAATCATCTTGAATGCCTTGCACAATCTGCTTGCAAGCTTGCACCATCAGTGGCGCTAATAAATAGCCGTGACGGTACAATCCGTTCACACTCACGGTGCGATTTTGCACCACAATACGCGGTTCGTTATTCACATAAGTCGGTCTAAGACCGGCGTCCATGCTTAAAATTTCGGCCTCGGCAAATCCGCTGTGCACGCTAAAACAAGCCGACAACAACTCCAACGCCGAACGCACTGTGGGCAAGCGTAGGTCTTGTGATTCTAACTGCGTGGCACCCACCACAAACACCCCATTGGGCTTGGGAGCGATATACAACGGATAACGCGGATGCATTAAACGAACAGGCCTGGTTAAATGCACCTGCGGCGCGTGCAAACGAATCACCTCGCCGCGAACCCCCCGTAATTCACAATGAGCTTTGGCAATGCCGCTCATTGACGCTGGCACGGCGTTTAATGGCTTTGCCCCCAAACCCCGGCAATCAAACACCCAGTCGAACTGTGGCAGCGGGGTGTGATTTGCACTATAACCCGTTGCGGTTAATGCGATGGTTTGTTGGGTGTGCCAAGTTACCCCCAGCGACACCAACTCGGTTTTAAGCGCCAGCAGCAGCCCGCGATTGTCCAACTGGCCTTCGTTGGGTAAAAACACTCCGTGGCTAAAACGGCGGTTAATGCCGGGCTCTAGCTCTAAAATATCTTGGGCGTTTACCAACGTGTAATCGGTGCTTTTTAAGCGCGTTTTAAACTGTTGTAAATCGCCCATGTCTTGCTCAAACGCCAACACCAAACTGCCTTGTTGCTGAAAAAACACCGGCGTGCTCAGTTGCGCCAAAAACTCTGGCCACAAGCGCAAAGCGCGTTCGCCCATGTGCATAATGTCAATCGACGCATCGGCTGATTCAGCTGCGGGTGATAACATCGCCGCCGCCAACCAACCCGCACTTTGCGTGGCGTGACCATCGTCTTGGTCGTATAACGTAATATCGCAGGCCTGGTCAACGTCTTTGGCTAAACTTACCGCCAACATTCGTCCGACCAGGCCTGCGCCTAAAATGGCAATGTTTGGCTTACTCTTTTGGTTAAGATTGGCCATCATTACGCTTCCTTTTGATAAATCTCACTGCCCGCATCGCGAAACTGTTGCGATTTTTCTTTCATACCCAATTGAATGCTCTCAAGCGAAATTTCGGTGATATTTCCTTCATTGGCCACCTTAACGCGCTCTTGTTCGGCCGCGTAATCACGGACTTCTTGGCTGATTTTCATCGAGCAAAACTTAGGCCCGCACATCGAACAAAAGTGCGCTACTTTGCCCGACTCTTGTGGAATGGTTTCGTCGTGGTACGCACGCGCACGTTCGGGGTCAAGTCCGAGGTTAAATTGGTCTTCCCATCTAAATTCAAAGCGCGCTTTAGACAAAGCGTTGTCACGAATTTGCGCCCCAGGATGCCCTTTGGCCAAGTCACCGGCGTGCGCGGCAATTTTATAGGCCATCAACCCTTCTTTTACATCGTCTTTATTGGGCAAGCCCAAATGCTCTTTTGGGGTGACATAACACAACATGGCGCAACCGTACCAACCAATATTGGCCGCCCCAATCGCCGAGGTAATATGGTCGTAACCGGGTGCAATGTCGGTCGTTAACGGCCCTAACGTGTAAAACGGCGCTTCACCACACACTTCTAATTGGCGCTCGACGTTTTCTTTAATCATGTGCAAAGGAATGTGCCCAGGACCTTCAATAATCACCTGCACATCGTGCTTCCAGGCTAGGTGCGTTAGCTCGCCTAACGTTTCTAATTCGGCAAACTGTGCTTCGTCATTGGCGTCGGCGATTGAGCCGGGGCGCAAACCATCGCCCAACGAAAAGCTCACATCGTAGGCCTTCATAATCTCGCAAATGTCTTCAAAATGGGTGTATAAAAAACTTTCTTGATGATGCGCCAAACACCATTTGGCCATAATAGAGCCGCCACGCGACACAATACCGGTCACGCGCTTGGCGGTCATGGGAATGTAGCGCAACAGTACGCCAGCGTGAATCGTAAAATAGTCCACTCCCTGCTCGGCTTGCTCAATTAAGGTGTCGCGAAAAATCTCCCAGGTTAAGTCTTCGGCCACGCCATTAACTTTTTCAAGCGCCTGATAAATCGGCACCGTGCCAATTGGCACCGGTGAGTTACGCATAATCCATTCGCGGGTTTCGTGAATGTTGCGCCCGGTAGATAAATCCATGACCGTATCTGCGCCCCATTTGGTCGCCCAGACCATTTTCTCAACCTCTTCAGGAATAGACGAACCCACCGACGAGTTACCAATATTGGCGTTTACTTTGATTAAAAAATTACGGCCAATAATCATCGGTTCTGATTCGGGGTGATTGATGTTATTGGGAATAATGGCGCGGCCACGCGCCACTTCGTCACGCACAAACTCGGGGGTAATGTCTTTTGGAATGCTCGCCCCAAACGATTGCCCACGGTGCTGCTGTTTAAGCAGGTCATCGCGCACTTGCGCACGTTGCATGTTTTCACGAATGGCAATGTACTCCATTTCGGGGGTAATGATGCCTTGGCGCGCGTAGTACATTTGGGTAACGTTTTTGCCCGCTTTGGCACGTCGTACCGTGGGCAAGTTTTCAAAACGGATGTGATCCAGCCCTTGATTGGCCAAACGTTCTTGGGTAAATTTTGAGGTCACCGAATCTAACACTTCGGTATCTCCGCGCGCCTCTATCCAGGCCTGGCGAAGTTTGGGCAACCCTTGGTAAACGTCAATAGTAATCGCAGGGTCGGTATAAGCTCCAGAGGTGTCGTACACGCAAACAGGATCGTTGTGCTCGTACACCGCTTGATCTTTTTCACCGCTAATGTACGTTGAACTGACAGTAATTTGTCGCATGCCGACTTTAATGGGGTGCAAAGCGCCATCAACGTAAATTTTTGCGAATTGGGAAACGATTGCCCAGACACGTTGTTAATAAACGCCTCGGCACTGGCACGACTTTCACGACGGGTTTGTTCTTTACTGGGTTTAATTTGGTTCATGGCTTGGCCCTTTTAAACATTAAATATAAAAGTAGGCGAAGCTCTAAAGACATGTGTAGAAAACTGAGCAAAAAACCCCGCTCACCTTGCCGTTAACCCATTCAATATAAATGCGTTTAACGGCCAAGTGGCGGGGTTTTTTGGGAGAAGTTGGCTAAAAAAACCAACTTAAATTCAATTGTTCCCTTCGCTGGTACTAACCAGATCAGGTTCTACGGATCCCGCTTGCGCGATCTCAGCCTAAAGGCACTCCGACAAAAAACGAATGCTGATTATAACCTGAACAACAAAATTTGCAAATTTTGCACGTTAACCAGGCCTGGTTAAACACATTATTCGTTTAAATCAAGTGATGTTTTTTGCTTTAACAGTATGATTTTACTTTGCATCTTATGCATTAAGCACACTGGGAAAATAATGGATACTTTAAAGTTACGCCGCATTGCCATTGACACATACCGCGAAAACGTCGCGTACTTACATCGTAATTGTGAAATTTATCAAAGCCAAGGGTTTCAAGCACTGAATAAAATAGAGATTTATTTAAACGGCGAAACTCAGCCCGTAGTGGCTGTTCTTAATGTGGTTGACGATGAAAAAATTACGGCTCTTGATCAAATTGGTTTAAGCGAGCAGGTCTTTGCCCAATTGGGTCAGCCAGAAGGTGCATTGGTTAAAGTTCGTCATGCTACTCAGCCTAAATCGCTGTCGTATGTGCACCGTAAAATTTCGGGTGACCGCTTAAGCTATCCAGAGTACTTTGAAATTATTCAAGACATTAATCATAATCGCTACTCTAAAATTGAAATTACTGCGTATTTGGTTGGTTGCGCCGAATCGGATATGGAACGTGAAGAAGTCTTGTATCTAACGCAAGCTATGGTCAATACCGGCGATACGATTCATTGGGACGGTGGAATGGTATGTGACAAGCATTGCATTGGGGGAATTCCCGGCAATCGAACCAGTTTAATTGTGATGCCAATAGTGGCCAGTTACGGTTTGTTAATGCCTAAAACCTCCAGCCGCGCCATTACATCGCCGGCGGGTTCGGCCGACACTATGGAGGTGTTTGCCAAGGTAGAATTGGACATTGTCAGCTTACAACGAATTGTAAAACAACACGGTGGCTGTTTGGTGTGGGGCGGCACAGCCAAGCTTGCTCCGGTAGACGATATTTTAATTGCAGTAGAGCGCCCACTCTCGATGGACTCTCCGGGTCAAATGGTGGCGTCTATTTTGTCTAAAAAAGTCGCCGCCGGCATTACTCATTTAATTATTGATATTCCTGTGGGCCCTACGGCTAAAGTGCACAGCTACGCTAAGGCCATGAAACTACGCAAGTTATTTGAATACGTAGGCGATAATATGGGCTTGCATTTAGAGGTGATGATTACCGATGGACAACAACCCATTGGCGCAGGCGTGGGCCCGGTTTTAGAAGCGCAAGATGTTTTATTGGTACTAAAAAATGACCCAGAAGCGTCTAAACATTTACAAGAAAAAGCCTTACAACTGGCGGGCAGAATTATTGAATTTGATGCCAAAGTACGTGCCGGCCAAGGGTATTACATGGCACGCGATATTTTAGAGTCGGGTCGAGCGTTAGAAAAATTTAACGCTATTTTGGATGCTCAAGGTCGTAACCATAGCTTGTTAACATTAGGTAATTTGAGTTTTACCGTGCTAGCTCCGCGTAAAGGTGTGGTGAGTGCCATTAATAATTTTGTGATTGCCCACATCGCACGCCTAGCGGGTGCGCCTATGGATCAAGGTGCGGGGGTTAAACTGCATAAAAAACTGGGGGACAGCCTTAAAAAAGGCGCGCCACTGTACACCATTTACGCTGAATTTGAAGCAGACTTTGCATTTGCAAAACACGCCGCCCAACAAGATTGCGGCTTTGTCATACAGTAACTTTTGCACGAAAAAAAACCCGTTTGCACGGGTTTTAATAAAGAGTTTAAATTAAATCTACCAGGCCTGGTCGATTTAATTTGATTTGATTTGATTTAATTTAATGTTTTTTCTTCTTAGGCGGCATTAAATCGGTAATTGTGCCTTCGGCCATCTCCGCCGCAAACCCTAGGGTTTCGGACAACGTTGGGTGAGGGTGAATGGTCAGTGCCAAATCTTGCATGTCTGCGCCCATTTCAATCGCCAACATTGCCTCGGCAATCAGTTCACCGGCGTTAGGGCCAACAATCCCGCACCCGAGCAAACGATGGGTTTGCGCACAAAACATCGCTTTGGTTAAACCTTCATCACGGCCTAAACTTAAGCTACGCCCTGACGCTGCCCAAGGAAACGCGCCCTTTTCATACTCAATGCCTTCGGCTTTAAGTTGCTCTTCGGTTTTACCCGCCCAAGCGACTTCTGGATCGGTGTAAGCCACCGACGGGATACTCATCGGCGTAAAGGCGCTGGGCAAACCGCATATAACCTCGGCGGCTACTTTACCTTCGTGCACCGCTTTGTGTGCCAACATAGGCTGACCAACCACATCACCAATCGCATAAATATGACCCACATTGGTTTCTTGGCGCTCATTTACTTCAATAAAGCCCCAGTCGTTAACGGCTACGCCGGCTTTGTCTGCGTCAATCAATTTGCCATTGGCTGCGCGACCTACCGCCACCAATACACGGTCAAAGGTGTCGGTTGCTGGGCAATTTTTGCCCTCAAACGTAACCACCAGGCCTGCATCGGTTGCTTCTACATTCGTCACTTTGGATTTTAAAAAGATGTTTTCGTATTTCTTTTGAATCTTTTTAAGCAACGGCTTGCTAATGTCTTTGTCAGCACCCGGAATAATCGTATCTCCTAGCTCGACCACGGTGATTTTTGAACCCAATGCATCGTACACTTGTGCCATTTCTAGCCCAATAATGCCCCCACCAATCACTAATAAACGCTTAGGAATCTCTTCTAACGCCAAGGCACCGGTCGAATCCATGACGCGTGGGTCGTCGTGCGGAATAAACGGCAGTTTAACCACGCGTGAACCGGCCGCAATAATGGCTTTTTCAAAGGCAATGGTTTTAACCGAGCCGTCGGCGGCGGTAACGCTTACGGTATTGGCCGAGGTAAACTTACCGTAACCCGTTACCACTTGAACCTTACGCGCTTTGGCCAGGCCTGATAAACCGCTGGTTAGCTTGTTAATCACGCCGTCTTTAAACGCTCTGATTTTATCAATATCAATCTGCGGCTCGGCAAAAGTAATGCCGTGCGCGCCCATCTCTTTGGTTTCGTTTAATATCACCGACATGTGCAGTAACGCTTTAGAGGGAATGCAACCCACGTTTAGACACACGCCACCAATCTGTTCAAAACGTTCAACCATCACCACGTTTTTACCTAAATCGGCTGCACGAAATGCTGCCGTGTAACCACCGGGCCCTGAACCTAACACCAATAACTCGCATTGCACATCGGCATCTGGTAAATCATCTGCCGATAATGCGGTGGATGCCGCAGCTGTTTGCTCTACTGTCCCTTGTGTTGCAGAGGCCGCAGTGGGCGTTGACCCCACACTGACTTCTACGTTAGCACTGACCGATTGAATATTAGCAATTTCCATTTTGCCAATTAAGGTGCCTTGCGCGACTTTGTCGCCAATGGACACGTACATTTCAACCACTTTTCCGGCGTGCGGTGCGGGTATTTCCATGGTGGCTTTGTCCGATTCCAACGTAAGCATGGAGTCGTCTTGAATCACTTCATCGCCGGCTTTAACCAACACTTCAATGACTTCTACTTGGGCAAAGTCGCCAATATCTGGGACGTGAATGTCTACTATACTGCTCATTAAATCTCTCCCAATTACAGTAGCAATTGACGTATATCGGTTAAATATTGGCCGACGCTGGTGGTAAAGCGAACCCCTTCTGCGCCATCAATCACGCGGTGATCGTATGACACACTAAAAGGCATAATCAGTTTAGGTTCAAAGGTTGTGCCGTTCCAAACAGGCTGCATTTTAGCTTTAGACAAACCCATAATCGCCACTTCTGGAACGTTAACAATGGGGGTAAACTGCGTGCCGCCAATCCCACCCAAACTTGAAATGGTAAACGTGCCGCCCGACATATCGGCTGGGCTAAGTTTACCGTCACGCGCTTTGGCCGAAATGGCCATTAAATCGCGTGATAGCTCATAAATGCCTTTTTTATCGACGTCTTTTACTACCGGAACCATTAATCCGTTGGGCGTATCAACCGCAATGCCAATGTTGTAATAGGATTTTTTAATTAACGCTTGGCCGTCAGCCGACAAAGAGGCATTAAAATGCGGGAAATCTTGCAAAGCCTTAACCACGGCTTTCATGACAAACACCAATGGGGTAAGTTTAACGCCTTGTTTTTCGGCGGTGGCTTTCATGTCCACTCTAAACTGATCCATTTGCGTAATGTCGCATTCGTCAAACTGAGTGACGTGTGGCACATTAAGCCAACTGGTGTGCAAATGCTTGCCCGATATTTTCTTAATGCGTCCAAGCTCAACGGTTTCGGTTGCACCAAACTGACTAAAATCAATTTGTGGCATAGGCGGAATGCCCATACCACTGTTGGCGGGTTGCCCAGTTTGACCGGCCTGACCAGTCGGATTTACCGAACCTTGCATAACCGATTTAACAAAGGCTTCAACGTCATTTTTTGAATACGGCCTTTTGGCCCAGAACCCTTAACGTGGGTTAAATCGGTGCCTAAAGTGCGGGCAAAAATTCGCACCGAGGGCGAAGCATGAAACTGCGCGCCCATGGATTGTTTGTTAATGGGTTTTGAGTCATTGACCAGGCCTGGTAAGACCGCCGGAGCAGAAGGCGCGGCGGCTTGCACAGCCGCAACAGGGGCAACTGGCGCAGCCGTTGCTGTTACGGCTGCAACGGGCGCAGACACCTGCGGTGTTGTTTGGGTTGTTTGCGCCGCGTCGTTTACTTCAATGTCGCACACATAGGTGCCTTGTTTTACCTTATCACCTAAAACGATTTTTAAATTACTGATAACTCCGTTAACCGGACACGGAATTTCCATGGTCGCTTTGTCCGACTCTAAGGTCATTAAAGAGTCGTCCATTTTTACCGTGTCACCGTTTTTAACCAACACCTCTATGACTTCGACGGTGTCAAAATCCCCGATGTCGGGAATGCTAAATTGTATTGTTGCCATGATCGTATTCCTTTGTCTTTACCTGCAAACCCAATAAAAGACTCATCGTATTCTTGACTGGGTTTGGGTATAAAAAGTGTTGTCTGTTCAAGCCCATTGCGTTAAGGCCGCTTATGCAAAGTTTACAATTGCTACTTTAGCGATAGGCGGCTCATATATTAGACGTGCAATGGAAACGCTCTTTGTCCACTCAAACCATATTGATTAATGGCTTTTGTAACCAAAGACACGTCCACTTTGCCTTCGTCTGCAAGTGCTTTTAAGGCGGCGACTACGACATGGTAGCTGTCCACTTCAAAGAAATTACGCAACTGGGCACGCGTGTCTGAACGTCCAAAACCGTCGGTTCCTAAAATATGAAACGCCCCTGGCACGTATTCACGAATACGGTTGGGGTAGTCGCGCATATAGTCGGTGGCGGCCACAAATGGCCCTTCTACGGCTGACAACACTTGGGTGACATAAGGTACTTTTGGTGTTTCGGTTGGGTTTAACATGTTCCAACGAGTGACTTCAATCCCATCACGGCGCAATAGGTTAAAGCTCGGTGCGGCCCAAATATCGGCGGCCACGTTCCAGTCTGTTTCAAGCATGTGCGCGGCTTTAATCACCTCGCCAAAAATAGTGCCCGAACCCATCAACTGCACGCGTGCAGTGGCGGTTGACGTGGATTTTTTAAACGAATAAATCCCTTTAATAATGCCCTCTTCCGCGCCTTCTGGCATGGCGGGGTGGCTGTAGTTTTCGTTCATAGAGGTGATGTAATAAAACACGTCTTGTTTTTTGGCCATCATGCGGTCTAAACCGTCACGAATAATGACCGCCATTTCGTAGGCAAACGTTGGGTCGTAGCTCATGCAGTTGGGCACGGCGTCAAACATGATTAAGTTGTGACCGTCTTGGTGTTGTAAGCCTTCGCCTTCAAGTGTGGTGCGCCCTGCGGTAGCCCCTAACAAGAAGCCACGCGCACGTGAATCGCCCGCCGCCCAAGCCAAGTCGCCAATACGCTGAAAACCAAACATCGAGTAATAAATGTAAAACGGCACCATCGCCACACCGTAGTTGGCGTAAGCGGTCGCGGCCGAAATCCACGAGGACATCGCACCGGCTTCGTTAATGCCTTCTTCAAGCACTTGACCGGTGGCCGACTCTTTGTACCACATGAGTTGGTCTTGATCCATTGGCTCATATAACTGACCAGCTGGATCGTAAATACCGACTTGACGGAACAAACCTTCCATACCAAAGGTGCGCGCCTCGTCAGGAATAATAGGCACAACACGTGGCCCAATGGTTTTGTCGCGCAATAAAATAGAGATAATACGCACAAACGCCATGGTGGTTGACATTTCACGGTCGCCCGTGCCGTCGGTGAGCATTTTAAAGGTGGCTAAATCGGGAATAGGCAAGGCTTCGGCCACGTCCACGCGTGACGGAATGTCGCCACCCAACGCGGCACGACGGTCTTTAATGTACGCCATCATGTCCGAGTCTTCTTCTGGACGGTAAAACGGCACGTCATTTTCTAATTCGGCATTAGAGATAGGCACGCTAAAACGGTCGCGGAAATGCTTTAGACCGTGAATATCGAGTTTTTTCTGTTGATGTGAGGTGTTGGCGGCTTCACCGTATTCGCCCATGCCGTAGCCTTTAACGGTGTGCGCTAAAATAACAACGGGCTGACCTTTGGTTTCAACCGCTTCTTTGTAAGCGGCGTACATTTTGCGTGGTGAGTGTCCGCCACGCGATAAATGAAAAATCTCAGCGTCGGTCATGTCTTCGACTAACGCAAGGGTTTCTGGGTATTTTCCAAAGAAATGTTTACGCACGTACGCGCCGTCTTTGGCTTTGTAACCTTGGTATTCGCCGTCCACCACTTCGCCCATCAGTTCGATGAGCTTGCCGGTTTTGTCTTTTTGCAACAGACGATCCCAACCTGTGCCCCAAAGCACTTTAATTACACGCCAGCCGGCACCTCTAAACACGCCTTCAAGCTCTTGAATAATTTTGCCATTACCGCGCACTGGACCGTCTAAACGCTGCAAGTTGCAGTTGACCACAAAAATAAGATTGTCGAGTTTTTCGCGTTTGGCTACTTGCAATGCACCGCGTGATTCGGGTTCATCCATCTCACCGTCGCCTAAAAACGCCCAGACTTTACGCCCTTCGGTGGTTTTTAGACCGCGTGCGTGCATGTATTTCATAAAACGCGCTTGGTAAATAGCCATTAACGGTCCTAATCCCATGGACACAGTCGGAAATTGCCAAAAATCGGGCATTAACCAAGGGTGCGGGTACGAAGACAAGCCTTCGCCGTTTACTTCTTGGCGGAAGTTGCGCAGTTTTTCAACCGGTAAACGACCTTCTAAATAGGCACGTGAGTACATACCAGGCGCGGTATGACCCTGAAAAAACACCATATCGGCACCCAATTCATGTTTAGGGCCTTTAAAGAAATGGTTCATCCCCACTTCATATAAGGTACAGCTTGAGGCGTAAGAGGCGATATGACCGCCCACGCTGGTTGATTTATTGGCGCGTACCACCATCGCCATAGCATTCCAACGCAATAAAGCCCGAATTTGCTGTTCCATTTTAAGATCACCCGGATAGTGCGCTTGATCTTCTAATGCAATGGTGTTGATGTACGGTGTATTGGCCGAGTAAGGAATGTCAACGCCGTGCAAACGGGCTTTTTCAATCAAACTGGCAATAATGTGTTCGGCTTTTTCGGAGCCTTCAAAATCAACAACGGCCTCTAACGCATCGATCCACTCTTGCGTGCCTTGTGGATCTTGGTCAATAAACTGTCCGCTCATATAAAGTTACCTCATGGGTTGGGGTCAATGATCTTCAGGAGCTGGGTTTGCCTGAAGTAAGTCAACATGCGGTAGGTCTTACCGATGCTGCCAACAATACTGTTTTGGGTTCCAGCTACTTAGTATGTCCAAAACAGGACCTGCACAACGGTACAGGTCAACAAAAAAAGTGTGTGCATAATACCATTTTTTATGGCAATTGAGACCTTTGAACAGTGTCAATCGCTTACAAAATTTGGGTTTCAAAACCAAAATCAACCAATTTTTGGGCATTGCCTTTATTGGTAAGCACCACACGCGAGGCATTATTAGCGCTTAAATAACGCTCGGCCACGGTGCGTAACTCGTCCACCGTAGTTGAAATAACGCCCTGACGATACGCCATACGCACCGCGTGCGTGCGGCCATATAACGTTTGATAAAAGGCTTTTTTAGCCTCGCCCGCCGGTGAGCCAGGTTTGTCCATGGCGCTGATGACGTTTAAAATCGCCTCGTCCACTTTGGCTTGTGTGGCCTCATTGCTCATTAACCAGGCCTGGGCAAGATTAAAGTCATCGTAGGTTTCTAATAAGCGCGGGTCACGATACGAATAAAATACAAAGGCGCTTGCTTCACTGTTGTAGCTGGCGCCGCCGCCGTACGCGCCGCCTTTTTCTCGAATGGCGGAATGCAAGAAACCATTACGCAAACACGCACCTAACACCGCCAACTTGGGTGCATCGGCGTGGTCGGCCATAACGGCAGGATAGGCTAATGCACAAAAATTAACTTGAGTGCTGGTTACCCAGGCCTGGTGAATAGGAGTTTTATCAGCGTGTAAGCTAAACAAGCTGGTAGCCGCCACATTACTCATTGCAGACCATTCACTTTTAAGACCAGCCATAGCCTGTGGCAAACCGGCTTCGTCACTGATTAACAAGGCTTGTTTGGGTGCTTGACAGAGCTTTTGCGCAATGGTGCTTAAATCCTCGGCAAACTGTTCTAAATGGGCTTTTTTCTTAAGGGTTTTATCCAGTTCTTTTATGGCTTGAATACCGGCAAATCCCGAACGCTGAAACTGCCATTGTGCGGTGGGCGTAAAGTTTTGCACCGCCGCCATCATGGCTAAACCGTGGCCGTTGCCTGTTATGCCGTGGTCAATAGACGAGCGAATTTGTCCCACCAAATCTTTTAAGCGAGCGTGTTCGTCAAAACGTGCATCAAACAAGGTCTCTTTTATTAGGCTGGCCAACGGTTGGTGGTTGCGATTTAACGCTTTACCCGAAACAATAAAATGACTGTGACAGTCGTCAGGTGCATTTAACTTAGAGTGAATTGCCGAACGCGCCGATAATCCGCCTGTGACCGAGGCCTGGTACGATTGCGTCTCTAAATAGTCGCGCCCGCCACTGCCCACTTCGGTTAAGCAACTGTTAAACAACGGCATTAACATCTGTTCACGTGGCGTTAAGGCTGGCAATTCTAAAATTAATTGCTCATACACTAACCCATTGGTGCCACATTGATAGGTACTCACTGGCATTTGCCCCAATGCCATAACCGGTAATGTTAAATTAGCAATATCAACGGGAATATCATCTTTGGTGACTTCGGGCAAAATATCCGGATCATCTACCTGAGCTTGGCGACTTTGCAACGCCAACGCTTGCTCAACAATCGCTTGCTTTTGCGACACGGTTAACGCGTTTTGTATAGCGGCTAACGTGTCTTTTCGTGTTGGGCTTTTTGCGCCGACAATTCGGTGTCGGGCTTTAGGGTTAAGCGCACGCGATGTGGATTATCTAGCAACCAAGACTTGACCAGGCCTGGTATAAAATTAGGGTCTTTAATTTGACTCTCTAACGCCAGCAAGGCTTTATCGGTATCCAATAAAGCAATAGGATCGCCGTCGTGCAACGCCCCAGGCAGAGCGTGCAAAATTAACCCCAGGCCATAAGGGTAACTGTCGCCGCCTACCTCACGTTGTGACAACTCTAATTGGTGCAACATCGCTTCCACCTGGTGTTGCTCAACCCCATCGCGGGCGATTTGTTCAAGCGTGTCTAAAATAAGCTGCTCAATTGCCTGGGCGTGTTCGGGTTCTGAACCTTCTACCCCTACGACAAACGCCATCTCTTTATTAGACTCTTCAAATCCGCACAACGGCGACGGTGCGGCGGCTAAGTCGCACTCTTCTAGTACTTTACGTAAGGGTGAATTACTGTTGTCCAATAATACCGCACCCAATAAATGGCCTTTTAACACCTCTAACGGATCTTGGTTTTGACCTAATAACCACCCCAAAACAATGTGAGTTTTGCCCTCAATATCTTCTTCATCCAGCGCATAGGCTTCTTCGATTACTTTGGGCGTACTAAAACGCTGTTCTAAGCCAACGTGCACTTGCTCAACCGATTCGGTAAAGCGATGCAGCGCCAAGGTTTCAAATTGCGTTTGATGCTCAAGTGCCGAAATATCACCGTAGGTCATAAACACCGAGTTTGACGGATGGTAATGATTTTGATGAAACTCAACCAACTGCTGATGGGTTAACTTAGGAATCTCTTCTGGCTCGCCACCGCTGTTGTAATGATAGGTGTTGGTGGGGTAAAGTTCACGACTCAGCACCTCCCAAAGCGTAGAAACGGGTGAGCTCATCGCCCCTTTCATCTCATTAAACACCACGCCTTTGTAAGTTAAAGGTGAATTGGGATTTTCCATCTCTTCAAACTCAAACCGATGGCCTTCTTGGGCAAAATCTAACGGGTCAAGTAACGGAAAAAACACCGCATCCATATAGACTTGCAATAAATTCTGAAAATCTTTACGGTTTTCGGTTGCAAACGGATACGCGGTCCAATCGCTTGAAGTAAAGGCATTCATAAAGGTGTTAAGAGAGCGACGAATCATCATAAAAAACGGATCGCGCACCGGATATTTTTCACTGCCACATAAAGTAGTGTGTTCTAAAATGTGCGCTACACCGGTTGAGTCCATGGGCACGGTTCTAAGGGCCACTAAAAACACATTTTGGCCATCTTCAGCGGCCAAGTGATAATGCGTCGCACCGGTGACGTTATGCTGATAATGCTCTACGGTTAAATTTAAGCTCTCTATGGCGTGTTGGCCAAGGTATTTAAAGGCGGAATGCGCTGTTGACATAATATTTTATTTTCCAATTCAAAAGACACTTTACGGTCTACGCACAAGGGCATAAACGCATGCAAAGGTTTAAGGTTATTTTGATGACAAAAAAGGCCACTTTCATGGCCTTTGCTTCACATAAAAACGGCGTTAAAAATTAAGCTTCTACCGCCGTAATTGACAACTTAACGCGACCTTGCTTATCTATGTCGGTTAGCTTAACGCGAATTTCTTGACCTTCTTTTAAATAATCTTCAACGTTTTCAACACGCTCGTTTGAGATCTGCGATACGTGCACCAAGCCTTCACGACCAGGCATGTACGCCACAAACGCCCCAAACTCAACAATCTTTTTAACCACGGCATCGTAGGTTTTGCCAATTTCGGGTTCGGCAGTAATTTCGGCAATACGCGCTTTGGCGCGATTGGCCGATTCGTCGTCTACGGCCGCAATTTTAACGTTGCCTTCGTCGTCAATTTCGATAGTGCATCCGGTCTCTTCGGTTAAAGCGCGAATGGTTGCCCCGCCTTTACCAATGATTTCACGGACTTTTTCAGGTTTTACTTTTACTAAGAAAAAGCGCGGTGCGGTGCCGGCGACGTCGCTATTAGACACACTAATGACCTTGGCCATCTCTTCTAAAATATGCAAACGCCCAGCTTGCGCTTGATGCAATGCAATGCTCATAATCTCTTCGGTTATACCGGTGATTTTAATGTCCATTTGCAAAGCGGTAATCCCTTGCTGGGTTCCTGCGACTTTAAAATCCATGTCACCCAAATGATCTTCGTCGCCTAAAATGTCAGACAACACCGCAAAACCGCTGTCCTCTTTAATCAGTCCCATGGCAATCCCTGCAATGGGCGCGGCAATAGGCACACCAGCGTGCATTAACGCCATAGACGTACCGCACACCGAGGCCATAGAGCTTGAACCGTTTGATTCGGTAATTTCTGACACCACGCGAATGGTGTACGGAAACTCGGTCACACTGGGCAATAATGCCGCCACACCACGACGCGCCAACATACCATGACCAATTTCACGACGTCCTGGACTGCCAACGCGTCCGCACTCACCGACCGAAAACGGCGGAAAATTGTAATGCAACATAAAACGATCGTGGTAAGAGCCGGTTAAATCGTCCACAATTTTGGCATCACGCTCGGTGCCTAAAGTGGTCACGACCAATGCTTGCGTTTCGCCACGGGTAAACAGGGCTGAACCGTGTACTTTTGGCAATACACCCACCTGACACGTGATTTGACGCACGGTTTGTACATCACGCCCGTCAATACGCGGCTCGCCTTTAATAATGCGGCCACGCACAATATTTTTTTGTAATTTACCAAACATGCCATCAATGTCTTTTTCACCAAAACCAGCTGGATTGGTGTCTGATAACGCCAGACTTTCTAATGCCTTGGTTTTGGCGGCATCTAATGCGCTGTAACGATCCATTTTATCGGCGATCGAATAGGCAGCTTCAACGTCTGAACGAATTAAACCAAATACGGCCTCTTTTAAAGCGGTATTTTCAGCCGGAGCTTGCCAATCCCAAACAGGTTTGCCCGCTTTTTGTGCAAATTCGGCAATAGCTTGGATCGCCACTTGCATTTGCAAATGCCCAAACATAACCGCACCTAACATCACGGCTTCGGGCAGTTCTGCGGCTTGCGATTCAACCATTAATACCGCATCTTTTGTACCGGCCACACTCAACTCTAACGCCGAGGTTTTTAGCACTTCTTGACTAGGATTCAACACGTATTCATTGTTAACGTACCCAACAATCGCCGCACCCAATGGACCGTTAAAAGGCACGCCCGAAATCGCCAAGGCGGCGGACGTTCCCAACATGGCCGCCACTTCGGTGCCTACTTCGGGGTCAAGTGCAACTACGGTCGCAATAACTTGAACTTCGTTTAAAAACCCTTTTGGAAACAATGGGCGAATTGGACGGTCAATTAAACGCGAGGTTAAGGTTTCTTTTTCAGAAGGACGGCCTTCGCGCTTTAAAAATCCGCCTGGAATACGCCCTGCGGCGTAAGCTTTTTCTTGGTAATTAACCGTTAAAGGAAAAAAATCTTGTCCGGGACTGGCGGTTTTAGCGGCCACAACCGTTACTAATACTCGGGTGTCGCCCATGCCAATCATCACGGCACCGTCGGCTTGACGGGCGATTTCGCCGGTTTCTAAAGTAACGTGGTGTTTGCCATATTGAAATGTTTGGGTAATCTTAGCCATGAAATGTCCTTTGGTTTAGTAAGGTAAAACGTCGCTACTGAAAACCTGAATCCCTAATGTCGCACGAACGCAAAAAGCGGTTTGGCGATATTAGGGATTCAGGCTCAATGGGTTTGCAGTAAGCGGATAAATAAATAGTGAGTCATTTTACTCGTTATTAATGTGCTGTATCGGGCTTTTTAGCGTTAAATTTTAGGCATAAAAAAACCCCGCAAGCGGGGTTTTTTAACAACGAACAAATTACTTACGTAATCCTAAACGCTGAATGATGCTCAAATATCTTTGACCATCTTTTTTATGGATGTAATCCAAAAGTTTACGACGACGACTTACCAAACGTAATAAACCAGTACGTGAATGGTTATCTTGTTTGTGAGTCTTGAAGTGCTCAGTTAAGTACTTAATACGGTGCGTCATAAGTGCGATTTGAACTTCTGGTGAACCTGTATCACCTTCTGATGTCGCGTATTCTGCAACGATGTTTGCTTTTACTTCAGCGTTAAACATAGCGGGTTTCTCCATTGGATCGGTTTTAATAAAAGTAACTTCCACAACCGATGATAGAAGTTAATGTGCGCATTTTACGGTTTTATAACCGAAAATCAAGCGCTTTAAACACATAAATATGTTTAGGGTGCATTTGTAAGAGCAAAGTACGCTTAATGTTTGCCAAAACCTTGCATGTAATGACCTAAGGCTGAAATATCGTCACCCATATGACGCACTAAATTATCCAAGCTGACAATGGCGTTTTCTAAAATATTAACGGCTATAAACGGCTCTTCTACTTTAATACGGTCGTACATAGCACGGGTTAATATAAACATTAAAACCCCTTTTTTAGACGCTTCCATGCGCAAATTACGGGGCTTTCGGTCAAAAAATGACATTTCACCCACTAAGCTCCCTTCATCTTGCTTGCCCACAATGGCGGCATCTTGACCATCAAAACTAGAGAACTGTACTTTGCCATTAATAACGTAGCCCAGCGCTTCACTTACTTCACCCGCATCCGAAATGATTTCACCGGCGGCGTAGGATTTTTCTTGCAAATACGCCATCAGACGTTCAACCTCAGGAAAGGTGAGTGACTCACAAATAGCGTGTTGCTGAAAAAAGTTAAATAACTCTTTGGGATTCATTGATAACATTTTGGGTCTCCTAACATAGATTGAATGGTTAATTTTAAAGGCGATGTTACAGGACGAGACCTTTGCACGAGTGGATGTACGGCCAAAAATGGTTAAAACTTTCCTGCTTTTCGTTGGAAAACTTGTTAATAGCCAGCTATTCACTGCGTTTCCCGCCTCAATCAGGCAAATTTTTCCTCATTTTTTTCTCGCACCCCACTCGTGCAAAGGTCTCAGGACGTTGTTTTATTCAATAAGTGGCTTTTGCGCAATAAACGCATTCATGGGACGGCCATCGTTTAGATAAGTTGTATTATCTACCAAGATGGTAAAACCAGCAAAAATTTGACGTAATTCACCGTGTTGCAAAATAAAGTTAGGATTTTTGGGAGATTTAAACTCTTCAACGCCTTCACTAAAGGTATGAATTAACACATAACCGCCGGGTTTAACGTGTTGTTTGATGGCGTCAAATAAATCTCTATTTAAATAGCGCACCATTAAAATCACATCGTACATTTGGTCGGGGAAGCACTCGGTATTTTTTAAATCGCAACATTTAAAGCGCACTTGCGTACGACTGCGTGCAGCCAATTGCTTGGCTCGTTTTAAGGTGCGTGCCTCACTGTCAATAGCGTCGACGACAAAACCCTTTTGTGCTAAAAAAACGGCGTCACGCCCAGCACCGCAGCCCAAATCGAGTGCCAGTGGTCTGGGTTTTAAGGCTTTAGGATCAAACTCTAATTTGCTCAACCATCTAACCACAAGCTCGTTGGGTGACCACAAGACTTTTGAATCGTTTCCAGAAACCACCAGGCCTGGTAATTGCGCGTCCCATAATGCCATTGATTGGTCTAACTCAACCACTAATGAACCGGTAACTTGATATTCTTTTAAGTCTAAAAAAATACTTGCGGCGTCTATTTGTGCTTTAGAACCCACTAAAAAAAATTGTGCAGGTGCCGCGGGCAACATGGCTAAACTTTCGGGTAAATCGTCCCAACTTAACCAAGTCGCGCCCAGAAGATGTGCAGTTTGGTAGGCAATCTCATCGCGTAAATCTAAAATGCCGTCGGCTTGTTCAAAGCGCATTTTTTGCTCGCTCATACACCAGATTCCTCTAAATTAAATACCCTTTTGGGCTTAAGTAAGCCTTTTTCAAGGTGCCATTCTCCCACAGCAATGCATACATTGGCGTGGTATAAACGCACCAATTCGGTGTGAGGCTTAGGTTTGGCAAGCATTTGACCGTGACGAATTAAGTCCATTTCTTCCGACGTTAAATCAATTCGTTGTAAATGCTCAAGTGCTATGTCTAATGGCTTAACACAATCAAGTTTTTGCTGTTCAATTTGCTCTAGCGATAACATGTCGTCGCCTATTAAACTGCCGGTTTGAGTACGATGCAAGGCAATTAAATGCCCGACCGTGCCCAGCCCCTTAGCCAAATCCTCACCTAATGTACGCACATAAGTGCCCTTGGTGCACAATACATCAAACACAATGTTGTTTTCTTCAAAACGTATTAAATTTAATTGCTTGATAGTAATATCTCGAGCAGGCCGTTCTATCTCTATGCCTTGACGCGCGTAATAATAAAGGGGTTTTCCTTGGTGTTTTAGAGCCGAATACATGGGGGGGATTTGCTGAATATCGCCTGTAAATTGAGCAAAAACGGCTTCAATTATTTCGCGTGATAAAACCGGAACCGCATCACGTTTAATAATCTCACCTTCGGTGTCGCCGGTGCTGCTTTGCTCGCCCAATTTTAAGGTAGCGGTGTAACGTTTGTCCGATTCGAGCAACAATCCCGAAACTTTAGTGGCCTCGCCTAAACAAATAGGCAACAATCCAGTGGCAAATGGATCGAGAGCACCGGTGTGTCCGCCTTTTTTGGCGTTAAACACTCGCATGACTTTTTGTAAAATTCCGTTAGACGAAACGCCCACTGGCTTGTTAAGTAAAACTATGCCATGAACATTCTGCTTTGGAGGGTGTTTAAATTGCACCATTTACGAGTTCAACGCTTTTTGAATTAAGGCTTCCATATACTGCGCATGCTCAGGCACTTCATCGTAATAAAACCGCACGTCTGGAACAATTCTTAAGCGTAACTTGGTTCCTAATTCTGATCTAAAAAAGCCTTTGGCTTTTTCAAGCGCTTGCACTACGTCTTGCACTTCTGGATCATCGCCATTGTGGCCAATCAAGGTAAAGTGAATTTTAGCAATGCTTAAGTCCTTGCTGACTTTGCATTCGGTAATGTTAATTTTTGAAAACGTGGATCTTTGGCCTCACGCAACAGCATTTGCGCCAAAGTTTTTTTAATTTCATACGCCACGCGCGTTGGGCGGCTAACGGCATCGTTACTCATGGTGTTCTCACTTAAGCCCGTAGGCTATTGATTTAATTTTAGTTTATTAAAACGAATCTTAAAATATTAAGATGATTTTAAACAAAAAAACCCCAAACGGGGTAATTTTGTAAAGTGATTACGTCTGGCACAAATAATTTGTTTTGGCCATAAACGCATTAACCAGGCCTGGTCAATACGCTTATAACTCAACATGTTATTTAAACTAACGGGCAACAGACTTGGGTTCAAGCATTAAGCTAAGGTACGCTTAACTTCAATACGCTCAAAACATTCTATTTGATCGCCGGCGCGTACATCGTTGTAATCTTTGACCCCGATACCACACTCAATACCTTGGCGTACTTCGGCTACATCGTCTTTAAAGCGACGTAATGATTCTAATACACCTTCGTAAATCACCACGTTATCACGCAACACACGAATAGGGTTATTGCGCTTAACGACGCCATCTACAATCATACAACCTGCAATTAGACCAATTTTAGGTGCTTTAAAGACTTCACGAACGTCGGCAATTCCCAAGATATTTTCTTTAAACTCGGGTTCCATTTTGCCTTCAATCGCACGTTTAACGTCATCAACAATTTCATAAATGATGCTGTAATACTTTAACGCAACACCTTCACTGTCAATCATACGTTTTGCCGTAGCATCGGCACGCACGTTAAAGCCAACAATCAACGCATCAGACGCAATGGCTAAGTTGGCATCGGTTTCTGAAATTCCACCCACGCCAGATGACACAACGTTAACGCGAATTTCATCGTTAGACAACTTGGTTAATGCATCGGATATCGCCTGGATAGAACCTTGCACATCGGCCTTAAGCACAATATTAATACTTTGCATTTCGCCTTCGGTCATCTTGTTAAACATGTTGTCTAACTTCGATTTTTGATGACGCGCAATTTTTAACTCTTTATGCTTTCCTTGACGGAACGTTGCGGCTTCACGCGCTTTGCGTTCAGTCTCAACCGTAATCATCTCGTCACCGGCTACTGGCACACCTGAAAGACCAATAATCTCAACCGGAATAGAAGGACCTGCACTGGTAATAATCACACCGGTGTCGCCCAGCAAAGTACGAACTCTGCCGTATTCCATTCCGCACAATGCAATATCGCCTTTTTTAAGCGTACCGCTTTGCACTAGTACAGTCGCCACAGGCCCTCGACCTTTGTCTAGGCGTGATTCAATAACCACCCCTTTGGCTGGCCCTTCAATAGGTGCTTCCAGCTCAAGCATTTCGGCTTGCAATGAAATAGCGGTTAGCAGTTCTTCAATGCCCATACCGGTCTTAGCCGATACAGGTACAAACTGCACATCCCCACCCCATGCTTCGGGCACCACACCTTCGGCCACCAATTCTTGCATCACTCGATCAAGGTTAGCGGCTTCTTTATCCATTTTGTTGACTGCCACTACAATGCCTACACCACTGGCTTTAGCGTGCTGAATAGCTTCTTTGGTTTGTGGCATTACACCGTCGTCGGCAGCCACAACAATGACCACGACATCGGTAACTTTGGCACCACGTGCACGCATTGCGGTAAACGCGGCGTGACCCGGGGTATCAATAAAGGTTACCCCGCCACGATCGGTATCCACATGGTATGCCCCAATGTGCTGAGTAATTCCACCGGCTTCGCCAAAGGCAACTTTGGCTTTACGAATGTAATCCAGCAAGGACGTTTTACCATGGTCAACGTGACCCATTATGGTGACGACAGGTGAGCGTGTTAC
Source organism: Thiomicrorhabdus aquaedulcis (assembly GCF_004001325.1). Classification (NCBI taxonomy): domain Bacteria; kingdom Pseudomonadati; phylum Pseudomonadota; class Gammaproteobacteria; order Thiotrichales; family Piscirickettsiaceae; genus Thiomicrorhabdus; species Thiomicrorhabdus aquaedulcis. The sequence continues at coordinate 1,300,122 of NZ_AP018722.1, read as the reverse complement.
TGTTTCACCGTGGTATTCTTGATTAACCACTTCGTCTTCAATTGTTACTTCGTTATAAGCGATGGCTTTATGCCCCATCTCTTCAACAATTAACATGGCCGTTTCTTGATCTAAAATTTGGTTGATGGTGGCCATAGTGCCCAACTGCATCATCATAAATTTAATAATTTCACCGGCTTTTACCGACATTTGATCAGCCAATGCGGCCAAGGTAATGCTTTCAGGTACTTTTACTTCACGTACAACAGGTTCGGTAGGCATTTGAAAAGCATGTTCGTTGTCAGACTGCGCATGATTGGATTTAAACCCACCTTTACGCCCGCCTTTTCCACCTGGACGGCGATTGCCTGCTGGTGCAGTAAGCACTTTCGCTTTACCGCCTTTAGGGCCATCTACACCGTCATTGGCTTTACGACCAGTGTGGTGTTTTTTGTCTTTTTCTTTTTTAGCGGCTTTAGAATGATCTTCTTTCTCAGGCAGTGGTGCTTCTACTACAACTGATGTCTGTCCTACTTTGACGGCAACCACCGGCTTGTTTGCCGCTGGTTTTTGATGTGTAGGCTTGGGTCTTTCAACCGATTTTGGCTGAATTAAAGATTCAACCGCTGCATCGGTTACGCCAGCATCAACGCGCGTTTGAACTGGAGTTTGTTCTACTGCTACAGACGCCACAATGGGTTCTACAACAGCTTCAACCACAGGTTCTTCCACCGTTTCGGGTTTTTTAACGTAAGTACGTTTTTTAAGCACTTCCACGTTGACAGTGCGTTTGCCACTGCCAGTGCCTGCCGATAAGTTTAGTGTTTGTTTACGACGTAACGTCACCTTCTCGGGAGCATCACCGGTTTCACCGTGTAAACTTTTTAGGTACCCTAAAAGGGTACGTTTTTCGTCTTCTGAGATATTATCGGCAGATTTTTTGCCTTTCACGCCTGAAGCTTCAAGCTGTGATAATAATTTATCTACAGACAAATTAAGGTTTTCTGAAAATTGCTTTACTGATACTTCGGCCATTGAAACTCTCCCTTACTCAAACCATGGTGCACGCGCTTTTAAAATAAGCTCACCTGCAGAGGTCTCGTCAATATTAATGTATTCTAGTAATTCATCCGTACCAAGTTCGGCTAAATCTTCTTGGGTAATCACTCCGTGCGTGGCCAATTGTTTGGCCATCTCAGGAGTCATACCTTCTAAATTCAACAAATCGTCAGCAGGTTCGGCTAAAACGGTTTTTTCTTCTGCGGCAATGGCTTGTGTTAACAACGCATCTTTAGCACGTTGCTTAAGTTCGGCGATAATATCTTCGTCAAATCCATCAATTTGCAGCATTTCAGCTGCAGGCACGTACGCCACTTCTTCTAGGGTAGTAAACCCTTCAGAGACAAGCATTTCGGCCATCTCTTCATCCACGTCCAAAGCATTTACAAACACTTCAACCTGATCTTTCGATTCGGTGTCGTGTTTTTCAGACATGGTGGTTTTGGTCATAACATTTAATACCCAGCCTGTTAACTCACTGGCAAGACGAATATTCTGTCCATTTTTACCAATGGCTTGTGATAACTGCTCGTCTTCAACCGCAAGATCCATGGTGTGTTTGTCTTCGTCAACCATGATATTGGTGACTTCAGCGGGTGCCATAGCGTTTATAACAAACTGCGCATCATTGCCATCCCAAATAATAATGTCAATACGCTCGCCTGCCAATTCATTGGTAACGGCTTGCACACGCCCCCCGCGCATACCCACGCAAGCACCTATTGGGTCTAGTCGTGGGTCATTGGCACGAACTGCAATTTTGGCTCTAAAGCCAACATCACGTGCTGCGGCCATGATATCGATTAAATCGTCACCAATTTCGGGAACTTCAATTTTAAACAATTCAATCAGCATTTCTTTACATGCACGTGACATAAACAGTTGTGGGCCACGTGGTCTAAAACCAACTTCTTGTAAATAGGCACGCACACGATCACCAATACGGAAGGTTTCACGACCTACTAATTGATTGCGTGGAATGACAGCATCTACATAATCGCCCATGTCTAAAATAACATCGCCGCGGTCAATACGCTTAACTTGGCCGGTTAAAATTTCGCCCACGCGCTTAGAGTAAACCTCTACGACTTTTTTACGTTCGGCTTCACGAACTTTTTGAATAATGACCTGTTTGGCGGTTTGTGCGCCAATGCGTCCAAAATCAATTGAGTCAATAGGCTCTTCAATAAATTCGCCGACTTCAATATTGGGGTCAATGTCTATTGCATCCATTTCGCGTAAATACCAGCCCACGTTGTCTTCAATGGCGGTGGCGTCGTCAATGACTTCCCAACGACGAAAGGTTTCGTAATTACCGGTATGACGATCGATGTGTACACGCGCATCCAATTCGTCGTCGTGACTTTTTCGGGTGGCGGTGGCAAGCGCAGTTTCGATGGCATCAAAAATAATTTCTTTATCAACGCCTTTTTCGTTTGCCATGATTTCAACAATCGCTAAAATTTCTTTACTCATTATGCACTCACTTTAAATAGGGGTGTTTGATTAAAACTCTGCGACTAAATTCGCTTTATCAATCACGTCAAATGGAATCTCAAACAACTCACCGTCCACTTCTATTTCGATGTGGGACTCGGTTACTTTGAGCATGGGGCCTTTAAAGCGTCTGCGACCTAGTACAGAAATAGCGGTACGAATTTGCACAGTTTTGCCTTCGTAGCGACGATACTGCTCAAGGTTAAAAAGCAAACGCTCCATACCCGGCGAGGACACTTCGAGCATATAGGCGGTTGAAATAGGGTCTTCAACGTCCATAATGGCGCTAATTTGACGACTGATATCGGCACAGTCGTCTACATTAATGCCTTCATCGGGCTTTTCGACGTATATTCTTAAGACAGAATGTCTTCCTGCTGGTAAATATTCACAGCCCCAAAACTCAAAGCCCATTGATTCAATGGTGGGTTTCAAGAGGTTTTCTAATTTTTCTTCTACAGTCACGCAAAGATTCCATTAATTTAACGGTTTTTAATAACAAAAAACCCCGTAAAAACGGGGTTTTTAAAAATTTAAGCAGTCGTTTAAATTGCTTTAAACGCCTCTTAATCAAACTTTTTAAAAAATCTGTCGGCAATATATAGTCTAAAGGCTGTTTTGTCAAGTTTGTCTGTACCTTTAGCCTATGGCTGAAGGTATTTATTGAGTTTTATAAACATTAATGCGGTCATTAGGGCATCGCTAAATGCATCGTGTTGTGCAAAATTTGGAATCTGCAACTGGTTTAGCATTACCTTAAAGCGTAAGTCAATATCGCCTTGATAGACGCCTGGGGACTGCTTGGCCAATTGCTGCGCATAATAGAGTTTGGATACTTCAATTTGAGGATGGGGTAAATTGACACCTAGCCATGGCTTTATCACTTGATTAATCATGGCGACATCAAATTCTAAAAAATACCCTACTAGTGTCGCGCCTTCGATAAACTTTAAAAATTGACTAATGGCTTCCTGTTCGTTCATTACATTGTGATGATGGGTCAAATCCGCATTGCGAATGCGGTGCACTTTAATGCTTTTTGCGTTAATGGGTTGTGATTGCTTAATCCATAAGTTAAGCGCTTGGCTGGTTAAAACCTGGTTATCTTCTATTATTATGGCGCTTAGCGAAATAATCTTGTCTTGTTTAGGGCTGAGTCCGGTGGTTTCGCAATCAAAACACACATAACGCCCCGGTATTGTTGGTGTAAACAGGTGTGTAAATTTAGGATTCTTTAGTTTTTTAAACTGCCAAGAACGCTGTTTTGCCTTTAACCAGGCCTGGACAGTGTGCATTATAAAATATCCTGTATGCTAAATTGTCGTGTCAGGATTTTTTTAAATTGGGTGACTACACCCAATGCTTGTTTTAGCAAATCTTGCTGCAAGTGCGACAAAGCCTGCAGTTCGATGCAATTATCTACTTGACTAGAGTGTATTCCGTGCGCCAATTGATTCAGTTGTGATTCAAGACGCAGTGTATTAAAAAGTTAAGACTTTCGCCTAGTTCAACTCCAAAAGAGGGATCTAAAACGCCTTTGTCCATTAGGGCTTTTATGCGCCAATGGGTGTTAGTCGCGTAAATACCTGACTTTAACGCATAGCAACGTATGCCATGCACAATGGGAAAAATACCGCCTTTTTTAATGTCCATACGTTCGACCCCACTGTTTTTTTGGGTAATTAATCCACCAAAAAAACTCACCGGAGTTTCAAATTGCAAGGCACTCTTAGCAAAGTGCTTTAACAACATTGGCTGTTGTTGCATGCGCAGTCTTAAACGTTGCTTGGCTTTATCCAACAAGCTCTCGTCACCCATAATGGGTTGAGCATCAAAAAAAATGGCCATGTTTATAAAGCTATTGGTATTGGGCTGATCAAACCATTGGTCAATCTGGGCAATAAACGTTCCTATCGGCTGCCGCCATTGCTCATTGGTTACCATAATATTGCCCGAGCAATTTGGAAACCCCAACTCTATTAATGCACCATTAAACACCACAGCAAACTTATCAACTTGCGCACGCTCTTGGTCTAACAAGTCGTTTTGCAATAAAAGTGCATTATCCTGATCGGTGCGAATAAGTTGCTCAAATCGCCCTTCACTGCCCATAACCAACAAACACACTTTTGAATGCAATTCTTGTGGTAAAAACCACTCGGTAAGTTTATAAAACAACTTGCGATGCAATTCACCTACCAGTTTAGCAATGTAGTGCATTTTAATGCCTTTACGATTTAAGCTGGCTATAAGCTGATCCATTTGCAGAGTAACTTGTTTTAAATCCTCAATCGAGCAGGCCTGGTCAATTTTTAACAATGCCAATCCAGATTGATTGGCAAATAAACTCATCAGTTCTTTTTGATGCAAAAACCCCAACCAACCGCTGTCGCTGCGTACAACCAACCGATTAATTTGATGACGCGTCATTTTAAGCAAGGCATTAAACAAATAATCAAACTGATGTACCGTGTACACGGGCTTATTAGCAAGCTCTCCTACCTTTATAAGTTGCGGATTATCTCCACTCGCCAAACTTTTTAGCACTTCGGTGGCGGTGATAATGCCCCATTTTTCTGACGCATCAATTTCTAAAGAATCTAATGCAAACTCGATCATGCACGCGTCGGTATTGGCCGCAACCATAGCTTGTACAGCACTGAGCAAACTGCTGGTTGCGGCCACGCTTACCAGGGGTTGCATTGGGGCAGAGCACACTGTTTCCATCATTACTTCTGTGGATTGTTGAGCTTGTAATTGATTGTGCAAAGCATTAAGTTTATCAACTAAACTGGCGTTAAAATGACTGTTAAATTGAGTATTTTGCTGCATAAGTGTTACAAAAACAGCGCCAGGCATACGATACAAAATAGCCTCTTCCACAATACAATACTGTGCATCAATCGTAGAAACAGCGTGGTTAATTTGACTTTGATGAACGGTATTTTGAGGTTGTGTTGCTTCTAACAACAATTGACGCGCGCCAATAAAACCGCCTACGCTGTAGCGTGCTATAAGCAAATCGCCTACGTTTTCAGCCACAATGCCTTTAATAACGAAATACAACCAGGCCTGGTCAGATGTCTTAGGGTCTTGTAGTTTTAAGGTGTGTCCTGTTACAAAATAAACGACGTCTAAGCTTTCGGCGGCCAATTTTAATTGTGCTGAATCTAAAACATCAAAGGGCGAAATTTGTGCTAAAAACTGCATTTGTTGTTCAAGAGCCATAATTTATCCTTGTGAGATTTCTGCACGAGTGATGTAAAAGAAAAAATACAGAAAATTTTACCTGCGTACGACGCAAAAAAGTCCGATGTAAGATTCATAATTTTACACCCACAAGGCGTGCTTAAAACCATAATCTATTAGCATAAAGGTCTCTTTTTGTGAGGCCTTTGGGCATCAAACAATAAAATTTAATGAAAAAAAAGGGCTGTAAAATACAGCCCTTTTTTATTGTCGCTAGCGTTTAATTTAAACGTTACGAAACCCTTAACATTTTAGTTTTTGGGTTTAATGAGAAGAAGCACCTTCGGCGCCAATCCCAGTTTGTGAACGTATAAATTGTGCATCAAACAAATCGCGTTCAATTTTTGCACGTGGTGAATTGTCCAGTTTAGAGAACAACCAAATACCACCAAACGCAATCGCCACAGTAAACAGCGCTGGGTTTGAGTAAGGCACGATGGCCTCAGCATTCCCCATTACCTTAACCCATACGTTCGGGCTTAACACTACCATGGTAACTGCTGACAACAACCCTAAGGTTCCGCCAATCACTGCACCGCGCGTGGTCATGTCTTTCCAGAACATAGACATAATCAGCACAGGGAACGTCGTTGAGGCGGCAATGGTAAAGGCCAAACCAACCATGTAGGCGATGTTTTGCGTTTGAAAAGCAATACCTAACAAAATAGCCGCAATACCCAAAACAATTGTCGCCACGCGTGAAACGCGCAATTCGTTTTGCTCGGTGGCATTAGGGTTAATTACGTTGGCGTAAATATCGTGCGAAATCGCCGACGCGCCTGCCAAGGTTAAGCCCGCAACTACCGCTAAAATGGTAGCAAATGCAACCGCTGAGATAAAACCTAGGAACAGATCACCACCGACTGCGTGCGCTAAATGCACCGCTGGCATGTTTGCGCCACCAATCATTTTACCGTCAACAAAATAAGCAGGGTTGCCTAAGACAAACGCCACCGCACCCATACCAATAATAAAGGTAAGAATATAGAAGTAGCCAATAAATCCAGTGGCATAAAACACTGATTTGCGCGCTTCTTTAGCATTAGGTACTGTGAAAAAACGCATTAAAATGTGAGGTAAACCTGCTGTACCAAACATTAATGCAATCCCTAAAGAAATAGCACTGATTGGGTCTTTAACCAAGCCACCAACGTACATAATGTCCATGCCTTTGGCATGATTTTCCACCGCGTTCTTAAACAAGGTTTCAAAACTAAACTCAGACAAATACATTACTGCCAACGCCATAAAGGTCGCACCTGACAGCAGCAACACTGCTTTAATAATTTGCACCCAGGTAGTCGCTAACATGCCACCAAAAGTTACATAAGCAATAATCAACAGACCTACAATCACGACTGACGTTTCAAAATCCAAGCCAAATAAAGTTTGAATTAGAGCACCGGCGCCGACCATTTGGGCAATTAAATACAATAAAACAATCGCAATTCCGGCTACGGCCGAAAAGACGCGAATAGGTGTTTGTTGAAAACGAAATGATGCGACATCAGCAAACGTAAATTTTCCTAGATTACGTAAACGCTCCGACATTAAAAACATAATAACCGGCCAACCCACCAAGAAACCGATCGCATAAATTAAACCATCGTAACCACTGGAGTACACCAACGCCGTAATACCTAAAAACGAGGCTGCAGACATGTAATCGCCTGCAATAGCCAATCCGTTTTGAAAACCAGTAATTCCACCGCCTGCAGTATAAAAATCTCTGGCTGTTTTAGTACGCTGCGCCGCCCAATAAGTAATGGCTAAGGTTCCCACAACAAATAAAAGAAACATGATGGTTTTGGGTTGAAATAAACCACCGTCGTCTGCCATAACACTGCTTGAGGCCAACAGTGCCAATAGTCCAGTTGTATAAGAATGTAATTTCATTGTTGAACCTCGTCACGAATTTGCTGTGTTAATTCGTCAAAATCACTGTTGGCTTTACGCACGTAAATTCCAGTGAGTACAAACGCTAATAAGATAATGCCCACACCCAAAGGAAAACCAATGGTCATGTATTCACCCAAAACAACGATTTTAAAAAAATCTGGGTTAAAAGCGATTAACAAAATAAAACCAAAGTAAGCAACTAACATTACAGCGCTCAACAACCAAGCTAAACGTGAACGTTCACGCACTAATCGCCGATATTGCGGTAGAGCGTTAATTTTTTCGACCATGGTGGATTCCATAGTTCTCTCCTCTTTTTGGCCTGTTTTAGACAGGCCTTTGCTTTTATAAAGGTGGCATTTTAGGTGTTTTAAACAGTATCAAAACAGCCAAGCCACCGTATTTATTGAACCGAATACAATCAGTACTTCGACTCAAGAATGGGGTTGTACAAACTGATTACTTAGCACTTTGATTTTGAAATTGCGCCAAAATAGCCGGGTCTTCTAGGGTCGAAGTGTCTTGGGTAATTTCTTCGCCCTTAGCGATAGTACGCAGTAATCGACGCATAATTTTACCCGAACGTGTTTTGGGTAAATTAGTACCAAAACGAATATCATCTGGCTTAGCGATAGGGCCAATTTCTTTAGCCACCCAATTACGCAATTCTAAAATCAATTTTTCGCGCGCTTCACCCACCGGAATATCAACGTTTAACACCACAAATGCCGACACCGCTTCGCCTTTTACATCGTGAGGACGACCCACCACAGCGGCTTCGGCTACTTGTGGGTGTGACACTAATGCGGATTCAATTTCCATGGTTCCTAAACGGTGACCGGATACATTAAGGACATCGTCTACACGACCTAAAATCCAAAAATAGCCATCAGTATCTTGATGCGCGCTGTCGCCTACCACGTAGTAATGCTTGCCTTTAATTGGAAAATAGGTATCAAGATAGCGCTGATTGTCACCCCAAATAGTGCGCAACATAGATGGCCATGGCTTTTTAATCACCAGCAAACCACCCTCGCCTTTGCATAACTCGTTACCTTCTTCGTCCAAAATTCCGGCTTCAATACCGGGTAAGGGTAAGGTGCACGAACCAGGTTTAAGGGGTGTAACAGGAAAAGGCGCAATCATGTGTGCGCCCGTTTCGGTTTGCCACCATGTGTCAATCACTGGGCAACGACCGCCACCAATCACATCGTGATACCACATCCACGCTTCTGGGTTAATGGGCTCACCCACTGTGCCTAAAATACGCAATTTAGAAAGATCGTATTGATTGGGTAAATCGGCACCAAACTTCATTAAAGCGCGAATCGCCGTAGGCGCAGTGTAAAAAACGGTTACGCCATTGTCTTGACATACCTGCCAAAAACGACCCGCGTCTGGATAGGTTGGCACGCCTTCAAACATTAGCATGGTCGCGCCCACTGATAAAGGGCCATATGCCACATAAGTGTGCCCGGTAATCCAGCCTACATCGGCCGTACACCAAAACACATCTTTGTCGTTTAAATCAAACATCCATTCGTTGGTTAAATGTGCATTCAACAAATAACCACCAGTGCTGTGTTGCACCCCTTTAGGTTTGCCTGTTGAACCTGATGTGTAAAGTAAAAATAGAGGATGTTCTGCATTGACCATGACAGGAGTGTGATAGTTGCTCATTCCTGCTTCAGCTTCTAACCAATCCAAGTCGCGTCCCGCTTGCATAGGCACAACATCGTCAGTACGGCGATACACAATTACGTGTTTAACTTGCTCACAACCTTTTGCTAAGGCTTCGTCTACAGCACTTTTTAAAGGAATCGTTTTGCCACCGCGACGACTGCCATTGGTGGTAATGACCATTTTAGCGCCAGCGTCTTCAATACGATCTCGCAGCGCTTCGGATGAGAATCCACCAAATACAATCGAATGTATCGCTCCAATGCGCGCACAAGCTTGCATGGCAATAACCGCCTGGGGAATCATCGGCATGTAAATAATAACGCGATCACCAAGTTTTACGCCTTGGGCGGTTAATGTGTTGGCAAAACGACATACCTGATCATGCAGTTCTTTGTAGGTGTAGTGTTCAACATCCCCGCGATCACCTTCAAATATAATGGCTAATTTATCGCTTTTGGTGTCTAAGTGGCGGTCAATACAGTTGTATGAAACGTTGAGTTCACCATCAGAAAACCACTTGTAATGGGGTGCATTCGAATCGTCTAAACCCACAGTGAATGGCTTTGACCAAACCAATTTTTCTTTGGCCAAACGTGACCAAAATCCGACATTATCGTCTTTGGCTTCTTGACGCATCTGCGCCAACTTTTCTTCATTTATAGCAACACTGCTTTTAATCGCATCACTGGCTTCAAAAACGCGCGTTTCGGTTAGGATGGATTCAATGTTTGGTTTAGACATGCTGTCTCCTGGTTGAATAGGGTTTACAAATTTTGGGCAAGTTTACCACCGCGCGTAAAAATTTAAAGTCGCTAAGGGTAAGTTAAGTCAAAAGAAAGTCAATTTACTTACTTATATGACGAATAAGTTAATTTTAATACGTACTTTAATGCATTATTTTTTAACATCGGCAAACACCACTTCGGGCTGCCAGCCGTGTGCGTGCAACAGTTCTAATAAACTGTCTTCGGGTAAATAAAACACATCCGCTGAGCTTATAAGTTGCGCCGTGGCCTGGTTATTAGTGTAATCCAACACCAATGGCAAGCCTTTTTCGGCTTGATAATCGTTCAGCAAACCTTTAAGTTGCGTAATTTTATCGCTGTGTAAACTGTGCTGATGCGCGGTTAATTTAATGGCGCGAGCCTTCTCAATTCGCGCTTCGGCCAAGCTGATGATCTGTTCGGCGTCCATTTTAATGCCGCCGTTAAAATTATCCTCACTGACTTCACCAAACACCATCACCACGGTATCAACCTTAACGGACTCTTTAATCGATTCATACACCGCCGGACGCATCACAATGTCAAGCCGCGCGGTTTTATCGTCAATGACCGCAAACCCCATGCGCGAGCCGCTTTTGGTGGTTTTATTGCGCAACTCCATCACCAAGCCTGCGACCCATTTCTTTTGCCATTTTTCGGGACGCAACCCACTTAAACTTCCACCCACCAAGTGTTCTAGCTCTTTTTTGTACAAATCAATGGGGTGACCGGTCATGTACAATCCCAAGGTCTCTTTTTCACCTTTAAGACGCAGTTTTTCGGGCATTTCGGGCACGTCTAATAACTGAGTGCCGCCCACCGCCTCGACCGACAAACTGTCGCCAAACAGATCGTCTTGTCCAAACTGTTGATTTTTTTGTTGCTGCTCGGCCTGGCGCAACGCCATTGGAATGCTCTCTAACATAGCGTTGCGATTGGGGTGCAGGTTGTCAAATGCGCCGGAGCGCACCAACGCCTCGAGCACACGGCGATTGACCTTGCGGCTGACGCGCAAGCAAAAATCAAATAAATCCACAAACGCACCGTGGGCGTTACGCTCTTCAATCACCCCTTCTAACGCCGCGCCGCCGACACCTTTAATGCCGCCCAAACCGTAATTTACCGTGCGCTCACCATAGGGTTTAAAGTGAATTTGCGCGGTATTAATGTTGGGCGGCAATACGTTTAATCCCATTGCGTAACATTCATTGACCATGTGCACCACTTTTTCGGTGTTGTCCATGTCGGACGAAATTTGCGCGGCCATAAACTCGGCTGGGTAATGGGTTTTTAACCATGCCGATTGATACGACACCAAGGCATACGCCGCCGAGTGCGACTTGTTAAATCCGTAACCGGCAAATTTTTCAACCAAGTCAAAGATTTTCATTGCCAAGTCGCCATCGACACCAATGGAAATAGCACCTTCTTTAAAAATGGAGCGTTGCTTAGCCATCTCTTCGGGCTGTTTTTTACCCATCGCTCGGCGCAACATATCGGCTCCACCCAAGGTGTAAGCGGCCAAAACTTGCGCAATTTGCATAACCTGCTCTTGGTACAAAATAACCCCGTAAGTGGGTTCTAAAATCGGTTGCAGCGAGGTATGTTGATATTGTGCATCGGGATACGAGACTTTTTCGCGACCGTGTTTACGGGCAATAAAGTTATCGACCATGCCCGACTCCAGTGGCCCGGGTCGAAACAAGGCCACCAACGCAATAATGTCTTCAAAACAGTCTGGGCGCAGCCGCACAATCAAGCTTTGCATGCCGCTGGACTCTAACTGAAAGACTCCGGTGGTTTTGCCCGTCTTAATTAAATCAAACGTTGGTGGGTCAATAAGCGGAATGCGTGCAATGTCGACAAAGCCCTGGTCACCGGGCAGCTTGCCCACGTTAATCGACTGCAACGCCCAATCAATAATGGTCAGTGTTCGCAAACCCAAAAAGTCAAACTTGACCAGGCCTGCGTACTCCACATCGTTTTTATCCAGTTGCGTAACCACACTCGAACCATCGGGGTCGCACAGCAAAGGGCAAAACTGATCCAGTGGTTTAGAACCAATCACCACGCCGCCGGCGTGCTTACCGGTGTTACGCACAGTGCCTTCAAGTTTTAACGCCAATTCAAGCAATTGCCGCGCGTCATCGTCGTTGTCGTATTTGGCTTGCAGCTCTTCTTCTTTGTCTAGCGCGTCTTTGAGCTTAATGCCCAGTTCGTTTGGCACTAATTTAGCAATGCCGTCTACCACGCCATAGCCTAAACCCAGCACGCGTCCCACATCGCGCACTACGGCTTTAGCGGCCATGGTGCCATAAGTCACAATTTGCGAAACGTGATCACGGCCATAATGATTAGAGACGTAATCAATCACTTCGTCGCGGCGATCCATGCAAAAATCCACGTCAAAGTCGGGCATGGAGACACGTTCGGGATTTAAAAAACGCTCAAACAGAAGGTCGTATTCAATGGGGTCTAAATCGGTGATTTTAAGCGCGTACGCCACCAGCGAACCCGCACCCGAGCCTCGACCAGGCCCGACTGGAATTTGATGATTTTTGCCCCATTGAATAAAATCAGCCACGATTAAAAAGTACCCTGGAAAACCCATTTGCAAAATAATTTTGAGCTCAAACTCAATACGCTCGTAATAGTGCGCGCGTTTAAAGGCAAACTCTTCGGCCGACAAGTGCCCAAATAAAAACGTCAAGCGTTCGTCCAAACCTTTGTGGCTCTCTTGAATAAAAAACTCGGCTTCGGTTAAGCCTTTTGGCACCGGAAATTCGGGTAAAAAATACTCGCCTAACGTTAAACTTAAACTGCATCGTTTGGCGATTTCAACGGTGTTAATAATGGCTTCAGGAATGTCGGAAAACAGCTCAAACATCTCTTGGCTGGTTCTGAAATATTGTTCTTCCGAATAGCGTTTAGGACGACTTTGATCATCCAACACATACCCGTCGTGAATGCAGGTGCGCACTTCATGCGCCTCAAAATCGTCTGTTTTGGCAAACCGTACATCGTTTGTGGCCACCACGGGCAAATCATAGCGCAGAGCCAAATCCAAAGCGTGCTCTATGTAAAGTTCTTCATGATCACGACCCGTGCGAATCAATTCCAAATAAAAGCGATCGGCAAAATAGGTTTGCCACCACTGCACCCGACTGTCGACCAGCTCGGGCTTTTGCCCGACCAGTGCGTTGCCAATATCACCCTCGCGACCGGCTGACAGCGCCAATAACCCACCATTAAACTCAGCCAACCACTCGCGTTTGATCAGCGCGACCGTTTTATTATTGAGCAGCTTTTGGTTTTTAAGATAACTTTGCGAAATTAAGTGCGATAAATTTAGATAGCCTTGTGTGTTTTGACACAATAAAACCGCATGAAACACCTCGCCGCTGACATCTTCAATACGAACATCTGCACCAATAATGGGCTTAAGCCCCGCACCATTGGAGGCACTGTAAAACTTAATTAAGGCAAATAGATTGTTAAAATCGGTTAAGGCTAACGCTGGCTGGTGACTTTCTTTGGCCAAATTAACCATGGGTTTTATGCCCAGGGTACTGTCGGCAATCGAATATTCAGAGTGAACGTGCAAGTGTACAAATTGAGTCATGAGGAGGCTATCGCATAATTTTAAGGCTGTTAGAATGTGTGGTATTCTAACGCCTTATTATGGTTTTACACGATAAATTACGCCTCAACTCATAATGGTTTCAAAACGCTCGCAATGAAAAATACCCCGAAAAACACCCCCTTTTGGCTTGACCCGCAACCGGTTTTATTTCCACCCAGTCATTTGGCGCTCACCGAGCCTAATGGTTTATTGGCTGTGGGCGGAGACCTAACCCCAGAATGGCTTTTACACGCTTACAGCAAAGGTTTGTTTCCTTGGTTTAACGCAGACGAACCTGTTTTATGGTGGACACCTAACCCACGCAGTGTGTTGTTTATGAACGAGTTAAAAATTCATAAAAGTCTGCAAAAAACTCTAGTGCGAATCGAAGACAACGAGAACCTTACGGTTACGTTTGATCAAGCCTTTACTCAAGTGATGCAGGCCTGTTCAAACGCACCCAGGCCTGGTCAAAATGGTACATGGATTACCCCGAAAATGATTGCCGCATACTCTAGTCTGCATCAGTCTGGTCACGCACATTCGGTTGAAGTGTGGCAAGGCGATGAATTGGTGGGTGGTGTCTACGGCGTAGCATTGGGCAAAATGTTTTATGGTGAATCCATGTTTGCTAACGTGCGTGATGCGTCTAAAATTGGTTTAGTGGCGTTGTGTATGCATTTAAAACAATGGGGTTTTAGCTTACTTGACACTCAAGTAGAAACCCCTCACCTTAAAAGTTTGGGCGCACGCTCTATTCCACGTACTGAATTTGAACAATATTTAAACACGCAAATTCAAATGGCGTTTCCGGCACACGCTTGGCAAGTGAGTCCAGACTGGTTTAATTGGGTGGATTATTACGTGTATGAGCAAAAGCATGCGCCATCAAATACCTTGCAACCGATTTGATGAGTCAATATAAAAAATTCTTACAAAACATAACTTAAAGAGACCTTTGCACGTGTGGATATACGGCCAAAAATGGTTAAAACTTTCCTGCTTTTCGTTGGAAAACTTGTGAATAGCCAGCTATTCACTGCGTTTCCCGCCTCAATCAGGTAAATGTTTCCTCATTTTTTTCTCGCACCCCACTCGTGCAAAGGTCTCTAAAAAATATCTAAAGAAACAGTAAAAAAACATCTTTAACCCACTTTACACGACATAAAAAATATATTTGAATTCAATCAATTAACTTTGGTATAATCCGCGCACATTTTTAAAGTGCTTTATACAAAAAAAGGGTCTATACAAGCTTATGTCAAAACAAGATGTCATTGAATTTGAAGGTGTGGTTTTAGAAACGCTGCCTAACACAATGTTTAAAGTGGAACTGGAAAACGGCCATAAAATTTTGGCGCACATTTCTGGTCGCATGCGTAAAAACTATATCCGAATTCTAGCCGGTGACGCTGTTAAGGTTGAACTTACACCTTACGACTTAACCAAGGGACGCATTACTTATCGCGGTAAGTAACGCACCACAAGCCATTTACGGCTATTAACGGTAAAGGTAAATAAGCGTTTAAGTTCACACACTGTCTACGCTCGTTAAACCCTAATAAACCCCCTTAACAACTCGTTGTTAAGGGGGTTTTGGCTTTTTAGGCCTGCTTATTACCTGTCTTATTAGACTTATTATTGGATGCCGTTACGCCAAACGTCAATGCATCGTCTTTGCAATCAATGATGACCACTCCACCGTGCTGTAAATCACCAAACAACAATTTATCCGCTAGCGGTTGTTTTACCTTCTCTTGAATCAAACGACTCATTGGACGCGCACCCATTAACGGATCGTAGCCATGTTGCGCTAACCAGGCACGTGCGGCATCGGTTACGGTTAAGGTGACTTTTTTATCGGCCAAAGTATTTTCAAGCGCATAAATAAACTTATTCACCACCGAAGCCATCGAATCTTGTGACAAACGATTAAACTGAATCACGCCGTCTAAGCGATTTCTAAACTCGGGGCTAAAGACTTTTTTAAGCTCGCCTTCAAAATCTTGAGTGTGATCTTGCACACTAAACCCCATGCTGGATCGCGCTATTTGTTGAGCGCCCACATTACTGGTCATAATTAAAATAATGTTTCTAAAATCAGCTTTACGGCCATTGTTGTCGGTGAGCGTGCCGTGATCCATCACTTGCAATAAAATATTAAACACATCAGGATGTGCTTTTTCAATTTCGTCTAACAACACTACAGCGTGCGGTTGTTTATTAACCGCTTCGGTCAATAAGCCGCCTTGATCAAACCCAACGTATCCAGGTGGCGCGCCAATCAAACGCGAAACAGTATGACGCTCCATGTATTCGGACATGTCAAAGCGCAGCATCTCTACCCCTAAGTGAAGAGCCAACTGTTGCGATAGCTCTGTTTTTCCGACCCCCGTTGGTCCAGAAAATAAAAAGAACCGGTGGGTTTATTGGTGTCGCCCAAACCGGAACGCGCTAATTTAATGGCCGACGTTAACTGTTCTACCGCATGATCTTGCCCAAACACCACGCGTTTTAAGCTCGCGCCCAGGTCTTGTAATTTGTCTTTTTCTTTTTGGGTAATTTGCGACACGGGAATGCGCGCAATGCTGGCAATAACCTGCTGAATTTCGGGCACACCAATCTGTTTTTTACGCTTACTGGCCACGGCTAAGGCTTGCTTTGCACCGGCTTCATCAATGACATCAATGGCTTTATCGGGCAAATGACGATCGGTTAAATAACGCGCCGACAACGCCACCGCTTCTTTTAACGCGGGCAAGGTGTATTTAACGTTGTGATGTGCCTCGTATTTGTCTTTTAAACCTTTTAAAATCTCAAACGCCTCGTGAACCGTTGGCTCTTTCACATCGACTTTTTGAAAACGTCGCGCTAAAGCACGGTCTTTTTCAAACACACCGCGATACTCTTCGTAGGTGGTCGCACCAATGCACCTAATTTTGCCCGACGACAATCCAGGCTTCATTAAATTAGAAGCGTCCATCGCCCCACCCTGCACCGCACCCGCGCCAATAACGGTATGAATTTCATCAATAAACAAAATGCCGTGCGGCTGATTTTCAAGCTCGTTTAGCAATGCCTTAAAGCGCTTTTCAAAATCGCCCCGATAGCGCGTTCCGGCTAAAAGCGCGCCCATGTCTAGGCTGTAAACCACCGCATTGGCCAGCTGCTCGGGTACTTTGTTGTGAACAATTTGATACGCTAAGCCTTCGGCCACCGCCGTTTTGCCTACGCCAGGCTCTCCCACCAATAATGGGTTATTTTTTCGCCGACGGCTGAGTATTTCTAGGGTGCGATTTAGCTCCCAATCGCGTCCAATAATAGGGTCAATGCGTCCCTTCACCACTTCTTCGTTTAGGTTGGTGGTGTAGGCTTCAAGAGGATTTTTTTGCGCGGCCTCGCCCGCATCACTTTGCGCCGAATCTTGGCCGCTGGCTGGGTTGTAAGAATCCGCTTCGTTGGTGGTGACACCGTGCGAAATGTAACTGAGCACGTCGACCCGCTCTACTCCGTGACTTTCTAACAAAAAGACCGCTTGCGAATCTTGTTCGGCAAACAATGATGCTAAAACGTGTACCCCAGTCACTTCAGGGTAACCGTTTGATTGCACTAAATAAATCGCGCGTTCAATCACTCGCTGAAAGCCCATCGAGGGTTGTAAGTCAGCGGTTTTGTGCACAGGCATTTCGGTTTCTAAAAAGTGCTCTAAGCCGGTTTCAATGTCGGCCACAGTGGCATTGCATGCTTTAATAACCTCTTGAACCGCGGGTATGCCCAACAGTTCAAGCAACAGGTGCTCAAGTGTTACAAATTCGTGTTCGTACTCGTGCGCCACACTAAACGCGTTGCTTAAGGTGAGTTGTAACTCTTTGCTTAACATGGTCAGACTACCTCTAATTGACACATTAATGGGTGCTTGTGCGCGCGTGAAAACTGATTGACTTGCTGTACTTTCATCTCGGCCACTTCTCGGCTAAACACACCGCAGACCCCTTTGCCATCATGATGCACGGCTAACATAATGGCATGGGCTTTTTGCTCGTCCATACCAAAAAACTCTTGCAAAACCAGCACCACAAATTCCATGGGCGTAAAGTCGTCATTTAACAGTATTACTTGGTAGCGTTTAGGGCGCTTTAACTTGGGCTTGGCAGTGTCGAGCAGTGTGTTACCGTCGTCGTAATCTGGAGCGTGTGGCATGGTTATAACTTCTTTAATCAATTTCGTTAAAACAGGGGGTTAATAAAATATATCCACCAAAAGACAATAAAGGTCTCATAAAATAGAAAAGCTTTTAATTTTTTTAAATTTTAAGGCGTAATCATTGATGTGTTATAGCGACGTAATGGCATGGTTTCAAGACATGTATCTAACCAGGCCTGGTCACAATTGCAACGCCTAGCGAACAACTAATCTTGCATACAAATGCCCCGCCTGAAATCGAGCATCGCCAGGTAAACCCATATTAGGTACTTTAATAACCTGATTGGATGCAAAATCAGTAGAAACTAGCACACTAAAATGGCCGCTTGGCGCATCCAGCATTAATGATTTTCCAACGGTTAACTGTTCATATTCCACGTAAAAAACACCGTGAATATCAGCCCCTTTTAATTCATAGCGAAGGGTGTCGAGCTTAATATTAAAACGCACTAAATAATCACCTGACGTGCCGCCAAATAATCCACTGTAACCTTTGCCGGCGATTCTAAAGGTTTTGCCTTCAAAGGCCTCACGGGTAAATTTCATGTTAATTTTTAATCCTGGAATGTAAAAAAATCCAAGTTTAAGTAGGCGTATTGCATAACGTAGAGTTAATGGATAAGTAATTAAGCGATTTTTGCCGTTTAATGGTTTTTGACCCCGACCGGCATTATGCCACGAAAACTCAGTGTTTTTGGCATGGTGCGAGCCGGACTCTTCACAGGATTTTTTAGACGCGGTATGCGCGGTGTGCTCTTTTTTAGCAAACTGAGCGCTTCTAGCAGCTCTGGCAGTTTGCGCAGCATGCATTGCCTGTTGCTGTCGACGTGCCAATTCAAAATCTTGACAATACGTCTTACGATGCTTAGTTAAGACCTCATAGGCATGAGCAATTTCTTGAAATTTAGTCGTTGCGTCAACTATTTTAGACACATCTGGGTGATAGCGTCGCGCCATTTTGCGGTACGCTAATTTAACCGATTGTTGACAGGCACCTTGGTGCACTCCCAATACGGCAAAATAGTCCATTAATGGGTCGTATAAAGCGTTAAAGGAAGACATTGAGTCGCGTCATGGCCTATAAATCACCAACAATAAATAAGCCGCTATTTTATACACATTAACCCCATTGCACGAGTGGGCGGGGCGATAAAATCGGTAAAAAGGTTAAGTTTTAGTTATTTGGCTTGGCGGTCTGGTTGAATAAAGCCGCCGTTTAGTGGTTAAAATTGGCATAATACGCTCGTAATTTATAAAGAGACCTTTGCACAAGTGACCGCCTCAAACGAAGAGCTTGGCGAAAAGCCAAGAATCAGGTAAGTTTTTTCGCAATTTTTTCTCGTACCCCACTCGTGCAAAGCTCTCATAGAACCTTAAAAAGGACAATCAATGAGTAATCAAATATTAGACACTTTATTGGCACGCAGCCAAAACAGTTGTGAATTATGCAACAGTGAACACAACCTAAGCGCTTTTGCCGTTACACCAAGCGATGAATCGGCTGACCAATCTATTGTGGTGTGCAATACTTGTTTAAGCCAAATCAATCAAACAGCCCCCATCGATGAAAATCACTGGCGTTGTCTAAACGACAGTATGTGGAGCACGGTTCCTGCTGTACAAGTGGTTGCTTACAGAATGCTAAAAACCCTTAATACTGGATGGTCGCAAGACCTGTTAGACATGCTTTATTTGGACGACGACACCAAAGCGTGGGCCGAAGCTGGTTTAACACAAACCCTCACAGACGATGACACGCAACCCACCAAAGACAGTAATGGTACTACGTTATCTGAAGGCGACAACGTCACTATTATTAAAGATTTGGAGGTCAAAGGTGCGGGGTTTACTGCAAAACGTGGGACCATGGTGCGAGGGATTCATTTAACAGACAATCCATTGCATATTGAAGGCAAAGTAAACGGCACTCAAATTGTATTGGTCGCCGCGTATCTTAAAAAAGCCTAACCCATAACCGAGCACTTTAGTGTTTAGATGTGCTATTTTCCTAACGCCAACGGCAAATGTGCACGAATATTCTGCACAGAATCCGTTACTAGGTTTTTATCCACACTCAATACCACCTGTTTTTGAAGCTGTTCACCAAACAACTGACGCAACTGCCCCAAAAATTCTGGGGCAGACACCACATACAACAAACCAAACTGATTTTGATTTAAAGCATCGTGCAAATAATGAGCGATTTGGTTAGCAAAATAGATATTTTCTTGTTCTTTAGGTGAAATGATTTCGTCAAAAACATGCCCTCCACCCAACGGTGTGCGATTGCGCCCCGACACATCGGTGTCCAAGTCTCGCTCATGCAGGCGTGCTTCTGAGTGCGAGAAATCGGCTATTTCATGCCAAGGCGCGGTTGAATCCTGAGTTTTAAAAACACGCGCTTGTGCGCTATTGGCCACTAAAATCCAAATGGGTTTGCTTTCTGTATTCATGGTTGACATCCTTACGTTTAGGCTGAATTTGACACAATTGCGGGTTTGATAAATTCATTACGCATTGCAACGGTCTAATTTTACCCAGCGTAGGCAAATGCCTTAATCGTTCAAAATAAGATTAAAAAGAATAGTGGCTGTTTTTAAACAAAACTTAATAAGCATCAAGCATCAAGCATCAAGCATCAAGCATCAAGCATCAAGCATTGAGCATCAAGCATTGAGCATCAAGCATTGAGCATCAAGCATTGAGCATCAAGCATTGAGCAGGGCCTGGTTAATCCAGTTTAAGAATGTAACGACTTCACTGCGTTAAAGACTAAAGTTGGTTGTTATGGGTTTGTTATGGGTTTGTTATGGGTTTGTTATGGGTTTGTTATGGGTTTGTTATGGGTTTGTTATGGGTTTGTTATGGGTTGTTATGGGTTTGTTATGGGTTGTTATGGGTTTGTTATGGGTTGTTATAGAGTCGTTATAAGGCGAATTTAAATTGGATTGCCCAATACATCGGTTAACGCATCTCTCCCAGTGATGCTTGGCAAGTCTCGCTCACCTAAATCCGTCGCGTTATTATTTTGATTGGTTTGGCTGTCATGCTGACGTGATAACGCTTGGGCTTGCTCAACTTGTTTAAGCGTCATTTTTTGTTCCGCTTGCTCGCGGTGCGCTTGTGCGGGTTTAAACCCTTGTGCGGCAGACAAATTAAACCAGTGATAGGCTTTAACCCAGCTCTGCTCAACGCCTTCTCCCAGTGCATAACGCACTCCCAATTGATCTTGAGCCTGAGGATAACCGGCCTTGGCCGCTGTTCTAAACCAATCTACGGCCTTAGATAAATCAGGTGCTACCCCTAAACCACGTAAATAAGCCGCCGCCAATTCGTATTGTGCACGCACGTGTTGTTGTTGAGCGGCTAGGTTAAACCAATGCGCTGCTTGAACCGCATCAGACTTTATCCCTTTGCCCGTGGCGTAGAGCACGCCCAAATTGTATTGCGCTTGTGCATCGCCCAGCTTTGCAGCTTGCTCATACCAAGCAAAGGCCGTTTGGGCATTCTTAACCACCCCTAGCCCATGCTCGTGCATCCAGGCCACGCTGTTTTGCGCGCCTAAATGACCTTGTTTAGCGGCTTCATCGTACCAATAAAACGCTTTTTTAAGGTCTTTTGACACGCCTAACCCTAGATGAAACAATTGCCCAAGGTTATGTTGTGCATCGGGTTCAGCTTGCGCGGCGGCTTGATTAAACCAATGCACTGCCTTTGCTAAATCGGCTTTAACCCCAAGACCACTTTTAAACATTAACCCTAATTTATTTTGCGCACCTGCATGCCCAGACATAGCGGCTTTGTTGTACCAGTACAATGCTTTGGCATCACTTTGAGGTGCATTTTGACCCGTTTGATACATTTTAGCTAAATTAAACTGCACCGCTGCATCGCCTTGTTCGGCGGTTTGACTGTACCAATACAGTGCTTGTTCAGTGTTTTTTTCAACCCCAATACCTTGCCCATACATCACGCCCAAATTAAATTGCGCGGCGGCATTGCCTTGTTTAGCGGCCGCGATATTGAGTTCTAACGCTTTTTGATAATCTTTGGGAACCCCATTGCCCTCAAAATAACGAAATGCCAAGGCTACTTGCGCCCCTACATCACCCTGATTTGCCGCTTGAGTTTGCCAAAAAACCGCCTGCGCAATGTCCACGTTTACACCCTGGCCATTGGCGTACATTAAGCTCATCATATTTTGCGCCACCACATCGCCAGCTTTGGCCAAAGGTTTAAAGCCAGCCATCGCGCTGGTGTAATCACGTTTTTCGTAAGCACTAAAAGCCGCGTCAAAGCCATCGGCACGGGCTACTGAAAAAACAGCGCTTAACAACACCATGCATAATGAGGTAATTAGTCGTTTTTTAATCACAAAATTTTTCCTATTTAAGACCTTTGCACGGCTTAAAAACACACCAGGCCTGGTCAATTAAACATTATTGAGGTATCTGCAATACGTTCCAATGCACTTCGCAGTCACCCTGGGCGGTGGCAAAGTAAGCCGACTCACCCGTTAATGTCACTGAAAAATCCATGGTACGTTCCACCATTTTGGCTAAATCTTGAGCCTGTCCCCACGGAACTTGCAATACATTTACCTTTAACAACGCAAGTTTGCTGCGCGACTGCTCCCACCAAACATCTGACTTACTGTTAAAACTGTATACAAACACCTGTTTGGCGTTGTAACTTGCCTTTTTAAGGCGATCAACCGCTGGCTCGCCTACGTCAATCCACACATCAATTTGATCGTCTAAACTGCGCGCCCAAATTGCTGGATCGTCGTTTTCATTTAAACCTTTAGTAAAGGTTAAAAACTCAGCTTGATGAATGCAAAACGCTAACACACGCACCATCATACGCTCTAAGTTTTCTGAAGGATGCTGGGCAATGGTCAAGGCTACATCGTCAAATCGATTACGATTTAAGTCAGAAACCGCAATTTTAAATTTATATATAGTGGGTTTAAGTGCCACAGAGAACCGCCTTTTAGACTAAAGAAGCGGCGATTGTACAGTGCCAGGATAAAATTGATAAGCAAATCTTAATAGACTGATCTTAAAGAGCACCGCTGTTAACGCCAAGTTGAATTAAGAACGACTTAGCCAAGTTATTTGATTCTGAGTTGACGGCCTAAATTTGAACAAATTGCCATTGCCTTTATCAATTTGTAGTGAATAAAGAGGTTTTAGAGAGGCTCTAAGTAGGTTTAATGCTTTAACCAGGCCTGGTAATACAATGGGTTAACTCATCTAAACTACGTTAAACAGTGCGGTAATTTAAACTTTAAGCTTTAAGTTCACGCGTTAACCATTTACAGTTTTACCTCTCTATTAGGCCCTTCTAATTGACGAATTAACGCTTTGCCAAGCCGAATGTTTAACGCACTGGCCGCGACGGCTTGTGCTGAATTTTCGATAAACTTAGCGGCTAGACTGCTGCCTATTTGATTAGCAATTTCATCGCTTATAACGTCTAACACGCCTTGCGCGGCTAGATTTTCGAGCGTAATTCGCAACAACTTAACGCCGCCGACTTTGCCAGGACGTAAACCATACACCTGAGCTATGCGTCTAAGTGTGCGCACACTCACCCATAAAATTAAGGTAGTTTGAATCAAGCTATTTGGGCTTACAAAGGCCAAACCACCGCTTAATAACGACTCTTTTTTTAACACCGCTTGAGCTTTAGCATGAATAAGCCCGTGCACTTTTTGCTCGTATAAACTCAACAGTTCGGCATTGCTGTGGTGTGGCTTTAAACTGCTAAAAAACTGGTGATAACAGTCTTGCGCAAACCGGCTACCGGCTTGCTGTTTAGCATGCTTTTGCAAAGTTTTTAGGGTAAAGGCACGGTCGTCTTTACTGGCCAAGTCAACTATGTGCGTTTGCACCTGTAAAAATGGCTCAATCGAACGATAGCCCTGCACCTCACGGTTAATAAACAAGCCTGCAACCACCAAAAAGGCCAACAATAAGCCGGCTAGCACAGTGCTAATAATGGGCGACTCAGCAAACAGCGTTTGCAAAAACAAAACGGCGTCCAACACCGCAAACGCAATAATAGATGTAAGACCCAGCCCCAATGCCCACCAACCCCATGATGAGCCAGCCATTGTGTTGCGCTCTTCATCGGACTTTAAACTGGGCAATGGATTCGGTAAGCCCATCTCGGGAGCGCGCTGATTAAGTTTAGTTTGAGTCACTTTAGAGCGATAGTGCGCATCGTTCATGATTTATCCTTAATTATGTATTCAAACAAGCGGTCTAAACCTTGTGCGTTAAGCATGCGAGCCAAATAGTCTTTTGGAACTTTAACCGGTAAGTACGGGTAATTTTCATGTTCAAGCATCTGTTTTAGCCCGCTGGGAAGCGGTTCAAACTGCGCTTCAATGTAGTCGTCATATTGATTCGTGTAACGCAAACTCTCGGGGGTTTTTCCGGGGTCGGTGGTTTGCATGGCCGACACCAGAAAATGCTCAAAATCAACTTCATCGGCCTTAAATTGCGCGCGCGCGCCAGCAGTGACTTCGTGCAATAACGCCATTAAATTGGCTTGCTGAGACAACGGTATTAAATCAATTTTAGTGGCTACAAACGCCACTTTGGCCACCCGCGTTTTACGCAACACTTTTTGGCGTAACCAGTGATTTGAGCCGTATACAAAGGTAGCGGCTAAATTGCTAATAGCTTCTTTAAGTTGCAAAACATGCTGCTTGCTGTGGTTTAAGCCTTCAAACAGGTCAATTAAGATAATTTGTTTGTCGGTGGTTTTAAACGTGGTTTCTTTAAGAGGTTTTAACCAGGCCTGGTTAAACAGGTTGTAATGCGCACTAAACAATCGCGTCCACGGATGTTGCGGGTCGCTGCTGATGTTGGTGGGCAGTGGCGCAAACCCATAAGTGCCCCAATCAAATTGCGTACTAGGCAACAGTAAGCTACCCGGTTGCAACAGCGAAATGCCACCGGCTTTAGCGGTTTGTAAATAGCCACGATACTCATTTACCCAGCGTGCTACCGTTGCGTTATCGGGGGTAGAATCAAAATTAAAATCATCCGCAAAAGCATGCCAGTCGTTGGCGTAAAACTTTTGGGGAGCGCTCATTTGTTGAGCCCATGCCGAATCGGACCATTGGGTAAAGGTTTTATTTAGCATGGGCAAATCAGTAAGCCATTCGCCGGGGTAGTCATAAAACTCAAACACCACTTTTTTATGCGGCATTAGCTGTTTTTTTATAAAGTGGGTTTGCTTAAGCCAAATAACCAGTTGAAAACCGTACACTTCATCGGTGGCACGCGGCCATTGCTGTGCGTCTAATGCATCTAAGTGTGTTGTTAACGGAAACGGCGTGTGACCCATAATAGGCAGCAATTCCATTTTATCAATCAGCTCCACCGGCAAGCTTTTTAACAATGGCAAACTGTCGTAAAGATGATCGGCTCGATACTGCAAGGCACCCATAAGGCTGGTAAAAAGCATTGATTTACCACTGCGACTTAAGCCGGTTATGGCAATTTTATGCACCTCTTGGCTAACCCATTGTTCGAGTTGCTCTGAACCTTTATGTACTAACGACTCCAACGCATGACTGGCTCGTGAAAAAATAGAGGTCATGTTGCTCCTTAGTTAATGAGACCTTTGCACGAGTGAGGTGCGAGGAAAAAATGGCTAAAATTTGCCTGATTTTTGTTGAAAACCTTGCGAATAGCCAGCTATTCACTGCGTTTTCCGCCTCAATCAGGCAAATTTTATCTCATTTTTTCCTCGCACCTCACTCGTGCAAAGGTCTCTTAATGTTTGTTTTTGTATGCCTTGATAAAAAATCCCTTTGACCAGGCCTGGTCAAAGGGCTTTTGTTATTAACAACTTATTTTAAACGCTTTGGGTTACTCATTTAGACCTTGCAGCGCCGCATTAAAAGTAGCACTTGGGCGCATGATTGCGTTTAGTTTAGTCACATCGGGTTGGTAATACCCTCCCAAATCGACCGCCTGACCCGCACCTTGTGATAACTCGGCCACAATGCTGGCTTCATTTTCAGCTAGGGTTTTAGCCAAGGGCATAAAGCGTTGTTGCAGTTCAAGGTCTTGGGTTTGTTGAGCCAATTCTTGCGCCCAGTATAAGGTCAAATAAAAATGACTGCCGCGATTGTCTAGCTCACCCACTTTACGCGAAGGCGATTTATCCTGTTCTAAAAATGTGCCCGTTGCACGGTCTAGGGTCGCCGCCAGAACATGCGCTTGATTATTATTAAGGGTGGTGCCCAAATGCTCCAGCGACACGGCCAATGCTAAAAACTCACCCAGCGAATCCCAACGTAAATGGTTGTCGCTAATAAATTGTTGCACATGTTTGGGTGCAGAGCCTCCCGCACCTGTTTCAAACAAGCCACCGCCATTCATAAGCGGCACAATCGACAACATTTTTGCCGAGGTACCCAGCTCTAAAATAGGAAACAAATCGGTTAAATAATCGCGCAATACATTTCCTGTGACCGAAATCACATCTTTTCCCTTTCTAATATGGCGCAAAGTAAAGCGAGTGGCTTTTTTAGGCGACATAATGTGAATTTCTAATCCCGTTAAATCGTAATTTAATAAATAGTTATTGACCTTAATAATTAACTCGTGGTCGTGGGCGCGTTTTGGATCTAGCCAAAACACAGTAGGCAAACCCGTGGCTCGCGCACGATTAACGGCCAACTTAACCCAGTCTTGAATGGGCGCGTCTTTGGCCTGGCACATGCGAAAAATATCGCCCGTATCA
This sequence comes from Thiomicrorhabdus aquaedulcis, assembly GCF_004001325.1. Classification (NCBI taxonomy): domain Bacteria; kingdom Pseudomonadati; phylum Pseudomonadota; class Gammaproteobacteria; order Thiotrichales; family Piscirickettsiaceae; genus Thiomicrorhabdus; species Thiomicrorhabdus aquaedulcis. Next base: position 1,273,398 of record NZ_AP018722.1, on the reverse strand, counting down.
ACCGTTTGCTCTAATAAAACGGCACCGTGTTGATTCACCACACGCACGACACCTGGCGCACTCATCTGAAACGTTTTATCGTGCGAGCCGTATTCTTCGGCTTGTTGAGCCATTAACCCCACATTGGGCACGGTTCCCATGGTGGTTGGGTCAAATGCACCGTGGCGTTTGCAAAAGCGTATAGTTTGCTTATAAACTCCGGCGTAAGCGCGGTCTGGAATTACCGCCATAGTGTCTTGCAACTGTCCTGCGGCGTTCCACATTTTTCCAGAAGTACGAATCATCGCCGGCATTGACGCATCCACGATCACATCGCTGGGCACATGCAAATTGGTAATGCCCTTGTCGGAATCAACCATAGCCACATCGGCTTGAAGCGCTAAGATATGCTCTATATCGGCTTTAATTTGTGTTTGTAATACCGAAGGCAAACTGGCAATTTTAGCCAATACATCCCCTAAACCGTGGTTGGGGTTTACCCCTAGCGTTGCAAAGGTTTCGCGGTATTTTTCAAATAATTCTTCAAAAAAGACCTCAACCGCTTGGCCAAAAATTATGGGGTCAGACACTTTCATCATAGTGGCTTTTAAATGCAGCGAAAACAAAACTCCTTGGGCTTTAGCATCGGCCATCGCCGCACTTAAAAATGTACGCAAGGCTTTTTGACGCATTACGGCAACATCAATCACCTCTCCGGCCAGCAAGGGCGCGGCGGTTTTTAGTGTGGTACGCTCACCATCAAGACCTTCAAACTCAATAGTAAACTGACAGGCCTGGTCAAGTGTCATTGATTTTTCAGAGCCGTAAAAATCTCCGCTTTTCATGTGCGCCACATGCGATTTAGAATCGGCTTGCCATTTACCCATTGAATGAGGGTGTTTTTTGGCGTAGTTTTTTACCGATAAGGGCGCACGACGATCGGAATTGCCTTCACGCAACACTGGATTTACCGCACTGCCCAACACTCTAGAATAGCGCGCTTTTATGGATTTTTCTTGCTCTGTTTGCGGGTTGGCAGGGTAATCAGGGACTGCAAAGCCATGCGCCTGTAATTCGCTAATGGCGGCCACCAATTGCGGAACCGATGCACTGATGTTAGGCAACTTAATAATATTAGCCTGCGGCAGAATCGCCAAATGCCCCAACTCATTCAAATCATCGGCTATACGCTGCTGAGGCGTTAGAATGTCCGAAAAATTGGCCAAAATTCGTCCAGCTAACGAAATATCCCGTGTTTCAACCTGCACATGCGCCGCTTGAGTAAACGCCTTTACAATCGGCAATAATGAATACGTTGCTAGTGCTGGTGCTTCGTCGGTAAGCGTGTAAATAATTTTGGCTGGGTTTTTAGTGTGTGTAGGCATAAACGTTCCTTAGATCAAAGCAAAATACAGGAATAAACGCAAAAACCACCGAGCAAAGGTCTCTTTTAAAACTTAAGCGTACAGCCGGCTCGGCGTTAAAGGCTAAAATTTGTTAGAATACGAGCTATTTTAACCGACCAACCACAAAAGTCGACCACAAAAGTGCCTGTACCCTCTATGAGTTCTGTTCTTTTATTTAACAAACCGTTTAATGTTTTATGCCAATTTACCGATGAGCCTGAGTTTGCAGGCCAACGTCAAACCTTAGCCGACTACATTCAACTCCCCAATTTTTACGCCGCAGGACGTTTAGACCGCGATTCGGAAGGCCTTTTACTGCTGACCGACGACGGCCAATTACAGCATCAGATTGCTAACCCGGCCAATAAACTCTCTAAAACCTATTTGGTTCAGGTCGAAGGCATTCTAAATTCAGCGGCGCTTAAACAGCTTCAAGCCGGTGTGCTACTCAAAGACGGTCTAACTCGCCCCGCCAAAGCCAAAGTAGTACCTCAACCCGACTGGCTATGGCCGCGAAACCCGCCCGTTCGAGAGCGTAAATTGATTCCTACCACGTGGTTAGAACTCACTATTACCGAGGGTAAAAATCGCCAAGTCCGACGTATGACGGCCGCAGTAGGATGCGCAACGTTACGTTTAATTCGTCTAAAAATTGGCGATTGGAGTCTAGAGGGCTTACAACCAGGTCAAAGCGTATTACGCTCTATTGCTTAACATTACACACCATATTTTGCTTAACATTACACACCATATTTTGCTTAACATTACACACCATATTTTGCTTTACAGACCAGTGTTAATCAACTGTTTGCCAACGCCAGGCTCTGTTAAAATGTGGGTCTTAAAAATTAATTAAAACGCGAACCCTAAGCTTATGAGCGATTCCATTCAATCTCCTTTTTTATTTAACCCAATCAATCAGCGTATCAAAGTCATTGTGGGCTTATCGGGCGGTGTTGACTCGTCGGTGACCGCATGGTTGCTTAAAGAGCAAGGCTATCAAGTCGAAGGCTTGTTTATGAAAAACTGGGAAGGCGACGACACCGAAGACTTTTGTCCGGCGGCCGAAGATTTAAAAGACGTCTTAGCCATTGCCGAAAAGTTGGACATTCCGGTGCACATCGAGAATTTCTCGGGCGAATATTGGGACAATGTATTTGCCCACTTTTTGCAAGAATATCAAGTAGGAAGAACACCCAATCCAGATATTTTGTGCAATAAAGAAGTTAAGTTTAAAGCCTTTTTACAGCACGCAATGACTTTGGGAGCGGACTACATTGCCACGGGGCATTACGCACGCATCAGCACAGACGCTAATGGAAAGTTTCATTTACTTAAAGGTTTAGACGCCAATAAAGACCAAAGTTATTTTTTGTACACCTTACAGCAAGCGCAATTGCAAAAAACGCTTTTTCCTATTGGTGAACTAGAAAAACCAATGGTAAGACACTTAGCAGAACAAGCAGGCCTGGTCACACACAATAAAAAAGACAGTACAGGCATCTGTTTTATTGGAGAGCGTAAATTTAAAGACTTTTTACAACGCTTTCTGCCCGCACAACCGGGGGACATTGTCGACGACAAAGGACACATTATTGGTCGCCATGAAGGTTTAATGTATCACACTCTGGGCCAACGAAAAGGCCTAGGCGTAGGCGGTGGTCACGGTGAAGACAATGCACCTTGGTTTGCAGCCGACAAAGATTTAGCGCTTAATAGATTAATTGCCGTACAAGGCAAACAGCATCCACTGCTGCAACATGCGGTGCTGACTGCCGATACGTTAGATTGGGTGGCTGGTCACTGCCCAGCACTCAACACGCCACTTAAAGCTAAAATACGTTATCGTCAAGAAGAGCAACCTTGTCAAATTATATATGCCCAAAATGACAAAATTGTAGTGCAGTTTGATCAACCGCAAACAGCCATAGCGCCAGGACAATCGGTGGTATTTTACCAAGCCGATGACTGCTTAGGAGGCGGAATTATTGAGCAACGTTTTCATACTCTTGCCGAAGTTAACCTTGATTTAACTGCCCAAAACGCACCGTAATCACAATCTTTAAAAGACGTTTTAAAGATTTTTAAAATAATTAATTGGACACACCTTATGGCAGACTTTACCCAACAAGATAAAACACTGGCTTTAGTAGGCCTTTATCAGGCCGCTCAATTGGTCTTCGAATTGGCCACCACGGGCAAAACGGATGAGTTGGCTTATAAAACCTGTATTCAATCGCTCTTTGTCGAAAACCCGCAGAGCACTTTGGATGTATTTGGGGGTGACATTGCCAATTTACAGGTAGGCGTAAACACTCTATTGGCGCAAATGAGCTCTGACATGGCAATGCAAAATCGTAATATCGAAATTACGCGTTACGTTTTAACCTTAATTATTTTACAAAAAAAGTTATCACAGTTAGGCACACCGTTTGAAAAAATTGCTGGCATATTAAGCACCGCTAAAACGCAACAAGTGCATTTTAGCGAACTGCACGAAAACGTCATCGCCAGCATTGCGCGCGCTTATACCGAAAACGTTAGCAACATTAAGCCCAGAATTATGGTTAATGGTCAACATGGCCATCTACAAAACCCCAACACCGCCAATAAAATTCGCGCGCTGCTTTTGGCTGGCATTCGTGCATCTCTGCTTTGGAGTCAAGTGGGTGGAACGCGTTGGGGATTGATTTTATCACGCAAAAAATATCTTCAATCGGCTCAAGCATTGTATCGACCCCCTGCCACGAAACTTACTCAACCAACTGACACCAATAGCGACAACAATCAGTCTGAACCACCCAGTTATTTTAGACCCGATTAAAATCTCAAAACAAAAAAGCCCCTAACAACCAGGCGTTGTTGTTAGGGGCTTTTTTGTTTACAGCCAATTAAGAGGCGGTGACGATTTAAAACCGTTAAGTAAAACAGCTTTACTTAAGGGTTAAATACTCTGGCTTTTTAACCACTTCAGCATTTGCCAACAACGAATTTAATCGCACATCAAGTTCAGCTCCGCTGATCAAGTCAGCATAAGCTGTTAATAATGGCGTTTTCTGTTCTTCTGTAATAGCGTCTGTTTTAATACCTTTTAACTGAATCAACAGAGTATCACCGGTGTTTAATTGAAGCGAACGCCAAGTTGGTTGACCATTAACCGGCTTAGACGCTTTAAAAATATCCGCCGTTAATTGTGGTAATAGTTTTTGCGTATCTCGCCCTACCCAGCCCACTACACTCCACTCAATCCCTTCTTTTGCAAGAGTTTCTGGTGCTTCACCTTTAGTAACTTTTTCAAATAAAGTGCTGGCCAAACGCGCGGCTTCATCAATCGCTGCTTGACGTACCAATTGTTCTTTAATAACAGTGGCCACTTCTTCTAAAGTTTTTTGTTTACTTGGGAAATGTTCATTTAAACGTATAAAAACCGAACGGTTTGGAGAAAGTTCAATGGAAGTGCTGTTTTGACGAGATTTCAAAACCTCATCCGAAAACGCTAAATTAGCCACTTTTGTATTAGACAACACATCACCGGGGCCACCCTCCCGGCCAAATTTTCAGAAGTTATAACGCTTAAACCTACTGCTTGTGCAGCTGGTTCAAGACTGTCGGGTTGCTCGTAAGCCAATACATTAAGCTTTTCTAGCATTTCAAAATACTGCTTTTCGGCTTGTTGCATTTGATACTGAGCAGTAACATCGACTTTAATGTCGGCTAATGCTTGTACTTTAGGGGGTTCAATCGCCATCAACTTAATTAAATGATAGCCAAATTCAGTTTGTACAGGTTCACTGACTTGATTAACGTCCATCGAAAAAACAGCTTCATCAAATGCAGGTACCATCATGCCTTGCTCAAACGAACCTAAATCCCCTCCTAAACTGGCCGAGCCAGGGTCTTTTGAATAAGTTTGCGCTAACGTTTCAAACGAATCACCGGCTTTTAATTTAGCTTGAACCTCGGCAAGCACCACAGATGCGGCGGCTTCAGATTCAGGGTTATTCGCGTCGACGGCAATCAAAATATGCTTAGCTTGACGCTTTTCTGGTTGAGTAAAAGCCGACTGGTTTTCATTATAATAGTTTGTAATGATTTCATCACTGACCGCGACCGACTCAGCGATAGTGGCTTGTGACAATTCAATGTAGTCAATCGCAACTTTTTCGGCTTCAACATACAGTGCTTTTTGCGCTTCATAATGCTGTGCAATTTGCTCATCTGTTACTTGAACAGTTGTTAAAAATGGACGTTGATCTACGCGTAAATAACTAACATCACGTTGTTGGCCTTGCAAGTTGGCTAGTTGGTTAAGCTCAAATGCGGTGGTAAAGTTTGAACCATTGGTCAGCTCACGGTACTGTGCTTCTAACAAGTATTGACGCTGCTCATATTCAAACCGAGCCACATTTAAACCATTACGCATTAAGATTTCTTCGTAGACCTTGTCTGAAAACGTGCCATCTTGATGAAATACTTCAGCACCATGAATCGTGGCGGCCAATTGCTGATCGCTAATCGTCATATTACTGTCGCGTGACCACTGACGTATTACCTCAGACTCAATTAACGCATCCAAAACCTGATTACGCAATTCTTCGTCTTTAACCACTTGATCATATAAGTCGCCAAACTGCTCTTGCAAACGAACTTTTTGTCGATTGTACAGAGTTAAAAAGCTCGTGGCCGTGATGTCCTCACCATTGACTTCTGCGACGGTAACCAGCTTATCGCCGCGGGCGTACTGATCAATCCCAAATAGGGCAAACGTTAAAATAATCAGACCGACAATAACCCAAGCTATCCAGCCTTGAGCATGATCTCGAATGGTTTGTAACATGGTAAATCCTTTGTGGGCATAGCATTAAAAAATAGTCGATATGATACCAATCTGCTGAGCAGGTTTCATCTTATTTGCATTCTATTTATTGGTTAACAAGTATTTTAAAGACGAATTAAGCAAACATTACCAGGCCTGGTGAATTTAGTTGGCTAAAAATAACTTTTGTTCGGCATAAATCCACTAATATACGTATTTACAAGAAAAAAAGTGGCTCATAATGAAAAAAATACTTTATGTTGATGATGCACGCTCAATGCGCAAACTGGTCGAGCTTGTCTTAAGCAAACACTACGATGTAACTACCGCTGAGAACGGTCAAGAGGGATTAAACGCAATTTTAAAAGAGAATTTTGATGTCGTTATTTCGGACGTTAATATGCCGGTTATGACGGGGTTGGAGTTTTTAGGTCATCTTAGACAGCAAGCTCAGTACAAATTTGTACCGGTATTAATGCTCACAACCGAGGCCAGCGATGAGTTAAAAGAACAAGGCAAACAACTCGGTGCGACTGGTTGGATTGTAAAACCTTTTGATCCTGAAAAATTAATTAAGATATTAGAGCGCTTTTAAATCAAGCGTTACAATCACGCCGCATACAAAAAAACCCAAGTGGATCAGCCTCTAATCTACTTGGGTTTTTAATTTAAGCCTTAAACAACCTTATGCAAATGGATCATTTAACACAAGGGTTTCAGCACGATCAGGCCCTGTGGATAAAATTGATACTGAAACACCCACTTCTTTTTCTAAAAAGCGAATATAGTTTTGTGCAGCTTCTGGTAAGTCATCCCATGAAGCCGTTCCAACCGTTGAGGTATTCCAACCTGGCATAGTTATAAAATTAGGCAAACAAGTTTCGTATTCATCTGCACTGCTCGGTGGCAATAACAATGTGTTGCCATTCTGAGAATATGACACACAAATCTTAATTTCTTCTAGCGTGTCCATTACATCAAGTTTGGTTAAACACATGCCGCTTAAACCGTTAATTTGTGCAGAACGACGCAGTGCGACTGCATCAAACCAACCGCAACGACGTTGACGACCGGTAGTAGCACCAAATTCACGGCCACGAGTGCCTAAAATTTTTCCAACTTCGTCCCCTACGTCACTGGCACAGTCGTACACAAGTTCTGTTGGAAAAGGCCCGCCGCCAACACGTGTGGCGTAAGCCTTAGTAATCCCCAGCACATAATCTAACTGCGTCGGGCCAATTCCCGCACCCGATGCCGCGCCACCTGCCGTGGTATTAGACGATGTTACATAAGGATATGTTCCTTGATCAATGTCTAAAAGAGTACCTTGCGCCCCTTCAAACATTAAGTTTTTGCCATCACGATTATAAAGATCAATCAAGTTGGGAATGTCTGCGAGCATAGGCACGACAAGTGCACTGTAACGCTGACATTTTTCCCACAAATCGTCAAAAGAAACGGGCTCTGCTTGGTAATAATGTTCAATCATGTAGTTATGATAAGCTAGTGTTTCGGCTAATTTGACTTTAAAGCTGTCCATATTTCGTAAGTCGCCAGCACGCAAACCGCGTCGTGCTACCTTATCTTCGTAAGCTGGGCCAATTCCTCTGCCCGTTGTGCCGATAGGCTTATTACCGCGAGCCACTTCACGAGCAACATCTAAAGCAACGTGATAGTCTAAAATTAGAGGACAAGCATCACTTATTTTTAAACGACTTTTAACTTTTAGGCCAGTTGACTCAAGCTGAGTAACTTCTTTTTCCAAAGCGTCTGGGGCTAACACAACACCATTGCCAATAAAGCATTCAACATGTTCACGTAAAATACCCGACGGAATTAAATGCAATACAGTTTTTTTACCATCAATAACCAAAGTGTGTCCCGCATTGTGACCACCTTGAAATCGTACCACCGCGGCCACGCGGTCGGTTAGTAAATCAACAATCTTACCTTTGCCTTCATCACCCCACTGGGTACCCACCACTACAATATTTCGTTTTGTCATAAAACTGCTTCTTAACAACTTAGAGAGAGCTTTGCATGAGCCGATTGCTGTTTTAAAAGGGTTAAAATTTCGCTGTTTATTTGTAAACAAACCAAAATACACTGTTTGGTTTTTGTGTCACAAAGCGTGCAATTTTCCACATTTTTAACGCAATTCAAGCATGCACAAAAGCCTCTTGAAATTTAAAACAAGATTAAAACAGTTCTTAAACCGTTTCAACCATCCACTGACCTGAAACTTCTACTAATCGAAAACTACCTGGGTTAAGTGCCGCTAAATCATACGACTTAACAACCTGATAACCTTGTTCCTTGAGCTCGTTAACCTTACTTTTTAAGGATTGACTTGTCGAGGTATCGGTAACTAAAGGCATATAAACAGTGCCCTTTGAGGTAGATATTAACGGTGCAAGCAAATCTAATGCAATCCGTAAGTCTAAACTAAAACCTGTGGCTGGCAAAGCCAAGCCAAACTCAGAACCAATATTGTCATAACGCCCACCTTTTGCCAGTGGTTGCAGTTTTCCAGCGGTGGTATAACATGCAAAAATAATTCCAGTGTGATATTGGTAACCACGAATATCAGCAAGATCAAGATGAATAGGCAGTGAATAATGAGCTTCTACATAATCCATTACACCTTGAATATTTTCTAATGCTTGATCCAAGATTGTTGATAAACCAAGCAAAATACTTTTACTGAGAACCAATACACTTTTTGCATCACCACACAGCATGGGTAAATGATTAAATGCCGACTTAACTGCTTCAGGTAAGTTTACTTGAGTTAAAAAAACAGCGTATTCGGGTATCGCTTTTCTTTCAAGAATAGCAATTAACTCACTTGACTGTGCCGCGTCTAAACCCGCTAAAGAAATTAACTCATCCACCACAGCAACATGCCCAAGACTCATCTTAATGTCTTGTAGGTTTAGAGAGTGCATGCTCTCAAGCATTAATTCAATGATTTCAATGTCACTTTCCACGCCTGCGTGACCAAATAATTCGGCGCCTACTTGAATTGGACTACGCGAACCTTTGGCTTTGTTATTACGTGTTTTAAGAACTTCACCCACATAACACAAACGTGAAATAATGTCTTTTGACTTAAGGCGGTTACTAACAATACGCGCTACTTGTGGGGTCATATCGGCACGAACGCCCATCATTCTGCCACTTTCTTGATCGGTAAAACGACACGTATCAATGGCTGTGTGTCTGGCGGTACCTGTCAACAATGAATCTGTAAATTCTGCCAATGGAGGTAAAACCAAATCGTAACCAGATGATTGAAAACCATCCATTAATTTGCGTCGATAATATTCTAATTTTTGCGCTTGCGGCGGTAAGAGATCCTCTAAACCTTCCGGCGTAAACCATGTGGATTGTTGCATTATAAAAACTTCTTTTTGTATTGAAACCCTTGCATAAGCAATGCCTATGTCAAACGTTTGTATTACTCTAAAATAAATTTGCGCAGATATTGTAAATCAATTTAGCCGTCTTAACTAAAAAATAGCAGCAAGGTCATACCCACAGTTATTGCGAATAGACCCATTAATCTAAGTTGCTTTTCGGTCAAAATAACCGCCTCAAGCATCAATTTTCGCCAAAATTTGGAAAAACAAACGGTAAAAGTCCTTCCAAAATAAAGACTAACGCAATTGCAACAATTAAGGCATTCTCTATCATGCTTCCATAAAAAAGGTGGGTTAACCCCACCTTTTCTCATATAAATTACAGCTTATTGTTCTGCAGACTTATTAAAGTATTTAAAGAAGTCTGACTTTGGATCAACCAACATTACATCTGACTTTTCATTAAACGCGGCTTGATATGCATTCATGCTGTGGTAAAAATTATAAAACTCAGCGTCTTTGCTGTAAGCCAGAGCGTAAATCTCTGCTGAAGTCGCGTCGCCTTTACCGCGTAAAATTTCAGCCTCGCTGTATGCATCGGCCAATATAACTACCCTTTGACGGTCAGCATCGGCACGAATTTTCTCAGCGGCCTCTGCGCCTTTAGAGCGTAGATCTTTAGCAACACGGTTACGCTCTGCTTCCATACGACGATAGACAGACTCACTAATGTCCTTGGCTAAATCAATACGTTTGATACGTACGTCATCAATTTGAATACCAAAAGACTTAGCGGCCTCGGCTGTGCTGTTGCGAATGCGATTGGCAATCTCAACACGCTCACCCGAAATAACTTCATTTACCGTGCGGTTACCAAATTCAGCACGCAAACCATCTTTCACAATTTGCGACAAACGCAATCCAGCAAGACGATTATCACCGTTCATAGTGGTATAAAATAATGCCACATCTTTGATACGCCATTTAACAAACGAATCCACTTCTAAGTTTTTCTTTTCACTGGTTAAATAACGTTCGGTTTGTGCATCTAAAGTTTGTAAACGTGCATCAAATGTACGCACATTGTTTATAAAAGGAACTTTTAAATGTAGGCCTGGTTCTACATCAGCTTTGACAATCTCACCTAGACGCAATACAACACCGGTTTCCCATTGATTAATAACGTAAACCGAGCTGCTGCCAATAAATAAAATAGCCGCCACTAAAATTGAAAATACAGATTTCATTAACGTAGCTCCCTATTTTTTAAGTAATCTCTGATATTGGTTCTTTGCCCGCCATTTGCATCAGTCGATGCGCCTGAAGGTGTTGCGCTGGCTGGAGTGCCTGTTGCTACACCCTGTGCTGGAGCAAACGGAACCGCTTGACCTCCTACCATTTTGTCTAAAGGCAGATACAGTAAATTATTACCGCTTTCAGAGCCAACAAAATCTTAGTGGTATTGGTTAATACATTCGACACAGCGTCAATATATAAACGACTGCGCGTTACTTCAGGTGCCTTTTGGTATTCGACCATGATACTGGTAAAACGTGCTGACTCCCCTTTTGCTTGTGCAATCACTCGATCGTGATACGCACTGGCTTCTTCTAATTCACGTGCTGCTGCACCACGAGCTTTTGGTATAACATCGTTAGAATAAGCTTCTGCTTCATTAATTAAACGCTCACGGTCTTCACGAGCTTTAACAACGTCGGCAAACGCTGACTGAACTTGTTCTGGCGGTTGAGCGTCTTGCAAGTTTACACTGGTAATTAATAAACCACTGTTGTAAGACGTTAGACGCTCTTGGGCCAAAGTTTGTAAACGAGACACTACTTCATTTCGTCCCTCAGTTAAAACAAAGTCCATAGTGCTTTGACCAACTACTTCACGCAAAGCACTCTCTACCACTGAACGCAAGGTTTCATCAGGGTCAGCCGTTTCAAATAAATATTGATTGGCACTTTGAACCTGATACTGAACAGCAATCTTAAGATCAATAATGTTTTCGTCTTTGGTCAACATAAGTGATTCTTCAGTCACGTTGCCAGCCTTGCTACGAGAATCGGAGCGGTATCCAATTTCGGCCGTACGAATTTGGTCAACGTTAACAACGCGAACCGCTTCAATAGGGTAAGGCAAGTGCCAATGCGGACCGGCTTTGGTTTCTTCTACAAACGCTCCAAAGCGCGTTACAACGCCACGCTCAGCTGGGTCAACAATATAAATACCCGATAGCAACCAAACCACCACAATAACGGCAAAAATAATCATACCGACAAAACGATTGCCTGCATTATTAAATTGATTGCCGGCACCGCCCAAGATAGATTGTGCTTTTTTTAATAAAGCGTCTAAATCAGGGTCATTATTTTGCTTCTTAGGCGGCTGATTGCCACCATTGTTATTTCCAGAATTACCCCAAGGGTCTTGTCCGGGTTTACCTGGTTCATTCCAAGCCATTTAAAATTCTCCATGCATTGGGCATCTTGACACGTCCACTGAGCGCGGACATTAAGCTCACTATTCTAGTGATAAAGGTTAAAAAAGTCATCTATTAATACAATTTATAGGCCATTTACGAGTCGTTGTGTGCGTAAAAAGCTCATATTACAAAGGTTGTTACTCATTAAACGCCTTCATAAACGGCCTGGAAACCTCAATTTTTGTCAGCTTCACTCTAAGATTTTAGCCTCTAGAAGTTCCGGCCAGCTTTTAATTGAATCCCATTCCTGAGCGGTTAAAGTCATTTTGAACAGACTGTTGCCGAACTCATCAAACCCTTCTTCTAAAATAGTGCCTAAACTGTAAAGCTCAGAACGTTTTTTAGCGGCTTGCATACTTAAGGTAATGGACACAGTAAAGAAGGTTCCCTTAAAAAACGAGGCGACCGAATTCATAAGTAAATCAATGCCCGAACCACTTTTGGCCGAAATCCATACGCGCTGCGGGACGCCATCTTCATTAAAGTCAACTTTAGGTTCAACCGCGGGCTCTAACGCATCTATTTTATTAAAGACCAACAGTTGAGGCACGCCATCAGCCCCTACCTCTTTAATAACCTCGTAGACGTCTTGCATTTTTTCTTCACGGTGAATATCTGCAGCGTCGACCAAATGAATCAATAGATTAGCTTCACTGGTCTCCTCTAATGTCGAACGAAACGCGGTAACCAAATCGTGTGGAATGTGACGTATAAAACCAACGGTGTCGGCAAAAATAACCGAACCAGCACCCGGTAAATGTACGCGCCGCAAGGTAGAATCGAGTGTGGCAAATAACCTGTCCTCAGCGTACACCCCTGCGTTAGTCATTTGATTAAACAGCGTTGATTTACCTGCATTGGTGTATCCCACAATAGTTACTGTGGGCACATCCGAGCGTTTTCGTGAACGACGCCCTAAACCACGCTGTTGACGTACTTTATCAATACGCAGCTCTAACTGCTTGATTTTAGCTTGAATAAGTCGTCTGTCAGTTTCAAGCTGAGTTTCACCAGGGCCGCGCGCACCAATGCCACCTTGTCGATCCAAATGCGACCAGCCTTTAACCAATCGGGTTGACATGCGTTTTAACTGCGCTAACTCAACTTGCAACTTTCCCTCATGAGAACGTGCACGTTGCGCAAAGATATCTAAGATTAAACCCACTCTGTCTATTACGTGACACTCTAATAGATTGGACAAATTACGCTCTTGAGCAGGCGTCAATGCGTGATTAAAAATGACAACGTCGGCTTCGTATAATTCAACGGCCTGCTTAATTTCTTCAGCTTTACCTTTACCTACAAATAATTTAGGGTCTGGCTTGCTGCGCTTGGTGGTTAATAGTGCACAAGCTTGCGCTCCAGCCGAGTCGACTAGTTCATATAATTCATCTAACTCTTCACGATCAGCTTCGTCATGCAAATCAACATGCACCAGCACAGCGCGTTCTAACTCTCGTCGTTCAAGACGATCAAATAATTCCATTTAGGGGGCTCGTTAAATTATGCAACAAAGCAAGATAAGAAGGTTTGCTGTAAAGGCAAAATTTATGGCATATACAAGTTTGGATATGTCAGGTTGAGCATGAACTGACTTTAACATCAGTTTAAGAACCTTATTGTGTGCAATTATTATTTATGCGACCACAATAAAGTTATTCTGGTAAGTCAACCGTTCCAATCTCGTCACTGCTGTTTTCATACAGCTTAGGGTCGCGCATTGGCACAATGGTTGAAATAGCGTGCTTATAAACCATTTGAGTAACATTGCTTCTAAGCAGTACTACAAACTGGTCAAATGAATCCACTCGCCCTTGAAGCTTTACGCCATTAACCAAGTAAATAGACACACTGATTTTTTCTTTGCGTAACGCATTTAAATATGGGTCTTGAATGGGCAATGCCTTAACCAATTTTTTATTCTCCATGATTTTTCCTGTTTTTATTTTTAGAGATGTTTATGTTGCTTCATGAGTATATTGAGACCTTTGCACGAGTGGATGTACGGCCAAAAATGGTTAAATTTTTCCTGCTTTTCGTTGGCAAACTTGTGAATAGCCAACTATTCACAAGTTTCCCACTCAATCAGGTAAGTTTTTTCGCATTTTTTTCTCGTACCCCACTCGTGCAAAGGTCTCATATTGTTAGTTTATCGCTCACGCTTTTAGTAAGAATTTTACAGGTGTAAAGATTTCTTGTTATTTATACGAGTTATTAATGTCGCCGTTTGTTTAAAGCATACCATAGCGGCCACACGCGGTTTTATCAATAGAGTTTATTGGCTTTATTAAAAAAACATGTATTTTAATGGCGAACATGACTCTGTATTAAATTTAAAACCCCCTCCAAACGTTCAATTCGTGTTGTCGAAAACGGGTCAAAAAGTTCTAAATCGGGTTCTTTACGCAACCATGTTAGTTGGCGCTTTGCTAATTGGCGTGTCGCCACCAATCCTTTTTCTATAAACGTTGGGTAATCGTAATCACCCTGTAAAAACAACCAGGCCTGGCGATATCCAACACTGCGCATTGCGGTTAAATCGGCGTGCAAATCACCTCGCTGCATTAATTGCTTAACTTCTTGCAACAAACCTTTTTCCAACATCTGTTCAAAGCGCACCCCAATTTGATCATGCAATTTAGAGCGATCCTGGGGTAATAACGCCACCTTAATTAACTTAAAGGCGCTTAAGGATGGCTTGGGTAAAGCCCGCAGCTCGGTTAAAGTCTTGCCTGACGTTTTGAAAACCTCTAACGCGCGAATCAGTCGTTGCGGGTCATTAGGATGAATTCGCTGCGCCGACACCAGATCAATGTCGTGCAACTGAGCGTGCAATTGACTTGGGTCTTGTACCCACAATGCTTGTAATGCCTCACGCACCGATTTATCAGCTTCGGGCAAGTCGGACATGCCCTGTTGCAGTGCATTAAAGTACATCATTGTTCCCCCTACCAATACGGGCAAACAGCCTCGCCCTAATATGTCGGCAACCAAACCGTGCACGTCTTCAACAAACTCAGCGGCTGAATAGGTTTGCAACGGGTCGTGAGTATTGATTAAATGATGAGGCACTGTGGCCAACTCTTGTGCCGTAGGCTTTGCAGTTCCCACGTCCATTTGTCGATAAATAAGTGCTGAATCTACACTAATTATTTCAATAGGAAGTACACGAGCTAAATCCATAGACAGCTGACTTTTACCCGAAGCGGTTGGCCCCATAATAGCCAAACAGGTTTTTTGAGCAATGCATTGCTCAGCCATTTTAAGCCACTGACTAAGTTGTTCAGTGCTAAATAAGCCCGGGGCTACTTTAAAGTTGTTTCGTATATTTAAATTTATTTCTTTATCTTTTAACTTCATAACGTTAAAGCAATCTCTTATGTATCTTTGTAATGTAAAGCAGTTACTGGCCTCGCATAAAAAGGCTGTCTAATTGTCCCATCGAAAGCTCTACCCAAGTAGGCCTACCATGATTGCACTGATCCGAACGCTCAGTTACTTCCATTTCTCTTAGCAATGCGTCCATTTCGAGCAAGCTTAATGTGCGATTTGCACGCACTGAACCATGACAAGCCATGGTCGATAAAATTGCATTAATGCGCTCTTCGCTGCGCTGAGTTTGCCCGGTCACAGCTAAGTCGGCCAACATATCGTTTATTAATCCTACCACATTACTTTTAACCAGCATTGCAGGCACAGCCATAATTTTTAGTTGCTGTGGC
Source organism: Thiomicrorhabdus aquaedulcis (assembly GCF_004001325.1). NCBI lineage: Bacteria > Pseudomonadati > Pseudomonadota > Gammaproteobacteria > Thiotrichales > Piscirickettsiaceae > Thiomicrorhabdus > Thiomicrorhabdus aquaedulcis. The sequence continues at coordinate 1,257,625 of NZ_AP018722.1, read as the reverse complement.
CCCAAAGGCTCGATTTCAAAACCCAGCTGGGTAAATAAATCGCGCTGCTCATGCCATACATCCACCGCTAGAGATTCTACACCCATAGCAATAGGCACTAATAACGGTTGACTGATAATGCGTTCATTGTTCCATTGCTTTTTCATGCGTTCATACACAATGCGTTCGTGTGCGGCATGCATATCCACCAATATTAAGCCCTGTGTATTTTGGGCTAAGATGTACACACCATGTATTTGTGCTTTAGCAAACCCCAAGCGCGGCGTTACATCGCTAGACGGGGTATTATTATAAGTGGTATACGTTGCATTGGGCTCATGTAATGTGACCAGGCCTGGTGAGTGCGAATAATTCGCATAATTTGGCGCATTAAACATACCGCCAAGCGGTTGCTGAAACTGCTGTGCTGCAACTATGTCTAGACTGCGATTTTGATTGTATAAGGGCGTATTTTGATTTACATAACCAGATTGGGAGGTTTGTCCACTTGCCTCAAGTGCCGTACCACTGCCGTGTTGTGCCATTAATGGCTTGGCTACCGCGTCACGCACACTGCGGCGTAAAAAATCGTATAGCCAGCGACCATTGGCAAAACGAACTTCGTACTTGGCGGGGTGAACATTAACATCCACCCAATCGCTTGGCAGTTCTAAAAATAATAAATACGCTGGATGACGACCGTGATACATCACATCGGCATACGCCTGTTTTACAGCGTAAGACAGTAAACGATCGCGCACCATGCGACCATTTACAAATAAATATTGCATATCGGTTTGGCTGCGATTAAAGGTTGGCAATCCAACCCAGCCTTTGACGACTAACTCTTGAGATTCAAACAAAATCTCTACACTTTGTTCGACAAATGCATCACTTAGTAAGATGGATAGGCGCTGATTAATGGCTTTATTGTCCAACGCGGGAGTCACCTGGCGCAACAGCTTGTGATTATGCCAGAGTTTAAAGCCAACCTCAAAACGACTTAACATTACTCGTTTAACCAGTTGTTCTATTTGTAAAAACTCTGTTTTAGAAGAGCGTAAAAATTTTTTTCGCGCCGGCGTGTTAAAAAACAAGTCGCTCACATTTACGCGGGTACCTTCTGGGCAGGCGGCTGGTTTTAGCGCGCTCCATTGTGCATCACCTTCGCTTTGCAATTGCCATGCCGCCACATCGTTATGGGCTCGGCTGGTAATTTCAAATCGTGAAACCGAGCTTATACTCGCCAAGGCCTCACCTCTAAACCCAAGCGTAGTCACGCAAGCTAAATCGGCGGCTGTTTGTATTTTGCTAGTAGCGTGACGACTTACTGCCAGCAGCAACTCATTTTTAGGAATGCCGCTGCCATTATCGGTCACTTGAATACGCTTTTCGCCACCTTCTTCAATGTGAATCTCTATAAGCGTAGCGCCAGAGTCTAAAGCATTTTCAAGTAACTCTTTTACCACCGAAGCCGGGCGTTCGACCACTTCGCCGGCGGCAATTTGGTCGGCTAAATGCGACGGTAATTGAGCAATGGGTTGACGATTGAACATAAAAACGCAATAAATACTCTAAAAATAAAGAACAAAATTATAGCACCGCAACCGGTTGTGTTTGGATAGATTTTGCGCAAACAACCCACCATAAGGCAAATGCGTTAACGGCAAACCAGGCTAAAAAGAACTAAAACTGCTAAACTGGGCACCAATATAAAACAGACATATAAGGTAAATCGTAATTATGGGCATTTTAAACACGCTTTTTGGTAATGGAATCTCTGAAACCTTACAAACCCAAATTGAACATCAACTTAAACTTTGTCTTGAACCAACCAGTCAGCAAGACTTTTTAGCCCTTAAAGCCATCAGTCAATTGCAGCTTAAAAAAAAGCAACTTAGCTTTACCTTAGCGTTGCCTTATCCGTGCAAAAGTCTTTGGCCGAGCATGCTGCAAACCTTAAGTCATTCACTCACACAAATTACCGAAATTGAAAGCGTACAGATTCATTTTGAAACTCGTATTGTGGTGCATGACGCTCAAGCAGGCATTAACCCTTTACCAAACATTAAAAACATTATTGCCGTGGCTTCTGGCAAAGGCGGCGTTGGCAAGTCGACCACCAGCGTTAATTTGGCTTTAGCATTGCAGCAAGAAGGTGCTAATGTTGGCATTTTAGACGCCGACATTTATGGTCCTAGCATTCCCACTATGCTAAATATTAAAGACAAACCACAATCGTCCGATGGTAAAAGCATGCAGCCGCTAATGGCCTACGGCTTACAAGTAATGTCAATTGGCGCGCTAATTGAAGAAGACTCGCCCATGATATGGCGTGGCCCAATCGTTACGCAAACCTTAACGCAACTCTTAAAAGAGACCAATTGGAGCAATTTGGATTATTTGATCATTGACCTTCCACCCGGAACAGGTGATGTGCAGCTTACATTGTCACAGCAAATTCCGGTTACGGGAGCCGTCATTGTGACCACCCCGCAACAAGTTGCACTTATTGACGCTAAAAAAGGCTTGAAAATGTTTGAAAAAGTTGCCATTCCTGTTTTAGGTATTATTGAAAACATGAGTACACACATTTGTTCAAATTGTGGTCACGAAGAGGCTATTTTTGGAGAGAATGGTGGACAAAAAATGGCGCAAACCTATCAAGTTGATTTTTTAGGCAGCTTACCGCTCGATAAACGAATTCGTGAAGAAGCTGATACCGGAAACCCTACGGTTACCGCCGAACCTAATAGCGAGATTGCCTTTAAGTACCGCACCATGGCGCATAAAATAAGCAGTAAAATCGGTATTCAAAAACGCAGTTACAACCATGTTTTTCCAAAGATTGTGATTCAAAATACCTAAAGACCTTTGCACAATTACCTATGCAAATGTCTCAAGGGTTGATGCTAAACAATCGGTCAAACTGAGCAATTTTTAAAATACTCGCTACATCACCGTGCACATTTACCAGCTTTAAACGTTTTTGATCACCGGCCGTTTTTTCTCGCAACAGCAGTAACATGCCTAGCGCAGAGCTATCAAGGTAAGAAGCGTGTTTGCACTCTACAATAAAGTGCGTTTGTGGGTCATTGTGGGTTTCGATAACCTCTTTAAATGCTTGGTAACCACTAACATCAAAACTGCCTTCAATGGCGATGGTCACCACATTATTTTTTTCTTTAATGTTTAAACTCATCCTAGCGTGCTCCAAAATAACAAGACATTAATTATAAGTGCTAAAACAAGCTTTCACCAGGCCTGGTCAAAGCATCAGCCTTTAATATTAATTAACATTAAAGGCATTACTCAAAATTTTATTTTTTACCTAAAATGGCGCTTCAACAAAGCGCACATTGACCCGCAAAATAGCTATAATATCGGGCTTGACTGGCTTAGCCGCCGGTATATTACGCACAAAACCATCGTCTAAATGTGGAATCCTCAATGTCAGAAACGTCACACAATCATTCGCACACTCACCTTGTTGCGCAGTCGCCCAGAAAGATTTTAATTACCAGCGCACTGCCTTACGCCAATGGTCCTATTCATTTAGGGCATTTGGTCGAGTACATTCAAACGGATATTTGGTCGCGTTTTCAAAAAATGCGTGGACATCACTGCACCTACATTTGCGCCGACGATGCGCACGGCACGCCTATTATGCTTAGAGCCGCGGCCGAGGGCATTACCCCAGAGGCGCTCATTGCTAAGTCGTCCATTGAACACCAAGCGGATTTTGCTGGATTTAACATTGAGTTTGACCACTACGGCAGCACGCATTCACTCGAAAACCAAGCGTTGGCCAGTTACATTTACACCCAGTTAAAAGACAAAGGTTACATTTCACGCAAGACCATTTCGCAATTTTACGATCCAGAAAAGGCAATGTTTTTGCCCGATCGTTTTATTAAAGGCACCTGCCCAAAATGCAAAACCCCAGATCAATACGGTGACAATTGCGAAGCTTGTGGCGCAACCTACAGCCCGACCGATTTAATTGACCCAAAATCGGTTATTTCGGGGGCAACACCCATTGAAAAAGACACCGATCACCTGTTTTTGAGTTAGGTCAATTTGAAACCATGCTTAAAGAGTGGACGCACGCCGGCCATTTGCAGCCGCAAATAGCCAACAAACTTAACGAATGGCTGCAAAGCGGCTTGCGTGGTTGGGACATCTCGCGCGATGCACCCTATTTTGGGTTTGAAATCCCGGGTGAAACCAATAAATATTTTTACGTTTGGCTGGACGCACCCATTGGCTATATGTCGAGTTTTAAAGCCCATTGTGAGCAATCCGATCTAGACTTTAACGACTACTGGAAACCCGATTCAACCGCCGAGCTTTATCATTTTATTGGCAAAGACATCATTAATTTTCACGCGCTATTTTGGCCCGCCATGTTGTCTGGCGCAGGGTTTAGAACCCCGTCTGCCGTCTTTGCGCACGGCTTTTTAACGGTCAATGGGTTAAAAATGTCCAAGTCACGCGGCACCTTTATTATGGCCAAAACCTATCTTGAACAAGGTTTAAACCCAGAGTATCTGCGTTACTACTTTGCCACTAAATTAACCAGCCGCATTGACGATTTAGATTTAAATTTAGAAGACTTTGCCCAACGCGTTAACTCCGATTTAGTCGGCAAAGTCATCAACATCGCCAGCCGTTGTGCGGGCTTTGTCACCAAACAATTTAACGGTCAACTGTGCAACCAATGGTCGGATCAATCTGCCGAGTTGTACGCCAGTTTTAGCGCTAAAAGTGAAGAGATTGCTCAGCATTACGAAGCGCGCGAATACGGTCACGCCATGCGTGAAATTATGGCGCTGGCCGACAAAGCCAATGAATACATTGCACAAAACGCGCCCTGGGTGTTAGCCAAACAAGCAGACCAACAAGCGCAATTGCATGAAGTAGTGAGTCTAAGCCTTAATTTATTTAGAGTATTAATGAGCTATTTGACCCCCGTATTGCCGGCCACAGCCGAAAAAGCCCGCGCATTTTTAAACGTAACCGATTGGCAATGGAATGCGGTGGCCACACCATTAATGAACCACCGTATTGAAACCTTTAGCCCGTTAATGAGGCGTTTAGAGCTTGAGCCTATTGAAAAAATGGTCAACAATTCGGCTCAATCGCTTAACCCTAACGCCGCCCCGGATGGCAAAAAGGGCGATAAAAAAGTGGTGACGAATACAGCAACTGCCAATACGGTGACTATCGCTGATACTGAGCGTCAAATAGACGCTAAAGCCGAATATGAAACCCTTGCGGCTGAAATAAGCATTGATGACTTTTCTAAAATTGACTTTAGAATCGCCAAAATTATCGACGCGCAAGCCGTGCCAGAAGCCAATAAACTTATTAGGCTAACGTTAGACATTGGCTTTGAACAACGCCAGGTGTTTGCGGGCATTAAATCGGCGTACAATCCGGAAGATTTAATCGGTAAATTGACCGTGATGGTGGCTAATTTAGCGCCACGTAAAATGCGTTTTGGGGTGTCTCAAGGCATGGTGTTGGCGGCCAGTGACGGTCAAGGCGACTTTTACATTTTGTCGCCAGGCGATGGCGCGCAACCCGGTATGCGAGTTAAATAATCCTAACTTTTTAATATGTTAAATAGGCTAAGCATGCAAGAGTATATTCTCATTCTTATCAGTACGGTGTTAGTTAATAACTTTGTATTGGTTAAATTTTTAGGCTTGTGCCCGTTTATGGGTGTGTCTAAAAAAACTGATGCCGCACTGGGAATGGGACTGGCGACCACGTTTGTCATGACGCTTTCGTCGGTGCTCAGTTACATTATTTACACCTATTTACTGCAACCGTTTGGCCTAGAATATCTGCAAACCATCGGCTTTATATTAGCCATTGCCGCCGTGGTCGGGTTTACCGAAATGGCCATTCACAAAACCAGCCCCGCGCTGTATCAAGTGTTGGGCATTTATCTGCCGTTAATCACCACCAACTGCGCGGTACTGGGCGTTGCGTTGTTAAACGTCGGTGAAAAAAACAACTTTATCGAATCGGCGGTGTATGGTTTTGGTGCGGCCGTGGGCTTTACGTTGGTGATGATTTTGTTTGCTTCTATTCGTGAGCGCGTTGACGCCGCCGATGTGCCTACGCCGTTTAAAGGCGCGCCCATCGCCCTGATTACAGCCGGTTTAATGTCCATGGCTTTTATGGGCTTTGGCGGCTTGGTTTAACATGAACGCATTATTTAAATCATCAAAAACCTTAACTTACATTGACCAGGCCTGGTCATGTTAGAAGCTATTATTATTTTTACCCTGTTAGCCCTGTTGTTTGGTTTATTACTGGGCTACGCTGCAGTACGCTTTAAGGTTGAAGGCAATCCAATCGCCGAGCAAATTGACAAAGTACTACCACAAACACAATGCGGGCAATGTGGTTTTCCAGGCTGCAAACCCTACGCCGAAGCCTTGGCACAAGGCAATACCGAAGTTAACTTGTGCATTCCAGGTGGCACAGAGGTCATGATTAAAATTTCTGAAATCACCCATCGCGAACCCAAAGCGATGGACGCCACCGCCGTTGAAACCAAACCGAAAACCACCGCGTTTATAGATGAAGATTTGTGCATTGGCTGTGTGCTGTGCATTAAAGCCTGCCCGGTGGACGCCATTTTGGGCGCCACCAAATTAATGCACACCGTCATTCAACAAGAGTGCACAGGGTGTGAACTCTGCGTCCCCGTTTGCCCGGTGGATTGCATTGAGATGCGGCCTGAAACAATCACCACCAAAAACTGGAAATGGCCTGACCCCGTAGTTCCGACGGTTCAAGACCCCATTACTTCAAGTGATGCGCCAACCCAAAAAGCGCAGGAGGTGTTATGAACTCAAAAGTGCACAACCCCGCTCATTCCGCTAATGAAAAACGCTCTAAATGGTTTAGCGCAGTGCTTCAGTCATTCCTAAAGGGTTTAGCTCGACTCTATCCAGCGGCTAAGCGCGGGTTATACCGCTTTCACGGTGGAATTTTTCCGCAATACAACAAGTCGCTTTCGGCCAAACAGCCAATTCACGCACCGATTATTCCAGAACGCTTGATTTTGCCTTTGCAACAACAAGTTGGGCAACCGGCCGAGCTGTTGGTAAAAGTGGGCAGTTACGTCAAAAAAAATCAACTGATTGCTCGTTCCAATAAAGACGCGACTAAAGCCTTGGTGGTACCCATCCACGCCCCTACTTCGGGCACCATTATTGCAGTTGAACCCTTTACCTTGCCGCACCCTTCGGGCTTAACCGATTTGTGCGTTATTTTAAAACCCGACCAACTTGACGTGGCCATTAACAACGTCTTACACGTCGATGCTTCTGTGCCAAAAACTCCGCAAGCGCTTAAGGACATCTTATTTAACGCCGGCATTATTGGTATGGGGGGTGCTGGGTTTCCGACTTACGCTAAAATTCCGGCGCAAAAAGGTCAAATTCACACCTTAATGATTAACGGAGCCGAATGCGAGCCGTTTATTACCTGCGACGATTTGTTAATGCAAACGCGCAGTGACGAAATTATTCAAGGCGCCATAATGACCGCGCACGCCTTGGGTGCTGTGACAATTCTATTTGGCATTGAAACCAACAAGCCCGAAGCGATTAAAGCCGCTCAAATAGCCGCCAATAACGCCGCACAAAAATTTACCGATGACCCGATTGTACAAATTATAAGTGTCGCCACGGTTTACCCCATGGGCGGTCAAAAACAACTTACTCAAGAGTTAACCGGCGTAGAAGTCCCTAAAAAAACCCACTCGGTTGATTTGGGCATGCTGATGATGAACGTGGCCACCTTTGCCGCCATCTATCGTGCAGTAACCTACGGCGAACCCCTTACCTCGCGCTTAATTACCGTGAGCGGCTTAGGACTGCATAAACCGTTTAATATTCAAGCCCTGATTGGCACACCTTTTGATGTATTAGCGCAAGCCGCCCAACCTAAAACACCGTTAAACTACCCATTAATTGTGGGCGGTCCAATGATGGGCTATCAAGTAAAAAACAATCAAGTACCAGTAACAAAAACTTCAAACTGCATTTTAGCCAACCCACCGCAACCCATCGAGATGCAAATGCCCTGCATTCGCTGTGGCGAGTGTATGGACGCGTGCCCTATTAATTTATTGCCCCAGCAAATGTATTGGCACGCGCAGGCGCATGAATACGATAAAGTCGAAAAACTCAATGTCTTTGATTGCATAGAGTGCGGCTGTTGCAGTTTTGTTTGCCCAAGCCACATTCCCTTGGTGCAATACTACCGTCACGCCAAAGCCGAAATCAAAGAGTTGCACGTCCAAGCTCACGCCATTGATTTAGCCAAACAGCGTCACGAATTTAAATTGGCTCGCATTGAGCGCGAAAAGCAAGAGCGTGAAGCGCGTTTAAACGCCAAAAAAGCCGCTGTAAAACAAGCTATAAAACCGCCCGCTCAAGAAATAACCAGCACGCAAGACACCACCATGCAAGTTGCACCAAAACCGGTGTCTGCTGCCGCGGCCGCCGCTAAAGCTGCGGCAGCCAAACGTGCTGCACAAAAATCCGCTGCTAAAATGGATGAAATAGACGCCGTTGCTGTGACGTTTAACCATCCCAGCATTGACCCCAGTAACCATAATCAAGCATTGCCCAATGTTGAACGTCATGTTGAAAATCATGTTGAGCCTCACATTGCGCCAAGCAATCCACCAAGTCTTGAACCCACGGTACTCGATTTAAGCGCCATGCCCCCGGCTCGTCGGCGCGCCATAGAAGCCGCTCAAAAAGCGGCACTCAAGTCAGCGCACAAGTCAGTACAAAAGGCTGATACACCAGATAATTATGCATCTCAACCACAGATAATCGATTTAACGCAAGCATCGGTGAGCTCTAACACTACTAATTCGAGTTCGGCGGCATTAGACAAAGAGAATGCGCGCAACGCGGCCATGCAAGCGGCGCGCGATGCGGCTCAAAAACGTAAAGCCAGTGTGAGTGCCGCTAAACCGCCTATTCAAACCCAAGCGCCAACTGACCTATCCTCAAACGACTTAAACGCCATCGACTCGGTTGCCGACGCATCGACAATTGCGTCAAAAATTGAACCGACGCTGGCACCCACAGACTCTCCAGAAAGCAAGCGCGATAAAGCCGTGGCGGCCGCACGTTTGCGCGCAGCTCAACGCAAAACCCAATCACAGGAGCCGCACTAAGTGATCCCAAACATGGTTTCATCGTCCCCGTTTACCCACAATAATCAAACTGTGCGCAAAGTAATGTTGCAAGTGCAGCTTGCAGCGTTTCCGGCGCTGTTTGCCCACGTGTTCTTTTTTGGCTATGGCATTGTTATTCAATGGTTTTTGGCGGTGGCTACGGCGTTAATCGTTGAATACATTATGCTCAAAATGCGCGGCCGTCCGGTGGCACCCTTTATGACCGACATGAGTGCGCTAATTACCATTACCGGCCTGGTATTTTGCATTCCGCCCGAAGCACCTTGGTGGGTGGTGGTGTCGGGCAGCGCCTTTGCGCTTGTTTTGGTAAACATTTGTACGGCGGCTTGGGTTATAACCCCTTTAATCCAGCCATGCTAGGCTATGCGTTTTTGCTCATTTCGTTTCCTATTCAAATGACTCAGTGGACTTTACCCACGGCCATTTCTGGTCATACGCTGACCTTAATGGACTCGATTTACCTTATTTTTACCGGCGCGATACCCGGCCTGAATATGGACATGATTACCGGTGCCACACCCCTTAACGAAGTGCGTATTGCTCTGTCACAAGGCATTGGCATCACTGATACCTTGCACGCTACCACCAGCACCTTACACAATGGTTTGTATTGGGGTTTAAATGGCTGGCAATGGGTTAACGTTGCCTTTATTGCGGGTGGGGTGTGGATGCTGTTTAAGGGCACTATTCGTTGGCAGTTTCCGGTAGGGTTTTTAGGGTCGTTGACGCTGATGGCGTGGGGGTTTCATGCCTTTGACCCCAATACCTACCCGCCCATTGATTTTGTATTGTTGTCGGGTGGCACTATGTTGGCGGCTTTTTTCATTATTACCGACCCCGTCAGCGCCAGCACCACTCCACGGGGTCGATTGGTGTATGCGTGTGGCATTGGGGTGTTGGTCTATGTGATTCGTAACTGGGGCGCGTTTCCAGACGGCATTGCGTTTGCGATTTTGTTAATGAACATTGCCGTGCCCTTAATTGACCAGTACACTCAACCCAGAGTCTATGGTCATCGGCGCTAGGAACTCGCTAGGAACTTATATGTCAAAACCCACGCTTAACCAAGACGACCAAACCAGTCAAGCCAATCGTTCTTCCGCTCAGTTTTTAGTGGTTTCGATGGCGCGTTCGGCCGGTAAACTGACCCTGTTTGTCGTCACCAGTGTTGTGTTGTTATTGCTGACACGCGCCCTCACCGAACCGATGATTGCCGAGGTACAACGCAACACTTTATTGTCAAGTTTTAACCAAGTGTTGCCCGCTCAGCAATACGACAACGCCTTACTTGAAGATACATTATTGCTTGATACGCCAGAGCAAATGGCCGCGTTAGGCGCGTCATCACCTGTTACTGTCTATCGAGCACGCAAAAACAACCAACCCGTTGGGCTTATTTTAACCACCACCGCACCCAATGGTTACAGTGGCAACATTACTTTATTAATGGCTGTTTTAGCCGATGGTTCGGTTTCAGGGGTGCGCGTTTTAAGCCATAAAGAAACCCCAGGGTTGGGCGATAAAATTGAGCTCGACAAACACGATTGGATTTTGAGTTTTAATGGCTTAACCTTAACCCAAGACAATGTTAACACCTGGGCGGTCAAAAAAGACGGCGGCCAGTTTGATCAATTTACTGGTGCGACCATCACCCCTCGGGCGGTGGTCGCAACGGTTAAACAGACCTTGTCTTGGGTCAATCAACAAGGAGCAGTGCTTTATGAGTAATGCCAGTATCAGTGACATTAATGACATTAATAATACGTCTGCGCCCGCCTCATCTGGGTGGCTAAAGGGTCGTTTGCACGACTACCGTGGCATTATGCAAAACGGACTGTGGAAGAATAACCAAGCCCTCGTCGCGCTATTGGGTTTATGTCCGTTATTGGCGGTCTCTAACAATACGGTTAACGGCTTAGGCTTGGGTTTGGCGACTTTATTAGTGTTACTGATTTCAAACAGTTTGGTTTCGGTGATTCGCAATCACGTCTCGGACGAGATTCGCATTCCGGTGTTTATTGCCATCATCGCTACGGCGGTTACCATTATTGACCTATTAATGAGCGCCTACTTTAATACGCTGCACGGTATCTTAGGCATTTTTATTCCGCTGATTGTAACCAACTGTGCCATTTTAGGCCGCGCCGAAGCCTACGCGTCTAAAAACCCACTGGACAAAGCCTTGGTGGACGCTTTCTTTATGGGCATTGGCTTTTTATTTGTATTGGTATTATTGGGCGCACTGCGCGAACTCATTGGCAACGGCACGCTGTTTGACCAGGCCTACTTAATGTTTGGCGAAAGCGCACGCAGCTGGACGATTCACTTGGGCGACAACTATCAAGGCGTATTACTCGCGATTTTACCCCCTGGAGCGTTTATTGGTTTAGGGCTGTTAATTGCCCTAAAAAACGCAATGGACGCCAAAAAAATCGCCAAGCAAACCAATGCGCTGGGGATTCCAATTGCCGTGGTTAAGCCTCTATGAACAAACAAAAACGCTTAATGATGTTTGAGCGCCTAAGCCAAGCCATTCCCAACCCAGAAACCGAATTGCACTATCAATCAACGTTTGAACTGTTGATCGCGGTGATTCTGTCGGCGCAAGCCACCGATAAAGGGGTAAACATTGCCACCGACAAATTATTTGCGGTCGCCAACACACCCGAAGCCATTTTTGCACTGGGTGAGACCGGCTTAAAAGAGTACATTAAAACCATTGGCCTGTTTAACACCAAGGGCGCTAATATTATTAAAACCTGCAAAATGTTAATTGAATTACACGGCTCAATCGTGCCCGATGACCGTGTGGCGTTAGAAGCGCTGCCCGGTGTGGGTCGAAAAACTGCCAATGTGGTGCTTAACACCGCGTTTGGTCACCCCACTATGGCGGTGGACACCCACATCTTTAGAGTGGCCAATCGCACCAAACTGGCACCTGGAAAAAATGTATTAGAGGTTGAGCACAAACTGCTTAAGTTTGTACCCAAAGACTATTTAATTGCCGCACACCACTTAATGATTTTACACGGCCGTTACACCTGCATTGCCCGCAAACCGCGCTGCGAGGCGTGTTGTATTTACGATTTATGCGAATACAAGGCAAAAACTCATAACGATTCCGATGATTCTAATGATTGAGACAATTCCAGCCCCTTACCAATATATTCAATACAACCACCATAACCACCAGGCCTGCTATGTTTTACACTTCTGAACGCGATAAATTACGCCAATTTTACGTGGATACTTGGCACAAAGCGCGCCACGGTTTGCCATTAGACGCGATGGAAACCATGGTGGCGCGTGTGATTGAACTGCATCCCGAATACCACGCCATGCTCAGCAACCAAAAACACCTGGGTAACGAATACAAACCCGAAGACGGTCAAACCAATCCGTTTTTGCATATGGGCATGCATTTAGGGCTTCAAGAACAAGTCTCTATGAATCGACCGATTGGCATTCAAGCGGTCTATCAACAATTGGGCGCACGCTTGCGAGATGTACACGCCACCGAACACGCCATGATGGACTGCTTGGCCGAATCGTTATGGGTGGCACAACGCGACCAAATAGAACCCGACGAAGCCGCCTATTTGCGCTGTTTGCAAAACCTGCTGATTTTATAAGTTAAGTCCGATAAACAACCAAACCAAGCAATCTTACTATCACACACTACGAGAACTTTTATGATTTACGACAACCCTTTAAAACGCGCCTTACGCAACGGTTTATTGCTTAGTTTAGTGGTAGCTGGCTTAAGCTACTATCAAGAGATGGACGCTGCCCTTAAACTGACTACCGCGGCGGTTGCCGGTTTTTACAGTTTAATTATCATTACTCCGGCCTTATGGTTGTCGTATCGCTGGACGGCGAAAATAGCCCAAAAATACAGCCAATCATCGGCATTGGCCGAAGCTCAAGCAAATCATAAGACCCAAGACGATCATAAAGACGATCATAATCAATCAAATAGCCATCCAAAAAGCTAACGTTACCCAGTGCAATCGTTGAGTAAATCGCCTTTTGCAAGTACCCCGCTTGTCATTGAAATTTACACCGACGGCGGCTATTTTCGCCAGCATCAGCTCGGTGGCTGGGGTTGGGTGATGTTTGTAAATCAACAAGAAATCTTACGCGCTGCGCACGCTAAAACCAGTCACTCAAGTTTAGAGATGGAGCTGCTGGCCGCACAGCAAGCGCTGTTGGCACTGCAAACACCAGAGCTAACCGCCCTACTCACATCTTTAAAGGGTCAAGCCACTCGCATTACGCTCTACACCGACTCACGTATTTTAATGGAAGGCTTAACCAAAAAAATAGCGCGTTGGCGTGACCAGGCCTGGTTAAATAAGTCTGGACGAGAGGTGGTGTTTAAAACCTTGTGGGAAAGTGTTGAATCTCTTAGTCTGCATCACAATGTGCATTGGTGCTGGGTCAAAAGTCATAACGGCAACCCGGGCAACACCTTAGCCGATGGATTGGCGCGTCAAGCCGTTTTAAAAAAGCTTAGCGTGTAAAACACATAATGCCCCAATGCGTTTTATATACGCAACTCTAATACACTGGCATCGTCTTGCACTCCAATTTCACCCACAAACTCAAATAGCTGATTTTGTACATAACGTAATGGCAATCCTAAAGTGAGCATATCGTTTAACACACCTGACAATTTCTGCGCCCCAAAAACCTCGCCTTGTGTTGAGCGCGCGTCGAGTAAACCGTCCGAAAAACCAAACAGCACATCGCCACTGCGAACATGTAATGTTAAAGGACAAGCTTGATCGTAAAAAGCATCCACAATACCCAATGCAAGGGCACTTGAAGGCACCGTTTGCAAGAGTTTTCCTTGCCTAAATACTTGCACATCGGGCATGGCGCAATTCCATAACGTAATGGTATTTGCTTGGTCTGACCACTCCATAAACACCGCCGCCATAAAGAGCTCAGTTGGCAAACGCTGACACAGCTCTTGATTGAGCAAGCGCGCAGTATCGCATAAGGCTTGATTATTAGCCGCTTGAGCGTAAAACAATGCCGACACCATTGGTGCAGCAATGGCCGCTGATAAGCCGTGTCCAGTAAAGTCACCCATTAACACTTGACGCCGTCCGTCGGGTGTACGCGCCGAAAGAATGACATCCGCACTGGTGTCGGTCATAGGCATGTGCAAGGTGCGCAATGATTGTGTGACAAAGCGTGCGTCGTGTTGCATTTTATGCATGATGCGCTCAATGGTGTGGCGCTCAGATTGCAGTTGCGCGTTGACATGCGCCATCATTTTGGCGTTTAAACTTAAGCTCAAATGTGTCTGAATGCGCGCCAATAATATCGATTCGCTAAAAGGCTTGGTTATATAGTCCACTGCCCCTAAAGCCAGACCATGATGCTGATCTTGTTCGGTGATTTTAGCGGTTAAAAAAATCACCGGAATGGCATTAAACGCCGGTTGGTCTTTTAACCATTGGCAAACTTCAAAGCCATTCATGGTGGGCATATTAATGTCTAATAAAATTAAATCAGGGGGACTTTGATTCACGGCATCTAAACAGGCCTGGCCACTGTCCACACACGTGAGTTTAAAATGAACTTGCAATAAATCGTTTAATATCAATCTATTAATATATTCATCGTCTACCGCCAACACATAAGGGCGTTGATCAGGCCTGGTTGCTTTCACACAAGCTTGATTAAAATTAGCCATTTCAAGACGCATGCTGATGAGTCTCGTTTGCGTGATTTTTTATCAATTTATCCACTTGTTTATCGCTATGCAGCGGCAAAGTAAACTTAAATACTGTGCCGCGCAACGTGAGTCCGTCCATAAGGGGTTCTGCCCAAATTTCTCCTTGATGGGCTTGAATAATCTCTTTGCAAATAGCCAAACCTAATCCAGTACTTCCGTGTTGACTTGATGAATGGCGACTTTGAAAAAACTTATCAAACACACTCACCAGTTCATCTTGGGCAATGCCCGAGCCCGAATCCATGACCCAAACGCATAAGGTGGCGTTGTCTTGTACCTCAAACACCACTTCAATCACATTGCCTTGCGGGGTAAAGCGTATGGCATTGCTTAATAAATTGGTAAACACTTGCCCCATACGCGTAGCATCTACATAGGCCATTTGCCCTATATTGGGCACCACCATTTTTATGTTTTTGCTTTGCAGTACCGCAGATTGCGCGTGCACGGTTTCATTTAAAATGGCACGCACATCGTGCAATGCAAAGCTAAAGGACATTTGTGCAAACTCAAACTTGGCGCAATCCAGTAGATCGTTTAACAAGCTCATTAAACGATTACTACTGGTGTTAATTAACTCAAAGTAACGTTTTAGCTCATCCAAACTCACTTTATCCACTCGTGTTTGCCCCATTTGCGCATAGCTTAAAATGCCATGCAACGGCGTTCTAATTTCGTGTGACATACTGGCCAAAAAGTCAGATTTACTTTGATGCGCCCTTTCGGCGGTTTCGCGTGCGGCCTGCATTTGTGCTTCCAACAACTTGCGTTGTGAAATATCACGTAACGCAATTAAAATGGCCGGCTTGCCGAAACAATCAATCCGAGTAAGCACCACATCGCTCCAAAAAAGCTCACCATTTGCGCGCAAATTAACCCATTCATAGGTGTGCGAACCGTTCTTATGGCACAACAAAATCATCTCTAAGCCTTTGCGGGTAGAGCGTGCACCATCAGGTTGAAAGCGGGGTGAAAACAAGCGATTTGAACGATTTAACACGGCATCTTTACTAAAATAGCCCAACAATCTTACAGCGGCTTCGTTGCAGTCTAATACTGTGCGCCCAGCGGTAATAAAAAATCCGTCAGCCGACTGGTTAAAAATGGTTTCAAATGCGGCTTTTTGTGCCTCTAACGCTTGCGTAGTTTGGGTAATGGACGCTTGCAATTTAAGGTTACCCACGCTTAAAGCTCTAAAAGATAAGCGTTCAGTTAAATCACGCGCAAAGGCGCTGGTAACAATTTCTTCACCATATAATATTTTATTGGCGCTGATTTCAACAGGCAAAGTAGTACCGTCTTTACGACGGTGTAGGCTTTCAATTAACAGTTTTTCGCCAGCTTGAATGGTCTGACACATGGATGAAATTTGCAACTTAGAATATTTAACATCAATTTTGGCTAGGTTCATGCCGATTAATTCGCTTTTTTTATACCCCAGCAAGCGCTCAGTTTGTGAATTGACGTTTAAGATGCAACCCTCGCAATTAAGCAAAAAGAACGCGTCCGAGCTCTGTTCAATTAAGTCGTGATAACGACTCTCTTGTTTGAACAGTTCTTGTCGTTTAAGTTGTTTTTCTTTATACGAACGCCCCACAAAAAACACCAATAAAGCCATAAATACACTAATGACCAGGCCTGGTAACATTTGTTTAAAGGGGGTTTGTTTGGCATACATTTGAGCCTGCGGTAAACGCAATAAATCAACCTGCGTGGTAAGTGCCCAGGTGCGTCCAGCCACCAAAAAGTCTCGAGTAAATGTTCTTACATTGGGATTGGTTTGCGCGTTGTAATGCGGACCTAGCTGCATAAACCCACTATCGGAACTCATAGGATCTTCTAATTGATAAAACAGCGATGCGTCTAAAAGATGTTTTTCTTGAATAAAATCCACAAATTCATCCATACGCAATAACAAGGCTGCGTAGCCTTTTAAATGCACTTTAGTGTCATCGGTAAATACCGGCAAATAAAAAATAACTGCGCTTTTAGTTTGTGCTGCTTGCACTAGTTTTTGCGGAGATGTAACCACCATGGCTTTATTCTCAAACGCTTCTTGCATGGCGGCTTTTTGACTGGCGTTAGCGTACGCGTTTAACCCAAATGCCATTTTATTTTCATTAAACGGGTATACATATTTAACCACTGCGTATTCATCGGCCACGGGTGCTTTAACCAAAACACCATGACTCATAGCGGTAATATTAAAGTCACTAAAACCTTCGGCACGAACCGATTCCTCAAAAAAATCACGATCGGCATGAGGTACAATTTTTAAAAACTCCAACGCTTGAGTGGCATTTTTTGAGGCCATTAAAACCTTAGCGTATTGATTAAAATCGTCGCGTGATATATTTTTAGATACCTCAAAGACCACTGCTAAACTTTTTAAACGGTCGCGTTGATGGCTTAACGCACGTCTAATAGCAACTTCGGCCTTATGGCTGTGTTGTTCAAATGCGCCTTCCAACGCACGAATTTTATCAGCTTCTTGTGCTTTAAAGAGTATCCCTGTAAGCCCCACTCCTAAGACCAATATCAATAAAGATACGAGCGTAAGCCCTATTAAAGATCGAGCCTGTAAAAAGGGGGTCAGCATAGCAACGCAGTGTAACAAGCAAGCAAAATAAGCATTAAGAGGGGGTTTCCAAACGTATAATTGAGTCAAAATGGTTTAAAAATAGCGTATCATTTTATCGGAAATTAACCTAATTAGCGTGCCAATTTAACTCAATTTACCTTTAAGGAATCTCCATGATGTTACAAGCCCAGCAAACCGCTCCCCATTTTAAGAGCGTAAACCAAGACCAACACACCGTGCAATTAAGCGACTTTATAGGCAAGCAACACGTGGTGTTGTATTTTTACCCCAAGGATGACACCCCGGGTTGCACCATTGAAGCCAACGATTTTAGCACCTTAAGCCCAGCGTTTAACGAAGCCAATGCCGTGGTGATTGGCGTCAGTAAAGACAATTGCGCGAGCCATCAAGCGTTTATTAACAAGTTTAATTTGCAACTGCATTTATTGGCCGACACCGACGGATCGGTCTGTGCGGCATACGATGTCTGGCAAGAAAAAGAGAAAAATGGTGAGAAAAAAATGGGCATTGTACGCTCGACGTTTTTAATTAATAAAAACGGTGTCTTAGAGGCCGCATTGTACGGTGTAAGCCCAGAAGG
Organism: Thiomicrorhabdus aquaedulcis; assembly: GCF_004001325.1. NCBI lineage: Bacteria > Pseudomonadati > Pseudomonadota > Gammaproteobacteria > Thiotrichales > Piscirickettsiaceae > Thiomicrorhabdus > Thiomicrorhabdus aquaedulcis. Next base: position 1,239,474 of record NZ_AP018722.1, on the reverse strand, counting down.
TCATGCAGCCGACATGTTAGCGCGCGTTAAGGCGCTGGGCGTTTAAAACACTGACACTTTTACGACTTAAAACAAAAATGACACCCAAGGGTGTCATTTTTTTAAGTTCTGCTTAACATTCAAAACGACCTGCTAAAAGACCTACTAAACATGTTTACTCAACCCGCCCTACTTTAAACTTTTTACCTTTTATCTTACCTTGATTTAACCGGCTTACTGCTTGCGCGGCAAAGGGGGTTTCAATTGCAAAATAGGTTGAATGCTCCACCACGTCAATTTTACCAATGTGCTGGGCGTCAATCCCAGCCTCTCCCGTTAACGCGCCTAAGACATCGCCACGACGTACTTTGTCTTTACGTCCACCCGAGATATACAAGGTAATGTATTTGGGCTCAATGCGCTGCGCGCGGGCGCTAGGCACAATGTCAATTGACTCATACGACAAAGGATGCCCCTGAAACTCACCCAATTGAGCAAGTTTATAACGCTCTTTTTCGGTAAACAACGTAATCGCCACGCCGTCTAATCCAGCGCGTCCGGTGCGTCCAATGCGGTGCACATAGGTGTCTTGGTTGCGCGGCAATTCGTAGTTTATAACCATGGGTAAGGCTTCAATGTCTAAGCCACGCGCCGCCACGTCAGTGGCCACCAAATAGCTTACGCTGTGGTGTTTAAAGCGAATTAAAATTTGTTCGCGCTCGCGCTGCTCCATGTCGCCATGCAAACCTACGGCATGAATGCCTTTTTCGTTTAAAAAATCTACCACCTCGGTCACCAAAGCTTTGGTGTTGCAAAAAATCATACCGTGTTCAAACGCGTTGTGATTAAGCAACTTAACCAGGCCTGGTAGTTTGTCTTTATGGTGACAAATGTAAAATTGCTGGTCAATCGTGTCCATACTGTGATGCGATTCAACCGAGATTTGCATGGGATTTTTTTGAAAACGACGGCTAATGTATTCAATGTCAGCCGGAAAAGTCGCCGAAAACAGCAGCGTTTGGCGCTCTTTAGGCAAATCGCCAATAATCGAAATCATCGCTTCTTTAAAGCCCATTTCAAGCATGCGATCGGCTTCGTCCAACACCAACGTGGTAATGTGACTTAGGTTTAAATGCCCCTTGTCAATGTGGTCTTGCAAACGCCCTGGCGTACCCACCACAATGTGTGCACCGTATTCTAACGAGGCAATTTGCGGACGCAACGCAATGCCGCCGCTTAACACCACCACTTTTAAATTGGGTTGAAAACGCGCCAAACGACGCAACTCTTCGGCCACCTGATTGCTGAGTTCACGCGTGGGGCAAATGACCAAACCCTGAATGTCCATGCGTTTGACATCGACTTTATTCAGCATGGGAATCCCAAACGCGGCGGTTTTTCCACTGCCGGTTTTGGCTTGTGCAATCAAATCGTGCCCACCCAACGCCAGTGGCAACGCCTCTTCTTGAATTTGCGTCATAAACTCATAACCCAATTGGGTTAAGTTCTCTAGCGCGCTAAGCGGTAAATCCAGGTGTTCAAAGGTGCGGGACATGCGGGGTACTCATTTAATAAAATAATTAGTGTAACAAAGTGAACAATAAAGCCATTTAAACTTGACCAGGCCTGGTCAAATTAGTTTAGTTAATTTGTGCCGTTTACGCGTGCGCATTTACCATTTGTGTTTACTGGCAAAATAGGCAAAGGCGGTGGTAAACGAAGGTTCTTGAAATTTTTTAAGGCCGGTTTCAACAAATGAAATAGGCATGGGGTAGTGCTTTAAATGCGCTTTTAAATCGGTGCTGGTCATAAGCATTGAGCTTAAACCGGGGGTTAACTGCAACGCCGCTTCAATTTTAAAGCCGTTCGCACCGCCGGCAAACTTGCCCTTTTTTAGGCGCTCACGAATCACCACCAAATCAACTTTATAGTCTTGCACCAGTTGCAAAAACGTCTTTTGCAAGTACCGTAAATCTTCCACCCGATCCGGATTTTGACAGGTAATTCGGCTCACTCGGCACTCGGGAATGTTAAAAATTCCGTCGTTTTGTGACAACAAACTAATAATGGCATCGTTGCCGCTGATTTCTACGCCGCAGACTCGCATGTTTACGCTTCCCATTTAAGCTCCCCAAGTGTCGCGTAGCGCGACCGTACGATTGTAAATTTGCGCCGAACCGGCTTGATTGTCGCGGCAAAAATAGCCTTCGCGCTCAAACTGATACGCCTGTTCAGGCAGAGAATTCACCAGGCCTGGTTCGATAAAACCGTGTTGTATCACCAAAGAATCTGGGTTCATAACGCTTTCAAAATCATCGCTTTTACCCGGATTGGCCACACTAAAGAGCCGATCATACAGTCTAAACTCGGCCGGCAGCGCATGGCTGGCTTCAACAAAATGAATCACCCCTTTTACTTTGCGACCGTCGGCTGGGTTTTTGCCCAGGGTATCGTGGTCGTAACTGCAATAAACCGTGCTGATTTGTCCTTGTGCATCGTGTTCAACGCGCAGAGCTTTAATAATGTAGCTGTTGCGCAAGCGAATCTCTTTGTCTAACGCCAAACGCTGAAACTTAGCGTCGGGGGCGACCATTTCAAAATCGGCGCGGTCAATGTACAACTCACGACCAAAGAAAATTTCACGCTTGCCCATCGCTTCATTTTGCGGGTGCACCGGCGCTTGAATCGATTCGGGTTGCGAATTGGGGTAGTTTTCAATCACCACTTTTAGCGGGTTTAACACCGCCATGCTGCGAGGGGCGTTTACGTTTAAATCGTCGCGAATGGCAGCTTCTAAAATGTTCATTTCGGTTACGCTGTCTACTTTTGAGATACCAATGCGTTCGGCAAAATCACGCAACGAGGCCGGGGTATAACCGCGACGACGCAGCCCAGAAATGGTTGGCATGCGTGGATCGTCCCAGCCCGATACCAATTTATCGGCCACCAATTGATGCAGTTTGCGTTTGGACATGACCGTGTATTCTAAATTTAAACGCGAAAACTCATACTGATGCGGACGATCGGGTTTGTTAAAGTCGTTAAGATTGTCTAACACCCAGTCGTACAAACGACGGTTGTCTTGAAACTCAAGCGTACACAACGAATGGGTAATGTCTTCAATCGCGTCAGAAATACAGTGGGCAAAATCGTACATAGGGTAAATGCACCATGCGTCACCGGTTTGGTGATGGTGTTCAAAACGCACACGGTACAACGTAGGGTCGCGCATGCACATAAAACTCGACGCCATGTCTATTTTGGCGCGCAACACGCATTCACCCTCTTTAAAACCACCGGCGCGCATTTTAGCAAATAGGGCTAAGTTTTCGGCCACCGCAGTATCGCGATACGGGCTATTTTGCCCAGGCTCTTTGAGCGTGCCACGGTATTGACGGGTTTCTTCGGCGTTTAAAAAACAGACATACGCCAAACCTTTTTCAATTAACTCAACGGCGTAGCGGTAAAACTGCTCAAAATAGTCGGACGAATAACGCGGATTACCGCTCCATTCAAAGCCCAACCACGCCACATCGGCTTTGATGGAATCGACGTATTCTAGGTCTTCTTTGGCAGGATTGGTGTCGTCAAAACGCAGGTTGCACAAACCGTTATAATCTTGCGCTAAACCAAAATTTAAGCAGATGGATTTGGCGTGCCCAATGTGCAAATAACCATTAGGTTCGGGTGGAAAGCGCGTTTGAATTTGCGTGTGTTTATGAGATGCTAAATCGTCATCAATGATATTGCGAATAAAATTTACGGGACGTTCCACTGTGTCAACTTTGCTCATGCTTTAAAACCCACTCACCTGCTTAAAAAGACAACCATACCGCCTGATACAAACGACCAGGCCTGGTCAAAAATAAAGAGCGCAAATTATAGCACTAATTAATCTAACCAGGCCTGGTTGAAGCGGATTTAAAGCCGATTTAAACGTGTGTTATTGCGCTATTAAGCCAAATGCAAATCTTGTGTCGTTTAATCGCGGTAATCGCGGCGTTCATCACGACTGTCGTAACGACGCTCATCACGACGATCGTCGTGGTGATGGCCACGCCCAGGATGCGAATCGTATTTTATGCGATGCTTTTCTTTATAGCGCGGCATGTATTCACGCTCGTACCAGTCGTCTTTAACAAAATACACGCGTTCTCCACAGGCCTGGTAACGATGACAATATTTGTTCCAGTGGCTCATGTGTCGGGGCGGTACTCGCAAATAAACCGGCGCGCGGTGATGCACAATACGCTCAATGTAGCGCGGTTCTGAATAAACCAGTTGCGGACGTGGAAAATCACCTAATTCAAGTTGTCCATAAAACCCTGGCTGGCCAACGCTTATAGACACGCCCACATCGGCTGCTTGACTAGGAGTGCTAAACAACACCGCAAACGCGGTAACCCATAAAATTCGTTTCATGCTTAATGTTCCTGTTTTAACGAGAATTCATGAGCATATTACACTAAATGGAAAAAATTCACATTTATTATTAGCAGGTCGCATAGTTTAGGCTTCTTATAAAAGAGACAGCATCAATTGCTCATAAATGTTTTATAAACCCATGCAATCCTTTATGATTAAAAGGCGTACCTCTTCTCAATACTAAGGAAAATCCTATGAGCACCATTGATATTGGCATTAATAAAAAAAACCGTTTGCACATTGCTGAAGGTTTAAAGCACCTACTGGCCGACTCGTATACTTTGTATTTGCAAACACACAATTTTCATTGGAACGTGACCGGCCCGCAATTTAGAGAATTGCATTTAATGTTTGAAGAACACTACACCGAACTGGCCGTTGCCGTTGACGACATTGCCGAGCGCATTCGCGCATTGGACGTTATTGCACCAGGCACCTACAAAGCCTTAGCACAACTGAGCGCCATCAAAGAAATTGAAACCATTCCAGCCGCCAGCGACATGGTGACTATTTTGTTGCATGGCCACGAACAAGTGGTTAAAACCGCCCGTCTTGCCCTAAAGTTGGCACAAGACGGTAACGACGAATCTTCCGCGGCTTTGGTGTCGGATCGCATGCGTCTTCACGAAAAAACTGCTTGGATGTTGCGCGCACTGTGTCAATAAACGCTTAAGACTGTCCTCTTTTATGCGCCTTTAATCAACTCATGATTTAAGGCGTGCAAGGGTTTTTATTAACATCAAATCAACTCAAAACGCACCTCATTAAGTTAAGTAATAAGTCCATTCAATCCCTTGCCGTTGTTTATTTAAATTTTTTATGCAGAATGAACGCACTCAAGCCTAATTAGGATTATGCGGTGTTCGCAGACAATAAACTTTCAAGTCAAACCAGTGTGCGCGTGGTAGCGTGGGGATATGCATTGCTATTGGCTTTAATTGGCCTGTCCAGCGCATTCTTTTTTACACTAGAACGTAATATTCAGCAAACCACCACCCAGTTGCAACTAAATACGTGAACAGCAAAACGATGCGGCAGTCATGATTCGCGGTGCGCGTGATCGCAGCGTGCTTTTGTTAAGAATGATTGCCACCACCGATCCTTTTTTAATAGACGATATTCAACGAGAGATGGATATTGTAGCCTTGTCCATTACCCAAGCCGCACAACAGATTAGCCAACGGGTTACCGATCAAGACCACCAGGCCTGGTTAAAACAACTTTTTCGTATTACCACCCAAAACCGTGACAATCAAAGTCACGTTTACAATCTAATGACGCAAGAAAATGCCGATAACGCACGGCAATTTTTAGTTGACGTAACCCTGCCCGTTCAAGAGCAAGCCCTTGAAATCTTGACGTTGTTTCAAGAAGAGCTCAACACCAAGGCCAATTTGGCCGAACAAAAAATGCACGGTTATCTTAGTTCTAATAAAGTGTTGTGGATAAGCTTATCGCTTGTATTTGGCATAAGCTTATTGATAATCAGCTTGTTTACCCTTAAGCGTTTACGCCAGCTTGGTCAAGCGCAAACCCTGTTTCAACAAACGCTTGAAACCCAAGTTAAAAAACGCACCCTCGAACTGCATCTGGACAGCAGTGTTTTACATAATATTCATGAAGCCGTCGCAGTGGCCAGTTGCACAGGCGACATGGTCAAAACCAATCAAAAATTTAATCAACTGCTCTCGTCCGCAAACCTAACCTGCGACAACCTTTGGCAAGTCATCCAAACACTTTTACCCGCTCTGTCTATTGAGTCCATAAAAAAATCGTTGGGGGAGTATGGCTATACGCGCCACGAATGTGAGTTGGTGATAGACACCAGAGCGTGCCATTATTTTATTGATATTTATTGTGTAAACGATGAACAACTAGACCAACGCTATATTTCCTTACTGCTGACTGACGTAAGCGAACTCAAAACCACTCAACAGCATCTTGAGCATTTGGCCAACTTTGATCCTGTTACTCAACTGCCCAATCGTCACTATTTTCAAACTTACTTAAGCCGCGCGCTTTCTAATGAAAAAATTGAGCAATTTAGCTTATTTTACATTGACTTAGATAACTTTAAATGGATTAACGACACGTTAGGACACGGCTCTGGCGACCAGTTTTTATTGCAAATTGCAACCCAATTAGCCAATACCTTTGAAACCAATCGCCAAGTATTGGTTTGTCGTTTAGGCGGTGATGAATTTGCCGTTTTGGTTGAAAACTGTGACGATAACTGTCACGTAATGATGGCCGACCAAATTTTAAATTGCTGCGCGCAAGTTAATCAAATTAATCAATACTCAAAATCGATTGGTTGCAGCATTGGCGTAGCCTCGTATCCTAAAGACGGCACAACGCAAGCCGCCCTAATGCGCCACGCCGATTTTGCTATGTACAAAGCTAAAGAACAGGGTAAAAATCAATATTGCTTTTTTTCAGAGGCGATGAATGAACGCATTCATTATTTATATGACATGGAACACAATTTGCAAACAGCCCTAACCAACCATGAGCTAAACATTCATTTTCAGCCGCAATACAACCTGCAAAATGGACAGCTTACTGGTGCCGAAGCCTTAGTTCGTTGGCAGCATCTGGGTAAAGCAGTCTCCCCTGCCGAATTTATACCGTTGGCTGAAAAGTTTGGCCTTATACACGCCATTGGTGAGTTTGTAATGCGCACCAGTATTCAACAACTAGCACACTGGCAACAACAAGGATTATTGCTGCCTAAAATGGCCATTAACGTCTCTTCGGCTCAAATTAGTTTGCACAGCTTTGTCGCCGATGTTGAACACGCCCTTAAAAACTCTGACATTCATGCCCACCAAATTGATTTAGAAATCACCGAAACCGTGTTAATGGAAAATCTAAAACAACACAAAACTGCTCTCGAAGTCTTGCAAAACCAAGGCATCGAAATTTCAATTGACGACTTTGGCACAGGTTACTCATCGCTTGCCTACATCAAACACTTGTCAGTGGATCGCATTAAAATCGATCGTAGCTTTATTAACGATCTGGGACAAAATGAAGAGTCTGACAGCATCGTGTCGGCCATTATTACCATGGGACACAGCCTTGGCTTAAAAGTATTGGCCGAAGGCATCGAAACCGCTCAACAACTCACCCTTTTGCGAAAAATGGGCTGCGACGAAGGCCAGGGTTACTATCTAGGCTACCCCACCACCCCAAAAGAATTTTCATTTATACCGCTGTCCATTCAGCAATTAGCCGACCGCGTTACTTTGCAGTGAAATAGGCCTGGGAACTTGCACAAAACAAGTTTTGTACTTGCTGCCTTGATTTCAACTAATAATGCGCCTTAGCCAATTGCAAATAAAAATGCGTTATCCCTTTTAAACAGCTCGTCTTAAACCTACTATAAGAAAAGTAATTTTATTTTCTTTAGACGTCGCGAGCTTATGCATGAGACCCAAAAACCTAACAACACCCAAGTTAAAACCCTTAAACCTAGGCATTTGTATTAGCTTAGCCACTGCATTACTCTCTTTTTCAGCGGCCAGCAAAGCCGATACCACCTTAATTTATCACCACACTACGGGTGGTGAAGCCAATCGCATTTTAATCACGCCAGAGTGGATTAAAATCGCTAATAAAACCCAAGCCAATGTCGATGTGTTGTTTAATCAAAGCCAACAAACCTATACGCTCATCAATCACGATGAACGCTCTTACACACTGATGACGCACACTGAAATAGAAAAGCTGGCCAACGCCAGTCAACAAATAGACGACGTGCTTGAAAAACAACTGGCCAAACTTCCCGCCGACCAACAAGAAAAAATGCGCGCTATGATGCAAGGCATTGTAAATAGCGTACTGCCAAAAGCCACGTCAATCCCGCAATACAGCAAGACGGGGAAAATGCAAAAACTTTATGGCTACACTTGTCAGCCGGTTAAACGAACAGTTGAAGGCAAAGCCAGTGGTGAATTTTGCGTGGTTAACTACGCTCAGCTAGACATCAGTCAAGTCGAGTACTCCATGATGGCAGGATTGATGAACACAATAGAAAAACTGGCGTCGCAATTTGGACAAGATCAAAGCGTTAATTTTGCTACGATTGGTCAAGTAGTGCCGGTGTATTACAACATGGCCAACGCGAAGTCTTATTTAGCCGAGGTGACTAACAGCGACATTAAGCCAGCCGAATTTAGCGTTCCAAAGACCTATAAAAAATCGGCTTTACCACTTAACTTGTTGTAATAATTATCCGTTTAAAATTGCATAAACAAGTGGCTTTATTAATGTTGCACGCATCACTTATAAAATGCGTGCCGCATTAATAACATTAATAGAAACCTTTGCATGCTAAGGTCTCCAATAGAAAGAGTGCTAAATTTTAGACAAAAAAAAGCGAACTCAGTAAACTGGATTCGCTTTTTTTATTAAATGGCGGAGCGGACGGGACTCGAACCCGCGACCTCCTGCGTGACAGGCAAGCATTCTAACCAGCTGAACTACCGCTCCTAATTGTATGGTGGGTGATACTGGGTTCGAACCAGTGACCCTCGCCTTGTAAGGGCGATGCTCTCCCAGCTGAGCTAATCACCCAGGATATTTTAAAATGTAATGGGAATACACTTTAGTAAAACTTATTGCAAACTCCTGAAGATTTGCAATAAAAAAGCTGTTATAAACAACTTTTAAAATGTGGCGGAGCGGACGGGACTCGAACCCGCGACCTCCTGCGTGACAGGCAAGCATTCTAACCAGCTGAACTACCGCTCCGTGGTGGGTGATACTGGGTTCGAACCAGTGACCCTCGCCTTGTAAGGGCGATGCTCTCCCAGCTGAGCTAATCACCCAATCAAACTCTTAAACCCCTTAACCACACCGCTTTGGCTAGGTAAAGTACGTTGCTTAATTGATGTCGCGTATTATAGAGTTCTAAGAGAAGTTGTCAATAAAAGAAATGACATTTTTTGATTATTTTTAGCAAAAAATTAATTTACTGCGTCTTTCAATGCTTTACCAGCTGTAAACTTAGGTACTTTTGCAGCAGGAATCTGCATTTCTGCACCTGTTTGCGGATTGCGACCGGTACGTGCAGAACGTTCACCTACCTTAAAGCTACCAAAGCCGATGATTGCAACTGAATCGCCTTTGCTCATCGCGGTAGTAATTGCGGCAACCGTCGCGTCCAATGCTTTTGCAGCATCTGTTTTGGTTAAACCGGCTTGTTCTGCAATTGCACTCACTAATTCAGATTTATTCATTTTATTCTCCGTGATTTGTTGTCGTATTGTTGTTCACCAGCTTTGGCTTAAGCATTTATAGCAATCCTTGGCAAATGGTGTCAAGTAAAAAAGGTCAATTTAATTGATTAATGACGTTTAGTTACCTTTTCTTGGGTTTTTGGTGCGACTTGCTCTTTAAAAGCGACCGCTTCTTCCAGTTTCTCTAATGGTTTTGGAGCCTCTAATAAAGCCAATTCCAGCACTTCTTCCACCCATCTTACAGGACGAATATCAAGCTGGTTTTTTACTTCATCCGGAACATCGGCTAAATCGCGAAGGTTTTCATTTGGTATTAGCACCATTTTAATACCGCCACGTAACGCCGCCAGCAGCTTCTCTTTTAAACCACCAATAGGCAATACTTCACCACGCAAAGTTATTTCACCCGTCATGGCTACATCAGCTCTGACTGGAATATTTGTCAACACCGAAGTAATTGCTGTGCAAATAGCAACTCCTGCGCTGGGGCCATCTTTTTTAATGGCGCCCTCTGGGAAGTGCAAGTGCAAATCAAACTCTTCATAAAATCCTGGTTTTAAACCCAGAGCGTCTGAACGGCTGCGTATAACACTCATAGCCGTTTGCACCGATTCTTGCATTACACTGCCTAACTGCCCTGTACTGGATAATTTGCCCTTACCAGGCATGGCTGTGGCTTCAATGCGGAGCAAATCACCCCCTACCTTCGTCCAAGCCAAACCTGCTACTTGGCCTATTCGATTTTTTTCATCCACCAACCCTACTCGATATCGAGCCACACCCAAATAAGCCTCAAGCATGTCAGGGGTTATAGTGATAGGGGCTTTAACCTCATGAGTAACTATTTTTTTAACCGCTTTTCGACATAATTTAGCCAACTCTCTTGCCAGCAATCTAACGCCTGCTTCACGAGTGTAAAACTGAATTATCTCTTTAATAGACTCTTGCGTTACCATCAACTCACTGGGTTTTAAACCATGATCTTTCTTGGCGATGGGCAGTAAGTGCTTGATTGCTATGTTTAATTTTTCAGGCTCGGTATAGCCCGATAAATTAATAACCTCCATGCGATCTAACAAGGCCTCTGGAATATCCATGGAGTTTGAGGTGGCAACAAACATAACATCTGATAAATCATAATCTACTTCAAGATAGTGGTCGTTAAAGGCGCTATTTTGCTCAGGATCTAATACTTCTAGCAACGCACTGGCAGGATCACCGCGCATGTCACTTGACATCTTATCAATCTCATCCAGCAAAAACAGGGGATTTTTTGTACCAGCAGTTTGCATTTTTTGAATAATTTTACCAGGCAATGCACCAATGTAGGTTTTACGATGGCCACGAATCTCGGCCTCGTCACGAACACCGCCCAACGACATGCGAACGTACTTGCGATTAGTCGCTTCTGCAATCGAACGCGCCAAAGACGTTTTACCTACTCCTGGAGGCCCTACCAAACATAAGATAGGCCCTTTCATTTTACGCACCCTTTTTTGAACGGCTAGATACTCTACAATGCGTTCTTTTACTTTTTCTAGGCCATAATGCTGCGCATCTAATATTTCTTGTGCTCTTTTCAAGTCGGTTGAAACTCGACTGCGTTTTTTCCATGGAATGTCGAGCAACCAGTCTAAATAATTTCTCACCACAGTCGCTTCTGATGACTGTGCAGGCATCATTTTAAGTTTTTTAAGCTCGGCACTGGCTTTGCTTTTAGCTTGATCGGTTAAGCCCGCCTCTTCAATGCGCTTAAGCAACTGATCATGCTCACTCACCACCGAGTTGTCGCCTTCGGCTAGTTCGTTATGAATGGCTTTGATTTTTTCATTTAAGTAGTATTCTCGCTGTGTTTTATCCATCTGACTTTTTACACGCGTGGTAATACGTTTTTCGGACTCTAATAACTCTAATTCTGTTTCTACAATGGCCAGCATGCGTTCTAAACGAGCACTCACAGATGTAAGTTCAAGCAGTTGCTGTTTATCGACTACTGTTAAATCAACATTCGCTGAGACTAAATCAACCATTCTGTCTGGATTATCTTCTTTTTTTATAGAGGCCTTTACCTCTGAAGGTACTTTCTTTTTAAACTCCGCAAGCACCATAAAACGTTCACGTAACGCACGCATAAGCGCTAAGGTATCGACGGTATTATCATCCTCACTGGCCAATGCTTGAATATCCCCTAATAAAATACTCTGTTCAGTATGTAAGCCCAGCAACTCAAAACGTTGTATGCCTTCAACCAAAACCTTAACCGTACCATCTGGAAGTTTTAATAGTTGCAATATATTGGCCATAGTACCAACAGAATAAAGGTCTTCTAACGTTGGTAAATCCAACTCAGCACTTTTTTGCGTTATCAAGAAAATCTGTTTATCACCTTTCATCGCCTCATTAAGCGCTTGAATGGATTTATCTCTGCCCACAAATAAAGGCATTACATTGCCGGGGAATACCACCACGTCTCTTAACGGTAAGATCAACACATTCATTTTCATACTTACTTGATCAATATCCATACTTTCCCTCTGTTATAAAGGTCAAATTTACCTTAAAAAAACCCAGACACCGCTGGGTTTTAAAACATAAGCCATGCTTAACGCATTAAATTGGCGCAGTTTATACCATTATTCACTTGACGCTTTTTTAAGCTCGTCTTCTTTGTACACCAACATAGGTGGTTTTTTGCCTTGAATAACTGCTTTGTTAATAATGACCGTCTCAATATTTTTCAAGCTAGGTAAGTCGTACATTGTATCTAACAATATTTGTTCTAAAATAGAACGCAAACCACGGGCGCCCGTTTTACGCTCTATCGCCAGTTTGGCAATTTCGCTTAAAGCGTCTTTTCTAAACTGTAACTCTGCGCCTTCTAGTTCAAACATTTTATGAAACTGCTTAACCAAAGCATTTTTAGGTTCGGTTAAAATTTGAATTAAAGCCGACTCGTCTAACTCCTCAAGTGCTGCAATCATCGGTAAACGACCCACAAATTCAGGAATTAAACCAAACTTAATTAAATCTTCAGGTTCAATCTTTTTCAGCTTTTGCGTCATGCTCAGCTTATTTTCTTTAGTTTTGACGTCGGCAGAAAAACCAATTCCCACATTTGTTTCAGTTCGCTGTTCAATAATTTTGTCTAAACCTTCAAACGCCCCACCCACAATAAACAGGATTTTTGATGTGTCCACGTGAATCATATCTTGGTTAGGGTGTTTACGCCCACCCTGCGGAGGAACAGCCGCTTGCGTGCCTTCAATTAACTTTAACAAAGCCTGTTGAACACCCTCTCCCGAAACATCACGGGTGATGGACGGATTTTCAGATTTACGGGTAATCTTATCAATTTCATCTATATAAATAATGCCACGCTCGGCCTTTTCTGGATCGTTATCACAGCGTTGCAATAGTTTTAGAATAATGCTTTCAACGTCTTCGCCTACATAACCGGCTTCGGTTAATGTGGTGGCGTCGGCAATGGCAAACGGTACATCAAGTAAACGGGCTAGAGTTTGCGCCAGTAATGTTTTACCAGAACCCGTTGGCCCAATCAGTAAAATATTGCTTTTAGTCAACTCCACATCATCTTTAACGTGCGAGTTTTGTAGGCGCTTGTAGTGATTGTATACTGCCACCGATAAAACTTTTTTGGCTTTATTTTGACCAATTACATAATTGTCTAAAATAGCACTTATTTCGTGCGGTGTTGGTAGGTTATCCAACTCAAACTGTCCGGTCGCTTCCTCACCAAATTCTTCACGCAAAATGTCATTGCATAACTCAACACACTCATCACAAATATACACTGAGGGGCCAGCAATAAGTTTACGAACTTCGTCTTGCCCTTTACCGCAAAACGAGCAATATAATTTTTTATCTACACTCATAACATCAAACCTTATCGACTGGTTAAAACTTGATCAATTAACCCATAATCACAAGCCGCTTGCGCGCTCATAAAGTTATCACGATCGGTGTCTTTTTCAATGGTGGCTAAGTCTTGTCCTGTATGTTCTGCAAGGGCACGATTTAGCTTGTCTTTTATATGCATAATTTCTTTGGCATGAATTTGAATATCACTGGCTTGACCCTGAAAACCACCCAACGGCTGATGAATCATAACGCGTGAATTAGGCAAGGCAAAACGCTTACCCTTAGCGCCTGCTGACAATAAAAAAGAACCCATACTGGCCGCTTGACCTATGCACATAGTGCTTACATTTGGTTTGATAAAACGCATAGTGTCATAAATAGCCATACCAGCTGTTACACTGCCGCCTGGTGAATTAATGTATAAATGAATATCTTTTTCGGGGTTTTCCGATTCTAAAAACAGCATTTGCGCCACTATAAGGTTGGCCATATGGTCTTCTACTTGTCCCACCAAAAAAATAACACGCTCTTTTAATAAGCGAGAATAAATATCATAAGAGCGCTCACCACGACTGGTCTGTTCGATAACCATTGGTACAAGTACATTGTGAATTGTGTTGTCCATATTCTTTGTTGCTTCCTCTTGTTGGCTTTATTACGCTTTTATTAAACAATTAGTATCTTAGCGTTTTCTTAGGCAAAAAAAAACTTAACCCTAACGACAAATAGCAGATTCATCGCCAGAATTAAGTTTTTAAGGGCTTTTGTGCGATTTACAATGGCTTTTAATACAAAACCGATTAATAAATACTAAGCGGCAGGGTTTATAACGTCTTTAAATGACTTAGTCACCTGTTTAACAGTGGCTTCATTTAAAATGCGTTGCGCAACCTGACTCTCGACAATAATAGAACGAATTTCATGCATTGCGCCTGGGTTTTGAGCATACCATTGAATTACTTCTTTTGGATCTTCGTAAGAAGACGCTTGCTCAGAAATAAACGTGTTAATTTCCTCATCTGAAGCGTGCAATTTATTGGCTTTAATGATGTCGCCTAAAATTAAGCCTAACTTAACACGCTTTTTAGCTTCTACTTCAAAATGACTGGCTTCGATATTTACTTCTTGTGGGTTAACACCTTGTTGCTGAAGGTTTTTAACTGCGCGGTCCATCAAACCTTTAACTTCTTGATTAATTAATGACTTAGGTATTTCAACATCAACAATTTCTTCCAAGGCATTAAGCACTTCTGTGCGGTTATGGTTCTCAACTGCACGAGACAATTCTTTAACCATGCTGTCTTTAATTTCTTGACGCAAAGTTTCTTCTTTGCCGTCATCAATACCAAAGGCGTGAACAAACTCTTCATCAATTTCTGGTAAAACTTTAGCTGAAACCGAGTGCACCGTCACATCAAATGCGGCCGATTTGCCTTTTAAACTGTCCGCATGATAGTTTTCAGGAAAGGTCACTTCAATGGTTTTGGTTTCGCCCTTTTTCATGCCAATAATGCCGTCTTCAAAACCAGGAATCATACGTCCACTGCCTAATTCTAATGGAACGTTTTCGGCAGAACCACCTTCAAATACATCACCATCAATTTTACCTACAAAATCAATAATGACTTGTTCGCCTTTGTTGGCTTTTTTAGCCGCGCTAGAAGAAGGCTTCCAAGCAGCACGTTGCTCACGTAAACGAGTAATCATCTCTTCAACATCAGTATCGGTTACTTCGGCTACGATGGTGTCTACTTTAATGGCACTAAATTCAGGCAAAGCAATTTGAGGATAGACCTCAAAGCGAGCTGTAAAGGTTACCGAACCATCTTTGTCATTTAACTCATCAAACATCGGCATTCCGGCCACATTCAATGACTCTTGATCAACAGCATCATAAAATGCCTTTTGTAGAGCCTCACCCATTACTTCTTGGTTTACTTGTGCACCATGGCGCTTTTTAACCACATTTAACGGAACCTTGCCAGGGCGAAAACCGTCCATCTTAACGCTGCGACGAATTTCGTTTAAACGTTTTTCCACACTGCTGTTTAAATCGGCAGAAGGAAATGTGACAGTCATTTTATGTTCAAGACCTTGTTCTGGCTTTTCTACAGTTACTTGCATGTTGTATTCTCAAAGTTCATTGTTTGAAAGGAAAGCTAACGTTTAATCAAGGGATTAAACTAGCTAAAAATAAAACCCAAGATTATACTTAATTTACGTAAATTTTTAAAGTAAAACAAATTTAACACGCATCGTAGCGTGACGGTATCTTGTTTATTTTAAGTAAGGTGCTAAAATTGTTATAAATTTTATGTATAGCCTAAATTATTTTTTGAATGGCTCAATTTTTTACTTTAACTAATATTTTCTAAATTACTCACATCTAAGGATTCTATGTATGACGATTGAAAAAATTGTATTTCTAGCGGCGGGCACTATGGTGTTGGCCTCTTCTATTTTGGCTGCTTACCACTCTCCAAACTGGATTTTCTTAACCGGTTTTGTGGGCGCAAACTTATTATTTACTGGCTTGACTGGTTTTTGCCCCATGGTCAAAATCTTGCGTAAATTTGGCTTAAAACACGGCACTGCGTTTAAATAAAATTTGTAAGATGTTTATAGTGAGACCGTTAAAGGTCTCATTATATTTTATGAAGATATGTAAGATTTAGGTCAATGTGGATCTAAACTAAAATGCGCTTAATTTTTATAAATGCATTATATAAACGCACACAAATACTGTAATAAATTATCCACCTCGCAGCAACGCATCTATTGCCAAATTGGCTAACTCATCTACGCGCTCATTTTCGGCGTGGCCGCTATGGCCTTTTACCCAAAACCATTCAACCTGATGAATTTTAATCGCCGCATCTAAACGTTGCCACAATTCTTGATTTTTAACCGGTTTATTGGCAGATGTTTTCCAGCCCTTTTTTTTCCAGCCACTTATCCAGACTGTAATGCCATTTTTAACATACTGTGAATCCGTTGTAATATGTACCTTACACGGCCGCTTTAAAGACTCAAACGC
The DNA here is from genome assembly GCF_004001325.1 of Thiomicrorhabdus aquaedulcis. NCBI lineage: Bacteria > Pseudomonadati > Pseudomonadota > Gammaproteobacteria > Thiotrichales > Piscirickettsiaceae > Thiomicrorhabdus > Thiomicrorhabdus aquaedulcis. The sequence goes on along the minus strand of NZ_AP018722.1, from coordinate 1,222,911 downwards.
TTGAATAGCCGCCATAAGCTCCATTTGATTGTTTGTAGTATCTAATTGATGCCCATTCATCTCTTTTTCGTGCTCACCATACTTTAAAACAACCCCCCAACCACCTGGCCCTGGATTTCCTCGACAACCGCCATCGGTAAATACTTTAACTACTTGCACACATACTCTCTTTTAAAGTTAACGGTTACAGTCAATGTGAAACCTTTGCATAAATAAAGTTACGGCCAAAAATGGCTAAAACACCTTTAATTTTGCTAGTTGGCAAAGGTGTTTACACCGCTTTTTATCTCAACACTCACACGTTCAAAGGTTTTATCGTTCTAATAAAAAAACTTTAATCACACGTTTTTTTAGTCAAAAAACTAAATAATTTTAATCGCCTTAACCTGCAAACAACACGCTGAAAAAATCCAGGTAAACGTGACCGATTTTGCATTGGCATCACACCTTTAGCGGCAATAGACATCCAGTTTGGTGTGTGCCAGCGTTTACCCACTAACTTTGGAGCATCTACTCTTTTTTGAGCAACCAAACAATAAATATTACCAAAATCAAAACCCACTTTACTCAAGACTTTTTCACACCATTCAAGTGCTTTAAAAAACCACATGACCAGGCCTGGTTGTTCTGATCCAGGCTTACCAAAACAATATACAGGAGCGTGCACTTGCCATTTAATGTCATAACCTAACACCTCGAGCCATTCTTTTAAGCGCCTTAACCTTACCAAGTGAGCGTGACGCAACCATTTGTTTCGTGACTGCGCTCTAAAGCGTAAAACGGCACATCCATAAGGGTTAAAGCCAGTAATGACCACATGACCTTGAGGGACTAGCATCGAGTCCACCTGTCTTAATAGCAGATACGGATCTTCTGCTAACTCTAAGGTATGTGGCATAAACACCACGTCAGTAGATTCATTAGCGATAGGCAAGAAATCTAAATCTGCTTTTACATACTTTATTCCCACAAAACTAGGGTCTTTAGTATCAAATGCGTCGTCAACCAAGACTTTATGCTTAATACGACTTTCATTTAAAAAAGAAATTGGCGCTGCATTACCAAGCTGAATTAAAAAATAACCAAATAAATTTTGCAACGCTTTTTCAGTCAAGACTTTCTCCTGCCGTAGCAGGTTTGAGGCGGGTTGCGTGGTGTACCACTGCTTTAAAAAAGATTGGAAACCCTGGTTCATCGAGCTTTTCCTATAAATTTGAAGCGTTTATTTGCTAGAATAGGCAAAATTATAACAATTAAGTACCGGCAAAATATGACTATCATTGGCCTACCAGCACTGGTTGGAAGTTATGACAATTTAATTTGGATTCTTTATCATCAAGATAAGGCCTGGGTTATAGACCCTGGCGAATCATCGCAAGTCATCGACTTTTTACAGCAGCATAGTCTAAATTTACACGGTATTTTAATCACCCACGACCATCAAGATCATACTCATGGAGTGAGTGAACTGTTAAAACATTGTCCAGAGTCAAACATTTATGGCCCTAAAAACAGCCCTTTGTCTGCTTATTATCCGCAATACAAAGCGCTGCAAGAAAAAGATAGCATCACGCTTTACCCTGGCTACACATTAAACGTACTAGACACGCCTGGCCATACTCCGAACCATATTAGCTTTTTAATAATGAAGTTTTGTTTTGTGGGGATACTTTATTTAGCGCAGGCGCAGGAAAACTTTTAGGTGGTACCCCCGAGCAGTTTAGTGAATCGATATTAAAGCTACGCCATCTTCCAAACACACTCAAGTTTTACAGTGCGCATGAATACACCGTCGACAATTTACGTTTTGCTCAAAAAGTTGACCCCTATAACGCTCAGTTAAAACAGCGCCTGTCTGAAACAAACATTAAATACCCGAGTATTTATACTCAATCGCAGTCTACTTTAGAGCTTGAAATTGCGACCAATCCATTTTTACGTTTTGACAGTCCGGACATTAAATCCCAGCTATTAAAACGTGGTGCAAAGGACTCTCCTGCCAGCTTATTTGCAGTTTTACGCGCATGGAAAGATGAATTTGATACTGCACCTAACCTTATTTGAGAAAACTATGAAACGTTTGCTAACACCCCGACCTACTTTAAAACTCAGTCTTATCACACTCAGCATTTTACTGTCTGGCTGTGCGGGTCTTGAACAAACGGTAAAAACAGATGACCCATCAGGTTTCTCATCAAACGACTCACAAACCGAATCGTTACACTCATTACAAACTCGCTCACATCAATCGCGTTTAAATACACCAGACATTACGCATGAAAATCCATTACTAAGCACCATACTTTCAGAAAATGATCGAGGATATCAACCTACTTTGTGGGATGAATTCAACAATCAACTTCCATTAACGGCTGAAAATGCTGGGCGATATGAACCTTACATCGATTTTTATCGCGACAATACCAAACATTTAAGTCAGGTGTCTGAACGAGCAAGACCTTATTTACACTACATTTTAAGCGAAGTTAAAAAAAGAAAAATGCCTTACGAAATTGCCTTATTGCCTATTATTGAAAGTGCATTTCAACCCGAGGCAAGGTCTCACATGAGTGCCGCAGGGTTATGGCAATTTATTCCAGGCACTGGAGACTTATATAATTTAGACCAAAACTGGTGGTACGACGGTCGTCAAGACGTTATTAAGAGCACGCAAGCCGCCTTAGATTATTTGCAAAAACTGCATCAGCTTAACAATAACGATTGGCTCTTAGCTTTGGCATCTTACAATGCTGGATTTGGTAATATTCAAAAAGCAGTAAAAAAATATCAAGACAAAAATCCAAATTCTTTAGCTACTTTTTGGAACGTACGCGACGATTTACCTAAAGAAACTCAAAACTATGTTCCTAAATTACTCGCTGTATCTCACTCAATAAGTCATTATAAAGAGTTTAACTTAGAGCTTGAACCCATTGATAATAGACCTTTTTTCTCAGAGGTTAGACTATCAAAGCCTATTTCTTTGAGCAAAGTAGCTCAATTATCGCAAGTATCCAATGAAATGATTACACAGCTAAACCCTGGATTTTTGCGCCCAACAACGCCACCAACGGGGCCGCATAATATATTGTTACCAAGCAAAAATGCCGCTATATTTCAAACCGCCATTGCTCAAGATAAAAGTACGTTTAACATTGAATGGGCTAAACATGCGGTAAGTAATGGGGAATCTTTAAAATCAATTGCTAAAAAATACCATGTTTCAGAGCAGGTAATAAAACAGCTTAATAATATGAAAAATCAAAACGTTGCCCTTGGCAGTCAATTATTAATTCCGTTACCAAGTCAATACTCTGAGGTCTTTCATAAAATTAGAACCACACCTGCGGCAGCAACAACGCAAACCTACGCTGGATTAAAAACTATTCACACCGTCGCGCCGGGCGAGTCTATGTGGTCAATTGCTAATAACTACAATACAGAAGTGGCTCACCTAAGTTCTTGGAATAATCTAGGCTCAAAAAGCGCTCTTAAGGCCGGTCAAAAACTTGAAATTCGTAGCAATCCATTAAGCTACAAAGTAAATCACCAGGTTAAAAAAGGCGAAACATTGGCTTCTTTAGCCAAAAATTTAATGTATCGACCATAGAACTTACCCAATGGAATAAGTTAAGTGTTTTAAAACCACTTAAACCAGGTATGAAACTAACCGTAATGCAATCTAAACCGCCCAAATTATCCAGTGCATTGGTTGAAAGTACTCAATCCATTAAGTCCACTGCTAAATCGCCTGTTAGCAAAGTAAATACTCAACAACCTGCAATAAAACCAAGCACGGCGCCTGTTGTTGTGGCATCTGCGTCCAATAAACCCGCAAAAACAATAAAAGACAAACAATACACGGTTAAAGTGGGTGACAGTTTATGGAATATTGCTCAAGCTCACAGTGTGTCTGTTCAGCAAATAACGCTTTATAATAAATTTACTGTTAATACTCCAATTAAACCTGGCCAAGTTATTAGAATTCCGCTTGAAGTCAGCTTTTACTCTCTTAATTCATTTTTTCAGGCTTAAAAATGCCCTATAGGTTGTTAATGTTTGTACGCATAATCGGTTTTTTGGTTCTATTGGGTTTAGGAATAAACAGCTCAGCAGCTCAAGTTAATCCAGACACCCTAACGCAACCTCAAAAAGATTTTTTAGACGCCTATGAAGCGATTAAAAAAAATGATCGAACCAGTGTGGCAAGTTATAAAGCTAAATTAAAAAATTACGTACTGTATCCATACATTTTATTTCATGATTACAGTTTTAATTTTAAAAATACCCCTCCAGCGTTAATTGAAAGCTTTATCAAAGACAACGGTCATAATCATTTAGGTGAGCAACTCAATCGTCGATGGCTGGCGCATCTTGCTAACACCAAACAATGGAATGCCTTTTTAAAAGCGTATACGCCGCAAAAAAGCCAAGATTTACAATGCTTTAACATTCAGGCTCTTGCCGCATCTAGACAATCAACTGTTGCAATCCCATTAGCGCAAAGCATATGGCAAGAATCAACTACTTTAAGCAATGCCTGTAAACCATTAGATACCCTTCTAACAACTCAAAAGCAACTCACACCCAAAATGGTGTGGAGCCGTATTGAGTTAGCAATCAATAAAAAACAATTTACCCAGGCAAAAGCGTTTGCTCAATATCTGTCGGCTCAAGAAACTAAAATGCTCGACTATTGGCTGTTGGTGCATAAAGATCCAAAACTAATTGTCAACAACCTACCTAAGACGTTTTCTCCCGCCGTTAAAAAGCTTATTTTTTCGTATGGCATAACCCAGCTGGCCTCATCAGAGCCTATTTTGGCCAAACAATCCTTAGATAAATTTCACAAAACTTACGCTTTAAACACTGAACAATATCAAACTCTTGAACGAAAAATTGCCCTTAGAACAGCTTATCGATATAAACCTGAAGCTAAAGCGTTGTTAAATGATGTAAACACTCAGGGTAGCAAGACCGAAGAAACTACACGGTGGCAAGCACAAATTGCCATAAAAAATTCGGATTGGCCAGGCCTGCTTGACATCATTGAGCTTATGGATAAATCTGAACGTGAAGACTCACAATGGATTTATTGGAAAGCACGCGCGTTAGATGCTACTAATCAAGCCATATTGGCCAAACCCTTATTTGAATCACTCGCTAAACAACGTAATTTTTATGCCTTTTTAGCCGCAGACAAACTCAATTTAAAATATCAATTTAATCCCAAACCCATACAACCTTTTGATAAGCCGAAACTTATTCAAAAATATCCAGAATTATTGCGTATTCAAGAACTTTTAGCCATCGATTGGCCGCTAAGTGCGCGTCGTGAATGGAATAGTTTATTAAGTAAAGCAGATAATAATGAATTGCAAGCCGTTGCTGTATTAGCCGATCAATGGCAATTGCACGCTCAGGCCATTCAAACCTTAGCAAAAGCCAATTACTGGGACGCACTTGATCTACGGTTTCCAACCCCTCATAAAGAACCTGTTATGCAAAATGCGGCTAAAAATAATCTTGATCCGGCCTGGGTATATGGAATTATACGCCGTGAAAGCGCTTTTTCAGCTGATATTGAATCGCCGACTGGCGCTTTAGGATTAATGCAGATTATGCCTAAAACAGCGGCTTACATTGGTAAAAAAACCGGTAATCCAAAGTATTTGCAAAACCATTTAACGCAAGCCGACAATAACATTGAGCTGGGTAGCGCGTATTTAAGTTCGCTTTACAAAAAATACAATGGCAATCGAGTTCTTGCTACCGCGGCGTATAATGCAGGACCATCTCGCGTTGACTCTTGGGTTGCTAATCATCAAAATTTACCGGCTGATCAGTGGATTGATTCAATTCCGTTTTCTGAAACCCGTGCTTACGTTAAAGCGGTGCTTGAATACACTACTATTTTCAAGTCGATAATGAATCAACAATACGACCGCTTAAACGATGTAATGCCCAATATTGGCATTCAAGCCATTCAAAGCACTGATCCTGCTCATCCTTAGACCTTGTCAAACAATCTGTGTAACAAAAAAAGGCAAAAAAAAACCTTAGTGGACAACTAAGGTTTAAATAAATTATCTCATTAGAAATAATCAGAGGAGGATACTCATTGAAGAAACATGAATGAACTGATTATATTAGCGCTTTCTTATCCAGTCAAGCGCCAGTTTTAATTCTTTACTTAATTTAACGTAGTTACTTTAATCTGCTTAATAACGCATTTAAGCTCTGCGCCATTGTGTTCCTTCCGCGCTGTCCAATAACTCAATCCCTTGCTCTGTTAACTGCAGGCGTATTGCATCTGATCGACTAAAGTCTTTATTCAAACGCGCTTGTTTACGTTCGGCAATTAACTGCTCAATGTCTTGTTCGGTTAATTCTGAGTCGGTAGGCTGAGATTTAAAAAATACCTCGGGCAATTGCTCTAATAAACCAAGTTGATTGGCAAGTTTAACCAGCAATCCAACCAGGCCTGGTAACTTATGGGTGTTAATTTCTTTAGCCAATTCAAACAAGACCGCAAGGGCTTGCGGGGTATTAAAGTCATCATTCATTGCGGCTCTAAAGTCGGCTTCAAACTCGGTATCCATGCTTGGTTCAGCGACCATTAATCCATCTAAGGCTGAGTAAAGCTTCATAACACTGGTTTTAGCCAGCTCTAAATTTTCTTGTGAATAATTAACAGGGCTGCGGTAATGACTTGCCAATAAAAAATACCGTATAACTTCAGGATGAAACTTTTTTAATACTTCACGAATGGTAAAAAAATTATTAAGAGATTTTGACATTTTTTCATCATCAATTCTCACAAAACCGCAATGCATCCAAGTATTAACATAATGTTCACCCGTTGCACATTCTGACTGCGCTATCTCGTTTTCATGGTGCGGAAAAGATAAATCCATACCACCGCCATGAATATCAAAATGATTTCCTAAACACTTAGTCGACATGGCTGAACATTCAATATGCCAACCTGGACGACCTTGACCCCAATGAGAGTCCCAGCTTGGTTCGTTGGGCTTAGAAGCCTTCCACAATACAAAATCCATAGGATCTTGCTTCATTTCATTGATTTCAATACGAGCTCCGGCTTCTAAATCTTCTAACTTTTTACCCGATAAACGACCATAATCTTGGTATGAATTGACTTTAAAATACACATCGCCATTGGCCGATTTGTAGGCAAAGCCTTTGTCTATAAGAACTTCAATCATCGCGACAATTTCGCCAATGTAATCGGTGGCTTTAGGTTCAATATCAGGGCGAACCACGTTCATGGCGGCTTCATCGGCGTGCATTTCAGCTATCATGCGAGTGGTTAATGACTGTATAGACTCTGCATTTTCTAATGCACGCTTGATGATTTTATCGTCAATATCTGTAATGTTACGCACATAAGTCACGTCGTAATTTAAGGCTCGCAAATGCCTAACCACGGTATCAAAAACCACCATCACTCGCGCATGCCCAATATGACACAAATCGTACACCGTCACGCCACACACATACATGCCAACTTTATTTGCATGAATTGGAGTAAATGTCTCTTTTTGACGCGTTTCGGTGTTGTAAATTTTTAAGCTCATAAGGTTCTCTTTAAAGTGCGACAAGCGGCTGATTAATCAAAACTGACTCAAGAGCACTTGATAAAAGGCTTAAGATTATGCCTTTCAAGTGTTAGAATAGTGATATTGTAACTTAAATTAATGCCTCAATTTTGGAGTAAATATGAACCGTCGTTTATTTTTAAACTTGCAAGCTGCCCTGCTTACTGCGTTGTTGAGCCCTTTAGGTTTTGCCCAAGCAGAAACCAAAACATCCCCCACTCCTTCCAATCCGCAAGTATTAATAGAAACCAATCATGGCACCATCATGCTAGAACTGTATGCCGACAAAGCGCCTAAAACAGTTGAAAACTTTTTACGTTATGTCAATGAAGGTTTTTATAACGGTACTATTTTTCATCGTGTAATTGCAGATTTTATGGTTCAAGGCGGTGGTTTTACCGAAGACATGCAACAAAAAATTCCCCACGCGCCCATTCAAAATGAAGCCGATAATGGTTTACGTAACCGAATCGGTACGGTCGCCATGGCTCGAACCAATGACCCCCATTCGGCCACGGCTCAATTTTTTATTAATGTGGCTCAAAATACCTTTTTAGACTTTCGTGAAAAAACCGCTAGCGCTTATGGTTACACAGTTTTTGGTCAAGTTACCAATGGTATGAAAGTAGTCAATAAAATTCGCCTTGAACAAACTGGTTTTAAAAATGGTTTTAAAGATGTGCCTGTTAACCCAGTTGTCATTTTAAAAGTGACACAAATTAAATAAAATATTTATGCATAGTAAATTGTGCGTAATGCACCGCCATCAATGTAAGACATAGATTTATTAAAGAATCTTTTACTTCACCAATAAAAATAACTTAACAAAATAAAAAGGACTTCACATGCCCAAAGTGATTATTGAAACTACCTTAGGAAACATTACCGTAGAATTAGACGCCGAAAAGGCTCCGTTAGGCACTGAAAATTTTATTCACTACGTTATGGATAACTTTTACAAAGGAACTATTTTTCACCGAATTATCCCTAATTTTATGGTTCAAGGTGGTGGCATGATGCCGGGGATGGAAGAGAAAACATCGGGGGAATCGATAGAAAACGAAGCCGACAACGGTTTATTAAATAAGCGCGGTACTTTGGCGTATGCACGCACCATGGATCCTCATTCGGCTACAGCTCAATTTTTTATCAACCTTAAAGACAATGATTTTTTAAACCATAGTAAAAAAGACATGCAGGGTTGGGGTTACGCTGTATTTGGTAAAGTGGTTGAAGGTATGGACATTGTTGATGAAATGGCTAAAGTTAAAACTGGCAGCAAACGCGGTCATCAGGACGTTCCAGTTGAAGACATTATTATTACTAAAACCACTTTAATCGAAGATTAACTATAATCCTTTAAAGCCTTTAAACATACTATTGAGACCGTTGCGCGTGTGGATATACGGCCAAAAAAATAGTTAAATTCTGCCTAATTTTTGTTTGAAAACTGTTGAATAGCCCGCTAATCTGTATGTTTTTCGCTAAACTTATTTAGGTAAAATTTTTTCACTTTTTTTCCAGTCCCCGCTCGTGCAAAGCTTTTATGTTTAATTTTGAATCTGTTTAAAGGCAACTTAATTTTGCTTTATACCGTTTACGCTAATATGGGTTTAATCTGCAATGACCGCTCATACTCCATGTCATACCCTTATTATTGCCGATGTGCATTTACAGCCCAGTATTAAATCGTTTCCTCACACGGGTGAAAACTCTTTAGAACACCCTATAAATCATGCCTTTTTGCAATTTTTAAAAACCTTAGCCCCCAAAGCAGACGCCTTGTATATTTTGGGCGATTTGTTTGAAGTCTGGCTAGGCGATGACATTAGTCTTAAACAGTATCCGGAAATTATCTCCGAGTTTAAAAAGCTCAGTACACAAGGGGTAAAGCTTTACTTACTTTTTGGCAATCGAGATTTTTTAATGGGCGATGCATTTTGGCAAGCCACCGGCATCCAGTATATTAATGAGCCCCATCTTGTTACGTTATATGACAAACCGTATGTCATGTTGCACGGCGATACCTTGTGTACGCTAGACAAAGGCTATCAACGTATGCGCACCGTTTTTAGACACCCGTGGTTTAAACGCTTAATGTTGCACTTAAGTCCTAAACGCCGTACAGCAATGGGGCAAAAATTACGTCAACGCTCAAAAGACGCAAGCCTGCAAAAGCCTCAAACGCTCATGGATGTTACTCAAGATGCGGTGTGCGACCTTTTTAAAGCCTTTCCTATCGCCCAACATCTAATTCATGGGCACACACACAGACCAGGTCTTCACCTTATTGAAGCACCTCATACTACGTTAAAGCGCTGGGTATTGGGCGACTGGCGTCCGGCAGCATTCATTATTAAAGTCACTGATAACGGTCCCGAACTCATCGAATTTAAACCGTAATCTACGGTTTTTCATCCGCTTTAATCCAATTGCAAAGGCTTAAATATAATCTCACCATTATTGGCAAGGTTAAAACGCATCTTTTCATACACTCTACCATTCTCTTGCAAACCCGAACACGTCCAGCCAATTTGCCAATCGTAACCGTAATCACAGCGATACAAATTGTCTTTTAAATGCACTACCGCTTCTAGCCGCAAATTTCCGGCATATATAGCCGCCGTGCTGATGTGCGACAAATCTTGAACAAGGACTTGCTCAAACCGATGCAGTTCACGATTAAGCTCCTGCAAAATTAAGGCGCAATTTTGAGCTTTCTCGTGTTCAGAATACTGATTAGGATGCGCTGCTCGCTCTGTCAAACCCTGTAAATCGTCAAAATTCCACTGCATTTATGACCTCCTTTTTGCTCAAATGATTTAACCAGGCCTGGTCATTTTAATACTTTGAAACTACGTAATAACATTACGTTTAAAATAATTTTTGCGTTAAAACTTGGTTCTCGCCTTCAGAGCGCGCAATCACAACAGCGCCTACCGAATCGCTAAATACGTTAACCGCAGTGCGCATCATATCCAGTATACGATCAACCACCAACAGCAAACCTATGGCTTCAGCCGGCAAGCCAACCGCCAGTAAAATAATGCTGATGGCCACCAAACTGGCCGACGGAATCCCCGCAACCCCAATGGACGTAAGCAATGCCAATAATACAATTAGCAACTGGGTAGAAAAATCAAGTGACATGCCAAACAGTTGCGCAATAAACACCACCGCAACACACTCATATAAAGCTGTACCATCCATATTGATAGTGGCGCCTAGAGGCAAAACAAAACTGGTAATACGATTAGATACGCCCGCTCGATTTTCTAACGAACTTATAGTGACAGGCAAAGTAACCGACGATGAACTGGTTGAAAAAGCCATTAATAATGCTGGTAACATGGCTTGATAATGCAACCACGGATTTTTTATACCGCCCACAAAGCGCAAGATTAAAGGCATGACCACCAGTAAGTGAATGGCAAGTGCAAGGGTTACTGTGACAAAAAACAGTGCTAAATGACTAAACTGCTCAAAGCCAGTTTTTGCTATCGAAGCGGCCACTAAACCAAAAACACCTATGGGTGCAAACTTCATGACCCAAGCGGTCATTAACATCATCACATCTAAAACACCCTGCCAAAAATCCAGTACAGTGCGTTTGGGACGACCCGATAGTTTGGCCATAAAGTAACCAAACAATAAACTAAAGAAAATAAGCCCTAGCATTTGCCCTTCGGCTGCAGCCGCTACAACATTAGTAGGAACCATTCGCAAGAACACATCCACCACATCGCCACTGGTTTTTCCTTCTACCGCTTGCTGCACTGCCTGACTGGCTTCTAAAATAGGCGCGGCATTAGAGGTGACACCGGGTTGAATGGCGTTTACCAACACCAATCCTATCAACACTGCAATCGTGGTGGTCGATACGTAATATAAAAAAGTTTTAGCCCCAATTCGTCCAAACTGACCGTGTCCAGCAATATTAGCAATACCTACAATAATGGCCGACATCACTAAAGGCACAACAATCATCTTTAAGGCATTTAAAAACATTGTGCCAATAAAGGTGTATACAGACAACCAAGTAAGACCCAAAATGGTTTTGTCGGTTCCGGTGTAAGCGCCCATGGCGGCGGCCAGCATTAAGGCTATAAAAATTTGTAAATGCAAGGCAATTCGCATGGTCTAATCCTTTAAACGGTGAGCACGTAATATTTGCTTAACCCTAATGTATTAAAAGCAAAAAAGCGCTTAAACACTGGGTGTTAAACGCTTTTAAATCACAATTAAACTGGTTTTAGCTTTGTTATATTCTTTGAATTGGCAACCAACTTAGAATAAAAAGCACGCTAAACATCCGGGCATTGGTGCCAGGCCATAAACGAACCTAAATTATAGACTTCGTCAAAATTTTGCGACAGTAAAATTTGCATGGCCATGTGCGACCGTTGTCCAGAGCGACAAAATACAATCACTGGAATGTCTTTATCTAATAAACTTTCGCCCACACGATCAATGTCTTGCAAAGGAATGTTCATTGCGCCTGGCAATTTACTCATAGCAAACTCTTCCGGGGTTCTGACATCGACCAACTGGGCTTTTTTTTCTTTAATTAAACGCTTAGCGTCATCGCATGCAATAAACATTTTTTATTCTCTCTCCCAAAATTTACACAGTATTTTGGCGTAATATACCTTAACTTTATACAAATGCCAAAACATAAAACCCAATCCAAATCGCGCCTAACGCAAAAACAGCGGCCACTAGGTCATCTAACAGTATGCCAAAACCACCTGAAACACGTTGATCAATCCAATTAATTGGCCAGGGTTTTAAAATGTCAAACACTCTAAATAACCCAAAAGCCGCTAACCAATAAACCCAGCTTTGTTCAGGCAGACATAACAGTACCAGCCAAATGCCTACAAACTCATCCCACACAATCCCGCCGTGGTCATGCACACCCAACCAGCGTGACGACTCGGCGCAAATGTAAGAACCACCAAGCAACGCCATTATAAACACACCCCATGCCCAGTATTCATTCCAGAGCAACAGGGGTAAAAACAACAAAAGTCCCAGTAAGGTTCCTGCTGTCCCGGGCCCTACTTTTGCCAAGCCCGAACCTAATCCAAACCCTAATAGTAAAATAGGATTTTTAAGCAATTGTTTTAATGAGGGTGTGGCTACAAAATGGTGTGATTTTTTTGACATGTAACAATCTCTTTTTTTACACGGTAAGTCACACAGTTAAACCGCCACATAAAAAACAGCGTTAATATAACGCTGTTTAAAATATCTAAGCAATTTAGGCTTTAAGCGTTTGACCAGGCCTGGTCATACGCTTTTTTCTATTTTATATTTAAATCACAAAATTAAGCTTTAGACGCATTTTTAGCTCGACGTTTAGCGGCTGTCCGTAAGCGTAATGCATTAAGCTTAATAAACCCTTCGGCGTCTTTATGATTGTATGCACCACCGTCTTCTTCAAACGTTGCAATCGCTTCATCAAACAAACTGTTTTCTGAAGTACGACCCACCACCACAACATTGCCTTTATACAACTTAACCCGCACATTGCCAGAAACAAACGTTTGCGACTCGTCAATTAAAGCCTGTAACATTTCACGTTCAGGTGCAAACCAAAAACCGTTGTAAATCATCTCAGCGTAGCGTGGCATTAAATCGTCTTTAAGATGCGCTGCATTTCGATCAAGGGTTAGCGATTCCATAGCACGATGCGCTTTTAACATAATAGTGCCAGCGGGCGTTTCATAACAGCCACGTGCTTTCATACCGACAAAACGGTTTTCAACAATGTCATCACGACCAATTCCGTTTGCGCCACCTACTTTATTTAAGTATTCCATTACAGTGGCCGGAGACATTTCTTGACCATTGATGCTAATAATATCGCCTTTTTCAAAACCGATGTCTAAATAGGTCGGTACGTCAGGTGCATTTTCAATAGAAACCGTCCACAACCACATATCTTCTTCGGGTTCATTAGCTGGGTCTTCAATCACGCCGCCCTCATACGAAATATGCAATAAATTGGCGTCCATTGAATAAGGTGACTTTTTACCCTTATTATTTTCAATCGGAATATTATGCTCGGCTGCATAAGCCATAAGTTTTTCACGCGACAATAAATCCCACTCGCGCCAAGGTGCAATTACCTTAACATTGGGCATTAACGCATAAGAATTTAATTCAAAACGTACTTGATCGTTGCCTTTACCCGTTGCGCCATGCGAAATCGCGTCTGCGCCAACAGCTTGTGCAATTTCAACCAAACGCTTAGCAATTAATGGCCGCGCAATCGATGTGCCCAAGCGGTATTCACCCTCATACATTGCATTTGCACGCATCATTGGGTAAACAAAATCACGTGCAAATTCTTCACGCAAATCTTCAATATAAATTTCTTTAACGCCCATGGCCGCGGCTTTTACGCGCGCCGGTTCTACTTCACCACCTTGACCAATGTCTGCGGTAAACGTAACCACTTCACACTGGTATTCATCTTGCAACCATTTGACAATAATGGAGGTATCCAAACCACCAGAGTAAGCTAAAACAACTTTTTTAACCTCAGACACGATTGTTTTCCTTGTAATTTCTTGTAATTTCTATGAATTGCGCGAATTATACATTAAAATTAGTTGTTTAAAACACCTCAAACCATGAGTTAACAAGAGATAACCATCCCAAAATGACAAAACTTATAGACTTTTTTAAAGTCGCGCCTCAATACTTTATACCTAAACATTTTTTGTCATCGGCCATGCATTGGTTTATGCAAATTGAAACGCCTTGGATTAAAAACAACGTTATTAAATTATTAATTAAAATCTATGGTATCAATTTACAAGAAGCTGCCGATGAAAACATTGAAAACTACGCTCATTTTAACGCGTTTTTTACGCGTGCCCTTAAAGCCGATGCACGCCCTATTGACAACGATGTAAACGTTTGGGTAAGTCCTGCTGATGGCCTTTTAAGTCAATCAACCTCTATAAATGACAACAAAATCATTCAAGCCAAGCATCACGATTACACTTTAGAGGCCTTGTTGGGTGGTGATATTAGTTACGCTAAACAATTTTACAATGGCGACGCGGCGGTCATTTATTTATCACCCAAGGATTATCACCGTGTGCACATGCCAACCGATGGTAAACTGGTGTCAATGACCTATGTACCGGGTGATTTATTTGCCGTTAATCCAGCGACCGTTCGTAACGTTGAAGGTTTGTTTGCGCGTAACGAACGCTTGATTATTCGCTTTGAAAACGAGTACGGTATTTATTGTTTAATTATGGTTGGCGCAATCTTTGTGGGCAGCATGGAAACTGTTTGGGCTGGAAAAATCACTCCCGAATATGAACCTGTTTTGGCACATTGGGATTACAGCGAGCAAAACCTAGCATTTGATAAAGGCGATGAAATTGGGCGCTTTAATATGGGGTCGACAGTGATATTATTAACCCCATACAACCAACTGCCTGAGTTAGGTCAGATTGCAGCCAATACTCACGTTAAGATGGGGGAGAAAATTGCTCAAATCCCTCATAGCACCAGCATTCCACAAACCCATGAACCCAGTAAGGCCGATACCTTAAACCCTATTGAAGCGACTGTTTACACAGAGGATTAAATATGAAAATGATTACTGCCGTTATTAAACCTTTTAAATTAGACGATGTACGCGATGCATTGCATGAAATTGATATTCACGGCATGACCGTAACCGAAGTAAAGGGCTATGGCCGTCAAAAAGGCCACACCGAAATGTATCGCGGTGCTGAATATGTGGTGGATTTTCTACCAAAACTAAAACTAGAAATTGCCATTGACAGCACTATGGTAGACACCGCTATTGAAGCGATTATTAATGCGGCTCAAACTGGCAAAATAGGTGATGGTAAAATTTTTGTAACCAACATAGAACAAACTGTTCGCATTCGTACCGGTGAAACCGGTAAAGAAGCGTTGTAATAGTTTGCAATAATATAGCTTGAACCCCTACTCGTTCGTGCAAAGTTAAAGGTCTTAAACCTTAACAGCAAGTAAACCATTCATACTAAATCACAGTGGGTAAGACGTTTAAAAAAACGTTACACCCACATGATTTACCTGCCTAATCTGCGTTGTTTGCTCGCCTAATGGCATTAACTCCCACGACCAATTTTGTACTGCTTTGGGTGGTTCTATTCCCCACCACGGGTCAACTTTATCCGTTTCTTTTCCAGCCTTATCGTATTCAACGCCATATTCATCGGCAATTAAACACACCTCACCGGCAAACTGTTTTAAATAATGCAAATGCCCATAAATAATTTTTTTGGCCAATTTATCCGCTTGCAATTCGGTTAATGCGCCATGGCTTAACAACCAACGAACGGGAATAAGCGGCAGTTGCGTTATTAAATTTAAAGAAATAACCAAATCAATAGACGCATCGTTTAACCAGGCTTGGGGCTGTTCAACATGGGTTTGCTGTGTGTAAAAACCTTGCAGCGATTCAGTAACATCATGTTCAATTAAAACCACATTATCAAAAGACTGCGCTTGAGCTCTAGCCGATTTTAAAAATACCAAATCAACCAATATTACCTGATGAAACTGTTGAGCCAAGTACGCTAACGGAATATCGCGTAACGAACCTGCGCCAAAAATAAGCACACTGCGTCGCCCTACCGAACGTTGCACCGCTTGGACGATGCTTGCCTGACAATTTTGGTAATGTGGATTCCAGGTGGCTTTACAGCGCTTGGCACGAGACGCTAATGCAATCGATTCTTTTAAAAATCCCATCTCTTTCGCCAGCACAATAGCCGTTGGCGTTGTTAGATGTTGCCAATATTCCCAAATCATAAAGTACTCACGCACACTTAAATTGTATTGTTAATAACATGAGATTGTATGCCGAATTACTCAATATTCTCATGTGTATTTTTTAAAAACTCACCAGGCCTGGTTAATCGCATTAAGAACGCTAGTTTTTTAATATCTATTCTTCAAAACCAAGAGCCTGCGACTTTCGCGTTAGGGTATTGCGACCCCAGCCTAATAAAATAGCCGCTTTTTGGCGATGATTGTTACTGGCTTTAAGCGCCGCTTCAATCAATACTTTTTCAAACAGAGCTTCAGCCGCCGTATGCAAACCCTCTTTACCACTGGCCAAAAATTGTTCAGACCATTTTTGCAGTGGAACTTGCCAATTATCGCCTTCAACCGCTTCATCAAGGTGCTCGGCTGAGTGTTGTAGCTCTAAAGGCAAATCTTCTAAATAAACCACTTTATCAGGCGCCATGATGGTAAGCCACGTACACAAACTGCGTAACTGCCGCACATTGCCAGGCCAGTGTAAGGATGATAAAAACCGTTCAACTTCTTTGCTAAATTGTTTTTCTTCTAAGCCTAACGCTTTAGATTCTTGCTCCATGTAAAACCTTAATAGCAAAGGTATGTCTTCACGACGTTCTCTAAGAGCAGGAACTTTAATACGAATAATGTTTAAACGATAAAGTAGATCTTCCCTAAAGCGTCCTTCACGCACCATTTTTTCCATATTTTGATGAGTGGCTGCCACAATTCTAACATCGGTTTTAATGGGGTTTCGTCCACCCACTCGGTAAATACTGCCATCGTTTAAAACACGTAATAAACGCGTTTGTAAATCAACGGGCATGTCCCCAATTTCATCTAAAAACAGCGTCCCGCCATGAGCCTGCTCAAAGCGTCCTACTCGTTGTGAGTGTGCACCGGTAAATGAGCCTTTTTCGTGTCCAAACAGCTCAGACTCAAGTAACTCTCTTGGAATAGCGGCTGTGTTTAAGGCCACAAATGGCCCTTCAGCGCGGGGACTAAGCTCGTGCAAGGCTTGAGCAATCAACTCTTTACCTGTTCCGGTTTCACCGTTAATCAATACCGTTACATCCAGCTGCGATACCCGGCCTAAAATACGAAACACCTCTTGCATGGCCGGCGCCGCACCCACAATGTTAAGCGATTGCTTTTCGACTTTGGGTTTACGCGGAGCTCTAATCGCCCCGCCAGATAAATGACGTTTAACCGCTCGGTCAATCAAGCCAATGGCCTCATCAATATCAAAAGGTTTGGGCAAGTATTCAAACGCTTTGCTTTGAAATGATTTGACTGCGGTGTTTAAATCCGAATGCGCTGTCATAATAATAACGGGGATGTCTTTATCTTTTTCGTGCAGCGCCTCCATAAACGTTAAACCGTCCATGTCAGGCATTCTAACGTCACTTAAAACGGCCGTAGGGGGAAACTCGTCATAAGCCTTTAAAGCGGTTAAGGGCGAATCAAACACTTTAACCAAATAGGGCTTGTCTTCTAATGCGGTTTCGAGCACCCAACGAATCGAAGCGTCGTCGTCCACCAACCAAACAATGGGTAAATTTTCTGCATCATTGGACACCTTAGCGCTCCTTTTGCTTTAACGGTAAATAGACGTTAAACACGGTTTTACCCGGTTTACTTTCAGCCACAATCAAGCCATCATGCTGGCGTAATACATTTTGAGACACTGGCAAACCTAAGCCTGAACCTTCTTTTTTGAGCTGACCATGGGGTAAAATATAGAGTCAAAGACCTCTTCTGGAATGCCCTCTCCTTCATCCATTATGCTGAGCACGGCTACCAATGGGTAAGTAAACGCCCCTAAAGTAAACTTATGCTCTACACGAGTTTTAATGGTCAACAAGCCACCGTGCGCCTCCATTGCTTGAATGGCGTTTTTAAGCAAATTAAGTAATGCTTGCACCATGGCTTCAAAATCCATCATAATCTCAGGAATACTAGGATCATAATCAAGCTTAACGTAAACGTTGGCTGGTTTTTCACCTTCTATAATCTGCAAAACATAGCGAATCAGTTCGTGAATATTGTGATAGTCCTTAGTCGCGCTTAATTTAGGCCCTAGCATACGGTCGACTAAATTTTTTAGGCGCAGCACCTCTTTAGAGATAATCTCTAAAAATGCCAAATCTTTATCACCTGGCTGGTGTCGTTTTTGCAGTAGTTGCGTAGCACCCAAAATGCCTGCTAATGGATTTTTAACCTCATGCGCTAAAGTGCGCACCAGTAAATTACCCGCTTCATATTGGTGCCAACGCTCATCTTCTTCTACAATACGGTGATGGCGTTCGGTGTTAAAAATTTCAATTAACCAGCCTGTTTGACCGTTCATTTCATAGGGTGAAATAGTACAGCTGACGCGCACTTTATTAAAATCAGCCAACTCCACGGTATATTCGTGAATGGTAAGTTTCTTTTCTTGCGCCAAATAAATATTGTCTAACAGGCCTGGTAAGATAAAACTCCAGTTACGACCCAAGATTCGCGTAGTACTGGTTTGAAAAATCTCCCCAGCTGCAACATTCATAAAACGAATTTTTTCATTTGCATCTACCCACACCACCGCTGTGGATAAGCCTTCAAGCACTTCTTTAAAAAAAGCACAGTCATCTTTGGATGCGAGCAACAAATCTTGTTTGCGTAAATGTTTTTGATGTGGGTTATCTTTATTTAAACTCATTTTAAGATAACGCTTTATCCGCCATCATATCGCGAATCACGGCGGGGTCGGGAAAGGCAAAGACGTATAAAATTAAAAACAGTATTAAAAACACAAAACGCCCAATACCTTGAAACGGCAGTTTTGGGTGACTCACAATGGCAAATGCCAAACCCGAAACAATACCCCCTACCGAGCCTACCGTAGCGGCCAACATCGCCATAAGTGCGCCTACCGCCATAACATAATAATGCCAGGTAAATTTTGCTTTTTGCTCATTCATTGTTACTATCCTATTTATAAATACGGTGCGCTTATATTACTCGAAAATACCCGTGTTCACGCCAAAAATTCATTTTGGTGCAAGCTTGCACTGTTAATTATTCATCACAAACGAGAAACATTCATGAAACAACCCATAATTATTATTGGCCTTGGCGAACTTGGCAGTGTATTTGCACGCGGATTTTTACGTTTAGGGTACCCAGTACAAACTCTAACACGTGATATAAACCCACAATCTTTGGCGAAAGACATACCCAGCCCAACCGCTGTATTAGTCGCCGTAGGTGAATCGGACATAACCCAAGTTCTTAAAAATATACCTTCAGAGTGGCAAGATAAATTAATTTTATTGCAAAACGAGCTTTTACCGCGCGATTGGCAAAGTATAGCCATCATTCAACCTACTGTAATCTCGGTATGGTTTGAAAAGAAAAAAGGTAATGACAGCAAAGTGGTGCTGCCCTCACCTGTATTTGGCCCACACGCTAAACTGGTGTTTAACGCACTGTCGCAAATTGACTTGCCTTGTTTAATTTTAGACACACCTGAAGAATTACTGTTTGAGCTCGTGCGTAAAAACTTATACATCATCACCACTAATGTAGCCGGATTAGAAGTCGGGGGCAATGTAGAAGAGTTGGCAATACACCACGCCAAGCTAATGGAAGCGATTGCCAACGATGTGTTAGACATTCAAAACTGGCTTACAGACGGCGTTGTTAATAGCACATCGCTTAGAGATCGTTTACTTGATGGCTTGCAAGAAGCTATTAAAGGAGACCCCAAGCATCAATGCATGGGACGTTCAGCGCCTATGCGCTTAAAACGTGCGCTAGAGCGTGCTCAGCAGGCTAATTTAGCTGTAAGCACGCTTAAGGACATTGCTCAAAAACATGCCGTAATTTAAAATACTAAAAAAGTCATTTTACACATGACCAGGCCTGGTACATATGGTTAAAGAATCACACAAAAATACGCTTAGCGTCAAAATGCATCATAAATTTTAAGCATAAAAAAACCCCGTTCTTAATGTTAAGAACGGGGTTAAAATATGGTGGGTCGTGTGCGATTCGAACGCACGACCAATTGGTTAAAAGCCAACTGCTCTACCGGCTGAGCTAACGACCCCGATAGGTATTCCAAAATAAAACAACAAAGTAAATGGTGGGTCGTGTGCGATTCGAACGCACGACCAATTGGTTAAAAGCCAACTGCTCTACCGGCTGAGCTAACGACCCCCTCTGGAATGGAGCGTATTATACAAGTCTTAATCTTTGGCGCAACCTTTTTACCAAAAAACTCAATTATTTTAAGTATTAGGTGTTCTTTAAGCCTTATATTGCGTGGGATCGGGCACATTTGCATCCACAAAGCCCTGCTTTCTTAAGCGACATGAATCGCACACACCACACGCTAAACCATGCTCATCCGCTTGATAACACGATACGGTGAGGGCGTAATTGACCCCTAATGACTGACCTAATTTAATAATTTGTGCCTTACTTAGCGTCATTAAGGGTGTTTTAATGCAAAGCTTATGACCCTCAACCCCAACCTTGGTAGCCAGATTAGCCATTTTTTCAAATGCTGCAATGTATTCAGGACGACAATCTGGGTAACCAGAATAATCGACCGAATTGACACCAATAAAAATATCATCTGCCCCCAAAACCTCTGCTAAAGCTAAAGCATAAGACAAAAACACGGTATTTCGTGCCGGCACATACGTTACAGGAATGGCGTTAGTGTCTACCCCCGACACAGGTACATCAATAGACCAATCTGTTAGGGCAGAGCCTCCAATAGGATTCATGTCTACCGACACTACACGATGAGTTTTGGCGCCAAGCTGCTTGGACAAATCGCGAGCAAAATGCAACTCAACCAAGTGGCGCTGACCGTAATCAAAACTAATCGTATGGCATTCAAAACCCTGAGAAACAGCTATCGCCAATACAGTGGCAGAATCTAACCCACCCGACAACAATATAATGGCTTTTGCATTTTTTTCGACTTGGCGAGTCAAAACACTATGAACACTTTCTTGCATTTAGCGCAACTTTTCTAAACGCTTAGCGGCATTTTGTCCAGCTTTACTGTCTGGAGAAGTTGTCACCAAACCTTGATACATCGCTTTAGCTTCTGCAGGTTTTTTTAGATTGTCTAAAGTATCCCCCGCCCTAAGTTGCGAGTCATCAAATTTAGGAGATGCAGGATAGCTTTGAATCACTTTTTTAAATGCGGCTAACGCTTCAGGATATTTCTGTAAAATGAAATACCCCTCACCCGCCCAGTAAGCGGCATTACCAGCTAAATCACTGTCGCCAGAAGCTGCAATAAACGCTTCAAAGGCAGTGATAGACTCTTTATATTTAGCCGCTTTCATAAGAGCAAATGCTTTTTGATAAACCTGCTTTTCAGCTTCAGTTGATTCACGAGTCACCACAACGTTACTTTTAGATGGTGCTTCGTCGGTTAAACCAGAAGCTTCAGAACCCGCCTCAGCCGAACCCGGCGCACGCGCAGGATTAGTTTCCAAAACATTTAGTCGCTCATCAGTTTCCTGATAGCGTTTGTTAGCCGTTTCTTGTGATAGTTGTTGATCACGAACCAAATGATCTACACGGTCTTGTAACCGCTGTATTTCAGCTTGCTGTTCGTTTATGCGCTGGGTTAACTGGAGCATAACAGGATTGCTGGCCATTTGTTCTAAGCGCATAATGCGCTGTTCTAAATTAGCTTCAGAAGCTTGCAACGCGCTTAAAGGCATGATCAAAGTTGATCCAATGGCACTCACTAAAGCATAACGTAGTAATGCATTCACTTATTAAATCCTTATATTTTACTAAAATAGACCTTTGCACGAGTGAGCGCACGAATAAAAATGGTTAATATTCACCCAATTTAAGCATTACGCACAAGCTGCATTTCTAGCTTAAATCCACAAAACGCGTTACGTTTAGGATGTAATTACACTTATTTTTATCAAGCCCCACATGTGCAAAAGTTGCTATTTAACGAATGTAAATTTCGACACGGCGGTTTTTTGCCCAGGCCTCTTCATTACTTTGTGCTACCGCTGGCTGCTCTTCACCATAGCTAACCACTTCAATACGGCTTTCGCTCACGCCAAACAGCATCATTGCCTGAGCAACGGCCTTGCCACGACGCTCTCCTAACGCAATATTGTACTCAGGCGAACCACGTTCGTCAGTATGCCCTTTAAGAGTTACTTTTTGAGCCGGATTAGCGCTTAAAATTTGTGAGTAATGCTTAACAATCGCGGTGCTGTCATCACTTAAAGTAAACTGATCTAACCCAAAGTAAATAACGGGGCCAAGCTTGCCAAAGAACTCATCATCAACATTAGACATATTCATTTTATCCAACTCAGCATCAGACAATGTTTCACCGCCTATACGTGTTCCGCCTGCAGGCATCACTTCAATACCATTTAAACCAGGCGCCGTATCAACACCAGCGCCACCCTCACCCTCTAATGTATCTGGAGTACTGCTACACGCAACCAAACCTAATAAAAGTGCGGCTGAAAAAACTAATTTTAACTTTGTCATTGTATATTTCCTGTTAGTTGCGCCTATTAAGCACTAGTTGAGAGCTTTGCATGAGTGAATACACAAATAAAAATAGTTTAAATCCACCTTAAATTTATTGAAAAACTTGGTAAATTTAACCCAATTTTCTTGCACACTTCACACGTACAAATGTCTCATTTATTAAATAAAATTAAATAAAAAAAACTTTAATTTAAAAATGGTCCCCAAGCAGGTTCACGTACTTCACCGTCATTGACTTTTAAGGTTTGTGACGCTTTTCCATCAATTGAAACCACTGCTAAAATTCCTTTTCCGCCTTTATTTGCCGCATACAAAATCATTTCTGCATTAGGTGCAAAGCTGGGTGATTCATCTAAAAATGTATCGGTTAAAATATTAAATCTGTTATTTACCGTATCAAGTAATGCAATATTAAACCCACCATTACCATGTACCATCGCCACATAGCGACCATCGGGCGATACATCAGGGTTTGAATTATAACGCCCTTCATACGAAACTCTATTTACTTCACCGCTGTCTAAAAACACCTGGAAAATTTGCGGCTGACCACGTCTATCCGAATTAAAATACAGTGAACGTCCATCAGGAGCCCAAACCGATTCGGTTTCAATCGCACCATGATTGGTTACTCTACGAAGATTTTGTGTGTTTAAATCCAAAATATAGATATCAGCACTGCCATCTTTTGACAAAGTTAGCGCCATTTTTTGACCATCTGGCGACCAAGCCGGTGCACCGTTAATGCCTTTGTATTGCGCGACAATTTTACGGCTCGAGCCATCTAAACTCTGCACAACAATCATAGAGCGCCCTTTTTCAAAACTCACATAGGCTAATTTTTTTCCGTCAGGCGACCAAGTAGGCGACATTATAGGCTGATTAGACTTTAAAATAGCCTGAGGGTTAAAGCCATCGGCATCTGCAATTTCAAGGGTAAACAAACGCTTGCCATTGTTTTTTCGAAGCATTACATAAGCAATTTGAGTATTAAAAGCACCGCGAACACCGGTAAGCTCTTTATAAATTAAATCGCTAATTTGATGCGCGACCTGACGAAGATTAGCTTGTGGAATTTGCGTCCAGCGCTTACCAATCAACTGATTTTTTCGCAAAACGTCCATCAAACGAATATCAATCTGATAAAAACCATTCCCTTGATCGACTACTTTACCCATTAACAAATTATCAATATCCAAACCACGCCATTGTTCAAATACTAACTGCTCAACTTCAGTAGGTTGGGCAGGCATACGTGAAGCCTCAAGGGGTTTAAAACGCCCGCTACGTCGCAAATCACTGCGAATCACCTCGGCTAAGTCAACCGGGATTGGCACCTTCAATCCCGTTGGGCCCTGCGGTGTATCGTATCCAAAAGGTACAATGGCAATAGGCAGCGCATTTTCAAAACTGTCACTGATTTCGATTGTCAAACCTGCATGCACGGACGTGCTTACATTAACGGCCGCAAGAAACAAACAGGCCAAGGTAATCTTGGCAGGTTTTACAAAAAAATTTTTAATACGTTTTAACGACATCATTTGACTCATTTTTAAGGTTTAAATTCAAAAGTTATTTCACGCTCAAATACATCTGCAGACGGCGCAGCGGGTAAAGGTTCGGATCGATATACCGCTTTTTCAGCGGCTTCTTGAAACTGTTTAGTGGCCGCCGCATTACAGTTTAAAACTTTTACACTGGTAATGTACCCACTGGGTGATTGCGTAATCTTAAGCTGGCATTTGGCACTTGGGTCAATTTGACTGGGTGTACGCCAGTTGTCCTTTACTTTAGCACTGATGGACGAGATGTAACTGTCTTTCATTGCTGCCATTTGCTTTCGGCGCTCAGCGGCTTTTTGTTCAGCCGCCTCTTCTGCTAACTGACTTTGTAAAGCTGAAGCCGCAGCTTCTTTTTGCTGCTTAGCTTTTTGCGCCGCTATTTCTTGTGCTTTTTTCTTTTCAGCTTCTGCTTTTTGCTGAGCCAATTCCACTTTTTTCTGTTCGGCTTCTGCTTTTTGCTTTTGTGCTTCTTTTTCAGCTAACTTTTGCTCTTCTAACTTTTTCTTTTCTAATTCAGCTTTTTGTTTTTCGGCATCAAGTTTTTGCTTTTCAAGTTCAGCTTGTTTCTTTTCGGCCTCTAGCTTTTGCTTAGCCAATTCAGTTTTTTTCTTTTCAGCATCCTGTTCCGCTTTTAGAGCTTGTTTTTCAGCATCAACTTTCTGCTTTTCTGCTTCGGCTATTTTCTTTTGAGCCTCATTTTTTTGTTTTTCTAACTCGGCTTGCTTTTTAGCCACTTCTGCTTTTTCTAGCTCTGCTTGCTTTTTATCTATTTCAGCTTGTTTTTGAACGGCTTCGGCTTGCTGCTTTTCAAGCATGACTTGTTGTTTAATGTCCTCTGCCTTTTTACGTTCTGCTTCTGCTTGCTTTAAAGCTTCTTCTGCTTTTGATGCAAGTTGCGCCGCTTGTAATTTGGCCTGTTCCGCTTGTTTTTGATCTTCAACTGCCTGAATGGCTTGCGCGTCTGCACGTGCTTGTTCAGCCAATCGAGACTCTTGCTGTAATTTAAG
Organism: Thiomicrorhabdus aquaedulcis; assembly: GCF_004001325.1. NCBI lineage: Bacteria > Pseudomonadati > Pseudomonadota > Gammaproteobacteria > Thiotrichales > Piscirickettsiaceae > Thiomicrorhabdus > Thiomicrorhabdus aquaedulcis. The sequence continues at coordinate 1,197,354 of NZ_AP018722.1, read as the reverse complement.
TTTTTCAAACTGCTCATACACCAACGCCGAATCGACAGTTGATGTTTCAAGCTGCTCCATCACGGGGACATTAGGGTTAATTTGTGCCATTGGTGGCTGGCCACCTGACATTTCAAATACCTGCGTTTTATCCCGCCATTGATGTGTAATTAACACCGCAAGAACAATATGCAATACGCCTGCCAGAGTAACTGACCACGGATGCTTGCGAATAAAATCCAACATTAAGGCGTTTCCTCATCGGGCTGAGTCATTAAAGATACATTTTCAACCCCATTTGACTTTAATGTCACAAATAAATGCACTACTTTTCCATAAGGCGCATCACGATCGCCTTGAATGTAAATAGGTTGTGATTTATCCAGTTGACCGCGCGCAATAACTTCAGCCACTAGACCATCTAACTCTTTGTTACTAAGAGTAATATCAGGTTGTTCAGATGTATTGTACATGCCATCTTTGTTAACTGTAATGACAAAAGGTGTGGTTTGCTCTTTTTTTGAAGCACCTTGTTTTTCTATTACTTGTGGTGTCTTAGGTAAAGCAACCGATACCGCTTGCTGCACAACAGGGGATGTCACCATAAAAATAATTAAAAGAATCAAAGTGACGTCAACATAAGGTACTACGTTAATCTCGGCTACTAGGCGCTTTTTGTGCCTTGATCCGCTAAATCCATTTTGCATATTTTTTCTCAATGTGTGTTATCAAATCTTTTTATCTAGCGTGTCTGCACAGTTAATAAAAGATATGGCTGGTTAAATCTTCTGTGCGTTTAGTGAACCCAATTAGATTTAATCTTTCTTTTGTTCTAGTGTGTGCGCTTGTCGTTGCAAAATACTCAAAAATCCTTCTGCAAAATTTTCATAACGCGTTAATAAGTTTTCTGTTTTAGTGGTCATGCGATTATAGGCAATGACCGCAGGAATGGCGGCAAACAAACCAATGGCGGTGGCCACTAGAGCCTCTGAAATTCCGGGGGCAACGGCGGCTAACGTTGAGTTTTGTGCATCGCTTAAACCCTGAAAGGCGTGCATAACCCCCCAAACAGTTCCAAAAAGCCCAATATAAGGTGCCGATGAAGCAATGGTTGCTAACATTGAAAGACGTTCTTCTAACGCCTCGGCTTCTTTAGAAAAAGCTACTTTCATGGCACGTTGTGTGCCGGCCATTAAATCGGAAACATCTTGCACGCCTTGATTTTTTAATCGTACAAATTCTTTAAAGCCTTCTGCAAAGATAATCGCCATACCTTGACTTTGGTAGCGAACCGCTTCGACATGGTGATACAAATTGGTAAGCTCTTGCGTGTCCCAAAAATTCTTTTCAAAAATTTCTGCATCACGACGGGCTTTACGCAGTTGATTGGATTTTGCAAACGCCACAGACCAAACGGCCACGGACATGAAGAGCAAAATCAATATAACCGCCTGAACCACTGGGCTGGCGTGTAATATAAGTTCTATTAAATTGCTATCGTTCATTATTTTATTCCTAGCCTTTGGCACGTTTACCATGAGAAACATTTGCTTTATTCTGCGTTGCGATAAAGCAGTTCGCGCAAACAAATGTCTTAATTATTGTAGTTGATTTAAATCTGCTATTATCCTGAAATAAATGACCGTTTGCCATAGCCTATAAAAACTATTTATTGGCTTTTCTGAGGGTGCAGTACATAAATAAGTTACTTCATTGAGGCGGGCAACTCCTCACCTAAGTGTTGATACGCATGCCGAGTCGCCATTCGGCCGCGCGGAGTTCGTATTAAAAAACCTTGTTGCACTAAAAAAGGCTCAATTACATCTTCAATGGTGCCACGTTCTTCACCTAATGCCGTAGCCATGCTGTCAATACCAACAGGCCCTCCATCAAATTTTTGAATTAAGGTTTCTAAAAATCGCCTGTCCATTTTATCTAAGCCCATGGGGTCAACCTCTAATAAATTTAGGGCTAAGTCAGCCATATTAGCGGTAATAACACCTTGTCCACGCACTTGCGCATAGTCACGTACCCGACGCAGTAGACGGTTTGCAATCCGTGGAGTGCCGCGCGAACGTTTGGCCACTTCGGCCGCTCCCATAGGTTCACATGCAATACCCAAAATATTGGCCGACCGCGCAATAATTTGGGTAAGCTCTTCGTCACTGTAAAACTCCAACCGTTGTACCAAACCAAAGCGATCCCGTAACGGTGAGGTTAATAGACCGGCACGCGTGGTCGCACCCACCAAGGTAAACGGCGGTAGATCAATTTTGACACTTTGCGCGGCGGGGCCTTCGCCAATCACAATGTCAATCTGAAAATCTTCCATAGCAGGATATAAAATCTCTTCAACAATGGGGCTTAATCGGTGAATCTCATCGACAAACAACACATCAAACGGTTCTAGACGCGTTAATATCGCGGCCAAATCGCCCGGTTTTTCAATCACTGGACCCGATGTTTGTCGTAATGTCACCCCCATTTCTTGGGCAATAATATTGGCTAACGTGGTTTTTCCCAGGCCTGGTGGACCGTATAACAGCACATGATCCAGTTGCTCATTGCGCATGCGTGCTGCGTCCATCGACAACTGCAATTGCTCACGCACGGCCGTTTGGCCAATGTACTCAGTAATTTGTTTGGGGCGCACTGATGGAGCGACGTACATGTCGTCTGCGGTTTGTTGATTGCCAATAATACGATCGGTTTCTATCATTTAAAGCTTAACCCCTTGCAAGGCGCGTTTAATAATGGCCTCAAGCGTGAGCGTTTCGTCAAACACACTGTCGACCATTTTTTGTGCTTCGGCCGCGCGATAGCCCAATGTCATCAAGGCATCGCAAGCGAGTTGCTGAGTTTGGCTGCCAAACACCGGCATAGCGGCAAACAAATCGCCTTTTACATTGAGCTTAGTAGCTACCGGCTCATACTTAAGCTGACCTGAGCCAACAATGACTTTTAACCGATCGCGCATCTCGATTTGCAAACGTTCGGCCGTTTTTTTGCCCACACCAGGCACGCGGGTTAAGGCGGTAATATCTCCGCTGTCCACGTACGAGCAAAACTCATTTACAGACAAGGACGATAAAATGGCCAACGCCATCTTCGCCCCCACGCCATTAACCTTTAACAGAGTTTTAAACAAAATCCGCTCGGCTTCCGTAGCAAAACCATACAACAACATAGCGTCTTCACGAACATGCATGTGGGTTAGGATGGTGACGTCGTCTGAATGCTGCTCTAAGGTATAAAATGTTGACATGGGCGCTTCTATTTCATAACCCACACCGTGCACATCCAACACCAATAAAGGCGGTTGTTTGTGCACCAGGGTGCCGCGTAAAAAACCAATCATGCTGTGTTCCTTAAAATTTAGTGCCTTTTGATATCAACTGCGGATCAATCCCCAGCGACATATAGCGGTCGTGGCATAACGCGCACGCTAATGCGTCGGCGGCGTCTTCTTGCGGTGTATCTGTCAGTTTAAGAATGGTTTGCACCATATATTGCACCTGAGATTTATTGGCGTGGCCTTTACCCACAATGGTACTTTTTATTTGGGTTGGCGTGTATTCCATTATAGGGATATTGCGCAGTGCTGCAGCGCACAAAATGACTCCGCGTGCTTGACCCAAGGTGATGGCCGATTGCGGATTTTTATAGACAAAGACTTTTTCAACCGCCATAACATCGGGTTGATATTGCTCTAAGATTTGACACATAGATTCAAAAATGTATTTAAGTCGATCAGCACCTGAATATTTCTCAACTCGGATTACCCCACTGACCAAATAGCTGGCATGGTAACGACCCGATTCAATTAAGCCAAAACCGGTTTTACGAGAACCCGGGTCAATGCCGAGTATGCGTTTTAAATTGGCCAAAAACACTCCATTTAAACTGACCAGGCCTGGTCAGTTTGTATTAAAACCAAATCAATTGGCTTTGATTAAACCCGTTTGACGAGAAAATTCGAGCATTTTATTAACCGACTGCAACGCTTTAAGCCGAACCGACTCTTCGATTAAAATTTCACCGGTTTGCTGTTCTAAACAACTGGCTAAATTAACCAGGCTGTTCATGGCCATCCACGGACAATGTGCGCAACTGTGGCAGGCATTGCTTTGGCTTCCCGTCGGTGCGACCAACAACTTTTTATGCGGAGCGGCTTGCTGCATTTTGTAAAAAATACCGTAGTCGGTGGCCACAATAAAGGTGTCATCGGGAAGATTGGTTACCGCATTTAACAAGACTTTGGTCGAACCCACCACATCCGCCAGCGCCACCACATCGGCTGGCGATTCGGGGTGTACCAATACCTTTGCGGTAGGGTGTTGCGCCTTAAGCAGCTCAAGCTCGTAAGCTTTAAACTCCTCGTGCACAATGCAGTGACCTTGCCAGCGAATCATCTCTATGCCGGTTTCTTGCTCAATCCATCGTCCTAAATGGCGATCGGGTGCCCAAATAATTTTTTGACCTTGCTCAGCCAAATGCTTGACAATTTGCAAGGCATTACCAGAAGTAACCACCCAATCAGCAATCGCCTTAACCTCAGCACTGGTGTTGGCATACACCACAACCGTGTGGTCGGGATATTGCGCACAAAACTCACCAAACTCTTTGGCCGGACAGCCTAAATCAAGCGAACAATTAGCCTGTAAATCGGGCATTAACACGGTTTTTTGTGGGCTGAGCATTTTGGCGGTTTCACCCATAAAACGCACCCCGCACACCACCAGCGTGTCAGCTGAAGACTGCGCACCAAAATTGGCCATCTCTAATGAATCGGCCACTACACCACCGGTTTCTTCAGCTAAGGCTTGCAGTTGCGCATCCACATAATAATGCGCCACTATTTGGGCATTACGCTGTTTAAGCAACGCTTTAATCTTATCTTTTAAAACGGTTTTCTCAGTGACCGTCAACAACGGCTGGGGTGTCGCCATGGTCGCCAAACTTTGAATACGTGCCTCTAATTGCATAGGTATTTCATAGACTTGCTGCACTGTCTTTACCATGTTTTTAACCTTGCACGCTCTCAACAGCTGGCTTTCTAAACTTTAAACCCAACTCAAGCAACTGAGCATTATCAACCAGGCCTGGTGCCTCGGTTAATAAACACGCCGCCGATTGTGTTTTTGGAAACGCAATAACGTCGCGAATCGATTCACGACCAGCCATCAACATAATTAAACGATCTAGACCAAATGCCATCCCAGCGTGCGGTGGGCAACCGTATTTTAAAGCGTCCAATAAAAAGCCAAATTTCTCTTGCGCGTCTTCGTCAGAAATACCCAATATTTTAAAAATAGCCGCTTGCATGTGGGTATCGTGAATACGCACCGAACCGCCGCCCAATTCAATACCGTTTAGCACCAAGTCGTACGCTTTTGACAACAGTTGTGACGGCTCAGGGTGGTTTAAAATCTCTTCAGTGGTCGCTTTAGGCTGGGTAAACGGATGGTGCACCGCAGCCACACGGGCGGTTTTGTCATCGGCTTCAAACATAGGAAAGTCCACTACCCACAATGGACGCCATGGACCATTGTGTAATTTTAAATCTTCGCCAATTTTAACGCGCAACGCCCCTAAAGCTTCGTTGACCACTTTGGCTTTGTCGGCACCAAAAAACACAATATCGCCATCGACCGCGCCAACACGTTGCATAATTTCAATGACTTGATCTGGAAAAAACTTAACAATCGGCGACTGCAAACCGTCAATGCCGGCCGCCAAATCATTGACCTTAATATAGGCCAAGCCCTTAGCACCGTAAATGCCCACAAACTTGGTGTAATCGTCAATCTCTTTGCGCGACATTGCGCCCGCACCGGGCACGCGCAACGCTGCAACCCGACCTTTAGGGTCTTTAGCGGGTGCGGCAAACACTTTAAAATCAATATCTTGTAATAAATCGGCTACATCCACCAACTGCATATCAAAACGCAAATCGGGACGGTCAATACCGTATTTTTGTATGGCTTCTGAATACGGCATGCGCTCAAATGGGTAATCAAAATCAACCCCAATACACTCTCTAAACAAGGTTTTAAACAGCCCTTCCATTAAGTCCATTACCGCGTCTTCTTCCATAAACGAGGTTTCAATATCCAACTGCGTAAATTCGGGTTGACGATCGGCGCGCAAATCTTCGTCACGGAAACAGCGGGTAATTTGATAGTAACGGTCAAAGCCTGACATCATCAACAACTGCTTAAACAGTTGCGGCGATTGCGGCAACGCAAAAAACTTGTTTTGATGGGTACGACTGGGCACCAAATAGTCGCGCGCGCCTTCGGGGGTTGATTTGGTTAATATGGGTGTTTCAATGTCCATAAAGTTTTTATCGTCTAAATAACGTCGCATGGCGCGCGTTACTTTGTAGCGCAACATCATAATGTCTTGCATCTCTTGACGACGTAAATCCAAATAACGGTATTTTAAACGGACTTCTTCGCTGACGTTTTTTTCGTCCAACTGAAATGGAATCGGCTCAGCCATGCTTAAAATTTCAAGATCGGTGGCCACAATTTCAATTTGACCGGTGGTCATATTGGGGTTAACCGTGCCTGCGCTGCGAGCAATGACTAAACCAGTAATTTTTAAGACGCACTCTGAGCGCAAACGCTCTGCTTTTGCAAAGGTATCAACGGTATCCGGATTAACCACAATTTGCACAAGTCCTTCTCGATCACGTAGGTCAATAAAAATAACTCCGCCGTGATCTCGACGACGATGAATCCAACCGGCCACTGTAACCGTTTGTTCAATTAAGGATTCTGTAACTTGTCCACAATAATGCGTGCGCATAATCTTTATTACCTTTCACTTACGTGCTTATCAAATTTAAAACGATCCCGCAGCTTTATGCTGCAAGTTATTTATTTTATAAAACAGAATAAAGCCAATCAACATGGCTATTTCTCGGACACCGCCGAGGTGCCTACATCCAACACAATGGGATGCTCTAAACTCTGAACCGACAATACCTCTTTATTGGGCGGCAACTCGGTGTCTATATTAATTTTATTGACCCAGGCAGGAACTACCACGCCTCCAGAAATAACCATTTTTAAGGCATCATCCACGTTCAAATCAAGTTCGATGATTTCAGTTTTAGAGGCCATTAAAAAGAATCCAGAAGTTGGGTTGGGTGTAGTGGGTACAAACAAATTAACCACATTAACCATGCCTGTTTTAATTTGTGCCTCGCCCTGTTTTGAGCTAGTTTGAAACGCCAACGTCCATAACCCTTGGCGAGGATACTGAATTAAATAGACCTTTTGAAAAGTTTGCTCGCCAGCGCCAAACACCGCTTCTGATATCTGCTTAACCGCAGTATAAATTGAGCGAACCAGCGGGATTCGAGATAACAACTTTTCCCACAAAGCAATTAAGCGTGAACCCAAAAAATTAGCCACCAGCATGCCGGTTACAAAAATAATGCTCACAGAAAGCAAGATTCCAAAACCGGGAATGTCCATACCCAACAGTTCACTGGGTCGGTAGGCTTCAGGAATAAGCAGTAGACTTTGATCAAACAAATTAACCAAAAACATCAGCACGGCGATGGTTACGCCTAAAGGCAACCACACCAATACGCCGGCAATTAAATAACGCTTAAAATACACCACTCAAACACAACCCTGTTAGCAAAACCTATTAAGTCGCGTATTATAAATGAAAGCCAACGGCTTTTGAAAAGTAAAGTGGTTCGTTTTAACGATTAACCCATCGACTCTAAAGAGAGACAGACGTTTAAACATAAAGCTCCAAAGGAGGCTCTTGTGAGAGTCGATGAATTAAATCCATTTTAGTCACAATTCCCAGCATCACACCTTGTGTACTCATCACCAGCAACGCGCCAATCGAATAATCATCAAACACTTGTGCAACCCGTCTAATATCAGTCTCGGGCACAGTGGTAATGACATTGGCGTGCATAACATCGGCCACTTGCTCGGCTTTTACCCCTTCAATATCGCCTTTTTTGGATAAAATTATGCGCGCCAATAAATCATCTTGTGAACAAATACCCACTAAACGATCGTGCATTAACACAGGCAAATGCTTAATTTTATGTTGCTGCATAAGCAACCAGGCCTGTTCAATAGTCCATTCAGACGACACGTGAATAACCGGATAGGACATAATATCGGCGACCTTAACCACCAAACGCCTACCTTGTTCTTGTTTTTGCATAAGCTCGTAAGCATTTAATGGACTTTGCGCTCGTTTTGCGGGGTTTTCGCGTTCGTGCTCTTCAACGTTTACCGCTCCAAATCCAGCCTGCTCAACTGGATTGATGCGTGAGGCAGGATCCACTTTTAACGGCGGTATCAAACTGGCTCCTATGATGCGTTGCCCTTCTGGGCTGTAAACAATAAACATACTGACTCCAATCCTGCGATAACATTTAGAGACCTTTGCGCGAGTGAGGCGCAAAAAATAAGGAAAAATGGCCTGACTCTTAGCCAATCGTTACGTTCTTCGTTTGCGACGGACACCCCGTGAAAACTAATCTACTCACAAGCAACCCCCAACTGTAGAGCCATGGGGAGTAAAAAATTCAGGTAGAATTTAGGCCTATTTAATCCCTACACTCACTCGTGCAAAAACCTCTTAAACAACCTGTTAAAAATTTTTGCGTTTAAACACCCTTAATGCTATTCAATTTTTATTGTACTCACTATAATTTAAAAATGAACACAGAGCTGATTCAATTGAATTGCAAATTGCTTGACCATCAACACACATAACAAAGACATTACACCAGCGGGAGAATGGGCTTGCACACCAACTTAAAACTGTATCAAGACCGAGTAAACAAGGCTTTGCTAACGCATTTAACCTTCCAACAAACCCAACAGCCTGATACGCCAAACACCCTGTTTTTAGCGTTGCACTATGCCACACTCAACCCGGGTAAACGCTTACGCCCAGCGCTGGTGTACGCCATGGGCGAGGCCTTAAACATTCCGCTAGAACAACTAGACAGTGCCGCGTGTGCCATCGAGTTAATTCACAGCTACTCGCTGGTGCACGATGACTTGCCCGCTATGGACAACGACAGCTTGCGCCGTGGCCTGCCCACGTGCCACATACATTTTAATGAGGCCATGGCTATATTAGCGGGCGATGCCCAACAAACTTTAGCGTTTTATCTTTTAAGTCACGATACACACGTAAGCGACCGCCATAAAATTACTTTAATACAATTATTAAGCAAAGCCAGCGGAACAGCGGGCATGATTGGCGGCCAAGTCATTGACATTGAATCTGAAAACAAAACCTTAACTGTTGCACAACTGCAAACCTTGCACCAACTCAAAACCGGTGCATTGCTTAAAACCGCATTGCTTATGGGAGCGTGCCAAAGTCCACAATACAGTGAATTAACAGAGGCTATTGAACGTTTTGGTGAATTAATTGGACTGGCATTTCAAGTGCATGACGACATTTTAGACATAGAAGGCGATACCCAAACCTTGGGCAAACCACAAGGCAGTGATGAACGAGCACAAAAGTCGACTTACCCACGCTTAATGGGCTTAGAGGCCTCCAAAAATCATCGTGACACCTTAATTTCTCACGCCCTTCAAACTCTTGAGCGTCTGCCCATAGACAGCTCTTTTTTGCAACAATTAACCCTCTATATTGCACAACGCAAACATTAAACTAACAAAGCTTTAAGCCGTTGCAGCAAAAGATTTTAACAAAAACGTGCCTTTCAATCGGCCTGGGTTTTCGTTATAATTTTGACTTTATGGTTAACGTAGACACACCCATCATGGCTCAACAGTTTGTACTTAAAACCCTTTTGGATTTTGCCTCAGCGCACAGCTTACGAGGTTACCCGGGCGACTGTGCAAAACTTCATGGACACAACTGGAAAATTGAAGTTAATGTCGCCGGAAATCAACTCAACAACATTGGTATGGTGATTGATTTTAAAGAAATTAAACGCCATGCAAAAGAGGTTATAAAGGAGCTTGATCACACGTTTTTAAACGATCACCCACACTTTGAGCACATCAACCCTACGGCCGAAAACATTGCTATGTATCTGTATAAAACCATTCATTCACGCATAGCCACCAACGAAGTGACACTGCACAGCATTACCGTGTGGGAAAACGACCGCAATTGCGTGACCTACTCAGAGTAAAACTCTTTGCTGCACAAATTAAATTTGGTTTATAGGCTTGACCAGGCCTGGTAGAATCGCATTTTGTTTGCATACAGGCTTTTTTCATGACAAACCTTTCTGTTGATACCTTGGGCTACTTTAGTCACATCAGCATCCCACAACTTCTTTTTTTTAGCGGTCTATTAGGCCTCATAATTGGCAGCTTTATTTCGATGTTAAGCTGGCGCTTACCGCGCATACTATTATTGGATGAAGAATCAACACTAAAATCTATTAGCGTGGGTGGGTCAAAATGCCCACACTGCTCAACACGCCTGCCTTGGTATCGGCTTATTCCTGTTTTAAGCTGGCTAGCCAGTCGCGGCACATGCCATCATTGCAAAGTTAAAATCTCACCGCGCTACCCTATTATTGAACTCACTACCGCTATCACCACCGCTTACATTGTGTGGTATTTTGGCCCAACGTTTATAGCGTTAGCCGCGCTTGTCTTTAGCTGGATTTTAATTACGATTTGTGTAATTGATTTTGAACACCATTTAATTTTAGACAATTTAAGCCTACCACTGCTTTGGCTGGGGCTCATTATTAACACTCAAAGTGTTTTTACCTCGCCAACAGAGGCTATTTGGGGGGCTGTATTGGGGTATGCTTTACTTTGGATGGTGTTTCACAGTTTTAAATTTTTTACCGGCAAAGAAGGCATGGGATACGGAGACTTTAAGCTATTAGCCGCACTTGGCGCCTGGTTTGGTATTGCTGCGATTGCGCAAATTATACTGATTGCAGCCTTAGCCAGCATCGCATTAGGCATGGTCGGCATAGCCTTAAAACAACGTAACATGGACACACCCATGGCATTTGGTCCTTTTTTAGCATTGGGTGGCTGGGTTACATTATTTTTAGGTCCAACGATTTTATAAAACTTTATAAAGCCACTTACCAAAACTTGTTAAGCTCACAATCCATTTAAAACCGCCCATCATTGCACGATAAGTCTGTCAAAAAAATAATAGCCCAACCCTTAAAAACACAAAAAGCGCCTTAAAGGCGCTTTTAATTTAAAACTAATACAAAATGACTACAAGCTCACAGCAACATTAGGTTCCAAGCTGAGTTTCGTCTAAATCACATACTTTAGTCATTTTAAGACGATTACTTTTCGCAAAGTTCATTACATACTGAAACATACTGGGGTCTTTAACCTCAAGTTCGGTATCAATCATGAGACACTTTTGACCTTGATACAACTCTGGGTGCATAAGCTCAGAATACACTAAACGGTGCGAAGTCCCATAGCTGGCCATCATTGATGCAACACGATCAATCCAATCACTGGGTCTAAACTTACCACCGTCTTCGGTAACACCTTCTATAATAAATTTACAATGCACGTTAGCTTCAGCCATATTTATTTTTAAAACAGGTTAAATTCTAACATATTCGAATGAGATAACCAGCCAGTAATCATACATTAATAACACATTTTTCAGTGCTTTTTATTCATTTGCCGCAATTGTTTAAGCAATTTTTGATGGATGGTGGCATAATATCACGCCTTATTTACGGGGTGAATTGTAAAAATGGCTCCGGCCTTTCGCCTCAAATTTACAGAGCTGTAAAAGCTCACTTAAGCAACACAAGGTTCACTATGACGCAGTATCAAACCGATGATTTACGCATCAAAAACATCACAGAAGTTCTTGCGCCTCAAGAGTTGCACAATCTGTTTCCACTCACCGAAGCAGCGGCTAAAACTGTGCACGATACTCGTCAACAAATACACAATATTTTAGTCGGTCTTGACGACAGGCTCTTGGTGGTTATTGGCCCTTGCTCCATTCACGATCCCGTAGCTGCGCGCGACTATGCTCGTCAATTAAAAACACAAATTGACCAATACCAAGACACTTTATTAATTGTGATGCGCGTTTACTTTGAAAAGCCGCGTACAACGGTGGGTTGGAAAGGCTTAATTAACGATCCTGAGTTAAACGAATCATTTGAAATAAACAAGGGATTGCATTTAGCACGCTCATTACTGCGTGACATTAATGAAATGGGCGTACCAGCGGCCACCGAATTTTTAGACCTTATTTCTCCACAATATGTGGCTGACTTAATTGCATGGGGCGCTATTGGTGCGCGCACCACTGAAAGCCAAGGACATCGTGAATTAGCCTCTGGACTATCCTGTCCAGTGGGCTTTAAGAATGGTACCGATGGCAGTTTTAAAGTAGCGGTGGACGCTATTCGTGCCGCCAATAATTCGCACATTTTTATGTCACTGACAAAAGCAGGTCATTCTGCCATTTTTGAAACCACCGGCAACCCAGATTGTCACGTTATTTTACGCGGCGGAAGCTCTGGACCTAATTACGCCGCTCCGTTTGTGGCTGAGGCTGTTAGCCAGCTTAAAGCGGCCGGTGTTGAAGACAAATTAATGATTGATTGCAGTCACGCCAACAGCGAAAAACAGCATGAAAAACAATTGTCTGTTGCGGACTCTATTGCCCAACAATTAACCCAAGGCGAATCGCATATTATGGGCGTAATGGCTGAAAGTCATTTAGTCGGTGGTCGTCAAGATGTTGAAACTAACAAACCTTTAACCTATGGCCAAAGCATTACCGACGCTTGCTTAGGCTGGTCAGATAGCGTGAGTTTATTGGCAACCCTTTCTAATGGGGTTCTAGCACGTCGTCACTTTAGAAATAAACATTGAGACCTTTCTAGATCACGCACCACTAAACTTCATTAATGGGTGCGTGTAGATTTATGCACTTAAATCCAAGTACTTAAATTTATTTAACTCTCGGCAACTGCAGAGAGTTTATATTTGTTTTTCAATCCCGCCACTAATTTTTGATGAATCTCACCAAAACTTCCATTGCTCATCACCACCACGGTATCGCCTGGCTCTAAATCATTTAACAAACACTGCAACAAATCTTCATAAGCATTCAGCACACGCACAGGTTGACTAAATTGTTTGGTGGGTAAATTCCACTGCCACACAGGGTCAATAAATGCATACACCGCATCCGCACAGGCAAACGATGCCGGCAAAGTTTTGGCATGAATACCCATGCGCATGGTATTTGAACGTGGTTCAAATACTGCAATTAAACGACCAGGCCTGGTGAGTTTATTAATTTGATTATTCTGCATTAAACGCTGCTTGGCTCCTTCTAACGTGGTTGCAATAGCAGTGGGATGATGTGCAAAATCATCAAATACCGTAATTCCATTCACCTCACCTACCCAACTCATGCGCCGCGCCACACCCTTAAAAAGACTTAACGCAACAAGACCTTCTTTAATAGGAACGCCAGCGTGTTGTGCCGCAGCCAACGCGCTTATCGCATTGCGTACATTGTGTAAACCTGTCATGGGCCAGGCTACCGTTCCCACCAGTTGTCCGCGATAAAACACCTCAAACTCTGAGCCATCCGCGCGCACGACATTAGCGTGCCAATCAGCTTTGCCACCCTCCTCTTTATGAGCAAGGCTCTGCGTTTGCAACGCCGTCCAACAGCCTTTGGCAATCACGGCGTCAACATTGGGGTCGTCTACCGGCAACACAATCAAACCATTGCCTGGTACCGTGCGCACACAATGATGAAACTGAGTCTGAATAGCGGCTAAATTTTCAAAAATATCAGCGTGATCAAACTCCAAGTTATTTATCACCAAGGTACGTGGTCGATAATGCACAAATTTTGAGCGTTTATCAAAAAAAGCCGTGTCGTATTCATCGGCCTCTACTACAAAAAAAGGCTTTGCACCCAAACGCGCTGACACACCAAAGTTAGCAGGAACACCGCCAATTAAAAAACCAGGATTTAATCCAACATACTCTAAAATCCAAGCCACCATGGAGGCTGTGGTGGTTTTACCATGAGTGCCCGCAACCGCGATTACCCAACAGTCTTTTAAAACATTTTCGGCTAACCATTGCGGGCCTGAAGTGTACAATTGCTGTGCATTTAAAGTGGCCTCAACCGCAATATGACCTCGACTTAAGGCGTTACCAATAACAACACTGTTTGGGCATGCGTTTAAAAATTCAAGGCTTTGTTCGTCGCTGACCGTTATACCTGCTTGCGCCAATTGAGTGCTCATGGGTGGGTAAATAGCTTTATCCGATCCGCTCACGTCAAAGCTCATGGCTTGAGCAATTTGTGCAATACCGCCCATAAACGTGCCGGCAATGCCTAATATGTGAATTTTTTGTGCTTTAGTGCAATTATCCTTGCTCTGACTCATACGAACTTTTAAACTCTCACTCATGAAAAAAGAACCCTACCTAACGATTGAAACCCAAGCCGAACTGGATGCATATTGCCACGACATCATCCACAACCCCGAGATTGACTGGATTGCCATTGACACTGAATTTATTCGGGTTGACACTTACTTTCCAGAACTAAGCCTGGTACAAATACAAGACTGCTTGGGGCAAGCGGCTTTAATTGACCCCATTGCCATTATGCAAAATGCCACTGCATCCAATAATAAACCCGATGAGCTTATTGGGCAAACACCCCTAAGCAGCTTGGTCGATTTATTGACCGACCCCAACACCTTAAAAGTGTTTCACTCAGCGCGCCAAGACATCGAGGTATTGTACCAACTTGCCAATAAGATGCCCGCTTCAATTTTTGACACTCAACTGGCCGCTCTATTTTTTAAACACGGCGAAATGGCTGGATTTGCACGAGTTATTGAAGCCGAATTAGGCCACTTATTAGACAAAAGTCAAACTCGCACTAATTGGCACAGCCGCCCTTTAACGCAACAGCAAATTGAATACGCGTTGGACGATGTGCGATTTTTATCGCCTTTGTATCAAAAATTTATACACACCCTTACTCCAGAACAACGTAAGGCGTTAACCGAAGATTGCCAAGCACTTTTAGACGAAACCCTCTACAAGCCTAATCCCTCTAAGGCCGGAGATAAAATCAAAGGAACTCAATCGTTAAAACCTAAACAATTGGCCATTGTCGAGCGCCTAGCCACGTGGCGAGAACACTTTGCAATAACCGAAAATCAACCCAAAAAGTGGGTAATGAGCGATGAAGTAATTATTGATATTGCCAAACGTCCACCGCAAACCTTAGAAGCACTCTACAAAGTACCTCTTATTAAAGCCTCCTCGGTTAAACTTTATGGTGCTCAATGGATTAAACAAATTGATGATGTATTTGCTCAAGCACCTGAAACCTGGCCCCAACTTCCGGCCAAAAAACCCGCTCTTAACCTGCAACAATCGGCGGTAGTGGACTTTTGTTTTAGCTACGCACAACAAGTCAGTCTGGAATACGGTCTAAATATACAAAGTTTAATTCATAAAGACGATATTCAGCGTTTAATGTGCGACCCTTATCAACCTGTCTTAAAGGGGTGGCGACAATTGCTCATAGGTCAACCACTACAAGCACTGTTGCAAGGCAAACAAGCGATTAAATTTCATAATTCTGTTTTATTATTGCACCCGCTTTAACGATAATATAAGCAATAGACTCTAAGCACCTTTAATTATTCAATCTAGTTCATCTTGCAAGGAATATTCCCTTTGAACAACACATCACAAAACAACAATGTACTTTATGCCCAAGCCGGCGGCGTAACGGCGGTTATAAACACCAGTGCGGCTGGGGTAATTGAAACCGTTCAAGCAAACCCACACATTTTTGGCCGGTGCTACGCCGCCATCAATGGCATTAAAGGTGTGTTAGAAGAAGACATGGTAGACGTTACCAATATGGATACAGAAACCTTAGAACACTTAAAGCGCCAGCCTGGCGCAGTCTTTAAGGCTTGTCGATTTGACCTTGACCCAATCGAGCACAATACCGCGCAATACGACCGAGTGCTTGAGGTCTTTAAAGCGTACAACATTGGCTACTTTTTTTACAATGGCGGAAATGGTTCAATGGTTACTGCGCAAAAAGTGGCCGACTATTGTGGAGAGCGTGGTCATAAAGTAATTTGCGTAGGTGTGGCCAAAACCATCGACAATGACATGGATTTATCGCATTGCAGCCCGGGCTTTGGCAGTGCCGCAAAATATTTAGCCAGCAGCTTTTTAGAAGCCACGCTCGATATTCAGTCTATGTATCAAACCTCGTCCAAGTTTTTTATTTTAGAAGCTATGGGTCGCAATACTGGCTGGTTAACCATTGCAGCAGGCCTGGTCAAAGACGTCATTCCAGACGTACCTATTATTATTTTGCCGGCCGAGCGAGCATTTAATCAAACAGCATTTATTGCACGCATCGAAACCTTAATTGCCCAACACGGATATTGCGTATGTTGCGTGTCTGAAGGATTACGCGATGAGCATGGTCAATACCTTAGCATTGCCAGCGTAGAGCACACTCACGAACGTGATTACACCCAATTAGGCGGTGTTGGCGCTCAACTATCACACCTGGTAAGCGAGCACCTTAACAGCAAAACACATTGTGCCGTTCCCGATTATTTGCAACGCTCGGCCAGTCACATTGTGTCACTGACCGATTGGCAAATGGCTTACGATGCAGGGGTTGCATCGGTTAACGCGGCTATAAATGGCGAGCACGGGGTATTACCGGTGGTAAAAATGTGCTCATGCACGCCCTTTAACTGGCAGTTTGAAAGCGTTAACCTAGTGGCTGTGGCCGACCTTGAAAAAACCGTTCCAGACGAATTTATCACGGCAGACGGCATGGACATTACCCCCGCCGCACTAGATTATTTACGCCCATTGGTTCAAGGTGAGCGCCCTGTTAAATTTAAAAATGGTTTACCCGACATTGCTCCGCTTAACTTTAAAAAACTAAGTAAACAGTTGCCTGAATTTATTGCAGTCAAATATTAAAATAGACGTTTACACGCGTGTGTCGCCAAAATAGTTAACACTTACCATCAAGCGGTATTTAAACCTATTGTTAGCATCACGCGTGCAAAGGTCTCTAGGGGTTTTAACCAGGCCTGGTTGTTTATGAATGATGGTTGTTGAGAAAAAAACATGACTTTTCTAGCGGTTATTACATTGCTATTACTTTATCAATTGGCCGGAGAACTAATCGTGCTGGGCTTAAACTTGCCCATACCCGGTCCGGTGGTGGGCATGTTATTGTTCTTACTGACGCTCATTATTAAAAAACCGCTTATGCAACAGGTCGAAAAACCAGCACAAATGCTATTAGCACACCTGTCCCTATTGTTTGTACCAGCAGGTGTCGGTTTAATGATTCATTTAGGGCGTTTAAAAGAAGAATGGCTTGCGATTAGTGTAGCCTTAGTTGTAAGCACTATACTGGGCTTACTCGTTACCGCGTGGAGCATGATGGCCATTTTAAAACTGCCTAACCTTGTTAAACGCTTTAAAACCCCAAAAAAACCTTTATGACCCCAATGACTCAAGCTTCAGCTGTTTGGGTTTACCTGTCAGCCAGTCCACTTTTAGGCTTGGTGCTTACTCTTGTGTGTTACCTAATGGCAGTAAAGATTTACCATCAAGCACACTCTAACTCCCTGCTTAATCCAGTATTACTCTCTATTTTAATGATTGTGGGCACACTGAGTTTATTTAATATATCGTATGAAGCCTACTTTTCTGGGGCACAATTTATTCATTTTTTATTGGGACCCGCTACCGTTGCCCTAGCGATTCCACTTTACTCACAACTCAGCAAACTTAAAACCGTTTGGCTTTCGCTGTCCATTGCACTGGTGTTTGGCATTAGTGTATCTGGATTTAGTGCGTATTACATTGCGTCTTTATTAGGGGCAAGCGAGCAAACCATGCTCTCCCTAATCCCCAAGTCCGTTACCGCTCCCGTGGCCATGGGCATTGCCGAAAAAACGGTGGCCTGCCCACGTTAACGGCCGTTTTTGTGGTCATAACGGGTATCTTGGGTGCGGTGCTTGGAACCGCTCTTTTTAAACTCTTTAAAATTAAAGATCACGCAGTTCAAGGGGTCGCGCTTGGGGTTACAGCGCACGGTTTAGGCACCGCTCGTGGTTTTCAAGTGAGTGCTCAGATGGGTGCATTTGCGGGTCTGGCCATGGCGCTTTCAGCGTCGATTTCTGCACTGATTTTACCGTTACTTTTATCATTAATAGACAATGGTTAGCCAATGGTGCAATGCTCTAAAAAGATGCGTAAAATCTCTTAACAAAACCCCCTAGATGCCCGCCAACTTAGACAAATCGCACGCCATAAAATTCAATCCTTATATAAATTTTTTTTATAATGGTTAAATCTCAGTGTTTATGACATTTGACTTGTACTATAATTTTTTATGCTAATTGATATAGATCAATAAAAAGAAAAACGCTTAACTCTTTAAAAAGGATGACTCATGAAAAAAACATCAATAGCCTTTGCCGGCGCATTAATGTTAACCAGCCTGTCTAGCTTTGCCGTAGAACGTGGTGAAATGCTAGCAAACAGCTGCTTCTCTTGCCACGGTTATGATGGCAAAGCCACCGGCGCTACAATCCCCCCTTTGGGCAATTATCCAGCCTCTTTAATTGTGAGCCAAATGAAGGCTTACCGCGATGGTACTCGTAAGGGAACAATCATGCCTCGTCACGCTAAAGGCTACACGGACGAAGAAATTGTGCTAATGGCAAAATACATTGGCGTACAAGGCAAATAAGGAGCTTACGATGGAACATACTATGAATTCTTTAACACGCAGACAAGCACTAAAACTAGTGGCCGCAGGCGTTGCACTACCGGCAGGTTTGAGCTTAACAGGTTGTGCCACAGCATCGCGCAAAGGCGCTGGCGAGGTTATCGTTATTGGCGGTGGCTTTGGTGGTAGTAGCACAGCAAAATATTTAAAACGTTATAGCCCTGATCTAAACGTCACACTAATTGAACCCAGCAAAACCTATGTAACGTGCCCTGGCTCAAACTGGGTGATTGGTGGTCTTGCAGAAATGAATGAAATTACTCAAACGTACGATGGCTTAAATAAGCGTGGCGTTAATGTTATTCATGACATGGTAAAAAGTGCCGATCCTGCAAAACAAACTATTACGTTAGCCAGTGGTAAAACTTTATCTTATGACCGTTTAGTGGTTTCTCCTGGGATTGATTTTAAATGGGACATACACGCGGGTGTTAACAGCGCTACCGCAGACGTACTGCCGCACGCTTACAAAGCAGGCGCACAAACTCTGTTATTGCGTGATCAGCTTCGCGCCATGCCACAAGGTGGAACGTTTGCAATGATTGCCCCGCCAAATCCATTCCGCTGCCCTCCTGGACCTTACGAGCGCGCGGCTATGGTAGCCAATTACTTTTCAAAGCATAACAAAACCGCTAAGATTTTAATTTTAGATCAAAAAGACAAATTCTCTAAACAAGGTTTGTTTATGTCTGGCTGGGAAACCAATTATGGCCAAATGATTGAATGGGTGTCAGCAACTGATGGTGGAAAACTTAACAGCATTGATGTGGCCAACAAAGCCATTGACGCTGAATACGGGTTGGTAAAAGCCGACGTAATTAACTACATTCCACCCCAAAAAGCCGGCGTATTAGCTGCAACTATGGGTCTTACCGATGCCAAAGGCTTCTGCCCAATTGACCCTGTGACGTTTGAATCGACCATTCACAAAAATATTCACGTAATTGGCGATGCATCCAATGCCGGTAGCATGCCAAAATCAGGCCATTCAGCAACCAGCCAAGGTAAAATTGTGGCGGCTAACGTAGTACTTTCATTGGCAGGACAAGCGCCAATGAGTGCTAAACACGTTAACACCTGTTATTCATTAATCACTAACGATTATGCAATTTCGGTGGCGGCGGTTTATGACGTAATCGATGGCAAAATTGCTGACGTTAAAGGTGCTGGTGGAGTTTCTGATGCTAAAGCGTCGGCACAAGACAGAAAAATGGAAGCACTTTACACTCGCGGTTGGTATAAGAGCATTACAGACGAGGTTTGGGGATAATTTATCCTTATCTTAGTTTAGCTTTTTAGCTTTTTAGCTTTTTAGCTTTTTAGCTTTTTAGCTTTTTAGCTTTTTAAAAGCTTAGCTAAAAGGCTTTACAAATCTAATCGTCAAGCGGCTTTAAGCTAAAAAGAACGTAATGCTGCAGACACAAAAAAGCCTCACATGAATGAGGCTTTTTTGTGTCTAAGGTTTTAACCTTAAGTGTGAATAGCCGCACTTAATTAATGTACTTCCAGCACTTCTACTTTGTAGTTAAGCACTTGATCGGCTAGCGGATGATTGCCGTCTAAATACACTTTTTCTTCGGTTACGCTAATGATTCTAAACACTATCACTTCACCGTCTGGGTCTTCTGTTTCAACGGTTGAACCCACTTCAAGTTCAACATCGTCTTCAAAATTTTCAGGTCCAGCAAATACCACCAAGCTTTCATCCGAAACGCCGTAACCTTTTTCGGGCTGGATGGTGACTTTGGCACTAAAGCCTGGCTCTTCGCCTTCTAAAAACTCTTCAAGACCTTCAATAATTTCACCTTCGCCTTGAATGTAAATAACCGGTTCGCTGTCGAATGTTGAATCAATCACTTCACCGCTTTCGTCGCGTAGTTCGTAGTGAAATGTAACGCGACTGCCTTTTTTAATTCTCATAATTGCCCCTTGATGACGGTTTTTGCTTTAAAATAATTAGCTTATTTTACAGCAAAGAAAAACGAAATGCGCCAGATAATCTTAGACACCGAAACCACCGGATTTGACCCAAAAACAGGTGATCGTATTATTGAAATTGGTGCGGTAGAACTGTTTAAACGCCGTTTAACCCAAAATACCTACCACCAGTACATTCAACCTGAGCGCTCAGTTCCGCTTGACGCCATTGCGGTGCACGGCATTACTGATAAGTTTTTGCTTGATAAACCGATTTTTTCGCTCATTGTAGACGACTTCATGGCCTTTGTAAGCGGTGCCGAGCTGATTATTCACAATGCACCGTTTGACGTAGGTTTTATTAACCACGAATTAGCGCGCTTAAAAAACAATCGTTGGGGCAAAATTGAAGACCATTGCACCATCACCGATTCGTTAAAAATGGCGCGTAAAACCTATCCCGGACAACGCAACTCATTAGACGCTTTGTGCAAACGACTCTACATTGACAACAGCAACCGCACATTACACGGCGCATTGCTCGACTCAGAAATTTTAGCCGACGTGTATTTGGCTATGACCGGTGGGCAAACTCACTTGTTGCTTAACAGCGAAACCCCCAGCTCGGAAGAGTCACGAGAGCAAAATGCTCTTAAAGCACAACGTCCTAGTGGTCTTTTAAAGGTGCTCTACGCCAACGACATTGAGTTGCAAGAACATCACAACAAGTTAACCGAAATTTCAAAGAAAAGTGGTTTAAGCTTGGCCTGGTAATTTTAATAAACGCGTCTAAATCGCAAATTAAGACTCACATTTGCCTAGCAACACTTCAACCAATTGCTTACCCGCCTGCTCCAGTAAATTGTTATTGTTGATGGTGATCAATTTAGGATGGCTTAGATTTTGATAGGATAATGCGCCTTGTAGCCGCTGATGTATTTGTTCTAATGATTCGCGGCCTCGTGCAATAAGTCGTTGCTCCAAAATAGTTAAAGAAGCGCTGATGAGTACAGGAATTAACTCTGGATAACGCTCAATGGCGTGGTTAAAATATTCTCGCGATCCATTTATGACCACATCACAGCCTAAATTTAGCCAATCTTGTACCTCAATGCCAATGCCGTAATGTAAATTATGACTGTGCCAGGCAAACATAAAACAACCTTTCTGTTGACGATTTAAAAACTCATCTTCGCTAAGTGAAACATGATTTTCATCGTTTATTTGAACAGCCCTGGTAATGTAACGATGCGCAAATAACACGTTGCTTTGACTTAAAAAAGGCCGTGCATAGCGTAATAAACTGTCTTTACCCACCCCAGAGGCGCCTAGTACGTAAAACAACCGTCCTTTTTTAAAACTATTTACGGACGATTTTAATATCATTTCATTATGACCAGGCCTGGTAGTATTCATACGTTATGCTCTTTGTGTTTATATCAGAGACCTTTGCACGTTCAAAGATCGTATCAATATGGTAATTGCGCCAGCAACCCCGTAAAATAGTTTTTTTAAAAATTTTTAAAAGTGAGTTGCTCATTATGTTTACTATTCAAGCCATCGACCCCAAACATTATCGTCGCCAAACGCGTAAAGCCACACTCATAATGATGGGAATTTTCATCGTAATTGGTTTTGTGTTTTCATACGGCTTTGTAACTTATTTAGGCGAATATTCAAACAGCCCATTGGTACTAAATTTAATGGGAGCAATATTAGGCTTGGCTCTCACCGGATTTATTGTTAAACAATTTTTGCTAACAAACCTTGGATGAAAGAAGCCATCTATGGCTGGCAATTAAAACGCAATTTAATGCATATTAGCAATGTATTACGTCAAGTTAAAGAACAAGCCGAGGTCAATAATACGGAGGCTTTACAAATATTGAGGTTTTATCATCTAGGACTAGAGCAAATGCATAAGCTCGATGACAACAATCACGCATTGGTAGATTTAATGGCTGAAAAGCACGCTACTGAAACACAAATGGGGGCGTTAGGATTATCGCTTGAACAGATTAGTTTTGATCCGGCATGGATTGAGGCTTATAAGACACTGTAACGATTTACAAGGCATCATAAACTTGCTCTAGTTGCAGGGAATGATGTTGACAATAACGCTCAACCGCCTGATTTACATATAAATCACTAGACGCGGCAATCACTTTATGGGGTGCCAAAACGGTTACCAGAGCACCGGCTTCAATCCATTTTTTGACCGCTAAAGCGGCCAGCATTTCGCCCCCCACAACAACGCAATGTAAGGGATTTTGATTAAATTGAGTTGTTTGAGCCCTTAAATTCGCCATGAAGTGCTCCTTGAGAGATTTTTAAGTAACTTAAGTTTGACGACTCTCTTGAAAATAACTTCCTAGATCAGCATCAAACAAATGCGCCGAATCGACAATTTCATCAATAAAACGCATTTTTCCTTCGACAATGGGCGATAAAAAAAATGGATAAGGATCGGCCATTCCCATGCTTCGATTGAGCGCATTCATAATTTGCGAGACTTGCGCCCACTCTTTAAACCAATGATCAAAATCGTTCTTTTTGGGTTCATACACACTTAAGCCATAGCTTACGGCGGTTTCTAGCGTATCGACCATGTGCAAATAATGCGCCCAAGTTTCGGCCCAATCTTCGTGAGGATGACTGCTGGCGTATGGCGTTATGTAGCGAAACGTCCAACGCTTGGTGGCCATTTTTTGGTAATGCTTTTCAAGCGCCAGTGCGTAATCTTGACGCTCATCGCCAAACACTTCTCTAAAACGCGTTTGCAAACCTGGTTTTTCAATGAGCAAACACCAGTAATAATGGGCTATTTCATGTCTAAAATGCCCCAATAAAGTTCGGTAACGCTCGCCCAACTGCTCTTTCATGGTGTGTAAAAAACTTTCGTCTGCCTCGGCGGCATTAATGGTAATTAAGCCATTATTGTGGCCGGTCAATACAAACTCAAGTTCAATGTGTGGGTGGCTGCGCCGATCTTCTAAAAAGTCAAAACGTAAATTATCGCTTAAACGCCCTTCTCCACAAAAAAGCTTTAAATCCAATAGGTTATAAAGCATTCTTCGCTTAGAACGTTCAAGTAAATGCCAGCGCCGCGGATTTTTATCCAATCCCATATCTGGAATAATATGCGTGGTACGGCACGACACACACTGACATTCGGATTGCGGTTCGTTGTTGCCTATAACCCAGTTACACTTCACCACCGATTCGCGCAGCTGACAAACCCTAAAATTCATGTATTCGGCCGATGTTTCTGTTTTAGTATAAAACTTAAAATCACTTCGAACCTCACCACTCCACATGGTTTTTGCCACGGGATCGTACACTAAATCACGACCACATATCCCGCAGGATAGGTCATTGAAAAAAATTTCTTGCCGACATTGACAAAAAAAACGCTTCATAGAAGACCTCTTTGTTTTTAAAACCCAATTAAATTGGCGTTGCGTAACCTCAGCGTTACGCCACCAATTTGGGATTAAACCACAGCTCATAACACAAATTGTGTAAGACCGAAAAATCCTGTTGTAACTGATCTAAATAGTCGTGCAATGCAATCGAGCCCACATCAAAACGTTCTGTGTCTTCTAAGCGTATTAAAAACTGCTCTAACGCGCTGTTTATAGGCTGACTGGCTGGTAAACGCTCGGTAACTTGCTTCATAACATTTACGCAAAAACGAATAGAGCGCGCAAATTCTGGGTCGTGAATTAAAAAGTCCACCACTTGCTGGCCATTTATTTCAGTTTGCACGTGCTGTCGATACATAAAATACCCGCTGGCCGACTTTAGAAGATTTGCCCATAAAATACTGTGAGTTTGATATTCATCGTCCACCACATCGTCTTGAGCCAAAAATAGACCACCCACATCCAAAATGCGTGAGGTCATGTCCGCTCTTTCGATACTCATGCCCAACTTTATAAAGCGATAAGTATAGTTTTGGCTCATAGTGCTCGACAACATGCCTGACCAGGCCTGGCAGGATTTAATAATGTACTCTAGCAGCTGATTGCGTTTAGAGCGGGTTAAAAAATCGTCTTGATGCGTTTTAACATGCAAGTAAAGCTCGTTAATGTGTAACCACGCTTCACGCGGTAAAATATCGCGGGTGGTTCGCGTGTTTTCGCGCGCCCACCAAAGTGAGCTCATTAATGAATTGCCATTGTTTCGGTCACTTAATAACATGGCCATGCAGTTTTTTTCGGTTTTGGCGTCGTAATTCTCTTCAAAATACGTCTCACTGCTGGTGATTTCTACCAGCGTAAACCAACTTAATTTTACCGCTCTTGGCAAATCAAACATTAATTGCGACTGCACTCGCGCTAACCGTGCGGTGTTTTCAACTCGTTCTATATAACGTGCTAACCAGTAAACTCTTTCGGCTACTCTTGATAACATACTGCTCACCTAATACTAATGTGAAACCTTTTACCTAAAAAGGCTTCAAGGTAATTATTCTCTAACAATCCAGGTGTCTTTACTGCCGCCACCTTGTGATGAATTAACGACCAAAGAACCCTTACGTAACGCGACTCGTGTTAAACCACCGGCCGTAACATAACTGTGTTTACCTTGTAAAATAAACGGTCGCAAATCGACATGCCGTGGCTCAACCCCTTGTTCGCATACCGTGGGTACGGTCGATAAATTCAAGGTGGGTTGGGCGATGTAATTGCGTGGGTTTTCAATAATTAACTGCCTAAAGGCTTCTATTTCCTCGGCACACGCGCAAGGTCCAATCATTAAGCCATAACCACCCGATTCATTAGCAGGCTTTACCACCAATTCAGCTAAATGCGCTAACACATAGTCACGATCAACCTCAACACTGCACAGATAGCTAGGAACATTTTCAACCAACGGCTCTTGATTTAAATAAAAGCGAATCATATCGGGCACAAACGAATACACCACTTTATCGTCGGCCACACCGCATCCGGGTGCGTTGGCAATGGCGACATTGCCGGCACGCCAAACGCGCATCAAACCGTTTACTCCCAAAGTTGAATCAGAATTAAACACCTCTGGGTCAATAAACGCATCGTCAATACGGCGATAAATTACATCGACTTTTTTTAATCCGTCGATGTGGCGCATATACACACAATCGTCGTCTAACACCACCAAATCACTGCCTTCAACCAACTCTGTACCCATTTCGTGCGCCAAATACGCGTGCTCGTAGTAAGCCGAGTTATACACTCCTGGAGTAAGCACCACCACTTCGGGCTGCGTTACGCCATCGGCGGCTAAAGAACATAACATGGCTAATAAATTGGTTGGGTATTGATCCACAGGCATAATGTTAATATCGTTAAACACCTCGGGCATAACTTGTTTCATCACCGCGCGATTTTCTAACATGTACGATACGCCGGAAGGCACGCGTAAATTGTCTTCTAGCACATACATCTTGCCATCATCACCGCGTACTAAATCCGAACCACATATGCACGCCCAAGAACCGTGTTTTAGTTTCATGCCTTTGCACTCGGGCCGATAGTCTTTTGACGACAGCACTACATCAAGGGGTATAATGCCGGCTTTAAAAATAGCTTGTTCGTTGTAAACATCTTCTATAAATAAGTTAAGTGCTTTTAAACGTTGTACCAACCCTTTCGAAATGGTTTGCCATTCAGTTTCGGCAATGGTTCGCGGAAACACATCAAAAGGCCAAAGTCGATCTATGTTGCCTTTGTCGCTGTACACCGTAAACGATATACCCATTTGAGCTATGGTGTTGTCGGAGTTTTTTTGCAAATCAGCAAAATCTTTGAGACTAAAAGGTTGTAAATAGTCATACAACTGTTTAGCCGCCCAACGGGGCGCAGTGCCGGTTTGCATGGCTTCATCGTACACTCCTTTTACAGAGTAATTTAACAGCGCGGTTTCCATATCTACACCTCTTAGATCCTTTTTTAAAGAGGTGCATTCTTTAGGGCACCTCTCTTTAAAGATCTTTTTTGTTGTAACGCAGACCAAACTTGGTCACTCTAAAAAAGCTTATTCAACACTGGATAAGCCTGCTAACACACCACTCACCTCTCTGGCAATAATGGTTATTTTTTTACCTTGATCCATCGCCATTTTTCGTAAGGTTTGATATGCCTCATCTTCCGACATGGCTTTATGCTCCATCAACAATCCTTTGGCTTTTTCGATTAAGCCACGCTCTGTTAATTTATGTTTTACATCGGTAAGCTCTTTTTTAAGCGAATAGCAGGTTTTAAAGCGCAGCATAGCGACTTCTATAATGGGCTTGATGCGCCCTAGCTCTTTACCCCCGACAATGTAGGATGTAATGCCAACATTAACCGATTGTTTAATAACTTCTGAATCCCCATCGTTGCTAAAACACACCACGGGCTTTGGGCAAAACTCATGCACAATAGCAAACTGCTCAAACAACTTAGTACTGGGTTTTTCAACATCAAGTACAATCAAATCAAATACACGCTCGTTTAATACGCTTAAAATATTTTCTCCACACGTTAAGTAATGAATATCTCGCGCACCACAAGCACGCAATCCCAACTCAACTACAGCAGAATGGTTTTTTTCATCGCGTACCAGCAGTACATTAAACGCGTCAAGCATGCAATTTCTCTCCGTTTCTATCACTTTTATGTGCTCCATTTACATTTAGCTTTTTAAGTGCCATTAAAATATAAAACAATAAATACATATACTTAAGTAAAATAACATTTAAATTAACATATCAACCAATCCGTAACGCACCATTTTGGATGTAAAAATCACTTAATAAGTGCGCTCTAAAATTAAGACAAAAAAAGCACCCAAATCTGTTGACCAAAACGTCAAAGATTGGGTGCTGTTTTATAAAAAAGTATTCTTACAAACTTAAGCTAAAACCTTGCCTGCCCTTAATGCACAGAGGCAATACGAATGCGCATTACATCCCCGCTTATGTCTGCCAAGCTTTGCAAACTTGCCAACGCTTGGTTAAACTTGGCTTCACTTACCACATCGGTCGTCACAGCTAACCAGGCCTGGTCAGCGTTATCGGTTGAAGGCTCTTGATGCACGTGCTCAATGCTAATATCAAAATCGGCAAATACACTGGTAATTTTAGCCAGTGCACCAGAGTGATCTAGCACAGTGCAACGCACATAAAAGGCCGAATTAGTCGCTTCAATGCTCACGACCGACGCAGATTGCAGAGTGTTAAACCCTAAAGCAGGCACTCGGTCAACAATAGGTTGATGGCGCGCACGAATAACATCAATAAGGTCGGCGACCACTGCACTTGCTGTAGGCCCAGCCCCAGCGCCTGGTCCGTAATACATTGTTGAGCCAACATGACTGCCGTGAACCATCACCGCGTTCATTACTCCGTCTACTTGCGCTAACAAAACCGATTTGGGCACCATGGCGGGATGCACGCGCAAAGCGAAGCCATCAGAGGTTCGACTGGCTAATCCTAAGTGTTTGATTTCATAGCCCATCTGCTGTGCAAAGCGAATATCGTTTGCACTGATTTTACTTATTCCCTCTGTATAAACTTTGTTAAATTGCAGCTCTATACCAAAAGCAATTGAGGCTAAAATGGTTAACTTATGCGCCGCATCAATACCCTCTACATCAAAGGTTGGGTCTGCTTCTGCATACCCTAACTCTTGCGCCACGTTAAGCACTTTGGCAAAGTCAGCTCCAGGCTTTTTCATTTCGGTTAAAATGTAGTTTCCGGTGCCATTAATAATACCGGCCAACCACTCAATTTTATTAGCGGCCAAGCCTTCACGCAACGCCTTAATAATGGGCACACCACCGGCCACGGCCGCTTCGTATTGAACCATGACATTATGCTGCTGCGCCAAAGCAAACAAACCATTGCCGTGCTCAGCAATAAGCGCTTTGTTGGCTGTAACCACGTGTTTACCAGCTTTTATGGCGGTTTCTAACAGAGTTTTTGCCAAAGTGGTGCCACCCATAAGCTCAACCACAATTTCAACGTCTGGGTGTGTAACCACGCTCATGGGGTCGTCTGTTAAAGTAATCCCATTTAATTTTACGTTACGCGGACGATTTAAATCGCGAACGGCCACAGCCACAATCTCAATGCTGTGCCCTAAACGACGTTCAATTTCGGGCAAGGTGGTTTGTAAAATATCAACTGCTCCACCACCGACGGTACCAAACCCCAATAAACCAATTTTTACTGTGCTCATCCTGCCTGTCCTACTGGGTTGATTAAACCGTCTTTTTTAAACATATCTCTAATACCACGAATGGCTTGACGTGTGCGGTGTTCGTTTTCAATTAAACCAAAACGCACGTGATCATCACCGTAATCGCCAAAACCAATTCCGGGAGAGACCGCTACTTTAGCTTCAACCAACAATTTTTTAGAGAATTCAATGGAGCCCAACGCTTTATAAGCCTCTGGAATCGGTGCCCATAAGAACATGGTAGCTTTGGGCGGGGTTACCGGCCAGCCAATTGCGTTTAAGCCGCTGCACAACACATCACGGCGTGCCTTGTACATGTCTGAAATTTCTTGCACACACTCTTGCGGCCCTTCTAAGGCGGTAATGGCCGCAACTTGAATAGGCGTAAACGTGCCGTAATCCAAGTACGACTTCATGCGCTTTAACGCATGCACTAAAGTAGGATTGCCCACCATAAAGCCCACACGCCAACCTGGCATGTTGTAGCTTTTAGACAAGGTGTAGAATTCCACGGCAATGTCTTTAGCGCCCGGTACTTGCATAATAGACGGTGCAACATAGCCATCAAACGCAATGTCGGCGTAAGCTAAATCGTGAATTACCCAAATATTGTGTTCTTTGGCAATGGCAATGACTTTCACAAAAAAGTCGAGCTCAACCGTTTGTGTGGTGGGGTTACCCGGAAAGTTTAAAACCAACATTTTGGGCTTTGGCCAAGAATCTTTGATGGCTTTTTCAAGCTCTTCAAAAAAATCGACATCAGGCGTCATACGAACATGACGAATGTCCGCACCGGCAATCACAAAACCGTACGGGTGAATCGGGTAAGCTGGATTAGGCACCAATATGGTGTCGCCTTTATCCACCGTTGCCAAAGCCAAATGCGCCAAACCTTCTTTAGAACCAATGGTTACCACGGCTTCTGAGTCAGGGTCTAAGTCGACGTTAAACTTGGTTTTATACCAGTTACAAATCGCTTTACGCAAACGCGGAATACCTTGCGACACCGAATAACGGTGGGTGCCTTCACGTTGCACCACTTCAATCAATTTATCGACAATGTGCTTGGGCGTATCTTGGTCTGGGTTACCCATACCAAAATCAATTATGTCCTCTCCTCTACGACGGGCTTCGGCTTTAAGCTCGCCCACAATATTAAATACATAGGGAGGAAGTCTTTTTATTCTTTGAAAATCGTCTGCCACGATGGTTTGCCCTTTATATGCCCAAAACTGTTGGGCGATTGCACAATACGGATTAATTGGAACGGTTGTTTACAATTCTTGTTCGAGACTTTTTTATGTTAAGTTTTTTGGCTGTTTCTGAGTCTCATACCCTTTAAAAATGCCACCTAATCTAGGGGGATTTTTGTAAAGGCACAATGATACAGTATGATTTTTTTTCGTCAATTGAAAAAAAACATTATATCGGCTTTAATACACGCTTAATCCAGCACGTTTTATCCGGCGTATTGATTGCCCAAAACCTATTAAACAAGAGCGTGTCTAATGAAATTTACCGAACACCGTGATTCAAATGTATTTGCAGTTAAACACTATCAACCAGGCCTGGTTAAAGTAAATAACCTAACGTTTTATAACTCTTTTTTTATTACTCAACACACTACGCATGACGATTGGCCGTGTACTGCCATTGAGCAACTTACCCCTCAACTATTAGACCCGCTCTTAGCACAAAAACCCGAAGTAATTATTTTAGGAACAGGCGATAAACAAACATTTCCTGCACCTCAATTATTTGCCTATTGCGCACAGAACCAGTGTGGTTTAGAAGTAATGGCCAACGATGCCGCTTGTCGAACCTATAATGTACTCACATCAGAAGATCGAGATGTTGTATTGGCGCTGATTATGCCGCAAAACTTGGGCGCAGCTCCGATAGATAATCGCGAAAAGAAGAAGAGGCTACTTTTTAAGCAGGGTGTTAATAGACACTTTTCGCCCTTGATAACGCGCTTCTAAATACAGCTTGGGCGTTTTGGTAGAGCCAGAACGCCCCAAGGTTGCGATAGTATCCCCTGCTTTAACCGCATCACCCTCTTTAACGTTAAGCTGACTGTTGTGAGCATAAATCGACATGTAACCATCATCGTGTTTTAAGACCGCCATCCAACCAAAGTTAACAATTCCATCGCCCGCGTAGACAACTTTACCAGAGGCTACGGCTCTTATTGGCAAACCTATTTGCCCATACACTTCAAGCACCGACAATCCTGCCGCATCACGCACAAAAGCCGATTTTATTGCGCCGTCGGTTGGCCACAACCATTTAGACGAATGGGTTGACTCTGCCCGTACCGATGAATTCTTTACGGAACCCTGAGCAGAATGACTTGCCTCTGGATTGCTTGAGCGCACAGAAGTCGCTTGCTGATTTTTTGACAATGTCTCTAATCGGCTAATAGGCTCGTTCAAAGGCATGTCCAACTCTTGCTTTGCATAAAGCAAGTAAGGTGAGCTTAATTCGTTAACTTTGGCTAACTGCCCCATGTCCACCTTACATCGATAAGCAATGCTGCTCAACGTGTCACCAGGCACTACTGTGTAAGGCGATTTGCATGGGTAACTAGCGCCCTTAACCAACGTGAGTTTTGCAGCAGTCGCTTTATTGACCGTTACATTGTTAGTTCGGTTTGGGTATTTGGTCGCCGAAGTACAGCCGACTAACCAGGACACCGCAACACAGTACACAACCAATCGCAACCAGACTGTATGGTTTAAACCATTTATTAACATGGTAAAAGGCCTTTAAAAAGAGGCATATTAAAATTATTAAAATAGAGACCTTTGCACGGGTGACGTGTCATGTATTTTTCACCACCAACAAGACAATAATAATCACCACAACCGCCCATCCCATCCAATCAACCCACTTACGAATGTACGGTTCTAGGCGGGCACCGCCCCACTTCATCAACGCCGCCACCAAAAAGAAACGTGCGCCACGGCCTAAAAAAGACGCCACAATAAATGGCAATAAAGCCATGCTGGCCGCCCCAGCACTCAACGTAAATACTTTATAAGGAATAGGGCTAAAACCAGCAATAAAGACTATCCAAACACCGTACTCAGCAAAAAAACCTTGTGCAAGTGTAAATTTATCGGCATACCCGATAGACTCTATCCAAGGCATGACCGCATCTATTAACCAATACCCAATGGCATAACCTAACAACCCGCCCAACAACGAAAATACAGTGGTTAACCAAGCGTAATAAAACGCTTTTTTGGGTGTGGCTAAACTCATAGGCATGAGCATTACATCTGGAGGAATCGGAAAAAAAGACGACTCAGCAAAGCTCATTGCACTTAAATACCATGGCGCTTTAGGGTGCCGTGACCAATTGAGAGTCTTATCGTATAACCAGGTAAATATCTTCACACTTCTACTCCAGATTTCATGGGCACAAATAGCACCTCGGCTAAACAGGTTTCTTGCAAACCCGTGAGCGTTTTTTGGTAACCGTATAATCGTTGTTGTTGTTGACCAATGGGGATAATTAAACGCCCCCCTATTTTCAACTGTGTAATCAACGAAGCCGGTAATTGCTCGGGCGCTGCGGCCGAAATAATAGCATCAAAAGGGGCATAATCATTCCAGCCCCAATGACCATCACTAATACCAAAAGTAATATTATCGAGCGTTAGTTTCTCTAACACGCCCTGTGCCTTAGTCGACAACAACGGAATGCGCTCAAGGCTAAACACCTGATCTGACAACAGCGACAAAATAGCCGTTTGATAACCCGACCCCGTTCCAATCTCTAGCACTTTTTTAAAGCCTGACCAGGCCTGGTCATCTTGTCCATTTAACAACCACTGAGTCATTTTAGCGACCACCCATGGTTGAGAAATAGTTTGACCAAAACCAATCGGCAAAGCCGTATCTTCATAAGCCCGAGAAGCTAAGGCTTCGTCTAAAAAAATATGCCGTGGCACACAACGCATCACCTCCAATAACCTTGGGTGTGAAATGCCTTTTTCAATCAAACGCTCAACAAAACGATTGCGAGTTCGTTGCGATGTCATACCCATTCCTTGAAACTGCAAAAAGCATCCGGAATCGTAGGCAACGCCCAGGCAGACACTGGCGCAGAATTGGTTAATTGAAACAACGGGTCAATAGGCTTTAGCATAGGCATTCAACATAAGGATTTAACAAATATAGTTACCAGACAATCGAATGTAAATCGACTGTAAATCGATTATAAAGATCAACTGTGAATTTTAGGCAGCCATTGCTGCAAAGTATTCATCATTTCATAACAGGTTAAATCAATTTTTAATGGCGTGATCGAGGCATAACCTTGTTCAATCGCAAAAAAATCCGTTCCCTCACCTGCATCAGCGGCTATTCCGGCCGGACCTATCCAAAAAATGGGTAATCCACGCGGATCCTGCTGTTTTACGACCGGCTCTGAAACATGACGACGCCCTAAACGAGTAATTTTAAGGCCTTTTAATTCCGACAACGGCACATCGGGGACATTAATATTTAAAATAGTGTCTGCTCTTAAATTCATGCTGGGCAGATCAGCCAAAACTGTCAGCAAAACCTGTGCGGCTGTGTCAAAATACCGATGACCACACAAAGAGATTGCCACCGAGGGTCGGCCTAAAAAACGCCCTTCGGTCGCTGCCGCTACAGTTCCCGAATACAATACATCGTCACCCATGTTAGCACCGGCGTTAATCCCCGAAATCACAATATCGGGTTCATACTCTAACGCGCCATTAATGCCCAAATGTACGCAATCCGTCGGCGTGCCATTAACACTAAATACCTGACAAATAGGGCTTGAAGATGCATGCGCGTAGGCCAGTGAATGTTCTTGTATGCGTAATGGCTCGGTTAACGTTAATGAATTACTGGCCGCACTGCGATTACGCTCTGGCGCAATCAACACCATGCGATCAAATACCGCATGGTCTTTAATCGCGGTAAATAAAGTTTGAATGCCTGGTGCAAAATAACCATCATCATTGGAGAGTAAAATTTTCATCGGGTAGAATACTCTTAAGGACCTCCACTCGTGCAAAGGTCTATCTTATTTAATAACGTTAATAACCAGCAGAATTATATAGCCTACATGAAGTCAGATGAAGATAAATCCTTATTTTGAGCGCAATGGCCGGAGTTAAACAAAATCAGTCTCGCCCAAATAGTGCACAAGTGAACGCGCCAAACACGCAACTCACCACGCAAGCTACCTTAAAAAAGATTAAGGCACGTAATCGTCAAGCCTTATTAAACCCTGAATCGATAGACAATCGACATACTAAAAACAGCTATTTACTCAATCTGCCTGCATTAACAGCCGCTGACTGCATGCTATTTCAGCAAAAAGGCGTACGTACGCAAGAACTTAACAAACTAAGAAAAGGCGACTTTAATTGTCAAGGCAGTTTGGACTTGCATGGCTGTATAGTTGAAGAGTCTGTTGAAATTATTCATGATTTTATAAAACAAGCCTCACAGCAACAACTTCGCTACGTGCGACTTATTCACGGAAAAGGATACAATTCAAACGACACTTTTCCAGCCCTTAAAAATTGTGTAAACCGAGAGTTAAGAAGCCTTAAAAACGTACTGGCTTTTTGCAGTGCACCCGAAAAAGACGGCGGCGTTGGCGCAGTAAATGTTTTTTTAAAAGCACCAGGAAAATAATAAAACGAAAAATAGAGGCATCACCAATAACAAATTGAGTAAATACAGAAAGAAAAGAAAGGAAATTTAATTAATCAATTGTTTCAGCAGAAGAAGGTGTTTCACTTAGTTCATTAGAACCGGCTTGAAGTTCTATAACATTAATAAACACTTCATTTTTTTTGACCATGCCAAGGGTTTGACGGGCAATAGTTTCAACCGCAGCCGTTTGTGTTTGCAAATCTTTAACATGAATCTCTAATTGAGCATTCACCAAACGTTGGTTTTCTAACGATGTTTCTAGCCTTTTAAGCTGCTCTTGTAGAGCCAAAAGTTCACCTACCCCGCCATCCGACGAAAGTAAGCGAACCTGTAAAATTAGAATTAGAATTGCCAGTGCAACGTAAATTTTTTCACACTAGCCACTCCAATCCGTCATGCATTGTATTACTTTTTAAGATTGTAAAAAGCCGACATACCTGGGTAAACAGCTTCACTGCCCAAGGCCTCTTCAATACGAATCAACTGATTGTATTTTGCAATACGATCGGTACGCGATAAAGAACCTGTCTTAATCTGGCCACAACCTGTTGCCACAGCAATATCAGCAATAACAGTATCTTCTGTTTCACCAGAACGATGCGAAACCACCGCAGTGTAGCCAGCTTTTTTAGCCATGGCAATCGCTTCAAACGTCTCGGTTAAAGTACCAATTTGATTAATCTTAATTAAAATTGAGTTAGCAATGCCTTTATCAATCCCTTCTTTTAAGATTTTAGGGTTGGTTACAAACAAGTCGTCACCCACAATTTGCAAACGGTGGCCGTCTAATTCAGTTTGGTATTTAAAACCATCCCAATCCGACTCATCCAAACCGTCTTCAATCGAAATAATAGGGTATTTAGTGACCCAGCTTGACAACAAATCAACCATCTCTTTAGAGGTTAATACTTTGTTTTCCGATGCTAAAGTGTACATACCATCTTTGTACAATTCTGAAGAGGCTGCGTCCATAGCAATCATAATGTCTTCGCCGGCTTTGTAACCTGCAATTTCAATCGCTTCTAAGATTACCGTAATGGCTTCTTCGTTTGATTTCAAATCGGGGGCAAAACCACCTTCGTCACCCACAGCGGTGTTGTAGCCCTTGTCGTGCAATACCTTTTTAAGCGCATGAAACACTTCAGAACCGTAACGAATGGCCTCAGAAATACTGGGCGCGCCCACCGGCATAATCATAAATTCCTGAAAATCCACGCTGTTGTCGGCGTGCTCACCGCCGTTGATGATGTTCATCATCGGTACGGGCATTTTGTAATCGTCGGTTTTTAAGTAGGCGTATAAAGGTAACCCTTTAGACATAGCCGCCGCTTGCGCTGTGGCAATAGACACCGCCAAAATAGCGTTAGCACCCAAGCGAGCTTTATTTTCGGTACCGTCTAAATCAATCATAATGTGATCAATTGCAGATTGATTGGTGGCATCTTGACCCACTAAAGCCGCTTTAATTTCGGTTTTAATGTTGTTAACAGCAACCAAAACCCCTTTACCACCAAATTTAGACTTATCACCATCACGTAATTCAATAGCCTCACGTGAGCCAGTTGAAGCACCAGAAGGAGAAATCCCTCGACCCCAAGAACCGTCTTCTAAAAACACTTCGGCTTCTACCGTTGGATTGCCTCGTGAATCAATCACTTGACGGGCTTTAATCTCTTTAATTAATGACATTACGCGTTCCTATTTTTAATAATTTAAGTTTGATGATAATACAATACGTTGCATGACAAAGGGGTGACGATTAACGCAAAGGCGCTAAAGTGCGCCATAAACAAAACTAAAGCAAACTGCTTTCAATAAAGCCTTGCTTTTTAACCACGTCATCAATCATTTTTAAGGTTTCTAACAACGGCTTAAGGTTATTTAAGGGCCACATATTAGGGCCATCGCTTAACGCCTTTTGCGGATTGGGATGGGTTTCCATAAAAATTCCGGCCACGCCAGCCGCTAATGCTGCACGCGCTAACACCGGAACCATTTCACGCTGACCACCCGAAGTGGTACCTTGTCCACCCGGTTGTTGCACAGAATGCGTTGCATCAAATACCACGGGGCAACCTGTGCTGCGCATAGACGCTAAACCGCGCATGTCCGACACCAAGGTGTTGTAACCAAACGAAGTGCCACGATCACAGACCATAATGTGCTCATTACCCACTTCACGGGCTTTCGCCACCACTTGATCCATGTCCCATGGCGCTTGAAACTGGCCTTTTTTGATGTTTACCGGAATGCCTTGGCGACATACATTTTGAATAAAATTAGTTTGGCGCACTAAAAAAGCCGGGGTTTGCATAACATCCACTACCGAGGCCACTTCAGCCAACGGAGTATCTTCATGCACATCGGTTAATACCGGCACACCAATTTCATCTTTGACCTTTTGCAAAATTCGTAACCCTTCGTCAATGCCTAATCCACGAAAACTGGCGGTAGACGAACGATTGGCTTTATCGTAAGACGACTTAAAAATAAACGGTATCCCAAGTGCCGCAGCCATCTCTTTTAACTGACCTGCGGTGTCAATAGCCAACTGCTCTGATTCAATGACACAAGGTCCAGCAATCAAAAAAATGGTTGGTCAATGCCAACATCAAACCCACATAATTTCATCTTAAACCGCTCCTAGACTGCGTTTATATTGGTTGGCGGCTTCAACAAAGGCGCTAAATAAGGGGTGTCCATTACGCGGCGTAGAAGTAAACTCTGGGTGAAACTGACAGGCCACAAACCAAGGATGGTCAGCAAGTTCGATGGTTTCAACCAAGTTACCATCTTGCGAATGCCCCGCAAAATGCAAACCAGCACTTTCAAGACGTGCCACATAGCCTTCGTTCACTTCGTAACGATGACGATGACGTTCACGAATCACCGTCTTGCCATAAATTTTGTGAATTTTTGAGCCGGCTTCAAGCACACAATTTTGACCGCCTAAACGCATTGTTCCACCTAAATCAGCCGCCTCATCGCGCAACACAGTATGACCTGCTTCATCCGTCCATTCGGTGATTAAGGCCACCACAGGGTGCGGCGTATTGCGATTAAGCTCACTGCTGTGCGCGTTAGCTAAGCCCGCGACGTTACGAGCGTATTCAACTACGGCCATTTGCATGCCTAAGCAAATACCCAAGTACGGAACCTTGTTTTCTCGTGCAAAACGAATGGCCGCAATTTTACCCTCTACACCACGCTCACCAAAACCACCGGGCACTAAAATAGCGTCTTTGTGCTCTAAACGAGCTAAACCGGCGGTTTCTAACTCTTCAGAATCAATGTAATCAATATTGACGCGGGTGTTGGTGTGAATTCCTGCGTGAATTAACGACTCAATCAATGACTTATAAGCTTCGGTTAAATCAGTGTATTTACCCACCATAGCAATGTTTACAAGGTACTGAGGGTTAAGCTGCGCATGCACCACGGCATCCCAATCAGATAAGTCAACTTCTTTGGCTTGAATACCAAAACGTTTCAAAATAATATCGTCCAAACCTTGCTCGTGCAACATACGCGGCACCGCGTAAATGGTATTGGCGTCTAATGAGCTAATAACGGCTTTTTCTTCAACATTGGTAAACAGCGCAATTTTGCGTTTTTCAGAGAGTTCTAACGCTTTTTCTGAACGGCAAATTAAAATGTCAGGCTGAATTCCAATGGAGCGCAACTCTTTAACAGAATGCTGGGTAGGTTTGGTTTTGACTTCGCCGGCGGCGGCAATGTAAGGCAGTAACGTAAGGTGCATAAACACTGAACGGTCACGCCCTACTTCTAAACTTAATTGACGAATGGCTTCTAAAAACGGCAAAGACTCAATGTCTCCTACCGTACCACCCACTTCGACCAATACAATGTCATAACCACCAGCGGCGGCCAAAATACGGCGTTTAATCTCGTCGGTGATGTGCGGAATAACCTGCACCGTGCCACCTAAATAATCGCCACGACGCTCATTACGAATCACGCTTTCATACACTTGGCCAGTCGAAAAACTATTGCTGCGCGTAAAATAGCGTTGCACAAAACGTTCATAGTGACCTAAATCTAAATCAGTTTCTGCGCCGTCATCGGTTACAAACACCTCACCGTGCTGCAAAGGGCTCATGGTACCTGGATCAACGTTAATATAAGGATCCATTTTTAGCATGCTGACTTTTAAACCCCTTGCCTCAAGCAAAGCACCTAAAGAAGCCGCTGCTATTCCTTTACCCAAAGAAGAAACCACGCCGCCTGTTACAAAAATAAATTTAGTCATCTAGTCACACTTATTTGAAGGTTTTGAAATCAAGGATTTGATTGATCAGAATGGAAAAAAATTATAGCTGAAAACGACCTTTTGGGCAACGCTATTTACCGCGTTGCCGCCCAATTTGAACGTCAAATTAGCCGCAAACGACCCTAAAACCAATTGAACGTCAATCAATCGTCAGCAATTGCAAACGCTCATGTTGATTTAATTTAAGGATTACGCGTTGGGTCTGATCATGCAAAAAACCCTCGTTTAACACTTTAAAATTGGGGTCTGTACACTTAAAGCTACCTGATTTAAGCGACTTTTTACATCCTAAAACCGATATAACGCATTGATTCATAACCAAAACAGGCCAAGCCGAACGTTCCCATACTGGAATGCACTGTGTTTGAAAAAATCGCTTTAATCTGTGCGTATTTAACTGCTCTGCTAAATCAGGCTGGGCGCGAACACTGTCTAAATCGAGAATAGACAAATTTGTCATTAACTCATCAGATGATTCATTCCCAGCTAACCACTGTGATTTGCTTAGGTAAAACGCATACTCATTTTCAACAATATCTCCGGTAAGCACATCACTCTCGTGGTTTTGTAAAAAAACAGGACGATTTAATCGCTGTAACGCTTGCGCTAAGCTTAAACTTAATTTGTTGCTCGACAGTCTTGCAGTTGACAAAAAATACAATCGAGTTTGATAAAATCGCAATTCACCTTGAGATAAAACGCAGCTAAACGCGTTCTTTTTTCCATCCCCTTGAGCACTCATCACACGGTTAATCCACTCATAATGATGCGACAGCAAAATAATACGGTGATGCGTCCAAAACCAAAACCGAAGAGCGTTTTTTTGTCCAGCCCAGTCTAGAGTGCCATTAGCAGTTTCAGCCTGTGACAAGACGCTTAAATCAATATAAAAAGGATTTGACCAGGCCTGGTTTAAATCAATTTTGGCTAAACGGTCTAATAATGCGCTACTTTCTTGCAAGTTTTGCGCCGTTCGCGCCAGGGTATTTTGAGAGCTTGGCCATTGTTGATGCAACAAAGGCAACACCTGGTTTCGCACAAAATTACGCTTAAAATCATTGGACTGGTTAGAAGAGTCTTCAACCCAAGTTAGCTTATGGGCTTGTGCAAACTCTTGCAGCGCGCTAAAAGGTGCATTTAATAAAGGACGATGTAACTTAACGGTGCGCGTGCCAATGGTAAGATTTCGAGACAATGCCATCCCCGCCAAACCTTTTACGCCACTGCCGCGCAGCATATTAAGCAACACGGTTTCAGCTTGATCTCTTTGGTGATGACCGGTTAAAAGCACATCGTGCTCACCGCTTAATTGCTCAACCAAGGCTCTGTAACGCAAAGTGCGAGCCGCCGCCTCAATGCCCATTTTTGGCTGCGCTTCCAGCTGAATTGCGACAGCACTAAACGGCACATTAAGGGTTTTACACACTTGGTAACAATGCGCTTGCCAAACCGACGCTTCAACATGCAATCCATGGTGAATATAGCAAGCGTACAACCGCTGTTTTATTTCGGGTTCCTGACTTAGCAAGTGCAATAAAACAGTGGAGTCTAGCCCACCGCTAAACCCAACGCACACACGTGCATCTATTGGAAGTTGTTGGACTGTGTCTTGGATAAAGTCACGAATAAATTTTGAAAGCAACGTGTTCACCAGGCCTGGTCAAAGCGTGTTTAAACGATATTTAAGCACGCTTTAAACAAATTTAAACTTCAAAATTGCCATAATTCATGTAGCGCTGATAGCGCTGTTCTAGCAATGCGTCAATTGGCTTGGTTTTAATGCCATTTAATTGAGCTAATAGTGCAGTTTTGAGGTTTTGCGCAGACATAGCATGATCTCGATGCGCCCCACCCAAAGGCTCTGGAATAATTTGATCAACCAAACCCAAGGTTTTTAAACGCGGTGCGGTAATGCCTAAAGCCTCTGCGGCGTCGGGTGCATTGGCGGCGTTTTTCCACAAAATAGAAGCACACCCCTCAGGAGAAATGACCGAATAGGTGCTAAACTCCATCATCATAGTGACGTCCCCTACCCCAATAGCCAATGCACCGCCAGAACCGCCTTCACCAATTAC
This sequence comes from Thiomicrorhabdus aquaedulcis, assembly GCF_004001325.1. Classification (NCBI taxonomy): domain Bacteria; kingdom Pseudomonadati; phylum Pseudomonadota; class Gammaproteobacteria; order Thiotrichales; family Piscirickettsiaceae; genus Thiomicrorhabdus; species Thiomicrorhabdus aquaedulcis. The sequence continues at coordinate 1,156,327 of NZ_AP018722.1, read as the reverse complement.
AGTACAAATAATAGGCACTTTTAATTCGGCCATTTCAATTAAGTTACGCGCTATCGCTTCACTTTGACCGCGCTCTTCTGCGTTTATACCTGGGTATGCACCGGGTGTATCAATAAAAGTAAGCAAAGGCAGATGAAAACGTTCGGCCATTTTCATTAAGCGTAATGCTTTGCGATAACCCTCAGGGCGTGGCATGCCAAAGTTACGTCTAATTTTTTCTTTAGTGTCACGGCCTTTTTCTTGGGCAATGATTACGATACTTTGACCGTCTAAACGAGCTAAACCACCGACAATGGCTTCGTCATCAGCAAACGCTCGATCGCCGTGCAACTCTTTAAAGTCGGTAAAAATGGCGTTAATGTAATCCAGCGCATAAGGACGTTGTGGATGGCGTGAAATCTTAGCAATTTGCACATCTGTGAGCTTTTTAAAAATGGTTTGAGTCAGCGTCTTACTTTTTTGCTCAAGCGCAGACACTTCTTGCAAAATATTCATGTCACCACCATCCATGTGGCGTAACTCTTCTATTTTTGCCTCAAGCTCAGCAATAGGCTGTTCAAAATCTAAAAAATCCAGTTTCATACGTTTACCGTCTTATCCGTTAAATTACAAATTATGCTTATTTTAGCAAACTTAGACTTTATGTGTATGGATTAGCCATGTTTTTGTCTTTTAAAGCGATTAAATGACGTTGTAAGACACATGGCAACCTACACGTAAGCCGAGTAAGGTGGGTTGATATTTTGCGGTAGATTGTTACCATGGTGCCCAATTATTCACTTTTTAGGCTTTTATTATGCTCATTAAACACCGCGTGTTATGCGCATTTTCATCTATTGCACTGCTGACTGGCTCAGCCTCGGTTATGGCCAGTACCACTCAAACAGGCTTTAACGGTTCGGGTGAATTTGGTCTAACCGACAGCACAGGCAACACCACCAGCACAGCCATTTACGGTGCTTTAAAACTCAATTATGTGCAAAAAGTGTATGAAATAAAATCGTTATTTGAAGGCGCGTATAAATCCGAAAACAGCTTACAAACCCAAGAGCGCTACATTGCCGATGCGCAATACAACCATTTTTACAACGAAGCGCGTAGCTATTACAGCTTTGCACAATCCCGTCTTGAACAAGACCGTTTTGAAGAAATAGATTTAAACGCCTTGGTCACATTTGGTTTAGGGCGCTTATTTATTAACACGCCCACCACTCAACTGTCAGCTGAAGCGGGTTTGGGACAGCAAACGACTGATTACAGCCAACGTTCGGGCGAAAAAGATTTAACTCAAACCATTGGCCGACTCAAAATAGACTTTAACCATCAAATCAATCAACAAATCTCATTTGCTCAAGACGCATTATATTTTGCGGGTCAGGAACAAAACAAACTCGAAACCAACACGGGTTTTAAAGTGAAATTAGCCGACCATTTAAAACTTAAATTAGCGTACAAATACCGTCACAACGATCAACCCGCTGAAGGCAATAAAAAAACCGATGGCCAAACCATCATGACGGTTTTATACGACTTTTAAGCAAATTTACAGCCTCAAAAGAGACTGCGGCCAACTATTAACACGTGCAAAGGTTTCAACAAAAAACCTTCGCACAATCAGACTGCAATGCTGGCCGCTTTTACGGCTTGAGTGCTTTCATAAATAGACAGCAACGCCTGGTGACGTTGACTGGTCTCAAAAATATCCAAGCCCACCACTTCACCCCAAAACAACTGCTGTCCTGCAATATTAGACCAGGCCTGGTCAGAATCAGACTTGCCAAACAGCTGTTCGGTTGAGAAGTAATTAACCTCACCACCTTCCAAATGCATTTCTAAACAAAACTGCAATGCTCGGTATCGTTTTATAAACGCACTACTTTCACCTATAAAATAGAGTGCATCTTGCACCGATTCTAGGGCCAACTCTGATTGCTTCGAAGCTAAATAGCACCAAAACTTTAACTCTATCACTTTCACCTGCGCCCAAAATGTTCCAGGATCAGGCATTAACCCAATAATAGAAGCCACGCCCTGATGGTCACTCAAACCTAAATCGTCTAGCAAATCGACCAAGCCAGAGTAATCTTGGCTGTGTGGTAAGTTTAGTAATGCTTCGCGCACTTCTCTACCCGTGTTTTGATTGCTATCAAGAAGCTCTGTGCGTGGATAAATTTCGGACATGCCGGGCACCACAAGACGACAAGCGGCAAAATCATAATGATTGTAATCAGCCAAATAAATTTCGGCACCTTGCGCTTTTACCATGGCGCACAAGGCTTGCCACTGTTCTTCGGTGGTACCGGCAAAATCCCAAGGCGTAAATTCAAAATCAAAATCATTTGAAACAAAGTGAGCATGAATCAAACCGCTCGAATCAATAAAATGATTTTCTATATTTTCGTCTTCAGCCACGGCGAAAGCGTCAAAAACAGGCACCTGAAAACCATCTAAATCGCCTAGTTTTCGGCCTTGCAATGACTCGGTCAAGGTTCGTTCTAGAGCCACTTCAAACAATGGATGCGCGCCAAACGAGGCGAAGCAACGCCCCGTTTTCTGCTCGAACAAAGTTACATTTATCACCGGAAATTGCCCGCCTAGCGAGGCATCACGAATGGACAAACTAATGCCTTCTTCTTGTAAAGCCGCCATTGCCTCAACCACCGCAGGATAATTTTGCACCACCGCTTCGGGCACCACAGGCAAACACAGGTTTTCACGTAATATTTTGTTTTTTACCCAGCGTTCAAACACTTCAGACAATCCCTGAACCCTAGCCTCTAATGCATTATTACCTGCAGATAGCCCATTACTGGCGTATAAATTACTGAACAAATTCATTGGAAAATACACAGTATCTCCCGAAAAAACGCCCTGCATGGCAACAGCTCTAATATTGGCTTGCGAATCATTAAAACTCAGTAATTCATTGGCTTGTAAACCGTTATTATCATCGTAAAAACGCCACAATTTGGGGGTTAAACACGACTCAATCTGACTGGGAGTAAATGATTTTTCGTTGGGATAATACAACCAAGAAAAGCTCGATGGTTTACTGGGGTTTTCGAGCCAATAATCAGAGAAAAAATAATTAGTTGAAAGACGCTCTAAATACTCACCCAACGCACTGGCTAAAGTAGATTTTGCGCTGGTACCTTTACCATTGGTAAACAGGCCTGGGCAACGCGCATCATAAATATGCACCGAGTGAATATTGGGCACAGGATTTAACCAAGAAGCCTCCACAATTTGAAACCCAGCGTCTTTTAAAATACGATGCATATTTGCAATTGAAATTTCTAAACAGGCGTCTTTGCCTTTAATAAACGTTAATTCACTCATCAAACTTCCTTAAATAGCGTGCGAACCAGTTAAAACCTGGAATTTTCGCATCGTGATAAATTTACTTAAGCCATGCCACAATTTTTTTGGTGCGCGCTTTACCATAAACTCAGTAGAATAAAGTTTGGTTTAAACGTGAATGGTCATCTGCCCTATCTAACCCTAAACAACTCTGGAGTTTCACATGAAAAAACGCGCGATGTTGATTACTTTTAGTACATTACTTTTTAGCCAAGCAAGTTTTGCCGAGCCTCATCCTGGTGAAGTTTTGCATAAGAAAGCCGACTGCATGAAATGCCATGCCGCTCAACCGTACGATCCTAAAAATCGAATTCGTATGCTAAGTTAGAAAAAACAGTTCAATTTTGCAGCGACAACTTAAACACGGGTATGTTTGAAGATGAAATTGCCCAATTATCAGATTATTTAAACAACACTTATTACAAACACCCCAAACCTTAAACACACCTTTGGCAATGTCGCAAAAAGGCCTTTTAATAGAGGTGCCTTAAGGCCTTTTTAAGCTCACTATTGACCAAACTATCTTCTTTATTTTTATTTTTTATTTTTATTTTCTTTCTACTTTCTTTGTAGGCCTGTTAATTTTGCTTTAAGTGCCGCCAACTGCGCCGCATCGGCTTGTTCAACCCCTTCTTTATATAGCTGTGATTGAGCGTCGGCAAGTGACTTGTCAATGGCTTCAATTAAAAAATAGTGCCGAGTATTTTTTGAAATAGTTGGCCAATCACGAGATTTTTCTTGCCATAAATCTTTTAACACCGGATCACTGGCCAACAAAGCCCCAACAGTTTCAAGCAGTTTATTAAGTGGCTCAATGGTTTCAAACTGTAAAAATGGCCGGCCAAAGTCCCCGTAAAAACTGGCGCGGTGCAACATGGCTATATCAAACGCATCGTTTAAATCGCTCATTTGAATACTAACAGCTTCGCTTTTAGCGCGTTCCAGACGTTCAATCGTTAACATTGGAGCATCCGACTTCCAGCGCCCAAACACAATGTATAAATTATTGCGTTCGATGAAATACTGTTTGCCATAAATTAAATTTAAAACATTTTCTTTAGCGACTCTGTATTCAATAGCCTTATTGTCAAGATTTTTAGTGTCTGTCCAGACACTCCAGCCCTCGCCATACCCTTGGTTGCCCTGGTTTTTAACCATAGGTACACAAGACACACCGTAATCATGCCCCTTAACGTAATCGATAACCGAAATTTGATAATCTCCTTTAGGGGTAATCTGAGTGACCTTACCTATAATGAAAGCATCGTCTTTTATATTGGCTTCTGGAAAAGCCACAAACACGGTTTCGCCTACTTTAAAATCTTTAGCAAAGCCGGCTAAGTTGTAAAAACTTAACACCATGGCGAATGCACTAAGTGTGATTATTTTCTTTAACTGCTTCATCTCATCGCCTCTTTTTAAATTTTTAAATTAATTTTATGGTGCTAATTTAACCGCCAACACGTCACAGGGTGCCGTATGTAAAACGTCATTGACCGTCGATCCTAATAAAGCTTTCCATCCTGAGCGACCGTGCATGCCTAAGACAATTACATCGACATTTTTTGTTGGGCAAATCGAACAATTTCATCGCTTGGGACACCAACCAATACTGTTGTTTGCTGAATTTGATGCCCTTGAGCAAACTTAGCTAATTGAGTAAGGGCTTTATCGGTGAGCGTTTGCTGCAATTGTGCATCTAACATACTTGGCAAGCCCATGACGGCTACGTCTTCTAACACGGGAAAGCTTGGCATCTCAACCACATGAATTAACTCTATTTGTGCCTTATTTTGTAAGGCAAGGTCAGTTGCACGCTCTAACACCTTTTGGCTTTGAGCTGAAAATCAATAGCCACCATTACCAACTGGTAAGGCGACGTGTATTGGGTTTGAAGGGTTTCCATAAGCTCACTCCTGGTTTATGCACATTTCCTGTGGATAAAATTGTGTGTAATAAACTTTAAAAGTCAAAAAGTCTAATGAAGTCTTACAGTTTTGTGACATTGATTAATTTTTAAGCAAACACACTCAACATAACGCTTATCGCGTATTAAGTTGATTTTTAAGTGCACGCTCAATAATGGTATCCGCGACGTGATTGCGCAAATACACTGGCATAGGAACATCATGGTCTGACAAAGAGTCACGATACGTGGTATCGGCTAATTTTACCTGCGCTAAACGCACCACAGACAATGCACTAGGCAGTGCATCATGCCATGATTTAAAGGCATTCACCAGGCCTGGGTAACTTGATTTTACATCCCCCACGCCTATTAAAAGGCCTTGATGAACATAGTGCTCTTGATTTAGAACTTTAATTTGCTCTAAGGCGCAATCGGGTGGTAGCAATTGTGCATCTTGCACTTGCCAAAGACCACTGTGCGGATGATATTGTCCTTGAAGGTAATACACTTCTTGCATGCGCGCGTCCATTAACGCACACCACGTAATCGTCTGCTCTGATAGCGTTAGATTAGTTGTTACCAATGCCGCGGCCACCTGTTTAACCGTTGCCTCGGCAATCGCCTCTAATGACGAAATATTAATGACTGGTTTTTGCCAACCCAACGCTAAACCTTGAATCACCCCTGCGGCAATCCGCGTGCCGGTAAACGCACCGGGGCCTTCTCCAAAAGCCAAATAGTCCACATTAAAACCGCTAATACCCGCTTGGTTTAATACCTCATCAACCATTTCTAAAATACGATGGGCGTGTTTTTGCGGTTGGCGTTCAAACACTTCATAGTAGCTTCCGTCAAAATACAATGCGGCCGAACATGCCTCGGTTGAGGTTTCTACGGCAAGCAGAGTAAACGATGGCACCGTTACATTATTTTGGGGCTTCATCAAGGATTTCCTTACTGTCTAAATTTGATTCTAAAGTAGATGCCGGCTCTAGCAAACGCTCGATGGCCTCATCGGGCGAATACACCCACGGAAACGGCGGCAAGCTGTCGCGTATGGTTTTGCCATAGCCTTTGGACGACAACCTAGGGTCGCACAGCATGAGCACACCGGTATCCGTAATATCTCGAATAAGTCGCCCTGCACCTTGTTTCATGGCCATTACAGCTTCGGGCAATTGAAAATGCACAAAACCATTTAAACCTTTTTCTTTTAAATACGCCTCTCGCGCTTGCACAATAGGATCGTCCGGCGGTGCAAATGGAATACGGTCAATCACCACCAACTTTAACGCATTGCCCTTAACGTCTACGCCCTCCCAAAAACTGCTGGTGCCTAATAAAATGGCCATAGGAGTTTCTTTAAATTTTTTAAGCAACGTAAGTTTGGGCAAATCACCCTGCACTAACAACGCACCGTCCCAATGAGTTTCTAAAATAGCTTTGGCTTCTTGCATAGCTTTATGACTGGTAAACAACATAAATGCCCGACCTTCACTGGCCTTTAACAAAGGCCATGCTGCCCGCAAGCACACTTTAATATACGACTCGTGACGCGGCTCAGGCAGACCAATCGGGTGATACACCACTCCTTGGATTGCGTAATTAAATGGGCTGTCCCAGTGACTGGTTTTGGCCTCATCCAAGCCGAGTCGTTTGGCAAAATAATCAAAATTATTGCGCACACTTAAGGTGGCCGATGTAAACAACCAAGCACCGCCCATTTGCTCACGCTGACGACTAAATGGACCTGCAACACTTAATGGCGTTAAGTTGAGTTTAAAACGCGCTTGTGAAGACTCAATCCACCTTATTTTGTTTTCACTTTTACTGGTAATCCAATCTTTAAATTGAGCCTCCAAATCTTTGGCGCGCTTGTGCACGGCTCCAATTTGCTTACCCCGTTCGGCCACCGCTTTAAGCGACTCCGTTAAAAAACTTAATACATCCATTAACCGTTTAATGGCCTGCTGAAAAACTTTTTCGTCTTGCAGCTGCTCCCAGGTCCAACGGCGCTCCCATTTGCCTAATGACTCATTAAGCAGTTTAACTTGTTCATCCAGTTTACTGGCCTGGTCAGAAAGTTCTTTCGATTCAGGAGCTTCAAGTTTTTGCGCTTGTTTAATGTCGCGCACCAACTCGTCTAGCTGGGCGCGAGTAATGGCAAACCCCAAAAACTGCGCCGCAATGTCGGGCAGACGATGCGCTTCGTCAAAAATATACACTTCAGCCTCGGGCAGTAATTCGCCAAACCCTTGCTCACGCAACGATAAATCGGCACAAAACAGGTGATGATTTACCACCAGAACCTGCGCATCGGCGGCTTGCTGTTTTACTTTAGGGTAAAAACAGCCCGACTCGGCACTGCACTCGGCCGCTTGGCAAAACTCCATGCGCGCGCAGACTTTACGCCAAATAGGATCGTCTTCAGGCACAGACTCGCATTCTACGCGGTCACCTGTTTTAGTTTTGTGCTCACTCCAAGCGCGAATTAAAGCCAGTTTTTTCCAATCTTCACGACTGTGCTGTTCGGCGGTTTCGGTAATTTCTAAGCGTTGCGGACAAACATAATTTTCGCGGCCTTTAAACAAGCGTGCCTTGCCGGTTACGCCGCAAGCTTTAAGTAAAATAGGTAAATCTTTGCTAACCAATTGTTCTTGCAACGTTTTGGTTGCAGTTGAAACAATCACTTTTTTACCCGACAGCAAAGCCGGTACCAAATACGCAAAGGTTTTACCCGTGCCCGTGCCGGCCTCAGCCAGCAACGTGCTGTCTTGATCAATAAGTGCTTTAACCTCGTGCGCCATGTCCAGTTGCGATTGACGCGCACCGTACCCGCTCACTAATTTGGCCAGTGTTCCGTCTTGACCCATTACCGTGTCCACATCAAGCGAAATGACCCCAGGCTTTGATTGGGAAGGCTCTGCACGGCCTTTTGTATCTAAATTATCTTTTTTTAGCATCGTCACAACACTCAAGGTTTGGTCAATGGGCTTTGATTGAATCTAAAGAACTCAATCAAACCTAATAAAACCGTTTAATTATAAGCGCCAAATTATACGGTATTTTATTAAAACAGACTAAAACACCCCCAAAGGCCAGCTACTCTTATAAAAAACCTTATAAAAACTGCATTAAGAGCCGTAAACCAGCCTAATTAAGCATAAATTAAACAGTTTGCTAGACATGGGTAAATTAAAACCGTATAATCCGCGACTTCAAATTTGAACTTAAACCGAATTGGTTATTAATATTCGGCCCAATAGATGGATCTATCCTATGAAAATTTTATCTTCGTTAAAATCAGCCAAAACACGCCACAAAGATTGTCAAATCGTTAAACGTCGTGGAAAAGTATATGTTATTTGCAAAACCAACCCTAAATTCAAAGCGCGTCAACGTTAATTTGTCGTTCTTTATTTGACTGGTTTCAAATACTAAAAAGCGCCCTGATCAGGCGCTTTTTTTTGGTCTACATTTTATAAAAGACCTTCCTTAATTACCGTTCAATCACCTTTTAATTCACGAATTATACTAAGAGTGATTTTTGCTCATACTCATTATTAAGTTGGTTAACCACCGTCACCGCCGCTTGCCAAAGTGGGTCGTACTTTAATGATGCAAATAAGACTTTATTGTGGGCGTGCAACCGAATCAGTCGCGCATGTGATAACACACTGCCATGCCAATTTAAATTGGCCAACACTTCATCTACCGCGTTGGGCTGATTACACACCAGCACCAAATCACACCCAGCTTGCAATGCGGTTAGCACTCGTTGCGTTGCACCGCCAAAAGCTACTGCGGCCTGCATACTCATGTCATCGCTGATAATAGCCCCTTCAAAATGACATTGCTTGCGCAATACCGTTTGCAGCCAGTAGTTTGAAAAACCAGCAGGCAAACGGTCAACGTTTGAATACACTACATGTGCTGGCATTACTGCATCTAAGCCGTTTTCAATTAAGCGCAAAAAAGGCTGAACATCGTGTTGCACAATGTCGTTTAAGGGTCGTTCGTCTACCGCTACATGAGTGTGTGTGTCGGCACTGATAAAGCCGTGACCAGGAAAATGTTTGGCCACCGAAGCCATGCCCGCTTTGCGCATGCCCAGCATAAGGTGAAACGCCAAATTACCTACCACCAACGGGTCGCGATGCAACGCGCGATCGCCAATCACGGTACTTTCTCCATAATCTAAATCGACCACGGGGGCAAAACTAAAATCAACACCAACCGCTAAAAGCTCACTGGCCAAAAGCCAACCTATTTTTTGTGCCACTTCTAAACTGTGCTTAGGGTCTTGGTCGTACAATTCCCCCAGTAGACGCATGGGCGGCAAGCGAGTAAAACCTGTTTTAAAACGCTGAACCCGACCACCTTCATGGTCTACGCCAATTAACAACCGTGGGTGACGTAGCGCGTGTATGTGTTGAGTAAGCTGTGTTAACTGCTCAATCGATTCAAAATTTCGACTAAATAAAATAACACCCGCCACTAACGGATCCAATAAGCGCTCGCATTCTGTATGCGTAAGCTCGGTGCCGGCAACGTCAATCATAATAGAGCCTAATGAAAGCGCTTTACCTTCAACTTTGTGCATAGAGTTCCTTTTTATTCTTAATTAGACCTTTGCACGAGCGCGATGCAAAAGAAAAAATAGGGTTAAACTTAATTAATTGCAGCGATTAAATGCAGTGAACAGTGAGACATTGACAAGTTTTTCATCGACAAGCAGGATAACTTTAACTATTTTTGATTAAACATCTACTCGTGCCAAGGTCTATTTTAAGGTAAGTATCATACCAAAGTAGCCGCACACAGCCGTTAATTCACAATATTGTCACACTCAACAGCGATAATATGGCGCAAATTTACAGGAGAAAACGCCATGGCAAAATTACTCGGCATCGCCACCCACGCACAATCAAAAAGCGACATAATCACGCATGAACGTATTTTAATAGGGCTTACCACCGGATTAACCGGCGATTATCGCGGTCAAAAAGACCCTAAAAAGCAGGTAACGTTATTGTCTAAAGCCACGTGGGACGCCGTTACCGCCTTGATTGGTGAACCATTAGATTGGACGCAAAGACGTGCTAATTTATTGATTGACGACATGGATTTTAGCGAGGCACTCATTGGTCAACAAGTGCAAATTGGTGCAGTGTTATTAGAAATCACCTGCGAAACCGATCCATGTTCAAGAATGCTGGCGCTAAATCCAAAATTAAAAGACGCGTTAACCCCCGACTGGCGCGGTGGTGCACGTTGCAAAGTATTAAGAGAGGGTGAAATTAAAATTGGTGATCCTGTTCACATTCTTAAACGCTTATAACTGCCTTTAAACGCCTTTAAACGTTTATATACCACGTACAGACGTTTAAAAACTTAACCAGGCCTGGTCAAAACACGGTTTGTTCATACCAAATTAAGACAAACGAGAGTTTTGGTTAGCACGCTGTTTAACGTCCAAATAATCACGCCACTGGTCACCCAACAAGTTTACCGCCAAGACTACCAACAACATGGCTAAACCGGGTGCTAACACTAAATGTGGAGCCACCAATAAATAACGCGTGCCTTCTTTAATCATGTTGCCCCATGAGGCATCGGGCGGTTGCACGCCCAACCCTAAAAACGATAAGCCCGCTTCAGAAATCACCGCTCCAGCAATCCCAAACGTCGCCTCTACGCCCAGTGGCGCTAAAATTAAAGGCAAAACATGCCTAAACAATATCAACGGTTGTGGAACCGCCATCGCGCGCGCAGCCAAGATGTGTTCGCGGTGGCGTAAACTTAAGGTTTGAGCACGCGCCAAACGCGCATAGCCCACCCAACCTACCACCACCAACGCAAAGACTACATTTTCAATTCCTGGGCCTAAAATGGCGGCTAAAGCAATCGCCAACAACAACCCCGGAAACGCTAAAAACACATCAATCACTTTGGTAATCACGCGGTCAGTCCAGCCGCCCATATACCCACTGTATACCCCAATACTGACGCCAATCATCGCCGAAAAAAACACCACCCCCAACGCCACCAACAACGACGTTTGCGCGCCTAAAATGAGGCGTTCAAATACAGGTCGTCCCAATTCATCGGTACCTAACCAGGCCTGGTAAGAAGGCGATTGTAAAAATTGTGTGAGCACAACAGTGTCACTGGCCTCGTTAATAAAGCTCCCCATAATGGCCATTAACAACCAGACGACAACAATGCTGTAACTTAAATATTTCAACACCTTAGAAAACCTTCTTTACGCGGGAAGTTAACATGGATAACGTGGATAACATTAGCATCATCGTCCCATCCTAATGCGCGGATCAATCCAGGCGTAAACCAATTCAGTTAACCCATTAATCGTAATGAAGGCCACGCTAATCACCAAAATACAGCCTTGCACCACGGGATAGTCGCGCCGTTGAATCGACTCCACCAACAACTGCCCCAGGCCTGGCCAATCAAAGACTACCTCGGTAATCACCGCCCCACCCAGCAATGTGCCCAATTGCAACCCCAAAATGGTCACCACCGGTAACAGCGCATTTAACAACGCGTGTTTGCCATACACCCAACGTGATGGCAAGCCTTTAGCACGAGCGGTACGAATGTAATCTTCGTGCAAAACTTCTAACAAAGAAGCACGTAACATGCGCGCTAAAATAGCCGCCAAGGCGGTGCCTAATGTGATGGCGGGTAAAATCCAAGAAAAATCTTGCGCCGCACCACTTACCGGCAACCAACCCAAGCCCAGCGAAAACAGTAAAATCAGCATGGGGCCAAACCAAAAATTTGGAATCGATACGCCCATCAGTGAAACCGTCATGGCTAAATGATCAGGCCACTGCCCGGCGCGCATGGCCGCCCAAAATCCCAACGGAAACGCAATCAACACCGCTACCAACAGCGCCACGACCGCCAACTTTAAGGTCATGGGAAAACGTTCGGAAATTAGACTGCTCACCGACTGCTGAAAAAACAGCGATTGGCCTAAATCGAATTGCACAAGACCGCTTAAATAATGAATGTATTGTGTCCAAATAGGCAGGTGCAAGCCCAATTGTTGGCGCAAGGCATTTTCATCGGCGGGACTGGCCCAGTCGCCCAGCATCACCGCCACCGGATCACCCGGCACCAGGTGAATTAAAAAAAACACCAAGCTGCCCACCACCCATGAGGTGAGGGCAATCGACCCTAATAATTTAAAAAAATAGCTCATCATACGGTGATATTTACCTCGGTAAACAGCGGCGTAAGCTCAAACAGCTCAATAATATCGGCGTTGCGCATGCGCACACAGCCGTGCGATAAGGCCACCCCCAGGGGTTCGGAATCGGGCGTGCCGTGCACGTAAATATAGCGTTGCATGGTATCGACCTCTCCCAAGCGATTTAAACCCGGTTCTTTGCCCGACAGCCATAAAATGCGCGTTAAAATCCAATCGCGCTGCGGCGCATGTTGCGCCAGTTGTGGGCTGTACAGTTCGCCGGTGGGTCGCCGCCCTACTAACACACTGTTTATGGGTAAACCGCCACCAATTTTAGCGCGCACAATGTGCCTGCCCAGCGGCGTTTTATAAGAGTTTTTTTGCGAGCCTGCGCCATTTTTAGCCGTACTCACCGAATAAGTTTTAATTAACTGACCCGCTTGATACACGCTAAGCATTTGTTGCGAAAGAGAGATGTCCAAACCGATTACGGCATTGACCAGGCCTGGTGATCCAGCACTTAGGGAATTTAACATTACGCTGAACTCTTAACAGGCGCGGGCTGTTTTTGCACTTGCAACAGTCCATCCATACGGCCGTCCGAATACACCGTGTAGCCCGTAACACCATGGCGTGTTACACAATACTGGTCTTCAAACCACAAGGGCAAATGCGCCAAATTGTCTTGTAACCGCGCTTGCAGTTGCTGATAAAGTGCCGCTTGTTCCGACAAGTCTTGGGTTTGCGTGGCCTGCAAAATTAACTGGTCGGTCACCGCATCACGGTAACGCCCACGATTAGCGCCCAACGGTGGAATCGCATTAGAATCAAACGCATATTGAAAAATATCGGGGCTTTTAATGCCCACCCACGCCAGACTAAAAAGCTGAAAACGCCCTTGTTTAATGTCGTTGTAAAACGTGCCCCAATCGTAGCTTTGAATGTTTAAATGAATGCCAATTTTTTTAAGTTGCGACTGGTAAATCGTCGCCAAACGAATTCGTGTGGGGTCGTTGGATGTTTTATAACTTAGTTCAATAATCGGTTGATTTTGTTGATTTAACTTAACCAGGCCTGGTGGAATCACTACCTGCTTTAGCAACGCCTTAGCCCGCTCTGAATCATAAGCAAACCCGCGTAAACTGGGCGCACCACTCCAGTGTTCGGGCACCAATAACCCACCGGCCAAACGCGCGTGACCATCAAACAGCGCATTGACAATGGCTTGACGATCAATGCCCAAGGCCAAAGCCTGACGTAATGGAAGTTGAGCCAATAAGGGGTCTTCAAAATTAAAACCTAAATAGCCAAAACTGGTGCCCACTTGCCATTGCACCGCCAAATTAGCTTGGCGTTGGCAATACTGCACCAATTCAGGCGACAAATCATTCTGCACCCAATCCAGCTCGCCTTTTTGCAGTTTAAGCACCCGTGTGGTGGCGTCTTTTACCGGTATAAACTCCAGTAAAACCTCATCATTGCGCCGTTTTAGCACCAACTTTTGTTCGTTCATTGACACAAATTGGCACGCACCACAACCAATCGGCTGCTGTTGAAACAGGTGCCCTGCGGCGATTAAATCGGCCGGTAAAATACCCATCACCAAACGCCCGACAAACAGCGCATCGGGCTTATGCAAATAAAAATCTAGGGTGCGTTCATCCACCACGTCAATGCGGCTAATGTTGTTGAGCGAGCCGTAATGTGCCGAACCAAACGCCGGATCAAGCACACTTAAATAGGTGGCCGCCACATCCGTGGCACTTAAGGGTTTACCGTGATGAAACAGGGGCAAGCTTTGCAAACTAAACCGATAATGAATCGGGCTGATAGTCTCCCACGTCGCCAAATCGGGCACGGGTTGAAACGCCGCATCAAAATCAATCAATTGGCGATACATTAAGCGATTAATGCGACTGGACAATGCGTCGGTGGCTTTGCGAGGATCCAGCATTTGCACGCGGGTGGTAACACCCGCGCGAATGACTTTGGGGTCTAAGCGATCGGCCGAATTACTGCAGCCGTTTAAGCCCAACCAAGATGCGCTGGTTAAACTTACCAGGCCTGCTTGTAATAAAGTGCGTCTTTTCAAGAGAGTGCGTTCAAATGCGGTGTGCGTTTATTTTGCAAACATAGGGGCTTGCGTGAGTAAGCCGTCAAACGCCACCAAATCTTCGGTGGTTAAATCACCCAAAGTGGCCTCAAGTTTTAAGCGGGTAATTACTTGTGAATGCATGGCTTCAACCAAGTTTTTACGCGCATTATATTGATTAGTCCGCGCGGTAAGCACATCCAATAGGTTTTGCAACCCCACTTTATAGCCCTCTTCGGCGGCTTCTAAAAAGGCGTCGTTTGAGTTCACCGCCTCACGCAAGGCGGCCACCAAATCGGCACCACGTTGCACATTGCGCAACTGCACGCGTGCGTCAATACGCGCTTGTTCACGTGCATTGCGCAACCCTTGTTGGCTGGCGCTGGCTTGTGCGCGCGCCGCACTCACTTTAGAATCGGTGCCACCGCCCGAATAGAGCGGCATAGAAACCGTTACCCCAACACTTGCGGCACTGCGATCGCGCGTGGTTAAGACCGACGCCGAGGTGGAATAGTCGCTAAACGCGGTGTCTGAATATTTGGCTTGTAAACCCACAGTAGGCCAATAACCTCCCTTTTGGACTTCAACTTCTTGTTGCGACGACGCCAAATTGGCGTTGGCCAATTTAACGCTTAAATTATCGCGCTCCGCCACAGCCTCAATTGAAGCTAAAGAGTAAGGCACACTGGGAAGATTAACCGCTACGGGTAATTTTTTAAGCTCCGTGGGCGCCTGTCCGGTGAGTTTCATTAAATTTTCATGGGTTTCGTCCACACGATTTTCGGCGCTAATGCGATCCGAGCGCGACAAATCGTAACTGGACTTGGCTTGCAGCACTTCGGTTTTACTGGCTAATCCGACTTCGGCCGAAGCCTCGGCGCGCTCTAACTGAGTTTTATCGGCGGTCTCTTTGGTGCGCGCTAAAATTAAGTTTTCATTGGCCAGTAACACATCAAAATAGCGTTCAGTAACGCTTAAAATTAACGTTTGTTCGGCCGTTTGCAAAGTAGTTTGAGCCGCTTCAAAGCCAAACTGCGCTTTTTCATAATTGGCCCAGCTTTCATGTTGATAGAGCGATTGGTTAAGCGTAATGGACGCATCTCGGGTATTAACGTCCGACGTGTCAATACTGCTGTCGGTCATAAAATAACTGGCGTCGGCTTTTACTTGCGGCAGTAAACTGGCGCGTGCGGTCGTGACAATTTGTTGATCCGACTCAAACTGAGCCCGAGCCTGCGCCAAGGTGGCGTCATGCAATACAGCTAATTGATACACCTGCATTAAGCCCGTGGCTTTGCCGCTATTGACCACCGAGGTTGGCAACTCCGCCGCCAATACGTAACCCGGCAACGCCAACGCGGCACACAATGCGGCCATTAAAGGGGTTTTTAAACCATTAGTGATTTTTTTCATGCGAACTCCATAAGCCATAAGGGGTCTTGCTTAAACTGACATTGTAATAACGCGCTATATTGGTGACTTCTAACCCAGCCCATTCGGGCAATGTTAACGTTTCGGTTTCTGAGCTTAACTCCACTTCGGCCACAATTAAGCCTAAGTTTTCACCTAAAAACTCGTCAATCTCCCAAACATGCTGTTGATGTTTGACCAAATAACGAATTTTTTCAATCACCGGCCCAACTGCCAAAGTGGCTAGGATACGCGCCCCGTCTTCTAGCGGAATGGGGTATTCGTATTCGTCGCGGCTCAAACCGATTTCTAAGCTTTTTATGTTTAGATTCGCTTGGCTGCCCTCAATACGCACACGTACCGAACTTTTGGCTCCGCCAGCGCCAATGTCATTTAAATAACCTTGGGCAAAATGCGTTTGCTGGTAGGCCAAAGCGCGCCATGCGTCACTTTTAAGCAAAAATTTGCGTTCAATTTCTCTGGCCATACTTATTGTCCATACACCCCGGTTGAAAGATAACGGTCACCCCGATCGCACACAATGCACACAATCACCGCATTATGCACTTCACTGGCTAATTGTATGGCGGCAGCCACCCCACCACCCGACGAAACTCCACCAAAAATACCTTCCTGTTTGGCCAGCTCACGCATGGTTTGTTCGGCACGATTTTGCGACATGTCGATGATTCTATCGACTCGATTGGCTTGGTAAATTTTAGGTAAATAAGCCGCAGGCCAACGACGAATGCCGGGAATCGCCGCACCTTCTTCAGGTTGCACCCCTACAATTTGCACTTGAGGATTCTGTTCTTTTAAATACATGGATGTGCCCATAATGGTGCCCGTTGTGCCCATCGCGCTGACAAAATGCGTTACTGTTTGTTGGGTGTCACGCCAAATTTCAGGGCCGGTGGTTAGGTAGTGCGCCATGGGATTATCGGGATTAGAAAATTGGTCTAATACAAACCCTTGCCCATCGGCGGCCATCTGCATGGCCAAATCACGCGCGCCTTCCATGCCTTGGCTCACGTTCACTTCAATCAGCTCGGCACCGTAAGCGGCCATGGACGCTTTGCGCTCCATGCTCATGTTATTGGGCATAATTAATTTCATTTTATAGCCCATAATGGCGGCCGCCATCGCCAATGCAATACCGGTATTGCCGCTGGTGGCTTCAATTAAGGTGTCGCCCGGTTTAATCTCGCCGCGCAATTGCGCCTGCTTAATCATGTTTAACGCGGGGCGATCTTTGACCGAACCCGCCGGGTTGTTGCCTTCTAACTTAGCCAACACCACACTGCCGGTTTGGGCGTGCACCATGCGCTGTAATTTTACCAGTGGCGTATTGCCAACAAAATCCATTAGAGTTTTAAATTGCATTGAGGTGTCCTAAATTAAGCGCGCTGTTTTAACCATTTTTGACCGTACATCCACTCGTGCAAAGGTCTCTAACTATTTTTAATTATTGCCAAACCAGGCCTGCTGAAATAACTAACGGTAAAAAAATATTAATTATGACATTCATTGCCATCGCGGGCAGCATTTTCTCTAGGTTTGCATAAAACTTTAGCACCAACCAAGCCATAGGCAGAGCCAGCAATGCCGTTAAAAACCCAAAATAAACACCCATTGGCAACGAGTAGACTGCAACGCTTAAGCCTAAACTAAGATAGGCAAGCCCCAAAAAAACCACAAATAAACGACTGGCAAAGGGCAAGCCCAGCAACATTAAAATATTAAAACGACCTACTTTTTGATCAGCTTCCCTATCGGGAAACTGATTAAGCAATAACAGATTATTGACTAAAAAAAATGGCACCATCGACAGCGCCAACGCCAAACCGGAAAAAACACCACTCCAAGCGTAAGCCGTCCCCATCACCATTAAAGGCCCAAACGCCAAACCCGGAGCCAGCAAACACAGCCAGGGTTGTCGGGTAATAAACGCCGTATAGGTCACAATCAGCGCAACGCCCAATAACCCAAACGGCAAAATAGCCCAGCCAATGTGAGCCACAATGTAAGCGCCCAACGCCATAAACACCAGGCCAAGAGCCCACAATGTGTTACGCACCACTGGAGCGGCTTGCGGATGCTGCGGCAAAGCGCCACTGCCACCACTAAACGGCGTTTTTTGGGTAAGATCATCCAACCCCGACTGAAAGTCTTGATATTCGTTGAGCATATTCACCAACACATGCGCCAACAGAGCTGTCACTAAAAGCACCGCAAACCAACTGGCTGACCACACAGCCCCCTGGAACAGCGCAATGGCGGTACCCAAACAAACCACCGCTACCGTTAACCATAAAAAAGCAGGCCGAGCCGTTTGCACCACCGTTTTAAAGGTTTTAAATGCGGTCATAGTTTTAGAATGCTCTGTCATGGTTGCGCGTATCCATCCAGGCGACTGTACCAGCCTTTTAGCCACTTGGCTTCTTGACGAGCCGGAGGTGCTAACGACGCTCGAAGTGCCAAACGCGCTTTAGCCGACGTTATGAATGCATTCACCAGCGCCGTTTGATTGGCTGATTGACCTGAAATGGGTGTAAAAACCGTTTCTGGGAGATCGTTAATCACCGAAATCAATCCCCAACTTTGTCCCTGATACTGCTCTTGCGGGTTTTGCCCCACACCCTTAAAGTTAAAATAATCAATCACCGCAAACTGCCCTTGTTTAAACGCCATAAGCGTTGTTAAACGGGCGTTTAAACGCAACTGTTCTTGATTGCTTAACCCCTGCAACGCCGCCTGCCAGCGTACAAAAAACTGCTCTACGATAAAACGCGCTTGCGGTGCGTGCGTACGTGCTAACCAATCGCGCAATTGTTGCATTTGCACACCTGACCAGGCCTGGTCAAACTGCTTTTTACTGTTCCAAGGCGCAAACAGTTGACCGTTTTGTAATTGTGTATGCAACCACGCGGGTGGGGCAACTTCTTGCGCCACAAAACGCACCATGGGTTCAAACGTGGCCACAAAGGTTTGCGGAACCTGCGCGGGATACCAAATAAAGTGCCCAATACCAAACGATGGAAAATCCTCCCGCGCGCCCCAATGGGTTAAATATTCGGGCTTGCCGGCGCACTCATTTTGATAAATTCGCTGCCCCATCCACTGATAGTCGGACTGAGTTAATGGACTGCTCTGAAGGAATGCACTGCTCTGCGCCATGCTAGGTAACAGCCATAAACAGCCGGTTAGCACACTGGCGAGTGCCAGTTTAAGGGTTTGGGTCATACTGTTTAATACTCTGCTTAATACTCTTTTAACCTAAGTACCGTGGTTTACTACATAAAAAAAGCGATTGGTTAGAATCGCTTTCAAGCTAAGAACGTAAGCCGTTTAAAAGAATGCCCTAAACAACCTGCGCGTGTTAAATTTTATCGTCACGCACTAATTGTTCAAATTTTTGATACAACGTTTGCGTGTCCTCAACCCGCTCCGGATCGGTAATAATGCAATCCAACGGGCAGACGCTGATGCAGGTGGGTTTGTCGTAAAACCCCACACATTCAGTACACAAATCGGGATTAATCTCATAGATTTTATCGCCCATATAAATGGCTTTATTTGGGCATTCTGGCTCGCACATGTCGCAATTAATACAGCCTTTTATAATTTTAAGCGCCATTTTGGTGTGCCTAAGAGTGCAACGCGTTGGGCTGTTGCTTGGCCGCCGCTCTAATTTCTAGGTCTTTGGCGTCTTGCTCGACTTTGACTTTTTTAGCGGCCGCATCGCGTTTTACATCGCCACCCCACGACTCGTTTCGCATCACCAATCCAAACATTAATACCTCTGGCGCCACATTTTTAAATGGATTGGGAATGCGCACGAACCAGCCAGAACCCAACGCGCAATCTACTGGAGCATCGTGTTTATCGCGCATTTCGGGCAATACAAGCGTTATATTGCCCACCGGGCTCATAATCTCAATGGAGTCGCCCACACAAAACTTGTTTTTAACATCAATTTCCAAATACTCTTGACCATCGCGCTCACCCACGGCCACCACTTCACCCACAAAACGCTGGCGATCGGATTTGGATACACCGTACTCGTAGTTTTGGTATTCGGAATGCACATGGCGACGCAAAAAGCCTTCGGTGTAGCCACGACTGGCCAAGCTTTCTAGGTCGGCTAATAAATTGGTGTCAAACGGCTTGCCGGCCGCCGCATCGTCAATGGCTTTGCGATAGACTTGCGCGGTGCGTGCTACGTAGTAATGTGATTTTGTGCGCCCTTCAATCTTTAGCGAGTGAATGCCCATTTGCACCATTTCGGGAATCAACTCAACCGCGCGTAAATCTTTTGAGTTCATAATGTACGTGCCATGCTCATCTTCAAACGCCGGCATAAACTCACCAGGCCTGCCCTCTTCTTCCAGCAACATCATTTTATCGGTGGGTTTGCCCACCCCTAATGTAGGCTCAATATCGTCTTCAAAACTCGCCGCAAAGGCCGATCCCGTCAACTCGGTTAAATCGGTGATGTTGCTGATATTGGCCACGGTGATTTTTTCAACCCCGACAATATCACCCGAAACGTCCTCTTTAGCATCATAAGTGTTGTAATTCCAACGACAGGCGTTGGTGCACGTGCCTTGGTTAGCGTCACGCTTATTAATGTAGCCCGACAATAAGCAGCGCCCAGAATAGGCAATGCACAAAGCACCGTGCACAAAAACTTCAATTTCCATTTCGGGCACGGCGTCGCGAATTTCGCGAATTTCTTGCATCGACAATTCACGCGACAACACCACGCGGCTTACGCCCTGCTTATACCAAAACTTAACCGTTGCCCAGTTTACTGCGTTGGATTGCACCGAAAGATGAATCTCTTGCTCGGGATAGGCTTCGTGCACCATCGAAATCAGCCCAGGATCAGACATAATTAACGCGTCAGGCTGCATCGCAATAATGGGCGCGATGTCTTTCATGTAGGTTTTAATTTTGGAATTGTGGGCGGCGATATTGCTCACCACGTAGAATTTTTTGCCTAAGGCGTGGGCGCGCTTAATGCCTTTTTCTAGGGTTTCTTCATCAAACTCATTATTACGCACCCGTAAACTGTATCGTGGTTGACCAGCGTACACAGCGTCTGCGCCGTAAGCAAAGGCGTACTCCATGTTTTTAATGGTGCCAGCGGGGGACAATAGTTCAGAGGTAAACGTAGTTTGATGGGTGTCTGCTTTCAAGGCAAAGCTCCTAACATAATGAGTGGTCAAAAATAAGAGCGCTATTCTACCCCAAAAAAGCCAGCTTTTCTTGCCATAACAAGCGTTTATCGTCAAGGGTTAAACTGGCGTGCGCCGGACTGCTCGACGGCAAGGTGATAAAAACCAAGTCATTAGGTAGGTTTTGCTGTTTTAAAGCGTGTTTATAAAACAATTGCTGGGCTTTTTGGCCATTAAATACGACTGTTTTAAGCGTTAAAAACCGCGTAAAAAGCGCACTAAAATCATTGGCAACCGGTTGTTGAATGGCGCTGTCTAAACTGCCGTGACGCTGGCAAGCCGCCAACACATCCCACAGTAAAATGCCCGCATGCTGTAAAACGGCCACTTTATCCGCTTGATGAACCAAAGGAGTTGATTGATTAAACAGCGCGGCCATAATAGGCCAAAAGGCATTACGCGGATGCGCGTAATAAAAGTCTTGTTGCAATGAGGCCACGCTAGGCATGGTCCCCAATAACAAAACTTTAGGACTGGGTGGAATAACTGGCTCAAAGCCCTTAATGCATTCAGTAAACACAGCATGTTTGGGCTCAAAGTGATTATTCATTAACGCACCTGGTTTTTAGTTGACCGCCACAGGCGTGCTAGACTTTGCTTTAAAGTCGGTTAAAAACACCAGTAAAGCTTCTGCACTGTCAAAATAGAGCATTTCAGCCACGTCTAACTTATTCATTTTATACACCGATACTTGATCGGCTTTACGCGGCCAATCACGGGTAACGTCACCCGATTTATCTAACGCAATGGCAAACGGAAAGTCTTTCATTTTTGGAATCGCCATCATATTGGTAATAAAGCTTGGCATGGCCGATACATCGGCCACATAGAGCCAGTTAATGGCGTTTAAATCAGTGATATTAAGCTGCGTTAAACTCTCTTTTACCCAGCGCCCAGGCTCTTTGTCGGCTGAAAAAATCACTAGTGTGGTTTTTTCATTAAGCGTTTGCGGTTGTTCAAACTGATCCACAAACTCGCTCATTGGCAAAACAGGTTGTGCTTGCACACTACTCCAAGAACCACCCAATAATGCCGCTGCGATTAACATTTTTTTGACTATTTGAAACGTCATTTATTTTCTCCACAATACAAACAACAAAGCACGCGTGCCTTTTTACCCGTAGATAAAAAAGCGCGCGTGCAAAGATTAGTTAAAATTTAAATCGATTTTGTACAGAAGTAAAAATCGACACACTCGTATTCATTTGAAGCCAAACGTGCGCGCGCTTGTTCAATGGTAGACGGTGGTGGCACAATGACTTTATCACCAGGTTGCCAACCTTCTGGCGTAGCACACGCGTTAGCGTCCGACACTTGCATAGCGGTGACCAAACGCACAAACTCATCCATTGAACGGCCGTTGCTCATTGGGTAGTACATCATGGCGCGCAACACGCCTTTATCATCAATAATAAACGTAGCACGCACCGCAGAGGTATCCGCCGCACCTGGATGAACCATCCCGTAAGTGGTGGCTACTTTCATATCAAGGTCAGCGATAATGGGAAATTCAATATCAACATTAAACTTTTCTTTAATGTTAAGCACCCAAGCGTTGTGTGAGTGATGCGAATCAATCGACAGACCCAATAGCTCGCAGTTTAAAGCATCAAATTGCGGTTTACGTGCCTGAAACGCCATAAATTCTGTTGTACATACCGGAGTAAAGTCAGCAGGATGTGAAAAAAGAATCAGCCACTTGCCTTTGTAGTCGGCCAACTTTTTACGACCGTATGTGGTCACCGCATCAAAATCAGGTGCCGCTTCGTTTAAACGTGGTAAAGATATTACTTGAGTTGCTTGATTTTCCATCTTAATTCTCCTAAGAATCATTAATTATACTTTTCAATGCACTAACAGATTTAATGTCAAAACGTACTTTAGCCCACCAAGACTCATTAATCTAATTAAATATTTATTAAGCTTTAATAGCTTTTAACTATTAGAAGGCGTTTATGCCTCTCTCAACCCATAAAAAAGCCACCTTACTTGCCAGGCAATACTGCCTGAAAATAAGATGGCTATTACAGAATCAAACCGATTATTAATCAAAATCAATCGGTTAGATTTTAAACCTAACCCAACTCAATGGCCGAACCGACTTGCTCAACAAATTCGGCCACGGGACGCGCCCACAAATCGTATTCGTCCGCATCGGTAATCTCTACGCGCACAAACTGCCCTGGCATTAAGTGCTGGCCGCCTTCGATGTATACCAAGCCGTCAATATCAGGGGCATCGGCCATCGAACGTGCTACAGCACCTTCATCGTCCACTTCATCGACCAAAACCTGCATTATTTTACCAATTTTGGCTTGCATCTTAGCGGTGCTAATCACTTGCTGAGTTTGCATAAACCGATCATAACGGGCTTGCTTAACCTCATCAGGCACAGGCTCGGCCAAATCGTTGGCCACTGCACCGGTCACGGGCGAATATTGAAAACAGCCAACGCGATCCAATTGCGCCTCTTCTAAAAAGGTCAACAAATCTTCAAATTCTGCATCCGTTTCACCCGGAAATCCGACAATAAAGGTTGAGCGAATGGTTAAATCGGGCACGGCTTCACGCCATTTCTTAATGCGTTCAAGGGTTTTTTCGGCGGTTCCAGGGCGTTTCATCGCTTTTAAAACCCGTGGATTGGCGTGCTGCAAAGGCATATCTAGGTAAGGTAAAATTTTACCTTCGGCCATCAACGGAATCACCTCTTCCACATTGGGGTATGGGTATACATAGTGTAACCGCACCCAAAATTTATCTACGCCACCCATTTCGCCCAAGGCTTCTGACAACCCAACCATAGAGGTTTTAGTGGGACGACCTTCAGCAAAATCGGTACGGTATTTAACGTCTACGCCGTAAGCAGCGGTGTCTTGCGACACCACCAATAACTCTTTAACACCTGCCTCTTGCAAACGTTTAGCCTCGTTAAGCACTTCGCTTACCGGGCGACTGATTAAATCACCGCGCATCGACGGAATAATGCAAAAGGTACAACGGTGATTACACCCTTCAGAAATTTTTAAATAGGCGTAATGTTTTGGCGTGAGTTTAATGCCTTGTGGCGGCACCAAATCTAAAAATGGATTGTGTGCCGGCGGAGCAATCACATCATGCACCGCCTGAATAACCTCGCTGTACGCCGCAGGCCCTGAGACCGCTAAAACTTTTGGATGCACATTGGTAATTTCTTCTGCACGCGCGCCCAAACAACCCGTCACAATCACTTTGCCGTTTTCGGCAAGTGCTTCACCTATGGTATCCAAAGACTCTTGCACCGCGCTGTCAATGAATCCGCAGGTGTTAACGATGACCGTGTCGGCGTCGTGGTACGAATTGGTAAGCTGATAGCCTTCGATGCGCAATTGCGTGAGAATGCGCTCGGTATCTACGGTGGCTTTTGGACACCCTAAACTAATCACGCCGACGGTTGGTTGTTTAATTGACATAACGTTACTCTCACCCAGTTGCATTTTTAATGGGCGATATTGTAACTGATATTGCTAACGTTTATTAACCCCTGATTGAACAGCGATACCCTTTAATATCGGCTTCAATTAAGAGTTTGACCCACAAGCGATGGGATTGAAACACCCACTGGTGCGCTTACTGGCGCAGAATAAAGCGTTTTAGCGCAATGCGCATGATGCAAGCACGCCTGGCAATTGTGAGGCTGGCACAACTCTAAGCACATCTGTTTAATTGCATCGCGGGTTGCTCCGTCTAAACAATGCACTTGACTAGGGTGCAAAATGTTGGCTTCAAACAATACAATCAACTGTTCTGGGCTTAAGCTAATATTTAAACGCTTCATAGCGGCACTCCAAGGATAAGGGATAAAAGATAATATATTGATCGTTATAATAACAAAGCTAAATCTATAATTAAATAAAAATCATTCTCACTAAGATTTATAAACTTAAAAATGAGCACAAAAAAACCACCAGGCCTGGTCATTAGGCGCGGGTGGTTTTAGGTAACGTTTAAAACAACTTAAAACGATTTAAAACAGTTTAAAACGGTTTAACGACCACTAAAATCAGAATAACAGTGACCAACACCAATGGAATTTCATTGGCCCAGCGGTAGTAAACGCCGCTGTGATTTAAATGTCCTTCTTGCATCTCTTTCATGCGACGTTTAGTCCACAAATGGTACACCAGCAATAAAACAACAAAAACAATTTTGGCGTGCAACCACCCCATGCCCGCAGCAATCGGCCAAAACTGCAACCATAACCAAATGCCCGAGCCAATCGCCAGCATCATCATAATGGTCATAAAGCCGTACAGTTTTTTAGCCATAATGGCCAAGCGGTTTACGTCTTGCCCCGCGGCTTGACCTTCAACAAAGTGCACAAAAATACGCGGCAAATAAAACAGCCCCGCCATCCAAGACATCATAAACAAGATATGAAACATTTTTAACCACAACATAGAACACGCTCCGAGCCTAAAAACAGGCAAAAATTGGCAGATTTAATTTTGAATAGGTATCATAGCGGTTTTAAAAATAATTAAAACGCTAATACGGAAATTTAACATGACCATACAAAACGATAAAGTCGCCCTAATTGAATACACCCTAACCAATGCCGAGGGCGAAACCCTTGACGCCTCTAGCGGCAATCCACTGGCGTATTTGCACGGTCATGGCAATTTAATTCCCGGCCTAGAAGCTGAACTATTAGGCAAAAAAGTCGGTGATAAATTTACCACCATCGTACCGGCCGCCTTAGCCTATGGCGAACGCGTGGATGAATTGGTGCAAACTGTATCCACCCAAATGTTTCAAGGTGTAGACAATTTAGAAGTGGGGATGCGTTTTGAAGCGCAATCAGAGCAAGGCATGCATTCGGTTGAAATCACCGCCATCGAAGGCGATCAAGTGACGGTGGACGGCAATCACGCTTTGGCAGGTATGGCATTGACGTTTGAAGTAGAAGTGGTTGGATTGCGCGACGCATCGGACGAAGAAATAAGCCACGGACATGCTCATGGCGCAGGTGGACATCACCACTAAACCTTTAACGCTCGCTCTCATTAGCGTTGTGTCGTCAAGTAACGGCACCGCAACGCTTAAACTTACACCCGTAAACCTGACCAAAAGGATTGTTTGGCATGCTACTTTCAGAACTCACCGCTGTTTCTCCCATTGATGGCCGCTATGGCGCACGTTTAGACCCTTTAAAAGAAATTTTTAGCGAATTTGGTTTAATTAAAAACCGCGTAAAAGTTGAGGTGTTTTGGTTGCGCATGCTGGCCAATCACCCTGCCATTGCCGAAGTGCCTAAATTAAGCCCAGCGGCGCTAGAACATTTAATGAAATTAGTCGACGAATTCTCTTTAGACATGGCGCAACGCGTAAAAGAGATAGAACGCACCACCAACCACGATGTTAAAGCGGTTGAATACCTTATTAAAGAACATTGCGCGCACAACAGCGAGTTGGATGCGCTCAGCGAGTTTGTGCATTTTGCCTGCACCTCGGAAGACATTAACAACCTAGCGTATGCCTTAATGTTAAAAGAAGCGCGTGAAACCACCATTGTGCCCCAAATGGATAAATTGGTGTCTAAACTGGTTGAAATGGCCAGCGACATGGCGCACATCCCTATGATGGCGCGCACCCACGGCCAACCCGCTTCG
This sequence comes from Thiomicrorhabdus aquaedulcis, assembly GCF_004001325.1. NCBI lineage: Bacteria > Pseudomonadati > Pseudomonadota > Gammaproteobacteria > Thiotrichales > Piscirickettsiaceae > Thiomicrorhabdus > Thiomicrorhabdus aquaedulcis. Next base: position 1,129,452 of record NZ_AP018722.1, on the reverse strand, counting down.
CCCACCACGGCAGGTAAAGAGTGGGCCAATGTCGCCTACCGCTTGCAACGTCAAATTAAGCAATTAATGAACGTGCAAATCATGGGCAAAATTAACGGTGCGACCGGCAACTTCAACGCCCATTTTGCAGCCTACCCCGACGTAAACTGGTACGAATTGTCTGAACAATTTGTGTTAAGTCTTGGACTGGCTTGGAACCCTTACACCACACAAATTGAACCGCACGACTTTATTGCCGAATACTTTCAAGCCATGCAACGTTTTAATACGATTTTAATCGACTTTGACCGCGACGTTTGGAGCTACATTTCGATTGGCTTTTTTAAACAAAAAACCATCGCGGGCGAAATCGGTTCATCGGCCATGCCGCACAAGGTTAACCCAATTGACTTTGAAAATTCAGAGGGCAACCTAGGCCTGGCCAACGCCATTTTTGAGCATTTAAGTCAAAAACTGCCCATTTCACGCTGGCAGCGTGACCTAACCGACTCAACCGTGTTACGTAACTTGGGCGTGGGCATTGCGCACACCATTATCTCGTTACAAGCCACATTAAAAGGGTTAAGTAAATTAGAGGTCAATGCGCAAGCCATGAGCGATGATTTAAACAACAACTGGGAAGTCTTATCAGAAGCGATTCAAACGGTTATGCGTCGCCACGGTTTTGAAAAACCCTACGAGCGTTTAAAAGAGTTAACACGCGGCCAACGCGTAAACAAAGAAATTATGCAAAACTTTGTTGACGGACTTGAAGGCTTGCCGGCAGACGCCAAAGAATACCTACGCAACTTAACACCCGCCACCTACATTGGTAATGCCGCGCAACAAGCTGGCAACATCGAGCTGGCGATTACCCTGTTAAAAGGGCGTTAAAACCTCGTTAAACGTCGTTTAAACGTCGCTGTACCAGTTAATCAAACCCACCAGGCCTGGTAAGACCGAGTGGGTTTTTTAGTTTGCAGGGTTTTAAATTAAATACAAAGGCCATATTATGATTAAGTTTCAAGACATTGATTTAGCAACGTTTTTAAAAGACTACTGGCAACAAAAGCCCCTTGTTATTCGCAACGCCCTGCCCAATTTTGAATCGCCGGTTTCACCCGAAGAACTGGCCGGTTTATCGCTTGAAGACGAAGTGGAAAGCCGCATCGTCATCCAAAAAGGCGAGCAAGATTATCAGCTTCTTAAAGGCCCATTTGATGAAAACACCTACCAAACATTGCCCGAACAAGACTGGACGTTACTCATTCAAGGTGTCGACCGACTCATTCCCGAAGTCACCGATCTGTTAAACGACTTTGACTTTTTACCACGCTGGCGCATTGACGACATTATGATTAGCTACGCCACCAAAGGCGGCAATGTTGGCCCGCATTTTGACCATTATGACGTTTTTTTACTGCAAGCCGCCGGCTCACGTCAATGGCTGTTAACCGCACAAGACTGCCTTGAAAGCAATTACATTCAGGGTGTCGATTTACGCCTAATGCAAACCTTTAAAGTTGAAGAAGATTACGTGTTTGAAAAAGGCGATATTTTATACCTACCGCCAAAATGGGGTCATCACGGCATCGCCCTAGACGATCAATGCATGACCTATTCAATCGGCTACCGCAGTTACCGTGGCCAAGAGTTGTGGGACAGTTTTGGCGACCATTTAAGTGAAATGGCCGGCTTTAAAACCTTATATCGTGACCCAATTTGGCCCGTTGGCTTAAACCCAGGTGAAATTACCGATGCCGCCGCCGAACAAGCGCAGGCTTTATTAGCCAACATCTTAACCGACAAAACCTTACTAAAAACCTGGTTTGGGCGTTTTGCCACCCAGCTCGATTCGGTGGCGGCTCAACAACTGCCAGAACCACTCACCGAAGAAGAAACCCCCGACATAGAAGATTTTATGGGCGCGTTGCAAGTAGAACCAGGTTTAATTAAAGACCCCGTCTGCCGCTTTGCGTTCGCTAAGGTTGACCAAAACACTTTACTGTATGTTAACGGCGCCATTTGGGACAGCTTTGGAGCAACGGATGCATTTATAACACTTTTAGCCAATCAATCTTTTTTAACCCAAGAACAGATTATGCTTAACGGTGATGACGAAGGAAATATCAAACTGCTATTTGACCTATGGAAGCTACAATACATTGTATTTATAGAATAGTTTTAATAGAAACCTTGGTGCGACTAAATTCAGCCTTTGGTCGTGCGCCGCCAAGGTATTTACTGGACGTGGCTTAACCCTCTACTTTTAACTGAGGTTATAAATGGAGGGATTACAGTAAAAAATAGCGGGATTAGAGTGAGAACAGATAACACTGATTCAGATTAATATCTTAAAGTAGTTTTAGACAGTGGGTTTCAGAGGTTAAATTAATACTGGATTGTACAGAATAAAAACAAGAAATGGTGCCCAGGGCCGGAGTCGAACCGGCACGCCCTTTCGGGCGGGGGATTTTAAGTCCCCTACGTCTACCTATTTCGTCACCTGGGCATACATGGATTTGTATTTAAAATTACAGTTTGCAATTTAAAATACGGTTTTGCAGTAATGCAATTATCTTTGCGTAGCAAAAATGGAGGCGGAACCCGGAATCGAACCGGGATGGATGGATTTGCAATCCACTGCATAACCATTTTGCTATTCCGCCTTTGGAGCGGGAAACGAGGATCGAACTCGCGACCCCAACCTTGGCAAGGTTGTGCTCTACCGCTGAGCTATTCCCGCTTGATGTTGCGTATTATAGGGATTAGCCTTTAAACGTCAAGCAGTTTTTAGAAAAAATTTAAAACAAATCAGCAGAGCTTGTTGCCCATGTAAAGTGCTACTTTTCAACTTAAACATTAACCTTATGATTAATATTATGATTTTGTTGATCGAATTAACTCAGGCATAGCGGCCTTAGTGTATTGTATCCAGGTAATCAAAGTCAGTGTGGCGGCAAAGTAGAGCATTGGAAACCCTAACGCACCCCAATTAATGCCCCAAAGCTCGCCACCGTACAACAACCACGTTAGTGCGGCCAACTGTGAGGCTGTTTTAATTTTACCTAGTTTAGAAACCGCCACGACTTCACGAGCATTATTTTCAGCCATCCACTCTCGTAATGCAGAAATGCCAATTTCGCGCATCATAATAATTATCGCCGAAACAATTACCCATAAATTATCATGGTACTCTGCCGCCACTACAATTAACGCGGCGGCCACTATCAACTTGTCGGCAACAGGGTCTAAAAATGCGCCTAACTTGCTGTCAGAGCCCAATTTACGCGCAAGGTAGCCATCAAACCAGTCGGTAATGGCGGCAATCATAAAGACCAGGCCTGCCCAAAAACGAGCTTCTTCAAGTGGCGAATAATAAAGAATGATAAAAACAGGTATTAAAACAACGCGTGACCACGTCATCATCATGGGTAAGGATTTTAAGTTCATAAACGGGGCTTTTAAGGTTATGTGTGGTTTTACGATAGTGTGTACAAAATGTATTAAAAAAATTTTTCTCATATTAACACAACCTATGGCTACGACTTATAGGCTGTATAAAATATAAACTGTTGGTTATGCTAACTGCTTGGGTTCATTATTTGAATTCATTATTTAGATTCATTACAAATACCAATTTATAGTGCACCATGAAAAAAATCATAAATCCGTTCGGCTTTGTCTCGGCTAATGCCTTTTACTTTTGACAACTCAGACACGGATGCTTCTTTGACCTCGCCCAGCCCGCCAAAATGCAATAATAAAGTTTTTCGTGTTTTAGGACCAATACCTTCAATCGCCTCTAGTGATGAGTGCGTTTGTACTTTAGTGCGTTTAGCGCGATGCGAAGTAATAGCAAAACGGTGAGCCTCATCACGAATATGATTAATTAGATGCAACGCAATATCATCGGCTTGCAAATCAATACCCTCTTCGTCATGGGGCGTGTACAAAATTTCTAGACCCGCTTTGCGTCCCTCACCTTTTGCCACCGAAACCAACGGCACGTGCTCCAGTTCAAGCAGTTTAAGCACTTCAATGGCTTTATTCAGCTGGCCTTTGCCGCCATCGACAACAATTAAATCGGGCAAAGTAGCCTGCTCGTTTTTTAAACGGCTGTAACGGCGAGACATAGCCTGAAACATGGCGGCATAATCGTCTCCTGGCGTTATGCCATTAATATTAAATTTTCGATACGCCTGAGAGTTGGGAACACCGTCTGTAAACACTACGCAACTGGCAATCGTGTGATCACCTTGAGTGTGACTGATATCAAAACACTCAATGTAATTGGGTTTGCACGCCAATGACAGTGATTCTTGCAGAGCTTCAACGCGATCTGCTTGGGTGGCTTTTTGCATAAGATGCTGTTTTAAACCTGACAATGCATTGGTAAGTGCCAATTGCACTAAACCTTTGGCTGTTGCGTGCGTGGGTTGTTTTAGTGCAACAGAACTGCCTTGCTTAAAGGCGGTTTGACGCTCGTGCGTTAACCATGCCTGCAAAACAGACTGCTCATGGAGCTTTAGTGGCAATAAAATTTCGGCTGGTACAGTATGCGATTGATAATGTTGGGCAATAAATGCAGACAGCACCTCCGATTCTGTCGCAGATTCGAGGTATTTAGGGTAAAAATGCTCGCTACCCCATAAGTTTCCACCTCGATACATCATCAAACACACGCAAATTTGATTGGCCTGCTCCGTACTGACAATAACGTCCAAGTCTTTAACGCCAGGCTGATTGATTAAATGCTGATTTTGTACTGTTCGCAAAGCACCAATTTTATCGCGATAAAGAGCCGCCTGCTCAAACTCCAACGACTCGGCTGAGCGCTCCATCTTATGCGCTAACTCGTCAATCACGTTAAAACTTTTGCCTTCCAAAAACATCATGGTATGTCTAACGTCTTCACTGTATTGCGCTTGAGTTATCAAACCGTCTACACAGGGTGCAGAGCATCGCTTTATTTGATATTGCAAGCATGGGCGTGAACGATGATTAAACACACTTTCAGCACACTGCCTAACCAGAAAAAGTTTTTGAAGTGACTGAAGCGTTTGATGCACAGCATTCGCGTTTGGAAACGGGCCAAAATATTCGCCCACTCGCCGCTTAGCGCCCCGATGATAACTTAGGGATGGGAATGGCTTACCCGTGGACACAAACAAATACGGATACGATTTATCATCTCTAAACAAGATATTGTATTTAGGTTTATGGCGTTTAATAAGCGTATTTTCTAAAATAAGCGCTTCACTTTCGGTGTCGGTCACGGTTATTTCAATGCGTGCTACCTGCGCCACCATGGCGGTTGTTTTGCGCTCTTCGTGATTCTTTTTGAAATAACTCGACACCCGACGCTTAAGATTTTTAGCCTTACCTACGTAAATAATTACGCCTTGTGTGTTAAGCATTTGATACACGCCAGGACGTTGCGTCAATTGCTTTAAAAAAGCCTCTATGTCAAACGCAAATTTTGATAAAGATGGAGGAGTATCAGGCATATTTTCTTGGGTCATAATTTAAAAGCAAGTAGAATGGTGGGCTAGATTTTTATTATAAAGGATTCACAATGGAACATGACCCTCAAAGTGGTGAAGTAAACAGCTCTAAAAGTAGTTTAAGCCATTCAATTAACGAAAATTCGATTCAAAACAATGGATTTGACCGTTTAGCACTGGCCGTTGAATCGCTCGTCAAACAAGAGCGTTGGTCTCGTCGTTTTGCCAATATTTTAAAATTAGCCATTGCTGCCTATGTTGTTTTCTTTGTCTACTTAGCGGTTCAAAGCATGAGCCCCAGTGACGCCATGCAAGCACAGCATGGTAAAGATCATGTTGCGGTAGTTAAGCTCGAAGGAGCCATTATGCCGGGCACAAAAGTCAGTGCCGAGGTGATAAACCCTTTATTGCAAGACGCATTTGCTCATCCACACAGTAAAGCGGTCGTAATTCAAGCCAACTCACCCGGCGGCAGCCCTGTTCAATCAGCCCTTATAAATGATGAAATTGAGCGCCTAAAAGCATTACACAACAAACCAGTCTATGTTGTAGTAGAAGATATTTGCGCCTCTGGTTGCTATTACATTGCGGTGGCCGCAGACACTATTTACGCCAACGAAGGCTCTCTAATCGGTTCAATTGGCGTTCGCATGGACAGCTTTGGCGTGACCGAACTCATGCAAAAAATTGGCATTGAAAACCGCTCCATGCATGCCGGCGCACATAAAACCTTTATTGATCCCTTTAGCCCAAAAGACGAAGAAGGACGTAAATTCTTTCAAGAAAAAGTCCTTGAACGTACGCATCAACAATTTATTGCCGCCGTTCGCGCTGGACGAGGTGATCGAATTAAAGAAGATAAAAATACTTATACCGGTCTGGTTTGGCTGGGCGATGAAGCACGTGACAACGGCATGATTGATGGCTTAGGCGATTTAGGGCATGTGGCACGTGATGTTATTGGTGTTAAAAACATACGTTATTATGAAGGCGAAAAATCACTTATTGAAGAGCTTATGGGCGATATCAGCAGCGAAACGGCCACCAAATTATCACTCTACTTAAGCACAATGCGTTAGAAACAGAGTCCTTTTTTAACAGCCTACTCAATAAGTCCACTTAACAAGCCTACTTAAGCCTAATTGACGCGCTCAAGTAGGCTTTTTTACATTACCCTACCAAACCAAATCATCGGGTATTTTAAAACGCGCGTAATACTCCTGATCTTCTTGTGTTACACCTTGCAACTCACTTTCAGAATCTTTTGGTAAGGCAATCAGCACAGTTTCATCTCGGCTCTGCACTTTGTGCGCCGCTTCTTCAGATATTAAAACATATCCCTCGTCAAATTTAGCAATGCGCAGTTGACCTGCAATCAATTGTAGCCGTACCTTAGTGCTTACTTGTAATGTTTTAACACTTTGTGCATCGGCAAAACTGTACTGCAATTCACCTTCATAACGAGTTACACGATTGGATTCAATAATTTGTCGCAACTCAGCCGCTTGGGCTTTTTTAAGCTGCACTTGCTGACGCTCAAGATTAAGTTGACGATCACGCTCGGCTTTTTGCTGCTCAACTTGTGCCACCTGTTGTGCCGCTAAACTCAGGCTTGATTCAGCGCTTTTACCTTTACTTTGTTTCACCTGTTGATACTTTTGTTTTTTTATATTTTTGGCTTTTTGTGCATCCACTAAACCGGCTTTTTTAAGTTGATCAAATAAAGAACCCGCCATGACTTTACGCTCGCTTTTAAAATCGTTAAAACTTTTTACACATTAAAGAAGACCTTTGATAATAATTAATTTTCAAAGGCTTAAAGGTATTTAATTGGACTTAGGTTGCCAATCGCCTAACCACTTTGTTAACTGATACAACTGCTGCCCCACGGCAACATTAAATGCTTTGGCAGCACCCTGTGCGTTAAATTGGTCAAGGCCGTGCTGCGTGGTAAACGTTTGGCGCGCCAGCAAAGCATGTTGTGTTTGATCGTATACACTAAACCGCATTTTTATTGTTACCAGGCCTGGTGAGTTGGTTGCATCATGGTAAAACTCTAATAGTTCGCTGACCAATAAATGCTGCGCTACTACATCGGCACTCAGTGGAGCAAGAGTTTGGTACACGTTAGAGTGCTCTAATGTACTAAAAATGAGTTCATCTAAGCGGCGGCTGGGTTTTTCGCTCCACTGTGCATATTGATAAGTGCCGCGAGTATTGTCTTGCTTTGCAAACACTAAAAATTCGCGATTATCAAAACTGTTGCTTCGCACGGGTGCTAACACTAAAGCATATGGCAAAGGTGTTTGCCCAGTAAGCTTATCTGCCTTAGAAAATTCAGGGGAAAGTACAAATGTTGTGACGGGTTTATCACTGCCCGATATGCCACCCAAGACACTGCAACCATTTAATAAAGTGGCTGCACTCAAAACACTTAAAACCAATAATGTGGGTAAAAACTTCATCTTATTCTCCGGGTGCCGTAGCGGGTTTACCGGCCTCTAGCAATAACGCCCTTGGATTAGCGTAACGCTGTCCGGTAGTCGTGAGTGCATCGCTTACATCATGAACGTCGGTGGCCATCAGCTTTAACTGAAATTGAGCGCTCCGACTTAATGTTTGCAACTCAAGCGATAATGCGGTGGACTGTTGCTGAATCTCCATAAAACTGCTCGATACTTGTTGAAGTGTTGCCTGGCTTTGCACTCCCACTTGCGTAAATTTGGACTCTAAACGTTCCGTAGTATTTTTAAGGCTTATGGCGGTTTGATTAATTTGAGTGGCGGCGCGTTCAAAACTATTTAACGTACTGGCCAATGCGTCTTGTTGTTGCACTAACTGCCCAGAAAACGTGGCTGTATTGAGTAAAATTTGCGTTACTGCATCACGATTTTGATCATTAAGCATAAGATTGATTTTATCCAACATTTCCGAACTGCTTTGCACCACCTTAGTCGCGTCTGTGGCTACTTTTTCTAAATCAGAACTGCCTTCTTGAATTAAGGGATAGAGCTCACCGTCGGCCACATTGGTTAACAAAGGGCTTTGAACATCGGTATTATTAAGTTCTACCATGGCAATGCCGGTTATTAAATTGCGATTAATTACCGCCGTAGTGTCGCTGTGAACCGGCGTATTCGCATCGACTTTAATGTTAACTCTAACGGCTTCTTTAGATCCTTTTACAAACGTAAACTCGGTTACATCGCCCACTTTTACCCCGCGTAATTTAACGGCACTTTTGGCGTCCAAACCGTCCATAGACTGTTTATGAAAATAAATTGAATAATAGCGATATTCTGTTTTGTCAGTGCCGCCCATTAACCACACCACTGTACCAGCCAACAAAGCCAATAGTAACAGCACAATACCGCCTACAACAGCGTAACGCGCTTCATTTTCCATGTTAATTTCCTTTTATTACTTTGAAAGACCACGGTTTATTACGCCAAACGCTTAATGCTCTAAATCACTGCGCGAATTAAAATATTGCGTTAACCAAGGGTCAGATATGCGTCTGATGTCATCCACAGTGCCATCACCCAAGACCTTACCGGCCGACAACACAATCACTCGATCGACAATGCCCAACAAAGTATCTAAATCATGAGTGACTAAAAACACCGTTAAACCTAAGTTGTCAGCCAATGTTCGCACTAAGTCATCAAATGCCCGCGCCGAAATAGGATCAAGCCCCGAGGTAGGCTCATCTAAAAATAGTAATTCTGGATCAAGCGCCATGGCGCGCGCCAAAGCAACTCGTTTGCGCATGCCTCCCGACAATTCATTGGGCATTTTTTGCGCGGCTGACGCGGGTAAACCTACCAGCGCCAATTTTAAACGCGCCAACTGCAAACAATCCTCTTGACCGATTTGAGTATGCTCAAACAAGGGTGTAGCCACGTTGCGTTCCACACTTATGGAAGAAAACAGCGCTCCGTCTTGAAACAACATACCAAATCGTTGACGTAAGGCGCTAAGCTCTTGAGAATTGGCTTGCCAAATAGCTTGGTTAAACAAAGATACCGTGCCTTGAGTGGGTCTAAGCAATCCCACCATCTCGCGCAATAACACCGATTTACCCGTACCACTGCCACCAATTAACGCCACGACCTCGCCACGTTTTACCGTAAAACTCACACTCTCATGAACGGTATTTTTGCCAAAACGAGTTACTAATTGATTGACGTTAATTAACGTAAGTGCATCGTCGATGGATTGACTGTTATGAACTTCGTTCATCTTAAATTCCAAGCTTTACAAGCGTAATAGCAATAATTGCGTTAATTAAAATCACTGCCACAATGCTTTGTACCACGGTGGCGGTGGTGTTTAAGCCAATGCTGCGTGCGTCTTTAGCCACATTTAGCCCCATGTAACAGGCAATAACTGCAATAAAAATAGCAAACACTGGCGCTTTTAATAAACCGATGAGTAAGGTTTTCATCTCAAACACTTCGCTTAACCGATTAAGAAACACCACGGGGGTTATGTCTAACTGCTGAGCCGCCACTAACATACTGCCTAGCACACCCGCTATGTCACCTACAAACACCAATAATGGCAAAGCAATAAGCAGTGCCAAAATACGCGGTATCACTAACACGGCCATGGGCGACAATCCCAGTACGCTCATAGCATCAATTTCTTCGTACACTTTCATGGTACCCAATTGCGCGGTCATAGCGGCTCCGGAACGCCCTGCGACCAAAATCGCCACAATCACCGGGCTAAGTTCCCGGCACAAGGCCAAGACCGAGCCGTCGACCACAAAAATATTGGCACCATACTGTTTGGCTTGTAATCCTAGTAAATAACTAAACACAATGCCCAGTAAAAACATCATAGAAAACGCCAAAGGCAACGCGTATATAAGCACTTCTTCTACTTGATTGGTAAATTCTTTGGTTCTAAATCTATGGGGAGCGGCTATTAAACGCCCAAACTCAAGCGTTAAACTGCCAATAAAATACAGCATGCCTTTTAAGTCGTGTAACCGTTCAAGCGTCCAACGACCCAAACGATATAATGGGTAATGCTTTGGCTCTTCAAGAGTCATTTGGCTTTGTGGTAAATGAGTTTGCACCAAGTCTAAAATAGCTTGATGTTGCGGCCTAACATTTTTCCATTGCACGCAATCAAGCACGCTTGATGGACTGGATGAGCAAGACAAATTAGCCAAAACCCGCAATAACGCCCACGCGCCACTGGTGTCTAAACGTTCCAATTTAGCACCGTTCAGCTCAATGGGTGAGCTCAACGTTGGCCAAGTAATAGCGGTTATGGACGTTAAGTGCGCCAGCGTCCAATCACCGCTTAATACACAGCGCAACCCATGAGCGGTTTGCTCAAATTCAATGTGCGGCTGCATACAGCCCCATAGTTAACAAACCGTCACGCTCATGAACATCACTCATCTTAAAACCTCTACTATTTTGTGCACGATTTTACACAACCAAACTGCACGCATACTAATGTACTGACAGTGACTGTCAAGCAATTTTAAACCAACTTAAGACTCACTTAAGACCAAGATAGAGTGCCTGATAAATTACTCTACATTTTCCTACACATTTAATTTAAACCTTTGCACGAATGAATTGTCGGCTAAAAATTCTATTTTAAATGCACTTATTACTCTGAAACCGCGCGTGCTTTATATTTTTGCAATGGCTTTTTTGGTATTATCCGGCCTGGTTTTTAAGGCTCATTTTTTTTAAAAAGAACCCTTCGCATGGCACGCAAAAAACCCAAACTAATGCAGTTAGCGTTTGTGTCAATTAAAAAGCGGTCGCTATCGGTTATTACTGCACACTGTTTTGCTGATTGTCGTATAAAATAGCGCCTCTGCACGAGTGGGTGCGAAAGGTCTCTTTAAGACTTAATTTAAAACTAAATAAAATTGCTTTAATTTATCACCCATATTTAACACTCTTTTAACGTTTGTCATTTTAGGATTCGCACTGTGAAAAATTTTGTTAGCCTGCTGTTTGTGAGTATAGGACTGTTTTTAGTCTGGTTTTGGCTCGGCCAGCCCCACGCCGTGATTGAGGTAGAGCGACCAGGCAAAATGCAATCCATTTCATATGCACCGTTTGACAAACATCAATCACCTCTCAATGGCGATTTTGTTCTAACGCCTGGGCGCATTCAAACAGACCTGGCTTTATTGGCGCAAGACTTTGAAACCATACGAACTTATTCGGTTACTGGACTAGAAGAGATTCCACAAGTAGCACGTCAACATGGCCTCAAAGTCTATTTAGGAGCGTGGGTTAGTCGCGACCCCATTAACACCCAAACCGAATTGGACGCGTTAGTTACTCTAGCGCGTGCCAATCCCGATGTGGTGAAAGGTCTGGTCATTGGCAACGAAACCTTGTTACGTGGCGAAGTAACCGCCGAACAACTGATTGGCTACATTCGCCAAGTTAAACAACAACTGCCTGACCTGCCTATTACCTACGCCGATGTATGGGAATACTGGCTCAAAAACCCACAGCTGGCTCAAGAAGTTGACTTTGTCACCATTCATATTTTGCCTTATTGGGAAGATGACCCAATCAACGTCCATCATGCCATTGAACACTTGGCCAATGTTCGCCAAGAAGTTGAGCATATTTTAGGCAATAAGCCACTACTAATTGGCGAAACCGGATGGCCAAGTCAAGGGCGTTGGCGTGAAGAGGCTATTCCAAGCCGCGCTAATCAAGCGCAATTTATGCGTGAGTTTATTAACTTAGCCATTGAGAAAAACTGGAATTACAATTTAATAGAAGCGTTTGACCAACCTTGGAAACGCGCCAACGAAGGTACCGTTGGCGGTTACTGGGGCTTATGGGACGCAGACCGAAATAACAAAGACATTTTACACGGCGCGGTAACCAATCACCCTAATTGGTTACTATACGCCGGACTGAGCACCGTGCTATTTGCAGTGCTGTTACTTACTAACATAAAGCCCGTTAAACGCGCTCACCTTAGCACAGCCCAACAGATTGCCATCACCGCTTTTATGGGCATTATTGCGTTTTTATGGATTTACCAAGCGCAGGTATATTGGTTGGCGCAACGCAATATATTTGAATGGCTTGGCGCTGGTTTTGTCTTGTTTGTGGCGGGGGTTTTAAGCATTCATGCCCTGCAAAAACTGATAAGCCGTAGCCCTTCTACCTCATTAGACTTAAGCACATTTTTAATTCAAGTTAAACCCCAAGCTTCGTGGACGTTTGTAACATCCGCAAGCCTAATGACTATTTTAGCCCTGCTGATTTTAATTACATCGGTATTAGGTTTTGTATTTGACGGACGTTATGGCAACTTTAATAACGCCTCGGTAGCTTTATTGGTGGGCAGTTTAGCGGTGTTATATTGGCCTACTCGAACTTACGCCATCAAGCACGCACAATTAGGATTAGAAGCCAGTTTAAGCGTTCTCATTATTATCAGCCTAGGCATCGTGCTGTGGATTGAAACGCTAACCAACTGGCAAGCAAATCAATGGGTGGTTTGGATGGCGCTACTGGCTTGGCTACTGTTGCCCGCCTTACGCAGTGTAAAGCTAAGCATTGTTATAAAACCTTGGTTCATCATGGCCTTAGTATTAGGACTTTGGTGGTTAGTGCGCGTGTATTTATTGCAAAACCAGGCATTAACCCTTAGTTGTCAAACCGGTGCAGAAGGACTGCTGTGCGATCTTTCAAGTCAACTTGGTTTGGCCATACACCACAGAGTATTAGGCTGGGTTGCCTTAGCATTTGCTGTGTTTGCACTGTGGCGTGCATCGCAATGGCCGGCTTTAGTTGCTTTGGCCGTAAGTTTAGGCGCATTGGCCTTGTACAACAGTCAACTGGGTTCTATCGCTTTTGTTATAGCATTATTAGCCTGGTATCGCGTCAACGCTCAACCGTCACTGGCCAAGGCGTAAGCCATTGTTGGCTCGGTTATTTGACCCATTGTTTGGCAACATCCTAAGAGACAAATTACTTTTAAAAACTAGGCAATCACTCGTTTTGGCAGTTTTTGGCATCATGGGGTGGTTGCTTTTGCCAATGCACCAGGCCTGGTCAAACCCTGTTCAAACAACTCAAAGTCCCACGCGCATTATCAGTTTAGCCCCTCATATTACCGAGCTGTTGTTCTCGGCGGGTGCGGGGCATCTTTTAGTGGGTGCAGTGGATTATTCAGACTATCCGCCAGCGGCCAAAGCCGTGACCAATATAGGGCGCTATGATGCCATTAATCTTGAAAAAATCATTCAACTCCAGCCCGATCTTATTTTGGCCTGGGACGCAGGCAACCGGCCTAAAGACCTCGAACGTTTAGAGCAACTGGGCTTTAAAGTCCACACCAGCACGCTTAAAAACCTAAATGATATTCCTAAAGAAATCAAGGTACTTGGAAAACTTATCAATACAAATTCTATTAGCGAACCTACTGCACAACGTCTAGAAACAATCCTGCAACAACACGCCTTGCGTAATAAGCACCAACTCAAACTGACTGTATTTTATCAAATATGGAATGAGCCACTCATGACCATTAATCAAAGCCAATTTATCGGTCAAATTATCACCTTGTGCGGCGCGCATAATAGCTTTGCCGACTTGCCCACCCTCACCCCAACGGTCAGCATTGAAAGCGTGATTGCCCGCAATCCCAACGTTATTTTATTGGGCGGTCAAAGCGAAGTGCAGGCTAATTGGCTTAAAGCCTGGCAACAATGGCCCACCTTAGACGCCGTTGCCCATCATCGCATTCACCTTATGCACTCGGACACGTATCAACGCCCCACGGCCCGCTTAATTGACGGAATTGAAGACTTTTGCAACGTACTCTACTCAAAAGCACCTTTATTAAACCCAAATTGAATAAAGACATCCTCAAGCCACTAAAACGCTTAAAACGTTACACACCTTTACACGCTATAATCATTTTTTTAAAACGAGTTGAGAACAACAATGAGCATTCAATGGTATCCCGGACACATGCACAAAGCCCAAAAAGAGGTGCGTGAGATTTTTAACCAAGTGGATGTATTTATTGAAGTGTTAGACGCGCGCTTGCCGTTTAGCAGTGAAAACCCAATGATTGCACAAATTCGTCAAGACAAACCCACTATTAAAATTTTAAATAAAACGGACTTAGCCGATCCATTAGTTACCGAAGCTTGGCAGGCCTATTTTGAAACTCAATTTAATGTTAAAACGCTGGCTTTTAATGCTCAACAAGGCGATAAGCGTGAGCAAATGATTAGCCTAATCAAAAAAATGGTTCCGCAAAAAGGCGACAGCACACGGGTTATCCAAGCCTTAATCATTGGCATTCCCAACGTAGGAAAATCCACCTTAATCAATAACATCATGGGGCGCACCATTGCCAAAACTGGCAACGAACCCGCCGTGACCAAAAACCAACAGCGAATCAAACTCGAAGAACACATTACCTTAATTGACACGCCCGGCATGCTTTGGCCAAACATTGAAAACCCCAACAGTGGCTATCGCTTGGCGATAAGCGGTGGCATTAAAGAAACTGCTTTTGAGTTACCTGACGTGGCCAGTTACGCCGCCGAATATTTATTAAAAACGTATCCGCAACACTTAAAAACCCGTTTTGAACTAACCGAAATACCGCGTACCGACATGGAATTGCTTGACGTTATTGGCCGAAAGCGCGGATGTTTACGCGGCGGAGGCATGGTTGATTTAGACAAAGTATCACGCATTTTGGTGGTTGAATACCGTGACCATCTCATTGGCGACATCAGCCTTGAAACCCCCGAAATGATGCACGCCGAACGTTTAGAAGTTGAGCGTCTCAACGAGCTCAAAGAACTTAAACGCCTGGCCAAAGAAGAAGACAAACAACGCCGTCGCACCCGTCACAAACGCAATCAAAAATAGTATTTAGAAACCTTTACACGACTAATATAAAAAAGACATTACCAGGCCTGGTCACATTATTTCGACCGTTTTAAACGCACCAGGCCTGGTCAATGCGCCCGCTCAATTGACCCCAAACAACTAAGCACGCATTAGTGCTGTTGCTCAATACTCAAACATTGACATGCCTACCGCTCTATTCTTAAGCTAAGACCGTTGACTGCGTTTATTACGCTGACCAATACCTAACCCAAAAAATAACTTAAGAAGAGTTTAAGCCATGCCCACGATTTCATGCCCAGAAGTGACGCTTCCTCTTTTAAATCGCACAGTAGCTGGACAAGCATTGGCTTGCAGACTGAGTGCCTATAAAAACCAGCCAAACACAGTGGTTTTGGCTTTACCGCGCGGAGGTGTCCCTGTCGCAATCGAAATCGCCAGCGCATTAGGTGCTTTACTGGATGTTATGGTGGTGCGAAAACTCGGCGCACCTGCTTTTCCAGAACTGGCACTGGGCGCTATTGCCAGCGGTAACATACGAGTGTTTAACCATGAAGTAATTCACACATACGGGATCACACCACAGCAAATTGAGATGATTGCACGCCATGAGCAAACCGAACTAGAACGCCGCGAACAATACTACCGCGCGCACAGACCTTTGCTCAACCTTAGTCAAAAAACCGTTATTTTGGTAGACGATGGCATTGCCACCGGAGCCAGCTTACAAGCCGCTATTGAAGCTTTACGTTTACAGAAACCCAAAAAAATTATCGTTGCGGTAGCCGTTGCTGCACAAGCCACTTTGCAAAAATTTACTCACATCGTCGATGAGGTTGTCTGTTTACACAGCAGTGAACACTTTTTATCGGTAAGTCAATGGTACGACGATTTTTCACCCGTGAGCGATGAACAAGTGATTCAATGCCTAAACGCATATTGGTGCAACGATTCTTTACAAGCACGCGCTTAACGAGAATACATCAATGTCAATTCATCACCATTCGTTGCTTATCGAAGCTGGCAAAGTACGTTTAGAAGGCACGCTTAACTTACCCAATCATACCTACAGTGACAGGCCCATTAATGGGTTAATCCTGTTTATTCACGGCAGTGGCAGCAGTCGTTTTAGCCCACGTAATCAGCTAGTTGCTCAAAGACTAAATCAAGCAGGATTGGCCACTATTTTGTTTGATTTATTAACCGAATCAGAAGGCAAACTCGACGAGGTAACTCAAGAATATCGTTTTAACATTTCACTGCTCACACAGCGCACAGTCGCGGTTATTGATTGGCTGCAAACCCACAGTCCTATTGACACCCTGCACCTTGGACTGTTTGGAGCCAGCACTGGCGCGGCAGCGGCTCTAAATGCAGCGCGATTACGCCCAAACGAGGTAGAGTGCGTGGTGTCACGCGGCGGTCGTCCTGATTTGGCTATGCTGTCACTGCCACAAGTTAAAGCGCCCACTTTATTGATGGTGGGCAGTTTAGACACTCAAATTTTGGCGCTTAATAAACGCGCTTTAACCGCGTTGCCTAATAATAAACACCATAAACTGAGCATTATAGAAGGTGCTAGTCACCTATTTGAAGAAGATAACACGCTAATGCAAGCCGCGAACGAAGCATGTGATTGGTTTTTACGCTATTTAAAGCCGTCTAAAGTGACAAAATAACCAATCAGTGAGTCAGCCAACCAGCCCATAAATAGAGTTATTTTTCATCTACCTGATTTAAATACGATTGTGCCATGCTTAAGGCCTCGTCGGCGTTTAAGCCTTGATGCATAAAATCGTAGGCCATTTGTTGCTCGGGGGTTAAAAAACGGCTTTCAAAGTCGGCAATTAAAGTTTTCCAGGCTTGCTTTTCAGTTGGTGAATCGGGAGTGTGAGCCAACAATTTAGCCAACATGGCTAAGGCTACCGACGTATCGCTCATGTGAGCGTAATACGCCTCAAATTGACCAAACACCTTATGCAACTCAGCACGGGGCTGCAGCATACTTTGATCGATTTGATTGTTTGGCAAAGAATTTAGTGCAACAGCCAATTCACGCAATAAAGTTTTTCCCCAGGCCTGGTTAGATTGCAATTGGCTTACAGCCAAATTAAGCGCCATACTGGCCTCTTGAAAATCAGCGTGATCCAAAGACAAAGCCGACCCATCTTCGATAAAATCAAACTCGTTTAACTGCGAACTTTGCATGGACAGTTGGGCGCTAAAGGCATCGGTCATTACAATGCGGTGATGCGCTAAAAGCTGTCCACTGGTGACTTGGGCAATGTGGCACCCACATAAAAAGCGTTCGCCCTCTTGTCGTTGGTGCACCACTTCAACACCTTCTAAGCAGTACTCCTCTAACGATTCAGAGTTTTTAACGCGCAAACTAATATGCTGGCCTGGTAAAAAAAGTCAGCTTCCTCTACCCAAAAACTAAGGCCGGTTAAATTAACGTCAAAGCCTTCAAACGGCGCAGAAAAGGCTTCATCTTGGTGGTCTGTTACCCAAAATGGCCGCGCAAAACGTGAGGACTCTCGTTGTTCTAACTCCATTTGAATCATGCTTTCTCCCAATCTAAAACCATCAACAGCACTATGAACGAGTGCCCGATTTAAACCCTAAAGCGATGCATTCGGCTTCGGGCATCCAACCTAAGCAACTGCGCACTTTAAGCGATTGATAATTACGCACAATGGGCATAACCGTCAAAATACCCCATATAATTTCATACCACTGCCAGCCAATCGCCGAAGGCTGTTTGGCCCACCACAAATTATTAACCCCAAAATGCTTGGTTTTAAAAACCAAATGAATGGCCAAACGCCAATATTTAAGCCCATATTGCAAACGTGTGCTTAGCATGCTTAATCCTTAATTTAGTAATATTTTTAGTGATATTTTTTTATTGGGTTGCGGTTTCAAGCTCTAGCAATGGACTGTTTTCTTCAAACACTGTGCTGCCAAGGGGCGCGTTAATCTTAAGCACTTTGCCATCCACAGGGGCTTTTATAAACACATACTTTGACCAGGCCTGGTGCATTGCCACATCGGCTTTGGCTTTTTCAAACGCGGCTTGCGCCATATCGTGCGTTAATTTAGCGGCGTCTAAGGTACGTTTGGCCGTGACCGTGCGATCAAATAAATCTTGTGCTTGCGCAAGCTCAATTTTAGCATCGGTCAAAGCAAGTTTTTGGCGTTTTTGTTCGGCCAGTAAACTGCCCAACTTGGCTTGAAAGCGCTCTGAATCTAATTCCATAAGCGCATCACCTTTTTTAACCACTTGACCTTCACTTACGGTAACCTTGGTCACTTGGCCTGACACCAAAGCACCAATATGCACCGTTTGTGCGAACACCGAAGCGCTCAAAACACTGGTTAATAAACCACCCAATGCGACACTCAACATACGCGACACTGAACGCGGGCGACGGCGTACTAAAAACAATTGGACTTGAGTATTTCTTGCTGTGTATTTCATATTTTGTTCCTTAATTTTGGTTGACTGGCATCGACTTGCCCAATAAATAATCCAACTGCGCCCACAACAGTGCTTGCTTAAACTGCCACGCCACGTCATTAAAATTAGCCTGTGATAAGCGCACCATCGCATCGCCTAAATCGGTACTGCTTTCGTTTTCGTATACCGCTCGACTGTAATCCAAATACAAATCGGCGTAATCACCAAACACCGTATTTTGATTTTTTTCGGCGGCCAATAACTGAATGTTAAAATACACCTGCGTAATGTCATCTCGCAATTGTTGGCTATACAGCTGAACATTGGCCTGTGCTTGCTGCAATTGCGCCTGCGACAACGCCACCGCTGCTGTACGTGCGCCACCGTCGTACAGTGGAACATCAACGGTTATTCCCACTTGCCAAGCACCTTCACGCGTTTCGGGGTAGCTCGATAACTGCCCTGCCCATGCATCACCGCGCACGGTTGGCTTGCCCAGCCTTTGACTGCTTTGCAACGCTAATTGTTGCGCTGCAACGTGCTGCGTAAGCGCCTGTAATTGAGCATTTTGCGACAACGCTTCTGCGTGCAGTTTGTCTAGGTTTAAATCTTTTACATCACGATTGGCATAAGCTTTTAAATCCGGAAAACTCAACTCGTCTGGTCGTGCCGTTGGCAAATTTAGAGCATTGGCCAACTGCAAACGACTTTGCAGTTGCGCATTGGCCGATTGTGAACGCTTAACCAATATTTGCTCATAACGATTTTGCTCGGCTAATAAGTCTACGTCTGATAGCTTGGATAACGCATGATATTCTTTGGCTTTATCAAACCCAATAAACGCCACGGCCATCTCTTCGTTGTCGATTCGATATTGAAAATCAGCAAGCAAGACGTTAAAAAAACGTTGCATTAGCGTTAAACGGTATTGGTGTTCAACCATGGTCAAACGTGTTTGTTCGGCCAAAGCCGATTGCTGGGCGGCTTCAATGGCAAATTGGTTTTGATTAAAATCGTACAGCACTTTGCCCACATGCAATGCCAATAGATTATGCGGTTGATTTTCAAAAGCAAAATCACGTCGACCCAAACGGCCTTGTGCATCGATGACGGTATTTGTGTTGACGGCTTGTTGCTCAATTTGCGCTTGTGCGTAAGCCAACTTAGCCGCTTGCAAGTGCAACGGCAGTGCGGCCGTAGACGTTTGCGCCAAAACAAACTCTAAGGTTAACGGATTAGGTAATTCGGCTGCCATGACTGGCTTAGCCACTCCATCGGCAAGTGCTGCATGGCTAAACAACGCAAAGGTTAGCACCGTTAAGGGTATTTTTTTAAACTTAAACATGGCAACAACTGACGTGCTGTTTTTTACCCCATGACCAAAAAATGAAAATAACATGAGCAACCCTTTCTAAGGTTCAACGATTAATGGGTGACTGATTACTTTTGCTGGCGCTTGTAGGCCGTAAAAGACTGCGTTAAATAACTGCCGTCCACCACATATTGTGCCAGCAATTTAAACTCTTCTTTGGTGCGTGTCGGGCCGGTGTATTTTAAAATTGGCTTACCGGTTAAATCAAACACAATCATCACGGGCGTAGCACGCACGCGGTATTTTTTCTCGGACAACTCTTGAGCAGTGCCTTTGGTGCCGTCAAAATCAACCATGTCGTTGCTGCCTTCAATGTCCACTTCAAAGGTTAAAAATTGCCCTTTAAACAGCTCGATTACATCGGGCTCAGTCATAATGGTTTCACGCATGCGATGACAAAATGGACATTCATCCATGTGAAAAAACACAAAAATGCCTTTTTTATTCTGTTCTTTCGCGGCGGCTAATTCTTCTTGAAGATTACCAAATGTTTCGTCAAAAAAAGCACTGGCTGACCAGGCCTGGCTAGATATAGTAAGCAAACTTGCCACTAATAAGGCTTTAAACACACTAAAACCATTTAATATAAAACGAGTACGGTACGATGACTTAGGTACTGATAACAACATATAAACCCCTTTGACCATTTTATTTTTTAGCGTTGTAGGACTGCATAAAATCTTCAAGCATTTTTTGATCAACCATGCCTGTTCGGGCAGCGACTACCGTGCCGTCTGGCGCTACCATGTAAGTGGTGGGCAAACCTTGCAACTTACCAAATGGTGTAGTGCGCCCGTCCACAGTGCCTTCAAACCGCACCACTGGAAAGTTAATCATCTGCGATTCTGCAAAGGCTTTTACTTTGCTGATTTCGTTGGCTTCATAGTTTACGCCAATCACAATCGCATCTTTGTCTTTATGTGCTTCGTGAAACAGCACCAAATCTGGAATTTCAACCAAACATGGCGGACACCAAGTTGCCCATAAATTCACAATAACCCATTTGCCTTTATAGTCCGACAACATTGTGGTTTTACCGTCTAAACCAATAAATTTAATGTCTTCTTCTGGTGGAGCGGCGTGCACGGTTGGCGCAAAGGTAAGCCCAGCCAAACTAACCGACATTAAGGCCACTTTAGTGGCGGTTTTAAACGTAGTAATAAATGAGTTAAACGTCATGTAATTTCCTATTTTAAATAAAAGACCTTTAAAGATCTCAAGTAATAGAGACCTGTGCAGGTCTCAATAAATTAACTTAAGGCTGTGCTAAACCTGTTGTAAAACTTTTTTAACAAACGGCAACGTCAAACGGCGTTTTTCAACCAAACTGGCTTGTTCTAACATTTTAAGAACCGCCAACAACTCTTGTAAATCACTCGAAAACTGTTTAACCAAATAGTTACCCACCTCTTGTGGCAGCTCAAAACCCAGACGTAAACTGTGACGCTGTAAGGCCAAAATCACTTCGTCTTTTTCGGTTAACGACTCAATTTCAATGGGCAAAACGGTCATCAGTGCTTTGGCCAGTTCGGTGGTAGCAATGGGCCATTTAGAAATAGCCACATCTCCGGCCAACAACAAAGAGTGCCCCTGCACGCTCGATTTGGTGATTAAATTGGCCAGCGCTAATTCCCACGGTTTTTGGCCAATAAATCGACTTATGTCATCTAAACAAACCAACGGCGTTTGCTCAAGACCGTTAAGAACATCGGGAATAAGTGGCAAACTGGCGTCACTCATAGGCAAAAACACACTGGTGTAACCTTGCTCGGTCACGTAACGACACGCGGCTTGCAATAAATGGGTTTTACCAGAGCCACCTTCGCCCACCAAATAAAACGCGCCACCGGCGTCTTTTTTAAGACTTTGCTGCAAGGTGTTTAACGCTAACGCCAAAGACTCTTTTTCGGTTACAAACGTGGCAAAACACGCGTCATCTCTTAAGCCTATTTTTAAAGGCATTTGTACTAGCATTACAGCATTCTCCAGGCCTGGTGAAACCAAGCCGCGATTAAAACGACGATGTGTCTAAAGTAGGTATATTTAAAGCTAACGCATCAAATCATCCCACAAACCACGCTAAACAAGCGATTAAACGTAAACTTATTAACCCCAATCTTAAAATTTCGTTACAATATAATAATGTTTTTTAATAAAGTTAGTACAGACTTTTACCGGGCAAAACGCCCATTCTGGCGCTCTTTTATGTGTTGCCGCTCCCACTTTTAAATAATGACTTAGATTTAGACAGAGACTATGACAACAAATACCCAATCCATTAGTTACAAAGACGCCGGTGTTGATATTGATGCAGGTAATGCACTCGTTGACGCCATCAAACCCATTGCAAAAGCCACGGCACGCCGTGAAGTATCTGCGTCTTTGGGCGGTTTTGGTGCGTTGTTTGAGCTGGACATGAGCAAATACAAAAACCCGTTACTGGTATCGGGTACCGACGGTGTTGGCACTAAATTACGCCTAGCCATCAACAGCGGCAAGCACGACCAAGTGGGCATTGATTTAGTGGCCATGTGCGTTAACGACCTGATTGTACAAGGTGCCGAGCCGTTGTTCTTTTTAGACTACTACGCCACCGGTAAACTTGAATTAGACGTAGCCACCAGCGTTATCAAAGGCATTGGCGACGGTTGCTTACAGTCTGGTTGTGCATTAATTGGCGGCGAAACCGCCGAAATGCCTGGCATGTATCCAGACGGTGATTACGACCTAGCTGGTTTTTGCGTCGGCATTGTTGAAAAAACCGATTTAATTGACGGCACCAAAGTTCAAGCCGGTGACGTATTACTGGGCTTAGCGTCCAGCGGACCACACTCTAACGGTTACTCGTTAATTCGTAAAATAATCGAAGTCTCTAACGCCGATGTCCAAATGGACATGGACGGCCAGCCATTAATTGACGCACTCATGGCGCCCACCAAGATTTACGTAAAATCCATTTTAGAGTTAATGAAAGCGATTGATATTCACGCTATTTCGCACATTACCGGTGGTGGTTTATTAGAAAACATTCCACGCGTTATGCCGCAAAACACCATGGCACAGGTCAACACCAACAGCTGGAAACGCCCTGCCGTGTTTGATTGGATTCAGGCCGCCGGCAATGTTGAATACGAAGAGATGCACCGCACCTTAAACTGCGGTATTGGCATGGTCGTGGTGGTAAACCCCAACGATCAACAAAAAGCCATTGATCTACTGACCGCTTCGGGCGAAAGTGTCTCGGTGATTGGCGTAATTGAGCATTCTGAGACAGCACAACCTTGGGTTAAGTTGGTTAAAGGTTAAACCTTAAAAGCTTAAATTTTAGGCGTTAAACATTTTGATTGCGGTGCGCTGTAACGCGGTTCAGCCGCAATCAAATATCTGGTTTTTATTGTGACTTCTATGACTTCTGTTCAAAACACCCCACACACACACCTCACCCCCAAACGTATTGCTGTACTTATTTCTGGCAGCGGCTCAAACTTGCAAGCCATTATCGAGCATCAAAAAAATCACGCCCATTTATATCAAATTGTTTTGGTGGTCTCTAATCGACCCAATGCCTTTGGCTTAAACCGCGCGGCGGCGGCAAATATTCCAACGCTTACCATTAATCACACTGACTACGCCAGTCGTGAGTTATTTGATGAATCGTTGCAATTTGCTTTAGACAAAGCGCATCTGGATTTAGTGGTGTTAGCGGGTTTTATGCGTATTTTAACGCCCCATTTTACGCAGCATTTTTTAGGGAAAATGCTCAACATTCACCCCTCTTTACTGCCCAAATACCCAGGGCTCAACACTCATCAAGCCGCATTACAAGCCGGTGACACTCAGCACGGTTTAAGCGTGCATTTTGTAACCCCCATGTTGGACAGTGGCCCAGTCATTTTACAGGCCACCGTAAACATTGAACCTAATGACACCGCAGAAAGCTTACAACAAAAAGTTCATACTCAAGAACATCTAGCCTACCCATTGGTAATTGAATGGTTTGCCCAAAACCGATTACAATACAAAGACAACCAGGCCTGGTTAGATCAAAAACCCTTAATAATCCCACAACAGCTGTAGTTTAAGAACATGGCTAAAACGACTTTTACGTTGCAATTTTTTTATACCTTTTTAGTAAGCGTTATAAGCTTGCACAGCGTATTAGCCTATGCAGAACCCTTAACCAATTTTAACGCCACTTTTAGCGTGCACGCCTTTGGCGTAACGTTGGGACAATCCAACCAATCACTTCGCTGTAATGCGCAACAATGCACTCTAATAAGCGACACCCGTCCTACTGGTTGGGCGCGTGCATTCGTGTCCGAATATTCGGTCGAAACCATCAAGCTAACCCAAACAAACAATACGTTAACCTGGTTACAATACCAAAAAATGGGTGTATTTACCGAAGACGGCATAGAGCAAAAAAAATGGGTAACACTGCAACGCGATGCCCAAAATGGGCGGATTTTGTACACTGAAAAAAACCGCACATGGCCAGAACAAACCGCCCTTTACGACATTATCTCGCTGGTTTATGCCATGCAACATGCCAAACTTAATCAGCAACCTTTAACGCAGTTTTATGTACAAGACACCAACTTCCAGGATAAAATCGTATTTAAAACCCTAGATCAGGCCAGTTTTATCGACTTAGACTTTAGCAAATCTCCCGTAAACAGCCTGCATTACGCATTTGAAACACAAGGTGCCAAAATTGATGTTTGGTTATTACCAACCTTACGCTACTTTCCGGGTAAAATACGCGTCGAAAATAAAAAAGAAAATCACACTATTACCCTTAATTTACTGCAAAACCCGACATTTTTATAACCTACATGAGCGCTTTGCACGACAGGATTGACACTCAACTACCTCTTGGCGATGTAAAAATAGGTCGAGTTTTATAGATTTCGTTACACCCCAAAAGTACTTTCGTTGGGATATCATGTGACAATAACGCGTTATTAACTGCAACTGGGTTTTAGCGCTATTCTGTAAAGTTTTGCCAGATTTTTATTGTGATCCCCTCTCGTGAATGCAGTTCAACTTACCAATAGCACTCTTAATAAAAAGCACCCCCTATGAAACTAAGCGATCGCGACATTATTCAATACTTAAAAGCGGGCAAAATTGCCATCGAACCTCAACCGCATGCCGACAAAATTAAAGGCATAAGCGTCGATTTACGCTTAGACAATCGCTTTAGAGTGTTTAACGATCACACTGCACCTTACATTGATTTAAGCGGCCCAAAAGACGAAATGCAAAAGATAATGGACACCGTAATGGGCGAAGAAATTTTAATCGCCGACGATAAAGCATTCTTTTTGCATCCAGGTGAGTTGGCTTTGGCGGCCACGTATGAATCGGTTACCTTGCCCGACTATTTAGTAGGGTGGTTAGACGGACGCTCAAGTTTGGCGCGTTTGGGTTTAATGGTTCACGTAACTGCCCATCGCATTGATCCAGGCTGGCACGGGCAAATTGTATTAGAAATTTTTAACAGCGGCAAATTGCCATTAGCATTGCGCCCAGGCATGGACATTTGCGCCATTAATTTTGAAACGCTTTCCAGCGCTTCTATAAAACCGTACAACAAGCGCAGTGACGCTAAATACAAAAACCAAAGTGGCCCCACATCCAGTCGCATTAACCAAGACCAAGACAATGAACGCCAATTGGATTTGTTAAGTTAAACGTATTTTATAAGCGCTGTTAAGGCGCTTATAAACTCATACAACCCTAACCACTAACAACGCAATGCCTACTGGTATTATTGTTGTTGTGCTGTATTACAACGATACACATCAAAACTCATACGACCGTCAATGGGTGGCGTGGTGGCTACAATGGTGTCACCGCCCATTCGAGCGGCTTCGTTTTGTGCTAACTTAGTTAAGTCGCCTCTAATAGCATTAATATCACGTTCAAAAAAGCCTACCTTATCGCGCGCTGTTGACGTAGTACTGCCTATCTTTTGGCAATTGGTCACATCGTAGGCGTACTTAATATCGACTCGGTTAGCGCCTTCAATGGGCTTTACCCAACTGCACGCCGACAGGGATACAAAAGCCAATCCCAATAAACCTATTTTTAAACCGCTTATTTTTTTAAACATGTTATTTTCCTTTTTAATCTTAATTTTTAGTCTTAATTTTAAGTCTTTTCTCGTATAAAACAACAACAAACCGTTATGAGTAATGTGCCACAAATGGTTAAAATTTGGTAAATTTGCCCGTTATTATTTACTAACTCTGTGTTTTCATGGTCAAACTTATGCGCTTACGCGCCGCGTCTACTTCAAGCACCCTTACCGTCACGATTTGACCGGCTTTAACCAGTGCGTGCGGATCCTTGATAAACTCATTGGCCAACTGCGAAATGTGTACCAGTCCATCTTGATGCACGCCAATGTCCACAAACGCCCCAAAAGGAGTAACGTTGGTCACAACACCGTCCAAACTCAATCCAGGGGTTAAGTCGGTTATTTTAGTGATGTTTGCGGCAAAACTCACTACTTTAAAACTTGGTCGAGGATCTCGCCCGGGTTTTTCAAGTTCAGACACAATGTCCTTAAGGCTCACTAAGCCCATGGTTTCTTGTACAAAATCGCCTAATGGAATGCGTTTAATCAGTTCAGCCTGCCCCATAAGCTCATGCACCGAGACCTGCATGCGCTTGGCCATATTTTCGACTACCTCATACGATTCTGGGTGCACCGCCGATTGATCTAAGGGGTGAACGCCCCCGCGAATACGTAAAAACCCCGCACACTGCTCAAACGCTTTAGGCCCTAAACGCGGTACTTTCTTGAGTTGTTGACGACTGGTAAATGCGCCATATTGGTCACGATGATGCACAATCTCATCGGCTAAGCGCGGCGATAACCCCGACACATATCCTAATAAAGCGCTTGAGGCGATGTTTAAATCGACCCCCACTAAATTAACGCAATCCTCAACCGTATTATGCAAAGCTTGCGCCAAGGCACCTTGATTAACATCATGCTGATACTGACCCACGCCAATGGCTTTGGGGTCAATTTTAACCAACTCGGCCAACGGGTCTTGCAAACGCCTTCCAATGGATACCGCACCGCGAATGGTCACGTCTAATTGTGGAAACTCTTTTTGAGCAATTTGAGAGGCCGAATACACTGAAGCGCCGGCTTCTGACACCACTACTTTTTGTGGAATAACCTGTTCAGCATGGTTTAGGCTTACCAAGAGTTCGTCTACCCATTGCTCAGTTTCACGTGAGGCCGTTCCATTGCCAATACTAATAAGCTGTACTTGGTACTGCTCAACCCAGCGTTTAAGACTTAATAATGACGGATTCCACTGGTTTTGTGGGGCGTGAGGATACAGCACATCATGGTGTAAAAACTTTCCAGTCGCGTCAATAATGGCCAATTTAACGCCACTTTTAAAACCAGGGTCTAACGCCAAGGTTATTTTATTGCCCGCAGGTGCGGCCAACAAAAGTGCTTTAAGGTTTTGAGCAAAGACCTCTATGGCGACCTGTTCAGCGTGTTCGCGCAACCGGCTAAACAGTTCGGTTTGCAGACTTTTAGCCAACTTGGTTTTCCAGGCCTGCTCTATGGTCTGGGTTAAAAATAGCTCGCCTTGAGATTTGAGTGCTTTATCACTGAGCTTAAGATGATTAAAACGGGCTATTTTCTCAACCCAAAAACGCAATGCACTGGCCGGGTCACTTGGCAACGCCAAACTTAATTTAAGCAGGCCTGCTTGCTCGCCCCTAAACAACGCTAACGCACGATGCGAGGGAATTTTGCCAATGGCTTGTGAAAAGTCTAAATAATCTTTAAATTTACTCAGGTCGTTTGCAAATTCAAAAGCGCTTGCTTGAGTGTTCGCTGGTGTATTTGCCTTATTTTTTAATGCCTTACTGCCCAGCACACCTTCGCGCCAAAGCGTTTCTCGCAAGTGATTGACCAGGCCTGGTGCATTCGTCAAACGCTCTATTAAAATAGCTTGTGCGCCATTCAACGCATCACTTTCATGGGCAATATTTTTGGCTGGATTTACAAACGGCTTAGCCATGTGATTAAGGTTAGCATGCGGATGTGTCACGCTGTTCCAAAGAGCCAATGCTAAAGGCTCTAAACCAGCGTCTTTGGCTTGGCTCACTTTAGAGTTTCTTACCGGTTTAAACGGTTTATACCAGTCTTCTAACTCGGTTTTACTGTGCATTTGCTCCAATTGCGTTTGACGCTCTGGGGTAAGCAAACCTTGCGCCTGCAAGCTTTCTAACACGGTTAGCTTACGCGCACCCAATGCGGTTAAATACGTTAGGCGTGTTTCTAATTCGCGCAACTGTATATCGTCCAATCCTTGCGTAATATCTTTTCGGTAACGGGCAATGAACGGCACGGTAGCGCCCTGCGACAACAAACCAATGGCCGCACTCACTTGCGCGGGTTTAACCTGCAGTTCTTGGGCAATACGCTCGGCATAAGCCAGTGGATTGGTAACGTTTGACAGTACATTAGAGTTTATTTGAATAGGCATAGTTGAGTGGCATACATTGGTTAAAAACAATTAAAAAAATGACGATGTTTGATGATGTTTAAAAAAGGTTGAAAAAGGTTAAAGAATGTTGACCCATCTTAGCACCCTAAAAAGCTACCTTATTCCAGTTACTCCAGCCTAAAATGCACTTGAGCAAAGGGCTTATAAAAGGTTTAAGATAATTTATTTATCCGCGTTAAGCATCAAGAGAATCTCTTGCTGACTTTGCAAAAACTGCGGCTGTGCATTAGACAAAACAACCGCTCTGTCTATGGCATCCAACGCAAATTTGGTCATATTAAGCTGCGCGTAAGTATACGCCAAGTTATTCCAAATACGCGGCTCTTGCGCATACTCTTTGGACAAAGCTTCAAAACGCTCTTTGGCCGCATGATAATGCCCTTGTTGATACTCGATATTGGCCAAACCCATTTGAGCAAGCAACTGCTTTGGCTGGCGTTTGAGCATCTGCTCATAGCCTTTTTTGGCCATATCAAGCTGACCTAATTGCTCAAAATCAACCATGGCCAAACCGTATGCCTTTAACTCTTCCATTGTGGGTAGCTCTTCTGGCGACAACACCACCATCGCCCAATAATCAGCGCGTGCCCAAGTACGCTCAAATACGTTAAAGTCCATTCGCCTAAACGCATCTTCACCGCTATGAACAATCCACTGTTTGGCATCAAAATCCACCCCAATCACCACTGAAAAATGCCATTTGGGCAAAACATCCAACCCCAAGTTTTGCAAAATAACCACCGGACGACCCAACGTTAATTGACGAATAATATCGGTCAAAGTGCCGTTAAGTGTCAGTGGTATTTTTTGATAAAAGCGCGTTACCGCCAATATTTCTGGCGTAATCGCTCCTTGTTTATTAGGGATATACAAGCGGGGAATTAATTCAGATGGGGTTATCGCAACACCCTTAACATTAAGCGCCATGGACAAGGCTGCGGGGCCACATTGGTACTCAGTTTGCGGCCAGAAAGGCACCTGATTTAACTGAATATTTGAAAAAGACTGCACTGTCGTAGATGAGTAAATGGGCGTAGACAACGGCATTTGCAACGGCAGTTGAGCGTTATCGTGGTTATTGCCAGCCTCATAAGTGTCAACAGATTCCTTTAACACAGGCTGACTTAACATTGATTGGCTTAGCGTGTGTTGCAGTTGACGAGTCTGAGGCGGCGTTGTGCAACCACTAAGACCCACCACCTGCAAAACGAGTAAAACCGGAACAACCCATAAAAATAATTTTAACAGCTGACCATTTTTAAACCTTAACACTCTATTACATTGGTTACAGTGACTAAATTGCTTAAATTGGCTTAACAAAGGTAAAAACATCCGTAGCGCCCACGGCATCGGTAAAAATAAATACTAAGAAAATAAGCACGGCAACGCCCAATATATCACCGCCGGCCGGCATGTTTTCAAGCTCGGCATTTAATGCCACAATTTGCTCATTAGTAAGCAAACTTACACGATGCGCGGCATCGGTGGCAGACACGCCCAAGTCAACTAAATCGTGGGTGAGCATTGCGCGTAAATCAACCGCAGAATCGTGTGCTTGAACCACACTGTTTTCAACCTGAAGTAACGATTGAGTAGACACCATAGCCGCACTGGCCGTTTGCACACCCATCGCCAAGAACAAACCGCTTAATATCATGGTTATTTGTTTTTTCATTATTCATATACTCCTTATGAGACCTGTGCAGAAGCAAAGGTTTTAAATGTATTTCACTTTAAAATACGAGTTAGTTTTGCTATAAAACCCAACTTATGAAACCAACTTAAAAAACCAGCTTTATAAACACTAACCCGATGTATCTATTATTGAGCATAACACCAAAGTGCCATAAAAATAGTTACAAATACTCAAACCGCTAAAATTCCTCTTTAAAACTTGCATACGCTCAATTGCAACCCATTTAGACCTTAAAAGACCACTGTTAAAGACATCTATTAAAGACCTCTACTAAGATTCAACCTTACCACGCAACTCTTTGGTAGTACTGCGTTTTGACTTTCTGTCTAAGCGCCTTTTTTGCGAGCCTTTAGTAGGTTTAGTAGGCCTACGCACTTCAACCTCAACCAGCGCCTGCTCAATAAACGCTAGTAAACGCTCCAAGGCATCTTGGCGATTTTTTTCTTGAGTGCGAAATTTTTGGGCTTTTAATACCCAAACTCCATCCTGGGTTAGACGGCGGTCTTTTAAGGCCAACAAACGTTGTTTAAACTTTTCGGGTAACGATGAGGCGTTAATAGCAAAGCGTAAATGAATGGCCGACGACACTTTATTGACGTTTTGTCCACCCGCACCTTGCGCACGAATAGCGCTTAATTCAATTTCTTCATCGGCAATGGTTAAGCCATTAGAGAGCGTTAGCATGATAATTCACTTTAGGACACCTTTACTAAAGAGACCTTTGCACGAGTCAATGCACGAATAAAAATGGTTAAAATTGACCTGATTATTGTTGAAAAACTTGCGAATAGCCAGCTATTCACGGCGTTTTCCGCCGCAATCAGGTCAATTTCCCCTCATTTTTCTTTCGCGCCTGACTAGTGCAAAGGTCTCTAAAGGTTAATAAAACACAAAGAAACCCAACTCTTTTAAGCTTACAAGAGTGTGCGAATCTTTATAAAAATAATTTTTGCACGACCAAATTTAAACACTTTGATTTTTATGGCTCAAGTCACCATACTTAAGCGTCTTCTAATATTGCCTGTTAACTTTACTTAGTGTTAACCCGCCTGATATCTAAAGTATTCTAATAACGCAAAGGAAAAAACATGTTTGAGTTTTTTAAAAACGCCTGGTTTAGAGACCCTAACGAGCCAGTCACCTACATTAACGAAGTTGCTGTACGCATTAGAGCCGGTATTTTACTGTTTATTCCGCTGTACATGGGGCTAACCCTTTTTGACGTGGTCTACACATCAAGCTGGATTGTGGATGGAAACACGGCGGTAGACACCTACGATACCGATTGGGACGGTCACATTATTTACGCCGTTGAAGCCATTAAACGCACTTACGATTACCCCGTACAAACCGCCCTGCTGTTTTACGGTTTGTTTGAAATGTTAGCCGGTATGTTTGTCTTTACTTCGCGTTTTTCACCCACCATTATTTTAAGCACTTATTTAGCGCGTAAAACTCCGCCAGTGTGGAAACCTTTGGTGCCTAAGCGCTTTGCTTGGACAATTGGGGCGACCTTAATCACCATCTGCATTTTGTTTTTTAACCCCGACACCTTTGCGGTTTGGTTAAACAATTTATGGGGCAGTCAACTGTTATCCGAAACCGAAAATTTTATTCCCTATTGGATTCCCATCAACATGGTATGGGTATGCATTGGCTTTATGTGGTTAGAGGCTATTTTAGGCTACTGTGTAGGCTGTAAAGTTCATGCTCTGCTGGTAAAGATGCGCATCTTAAAAGAAGAGTGCCACGACTGTAACAACATTGACTGGGATGAAATTGCGCGTAAACACCAAGCTAAGTTGGCGCAAGCTGAGTCAGCGCAGGCCGAACTTAACAAAAAAGACTAAAACACACTCTTAACGCATATTTAATTCATCTTTAACGCGTATTTAAACCAAAAACCCATTTGACCAGGCCTGGTCAAATGGGTTTTTTATTGTTTGAAATTCGCATTAACGAATTAACGAATTAACGAATTAACAAATTACAGCATTAACGCGTTGGTTTTAAAAACAATTCGTATCCTGGGTTATCTTGTTCGTTTACAAACGGATAGCCCAACTGGGTTAAATACACTTCAAAGGCATGATGCTGTTCGGGGGGTACTTGCACCCCAACCAATACCCGACCATAAGCCGAGCCGTGGTTTCGATAATGAAACAGGCTGATGTTCCACTCTTCACTCATTAATATTAAAAAGTTTAATAACGCGCCCGGGCGCTCCGGAAACTCAAAACGATACAATAGTTCGTTTTGAATGCCATTGGCGTGCCCACCCACCATATAACGCAAATGCAACTTGGCCATTTCGTTGTCGGTCATGTCTTGCACAGGGTAGTTTTTGGCTTTTAACTCGTTCAAAATTGCTTCTTTTTCAGGGTGACCACCTTCAGTACGCACACCCACAAACACGGTGGCATGGTCGCTGGCCGCGTATCGGTAATTAAACTCGGTAATGGCACGACGCGCGCCCAAAAGTTCGCAAAATTGTTTAAAACTACCAGGTGTTTCAGCAATGGTCACAGCAAAAATTGCTTCGCGTTTTTCGCCTAATTCGGTGCGTTCGGCAATGTGGCGTAAGCGGTCAAAGTTAACATTTGCGCCACTGACAATGCAGGCCATATCCAAGCCCGACACACCATTTTGTTCTACAAATTTTTTCATTCCCGCCACCGCTAATGCGCCCGAAGGCTCGGCAATGGCGCGGGTGTCTTCAAAGACGTCTTTAATGGCCGCACAAATTTCATCCGTGGTGACGGTAATCATCTCGTCCACACACGTTTGGGCGATTCTAAACGGAATTTTTCCCACTTGCGCCACGGCCGTACCGTCTGCAAAAATGCCCACCTGCGGCAAAATAATGCGCTCACCCGCTTTTAACGCTTCGGTCATACAAGCTGCATCGGCCGATTCAACTCCAATAATGCGAGTTTTAGGCCAAACTTGTTTAATTACGGCCGCAATACCAGCAATGAGTCCACCACCACCCACACACACAAAAATCACGTCAAATGCGCCGCTGTGTTGGCGTAACATTTCTAATGCAATGGTGCCTTGGCCGGCAATCACGTCCAAATCGTCGTAAGGATGAATAAACGTCAGTTTTTGTTCTGCCGCGAGTTTTTTGGCAAATTTTGACGCTTCATCATACGAATCACCCTCTAAAACCACTTGTCCACCCAAGCGTTTAACGGCGTTTACTTTAATGGGCGGCGTGGTGCGCGGCATCACAATCACGGATTTTACCCCCATTTTGGTGGCCGACAACGCCACCCCTTGTGCGTGATTTCCGGCCGAAGCCGCAATCACGCCGGCTTGACGTTGCTCTGCGTTTAAATTAACCATGCAGTTGTACGCCCCACGAATTTTAAACGAAAACACCGGCTGCAAATCTTCGCGCTTTAGCCATACTTTATTGTGCACACGCTTAGAAATTAACGGCGCTAATTCTAACGGCGTTTGTTGGGCTACGTCGTATACCGGGGCAATTAAAACACGGCGTAAAATCTCTTCGGGCATGCAAAATCCTTACAACGGTTAAATTAGACAAAAATGGATTATAACATTCGGCTCTACTAATCCTGGATTTTTGACCATAATCCTTCGGGTGTGCTTTAGAGCCAAGAAAAACACGTGTTGTTAAACCTTTATTAAGACTCTTTGCACACTTTCTCAACACAGCTTACGATTATTTAATTATTCTCCCTTGTTTCTTAAGGGTAATTTTTAGACCTCGCACTACAATAAACAACATTACGTAACTCACTTAAATGAGCTTACACAGCGCATTATTTACTTCATAAACATTACTTCATAAACATTAGGAATCTGTATGTTCTCTAAAAACAAATTAAACTTGGCCATATTCACCGCGTTAGCCTCAGCCTCTGTTTCAGCACCACTGTACGCCGCTCAATTAGAAGAAGTCGGTGTGGCGGCCAGCGCTCAAATTGCGCAAGAAGATACCGTAACCCGTCAAGAGTTGAGCCAAACCAGTAATTCAGAAACCGGTACCGCGCTTAGACAAATCCCTGGCGTAGATGCGGCACGTATGGGCGGTCACGGGGTAGATTTAAACATTCGTGGTCAACAATCCAGTCAGTTAAACGTGTTAATTGACGGCGCAAAAATTGAAGGCGGTTGCCCAAATCGCATGGACCCACCGACCGCTTACGCCGAACTTAGTAGTTTTGATTCGGTCACCGTGATTAAAGGCGTTAATTCGGTCACCTATGGTGCCGGCGGTTCGGGCGGGACTGTATTGTTTGAACGCAACGCCCCCACGTTTGAAGCGGGCAAACCGTACAACGGTGAAATTAATATGGGCACGTCCTCAAATGGACTCACCAGCGACCTAAACGCAACGGTGGCCGCGGGCGGCAAACAGGGCTACATTGTGTTGCAAGGCTCTAAAAAATCGGCCGACAATTACACAGATGGCAATGGCAAGGAAATAAACTCAAGCTACGAAAGCCAGCAAGGTCACATCGATTTAGGCTGGACGCCGTCTGAAAACCACGAACTGCGTTTATCGCACGAAAACACCCTGGTTGAAGATGCCCTGTTTCAAGGTGCGTTCATGGATTCTCCCGTGTCTGACGGCACCACCAGCCGCTTGCGCTACAAAGGTCAAAAAATTAGCGATGCGGTGCAAGCTATTGAGGTAGACCTGTATCAATCAACGGTTGACCACACCATGAATAACTTTGAGTTGCGTACGCCTCTTAATCCGGCACAACTTAGCGAAGTGATAAGTGACGTTGAAACCACCGGTGCAAAAGTAAAACTCACCAGCATGATTGGTCACACGCAACTGGATTATGGTGTGCAATTAGAATCCTTAGACAAAACCGCTGTTTTGTATAACCGAGTGAATGATAAATCAGTCTTTAACATGTGGCCAAACGTGTTGCAAGAAACCAAAAGTGTGTTCGCCGAATCGACCTCTTTCTTTAAAGATCAGCAAAAAGTTATTTTAGGCTTACGTTATGATGCGGTAAGCACGCAAGCCAAAGACGCTAAAACTGCGACAGAATCGAATCAAACGGCCATAAAATTATACAATGACGCCTACATTGATTACTCAGGCGACACCCAAACCGAAGAAGCCAATGTTAATGGTTTGCTACGTTACGAGCGTGTTTTAGACCACAACATTACCGTGTTTAGCGGACTAAGTCGCACCCACCGCTACCCTGACGCCACCGAGCAATTTATGGCCAAAGGTGGTACCGGGCAGTGGATCGGTAATCCCGACATCAAACCCGAACAACACAACCAATTAGACATTGGCTTGTCGCAAGCGACCAAAACCCATTCATGGGGCGTTAGCGCGTTTTACGATTCGGTGAGCGACTACATTTTGCGCGATTTAAGTCAAAATCAACCCGAAGCCATTAAATCAACCTTACCCGCAGGCAGCGTTGTTTACGTCAACAAAGACGCCACCCTTTACGGCCTTGAAATTGAAGGCGCGTTGCAAGCCAGTCAACGTGTAAAAGTGGGTGGTAATATCAGCTTAACCAAAGGCACCAACGAAACCGACAACCGCAATTTAAGCAACATTGCACCGTTGGCGGGTAACGTCTATGCGTTGTACCAAGCCACCGATTGGAGTGCCGGCACGCGCTTTAACTTTGCCACAGCGCAAACCGAAACCAACGCCCTCGCTAAAGAACTTGAAACCAACGGTTGGAGCACACTGGATGTGTACGGCGATTACAAAATCAACAAATCTGTTACTTTGGCCGCCGGTGTTGACAACCTGTTTGACCAGGCCTATGAAACCTACCTAAACCGAGTGGATTCAACGACTGGGGCAGACTACAAAGTGTACGAGCCAGGCCGCAGTGTATGGGCGCGTTTAAACGCTAAATTTTAACAACAACGCTAAATAACATTACCGTCTTTAACGCTTAAAGTTATCTATAAACTTCAAGCGTTATTTCATACTCTTGGCCACCCATGTTTGCAAATGTTTGCTAACATGGGTGGCTTTGTTGTTTGGGCAAAGGTCTTTTTATTCTGCATAAATTTTTTTAAATCTTTTTAAATCTTTTTAAATCTTTTTAAATC
This sequence comes from Thiomicrorhabdus aquaedulcis, assembly GCF_004001325.1. Taxonomy (NCBI): domain Bacteria; kingdom Pseudomonadati; phylum Pseudomonadota; class Gammaproteobacteria; order Thiotrichales; family Piscirickettsiaceae; genus Thiomicrorhabdus; species Thiomicrorhabdus aquaedulcis. The sequence continues at coordinate 1,092,924 of NZ_AP018722.1, read as the reverse complement.
TCTAAACCGTGGTGATTATGAATCCAAAACTTATTTTAAGCGTTGTATTATTAGGGGCTCTTATTGGTGCCGGAGCGTTACTTTATCCAACCAATCAAACCCAAGTAGCCGCACCCGTCAACGCAACTGGGCACGCGCAACTTATCTCTAACGACCGTCCAGCCGGTGGCGACTTTACGCTAACAGGTGTTGCGGGTGAGCATTCGTTAAGCGACTTTAAAGGCAAATTGGTCTTAATCTATTTTGGTTACACGTTTTGCCCTGACATTTGCCCCACCAACCTAGGCAACTTATCGGTAGCCTACCGAGGCTTAAGCCAGGCGCAAAAAGATAACTTACAAATTTTATTTGTCTCGGTCGACCCCGAACGTGACACGCCCCAACGTCTGCAACAATACGCCGGTTACTTTGAGGCCAATGTGTTAGGACTCACCGGCACGCCAGACACCTTGGCACAAATCGCCCAACGCTACGGCGTGGTGTACGCCAAAGTAGACGACGTTAATAACGGCTCTAATTACGCGGTAGATCACTCGGCCTTTACCTATGTGGTAGACGCCCAAGGCAAGCTGCTTACCCAGCTGCCACACGCCACCTCGCCTGATGATTTTATTGCGGCGATTCAACTCTATCAACCTAAGCCGTAAGCAGGCTTTAACTGTGCTTTAAGCATGCTTAGCAAAAATCACCAGGCCTGGTTAAAGCAAAAACCCTAACCTTTAAAACCCCTTTAAACGCACCTATAACAATACAAAGCGAGTCATTATGAAAACCATCAAAACCATTCAAAAAACAATCACCCTTTTGTCTTTTAGTTTGTTAAGCGTCCTATCCAGTGCAAACGCCTTAGCCAGCCAAGCCGATGACATTGAAATCACCGAACCGTTTGCGCGTGAAGTACCGCCCGGCGCACCCGCCAGCGCCAGCTTTATGACACTTGAAAACATCAGTGACGCCCCAATTAAAATTATCAGCGCCCAATCGGCGGTATCCAAAGTGGTCGAACTGCACACCCATACCAACGACAACGGCGTAATGCGCATGCGTCAAATACCCTTTATTGAAGTGCCCGCCAATGGCATGGCGTTTTTAAAACCCGGCGGCCTGCACATTATGTTAATTGAACCGATTAATCCTATTAAGCAGGGTCAAACTGTGTCGGTTACCCTAACATTTGAAGACGGCAGCCAAAAACAGGTCGATATGCCAGTTAAATCGTTTATGAGCAAAATGGGGCAAATGAACGGCCACTCTAAAGTCGCCGAGTAATTACGCTTGGCTATGGCTTAACAGCGGCTTTACTGGTACTATTTTGGGCTGTTATGTTTTTGCATGTGACTGATGTTTAACCCAACGCCAGCCTTTGTTAACCTTTTGGGCTAACTTTTTGGCAAACCTTTTAATTGAGAGAGATTTTATGAAAAAAACTATTATTTCCAGCGGTATTGCGGTTTTGTTAAGTGGACTAATAACCTCAAATGTCTTGGCTCAACCTAACATGCAAACGCAAATGCCCACTGCGGAGCCTGGGCAAGAACCTAAGTTGCTCAATCGTGGTGGACCATTGTCCGAAATACCCACGCTTAAATTGTGCGTGGATTACCACGAACTTAAAACCGAAGCCGAACGTAAACCCTACATTGCCGAGCTGGATTTACGCTTGCAATTAAGCGTTAAAGACCATGAAAATTTAGATAAAAATCAAATTGTCACCGGCATGACCATGTGCGGCATGTATATGACCATTGGCAAGCCAATAGCCGAACAATCGCGTCAATTGCGTCCTATGGTGTATAAATCGGTACACGTTTACCCCACTAAATACTACGTAACCCAGTCAGGCTTAGTGGTAGACGCTCACGATCGCAAAGAAGGCGAAATGCCCCCAGCGTTAGTGGTTGAAACCCCCGATGTAGCACCACCGCCGGTAGCACCAAAGTAATATAATTAAAACCATAAAGCGTTTAACCAGGCCTGGTTAAATGCTTTACGACTTACGCTGCACAGTAAGTGCGGCTAAGGGCTGTTAAGGGCTTGCTGTACAAATAATGCGCAATTGATTACAATTTGACGCATTATTTTTAACACCAAACTTATTAGTTAAACTAAAAAAACAAACTATAAAATCAATAAAAAGAGGTTATCCATGACACCCCAAGATCAACTTAAACAAAAAGTCGCGCAAGCCGCCATTGCTCATGTTGTACCCGACACCATTATTGGTGTAGGCACGGGTTCTACCGCCAATTTTTTTATTGATGAACTCGCCAAAATCAAAGGCACCATCGAAGGTGCTGTGGCAAGCTCTGAAGCCACCGCGCAACGCTTAAAAGCGCACGGTATTCCGGTATTTGATTTAAACAGTGTGGCCGAAATTTCGGTCTACATTGACGGCGCAGACGAAGCCGACCCGTCTTTGCACTTGGTAAAAGGCGGCGGCGGTGCTTTAACGCGCGAAAAAATTGTCTTAGCCGTAGCCAAAAAATTTGTGTGCATTGCCGATGACAGCAAAAAAGTCGCGGTTTTGGGTAAGTTTCCATTACCCATCGAAGTCATTCCAATGGCGCGCAGTTATGTAGCCCGCGAAATTTTTAAACGCTTTGGTGGCGAGCCGGTATTGCGTGACGGCTTTACCACCGACAACGGCAACGTCATTTTAGACGTCCACGGTTTAAAAATCACCGACCCCGTGGCCATGGAAAACGAGCTTAACGGCATTGTGGGTGTGGTCACCAACGGTTTGTTTGCCGTGCGCAAAGCCGATGTATTTTTGTGCGGCACCGCCAATGGCGTCGAAACCATTACCGCGTAACTGAGCTTGTAAACGATTTACTAAAATTACACTTAAATTGTACTTAAACTTAAAAGGGTCATGTTATGGCCCTTTTTTATAACGCTTTATAAAGCATTAAATTTATAATTTATAAAGCATAAAAAATTCAAAACCCAATCAATTGTAAGTTTGGAGAACATTATGCAAAACCTAGGCAGTAAAATTTTTGGTCTATTTGTAGTAGGTCTACTGGGCACGCTACTTTATTTAACCGTGTTTTCAGACGGATTAGGCCAAGGACCTAAAATTGCAGTGCAAGACGCACAAGGTCAAACCATAAATCTCGAAAAACCCCTTAAACCCATTTTGGTTAACTTTTGGGCCACCTCATGCCCAGGCTGCATAAAAGAAATGCCCGATTTAGCCAAAATGAAACAAGCCTTAGGCGATCGTTTTGAAATCATTGCCGTATCAATGGACTACGACCCCGAAAAACAAGTGCAAAACTTCATCTCAAGCAATCCTTATCCGTTTATATTTGTAATGGACACCGACGGCAGCATTGCCAAAGCCTTTGGCAACGTATTGCTCACCCCAACCAGTTTTTTAATTGCCCCCAATGGCAAAATTGTCTACCAACAAATTGGCGAAGTGCATTTTGACCAAGTAACCGAGCGTATTAAACAACTTAGCCCACAACTTTAATCCCGCTTATACTCACTTAGACCCGCTTATGCCCTCGCCCACTATGCGCGTTGCTAAACCTAGAGTATCTGGCTTATACATTATCACCCAGCCAGATTGCGCATCCACCGCCACCTTACTAAGCCAAGTAAAACTTGCTTTGCAAGGCGGCGCGCGCTGGGTGCAATACCGCGACAAAACCGCCACTTTTGCGCATCAATTGCACACCGCCTGCTTGCTTAAACAACTTTGTAAAACCTACCAGGCCTGGTTAATTATTAACGACCACCTACCTTTGGCACTGCAAAGCCAAGCCGATGGGCTGCACCTTGGGCAAAACGACGCGCAACTTAAGCAAGCCCGCCAAGTGTTAGGACAACATGCCATTATTGGCGTGTCGTGTTACAACGACTTACCACGGGCCAAACAGATGCAAGACCAAGGTGCCGACTACGTTGCCTTTGGGCGATTTTTTACCTCAAACACCAAACCCAATGCCCCGCAAGCCGAGCTGTCTACTCTGCAACTCGCCAAACAACAACTGCGCATTCCAGTGGTGGCCATTGGAGGCGTCACCGCCAACAACACACAACAACTGATTAAGCACGGTGCCGATTCGGTCGCAGTGATTCACGGTGTATTTGCACAACCCGACATCACCGCCGCCGCGCAGAGCATTCAACAACAATTCTTACCCTAAGCCGCATTAAGCCGCATTGCCCAGCAATCGGGTGCAATTTGGTCTTTAACCCAGTGGCACAGGCGGTATAATGGTGCCCCTGAGCATCACCCCAATTTTTTGTTATCCGCACAAGGAACCCACATGAGCAAGTCACACGATCTATTTGCAGCCGCCCAAAAACACATTCCAGGTGGCGTAAACTCGCCCGTTAGAGCCTTTAAAGGCGTGGGCGGCGATCCGGTGTTTTTTAAATCGGCCAAAGGCGCGTATTTAACCGATGCCGACGACAAACAATACATTGATTACGTAGGCTCATGGGGGCCAGCTATCCTAGGTCACGCCCATCCAGACGTGGTTAAAGCGGTGCAAATGCAAGCCGAAAAAGGCTTAACCTTTGGCGCACCCACTGAAATCGAAACCACCATGGCCGACGTAGTATGCGATTTAATTCCCTCTATGAACATGGTGCGTATGACCAGCTCGGGCACCGAAGCCACCATGACCGCAATTCGTTTAGCACGCGGTTACACGGGGCGCGATATTATTGTTAAATTTGAAGGTTGCTACCACGGCCACTCCGATTCTTTATTGGTCAAAGCCGGCTCGGGCGCGTTAACCTTGGGCGTGCCCTCGTCACCCGGCGTACCCGAAGCGTTAGCCCAGCTCACCCTAACCCTAACCCACAACGACGCCAACGAAGTTCGTGAGCTGTTTGCCAAAATGGGCGACCAAATTGCCTGCATTATTGTCGAGCCCGTGGCCGGCAACATGAACTGCATTCCGCCCGAAGAAGGCTTTTTAGAAACCCTACGCGAAGTATGTGATCAACACGGTACGGTGCTTATTTTTGACGAAGTTATGTGCGGATTTAGAGTAGGTTTGCAAGGTGCGCAAGGCCTCTACAACGTGCAACCCGACCTAACCACCTACGGCAAAGTAATCGGTGGCGGCATGCCCGTGGGAGCGTTTGGCGGCAAACGCGCCATTATGCAACACATCGCCCCGCTAGGACCGGTTTACCAAGCCGGCACGTTATCAGGCAACCCACTCGCGATGGCGGCGGGATTAAAAACCCTAAGTTTAATTCAGGAAGACGGCTTTTTTGAACGACTCGACCAAAAAGCCCATGCCTTAATGGCCGGATTTCAGGCCGCGGCAGACGAACTTAACATTCCGTTTACCACCAATCAAGTCGGCGGCATGTTTGGGTTTTTCTTTACCACTGAGAAAAACATTCGCCGCTTTGCCCAAGTCACACAAGGTGACATGGAACGCTTTAAAGCCTTTTACCACGGCATGTTAAACCAAGGCATCTACCTAGCACCCTCCGCCTACGAGGCCGGTTTTATCTCAATACAACACAGCGACGCCGACATCGAAAACACCATAGCCGCCGCCAAACGCGTCATGCAAACCTTGGCGTAAAGCCGGGTTTCGTAATCGTCTAAAAGCTTTTTGGGGAGAACTAATGGAAAGGTAAAGGGGACAGGTTAGCGTCCCCTTTTTTTCTAGAACTTTAGTTGCCAGGCCTGGTTGTTTTGTTTTGAACTGTTTTTAGATGCTGAATTGGTTTTAAACGAAATAATTGGGGTTAGAGTAACGTTATTTAATTTTACTCTGACCCCAATGCCATTAAGTTAAGACATAACCCATTGTTTATAATTAATTTTTATAGCAAACATAATGAATGTCATTTTTGATATTCTTTAATTTACGCTTAAAACTTCGTCCCTCTCTAATCGCTTCTGGTGCAAGACTTATTCGCATCACCAAGTTCTCCAGACTAAGGTACCATTGTTTCGATGAGCCTTGAGCCATTTCAATCAGCACTATCAATCGATTTTTAAGCTTGGATGCCGTATAAGCCAGATTAACTTGATAAATGTGCTTTCGATGTTGAGTGGTTGCATCAATATTTTGTTGCGCTAACCAACCGAGCATTATCATCAGATTATGAGACAGTATTTTGGCATAAAAATCCTGCTTAACACTCAAGGTTGAACGACCTGAAAAGTTGTAATGGTCTAATAAACCTGTAGGGTTTCATAGCCTATAATTACCTCAACTATAGGATATGGATCATGACCGATAACAGCAGAAAAGATCGCATTAATGTAACGCCCAAACAAAAACACGAATACGCCAGATTGATGGTGCAAGCCAATTACACCAACAAACAAATTATGGAAATTTCAGGCGCGGCTGCCTCTGCAGTCACGCGCTGGAAAAAGCAATATCTCGCTGAACAACGCGGTGAAATGATCGAAGGCAAAATCCCCTTGGATGCCGATAAACGGCTCATACATGAGCTCAAACAAGAACTCGCCGAGGCAAGAGAGGATATACGACTATTAAAAAAGGCCACAGCCTTGTTCATACGCGACAATCCAAACTTGAAATGATTAAGCGAATGGTCAAGGCCGAATCAAACGTCAGTATAGAGAAACTGTGTAACCTCCTGGAGTTACCCGTTTCAAGCTATTACTACCAACCGGCAGTGCCACCTGAACAAGAAAAGATGAATGAAATGGCCGAAAAAATGTTTGATGAGAGTTTTGATACCTATGGCAAACGCCGATTATCCAACGCCTTGAGAAAAGAAGGCTTTGCTATGGGCGTATTTAAAACCTCACGGCTCATGAAAACCTTAGGGTTGGTCGCAAAACGCCCCAAAAAACCGCACCCTTATCCCTAGTCCATAATGCTTAAAAGCTTCAAGACTCTCTTTTCTATGAACATTTCTTTCAATCAGTTCTAACTCAAAGAGTTCTGAATTCACCACTAACTCCAGGTGTAATGAACCAGACTTTTCTATAAAATTTGTACGCCAAGATTTTGGTAAAATAGACTGTGTATCGTACATGCTTTGCTCAATCATTTTCACAAACCCTAAGTTTTCATGAATCATGAACATAACGGATTCGTGAAAACTAGCAAGCCAAATTCGTCCCGCAGGAAGTGCTCTTGAGGTGCAAAATCAAGAATTATATTCCTTCGCTATTTTTTCTAATTGTTCATCCATCGTCACCACCGGCTTCCAGCCTAACAAGTTTTGTGCTTTTGAGCTGTCTACTTGCAAATTGCCAAACAATCGGTCGGCTACCGCCCGCTTACCCAATAAACCGGCTGCAAACGACATAACCCCAACCGGAACTGGCAATAGCCGCGATTTAACCCCACACGCCTTCGCCACCTTGCGCAACAAATCTGAAGTGGACACATCTACTCCATCGGCAATTAAAAACACTTCATTCGCCGCTTTGGGTGAACGTGCGCTGTCTGCACACAAGGCGATAAAATCGACCAAATTTTCTAACGCCACCAACGAACGCTGATTGTGCACGGCACCCAAAGGCAAAGGTACGCCCTTGCGCACCCATTTTACTAAACTACCAAAGTTACCTGGCGCATTCGCCCCGTAAACCAAAGGTGGGCGAATAATCACTACTTCCATGTCGATCTCTTTGGCAATCTGCAGTAATCCTTGCTCGGCCTCGTATTTGGACAAAGAATAAGCATCATGCGGATCTGGCACGTCATTTTCAGTAAACGGTCGAGTATTTTGTTTGCCATTAACTCCAATCGAACTCACAAACACAAACCGCCTAACCCCAGCCTGCGCCGCCAAACGTGCCAACGCCAAAGTCGCATCGCAATTAACCTTGCGATACTCGGCCAATGGATCATTCACCTCGTCGCGCATAATATGCGCCCGAGCGGCGGCGTGCACCACCACGTCACAACCAGATAGGTCAGCTAACAACGTGTCATTGCAGGCTTGACCCGCAATCTGCAAACCAGACAAATCACCCAAATCCCCAACCACCTGCTTAACGCCATCCGGTAACTCAACCGACGCATTGCGCACCAAAGCGGTAACAGCACAACCATCGGCAACAAACCGGTTTAATAACGCCAAACCCACAAAGCCGGTTGCACCGGTTAAAAATACGTTCATTTGTTATCCCTTGTGACTTCATTAAAACCTTAGTTTCTCTAAAAACTTAATACGCTGTGCCAACTGCACAAAGTAATCACGCGACCATATATCCAGCACACGAGCATCAATCAAAAAACGCTCGGCATCTAGCATAGCACAAAAGGGGTCAGGTCTTACATTCATACAGCTTGACCGCTCGGCTAACCGTCACATAATGCACACCAAAGTAATCGCCAATTTCCTTCATCGTATAGTGCCCAGCAAGGTAAGCGGTTGCCATCGCTTCACTTTTCGACTGACAACAATCAGCATATTCATTTAACGGCCGTCGTATTTGCCGCTGGCTGGTTACTTCTTTGTCCTGAATATCCGCATATTGCGCACGAATATTTTCAATAAATTGCTCATCACCTAAAATAGAATGCTGATAGTCATGGCCCAACAGCGAAGGCTTATTAACCCCCTCTTTGATAAAAGAGGTGTATTTTGCTACAGCCTGCTTCAGGTTGCTATCAAACTGCAGCAGAAGCGGTTTTCTTGCCAGCCAATCTTGCGCCACGACCAATCCAACCATGCCAGGGTAGCTACTCCACTCCCAAGCGCTTAAGTCAGTTATCATATTGGCCCGTATCGGGTTCAACACAATATAGCGCGACAACTCCAATAAATACGCATCCGCTTGAACCAAAATTGCTTTAAAGCGCCCCTGGTACAAATGACCCGACAGATTGTGTTTGCGATTAAATCGTTGAGTATAAACACCGTTTAAATGACGCATCCCCCTTGAAAGATTGCCATTCGGCGTTTCAACCAAAAGATGATAATGGTTTGTCATTAGACAGTAACTATGAATTATCCAACCAAACCGATCACAAGCCTCTCCCAACGTATCAAGCCACAATTGGCGATCGCCATCATCTAAATAAACATCTTCTCGCCGATCTCCTCTAGAAGTCACATGGTACACAGCACCCGAAAACTCAATTCTTAATGGTCTTGACATATAAACCCAACCCTTTTGCGTTACGAATGCTACTTATGACGGCTAACAACCAAAGCACAGCAATACTTGACCAACCCAAAACCATCGTATTGCTTATTGCCTAACGGCAAGTACATTTTGAGACTAGGCTAAATGTCGTAATGTAAGACCTGACCCTTTTTCCCTGACCCCTTTACCCATAATCACAGCCTGGTTTTACAGCCTTGTCGCTGAAAATGCCGGTGCCATCAATTCACGCATTTGTGGATTTATTTTTAATCCATCAGCGATTTTTTCCCACTGATTAACAGACTCAATCACTTCTCGATAGATACCCTCTGCTTCTACCTGACTAAGTTGAAAATAGTCAATGACTGAAAAAGCGAGGTTAAAATCCAATCGATTATCCATCTCATCAATATTAAGATGTAAACCCGAACTATCGGGCACTGGATTAAGATCATAAGCAGGAGATAACAACCATCCCCTACTCGTATGGATAAAACCATGATTTCTAAGATGGTCATCAGTATTTGATATTGCAATATTAAATACAATTCTTCGCCATAATTGCGCTAAGTCTCTTTTAGTATTAGCGCCATTTTCACTTAAAAACTCAGCTAATTCCAAATAACTTGCACCCTCATCTCCGTCGTAATACCCCAATAGTGTCATTGCCGAAGCAAAATGTAGACGCTCACCATCTACCCTGTCAAAACGCTTAGTTAAAAATGTATGCTGATGGTTGTTATATTGTTCAATCATACAAGGAGATATATCGATACCCGCCACGCAAGCCAATCGATAAGCAACCATCTCCCAAGCGGCTATATCATAATCATCGTATCGACTAGGAAACTTTGCTATCCAAAAATTACCACTTTCATCTACTACGCTGGCCTTAGGGCGTGCACCACCTAATGACGAACCCGGAGAAACAAGCATACTTAACCATTTCAAATAGTCTGCATCGTTTACTTTTCCAGACTCTTCTATTTCCGAGGCGGCCAGTTCCAGCTCTCTCAATGAAGAAATAGGAGGAGTCGCTAGATGTGTATTATCATCAAGAAATAGACCGTCCTCTTCGAGTTTAAAACGAAGAGCCCCCATGCGATGCGTATCATGAACCCCCATCAAGTAATCGGTTTCAGTCAACTTTCTCGGCCGTCTGTTCTCTTGCTTCGCTAAAACCGCTTCACGACGCGTCATAATCAGGCGTCCCCAGCGATCTGGACAAGAGTCTAAAAATACTCTGAAATTACGGTCATTGTTACTATGCTGTTCACCTTGAAATAAACCTAAATCTGGGTCAATTTGCTGAGCATATTTGGATACTAACCACGTTGTTTCATAAGTAAAGCTAAAATGCTCACTCCCTCTCACTTGATCAACGCGTAACACACCCACTTTTTGGGCATCCATTCCCTGCCAATGAGCGTATACATAGATTTCTCTACTCATAATGTGCGGCTCTTCAACAACTTTATATCTTGCAACTTCCGCCCTAGCTCATCATCTTGTGCAACCTTAGCCATATCTTCAGCAAGCCCTAAAACAGATAAAACCAATATATAATGACCTATAGAGACAGACCCTTCCCCTCTTTCAATTTTTCTAAGGGTAGGTTTTGACAGCCCTGTTCTTTCAGATATTTGAGTTTGCGTTAACTTTCTGCGTTTAATTGCTAGATGTATATTTTCGCCTAACTGCTTCATGAACTTTTCTTGTTTTGGAAACAGCGTAGCCGTTCTTTTTATAGCCATTACAAACAACCTTATTTCGTCGCCAACATAACATCTAATAATACACTCACATTTCGACAAAGTGAATCTATACTTTCACTTTATAGAAATAAATAGACATATAGTTTCACTAACAGTAATAAAAAGAATAAGTAAAGAGAAAAGCCATGGATTGCCTTGCAGGCATTCTTCCACAACCAGCAGATCTAGGCTTCACTAACTGAATGTCGTAATGTAAGACCTGACCCCTTCACCCTGTTAGCTTGCTCTCGGCTCAAAAAGAAGAACCTTGCGTTATATGCCTAGGTTGACTCAATAAAGTGGCAATAAAGTCATTTTGATTAGTCGCAACAGCATGCATCTCCGAATCCTCAACTAAGACGATAACCTTGGCATGCTTATTAAGAATCTTGCTATAGTCCTTAATTTCAATGTATTTACTTTTAATGTCCGTTTCAAACTCTACAGCATACATACTCAAACCCTCACAAAAACTTAACCAAACCTTATATTACCGAAAATAACGCCCTAAAATCAATCGGCCTTCATCGCGAGCGAAGCGTGGCGATCCATCTCAAAAACCCGTACATCCTCACCATGGATTGCCACGTCGCTTCGCTCCTCGCAATGACACTTCACCCCTCACCATACCCATTCGGATTCTTCGATTGCCAGCGCCAGGCGTCTTCACACATCCGCTCTATGCCCAACTCTGCTTTCCAGCCCAGCACTTCAAACGCAATGCTTGGGTCGGCATAACATTGCGCCACATCCCCAGGTCTGCGAGCAACAATCTCATAGGCCACTTGTTTATCCGAGGCTTGCTCAAAGGCACGCACCATTTCCAATACCGAATACCCACGTCCTGTGCCTAAATTTAATGTCACCAGGCCTGGTGATTGCATTAATTTCCGTAACGCCGCCACATGCCCTTTGGCCAAATCCACCACATGAATATAATCACGCACACCGGTGCCATCAAGCGTATCGTAATCGTCACCAAACACATTTAAGCATTCACGCTGCCCCACCGCCACTTGCGACACAAACGGCATTAAATTATTCGGTATGCCATTGGGGTCCTCGCCAATCAAGCCAGACTCATGCGCACCCACAGGGTTAAAATAGCGCAATAAAGCAATTGACCAGTCTGGATCACTCTTAAACACATCGCGTAGAATATTTTCCACCATCAATTTCGAAGCCCCATAAGGGTTGGTGGTCGATAGCGGAAAATCCTCTTTAATGGGCACACTCGCAGGGTCGCCATACACGGTTGCAGACGAACTAAACACCAAGTGTTTACAGTCAAACTCCGCCATCACTTCAAACAAAGCAACACTTCCAGAGACATTATTGTCGTAATACTTTAACGGCAAAGCCACCGACTCACCCACCGCCTTAAGACCCGCAAAATGAATCACTGCATCAACTGAAAATCGCGTAAAAATTGAGCGCAACAAAACACGATCGCAAACATCACCCTCGATGAACTCAATTTCACGCCCAGTGATATGCTTAACGCGCTTTAAAGACTCAATTGAGGAGTTAGATAGATTATCTAAAACAACTAATTCAAATCCTGCTTGGAGCAATTCAATACATGTATGCGAACCGATATAACCTGCACCGCCTGTCACTAAAATCATTCTGTACCTTCTTAATTTCAAACCCTTTAAATGGATTGACGCGGGATAATCCACCTCGCAATGTCAGCAGTCTTAAACACTGCGATAGCGTTTATAACATTCCACAAATTTGGCAATGCCATTTTCAATTTCTGGGTTTACTAGGTTTATAAACCACGGCGGCAGCTAGACAGCAGTATTGGCCTAGGTGCCTTCTAAAATATCGTCCAGACAGGTAAAATCGCGCAACATTTGCTGTATTAAACAGACTTTGGCAAGTTGACCTGTTGTACTAATTTTAATAATTCACGTAGCGCATTATTGACTGCTGCATTATTTGGAAAAGCAGCTGCAATATCCGGCTCAACCACCACTACATTAGAAGCTTGACGCAAACGCTCAGCATACTTTCCAACTTCAGCATTATCAAATAATGCTGAATCGTACTCATCTTTCATAACATTACCTGTATTGTTCATATTTGTTTTTCTCCGCTTTGGTTGCCAATCTTGCACAGATGATTCGAATTAAATTTTCATCGACTTCAGTATGCACAACCAGCAAAACAACCCATCACAAATCTCGCACAACCTCAAGCATGGATTGCCACTGTCTTATGCCCTCGCAATGACAGTGGCCTTAAATCCCACGATAGACTTTATACCATTACACAAACTTGGCAACACCATCTTCGATTACGGTTTGCGGTTTCTAGCCGAACAAAGCTTCTAGGCGGACGGTGTCGGCATCGATGCGTTCAACATCGCCGGGTTGGTTTCATATCCAGCATGATTTTTTGCGTTTGTTTGTCCGTTGCGGCTTCAATTGCTGTAATAAAACGCGACAGTTCAATCGGCTTGCTATTGCCGATAAAGCCATCAACAACCGTTACTAAAACTTTTAGCGACTCCTCAAGCAATTTCTCTTGAATAAAACACCTTTCCCATTCGCGCAATGTGGTCCAACAAATCTTTCGAACCAATATCCTTAAATAAAGACACATCCAACATATAAGGCGTATTTAAATCATCCAAATCAACCAAAATATGACTTAATACTGAGCCATTGAGATTTTCGCCTAACAAAGTCAAGTCAATATCCGATCCGATACGAAAATTACCTTTGGCACGCGAACCATAAATAATGACCTTTTCAACTTGAGGATAGCAATGAAATACCTGCTGCATGGAAGTTAATGTATCGTCAGGCTATACAGCGTCAATTACTTTGTCCGGTCTAGCGTCAATTATCTTGGCCGGTTGATACCGAATTTTATTTACCGTTACTCATGGCTATTTTGCGTCGGTAGCTTTCACCTTCACAATGAATAATCGTTGCATGATGAACCAGTCGGTCGATGGCTGCGATGGTCATCGTTGAATCATCAAAAAGTTCATCCCATTGTTCGAACGATTTATTCGATGTCATGATCAGGCTGTGTCGCTCATAGCGATGCGCAATGAGCTCAAAGAGGACACTGGTTTCTTGTTCGGTTTTGCGAACATAACCCACGTCATCAACAATCAGTAATGGGTATTTATCGAGCTTCAGAAGCTCGTCCTGCAAACGTAAGTGCTGCTTGGCTTGTTGGAGTTGTTGAACAATGGCTGAGGCGGCCATAAACTTCACTTTATAACCTTGCTCGATCAGGCCATAACCAATGCTGCTGGCGATATGGGTTTTCCCAAGGCCACTGGCCCCGAACAACAAAATGTTCGCGCCAAGCTTCAACCAATAGGTTTGCTCAATGAACTGGGCAACAAGCGGCTTGTTGACGCCCTCAACAAGACTGAAGTCGAAGTTGCCAAGGTTTTTACTCATCGGTAACTTAGCGTCTTTTAAAAGGCGCTGTAGGCGCTTATCCTCACGTGTCGCCAGTTCGATATGACAAAGCTCAGATAAGTATTGCTGTGGGCTCCACTGTTCTTTTACCGCTTTTTGGCCAAGTGCGTCCCACTGTCCAACCATGGTTGCAAGCTTCAGTTGCTTGAGCATTAAAGGCAATGAGGCGGTTAGGTTATCCATGTAGACCTCCAGGTATCATGCGGCTGTAAGCGCTCAAGCTGTGTTGTTTGACCGTCATCTTTAGGATGTTCGGTTCAATGACCAAAAACTGCGCTTCACACTCCCGGATGGCCGGTAATTGTCGCTGAGCGATTTCGGCGGCCACAAAACGCCCTAATTGACGCTCACAACCACTTTGTTTGGCTAAATGCAGCAGTTTTACCATGTAATAGCTGGCTTTATCCGCCAAAAGGTTCTCATCAACGTATTGCCAGATGGCCTTGTAATTGTCGTCCGGCAGTAAGTCGTCACGCAACTGTGAGTGACGGAATGCCATAGGCTTTTTAACCAGTGCGTCAATGACATGTACATAGTTAATATGACGTGCGCGTTCTCCCTTAACTGCGTAAACCCGCTCAAGTGTTTGAATCAAATCCGTGCTATAAAATAATTCTAATCGGTTGTCGTAGAGGCGAACCAATAATCGGCTACCGATCAGTCGTGAAGGCACGCTATAGGTCACCCGCTTTAGTGCGATGGTGCTCGTGCGCGATACGCTCAGGTAATGCTCGGTGTAATTGACGCTCATGACCCGTGGTAATGCTTGTAATTGTCGCTGCTCAAGTAAATATTTATCACTGATGCGGCGATTACGCCGAGCAACAATGTCTGTTATAAAGGTTTCATAGGCCTCACGATTTTTAAAGTCGTAATGGCCTCGGATTTTCAAGGCTTGCTCGATCTGTGATTTGAGGTGTCCATGAGGGCTCTCAATCGCGCCGTTCTCATGAGCGATCCCGCGATTGTTGCGTGTGGCTTTAAACCCATAATGGGTAACAAGCTCGCTGAAGCGCTCGGTTAAATCGTCATCATTTGAGTGGTTCCGATAAGCGGCACTGAGACTGTCCGTTCGAACGACCTTAGGAACGCCACCTGCGGTCTTAAAAGCCTTTTGCAAACCATCCGAGAAGGCGGCGAAGCTTTCACCGCCGTAAATCACTTGCGCATAAGCCCAGCCACTGGCGGGCATACGGTAATGAAATAGCATGTGTTTTAGCGGCTCACCTGCAATCGTAACAGGCGACTGAACGTGCGTGAAATCACAGATCCCCAATACTCCGTATTCATGGGTCTGGATGAATATCACCTCTCTCCCCGCGCCATGAAACGCTCGCCATTTATGAATGCGTCGCTCAAGTGTTCGCCGTGAACTCGGCTTAAATTTATCGGTGTGAAACTCGCAAAGGTGATCGAACAGACCAACCGGTGTAATCGATTCATCGACTTGAAGCATAGGAACAACGATGCTGTCCCAAATAGAATCAAGCGGATCTTTGCGGGTTCGCCATTGGCGTTGATTGGCCGTTTTTTGTTCGTTTTGTTTATCAATTCGCCTAGCTGTTCGCTCTGAAATACCGGCTTTGGCCGCCGCGATAACTTGGCTATTATGCTTTCTACTTTTCATATAAATTGTGACCTGTTGATCTGAGATTCTTATTCCCGGCACAGTGAATTCCTCCGTTCTGCTGTGCCGAACTTTATCAGATCAACCGGCCAAGATAATTGTCGCTAAACCGGCCAAGGTAATTGTCGCTTAATAGTCAGGCAACCCAAACATTATTTAAAACCCTGCATAGTTTGCGCAAACTGTAAAAATGCGCTGGCATAACGCTCTTGAACTTTTGCAAACTCTTGCTCCAAAATGTTCTCATCATAGGTATGAACCGTTCTATTTCGGCTTTCAATCATATCCATCCAAACCTGACCCTCCGTTATCAAACCCAGATTAAAAGCCAATCGACTTGCCGAGCGTGAACCCGTAATCCCTTGATGCCCTTCGTATTGCAAATAGTCCTTCATCACCTTCCAAGCAAGCTCATGCGTAAACTCAAAACGTTGCAAAATCCCCTCTTTAATCAGCGCATCCGCTGACGCATCATAGATCGACAAGGCAGACTGCAACTGTCCGAGTGCTTTCAGATAATTTTCAAAACGCTGTAGCCAGCGAATATCTTGTTCAGCCATATACCATCATCCTTAAAAAACTCAAAAATCTTCATGCTAGGCTTATTTCGAAAACTCAAACATTAAACCCCACGATATTCTTTATACCACGCCACAAACTTGGCAATGCCGTCTTCGATTTCTGTTTGGGGTTTGTAGCCCACAGCGGTTTCTAGGCGGGCGGTGTCCGCATAGGTGCGCTCGACATCTCCGGGTTGCATATCCAGCATGATTTTTTGCGCGGTTTTACCGGTGGCGGCCTCAATCGCGGCAATAAAACGCGCCAGTTCAATCGGTTCGTTATTGCCGATATTAAACAGGTTATAAGGTATTTCACCGGCCGGCAGTTGGTCTTGAATGCGAATCACACCTTCCACTATATCATCTACATAAGTAAAGTCGCGCAGCATTTTGCCGTGGTTAAACACCTTAATCGGCTGGTCATTGATAATCGCTTCAGTAAACAACCAAGGCGCCATATCCGGGCGACCCGCAGGGCCATAAACAGTAAAAAAACGCAGCCCTGTCACGGGGATTTTGTAGAGCTTGGCATAGCTGTGCGCCATCAACTCATTGGATTTTTTGGTAGCCGCATAAAGCGACACCGGCTGATCCACTTGATCGTCTTCACTAAACGGAATCTTGGCATTCATGCCATACACCGAACTGGACGAGGCATACACCAAATGCTCAACATTATTGTGCCGACAACCTTCCAAAATAGTCATCATGCCGATCAAATTGCTATCGACATAAGCAAACGGATTTTCAATCGAATAACGCACGCCCGCTTGTGCAGCCAAATGAATCACACGCGTAAACTGCTCGGCTTTAAACAACGCCGCTATGCCCTCACGATCCGCCAAATGCGACGTTAAATTGTCATTGCGAGGAGCGCAGCGACGTGGCAATCTCCAATCAACTAGCAATTCCCGACTTTAAACCGTCATTCCCGCGCAGGCGGGAATCCCCAAACCCACCACTTCATAGCCTGCTTCCAACAAGCGAATCGTGGTGTACATGCCGATAAACCCAGCGGCGCCGGTAACCAGGTATTTTTGTTTTAAAGTTTCGGTCATGATTTATTTCTCTAATAATATTTCAGCAAGGATTGGATTAATTTTATGCACATCATACCGTTCAACCGCCATACCATGACTAGCATTGCCCATGCGCTCAATTTCTTGTGGATGCTCGATAAGATAAATCATTTTATCTGCCAAGGCATTCGCATCAAACGGTGGCACTATAAAACCATTTTTACCATCAACCACTGTTTCACGACAGCCCGGAACATCGGTGGTAATCACTGCCCGACCAATCGCCATCGCTTCTTGCGTAGAACGGGGAACCCCCTCTCGATAAAAAGACGGCAAAACAAACACATGTGAATCTGCTATCCAATCACTTACATTAGACACATGACCAGGATAGATAATAATATTTTCAGCAATCACTTCATCCAATTGATGTTTTGACAAAGCGGCAGGATTATCTGGATCAAGTCCTCCCAACACCACGAACTCGGCATTGGGATGAATGGCTTTAACTAGACGGGCAGCATCTAAATATTCAAAAATCCCTTTTTCAGCTAATAACCGTGCAATGAAAATAAAACGAATCGGCTTTTCTAAATCAACCGGTCGGTAAGGATAGGCGGTCAAGTCCAAACCAATCGGCCCTAAAACATGAAGCTTGTTTTTCGAGAGCAGAGATTTTGAGGACAAATCTTTTGGATCATCAGGATTGAGAAATAGCACCTTATCAGCAAACGCATAGCCCACTGAACACAACAAACCATGCGCCAATTGCAAAATGCGTTTTTTAAATGAAAAACCATTTTGGGCAGGCGTATGAATATAACCAAGCCCTTCCAACATTGCGATCCGGCGAGGAACACCTGCAAGCCTTCCTGCGAGAGTTCCGTAAACCGAAGGTTTAACAAAAAACTAAATACCACATCCGCTTGAATAACTTTTAACTGTTTAGACAAACGCCAAGTATCACGCAAATCCTTAAAAGGATTTAAGCCGGTTTTATTCAGATGATAATCAACGGGAATTGCACCAAGTGCTTTAACCTTTTCACGAGCTTCATCCGAAAAATCAATCGCAAACGCATAAACCTCATGCCCTTGAGAAACCAAATACTCAATAAAATCCTTTCGGAAAATCACCAGGCCTGGTGAAGCATTTTGGGAAATAAGGCAAATTTTCACTTTTCAGACCACACACGATGATAGCCCTCTATCATCTTTTCAATACTAAAATTATCTACTATTCGTGCACGGCATTCTTTTTGACGATTTAGCCAGGCCTGGTGATTTTCTTGTTTTTCTTGAATCGCTTGCATAATGGCATTCGCCAAAGCCTGTTGGTCTTTAGGTGGCACAACCCAACCTGTTTCACCCACAATCAAAGCCGCATCACCGACATCCGTTGTGACACAAGGCGCTCCACACGCCATGGCTTCCGCTAACACATTAGGAAAGCCTTCACCAAAAGAAGAGGACAATACATGAATATCAAGGGCATTCATGACAGAAGGAATATCGGTTCTTTGCCCTAAAAGACGAATATTATCAGACAGACTTTCACTCTTGATTTGTTCTAGCAACTCGTCATTACTATCATCTAACTGTTTTCCAATTAAAAGCAGTTTAAACTCAAAACCCTTTTGATTAACGATACCTAAAGCAGAAATCAAATTTGAATGATCTTTTTGCGGATCGTAACGCCCAACCATACCCAGTAAAACTTCTTTCGTTGCGATGCTAAACTCATTACGAATCATCTCTCGAAATTGAGCATTCTGATCAAACAATCCTAAATCATACCCATTGCCGATAACTTTAGCTTTACCCTTTTTGTATCCTAAATTTTCGTGAATCGCTTGTGCCTCATGCGCACAGTAAATAATTTGCTCCGGAATATAGCCCGAAAGCTTTGCACAAAGTTTTGCAATCAATATAGTTGAGCGTTTTGATTTACCTGGCTCTAAAGAGGTTTGCCGAACATTCCAAAAAACTTTTTTTACGCCTGCAAGTTTTGCAACCAATCCACCAATCAAATCCGCATGATACATCCAAGTTTGCACCACATCAGGCTTAAGCAAACGAATCAGCCTATACAGCTTCCACAGAGCAGCGAATGTAACTTTACCGGCCGATAGATTTAAACAGTGAACATCAATCCCCTCTTTTTTTAGTAAACCTCCGTATTTACCCACATCCATCATAGAAACAACAATATGTTCAGCTTTTTCATCGTATCTACACAGGCGATATAACACGGCCTCCGCCCCACCATCATTAAGACCCGTGATGATATGAATAATTTTTTTCATCTAAAAACCTGCACCCCAACCAAGCCATGGCTGATTTAACCTTAACAACCAAGACAATCCAACAAAAGCTGTTATCGTTGCTATAAAAATTTTTCTGCGCCATGAAGTTAATCCTAAGCTCGCCAACAACACAATAATGACCATACTCTCAAAGATTCGTGCCGTGACTTCGATTAGGAAATATGTTGCTAGATAGAACGCAATAGCAGCCATTGCCAATGCGTTTTCTTTTGCAAAGCTTCTGCCTTGCAACCAATAAAACACAAAAACGCCCAACCAAAATAAAAAGCCTAAACCACTAACTGCTGCTGTGCTAAATTCATATTGCCCTGCTTGTCGCGCACCTAAAAGTGAAGTGATAAACCCAAGTCCTAAACCAATCATTAATCCAAGCAAAACAGTTGCTATCGTTCTCAAGTCTAATGCAAACTTTAACTGTTGCAAAAACCAGGTAAAACCGTAAAGAAGTAAGACAAAGAAAAAGCTTGCATGAATTAAGGGCGTTATTGCAAACAACAACCATCGCCAAGGTTTAGAGAGCGTGAACCAACCCAATAAAAAAATGCTTATTGCAAGACCTTGCCTGATATGCACTACAGCCTTAACTATCACCTGTGGAAAAACTAAGATAAAAAGTAAAAAAACAAAGTACTTCGGATTAACCCTTAAAACCAAGTAAGCTGTGACAAAGGCTGTGAAAAATATAATAAACTTTAGTGTTGTTTCGGGTTCAAGAAACTGGTTTAAAATGATATTGATTGACAACCAAACGGGTTCGTTTACAAATAAAGAAAGATAACCCTCTGAAAGATATTTTAGGATTATTACCTCAGAAACCCCTGCATACTCGAGATAATTTAGCCTATCCTTTATTGAGCCATCCATTGGAATATAATTTGCCAAAACAAAGGCGTAAACAAAAGATAAAAGTAAAATACCAAGCTTGTAACCTGAGTTTATATTGTTATTTTTTAGGTAATCTGGAAGCAAAAGTAAACCTCAACCTACTGAATTAATTATTTTTTCGTAAGCTTTGGATACTTCTAAAACGCTGTTCTTACTTGCACTAGCGCTGACATCTAATGGATCAAAATTTGAATTAATAAGCTTTGCTAATTTATTTTTAAAATCCTCAATATCCAGATACTTTACTAAATACCCATTCACGCCATCATGAATAATCTCGCTCGGGCCGCTCTGACAGTCAAACGCAACAACGGGGGTGCCAAGCGTAATTGACTCAACTAGCACATTAGGAAAGCCTTCGTAAAGTGAGGTTAAAACCGTTGCTTCTGCATGTAGGTAATAAGGAATCATGTCTTTTTGAAAACCTTCGAAATCCACCCTATCAGCTACACCCAAATCGACCGCACATTGTTTTAGGACTTGCTCTAAACTCCCCTGCCCAACAATTTTAAGGCGCAGATTGGGAAACTCATTTGCCACCCCAGCAAAACCTTCTATCGCATAATGAAACGCTTTTTGCTTTTCCAATCGCCCAACGCACAATAAATAATCTTGCTTTTCGACCTGACTTAAATCATGCGTTTTCGCATAGTCTTCAATATGTTTAGCAACCGGGTTATAAATCACGCTCGATTTTTCCGCCAACTGCGGATACAAGCTAATCAAATCCTCACGCATCGCTTGGCACTGGTTGATAACATGATCCACCTTGCAGTAAAAACCGTCTATCAACGGCTTTACCACATATTTTCTCCAAAAGCCTTGTGCCTGATTGCGTTTTTGTGAAAGCGTATTAATGTTTCGGGCGATAATTCTTGTCTTAAAATAAAAGATACTCCGCAACATCACTAACATTACTGCGAGTTCGTAATTAAACACCAAAATAGTTTTTGGCTTCTGTTTAAGAATGTATTTCAACAAAGCCATGCCCGCATAACGCGCATGGTTCACCCCCAAAACCACCAAGTTCACCTTATCGGATACTCGGTCGTGATAAGCCGCATTATTTAAATGCAACACCACCAAATCAACCTGCAAGCCTTGCTCAGCCAAGCCATTCGCTACATTCACGCAAACACCTTCCGCACCACCTCCGGCGAGAGAGCTGATTAGAAACGTTACTTTTTTCATCTACAAGAATCTCGCAAATAAAGCAGAAAACCCAGTGGGCTGCATAACAAAACCAGCCCCCCCCCCAGTAATCGATTCTGCTCTAGAGACAAAGGCGTTTTATTTTTATATCTGCTGGAATATTTAGTTTGAATCGCGTGTAATTTGCAGCCGCTTTAACAAAACTGAGTGGTTTCTTGAAAAAGTAGCCTAGTTCGTTCTCTAACACCATTTTTGCAAGAAGGTATGCGCCATGTGCATTTTTTTTTGCAAAACCTGAATGAGTTATACTATCGGACTCATTGGTAAAATATGTCCTAAGTGGTTTATTAACAAAAACCGCTTTATATTTCTTCGCAATCGGCGTCCAGATGACGTTTTCAGGCACATGTCCTTCAACTTCTTCTGGAAATGGAAAAGATCTTAAGATATCTGTTTTAATACATCCCCATTTTTCACCAGAAATTGAATACTTATAACGCATTTCCAGACCATCAGATAACCATTCATCGGATGGATACTTGTCGCCAATAACATTCCCTTGCTCATCTTTACAGAGACAAACTACTCCAGAAATTTTACTCTGAATATCATTAGATTGTTTTTCATAAACCTCTTTAAAGGTTTGCAAAGTGTCACCTTCGAAAGTATCGTCTGAGTCAGCTGGTATGAATAAAAAACCATTTGCTTCTCTTACGCCGTGATTAAATGCTTTTTTCTTATGGCCATTTTCCTGCCAAATATATCTAATTTGCATTTCATTCTTGCTTATAAACGCATCTACAACTTCTCTTGTATTATCGGTAGAACCATCGTCAATTATTAACCACTCAAAATCTTTCATCGTTTGATTATTTAGTGAATCGTAAACACGATGTAGTCGATCAGCACGATTATAAGTTGGTGTAAAAATTGTAAAGTAAGGTTTTAATGCATCCATCTCTCTCTCCACATTTCAAACATGAGCAGGAACCATATTTGGTTGATATTGACATCCTGGCCTGCTAGATAGCGGTCACGCAGCTTGAGGACTTCTTGTACATTGAAAATACCGCCTTGTTTTAGACGATCTTCACTTAAATAGTTCATTAAATAGTCTTTCAACTCCGCTTTAAACCAGTCAAAAATAGGCACGCCGAATCCCATTTTGGGGCGATCCATGATTTCTTTGGGTAAATATTTATGGGTTATCTTTTTTAGGAGGTATTTTTTATTGTTATTGTTAATTTTGAGTTTCGGATCAAGTTTTGCAACAAAATCGATAACGCGGTAATCCAATAACGGCTCGCGCCCTTCTAAACTGACCGACATGGTGGCTCTATCGACTTTGGTTAAAATACCATCAAGCTGATAAGTCTTGTAGTCAATCGCCAAGACATTGTCCAACCAGGCCTGGTTAATTTCCGCATCGAATTCGGTTTTTACTGGATTGAGCTTATTTAACAAAAAGCGATTTAAATCCTGATCTGTAAAAACCTGTGAGCCTTTTTTCAGCAAACCTTTTTCATTTTCACCGATCATTTGAGAAAAACGATTCAATCTATCTCTTGCGTTGAATACACCCACCTTTTCTGCAGCATATTGCGTCAGTTTGGACCCTAACGCAAATCGTGTGGGCGCTTGTAAAAATCCGGGGATTTTATTAAAAGCACGCATTTTTCTTTGAATGCCTGTGTATTTATCATACCCCCCAAAAATTTCATCCCCTCCATCGGCACTTAATGACACCGTTACATCTTTTCTTGCCAACTGGCTAACTAATGTTGTGGGGATAGCTGAGGCGTCGCCAAATGGCTCATCCCAAATTTCTGGCAATTTTGGCAGGATTTCCAGGGCGTCCTTTTGGGTGCAGTAGTATTCGGCGTGGTCTGTTCCTAAATACTCGGCTACTTTTTTGGCGTGATGTGCTTCGTTAAATTTTTCTTCATGAAAGCCGATTGAGAAAGTTTTTAACTTTTCGGTGCGTTCGGATTGCAATAGTGCCGTGACCGCAGAGGAATCATAGCCACCGCTTAAAAACATGCCCACCGGCACATCAGACACCATGCGATATTCGCAAGCGGATTTTAGCAAGCGCTCGGTTTCGTCCATGGCCTCTTGCTCAGAAATATCCAGCTTAGGTTGGTTATAGCAATCAATCACATCCCAATATTTGGTAATGTTTAATTCTGAATTTTGAATGTTTAATTCAAGCGAATGGCCCGCTTTTAATTTGTAGGTGTGGTTAAAAATCGTGTGCGGTTGCGGGATATAGCCATATTGCAAAAACAAGGCCAAGCCATCGTGATTAAGTTCTTTTACAAACGCAGGATGCTCGTGAAAACTTTTTAGCTCACTGGCGAACATAAACAAACCGTCTTTTTGATACCAATACAATGGTTTGACACCTGCACGATCACGAATCAAGGTCAGAGTTTGCTTTTGGCTATCAAAAATCGCAATGGCAAACATACCGTTAAAACTATGCACCGCTTCAATACCCCATTTGTGATACGCCTTTAATATCACCTCGGTATCAGAATGGGATTCAAAGCTATAACCTTGCCTTTCCAACTCCGAACGAATTTCTTTAAAGTTGTAAACTTCACCGTTATAGACCATGGTTAAATGACCAAATGCCATCGGCTGATGCCCATGATTAGATAAATCCAAAATCGACAAACGCCGATGCCCCAAGCCCACTTGTGATTGCTCAAAGCCCTCAAAAAAATAACCGCCGTCATCCGGCCCACGATGAAACAATACATCCGTCATTTTTTGAAGGTTTTCTTTACTGGATTGGCGGCGAAAATCCACCAGGCCTGCTATGCCGCACATTTAGTGTTTACCCCATGTTTCGATATACTGCTGAGCAACTTTTGTGTGCCCATGTACTTGTTCTGCGAAGATTCTTGATTGATAACCTAAGTCAGAAATTTGGTTTCGTTTTTCTAAAAGATTTTCAACCTCATCAATAATCGACTGTGCATTTGGTTGTAAATTAATTACAGGTGAACTTTCTACACCTAAAGATTTTAAAGATTCTGGTTCTGCACCACCCATGACAATTTTTCCCATTGCAAGCGCATAAACACCATTCACGCCCAATGAATGGGAATACATTTGATCGATTACTACATTGGTGCGCTGCATTACTTCAAGATATTCATTAAGTGGCATTTTACCGTCGATTATTAACTCGAGATCATTAGGGTACTTTTTCGACAAATAATCGAATGCTTCTTCTACATGACGCGTACCCTTAAATCCATAACGATTTAAGCCATGAAAAACAGTTAATTTTTTTCCCAACTTATTTTCTTCATACTGAATTTTATTCATGTTCATTGGAATAGGAATGGTTGGCAGCCTTTTAGGGTGGTTGGCATAGCTAACTTCATATTCATACATAATAGGAATAACTCCATCAACTAATTCAATGACTCTTTCATTAAATGCAAAAGAATCTTCAGTATCCATATGAAAATTTTCACTACCGTGATCGTATTTCAAAAAATCGTCAAAAGGACCATATTTTAAAGCCTTTCGGCCATACTTCCAAAAATAGGCATCATCGCCGGCACCTAATAAAAAAACTTGTCATTTAAATCTTTAACTTTTTTATAAAAATACTCTGTTGGAAAAAACTTATGGCGAAATGGGTAGGGGTTAACGAGCTGAACTACGTCAAAACCATTTAATTTATTCAACAAATAAAGGGGTTTTAATTTTCTATCAATCTTTCCGAATACACCTGGCAAATTAGAGTCAAATGAAATATCAACCGGCACCTTTTTAAAGCCATCACCACTTGCCGCAACAACTGCTTCATGCCCTAATTCAACCAAACCTTCTTTTAGGTTTTTGTGTAAAGCGCTAAATTCGCCCAATAATAATATTTTCACTTATTTCTTTTCCTCATCCACGCTACCCAATGGGCATACAAGCCTGGTTGTTTTCAATTTGAATGCTTAATTTTTAATGCTTAATGAGCTTTGGTTTTTGTTTATACAAATTTACACCGGCCGGTGGGTTTTTGTTTGGTTTGCTTGATGTTTTAACCAGGTATCGATTAGCCAGCGGACATATTGCACACTTTTATTTGTTGGCGCTTTTCCACAACGCCAGCGTGCTCGCAGAATGCGTAACCGCATATAAATACGCTCGACCCACAAGGCTTCATTTTCAAGCTGGTTTGACCAGTTTAAAAATTGACCATCCGTATTTTGTTCATCTAATGTAGGGCGTTCGCAATCAAAAAAAAGTTCGATCGGGATAAACGAGTCTTCCAACTTATTAAACGCACTGACATCCAATTCTTCAGCCATGGCAAGGGTCAAACCTGTAGCGTCTTCTTTAGGCTTTATCACCTCGTCAATAAAAGCCCGATTCAAGCGAAGTTCCCGCACCACCGCCTGACGAATCGCCAAGCGTGTGTTTTGAAACTCCGCAGACTCTTTAATTTTATCCTGGCCTTTTTTAATCAACCATTCAGAAATTGGGCCAATCAGGGATTCGATCATGCGCCACTCCACTCCCTCTTAGTCGCCCAGATCATCACGAAGAAATACATCGAGTAATTGACGGCAAATGAGTAACTCATGCCTACTAACCCATATTGATCTACAAACCAAATCGAGAGTAGAACAAAACTCAAACTAAAGGCGATTTCGGTAATGATAAAGGTTTTGGTCATGGCTTTGGCAAGCATTAAATAAGCAATTAGCCAAGCGGCAAGCTTCATCACATCCCCAATCAACTGCCATAAAAAAAGTTCGCGCATGGGAGCAAAGTCTTCGGTAAACAATAGCCAGATAATAAAGTCTTTTAATAAGAAAATCGTGAGTGACATGACAATCACAATCGGCATAATGATTTTGTAGCCGTGCAACAGTTCTTGTCTTAGCACAGCCTTGTCAGTAATTTCGGATAGCTTTGGCAAGTAATAAATACTTAGTGTGGTGGTCACCACCATTAAATACATGGTAGAGATATACCAAATGGCTTGCCAGTAACCCGCATCGTCCCAGCTTAGGTTTTCGCCAATGTAATTACGCACAATCAAATGGGAAACTGGCACCGTGGCGGCGCTGGTTATGGCCATTAACGCGAAGCCACCAAGTTTTTTAGCTTCGGGTTTGTCAAATGCGCCTTTAAAGTTTTCGAGCTTGATCACTTGATGCTTTCTGAGCATCCACAGAACGATTAAGAAAATCACCGACTGGTTGGTGACAAGTGCGATTAACGCACCATCCAAACCTAAATACACGATTAATAATGTGGTAAAAATTAAGCCATAGATGCTTTGAATAATATTAATTATTACCCAAGTTTTAATTTCTTTTAACCCGTTAAGTATCGAAAGTAATAGATTGTTTATAACGAATAAAACAATGGTAAAACCAAAGATCACAAAGATATAGCCGTAATTTTCACTCTTTAAAAACTGTAAGGATGCATAGTTTGAAAACACAACAATCCCTACGCCCACTAACACTGAAGCCACTAAACTTATTTTGCTTGCCGTGCTAAAAAGAATGGGGATACGTTCGTTGTCTTTACCGTATTCTGCCGCGTATTTGGTAACCCCGCTGTTAATTGCACCTTGTGCAGCGGTCATGACCAATTGGATAAAATTTTGAAACTGCCCTACCATGGCCAAGCCTGCAGGGCCAATATAAACCGCTACCGCTTTGTTTATAACCAGGCCTGCTAACAATTTTATGGCTGTTGCAATAAAGCTTAGTATTGATGTTTTAACTAGGGTCATTTAAAAGCGTTCACCGCTTCAATGACTGTTTGCACTTGCTCATCGGTCATTACCGGACTGATAGGCAGGCTAACGACCTCGTTGTGTATTGCTTCGGTAATTGGATAACTTTGGTTTGACCAGGCCTGGTTGTTTTTGTAGGCTTTTTGGTGGTGCGGTGCGATTGGGTAGTGAATCAACGTTTGTACGCCTTGCTCTATTAAATAGGTTTGGAGTTTTTCTCTTTGCTTGCAACGTATAACAAACAAATGAAACACATGATTGTCTAAATTGGCTAGCGTTATATTTTGGGTTGTAAAAGGTAACGTTATTACTGGGTTTTTAATGTTATTGGTGTAAGCAACTGCAATTTGGCGTCTACGTTGAGTTTCGGCGTTTAGGTGTTTAAGCTTGACGCTTAACAATGCGGCTTGCATTTCGTCTAGGCGGCTATTAAGCCCTTGATAAAGATTTTCATACTTTTTGTGACTGCCGTAGTTGCCAAGTGCGCGGATGGTTTGCGCAAGTTGGTGATCGTTGGTGGTGACGGCTCCGGCATCGCCCAGTGCGCCAAGGTTTTTACCGGGGTAAAAGCTAAAACCAGACGCATCGCCCCAGTTTCCGGCTTTTTTGCCGTCAATGTGTGCGCCGTGGGATTGGGCAGAGTCTTCTAACACCAATAGGTTGTGTTTTTTGGCTATTGCCATAATCTCGGGCATGGGTGCAAGCTGACCGTATAAATGCACAGCCAAAATTGCTTTGGTGTTTGGGGTAATGGCTTGTTCTACCAGGCCTGGTGATAAGTTATAGGTTTGCGCATCTGGCTCAACCAAAATTGGTTTAAGACGGTTTTCGGTAATGGCTAAAATACTGGCTATATAAGTATTGGCGGGCACAATAACTTCGTCGCCCTCTTTGAGCTTGCCTAACTCTTTCCATGCACGTAGCACCAAAATTAGCGCGTCTAAACCATTGGCCACACCAATACAGTGTTTGGTGCCGCAATAGTCGGCAAATTCTTGTTCAAAGGCTTTGACTTGGCTGCCTTGAATATACCAGCCAGAATTTAATACTTGGTCGAAGGCTTGTTCAAACTCATTGGTGTATTGCTGGTTGATGGCTTTGAGATCTAAAAAGCTGAC
This sequence comes from Thiomicrorhabdus aquaedulcis, assembly GCF_004001325.1. Taxonomy (NCBI): domain Bacteria; kingdom Pseudomonadati; phylum Pseudomonadota; class Gammaproteobacteria; order Thiotrichales; family Piscirickettsiaceae; genus Thiomicrorhabdus; species Thiomicrorhabdus aquaedulcis. Next base: position 1,064,194 of record NZ_AP018722.1, on the reverse strand, counting down.
TTTTTGCGGCTCGGTTTGTTGTTTTAAAAAATCGGCTGGGCTTATCGTGTCGTTAGGGTATTTGGCTAACATACCTTCGTCACGGGTGAGCACTTTGGCATCCACAGCACGCGCGGAGGCGATGATTTGCGAGTCTTCAATATCGTCATAATCGATGTCGATGTAGCTTGGGGTTTTGGCGATCTTGCAGTAAGACAAGACTTCTTTAATAAAATAATTCGCAAGTGTTTCGGCTTGGTTTTTTGTGATAGCAGGATGCTCTCTTCTGATACTAGTCATTTTAATATACTGCAAATTATGCAAAGAGCTTGATGAAATATACAGCTCAACGTTTTGTGAGTTTCTCAATTGTTCAAGTGCCTGTATCGTTGCAGGAAATAAGGCCTGACGACTCAAATCATAATTGTCAAATAAAACATTTAAATCAATTAAAAACTTTTTCATTTATATTTTTCCAATAAATATTGTCCATAATCTTCACGATACTGCTCACTATCTTCATAGCTCGGTAGCATGGTGCTGGTCTTGATCAATTGACGCCAGTTTTGTTTGATGTATTCGTCCGACCAGGCCTGGTTGTCTTGAGATTGGATTTCGCTAATAATTTCGAGTTCATCTTTTTTAAAGTGTTGTAAAAGCCACATAAAACGCTCTTTTACCATTTCATTTTTTATCTCTAACACTAACTGGCTCATCTTGCCTCCTAGCCGCTTAATTTAAATAACGGCGGTATTTTTGTTTAATTTGTAAATAGTCTTCATGTTTGTAGTTGAAGTAATAGTTTAATTCATCTTTGTGCGTGATACTTGCCCCAAAGCGTTGGTGGAAGGCGATTACGCGCTCATTGCCTTTGCGTACATCAAAGTGGGCTTGTTTGTAGCCCAGTTTTCCAAAACCAAATTCGTACACCAATAATGCCGATTCTATTGCGGTGGTTTTGGGCGAGTCATCTTTTATAAGCCAACTGCCCCAGCAGAAGGAATTGGGTTGTAAATCGTACACTCTTACTAACCCTAAGTTTTGGTGTTGTTTGCTTTCAATCACAAAATAATACTCTAGGCCTTGCTGTTCTTTTTGTTGGTAACTTTTTAACCAGGCCTGCTGCTTGGCAAGGTTGTTTTCTACCTGGCTTAAATATTGTGTTTTATGTTGTTGCAATCGCAAACCTAAAATAAATTCCGCATCCTCTACTCTTGCTGGGCGCAGGTTAATGTTTTTGCCTTGAATGAGCTTCATGCCACACCTTGCCGGGTGATAGCATAAAACAGATTGTCATTTACGGCTGTTCTGTTCTGTTCTGTTCTGTTCTGTTAGAGCATTGTTAATCATTGTATAAACCTTGTTGCAACTTAAACACGTTAATTTATTTAATTTTGTGCCACATTCGCATACCCACCCATGCTGTTTTGCGGGGTTGCCGTAAACCAACGCATAATTAGGTACGTCTTTGGTAACTACACTGCCTGCACCAATCATGGCGTATGCGCCAATGGTAAGGCCACCAATGATTGTGGCATTAGCACCAATTGAGGCTTGATGTTTAATAATGGTTTTTAAAAACTCGGCTGGGCGTTGTTTAGAGCGCGGGGTAAAGTCGTTGGTAAACGTTACATTAGGGCCAATAAAGACATTATTTTCAATGCGCAAGCCATCCCAGATTTGCACGCCAGATTTGACGGTAACATTGTCGCCAATAATCACATCATTTTCGATAAGTGTTAGTGCGTTGATATTGCAGTTAGCACCAATTTGCGCCTGCTTAAGAACCACACTGAACTGCCAAATAGTTGTACCTTCACCTATTTGGTTGGTTTGCACATCGGCAAGCGGGTGGATTTTGTATTTAATCATTGACGACCTTTAAAAACTCTTGGTAATCCGTGATGTAATCTTCTTTTAGATAATAGTCATTAGCAAAGACTAACAGTACATTATCTTCTGAGAAGTCGTGCATTGTTCCCCAAATTAAGGCATCTTGAAAAAGTCCTTTATTGGGGGCGTCTAAATCATAAGTCGTTTTGTTACCTTTGCCATCATCTAGCGTCACCTTGCAAGACCCAGCTACCGAAATTAGATATTGCTTGGTTTTGTAATGAGAGTGATTACCACGTGGTATATTTTCTTTTGTACCAAAATATAAAATACACGCTTAATCTCAAAAGGAATTTGCTTCTGAGCTTCAATCGCAATCAGCTGCCCTCTTTCATCACCAAGGATTTTGTGTTCGTTTATAGTCATAATTTTATTCCAATTAAATCTACTAAAAATTTGCCATGCCATTTTTCCGTGCGCCTCATTCCTGCAAAGGTATCTCGCGCTACAAAAAATTTGTATTTTTCTTTATTGGGCAAATAGGCTTTGTTTTCTGTGATCATTTATTAGTGCTTAGTGTTTAGTTTTGAGTGTTTAATTGTGCCGTCTGTTTTACAAAGCCTTTCCAGCTTTGTGGTATGCCCAATTCATGGTGATGACTTTGGGGTAATGTTGCCATTAATTCGTCAAGCCTTTGGCTCCAGCTGGTTTTAGGTTGGATGTTATTCATCAGGTGGTTAATGACCACTAGGAAGTTAAACAGTTTTCTGCTTGGCTGGTGCTGAACCTCGCTCTTTTCAGTCCTGATTTGTTCAATGACCATGTATTGTTTGAGTTTGCGTATATAGGGCAGTTGTTTAACCAGCTGGCGATTCCATAGTCGTCCATGATGTGCACAGATATTTCGCACCAGTGATAGCGATTGCAAAACACTTTCCGTGATTTCTATCGTCGGCAAACCAATCGCCTTGGTAACGGCTTTTTTTACCGCAGTGCTTTTGGTATTTGCAAACCATTGGGATAAGCTACCAAAGGTTAAGGTTTCCACCATAATCCAAGTCGGTGGTAAAAAAGGCTCTAGGTATGTTTGTTTGTAATGTTTAACAGACTGGTCTTCGCTATCGGCTATGTCTGAAGCCACTCTAGACAGGTTTTTTTGATGTTGCCATGGGTTTTTAAATAAGCTTGGGTTCATATACGCATGTGCATCTTGCTTATGCGGACTCTGTTTATTTAAGGTCAGGGCATTCGACCAGTTAGCTCTTATGGATACCTCAATTCGTTCAATCGCCTCCATCACCAGGATTCGGAGTTTTCGATCAAAAATGTATAGATCAAGCACATGGTTAAACTCGGTACCGGATTTGAATAGGTGCGTGCGTTTGTTGTCCTGCGACGATTCTTCAAAAGGGATGAAGTAGGCGCTAAGGCGGTAATAACCAATATGCGATAGGTATCGCAATGCACGTTCTTTACCGGAGCGATTGAAGCACAGACCCCGAGAGGCAAGCTGTTGAATATGCTGCTCGGTGGTTTTAGGCGGTTTTTGGTAGATTTTGGTTGGGTCGGTCATCGGTTTTCGCCGCCCTGAAAACAAGAAACCCCTCGGTTTGAGCCAGCTTCTGGCGAACCAGTTACTAAGCTTGAGGGGTGTTGTTGAACAATATTATACAATAAACCCTTTGAAAGATTCACATTTTCTGTATTGTTTTGTGTTGTTGGCTGCATCTTCATATTCAAGTTTATGACCTCAACAAATCCGCAAGATACTGACCATAGCTGTTTTTGCTAAGGGCTTTGGCGGTTTGCGCGACTTGGTCGTTACTCAGCCAGCCGTTGCGCCAGGCGATTTCTTCTAGGCAGGCGATTTTGTAGCCTTGGCGTTTTTCGATGGTTTCAACAAACATGGCGGCTTCTAGCAAACTTTCATGCGTCCCTGTGTCTAGCCAAGCAAAACCACGCCCAAGCAGTTCAACATTTAAATCGCCACGTTGCATGTACATTTGATTGATGGTGGTAATCTCTAATTCGCCACGCGGGGACGGTTTGACTTGTTTGGCCATTTCTACCACATCGTTGTCGTAAAAATACAGCCCTGTTACCGCAAAATTGGATTTGGGATGTTGTGGTTTTTCTTCAATAGAGATGGCTTTTTTGTTTTCATCAAACGCTACTACGCCAAAACGCTCTGGGTCTTTAACTTGATACCCAAAAACGCTTGCGCCTTTTGTTCGACTTGCGGCACGCTTTAAAATTGGGCTAAAGCCTTGACCCCAAAAAATATTGTCGCCTAATGCTAAACAGACACTGTCGTTACCAATAAACTCTTGGCCAATGGTAAACGCTTGCGCTAATCCATCTGGGCTAGGTTGCACGGCGTAGCTTAAATTTACGCCAAAGTCTTTGCCATCGCCCAACATACGTATAAACCCAGCTTGGTCTTCTGGCGTGGTAATAATTAAAATATCTTGAATGCCTGCCAGCATTAGCACGCTTATTGGGTAGTAAATCATTGGTTTGTCGTAAACCGGTAGTAGTTGCTTAGATACGCCACGGGTAATAGGGTAAAGCCGGGTACCAGAACCACCTGCTAGAATTATGCCTTTCATAATTTAACTCTTAATTTTTAATGTTGAGTTTTTAGCTATTGGTTTGTATTTCAATAAGCTGTTCATTTGGCACATCGCCATTTGGTTAAGTTCAACTAACCGTTGTTGGGGCGGTAGTGTTTGCTTAATCATTTGTGCATTATAGCTTTCCATATTGGATAGAATAATAAGCTCTTCTACACTGGCGTAGTCTCGCAAGTTGCCTTGTTTGTTTGTGTTTTGTTCTCGCCATTGTTTGGCGGTGTTGCCAAAGAGCGCAAGGTTTAACAAGTCTGCCTCGTCGGCATAGGTGATGTTGACTTGAGATGGGTTGAGTTTTGGCACAATGTGCGCTTGTATGGCATCGGTGTGAATCCGATAGTTAATCTTACTCAAGCTTCGGCTTAAGTTCCATTCAAGTTGTTTACTGTCTATTTCGTCTTGTTTTAGGCGCTGGAATTCTTTGATTAAAAAAGTTTGAACTCCGCTGAAATCCAGCTGGCAAATTCAAAGGCTATATCTGGATGTGCAAAGGTGCCACCGTAGCGACCTGCCTTGCTAACTAAACTAATGGCATTGGTTGATTCAATCCAGCGTTTTGGCGTTAAAACAAAACTATTTGTACCCGCTTGATTTTTAATTCCATCGAATTCGACGTAATTAAAATCTTCGTTATTGATTTTTTCCCATAACCCTAAAAATTCAATCGTTGATTTATTACGCATCCAGTTCTGTAGGATGTAGTCACTTCTTTCAGCATCTTTATGCCTAGCAATATCCGTAAGACTAAGATAATCAGCCGATTCTACTCGCTTGAGTTTTATGGCCGTATTTTGAACGGTTATATTAGGTGTCTTTTTCATTTCTCAGCACCTAATCTTTCTCTTTGATAACTGCCGTCTTGCACGTGTTTACACCAGTCCTGGTTGTTTAGATACCATTGCACTGTTTTTTTAATACCGCTTTCAAACGTTTCTTGTGGCGTCCAGCCCAACTCTTTTTGAATTTTACTGGCGTCTATGGCGTAGCGCATGTCGTGGCCTGGGCGGTCGTTTACGTAAGTTATGAGTTGTGCGTAACCTTTGGAAGATTCCGGATCAAGTCCGGAATGACGCAAAGGTGTTTCGTCGTAACGCAAAGGTGTTTCGTCGTGATGCAACGGTGTTTCGTCGTAACGCAAAGGTGTTTCGTCGTGATGCAACGGGAGTTCGTCATTCCGGACTTGATCCGGAATCTTTGTATTTATAGGTGCCAACTCATCTAATATTGCACAAATGGTTGTTACAACTTGAATGTTTTGTTTTTCGTTGTGACCACCGATATTGTAGGTTTCACCCACTTTGCCCTGCGTGGCAACCAAGACTAATGCACGTGCGTGGTCTTCTACATAAAGCCAGTCGCGTATTTGATTGCCTTTGCCGTAGATTGGTAGCGGCTTGCCTTCTAGGGCGTTTAAGATAACCAAAGGAATTAGTTTTTCTGGAAAATGATACGGACCGTAGTTATTAGAGCAATTGGTCACCAATGTTGGCAAACCATAGGTTCTTTGCCATGCGCGTACCAGGTGATCACTGCCGGCTTTACTGGCACTGTAAGGTGAGCTTGGGGCGTAGGCGGTTTGTTCGGTAAAGAGCGGAAGAGATTCTGGGTCAAGTTCGGAATGACTGGGGGTTATTTCATCCGGATGCGGTAGGTCGCCATAAACTTCGTCTGTTGAGATATGATGAAACCGAAAACTGGATTTTTTGTGGCCTTCTAGTGCATTCCAATAAGCCCGTGCTTGCTCAAGCAAGGTGTAGGTGCCAACAATGTTGGTTTGAATAAATTCACCCGGTCCATCAATAGAGCGATCAACATGCGATTCGGCGGCCAAATGCATTACGATATTGGGTTGATGTTGTTCAAACACACGCTTTACTTGTAGAGCATCACAAATATCAACTTGCTCAAATGCATATCGTGAATTTTCATTCACACAGGCTAACGACTCCAAATTACCCGCATAAGTAAGTTTGTCTAAATTCACTACACTGTGCTGAGTGTCGTTAATTAAATGACGAATGACTGCAGAGCCAATAAAACCAGCTCCGCCGGTAACTAGAATGTTAAGTTTTGAGTTTTGAGTGCTTAGTTTCATAAAATCTACTTGTAATACCCTTTATACCAATCCACAAATTTAGCAATGCCGTCTTCAATGCTTGTGGCGGGTTTAAACCCAGTGTCGCGGGTGAGTTCATCCACATCGGCGTAGGTAATGGGCACATCACCAGGCTGCATGGGGAGCAGGTTTTCGTGGGCTTGTTTACCAGTTGCGGTTTCAATGGCCTTAATAAAACGGCGCAAAGTGACTGGTTGGTTGTTGCCTATGTTATAGACTTTGTAGGGTGCTTGGGCGTTGGTGATGCTGGCATCATTATTTATCACCGGTGGACGTTGCATTACGCGGGTAATGCCTTTTACTATGTCGTCTATGTAGGTAAAGTCGCGTTGCATTTGTCCGTTATTAAAGACGTCAATGGTTTCACCGGCTAGGATTTTTTTGGTGAACGAAAAGTACGCCATGTCTGGACGACCCATTGGACCGTAAACGGTAAAAAATCTTAGGCCAGTCGTTGGAATACCGTAAAGATGACTGTAGGTATGCGCCATGAGTTCGTTGGATTTTTTGGTGGCAGCGTACAAACTGATTGGATAGTCTACTCGGTCGCTTGTGCTAAACGGTTGTTTAATATTCATGCCGTAAACCGAGCTAGAGCTGGCGTACACTAGGTGTTTGACTTTACTGTGGCGGCAACCTTCAAGGATATTCACAAAGCCAACTAGGTTAGAGTCTACATAAGCGTGTGGGTTTTCTATGGAATAACGCACACCGGCTTGCGCGCCCAGGTTTACAACAACGTCAAATTGGTTTTGTTTAAATAGAGTTTCTATGCCAGCTCTGTCGGCTAGGTCTAATTTTTGGAATGTTAAGCTGTCAGTGTTTAGTATTGCGTTTTGACTTGCCACCAATGCTTCGACTTGGTGATTGTCAAAACCGAGGGCTTTTAGGCGGTCGAGTTTGAGTTGGGGGTCGTAGTAGTCGTTGAGATTGTCAATGCCGACGATGTTATGGCCGTATGGCTTTAGAGCTTGGATTAGGTGATAGCCGATAAAACCGGCGCCGCCAGTGACTAGGATGTTGAGTTTTGAGTTTTGTATGTTTAGTTTCATAATGTTAATTTAATTTGGGTTCGTTTTGTTTGTAAGCCAGTAGGATGATGATGTTATTTGGGTCTACTAAATAAAGCACAGAATAACCCTGAACAACCACCCTTATACATACATGTCATGTCTTCAAGCTGAATTTGCACACCCGACTCGGGAAATGCCTTCAATAACTAACTAAGGGATGTACGTAATTTATTTAGATGTTGCTTTACAGACCGACGTAAAGACTTCATCCTCTGTCAAAAGCTACCCATTTTAATATTGGCTATAGCTTTCGCGTAGATCGCGAAGCACTTTCCTTTTTTGCAAAAAAGCAATGAAAGCTGGATCATCAGACAGACTTTTCTATTGATACAGTTCTTTGACAAGCGATTCAACACGCGGGTCATCAATCGTTAATGCATATATATAATGAATCCTTGGCTATGTACAACTAGTCTTTACCAAATAAGTCTCTAGTATACACTTTGTCTTTTACGTCAATAATGTCATCGGTAAGGCGGTTGGCGATAATGACATTACTTTGGGCTTTAAATTGGGCTAGGTCGCTGATGACTTTTGAGTGGAAAAAGTCAGTTTGGCCTTGCTCAATTAGCACCGGTTCGTAGATAACAATATTTATGCCTTTGGCCTTGAGACGTTTCATAACACCTTGAATGGCGCTGGCGCGAAAGTTGTCTGAGCCTTGTTTCATAACTAGGCGGTAAATGCCAACAGTGGGCGCTGAAGATTCCGGGTCAAGCCCGGAATGACGTGAGATTGGCTCAAAATCACGGCTTTGCTTACCGTCATGTTCAACTTGATTAATCATCTCGTTTTTTGCATTATGCGATTTGGTTTCGTTGAGTTTTTTAATGACTTGTTCGGCAATAAAGTCTTTTCTGGTGGTATTTGAGTCTACGATGGCTTTGATTAGGTTTTGTGGCACGTCATTGTAATTTGCCAGTAGTTGTTTGGTGTCTTTAGGCAAACAATAGCCGCCATAACCAAAGCTTGGGTTGTTGTAATGGTTGCCAATACGAGGGTCTAAACCTATGCCTTCTATAACTTGTTTTGAGTTTAAACCGTGGGTTTCACAGTATGTGTCTAGTTCATTAAAGTAGGCAACGCGCAAAGCAAGGTAGGTGTTTGAAAACAGTTTTACCGCTTCGGCTTCGGTGGCGTGGGTAAACAACACCGAAATTTCTTGTGCTGGCTTGACCGCTCCTTCTACTAATAAATTGGCAAAGAGTTTGGCACGCTCGGATTTTTCGCCCACAATAATCCGCGAGGGATGCAAGTTATCGTAAAGTGCTTTGCCTTCTCTTAAGAATTCTGGTGAAAAAAGAATGTTGTCGCAATTAAATTTGGCATTAACCTGCTCTGTATAACCAACCGGAACCGTTGACTTAATAACCATAACAGCGCAAGGATTTATAGCCAAAACGTCAGCAATAACCGCCTCTACCGACTGGGTGTTAAAGGTATTGGTCACAGAGTCGTAATCGGTTGGTGTAGCGATAATTACAAATTCTGCCTCTTTATAGGCCATTTGTTTATCTAATGTAGCGGTTAGGTTTAGCGTTTTATTGGCTAAACAATCCGAAATCTCATCATCCGCAATAGGTGACTTTTTATTGTTTAGTAAGTTAATTTTTTCGGCCATTATATCCAACGCTACCACTTCATGGTGCTGCGCTAACAATACCGCCAAAGATAACCCCACATAACCTGTTCCGGCCACTGCAATCTTCATTCTTATTCTACTTTTTTATTTTTAATTAAATTTGTCTGTCTAAATTAATTTAGTTTAGCTTACGTAACCCGCAATAATAACCGTTTAAAGACGCTACCGCCCTACGCTGTCGTTACGCATTTCGAAAATTTGTTTTAAAGTCTGTTTTAACAGCCTGTTTTTACTGTTTTACGTGTTGTTATAACGCCGTTACACCCGGCTTACAAAGCCATTGCAAGCCGGAGTTTGGGGCTTTAGTTGCATTACGAGCCTTGCGTTTCACCAGGCCTGGTCGTTTTTATTTATTTTCCAAAAGGTGCTTGGCGTTTTGGCTGGTGACGACTTTATAAATCTAAAAAGTTGTTCGGTGTCGGCGACATCGGTGAGGCGCATTTTTCCGTCTGCGGCTTTTATTTTGAAAGTCGCTTTTTGCGACGTCCAACCTACAATGCTTGCCCCGCCTTACAAGGCCTTTGCACGCAGGATTTTGGATTTTACTCTAATTTTTGTATTTGACTGGCATCTAACACCACTTTTTGCATTTGCCCTAGTATAGACATAAGCATGACCACGCGCTTTTTGGCGTCGTAGCAGTCAAACACGGCTTCTAGTCCATAAAACGGCCCGGACTCTACACGCAGCTTGTCGCCGGCTTTTAAATCAAAACCCTGGCCAAAATAATCGTGTGACGTTGCATTTTCTGTTTGCTGAATAACGTCTATTAAACGGGCGTTTATGGTGGCTAAGCGATTGCCAAAGCTCACAAGTTTAAACACGCCTTTGGTTGAGCGAATGGGTGCCCAATTAGGGTTTTGGCTGGTTATTTGTATAAACAAATAACGCGGAAACAACGATTCTAAGCACTCTACTACCTTGCCACGTTGGGTTTTTTGCACCTTTATTTTTGGGCGATACACGTGATAGCCTTGGCGCATTAAATGCTCTTCTGCCACGGCATCTTGTTTGGGTTTGGTCATTATGACCGACCAATCGCTCATGATTTATTCCACCGTGACCGATTTGGCTAGATTACGAGGTCGATCTACGTCGGTGCCTTTTATTAAGGCTACGTGGTAGGCCAGTAATTGCAGGGCTATGTTAAAGGTGATGGGTGCGGTAATGCGTCCTACGTTGTTGGTGGTTTTTAAGATAACCAGGCCTGGTTGATTGGTTTGATTGACTTTTGACTCTTCGTCTTCAAACACGATTAATTGCCCACCGCGCGCTTGGACTTCTTGCAGGTTGGATTTTAGTTTTTCAATTAACTCGTCGTTAGGGGCTATGGCAATGACGGGCACTTGGTCGTCAATGAGTGCCAAAGGCCCGTGTTTTAGCTCGCCGGCGGGATAGGCTTCGGCGTGTATGTAGCTTATCTCTTTTAGTTTTAACGCGCCTTCCATTGCAATGGGGTACATGGTGCCGCGACCTAAGAATATGGCGCTGTTTTTATTGGCAAATTGATAGGCGATTTCTTTAATGGCTTCTTCGTGCTTTAGGGCGTTAGTGAGCAGGCCTGGTAGCTTTTTTAGACCGTTTACAATGGCTTTTTCACGCTCTGGTGTGAGTGTATTTTGCGCTTTACCCAAGCTTACCACCAATAATGCCAATGCGACCAATTGCGTGGTAAACGCTTTGGTGCTGGCCACGCCAACTTCGGGGCCAGCGTGGGTTAAAAACGTTAAGTCCGATTCGCGTGTTAAGCTCGATTCGGCCGAGTTACAAATGCTCAGCGTGGTGATGTTAATCTGCTTAGCCTGTGTATTAGCCTTAATGACTTTAATCGCTTTAATTTGTTGCAGTGCGGCTAGGGTGTCGGCGGTTTCACCAGACTGGCTAATGGTGACAAACAACGTATTATTTTGCACCACGGGGTTACGATAACGGTATTCGCTGGCCACCTCTACGTAGCAAGGCAAGCCAATAATGTCTTCTGTCCAATACTTAGCTACCAAACCGGCGTGATAACTGGTGCCACAGGCAATAATTTGCACACTTTGCACGGTTTTAAACAGCGCTTCGGCTTGATGACCGAACGCATTAATAAAGACGTTACTCGCACCAATGCGCCCTTCTAAGGTATCTAAAACGGCTTGCGGTTGTTCGTAAATTTCTTTGTGCATAAAGTGGCGATGCTCCCCCAGCTCCACCACCGCCGAACTTAACGCCGATTGTTTAATATCGCGCTCAACCAAGTGCCCTTGTGCGTTGTAAATGTGCACGGTTTCACGGGTAATTAAAGCGGTGTCGCCCTCTTCTAAAAACAGAAAGTTTTGCGTCACGGGTAACAAGGCGCTCACATCAGACGCAATAAAATGCTCGCCAATGCCCACACCAATCACCAACGGACTGCCTTTGCGCGCCACCACCATTTGGTGCGGATTGTTGGCACAAATAACCGCAATGGCGTAAGCACCTTTAAAGTGCGCAATGGCGTTTTGCACAGCACTTAGCAAATCGGTGGTGTGTTTAAGCTGTTCAAACACACAGTGGGCAATGACCTCAGTGTCGGTTTGCGAGGTAAACACATAGCCTTGTTGCAGCTGTTGGGCTTTTAACGCTTGATAGTTTTCGATAATGCCGTTATGCACCACCGCCACTTGGTTATTGCAAATATGCGGATGCGCATTGTGCTCGGCCGGCGCGCCATGCGTTGCCCAGCGCGTGTGTGCAATGCCAATATGTCCGGCAAAGGGCGTAGCTCCCTGGGGACTCATCAGGGTATTAATTTTGTCTTCTAAGTTTTTAATTTTACCCAAAGAACGCACGCGTGAAAGTTGCTGGTCTGCATTAAGCAAGGCAATACCGGCCGAATCGTATCCGCGATATTCTAAGCGTCTAAGCCCCTCTAATAAGACTGGCACACTATTTCTTTCGGCAATCGCCCCAACAATTCCACACATAGTACTTTGCCTTTACAACACGTTTTTTTGGTTTATTTTTTTACTTAAATTTAAGCTTAGATTGGTTAACGATAAAAGTGTAACCCTAGCTACCCATATTAAACAGGCTGCGTAGTGTACCACTTGGTACGTATAACTGCATTTTTTTTTGGGGGGGGGAAGTTGATTGTTGCAGAAAGTATGTGATGATATTAAGCATTGTAGTAGCCAAATGATTTTGGCCGCTACCCGCCTATAAGCTTAAATTTGCTTACTTGATTTTGGCATTGCTTGTGTTACTGAAAATTCAACGCGTTCTATTTGACCCTTTGTGGCAACCACAATGTACTGACCCAATGCTTTTCTGCGAAGCACGACGCGACTTACAGCGAGCTTTAAATGCTTAACGCGATTAAATGCTGGTTGGTAATTATCTTGATTCTGCATGCTTAATTAACTCCATAAAATAGTCATAAAACTCTACTTGATTAATAATTACTTGACCTTGTTTCACTTCAAATATTGATAATGGTTCTTGGTTTTCATTGTACAGGCATTCGGCATAATTTACTTGCTTAGAATAGTACCTATAAAAATTGATAATACTTTTTGGAAATCTGCGCACTATGTCCTTTTCAGGTATGCTATGCCCACCATGTGCAATTCGCTCTGCGACACGTTGTTTTGAAACTTCGGGCGAGCTAAGAAGTAGATAAAAAACAGATACCATCCAGCCTGCACTTTGCCACTCTTTTATATGCTCTAAATAACGCAAGCCTGAGAGTGTTGTTTCTAAGGCAAAGCTTTCATTACCCAGCGATAAAACTTTAAGTCTGCGTAAAAAAATCCGTGCTGCTTTAATATTGGCTTTTTGTGGGTCTGAAGGTGAAAGCTCTCTGGCGATTTCATCGGCGTTTAGATAATGCTTTATAATTCCTTCGTCAATTAAACCTAATGCAAACGTGGTCTTACCCGCGCCATTAGGTCCAGCAATAATAAAAATTTCTTTTACGTGGTTTATTATCATCGTTTCCTAATTCCTTTTTTTGCAAACACTGTTTGCCGTGTTAAATAAATCACCTATTTATCTCAATAAACTCGCTAAATATTGCTCAAAACTGTTTTTGATTTAAAGATTGTCTGCAAATCTTCTTACCAGGCCTGGTGGTTTAAATACCATTGCACGGTTTTTCGCAGGCCGCTTTCAAAGGTTTCTTGGGGTGTCCAGCCCAGTTGGTTTTGTATTTTACTGGCGTCTATGGCGTAGCGTTTGTCGTGACCGGGGCGGTCGTTTACATAGGTTATGAAGTGCGCATAACCTTTGGCAGATTCCGGATCAAGTCCGGAATGACGTAAAGGTGTTTCGTCGTGACGTAAAGGTATTTCGTCGTGACGTAAAGGTATTTCGTCGTGACGTAAAGGTGTTTCGTCGTGATGCAACGGGAGTTCGTCATGCCGGACTTGATCCGGCATCTTGGTGTTTACAGGCACCAACTCATCTAAGATTGAACAGATGGCGGTGACAACTTGAATGTTTTGTTTTTCGTTGTGGCCGCCTATGTTGTAGGTTTGGCCTATTTGGCCTTGGGTGGCTACCAGAACCAGAGCGCGGGCGTGGTCTTCTACGTAAAGCCAGTCGCGAATTTGCTGGCCGTTGCCGTATAAAGGCAAGGGTTTGCCTTTTAGGGCATTTAATATCACCAGGGGAATCAACTTTTCGGCAAACTGATACGGTCCGTAATTATTAGAACAATGACTCACCACAATAGGCAGTTGGTAGGTTTTGTGCCAGGCGCGTACCAAATGGTCGCTGGCGGCTTTGCTGGCGCTGTAAGGTGAGCTTGGGGCGTAGGCGGTTTGCTCGGTAAACAAGGGAAGATATTCCGGATTAAGTCCGGCATGACGCTGTGTTAATTCATCGGGATGCGGTAAATCGCCATACACTTCGTCGGTTGAAACATGATGAAACCTAAAACTGGCTTTTTTGTCGCCGGTGAGCTGGTTCCAATACGCCCGCGCTTGTTCTAGCAGTGTGTAAGTGCCGACAATATTGGTTTGAATAAACTCGGCCGGCCCATCAATCGAGCGATCTACATGACTTTCGGCCGCCAGATGCATCACAATATTGGGCGCGTGCTGCGCAAAAACCCGTTGTAATTGCACGGCATCACAAATATCTACTTGCTCAAAGACGTATCTGGGATTATGCGCCACCGATGTAAGCGACGCTAAATTACCCGCATAAGTGAGTTTATCCACGTTTACCACACGGTGCGCAGTGTGGTTTATTAAGTGTCTTATCAGCGCCGAGCCAATAAAACCGGCACCGCCGGTAACCAGTATTTTTAGACTTTTATTGCTCATGATTCATTTATTTAAAACGGCTTGATTCATAAAAAAATACCCGTTTCATTTGCAATCTTATGAATAGATTGCTTTTCAATATTTGGAGCATCAATGACAACATCCACTTTTCGGCCTAAACAGGCTCTGTAAATTTTAGCAGCCAGTTTAGAGGCAAGTTGAACGGGTTTTTCGATGGCATTTTGACTCACAATGAGCAAATCAATATCTCCCCCCTTAGCCTGATCATTAACTCTTGAGCCAAAAAGCTTTACACGAGCTTGCGACCCAAAAATATCTGTAACAGCCTGCTTTATTGCTTCAATTTGCTGACAGGTTAATCTCATCGTGCTTTGCCTATTGAGTGAGACCTTTGCACGAGTCAATGCACGAATAAAAATGGTTAAAATTAACCTGATTTTTGTTGAAAAACTTGCGAATAGCCAGCTATTCACTGCGTTTTCCGCCGCAATCAGGTTAATTTTTCCTCATTTTTCTTTCGCACCTGACTCGTGCAAAGGTCTCAGAGTGTATTAATGCATTACGTTAAATTCTAAGTTTTAAATTATAGTTCAATCGTCTCGATTAATTTTTGCTTTGTTTAACAAAACAATCTGCAAACTTGTACGTATCCTTCAAACAAAACTTTGTATAATGCCAAACTCTTAAAAAACAACTTACCCAGCTTAATCAGGCTTACCAGGCCTGGTTAAATTAAAACTGATTTAAAACCCGGTTTAACAGTCAAGGAAAACCCATGCAAGATGCTGTAACACACACTAACCCGCAAAACGCTCACTTAGCCGCCGATGACGAGATTGATTTATTTGAACTTTGGCAGGGATTGGTGCAAGAAAAATGGACGATTGTTGCCTCCATTATCATTGTGATGGTGTTGGCCGCTGGTTATGCGTTTAGTGTTAAGCCGGCGTTTAAATCTACGGCGTATTTACTGCCGCCTGAATTAGAGTTGGTTCAAGAGTTAAATCGTTTAGACGTACAACTGGGGCGTGCAGCAAGCTATTCGCCGCAAAGAGTGTTTGATATTTTTACTCAAAACTTAAATTCACGCTCGGCTATGTTAAGTTTTTTTAAGGCCAATAATCTTGTCGAAGTGTATGCGCCTACCATCAACACATTGCAAGCCGCACAATATCAAGAAGCTTTTAATAAGGCTTTTGAACAATTTTTAAAAGACTTCACAGTCTCTCTTCCCAAAAAAGACACCGCCTCTGGACAAGTTTCTGTCGCACTTTCTTTAACCGTTAACGAAGCGTTATTGGCGCAACTGTTAAATAAAAACATTGCCGAAGTGGTAGCCATTTCAAAAACTCAAATTGTAAATGAAATCAATAACGACAAGAAAGTGCGCTTAGAGCAGTTACAACAAGAAATCACTTCTGCTAGAAAAATTGCTCTAGACCAGCGAATGGATAAAGTAGCTAGTTTAGAAGAGGCCATTGCGATTGCACGCGCTTTAAACATAGAAGAACCCACCACAATGGGCCCTACTGTTGAAATTCAGAGCGTTCAAAACCAAGGCATGCCACTTTATTACTTGGGGTTTAAGTTACTTGAAGCCGAAAAATCAGCGCTGTTAAAACGCACGTCAGACGACCCTTACATTGCTAAATTAAGAGGGTTGCAAGAAAGCTACGATTCTTTAAACGCGGTTAACATTAACCCCGACCGTTTAAGTGTAGCTCGCATTGACCAAGCCGCCGAGATTGGCGAAAAAGTCAAACCCAAAAATCGCTTATTTTAGCGGTCGCGGCGGTGTTGGGTTTGATGTTGGGCGTTTTTATTGCGTTGATTCGTCGTGCGGTTAAAAACCGCGCTCTTGATAAGTCTACCTTAGATAAAACAGCCGCTGTTTAACCATTACTAACGCGGTTACTCGCGACTACTCAGCGTTACTTTTCCAATTTAGCGTTTCTTGCAGGGCGTCTTGCCAAGAGCGTATTGGCGTATTTAATAGAGTTTGCAGGGATTGAGTGTTTAACACGCTGTACGCTGGGCGCTTAACGGGTGAGCTGTATTGGTGGGTTAAAATGGGGTGTATTGTGCAATTCAGCTGGGCTTGTTGCACCACCGCACTGGCCAATTGCGCCCAACTGGCTTGACCGGCATTGGCAAAGTGCAGTAATTGTGTGGTTAACCAGGCCTGGTTATGTGGGGTTTGGGTGCGCTGCGTTAAAAGTTGCAACACCGCACGCGCTAAATCGAGTGCCGAGGTGGGTGAACCCACTTGGTCGCTGACTATATTAAGCGTTTGTGTTTGCTCTTGTCGCCCAACGTTAAGCAGATGGGTGACAAAGTTTTTGCCAAACGGCGAAAACAACCAACTGGTGCGAATCACCAGGCCTGGTGGATTACTTTTTAACATGGCTTGCTCGCCTTTAAGCTTGCTTTGGCCATACACATTAATAGGGTACGGTGTATCGTGCTCGGTGTAGGGCTTGTGTGCGTTGCCGTCAAACACATAGTCGGTCGAAAAATGCACCAAAAACCCACCTTGCAATTTTAGGGTGTGCGCTAGACTTGCCACAGCCAAATGGTTTAAGGCATAAGCATCTTGAGCGCTTGCAACCGTCTGCTCCGCGGCGTTTACGTCGGTAAAGGCGGCGCAGTTTATGACGGCATCGTACTGGTTTTTGGCTAACAGAGCACTGACCAGGCCTGGTTGAGTAATGTCCAACTCGCGCCCTACTCTGTGCAATGTTATCGCTACAAACTCCCCCGCTACGGCGTTAAACGCTTGCCCAAGCTGACCGTGTGCGCCCAACACCAGTATATTAATTATGCTCACTTAAGGTGCCTTTTAAATTTTGTGCCACCTGTAAATCGTGTTTAAGATCAAGCAGCGCGGGCAAATCCGCATCAAACTTTGACACTTGCCATTGCTGGCTTGGCAAACGCCAGTCAATCGCCAGCGTTGGGCAATCAAACTTAATACCGCCTTGATGCGCCGGCGCGTAATACGCGTCTACCTTGTAATTTACCCGTGCGGTTTGACTTAACACCGCAAATCCATGCGCAAAACCTTTGGGAATAAACAATTGCTGACCGCTTTGCGCTGACAATTCGATGGCCACATGCTGTCCGTAGGTGGCGCTTTTTGGGCGTAAATCCACCGCGACATCTAACACAGTGCCTTCCAGCACTCTAATTAACTTGGCTTGTGCGTAAGGCGCACGCTGATAATGTAAGCCACGCAACACGCCAAAATGCGACAACGATTCATTTTCTTGCACAAAATGCACCGAATAGCCCAGTACATCAGACAAAGCCTGTTCACGCACCAACTCGGCAAACGTGCCACGCGCATCCTTTATCCAATGGGGCGTTATCAACCCTACGCCCTCCAGGGCTTGTGCCGTCCAATTCAATGCGTTACCTCGTTTAAACTAATCAACTTGCGTTAAGCTTGCTGTATTAATGCTTAACAACTCATCTTTAAATGCGGTTGAAATTAAAGTATTGTTTTTAACTTCCGTAAAAAACGCCTGCGTTAGGCTATTTGCCTTTTGCCTGGCCTTAGGATTTACATTTATTAACCGGGGCACAACGTAGCTTTCTTGCACAATTTCGCCCTGTTTTGGCATGTAGTGCATGGGCAATACATCGTAAAAAGGTGCAAGCCCAGTGGGTTTAAAAGTAAGCGGGTCTAAAAAGAACGCCAAATTACCGTTGTGCATGTCGGTATTGGCTATAAACTTGCCAAACGCATAGACCACCTGAACATTAAAAAAATCCTCAGCTAACATCAGTTCTTGACTTAACAGTACTTGCGTAACATCAATCCAGTCGCCTCCCACCCCGGCATACTCGGCATCCAACACTCTTAAGCACGTAATGTGACGACGACCAAACTGACCGACTCGATCAAACCGCTCAATTTCTAAATAAAATCGATCTTCGATGTACAGTTCAACGACACTTGCGAGTACACCGAACCGAGCGAAGGTTTGCAACGCTAAATATTCGCAAACCATTAAATCCCGGTGTCGTTGTGCAATGGCGTTTGTATGCGTAAGTTTAGGCGAATACTTTACTATTTTATGTTTTTGCCCATCAAAAATTGTAAATTTAGGCTGTTCACCCCCTATCGACGACCCACGATTTGAATGTTTAGCCACCTCTAAGGCAATGGCACAATACTCTGATTTTTTAATGGGTTTAAAGTTCAGTTGCTGCGCCTCAAGGGCTGCGGGTTTTCCAACCACGAATGAACCGGCTAAATCGATTCCGTAATGGGTTAAATAATGCATTATTTGTTGAGCCGACCAATTGCGACTGTCTTGGTTTAAATGGGCATCGTGCTTTTGCAACTCGGCTAATTCAAGACTGCCCAAAAACCCCGATGGAATAAGGTCATAGACAAAAAAGGGTAGTCCGTCAAACTCATTACAACCGCCGTGCTGATGAACAATAAGCGTTCGGCCGCCAAACTGAGCATACCAATTGGCTATGGGTAAAATTTGACCAAATTCATCCACGGTGAATAGAACCAAGGCCGCTTCTTCTTTAATTAAAGCAAATTTAGTTAACTTGCCTAAGCCAACTTTAACCACGGGCAATTTTTTAGCGCCCTGCTTACGGTAGGTTGGCTTAAACCCGTCACTCTTGCCAGCTCAGAACCGCTTAAATTTTGATGCTCAAGAAGGCTTTTTACTCTTTCAATTGGCTCCATAAAAACCTTATTTAAACCTAATGTTAATAACTAAAATAAATAGACTAATGAATAGACTAATGAATAGATTTATGAATAAAAATATAAATAGAATATTGAATAGCATCTACCTGCAAATAATAACCCCATTTTAAGCAATAAACTATCTAAAATCCTCTATTGTTCATCACATAATAAAGCATGCCTAACGCCCCTAAAACTGACTTGCCATCAAGCTTAATTTTTAACCTACTCACCTGCTTTTGCCCGTGCTGTTTGTTTACATGCAATCAAAATTGTGTACACCAAAAAACACAAAACCCCGTAAAAACGGGGCTGGTGGTAACAAAAGTAACAGAGGGTTTTAGGCTGGACGCATGTGTGGAAAAAGCAAAACATCTCGGATTGAGGCGGAATTTGTAAAAAGCATGACTAAGCGGTCAATACCAATGCCTTCGCCGGCTGTGGGGGGCATGCCGTGTTCGAGTGCGGTGATGTAATCTTCATCAAAATGCATGGCTTCGTCGTCGCCGGCGTCTTTGGCGGCTACTTGGGCTTTAAAGCGTTCGGCTTGGTCTTCGGCGTCGTTGAGTTCGTTAAAACCATTGGCCAGTTCGCGCCCGCCAATAAACAGTTCAAAACGGTCGGTAATGTCTGGATTATCGTTGTTACGACGCGCCAAAGGCGAGATTTCGGCTGGGTATTCGGTGATAAACGTTGGGTCAAGCAGTTTAGATTCAACGTGTTCTTCAAAAATCTCTGTAATCACTCGACCTAATCCGTAGCTGTCTTGTACATGGACTTTCATCTGTTTGGCCAAGTCGCGTGCGGCGTCTAGCGTGGCTAACTGCTCGGGTTTGACGTCGGGGCAGTAGTGTAAAACCGATTGCTTCATCGACATGCGTGCAAACGGTTTGCCAAAATCAAATTCTTGACCTTGGTACGGCACTTTAGTAGAACCCACCGCTAAAATAGCCAATTCTTTTAAAAGCTCTTCGGTGTAGTCCATAAGCTCATGGTAGTCGGTGTAGGCGGCGTAAAACTCAACCATGGTAAATTCGGGATTGTGACGCGTGGACAAGCCTTCGTTTCTAAAGCTGCGATTGATTTCAAACACGCGCTCAAATCCACCGACCACTAGGCGTTTTAAATACAGTTCTGGGGCAATTCGTAAGTACAACGGCATGTCTAACGCATTATGGTGGGTGTTAAACGGCTTGGCCGATGCGCCACCAGGAATAACGTGCATCATGGGGGTTTCAACTTCCATGAAGTTTTTACGCATTAAAAATTCGCGCACATGCTGCACAATTTTAGAGCGCAATATAAAGGTGTCGCGGCTTTCTTGATTGACAATTAAATCAATGTAACGCTGACGGTATTTGATTTCTTGGTCTTGTAAGCCGTGAAATTTATCGGGCAAGGGACGCAATGATTTGGTAATCAGCTCAATGTGCTCAACGTGAATGGACAGCTCGTCGGTGTTGGTTTTAAACACAAACCCTTCTACGCCAATAATGTCGCCCAAATCCCATTTTTTAAATTGAGTGTTATAAAACTCGTCGGGCAATTCGTCGCGGGTGACGTACACCTGAATGCGCCCTTCGTGGTCTTGCAAGGTGGCAAAACTGGCTTTGCCCATAATACGACGCAACATCATGCGCCCAGCTACTTTTACACGCACGGGCTCAGCGGCTTCAAGCTCTTCTTTGGTTTTACCGTCAAATAAAGCGTGCAGTTCGGCCGAACTTTGGCTACGACGAAAGGTATTAGGGTACGAGTGACCCGTGGCGCGTAACGCGTCTAACTTGGCACGACGCTCAGCAATGATTTTGTTTTCATCTACTTCTGGCACATTTGTTTGCATTTCGGACATTGCATTTCTCTCACTGTATTTTAAATGACCAGGCCTGGTTAACCATTTAACCAGGCCTGGTGAAGTGTGTTTTTGGTATTTGTTGTTTGCTTTTAACTACGGCGTTACACGCCCGCTTTTAAACTGGCAATAATAAACTGGTCTAAATCGCCGTCCAGCACCGCGCTGGTGTTGCCGGTTTCGACTCCGGTGCGTAAATCTTTAATGCGCCCCGAATCCAACACGTAAGAGCGAATTTGACTGCCCCAACCAATGTCCGATTTTGAGTCTTCTAGCTCTTGCTTATCGGCATTGCGGCTGAGCATTTCAAGCTCATACAGTTTGGCGCGCAACTGCTTCATCGCCTCGGCTTTGTTTTGGTGTTGCGAGCGACCGTTTTGACATTGCGTGACCGTATTGGTGGGCAAATGGGTAATGCGCACCGCCGATTCGGTACGGTTAACGTGCTGACCGCCCGCACCGCTGGCGCGATACACGTCAATGCGCAAGTCGGCTGGGTTAATGTCAATGACAAAACTGTCGTCAATTTCGGGCGAAATAAACACCGATGAAAACGACGTATGGCGTTTTGAGTTGGAATCAAAGGGCGACTTACGCACCAAACGATGCACGCCCAGCTCGGTGCGCAACCAACCGTAAGCGTAATCGCCCTGCACATGAATGGTCGCACCTTTAATGCCGGCCACATCACCGTCCGAAATCTCGGTAATTTCGGTTTTAAAACCACGGCGATCGCACCAGCGCAAATACATTCTTAACAGCATATTAGCCCAATCTTGCGCCTCGGTGCCACCCGAACCCGATTGAATTTCAAGGTAGGCGTTATTGGGATCCATCTCACCTGAAAACATGCGCTGAAATTCCAGCTTATCCAAACGCTCGCCCAAACGGTCTAAATCAAGCACCACTTCATCGACCATCTCTTGGTCGTTATCCATTTGCGCCAACTCCAACAACTCCTTGGCCGACTCGGTGCCCGAGGTAAGCTCGTCGATGGTTGAGACAATGTTTTCAAGTTGCGATTTTTCTTTGCCTAAAGCTTGCGCGTTTTCAGGATTGCTCCAAACGCCTGGGTCTTCAAGCTCTCTAGACACTTCAACTAAACGTTCGGCCTTAACCTCGTAGTCAAAGATACCCCCTAAGGATGTCGGTACGAGCTTGATAATCGGCAATGCGGGTGTAAACTGGATTTAATTCCATGAGACTGTATTCCAAATAACATTTAAAAATAGCCGCACATAGTACCATTTACGGTTTTATTTTGCTTAACTTTACCGCGCGCAATCGTGCGCAAGACGTAGATTAAAAACCTTAAATACTTTAGAAGTTTACCCTCTGGCCGATAACCTTAATGCATAATAAAATTACTCTAAAATTACTCTAAAATGATCTTAAAATCATTCCAAAACGCCCAAAACCAGAAAAATTAAACAGAGGTTCTTACCATGGCTATGAACATCAACGCAACCGGCCCTATTAACGCCTACCAAAAGCTGGCGGATTTATCGCCTGCCAATCCCAACAATAAATCGGCACTGGGACAAACCACAGCCGACCAGGCCAGTGCAAAAGGGGTGGCACAAAAAACCGAAGCGCAGGTAACTCAAATGACCATTCGCAACGAACGCCAAGCCAGCTTGGTAGCGCATTTGTTTGGCGATCCGGCCACCGCACCCAGCGATGCCTTAAAGATGACGTTTCAGGCCGCAATGGATAAAATTAACGAAATTTTGCAAGCCGAACTGCCTCAAACAGACGTGGACACGCCCCCACCCATCAGTGAGGCGGCGTTAAAAGCTCAAGGCGGCATGGATTATTGGACTCCCGAAAACACCGCTAAACGCATCGTTGACGGCACAACCGCCTTTTTAAGTGGCTACCAACAAGCTCACCCCGAACTGCAAGGTGAGGCGTTAATTAACGGCTTTTTAGACGTGATTGGCGGCGGCATCAAAGACGGCTTTGATTCGGCCAAAGACATTTTAGGTGGCTTAGATGTGTTAAAAGGTGACATTGCCAGTAACATCGAAAAAACCTATGCGTTAGTACAAGAAGGCTTAACGAAGTTTAAAAATGATTTTTTAGGCGTGCAACCTGCACAAACTGAGAATCCAGCTACAACGACTAATGCTAATGCTGCTAATGCTAGCCCAACCATTGTATAAAGTGGCTGTTGCACAAGCGGGTTAGAATTTACATTTATCTTAGACAACAAAAAAGGGCTAAAAAGCCCTTTTGTACTGTCCGTTTAAAGCTATATTAATACTTTAAAACAGGCTACTCTAAAACAGTTCTATAACAAATTAATTACTCAATTTCTTGCAAACCAACTTTGGTTAAGCCCGACTCATTGGCGTAGTTGGTTAACTCGGCCGTTGACGTCGCGCCCATTTTGGTCATTAGGTTTTCGCGGTGTTTTGATACAGTGCGATCACTGATTTCAAGCATATCGGCAATTTCTTTGGTTTTGTAGCCTTCAGCTACCAACTTAACCACTTGCTTTTCACGTACAGACAATTTCTTGCTGCCCATGCCTGTTTCGGCTTCTAAAATAGGCTGTATTTCAGAGTGAATAAACGTTTCACCCTTAGCCACTTTACGCACGCCTGAAATTAATTCTTTAGGCGAAATTGACTTCATGGCAATACCACTAACGCCTAAATCAAGAACTTCTGTCCAAACGCCAGGAGTTTCTGCAGCGGTTAACACAATTACTTTAGATTCAGCGTAGCGTTTCTTAATGTGACTGATTGCGTTTAAACCACTTAATTTTGGCATAGACAAGTCTAACAATACAACCATTGGTGATTTTGCACGTACCATCTCCAAACATTCTAAGCCGTCTTGTGCTTCACCCACAATTTCAAAATCGCTTTCGGCTTGCAAAATCGATTTAAAACCAGCTCTTACCAAAGCATGGTCTTCAGCTAACAAAATTGTAATTTTTTCAGTCATTGTTTTACCTTATTTATTTGGGTTTTTGTGCGAGCTGTATTGCCTAAAGGAGTTAATTATCAAGCAAATTTACTCATTAATTCATTAATTTAGGGCTCTTTTGAGATATATCATCTCTGCAACTCTAATTTTAACTATTATGACTAATCGCCCATGAGTTCTCAAGGTATTTAATGCCTATTTCAATATTTTCAAGGGACTCAACAATCTTTTTTCGTATTATGTCTAATGGATATCGCTCTTCTGGCAAGGCCTCAATCGTGCGTAATTGTTGCACTATCTTTTGCAACTGAAACAACATGCAGTTGCCTTTTAAATAATGGGCTTTGGCTTGCAATGTTTTCCAGTCGGCCATTTTATTTAAAACCCCTAATTGCGCCACCCCTGATTTTAATTCGCTTAAAAACTCGTCCATTAAAGTGTAAAACTCTTTGGGTATGACCTCTATACCTTCTAAATCAGAACTTGGAAGAGGATGTATCAGCGATAAAGATTCCACTGGATTCTGACAACGACTGGGGGTTAAACAGGTTTGCGGTGTTGGCAACTGAAACAACGCCATAATTTGTTTTTTAGACACTGGCTTAATCAACCAGGCGTTAAAACCAATAGAGCAAAAGGTTTCGCCGTTAGGTATAACGTGCGCTTCTTCGCCGCCGGCCGTAATAGCAAACACACCTTTTAATGTCTGGGTAAGACCTTGATCAACGGCACTTTTAATGCGTTTGCACACTTCGACACCGTCTAAATACGGCATTTGAATGTCTAAAAACACATAGTCATAATCATAACTCTGAAACATTGACCAGGCCTGCTGACCGTCTTGAGCCTCAAACACTTGGCAGTGCAAATCTTTTAAATACCCCGACAATACCATGCGATTAATATGCGAATCGTCCGCGACTAAAATTTTGTAAGGCTTGTCTTGCGCGTGCAATGCAATGTTGTTGTTTTTTTCTTGCTGTTTCTGTAATTCAAGCACTTGCTGTTCTTGTAATAATTGTTGCTGTTTTTTATGTTCTTTTTTCTGCTTAACCCTTTGTGACAATGGGCTGATAGGTGCATTTACACCCAAACGTCCCATCTCGGACGATCCGACCTGCGGCAGTCTAAGCGTAAAGTAAAATGTGGTGCCAACATGTGTCACCGACTTAACCGCCACTTCGCCTCCCATTAACGTCACTAATTGTTTAACAATAAATAACCCTAAACCAACACCCAAATTTTGAGCCATCCCGCGACTGTTTTCTAACTGGGCAAAAGGTTCAAAAATCTGGGTTAACTTATCGGCCAAAATCCCCTCGCCCGAATCGGTAACCGAAAATAAAAATGAATCTGCTTCAACCGCTTTAACCTCAACAGTGACGCCTCCAAAATGGGTAAACTTAATGCCATTAATAATTAAATTAATAAGCACTTGTGATAAACGCAAGCTATCACCCACTACCCAATCGACTTGGTCGTTATAAATTAACGACACCATTAAACCTTTGTCGTGTGCAATGGAGTTGGTTAAAAGTTTTATATTGTCTAGAGTTTCTTTCAACGAAAACTTAACGGGTCTAAGTTTCATTCCATCGTATTGAGTTTGCGAGTAGGTCAAAATATCGCTCACCAAATAGGTCGATTGCTCGGCCGTCATGTGTATCACCCTTAAGGGTTCAACAATATCAGGATAGGCAGCGTACTTGTCCAACAGGCGTTCAGATAAACTGCTGATGCCCAATAAAGGCGAGCGCAATTCGTGGCTTAGTAACGCCAAAAATCGCGACTGTGTATGATAAGACTTTTGAATAAAGCGGTTTTGCTCTTCTAGTAACGCCTGGCGTTCTAACATTTGCGTAATTGACATGCGCCCTTGGGCGTCGACTATTTCACGCTCTAATGCCACCATTTCGGATATGTCAATGCACTGTGACCAGACTATTTTTTGGCCGTTTTGTTCGATAACGCTTAAGCGATTTTGAAACGATGTTTTGCCTTTTTTGGTGCAAAACGACACCACAAACCGGTGGTCTTCTTGAGTTTGATGCAGTGCTTCTGTAATTTTAATGCGCATCATAGGTGAATTGTAGCAACCGGTCATGTCTTCTAAAGACACCATTGGCTTTTCAAAATAGGCTTGCAATGCACTTGAAATTTGCAAATGCTCACCGGTTTCGTTAACAAAATACGCCCACCATACCGCATCTTTTAACAATATATTGGCAAAGTCAACGTGGTTAAACGGGCTGTTTTCGATGGTTTCAGAGCAATTTATCAATGTAGTTTCTCATGCAAAGGTCTTATTTAAAGCAAAACCCAACAAACTGCTGGCATTAGGTGCGATGGTTGGTGCAACGATGGGTGCGACACTATCCTAGTGACGCCTCGGGCTATTATTTTGAACCAATAATGCTAAAATAATACTCAATTTAACGTTTAAAAGATGATTTAAATGCATTATGGCATTGCATGCAATGCCGTAAATAAGGCACTTAGCACGTATAATTAATGATAAAACCAATATAAAACTAACGATTAAGTCAAAACCCAAACATCACACACGCAAATATTCGTGTTTAAACCTAACGACAGCAAAGAACCTCTTATTTTATGGCACAACCAACTTTACACTCGCAAACACACTCGCACACCAGCGCTTTTAGAATTGAAAAAGACAGCATGGGTTCTTTAGACGTGCCGGCTAATGCCTTGTATGGCGCGCAAACTCAACGCGCCATTAACAACTTTCCCATTAGCGGCACGCCTTTGCCTGCGGCATTTATTAAAGCACTTTGTTACGTTAAGTTTGCCTGCGCCGACAGCAATAAAGCACTTGGATTGTTAAGCGCACAAAAAACCGATGCCATTCAGACCGCCGCTAAAGAGATTATTGACGGGCGTTATTTAGAGCAGTTTCCCATTGATGTGTTTCAAACCGGCTCGGGTACCAGCACCAACATGAATGCCAATGAGGTCTTGGCGACCCTAGCCAAACAGATGACCGGCGTTGAGGTGCATCCCAACGACGACATTAATATGAGCCAAAGTTCTAATGACGTAATTCCAACCACTGTGCATGTCGCCGCTGCACTGGCGTTAGAAGAATCTTTATTGCCCGCGTTGCAACATCTTGCCAACACCATCGAAGATCGTGAACGTGAACTGGCGCACGTGGTAAAAACCGGACGCACCCATTTAATGGATGCCACCCCCATTCGCCTTAGCCAAGAAATGTCGGGCTGGCGCGTGCAAATTACCGACAACATCGCGCGTTTAAAAGACACTCAAAAACGTATTCAACAACTGCCACAAGGCGGTACAGCGGTGGGCACAGGCATTAACGCAGACCCTGAATTTGGACCTTTAGTGTGCGCTCATTTGGCCACCATTACCGCCATCGACTTTACCCCTATGCCCAACTATTTTGTGGGATTAAGCTCGCAAGACAGCGCCGTAGAGCTTAGCGGGCAACTGAATGTATTGGCGTGCAGTTTAATGAAAATCGCTAACGATTTACGCTGGATGAACTCGGGGCCACTTGCTGGCTTGGGTGAAATTCAACTGCCCGCGTTGCAACCCGGCAGCTCGATTATGCCGGGCAAGGTTAACCCAGTGATTCCCGAAGCGGTGTGCATGGTGGCCGCACAAATTATGGGCAATCACACCGCCATTACCGTAGGTGGGCAGTCGGGCAGTTTTCAGTTAAATGTTATGTTACCTATGATTGCCTTAAACCTATTGCAAAGTTTAGAAATTGCCAGCAACGCGGCGACTCAATTGGCTGATTTAGCGATTGCGGGGTTTAGTGTTAACCAAGAAAACCTTCAAAAAGCGCTCGACATTAACCCCATTTTAGTCACTGCACTGAATACCGTGGTAGGTTACGAAAAAGGCGCGGCCATCGCCAAAGAAGCCTATCGCTCTGGTCGCCCCGTTTTAGAGGTGGCTTTAGAAATGACCGATTTGGACCAAGCGACCTTAAAACAATACCTTAACCCCATGCTGTTAACGCAAGGTGGCAACCCAACGGTTTAATTTTATTCAACTTTTCAACTTTATAGACTGCGTCAAAGGAGCCAAACATGGCCGTAATAAACTTAAAAACAGAACAATTTGAAGACACGATTGCCAATAACGACATTGTTATTTTTGACTTTTGGGCAGAATGGTGTGGACCATGCAAACAATTTGGTCCTATTTTTGAGCAGGTGTCTGAAAAATACCCAGACATTGCCTTTTGCAAAATCAACGTCGAAGAAGAACAAGAGTTGGCGGGCATGTTTCAAGTGCGCTCGATTCCAACCATTGTATTTATGCGTGAAAAAATTGTGGTTTACTCTAACCCAGGTGCCATTCCAGCCGGCGCATTAGAAGAAGGCATTGCGCAACTGATGTCGTTAGACATGGCCAAAGTGCATCAAGACGTCGCTGACGCTCAGGCGGCCGACCATAACTAAGATAACGAACATAACCAACACAACGGCCAATACTCACAACACCCATAAACCTGTGTTGACCCAAACGGGTATCCTGCCGCGTGTCCTGCCGCCAAGCACCTTATTAATAACCGGGTGCTCAACCGGTATTGGTTATTATTGCGCGGTGCAGTGCCACCAACTGGGCTACAAGGTAATGGCTACGTGTCGAAATCCCAGTGATGTGGCGCGCATTAAAGACTTAGGAATAGACTGTTTTGAGTGCGACTTGGCCAATAGCGACTCAATCAACCACGCGTTTGCTCAAATTGTGCAGCATTTACATGAACAAAAAATCGCACCCATTGCGGGCTTGTTTAACAATGCGGCGTTTGGTCTGCCCGGTGCGATCGAAGATTTAAGCCGTGCGGCACTCGAACATCAGTTTCAGACCAATGTGTTTGGCACCCAAGAGCTTACCAATTTGGTGATTCCTTTAATGCGCCAACAGGGTTTTGGGCGCATTATTTACAACAGTTCTATTTTAGGCTTTGCCGCCATGCAATATCGCGGGGCGTACAACGCCAGTAAATTTGCCATTGAAGGCCTAGCCGATACCTTGCGCTTAGAACTCAAATCAACCGGCATTCAAGTCAGTCTAATTGAACCTGGACCGATTTTATCGGACTTTAGAAAAAACGCTTTTATTCAGTTTAAACATTGGATTAACGTACCCAGCAGTGTTCATCAAGCCCAATATCACGCCATGATTGACCGCTTAGAAACCGTTGGCCCAAGCGCGCCGTTTACTCTTGGCCCCGACGCAGTCTGTAAAGCACTGTTGCACGCCCTGCAAGCACCGCACGCAAAAATTCGTTACCGCGTTACCGTGCCTACCCGAGTATTTGCTGTACTAAAACGTTTACTGCCCAGCCGTTGGCTTGACCGTTTGTTAATCAAAGCCGGTGGCGATGGCAAACGCTAAATCGCGTAAACGTGATTTAAGCTTGATTTAAGCCTCGTCAAACAGCATGGCATAAGGCCTGGCTAAATCCTGCACCACTTTTTGCAGGCTAAAAGTGCGAACTTCTTCAACAAAACGCTGCCCGCCAAAATAGACCTGTAAGGTCGGCAAACTTAATACACTCTGCTGCGCGCACACTTCGGTGACCACGTGACAATCCACGTACGTTAAATGCATTTTGAGGTAATGCGCCTGCATTAATTCAATTAATTTGGGCTTAATCGCATGACACACATTACAGTTTTTACCGCCAAACAGCACCAATAATGCATCGTGTTGTTGCTTTAAAGCCTCTAATTGTTCCAAAGTTTGAATATCTTGCATGGTGTCCGTGTCGGGCATTTAGGCCTCCTTTCTTAAAGGGTTTTAATAATTAGGCGTCATAATAATCGCTTAAATTGGCTTTGACCAGGCCTGGTCAAACGTAATGTTACGTTTAAGGACGCAATTCAGGGGGTTTAAAACTTCTTTTTTTGCTAAACTGCTTGTTTTATCGCTATGCCAATCAAACAATGGAACCGCAGTGAACAGTAAAGTCGCCTCTGATGTACACAATCCCTCTAAAAATGCCGTCAGCACCGCCAAACGCCTTAACAAATACATCAGCGAATCGGGGTTTTGTTCACGCCGCGAGGCCGACAAACTCATTGAACAAAATCGCGTTAAAATCAATGGCCAACTGCCCCAACTGGGCACTAAAGTGTTGCCTGGCGACGTAGTGTTAGTGGACGGCAAAACCATTAAAGCCAGCGCAACCAATAAATCAGACCGCATTTACATCGCCTACCACAAACCCATTGGCATTACCTGCACCACCGAGCGCCACATTAAAGGCAATATTATTGATGCCATTGGCCACAAAGAGCGTATTTTTCCGATAGGCAGGTTAGACAAACCGTCGGAGGGTTTGATTTTTTTGACCAGCGACGGCGACATTGTCAACAAAATTTTACGTGCCGAAAACGCCCACGACAAAGAGTACATCGTGACAGTAGACAAACCGCTTAATGAGCGTTTTATTGAACGCATGGCGCGTGGCGTGCCGGTGTTGGATACCGTCACCAAACCGTGCAAAGTGTCGATGGAAAGCCGCTATGTGTTTAAAATTATCTTAAACCAAGGGTTAAATCGCCAAATTAGACGCATGTGTGAATTTTTAGGTTACGAAGTGACTAAACTCAAACGCACCCGCATTATGTCGGTGGAGCTGGGTGAGTTAAAACCCGGCCAGTGGCGTAATTTAAAACCAGCCGAAATGGCGCAAATTCAAGCCGCCGTAGCGCACTCAACTAAAACCGCGACCATAAATGCAGAATAAATAATTTAACCAGGCCTGGTTAAATGGATGAATACATTCCAAAAGAGATCTAATTATGATTCAACCCGAATTTATCGACTTATTAAAAGCCCTCATTCGCCAACCCAGCGTGGTGGGTGCCGAACACTCCTTTTTTAGAGTATTACAGCGCGAGCTTGAAGAGCGCGGTGCAAAGGTCACGTGGTACGAGGGCTTACTGGTCGCGCAGGGTAAAGATCCGTTTAGCACCATGTTTTCGGCGCACATTGACCGACACGGTTTAATTTCAACCGGGCCTAATGAGTTTCAATACGCGGCGTTTATCTCGGCCAATCGCACCGACTTGCTTAATAATTCGGTGTCTGAAGAGCTGATGTCTAAAATCACCGAACGATTTGGCTCAGTGCCCGTGTTTGCGTACGAGCCTTGGTCGGGCGCGTATCGTGGCAATGGGGTGATTAAAAACTCCTACGTATGCGAATACCGTAACAACTTAATTTTTGAAATTGATGGCTTAGACAGCGCTGTGGCTGGCACGCCCGTGGCGTTTGAAGACAAACTCAAAATCACCAATGGTCGCTTAGAAGGCCAGCTTGATAACGTGTTAACCGCCGCCGCATTGGTGCATCTGTTTAGCCAAGGATTTGAAGGCACGGCCTTTTTTACCGCCCAAGAAGAAGCCGGTAAAAGCTGGCGTTATTTATTAGAATGGTTTAGACGCTTTGGCGGCTCGACCAACCGCTTGTTTGTGGTAGACACCAGCCCTTTTCCCACGGTTGAGGCCGCCAATCAACAACTGTTGGTCTTACGCGAAAAAGACGCCAACGCCGCGTTTAATAAAGAAGCCACCGATTTAGTGGCACGCCTGTGCCAACAAAACCAATTAAGCTACCTGTATAAAGACCATTATGTTGAAGCCGAAAACGTACGTTTAACCGCGTTGGGTGAAAAACCGCGCTCTATGGGCAGCACCGAAATGGGTCGAATCATTAACGCCTCAAACGGCTTGGTGGACGGCACCACCATTCAAATTCCCACCACGGGCTATCACACCATGAGCGAATCGGCTTCGATTGAATCGGTTGAGGCCTTTTTAAAACTCTTACTCAGCCTTTCGACCAGGCCTGGTGAAATGAGCTAATAAAACATTAAAACATGGCTGGGTTAAGGCGCGTTTTATGGGTTATTTATCCATTGCATCACAACCCGCTAAGCACTCTAATAAATCGTCAATTTGTCGCGCACAACACCCATTGCCATCCGAGGCATAGGTTTTAGCGCGCACTTTCTCAAGCGTGTCAGCCCCCTGAGCAATCGCATTAATAACGGTTAATTTAGGCACTTCATTGCAAACGCATAAATTGCGGTCTAAATTGCGTTTTAAAATCTCAGGTAATTTTTCTAAAGCTTCGTCGGGGGTCATGGGATTTCCGTTACAGAATTTTGGATTAATCAGCGCGACACACACGGTTTTTACCGAGTTTTTTAGCCAAATAGACCGCTTGGTCGGCTTTAACAAACAACTCTTCGGGCGTTTGCTGAGGATAGATTTGCGCCACACCAAAGCTCATGCTGAGGGTTTTGCTGGGCAACATGGAAAATTCCGAGGTATTAATACATAAGCGTAGCAACTCGGCCACTGTTAGCGCCTTATCAAGGCTGGCGTCCACAAGAATACAAAACTCCTCTCCTCCCCATCGAATCACCACATCGGCGTCCCGTAAATTGCTTTGTAAAACATGGGCAACCTGTTGCAAGGCTTCATCGCCCACCGCATGCCCCAAGGTGTCGTTAATCATTTTAAAATTATCAATATCGCTCAAAATAAGACAAAACGGCGCATGGTGGCTTTCAAACACACGCATTTTATAGTCCATAATCTCATCAAATTTAGCGCGATTAAACAAGCCTGTTAACGGATCGTGGTAAGCCTGGTATTCCAGATGATTGGTTTTGTTAATCACCTCAGACGAATCTTTACTCAGCGCCAAATAGTAGCAAGGCTGGTTGTCGTGATCCAAAATAGTCGTGATGGTTTTTTGCTCAAAAAACAGCTTGCCATTTTTGTGTACGTTTAAAAACACCCCTTCAAATGGTTGATTTTTAGAAAGCTTGCTCCACATGTCATCGTAAAACTCAGCGCTCATTTTGCCCGATTTAAACATGCGAACATTTTGATGTTCAATTTCTGCAAACCAGTACCCAGTAAGCCGACTAAAGGCGCGATTGGCGTAAATAATATTGCCTTGTAGGTCGGTGATTAAAGCGCCATCGGCCGATTGATTGAGCGCCTCGGCCAAAAACAACGCTTGATCTTGTGCTTTTACAAACTCGGTGATTTCAAGTTGATTGGACAAAAACGCAATAATCTCATGTTGCTCATTGCGAATGGGGTTAATGCTCCAACGCACCGGATAACTTGAGCCATCTTTGCGATAGTTTATGGTCTGGCCAACAAAGGTTTCACCTTTGAGCAACGCGGTTTTTAATTGCTTAATGGTTTCTGATGAAGTGCCAACCCCTTGCAATATTCTAGGGGTTTTATTAAGCAGCTCGCTTTCGCTGTATTGCGTTTGTTGCTTAAAACGTTCGTTAACGTAGATAAACTTCTGCCCATCGACCGACATATCCGCGTCGGTTATAACCAGGCTGGACAGCGAAAACTCCAACGCCTCTAAAAAACTGTTAATAGACGCCGATTGCAATAACCCAGGTTTTGACACGATCATGTAAATTCCTAAAAACGTTAAGACACCTTAATGGATGTATTTAATGCGTTTTAAACTGTCCAACCAATTTGCTTAACTGCTTGGCTAAACGCCCCACTTCACTGCCAGAATGATACGTTTTAGTCGCGCCGGTGGCAACTTTTTGCGCCTCTTCGTTTATATGCTCAATGCTCTCATTCACTCTACTGGCTTGATTTTGTTGGTCTTTAGAGGCATTGGCAATTTGTGAATTGGTTTGGTAAATCGTGTCCACCGCCACTTCAATGGCCTGCAATGAATGTCCGGCTTTATTGACTTGTTGTACGCTTTCGTGGGCTTTTTGTTGACCACGATTCATCACGCCCACCGCTTCTTGCGAAGCCTTTTGCAAGTGACTAATGGTAAGCTCAATCTCTTTGGTGGACGCTTGGGTGCGACTGGCCAAAATGCGCACCTCGTCAGCCACGACTGCGAAACCACGCCCATGCTCACCGGCTCGTGCCGCTTCTATGGCCGCGTTTAACGCCAATAAATTAGTTTGCTCTGCAATGTCTTTAATCACCTCCAAAACACTCACAATGGTGCCACTGTCGTGTTCAAGACGTTTAATGACCACAGTGGCCTCTTCAACCTCATTTGCCAGCAGACCAATGGAATGCGCAGTTTGCTTAACAACACTTGAACCTTGAGTTGTGGCACTGCTTGCTTCATCAGCCGCTTGCAAAGCCGATTGAGCATGCTTAGACATGGCAAATACCGCCGCGTTCATGCTGTGCATGGCTTCTTCTACTTGCTGAGTGTCTTGCTTTTGTATTTCAACCCCTTTTTGGGTGTTTTGGGTTTCGCAAATTAGGGTAGAAGACGCCACGTTTAAATGTTGTGACACCTCGGTGATGCGCTCAATCATCTCTCGCAAGTTAGCGGTCATTAAATTAAAACTGTACGACATATCGCCAATAAAATCGTTACTTTGTAGCGTACAGCTTTTAGAAACATCATTTTGACTAATGGCATTGGCCACATCGCCAATCCGCTTTAAACGCTGTAGCAGCATTTTATTAAGCAACCAAAAGTTAAACAGCCCAATGCTAATCCCCGCAGCAATGCACGACAAGACAAACCAAGCCAACATGCCCTCTTTCCACTCAACAAAAAGGTTTGAAAATATCGGAAAAACAATGCCCATTGACACACCAAAACCCATAAAGGCTAAAAACATGTTTCGTAAAATACTGGGTTGTTTAAAATCAAATGAGATCATGCGGGGTTTATCCTGTGGGCACTTTTTAATAAAATTTAAGAAGCAAAAAACAGTCCAAGTGATTTATTACTTGAAGCCGCATAATAAAAAATACAGAATTTAAAAACAAAAAAACCGACCAGGCCTGGTCGGTTTTGATATACAGACAAACAAACCACTGGGGTTTATTTAATGCAAAGGTCTCGCTTAATAACGTTATGAACCCGAACGACCACCTGAGCCATTATTTGAGCCATTACCACGGTTTGACGAACCACGACCACCGCGGTTTGCGCCGTTACCACCATTACTAGGCGGTTTATGCCCACGCGCAGCATCGCCAGAGCGTTGGCCATCGTGATGCTCACTTCTAACTTTAGGCTTTTTAGGTCTGCTGGGCTTAATTGGACGAGTATCTAAGCGCGACTCGGGCAAGGCGTGAACCGGTTCAAATCCGGCCACTACTTTGCGCGTTAATAACTCACCGGTTAAACACTCAATGTCTTTTAACAAATCAAATTCATCGGCACACACCAACGAAATCGCGTGCCCGGTCGCACCTGCGCGACCAGTACGCCCGATACGATGCACGTAATCTTCCGGAACGTTGGGCAAGTCAAAATTAACCACTTGCGGCAGTTGGTCAATGTCCAAACCACGTGCAGCGATGTCGGTGGCCACTAAAACTTGCACCGCACCACTTTTAAACTCAGACAATGCACGCGTACGCGCACCCTGGCTCTTGTTGCCGTGAATGGCCGCCGATTTTATGCCGGCTTTTTCAAGTTGCTGGGTTAAGCGATTAGCGCCGTGTTTGGTTTTAGTAAACACCAAGACTTGAAACCACTGGTGCTCTTGAATTAATTTAATCAGCAATTCGGCTTTTTTGCCTTTGTCCACTGGACAAATGGATTGCTCAACACTTTTTACCGTGGTATTTGCAGGAGAAACTGAAATTTCTACCGGGTTTTTAACCAATCCTTTAGCCAATTTGCGAATGTCGTCTGAAAACGTCGCCGAAAACATCAGCGTTTGACGGTCGGCTGGCAACAGCGCCATGATTTTACGCAAATCATTAATAAAACCCATGTCCAACATACGGTCGGCTTCGTCTAAAATAAGCACTTCAAGTTGTTTAAACTTAACCGCATTTTGATTGTATAAATCCAATAATCGTCCTGGCGTTGCCACCAATACATCCACGCCGCGACGTAACTTAATCATCTGCGGATTAATTTTTACCCCACCAAACACCACCGCCGAGCGCAATGGCAAATTAGCACCATAAGTTTCTACACTCTCGGCCACCTGTGCCGCCAACTCACGGGTTGGGGTCAGCACCAAAGCACGCACTTGATTATCTCGCGCCGACTCACCCTTAGACAAACGTTCTAACAACGGCAAGGTAAAACCGGCCGTTTTTCCTGTACCAGTTTGCGCGGCGGCCATAACGTCACGGCCTTCCAAAATAGCTGGAATAGCTTGTTTTTGAATGGGCGATGGCGTTTCATAGCCTTGCTTAGCAACGGCTTCAAGAATGGGGGCCGATAAGCCCAGTGAGGCAAAACTCATAGGTTGGTCTCTTTTTTATATTTATATGTATTTATATAGGTGTTTGGGTGTGCGTGTTTTAAGGTGGCGAATGGCCATAACAGAATGGGTAATTATGGAGGCAATTTAGCAATGCAGTACACGTTAAACATGTCTTACAAAAATGGGAACCCTAAAACAACAAACGCTGTAAATAGAACACCCCTAAGAATGTTTATTTACAGCGCTGAATTCAATGAAAAAGGTTAATTACTTAACCTTTTTAAAGAAATTTAGATAACGCTTACGTTAGCGGCTTGAAGGCCTTTCTGTCCGTTTTCAACTTCGAACTGAACTTTTTGACCTTCTTCTAGGCTCTTGTAACCAGAACCTTGAATAGCGCGGAAATGTACGAATACATCTTTTCCGTCTTGAGCTTCGATGAAACCGAAACCTTTCTTCTCATCAAACCATTTAACTGTACCAGTAGTCATACTCATGAGTAATCTCCAATTTTTTTAATTAATAATAACAAATCAACTTTGTCTTCGCGACAAGGTCAAAAAAGTGCTGAAAGATGCAGAAATTACTTACGAACATATTAAGATGGGATATTTGAAGTACAATCTAAATAGCGCTGATATAAATAAATAGCCGCTGTAATCTTTACCAGCCGATGCAGTTTACCTTAAAACCACCAAATGTAAAGCCTATTAATACAATATTTTATTAATTGCATCGGAATGCGCGATTTAAAGGGGTCTAAAGGGGCTTAAAGAGGTTAAAACTACAACCAAGCCGCGCCGCGAACACCGCTGGCATCACCAAATTTAGGCGGCACTAAGCGTGTATTCACTTCATCGCTAAACACCCACTGCGACCAAAGTGCTGGTACGTCTCTATAAATTCGCGCTACGTTTGACATTCCGCCACCCAATACAATCACATCGGGGTCTAATACATTAATTACACTGGCCAACCCTTTCGCCAACCAAATAATGTAATCATCAAGTAACGCCGCCGCTAACGGATTTTTTTGCTCGCTTAGCGCTTCTATGTTCTGTGCACTTAACGCTGTACCGCCGCGCTGTTGATAATGTCGCTCTAACCCGCTGCCCGACAAGAAGGTTTCGTTGCAACCTTGTAATCCACAATAACAGTCTAACGCGATGTCTTGGTCATTGCGCCATGGCAGTGGGTTATGTCCCCATTCGCCAGCAATGGCATTTGCGCCACTTAAAATGCGCTGATTCACCACCAACGCGCCACCACAACCTGTTCCAATAATAACACCAAAGACCACATCAGCGCCCTGCGCCGCCCCATCAATGGCTTCTGACAGTGCAAAGCAATTGGCGTCGTTGGCTAATTTTACCGGCCGATTTAATGCGGTTTGCAAGTCGCCTTGCAAGTCTTGACCAATTAAGCATATTGAGTTGGCATTTTTAATACGACCTGTTTTTTGTGAAACCGCACCAGGAATACCCACCCCAACCGACTGCGCGATACAATTAACCTTGCGCTCGGCACGGTCAACCAACCCTGCAATCGCTTGCACCGTGGCTAAATAATCGCCCTTTGGAGTAGCCATCCGCTGTTGATACAATGTTTCGCCTTGCTCGCTTAAGGCGATAAGCGCGATTTTTGTGCCGCCTAAATCAATTCCAATGCGCATCAACCCACCTACGACTTGTGCAAATACACGGTAAAATCATTGTCCAAATAGCCCTCAATCAGCGTGACTCTATGAGCAAAAGTATGGCAAAAATCCACGATATCGGCGGGTAAAAAACTTTGTAAATCGCTTCGACTGGCCACCCAGGGATGCCGTGCATCCAATAAATTAAACGCGACACCTTGTTTACACAGCGCGTACATCTTTTTTAATGTCGCACGAGCATAATCACCGTAACAGGCCGCAGTGCCCTCCACCTCGGTTTCGACCACTTCATTTAATGCGCCCGACAACATCACATAGTCAAATTGATTAACCTCAAATTTGCATTCCGACAACTCGCCTTCAAAAATTAAAATACCCGGTTCTATCGCGCGCGCGGCTTGCACCACAACAGGCGATACATCAACCCCTTGATAACTTGGGTAAAAACCGTGACGATTTAAGTAGCGCTTAAAATCAGCAAAGCCACAACCCATATCCAATAATGACCAGGCCTGGTCATTGCCTATTTGGGTATTTTCAGCAACACAAAGCCTCTTGGGTAAACTGTCCATAAGTGTTTTAAAGCGAACTTCTTGCACAGTTCGATCACTCCAATACAGTGCTTTCGGCTCATAGCCATAGTTTTCTACTGAAACACGATGCCGAGTTTGAATCCGTAGCCGCTGTTTGTCCGATAATCGAGCCACATCGCTCATCTTAAATGCCTGACTGAGTTGGATTGAGTGATTTTAACCAGTTAATTTCATCGGCACAAAAACCCGCTTGCTGACGCGCCTCATAATTAAAAGGTCCGCGCAAATCGCCGTGATAATACTTTTCAACGACTTCTTGAAAGGTTTTAAACGGGTTTAAGCCACGCTCGCTGCACAAATATCTAAACCAACGCGTACCCACTTCAACATGACCAATTTCATCGCGCAATAAAATCTTTAAAATTTCTACCCCTCGCTTGTCACCAATAGCGCGCAACTTTTGAATCATTGCGGGGGTCACATCCAACCCACGCGCCTCCAGCGTACGTGGAACCAGTGCCATACGCACCATCGGATCGTGGTCGGTTTCGTAGGTGGTCATCCACAAGCCATCGTGCGCTACCATATCGCCGTATTCGTATCCTAAGAGCGCCAAATGTTCACGAATCATTTGAAAATGATACGACTCTTCAGCCGCTACGCCCAACCAATCTAAATAGTATTGAACCGGCATAGACTGAAAGCGATAAATGGCGTCTAACGCCAAGTTAATCGCATTAAACTCAATGTGCGCAATAGAGTGCATTAAGGCCGCATGACCCTCTGCAGACCCTAAACGACGACGCGGCAACTCTTTGGGAGAAACTAAGATAGGATTTTTAGGGCGGCCTGGATCAGGGATTCTTAACACTTCTACACTGGGTGTAAAATCAAAATTATCATCCGACCAATCTATTTGCAACTGGGTAAGTTGCGCAACTTTGCAATCTAAGTCGGCTTGCATAAGACAGTCGTAAACCGCTTGAAATATATTTTTTTTCATTAAATTTACACACTTTTTAGCGTTAGAACCAATGTAAAGCCTTTGCATTCATTCGTGCAAATGGCTCACATATAGTTTTTATTTAAACCAGGCCTGGTAGAAAGCAAAAAACCGGTAAAAACCGGTTTTTTGGGTCTTAATCACTGGGCGTTAAAAATTAACGGTAGTAAGAAGCCATGTTGTAACGTGTCCCTTTGAAGTTTTTAGCATCAATCGCTTCAAACAACGCTGACCACTTTGCACGGTCTGCAGGAGTCATAACAGAAGCAGGATTTAATCCAACAGATTTGTCTGCATATTTAGCTTCAATTGTCGCTAGCTCTGCTTTACATGCTTCAACAGTGGTTTTTTGCTCCATTTCACGAGCCGCGGTTCCGCCTTTAGTTTTAGCTGTTTCAATCAATGCTTCTGCATCGGCTAAACAATTGTTGTAAACATCTGATGCATGAACGTTAAATGACATTGCTGCAATGGCAGAAATAAATAAGGCTTTAATGGTTAAGTGTTTCATTCGTAAACTCCGAGGTTGGTTGACTCAATAACGAATCAATTCTGACGGTTTTCAGGTTAAATTGCAACCCGTAAAAGTTAGAAAATAATGAAATGCTTATAAACATTTTTTATCCCCTCTTTTGCGCTATTAGTGCCGTTTTAAAGGGTTTTTAATGGCTTTAACAGATTTTTTATCAGCCAAAAACACATCAAAACAATCACCAATAAATACAAGACTTGATACACCCCATGCAACGAAGCAAACATGGGCCAATCAACTGAAAGCTTATCCACCCCATTGGGATAGCGTAATTTTATGCTTTGCATGGCGGGACTTACCCAACCGTACAACCCTGTCATTAAAAAAATGCTTAACCCAAGTGGCCACATGGATTTTGTGATGAAAATTCCGTTTTTCCAAACACCCCATAAAATCACCACAGTTAACATACCCAATACAAGCAACGCGCTGGCGCTAAACAATTTTGCCGCCAACGCACCCGCCAAAACTGGCTCTAACTGCCCAAATAATAAAGGTGTAACCCAATATCCTAAGGTGAGCATTACTGTGATTAAGACAATCACTACCCCATTTATCACCGTGTACATAGTGCCTCAAGGCGGTAAACTTTAAAAAAATTAGCCTGCTTAGATATATTGAATTGAGATAATTTCATAATCAATATTGCCTTTGGGTGCTTGTACAATCACCTCATCACCTTCCGTTTTGCCAATTAAAGCACGCGCAATCGGCGAGTTAACCGAAATTTTATTGTGTTTTAAATCGGCTTCTTCATTGCCGACAATTTTATAGGTTAACTCTTCATCCGTATCCACGTTTAATACCGTGACCGTTGCACCAAAGACAATTTTTCCGTTGGGCGACAGCTTAGTCACGTCAATAATTTGCGCAAGACTTAGTACACTTTCAATTTGCGCAATCCGTGCTTCAATAAAGCCTTGCTGTTCGCGTGCGGCATGGTATTCGGCATTTTCTTTTAAATCGCCGTGTTCACGCGCTGTGGCAATGGCCTCGGTAATTTTAGGACGCTCTTCTTTTTTTAACTTAACCAATTCGGTTTGTAAGGCATCTGCGCCTTGTTTTGTCATAGGATGCTTTTGCATTTTTTATCCTTTTTAACGTGCAAAGGTCTCAAACTAAAACGCCAAAGCACAATGGCTTTGGCGTAGCTTAAAATAGATGATGTAATCTAAGATATTTAATCTTAGATTAAAATAAATCTTGTAAACGGGTCACGGGCTGATCGTCTAAATAGTCCATTGCCTCAACCATTGCAAACGCGCCGGCCATCGTGGTGGTATAACATGTTTTGTGCATTAAGGCTTCACGACGAATGCTCGACGAGTCCTGAATACTTACCGAACCATCCGATGTATTCACAATTAAAGCAATCTCTTCATTGACGATAGAATCAACAATGTTAGGACGACCTTCTGTTACCTTATTCACCATATCACACGCCACACCAGCCGCTTTTAAAGACACCGCAGTTCCACGCGTGGCAACCACTTTAAAACCTTTAGAAATCAACTGATTAGCCAGTACAACCACATCTTCTCGATCGGCTTTACGCACACTTAAAAAGGCTGTACCAGAACGTGGTAACACGGTGCCTGCGGCCAATTGTGCTTTAGCATAGGCCTGGGCAAAACTTTTGCCAATGCCCATGACTTCGCCCGTTGATTTCATTTCTGGCCCTAAAATCGGGTCAACGCCTAAGAATTTAATAAACGGAAACACCGCTTCTTTAACCGAAAAGTGCTTAGGTTTAACTTCAACTTCAAAGCCTTGTTGTGCTAATTTTTGACCTACCATACAACGTGCAGCAATTTTAGCCAACGGAAAACCTATTGCTTTTGACACAAACGGCACGGTACGCGAAGCACGTGGATTCACTTCTAACACATAAATATCGTCGCCCTTCACGGCGAACTGGGTGTTCATTAAACCCACCACGCCTAACGCCTTGGCCATTTGCGCCACTTGCACACGAATGCGGTCTTGAATCTCGGCCGAAATACTGTAAGGAGGCAATGAACACGCCGAATCACCCGAGTGAATCCCGGCTTGTTCAATGTGTTCCATAATGCCGCCAATCACCACTTGGTCTCCGTCACAAATCGCATCGACATCTAATTCTACGGCATCGTCTAAGAAACGGTCTAACAGCACCGGAGAATCATTAGAAACCTTAACCGCCGCGGTCATATAACGAATTAAATCCGGCTCGGTGTAGACTATTTCCATGCCGCGCCCGCCCAATACATACGAGGGACGCACCACCATTGGGTAACCAATTTCATTGGCCAATACAACGGCTTCACTCACGCTTGAGGCGGTTCTGTTTGGTGGTTGTAACAAATTTAAATCGTTTAAGATTTTTTGGAAACACGCGCGGTCTTCCGCCAAGTCAATAGACTCTGGCGACGTGCCAATAATAGGCACACCAGCTTCTTCTAACGCCTCGGCCAATTTAAGCGGCGTTTGCCCACCGTATTGAACAATCACGCCCTTTGGATTCTCGACGGCCACAATTTCTAATACATCTTCAAGCGTCAAGGGTTCAAAGTACAAACGATCCGATGTATCGTAATCGGTTGAAACCGTTTCTGGATTGCAGTTAACCATAATGGTTTCGTAGCCGTCTTCACGCAATGCCATCGCGGCGTGAACACAGCAATAATCAAACTCAATACCTTGACCAATGCGGTTTGGCCCGCCCCCTAATACCATGATTTTTTCACGATCGGTTGGCTTGGCTTCACACTCTT
Source organism: Thiomicrorhabdus aquaedulcis (assembly GCF_004001325.1). NCBI lineage: Bacteria > Pseudomonadati > Pseudomonadota > Gammaproteobacteria > Thiotrichales > Piscirickettsiaceae > Thiomicrorhabdus > Thiomicrorhabdus aquaedulcis. The sequence continues at coordinate 1,021,468 of NZ_AP018722.1, read as the reverse complement.
CGTCATAGGTTGAATACATATAAGCCGTAGTGGTTTCAAATTCGGCCGCACAAGTATCCACGCGTTTAAAAACGGGACGAATATTAAGCGTATGACGGAATTTACGAATAAACGCCGCATCGGTGTTTAATAATTTAGCCAAGCGATTGTCTGAGAAACCTTTGCGTTTTAAATTGCGCAACATGGTCTCATCTAAAGCGTCTAAACCACGTTGCTTAACGTCGTCTTCGATGTTAACCAAATCTTGAATTTGCGCCAAAAACCAGGGGTCAATTTTAGAAATATCGTGAACCGTTTCTAAATCCCAACCCGCACGAAACGCATCGGCCACATACCAAATACGCTCTGGGCCTGGATCACGCAACTCTTGACGTAAAATGTCTTTAATCTCTTTTTCGTCCATGGTCGCCAAAGGCATGATTTCGTCAAAACCATTTTTATCGGTTTCTAAACCACGCAACGCCTTTTGAATCGACTCTTGGAAGTTACGTCCAATCGCCATCACCTCACCCACAGACTTCATTTGGGTAGACAAACGCGCTTGCGCTTGTGGGAACTTTTCAAACGTAAAACGTGGTACTTTGGTGACAACGTAATCAATGGTCGGTTCAAACGACGCGGGTGTTGCGCCATTGGTAATGTCGTTTTGCAACTCGTCTAACGTGTACCCTACGGCTAACTTTGCCGCTACTTTAGCGATGGGAAAACCAGTAGCCTTAGACGCCAACGCCGACGAACGTGATACACGTGGATTCATTTCAATAATAATCATGCGCCCATTTTCAGGATTAATGGCAAATTGAACGTTTGAACCACCGGTCTCAACACCAATTTCGCGCAATACCGCCAACGAGGCGTTACGCATAATTTGATATTCTTTATCAGTCAACGTTTGCGCTGGGGCAACGGTAATAGAATCACCGGTATGGACACCCATTGGGTCAAAGTTTTCAATAGAGCAAACAATGATGCAGTTGTCGTTTTTATCACGCACCACTTCCATTTCGTACTCTTTCCAGCCCAAAATAGACTCTTCAATCAATAACTCTTTAGTGGGCGATAAATCTAAACCAAACTTACAAATTTGTTCAAACTCATCCTTGTTATAGGCAATTCCACCGCCTGAACCACCCAAGGTAAACGAAGGACGTATTACTGTTGGAAAGCCAACACGCTTTTGAATCTCCCACGCTTCTTCTAAGTTGTGCGCCACATCTGAATCGGGCATGTCCAAACCAATGCTGCGCATGGCTTTACGAAAACGATCGCGGTTTTCGGCTTTATCAATGGCATCGGCTTTCGCGCCAATCAATTCCACACCGTACTTGGCTAATACGCCGTTGGCGTCTAAATCTAACGCACAGTTAAGCGCAGTTTGACCGCCCATAGTCGGCAAAATAGCATCTGGTCGTTCTTTGGCAATAATAGCCTCTACGGTGCGCCACTCAATAGGCTCAATGTAGGTGGCATCGGCCAAATCTGGGTCGGTCATAATGGTGGCTGGGTTAGAGTTAACCAAAATAACGCGATAACCCTCTTCTTTTAAGGCTTTACACGCCTGCACACCCGAGTAATCAAATTCACAGGCCTGACCGATAATAATAGGGCCAGCACCAATAATCATAATACTTTGTATATCACTTCTCTTTGGCATTACGTTTTTCCTATTTCTATCAATTAAGCGTTAGTGGCTTGTTTAGAATTTTTAATATTTTCAAAAAACTGATCAAATAAAGGCGCTACATCGTGCGGGCCCGGGCTGGCTTCAGGATGACCTTGAAAGCTAAATGCCGATTTATCCGTACGAGAAATCCCCTGCAACGTGCCGTCAAACAGTGATTTATGCGTGGTTTTTAGATTAGCAGGTAAGGTAGATTCTTCTACAGCAAAACCGTGGTTTTGAGCCGTAATCATCACTTTTTTACTGTCAACGTCTTGCACCGGATGGTTGGCGCCATGATGACCAAACTTCATTTTTACCGTCTTAGCCCCGCTGGCCAATGCCAACAGCTGATGCCCTAAACAGATGCCAAACACCGGAATATTTGCCTCTAATACTTTTTGAATGGCTTCAATCGCATAATCACATGGCGCTGGATCTCCTGGGCCATTAGACAAAAATACGCCATCCGGCTTCATGGCCAAAACCGTTTCAGCGGGTGTTTTGGCGGGTACAACGGTTAACTTGCATCCGTGATCGGCCAACATACGCAAAATATTTCGCTTAATGCCATAGTCGTAGGCCACAACGTGGTAACCCGTGCGATTTTCAACGGGTTGATGACCGTTTTCGAGCGACCAAGAACCTTCATTCCATTCATAAATTTCGGCCGTGGTGACTTCTTGCGCTAAATCTAAACCGTTTAAGCCGCTAAAGGCTTTGGCTTTGGCAATGGCATCTGCGGCATCAATATTTTTACCAGCCACAATTACGCCTGATTGAGCACCTTTATCGCGTAAAATTCGGGTTAGTTTACGCGTATCAATATCGGCAATGGCCACCACGTTTTGTTCTTTTAAATAGTCAGGCAGCGATTTTTCAGCGCGAAAACTGCTCATCAACATGGGGCAATCTTTAACAATAAGACCTTGCGCCATAATGCCCGCAGACTCGCTGTCCTGTTCATTGACGCCCACGTTGCCAATATGTGGATAGGTTAAGGTTACAATTTGTTTAAAATATGAAGGGTCGGTTAAGATTTCTTGATAGCCGGTCATAGAAGTGTTAAAAACCACTTCACCAACTGTTTCACCTTCTGCACCCAATGAAACACCCCAAAATAGAGTGCCATCTTCTAACGCTAGCAAAGCCTGTGTCGCCTGAGTCATGTATTTTCCATCCAAGTAATACCCGATTAAAATCAAACTGCATCTTCTTAAGATTTATTCGCCGCGCATATAAAAAAACGGAGCCAGCCCCCCATTGAGGACTCACTCCGTTTTTTGTGCTAAATGGTGTTGGCCATCCCAGCTAAATACCCCGTAAATGCAATAAATGCTTAATTTTAGTCGTAAAAATTAATTGGCGAGATTGTACCCGAACAACCCATTCTTGTCTAGGTTAAATACTGCCTTAAATATGAGGCTGCATCCTTTCTTAGCCCTAGCCGCCCCTAGTGACCCCTAGCTTCGTACAATACCCAATCACTAACGTAAACTTCGTGCCGTCCAGTAACTGTTGCGCCAATAATCATTTTCTAAACTTGAAATAGTCACCCCAAGACTGGTGGAGGCATGCATAAATCTTGATTGCCCTAAATAGATACCGTTGTGTATCGTATTTTTAGCGACTTTAAAAAACACAATATCGCCAATTTTAAGAGCCGACTTGTCCACGGTATACCCGACTCTAACTTGACTGCGGGTGTCTCTGGGTAAAATATAACCTAACTTATCGCGAAAGGTACTTTGTACATAAGAAGAGCAATCTGTGCCTTTTAGAGTACTACCACCATACTGATAAGGCGTTCCTTTCCAAAGAGAAAATTGTGAAACCAAGGCTTGTTTTACTGGCTTTTCTTGAGTTAAATCAATCGCATTAGGCTTTTTCTTAACTTTAATTTGACCACCGATAGACGCATCGTGCGCGGGTTTAACACCCTGTTCAGAAATGGGTGATTTAGGTGCGCTTGAGCACCCCACCAATAAGACCAAAAGCGCCAATACTCCAACGCGCAACCCCATTGAAAAAAATGAAAGCGTCGAACTCGCCCTACTACCGTTTACCAAATTTAAGCCAAGCATGCTTTACCTCATTTGCTTTAAACATAGTTTCATTCTACCCACTTTAACCTAGCAGCCTATCGGATTAAAGCCAATTGACTGCAAAAAAGCTGGATCTTATATAAAACATGCTTAAAACCTTTGCAAAATAACATTAAACAGAACTGACCAGGCCTGGTCAGTTACAAATCTATGCAAAAATTGAGCCAATAAAAAAGGTGACTGGATTAAATCCTAGCCACCTTTTATAAAACAACCTTAACAATCAGCCAGTAAAGGCCTTTACAAAATTTTTAGCGCAAATCTAACACGTCCTGCATATCAAACAAACCGGCCTGCTTAGTTGCCAACCAACCGCATGAACGAGCCGCCCCCTTGGCAAACGTCATTCTACTAGAGGCCTTATGCGTAATTTCAACACGTTCGCCTTCTGTCGCAAACAGCACCGTATGATCCCCGACAATATCACCGGCACGCACTGTGGCAAAGCCAATGGTATTAGGGTCACGTGCGCCAGTAATGCCTTCTCGGCCGTACACCGCACAGGTTTTTAAATCTCGACCCAATGCATCGGCCACCACCTCACCCATGCGTAACGCAGTGCCAGAGGGCGCGTCTACTTTGTGGCGATGATGCCCTTCAATGATTTCAATGTCATAGCCTTGATTAAGCACTTTGGCGGCTTGCGCCAATAAATTAAGACAGACATTAACCCCCACACTGTAATTGGCCGCAAACACCATGGCAATCGATTGCGCCGCTTTATCAATGGCGGCCAAACCTTCTGCGTCAAAACCTGTTGTACCAATCACCATTTTTTTGCCGTGCGCTACGCACACCGCTAAATTTTTGACTGTTGTTGCCGGCGTGGTAAAGTCAATGAGCACGTCAAAATCGTCTACCACCTGGGCTAAATCGCCCACAATGGTTACGCCCAGCTTACCAACACCGGCTAGTTCACCGGCATCGACGCCAATTAAACTGCTGTCTGGGCGTTCAATGGCGGCCGACACACTTAGCCCTTGGGCTTGATTGACTGCATCAATTAACACTTTTCCCATGCGCCCAGAGGCGCCAATAATTGCTACTCTCATTTGATGTTCCAAATTAAGTATTCCAAGTTAGGTATTCCAGGTTAGGTATTCCATGGGTCATTATCAGATTTTTTATCGGCTTTTTTGTCGTCATCGCCGGTAAAAAACGATTTTACCGAATCAAAAAAAGTATGCTCTTTTGGACTGTGCTGTTTATGGTGCTTGCCTTTTAAGCTGGCATCAAACGCTTCAAGCAAGGCTTTTTGTTCGTTGGTTAATTTAACCGGCGTTTCAATTTGAACCTGCACAATCATGTCACCAATGGCCGAACTACGCACCGACTTAACCCCTTTAGCGCTTAATTTAAAACGCTGCCCAGATTGCGTGCCTGCGGGTATTTTTAAGCTGGCTTTGCCACCCAAAGTAGGCACATCAATCGAACCACCCAGTGCGGCCGTCGCAAAACTTAACGGCAGGTCGCAATATAAGGTATTGCCATCACGTTCAAAAATAGCGTGCTTTTTGACACGCATGCGCACATACAAATCACCGCGTGGCGCGCCAGGCTCACCCGCCTCGCCTTCGCCTTGCAAACGAATACGATCACCAGTATCAACCCCAGCCGGAATTTTAACCGACAAGGTTTTATGACTGTGCGTATAACCTTCGCCACGGCATTTTTTACACGGCGTGGTAATTAACTTGCCCGAACCATGACAGGTTGGGCACGGACGATTGACGGCAAAAAAGCCTTGTTGCATGCGCACCTGACCCGCACCACCGCACGTAGGGCACGTTTGTACTTTACTGCCAGGCTCGGCACCGCTGCCGTCACACGAATCGCACACGTCTTTGGTGGGAATACGAATATCGACGGTTGTGCCGGCTACTGCGTCTTCTAACGAAATATCCAATTCATACTGCAAATCATTGCCAGGCTGTGGGCCACGACGACCGCTAAAGCCGCCGCCAAAAATATCGCCAAACACATCGCTAAAGGCATCACCAAATCCGCCACTAAAGCCACCGCCACCGTGATGACCGTCTAAACCTGCGTGTCCAAACTGATCATAGGTCGCGCGTTTTTGTGAGTCGGACAGCACTTCGTAGGCCTCAGAGGCTTCTTTAAAATGGTCTTCGGCTTCTTTGTTGTCTGGATTACGATCGGGATGGTATTTCATGGCCATTTTGCGGTAGGCTTTTTTAAGCTCACCTTCCGAAACGGTTTTGGACACTTCTAGAATTTCGTAATAATCTCTTTTGCTCATAGGTGTAGTCGTTTGCTTTGGTCAATTAACATTTAAAAGCAATCAAAAACAGTCATTGCATTTAACCAGGCCTGGTCAAATGATTTTGACTGTTCTAATTGTTTTTAAATGGTAATTAAAACAGTAATTAAAATGAGACCTTTGCACGAGTGAGGCGCGAAAGAAAAATGCGGGAAAATTTGCCTGATTGCGGCGGGAAATGCAGTGAATAGCTGGCTATTCGCAAGTTTTCCAACAAAAATCAGGTGGATTTTAACCATTTTTATTCGTGCATTCACTCATGCAAAGGTTTCAAATAGTGATAGTGCGTTAAAAAAGCCTAAAAAAACGGGCAACCATTGGATTGCCCGAATTATACAGACTCTAACGTTACATTTTAACGATAATTTTTAGCGTTCATTTTGAACGATTATTTCTTATCGTCAACTTCTTCAAATTCCGCGTCCACAATATCATCATCGGCTTTATCTTTGTCTTTGCCTTGCGCCTGCGCCGCGTCACCTTGTGGCTTGGCTTGGGCTTTTTGAGCAATTGGCTGACTTACTTCGGCCAACTTAGCGGTTTTTTCTTCTATAACGGCTTTGCTGTCGCCTTTAATAGCCGCTTCAAGCTCGTTAATAGCGGTTTCAACCGCGGTATTTTCCTCACTGGTCAACGCTTCACCGGCGTCGGTGACCATTTTACGCGTGCCGTGAATCATCGCATCGGCTTGGTTACGCACTTCAACCAACTCTTTTAATTTGCGATCTTCTTCGGCGTGCGCTTCGGCGTCTTTTACCATCGCTTCAATTTCGGCTTCCGACAGCCCTGAAGACGCTTGAATCGTAATGTGTTGCTCTTTACCGCTGTTTTTGTCTTTGGCCGATACATTTAAAATACCGTTGGCGTCAATGTCAAACGTCACTTCAATTTGTGGCGTGCCACGTGGCGCGGCCGGAATCTCATCCAAATTAAACTGCCCTAATGACTTATTGCCCGACGCAATTTCACGCTCACCTTGCAGTACGTGAATGGTTACAGCGCCTTGATTGTCTTCAGCGGTTGAAAACACTTGCGATTTACGCGTTGGAATCGTGGTGTTTTTCTCGATTAACTTGGTCATTACGCCGCCCATGGTTTCAATTCCAAGTGACAAAGGCGATACGTCTAACAACAACACATCGTTTACATCACCTGACAATACGCCACCTTGAATCGCCGCACCCATGGCAACCGCTTCGTCTGGGTTTACATCACGACGTGGCTCGCGTCCAAAAAACTCTTTAACACGCGCTTGCACCATCGGCACACGCGTTGAACCACCCACCAAAATAACATCGTCAATATCCGATGCAGACAAGCCAGCGTCTTTTAACGCAATGCGGCAAGGCTCAATGGTACGTGCTACTAAATCTTCTACCAACGCTTCAAATTTAGCGCGCGTCATTTTAATGTTTAAATGCTTAGGCCCAGTGGCGTCGGCGGTAATGTAAGGCAAGTTAATGTCGGTTTGTTCACGCGACGACAATTCGATTTTAGCTTTTTCAGCCGCTTCACGCAGACGCTGAATGGCCAATGGATCGGCTTTTAGGTTAACACCTTGGTCTTTTTTGAACTCTTCTACTAGGTAATCAATGATAACCATGTCAAAGTCTTCACCGCCCAAGAACGTGTCGCCATTGGTAGACAATACTTCAACTTGCTTTTCGCCGTCTAAATCGGCTACTTCAATAATAGACACGTCAAAGGTTCCGCCGCCCAAATCGTACACGGCAATTTTGCTGTCACGCGTGACTTTGTCCATACCGTACGCCAACGCCGCCGCTGTTGGCTCGTTAATAATACGCTTAACGTCTAAACCAGCGATTTTACCCGCGTCTTTAGTGGCTTGACGCTGTGAGTCGTTAAAGTAAGCCGGTACGGTAATAACCGCTTCGGTTACCGCGTAACCCAAATAGTCTTCGGCGGTTTTTTTCATCTTCATTAACGTGCGTGCAGACACTTCTTGAGGTGACAGTTTTTTACCGTCCACTTCAACCCATGCGTCACCGTTATCGGCGGCCACAATGCTGTAAGGCACCATGTCTTTGTCTTTGGTGACCACCGCGTCATCGGCGCGACGGCCAATTAAACGCTTAATAGCAAACAAAGTGTTTTTTGGGTTGGTGACCGCTTGACGCTTGGCCGAATCGCCCACCAACACTTCACCGTCTTGCGTGTAAGCAACCACCGAAGGTGTGGTGCGTGCGCCTTCTGCGTTAGGAATAACTTTTACTTCTTTGCCTTCCATAATGGCCACGCAAGAGTTGGTGGTTCCTAAATCGATACCGATAATTTTAGCCATGTGCTTCTCCAGTTTCTGTGTGCGGCCTACTTTGTAAATTAAATGTAGGCAGCTTGATGATTTTTAAAATTGTTTAAGATTGTTTAAATTGGTTTAACGAATTACTGATGGTTTGTATATAAGTCTGTCAAAACGTTTTTCAAGTAACCTGTCAAAAAATGTGTGAGTTTTTTAATGCCGAGACATCAAATCTTACTGCGCCACAATCACTCGCGCCGGTCTTACCAAACGTTCGTTTAAGGTATAGCCCTTTTGCACCACCATGATCACCGTATTGCTGGTGTGGTCGGGTGACGGCACCATGGTCATCGCTTCGTGCAATTGTGGGTTAAAGGTTTCGTTTAGTGGATCAATGCGCTCAACATTAAAGCGTTGTAACACATCCAACAACTGTTTAAACGTCATGTCCAAACCTTCACGAATACTTTCAATCGTGGCTTCTTCCTTGCCCGCCGCGTCCATGCCCATTTCGATGGAATCCATCGCCGGAATCAACGCATCCACAAATTTATCCAACGCAAACTTGTGCGCGCTTTCTAAATCCAAACGGGTGCGGCGACGCAGGTTTTCCATGTCGGCTTGCAAGCGCAACGCCATGTCTTTATGCTTGGCGGCTTCTTCTTGAGATTCCTGCAATAAAGCGGCAATGTCCTGTTCTACATTTTGCTCAACTTGTTCGAGCGTTTCATCTTGAGCATTCTCTTGCGCAGTTTGCGTGGTATTAAGATCATCTTGTAAAGTCGATTTAGTGTCTGACACGGTGATTTCCCTATCTGGATTAAAATTTATTAACGTGCACCTTAACTAAGGTTGCGTTCGGTTTTTTTCAAGAGCGAGCCTAATATTTTTGCCGTAATGTCCACTTTAGGAATCACTTTTGCATACGGCATTCGGCTTGGGCCGATTACGCCCAAAACACCCAACACCTCGCCGTCCACTTCGTAAGGCTTGGTGACAATACTACAATCGTGATAAATCGCACTGCCGCACTCGTTGCCAATAAAAATTTGCACACCGGGTGCGGCCAGGCTTTTGTCTAGCACACTTAAAATACCGCTGTGTTGCTCAAACGCCTGGTACAAAGCGCGCAATTTATCCGAGTTGGCCAACTCTTGATAATTAAGCAACTTGCTTTGCCCACCCACCAAAAACGGCAGTTGCGGTATCAGCTGTTGGGTCAACACTTCGTCTGTGGCCTCAATCACCGACAGCATAAATTGATTGGTGGAATGGCGAATTTTATCCATTTGTGCCACCAACATTTTTTTAGCGTCTTGCAAATTCTTGCCAACGCAATGGGCGTTTAAATAATTAGAAATTTGTTCTAACTCGCTGGCAGAAACCGCCGTTTCAAGCTCGATAATTCGGTTTTGCACATCTTGGTCGTTAAACACCAACACCACCAACACCCGATTACCACCCAACGCCATAAAATCAATGTGCTGTAAAATTTCGCGTTCTTTGTTAGGCAGCAACACCAAACTGGTCATGCCGGTAATGTCGGTTAACACTTTAGACGCGCTTTGCATCAACGCGTCTTGGTTCAAATTGGGCGAGAGTTCATGGCGGATGGTTTCGATGCTTTTGGGCGACATGGGTTGATACGTCAACATAGAGTCCACAAACAACCGATAGCCGCGCTCGGTGGGCACGCGTCCAGCCGATGTGTGCGGGGCGTGAATAAAACCGAGCTTTTCAAGATCGGCCAAGACGTTACGCACCGTGGCCGAACTTAAGCCAATGTCGGGCAATTTAGCCAAGGTGCTTGACCCTACTGGCTTGCCGTCATTGAGGTATAATCCCATCAAACTTTTAAACAAATAGTGTGAACGGTCATTTAGCATGGTGCAATTTGCCCTTGTCTTTAATTAAGTACTCATTAAGCACTCTCAAGTCTTGAGTGCTAAATTATAAGCGCGGATTGGCTTTATACAAGAGTCTTGACCCTAATTAACTTTGTGAGCGAGCAATTTCATGTTTCAAAAAATTGGCATTTTTGGCAAATACAACGGCATTCAATCGTGGGAAAGCATCGATAAACTGGTGCAACATCTGTTAACCAAACACAAAACGGTGTATTTGGATTCGGCCTCGTGCCATGACTTTCCGCATGAGCGGTATGGTATTAAAGTCATTGAACGCGACCAACTCTACGGTTTAATTGACGTGGCCATTGTGGTAGGCGGCGACGGCACCTTTTTAGACGTAGCGCGCTCGATTGTCGACAATAAAATCCCCATCTTGGGCATTAACCTTGGCCGTTTAGGGTTTTTAACCGACATTTCACCCAAAGAGATGCTGTGCACGTTGGACGAAGTGATGGACGGCAATTACGACAGCGAAGAGCGCAATTTAATCAAAGTGGTGATTGAAACCGCGGGTAAAACCGTATTTGAACAGTTGGCGTTTAACGACGTGGTCATTCACAAAACCGACTCGCCGCGCATGATTGAATTTGAAACCTTTGTGGACGGGCGGTTTTTAAACAGTCAACGCTCCGACGGCTTGATTATTTCGACCCCAACAGGCTCAACCGCCTATGCATTATCGGCCGGCGGACCTATTTTAGACCCCGGCCTAGACGTGTTAAGTTTGGTGTCGATTAACCCGCACACCATGAGCACGCGCCCCTACGTTATTTCGGGGCACAGCACGGTGCAATTGCGCCCGCACGAAAACTGCAACGGCGCGGCGCAAATTATTTGCGATGGACAAGTGACCTTTAACATCACTTCCGCGCATCGCACCACCGTGACACGTCATAAAAATTTTATTAAAATGCTGCATCCCCGCGGCCACGATCACTTTGAGCTGCTGCGCGCCAAATTGCATTGGGGCGACAAGTTGTAAACTTTGTTTTTTAATGATTTGTTTTTTTAATTATGCGTCTTTATTAAGAGTAACCCGTCACCATGCTGCAAGAGTTAACCATTCAAAACTTAGCTTTAATTGAACACCTCACGCTTAATTTTAACCGCGGTTTTAGCACGCTCACGGGCGAAACTGGGGCGGGAAAATCCATTTTATTAGACGCGTTGGGCTTGGCCTTGGGCGAACGTGCCGACAGTGCGTTGGTGCGCCACCACACCGAACGCGCCGACGTTACCGCACTGTTTGACGTCAGCCAATTGCCATTTGTCCAGGCCTGGTTAACCGAACAAGCGTTGGACGATGCCGACCACCAATGTTATTTGCGCCGCATTGTCACCTCCGAAGGGCGCTCTAAAGCGTTTATAAACGGTCGGCCTATTCCGGCCAGCAGTTTAAAAACGCTGGGCAGTTTTTTAATTGACATTCACGGCCAACACGAACATCAATCGCTGCTGCAAACTCAAAAACAGCTTACGTTACTGGACGCCTACGCCCAACACCCCGAGGCACTGGCCGCCACCCGCGCGCACTACAAACAGTGGCAAGCCCTTAAACAGCAATTAGACACCCTATTAACCGAGCAGGCCGACTACCAAAGTAAGCTCGAACTATTGCAGTTTCAGCTCAATGAGTTTGACGAAGTCGCCCCCCAAAAAGACGAGTTTATGGCACTGTCTGAAGAACAAGGTCAACTGTCGCACGCCAGTGAAATCATCAGCGCCTGTCAACGAGCCTACGATGCGCTTGAAGGTGAAAACAGCGACAACAGTGCCAGTGAACAGCTTAATGCCGCCATTGCGGCACTCGAGTCGATTGCGGCCTTTACCCCCACTTTGGCCAATACATTGGTGGCGCTTAACAGCGCACTCATCGAAACGCAAGAAGCCGCAGGCGAAATTCAGCACCAGTTTCAATCGGTTGATATTGACCCGCAACAACTTCAACGCGTTGAAGAACGCTTGGCTCAGCTGTTTGCGTTGGCCAAAAAATACCACCTTAACCCCGAAGAGTTGGTTGAAAAACACCACAGCATTCAACACGCGTTGCAAACCTTAACCCAATCAGACTCGTCCATTGAAACCCTTAAAAACAACATTGACCAGGCCTGGTCACACTATCAAACTCACGCCACGCAACTCAGCCAATCGCGTCAAAAAGCCGCGCTTAAACTGGCCAAAATTGTGACCCAAGGCATGCAACAATTGGGCATGCCCAATGGTCTGTTTGAACTGGATTTAAGCGTGCTTAACCCCGGCAACGCTACGGGGTTTGACAAGGTGGAATTTAAAGTAACGGCCAACATTGGCCAACCGTTACAGCCCTTGGCCAAAGTGGCTTCGGGAGGGGAGTTGTCGCGCATTAGTTTGGCCATACAAGTGGCGACTGCCGAAGTGGCAAGCCTGCCCACCTTAATTTTTGACGAAGTGGACGTGGGGATTGGCGGCGGCGTGGCCGAAGTAGTGGGACACAAAATGCGTCAACTGGGTGCACACAAACAAATTTTGTCCATCACCCATTTGGCGCAAGTCGCCTCACACGGCCACACGCATTTGCACATTTCTAAAACCACGCAAAACCAACAAACCTTTACGCAAGTGGTTGAGTTGGATTCGCTTGGACGCACCCAAGAACTGGCACGCATGATGGGCGGATTGACCATTACCGAACAAACTCTTAACCACGCCCAAGAAATGCTGGTGAGCGCACAGCAAAAATAAAGGGCTCAAATTGAGACCTTACCGACTTAACAGAATAAGCCCTGTAATGTTTCAATCCTCCTGCAGATGCTCTTTAACGCTCTAAACGATAGATAAGATCCACCGAGCTATCGCTGTCTCCACTATTGCTTTTGAGTAGCCAGCGATCAGTCAATTGATAGAAGAATTGCACCGCCTGCCCCTGTTGCTCAGTTAAGTCTTTCGCATAGCGCACGTAAAGTTTATCGGTTAAACTCCGACCAACTAACAGGTTACTGACCTGTTGACCGTCTACATCAAAATAGACGTCTTGAATACCCAATGAACTGGTTAACGTATTGAGCACTGGCGTGTTGTTTTGAATCCCGAGTTTGTAAAAAGCACTTAACACTTGCGATTCATAGTTTGGCTCTTTGGACATATCGCCTGCACGGCCAAAGACCATTAAATTGATGATACGCGCTTGAGACAGGGCAGGTTTTGAGTAAAACACAAACTGCGGTTGCGTAGCATTGCCTGTTATATTCAATCTAGCCGTTGTCTCGCCTACTATTCTAAAGAGATTTACATTTAAGGTTGGATTACCAATCACGCCGTTAAATAAGAAAGCCGATTGATCAATCTGAATCTTATTACGCTCATCTAACATAATATAACCTTCACGTATTTTTACCTCGCCAAATGCCTTCATATCAGAAGTATCGGGCGTTTGCACCAACTGCAACTCACCGCCTAGCAACAATAGGGAGTTCTGAACTCTGACTTTGACATTTTGACCAAAACCGATTCTAACGTCATAACTTAGGTTGGAAACACCCTCCTCTTTTACTACGACCTGGCCTTGCTCATCAATGATAACCTCATCGTTACTGGTGGAGGTACGTTTGTGGAGCGGCATTTCATCCAAATTCAATTCGCTATCATGCAGCTCCACTTTACCCGCAACTTTCGTTGCCTTATTAATTACAGAAATATGCATATCGGCCGCGGTCATCAGGTGCGCAAACGGAGTTTTTAGCAACTCGATAGAATCGGTTTTAAAATGCGCTAATAGGTGTGGCTCTGTGTCTAATGCCGTCAAGTTAACGTTTAAATCTGCTTGTCGTTTACCCACCAGACCCACCTGCTGCTTCCATACGCCAGTGGCATTAACCGCTTTCGGTGTCAGTTGCGCTTGTAGTTGCACCGCTTGCTCTTTTAACCCCAGCAAAGGTAAATTAAAATTTAGGTCAATATTGGCCAAAGTACTGTGTTGTAGTTCTGCAGGTGTGCCAGAAAGCGTAGTTTCAATCTTTACGTTCGTTTGATTAAATTCAACGAGTTTCAAGAATTGTTCGCTTAATGCCCAATTAGAAAGCGTCAACTGCGCTTTTCCGTTTAACGTTGCAAGTGACCAGGCCTGGTCAGTTGACTTTATCGCCTCAACCAAGGCATTAAAATGTCCCGTTTTGTTCACTTCGGCTACGCTTTTTAAACCGGCCTGATTAGGCGTGAGCTGGAGATTGGTTTGCCAGTTATTAACCTGCATGGGTATTTGATTGCCTTGTACAATCACGGTTACATCCAACTGAGGCACAAGCAAATCTTGTTGCAATGTGAGTTTTTTTCGCCAGTCGGCAGAGCCTTGACCGTTAAGATGTCCTGTTAATAGGACATTTTCACCTAACCACGGTTTTGCCCAATCAAACACTGGCAAGGCATCCAGTGACCAAGTTGCCTTATGTTCGTAAGCCTTAAAACAAACTTTAGCGTCAGTATTTTTCACCGATTGAATGCATATCTCATCGGTTGAGATTTTGGAAGGACTTTGCCAATCAATAACACGGGGCTTGGCCAACTGCCAGTTACCGGTATCTGCTTGCACGATATCAAAACGTGTCAAGGCTATTTTCTGTTGTTTTAAACTGGGTTTTACCTCATACAATTCAGTATTAAAACTTAACTGTGGATGACTCATTTTAAGACTGCTGGCCAAGCCTTTTTTAGACTCTTGACGCACTGCACTCAGTTGAGAAATAAGTGTCTGTTCCACCATCTTATCAGCAATCCGCTTAACTTTACTTACCTCATTCACCTTAAGGGAGAATGCAGTCCACTCAAGTTGATGTAAAGGCGCTTGCACGTTTAAAGCAACCTGCTTAATCCTCATTTTTTCATCAGCTGGCGCATCGGGAGATTGATAACTGAGGTTATTGGCATCCAATTGCAAGTTTAACCAGGCCTGGTCAAATCCTGATAGGTCTTTCAACAAGCTCCCCTTCGCCGTTAAATTTGCTACGGCGTTGCCGGTGAGCGGTGCATACAACTGGTTAAGATTATTCAGCTTGGCTTTTAATGAAAGATTGGTATTTTCTGCCCATTGTCCTCTCAAATCAATCGCGTTATCGCCCACGACAAGTTTGGCATCGTGAACATTCACATGACTAAAATCCGAGCTAACATTGAGTTTTGCCGCAAACTTTCCCAAATACTCTGCATAACCTAATGCTTCCGATTGAATTGCAATCGCATAATCGAATGCCCCCTCTGGAGCGACTGCCTTGGGTGCTACAGTTGATTTTTCGATTGCTTCGCTGTTTTGTGGAGTCAAATGACTGTCAATGACCCCTTTAAAAGTGAATGGCTTAGGCAACCCGGTTAACGCCAGCTGTTTCACTGCCAGCTGACTGGTGCGTTGCTCAAAATCACGCAAGGTAAAATCAAATAAGGCACTGATTTGGTAATTCAACCTGGCATCAAGCCATTGGAGATTCAGCGCATCTGCCTGCACACTCACGGTGCTGCTCATCTTCTGAAGATCGGCTTGCCCTTTCACATTTAAAGAACCCATCTTCTCAAATTGAGTTTTTAAATCAAAAGTCGCTTTCCCATTTGACGCATATTCCGCGCGATAATCCAATGCCGTTGGCGGCTTGCCTTTAAGGTCCAGACTCAGTTTGCCATGACTCGATAATAGGTAATTTTTTAAATGAAACTGTGAACGAATTTGCCCAGACAGCTGATTAATCTGCCACTGTTCAGAAAAAGCTGCTTCAAGCTCTTTAAACGTTGAATCTAGCTGAATCAGGGTTTCATCTATCTTGACAACATGTTCCGAACGTACCCTGTAAGGCTCAATCATGTCCAGATTAAAACGAATCTGCTTTAAATCGCCCGTGGCCTGGGTGGATACGTTAATCGTTTCAAACCCCTCCGAGCCTGCTAATTTTAGCGATAAAAAGGCTTTAAACTCGCGGGCATTGACCACCTCAAAATGGCTATGTGCTTGCACTTTATAAGCCAAGTAATCGGCCTTTAAATTTTGTAAAAACAACGTTTGCGTTTGCCAGTCTAGCTCGCTCTCAAAATGCGCAACCTTAATCGTAGGCTGGTCGTCAATCGACAAACGCAACTGAGAGACCTTCAAAAGATCAATGCTCCAGCGCAAATCATAGGCCTCTAGTTCCGTCAACAGCTTAAACGGCTCTGTTAAAGGCTCTGACGGCTCATCACTGCTCGTTAAACGTACCGTGGGTTGAGTGACAGTAAACGTTTGAAACTGCAGATGGCGATTAAACAACATAGACAACTGCCATTGCCATTTAATTTGCTCAATTTTCACCTCTTGTGCCGCGCTCTTAAAGCGGATGTTATTCAGTGTTAAACCGTCGATTAAACGCCCTTCTGCTGATTCAATTTGTAATTGTCCACCGGTAGATTGTTCAACATAGTGCTCTAAATAAGGCAAAGCCGTGGAAACCGCCTGTGGATGCCACAAAGTAAGCGAGAGTAGTGCGAAAACACCAAGCAACAAAACCATGAGCAAGCCAACGGATAATCGGATGCTCCACTTAAAAACTGCCGATAAAATCCCCATCATTTTTGGCTCAGGCGCTTCATAGATCAAATCCGAGTGAGAAGTGAATACGCCAAGGCTGCTCATATTCGGAAACCGGCCAAGCGATATCAAGTTTTGCCATGCCAACCGGTGTATAGCCACGTAAGCCAAAACCTGCGCCCACTTTCAAATCTTGTGTTCCGGCATCATCGAATAACTGACCCATATCAACAAACGAACCCAGGCCAAAATATTTTGTAATGCGGTAATCGGTACCCAGCGACCCTGAAACACTGTTTTTTGCCCCGACGACAGAATCGGCATCCAATTGAATACCAATAGATTCAAATTCAAAACCTCGCAAGGTCTCGCCCCCTAAAAGCGTTAAATAACTTGAAGGAATCGATTGGTTTTTATCTACTAACGTCAATCTCGTTTGGGCGCGAACATGGAAACGCCAGAACTCCATCGGCGTATACACCCAGCGGGTTTTTAACTCAATTTGCGCAAACTGCGAATCGGACACTAGATTGTCAACACTGGCTCTAAACACACCACTGTGGTGATACCCTTGCGTTGGGTAGGCATCACTATTAACCCAACGATTCTTAAAGCCAGACCCTAATAAAAAAGTTTGCGTTTGCTCAGTTGCTTCATTTTCATAGGTAAACTCTTCGGTTTCTAATGAAATAAAAGGGTTAATCGACCATTTTGGCGTAATTTGATAACTGTAGTCACCCGTAATGGCCATCAACTCTCTATCTAAAGTAGTGGATTGTGTCGCATCATACTTAAGACCGGCATTCCAGTTTTGCTCAGCTGGACGTTCACCTGGAATGCGATAGTTAAAATTAAAGTTCTGTGCTTTTTCACCAAATAAACTTTCAACTTTATAACTATGACCTTGCGAATTCACCAGACGATTTTCAAAACCAAACAAAACACGCGCCCCCGTGTCCGTTCCATATCCAACCCCTATCTCGTAAAGATGTTTAAGACTGTCTTCCAATTCAACATCGATAGGAATACGACGCGCCTCTTGCTCGGAATATTGGGGTGCGACCCGAATCAAACCAAAATATTGGCTGTCTATTAGCGCTTTTTGCAGAGCAAGAATATGGGATTGCTTATAAATATCACCAGGCTTGAAATCGACATAGCGATTTAAAAAGGCATCGCCTATCTGTTGACTGCCATGAAAAAACACCACGCCAAACCGATACGGTTCTTGAGTATTAAAATGCAGGTTCACATCCACTACATTAAGGTGCGGATAGACTTTAAATTCACGCTGAGTAAATTTGGCATCCATATAACCCTCATTGGTCGCAATATTGGTTAAGGCGCTTACGGTATCCGTATAGTCTTGATGTTTAAAAATGGCATCTTTTTTTAGTTGCAATTGAAATTTTTGAAACTCTGCCCAAACTGGTAAGTCTTTGCCCGCTCCGCTAATGTTTAAATGAATATCTCGAATATAAACTGGTTTGCCTAACTCGACATTAAAAGTAACACGCGTTTTTTTAGGGAGCCGCTCAAGTTGGCTAGTCACGCTAGAACTGTAATAACCAAGCGCTCTTAAAGCATCCAAAATTTCATTTTCTGCTCTACGATATAGAAAGTCGGTCTGTGCAGGATATTCATCGTCTTTTAAGTGAATTAACCCAATTTCATTTTTTAGTTTCTCAGACAGTTCAGCCATATTATCCACAGCAGTTGGCGTTGTTGCATCACCACTTGTTGTCTCTACTAAATCAACCACAACCTCTAGTTTTACATTTTCATTAGACTGATTAACTTGATGCTTTAACGAGGCTTCGCCTTGGCTTACGGCACCAAACTCTGCCGCAACAACGTTAAACTGCATGTGTAAAAAAAATAAAAACACAACGCTTGTAAAAAACTTCATACACTAAAACCAATGCGACAAAAAGAAACACCCGCAAAACGCTCTTTACAACCAATCACTGCCCACTTCATCAACCTGTCCACCCTTAAACTTTAGTAAAAGAGATTATATCCACATTAAATGGGCGTAAACACCCAAGCAATCACGTTATTGATGTAACCATCGGTTTGTTTGTATTCGCGGTAACCGTGGCTCATGTGATAACCGACCACGTATTGTTGAAGGATTGATTGTTGATTGCTTAGCGTTTGATCCAGCGCCGCGTGCGTTAAACTCCACGCCAAACTGCCGGATGTTCCGGCCACAAACGCCCCCAACGCGGGTAAACTCATTTTATCGCCCGGCACAAACTGAGCGTTGTTTGACGCCACAATCACCCCTTCTTCGGTCGCCAACACACTAAACGAGGCTTGCTGAATGGCTTGCACTATATAACTTGGTTGCGTATCGTTTAGCATGGCTTTAAATTGCGGCTCACTGTCAAACACTACCGCCACCCCACCGACGTTTTTAACCGTGCCACCCACATACTCTGTACTACCAATGGCCGCGTGATAAATATAGGTGCAACGCTGTTGGTAATAATCGCTTGGCTCAAATTGCGACACCACATACTGCTGGGTTTGGCTTAAGTTAAGGGTGCGTTTTACATCGGCCATCGGGGAAAATACCGACCCTATTAAACCGTTACTTTCGGTTTCGCCCGCATTACTCACCGCTAAAATCACCCCATTGCGATCGTAAATAACCAGTTGACTGTACACGGTGTAAAGCCCGTTAATCTCACTTAAAATGGTGCTTAATCTTGAGTTTGCGCCCTGCTTAACGGCTGGCCTTGCGATTGATAAGTGCTTAAATCGTGTTGGGTGAGCACGGTTCTAAAGCGATTATTCAGCGCCCACCAGCGGCAATCGTTGGCGCGCTCGTACAGATTTCGATCCATCAGTTCGGCGGCTAACGAGGCGCTAAAACGCACTTTATCGTGAATGGTTTTAAGCATCACTTGGTGAATGTGACCAATAAAATCATTAAAAATCAGTTCAATGGCGCGGCTAATGTCCTGAAAACTGTCCAGCACGGGCAAAAACGCTTTGGCGTCTTTTTTAAGCGAAGTCATTTTGCCGTTTAAAATAACAATCAACAGCAACACGCTAACGTGTTGATTGGTCTCTTCTAAATCGCGTAAATACAACATTGAGGCGGGCTCAATGCAGCCGTCTAAACTCTCCAACGCCGTGCCCTGCACAAAGGCGGCCGACTGATTAATCGACACCCGACTGAACCATTCAAGCCCCATAAATCCTTCGTACCCTGCTGCGCGAGCCACGTACTCAAGCGCGCCCTGGGCGTTAAGTTCAACCTCATGTGTAACCGATGGCTTAATTAGGACGTTAGCAGCAAGAGGCTTGCCGGCCAAAACCTCACCTTGTGCGCCCAACAAAGCAAACTCAAACGCTGTATGGCCAATTTCTCGGGCTTGTGCGACGGAGTCTTGCGCATCGTTTTCATGCCCGGCTCGATTGAGCGTGTTAAAAATGGTGTTCACCTCTTGTTCAAATTTAAAGCGCAAACACAAAACGCCCACGGTTTGCCACTGCTCGCCCACCCGACGTTGCACAAGTTTGGCGTAAAACAGGCTGGGTTGCGACCCAAACAAACTGCTTTGGGCATACACTTCGGTGTAGGACGTGTGCCCTTGCAAGGCGTGAGTTACCCAAGGTTCGTGGCAGGTTTTGGCTTGATTGTGATGATTCAGCGTTTGCTGACCCGCGCGGCTTAACTGCGCCAATACCTCACCGTTTGGACTCAGCAGTGCAATGTCGTCGTACACGCTGTATTTGGCGACGTACTCTTCCAAACGGGCTTCAATATGGCGCAACGCGCTTGCTCTTTGTGGTTCATCGGCCGCAGGTTGCTGCGCCATAAACTGCACCAAATCCTCGTCGGCGGCTAAAAATCCTACGTCGGCGGTGCGCTCAAATAAATTGCGATTAAGAATATCAATACTGGCCTGAGCCTTAAGTTTAATTTCGCTGTGTGCTTGGTTTAAATAACGGTTAATGAGCGCCTCCATCATCTGGTCGCGCAACGCCTGAAACGCCTTTTGGGTGTCAACCACCGACACCAACAGTTGCGGGTCAATATTGTCGTTATTGATTTTGCCCACCATGGCCACGGTCGTCCACCATAAATCTTGTTGCTCTAACTGCGCCAAATAGCGTTTAACCTGCGGCAATGCTTGAGCGTATTGCTTAAACCGCTGCACGGTGTCTTGTTGAATGTGGCTCATGTTAAAAACCTTAAATGTAGATAAATAATTTTTGTAGTCAGCACAAAATATGACAATCGTTAAAAGACGTTTAATAACAATCTTTTAAAATTTAAAGAAGCCCATACTGCCCGTGTTTAGAGAAAATAAACGATTATTTTAATAAAAAACACGCTTAAAATGCATGGTTATGGTGCGCCATGCACCATACATAACTAACCCATTGAACTTAATCAAAAAACCGCTACGTAAACAGCAATATAATACGTAAATAAATACGAGTAAACCCTAACAAGACACCGCTAAAAACCATTCACCTGTCAACACCGTTGCACGAGCAGGGGTAGTTTAAATAGGCTCGCTCTCGTATAATCTTGTTTTTTAGGTGCGTTAGCCGCCACGGCGCTAACGTTAAACGGGAAGTTTGGTGTGCAACTCATTGCAAATCCAACGCTGCCCCCGCAACGGTGATAGAGAAAACAGATTATCACGCCATTGGAACATCCGTTCTGAGAAGGCAATCTGAAATCGCTCTTAAGCCCGGATACCGGCCTAAAAACAACCAGGCCTGGTTATTTCTAGGCCAAAACCGATTGCGGTGGGCAATGCGGAGATAAGCCAAATTCACATAGTAAAAGCAAGCGTAAACCCTTGCTTGGTGTGCCCAGTAATTTATCTTACCAGGCCTGGTCAATGACCAGGCCTGTCCGTTTGCCTTCGTTCATTTACCCTTATGAATTGAAGGAAATTTTTTATGAAACTCTCAAAACTTTCTGTGGCTGTTTTAAGCACGTTTAGCGTCACCCTTAACACTTTAGCCAGCACAATGGCGTGCGCCGAAAATAACACCTTATTAGACTCTATTTACGTTTCAGATACCGCCATTGTGGTGGACAATCTGCAAACCCCCTATTCCGCTAAAACTTACACTCGCGCAGACATTCAAGCCAGTGGTGTCAGTTCGATCAGCGACTTTTTAAATCAAAATACCACTGTATCAATTCAACCTGCTTACGGTAACCCACTTGCACCGCTGGTAGACATGCAGGGTTATGGTTCTGAATCAGGGCATGAAAATGTGCAAATCATTGTCGATGGCGTTTCACTCAATAACATTGATTTAGCGCCCCCACAACTAAGCGGTATTGCGCTAAATTCGGTGGAAGAAATTGCTATTATTAAAGGCTCTGGTGCGGTTTTGTACGGCAACGGTGCTACCGCAGGTGCCATTATAATTACCACCAATAAAAACTTTACGGCCACCGAACTTGCCCAGCTGGGCACTTCTTACGGTTCAAACAACACCACGCAACAAACGCTTAATGTTAAAAAAACCACCTCTGTAAATGGTTTTAACCTATTAACCGCTTTAAACGCCGAAGCCTTTCACACCCATGGCAGTAAAGAAATTAACCTGGATGGCACGCGTAACAGCACAGACAACACCAATTTAGCGGGCACGTTTGGGGTACAAAAAGGGGTTAATTCAGCCACGCTTAGCCTTGCCAAAAATCAGTCAGACGTGAACTACCCTGGCTCTATGCCTTTAACAGAGTTTAAACAAAACCCAGACGCCAACACAACAACAGGCAACACCAACCAAACCTACGAAACCACGACCAAAACGTTAACCTTAGCCACCGAATTAAACGCCAATACCAAGTTAAGTTACACGCTTAATCGCTTAGACAAAAACTCAACCTATGTTACTTATGATTCAGCTTTCGACTATGAGCAAACCACCCATAAATTGGATGCTAAAACGCAATTAAACTCGGTATTATTGCAATATGGCTTGTCTAAAGGTGACGCGCAACGGGATGGTCAAAGCACTTTCTCTAATAATCGCACCACACGCAACGACACGGCCGCTTATGGGTTAATGACCGTAGACGTTACTAAACAACTTGTTTTAAGTGCCGGAATGCGCGCACAGCAATTTGATTATCAATACCAAGATGCCACTCAAAAACGTAAGCAAAACGACCATTTACAGGCACACGAACTGGGATTAAATTATTTACTCAGTGCGCACAACTCGGTCTATACGTCTTTTAGCAATGCGTTTTTAGCGCCTAACATCGATCGCTTTTTTAACTTTGGTGGCGCGTTTAATGAATTTATTACCCCCCAACAGTCGCAAACCTTCACGCTTGGATTTAAACATCAACAAAACACTCTAAAACTCACAACCGAGCTGTTTTACGTTGATTTAAGCGATGAGATTTATTACGACTCAAGCACGTTTACCAACACCAATTTAGATAAAAGTCATAAACAAGGCTTAAACGCCGCCATTACCCAACAATTTAACGCCATTACCGCAGGAGCAGACTACACCTACGTTAACGCACTCATTGACCAAGAAGCTGGCAAAGACTATTCAGGCAATCGTTTACCAGGGGTTTCAGAACACACACTAAAACTGTTTGCCCATTACGACTTTACCTCAAACCTTTTTACAACATTGCCCAATCACCGTTTAAAAGTAATGCACAAACAAGGGTCTGACAGTTTTGCGATGTCTGACTTTGACAATGCAAACGGTCAATATCCTGGATACAAAAGCACCGATTTAAGCTACCAAATTGCCAACAAACAGCTCAACATTCAAATAGGGGTCAACAATCTACTGGATGAAGACAATGGACTTTATGTGGCATCAAACACCAGTACAGTAGTCTACCCAACGCAATATGAGCGGTATTATTATGTGTCGGCCAATTACACATTTTAGTTTTACTCAGTCAAAATAACGTGGCTTAACGTGAAGCCTTTGGACGAGTGATGTGCGGCTAAAAAACAGCTTATTAACCATCAAAAAGCTCAAGTTTAGCCGCTTTAAACAACCGTTTACAAACTTACCAGGCCTGGTAACAAGCCAACCGTTTGATTTAAACCAACACCGCGAACAACAACTGGAACGTTTGGCCGACTGTTTTGAAGAACACCTTAAAATCGACACCCTTTTGCAGATTATGCAAAGCATTATCATTAAAACCGCAATTAAAGGAAACAACCTATGACCCCCGAAGAGAAAAAAGCCCATTTTCACAAAGTGCGCATGGAGCGCAAAAAAGCTCAAATTGATGCAGCCATTGCGCGCGCCGACAATGAAAAAGGACTTTTGCTGGTGATTACCGGCAACGGCAAAGGCAAATCCACCTCGGGTTTTGGCATGGTGGCGCGTGCGCTTGGGCACGGCTTAAAAGTGGGCGTTTGTCAGTTTATTAAAAGTCGTACCGACACCGGTGAAGAAGCGTTTTTTAACGCCCAACCTAAGTGCGAATGGCATGTATTGGGCGATGGTTTTACCTGGGACACGCAAGACCGTGCGGGCGATATCGCCACTTCGGAGCGCGGTTGGGAAGTGGCCACCAAGATGCTGACCGACCCCAGTTACGATTTGGTGGTGTTAGACGAGCTCACCTACCTTTTAAGCTACGACTATTTGGATAAAGAGTTAGTCCTTAACACCCTAAGCGAACGCCCAGAGATGCAACATGTGGTGGTAACAGGCCGCTCCGCCATTGCCGAACTGCGCGAGTTGGCCGACACCGTGTCGGACATAAAAGACGAAAAACACGCTTATAAAAGTGGCATTAAAGCCCAAAAAGGCTTTGATCTTTAATGACGTTTGCCCATGATGGTCAACACGGCGGTCAACTTTACGCGCAAGCCGCAAAACAAGGGGTCACCGCCGAAGAGGCCTTGGCAAATTGGCTCGACTTTTCGGCCAGCATTCCGCCGTGGCAGTTTAGTCACAGCCCGCATTTTAATCCGCTTGCGTTACTTCATTATCCAGACTCCAGTCATCGCTTACTCATTGACGCCATACAAACCCGTTTTGAAGTGCCGCCTGACTCAATATCGATATGCAATGGCGTATCCGCAGCAATACACAATTTATTGGCCTATTTACGACCCGAACACACGGTTTTATACACCCCCCTATTTGGCGAGTATGAAGCGGTTGCAAGGGCTTTTGGTTCAAAAATTCACCCTATAAATCGGCTGGATAAAACAACATTCGCACCGCAATCCATCAAACAACTCGCGCAAATTCCCATCCCTAAAAACAGCGTGGTGGTGTGGGTTAATCCTTCTACTCCCGACGGGCATTACACGTCTTTAGCGGCGCTTAAACCTCTGTTGGATTTATGGCGTAAACAGGATTGTTGGGTATTGCTGGATGAATCGTTTTTGCCTTTTATTGGTTTTGAGCCGGGCTTGAGTGGACGGAGTTTGTTGGGGGCTTGGCCTCGTTTAATCGTGTTGCAGTCGTTAACCAAGTTTTATGCGTGCCCCGGTCTACGAGTGGGCACTGTGTTTGCACACTCCGAGTTTTTAGCGCAGTGGCCGCAAGCGCATTGGCCTGTTTCGGCGGTGGATCAGGCTTTGTTGTTGCAACGCATGCTTGAGCCTGGCTTGACCGTACAGAATGTTTTGCTGCTCACGCGTCTTAAATCTGAGTTAATTATGGGTCTTAACCAGGCGTTGTTTGTTGAGCGGGTGTTTCCGGGTCGGGTTAATTTTGTTTTGGTTAAGACGTGTATTAAGGCGAGCTTGATTGTGCGGGCTTTGGCTCAAAACGGGATTTTGGTGCGTGATTGCCAGAGCTTTGGGTTGGGTGATTTTACCTTGCGGGTGGCGGTGAAAGACGAGGCGAGTCAGTGCCGTTTGTTGTCCGCATGGGCTAATTTGCATGCTGTTGTTTGATTCTTTGTTGATTGTCAGCAGTGCCCTTTTGGCGGTGTTATTGGATCGGTTGTGGGGTGAGTTTAAGGGCATTCGTCATCCGGTGGTGTTAATGGGGGATTGGATTGGCTTTTACGAACGTCACTTTTACCGTGCGCATTTTATGGCTGGATTGGGGTTGTTGGTGAGTTTGCTGGCGTTGTGTGTGGCGGTGAGCGTCGCGGTGGTGAGTGCGTTTAACGTGTTACCAGGCCTGGTCAATGCGTTGTTAACCGGGGTGTTGGCTTCGACCTTGTTGGCGCATCGCATGTTGTACGATTCGGTGTGTGCGCTGTTGCACTCTGCCCATAAACAGCAGACCATCGCCCTACTGGTAAGCCGCGACACCCAGGCGTTAAGCGACAGCGAGTGTTTTAAAGCGGGCATTGAGACCTACGCTGAGAACTTAAGCGATGGCTACCTTGCGCCGCTGTTTTGGTTTTTACTGGCGGGCTTGCCAGGCCTGGTCATCTACAAAGCGGTCAACACGTTAGATTCAATGGTCGGCTATCGCACCGCACGTTACGAAGCGTTTGGCAAAGCCAGTGCTAAGCTCGACGATCTACTCAACTGGCTGCCCGCTCGCTTTACTGCGGTGCTGATTAGGCTGTTAAGTGGCACATTAATGTTTTGGGACTTTTATCACACAGGTCGCCAACACGACAGCCCCAACGCAGGACTCCCCATCAGCGCCATGGCTCTGCACTGCCAATGTCAACTGGGAGGCGACACAGTGTACTTTGGAACGCTCAAACCCAAAGCCCACTTTGGAGACCCAAACGACCCAAAACAGATCACAAAACACCACCTGCAAACGGCCTTAAGCCTACGCAATAAAGTGGATGCGGTGGTGGTGCTTGGATTGGGGATGAGTGTGGTTTGGATGGGATGGAGGGTGGTTTTTGGGTGACATGGTGGCTTTTATAAGGTGGCTTTTATAATGGTTTAGAGTCGTTATAAAAGCGACCAGGCCTGGTCATTCTGTTTGAACACCACAAAAACCAGGTCATTGCGGGCTTGACCCGCAATCTATTGCCGTTACGGAGTACCAGGAAGATGCCGTGTCGTGGCACGGCATGACGGTAATAGTGTAGTGACAAACAAATTAACCAGGCCTGGTCATTATGTTTAAACACCACAAAAACCAGGTCATTGCGGGCTTGACCCGCAATCTATTGACGTTACGGAGTACCAGGAAGATGCCGTGTCGTGGCACGGCATGACGGTAGTAGTGTTGTGGCAAACAAACTAACCAGGCCTGGTCATTCTGTTTGAACACCACAAAAACCACGTCATTGCGGGCTTGACGCGCCATCTATTGCATTTTTCCGTATGCAGAGCAGATGCCGTGTCGTGGCACGGCATGACGGTAGTAGTGTCGCGGTAAATAAACTAACCAGCAAGGGGTTTGATGTGTATTAAAACAGACCAGTAATCACGCCGTCGTCCGAAATATCAATTTTTTCGGCGGTGGGCACTTTGGGCAGGCCTGGCATGGTCAGCATATTACCAGCAATGGCGATAATAAAGCCCGCGCCGTTTTCTAACTTGACGTCGCTTATTTCAACAATATGCCCACTGGGCGCACCTTTTAAAGTGGGATCAGTCGAAAACGACATTTGGGTTTTGGCCATGCAAATGGGCAAGTTGCCGTAATTTTCTTGCAATTTGGCCAGCTCACCACGGACTTTGGCGCTGGCGACTATCTCTTTGGCACCGTACAAACGGGTAGCGATGGTTTCAATTTTGTCCCATAACGGCAGCGAATCTTCGTACAAATATTTAAACCCCGGCTCACGATTGTCGACAATCGCCAGCACTTCACGCGCAAGCTCTTCGGCACCTGCGCCACCTTGTGCCCAGTGTTTGGACACCACGCACGGCACGCCTAGCGCTTGGCACTTGCTCATAATTAAGCCGGTTTCGGCGTCGCTGTCAAAGGTAAAGTGGTTAATGCACACCACGGCTGGCAAACCGTAATTAACCGTTACATTGTGTAAGTGGCGCTCTAAATTGGCAAAGCCACTGTCGAGTGCGCTGAGGTTTTCTTGGTTTAAATGGTCTTTGGCTACGCCACCGTGAAACTTTAACGCGCGCACAGTAGCCACAATCACTACGGCAGAGGGCTTTAAATTGGCCGAACGACATTTTATGTTTAAGAATTTTTCGGCACCCAAATCGGCACCAAAACCGGCTTCGGTGACCGCGTAATCGGCTAATTTTAAGGCGGTTTGTGTGGCGGTTACCGAGTTACAACCGTGTGCGATGTTGGCAAAAGGCCCGCCGTGCACGATGGCCAAATTATTCTCTAAGGTTTGCACAATATTGGGTTTAATGGCGTCTTTTAACACCGCCGCCATAGCACCATGCGCTTTTAAATCACTGGCGTAAACGGGGGTAGTACCGTCGGTTTTATAGCCCACGACGATGCGCCCCAACCGTTCTTTTAAGTCGGCACGGTTTACCGCTAGACATAAAATGGCCATCACTTCCGAGGCCACCACAATGTCAAAGCCGTCTTCACGTAAAAAGCCGTTGGCCGGCCCACCTTGCCCCACGGTAATATCGCGCAGAGCTCGGTCGTTCATGTCCACCACACGCTTCCACTTAATGCGGCGCGTGTCTAATCCCAAGGCATTGCCGTGGTGAATGTGGTTATCAATCAGTGCCGACAATAAATTGTGCGCCACGCCAATAGCGTGAAAATCACCGGTAAAATGCAGGTTAATGTCTTCCATCGGCACGACTTGTGAATAGCCGCCGCCGGCGGCACCGCCTTTCATGCCAAAACACGGCCCTAAAGACGGTTCGCGCAGACACATAATGGTCTTTTTACCCAACCGATTAAGCGCATCGCCCAATCCCACGGTGGTGGTGGTTTTACCTTCGCCGGCCGGTGTTGGGCTAATGGCCGTGACTAAAATGAGTTTACCTTGGGTTTTTTATGGGTCAGACTGTCCACATACTCTAACGACAACTTGGCTTTAAAATGCCCATAAGGGTCTAGGTGCTCGGCCGGAATTCCAAACGCCGCGTGTGCGAGGTCAATAATAGGTTTCATATTGGCTTTTTGGGCAATTTCGATATCTGACATAGTGCACATCCTTTGTGTGTAAAGCGTGTGTTCAGCGGGTTTAAGGCGCGTTACAGTAACTCAATCCAATGTTTTACAGGGGTTGTCGTACCATTTTGCAAGTGCATTAAACAGCCAATATTGGCGGTTACAATCACCTGCGGTTGGTCTTTTAATAAATGATTAAGCTTGTTGTCACGCAGTTGCATGGACAACTCTTTTGAAAAATAGAGTAGGTTCCGGCCGAGCCGCAACACAAATGACTGTCCACCACCGGGCTGACCTGAAAGCCTAAAGACACCAAGGTTTTTTCGACCAGGCCTGGTAGCTTTTGACCGTGTTGCAAGGTGCATGGCGATTGAAATACAATTTTTTGCTGGGTATCGCGCTTAAACTGGCTTAAATCTTGGGTGACCAAATACTCCGAAATATCCATGGTCTTTTCAACCACACGCTTGGCCTTTTTGGCGTACAACGGGTCGTGCTTAAGCAGGTGAGCGTACTCTTTAATCATCACCCCACAGCCACTGGTGTTAGAAATAATCGCCTCAACGCCGTGATTTAATTCGTGTGTCCAGGCATCAATATTGCGTTTTATTTTTTTAATGCGTCCTCAGAACCCGACAAATGATGCTCAACCGCACCGCAACATTGCACCTGTGGGGTTTCGATTACACCAATGCCCAATTTATGCAACACATGAATGGTCGCCAAATTTATATTGGGCGCTAAGGCGGGTTGTACACAACCGCTGATTAACAAAACTTGCTTAACATGCGTATGCGCTTTGGCCTGCCGCACTAAAGTTTGTAACGGCTTGTTGACGGTACTGTGCTTAGCCCACGGCCATAAAGTGGTTAGAGTATTAAACAAAAAGGGCGTGGTGAGGGTTTTGCGCAAACCCCAACGGATAAACTGCTGCAAGCGAGGGCGCGGGCTTTTGGCTTCAATAAACTCTCGGCCAATATCCAGCAAGTGGGCGTACTCGACTCCCGACGGACAGGTGGTTTCGCACGAACGGCAGGTTAAGCAACGATCCAGATGGGTTAGAGAATTGGCCGTTACCTCACCGCCTTCTAACGCCTGCTTAATTAAATAAATACGTCCACGCGGCGAATCCAACTCGTCGCCCAATAAGCCGTAGGTTGGGCAGGCCGACAGACAAAAACCGCAATGCACGCATGAACGCAAAATCTTATCGGCGGTTTGGCCGTGGGCGGTTTTTAATAAATCGACAGGAATTTGAGTTTGCATAAGTAAAGGTTCGGTTAAAGCGTTTTAAAAACGTTTGAGGGATCAAAGACGTTTTTTAATCCGGCTTTAATGTTGGCAATGGGCGAGGTGTCATTATGGCGCGGCGAAAAATAACTTTGCCATAACGTCGAATACTCGGCAGGTGCATCTTCACTGACCACCCAGCGACGTTGCCCACACATGCCCACTGCAAGGGTATTGGGAATAGACGGTGCGGGGCCTTCGGTGTCGACCCGCCATAATTTTTGGTGCGCTTGTAATTTAGGTTTAAACGGATTTAAGGTTAACCAAATGTCATTAGTGCAGGCCGTTACGTCGGTTTGTTTAGGGTGTTCGCCAAACACGCGATAATAAAATAACCCTTCATAATACGCACAACCCGACAAGGGTAAAGTGGTACCCGCCATTTTATTCATTAATACAATGGCGTCACTTTCGGGTATGGCTTTGCAATACGTTACCTCTTCCACCAGCGGCAACACCTTTAAGCTCAGCTCGGTGATCACGGCCATAGAGCCTTTAGAACCGGCTAACATGCGCGACACATCGTAACCGGCGACGTTTTTAATCATTT
This sequence comes from Thiomicrorhabdus aquaedulcis, assembly GCF_004001325.1. NCBI lineage: Bacteria > Pseudomonadati > Pseudomonadota > Gammaproteobacteria > Thiotrichales > Piscirickettsiaceae > Thiomicrorhabdus > Thiomicrorhabdus aquaedulcis. Next base: position 990,919 of record NZ_AP018722.1, on the reverse strand, counting down.
TGCCGCCAAACGCCAGTGGCTGACCGCGACCATCAATAATTTTCGCCCCCAACACAAAATCACGCAACACACCTCTAAACGGCCGCGAAGGCCCGGTTAAAGCGCAAGCATAAGTGCCGCCAATGGTTGAGCCGCCGTATTCGGGCGGTTCAAATCCCAGCATCTGTTTGTGCTGCGCCAACTCGGCTTTTAAATCGGCCAACAACGTACCCGCTTTAACCGTCACCACCAGTTCTGAAGGTTCATAATCCACAATGCCTGTGGCACTGACGTTTTGGGTAAGTGACACCTCTTCAAAGCCATTTTCGAGTGGTACTTTGGTGTGATTGCCAGCAATTTGCACGGTTCTTTGCTCAAATGCGGCTTGCTTAACTTGGTCGCAAATTTGATTAATCCACGGCTCGCTCATTAAAAACGCTCCAATTCAGGAAAAGGCAATTGATTATTATGCACATGCATCTGCCCCACTTCGGCACAACGGTGCAGGGTTGGAATGGCTTTGCCTGGGTTCATAAGTCCGGTGGAATCAAACACGTTTTTAATGCCGTGAAAAATTTCTAATTCGGGCGTGGCAAACTGATGACACATCGAATCGAGCTTTTCAACCCCAACGCCGTGTTCACCGGTAATGGTGCCGCCGACGTCTAAACAGAGTTTTAAAATTTCTGCACCAAATTTTTCGGTTTGATGCAATTGACCTGGCACGTTTGCATCGTACAAAATCAGCGGATGCAAATTGCCGTCACCGGCGTGAAAAACATTGGCCACTTGCAACTGATATTTTATGGACAGTTTTTCAATTTCTTGCAATACAAACGCCAAACGTTTGCGTGGAATGGTGCCGTCCATACAATAATAGTCGGGCGAAAAACGCCCCACCGCCGGAAAGGCATTTTTACGCCCTTGCCACAACGCCACACGTTCGGCCTCGTTTTGTGACACGCGTAACGACGTGGCACCCGCTTGCTCTAATATGGTTGAGATACGTTGCGTGTCGACTTTAACTTGATCAAAACTGCCGTCTACTTCACACAGCAACAACGCCTCAGCGTCCAGTGGATAACCGACCTTGGCGTACTCTTCGGCCGCCATAATCGAAAACTTATCCATCATTTCTAAACCCGCCGGAATAATACCTTGCTCAAGCACGCTGGTAACCGCGTCGGCACACGCGCTTACAGAGCTAAAACCGGCCATCACCAGCTGTGCGGTGTCGGGTTTTGGCAGTAACTTAACTTTAACTTCAACAATAATTCCCAACAAGCCTTCCGAGCCGTTTAACAGCGCCAGTAAATCCACGCCATCGTCTTTTTCATCTAACTTAATAATGTCGCCGGCCATGTTAACCATGGTAATAGACAACACATTATGGACAGTTAAACCGTATTTTAAACAGTGTACCCCGCCAGAATTTTCGGCCACATTGCCGCCTATCGAGCACGCCACTTGCGACGAAGGGTCGGGGGCGTAATACAAACCATAGGCTTCAACCGCTTGAGTCACCGAGATATTTCGCACCCCAGGTTGCAACACGGCTGTGCGCGCTAACGGGTCAATGCTAATAATTTTATTCATTTTAGACAAACCCAGCACAATCCCATTGGCCAGGGGCAAAGCCCCACCGGCCAGGCCTGTGCCCGAGCCACGGGTAATCACCGGCGTGTTAAAACGCTTACAAATGGCTAAAATGGTGATAATTTGATCGATGTTGTGAGGCAGAACCACCGCAAGGGGTGTTTGACGATAGGCCGAAAGCCCATCACATTCGTAGGGAGTACATTGCTCTTTATCAGAGATGACGCTGCCGCTTGGCAGAGATTTTTTCAGTTCTTGTATAACGTTCATGATTGAGATTATAATTGATTTAAATCAAGTTTCATTTATTTTTTTATCACCTTAAATATCTTTTTCTGTCTTTGTATTTTATCTAAGCGACTCTGAATTTACTCAGATAAAATATCAGATAAAATATCAAATACAATATTTAACGTGACCGCTATCAATACAAGGAAGTTACACACCATGCAATCTTTTAATCCACCTATTCGTACCCTTATGGGGCCCGGTCCTTCGGACGTTCACCCACGCATTTTATCGGCTATGGCGCGCCCCACTATTGGCCACCTAGACCCAGAGTTTGTGCGCATGATGGACGAGGTAAAAACCTTATTAAAATACGCGTTTCAAACCGAAAACGAAATGACCATGCCGGTGTCGGCACCCGGTTCTGCGGGTATGGAAACTTGCTTTGTTAACCTGGTTGAGCCAGGCGATAAAGTCATTGTGTGCATTAACGGAGTGTTTGGTGGGCGCATGAAAGAAAACGTTGAACGCACCGGTGGCGTGTGCGTTGAAGTGCATGACGACTGGGGAACGGTCGTAAGCCCAGAAAAACTAGAGGCCGCGCTCATTGCTAATCCAGACGCTAAAATTGTGGCGTTTGTACACGCCGAAACCTCAACAGGCGCATGCTCAGACGTTAAAACATTATGCGAAATTGCTCACAAATACAACTGCTTAACCATTGTCGACTCTGTAACAGGTTTAGCGGGCGTTCCGCTTAAAATCGACGAATGGAATGTGGACGCAGTCTATTCTGGCACGCAAAAATGTCTTTCTTGCACCCCTGGTTTGTCGCCAGTAAGCTTTAACGAGCGCGCACTCGAAAAAGTTCGTAACCGTAAAACCAAAGTACAAAGCTGGTTTTTAGACCTAAACCTGGTGATGGGCTATTGGGGACAAGGCGTTAAACGCGCTTACCACCACACCGCCCCGGTTAACGCACTGTATGCTTTGCACGAATCGTTGGTGATGTTAAAAGAAGAAGGCTTAGAAAATTCATGGGCACGTCACGCCGCCATGCACGCTAAATTACGTGACGGCTTAGAAGCGATGGGTATCAAGTTCTTAGTCAATGAAAATGACCGCTTACCGCAATTAAACTCGGTTTGGATTCCCGAAGGCGTTGATGATGCGGCCGTGCGTGCCGAACTGCTTAACACCTACAACCTTGAAATTGGAGCCGGCTTGGGCGCTTTAGCGGGCAAAGTCTGGCGTATTGGTTTAATGGGCTTTTCAGCCAAAGAAGAGAATGTGTTGTTCTTTTTATCGGCCTTAAAAGCTGTTTTAAATAAATAGAGACCTTTTTTACTGCAAATTAAAGCCAATAAAAAGCGCCGTTTTCGGCGCTTTTTATTGTCCCTATTATTTCTATTAAACCTTGGCGCACTACCTTGGAAACGCACCGTTGTTAATATCAATGCACACCCCGTTAATGTATTCGGGTGAGTCGATGGCCAACCAAAATAAAGTTTGTGCCACCTCTTGTGCGGTCGCAAAGCGCTGGCTGATGGTTTTTTTTAAAAACGCTTGTTGACGATGTTGCGGAATCGAATCTAACATATCGGTGGCGGTTGGACTGGGCGCTACGGCATTCACAATCACCTGACCTGCAAAGGCTTTTGAAAAACTTTTGGTCGCGTTAATTAAGCCCGCTTTGGCAATACCATACCAAATATCAGGGTGACCAATTTGCCCAGCAATCGAGGCATTATTAACCATGCGTCCCCTTAACGCCGATGATTGAAGCGCATTTATTTGAGCGCGTTGCACCATCCGCGCACCAAACAACTCCATTAACTTAACCGGTGCTTGAATATTCAGTTTTAACGAATAGTCCCTATTTGCGATAGGATAGGCATCATAAGTTAATGGTTGCAATAATCCTGCGTTATTGACCAATACATCAATGTCGCCCACGGTGTTGACCAGGCCTGGTAGATTGTCTAAGTCGGTTAAATCGTACTCTATGCACTGAATGCGCGGTGTTTGCGCCCAAGACAGCATCTTAAACCCACTAAAATCACGCGCCACCACCACAATATCGAACTCGGTTTTTTGTAAAAAAAGTTGAGTCAATGCTAAACCAATGCCTTTATTGCCACCGGTTATTAACACGCGTTTTTTCATGCCTATCTCCTGACTGTTTTAACTCGCCAAATTAAATGGCCTAAAGGTAGAATAGTTACGTCTTTTTCTATTTCAACCCCCCGCTCATGAAAAGGTCTCGTATTATTATTTTGGCTTTTTAGACTTTTAGCGTTTTTTTCTGAGAAACTCTTTATGACATTTGTGCAAGCATTAACCACCGCAATGCCAGTGCTGGCCGTATTGTTTTTTTTGGTGATTTTACGCATGCCTGCCAGTCGAGCTATGGCGTTAAGCCTGGCTTTGGTAACCGCTTTGGCTTGGTGGGTTTGGCAGGTGCCTGGGGTTCAAATTGCAGCGTCGATTTTAGAAGGCTGGGTCATTGCTGCGTCTATTTTAATCATCGTCTTTGGTGCGATTGTGCTGCTAAACACTTTAAAAGTCAGTGGAGCGCTTGAGGTGATTCGCGAAGGATTTACTCGCATTTCGCCCGATCGTCGCGTACAAACGGTGATTGTCGGCTGGTTGTTTGTGGCCTTTTTAGAAGGCGCAAGCGGTTTTGGAACCCCTGCGGCCATTGTAGCGCCCTTGTTATTAGCGCTGGGTTTTCCGGCGATGGCGGCGGTGGTGTTGGCATTAATTGCCGACAGCGCCGCGGTGTCGTATGGTGCCGTGGGCACGCCGGTGATTGTGGGCATGGGTCAAGGTTTGGTCAACCCGAGTTATGACGAAATTATGCACATTGCGGTGAGCGCCAGCACTATTGATGTGGTGGTGGCGAGTTTTTTACCGTTGATTATGGTGCTGATTTTAACGCGTTTTTTGGTGAAAATAAAAGTTGGCGCGAGGGTTTGGGCGCGTGGAAATTTGCGTTATTGGGTGGATTTTCGTTTACGATTCCGGCGTTGTTGGTGGCTAAAACCTTAGGACCAGAGTTTCCGGCCATTTTAGGCGGTTTAGCAGGCCTGGCAATTACTGTGGTGGCCGCCAAAAAAGGGTTTTTAACGCCTAAAAACGTGTGGTTGTTTGAGTCTGATCATCCCGAGTGTTTAACACCCGTGCTAAACAAACATTCACCAGGCCTGGTGAAAATACAAGGGTGTGAAAAATCACCGGCATTATCGTGTTTGGCGATGGAGCCACATAAACATCATCATCTGTCACTTTACCAGGCCTGGTTACCGTATGCTTTGGTGGCCGTTATTTTAGTGTTAAGTCGCCTAGATTTTTACCTTTTAAATCCTTACTTAACGCCGTGTCGCTGGAATTTTCGGCGATTTTAGCCACCGATATATCGGCCAAACTGGTGCCGTTGTACTTGCCCGGCAGCCTATTTATTGTGGTGGCGCTCATCACCTTGTGGCTGCATAAAGTGCCGTTAAAACAAGCTAACCAGGCCTGGTGGCAGTCTTTTAAAGTGATGTTGCCCACGGTGATTGCATTAGGTGCTTCGGTGCCTATGGTGCGAATTTTTCTTAATTCTGGGGTAAATGAGGCGCAATTATTGTCAATGCCCATGGAGCTGGCCGCTTTAGCCGCGACCACATTTGAAGGCAACTGGCCTTTAGCCGCACCGTTTGTGGGCGCACTGGGGAGTTTTATTGCCGGATCGGCGACGTTTTCTAATATGATGTTTGCGCAATTTCAAGAGTCTACTGCGCTGGCCACTGGCCTGCCAACTCACTGGATTTTGGCCTTGCAAATGCTGGGTGCAAACGCCGGCAATATGATTTGCGTGGTCAATGTTGTGGCGGCGGCTTCAGTGGTTAACTTAGTGGGTAAAGAGGGGCAGATTATTCGCTACACGCTCCTGCCCATGCTGTTTTACGTCATCAGCGTTGGCGTATTGGTTTGGGTCGTAACAAGATGGTTTTAAAAGAGTTCCTTGCACAAAAATTGAAGTACATTACCATTAAAGCTATAAAAGAACAGAATAGGAAATTACCATGTCAGCGGCTAAACAAGCGCAGTTAATTAAGTTAGAAAAACGCGCCTTACACTTTTCGGTTTGGGGTAATGTGTTTATGGTTATTATTGGTGTTGGCTTTGCCATTACCAGCTTTTCGGATGCCATTATGTTGGATGGCCTGTACTCGTTTATCCATTTGTTAATCGCCCTGTTAACCTTGCGCGTCTCTAAACTGGTGATGAAACCGAGTAACGATGAATATCCGTTTGGCTACTGGATGTACGAACCCATGATTAATATGGCCAAAGGTTTAATGATTATCACCCTGTTAACAATCGCCTTATTTAACGCCATAGGCTCACTGTATGGCGGTGGCAAAATGGTCATTTTAGACATGGCCATTTTTTACGCTGTGTTAGCCACGATAGGTTGTTTTGTGAGCGCGGCAGTCATTAAACACTGGGGCGAGCTGGCGCACTCACCTTTGGCCCTAGTGGATGCCAAAAACTGGTTGGTGGATGGGTATATTTCGGCGGCCATGTTAGGGGTTTTTATTGCGGCAGCGGTTATGCAACAAGGTGAACATGCTCACTGGGTGCCCTATTTTGATCCGCTAATGGTCATTGTATTGGTGCTGTTTATTATTATTGTGCCGTTAAGTATTATTCGTGATGCTTGGAACGAGATTGTGGGCAAGCACCCGGGTGAAGACATTGAAGATAACATTCATGCGTTAATTGACTCGGTAGTGAGCGCCTCGGTTCATAAAGGCTATCACCTGCGATTGGTAATGACCGGTCGGTTTTTATTGGTGCATATTTACTTTACGGTTAAAGCCAATACGTCTTTAGACAGCGTAGAGGCGCAAGATGACATGCGAGAAACTCTTTACCAAGTATTTCGCAAGCAATACCCTTATATTGCCATGGACATTGTCTTTACCCAGCACGCCAAGTGGGAGCGCATTGTGACTGGCGATCAATCGCAAGGTCAATTACACAGCCAACAGCACCAAAACGACATAAAAACAACATGACAAACAAAACATAAATCAATTATTGACCCAGCACAATACTCAATCGCAAATGATGTGAGGCGTTTAACTTTTAAAACTAGTGCATTTATTTAACACTATGTGGGTGCTTTAACCTAAAAAAGAACAGGTTAACCAGCCAATCCAAGCATTATTAACAACAATTAAATATGGCCATAATCAACGCCAAGGCTATTGTGCAAAAATAGCCGAATGGTATCAAAGTGTTGCTCAATTAAGTCAATCGAATCGTGATCAGCCCCCGCAATTTCTACGCAATGAACCCAAGGCGTAGCCGCTTGGCATAACAGCTTAAAATCACTTAGCGGAATCACCTGGTCTAACGTGCCATGAATGCACAAGACAGGTTTAACTATTTTACTCACACTTGTGAGCGGTGCTATGGCATCAAAACGCGCACCAATTACCCATTGCACATAAGCGCTTATGACCCAACTCAACCCCGGCACAGCGTTAAGCTTACCAAGCTGGCGTTGCATCATCAATTGCGGATGCGCAAAGCTGGCAATGGCAATGTATCCATCGGCTTGCGGCGTGTTTGCAGCGGCTAACAGGGTCGCTGCAGCGCCCACCGAATGCCCTAATACAATCAGAGTTTGACTTTGGCGGGGTTGATGAATTTTGAGCCACTCGGTAACAGACACTAAATCTTCTGCAAATTTGGGCATGGTCGATGTACCACGCGTTTGACTGTCTCCATGATTATGTGCATCCACTAATAATACGTTAATGCCTAAGTCTAAAAATGGTTTGGCTAAAGGCAGTAAAGTACTTTTATTAGCGCCCCAACCATGCAAAATAATCACACTGACACAACTGCTTGGGTGTGCTTGCATCCACCAGCAAGACAGCGTGGTGTTTTGATGACTGGGGACATAAATGGATTTAAACGCTAAGCCATATTCTTTAGGCGTTTGCTGATTTGCCATACGGGGGGCTTTAAACCCCAAATGAATGGCGGCCATAAAGACCAACGCCAAAATCACTAACGCGGCTACTGCGTATAAGACTAGGGACAACTTGACACCTCTATTTACAACTTAACGTGTTTGTTGTGCTACTAGATTAAGGAAATCGAGCTTCCGAATTATATTGTTTCATATTGCTTCTTCATATCGCTTCGTATGGCTTAGCAACGCTTAGTTTGCAAAGCGCACGCGCTGGCTTATGTTTAATATTGAACCGTTTGTTCAAGTCTAGAAAAATTTAAACAGCCTTGTGAACATTGATTGCTGCACGAAACTTGGTACCAGTTTTTTGCCATAGCCAAATCAACCGGTACGCCAAGACCTTGTTCATACATTTCACCCAATTGGCTTTGAGCAACACCATAGCTGCTTTGAGACGCTTTTAAATACCATTTTAAAGCCAAGGCATAATCCACCGCACCCCCTTGACCTAAACGATGCATCTGCGCTAAACCAAACTGGGCAAATACATTGTTTTGCTCGGCTAGCGGCGTAAACAGTTGAATTGCGCGTGAATACTCTTTGTTTGAGTAAGCGTTAATCGCGTGTTTAACGTCTTCTGAAAGTAACATTTCAGAGTTTTGAACGACAGCCGCCACTGAATTATAAGCTGCAAATATCAGCACAAAACCCAACATAAAACGGGTCACACTTGTTATCCACATCTGCCTTACCCCAGCCTATCAGAGACTTATTTGCACTGATTAAAATCATTCTTATAGAGACCTTTAAAAGTAACCTAAAAAATACGCATAGGAATTGAGCCGCTTAGACAGCGTCAACGGCACCTTTAGGCATCACAGTCTTAGCCAATTGCATTAAGTCATAACCGCTAGGACTTTGAAAAACCCTCAATCCAAACTCAGGTGCTATCGAGTACAAATGGTCAAAAATATCAGACTGAATAGCCTCGTACTCTGCCCAAACAACCGTATCGGTAAAGCAGTATATTTCTATGGGCAACCCTTCTGCCGTGGGCGACATCTGTCTAACAATTTGTGTCATGCCTTGATGAATTTTGGGATGTTGCTGCAGATAACACATAACATAGGCTCTAAAGGTTCCTATATTGGTTAAACGTCTAAAGTTGACGGGTTCTAAAGCTTTTTGTTCTAACGCCGTGTTCCATTGAGCGACTTCTTGCTCTTTATGCGCCATATAATCTTTTAAAAGATTAATTTTTTTAAGCCAAGTTATTTCTGATGCATCCAAAAAATGAATTGTTTGCTGATCAAACATTAAACTTCTTTTAATTCTTCGTCCACCGGATTCTTGCATTCCACGCCAGTTTTTGAACGAGTCCGTCATAAAACGACGTGTTGGAATGGTCGTAATGGTCTTGTCCCAGTTTTGAATTTTTACTGTGTGCAGAGCAATATCAATCACATCGCCATCGGCATTTAGATCCGGCATTTCTACCCAGTCGCCTACACGAATAACGTCGTTAGATGATATTTGCACACTGGCTACCAATGACAAAATAGTGTCTTGAAATATCAACATCAACACAGCAGCCATTGCGCCTAAGCCCGAAAGCAAAATCAGAGGCGAGCGGTCGAACAAAACGGCAATCATAAGAATAATTGCAATTAAGTAAATGATAATATTCAATACTTGAATATAACCCTTGATGGGTTTATTTTTAGATTCTGGCTTGCGCTCGTAAAGGCCATTAAACAAAGTGAGTAAGCTTGTAAACACTAAGCCAACTGTAACCACCATAAAGGCATTGGTAACATTTTCAGTGACGACTACAATTACATTAGGAAGTTCAGGGATTCGGCTGACGCCAGTAGAAATAATCAACGCGGGAACAACATGGGATAACCGATCAATAAACGAAAAATCAAGCTTGTGACCATTATGCGGCTGCGGCGCATGATTGCCCAACAGCGTATAAAGCCCTCTTAATAAGACGCGCTTAACAATGTAGTTGGCCAACCAGGCAACAAAAATAAGCAATACAACACCCAGCACCATGTTTACCAGGGGGTCTTGTAAGTAATCAACTATAAACTGATTTTGAAAGGCCAACATTTTTTCCTACTGCAGCGCCTAAAGCGCACGTTAAACAAGCTCTAAACTATTAGCCGTGTTTCTTTAAAAAACTTTTGAGATTGTAACGATAGATGAATCCTGGAAAAGCAAAAATCATAAACATAAACAAAGTAATAGTATAGAACTCCCAACCTTGCGAAGCCACATGCCCCATGCTTTTCTGTTCTAATAAATAAGCAAATAGACCGGTAATGACAAAATACGTAAACCACTCAATTAAATTAATCACTATCGACTTATGCGGTACTTTAATCACTAAAAATAATCTATTCGCCATTAAAAATGGAATGTTGGCTAAAACAATCGCCGTAAAAAGTAATAACCAAACTGATTGATTGATGTCCATTCTGCTGTCCTTTAAAGGTTTATTAAAAATACTTTTAAAAATTCTGACCCGTACAATTAAGTACACGCGTTTCTAACAAAATAAAGCCCGTTAAAACGGGCTTTATTTTGTTACATAAGGTAACTCTAAATCAACTAAATCACATCTAAATTATTAAGTGCTTATAAGGCCAGTGAATTAATGCTCTGGTAACACAAGTTAATCAATGAACTTGGCATTAAACCCAATACTAGCAAAGAAAGCGCAACAAAACTTACCGTCCAATTTAAACTGCCGCTAACCGGTTCAATTTTAGTGTTATCTTCGGGTTCATCAAAGTACATCGCTTTAACCACGCGCAAATAATAGTAGGCACTAATAACAGCTGTAATTACTGCAACAACAGCAATCCACGTAAAGCCTGCTTTAATGACCTCTTCAATCACAATAATTTTTGCCCAAAAACCAATAAACGGTGGGATACCTGCCATAGAAAACATAACAATCAACATCATTACCGCTAACCATGGATTTCGTGCATTTAAGCCTTTAAAATCAACGACACGGTCAAATTCATTGCCAGTACGCGACAGCGCAACAATCATCCCAAAACCAGCTAAACCAGTTATTGCGTACACAATCACATAAAACATAGAGGCCGAATAACCATCAGGTGTGGCGGCTATAACCCCCAACAATAAGAACCCAATATGCCCAATACCCGAATACGCCAACATACGTTTTAAATTGTCTTGCACAATGGCCGCAATAGAACCTAACACCATAGAAAGTATAGACAGCATAATAATTAATGACTGCCACTCTTCTACCAGGCCTGGTAGAGCCTCGGCCAACAATCTATAGACGATAGCAAAGCCAGCAATTTTTGGGGCAGTTCCTAAATACAAGGTAACGGCTGTGGGTGCTCCTTGGTATACGTCTGGCATCCACATATGAAAAGGCACCGCACCCAACTTAAACGCCAAACCAATAACAATAAACACTACGCCAAAAGCCAAAACGACACCATCGGCATTACCGCTAGAGATAACCTCTGATACTTGTGCAAAACCAATTTCTCCGGTTGCACCGTAAATCATAGAAAAACCATATAACAGCATACCAGTCGCTAATGCGCCCAACACAAAATACTTCATTCCAGCTTCAACGGCGGCCCCTGAATCTTTTCTCATGGCGACCATGGCATACATGGATAAGGACATTATTTCTAGCCCAAGATAGAGCGTGATGAAGTTGTAGGATGAAATCATCACAAACATACCCAACACACCAAACAGGCCTAAAACAAAAAACTCTCCACTAAAAAACTTGTGTTGAAGCAAATATTCTTTAGAAAATACAAAAATTCCAATCGATATAACCAAAACAAAGAGCTTTAAAATATCAGCAAAACTGTCTCTAACAAAACTACCATCAAAGGTAATAATTTGAGTGGTCGAAAAACTCATTAATATAAGAACAGCCACAACTACCAATGCAATTTGGGTTGCATAGTAAGTTGCAAACTGAGAGCGTTTTGCCCAAAAGGTGTCGGCCACTAAAATAAATGAGGTTAAGGCCAATAACACCATTTCGGGAATGGCTGGAGCAAAATCTGGAATGACAAAATTCATATTGTTAACTCACCTATCCGAATTAAAGTTTAGAGGTTGTGGCTTGCACCAGTAAATTTTCAACCGATGCATGCATCACTTCCATTAACGGTGCCGGGAAAACCCCTAAAGCAATAATGACAATCGCTAAAGTGGCCATAATGGCAAACTCGCGTTTGTTTAAATCCGTTAATTTTTCTACATTTTCATTTGTTATCTGACCAAAGAACACCCGCTTAACCATCCATAAGGTATAAGCTGCTCCAATAACCAAGGTTAGAGCCGCCAAGGTTCCGTACCAAAGATTAGCTTTAAACGCACTTAAAATAACCATAAACTCACCCACAAAACCAGAGGTTCCGGGTAACCCTACGTTGGCCATCGCAAAAATCACAGCAAACATAACAAACCACGGCATTTTATTAACCACGCCGCTGTAAGCCGAAATTTCACGCGTATGCATTCGATCGTACAAAACACCAATGGCTAAGAACATCGCACCGGATATAAAACCATGCGAAATCATTTGCACCATCGCACCTTCCATACCCAACTGCGCACCTTGAATAGAGCCGGTATTTTGTAAAATGTCGTACACCAAAAACAGACCTAAAGTAACAAAACCCATGTGAGAAATAGAGGAATAAGCCACAAGCTTTTTCATGTCATTTTGCACCAAGGCCACAATACCAATGTAAACAATGGCAATAAGCGATAGCCCAATCATTAACCAGTCTAGAGTCATCGAAGCATCGGGCGTTACCGGTAAACTTAAACGTACAAAACCATAACCACCCATTTTTAGCATTATGGCGGCAAGCACAACCGATCCAGCTGTTGGCGCTTCAACGTGCGCGTCAGGCAACCAAGTGTGCACTGGAAACATTGGAATCTTGACCGCAAAGGCCAAGAAAAAAGCCAAGAAGATTAAAATCTGTGCCGTCATACCTAATTGCATGCCGTGGAAGTCTAAAATCGAAAAACTACCCGACTCATGGTACATGTATAAAAACGACACCAACATGAAAACCGAGCCAAAAAAAGTATACAAAAAGAACTTTAAGGTTGCGTAAACACGTCGTGGCCCGCCCCATTTACCAATAACAATAAACATAGGAATCAAAAGCGCTTCCCAGAATATGTAAAATAAAATTGAGTCAAGCGCAACAAATACACCCACCATGATGCCGCCCATGATGAGGAAAGCGCCCATGTATTGTTCAACACGCTCTTTAATCACATCCCAAGCAGAAGCAATGACTAACACCTGTGTAAACGTGGTTAACAACACCAAAGGCATCGACAAACCGTCAACCCCTAAATGGTAATGAATGTTAAACATGGGAACCCAAGCCACCTGCTCAACAAACTGCATAGACGCAGTAGTGGTATCAAACCCAGTGACTAAGGGAATGGAAAGTAAAAACGTCGCGACAACCGTCAATAAAGACAACCACTTAGCAACCGTTGGATTATTACGCCCCGCAAACAGCACCAACAGCCCACCAATAATTGGTAGCCAAATTAATGTGCTTAAAATAGGTAAGCTTGATAGCATGTAATCTATTCCCTTCTCTTATTATTCTTTAATTACCATAAAACCCAAACTAGCATCACTAGCAGGCCAAAAATCATTACAAATGCATAGTGGTACATAAGACCAGTTTGAGCCTGGCGCAACGTGTGCGCCGCATTTGACACAGCCATAAAGGTATTGGTGACCATACCAGTATCAATCAGCTTAATATCGACTACTCGAGTAAAGAAATGACCCAATTTACGTGTTCCATCGACAAAAACTATTTCATTTAAACGATCAAACCCGTAAGCATTATCCAAAACATAAAAACCACGTGGACACATTGTTTTTAACTTGCCCGGTAAATCTGGACGCTTAATGTACATAATCCAAGCAATCAAAACTCCAGACAACGCCAAAATAACCGGTAGAGTCATAAATGAACTCACCACTAGATGTAGTAACCCTTGGTAATAATTGTTATACACCGCAAGCATCGTATCGTTTTGAGGCAATACTTGAATAGCCTCACCAAAATATGCACCGGTTAACATCGGTTCAAACATTGGGATGCCCATGAAGGCCGCAGGAATAGCCAATAAAATAAGTGGTACAGTTACGACCCAAGGCGACTCTTTAATCTTATGGGTTTTTACATAATGACTTTCTTGACCGTGAAACACCAAGAAAAACATGCGGAAACTATAAAACGCGGTGATAAACACCCCAGCCATTAATAAGACATAGGCAAAGGTTGAACCAAATCGCTGACTTTCATCTAATGACAACAAAATACTGTCTTTTGAGAAGAAGCCCGAAAATCCTGGGAATCCAATTAGCGCTAAAGAACCCACCAACATCGCCACATAGGTAATAGGCATGTACTTTTTGAGTCCACCCATATCACGAATGTCTTGCTTGTGGTGCATTGCAATAATGACCGAACCCGCCGCCAAAAATAGTAAGGCTTTAAAAAAGGCGTGAGTCAATACATGGAACATACCAGCGGCGTAAGCCGAAGCGCCTAAGGCCGCTGTCATATAACCCAATTGTGATAAGGTCGAATAGGCAACGACCCGTTTTATGTCGTTTTGAATCAACCCTAATAAACCCATCATAAAAGCGGTAAGTGCACCAATAATTAAGACAAAACTAAGCGCAGCCTCAGACATTTCAAAGGCGGGCGACAAACGTGCCACCATAAAAATACCGGCCGTTACCATGGTGGCAGCGTGAATTAAGGCTGAAATAGGCGTTGGGCCCTCCATCGACTCTGGTAGCCATACGTGCAAGGGCATTTGCGCAGATTTACCCATAGCGCCAATAAACAGCAGAACCAACATCATCGTAATCATGGACCATTCCACACCCGGAATAATCTCAATCATGACATCACGTTGTGAACTCAATTGAGCAAAAAACTCTTTGTAATCCATGGTATTAAAATAAACAAATACCACGGCAATCCCTAAAATAAAACCAAGATCGCCCACACGGTTAACTAAAAACGCTTTTAAGTTTGCTTGAATCGCTGACTCACGCTTCATGTAAAAGCCAATCAATAAATAAGAGACTAAACCAACCGCCTCCCAGCCAAAGAACAGCTGCAAAAAGTTATTGGCCATAACCAGCGAAAGCATAGAAAACGTAAACAACGAGATATAACTAAAGAAACGCTGATAATAAGGATCGTTGTGATCGTAGTCTTCATCATGATCCATATAACCAACGGTATAAATATGCACCATTAACGAGACAAAAGTCACCACCAACATCATGGTGGCCGACAACTTATCAATCAAAAAGCCAATCTCAAACTTTATGCCATCGCTGACCATCCAAGTGTACAAACTGGCGTTGTAGGCTTCTGCATTTTCAAATACAAATAGATAAAACACGTAGGCGGACAAAACCATTGAAATGGCAACACCGATAATGGTTGCAAAATGAGCCCCACTTCGTCCAACCTGACGGCCTAACAGGCCTGCGATCATCGCTCCTAACAAAGGAGCCAGCAAAATAACCGTAAGAATTGTGTGCAACATTAACAACTACCCCTTTAGTGAACCAAGATCATCAACGTTGATGCTCTTACGATTACGGAACACCAATACAAGAATGGCTAGTCCAATTGCCGCTTCAGCTGCAGCAACCGTTAAAATAAAGAAGACAAAAACCTGTCCGGTAACATCATTTAAATAGTACGAAAACGCGACCAAGTTAGTGTTTACGGCCAATAACAACAGTTCAATGGACATTAACAAAACAAGAACGTTTTTACGGTTTAAAAAAATACCCGCCATACTAATCATAAACAACACTGCACCAAAAAGCAGGTAATCCGAAAGTGCTATCATTTGTCATCCTCACTTTTTGACGCAATGTGTTTTTCAACCACGCTGTCCATTTGTACCATTCTAAAACGATCAACCGCTAAAGTTTTAACCTGCTTATCAATGTCTTGATACAAAACAGTTGTGCTTGAACGACGACGTAATGTTAAAGATATTGCCGCTACAATACCGACCAATAGCAAAACTGCGGCCAGAATAAAAGCATAAACATGCGTCGTGTATAGAGGAATGGCAATCGCTTTAGTATTACTGTAATCTGCAGCCTGTGTTATTGGCATGCCTGTTACATCCGTACCGAAATGCTCTGGACCCAACACTAAATACATCATCGCAAAAATAGCAATCGCAGCCATAGCGCCCAACGGGAGATACTTAGTAAAACCCTCTTTCAAAATGGTCAAGTTGATGTCTAACATCATTACAACAAATAAAAACAACACCATCACCGCGCCCACATAGACCAATATAAGCACCAATCCCAAAAACTCTGCTTGCGCTGTAATCCAAATTCCGGCAGTGGCAACAAACGCCAGTACTAACCACAAAGCCGCTTTAACAGGGTTTCTGACAGTAATCATCATAAAACCTGAAATGATTGCAACAGCTGCCAATGTGTAAAAGATAAATTGTTCAAATGTCATATTAAATTCTCTTTAAATTATCGATACTTAGCATCAGCTTTACGATCAGCTGCGATTTGCACTTCGTGCTTGTCACCAAAAGCCAATAACTTATCTTTGGTCATAATATGCTGCCCTCTTTCCTGAAACTCGTATTCAAACACACGAGTTTCTACAATCGCATCTACGGGACAAGCTTCTTCACAAAAACCACAGTAAATGCATTTAAACATATCAATATCGTATTGAGTGGTACGCCTTGAACCATCATCTCGTTCTTCAGATTCGATTGTAATGGCATTGGCAGGACACACCGCTTCACATAACTTACAAGCAATACAACGCTCTTCACCATTCTCGTAACGACGCAGAGCATGATGGCCTCTAAAACGAGGTGATAATGGTGTTTTTTCTTCTGGATAACGGACTGTTATCTTCTTTTTAAACAAATACTTGCCCGTAACACCTAAACCTTTAAATAACTCTGTTAGACCCCAAGTCTTTACATGATGTTTAATAAATCGAACCATCTCAACCTCTCAATTAGTTAAACCAAGGACCAACACTAAAGTACTGCATAGCACCAACTACAAAGACCCACAAAATCGTCAGTGGAATTAATACCTTCCAGCCTAAGCGCATCAGTTGATCATAGCGATAGCGCGGAAAAGTGGCTCTTAACCATAAGAAAACAAATAACAAAAATGAAACTTTAAACGCCAACCATCCCAATTGTGGCACCCAAGAAAAGGCGGCTTCTAAAAATGGAATTCCTTCAAACGGAGACAACCAGCCACCCAAAAACATAATGGAAGTCATAAACGAAATTAAAATCATCATGGCGTATTCAGCAAGCATAAATACACCAAAGGTCATGCCAGAATAATCTACGTGAAAACCTGCCACAATCTCAGCTTCACCCTCAATTACATCAAATGGCGTTCTGTTAGTTTCAGCTAATCCCGAAATAAAATAGACAAAAAACATGGGCAACAATGGTAATAGATACCAATGCCAAATACCCCCCTTTTGACCATTAACAATTTCAGTTAAATTCATACTTCCAGCAATCATTAGCACCGTTACCAGCGCAAAGCCCATGGCAATTTCGTATGAAATTTTTTGCGCTGAACCACGCATAGCACCTAAAAATGCGTATTTAGAGTTTGATGCCCAACCAGCAATGATCGTTCCGTACACTAAAATGGACGACACGGCCAATACATACAAAACACCTGCATTAATATCAGTAACCACAACACCATCTGAAAAAGGAATAACTGCCCAAACGGCAACAGCAGGCGCTATTGCCAGTACGGGAGCCGTAATAAATAAAAATTTATTGGCTTGATCAGGAAAAATAACTTCTTTGGTCATTAACTTTAATGCATCCGCAATAGGCTGCAATAAACCTGCTGGGCCAACTCTGTTGGGCCCTAGACGAACTTGCATGTAACCAATGACTTTACGTTCTGCATACGTTAACCATGCGACTACTAGCATAATAGGTAAAATTACAGCAATCGCCTGAATAACCAATGTAATGGTAATGGCTAACCATGGGTACATATAAATAGACAAAAAAGCCTGTAATGCATCAAACATGAATTAACCTCTCTCCATTGTGGCAAAATTTGCGTCCGGGGTGGCTTGTAAAGAAGCCGCTCTACGCACTAATGAATCAATGGCATACGGCGAAACACGCTGCACGATTGCATCATTATTTTGCATAGGCAAAATACAAATTGCCTTTGAAAAATCAACTTGAGTTGCTACATTATCTAGCACTTCGCGTAACACTTCATTGGTGTGCGTATACTCAAAACCGTCTACATTCAATACATTAGCAAAGACTCTCAACACTTTCCAAGCGGCCTTTGCATCACCTTTTGGTTCAACAGACATCTTAAATGATTGCTTTAGTCCATTTGCGTTAACAAACGTACCAGCGGTTTCTGCAAAAGTAGCAATAGGAAGCAGTACGTTGGCATAATCACGCTGTGCTGCACTGTCAAAAGCGGTTAAATTAATGACAAACTGCGCTTTTTGCATTGCGGCAAGGGCTAAATTTCCTTGTGTAAAGTCAGATTCTGGCTCAATGTTCAAATTAATAAAGCCTTTCATTTCAGCTTGTATCATTTGCATGCTGTTTAAACCATTGCGCGGAACAAAGCGTACTAAATGCGCACCTACCTCATTGGCACTCATTGGCAAAATACTCAAGGATGATTGAGTTTCCGTTGCAATAATAGCCGCCAACTTTTGAATCACTGTGTAATCGGTGTGAGATTGTGCCAACTGCCCCAAAAATAAAGCCGATTGTTCTGACTGTTTTAAATTTTCGACCATCTTAATATGTTGATCTGTTGGTTGAATGGTATTTAACCAGGCCTGGTCAGTCTTGTTATTTAATCCTAGTGCAGCTTTGGCAAGCCCAGACAGTTCTTTAATCATGCCTAATTCGGAATGCGTATTGGCGAGTTTATAGTTATAATCTAAAGACTCTGGATTAACAACAAAAGCCTTAGCACCATTTAAAACCGCTTTTCGCACACGATGATTTAGGATTGGCAACTCTTTTCTTAAATAAGTTCCCACCATTAATACTGAGTTTAAAGTCTCAACCTCGGCCAAAGAAATGGTTAACGTAGGTTGATTGAAACCTAATGCGTCTAAACTAAAGTCAGATTGTCTATGACGATGATCAAGATTTTCTATTCCCAGTCCACGAGCCAGCTTTTGTAATAAATGCAATTCTTCTAATGTCGAATTAGCTCCCGCTAAAACACCAATATCGTTGACCGACTCAGCTATTAAACCCTGTAATCCCTCTGCCGCAAACTGCAAAGCCGTTTCCCAATCAACCACATTCCAAAAACCATTTTGCTTAATCATTGGTTGAGTTAAACGCTGTTCGGAATTAATAGCCTCATAAGAAAAACGGTCGCGATCTGACAACCAAACTTCATTTATTGCTTCATTTTCGCGCGGCACGACACGTTTAACTTCATTATTTTTTGAATGAATAATAATATGTGAACCTATGGAATCGTGTGGTGCTATTGCGTTGTGAGCTTTTAACTCCCAAGAACGCGCGGTGTAGCGAAATGGCTTTGAGGTTAAAGCACCTACAGGACACAAATCAATCATATTGCCTGACATTTCAGAATCAATCGACTTTTCAATGTATGTACCTATCTCCATCCACTCGCTTCGACCTGTTGCACCCAATTCCATCATTCCGGCAATTTCTTGGCCAAAACGAACACAACGTGTGCAATGAATACAACGAGTCATTTCGGTTTTGATTAGCGAGCCGGTATTGCGATCACTAACCACACGCTTTGCCTCATGGTAGCGAGATACATCATCACCATAATCCATAGACACATCTTGCAACTCACACTCACCGCCTTGGTCGCAAATAGGGCAATCCAAAGGATGGTTGATCAACAAAAATTCCATTACTGATTTTTGTGCAGCGATTGCCTTGGCTGATTTGGTATGAACTTTCATGCCGTCTGTAACAGGTGTAGCACAAGCAGGCAATGCCTTCCATGCGCCCTCTACTTCTACTAAACACATACGGCAGTTGGCAGCAATAGAAAGCTTTTTGTGATAGCAGAAACGGGGAATAGAAATGTGTGCACCGTCAGCAACATCAATCAACATGTCACCTTCATGCGCTTCAATAACCTGACCGTTTATCTCAACTTTTACCATAATTCTCTGACCCAAGGTTTCAAATAATTCAATTTACAAATCAACTAACATCATTGATTTACTTAAATTTATTACGAATAAATAGTATTAATTACGATCGTAAATACTGCAACCGTGCTCAATGTAATGTCTAAACTCATGCTCATAATGCTGTAATGCACTGCTTAAACCAATGGTTGCCGCATCTCCTAAACCACAAATAACATTACCCATAATTTTTCCGGATACGTCTTTTAGGGCTGCAATATCTTCTGGGCGTCCTTTACCTTCGCGAATTCGCTTTAGCACTCGGTACAACCAGCCGGTACCTTCTCTGCATGGCGTGCATTGTCCACATGACTCATCCCAATAAAAGTGACTTAGGTTTTCCATTACCTGCACAATATCAGTGCGATCGTCCATAACAATCATTGATCCAGCGCCTAAAAATGAGCCTGCCTTAGCAATAGAGTCGTAGTCCATATTCATGGCCAAGGCTTTTTCGGCCGGCAGTATCGCCGTTGAGGCACCACCAGGAATTACAGCCTTTAATTGACGACCTTTCCAAACGCCGCCAGCCAGTTCCAGTAAATCTTTAAAAGGCGTACCCATTCTTACTTCAAAGTTACCTGGATTATTGACATGACCAGACACAGAATAACACTTAGTACCACCTGCATTATTTACGCCTAGTGCATTAAACCACTCACCACCTTTGGCTAAAATCATTGGAATCGATGCCAAAGTTTCAGTGTTATTAATGGTGGTAGGCCGTCCGTATAAACCATAGCTTGCTGGAAAAGGTGGTTTAAAACGGGGTTGGCCTTTTTTCCCTTCAATGGATTCTATTAATGCTGTTTCTTCACCACAAATATAAGCGCCTGCACCCAGATGAGTAAATAAATCAAAATCGTAACCGGAACCTAAAATATTTTTTCCAAGCAAGCCCGCTTCACGCGCTTGATTGACCGCGTTATCAAAACGTTTGTACGGTTCCCAAAACTCACCACGAATATAGTTATAACCGGCACTGGCACCAATTACATAACCAGCGATCATCATCCCTTCAACTAAAGCGTGAGGGTTGTAGCGCAATATATCGCGATCTTTGCAGGTTCCAGGCTCACCTTCGTCTGAGTTACAGACGATGTATTTTTGACCCGGTGCAAAGCGATTCATAAAACTCCACTTTAGACCTGTTGGAAATCCAGCACCTCCACGACCACGTATATTTGAGGCTTTAACCTCTTCAATAATTTCATTTGGTTCTAGCTCACCGGCCAATACTTTTTTCCAAACTTCGTAACCACCATTGGCGATATAAACATCAATATCCCAAGAATTTTCAAGATGGTTTAGGCGAAAACAGTTTTCATTTTGATGAACCATACTAACTTACTCCAAACTGTCAAGAATTTGATCTACAGAGACTTCTGTTAGATTTTCGTAGTAATGTTTACCAATTTGCATCATTGGAGCACCCGCACAAGCCCCTAAACATTCAACTTTTTTAATTGAAAAGCGACCATCAGCAGATACTTCACCAGGTTTAATGCCCAACTTATTTTCCATGTGTGACAAAATGTCAGCGTTGCCTCGCAACATACAAGAGATACTGTTACACAAACAAATTTTATGTTTACCGACAGGAGCATGTTCGTAGTTGCCATAAAACGTAGCTACTTCATAGACAGCAATAGGTGTCATGTCTAGATATACAGCAACTTGATCCATTAAATCAGTGGTTAAATAACCGTTATGTACTTCTTGTACAATTCTTAAGGCTGGCATACACGCAGATTGACGCTGATCTTGTGGATAATTAGCTATCCAACGATCAATGCGGTTTTTTACATCGCCTTGAATAAAATTAGCAGTATTGTTTTCTAATGAACTCATCGATCCACCTCTCCAAATACAATATCTTGCGTTCCAATAATTGACACCACATCAGCAATCATGTGGCCCTTAACCATCTCATCTAACGACGCTAAATGCGCAAAACCAGGCGCTCTTACTTTCATTCTGTAGGGCTTATTAGCGCCATCTGAAACCATATAGATACCAAACTCACCTTTTGGATGCTCTACCGCTGAATACACCTCACCTTCAGGCACACTATATCCTTCAGTAAATAATTTAAAGTGGTGAATTAACGCCTCCATATTAGACTTGGCATCTTCACGTGATGGCGGTGCGACCTTGTTGTCATCCGACATAACGGAACCTGGGTTAACTTTAAGCCAATCCACGCACTGTTTAATAATTTTATTGGATTCGCGCATTTCGGCAATACGAACCAAATATCGGTCGTAGCAATCGCCTGTTACACCCACTGGGATGTCAAACTTCATACGATCATAGACTTCGTAAGGTTGTTTTTTGCGTAAATCCCAGGCAATCCCTGAACCTCTTAACATAGGACCAGTAAAGCCCAGTTGTAAAGCGCGCTCAGGAGAAACAATACCAATATCGACCGTTCTTTGTTTCCAAATACGATTATCCGTTAACAGCGTTTCATACTCATCAATGTAACCTGGAAAACGTTGTGTAAATGCTTCAATAAAATCAAGCAAGCTACCTTCACGAGTCTCATTTAACTGATTAAGATTTTTACCAGAATGCCACTTAGACTTAGAATACTTGGCCATGGTATCTGGAAGATCACGATATACGCCGCCAGGACGGTAATAAGTTGCGTGCATCCTTGCACCCGAAACGGCTTCGTAGCAATCCATAAGATCTTC
Organism: Thiomicrorhabdus aquaedulcis; assembly: GCF_004001325.1. Classification (NCBI taxonomy): domain Bacteria; kingdom Pseudomonadati; phylum Pseudomonadota; class Gammaproteobacteria; order Thiotrichales; family Piscirickettsiaceae; genus Thiomicrorhabdus; species Thiomicrorhabdus aquaedulcis. The sequence continues at coordinate 968,123 of NZ_AP018722.1, read as the reverse complement.
ACGCTCGCGAAAAGCGTATAAAAACACCGTCATAGCACCAATATCAAGTGCATGCGCTCCGAGCCACATTAAATGGTTTAAAACACGTGTAATTTCATCGAACATAACTCGAATATACTGAGCTCGCTCAGGAACTTCTAATGCCAGCATTTTTTCAATAGCCATAACATAAGCATGTTCATTTGCCATCATTGAAACGTAATCTAAACGATCCATGTAACCAATAGATTGGTTGTAAGGCTTGTATTCAACTAATTTTTCGGTACCGCGATGCAATAAACCAATATGTGGATCTGAACGCACAATCGTTTCACCATCCAACTCAAGTACTAAACGCAATACACCATGCGCCGACGGATGCTGGGGGCCAAAGTTTAAAGTATAGTTACGAATTTCTGGCATAACGGTTCCCTATTAAACGTTTTTAAACGATTTTTGACGAATAACACGTGGCACATTTACACGATTCTCAATGGAAACAGGCTCATAGATAACACGTCCTTTTTCAGCATCGTAACGCATTTCAACATGCCCAATCAGAGGAAAGTCTTTACGTAAAGGATGCCCAATAAAACCGTAATCTGTCAAAATGCGCCTTAAATCAGGATGTCCATTAAACAAAATACCAAACAAATCAAAAGCCTCACGCTCAAACCAATTAGCGCAATTCCAAACCTCTATTACACTGTCTACCATTGGCATTTGGGTATTGCTTGGATAGACTTTAACTCGAATCCTTAGATTGTGCTGGATTGACAACAAGTGATAGACCACAGCAAAACGTCTTTCCATATCAATAGATTGCGTCATATCATCTTCTGCAAAATCAAAAACACCGCGACTAAAACCGCTATTGGGGGCTTTAAAGGTTTCCCAATTAGCTTGGCCATAATCTAAATAATCAACACCGCACAAATCCATTAACTGCTCAAAACCTAACGCTGTTTTAAGCAATGACAAACCCTCTAATGCATTGGATGGCAATAACTCAATGGTTAGTTCATCTAATGCAATATTAAGAGCAACAATGCGCTCACCTAATATTTTTTGAACATTATTTTGTAAATCTAGTATAGATTTTTTCATATTTAGCCACTTTGATTATGTTCTAAGAAGCGGAATTAACGCGCGATGGTATTGGTGCGCTTAATCTTATTTTGTAGTTGAATGATTCCATATAAAAGAGCTTCGGCAGTAGGAGGACATCCAGGAACATAAACATCAACTGGAACAATTCGATCACAACCACGAACTACAGAATAGGAGTAATGATAATAACCACCCCCATTTGCACACGAACCCATAGATATAACCCAACGAGGCTCGGCCATTTGGTCATAAACCTTACGCAAAGCAGGAGCCATTTTATTAACCAGCGTACCTGCTACCACCATAACATCTGACTGTCTTGGACTAGGTCGAAAAATAATACCAAAACGGTCTAAATCATAGCGTGAAGCACCTGCATGCATCATCTCTACTGCGCAACATGCCAAACCAAAGGTCATAGGCCATAGCGATCCAGTTCTTGCCCAGTTAATCAACTTATCTGCAGAAGTTGTGACAATCCCTTCTTTTAAAACGCCCTCTACTCCCATTCTAGCGCCCCTTTTCTCCACTCGTAAATAAACCCAACGACTAAAATAATCAAGAATATTGCCATGGAAAATAAGCCAAAAGAACCAATTTCATCCAAAGCAATGGCCCATGGAAACAAAAATGCAATTTCAAGGTCAAAAATAATGAACAAAATAGCCACCAAGTAAAAACGGACGTCAAATTTCATACGAGCATCTTCAAATGCTTCAAATCCGCATTCGTAGGGTGAGTTTTTTTCTGAATCAGGCTTTTGTGGACCTAGCAAATAGCCAAGTAAGATAGGGCCTACTCCAAAAAGTATACCTAGTACAATAAAAACCAGAATGGGAAGATAATTTTCTAGCATTGGTTTTAGACCTCATCTAGCAATTTAAATTACTACCGCAAAGCAGTAGCTCAGTGTATGGTGCCGATGGCGGGACTCGAACCCGCACAGCTTACGCCACTACCCCCTCAAGATAGCGTGTCTACCAATTCCACCACATCGGCTTTTTGTATAACTTAGCGTATAACTACATCAAGCAAATCAAACGATAACAAGCTCAACGCACGCATATTTTAGTTTGGTACCACCGGTGTATTAACATCTTTAGGTGCTTCAATTTTAGCAGCCTCTTTGGCCACACTCTGATAACCTTTTGCTTGCTGACTACCAATGTACGCCAATGTTAAACTAGTAATAAAGAATACCGTGGCAACAACGGCCGTCATTCTTGATAAAAAGGTAGCTGATCCACCGCTGCCGAATACCGATTGCGAAGACCCACCACCACCAAAATTAGCGCCGGCGTCAGCACCTTTTCCGTGCTGAATAAGCACTAAAACAATCAATAAAAACGCAATTATTAAATGTATTACCAATACGATCTGAAACATTAAGCACCCGCTGCTTTACAAATAGCCATAAAATCATCCGCATTTAAGGATGCTCCGCCAATCAAGCCGCCATCAATATCGGCTTGTCCAAATAATTCAACCGCATTATCCGGCTTGACGCTTCCGCCGTACTGAATAATGACTTTTTGTGCAACCTCAGAACTTAAACTGGCCAATTTGCCACGAATAAACGCATGCACTTCCTGCGCCTGTTCAGGAGAAGCGGTTACACCGGTACCAATAGCCCAGACAGGCTCATAAGCAATAACAATTTTTTCAAATGATTCAATGCCAACCAAATCAAGAACGGCATCTAATTGACCAGAAATAATGCTTTGCATTACGCCGGACTGCCTTTCTTGTAAAGTTTCACCCACGCATAAAATAGGTGTTACACCTGCTTGCAATGCCACCTTAACTTTCACAGCCACCAGTGCATTGCTTTCGCCAAAAATGGCTCGGCGTTCAGAATGACCAATAATCACATATTGACAACCCAAATCTTTTAGCATCTCAACCGAATGTTCGCCAGTAAAAGCCCCCTGAACCGGCTCTTGGGCGACATTTTGAGCACCAACTTTAATACTAGGATTTAACAATTGAGACACATAATCAATGTAAATAGCCGGAGGACATACTGTGACATCAACACCACTAACCTGCTCAACTTTAGCATTTAAACCAGCGATTAATTCTTTAATACTAGCCTTTGAACCATGCATTTTCCAGTTCCCAGCGACAAATGGTTTTCTCATTCGTTATTCTCCAACACAAAAGTCCGGCAATATTAGCGTTTTCTTTTGATAAATACAATATTGCAATTTTATGAAAATTCTGAAGTAACCACGCTTACTAGCCTTTCCGCTACTTTTTCTACCTGCTCTTTATCAGCACCTTCTACCATTACTCTAATCAGCGGTTCTGTGCCAGAGGCTCTAATTAATACTCTACCTCTATCTAGCAACTCGGACTCAACTTCGATAATAGCTTGTTTTAAAACAACATTATCACTTACACCATGATTATTTAGGACTCGTACATTCTTTAGAACCTGCGGATACACCTCAACCTCTGCGGTCATTTCCATTAAAGACTTTTGCTTATCTACCATAGCGCTTAATACTTGCAATGCCGCAACTATTCCATCACCTGTTGTCGTTTTATTTAAACACAGCACGTGTCCAGATGCTTCAGCCCCATAACACCAATTGTTTTCTACTAGTTTTTCCATAACGTAGCGATCACCAACTGCCGAACGTACAAACGCGATACCTTTTTTATTAAGAGCAAGCTCAACACCTAAATTACTCATAACCGTACCTACCACTCCCTCAACAGGACTGGAACTATGAGTGGCTAAAATATATAAAATTAAATCACCATCAACAACATTACCCAATGAGTCAATCATGATAACCCGATCACCATCGCCATCAAAGGCAATGCCTAAATGAGCTTTCTCACTCAATACCAGGGCTTGTAACGCCTTAACGTCGGTAGCGCCGCAATGTTGGTTAATATTAATACCGTTGGGCTGTACCCCCATAGTGACTACTTGCGCACCCAATTCAGTAAACACATGTGGCGCTATGTGATAGGTCGCCCCATGAGAACAGTCAATCGCTATTTTATACCCATCTAACTTAACGCGACCCGTATAAGTGCTTTTACAAAACTCGATGTAGCGCCCTGCCGCATCCTCAATACGCTTGGCTTTGCCCAAGTTTTCAGACAACACCACATCCATCTCTTCCTCAAAGGCAAGTTCAACAGCATGCTCTATGTCATCACTGATTTTTTTGCCCGTGGATGAAAAAAATTTTATCCCATTATCGTAATGCGGATTGTGCGACGCACTGATAACAATGCCCGCGTCAGCATGAAACGTTTGGGTTAAATACGCTACCGCAGGAGTAGGCATAGGACCAAGCAACATAACATCAATACCTGCCGCAATAAACCCAGCCTCGAGTGCAGATTCAAACATATAACCCGAAATGCGGGTATCCTTACCAATCATCACCTTGGTTTCACCACGTGCCCGCATGACTTTTCCTGTTGCCCAGCCTAACTTTAAGATTTGATCAGGCTTGATCATTCCTTGACCAACACGATTACGAATACCGTCAGTACCAAAATATTTTTTCTCTTTATTCATTACTCTTTGACCTATCTCATCGGTTTATATTATTAAAGTAGAGCCAACGTTACACGCAAAGCCTCAACAGTAGGCTTAACATCGTGTACACGCAATATTTTGGCACCTTTTAATGTTGCTAACATGGCGGCTGCTACACTTCCAACCATACGATCCTCAACCGGTACATCGCCAAGTAACTGCCCAATCATACTCTTACGTGACACCCCCACCAATACAGGATATGGTAGATTTACAAAATGGTCTAAATGCTCAAATAATGCCAAATTATGCTCAAGGGTTTTACCAAATCCATACCCTGGGTCTAATACAATATTATCTGCGTTTATTCCAGCATGCTCGCAGGCTTTAGCACGCTTGAGTAAAAACTCAGTCACATCATCTACCACATTATGATACTGCGGTTTGTTTTGCATATCCGTAAAACCACCCTGCTTATGCATTAAACAAACTGAAACACCGGTTTGGGCAACCAATTCAGCGGCACCCAAGTCTTGCAGCGCATTTACATCATTTACTATTTTTGAGCCAGCTGCAATTGCCGCTCGCATTACCGCTGTTTTATAAGTGTCAACCGACACAGGGACGTCAAAATTAGCTGTTATAAACTCGATAACAGGCATAACACGATCAAGCTCCTCCTGCACACTGACTGGCTGAGCTCCTGGGCGAGTAGATTCACCGCCCACATCGATAATATCAGCCCCATCCTTAATCATGGCTTCAACCTGAGCTTGCATTTTATTTTGCACAGTAAACTTACCGCCATCCGAAAACGAATCTGGAGTGGCATTAAAAATACCCATAACCAATGGAGCACCATGTTCGTCTGCAAACTTCTGATTTATTAATGCAACTATGCTCATCGATGCTTCTCTTTATTTATCCAAAAAAAAACCCCGAATAAACGGGGTCTTATCATTATAAAACCTTAGTGAAGCTTGGGCTCACCTTGATCTGGTGCTGATTGATCACCACTTAAGTCATCTGCAACTGTTTCAATATTATTGGTAGCCGCAGGTTCATCATTAGAAGGCTTGCTTACATCATCTACCGCCCCCCACTCACGTGGTTCTCCTGGTGGCTTACCTTCCATTATATTTTTAATTTGCTGCGCATCAATGGTTTCATATTGCATCAGAGCGTCCGTCATAATCTCTAATTTATCCGCATGCTCTTTTAAAATATCGGTAGCACGTTGATAATTACGATCAATTAAGTTACGAATCTCTTTATCAATCTCTTTTGAGACTTCATCAGATACATTGGCATTACGCGATGTACCCATAAAACTGCCATTATCGTCTTCTTCATACATCAACGGCCCAAGATTGTCTGACAACCCCCACTTAGTCACCATATTGCGAGCAATACTCGTGGCACGCTCAATATCGTTGCTAGCACCGGTTGTCACTGCGTCTTTTCCAAAAATAAGTTCTTCAGCAATTCGACCACCATACAAACTCGACAACTGACTTTCGAGCTTACGCTTACTGTAGCTATAAGAGTCTTCTTCTGGCAAATACATGGTGACACCCAATGCTCTACCACGTGGCATAATACTTACTTTGTATACTGGATCATGTTCCGGAACAATAAAACCAACAATAGCGTGACCGGCTTCATGATAGGCCGTCATACGACGCTCTTTTTCATTCATAACCATACTCTTACGCTCTACACCCATAAGAATTTTATCTTTAGCCATTTCAAAATGCTTTTGCGTCACCAATTTATCATTACTACGCGCCGCAAACAATGCTGCTTCATTAACCAAATTCGCCAAATCCGCTCCTGAAAATCCAGGCGTTCCTCGAGCAATGTACGAAGGATTTACATCCTCACCCACAGGAACTTTACGCATATGCACTTTCAAAATTTGTTCACGCCCACGAATATCTGGCAAACCAACCGTCACCTGACGATCAAAACGACCTGGACGTAATAATGCTTTATCCAAAACATCTGCACGGTTAGTAGCGGCAATGACAATCACACCCTCATTGCCCTCAAAACCGTCCATTTCAACCAAAAGCTGGTTTAAAGTTTGCTCACGCTCATCATTACCGCCGCCCATTCCGGTTCCACGACTACGACCAACGGCATCAATCTCATCTATAAAGATGATGCACGGCGCATGCGCTTTAGCTTGCTCAAACATATCGCGAACACGTGAAGCGCCTACACCTACAAACATTTCAACAAAATCTGAACCTGAAATAGTAAAGAACGGTACCTTGGCCTCACCCGCAATCGCTTTGGCTAATAAAGTTTTACCGGTTCCTGGAGGGCCCACCATTAAAACACCACGTGGAATTGTGCCACCCAGGTTTTGATATTTACTAGGGTCTTTTAAAAAATCTACAATTTCGCCAACTTCTTGCTTGGCTTCATCCGCACCGGCCACATCGTCTAGCGTGACTTTAACTTGGTCATCAGTCAGCATTCTTGCCTTGCTTTTACCAAAAGACATGGGACCGCCCTTGCCCCCCATACCTCCGCCCATAGAGCGCATAAAGAATATCCACACTCCAATCAGCAGTAACATAGGAAACCAAGAGATAAAAATCTGCATTAACACGCCTTGTTGCTCAGCGGCTTGCGCACTCACCTTTACCTTGTTGTCGAGTAAGTCACCCATCAACCCTGGATCACCTGGGTTATAGGTAGTAAAGCTGTCGCCGCTTAGGTAAACGCCCCGAATGGTGGCACCCTCAATGGATACTTTACTGACTTGACCTTGATGAACTTGATCAATAAATTCCGAATAGTCTAAACGACTAGAAGCCGCCTGATTTTGGCCACTAAAATGATTGAACACCGACATCAAAATCATGGCGACGACTGTCCAAACCAATACATTTTTTAACATATCATTTTTCATTGGTTATCCTTGTCAAATTCACAAATGTTTACTGAACAATATTGCCACAAACAATTTAATTTAATCTTAATCTGCTTTTAACGTAATAGCTAAATACTTTACCACAAAACAATTATAAGAAATTCTTATACCCAGCTTATTTTGTTAATCTACCAGGCCTGGTTAAGTCTTTAAACCATTATGCCGTTACTTTTTACCACGTGCCAATAGATAAATTTCTTTGCTTCTTGGCCGTGACGCTTTGGGTTTTCGGGTGATGACTTTTTGGTATTTATCTTTTAGTGTCAATAAAAGTTGATCATAACCTTCACCCTGAAACACCTTCATGAGTAAATCGCCATTGCGTTTTAGCACCTGATCGGCCAACTCAACCGACAATTCAACTAAATACATGGCACGTGGAATATCCACTCCTTTATTACCGCTCATATTGGGTGCCATATCCGACATCACCACATCGACTTCTCGACCATCTAACGCACTTAACAACTGGTTATAAACCGCTTCATCCTGAAAATCACCCTGAATAAACGTCACGCCAGCAAACGGTTCTACTGGCAATAAATCTAATGCAAACACTTCACCGGCCGAGCCAGTCTTGTGAGCCGTCCACTGTGACCAACCGCCCGGTGCCGCACCCAAATCCACCACGCACATGCTTGGTTTAAAGAGTTTGTCTTTTTCATCAATCTCTTGCAATTTATAAACTGCCCTAGAGCGCCAACCTTCTTGCTTTGCTTTTAACACGTAAGGGTCGTCAAAATGCTCTTTTAACCAACCTGCACTGGATTTACTTCTCGCCATAGTTTTATTTCTACTACAATAGTCAAAGAGACCTTTGCACGAGTGGATGTACGGCCAAAAATGGTTAAAATTTGCCTGCTTTTCGTTGGAAAACTTGTGAATAGCTAGCTATTCACTGTGTTTCCCGCCTCAATCAGGAAAATTTTTCCTCATTTTTTTCTCGTACCCCTCTCGTGCAAAGGTCTCTCAAAGTTTTTACACTTTAGTTAAATTTATAATAATCACGATTGGAATTTTCAATGCGCCAACCCGAAAAACTCTCTAACAACCAAAAAAATACCTTAAAGGCATCGCTCACGGCCTAAACCCAATGATTATGATTGGCGCCAACGGTGTTACCGACAGCGTCATGGCTGAGCTGGACAGTACTTTAACGCACCATGAACTGCTTAAAATCAAAATTGCGTCGAACGACCGCATTGAACGTGCAGCAACGGTTGAACACATTGTTCAGCAAACTGGGGCGTTACTGGTGCAAACAATTGGTAAAACCTGCGTAATTTATCGTCAAAACGAAGAAACAGAACTTCCATTGCCTAAAAAGTAACCTTCACTAAACCCATTCTAATAATTGGGTTTAGTGTGTTTACACGCTTAAATCAACTTATCTAAACCGCGCGCCAAATCTTTTTTAATGTCTTCAATGGCTTCCAAACCGACCGAAACACGCACTAAATTTTCGGTAATGCCAGCTTTTAAACGTGCTTCTGGTTCAACCCTAACGTGCGTTGTGGTGGCAGGATGAGTAATGCTGGTTTTAACGTCGCCTAAATTAGCGGTAATGGACAACATTTGCGTGTCATCAATTACCGACCAAGCCGCGGCTCGATCGCCTTTTATTTTAAAACTCACCAAACCACCGCCAGCAGATTGCTGAACACACGCCAACGCGTATTGTGGATGAGTGACCAGGCCTGGGTAATAGACTTGCTCAACCGCCGGGTGTTCTGACAACCATTGCGCCAGCAATAATGCATTCTGGCAGTGCGCCGCCATTCTAACCGGCAACGTTTCGAGACCTTTTAAAAAAATCCACGCATTAAAAGGACTCATTGACGGTCCAGCAGTGCGCATAAAACCGCGAACGTGTTCATCCACCAACTCTAACGAACCGACTACCGCTCCACCAATGCCGCGTCCTTGACCGTCTAAAAATTTAGTGGCCGAATGGATTACGATGTCTGCCCCCTGCTCTAATGGGCGTTGCAAAACCGGTGTGCAAAAGCAGTTATCCACAATAAGCCAGCAATCATGCTGTTTGGCTAACGCGCTGATGGCGGCTAAATCGGCAATTTCGGTTAAGGGATTGGACGGCGTTTCTAAAAAGAACGCTTTGGTATTGGGCTGAACCGCATCCTGCCATTGGCCAATATCGGTTTGCGAAACAAAAGTCACTTGCAGACCAAACTTTGCCAAGTATTTGGTAAAAAGCACTTTAGTAGTTCCAAAGACACTTTGCGAGCACACAACGTGATCATCTGACTGACACAACGCCATAAAGGTAGACAAAATTGCGGCCATGCCCGATGCCGTTCCCACACACGCTTCACCGCCCTCCATAAGCGCCAAGCGATTTTCAAACGCTCTAACGGTTGGGTTGGTAAAACGTGAATAGACATTGCCTTTTTCTTCACCGCTAAACCGCGCCGCCGCTTGAGCGGCCGAATGATAACGAAAACTCGATGTCGGAAAAATTGCCTCGCTGTTTTCTTGCTCGGCAGTTTGATCATAACCTGCTCGAATCGCTAAGGTTTCTATTTCAAAATCGTTCATGCTGTTACTCTTTAAAATAAGTGCTAAAGGTTTTGTGGCCTAAAATAGCAAAGAACTTATCAAGCTATAAATCGCTTAATTACCGTTATGTAAACCAACGGTCTCTTTACTAATTTCGTTTTTAACGCTCTGTGCGCTGTCATTACGTGCTGTGTCTAGCGATGCCAAATATTCAGGCGTAATGTCGCCAGTTGCATAAATACCACTAAAGCACGAGGTATCAAACATTTTGACTTTGGAGTTGCCAAAGGTGACCGCATCAACCAAGTCTTCTAGGTCTTGATAAATTAACTTATCAGCACCAATAAACTCAGCCACTTCGTCGGTGGTTTTATTGTTGGCTACTAACTCCGAGGCCGATGGCATATCAATGCCGTATACGTAGGGATAACGCACAGCCGGTGCGGCAGATGCAAAATAGACTTTTTTAGCGCCCGCTTCACGTGCCATTTGAACAATTTCACCCGAAGTAGTGCCACGGACAATCGAATCATCTACCAATAAAACGTTTTTACCTTCAAACTCTAAATCAATAGGATTTAGCTTTTGACGTACCGATTTTTTACGCAAATGTTGGCCTGGCATGATAAAAGTGCGGCCAATATAGCGGTTTTTCATAAAGCCTTCACGATAGGGCTTGCCCAATTTAGCCGCCAATTCTAGAGCCGAAGTCCGGCTGGTATCAGGAATAGGCATTACCACATCAATGTCATTATCAGGCCACTCACGCTGAATTTTTTCAGCCAATTTTTCACCCATGCGTAAACGTGATTTATAAACAGAAATATTGTCTATCATGGAATCTGGACGAGCAAAGTAAACAAACTCAAAAATGCACGGTGTCATAACTGGGTTTTCGGCACACTGCTCGTAAAATATTTGACCATTTTCGGTCATCACTACGGCTTCGCCTGGCGCTAAGTCTTTTTCTATTTTAAAGCCGAGGCTAACCAATGCCACACTTTCAGAGGCTACCATGTAATCGGTTCCAAACTCGGTTTGTCGCTTTCCAACCACAATTGGGCGCAATGCAAAAGGATCACGAAACGCAAACACGCCCAAACCAGGAATAATCCCCACAGCGGCATAACCACCCCTGGCACGCTTGTGCACACCTTTAACAGCGTTAAAGACATCGTTGTAATCAATAGCCAATTTCTTTTGCTGCATTAACTCATGTGCAAACACATTTAATAACACTTCTGAATCAGAGTTGGTGTTTAAATGGCGTAAATCTTGTTGAAACAACTCTTCACTCAGTTCATCGGCGTTGGTTAAATTACCGTTATGCCCCATTGCAATTCCGTAAGGAGAGTTTACATAGAACGGCTGTGATTCGGCACTTGATGATGAACCCGCCGTTGGATAACGCACATGACCTATTCCCATATTGCCGTATAAGTCACGCATGTGACGCGTTCTAAACACGTCTTTTACCATGCCGTTGGCTTTGCGTTGAAAAAACCGGCCATTTTCACAGGTCACAATGCCTGCAGCATCTTGTCCACGATGCTGCAATACAGTTAACGCATCATAAATTTCTTGATTGACTGCTGTTTGACTTACTGAAACAATCCCAACGATCCCGCACATCTTTGCACACTCTCTTTTTAAAATAAAAGTAACCCCTATTAAAGGAGCCTATCGCCCAAATAAGCGCGGATCTTAACGAAACTCAACGACTTGAGATTTCGTCCCTAATAACTTATCCAATTTAATTCGATCCGCTTCGGCCTTATTTTTTGAGTCATAAGGCCCTGTTCGTACCGAATACACTTTACTTTTTTCAAAATACTTAATGGCCACCTTATAGTTGGCTTTTAATTCTGCCTCTAACGCTTTAGCCTGAACCGAACTAGGATAAGACGATACTCGCACAATCCATTGACTTTTTGCAGACAAACTTGGCGGCGCTTGCGCCGAATCGGTGTTATTTGGAGTAGTTTGCAAACCTTTATCGACTGCATTAGTAGTCGCGCTGATGGTTGACTCAACTATCTTATTAAGTTGTGGCTCTTCAATATTTTGATCTTTTGGTGACAAGGTGTACGCTTGGTCAACAATAGGCCGTGTAGACTGCTCTACTTCTTGTTGGTGCCCAACGGGTGAGAAATTAACCGGGTTACTGTACCAAGTAGGCACAATCAACACCAATAATCCCAGCCAAATAGTGGCACCCATTAGTCGATATTTACTGACCTCATCCATCCATTTTGCCCAGAAGCCTCAAGGCTGCATACGTTTGAGATACGGTAAAAAATGACCCCCAAACTACCACATCAGATAAATTTTGGCTCAACACCTGCTTTACTGCATCACTAATCGATGTGCATGTCACAATATTTTTATTATCAACACCCGCTTGATGAAGCCAATTGACAATATCAGCCGTCTGGCTAGCGCGTGCTATGGCTAAATCGGCCACATACCAGGTTTGAATATGCGGAGCCATAACGGCAATCATTGGCAATGCATCTTTATCTGCCAGCACCGAAAAAATAGCCACACGTTGTGCAGGATGTGGTGCAGAACTCAATTGAGTTGAGCACATTTTAGAATTTAAAGTATTTAAAGAATTTAACCAGGCCTGGTGAGTTGCAGAAGCATCTACTGCAGTATCGGTTAAATCGTTTACTGAAGCGTCTGTTATATTAGCCAAAAAGACGGCCAAAGCCTGAGCAGATTGTGGATTATGTGCAACATCAATCAACCAATTAGCTTGACCGACTTTAAGTGACTGCAAGCGCCCCGGATGTTTAACCCTTTGCAAACCGAGCCTAATAGACGCTTCGCTCACCGGCAAACGGGCACCAAACAGCTGTAATAGCGCTACAACACCTGCGGCGTTAGCGAGCTGAAAAGCACCTTTTAACGCAGGCATTGGTAAATTAATGAGAGTAGATTCAGAATAGTTTTTGGTATCAAAAAACGAATCTGCTGTTATAAATGACCAGGCCTGGTCATTTAATGTAAAACTAAAATCTTGATTGAGTTGCTTTAACGCAACATCGTGCTTTTTGGCGTAGAGAGCTAAACTTTCAGGGGGCTTAGGATCAGAACAAACCGCCAACTTGCCAGTTCTCATAATGCCAGCTTTCTCGGTGGCAATCACACTGCGATCACTGCCCAGCCAATCAATATGATCAATATCAATGGCTGTTATTAATGCACCATCAGCGTCCACCAGGTTTACGGCATCTAAACGACCACCCAAGCCCACTTCCAGCACCACCACATCCAATGCCATATCCTTAAAAATGACTAAAGCGGCCAATGTGGCAAACTCAAAATAGGTAAGCTTAACACCCTGTCTAGCCGCTTCTATTCTTACAAACGCATCTACAATTTTTTTGTCGCTGACACATTGGCCATTGACCTGAATACGTTCGTTAAACCGTTCAATGTGCGGTGAGGTGTAAGCACCGACTTGATAACCCGCCGCACTTAAAATAGACACGGCGATAGCAACGCTAGAACCTTTTCCGTTGGTGCCCGCTACGCTTATAACCAAAGGTGCTGGTTTGTTAATTTGCATGCACAGCGCGACTTTTTTAACCCGCTCAATGCCCAAATCAATCTCATTAGCGTGTAAATTGAGTAACCACTCAATCCATTGCGACAAACTCGATTGATGCGTTGGTTTATTCATAAGCCTTCTTTTTTAAAAATACTCAAAAAAACACGCATTACGCCGGCTTTTTCATTAACATTTTACAAATAGCCGACAGTTCATTACGTAACTCATGGCGATGTACAATTCGGTCAATCGCACCGTGATCTAATAAAACTCACTGCGTTGAAACCCTTCTGGCAATTTTTCACGAACAGTTTGTTCAATCACTCGCGGCCCGGCAAAGCCAATTAAGGCTTTTGGCTCGGCAATATTCAAATCACCTAACATCGCAAAACTTGCCGATACGCCACCCATTGTTGGATCGGTTAATACCGAAATATAGGGTAATCCTTTAGCACGTAAACGCCCCAAGGCTGCACTGGTTTTTGCCATTTGCATTAATGAAAACAGTGCTTCTTGCATGCGCGCACCGCCACTGGCCGAAAAGCAAATAAACGGACAATTAAGTTCCATCGCTTTATTAACAGCACGTACAAACTTTTCACCCACAACTGACCCCATTGAGCCACCCATAAAGTCAAAATCAAAGGCCGCTACAACCACTTCAAGGCCATTTATTTTACCCACCTCTGTAATAAGCGCATCTTTTTCACCGGTGTCTTTTTGCGCGGCTGACAATCGATCTTTGTAACGTTTAATGTCTTTAAATTTAAGTGCGTCGACCGGTGTCACATTTGCCGAAATTTCGTGATGCGAACCTTCATCAAAAAACACCGCTAAGCGTTTGCGACCAAACAAGCGCATATGATGATCACATTTTGGGCAAACTTCTTGGTTACGCGACACTTCGGAGCGATACAAGGTACTCTCGCATTTTGGGCATTTAGTCCACAAACCTTCTGGTACCGACTTGGTGCGATCAGTCACACGTTTAATGCTGGGTAAAATCTTTTCAAACCAGTTCATTACAACTCCTCAATCTTAATGCGCTTTTAATGCGTCTGCACGGTCGAGCGCATCACGAAATTCTGTCATTTTTTCACCAATGGCCAATTCAATGTCATACAAGCCATGCGCCTCATTCGCTTCAATCAAATTTACTAAGGCTGAACCGACAATCACGGCATCCCCGACTTTGGCCATTTCAAAAGCCGTTTGGCCATTATTAATGCCAAACCCTATGCCAATGGGTAAATCTAATTTTGTTCTTAACGCATTTACTTGGTCAGAAACGGCATGAGTATTCAATTCGCTCGACCCCGTAACCCCTTTTAATGAAACGTAATACACAAAACCACTGCCTTTTTGATTCACAGCATTTAAACGACCGTCTGGCGTGGTTGGCGACACCAAAAACACTCTGTCTAAGCCATCGGCTTGCAACGCTTGTAAATAACCTTGCGACTCTTCGGGAGGCATGTCCACGGTTAATACTCCGTCTACACCCACCGACTTAGCCGCATGAGCAAATGCTTCATAGCCTTGAGCTTCAATGGGATTTAAGTAGCCCATCAATATAATAGGCGTGCGGCTATTTTTTTCACGGAATACCCGCACAAACTCCAGCACATCGTCCAAACTAACGTTATGACGCAATGCACGCTCAACCGCCTTTTGAATGACCGGGCCATCGGCCATAGGATCTGAAAAAGGCACACCCAACTCAATAATGTCTGCACCCTTTTCAACCAATAAATGCATTAAGGCCACAGTGGCGTTGGGTTGTGGATCACCGGCGGTAATGTAAGGAATTAACGCGGTTTTATGCGCCGCTTTTAACGCCGCTAAGGTAGTTTGAATTCTGCTCATAAACATTCTCTTAAAATACACAGCATGCACTAATACCGAGTTAACTTTAACTCGCGCGTAGGTGTCAATTTAAAACTTAAACCCTTCGATTTGGGCGATAGTATTCATGTCTTTATCACCACGGCCTGATAGGTTAATGATAATAATTTGATCTTTTGCCATAGTTGGCGCCAATTTGGTGGCGTAGGCTAAAGCGTGACTCGACTCTAACGCCGGAATAATACCTTCAAACCGAGTTAAATCTCTAAAGCCTTGCAAGGCCTCTTCGTCATTTACCGCCACGTAATTAACACGTCCAATGTCTTTTAACCAAGAATGCTCAGGACCAACACCAGGATAATCCATACCAGCGGATATTGAATGTGTGCCGCTGATTTGACCATTTTTATCTTGAACCAAGTAAGTGCGATTGCCGTGCAATACACCAGGTTTACCTTTGCACAAGGGCGCTGCGTGCTGATCAGTATCTAAACCATGCCCCGCTGCCTCTACACCATAAATTTTTACACTGTCATCGGGCAAAAACTTGTGAAACAGTCCAATTGCGTTAGAACCACCGCCTACGCACGCCATAATGGCATCGGGTAAACGGCCCTCTTTTTCTAATATTTGCGCGCGCGCCTCTTGACCAATCACCGCCTGAAAATCACGCACCATCGCAGGATAGGGATGCGGCCCGGCTACCGTACCAATAATATAAAAGGTGTCGTCAACATTGGTTACCCAATCACGCATAGCCTCGTTTAAAGCATCTTTTAGCGTTCTTGTTCCCGACTGAACCGCCACCACCGTTGCACCCAGCATTTTCATGCGTGCTACGTTGGGCGATTGTCTAATCACATCGTCCGCCCCCATATAAACCACACACTCCAGACCCAGACGAGCCGCAATGGTAGCACTTGCTACGCCATGCTGACCTGCGCCTGTTTCTGCAATAATACGAGTTTTGCCCAACCGTTTAGCCAACAAAGCTTGGCCAATAGTGTTGTTAATTTTGTGCGCACCCGTGTGATTTAAATCTTCGCGTTTCAAATAAATTTTAGCGCCACCCAAGTGCTCAGACCAACGCTTTGCGTGGTACAAAGGGGTAGGACGTCCCACATAATCACGTAAATCATCGCTGATTTCTGTTAAAAATGCCGGGTCATGCTTTACGCTTTCATATTCTTGGTTAAGCTGCTCTAACGCCGCCATAAGAGTTTCAGGTGCAAAAATACCCCCATAAGGTCCAAAGTGCCCGTTTTTATCCGGAAATTTTGCATAATCAATCGTCATTTTATCCGCATCCTTTGTATTTAACTCTTAACCCTAGCGCATTGCCACTTGTTGCATAAACTGCGTTATTTTTTGTCCCGATTTTACACCTTTACTCTCTTCAACCCCACCACTCACATCAACCGCCCAAGGTTTCACTTGAGCAATAGCGTTTGCAATATTGCCGGGCTCTAAGCCACCGGCCAAAATAATTGGTTTAGGAAAACAAGCTGGCACCCAAGACCAATTAAACTGCTCACCAGTGCCGCCTGGCACACCTTCTTTGTACGCATCCAATAATAAACCCGCACTCAAATCATACGCGTGAGCAATCTGAAGTAAATTGGTGTCGGCTTGCATGCGAATGGCTTTTATATAACTTAAGCCAAACTGCTCACAAAAAGCGGGGGATTCATCCCCGTGAAACTGTAACAAATCAATTTTTACCATCCGCAATACGTCTTGAACGTACTCAACCGTTGGATTTACAAACAGTGCCGTTTTCGTTACAAACGCTGGTATTGCTTGGGCAATCTTTTGCGCCTGCTCTATAGTGACGTGGCGAGGACTGGGTTCATAAAACACCAAACCAATTGCATCTGCCCCACTTGCAGCCACCATCAACGCATCATCAATTGATGTAAGACCGCAGATTTTAACACGAGTTCGCATCAATTCACTCACTGCCATAAGACTTCATTCAAAGAAACACGCTCAATACCACATGCGTCGGGATACAGTGCATTAACAAAATACAGTCCGCAAGCCGGTGCAGTGGGTGCGGCTTGGGTGCGATCTAACTTTGCCAAAACCTCTGCCAACCACTCAATACCCACTGCACCTTTTCCCACTTGAAGTAAACTGCCCGCAATGTTGCGCACCATGTGATGCAAAAACGCATTCGCCTGAACATCAATAAATACAAAATCACCTTTACGGCTAACGGTCACCCACTGCACTTCACGTCGAGCATGCGTAGATTGACAGGTTGACGCTCTAAACGAAGAAAAATCTTGCTCACCAATCAACGCTTGCGCTGCTTGGTGCATGGCGTTAGCATCTAAGGGTGTTTTCTCCCACGTCACTCGATTGAACAGTACTGCCGAGTGAACTGGACGGTTGTAAATAACATAACGATATTGCCGAGCAACGGCCGAAAAACGCGCATGAAAATCATCAGCCAGATTGGTGTTTACCCAACCTACTCTAATGTCGCCAGGTAGATGAGTATTTACACCCTGCAACCAAGCGCGATTAGGACGTATAACAGTAGTTTCAAAATGCGCTACTTGACCCAACGCGTGCACGCCAGTGTCGGTTCGCCCTGCACAATGCACGCTAATGGGCGTAGCGGCAATGGCGCTAAGCGCCTGCTCTAAATGACTTTGCACTGAGGCACAATGTTGTTGACGTTGCCAACCACAATACTGTGTACCCATATACTCAACACCGAGTGCAATGCGCTTATTCATTAATTATAAATAGTCTTTAATTAACACTTCGGCGATTTGTACGGTATTGGTAGCCGCACCTTTACGAACATTGTCTGCAACTACCCAAATATTCAAACCATTTTCAGTTGAAATGTCTTCACGAATTCGCCCAACATACACCGGATCAGTATTGGCCGCATCGCTCACTGCTGTTGGATAGCCTCCGTCAACATGCTCATCAATCAATACAATCCCTGGAGCATTACGCATTAACTCTTTGGCTTGCTGTGCCGTAATTTTGCGTTCAGTTTCAATGTGTACCGCTTCGCTGTGGCCAAAAAACACGGGCACACGAACTGCAGTTGGGTTAACCAAAATACGTTCATCGCCCATAATTTTTTTGGTTTCCCACACCATTTTCATCTCTTCTTTGGTGTAGCCATTGTCCATAAACACATCAATTTGCGGAATGCAGTTAAAGGCAATTTGCTTAGGGTACACATTGCATTCAACCGACTTCATGTTCAGTAAATTGGCTGTTTGCTTTGCCAACTCTTCAATGGCTTCTTTGCCCGTGCCCGACACCGCTTGATACGTGGCTACGTTAATACGTTTAATACCCACCGCGTCATAAATAGGCTTTAAGGCCACCAACATTTGAATGGTTGAACAGTTTGGGTTAGCGATAATACCGCGATTTTTATAATCGGCAATGGCGTGTGGATTAACCTCTGGTACCACTAACGGAATATCATCGTCGTAGCGAAATTGTGACGTGTTATCAATAACCACACAACCTGCCGCGGCCGCCTTGGGTGCGTAAATGGCTGATACACTAGCGCCGGGCGAAAATAAGCCAATTTGCGCTTTAGAAAAATCAAAGGTTTCAAGATCTAAGACTTCGATCCACTGTCCGTTAAATTCAACCTTTTTACCCGCAGAGCGACTGCTGGCTAAAGGATATAATTTTCCCACTGGAAATTTGCGTTCTTCTAATACCTTTAAAATAGTTTCGCCAACCGCACCAGTTGCACCAACCACGGCCACATCGTATAACTTGGTCATTTTATTCCCTTTAATCTTAAACTTAATCTAGCGTAAACCTTTAAACGGTCATAACGCCCAATATTTATTTTTTTATATTGAGACCTCTGCACAAAGTGAGGTGCAAAGCTTTTAATTTATTTGACAATTAACAACGGACTTTTAAAGGCCAGTCGGGTTTGCATATGGGTTACACGATTTTCCACAAATTGATTTAAACCATGCCATGGGACATCTTTCACTTCATTTAATACAGTATCAAAGTTTGTTAACGTCCACTCTCCAAACGGTGAAGGATCTATACGTCGCTCAACAAACACCACTTCGTAATGTAAATGCACCCCAGATGAACGACCGGTATTACCCATCTCACCAATTTTTTGACCCTTACGAACGTAATCGCCCACTTTTACAACAGATCGTTTAAGGTGACCATAGCGCGTTTCAAATCCATTAGCATGCATGATAGTGACTAAATTACCAAAACCAGAACCTTCACTAAAGTTTGAAAAATCAACTAAACCATCTGCAGTGGCTAAAATATCGTCTCCACGTTCGCCCCGATAATCTAACCCGCTGTGCATTTGTCTTAAGCCGGTAATGGGGTGGGTTCTAAAACCAAATGAGCTACTAATCCCCTTAAACTCAGCCAATGGATGACCATTTGGCACCATAGACAACATATACACTTTAGCGGCATGACTCATGCCATTCCATTTTTGGGCGACTTCACTCGCACTGAGAGCGGCGGCTTGTTGATCCAATAACGCCTCTAAACTCTGGCGTTGATTAAGTGGCCGAGCCTGTACCTCATCAATATGAGCCTCAACATCCATTGATGAATCACGCGCTTCAAATGAAAACCTCTTAGCAATAAAGTGTTTATCAATGCTGGCAGTGTCAGAAGCGGTTTTGGTCAAATTATGACCTTTAGCGACCGTTGAGTTTGTCAATAGGGTTGTATCATCTGGCACCTTAAGCCCAGGTAATAATTTGCCGTGTTCGTGCTCATTATTTAAAAAGCTCGCAGTGGTCTCTTGCCACTTTGACGACACACCACCATCCCACACCAGCATACCCACTAACAAAGAAGACAGTGCGATGGCTTGCCATGAGTTCGTTAAAAAACGCTTTGCCAACATCATAAACTACAGCGCCGCGACGACCGCTTCACCCATTTGACTGCACGATACCTTGATCATACCCTCCGAGAAAATATCCCCCGTACGCAAACCTTGGTCTAATACATTGGATACGGCGTTTTCAATCTTAACCGCCAAATCTTCACGCCCTAGGCTATAACGTAACATCATCGCCGCCGACAAATTGTGGCCAAAGGGTTGGCTAGGTTCTTACCCGCAATATCCGGTGCCGAACCATGGCTTGGCTCGTACATGCCTTTGTTATTGGCGTCGAGTGAGGCCGACGCCAACATACCAATTGAACCGGTCAGCATAGAAGCTTCATCCGACAAAATATCGCCAAACATATTACCCGTCACAATCACGTCAAACTGCTTGGGACGCAACACCAATTGCATGGCGGCGTTGTCAACGTACATGTGTTTTAACTCGACTTCTGGGTAGTCTGCCGACACTTCAATCAGCACTTCGCGCCACAACTCGGTCACTTCTAGCACATTGGCTTTGTCGACCGATGTAAGTTTTTTGTTGCGCTGCATGGCGGCTTTAAAGGCCACGTGGGCGATGCGTTTAATTTCAGATTCACGATAAACGTAAGTGTTAAAGCCTTCACGCTCGCCGTTTTCTAACATTCGCACACCGCGAGGCTGTCCAAAATAGATGCCGCCGGTAAGCTCACGCACAATCAAAATATCTAAACCCGAAACAATTTCGGGCTTTAAGGTCGAAGCCGCCGCCAACTGTGGAAACAAAAACGCCGGGCGCAAATTGGCAAACAACTGCATTTCAGAGCGCAAACGCAACAACCCTTTTTCGGGACGCACAGCAATGTCCAAAGACTCCCACTTATAACCGCCAACCGCGCCCAACAACACCGCATCGGCGGCGTGTGCTTTGGCCATGGTCTCATCGGCTAAAGGCACGCCGTGAACATCGTAAGCAGCACCGCCCACCAAATCTTCGGTAAGCGCGATGTCTAAGCCATCATTTTTTACTAAAGCGTGTAACACTTTAACCGCTTCGGCCATAATTTCAGGGCCAATGCCGTCACCGGGTAATACTAATATTTGTTTTGTTTGCGAATGTGTTGTCATGTAAAAACTCTTAAATTTACTTAAATTTGTGTGTCTAATGAATGGGCTGTATTTAAGCACCCACCAACCATGGAGCGGTTTTTTTCTTTTGCGCTTCAAATGCCGCAATGGCATCGGCGTGCTGCAGTGTTAAGCCAATGTCGTCCAAACCGTGCAATAAGCAATGACGTCTAAAACTGTCAACTTCAAAGGCAATTACCTCGCCATTAGGCTTCACGATTTGCAACGCTTCTAAATCAACTGTAAGCACATACCCCTCTTGGCCAAACACCTCGTTGAACAAACCATCAATCATTTTTTCATCGAGCACGATGGGAATAATGCCATTTTTAAAACAGTTGTTATAAAAAATATCGGCAAAACTTGGGGCAATCACCACATCAAAACCGTAATCTTTTAACGCCCACGGCGCGTGCTCACGACTTGAACCACAACCAAAGTTTTCACGGGCTAATAAAATCTTTGCCCCCGCATAGCGCGCTTGATTTAAAACAAACTCTTTACGCAATGGGCGGTGTGAATTATCCGAATCGGGTTGGCCTTCGTCTTCATAACGCCACTCGTCAAATAGGTTTGGGCCAAACCCTGTGCGTTTAATCGACTTTAAAAACTGCTTAGGAATAATCGCATCGGTGTCCACATTGGCGCGATCCATTGGGGCAACAATTGCGGTCATTTTAATAAACTTATCCATTTTTACTCTCCTTGACCGCGTGGTTATAAATAATCACGAACATCCACAAAATGACCGGCAATGGCCGCTGCGGCCGCCATTTGCGGGCTAACCAAATGCGTTCTACCGCCAGCACCCTGTCGTCCTTCAAAGTTACGATTGGATGTGGAGGCGCAATGTTTACCCTCGGGCAAACGGTCGGCGTTCATGGCTAAACACATAGAACAACCTGGGTTGCGCCATTCAAAACCAGCGTCCATAAAAATCTTATCCAAACCTTCTTGCTCGGCTTGCAATTTAACCAGGCCTGATCCGGGTACCGCCAACGCTAATTCAACGCTGTTGGCAATTTTTTTGCCTTTTAACACGGCCGCTGCCGCGCGCAAATCTTCAATGCGCGAATTGGTACACGAGCCAATAAAGACGTATTGCGCTGGAATGTCTTTAATGGCCATGTCGGCTTTAAGCCCCATGTAATTTAGCGCGCGACGAATGCCACTGGCTTTTACCGCATCGGTCTCTTTGTCTGGATTAGGCACAAAGCCGTTTACGTCCATTACCATTTCGGGCGAAGTGCCCCACGACACTTGTGGTTGAATGCTTGAACCATCCAACTCTACTACTTTGTCAAACAGGGCATCCGCGTCCGAATGCAAATCTTGCCAAGAGGCCACTGCAGCATCCCACTGCTCGGCGGTTGGCGCTAAAGGACGACCTTTAACGTATTCTATGGTTTTTTCATCCACCGCCACTAAGCCTACGCGCGCTCCGGCTTCAATCGCCATGTTGCAAACGGTCATACGTCCTTCAATAGACATATCGCGAAACACTTGCCCGCCAAACTCGATGGCGTGGCCATTACCACCGGCCGTACCAATTTTACCGATAATGGCCAAAACCACATCTTTTGGCGTGACACCCGATTGCAATTGACCGTCGACTCGAATCAGCATGTTTTTCATTTTCTTTTGCAGCAAACACTGCGTGGCCAAAACGTGTTCTACCTCAGAAGTACCAATGCCGTGCGCTAACGCCCCCAATGCGCCGTGCGTGGCCGTATGCGAATCACCACACACTACGGTCATGCCCGGCAAGGTAGCGCCCGCTTCTGGCCCCACCACATGCACAATGCCCTGACGCGAATCGCCCATGGCGTATTCGGTAATGCCAAATTCACGTGCGTTCATACCCAAGGTAACCACTTGAATACGCGACACAGGGTCGGTAATGCTTTCAACACCGCCGGTTAAATCGGTGGTGGGCACGTTATGGTCTGGCGTCGCCAAGTTGGCGTTAATGCGCCACGGCTTGCGATTGGCCATGCGCAGGCCTTCAAAAGCTTGCGGTGAGGTGACTTCGTGCAGCAATTGACGGTCTATATAAATTAACGCAGTTCCATCGTCTTCTTGACGCACCACGTGCGCATCCCACAATTTATCGTATAACGTTTTGGCTGACATAGCTGACCACCTAAAATCAAAATAGTCCAAAATTATATCATTTCAAAACCCCATCTAACAATCTAAAGGGTAAAATAGCCGCCACAAGCGTTTTCAAACCCCGTAATTTAAAGGCGATGCATGAGTTATTCAGTTAAAGAAGTTTTTTACTCATTACAAGGCGAAGGCTTTCACAGCGGACGTCCGGCTATTTTTTGTCGAATGAGTAAATGCAATTTATGGACAGGACGCGAAGCCGACCGAGCTACCGCCATTTGCCAGTTTTGCGACACCGACTTTATTGGCACCGATGGCCAAAACGGCGGCCGTTTTAAAACCGCTCAAGCCCTGACTAAACACCTGTTAACATTTTGGCCGCAACCCAGCCAACAAGCGCCTTTTGTGGTGATTACCGGCGGCGAACCTTTATTACAAGTAGACGATGCACTCATTTTAGCGCTGCACGCGCAAGGCTTTGAAATTGCCGTTGAAACCAATGGCACCTTAGCGGCAGTGCACGATATTGATTGGCTGTGCGTAAGCCCCAAAGCCAACGCGCCGCTGCTTTTAACTCAGGGTCAAGAGCTTAAACTGGTGTACCCGCAACCCAACTTACTGCCCGAAAAAGTGGCGCATTTAAACTTTGCACATTTTTATTTACAACCCATGGACGACCATGACCCCGCCGTAAGTCAACGCAACATTCAAGAGGCCGTGCGCTATTGTTTAGCGCACCCACAGTGGAAACTCAGCTTACAAACCCATAAGATATTGGGGATTGATTAGGCTAAACCTGATAAAAAACCAATAAAAAACTATTTTAACCAGGCCTGGTCAATTCATTTTGACGCTGTTTACATTACCAATCAACGCACCACAACCTTTAAAGCAGACCACCATGACGCACCTTAACCAAACTTTAACATCACTCACCATTGAGGGCTTAAGTCACGACGGTCGCGGCATTGCCCGCTTTGAAGGCAAAGCCATTTTTATTAGCGACGCAGTACCCGGCGACGTAGTCAACGCCAAAGTTCGCGTGCAAAGCGACCAATACGACGAAGCGCAATTGCTGTCTATTATTGAACCTTCACCACAACGTGTTGCGCCATTTTGCGCGCATTACGCGCAATGCGGTGGCTGTCAATTACAGCATTTAAGCATTGAAGCCCAACGTTTTTGGAAAAACCAAAACTTTATCACGCGCCTTACCCAAGCGGTTGACAGCACCCACGCCCACATCGCCGAGCCCATTTTTGGCCAAGACCAAGGCTATCGTCGTCGCGCGCGCCTGGGCTTAGCCATTAGCAAAAAGACAAAGTAGCGCGCTTAGGGTTTAGACAAAAAGAGTCGGTTGAACTGGTCGATATTGAGCACTGCCCCATTCTTAGCGCAGAGCTTAACCAAGCCATTCAAGCCCACAAACCCCAACTGTTAGAACAAGCCAGTCGCGCTTACAAAGAAATTAACATCGCCCAGGGCGACAACGGCGTGTTTGGACTCGCGCCCAGCGAACAAATCCCTCACTATCGTTTAAATGAATTAACGCTTGAGTTTTCAGCCGACGGCTTTATTCAAATTAATGGCGAACTCAATGCGCGCCTGGTCAACCAAGCAATCGACTGGCTCAAGCTCACGCCAAACGATACGGTGCTAGATCTTTTTTGCGGCATTGGCAACTTTACACTGCCCATTGCGCAACACGTAAAACAGGTAATAGGCGTTGAAGGCGAAAAACCATTGGTGACCAGAGCGCAACACAACGCCCAACTTAATAAAATGAATAACGCCACATTTCATAAAGCCGACCTGTTTACCGATGTAGAACAAATGCCGTGGTTTTACAAAAAAACCTACCAAAGTGTATTATTAGACCCCGGTCGTCAAGGGGCGTTTGAGCTGTGTAAAATACTGGGACAACTGAACGCGCCCATTATTGTTTATGTGTCGTGCAACGCCGCGACCTTAATTCGCGACATTAAAGAGCTTGAAAAACAAGGTTACCGTTTAACCCAAGCAGGCCTGGTAGACATGTTTGCCCACACCACTCACGCCGAAGTGATGGTGCAACTTACCCGCACGGCAGAAAAAAAACCACTCGGTAAAAAATCGCAAAATGCACAAGGCAAGAAAAATCGCCCCGTGTTTAAAATTTAACCCGATTCAATAACCCGCTTTAACATAGGAACTGACCATGAACGCCTGTTTTACCTGTGCCACACGCACTACTTTATTAAGGTTATTGTTAGCAGGCCTGGTGACTTTATTTGGCTCAAACGCCTACGCCAGTCCAACCACAACCGCTCCCCTTAACATTGTCACCACCACCGCCATGATTGCCGACCTGGTGCAAAACATTGGCGGCAAACACGTTACCGTTACCGCATTGATGGGCTCGGGCGTAGACCCGCACCTTTACAAAGCTACTCAAGGCGATTTACGCCGTTTAAGCCAAGCCGACATTATTTTTTACAACGGCTTAATGCTTGAAGGCAAAATGCAAAGCTTATTTGAAAAAATGGCTCAAAAAAACCAGTGTTTGCCATCAGCGACACTCTTGAAAAAAGCCAACTCTTGTTTCACGATGGCCATCCTGACCCTCACATTTGGTTTGATTTAGCCTTGTGGCACCAAGCAGGCCTGCGCGTTTTAGCGCATCTTCAGCAACAAGACCCCAACAACAGTGCCGTCTATCAAACCCAAGCCAACACTTACCTCGGCAATATGACCGAGCTTAACGACTGGATTAAAGCCCAAATCAATCAAATTCCGCCCGCGCAACGCGTGTTAATTACCGCACACGACGCTTTTGGTTATTTTGGTCAAGCATACGGACTTAAAGTACTTGGTTTACAAGGGGTTAGCACGGCATCCGAATTTGGATTGCAAGATTTAAAACGTTTAAAAGACCTTATTATGGCGCAAAATATTAAAGCCGTTTTTATCGAATCCAGCGTGTCGCCGCGTTTAATTCAATCATTAGTTGAGGGCAGTCGCGCCGAAGGCCATGCCTTGCAAGTTGGGGGCGAATTGTATTCCGATGCTATGGGCTTAAGTGGCACGCCCAGCGGCACCTACTTTGGCATGGTTAAGCACAACGTCACCACCGTAGTACAAGCCCTAAAATAAACACATTAAGAATTTAGTCGCTTGTACATCAATTCATCTCAACTCAACTTAACTGAACCCAAAAGGTAACACTATGTCGCAAACGCGCCCCGCCATTGCGCCCCTAAAGGTCGAAAACTTAAGCATGCGCTATCAACACAAACCAGTGTTAACCGACGTAAGTTTTGAAATCCCACAAGGTAAAACCATTGCTATTGTAGGCCCAAACGGAGCGGGTAAATCGACTTTACTAAAAGGAATCATGGGGTTAGAGCCACTGACTGAAGGAAAAGTGCAATTTTTTGGCGAACCCTTAGCACAAAAGCGTTTGGTTACGGCCTATGTGCCACAGCGTGAAGAAATTGACTGGGATTTTCCCATTAATGTGCTAGACGTAGTTTTAATGGGGCGCCACGGTCAACTTAAATTTTGGCAAAGACCGCGTCTTGAAGACATTCAAATTGCCGAACAAGCACTCAAAGATTTACAAATGTGGGACTTTAAAGACCGTCAAATTAACGAACTGTCAGGGGGTCAACAACAACGGGTATTTTTAGCGCGCGCTTTGGCACAACAAGCCTGTTTATACTTAATGGACGAACCGTTTGCGGGGGTAGACGTTACCACTGAAAAAGCCATTATTGAGCTGTTTAGCACGTTAAAAGCACAACAAAAAACCATTGTGTGCGTGCATCACGATTTAAATACCGTGGGCGAATATTTTGATTGGATTATTTTCATCAATGCCCGATTAATAGCCTGTGGTCCAGTTGAAACCGTGTTAACCAAAGACAACCTCAACAAAACCTACGGCGGGCGTTTGTCGCTATTAAACGATTTAACCCAAGAGATGTACCGCACCAAACTAAACACCGTTCACGATGAGCAATAAATTATTAACAAAACCACTAGGAGCATTCGCCCATGCCCCACTTTGAACTGCTAAACAGCCCGTCCGTATGGCAAAGCTTGACCCACTTTTGGCGTTTTGACGACATGAACGTAGTATGGGTATTAGCCGGCAGTATGCTACTGGGCATAAGCGCCTCGGTTATTGGTGGTTTTGCGCTGTTACGTAAACGTGCCTTAATTGGCGATGCCTTAGCACACGCAGCCTTACCTGGGGTGATGATGGCTTTTTTACTGTTGCAAACTCGCGACCCCTGGGTGATGTTATTGGGAGCGATGATAAGCAGTTTTGTAGGGTTTTACCTCATTGACTGGTTGCCCAAGCACACCAAAATTAAAGCCGATGCCGCCCTGGCCATTACCCTTTCGTTCTTTTTTGCCTTGGGGCTTATGTTGTTGTCGTATATTCAAGGCTTAGAAGTTGAAAACAAAAGTGGCTTAGACAAAATTCTTTTTGGTCAAGCCGCCGCTATGACACGCGACGACATCAACCTTTTATTGGCTGTGACCATTTTTGTGCTTATTAACGTGGTGATGTTTTTTCACAAATTACGTTTAATTGCCTTTAACCGCCAATACGCCCGTACCTTGGGTGTCAACGTCACCGGTTACGAATTGCTGCTGGCGTTACTGATTGTGCTGGCTGTGGTGGTAGGCTTACAATTGGTGGGCGTGGTTCTTATGGCCGCCGTTCTGTTAACACCTGCGGCGGCTGCACGATTTTGGAGCAATCAATTGGCGCGTATTTTAATGATTGCTGCCGCTCTAGGCGCCATCAGCGCTCTGGTGAGCACGCACATTTCATATTTAGCACCCGCCATGCCCACCGGACCGTGGATGGTGGTCAATCTTGCTTTGCTATTCTTTATTTCGCTCTTGTTTGCCCCCTACAAGGGTCTGCTCAATCGCGCACTCCAACGACGCAGGCTTGGTCGCAAAATAGCCAAAGAAAATGTATTAAGAACACTCTATAAGCTATTAGAAAGAAACGACTTTAAAGATTCTTTATTTCATTACGCTGAAATCCAAGCGCAACGAAGTTTAGAATTAAACACCCTTAAACACACGCTTAACTTATTGGCAAAAAAAGGCTTGGTACACGTCACATCCAACGGCATTGCCTTAACCCCTGCGGGATTAGAACAAGCCGCGCTGCTTACCCATCGACATCGTTTATGGGAAAACTACCTTAATCAAGAAGTGGCTCTAAACGGGGCGCAAGCCCACAAACAAGCCGAACGCATTGAGCATATTTTAACCGATGCACAAGCCAATCAAATCGAATACGACATGGGCATCAGCGCCGAAAAAACACTCAGCGCACCGATGATTACGCCTAAGGGAGTAAATGTATGATGTACGATCTTTGGATTGTCGCCACCGCCGCCTTAGTGGCCGCGTCTTGTGCGCTGGTGGGCGTATTTTTAATTTTACGCCGCCAAGCATTAATGGGCGACGCCATCAGTCATTCGGTGTTACTGGGTTTGGTCTTGGCATTTTTAATCACCGACAGCCGCTCCCTGCCCGTGATGCTTACCGGCGCGGTGTTTATTGGCTTATTAACCGCTTGGTTAAGCGACAGCTTGCAAAGGGTTGGCAAGCTGCAAAGCGATGCCAGTATTGGCATTGTCTTTACGCTGTTTTTTTCAATTGGGGTGATTTTAGTGTCGCTGTACAGCGGCCAAATTGACTTAGACCAAGAGTGCGTCTTATACGGTGAAATTGCTTTTATACCGTTTGATACCATCACAATTGGTGCTTTAAACACCTTAAAAAGCGACGTTGCAAACCAGGCCACTTATTGGGACATTGGCCCGCGCGCCTTTTGGAGCATAGCTGTGGTGTTTGGCGTGGTATTAACGTCGATTCTGATAGGGTTTTCGCGCCTTAATGCGGTGGCATTTCATCCCGCATTGGCCATCTCTTTGGGTATTAACGTAGTGTTTTGGCATTACTTTTTAATGACGCTGGTGTCGCTCACCACTGTGGCCTCGTTTGATGCAGTGGGCGCAATTTTGGTGGTCGCGTTGTTGGTGATTCCCGCCAGTACCGCGTATTTAATAGCTCGTTCGCTCAAGCAAATGCTGTGGTTGGCGGTGGGCTTTTCGCAAATGGCGGTGATTTTAGGCTACGGTTTGGCTTTTTGGCTCGACAGCGCCATATCCGCGTCTATTGCGGTCAGCGCAGGCGGATTATTGTTTGCCACTATTGCGGTGCAAAAATGGCAACTCTCTCGTCAAAAGCAGCAGCCCTTTAATACGCCCGCCAATGAATCCATTTAACACACTTAAAAACGCCTTAAAAAACCTTAAAATACGTTTGACCAGGCCTGGTTAAACTTACAAATTAAAATAGTCTGTTAAATAACACGCCACACCGTCTTCGGCGTTGGAGCGTGCTATTGGGGCATTAGGCAGCAACGCTTTTACCACCGGTACGGCGTTGTCCATCATCACGGGATGCCCTACCAACGCCAACATTTCTTTGTCGTTCATGCCGTCGCCCAGCACCATCACATCCGCAGGATTAATGCCTTTTAGCGCCAACAATTTGGCTAACGCATGGCCTTTAGACACTCCAGCGTTCATCACTTCTAAATATTCGGGCGAGGTAAAGGTAATCATTAATTGCGAACCCAACTGAGCGCGTAATTGTTGCTCTAACGGCACCAAAACAGCGTGATCGGCGGTAAAGTAAATTTTATCAATGAGCTGCAATGCCAAGCGGCCAAAGTCGGTTTGCTGGTACTTAAACCCCGATTCGGCGTGCAAAGCCAATAGTTCAGGGTGCGGCTCTTCTACCAGCCAAAGGTCTTGTTGGTAGAGATTGCGATGAATGTCAAAGCCCGCCGACAACGCCAACACCTTGGCCACTAAGGGTTCGGGAATGTGGTCTTCGTACAACAAAGTGCCGCACGCTTTATGCACCCGCGCACCGTTAGAGGTAATGAGGTACATGGGCACTTGCAACTGCTTAGCCAACAAATACACGTCTTGATAATGCCGTCCAGTGGCCAACATAAATGGCACGCCACTCTTTACCAGGCTTTGCACGGTAGCAATGGTTTTAGCGGTTAACCTGTGTTTTGGGTTTAACAGTGTGCCGTCTAAATCGGACACCACTAATTTAAGCATGGCAAGCTCCGCATGCGTGTTAAAAAAATACCGATTATTTTTTGCGCGACATGGCTTGATAAAAACCCAAAGCAAAAATAATTAACGCCACGCCTATAATTAAATACAACGCGTAGAGCATTTGCGAATAATCGTTAATGGCGATTTTAAACACCACCATCAGCGCCTCAATCGACAAGGCCACAATAATAGCGATTAAAAACTTAGCCAGCAAACGGCTGTCGCCTTTTTCGTCTTCGGCGTAGTTCTTAAAAAACACCTCGCGTTCTAAAATGGTTTTGGCCAAATCAAAAATGGCCAAACCCAAAGTGAGCGACACAATGGGTTTAAAAATTTGCTCTAAGCTCAAGGTTTTGTCGGTCAATAGATGATTCACGTATTCAAAAATAGCGTAGCCAATCGCCAGCAAAGCAAACAACATGAGCAAGCCGCCCACCAAAATGTAAAAGCCTTTGAGCACCTTGTTAAAGTTTTCATGCAGCTCCACCAACCCCAAGCGGGTTAACAGTACCGACACTTCAAAATCAATAAACACATTGCATTTTGGGCCTTCAATCATCACCGTCACACACAACTCACCACTGGCCGAGCTCACGTACGGCACACTGATGCAAAAACCTTCTTCTAGCGTGGTTAACTTGCGTTTTAAGTAACTGCGGTCGCGCCCTACCGCCCCGGTGTCCATGGTTTTGCGCCCAATATTAGGCGTGATTTGCAGCATGTTTTTATCGACACCGTAAATCAGCTCCATCGACGGAAAGGGGGTAAACAGCGCCTGAAAATCTTTTTCGGTAAAGTCGGTCATGCCACCCATGTTTTTAAGACTTTGCAGCACAAACTGCTCAATCTCATCTTGGTGTTCTTTATAGACCTTTAAAAACTCTTGCATCGTAAAATCCAGCTTAATTAAATGATTAGAACGTTTTAAAGCGCAATACGTTCCATCGGGGGCTTTTAATTGGATTTTCAAACAGATAGATAAATAAATAGGCCATAACACGGCCATCACATCGCATAAAATAGCCTATTAACGTGCATTAACTTAACGTCACTTGCACCAAAACAGACTTAACCAGGCCTGGTCAAAACAATTTATAAAAGGAAAACAACTGTGTGGATTGAACATATTGGTACGATTGCGATGGGATTTTTTGTGTTTTTGATTGCGGTGCATTTTGGCCTGCACCTTTGGTTTAAATGGCAACGTATAAAACAAACGCGGTTAAAATCGATGGCCAAACCGCCCATCAATACAGAAGATAAAGCGTCCTCTTAAAAAGCATTTAATGCGATGCCTGACCCGTCAAAGCGTAATACAGTGCATAGCCCCCGTAGCTGACCAGCACCACCAAACTTAATAAAGTGATGGGACGTAAGCCTTTTTCTTGAACCAAAATGCCTTGTTGCGCCAATTTGCGCTGTCGCAGTTTGTGTTTAATTAACCAGTAAAAAAAATATGCAATCCCGGCAAGGGTTAAATATTTCAGCATACCGCACCGGTTTTATTTGCCATTAATGCCCTTACTTTATCCAAATCGGCTTGGGTGTCAACGCCCACTCCCGCATGACAAAGCGCGTCTAACACCAAAATTTTTTCACCGTGCCACAATACCCGCAACTGCTCTAACTTTTCTACTTGTTCTAACGCACACTCTGGCCAGGCCACATATTGTTTTACAAACGCGGCGCGGTACGCGTACAAACCAATGTGGCGTTTATACGCCCAATTACTGGGCAATACCGGCGGCTGCGTGTTAAACGTATCACGCGACCAGGGCAAAGGTGCACGGCTAAAACTAATGGCGCGACGCGCAAAATCCACGCTCACTTTAACCGAATTGGGGTTAAACACCGTTTCAACATCGTTAATGGGTTCGCACAAGGTGGCCATCGAAATCTCGGGGTGGGCGGCCAATCCATCGGCCACTTGATGAATTAACTCGGGCGGCAACATAGGTTCGTCGCCTTGCACATTGACAATAATTTCATCGCCCCCAAGCTTTGCCAAATCAATCACCTCAGCAATGCGTTCGGTACCCGACTGATGGTGCGCACCGGTTAAACACACCTCGGCACCAAAGGCTTGGCACACCGCTTGCACGGCAAGCGATTCGGTGGCAATAATAATGCGACTGGCACCCGATTTTTGCGCTTGACGCCACGTCCACTCAATCATGGGTTTGCCGTGAATGTCCATTAACGGCTTACCGCTTAAACGGCTGGATTCAAAACGGGCGGGAATAATAACGGTAAAGGCCATAATAATAGGTTCTACAATAAGTTCTACGATTTAAGTGCGCGATAGTGTTCAACGTCTTGCGCGGTTAATATGCGAGCTTCGTCTTCCAATAAAATGGGAATCCCATCGCGTACCGGATAGGCCAAATG
Organism: Thiomicrorhabdus aquaedulcis; assembly: GCF_004001325.1. Classification (NCBI taxonomy): domain Bacteria; kingdom Pseudomonadati; phylum Pseudomonadota; class Gammaproteobacteria; order Thiotrichales; family Piscirickettsiaceae; genus Thiomicrorhabdus; species Thiomicrorhabdus aquaedulcis. The sequence goes on along the minus strand of NZ_AP018722.1, from coordinate 935,028 downwards.
TGCGGCGGTCGAAATAAGTTCATGGCTGTTTTTATCAAACAACAATTTGGTTTTACTCACCGGACACACCAAAATTTCTAGTAACTTAGGATCCATTATCAGCTCTCTTTTAAAGTTGTCTTGGGTAAAATGCGCGCTAAAAGCGCCGTCATTAAAGCCTCATCGGCCTGTGGATTAACGTCCAAATACCACCAATGCGTTTTTTGACCTTGTTGCGCTAAAGCATGGCATTTTACCGCATCTTTCTGCGTCATAAGCAAAGGTTTTTCATCGTCAATGGCCTTAAAATCGTGCGCGGTGTAGGCGTAATGATCGGCAAAGGGTTGGCAGGTGGCGTTAATGCCCAACTGGTTTAAGCTTTCAAAAAACCGCTGAGGGTTGCCAATACCCGCCACCGCGTGCACTTTACCTGCCTTAATAGGCGTGGCATAACGCGCTAAAAACTCAGCTATTGACAGCCATTGACTGGGGTTTTGCACCTGTCTAAAACCACTGGGCACCAGGGTCATAGTATATTGCGGTGCATTAATGGTTAGCGCATTAAATGCATTTAATGCAACTGGGTTTTTAGGCACACCACCATTCCACACCAGATAATCTACGCTGTTTAAACGGGTTAAAGGCTCGCGCAATGGGCCCGCCGGCAAGCAATAACCGTTGCCAAACTGACGTTGCGCGTCGACCAAAACAATTTCGAGGTCGCGTGCCATCGCAAAATGCTGCAGTCCATCGTCACTGATGATGACGTCCACCGGCGCGTGGCTCTCTAACCACTCTACCGATTGATTGCGTTTGGGCGACACCACCACCGCGCAGTTTAATGGATGTAATTGCTTGGCCAGCAATACCGGTTCATCGCCCACCCAAATAGGGTCGCTTTCTGGCGTAACCACTATAGGCCACTGTTTAGCTTGACCGCCGTAACCGCGACTTATCACCGCCACAGTCAGTCCATGTTGGTGCAAGCGCGTTGCCAGCCAAACAATAAAGGGAGTTTTGCCCGTGCCACCCACCACCACATTGCCCACGACAATAACGACACTTTGCGTGCGCTTAAGCGGTGGGTTATGTTTAAAATCACGTAATCGACGTTGCGCGATCCAGCAGACTATTACGCTTAACGGAACAAGTAAACGGGTGGGCAACTGCCGATTCATCCAAAAACTAGGCCAACTCATTGTCTTTTATGTCCCTCTTTTTACCTGTGTACGGCGCTTATTTAAGACTAAACTACTCAAAAAAAACGCCTTTTTGAGTGTCTAAACACGCGTGATGATACCATTTACGCTGAGTTTTTCGCGACTCTTGCACTTCCAACGCACCTAATTCAAAGCGCACCGCCCCCGAGCACGCTGTATTAAACCAACGAATATTGCGCGAACCAATACGCTCAACCGTTTGAACATTAGGAAAGTTAAACCGATTTAAATACCCTGCCGAAAACACCACGGTGTGCGGATTTACCCTATGCAGCCAATCGCTAGAAGTAGAATGTTTACTGCCATGATGCCCCGCCACAAGCCAACCCGCGTGTAACAAGTGCGCAGTTTCTGGGCGTGTGCCGGCCTCAACAGAATGTGTGGCCAACAGACGTTTTTCGCCCGCGGTGCTTAAATCGCCTGGAATCAAGACAGAATTAACCCCTTGCCCCACTTTAAGCACGCACGACAAGTCATTATCGGATCTTAATCCGCTCTCTAAATCGGCCTTAAACGGCGACCACATTGTAAAATCAACGCCATCAACCGACCAGGCCTGGTGTGCCAGACAGGGTTTAAATATGGCATGATTTGCTTGCATGGGCGCAGCTTTTGGTAACGCATGTTTAATGTTTAACACCTCAGCTTGCCCACTTAACAGTTGATTAATTGGCAGACTGTCTAACAAGGTTTGTACGCCTCCGGCGTGATCTAAATCGCTGTGACTGATAATAAGCGTGTCTATTTTTGACCAGTTTTGCGCCCGAAGATAGGGCAAAATAGCCATTTTAGCCCCGTCCATGGTATCGCCCCACTTGGCACCGGTGTCCACCACCGTAACATGATGCTGGGTTTCAATCACCACGGCCTGCCCTTGACCCACGTCCAACACCGTGACCCAGGCCTGGCCAAAATGCGGGCGTTTAACAAAGGGGTCACTTAACACCCCGCCTAACCCCAGCACAAAGGCCAGTAACGCCGTCCATTTAAGCGCAGGTTTGGTGAGCACAACGCCTAAAAGCAGTAACGCGTACAGCCCCAGCATGCCCAAAAACGACAGCGCACCATTGCGCCAATTGCTGTGGGGTAACTGGGCTAACAACTCCAAAAACCACCATAAGCCACCCCATACCACATCCAATTGCGCCACCCAAAACTGCGCCCATTCCACTGAGATAACGCTCAGTAAAGCAATGCCAAATAAGGCGGGTAAACCCACAAAGCTAACCAGTGGCACGGCCAATAAATTGGCCAAAAAACTGTAAATAGGCAAACTGCTAAACGCCCAAATTAACGCGGGTGCTAACCCTAAAGTAAGTACGGTTTGTATTTTTAAAAAACCATATAACCCACTTAACCACCTTAGAACTTTACCCATTTGGGTATTAGCAGCTTTATTATTATCAAGTTGAGGTTGACCAGGCCTGGTTAAACTCACAAAAATTAATACCACGGCTCCAAACGACAACCAAAACCCGTAACTCAACACAGCCCGAGGATCCCACATCACCACCAGCAAAGCGGCCATGGCCAAAACTTGCCAACGCTGAAAACGGCGTTGCAAAAGCAAAAAACCCAAAATAGCCACCACCATAATCCAAGCTCTTTGGGTGGGAATAGCCGCGCCAGACATGGCTAAATAGGCTGTTGCAAAACCCACAGAGAACACCAAACTCAACATGGGCAAATCCATGCCAGTCCATCGGTAAGCCCATATTTGCCATAATCCTTTGGCCAACAATATTCCAAGAAATGCCACCAAGGCCATGTGCAAACCCGAAATAGCCATTAAATGAATCGTTCCTGTGCTTTGAAGCAGCGTCCAATCACTGGGTTCAATAGCCGAGTCGTCGCCATACAACAAGGCTTTATACACGCCTTGATACGGACTGTGCGCCAAGGTCATGCTTAAATGCTCGGCCATTGAAGCGCGCCAACTCCACACTCCCCAATCGTCTATTCGCTTTGCGTAGTGGTCATTAATGGGGGAGAGGTCTTGCACCTGACTTTGTGCATTTTTGGGTGACTGGCCTTGCACATAGCCTTTGGCGCTTACATACTGCCCAAACAACCAGCGTTCGTAATCCATTCCTGCAGGGTTAATGGCCGCATGATTAGACGACAACTTAACCTTAAACTGCCAGGTTTCGCCTAATTTGGGTGCCAAAAATGCCACGGTATCGGCTTGCGTTTGATACCAATTAATAATCAAAATAGGTTTTAAACCTGACCAGGCCTGGTCAGGTTTAAAATTTAAAGGAATTGTACTAATTGAATTAAGCGCCATGGTCATACGAACTCGGCGCTTTTGAGTGCCGTTTAAATTTAAATTAGTCAGCTCCGGCAGCTCGATGATTTGCCCCGATACCATCACCGATTGATTCAAAAATTCGGGTGCCACATTCGGTTGAAAAAAAGACTGCCAAAACACCCACGTCCCGCCTATAATAAAACCCAAAAAAATGTTGTAAAGTGCCATGGTTAACCTTGAATAACCGAGCGTCAAGCGGCTTTTAAAAGGTTTAAGCCAAATCATAGACCCCAATACAATGCTTAACAACAGCCCCAGCAAGCCCACCCAAACCGGTGGAAAACTAGGCATTTGAAAAAACAGAATAATGGCGCTAATCCACGCCAAAACAAAAAGAATAAACATGCCTAGAAAATTCATTAAGCGTTACCTTCCTACACCAGAAAAAATCAAGTCCATGAAAGGGTTAGGGTTTTTAGGCACTTGGCTGCACAATCCAGCACTGTGGCACCTGCATCGCCACAGTGTGGCTAAAGCTTTTTTTATTGGCCTGTTTTGGATGTCCATTCCCATTCCCTCGCAAATGCTGTTTGCCGCACTGGCGGCAATTGTGTTTCGTGCTAACTTGCCTTTAAGTGTTGCATTAGTATGGATAAGCAACCCACTGACCATGCCGCCTATTTTCTACTTTAATTACACAATAGGTACGTATTTATTAGGGCAAAAAACCGATGAATCCATTGATTTTGAACTCAGTTGGCATTGGATAATCAACGTGCTGGGCGATTTATGGCAACCGCTGTATTTAGGCAGTTTTGTGGTGGGTGTGGTGCTGGCGTTTGTCGCCTATTTTACAATCAACCTTGTGTGGCGCTGGCATGTGGTTAAAAGCTGGCAAGAACGCATTGCCGCACGCAAACGCAAAAAAACCGATACCTCTCTATAAACAACTCTAAGCAATCATACGCGGTTATGAGCAGTTATAATTAGTAATAAGCAATTATAAGCAGTAATAAACATCTTATAACCACCGCCAACAAAATCTACCCGTCTTTTTAGGATTATTTAAAAAATTATCTTAAAACAAGCCTTTCGCCAAATCTCCCCCAAATCCTAAGCCAGACAGGCTTAGAAAGCCTTAGCCTAACCTGGATTTGCTATACTAAAACTCAATCCATGCTCGGTAAGTCGCCTCATGACTCAACACACCAACCCTGCTCAAACCGCGCTTTTTACCCTAAAGAGCGTCACCAAAGTCTATCAAATGGGACAGGTTGAGGTCGTGGCATTGCAAGGCATTGATTTAACCTTATATCACGGTGAGTTTGTGGTCATTTTAGGCGCATCGGGCAGTGGCAAATCCACGCTTTTAAACATTTTGGGCGGCCTTGACTCACCCACCACCGGCCAAGTTTGGTATGGCCTGCAAAATTTAGCCGCCGCCGGCCAACCGCAACTTACCGACTATCGGCGGTTTGATGTGGGCTTTGTGTTTCAGTTTTACAATCTTATTCCCAGCTTAACCGCGCTCGAAAACGTGGCCGTCGTCACCGAAATTGCCCACAACCCCATGCCACCGCAAGACGCTTTAGCCAAAGTGGGATTAAGCCATCGGCTGAATCATTTTCCGGCGCAACTTTCGGGTGGCGAACAGCAACGGGTTGCTTTGGCGCGTGCGTTGGCCAAAAACCCCAAGGTGTTGTTGTGCGACGAACCCACTGGCGCGCTCGATTCGCACACGGGCGTTCAGGTATTGGAGGCCTTACAAGGCATCAATAAAACCTTGAGCACCACCACCATTATCATTACCCACAACGTAAGCATGGCGCAAATGGCCGACCGCGTTATTCACATGGCCGATGGCCAAATCACCCACATTGCGGTCAACGCAACGCGCGTGGCTGCCCAACAAATACGCTGGTAACATGCGCGCGCTTAATTTAAAAATAGGCCGGCAACTCTGGGGCATGCGCTTGCAAGCCCTTGCAATTGGGCTAGTGATTGCCAGTGGTGTGGCCATTTTTATTATGTCGTTAAGCACCTACGATTCACTGTTCGAAACCCGCGAACGCTATTACCGCGACCACCATTTTGCCGATGTATTTGCCGATTTAAAACGCGCCCCACTGTCGCTGGTGCAACGCATTCAAGCCATTCCGGGTGTGCAAACCGTACAAACTCGCGTCATCAGCTACGTTAATTTAAGCCTAAAAGACCACTCAAAACCCATCAGCGCGCATCTAATCTCGTTAGACAGTTCGGCGTCGGACGAATTAAATCAACTCTATTTGCGTCAGGGTCGTTTTATTGAGGACATGGCCAGCACCGAGGTCATTGTGAGCGAAGAATTTGCCCGCGCTCATCGCTTAAGCACGGGCGACACGCTCAGCGCCACCATTAATGGCCATCGCAAAACGCTTACCCTGGTGGGCACCGGTTTATCGCCCGAATACATTTACCAAATTGCCCCAGGTGCCATGTTTCCAGATTACCAAAGTTACGGTGTTTTGTGGATGGCACGCGCGCCCTTAGCCAGTGCATACGACATGCAAGGCGCGTTTAACAATGTCACCTTAACGCTCAGCAAGCAGGCCAATACCCAAGCGGTCATTGATCGCTTAGACACTCTGCTAAAACCCTATGGCGGCCAAGGTGCTTACGCGCGCAAAGATCAATTGTCCAACCGTTTTTTAAGCGCCGAGTTGGGACAGCTCAAGGTAATGGCACACGTTTTTCCGATTATTTTTTTAGGCGTTGCCACCTTTTTACTTAACGTGGTGATTAGGCGTTTAATGGCGTTAGAGCGCCAACAAATTGCCGTCCTAAAAGCCTTTGGTTACAGCTCATGGGCACTTGCGGTGCATTACAGTAAACTGGTGGTGCTTATGGTAAGCCTGGGCACGTTGCTCGGCATTGCCCTTGGCGCATGGATGGGGCACGCCATGAGCCAACTTTACATGGACATTTACAGCCTGCCCTACATGCACTATCAACTTAAACCCATATTAATAGTATGGGCGGTATTCATCAGCTTAGGGGCGGCCGTAATAGGCACCATTATGGTCGTTACTCGCGCCGCGCAACAACCGCCCGCGCAAGCCATGCACGGCCAAACCCCCACACTTTATCGGGCAACGCTTATCGAACGTTTGGGGCTGCAAAACAGCTTATCGCAACCCACGCGCATGATTTTTAGGCACCTTGAACGTCGGCCATTTAAAGCCTTGCTGACCGTATTAGGCATTAGCATGGCGTGCGCCATTATGATGGTGGGTGGGTTTCAAGAAGGTGCTATCAACAAAATGATTGAGGTGCACTACACGCTAAGCCAACGTGAAGACTTTAAAGTGCTTTACACCGAACCCAGCGCCACAACCTCACTGCACTCTATTAAAAGCCTGCAAGGCGTGCAACAAATTGAAGGCTTTCGCAGCGTAATGGCTAAAGTAGAGTTTGCCCATCGCCACTACACCACCGCACTCACCGGACTGGAACACAACGGTGATGCCGGGCAACACAATATGGGGTTATTTAGACTGCTTGACCAACACCTTAACCCCATCACCTCTAAAACCTTTAACCCACTGGAAACCCTGCAAACGCCCGCCATTAGCGCCACGGGCGTTATCATCACCGACCATTTGGCCGCGTGGCTGCACATTAAACCCGGCGACATGCTCACCGTTTATGTATTAGAAGGTCGGCGACCTACCCTACAAATTCCGGTGATTGGCACCATTAAAGAGTACCTTGGGTTAAACGTTTATTTGCCGCGCCACCACCTAAACCGACTGCTGCGCGAAGGCGACGTGATATCGGGCGCGCGACTCAAAGTGGACAGTGAACATCAAGCGCAACTGATTCAAACCCTTAAAGGCTGGCCAAAAATTGTCAGCGTGACCGAGCAATCTTCGGCCATTAAGGCTTTTTACCAAACCATGGACGACACCATTTTATTTTTCACCTTTATTACCACCCTTTTGGGTGCCAGCATTGCGTTTGGCGTTATTTACAACAGTCTGCGAATTGCGCTGTCCGAACGGCAGCACGAATTGGCCAGTTTAAGAGTATTAGGCTTTTATAAACACGAAGTGGCCTACATTTTATTGGGCGAGCACGCCCTGCTCACCCTACTGGCGATTCCGCTGGGGTTTTTAATTGGCGTTGGACTGTGCCACTATTTGGCCATGCAATTTGCAAGCGACTTATACCGAATTCCGCTGGTGCTTGATGCCCAAGTGTACGCCTTTGCCGCGTTGGTGGTAATAGGCTCATCCCTGTTATCGGCGTTACTCATTTGGCGTAATTTAAGCCAACTGGATATGGTAAAGGCCTTAAAAGCCAACGAATAAAAACTGACTGAATAACTGAACGAATGAATAAAACAGAAGATAATAAAGAGAATAAGGAACATGATATGGCGCACATTTTACGTTACCCAGGCCTGGTCATTGGCAGCAGCCTAACCGTAGCCTTGCTTATTTGGGGGTTTTGGCCACAAGCCCAATGGGTCGAGGTAGCCACCGTACAACGCGCACCGCTCACCCAAACCTTAGAAGAAGACGGCCAGACACGGCTAATGAACCGCTACATTATCACCGCCCCCATCGACGGCGAAACCTGCAAAATGCACTTAAACGTCGGCGATTCGGTTGAACTAGGCCAACACCTGCTCACCATTACACCGCAACACGCACCCGCGTTAGACGCACGCCATTACGCCCAAGCCCAAGCGCAGGTTGCCGCCGCCCAAGCCGCACTTGAATCGGCCAAAACGCAAGTAAACATCGCGCTGGCCAACAGCAACATGGCGCAAGTTCAACTTACCCGCCACCACACTCTCTTGCAAAAAGGCCTAATCGCCCAAGACACCTACGACCAAAGTAACACCGCCGCACTCACCGCCGCCGCCCATCAACGCAGCGCACAATTTAAAGTCGATGTGGCGCACTACGAACTGCAAGCCGCCCGCGCCGCCTTAAAAACATTAACCCTAAAGATCACAACTCAAGCGATTCAACCGACTCAACCAGCTCAACCGATACAACTGATTTAAGCGCCCACTTCGCCATCACCAGCCCCATAAAAGGCAAAATTCTCAATGTCGAGCGCACCTGTCAAAACCCCATCAACCGAGGACAAACCCTTTTAGAACTGGGCGATCCAAGCGCGCTCGAAGTTCAAATAGACGTACTCTCGGCCGACGCCGTGCAACTCAAACCGGGCATGAGCGTCCGTTTTAATCGTTGGGGAGGCCAACAAACCCTTAACGGCGTAATACGTTTAATTGAACCTTCGGGGTTCACCAAATTGTCGGCTCTGGGCTTAGAAGAACAACGGGTTTGGGTCATCGCCCAAATAACCTCACCCGCACAAGAGTGGCAAAATTTGGGCGATGGCTATCGGGTAGAAGCGCAATTTACCCTATGGCACCAAGACGATGTGTTACAAATTCCCGCCAGTTGCCTATTTCGCGAAGGTCGTGACGGTCATAACAACCAAAACTGGGCGGTGTTTATCCTTAAAAACGGCCGCGCCCAACGCCAAACGGTCACCATTGGACGCAACAACGGACTGCACGCCCAAGTGATAAGCGGGCTAAACCAAAACCAAATACTCATCAACCACCCCAGCGACCAAATCGAAAACGGCGTGCGCGTAAAAGCCCGACCCCAAAAATAAAACGTTTAAAATAAACCCAACAAATCCCAAAAAAAACCCATATGACCAGGCCTGGTCATATGGGTTTTTGTAAAAGGAAACTGTTTATTTAGTGTTGCACTTGCATGATGATTCTAAGCGCTACCGTTTATAATAGACGTTTATTCAAATCTTATGCTTTTATGGAAGTAAATTGAAAGTCCAATAGAAAAGCTCAATCCTAAAAATAAGGCTAATAAAATGACCCATAAAGGTGGCTCAATAGAATCCTTTAAGTACTCGTAATTTTGCATAGAGTCACGTTCAAAATATTTTTCAATGTTGCTTAAAATAACGCTTGAAAGATTAAGAGCATCATCGACTTTTTTAAGCTTTATTATGTCCTCTGAAATGGATAGATTTGTTAACTCATTTTTTGACCAACCAAAAACATGCGACCATTTTACTTCGTAATTTTCTCCAACCCCGATTAATACGACAACATCATTTTTTTTGCCATTTAGCCATTTTGATCTTAACGAATCACGATAAGAAAACCCATCTGGATAATCTGTCAGAACAACGATAACATTGACCTCTTTTTTACTACCGAGCTCTTTTAATCCAGCATTAAGTGCCGCATTTAAATCCGAAACATATTTTGCATCGATGGCTTGAGCATCCACTAAAACACGATTTATCTTATAATAATCAAACACTTTAGGGTACAAAGGCAAAACCCGATCTATTGATTTGATAGACGTATTTTGATCGTTGAATAAACTTTCTGGCACAGCTTTAATATAATTTTCAAAACGATGCTCTAACGAAGCAGCCTCACCTATTTGAACATTAGAATATCTTTTAGGTTCAACAATACCTTGTTCATCAACCCTGTCAATTTTAATATTGCCTGCAGTAGTCTTCACTATCCAATCAACATCAAAATCATGTTTGTAGCAAGTAGCACATGACTCAGAGGTGGATCCATCTGAATTTTTATAAGTTGTGCAGTCACAAGAATATGAGTGCGTGCAAGAAACCTTCTCATCATGCTTGCTCACAACGGCACCATTCCAAATTTCAATGTCGTGATGCTGGATGTATTTACTAAATTCAAGCACCGCAATGACAGATACAACAACGATAAACACATTCAAAGCCCATTCTGTCCATGTAATGGTTTCTTTTAAATAGAGCTTAATAAAGATGAGATAAATTAATGGCAGTGCCAAAACTATTAACGCTAAATCCATTGCACTGCCACCTATTCTTATCGCAACTTTAAGGGCGCTTTTTCGATACCAGTTTCAAAGACATTCTCTGTACGCTCAGTGGTTATAATTGTAAATTCACTTAAATCTTTCTTTGGAAATCCCGCTATATTTAGCCATAATCCACGCCAAAAAAAACCTAACTGTGCTTCATATTGAGATTGCATATCAAGCAGCTTAGTTTGACCTAATTCAAAATCTTTACGCCCTGACGCAATAATCCTTTGAATTTCAGAATAAATATTAGAGTCAAAGTTGGGCATTTTCTCTTGAATCCATTGAAATAAAGCTTTAGATCCATCGTCTCCATATCGACCCGTCATTGCGGATGTAATGACCTCCTTCATATCATCCTTGTACATGCTAGGCACTTGAACGACTTCAAACACTTTCTGCTCGTATTGAGCTAGGATATTTTTATTGTTTTTCCATTGAGCCTCAATTGAAGCCTCTGTTTTTGCACCATAATTGTTTGCTGAAATGTAAGAGGACGCCAATATAACCAGTAGCAAAATAAGGCCACCTATCGTTGTGCCAACAAATAACATCGCTGTTTTACTCATTTTTTATCCTTTTAATAAAATTTAATCAACTAGAGACCTTGCACCAACGGCACATAAACGGAATAAACGGGGTCAGAGTAAAATTAAACTCATAACCGGTAAATTTAATTAAGCAACGCTAAAATAAAACTTAAGAATCCCCTTCTCTCTCAGCCAGCACCCTAAATTAAAACATATGGTACTAAACAAGTTTGTCTAAAAGAGGATGCTGCCTTTTTACGTAAAAAGGTGCGCCTTACTCTAAAGAATTAAGTCCCTTTCTTTTTTAGCCGTAATAGGGTACGCACTTAATCCAGCCAAACCAGTTTTTTTGGTATAGAATTCATAAAATATTTTTTTGATGGTTTTTGATGTCGAATCCACGCACACAAATGAAAAGAATTGAATGGCCTTTTCGTCTTCCGATTTCCGATTTCTACGGCAAAATTAAGCTAACAGCAGACTGCTAGAAAATTTACTACTAAAAATAAATGAATTTTAACCATTTCCATGGATGTAATTATGCCTAAAAAAGGTTTCATTTAAATCATTTTATACAAACTGTTTAAACCATCCAAAGGAGGATATATGACGATTCAGAGTAGAGTGTGGCTAATGATAGCCACCGCTTTGTTAGGGCTGCTGGTGTTAAGTGCTTATTCTTTAAATTCTTTACGTGCCAATATGCTGCAAGAAAAGAAGTGCAATTAACCAAGTTAACCGACACTTTGTTTAGTCAATTATTTTTATATGAACAAAAAATAAAAGAGGGTCAACTGTCACAGGCACAGGCGCAACAACAAGCCGTGGCTTACATTAAAACTCTGCGGTACGGTCAGGGGGATTATTTTTGGATAAATGATCACCAGCCTAAAATGATTATGCACCCCACCAACCCAAAACTGGATGGTCAAGACTTGTCTACAAACCAAGATAAAGTGGGCAATTTTTTGTTTGTCGATATGGTTAAAGCGGTTAAGGCGAATGCGGCAGGAGGATTTGTTCATTATTTTTGGCCTAAACCCAACAGTGATACACCCGTTGAAAATTATCCTATGTCAGAGAGTTTGCTCCTTGGGGGTGGATTATTGGAACCGGGATTTATATTGACGATATTAATGCACAGTTTATCGAAAAGCTAAAAAGTGAAGTCGTCGTTATTGCCCTAATACTGCTGGTCGTTATTTTTATGGGTGGGTTGCTGGTGCGCTCTCTCAAAAAGCCATTGCGAGCATGACCAATCAAGTCAGTCACGTATCACGCGAAATGCATTTTTCTTTACGATTTGAACCGCGCAAAGATGAGCTAGACCAAGTAGGACAAAGTCTAAATGGCTTATTGGCCGACTTAGAAAATCCATAAATGAAGCCAATCAAGTGGTCAATGGGATTGCCAAAGGCGAGTTTAATCAGCGCATGCAAGGCGATTATATTGGCGACTTAGCCACCCTTAAATTGGGTGTAAATGGCTCGGCCGAGTCTGTCGCATTTAGCATGAATGAACTGGCAAAGGTCATGCAAGCGCTGTATGAAGGTGACTTCTCAGCCCGAATGGACGCTAAGGTACCGGGAGAGTTTCGAAATCTGGTGCAAAATGCCATGACTGCGTTAGACACGGTGATGGCCGAAATTAACCAAGTCATGCATCAAATGGCGCAAGGTGATTTTACAGGTCAAGTTAAAGTCAGTGCCCGTGGCAGTTTGGCGCAACTCAAAGATAGAGTCAATCAAGCCATGGATTCTATAGCGCATACCGTTGATGCCATCAATGGCGTTGTTACTGCGCAAGCGGCCGGCGACTTAACTCAGACCTTAACCGGCGATGGCTTTAAAGGGCAGTTGCAAACCTTGCAACACGCCATGAATGATTCAACTGCCAAAATTAAAACCGTGGTTAATGTCGCTTTGGCCGCCGCCGAAGTGGTCAGTGGCGCAGCTCATGAAGTGTCGCAAGGCTCTTTAAATTTAAGTGAGCGAGTACAAGAACAAGCCGCGGCTTTAGAACAAACTTCGTCAGCCATACACCAAATGAGTAGCCAAGTACAAAGCACCAACGATAACGCTAAACAGGCAACGCAGGTAAGCCAACAAGTACAAGGTAAAGCGCATCAAGGGGTTGAGGTCATGCAACAAACCCTACAAGCCATGCAAATGATTCAAGATTCGAGTCATCAAATTTCAGAAATAGTCACGTTGATTGACAGCATCGCCTTTCAAACCAATTTATTAGCCTTAAATGCCGCAGTTGAAGCAGCAAGAGCTGGCGAACATGGACGTGGATTTGCCGTAGTTGCCAGCGAAGTGCGTCAATTGGCTCAAAAATCAGCCGATGCGGCAAAAAGTATAAAACTGCTGATTGATCAAACGGTGACTCGCGTTAATCAAGGGGCAAATTTGGCATCGGAATCAGGAGGGGTTTTAAAAGAAATCAATGAGTCCGTTCGGTTAATGACACAAATGATTACTCAGATCGCAACTGCCTCGTCCGAACAAGCCGAGGGTGTACGCCAAGTCCACCACGCCATTATTCAAATAGATGGGGCGACTCAACAAAATGCCGCACTGGTAGAAGAAACCAGTGCAGCCTCAGAAAGTCTGAACGAGCAGGCCAATTTATTGCAAAAAGAAATGGCATTTTTTAATACCGGCCATGTCGCACGGCTAAACTAAAAGCCAAAATATTGCTTTAGGAGCCCGTTGTTTACAGGCTCTCAACGCAACAAGCCATCATAAAAAAGCTAAACGCCACTCTATTATTCTAATTTAGACTCATGCTCCATAATCTAAACTGGGTTTTTTAGACAAAATTACAAATTAAACCCACCAGGCCAGTTCAGTTTAGCTGTGTTTTAATTTTTTAATTGGGCAAGAAAACGTTCCTATTTTTCTATTGGTAACCATTGCTCGCATCAACGGACTGCACGCCCAAGTGACGAACGAGCTTAACCAAAAAATACTCATCAACCACCCCAGCAATCAAATCGACAACGGCGTGGGCGTTAAAGCCCAATAAGAACATGAAACCCTCATTAAAATTTAACCCATAAAACCTCACGCCATCAAAAACCAGGTTAAGCTTGTAACTTAAATACCTAAAATACGTGAGCGTATAGATGATTTTTAACTGGCTTAAAGATTGGCAAACACAACGTATATTAAAGCGTTATCCAATTTCGCACGCGTTTTGGCATCAGTTAATGACCGATCACCGCATTTTTGACCATTTAACGCCACTGCAAAAAGTGCAATTGCGCGAGTTAACGATTTTATTTACACATCAAAAAAACTTTAGTGCCAGCAATGATTTCAGTTTATCTAGACCAATGACCTTAACCATCTCGGCCTATGCGTGTTTATTAATTTTAGAATTGGGGCTGGAGTATTACCAGGGTTGGCATGATATTGTCGTCTATCCAAGTGCATTTTTTGTAGAACGCGATGAAATAGACCAATGGGGAGTTGTATCGCACCAACAAGAGGTATTGGAGGGTGAGGCTTGGTTAAACGGACCGGTGGTGTTGGATTGGCAAAGTTTTAAAGCCGAATCAGACCAAATTAAGCCAGGGCACAATTTGGTGTTGCACGAATTTTCACATAAGTTGGATATGTTGAATGGCCGCGCCAACGGCATGCCGCCACTGCATAACAAGATGACACGCGAGCCATGGACTCAAGCCTTTAGCCAGGCGTTTGAACGGTTACAACATCAAGTTGAACATGGGCATCATGCGGTTATAAATTCTTATGCCGCCACCGATCCGGCTGAATTTTTTGCCGTCTGTACAGAATACTTTTTTACCGCACCCAATCTGTTAATTCACCATTTTCCGGCGGTCTATCAGCAGTTGGTATTGTTTTATCAACAAGATCCTAACGCACAGCGCATTTAATTAACAACGGCTTGCAGTAAGATATTAAGCGTTTGATTTTTTTTGACTTTTTGACTGTTTGACTTTTGACTATGAAGCGTAATAAGCCATGGAATAAACAGGGTCAAATTAAATACAAACTGCAGTTATTACTTGAATCCGCGTTAGCATAAAGGACGACGCTACCTTTTTATTCAACCGCCAACTTGACCAGGCCTGGCTGGTTTAGAGTGAAACTAATTTTTACAAACGCTGTTTAAAGCGTACGACAGAGGAATTGACACTGGATAGAAATCATCCCCTTTTTTCTATGCCTCCATTGAGTTGACCCTATTTACTTTTTTAAAAAAAATAGTTTAGAATCTTCGGTTTAGCGATAAAAACTCAGCAGCATAAGGCAAATTAGATTGAATAAACTTAGATGGTTATTAGGTGATCCAGAGCGTTCGCAGGAGTATACGCATCATATATTGCTTTTAGCGGGTATTTTTTTGTACTCGGGTTTTGCATTTTTTAATATGGCGTTTTTAACAACAAAGCTTGAATTCAACCTCGTTTTAATTTTTATTGCTCTATCACACGTCGTAATTTTTTATTACTCTCGCTTTAAGGGACAGTTTTTTAAATGTCACTCCTTTTTCTAGTGATAGCGATTGTATTCGTTCTTCCAGCTAACTGGTTTTATAATGGCGGCTCTGCCGGTCCGACATTGTTGCTCTATCTTATTGCGGCGTTTTATTTTAGCTTTTTGTTAGCGGATTACCCAAAATCACGTTATTTTTTTACGATGCTAATTATTGTTATTCCAGCCGGATTGGTATTTAGTGAGACTAGCCTTCAACCTTGGATTTATTCATATCCTAACGTTCAAGCCAAACAGTTGGATATTTGGGTAAGTTATGCCGTTACGGTTGGCATGTCTATATTTATAATGAAAATGTATGGCAAGCGTTATCGTTTGCAACGCGAAAAGTCTGAACGACTGGCACAGCAGTTACGCGTGCTTGCAGAAACCGATTCACTCACCAAGCTTTATAATCGGAGTGCATTTGCTCAGTTGTACAACAATATAAATGACAAGAGCGACTATAGTTTGGCCATTTTAGATTTGGATAATTTTAAATTACTCAATGACACCTATGGACATCAGTGTGGTGATGAGGTGCTGGTTACTTTTGCAAAACGTTTAAGAACAATAAACGAGGATGAAGAATTTTTAGTTGCTCGATATGGTGGCGAAGAGTTTTTGATTTTGTTAAAACAGCCGTTACAAAAAGCCTTTAGTATTTTGGATGCCTTTAGGCAAAACTTAAACCTTTACGATCCTCAAGCAAAAAAGGTTACCTTTAGCGCCGGACTGGTGCCGTTAACTCAAAACGAAACCTTGTTATCAGCCATTCACAGAGCTGACATTAAATTGTATAAAGCCAAGTCGCAGGGTAGAAACTGTGGAGTGTCAACACTTTTTCGTACCTAGATTTTCTTCAATTTCTTTTAGTCGGTCTAGCCTTATTTGCTCGAATTTTGCAGGCGCAATATAACCGTTCGAGCTGTGTGGCCTGATGTGGTTGTAGTGCCCCATATATTCCGAAACCAGCCAACGCATTTCTTGTTGGTCGATTAATTTTGTAAGCTGATAAACGGTTTCTGTTTTGAAAGACTTAAAGAAGCTTTCAATAACGGCATTATCCCAACAATTTCCGCGACGACTCATGCTTTGCTTAATGCCCCAATGGGCAATCAGCTTGCGGTAAGCATTACTGATAAATTGACTGCCTTGGTCCGTGTGAACCATCAGTCCTTTTGGTGGTTTACGATTCCACAGTGCTCTTTTTAATGCGGTTTCGATGAGCTCTGAGCGCATATGCGATTCCAATGCCCATCCGACTACTTTTCTTGAGTAGAGGTCAATGTAGGTGGCCAAGTACATCCAGCCTTGCTGGGTTTTAACTTGCGTTATGTCACCGACCCATACTTGGTTGAGGTAGCTGACTTTAAACTCCCGTTTGAGTAAGTTTGGCTGTATTTTTGGGTCATTAATGGCCGCACTGCTGGCTTTCTTAAACTTCTTACGAGTGTGGACGATTAGGCCTTGTTCTCGCATGATTCGAGCAATCTTACGCCGACTCATCGTCACTTTCTTTTCGTTGGTTAAATAACCTTTTATGCCTCTTGCTCCTGCATTTCCTTTTAAGATGCCGAAGGTCTCTTTAACCAAATCAGTATTCTCTTTTTGTTCGGCTGCCTTATCTGTGGGGTCTAATTTTAGCCAGCTATTAAAGCTGCTGACGGGCACGTTTAATACCTTACACATCAGTACAAGCGGGAATTCTTCTCGATGCTTTTGTATCCACGCATACTTTATTTCTCGAGACTGGCGAAGTATGCGGTGGCTTTTTTTAAGATGTCTCGCTCCATTTTGGCTTGAGCGAGTTCTTTTTTAAGCCGTTTATTTTCTTGTTCTAGAGATTCCGAGAGTTTTGGAATCACAGCCAAATCATTTTTAAGTTTATGTGCACGAACCCAAGTGTAAACAACGGTAACGGGTAACTCATAATCTCTTGCGGCTTGAGCTGAACTTCTTCCACCATTGACGATGGCGTCAATAACTTCTTTTTTAAGTTCAAGGTCGTATTTTGCATTGGCCATTTCGGGTCTCCTTTGGATGGTGATTTTATAACATCATCTAGGTACGAAATAGTGTAACCACTCCACAGGTAATAAAGAATAGGATTTGCCCGCGCCATAATACCATTGCCCAAATCGACAATGATGATGATACTCAATTTCAGGCATTTGCTGGCTATTGGGTGAACAAACATAACGTTCAATTTGTTGTACCCATTGGGCATGGTCGCGTTGCGCCATGACTAAAGGCATATCTTCCAAAGACCAGTTTTGACTGTTCCATTGTTGCCAAAGCTCACTTGGTTGATAGGCATTAGCCCAAACTTGCACTTGTTCGGCAGGCATGGGTCTGCCGATTCCATAGCCCTGCGCTAGGTCGCAACCTAGCCGCATTAATATTACCCCTTGTTCATCCGTCTCAACGCCTTCTGCTAAGACTTTACGATTAAACGCTTTACCAATGCTGATAATGGCTTCAATAATGGCCAAATCACCTTGGTCAGTTTGCATGTCTCTCACAAAGCTTTGATCTATTTTTATGGTTTCTGTCGGCAAGTTTTTTAAATAGCTAAGTGATGAATATCCTGTCCCAAAATCATCCAGCGCAACATGTACCCCTAGTGACTGACATTTATTAATCAGATCTTTGACATAAGTAACATCGGTTAATACAACAGTCTCCAAAATTTCTAGTTCTAATAAATGTGCCGGTGCATTGGGATGACGCGCTAAGGTTTGTGTTAGCACTGTAAAAAAATCGGGATGT
This sequence comes from Thiomicrorhabdus aquaedulcis, assembly GCF_004001325.1. Lineage (NCBI taxonomy): Bacteria > Pseudomonadati > Pseudomonadota > Gammaproteobacteria > Thiotrichales > Piscirickettsiaceae > Thiomicrorhabdus > Thiomicrorhabdus aquaedulcis. The sequence continues at coordinate 916,860 of NZ_AP018722.1, read as the reverse complement.
TGCAGGTGATGGCTTGCAATATTGACACTCACCACCCAGCTGTTACCTTGTTGATGCCACTTTGCAATTTGACTCAGCGCACTGTCGAGAATCCAATTACCAAGCTCGATGATAATGTCATGTTGCTCAATTTTGGGAAGATAGCTTAAAGGGGGTCTGTTGCCTTGTGTTGGATGTTGCCAGCGCAGCAAGGCTTCCATGCCAAAGATGCTCCCAGTGCGCATATTAACTTTGGGTTGATAATGCAATAAAAATTCGTTTGCAATCATGCCATTGTGTACGTCGTTAAAAAGGTTGTTGAGGTCTTTTTGTTCTAAATTTTCAGAATGATCAAAAAAACAAATTGATTTTTGCCCTTTTGTTTGGCGAGATACATCGAATAATCGGCTTGGCGAATTAAAACATCAAATTCATCGTTATGCTCAGGGTAAATAGCCACGCCAAGGCTAGCACTCAGAGTAACGGAGTAACCGTCAAGATGGAGTGGCTGTTCAATTGCTTGAGATAGCCGATGAAGACAAACGTTAATTTCATCTTTGCTTTTTAAATTATTAAGTATTAAGGCAAATTCATCACCACCCAGTCGCGCAACCATGTCATGGTCACGCAAGGTGTGCTTTAACCTTAGTGCTAACTGAATAAGAACTTGATCACCCTCTTTATGACCTAATTGATCGTTGATTGATTTAAAGTCATCAAGGTCGATTAGGCAAACTGCAAGAAGTGTGTTCTGGCTCTCTGCAAGGTTTTTTGCGATGTTAAACAGTCTATTAAGAGCATAACGATTATTAATCCCCGTAAGCGGGTCGGTGGTCGTTTGGTGAATTAGAGATTGTTCGAGTTCTTTTTGGGGGGTGATGTCAAAGCGAATGGATTGAAAGCGCACGGGCTTGTGTGTGTTGGTATCCATAATTGGCACAATAGTGCTTTTAACCCAATATAGTTGCCCATCTTTTTTGCGATTACAAATATCTCCCTGCCATGTATCGCCCATTAAAATGGTGTGCCACATGTGCTGAAAAAAAGCTGGGTTATGCGTGTTTGAGTTTATGATGCGGTGGTTTTGGCCAATCAGTTCATAACGACTGTAACCAGAAATTTCAACAAATTTATCGTTAAAGTAAGTGATGTTGCCGGTTAAATCGGTCTCTGAAACAATGGCCGCTTCATCAAGGGCACGCCGTTGCTCCAAAAGTCGTTGATCAATCGTTATAGCGTGGTTGCTATGTCTTGCAAGGTCATTTTTATCCATTAAAATCTGCTCATTTTTTCTGATTTAAGCTCACCCAATTTTTGGGTAATAATTTAGTATTTTTGAGCGCAACCATGTGGTTGACCCTTACAAGCGGGTAAATTAGCAGCGATTCCTAAGGGTGTAATAATGTTTTTTTCCAGTTCGGTCAGCAATTCAACAATATCGGTAGATAAAAGATTTATTTGCGGCATCATAGGATCAACGTTCGCATAATCGCCTTTTTTTGCAAAACCAAGCGCCTGTCCTACTAACTGGTGGAAATGAATGTGTTTTTCATCAAGCTGACGCATTAAGGGTAAATGTTCTAATTGACTGCCTTCGCTGTAACGCCATTTACCCAGTTCACATATATGGATGTCAACCGCATCTTCTACAGAAACGCTTGTATCAAAACCTGTTAATGCATTAGCGATGCTTAAGCGCCAATTAAGGTGAATTTGCTTCATATCTGCCAAAGGTGAGCGTCCAGATTGGCTAATGGCTTTTGCCTCGTTTGATAATTCAAAACTTGAAATCAAATGATTTAGTGTATTCATATTATCTGAAACCTGTTCAGCGCTGGCAGCGGTCTGCTCAACCAGTGCAGCACTTTGCTGAATGGCGCTGTCCATAATGGTCATAGCATTGGTTACTTCGTGAATAGCTTGTTCTTGTTCAGCACTGGCATTGGTAACCTCAAGCATAATGCTGCTGACTTCATTGGTAGATGACATGATTTCATTCAGGGCATTACTGGCTTCTTTAACTCGTTGAGTGCCCTCATCAATTTGCTGAACACTGGTGTCAATAAGGTTTTTTATTTCTTTAGCGGCTTGTGCAGACTTACCTGCCAAGGCACGCACTTCACTGGCGACTACTGCAAAACCACGGCCATGTTCCCCCGCACGAGCGGCCTCAACGGCGGCGTTGAGCGCCAATAGATTGGTTTGAAAAGCAATGCTATCAATTAAAATGACGATCTCGCCAATTTTATGACCCGAAGCTTCTACCGCTTGAATGCTGATTAATGCTTTGTCCATGACCCCGCTCCCCGACTTAACTTGAAGGGTTACATTTTGAGTCACGCTGTTTGCATGATGAATAGTACTCATATTCTGTTGAACGCTGGCCAGCATTTGCTGTGAAGCCGCCGATGTTTGCTCTATGGCCGCCGCCTGCTGCTGTACCTGGCTCGAAAATTCATTGACGCCAGAGGATAATTGGCGCATAGCATTATTAACAAGGTTGGCCGAAAACTGCACTTGTCCAACCATTTCATTTAAGCCTCGCAACGCTATGTTAATAGCGTCTTGAGTCATACGATAACTGCCATCAAATTGACCATCCAGTTGACCGTTTAAGCGATTAAACGCAATTTCGCCAATGTTATAAATGGTTTTAGCCATAAAGTCTTGCAAGCCAATTAAGAGCGCGTTAATGCCTTGTCCAACCTGTAAATAAAACCCATCTTGTCCTTTAAGATTAATTTGGCTGGTTAAAACACCGGTGCTTGCGGCCTGTATTGCTTGCGCAAGTTGGTTTTGAATTTGCACTTGAGCCGTCATGTCGCGCCACTCGACCACAAAGCCCTGTTTAACACCTTGGTTTAACACCGGTACGACCGTAAGGTCTAAGCTCAGTCCGGCGACATCTAAACGACCGCTCCAAGTCGTTTGAAGCGCTCCAACCATTTTTCTTTGATGACTTGGGTCTTTATGAAAAATATCCATATTACTGCCAACAATGCTTTTTGCACTAAAATTGGGCAACGCAGTTTGCAAGGTTGTCTCGTTGCGCTGAAACATCTCAGCCAGCGTTGTATTGATGCTTACGATATTAAAATCACTATCGGCAACCATTAAGTTTGTGCTTGCCGCATTCATGGCCGTAGTAAGCATGGCACTTTGGCGAGCGGCATCAAGAGTATCACTGGCATTTTGCCCAACTCGGGTGCGAAGTAGGTTAAGTGCATTTGACCAGGCATCATGACCCACTATAGGTTCGCGAAAAATGCCATTGCTCAGGTCTTCAATCGCTCTGCTTTGAACTGCATTGGGTTTGTTTGCTTTAAAATAGAAGATACTAACCCAAGCCAAACCCGCTAAGGTTACTAAGGTAGCGACTAAAGATGGCAAAGTGGTCAGCGTTGGTAAAAGTGCTCCCGTCAACACAAGCAGACCTGAACCCATAAAATGATTTAAATAGGCGGGGCGTGTTTTTGTCCAAGGCATCTTGGCTTGTTGATTACGAATTTGGTTGTAGAGTTTTTCTGCCATCGTTTTTTGGGCGCTGCTTGCAGGATAGCGTACTGATACAAAGCCGGTTATTTTCCCATCTGTAAAAATGGGACTCGCATTGGCAGCCACCCAATAAAAGTCACCATTTTTGCGTTTATTTTTAACCAGACCAAACCAAGGTTTACCGGCTTGAATGGTTTGCCACATGTCTTTAAAAGCTTCTTTGGGCATGTCTGGATGACGCAGAATGCTGTGCGGCTTTCCCTGAATTTCATCAATAGTGTAGCCTGATGCCTCCAGAAAGCTTTGATTAAATGTGAGAATTCTGCCTTGTAAATCAGCAGTAGAAAGAATAACGGTGCTGGGCGGTAGTAAATATTCTGTTGACATGATAATGCTCACATTTAGGTAGCTGATCTGGGTTTTTATTTTTTTGGTTTTTGTTGTTTTCTGATTTAAAAAGCATACCTAAAAATCTTTGTACGGGTAAAATTACGGCCTAAAACAGTTAAAATATTTCTGCTTTTCGTTTAAAAACGTATGAACAGCCCTCGATTCAAAGAGATTCCCGCCACACCCTGCTAAGCTTTTACTTTTTTTTCGTAAAAAAACGAACATAAAGATATTTGATATCAATATAAACTATATTTAATGAAAATCATGCGGCTGGGCACTAAAGTTTTTTATGGATAGATAAGCTTATTTTTCTGTTATGAAACATAGTGTTAAAAATGTGAGCACTGCATAAAACAAAGGTTATAAGTAAAAAGAAGCTGGGATTGCATATAAATAATAACTATTAACGGCCATTATTTTTATGAATATTTTTATGAATGTAACGAGGGTATTGAATAAAGGTTTCGAACAAAAATAACATAATTGAGGTCAGACAGGGTTTAGGCAAAATATTTAACCGCCTTAAGCATTGCGCTTTAAAAAGGCAAAGAATTTTTTAGACTGACTGCTTTAACAAGCCTTCGCTTATCTTGGTGATTCGCTTATTTGGTCATTGGATTTTCTATGATTTGTGATTCTTTCCCAACACATGCTTGGCATTTATCTAAGAGCATTACTTGCACTTTTAGGTGCCGCATTTGCACAACTAATATCAATAGAAGACAGCTCAAAATAAACTTATTCTGAGCCCGTTTAATCCAATTGAGACCTTTGCACGAGTGGGGTACGAGAAAAAAATGAGGAAAAATTTACCTGATTGAGGCGGGAAACGCAGTGAATAGCTGGCTATTCACAAGTTTTCCAACGAAAAGCAGGCAAATTTTAACCATTTTTGGCCGTACATCCACTCGTGCAAAGGTCTCCAATTTATGACACTTTAACCAGGCCTGGTTAAAGTGTCTTACGCTTAGTTTTTTAACTGTGTTTAAAACGACCAATAAACCGGTGTTAGTCGTCTTTTTCGTTCATTTTTTCGAGTGCTTTTACCACGCGTGCGTTAACCGAGCCTTCGGGAAAGTCGCCTAGTTCGTTGGGTTGGCCGGCGTCTACGCCGGTAAGCAGGCCTAGGGCAAAGTCTATGTGGCTCATGGTGTATACATGAAACTGCCCTTGACTTACGGCGTTAATCACTTCGGCGTTAAGCATTAAATGACAGACATTAGCTTGGGGAATAATAACCCCTTGCTGTCCGGTTAAGCCGCGTGCCGAGCAGATTTTGTAAAACCCTTCGATTTTTTCATTGACCCCGCCAATGGGTTGAATATCGCCAAATTGATTGATAGAGCCGGTAATGGCAATGTCTTGACGCATGGGCAGTTGCGCCAGTGACGATAACAACGCCAATAATTCAGCCGACGAGGCCGAGTCGCCGTCTACGCCGTTGTAGGATTGTTCCATCACAATCGATCCGCTAAACCCTAATGCACGTTGTTTCATGTAACGACCACGCAAAAAGCCCGACAAAATCAACATGCCTTTTGAGTGGATTGGGCCGGCCATTTCAACTTCGCGCTCAATGTCCAACACCCCTTCGTCGCCCGCCGAGGCTTGGGCGGTAATGCGCACTGGCTGACCAAACGATTGACGACCGACGGTGAGTACCGTTAACCCATTGACCATGCCAATGTGCTCTCCTTGAGTAGTGATCAGCACTTGTTGTTCGGTGATGGCGCGGTGGTAGTATTCTTCCATTAAGCCGGTGTGAAACTCGCGTTGCAAAATGGTGGCCTCGACCGTGTCGCGGGTAACACATTCTTGACCGTTGGCGCGCGCAAAGGCGTTGGCTTCGGCCAAAACGTCACGCAAAATGGCTTTGTTGGTGTACAAGCGGTTTTCGTCTTCAGCCATGCGTGAGGCAAATTCAATTAAACGCTCGTAGGCCGATAAATCGACCGGTAAATCGTCCCAAATATCAATTTCAGAGGCCAACTGTTGCGCCAAGGTCATTTCGTGTTCTGGGGTGCGCGCCAGTTCTACTTCAAACTCGACTTGCACTTTAAACAGGCGACTAAATTGCGCGTCAATTTCTTGCAGGGTGTAAAAATGCACCGATTGCCCAACCAATACCAAGGTTAAGCTTAATGGGTAATCGGGCAGATGGTAGGCTACGACATTGCTGGTGGACGGAATTTCAAAACTGAGTTTGCGGCTCATCAGCGCGGCTTTTAAGTTCGACCAAATTTCGGGGTCTTTTAACAGCGCTTGAATGCTTAAAATTAAATAGCCACCATTGGCTTGTTGCAACAAACCGGCTTGATGGTTCATGGCCAGGCTTACCGAGTCGGTTGAATTGGCGCTGGCCGAATTAATGGCGTAGCCAAACAGTTTGGGCATAGTGGCGTTTTGTTCGTAAATAACGGGCGCGTGTTTAAGATCGCGATTGTCGACCAAGACGTTGACTTCAAACACGGCCAAACCTTGTTGTTCGGCCAAGAGTTCGTCCATGCTCGACTGGGTGTTTGAGGTAACTTGATCGTCGGTTTGATCCCAAAACAGATGCAATTTAGACACCAAATTTTCTTGCAACGCGTCTAAATACGCGGTGATTTCGGGCGATTTGGCAAATTGTTGTTTCAGCGCGTTAATCAGTGGGTCAAGGTGCTTATTGGCCACTTCGGTGTTTAACCGTTTGCCTGCGTCCATGTATTCGTGTTGCAGCAACGGAAAATGCGTTAAACCTTGGTTAAGCGCCTCTTCTACTTGGTCAAAGCCGTCAATGCACTGTTTTTGAATCTCTTCATCAAAGCCTTTAAGTTCGGCGGCGCGGTACGGTTTACCGTCTATGAGCGCGTGCAGTAAAAAGTTGTTTTCGGTTTGAGTGATTTCAATGTTTAAGGTTTCGGCCAAATCATAGGCCGGCAATAAGGCTTGTTGTTGCTTGTCGTCAAGTTCGTCTTCAAGTTGTTGGCTGCGTAATTGGTAGGCGTGGCCGTCAAACAACACCGGCAATTGCGTTTTTAACTGGGTGACAAACGCCTCTACCGCGCCCTTAAACAGATAGCCTTGCCCGGCTTCAAAATACAGATACAGGGTTTTATTGCTCTCTTTAAAGTCCGACACCAACACCACGTCAGGCGGAATAGGTTTTTGCAAAGCCGATTTTTTAGCATGGCTTTGGTCATGCCAATGCGCCCTACGCCGGGTTCGCCCATAATAAAAATATGATTTTGACTGCGCCGTAAGTGCAAGCCAAAATTAAGCGATTGATACGCACGGGGGTGAAAACGTTGCATAAAATCTAAGATTTCGGCATCGCGGTCCTGAATTTTTTCAGAATTAAGCGTGTTTGGATCTAAACGGGTGTAACGGTAAAGTTGTTCGGCCGTGAGTTTATGCATGTTTTAAAGGCGTTCCTATGTAGATGATCTGGTAGAGACCTTTGCACGGCTGGATGTACGGCCAAAAATGGTTAAAATTTTCCTGCTTTTCGTTGGAAAACTTGTGAATAGCCAGCTATTCACTGCGTTTCCCGCCTCAATCAGGTAAATTTTTCCTCATTTTTTTCTCGTACCCCACTCGTGCAAAGGTCTCTGGTAAATAATTCGGTTAAGTAAATTAATAATCGTCCGCGCGCGGATTGGCGTGAATGCGGTGCAAAGTTAAGTCGGCACCGGCGTACTCTTCTTCGGGGGTTAGGCGAATGCCTACGGCCAATTTAACCAGACCATACACCAAAAACCCGCCGATTAACGCGATGCTTACGCCAATTAAGGTGCCAATAATTTGCGATTCGAGCGCCACGCCGCCTAAGCCACCGAGACTTTGCGCCCCAAAAATTCCGGCGGCAATCGCACCCCACACGCCGCACAAACCGTGCAGTGGCCACACGCCCAATACGTCGTCGATTTTAAGATTTTTTTGCGTCCAAACAAACGCTTTAACAAACAACGCGCCGGCCACCAATCCAATCACCAAGGCCCCTAAGGGATTTACCACGTCCGAACCGGCGCAAATTGCCACCAGGCCTGCTAAAGGGCCGTTGTGCACAAAACCAGGGTCTTTATCGCCCACAAACGTAGCGGCCAAAATTCCCCCTACCATCGCCATAAGCGAGTTAACCGCCACCAGACCTTGAATGCCTTCGATGGCTTGTGCCGACATCACGTTAAAACCAAACCAGCCCACGGTTAAAATCCACGCCCCCAAGGCTAAAAACGGAATGCTTGACGGTGGATGGGCGTTTTTAATGTGACCGTCTTTGGTGTAACGACCCGTGCGCGCGCCCAGTAATAATATGGCGGCTAAGGCAATCCAACCGCCCACAGCGTGCACCACCACCGAACCGGCAAAGTCGTGAAACTTAGCGCCAAAACTGGCTTCTAACCAGGCCTGGACACCAAAATTTCCGTTCCAGGCCAGACCTTCAAACAGTGGATACACCAGCGCCACAATTAAAAAAGTGGCCGCCAATTGCGGATAAAACTTAGCGCGCTCGGCAATACCACCCGACACAATGGCGGGAATGGCCGCTGCAAACGTCATTAAAAAGAAGAACTTAACCAAATCATAGCCCGAACGCTCGGTCATGGCCTGCGTAAGCGCGCCGTCTAGGTTTAACCCCAAAAACACCCCGTACGCGATGCCATAACCTACAAAAAAATAGGCGACCGTTGAGGCGGCTAAATCGGTCATAATTTTAACCAAGGCGTTTACCTGGTTTTTATGCTGCACCGTGCCCACTTCTAAAAAAGCAAACCCCGCATGCATAAACAGCACTAAAATAGCGCCCAATAAAATAAACAACACATCCACACTGGTGGTTAACTGTTCCATGACTCACTCTCCGACTAATGGCAACCGAAATAAAGCGTGTTTTAACACGAGCGCGAATTGTATCAAATCGCCCTTACCCACGAGCAAAATATGCCTAACCACTCAAATAGTGCACCTTGTAATGCACTTTATAATGCCATCCGACCAACACCCTTAACCGAACTGCACCACCGCCATTTTGCACAACGCCGTGTGCGGGTATGGGTAAAACGCGATGACTTAAACCATCCCGACATTTCGGGCAACAAATGGCACAAGCTGCATTACAACATTTTGGCGGCGCAAAACGCCCAAAAAACCGCCTTACTCACCTTTGGCGGCGCTTACTCCAATCACATCGCGGCCACGGCCGCCGCCGCTAAAGCAAATGGCCTGCACAGCATTGGCATAATCCGCGGCGACGAACTGCAAAATAACGCAAAAGACTGGGGTGCCACCCTTAATTTGGCTCAGCGCAACGGCATGCAATTGCAGTTTATAAGCCGTGCCGACTATCGCTTAAAAGACCAAGCGCCCTTTTTAGCGCAACTGCAACGCCAATACCCCAACGCCTATATTGTGCCCGAAGGCGGTTCTAACGACTTAGCCGTGCAAGGCTTTGCGCCGTTAATACACGACCTAGAAAACCAATGCCCCAGTTGGACGCATCTATTAACCGCAGTTGGCACCGGCGGCACCTTAGCAGGCCTGGTCAGTTACGCACCACCCAAAGTGGGACGGCATATTTTAGGCGTGGCCGTATTAAAACAAGCCGACTATTTGCGCCCACAGATTACCCAATGGATTACACAAAACAGCCCACACGAGCAGGTTAACCCCTGGCAACTGTTAGGCGACTACCACGGCGGCGGCTACGCTAAAACAGCGCCCAACATTACCGCAGCACAAAGCCAATTTGAACACGACTTTAACATCCCACTTGACCCTATTTACACCGCCAAACTGGTGGCCGGATTTTACGACCTGCTGACACAAAATGCCTTTAAAGCCGGCGACAACATCATTATCTTGCACACTGGCGGCTTGCAAGGAAGACTTACAAAAGAATGATTAAAAACATCTAAATCGAATTGACCAGGCCTGGTCAGTTCAGTTTAGTTCAGTTTAGTTCAGTTCAGTTCCATTCAAGTTAAATTTAATTAAGCAAAACCCCAATCACGCCCATTAACCAGAATAACTCCATAAGTTCGGTGGTGGCTCCGGCGGTGTCGCCAGTCATGCCGCCGGTGATGGTTTGCATTGTTTTGCGAATCCACAGCCACGCTAAACTTAGCCCAATGGCCAGGCCTGGGTGTAGCCATAGCAGACCCAATAGCAACCCCAAAACCCACAGGCCAACCCACCCGCGATTGAGGTGATTAAACATCTGTTCGGCGATGCCATTGGCACTTACATAAGCGGTAACCGGCATTAAAGCGATGCTGGCAATGCGTCCAATAACGGGGGCAAGCGCCAAAAACCACCAGGCCTGGTGTTCTATAATAACCACCAACACCGACCATTTAAGCAGCAGCATTAAGCCCAGCGCCACGCCGCCGCCAGTGCCAATGCGGCTGTCTTTCATAATCTCTAACGCGCGTTGTGGATTGCCCGTACCGCCCAGCCAGCCGTCAGCGGTGTCGGCTAAGCCGTCTAAATGCAATGCACCGGTCACCCAGACCCAAAACGCCAACACCAAGCCGGCGACAATGTGTGCGGGCAACACCGCATTAAACTGCGCCACTGCCACCAATCCCGCCCCGATAATTGCGCCCACCAGCGGAAACCAAGCAATGGCCTTGCCCATGTCTTGAGCGCTGACGGTGGCGTAGTGCGGCGTGGGCAAACGGGTTAAAAACTGCACCGCCAGCCAGAATGATTTAAATGGTTTAAATGACTTAAACAGACTCATCGTATTGCACCACTTCTATGAGTTTGCTAAAAGTGCCCCATTGCGTGGCGCTCATCTCAAACGTTATCCGAGCGCCGTAGCCAATGTGCAACTGAAACAAACTGGGCAAACTCAAACCCAGCAGCGAGCGCACCAGTAAACGCATCGGCCCGCCGTGGCCAATCACCACAAGGTGTTGTTGATTTTTAGCCATTGCACTGTCCAACAAACTTAACCAGGCCTGGTCAATGCGCTGCTGATAATCGTTAAACGGTTCGGCATTGGGTGGCGTGTAGTCAAACGGTTGGTCTAAATACTGCGCCAACCCAAGCGCGTCTAAAGCGTCAACTTGGGCGTAACTTAAGCCGTCCCACGCGCCAAAATCGCGTTCTTGCCAGCTCGCGTCCACATCGATGCTGTGCGCATTAAAATACTCGGTGGCAAACTCAACACAGCGTCTGGCGGGCGAACAGACGATACGCTGTGCGCTGGGCGGCACACTGGCCAACGCCGCACGCATTTGGCGTTGGCCTTTTTCGCTTAACACCGAATCACAGCGGCCGCGTAAAAAAACGTCGTCGGCGCATTGGCCGTGTCTAATTAAATCAACTCTCATCTAAATCAACTCTCATCGCCGTGACTCACCCCAGCCTGCTCAAACGTGGCCATATTTTGATGCAATACGCAGGCCATTTTAAGCACACCAACGGCCATCATAGCGCCCGAACCTTCGCCCAAGCGCATCTGCAAATCTAATACGGGCTGGGCTTTTAAGGCCTTAAAGACCGCCATTTGTGCCGGCTCAACCGAACGATGTCCAAACACCATCCACGCTTGCGCCTGCGGTGCGGTTTGGCACACCACCAAGGCGGCGGCACAGGCAATGACCCCGTCAATGACCATGGTTAAACCGTGTTGGGCGCAGGCAAAATACGCCCCCACCAAGGCGGCGATTTCTAACCCGCCCACACAGCGCAACACCGCCATGGGATTGGTCATCTGCGCAGCATGCAACTGCAAAGCCTGTTCAATTAACACTATTTTATGAGCTTTTTGCGCGGCATTAATGCCCGTGCCCAAGCCCACCAAGGGAGCAACCGGTTGGGCGCAAAGCTGGGCAATCATGGCGGCGGCCGATGACGTATTGCCAATGCCCATTTCGCCCCCGACAAACACATCGGCGCCGGCGGCCAGTGCCCGCGCCACCGCTTGTTCTCCGGCGTGCAAGGCGCTTTGCAACATGTCGGGGGTCATGGCCGGTTGCACCGAAAAATCAAACGTACCGGCCGCCACACGGTTTGACACTAAATTTTTGAGCGGTGCGACATCGGCCAGCACGCCCACGTCCACCACCTCAAACGCCGCTTGATGCGCGCGCGCCAGCACCGTAATGGCCGCACCGCCGGCCGAAAAGTTTTTAACCATCTCAGCGGTTACCACAGCAGGATACGCCGACACACCCTGCTGGGCAATGCCATGATCGGCGGCAAACACGCTAATCCACGGCAACACTATGCTAGGACATTCACAGCCTTGATGACCGGCTAATTGAATCGCCAACGCCTCTAACACGCCTAACGAACCGGCGGGCTTGGTTAAACTTTGTTGACGAATCGCGGCGCGTTCTGACCAGGCCTGGTCAATCGATTTTATGGGTTTTAAGGTTACTTGCATTAACGTTCCTAATGAGTTTTATTGTATTTTAAGCGGCAACGGCAAGCCGGCCACCATTAACGTTACGTTATCGGCGCGCTGCGCCAGACGCTGATGCAAACGCCCCAAAGCGTCAACAAACTCGCGTGTAAGTTGCCCCAGTGGCATAACCCCCAAACCAATTTCATTGCTCACTAAAATCAGCGGCACGTTCATGCGTTCTAACTGCACAAACAGCGCATCGGCTTGTGTTTGGAGCTGCTCAGTTTCTAAAACATTGAGCGTCCACAGCGTTAAACAATCCACCAAAATACAGTATTGAGGGTGATTAAATTGCGCCAAGGTACTGGCCAAGTTAAGCGGGGTTTCGACCGTTTGCCAATCATCTGGCCGGTCGGCTTGATGCTGTGCAATGCGCGCCAACATTTCAACGTCGTGCGCAAGGGGTAAATCAATGGGGTGGCTCAAACTGTACGCAGTCGCGGTGGCCACATACACCACCTGCAATCCTGCTTGCGCATGCTGTTGCGCCAACTGCTCAGCAAACCGACTTTTACCCGAACGAGCGCCTCCTAAAACCAACTGCAGCATGCAACGCCTCCTTTTCAATGTTTTTATGTTAAACAAGCGTTTTGCGTCATTGTACGCTACGCACTCCGGCGCACACGGGGCGTTATTCTAACGGATTGGCATTTAAAAACAGCAAACAAATCAATATTTTGCTTGAGTTAGACATCAACTCATAAGTTAATTTTGGTAAGATTCATAAACAACTTTAAGATGCTTATCCTATAAATATTTTCTATAATGCATCAAATTAATTAATGATTAAACCACAGAGTATCACCCATGAACATCACCATTTTAGGCAGCGGTTTTGCCGCACTCACCGCAATTAAACAAACTCGTAAATTAGCCCCCAACGCCAACATCACCGTTATTGCCCCTACCGAAGAACTGGTGTATTACCCCAGTTTAATTTGGATTCCGGCGCGTTTACGCAAGGGCGACGATTTACGCATTAATTTGCATAACTTTTTTAATCGTCAGCGCGTGCAGTTTGTAGAAGGCACTGTGCAAAACGTCATTAATCAAGGCCGTACAGTCGTGACCGACAAAGGCACCTACCCTAACGACGGCTTAATTATTGCCAGCGGAGGACGTTTTATTAAAAAACTTCCCGGCATTGAACACGCCATTACACCATGCGAAGGCATTTTAGCCGCCGAAAAAATTCGTGACCGTTTAGACGCGATGGAATCGGGCACCATCGCCATTGGCTTTGGCGCCAACCCCAACGAACCTTCGGCCATGCGCGGCGGGCCAATGTTTGAATTTTTGTTTGGTATTGATAACCTACTGCGCAAACAAGGTCGCCGTAAAAATTTCAAAATTGTGTTTTTTAACCCGTCTGCCCAACCCGGTTTACGCTTAGGCGAAAAAGTGCCCGAAAAGCTCGCCAGCATGATGGCCAAACAAGACATCGACACTCATCTTGGCCACAAAATGGTCGGTTTTGAGAGCAACCTGGTTAAAACCGAAGGTGGTGAGTTTCACGCCGATTTAATTTTATTTATGCCTGGCATGACCGGCCCGGCGTGGTTAGACCAATCAGAACTGCCCAAATCACCCGGCGGCATGATTACCGCCAACATGCAGACGCAAGTTGAAGGCTATCAAAACGTCTTTGTCGCCGGTGATAACGGGAGTTTTCCAGGACCCGATTGGCAACCCAAACAAGCGCACGCCGCCGATTTACAAGCTAAAGCCGCCGCCACCAACTTGGTTAAATCGCTGCAAGGGCAAAGCGACTTTGTTAGCTTTAAGCACGAACTTATTTGCATTGTAGACACCTTAACCCACGGCATTTTAATCAAACGCACCGAAAAAGGCACCACCTTATTACCGCCTTGCCGTCTACTGCATTGGGCCAAACGCGGCTTTGAAATACTGTATTTGCGTCAATACAAATAACACAAAGACCCTAACCACTTACCAATTACAACTTAAGAGAATTACCCCATGAAACAAAAAATATTTAAAGAAAAATACCCTATTTTGAACTTGAATTTACCAAAGACGAGTCTAGATTTGCCAGCGTAAAAGACATTTTAAATTATTTGCACGGCTTAATTGAAGCGCACCCAAAAGCGGTTAACATCGCCATTTTTGACCATTACAGCCACACCAAAAGCATTGATGGCGAAATTAATCCCGACATTAAAGACGCGCAAAACATCATTTTATGTTTTGGTATGCAACTGCCTTCGGCCGACCCAGTCGCCGTGCGCCCACGCTCTATTGGCGTAACCGATTTGGGCGATCGTTTTGTGGTCAACTTTATGGAAGCCCCTAATCCCATTGCCAACGACACCATGGAAGCTTGGGTAAAATCGTTGATTAAATAAGTCGTAAATGAACGTTTAACCTCTCTTAAAACCGCCCATCTTTTGGCGGTTTTTTATTTTAGACACGCGGCGGAAGAAGCCAACGCCTTAAAGAGACCTTTGCACGAGTCGATGTACGGCCAAAAATGGTTAAAATTTTCCTGCTTTTCGTTGGAAAACTTGTTAATAGCCAGCTATTCACTGCGTTTCCCGCCTTAATCAGGTAAATTTTTCCACATTTTTTTCTCGCACCCCACTCGTGCAAAGGTCTCTTAAAGTTAAACATTGGATTTACCCCTTAAAACCATTACACTTAAAAATTGTTTTAACTTTGGGGGTCACACTTATGTCAACACCAGTGCTATTTATTGTTACGGCTTTTTTAATGTTAAGCCTGCCCATTCAAGCGGCCACCCCTGCCACGGCACAAACCACGCAGCCACAAAATACCCCGCAGCCTTTAGCCGACGCCGCATTGCATACAGCCCTTATTGAAACCGCTATTCGCTACGACTTTTACAACAAACGCTGTCGCGGAGTCAGTTTTGACAAACATTACGACAAAGTAAACCGCTTGTTTGTCACCAAATACCGTTTAACCGCCCACAACTACGTTAAACGTCATCTAAACCAAGACATTAAAGTGCTAAAACAAGCCCTAGAACACCAGCTTAACGAGCAACTCAATCAACTTAGCAGCTGTCAAAACGCCAAAGACCAAGGGTTAGTAGACGACTTACAAAACCAGTTTAACCAACTCTACCAACAAGCCGAAAAATCCCCCTGGTTTCCAGAATAACCCCACACTCATTTAAGTTAATACGATGAACAGCCCAGCAAATTTAATCACTCAAGAAGGCCGTGCGGTCTTAGAAAAAGAACTCGACTTTTTATGGCGCATTGAACGACGCGACACCACCGTAGCGGTAACCGAAGCCGCTGCGCATGGCGACCGGTCAGAAAATGCCGAATACAAAGAAGGTAAGCGTCGTTTGCGTGAGATTGATCGCCGTATTCGGTTTTTACGCAAACGCTTAGACGAACTTAAAATTGTGCATTATTCGCCACAGCAAGAAGGCAAAGTCTATTTTGGCGCATGGGTAGAGCTTGAAAACGACGCCAAACTGGTGGTGCACTATCGCATTGTGGGCGCGGATGAATTTGACCCGCAAAAAAACGCCATCAGCATCAACTCGCCCATGGCGCGGGCGCTGATTGGCAAACAAGTGGACGATGAAGTGACGGTCATTACTCCAGAAGGCACAAAAGTTTGGTACGTTAACCGCATTTGGTATAAATAATATCCTTTAGTAGTAACCTTTGCACACTCAGCCAATCCAACCGATTAACCGCCCTTTTTAGCCTTTTTGAGTCAAAAAATTGTATGATGCCATCCATATTGTTATTAACGCCTAAGGACGCTGTAAATACCCCATGAAAACCCCAAAAAGAATTTTGCCATTGGTTGAAGATGGCCTGGTGGATGAAGTGTTGCGTCCGTTAATGAGCGGTAAAGAGGCCGATGTATTTGTGGTGCGCTGTGGTACTCAAATACGCTGCGCCAAGATTTACAAAGAAGCCAATAAGCGCAGTTTTAAAAAGGCGGTTGAATACCAAGAAGGACGTAAAGTTCGCAACAGTCGCCGCGCGCGTGCCATGGAAAAAGGTTCTAAATTTGGCCGCGCCGAACAAGAAACCGTTTGGCAAAATGCCGAGGTAGACGCACTTTACCAACTGGCCGCTGCCGGTGTTAGGGTGCCACAACCCTACGGCTGTTTTGACGGCGTGTTGTTAATGGAATTAATTACCGACGAAAACGGCGACGTAGCCCCCAGACTCAACGACGTAACCCTTACCCACGAACAAGCACTTGAAGACCACGCCGTGGTCATGCACTACATAATGCGCATGTTGTGCGTGGGCTTGGTGCATGGCGATTTATCGGAATTTAATGTGCTACTCGACCAGTACGGCCCAGTGATTATTGACCTGCCCCAAGCGGTGTACGCGGCGGCCAACAACAATGCCAAACGCATGCTGGCACGTGATGTCAATAACATGACCGAATACTATGGCCAATACGCACCCGAACTGCTTACTACACAGTACGCCAAAGAGATCTGGGCACTGTTTGAAAAAGGCGAACTAGACCGTGACTTGCAATTGACTGGCGAATTTGACGAAGTAGAAATAGAGGCCGATGTGGACGCCGTGATGGAAGAGATTAAAGCCGCTTTTGCGGCCGAACAAGCGCGCCTGGCTCGTTTAAGAATTGCCCAGGGGTTAGAAGACGAAAAACCTGTGGACGATGATTATTGCCCACCTGAATATAGATGACATTAAGTGATTACCGTATGCTAAAAACGTTGGGCTATGGACTGATTGCGCTGTCAACACTGGCTTGGATTGCGGTGTTTATTGTGCCGTTTTTAGACCTGAGTGTTGGGCAAATCGCCGCGTTTATCACGGCACTGATTATTTTTGCCGAAGTGACGTTTTACCTGGCGATTTTACTGTTGGGCAAACCGCTGTGGCAAAAAATCAAACAGACGCTGAGCAACAAGCTTAATCGTTCGGTGGATTAACAGACCGTTTAAAAGCTCAAATTAGCGGTGTCTGTTTAAATAACGCGTGTAGAGCGTGACTGTTGTCTTAAAGTTTTTTAAATTCATCTCTAATTGGCTTGTTACAGCGTAGAATAATCATTTTAATTTTAAGGAACCTTTTTTATGGGAACCTACTTTCCAATTGCGGACATTCAAATAGGCTGTGAGCATTGTGCCGCTCAACTGCCCTTTGGTTTTAGTTATGCGTTTCAACCCATCGTTAACATTTCAACGCACACCATTTTTGGTTATGAAGCCTTAGTGCGTGGCGAAAATGGTGAGTCGGCTTACAGCATTTTGTCGCTAGTGGATGACCAAAATCGCTACGCTTTTGACCAGGCCTGTCGGGTTAAGGCCATTGGTTTAGCCGCGCAACTTAACTTAAAATCGATGTTAAGCATTAACTTTTTACCCAATGCCGTCTACCAACCAGAGCATTGCATTCAAAGCACCTTACGCGCCGCAAAATTGCATAATTTTCCAATTAGTCAAATTATGTTTGAGATTACCGAATCTGAAGTGGTTGTGGATTCAAAACACCTTACTAAAATCTTTAATTACTATCAAAAACAAGGCTTTACCACGGCTATTGATGACTTTGGTGCGGGTCATGCGGGTTTAAATTTATTGGCCAATTTCATACCCAATATATTAAAAATCGACATGGAATTAATCCGTGACATTCACCTAAATCCAGTTAAACAAATTATTGCCAAAGGGTTGATTTCGATTTGCCAGCAACTCAACATTACCGTGCTGGCCGAAGGGCTTGAATGCAAAGAAGAAGTAGACTTTTTTGCCAAAGAAGGGGTAGAGCTGATGCAAGGTTACTATTTTGCCAAACCCGGCTTTGAAACCTTACCCGAAGTGGCCGGCTTTGTATAAAACCAGTTTTATTTAAAACAATCAACCAGGCCTGGTCATTCAAAATGCCCAGGCCTTAAAAGCAACATCATGCCATCATTGGGGCGACCAGCCCCGAAACCAAACCAATTAGCCCACCAAACACGCCACCCCACACCACCAGCCAACCAAGGTGTTGCTGTATCATGGTGTGCACCATTTGCTTTACCATTTGCGGGGTAAGTTCGGTTAGCCGGGCATCAATAATTTCTTCGATTTTGCGCGAATTTCGGCCATCACATTGGGCTGATCAATCTGATTTTTAAGCAGTTCTATAAACGATTCTTGTTGTGTGAGTTCAATCAACGACTGTTTCATATTAAGCACAAACGGCTCTTTTAGCGGCGTGAGTGCGCTAGCGCCGCCAAACATGCTGAGCATGCTGCCAAACGACGAGTTCATAATCACGTCCACCAGCTTGTCAAACGAAGGCGATAAATCGACTTTTTCAATGACCGGTTGCAAGTGCAAATGCACCTGCGAATCTTGCCCGCTTACAAAGCGATCAATGTTGGCTTGGGTAAAAAACTGTTCCATCATGAGCGTTTTAATGGCATTTTTAAAGGCCTCAAACTGCGCGGGAATCACCCCAGAACCGACCAGGCCTGGTACTTTTTCAAACAACATATGAATCGCCAGCCAGTTGGTTAACCCGCCCGATAAGGCAAACAAGCCAACCAAGCTCAATAGCGTGTTATTTAATAACACACCGGCCACCAGCAACAACGCCGCAACTAGATTGGTGATAAGACTTTTATTCATGCTATGAGTTCCTAACGATGGTTTTTTAAAGAGTGCGTGAAGAATAAGGCGGGTTAAGACTTCCTTAGCGCTGTTCAGCAATGACAAACGCCACCGCGTGAGTTTTTTCATCGCTCACACTCACCGACCAATTGGTAATGCCCAAGCGGTTGGCGTGAGCGAGTGTTTGATTGGCTAAGGTTAAAATGGGCTGCCCCAAAGGACTGTGGCCAATGGTCATATCGCAAAAACAGACCCCTTGGCTAATGCCCGTGCCCAACGCTTTAGAGACCGCTTCTTTAAGCGCCCAACGTTTGGCCAAAAAGCGTTCGGGGTGGGTGTGCTGGGTGTAATCCAATAACTCGCTGGGCGACAATAAACGTTTGGCAAACGCATCACCTTGGCGCTGGTACACACCCGCAATCCGCGCTACGTCTACAATGTCGGTGCCAATGCCAATAATCATATTAAGCCTTTAATTTACTCAGGCAGATACGCTTGTTGACGCGCTTCCACCATCAAACGCTTCATCTCACGAATCGCTTCAGGCAAGCCGACAAACACGGCGTGAGCAATAATGGCATGACCAATGTTAAGCTCTTCAATCTCTTTAATGGCGGCCAGCGGCTGTACGTTATGATAATGCAAGCCGTGCCCCGCATTGACCACCAAACCCAAACGGGTGGCGTACTCTGCGGCATGGCGAATACGCTCTAGCTCAGCGGCAATTTCAGCCGGCTTGGTTAACTCGGCATAGGTTCCGGTGTGCAGTTCAATTACTGGCGCACCGGCTTCTTTAGCGGCTTCAATTTGCACTTCATCTGGGTCAATAAACAGCGATACTCGACAACCCGCTTGCGCCAAACGCGCGCACACTTGGGTAAGCCATGGCAGTTGGCCGGCCACATCCAACCCGCCTTCGGTGGTGAGCTCTTCGCGTTTTTCGGGCACAAGGCAAATGTCTTCGGGTTGATGTGCTAAGGCAATTTGCACCATCTCTTCGGTGGCCGCCATCTCTAAGTTGACTTTGGTTTGACGCATCGCACAAATTCGCGTTACATCACTGTCTTGAATATGGCGACGGTCTTCGCGTAAATGCAACGTTATGCTGTCGGCACCGGCCATTTCTGCGTCTAGAGCCGCTTTAATCGGGTCGGGGTATCGCGTACCGCGCGCTTGTCTTAAGGTGGCAACGTGATCAATGTTTAGCCCTAAATAGATAGGTTTCATGGCAATTTTCCTTTTAACAAGTGCAAATAGAGAGGTTTTATAGTCGACTTTATCGGTCGTCTTAATACGTCGTTGGCGCGCGGCTAAACAGTTGCCGCGTCATAATGGGTTTTGCGCCCAAATGCGCTTGCAACGCGCTGCGCAATAAAGCTTTCCACGCGTTCATACACGTGGGGCAAAGGCTTAACTGAGGCAACTTTAACAAACATTCACCCCGTATAATCACCGCTTGACCCGGCTCGGTCACAGAGTCCATTAACTTCACCGCCCCCATTTGGGGGTAGTAAGCGTATTGGGATTGTGGGTCAAGCGGTTGCTGTTGGGTATCCACATCACACACCAAACCAAACCCCAATGCATCCAACAGTTGAAACTCAAATTGGCGTAATGACCAGGCCTGGTCAAGTCGATTTTGGGCGTTGGCCAGATGGTACAAACTCTGTTGATAATCCACAAACAGCGCCTCAGACACCACGCCAGGATACAGCATTCGATACAGCAGCTCGTTTTCATACAAACCACACACCGCGTTTTCGCCCAACAACGGAAAACGTAAGGGTGTGGCTTCAAGTTGCTGTAAGGTAATTAGATCGGATGTAGCGCGCGGATTGTGACGCCACCCAATGGTCAGCATTTGAAACGGTTGCAGCATGGCCACTTTGTGCGCAGCGGCTTTTTTGCCACCACGCACACCACGCACCACCGCCGTTAGCTTGCCATAATCCGGGGTAAACAAGCTTACCAACGAACTGGTTTCCCGATAGGGTCTGGAATGCAGCACAAAGGCGTTTTGTTCAATATCCACGGGTTACCTGGCAAAAATTAACGGTGTTAACGCCGTTAATGGTGCTAAAAACTCAACTGCTGTAATTGTCGTCGTAACCCAAACTGGCCAACGCACGTGCGTCATCCGACCAATTTTCTTTGATTTTAACCCACAACTCCAAATGCACTCGACCGTCCAGCAAGGTGGTTAAATCTTTACGTGCTTGAATGCCCATCTCTTTAATAAGCGAACCTTTGTTACCAATCACAATTTGCTTTTGCCCAGGGCGCTCTACCAAAATAAGTGCATTTACTTCCCAGCGATTTTGGTCCTCGTTAAACTTAAGCTGTTCAATTTCAACAGTAGCGCCATACGGCACTTCTTCGCCTAAACTGCGCATGAGTTTTTCACGAATAATTTCCGATGCCAAAAAGCGCGTTGAACGGTCGGTAATGTACTCTTCTGGAAACAGTTTGGCTTGATTGGGCAGGTATTTTAAAACTTCTTTTTCAACCAAATCCAACCCATTGCGCTTGTAAGCCGAAATAGGGATTAACGTCGTAAATTCAACGTTAGCGGCCACTTTTTGCAAGTACGGAAACAGGTCTTCTTTGTTTTTAAAATTATCAATTTTATTCACCAACACCACCACCGGCGTTGGACTGCCTTGCAATTTTTTAGCGACCGCTTGGTCTTCACTGCTCCAACGCCCGGCTTCGACCACAAATAAAATGACGTCTACATCGGCAAACGCGCTGTTGGCGGTGCGGTTCATATAATCGTTAATGGACTTTTGCCCACCCAAGTGCATTCCTGGCGTGTCTACATAAACAATTTGATGCGTGTCGGTGGTGTGAATGCCGTGAATGCGATGGCGCGTAGTTTGTGGTTTGTGTGAGGTAATGCTGAGTTTTTGCCCCAGCAACTCGTTCATAATAGTGGATTTACCCACATTAGGACGGCCAATTACCGCAGCAAAACCGGCTTTGTAATCAGAGTGTGCCGCCAATTCATCGGCTGATTGTGCCAATTCCGCGCTGGCTAAAATAGCCTCCAGTGAAAGTATATTGTCTGTCATAGCGTCCTTATGTACCACAAATGCATAAGACAAAGCTTACGCAGGTTGACCATGATTGGTCATTAAAATTCGCCTAAGGCTTCCAGCGCTATTTCGGCGGCTAATTGTTCGGCCTTGCGACGGCTTGATGCCGTAGCCTCAAATTTTGAGGTGAGTTTTTCAACGTAACACGACACTGTAAATTCTTGGGCGTGTGCGGCACCATTTACACTAATAATACTGTATTCGGGCAGCGGTTGATTATTAGACTGCAACCACTCTTGCAAACGTGTTTTAGGGTCTTTACCAACATTTTTAGGGTCTAATTCAGCCAAGCGCTCTTGATAAAAACGCGTAACCAAATCTCGACACACATCCAATCCGCCGTCTTCATAAACCGAGGCAATAATGGCCTCAACCGCATCGGCAATAATCGAGTTACGTCGGTAACCGCCACTTTTTAGCTCACCGGGTCCCAAGACTAAATAATCGCTTAAATTATACTCTCGGCCAATGACCGCCAAGGTGTCACCCTTAACCAAATGAGCGCGAATACGGCTCATGTCACCTTCTGGCAAGCGGTCAAACTGGTGAAACAACACATCGGCAATCATAAAATTGACCAAACTGTCACCCAAAAACTCCAACCGCTCGTTGTTTCTAGAACCCACACTGCGATGGGTTAAAGCGCGTTGCAAATAGTCAATATTTTGGTACTCGTAACCCAGTTTTTTAGACAACGCATTTAATTTTGCCATGCGCTCTACTGGGAATGTATCTGAGGATTTAACCGCCATAGTTAGTTAATCCCTTTACCAATGCGGTTAAAATGCACGCCATTATCCCAGTTCATCCAAATACCAAAGGCTTTGCCTTTAAGATTTTTTTCGGGGACGGTACCCCAAAAACGACTGTCGTTACTGTGATCACGATTGTCGCCCATCATAAAGTATTCACCTTCGGGAACCGTAAGTGTTTGAATGTCTAAGCTGGCTTTGCTTTCATCCCACAAAATGCGGTGTTCATGCCCATCGCTTAAAGTTTCTTTAAGTTCTTTAGCGCCGTTCATCACCGAACCCGATTCGTTTCCAACGTATTTACCAATAGGTTCATAACTGACTGCTTGGTCGTTAACGTACAACACACGGTCTAAATAAGTAATACGATCACCCGGCAGACCCACTACGCGTTTAATGTAGTCAACATCGGGGTCTTTGGGGTATTTAAACACCACCACATCGCCGCGTTGTGGCAGGCTGATCGGAATAATAGTGGTTTGCAATACCGGCAATTTAACGCCGTAAGAAAACTTATTCACGGCAATAAAATCACCAATTTCTAACGTGGGGTACATCGAACCCGACGGAATGCGAAACGGCTCGATAATAAACGAACGCAAGACCAATACCACCAAAAACACCGGGAACAACGAGCGCGCGTACTCAACCAAAATTGGCTCTTTTTCGGTGGTAACCGCCGCTAAGCGCTTAGGACGCCAAATGATGCGATCAACATAGGTGATCACGCCGGTAACGGCCGTAATCATCACTAAAATCAGTTCAAAGCTCATTAAGACTCTCCTCCGGTATCTAAGATGGCCAAGAAGGCTTCTTGTGGTAGTTCAACACTGCCAATCATCTTCATGCGTTTTTTACCCTCTTTTTGCTTGTTCAGCAATTTTTTCTTACGCGAAACGTCACCACCATAACACTTGGCGGTCACGTTTTTTCGCAAGGCTTTGACGTTGGTGCGACCAATGACTTTTGCACCAATGGCCGCTTGAATGGCCACGTCAAACATTTGCCGAGGAATAACGTCTTTGAGCTTTTCAATAATAACTTTACCACGCTGAACTGCAAACGCTCGATGGACAATTACCGATAACGCATCGACTGGTTCGCCGTTAATTAAAAAGTCCATACGCACCAAGTCATCGGCCTGAAAACGCTTAAACTCATAATCCATAGACGCATAACCACGACTGCAAGACTTTAAGCGATCAAAGAAATCCAAAACCACTTCGTTGAGCGGCAGTTCATAATGAATAGACACCTGACCACCCGAGTAGTTCATGTCTTTTTGCACGCCGCGTTTTTCAATGCACAACTTCATTACAGCGCCCACGTGTTCGTGCGGGACTAAAATATTAGCCTGAATAATCGGTTCTCTGATTTCGGCCACAATGCCTAAATCGGGTAATTCTGATGGGTTATCAATGGTCATAACTTGACCATTTTTGGTCAGAATCTCATAGATAACCGTGGGTGCGGTGGTGATTAAATCCAGATCGTATTCACGCTCTAAACGCTCTTGCACAATTTCCATGTGCAACATGCCCAAAAACCCACATCTAAAACCAAAGCCAAGTGCTTCGGATGTTTCAGGTTCAAAATGCAACGCGGCATCGTTTAAGCGTAATTTACGCAACGATTCACGCAAGTCTTCATACTGATCGGATGCAATAGGAAACAACCCTGCAAACACGCGTGGTTGCGCGGGTTTAAACCCAGGCAACGCCACAATATTGGGTCTTGCGGCATCCGCCAAGGTGTCGCCCACTGGCGCACCGTCGATGTCTTTAATACCCGATGTCACGTAACCAACTTCACCGGCCGACAAAAAGTCTTTTGGCGTACGTTTAGGGGTAAAAACCCCTACTTCATCCACCAGATAAACCTCTTGAGTGGACATGACCTTCATTTTGGTTTTTTTGCCAATTTTGCCGTCAATCACGCGAACTAATGACACCACACCCAGGTAATTATCAAACCAAGAATCGATAATCAAGGCTTTTAGTGGTGCGTCTGGATCGCCTTGTGGTGGTGGTATTTTTAAAACAATTTCTTCCAGGGTTTCTTCAATACCAATACCCGCTTTGGCGCTGGCACGAACGGCGTCGGTGGCTTCAACCCCAATAATTTCTTCAATTTCTTCAATAACACGCTCGGGATCGGCGGCTGGCAAATCTATTTTATTTAACACCACCAACACTTCTAAGCCTTGCTCGATGGCGGTGTAACAGTTGGCTACGGTTTGCGCCTCAACGCCTTGCGAAGCGTCTACCACCAATAAAGCACCTTCGCAGGCGGCTAACGAACGCGATACTTCGTACGAAAAATCGACGTGTCCTGGGGTATCAATAAAATTAAGTTTGTAGGTGTTACCGTCTTTTGATTTGTAGTTTAGGGTGACGCATTGCGCTTTAATGGTAATGCCTCGCTCACGTTCAATGTCCATTGAATCTAGAACTTGAGTGGACATTTCGCGATCGGTTAAACCGCCACATAGATGAATAAACCGATCGGCAATGGTCGATTTTCCGTGGTCGATGTGCGCAATAATCGAGAAATTACGAATAAACTTTAACTGGTCTGACATTTAAACTCCACAAATCAACAGGTTAACTTTAAATTAGAGTCGCCCGCTGGTAAAAAACCATCTCATAAAAAAAGGGGCCAAAGCCCCTTTTAATCCACTTACCCAACCCTGCTTATTTAGCAGTTAAATAGCAGTTAAAATATATTTATTGAGCTCATCGATTTTTGGTTCAAATCAAATAATCGCGTATTTTACGCTATATCCTAAAAATCCGCATCTTAAAATACGTTGCATGACCGGCCAAAAAAAGCCTTGGATTATTTTTCAAACACCAGCGGTAAAAATAACGACTGATTATTTCGCACCACACGTACTGGCAAAGAGCGACCTTTTGGTAAGGTTTTAACAATTGCTTCAAATTCGCGCGCGCTTTTAATGGGTTTAAAATCAATGGTCACTAAAATATCGCCTTTGCGTAAACCAGCTTGCTCGGCAGGTCCACCCGTTACGTTGCTCACCATGACACCAAACGGAAGCTTTAAATCGTTTAGCACATTTTTATCTATGTCTTCTACCGTGGCACCAAAGCGGTTGCTGATGTGCTGACTGGCTTGAGCATCGCTGCTCATTTCGGCTTGCTCTAGTGATACTAATGTTAAGCTCACAGTTTTTTCTTTGCCTTGTCTTAGGAGTTTGACGTCCACTTTTTTATTCACCGGTGTAACCCCAACAATGGGCGGTAAATCAGATGATTTTTCAATGATTTTGCCATCAAACTCTAAAATAATATCGCCTGATTCAATACCCGCTTTTTGTGCGGGAGTATTGGGAAAAGTTTCACCGACTAAAGCACCCATAGGCTTAGTTAAGCCAAACGATTCAGACAAATCTGAGGTGACTTCTTGCACTTGCACACCCAAGAAACCACGCGTGACTTTGCCAGTTTCTTTTATTTGGTTGACCACATTCATGGCAATATCAATGGGAATGGCAAAGGATAAGCCCATCGAACCACCACTTTTGCTGTAAATTTGTGAATTTACCCCAATAACTTCACCATTTAGGTCAAACAATGGCCCACCCGAGTTACCCGGATTTATGGCCACATCGGTTTGTATAAAGGGCACGTAAGTGTCTTCGGGTAATGCGCGCCCAAGTGCACTCACAATCCCTTGAGTAACAGTGTAATCCAAGCCGAATGGTTCACCAATCGCGACGACCCACTGGCCTACTTTTAAACCCTGTGATCGGCCAATTTTTGCAACCGGCAAATCTTTGGCGTTAATTTTTAACAACGCCACGTCCGTGCGTTTGTCTGTACCCACTACGGTGGCTTTTAATTCTTTGCGATTACGCATGCGTACCACTATTTCGTCGGCACCCTCTATAACGTGATTATTGGTAATAATATAGCCATCAGCACTGATGATAAAACCCGAACCCAGCGAATGTACTTCTTCTTTGTCGGGAGCCGATTTTCCATGTGGACTTTGCGGTGCGCCTAAGCCGGGAATACCGAAGAAATAACGTAGCATGTCATCAGGCATGCCTTTAAATTGGGGCGGCAACTCTCGTTCTACCTTTTTAGTGGTACTAATATTGACCACCACCATATTATTCTCTTCAACCAATTGCGTAAAATCAGGTAAGCCATAACGACTGTTATTGTCGGCGCTGGCGTAAGGGATTTGCACCACTAACAAGCACGATAACATTACCGAACTAAAAAAAGACCCTTTCTTCATGTTTATCACCTCTCATTAATTAAGTAAACTTTGCACCAGTAAATTGTCAATACATGAGTTTTGCATTGATTATCTCGTTCAAAGGCCTCATTTTTAAGTTAAATTTTTGTCATTAACACGACTGAGTACGCTTTGTATGCAAGGCATAATGGGTTGGTAAAATTTACGTGTCAACGTCCAACCCACAATCAAGCCAAATAGACCGCCCACAATGGAACCTACATCCATTAGCACGGGGCTTGCGCCGAGCGTTTGAAGGATTTGACTGCTAAGCCAGGCCAAAATAAACAAGCCTAATAATGGTAAACCATAGGCCATAAAAGAATGCTTAAGCAAGCGTGACTCGTCTAAGCTTAACATCACCACATCACCAGGTTGACAATGCTCGGTGTTACTGACTTTAATGGCCGAGTTTACACCCGAAGTACTGCTAAACAGTTTAGACAACGCTGATGTGCCGCAGCCTGAAGAAGATTGACAACCACTACACCCTGTTGCACGTTGGGTAACAACGTAGGCAAAGCCTTTGTCTACCGATTCAACCACACCCTGTTCAAGCAGTAACCGCTTGGCGTATTGCTCGGTGTTTGTGGAATTGTGTTGCGAGCTTTCAAATATAAGATTACCGGCATTTTCATTTGTATTTGGCGTTGGCATTAAACTTCTAAAACCTTTTTTGTCGTCACGCTTAATTTCAATTTTTAGGAACTTTTACAGCTGTAAAGGTCTCTAAAAATACCATTAACTAACCAAAGCCAATTAAGGTCAATTAAAGGGCATCTTTATTAACCCCAGTTGATTCTGGCAACCACTAATAAAGCCTTCCAGACAACCACCAGGCCTGGTGGGATTGGCGTTTGCGTTTGGCAAGTTATAATATGCTACTATTAGTTTTTTATTCAAGGGCATGGCCACAAAAGGTTGAGCAAATGACGCAGACAATCAACTCCACCCCCAAAAAATCGGCACCCAAAAAAACCGACAAGACCACGCAGGCCAAAGCGACTAAGCAGAGTTTGCGTACACAAGTATTGGTGATTGGCAGCGGCATTGCAGGCCTGTCTTTGGCCTTAAAACTGGCGGGTAAACCGGGTGGTCACCAAGTAATGATCCTGGCCAAAGCGGCGCTTTCTGAGGGCAGCACCAATTACGCCCAAGGTGGTATTGCGGCAGTATTAGACCCATTTGATAGCATTGAAGCTCATATTGCCGACACTATAGACGCAGGTGCTGGTCTGTGCGACCCAAAAGCAGTCGCCGTGGTGGCTACTCATGCCGCCGAAGCAATTGCCGAATTAATTGATTTGGGCGTGCCATTTAGCAAAATAAACAAGCTCGAAAACAGCACAGCCCACACCGTCAGTCATTTTCCGTTTCACTTAACACAAGAAGGCGGCCACAGTCATCGACGCGTGATACACGCCGCCGACCACACGGGTCAATCGGTGTTAGACATTTTAATCAAAGCAGTAAAAACCCATCCTAACATTACATTATTGCCCGAACACATATCCATCGATTTAATATTAAATCCCAAACGAACTCGATGTGTTGGCGCTTATGCACTCAATAAAAAAGCCAAAAAAGTGATGGATATTACCGCCGACTTTACCGTGTTGGCCACCGGTGGCGCAAGCAAAACGTACCTTTACACCAGCAACCCAGACACGTCGACTGGCGACGGCATTGCCATGGCTTGGCGTGCTGGCTGTGCGGTGGGTAATATGGAATTTAATCAATTTCACCCTACGTGCTTATTTCACCCAAAAGATCGTTCATTTTTAATAAGTGAGGCGGTGCGAGGTGAAGGCGGCATATTACGCTTGCCAGACGGCACGGCTTTTATGACACAGTACGATGAACGTGGCGATTTAGCACCCCGCGACATTGTGGCGCGCGCTATTGACCAAGAAATGAAAAAGCACGGTATTGATTGCGTGTATTTAGACATCACTCACCAGCCCAAAGACTTTTTAAAAGCGCACTTTCCCACTATTTATGAGCGGTGTTTAAAGGTTGGCATTGACATAAGCCAAGAGCAGATTCCAGTCGTCCCTGCGGCTCATTACACCTGCGGAGGTGTCGTTACCGATTTAGAAGGCCGAACCACCTTAACAGGATTGTACGCCATTGGCGAAACCGCTTACACCGGACTGCATGGAGCCAACCGTCTGGCCAGCAACTCATTAGCCGAAGGTTTGGTGTTTGCTAAAATGGCGCATTTAAGCATTGAAAAAGCCTTTAAAACCCACCAGCCTATCACGCAAATCATCAAGTCTTGGGACACCACGGGCATAACTGAACCTAAAGAAAAAGTACTTATTTCGCACGATTGGGACGAAGTCCGTAGAGTGATGTGGGATTATGTAGGCATTGTGCGCACCAATAAACGTCTAAAGCGTGCGCGGCAACGGATTCGTAATTTACATAAAGAGGTGCATGAGTATTATCGTCAACATACGCTATCAAGCGATTTGCTAGAGTTACGCAATTTAGTATTAGTAGCCGAACTCATGGTAATGAGCGCACAACGCCGTCGAGAAAGTCGAGGCTTGCATTACAATTTGGACTATCCACACACGCATAAAACAGCCAAACCTACTGTATTGCAACCTAAGTGACGTGTTCTAAACCTGAGCGTTTATAAGTGCATGATGTTAACTTTGTTTAACTTTGCCAGCCTTAAATTTTATCAAGGCGGCATTGTTAAAATAGCCCATTATTACCCCATCTTAGCACTGCATAATAATGTTAACTAAAGGAAGGTTACTAAGGGGCTTCATTAGTAGTTGTTGCGTCCTGAAAAGAATCAATTAACACACTCTGCAGTAAATTTTCAGAAGCCAATTTATCAATATCAATCACAATTACCATGCGTCCTTTTACAGCAGGTTTGTCGTCATCAGCGCGACTGTGAACCATACTTTGCTGACCCTTTTCATCGTATATAGTGGTTAAACCTAATACAAACTGGTTTTCAACCGACGACGAAATATCCGGTGGTGATTGCAAGTTATTAACATCAAACTGGTGAACATCTGACACAGCATCGACCACTAGTCCAACCACTTTTTCACCTTGTGATGTGAGTACATGCACCACAATGACTACCGTAGTTCCATTGTAACTAAGCGGTAACTTAAATTTTTCACGTAAGTCAATAATAGGCACAACCGTACCGCGTAAGTCGACCACACCTTTTACATAAGGCGGCACACTGGGCAAAGGACTGGGAGTTTCCCAGCCACGAATTTCTTGCACTCGCAAAATTTCAACTGCAAATTCTTCGCGCCCTAGCTTAAAGGTCAAAAACTCTTTATTTAATGTAGACACCCTAACTCTCCAGTTTATGACAGTTGATTTTTAATAAACGTCATACTAACCATAAATCAAACAAAATTCAAATAACGCCTTAACCCAGTCATAAGTATTTTTTGACAATCTCAATTTTACAACGTATTTTGTGATTACAAACGAATGTTGTATCATCAGCGCACTTAATACTAAATAAAGGTTTTAACATGCCAACGATTGCAACCGCTGACGATTCAGCCGCAACAAACTCAACTTGGCTCGATTTTTTAAACAGCCAACACGCTCAATGGAATGTCGATGGAACCATCAACAGCTTTGGCCAACCCGAATTAGAGCATTACTTAGTTAAGCACGGCCCGGTTTTGGCCAATTTGAGTCATCAAGCATTGCTAAAAATATCGGGCAACGATGCAACCAGTTTTTTACAAGGCCAGCTCACCAACGACTTACATCAAGTAACAGAGCAACTCGCTCAGTTATCGGCTTACTGCGACCCAAAAGGTCAAGTATTAGCGATTTTTTTAATTTTTAAACATCAAGATGCATTTTATTTAACGTTTGAAAACTCACTTAAAGAGTCCATTTTAAAACGTTTAAAAATGTTTGTGATGCGTGCCGACGTGCAAATTACTGACATGGCCAACACTCTCATTCAAATTGGCTACGCAGGTGAGTTTGCAGATGTGGACATTCAACGTCGATTAAACACCAAAGTTAAAAACACCTATGAAACCGGCCACATTGACCTTGATGGCATGCGTGATGTGCTGGTCGTTAAGGTACCAGGCCCTTATCACAAGTACGCCATACTTGGCCCAGTTGAACAAATTATTAACGTATGGACACTGTTAAAAGCCACCTGTGACGTTACCAATAACTCCGATTGGAATTTATTAGACATCGCCGCCGGCATACCCGAAGTAAACAGTTCAACCAGCGGGCAATTTATTGCACAATTTTTGAACTTGGATAAATTAGACGCCATTAACTTTAAAAAAGGCTGTTTTCCAGGACAAGAAATAATCGCCCGCGTACATTATCGTGGCAAAGTTACCAAACGCATGCTACGAGTGCACTTAGAAGAAGAAATGCCCCTAAGTCCAGGTGATGTACTCACGTTAAACGACTCCAACGGCCGAAACCACAATTTTGACGTAATTAAGGCGCAACGAGATATTTTTAGCGGCACTTTATGTCTAGCCATTGGTACATTAAAGTCACTTGACGCCGTTGAAGGCAACTTAATAAGTCAAAGTGGCAAAGCGGCTATTATTGAACCGCTGCCTTACTCTATTACCGACGACGAGTAAACAAACCACGGCGCACCATTAAGTGCGCCATAGGTTACGGACGAACAATTTTAAATTCAGACATCCTCTGAGTTAACACATTAGCTTGCTCTTTTAAGCTCTCTGCCGCCGCCGAGGTTTCTTCAACCAATGCGGCATTTTGTTGAGTTACATCATCCATTAAACTTAAGGCTTGATTCACTTCCCCCACTCCTCGCGCTTGCTCGGATGAGGTATTCGCAATGTTAGCAATCATACCGGTCACCTCAGAAATACTAACATTCATTTTACTCAAAACCTGCTCCGACTCTCCCGCTAAATGGGTTCCGCGATTAATAAGAGCAATGCTGTTACCAATGAGCAAATTAATATCTTTAGCTGCATCGGCCGATTTCTGTGCCAAGTTGCGTACTTCAGAAGCCACTACCGCAAAACCACGCCCATGCTCACCGGCTCGCGCCGCCTCGACAGCGGCGTTTAGCGCTAATAAATTGGTTTGAAAAGCGATACTGTCAATCAAAGTTACAATTTCACCAATTTTATGACTCGATGCCTGAATTTCATTCATAGCTTCAATGGTATCGTGCATAACTTTACCCGCTATTTTTGAGTTATTCTCAAGCTCATGCTCTAAGTGATCAACGGTTACAGCGTTTTCGGCATTGTTTTTAATGGCGGCGTTCATCTCTTCCATGGTCGCAGATGTTTGCTCCATTGATGCGGCTTGCTGCTGCACACTATCGCTTAAACTTTGTGATCCCAATGCCACTTCATCCGCTGCGCCGGCTACTGTATTGGCCGACACCATAACACCATAAATAGTACGATTTAAATGCTCTGCATTTTGGTTAATTGCAGTTTTTAAAGCCAATAAGTCGCCTAAGCATTCCACCTCAACCCTTTGAGTTAAATCGCCCTGACTTTGCGCCAACATCACTTTACTAATGTCTTGAATCACTTCGTCTAAATTATTTAAGGTTTGATTAATGGCCTTCTTAAGCATCGCCAACTCACCTTGAGCTGCGGTTTGCACACGATGTTGAAACACGCCATTAGAGACTTGTTGCATCACATTATTGGTTTGACTTAAGGTGCTGTTTAAGCTTTGCATTGCCACAGATGTGTCTTGTAAGATGCTGGCAAACACCCCTTTTGCATCCTGGTTAATCTCAATATTAAACTCACCTTGTTTAAGTTTATCAATGGCTTTGCCTATTTCACTGATCATTCCACTCACGTTTTCGGCACTTTGGTTAATGCCGTCTTGCAATAAACGCAAATCTCCAACGTAACGCCCTTGAATACGCTGTTGTAAATTACCCGACGCCAAAGCCGCTACGGCACCATTGGCTTCATTGATGGCGCTGCTCACGCGATCAAGATGGTGATTAATGGCTTGCGCTGTTTGCCCTACTTCATCGCGGGTTTTTATAGTGCTTCGCATACTAAAATCACCGGTGTCTTCAATTAAAAACATGGTTTTTTTCAAACTTTCTAATGGCTTAACCACTAAACGAATAACGCTTAACAACAACACCGTTGCCAATAGAATAATGGCACCCACTACACTTAACAACGTTAACCAGGCCTGGTTCTTTGCTTGTGTTACATATTGAGTAAAAACAGTTTTATCTTGAATAAAGACCTGACGTCCAAAAACTTGACCTTCTTGATCGTACGCCGGCAAATCGACTACCACCGAATCACCTTGTAAATACACCGCCGAATTTTGGCCATCTACCGGACGATAAACCTGCTTAGCAAGCGCAATGACTTCGGGTGAAAACCATTTATTATTAGCCAACACATAGCGCGGCGTTACCGAATCTAAAGTTTCAATGGCTTTAGAATAACCACTTTTTTTAGCGTATTCTGTATCAATTAACATGACCCAAGCACCCGAGTGCTCTTGACTAAAATCGCGTGAAATAGAGCCTACCCCTTGCACCATAGTCGCCAAACCAATGATATTTTTTTCGACCAACACTGGACTGATAGAGGTAATGACCACACCACGCTGTCCAAAACCTAGCGACCCTTTGGCCTGCTTGGACTCCAATACAGTTTTAACCAATGAGTCTTGGCTAACGTCTTTAGGTTCACCTTGCAAATCCCAAGAGCGCAATACAGATTGACCCTGCGGGGTAATAATTTCGCTAAAAATTCCCTTAAAGTTGGTTTTAGCTTCGTAGTCGGCTTTTAAGGTTTTAAAACTTGCCTTGAGCGGATCGTAGTATTGGTCTAACAAAGCTTGCTGAGTTTCAAACTGCAATGAAATCATTGTAGCGCCAATAATGCCGCTTTGAATTTTGAGGTCTATTTTGCCGTCAATAAATTGAGCCATCTGCACTTTTAGCGTGTCTTGAGCTTTGGCGTTAACCGGGCTAACTTGAGTGATGTACAGCACAGAGCCCACCGCGATAGACACTACCGTGGCTACCACGACCGATATGGCCATAACTTTGGCTTTTAAAGAATGAAATTGCATATTAACTCCTTGTTTTAATTACGGTACCCTAAAGCGACCAGGCCTGGTCAAATCCATAAACCTTATAACTCATAAACCCAGTGTTATCTCGATTTAGACAAAATTAAACGCGAACGTGATTTTCACCAATAAATTCAATTTGATAACCGTCTGGATCGGCGCAAAACGCAATAATGGTCGTACCTGCGTTCATCGGACCGGCTTCACGAATAATCTTACCGCCAGCCTCTTTGACCGCTTGCGCTGTGGCATAAACATCCGGCACTTCAATAGCAATGTGGCCATAGGCGTTGCCTAGGGTATAAGTGTCCACCCCCCAATTGTAGGTAAGCTCTAAAACGGTGTGCCCTTCTTCGTTGCCGTAGCCCAAAAAAGCCAACGTAAATTCGCCTTGTGGGTACTCTTTTTGGCGTAACAGCGTCATGCCAAGCACTTGGGTGTAAAACGCAATGGATTTTTCTAAATTGCCCACGCGTAACATGGTGTGTAATAAACGCATTGTTCATCTCCTAGTTTATAATTCTTGAATGTTTCAAATCTTAGCGCACCCAGCGATACGCAATCAAAAACGCCAGCATTACGCTCAGGGCACTTAATACATAACTTAATTGCGCCCCGCCGTACGCCCAA
Source organism: Thiomicrorhabdus aquaedulcis (assembly GCF_004001325.1). NCBI lineage: Bacteria > Pseudomonadati > Pseudomonadota > Gammaproteobacteria > Thiotrichales > Piscirickettsiaceae > Thiomicrorhabdus > Thiomicrorhabdus aquaedulcis. The sequence goes on along the minus strand of NZ_AP018722.1, from coordinate 882,162 downwards.
GCGTATCCGGCCAATAACATACCCAATGCGCCACCCAAACCGTGGCTGGAGGCGGCAAAAACAGCCTGTCCTTTGCCCTGATGCGCGCCGCTAAAATGTTCATTAATTAAGTGAATTGCAGCGGCGTGAAACAATCCAAAACTGGCCGCATGCAATAATTGCGCCACTGTCATCCAACCCAAAGAGTCGGCCAAATAGGAGTTCATTAACCAGCGCACGGCGGTGAGTGCCACGCTGACTAAAATAAGCCAGCGCACCGTGGCGTGTTTAAAAATGGTGCGCATGTAAAAAAACACCGCTACTTCGGCCAACACGCCCAACGCCCATAACCAGGCGATGGTGGTTTTATCAAACCCAAGGCCGCTTAAATGGATGGTAAAAAAGCCGTAATACACGCCGTGCGACAGCTGAACCAAAAAGCTCACCACCAGCAAACTTAATACCGTTGGCTGGCGCAAGATGACCCAAAAGTTTTGCGACTGCGTAACCGCTGGAGCCTTATGTGTGTCTTTGACTAAAAAGGCGCTTAACCACACCAACGCCAGCAAAATCAACAAATCCCATGGCAGTACGCGCACTGAGAACGTCTCAATTTGCCAACCCACCGCAAGCACCGCAACAATAAAGCCTACCGAACCCCAAAGCCTAATTTGCCCATAACGGTGTTTATCGTCGCCCAAACAGCCAAAGGTATACGATTCAAACTGCGGCAATGAAGCGTGCCAAAAAAAACTAAAAAACAAAATGCTAAAAAACAGTCCCCAAAACTGTTCAAACCACACCAAGCCCAGCGCGGCCAGCAAACACAAACCGGTCGCCAAACGCACCCATTTAATACTGTGGCCAGAGCGATCGGCCAACCAGCCCCAAATATTGGGCGCTATAATTTTAGTGCCCAGCAACACCGCCAATAGCTGACCGATTTGAACCGGCGTAAACTGCAACGTTTGCAAATACAAACCCAGGTAAGGCAGCAATGCGCCCAGCACACTAAAATAAAAAAGTAGTGTAATGATAAACGCGAATAGGCCGATTGATACGTGCACGGTTTTACAATATCCACAAATGGGCATCTCAATTAACCAGGCCTGCTGGTTTTACATAAGACGTATTTAAACGTTTATAGGTGTTTATAGGTGTTTATAGATGTTTAAGGGTGCATTAAATCCATCATCGGCGCGACTACATCGGCATTTTGTGCGCGGTTTCGCATAAAATGATCCAGCAACACAATCGCCATTTGCGCCTCCGCAATAGGGGTGGCTCTAATGCCCACGCACGGGTCGTGGCGGCCTTTAGTGACCATCTCAATCGCTTCGCCCTGCGTGTTGATGCTTTTACCTGGGGTCATAATGCTCGATGTGGGCTTAAGGGCGATGTGCGCCACAATGTCTTGACCGGTTGAAATTCCGCCCAAAATTCCACCCGAGTGATTAGACAGGAAGCCTTCTGGTGCCATTTCATCGCGGTGTTGCGTGCCGCGTTGACCCGCCACGGCAAAACCGTCGCCAATCTCGACCCCTTTTACCGCGTTAATGCTCATTAAGGCGTGAGCTAAATCGGCGTCTAAGCGGTCAAACACTGGCTCGCCTAAACCCACAGGGACGTTTTTTGCCACCAAGGTAATTTTGGCACCCACCGAATCTTTTTGTTTAAGCAGATTGTCCATGTACAGTCTAATTTCTTCGGACTTAACCGCGTCTGGACAAAAGTATTCGTTGTCGTTGTCAAACGGCCAGGTGACGTTTTCGATTTTAATAGGGCCTAACTGCGACAAAAAGCCTTTTATTTCAACGCCTAAACGCTCTTTAAGGTATTTTTTAGCAATCGCTCCTGCGGCCACGCGCATGGCGGTTTCACGCGCGGAGGAACGTCCGCCGCCGCGATAATCTCTAAAACCGTACTTTTGGGTGTAAGTGTAGTCGGCGTGCGAAGGACGAAAGGTTTCCGCCACTTTAGAGTAGTCACCCGAACGCTGGTCGGTATTGTGAATAATCATGCCAATGGGAGTGCCGGTGGTTTTGCCTTCAAACACGCCCGACAAAATCTGCACCACATCGTCTTCACGTCGCGCCGTGGCGTGCTTTGAAGTCCCGGGTTTACGGCGATCAAGCTCTAGTTGAATGTCGGCCTCACACAACGCAAGTCCTGGTGGACAGCCGTCCACAATACAGCCTAACGCCAAACCGTGGCTTTCGCCAAACGTGGTCACTTTAAAATTTTGTCCCAGCGTATTTCCAGACATAAACGAATTTCTCTACTATTGGTTATAATCGTCATATTCTACCTAAAACCCACCGCATTGCATACCAAGCCACTGCAAGCAAACGGCAACAAGTAAACAATAACAAAGGCCACACGCATGAACTGGCAAACCCAAAACCCTTTTATTGTGCCCTACCAAGTGCAGGCCGGTGATTTAGACTTTTGAACCACGTGAACAATAAGGCGTATTTGGCCTGGATGGAAGAGGCGGCTTGGGCGCATAGCGTGTCGGTGGGCATTACTCATGAGCTGCAAAGCCAGCTCAATCGTATTATGGCGGTGTATCAACACCAAATGCGCTATTTGGCGAGCTGTTATTTAAACGATCAACTGCTGATCGGCACGTGGATTGGCAAACAAACCGGTCGCTGCTTGCGCGATCGCCACACGCAAATTATTAGAGTGCGCGATGCCAAAACGGTTTTTAGCGCCACCACCACCTTTGTCTGCATTGATTTACAAACCCACCAACCTAAAGCGATTCCTAACGAGTTTATTGAGCCATACCAAACTTAAACCGTTGTAACCGGTTTTAACCAGGCCTGGTCAAATCATTTTTATACGCTTACTGACAGGTACGCAATTCAATCCATTTTTGCCTATCAATCCCTAGCGCACTGGCGGCTTCAAAATACGCTTGGCATTGGCTCGCACTCGGCGTAGTAGAGCGCGCCAGTATCCATGCATAGTCTAAATTAGGACCAATCACCAAGGCCATTTGGTAGTTTTCATCTAGTTTTGTGATGTTGTAGCCACCGTAAAATGGGCCAAAAAATGACACTTTTAAGCGACCAATGTCGGGCGTTTCGACAAAATACGCTTTACCCTCAGCGCTTTTAGCTTGGCCAGTCAATTGGTTAACGCCTTGATTGATGACCCTAACGCCACCATCTTCACGCATAGAGTAGGTGGCCGACACGTCAATTAAATCGCGTTCAAAACTGTGATCTAAGCGCGCAATTTCATGCCACACACCTAAATAACGTGGCAAATCAAATTGTGTAACGGGGACAACTTTGTCTGGTAACTGAGTGCATCCACTTAAGCTGGTTAACGACCCTAGGGTTGCTAAGGCCACAAAAGCGGTAAATACGCTCGCCAATGACAACTTAAGACGATTTAACGGTTTAGCACCATCGGTTTTAGTCACTTCTTTAAAACGTTGTTTTTTAAACATGGTTATAGGCCTTTTAACAATTTTTAAACTTATATGAAAAAGCCTTACACGAGTGAGCTGCGAAAGAAAAATAAGGGAAAATTTACCTGATTTTTAACCATTTCTATTCGCGCAGACACTCCTGCAAAGCTCTCTGTAAGCACCTCAACTTACCCCAGTTGATTCTTGGAGTAACCAAGGAGCACCCAAATACTTTTTATTGACGCGACAATGCTCGAGCATCGTCAGCCAATTCTAATAACGTTTCTTTAAAAGTCTGTTTCTGCTTAGCATTAAAACTCTTCGAAAGCTCGCTCAGCAAGACCAGTATGCGCTTTTGGTTATGGGAAAACTTGCTCTGCTGCTCTGGCGACTGGTGGGCTTTTCGGTTTAACAACAGCGAAGAAACCGACTCTTTAAATGACAATTGATTATTTCGAGTGTGCAATATAGCCATAAAATGAGATTCCCAAGTCATTCTAGAGTGCAAAAAATCTGCGCCCATCAAAGGAAATTCTTGCGACCATTGAGTAATTTTTTCAACTTGTTCTAGCGTTAAATCGCCACTAAAACGTTCAATAAATCGTTGCATTTTTTCTGCTCGCACTGAACGTTGTTCGGCCTGAGAAATATCAATAAATTTAGACTGATACTCTTGATTAACAGTAAAAAACTGACCTTGTAATTGAATAATTTGTGCATCATCAAGCTCAAACATCACATCAGTGAGTGGATTGCTTACCTGCAACAAGGCCTGGTCTAAAAAGCCTTCTAGCTGAGTTTGAAAAGCTTGCAGCTCGGCCACAGACAAATAGTCGTCTGAGGCTTTAGCAATATCTTCAAAAAAATCGGCGTAGTGCGGCAGTGCCTGCTGGCGATGCCATTCCAAAAATCGAGTTAAACGCGACTCAAACAACTGCGTTTGCTCGGGTGTTAGGCGAACAAAGTCATCAAGATACCAAGCGGTAAGCCAATCTAACTGGTTGTAAACCAACTTTACCGTGCAACCACTCATAAGTGTAACCAACACAGTTAATAACAGCCACTTTTGCCAGACTTTAAATACCAACGTCATGGTGCTTTTACTCCTAAAAATCTTTACCTTTGATAGGGCTAAATACCCTTAAGGTAAAGTTTGGATATTAAGACCGACAGTCCATTCACACAAAGATTTCTTTTAAATGCCCATTGAAATAACAGTAACATTAAAAACACAAAAACCCGTATAACGGGTTTTTGTGAAGATTAAAATTTTGGAAACCTTAGCACTTTGGCCGATTAAAACAACTCAATCTCACCTTCATCCATGCTAACAGTACTAACACGACTCATGCGACTGTTTTCAATTTGCTGGCGTGAACTGTGAATTTTTTGTCTAAACCCCTCAATACGTGCTTTATGCTCCTCTTCAGACAAAGCCGGATTAGACTTATTTTCTTCTAAAAATAGACTAATTTCGCGTGAAAATTGATTTAAATTTCGCAAATGATTCATTACCTGCTCTACCAGTTGGCGCACTATGTCTTCAAATTGCAGTGAGCGTACTGCATTAGAAACACTGCGCTCAATCTCGGTAATCATGCCAGATAAATCGCCCAGCTTATCCGAAATTCCGCCATTCATCGATTCCAAATCCCCTAGCATACTGCTGACTTTGGTTTGTGATGACACAGCGTGTTCCATGTCTTTACTGGCGGTTTCGCTCACAATGTGGCGCACTTGGTCAACCGTTAGACGCGCTTTTTCAGCCTGTTTACGAATTTGCTCGTTTAACACGTTTGAATTAAGTGATAGTTTACGTACTTCATCGGCCACTACGGCAAAACCACGACCCGCTTCACCCGCACGAGCCGCTTCGATAGCCGCATTTAATGCCAACAAGTTGGTTTGGTCTGCAATGCCTTTAACGTCTTCGAGCAAGGTAAAAATCGCTTCAATCTGCCCAATCATATCGTCAATTTTAGCGACAGTCTGATTGCTTCGTTGACTTGCATTAGTCAGTAAATCAATTAAATATTGCAGTACCGAGGTAATTTCAGTTGAAAACTTTTGAATGCTCATTTCATTAGCGTCATTACCGCCACCTAAATTGTCCAATAATGACACCACCAATTTGTACTCAGACTGGGTTTGCTCATGTAAACCAGAAAAGCTGCCATTAAGTGTTTCAATAGCTTCAGAAACCAATGATTTAACTTGCATTAACTCTTCTTGAACAACGCCGACCTCTTGTCCAATGACCGCATCAACGTCATTCATAATCAGTTGTAATGATTCATCTACCGTTTGCACTCGAACCACTACTTGATTACTTTGAGCACCTACTGGGGCATGCTCCTGTTTGGCCAAACGACCAGGCCTGGCAATTATTGCCACTAAAAAAGACCAGTAAAAAGACACAACAACCAGCATGACTACGCCAATATAAGGCACTTCTAGTACAGTTAAAGCCACGCCAATCAGCGTTAGTAACCAAGCAGACCAATAGGCTTTTATGATTTGAAGCATAACATTCTTCCTTAAATTTAAGTTCGTTGCCAAGGTCGGTAACGCTTGTACGCCTTAATATGGCATGCGACTTGATTTGGATTTAAAATTTCTACAAATCATTGAAAGCAGTAAATATGCCAAATTTTAAACCCTAAGCCGCAATCCGCCACCAATCGACTTAATGGCTTGCTAAATCTAAGATTTTTTGGGCGATGACTTCTAACGAAAGAATGTAATCTGCTGCACCTAACTTAACCGCTTCACCTGGCATTCCCCAGACAACACTGGTTTTTTCGTCTTGGGCAATGGTTGACGCGCCTGCCTCCTGCAACTCCTTCATTCCCAAAGCACCGTCAGCACCCATTCCTGTCAAAAGAACGCCAATAGCATTAGGGCCGACGTTTTGAGTAACCGAACGAAACATCACGTCTACCGATGGCTTATGACGGTTAACCGGCGGTCCATCGTGCAAGCGGCACACATAGCGAGCACCGTCGCGCTCCACCAATAAATGCTTATCGCCGGGAGCAATATAGGCGTGTCCCGGCAAGATTTGCTGACCATCTTCCGCCTGGCAAACAGTCATCTCGGACACGGTATTCATACGCTTGGCAAAGGGTAAGCTAAACGCCGCGGGTATATGCTGGGTAATCACCATACCAGGGGTATTAGCCGGTAAACGCATTAACACCTCTTTAATGGCTTCTGTTCCACCGGTTGAAGCACCTAAGGCAATGATTTTGTCGGTCGTTCTAAAATGACGACTGTTAAAGGCTTTTTTCTCAAGAACGGCATCGGTTGTTAATTTATTAGGCACCCCAAGCGTACGTGAATCAACCGAAGAAGGTAACGCTCTAGAAACAATGGGACGCGCGTTGCTGTTGGCTACATACCGATTGTATTGACGCTCGAGCATTTGGCGATTAACACGTGCGGCCGTTTTAACCTTGGTGCAAATTTCTTGTGTGTATTCTTCAAACGTGTTGACCAAATCAATTTTGGGCTTTGTAACAAAATCAACAGCTCCCAAATCCATCGCCTCAAAGGTTACATCAGCACCTTTTTCGGTCAAAGTAGACACCATTACCACCGGCATAGGATGAAGACGCATTAAGTTTTTTAAAAACGTCACCCCATCCATGCGGGGCATCTCAACGTCAAGAGTGAGCACGTCGGGATGAAGCTCTTTAATTTTTTCGCGTGCAATAAATGGATCAGACGCCGTACCCACCACTTCTAAAGCAGGGTCAGAAGACAACATCTCTTGAAGCATTTTGCGCACTAAGGCGGAGTCATCAACAATTAATACTCTTATTGGATTTCCCACAATCTTTCCCTTTTAGTTTATTTTTTTATAAATAGTTTGGCCTAGCAACTCGAAACGGTCACACACCTTGTACAGTGATTCTGAATGACCGATAAATAAGTAACCGTGCTCGGGTAGTTTATCGGCATAACGATTAAATAATTTGGTTTGCGTAGGCTTGTCAAAATAAATAACCACATTGCGACAAAAAATAACATCAATCGAGTCTTTTAAAGGCCAATCGTTCATTAAGTTAATTTGTCCAAACTCAATAATCTGTTGCAGTTCAGACTTTACCCTTACAAACCCTTCATTTGCACCGCTGCCTTTTAAAAACCAACGTTTTTTACGCGACTCAGTCACCCCTTTTAAACGTTCATCTTTATACACCCCATCAATGGCTGTTTGCACCACCGTAGTGTCTAAATCGGTTGCAATTACTTTGGCATCCCAACCGGCGGGTACACATTCCTTTAAAACAATGGCAATCGAATAAGGTTCTTCACCCGTAGAACAACCGGCTGACCATATACGAATTTTTTTACTGCCACTGTTCTTTTTAAGTAATTGAGGAATAACGGTCTGAGCTAAATAGTCAAAGTGATGATTTTCTCTGAAAAAGAACGTTAAATTAGTGGTGATTGCATTAATAAGCTGAACAAACTCTTGCTCTCCTTGTGCAACCACAAAATCTAAATAGTCATCAAAACTTTGCATACCCAAAAAACGAATTCTTTTTGCTAAGCGGTTATAAACTAAATTCTTTTTTGAATCGTTTAAATCAATTCCAGCAAAATCGTAAACCAACTTTTGAACTCTTGAAAAATCGGCTTGGGTAAAATCAAACTCTCTATCGCTCATAGTGCACTCATTTCTGTGATGTCTTTTTGACAATCCAACCACTCTGTTTGGACAATTTTTGGACAATTTTTAATTTCATGGTTTAATTATTTTGCTCACTATAATACGAATGTTAACGGTTGCAAGCAAAACTCACTTATTCCACACTAGAACCACTACATCAAGCGGAAAAAACATGGCGAACATTTCCAGCCACTTTAGCGGAACGCACTCGGCTGTCTCTGCAAACAATGCTACGCCAAACGCGTCTCTTGGCCTTGCCATGTTTAAAGTTGGCCAACAACTTACGGTTAATATTTTGCAAACACAAGGGCAAAATGTTCAACTTACCCTTGGTAACCAAACCTATGTCGCCCATGCAAAAGAGCCAATAACTCAAACAGGTACCTTGCAAGTTCAGGTTAAACAGACCCAACCAACGCTTGAGCTGGTCATTTTAAACCCAAACAAAACCACAAGCACAAGTAATCCAACCCCGCAAAACAGTCAAACACTTCAGACATTACAACTTGCATACCGGCAGTTTTACCCTAATCAAACCGCTATAACACAGGTTTTTCAACAACTCAGCTTACTGCCAACATTGCCCAGTGCGTTACAGGGCACTATTAATCAATTAATGGACTCAATGCTTAAGCCACAAAGCCAAACCCTTAGCACCAAAGAGCTGCAACAAAAGCTGGCTGACAGCGGACTTTTTTTAGAATCTAAACTAGCGCAACCGAGCAAAGGTTCACCCCAAACCGATATTAAGGCGTTACTGCTTAAACTTCAACAGCAGACGCTCAATGAACAAAATCTCAAACCTACTTCGGCGCTGACGCAGCTTTCAAGTACACTCACGCAAGCCATTAATCGGTTAACCGTTCAACAATTGCAAATGATAGAAAATCCAAACATTATTCCATTTGAGCTTCCCGTAGAAAGCCATAAGACAGTCGAAAAAATCAGCCTAGAATTTCGCCACAACACCCAAAACAGTGAAAGCATCTGGGAGGTTTACATGGATTTAACCCTGCCAAACGGCCAATTAAGCACTAAAATTACTTTGCAAAGCACCCAAGGCGCCCAAGAGGTAAACTGCTATTTATGGTGCGAAACACCGCAACTGCAGCAACAAATTAGTGATAATTTAACAAAATTACAGCAACAATTTTCCGACAACCAATTAAACCTTAGAAACTTACAAATTATCCCCATTAAACCCAGTAAAAGCGTGGCCTCTACTAAAATAGCTTTAATTGACATTCACATTTAACAAACGTGCACACAGAGACAAATTAAGATAGCTTAGTTAAAATTTCGAGTTATCCAGTAAATAAAAACTAGACGTTTAATATTGAATCGGTTAGTTTAACCAATAAATTGCATTTACTTAGCATCAACCTAAAAGAGACTCTTTTCATGGACAATAATCTTGACTCTATTCAAGGACAAATCGAACAACGCACCCACGATGATCAAGTACTCAGCTTTGTTTTAGGCAATGAAGAATACGGTGTTGATATTTTAAGAGTTCAGGAAATTAAAGGGTGGGAAAAAACCACTGCAATTCCTAACAGTCCAAACTACGTTATGGGTGTTATCAATTTACGCGGTGCAGTTGTGCCCATTATTGATTTAAGAGTCCGCTTTGGGCTAGAAAATGTCACTTACAATGAATCGACCGTTGTTATTATTGTTAGATCTGAAGACCATGACGGTTCGCAAAAAATTATTGGCTTAGTGGTTGATGGCGTTTCTGATGTGTATGCATTTAACCGTGCTGGACTGCAATCAACCCCAGAAATGTCAGGCACTGTGCATACAGATTACGTGAATGGATTGGCCACCGTAGGTGACAAAATGGTCATAATCTTACACGTTGACCATCTCATTAATGATGGCATTTTGGCCGCGATTAAAAAAACAATTCCAAGCGATTAAGCGGGTTATAATTAGCGCCATCTATTCGTAAATTAACGTTATTAATAAAACAAAGAAGTGGTTAAACAAAACTACTTCCAAACCATTACAGTGAGAACAAAAGATGTCAAAATCTTAGCCGTCGATGATTCTAAATCAATGAGACAAATGGTCAGCATGTCACTTAAGTCTGCAGGACATGACGTTACAGAAGCCGAAGACGGCGCCATCGCCTTGAGCATTGCCAAACAAAATCAATTTGACTTAATTGTCACTGACATTAACATGCCCAATATGAATGGAATTGAATTGGTTACGGCGTTAAGAGCCATGCCTAATTACAAATTTACCCCTATTTTATGCCTAACCACTGAGTCATCAGGCGACATGAAAACCAAGGGTAAAGAAGCCGGTGCTACTGGCTGGATTGTAAAACCTTTTAGCCCCGAAAAATTACTGTCTGTAATTGACCGTGTTTTGTAATTTGACCAAGCTTAGACTAATGCAGGTAAAACGATGAGCAATATAATCACTCTTCCAGAAAATATGACTATTCATCAAATAGATCAACATTTCAACGTGTTAAATCAGCAGTTTATGGACTCGGATGAAGTTATTACTATTGATGCAGCACTCATTGAGGCCATTGATACAGCAGGCCTACAAACCTTGCTTTTACTGGTTCAAAATGCATTGCAAAACAGCAAACAAATTTCTTGGTTAAATACACCAGATGTTTTATTAAATGCCGCCCAAAAATTGGGTTTATCAGAAGGGTTGACACTGTCTTAATTTTTTAAGCTTTAAGGCACTGATAAAATTTAAAACACCAATTTAAAAAAGAGCACAAAATGCTCTTTTTTTATGTCATTTTTGGGGTTATTCAATACAGCGTAGTTTTGGATCTTTATTATGAAACCACCCGCCCCACGCCTATCTGACAAAGTGGCCATTACTCTGCAATATGAGGGAGATGGCCCGCCAAAAGTGACTGCCAAAGGTTCTGGCTTTATAGCCGATGAAATCATAAAGATGGCTCAGGCTCACAACATTCCTATTCAAAAAAACGCGCCACTTCTTGGCTTGTTAAGCCAAGTAGAGCTTAATCAAGAAATCCCCGAAGAGCTCTTTGAAGCAGTCGTTCAAGTGCTCGTTTTTGCTTATCAACTCAGCGGCAAAGAAATTCCAAATCATTCCAAAAACTAATCTAAATCCCCAAACATATTGTCTACATCAATTAATATAATTACATTTTTTTGAAAATGAGCAATACCCTGAATATAACGTGACGCGTTCTCTTTGGTAGACGATAACGGCTCAAACTGCTTTTCAGGAATGTCTTTTACTTCCATTACAAAATCAACTAACATACCCACTGTTCGCTCATCATCAAGCTCAACAATAATAATACGCGATACATCGTTAATGGACTTTGCCGCCATGCCATACACTGCACGAGTGTCTAATACGGTAACAATCACACCTCGTACATTAATAACACCTAACACATTGCGCGGTGTACCCGGTACTTTGCGAATAGTGCCAACGCGGAGAACTTCACGAATTTTTTTAACGTGAATTCCATAAATTTCATTCTCTAATGTAAACAAAACACAGCGCGCGCTAGGACCCAAGTAAGCCCCTTCTTCATCCGAATCATTTAACACAAATTTAGAGTCAACCAAGTTTTCGCTGCTTAATCTCATGACAATACTCTCCTAGCCCTTAATACTGAAAGCGCTGAACGACGCCAGGCATGTCTAAAATTAAAGCAATATTTCCATTGCCTGTAATGGTGGCACCAGCATAACCATAAACCTTTTTCAACATGACGCCTAACGGTTTAATCACCACTTCTTCCTGTCCGTTTACCTGATCAACCACGATGCCAACACGCTGATTACCAATGGATACAATCACCACTTTATCGCCTTCATAATCATCTTTTACACTTTCAGGTGATAACCAGTCGGCTAAAAAGAACAGCGGAACACTTTTTTCACGCAGACGTACCATCATCTGCCCATCAATTTTATTGGTTTGCTCAGATTTATAGTCAAATATCTCTTGCACACTGGTTAATGGAATAGCATAGCTGTCGTTTTTAAATGACACCATTAATGTGGGCAAAATGGCCAATGTTAATGGCACTCTTATACTGATTTGCGTACCTTCGCCTAATACAGAATTAATATCAATGCTGCCATTAAGTTTAGCAATCATGGTTTTTACCACATCCATGCCCACGCCTCGACCCGATATGTCACTTACAACTTCTGCGGTCGAAAAACCAGCGGCCATAATAAGTTGAAAAGCCGCTTTATCATCCAATTGATTGGCCGCCATTTCATCCATCATGCCTTTTTCAACGGCTTTTCGTCTCAATATAACAGGATCCATTCCTTTGCCATCATCGGTAATCGACAATAAAATATGATCACCTTCTTGCTGAGCCGATAAGACGACCGTTCCACAACGTGGCTTACCTTTGGCCGCTCGCTCATCAGGCATTTCAATGCCATGATCCACTGAATTTCTTACTAAATGCACTAAAGGATCGGCCAATGCCTCAACCAAATTCTTATCTAAATCGGTCTCTTCACCTTTAAGCTCTAATTCAATCTCTTTGCCCAGCTTACGTGCTAAATCACGAACCACACGGGGAAAGCGTCCAAAAACCTTTTTAACAGGTTGCATCCGCGTCTTCATCACCGATGCTTGCAAATCCGTAGTGACATGATCTAAATTAGCCACTGCATTTGATAAGTCCTCGTTCTTGGCCTCTGTACCTCGCAAGGTAAGCAGACGATTACGCACCAAAACCAGTTCACCCACTAAATTCATAATTTCATCTAAACGACGAGTGTCCACTCGAACCGTTGATTCGGTGGCATTTTTACCCGCGGCATTGGCGACACTTTTTACATCACCATCGTCCTCTACTGAGTTAGATACGGGCTTTTTACGCGCAACTTCAACCGGTTTAATAGGGGCTTTAGCAACAATAGGCTCAACCTCTGCTTCTAATTGACTGCTTAATTCAAACATGTCCCGCTGGTTAAGCAAAGCCTCAAATTCATCATCCGAAATATCACCATCCGGATCTAAATTGGGACTTAATTGCAACCCCGAGGCCGGTTGACTGCTCGACGGCCTCGCCTGACTAGGCTCTAAGGTTGCGCGTTGATTAAGCAAAGCCTCAAACTCTTCATCGGTCATATCGCCATCAGGGTCAACGCCTTCTGGCAAACTCAAAGCCACTGGCGTACTCGACTGAGCAGCAAGCAAACTTCCGCCTTGACGCTGTTGCAATAAGGATTCAAACTCTTCATCAGTCATATCGCCGTCAGGGTCTAAACCGGGTGCCAACTGCAAGGTGGGTTGAACCGTATTTGAAGCGACACCCAAATCGGGCAAATGAGCAACCTGTGGGCGGGTTAATTCGTCTAACTCTTTAAGCAAACTAGGTTGGTTTTCGGGCAACTCGCGTTCTCCATCTTTTAACAACTCAATAGAATCGTTAATGACATCAAACGCTCTCAAAATGACATCTGCCGCTACGGCGTCATAATCAACTTCACCGTTACGAATTTTGTCAAAAACGTTTTCCGCACGATGGCATACCTCAATCAGCGGCTTGACCCCTAAAAACCCTGCTCCGCCTTTAATGGTATGAAACCCTCTAAATACGGCGTTGAGCAAATTTTCATCTGATGGTGAATTCTCTAACTCCACTAACTGCTCATTAAGTTGCTCAACCAGTTCAGAAGCTTCAACTAAAAAGTCTTGTAAAATTTCTTCATCCACAATGCTCACCCCTTTGGAAATAACAGATGGGACTTAACCCAAAAGCAGACTGTTCTTATTTCACAATATTAAGCAAGCAATGTGCCACTCGCATAATCACAACACCTTACAAACGACTAAATGCCTAGCTGACTCAGTAAATCATCAACATCATCCTGCGAACCAGCCGAATCGGTCTTAGAGGCCTGAGTCACATTAGGCCCAATGCCTTGCGCTTGATTTTTTTGCTGCTGTTCCAGAGTTTCTACTCTTGCCGGAATGGCGTTGTAATCGTGACCCGAGCGACTGATTAAGTCGACCAAACTTTGCTCTAACGACGATATGATTAAAATGACACGATTCAGTACTTGCCCAGTTAAATCTTGAAATGACTGTGCGAGCATAATGGTCGTTAATTCATTTTGCACTTGATTGAGTAATGCTTGAACTGACCAGGCCTGGTCATTTGATAAAAAGTTTTAAGCGACTCTTCTAAATTTTCCAAACTTGAAAGCGCCTGCTCGGCGCTGTTTAACGTAGTGTTACTGGCGTCTTCGGTGGCCGAAATAACATATTGCAAGCGCTCGGTGGCATCAGGAATGTCGTGTTTTGTTTGAATTAACAACGAGTCATCATGGTTTAAATCATCTAATGTTTTATGCAAGTTCTGAGTTAAATGACTTAACTGCTGGTAGAGCTCTGAAGTTCTCAGCTGAGTAATCTCATCTAATAATTCGCTGCTGCGCTCAGTATCTTGGGCGTTTAAAGCATTTAACAGGGCTTGTACTAAGGCTGGATTAATTTGTGTGGCACCACTCATTTTTTGTTTCCTTAAATAAAAAAAGCCCTATACAAAATAGCATTTGTATAGGGCTTTAGGGCGAAGACCATTGAATAAAGACAGGCTTATTGGTTCTGTCTTTCGGCAACGCGTTCAAATATTTTATGAATTTTTTCGTTTAACGTAGCGGCCGTAAACGGTTTTACAATGTAACCGTCTACTCCTGCTTGTGCGGCTTCTAAAATTTGGCTTCGTTTAGCTTCGGCCGTAATCAATAAAAATGGGGTACTTTTTAAAGCCTCATTAGCTCTTACATTTCTAAGCAAATCAATACCTGTCATTTGCGGCATGTTCCAATCACTGACTATAAAGTCGTATTTTCCCGATTGAATCATTGGCCAGGCGGTTGACCCATCATCAGCCTCATCAAACTTACTAAACCCCAACTCTTTTAATAGGTTTTTAACGATTCGGCGCATGGTTGAAAAATCATCTACCACTAAAATATTCATATCTCTATTAATTTGCATCTCTACTTCCTTCAACTCTGCGGTTAATTGAACTGAACTCAACGTAGTTCAATTTGGCTCTATAATGGATTTGCCGTTACATCCAAGCGGATAAACGTGCTCTAATTCTTTTAATGGCTTGGCTATGAATTTGACTTACGCGTGATTCACTGACGCTCAACACCTCGCCAATTTCTTTTAAATTTAACTCTTCGTCGTAATACAAAGCCATTACCAATTTTTCTTTTTCGGGAAGTTCGGCAATTTCTTTGGCCAATGCGGCTTTAAAACCAGTTTCGGTCAGCTCGGCCAAAGGTGTTTTAAAGTGCCCAATCATACGTTCTTCGGCCAATTCTTCGTGATCTGGCACGTCAATGGACAACAGTTGCGAACCATTCGTATCTTGCAAGATATGATAGTACTCGTCTAACGACACACCTAACTCTTCTGCAATCTCTTCACTGCGCGCTTCACGACCTAACCTAGATTCAACTTTATTAATTGCTTCACTTACCTCACGCGACTTTCGATACACCGAGCGTGGCGTCCAATCACCCTTACGAATTTCATCGAGCATAGCGCCCCGTATACGAATACCCGCGTAAGTTTCAAAACTGGCACCCTGATTGGCGTTAAATTTTTGCATCGCTTCAATAAGACCAATTACGCCCGATTGAATCAAGTCTTCAACAAACACACTGCTGGGTAAACGCCCTTTTAAATGATAGGCAATACGCTTTACCAACGGTAAATACTGCTCTAAATCTTGCACTTCATTAGTGGCTTGACGCTGCACTTGTTCATAGACATGGGTTGCACTCATTGGGCTTCCTAGTGGCTTGATTGAAATAAGTTTTCAACAAAAAACTGCAAATACCCCGTAACCCCTTTGGGTCTTGGCCAAGTTTCTATTTTTTGCGCCATCGCTCTAAAGGCTTTAGCAGACTCGCTGCCCGGCTTAAACAAGGTGACAGGAATCTGTTTTTGTACCGCATCACGCAAATCGTGATCAAATGGCACAGAACCCAAGTAATCAAGACTCACGTCTAAAAACTGCTCGCACACGCGTGCTAGTTTTTCGTAGAGTGCGCGACCGTGCGCTTCAGACTTGCTCATATTGGCCAACAATCTAAAGCGAGTGAGTTGATAGTCACGACTCAGCACTTTAATAAGAGCATATGCGTCTGTAATAGAGGCAGGCTCGTCAGTCACTACCACCACAACCTCTTGCGCGGCTCGGCAAAAACTCACGACACTGTCGGCAATCCCTGCCGCCGTGTCTACAATCAACACATCCAACTCACCATTGAGTTCGGAAAAGGCGTTGATTATTCCAGCATTTTCCATAGCAGTCAATTGCGCCATGCGTCTAACGCCTGACGCAGCCGGAATAATTTTAAGCCCACCCGGACCTTCGACAATAACTTCTTGCAGAGTTTTTAACCCATCTAACACATGCGATAAATTATAAGAGGTGTGAAGACCCAGCATAATATCCACATTTGCCAAGCCCATATCGGCATCCATAAGCAACACGCGATTGCCCAATTTACTGAGCGAAATACCTAGATTAACCGAGACATTTGTTTTACCAACGCCCCCTTTTCCACTGGCCACAGCAATAACTCTTACCGGCTGACTGGCTGGCTGCTTTAGGGCGCTATTGGTGGATTGCATGGCTCGCAGGCCTGCGGCTTGATCATTGAGCATTGGTTATCTCCTTTCCCATTCCCATTCGGAATGCTTGCTCGTTTTCTATGGGTTGTTTGTGTTGTTGACCTAACACAATGGCTCGGTCAATCAGTTCTCTAATACGCACGGTTTCTAAATCTTCTGGCACACGCTGCCCATTCGATAAATAGGCAATGGGCAGCTGCTCTTCAATTAACACCGTTAAAATACTGCCCAACTGCAGCGCCTCATCGACCTTAGTCAATATACAACCTTTTAATACCACCTTGCCAAATGAGCGCACAATGTCTTTCATTACGCTTAATTGTGTGGCCGCAGACATAACCAAGTAATTACGTACACTGGTTAAGCCTTCGTGTCCTGATGTTAATTGCAAGGTAAGTTGCAAATCACGCTGGCTCATGCCGGCGGTGTCAATAAGCACCATTTTCTTATGGCTTAGCGAAGTTAGCAATGCGTACAACTCACCTTGAGAGCTCACTACATGAACGGGAACACTGATTAAATCGGCAAAGGTTTTTAACTGCGCTTGCGCGCCAATTTTATAACAATCTGTCGTGATTAAAGCCAACTGATTTGGACTGTTACGCATCACAAATCGACTCGCCATTTTAGCAATAGTAGTGGTTTTACCCACTCCAGTAGGACCAACTAATGCAATAATTCCACCACGGTCAATAATATCTCGCTCATCAATGGGAATTTGATGTTCCAGCTCACTTAAAATATCTGACCAGGCCTGGTGATTTTTAGTTTGAATATTGGCGACCAGTTTTTGGCTTAAGCCCCAACCTATTCCCAGCTGCAGCAGACGTTTAAGTAATTCGACTTTATGCGGTTCATTTTGTTCGTTTTGTCCCCAAGCCAAACCAGACAACTGATTTTCTAACATAGCGCGCACGGCTTTTAATTCCTCAGCCATGCTTGATAACTGCGGGGATTCCGCAGTCGATGACGGCAAAGTCTGAGCGCGAAAATCTCTTAACGTACTTTCGGGTGAATCGTAACCGCTTCTAGCAACTGAAGCACTTAATTCGGTCGTTTTTTGGAACTGCAGGGCTTCAGGGTCTAATGCCGCAACCACCTCTACACCATCCATAGTCTCTCTGGACGACAAAATAACGGCATCGTCGCCATGCTCTTCTTTAACTAAAATAAGCGCTTGACGCATGGTTGGCGCGAAGTAGCGTTTTATTTGCACCTTAGCCTCCTTGCCCTACATTGGCGACAACACTAATTTGACGATTTTCTGGCACTTCTGAATACGCCAAAATGGTCAAGGTGGGTAAACTGTACCTAAAAAGCCTTGCCAACTGAGAACGAATTTGTGGTGCCACCAACAAAACCGCCGATTGACCTGACATTTCAAGCTTTTGCGCCTCGTCTTTAAGGGTCGTGTGCAACCGTTCGGCCAGGCCTGGTTCAATGGCTAATTGACCCTCTGGAGCGCCCTGCGTGGCTTGAAGCAAAATCTGTTCCAAACTTGGCTCTAATGTAATTACTTTTAATTCGGCATCATTGGCAACAATATCTTGAATAATTGAACGCCCTAATGCGGTGCGCACATAAGAGGTGAGCTCACTTGGCGCTTGAGTTAAACTTGATTTTTCGGTTAGCGTTTCTAAAATGGTACGCATGTCGCGAATTGAGACTTTTTCTTGCAATAAGTTTTGCAAAACGCGCACCACAATCGCCAACGACAAACGATTCGGCACTAACTCATCCACTAGTTTAGGGGAGGTTTGCTTGAGCTTATCCAATAGCTTTTGTGTTTCATCGTAGCCCAATAAATCGTAAGCATAATCTTGTACAATTTGACTGACGTGTGTGGCCACTACTGTACTGGAGTCGACCACTGTGTATCCTAATGCTTGCGCTTGATCGCGATCATTGGCTGCAATCCACACGGCATCTAAGCCAAATGTTGGGTCTT
The DNA here is from genome assembly GCF_004001325.1 of Thiomicrorhabdus aquaedulcis. Taxonomy (NCBI): domain Bacteria; kingdom Pseudomonadati; phylum Pseudomonadota; class Gammaproteobacteria; order Thiotrichales; family Piscirickettsiaceae; genus Thiomicrorhabdus; species Thiomicrorhabdus aquaedulcis. Next base: position 863,478 of record NZ_AP018722.1, on the reverse strand, counting down.
TAGTTGGCGTGCCGGCAATATTACCAAATACTTGTCCAGGGTTAATGGCCAATTCTCGGTCGGGAAACACCTCACCCATACCAATGGGAACACCCATAAGCATAACGCGATATTGATTGGGTTTTAGGTCAAGATTATCTCGAATATGCACCGGTGGCACCAAGAACCCCAACTCTTGCGACACCTTGCGGCGCACTCCTTTAACACGGTCTAATAATTGACCATTTTGCGACTGATCCACCATCGGAATCAATCGATAACCCACTTCAAGCCCTAATATATCAACCGACTGCACGTCCTCCCAACTTAAGTCAGCAGGTTTAATGGCTTGCTCTGGTTCTATATTTAAGGGTTTATCTGTGGATTTTTCAATTTTATCTTTACGGTGAATCATGTACGCACCGCCACCAGCGACTGCGGCAAAGGTTAAAAACGCGACATTTGGCATGCCAGGAATCAACCCCATAAAACCAACAATCCCCGCCGCTGTTCCCAATGCTTTTGGATTGGCCAACATCTGCGTTTGCATTTGTTGTCCCATGTCTTTGCTGTCACTGTCACTGACGCGCGTGACAATAATGGCTGTAGCGGCTGACAATAATAGTGCTGGTATTTGCGCAACCAAACCATCACCCAGTGTCAACAGCGTATAAACTTCGGCGGCATCTGCAGCATTCATGCTGTGCTGAGTCATGCCAATGATAAAGCCGCCAATTAAGTTGATAAACATAATAATAAGGCCGGCAACGGCATCACCACGCACAAACTTACTGGCTCCGTCCATCGCGCCGTAAAATTCCGCTTCACTGGCCACTTCGGCACGTCGTGCTTGAGCTTGCTCTTGGTTGATTAACCCTGCGTTTAAGTCGGCATCAATCGCCATCTGTTTACCGGGCATAGAGTCCAGTGTAAAACGTGCGCTCACCTCAGCAACACGACCCGCACCTTTAGTGATAACCACAAAGTTAATTACCACCAAAATGGCGAACACCACCAAACCTACAGCGTAGTTTCCACCAATAACAAACTCACCAAATGATTCAATAACATGACCGGCCGCCGCACCACCTTGATGGCCTTCTAACAAAATAACGCGGGTTGAGGCAATGTTTAGCGACAGTCTAAACAAGGTAACCAATAGAATAACGGTCGGAAAAATAGCAAAGTCCAAAGGACGTTTGGCATAGAGCGTAATCATTAACACCACTAAAGACAGCGCAATGTTAAACGTAAAAAAGACATCCAACAACAATGGCGGCAAGGGAATTGTGATCATTCCCAACAAAGCCAGCACAGCAATTGGCACACCCAGGCCTTTTAGCGAGCTTTGTTTAAATCTGCGGAAAAGTTGATTAAAATCCATGCTGTTTAGGGTCTTTTTTACCTTAGGTCTGTTTTATATTAAGTCTGTTTTACTTTAGGAGATCTTTGCATCAATAGGCATTGATGTTATGCCTCGGTTTTCATCTCTTTAGGAATCGCTAACCCCGTAAAATCGACGGTATCGGCATAGCCTTTTTCTTTTAATTGATAAACATACGCTAAAACCGCTGCAACTGCTTTAAATAAATCATACGGAATAGGACGATTAACCTCTGCATTATAGTACAAAGCTCTCGCAAGCGGCGGCGCTTCTATAATAGTAATGTTGTTGGCTTTTGCAATAGTTCGCATTTGTGCGGCCATAAAATCAGCGCCCATTGCCAGCACTTCTGGCTCATTCATGGTTTCTGGATTGTACTTTAATGCTACTGCAAAGTGCGTTGGGTTGGTAATAACCACATCGGCTTCGGGTACTTTTTGCATCATGCGGCGTTGCGACATTTCACGTTGCATCTGACGAATGCGTCCTTTTACTTCCGGATTACCCTCTTGTTGCTTATATTCTTCTTTAACTTCTTGCTTAGTCATTTTAAGCTGTTGAGTGTGATCCCATAACTGAAATGGCACATCGATTAAAGCCACAACAATTAAAGACAAACTGGCAAAAATAAACGCCTGGGCTATTAAGGTACCCGAGTGTCCCAATGCAAACAAAATAGGCTCTAAACCTAAGCCTAAAACTTCGGCAAACACCAGATACAAAAAATACGTTGCTACGGCCATTACCAAAACAAACTTAGCAAATGCTTTTAAAAGTTCTAGCAACGCTTTAAGAGAAAACATGCGTTTAATACCCGCAATAGGGTCTAGCTTGCTTAATTTAGGCGACATCGCCTTAGTGCTAAACGACCAACCGCCCAACAGCATGGGCGAAACCATCGCAATAAACACCATTAACAGCAAAAAAGGCAAAATAACGTAAAAGGTTGCCACTATCATGCCGGTAATTAAATTAAACATTTTTTGCACATCAAAAGCGTGCGCCCTATCAAAACTAAGACCTTGTTTTGCCACCACCGCAAACTCTAATATCATCGTGCCACCGTAAAACAACATAAATACAGCGGCCGATAATGTCATCAATAAAGTGGTTAATTCGCGTGATCGTGGTATTTGACCTTTATCGCGTGATTCTCTGAGCTTTTTCTCACTAGGGTCTTCACTTTTTTCGGAGCCATCTGCGTTTTCTGCCATGCGCTAGCCCTCGTTTAAACGCAAACTGGTAATCAACTCGACCGCACGTTGTACCAATTCTTGCAAATGCGGCAACATAAGCGGCGTGGTTAAGGACAATAACACCAGGCCTGTTAACAACGTCACCGGAAAACCCACCGCAAAATATTTAACGCCGGTGCCGCGCGGGTTACTACACCAAACGCGATGTTTATTAATAATAAGGCCGTAATAGCCGGTAAGGCAATTAACACACCCGCTGAGAAAATATAGAGCCCAAACTCAAATACTAGTTTCAAACTGTCCGTAGTTAAAAAACTTGTGCCTATTGGCAGGTACTCAAAACTGTCCGCCACCGTTTGAATCACCAACAAATGACCGTTTAACGCCAAAAATAATAAAGTTACAATAATACTAAAATATTGCGACACTATGGGTGCCTGCACCCCTGTACCAGGGTCAACCATTGAAGCAAACGCCAGTCCCATACCCATGGCGATTAAACTCCCCGCCAATACAAACGCCTGAAACACCACCATAAAAATAACGCCCATGGCTAAACCAATAAGAACTTGTTGCAAAATAGTCAACAATCCCAACCATGTAAAAGGGTCTACAGCGGGTGGTAAAGCTAACGAAGGAGCCACTGCAAGGGTGATAAACAGGGTTAAAAATAAGCGAACACGCACCGGAACGGTTTGCGTACCAAAGATAGGAATAACAGACAGCATAGTGCCAATGCGCACAAAGGGATAAAAATACAATCCTAGTAATTGCAGAAACTCAGTATAACTAAAGCTCATGATGTCATCCTCACTAGCCAATCATAGCGGGAATGTTTTCATACAACTCACGGGTAAAAGAAATTAATGTGGTCAACATCCAAGGGCCTGCAATGACCAATGCCACCACCACCACCATCAACTTAGGAATAAAACTTAACGTCATTTCGTTAATTTGCGTGGCCGCCTGAAACATACCAATCAACAAGCCTACCAACAAAGCAGGAATCAACAATGGAGCGGCCAACATCGTGGTCACCTCGAGCATTCTTTGGCCTAAATTTAAAACAAACTCTTGTTGCACTATATTCCTCCCGGAACCACAAAACTGTTGGCCAACGTTCCCATAACCAATACCCAACCATCAATTAACACAAACAGCATGAGTTTAAAAGGCAATGAAATAATCATGGGTGACAACATCATCATCCCCATGGACATTAATAAACTGGCCACCACCAAGTCAATAATTAAAAAGGGAATAAACAACATAAAGCCAATTTGGAAAGCCGTCTTTAACTCGCTGGTCATAAAAGCTGGAATCAACACTTTAAAAGGCACCGTTAAAGGATCCGTTAAACTCACGTCGGCCATTTCGGCAAACAAAGCTAAATCGTCTTCACGGGTTTGTTGAATCATAAATTGATGCATTGGCTTTGAACCTAAGTCCAACGCCTCTTTAAACTGAATTTGCTCTTCCATATAAGGCTCAACCGCCGTTTCATAGACCTTATCTAAAACCGGAGACATGATAAACAAGGTTAAAAACAGTGCTAAACCAATCAAAACTTGGTTAGACGGTGTTTGCATGGTACCTAAGGCTTGACGCAATAACGCTAAAACAATCACAATCCGTAAAAATGAAGTGGTCGCAATAAGCGCGGCAGGTAAAAAGGTAAGCCCCGTCATCAACATCAAAATTTGCATGGTCAGGGTATAGTCTTGATTGCCTTCAGCGTCGGTTTCAACCGTAAAGGCGGGCACACCTGGCTCAGCCCACGCCAAAGAAGGCAACAAGCCTAAGCCAATCAACAAGAGTGGTTTAAGAAACTTACATAAGGTAAAAAAATTAAGTGTCTGCACGAGGGGTGTTTGTTGCATCCTTGGGTTTTAGGGCTTCTTGCAAACGCTGCGAAAACGAACTGTTCATCAACTGGCTGCTTATGGCCACATTATCCTTTACTTGCACAGGCTCTTCAAGATGGTGCAACGTGGTTATTTTACTGGTAGTCACGCCCACCAGTATTTGCTCACTTCCTACTTGCAACAGTAAAATTCGCTCACGTTGTCCGACCGATAAAGCCCCAAGCACTTTTAAATGCCCGTCGGCTACGCCAGGAAAACGACCATAGCGGCGCAACAACCACGCCGCCAAAAAGATAATCATGAGCACCAACACCAAAGACAGCATAATTTGGCCAAAATAATCACTGGGCTTTGAAGCCGACTCACCAATAACCGGCGTTGGTGCAGCCGTTGATGCGGGTGCTGTAACAGATGAAGATTTAGGATCGGCAGACGTTATTGCAAAATGCGGCTGCGTAGCTGGCGTGGTAACAGTTTGATCAATAGACGTTTTGTTAGGCTCTTGAGACTCCGGCGCTTCGGTCGCATGAACGGACGTAAAAAACCCCAGCAACATAACCGAAAAGATTGAGCGGCTTAATAACATTAACCAGGCCTGGTTGAATCGTTGCATCTGATTTACTTCTTTAGTTTGCACTGTTATGTGCTTAGACAATGACGCATAAACCACTTTGTAAAGCCATAATCAGTGCATTACAAAGTGGTGGTGAACCATAATTTAATCATGACACTGTTTAATCGTGGCGTTACTTAAGTTTTTTAATTCGTTCTTGCGGACTCACCACATCGGTTAAGCGCACACCAAACTTGTCATTAATGACCACTACTTCACCGTGCGCAATTAACGTACCGTTTACCAATAAGTCTAATGGCTCGCCGGCTAATCTATCCATCTCAACCACAGAACCTTGGGTATACGACAACAAGTTGCGAATTGACACCTTAGCACGGCCAATTTCAAGCTGCAAAGTGACTGGAATATCCAACAGGACATCTAAATCCACTTTATTCTTTTTATCACCGCGTTCAGACGCCAAAGCATCCAACTCGGCTGTACTAATAGAGTCGGCGTTAATACTTGCTTTATCTTTGGCCGCCGCCTGTTCGTTTAATGCCGAACCCCATGGATCTTCCTCAGCGGCTTGCGCTTGCTCGGCTAAGGCATCGCCCCACGCACTTAAATCGTCATTTTCACTCATCGTACCATTCCTTCACATTTTCGATCGTTCGCTCTTGATAAGCGGGGTGATGTAATATCTGCTCAATTTTTACGGCTTTTTTACCATTACTTTCACCCAATTTACCGCGCATAATAGCAATATCTTCGGCTTTAATACTCACTTGCTTGGGCATTTCTAAAGGAATAATATCGCCTTTTTCCATATTCATTAAATCTTGCATCGACATTTGCAGTTCAGCCAATGAGACGCTTAAGTTAATTTCAATGTTTTTAGCTTCTTCTTTTAACGTTCTTGACCAGCGATTATCGCTCTCACCCTGTAAGTTTTGCATCCCTTCTTCAAGCTTGTCGCGAATAGGCTCAAGCATTGCATAAGGCATCACAATGTCCACTCGACCTTCAACCCCTTCAAAACGCACATTGATTGGGCTAACAACAATCATATCGGTTGGATCAACAATACCGGCAAATTTTGGATTCATTTCAGAATGCATGTATTCAATTTCGATGTCCATCACCGGCCCCCACGCTTTGCGAAGGTTTTGGGCAGATATATCTAAAATACTGCGCACCATGCTCATTTCAACTGGCGTATATTCACGCCCTTCAATTTTAAAAGGCAGCAAGCCTGTACCACCAAAATAGATATCAACCGCCGTAAAAATCAACTTTGAATCTAGGGTAAATAATGACACTCCGTTTAACGGATTAATTCGATAAATATTTAAACTGGTTGGTACAAATAAATTGCGTAAGTAATCAATCATTTTAATAATTTTAACTTCGCCAGCCGTGACCTCCACGCTCGACATAATCATCTCATTAAAATGGCGTTGAAAACCGCGCGCAAAACGCTCGTTAATAATATCTAAAGCCGGCAAACGTCCACGAACAATACGCTCTTGATTGGTGAAGTCGTAAACCTTGGCACCCTTGCGAGCAGACGGGTCATCACCCTCGGTATCCACGTCGCCCCCGCCCATGCCTTTTAAAAGGGCATCGACTTCATCTTGGCTTAAGATATCATCCATTTTTCCGGCCTTATTGCATTACAAAGCGTGTCATGTAGACATCTTCGAGCAAGTCGGGGTAAATATTGTGTTTTTCTAAAACCTTGCGCGTCACATCTAAAATTTCGGTACGCAGTTTATCCGGACCATCCGCGTTTGATAAGGCATTAAAATGTTGATTTCTAAGCAAACGCTCAATATCATTTTTTAACATAGGACGAAGATGCTCCATCTCACCCGTAGCACTCACTATTTCTTGATAATAAGACATAAACTGCAAATCCACCGCTAAAAACTTAGCTTGGCCATCCCCATTAAAATTGACGACAAATTTTTCCATCACAAAATAACCTGGAGGTGCTGCTGGATCTGGTGGTGGAAACTGCTTGTATTTTGGCGAATAGGTTTTAGCGTGGCCTTTATCCTCGGCAGATTCACCTTCACCATGTTCTGCATCGGCGTGCGCTTCAGGGGTTTCACCGTCTTCTGCTTTTGATTTATCGCCACTTAATAATAAAAATGCCATTGCACCCATACCTATTAGCAACAACACCACCAAAACAATCAAACCAATGACCAGGCCTTTACCGCCTTTTTTCTTCTCTTCTACCACCGCTTCTGACATGCTGATTTTCCTTGTGATGATTAAAACTTTTTACACTAGACCTTAACGAAAATAAACACCTGGCTAACCGCCATTTAGAATAGTTTGTTCACTTAAGTTTTCAATTAGAGGCGCATCGCTTAAACTTTTTAAACGATCTTCGGCTTCTTTGCTCAAGACAATGATACTAATTCGGCGATTGCGCGGATTATACGGATTTTCTTTATCAAATGGCACTGTATCAGCCATACCAACGGCTTGAGCGATTTTTAACGACTCCACACCGCCTTCTAACAACAAACGCCGTGCTGCATTAGCTCGGTCTGAAGACAATTCCCAGTTAGTGTAATCGGAACTGTCATGATACCCCGACGAATCTGTATGACCTGCAATACTAATTTTATTATTAGTAGTAGCCAACACAGTTCCCACTTCACGCAATAACTGTTGGGCGTAATCTTTGGGCAAGTCCACCCCTGAACCAAACATAGGACGTTTACGGTCGTCCAAAATTTGTATTTGTAAACCGTTTGGGGTGATGTCTATCTTTAGCTGTTCTTTAAGTTCATTGAGCGTAGGACTTTGTTCAATTTTTTGCTCTAGCTCTTGCTTCATGGCTTCCATTTGCGCGGTTTCTTGGGCTTTTCCTGAGCCGTCGTCATCGCCCTCAGTGCCTTTAGGTGCGTCTTTAAACCCCCCCATATCAATCATCGCATCGGCCGTCTGTCCGGCCTCTTTTGATTCAACCAACGTAGAGGGGGATGCTTCAATTACGGTGGGGTCGCGAAAAAACTCAGCCATAGCCTTCATCTCTTCATCGTTCGTACCGCCGAGTACCCATAACATTAAAAAAAACGCGGCGGTGGCGGTCATAAAATCGGCAAAAGCAATTTTCCACGCCCCTCCATGTGCCACGTGCGGACACTTATTTAAGCGTTTAATAATGATGGATTGTTCATCTGCCATGACAGTTCAACCGTTTAGTAAAGCCCAAACACAAGCTTGAGCTTTTTAGTAAAAAAAGAATAGGTTATTTTTGAGTTTGTAAATATTCATCAACCGCTTGAAACGTAGGACGCTCGTGACTTGGAATGGCTTTACGACCAAACTCGACCGCTACTTGAGGTGCGTAACCATTTAAATTAGCCATTAAGCAGGTTTTAATGGTCGAAAAAAACGCTCCTTCGGCTTCAGCACGATTGGCTAAATCGGATGCTATTGGGGCGATAAACCCATAAGCAATTAAAATCCCTAAGAACGTTCCTACCAAAGCAACTGACATGTGATGGGCGATTTCCATTGGTCCGGCATCCAAATAACTCATGGTAATAATAATCCCCAATACCGCGGCCACAATACCAAACGCAGGCAAGGCTTCGGCCACTTTACCAATGGCCGCACTGGGCATTAAGGCTTCGTGGTGGTGAGAGTCTAATTCAACAATCATTAAATCTTCTAATTGATAGGGGTTACTTGCACCACTAATCATTAAACGTAAATAGTCACAAATAAAGTCGATCGCATGGTGATTGGCAGCCACTTTTGGTGCACTGTTAAACAAGTCGCTCGAATGAGGATCTTCAACATCGGCCTCTATCGACATTAAGCCCTCGCGACGCGCTTTATTAAAAATTTTAAACATCAGGCCAAGCAACTCCATAAACAACTCTTTGTTGTAAGGCGAGGGCTTCATTAAGCCAATCCCTTGAGCAAAACCGGCTTTAATAACCCAGCCGGGGTTGGCAATAATGTAGGCACCCAGAGCACCACCACAAATAATCACCAACTCGAGCGGTTGAATCATGATGCCAAAACTACCGTGAGGAAGATACCCACCCAGCAACGTTCCGATTACGACTAATGTCCCTACAATTGCTTTCATGCTCGCTTCACCCTATTACTTTTTGTCACTTCTTTGTCCACGATTTACCAAGTTAGTTGGCAAAAAATGAACTTATTCTAATTGAAACTACGCTAACTTAACTTTTTTTAATCACGCTGGCCAAGGCTTCCTGCGCTGATTTTAACGTAGAAAGATTGCTAACGATATCATTTAAAAGACTATTTACCCGACCTGCTTGGCTCTGCGTAGTACTAACGCGTTGCTGTCCGTTTTCCATTACTTGCACCGCATTACGCGCGCGTTGTTGTAATTCTTCAATAATTTTTTGAATTTCTTTAGTGGCTTGTTGGGTTTTACCGGCTAAAATTCGAACTTCATCGGCCACAACGGCAAACCCACGACCGTGCTCTCCGGCACGTGCCGCTTCTATGGCCGCGTTTAAGGCCAATAAATTGGTTTGTTCTGCTATATCGCGAATCAATACCAGCACCGTTCCAATGTTATTACTGTCTTCTTCTAAGCGTTTAATGACCGACGACGCGTGCGTCATTTCGTGTGTTAAGCCACTTACTTCGGTAATAACGCTGGCCGCAGATGCAATGCCTTCGGCCGAACCTTTATTAAGCAAAGTCACCACACTGGCCAAGTTACCGGATAATCCAAGCAGTTCAGAGTTATCAAAAGGTTCATGCGCTACCGTATTAAATTGCTTGGTGTAAGCGGCGGCTAGAGATTCGTTTAACTCTTCCATTTGCGCTTCTAAATCTGCCACTTTAGATTCGACTTTAGATTTTTCAATCATGCCTTTTACCACTTGATTGGACGCACTTTCTAACAGCTTATTAAGCACGACTATCAGCTTAGGGTCGGTGTGTTCGTTGTTAAGATGCGTGTCAAAGTCTTCAGTTTGAACCACTGAATTAAGCTGGCTTATTAATTGGGTTTGATCGCATGCGCCGCCCTTATTGCACCAAAGCAAATACACTAACGTACCGGTTACTAACGCACCGCCTACAAACGCCATTACCACAAATCCCAGTGTGGGAATTTGCGTCACATCTGAGTCGGCCATTGCCGTGGTAGCACACAGCCCTAATACACTTACAAAATACTTTAAAAACGTCATGCTATGCTCCTAGGCGTAATAGTCGACAAGATTATCAGACAAAACCGCTGGTATTACCATTGGTTCATCGGTGTGCGTGTCAGACCCGTTAACCAGGCCTGGTGAATGTTGTTGAGACGATGAATCCCCTGAAAACTGCTCGGAAAACTGGCGATCTTGACCAACGTTTACCGAACCTAAATCAATCCCTGCTTGCTCTAACATCTCTTTTAAACGTGGCAAGGCGTTTTCTATACTTTCACGCGTTGCGCCATGCTGCGCGTTTAACGTGATGTGCAGTTGCTGTTCTTTGTCCATATGCAACTTAACCTGCATGGGTCCGAGCTTTTCGGGGTTAAGCGTGATTTGCGCTTGTGAAATACCGCTGTTAGCCATAAAGACTACCCGCTGTCCCAAAGCCTGCCCCCATTGAGGATGCTTAACTGGATGTGCAATGGTTTGCAGTCCAAGCGGCAAACTACTGCGCCGCTCAGTGGCAACCTCTGCCCCCACTAACAAGTCTGTACCGCCACTTTTTGCCAGATTTCCGTCCGTCAATTTAAATGCATTGGCCTGTTGCTCTAAGGCCTCCTGTTTATCACCCTGTACATTTTGACCCATAGCCATCATTTGCTGTGCAATGGCCTGGCCTGGCGTTGCTTGACCAACATTAGGCTGGCCCGGATTAGTTTGTCCAGGATTGGACTGCCCCGCGTTCGGTTGCCCAGCATTTGGCTGTCCTGCATTCGATTGCCCAGCATTCGGCTGTCCACCAGCATTCGATTGCCCAGCATTCGGCTGTCCACCAGCATTAGACTGCCCTTGTCCAGAAAATCCAGACTGTGTTGAACCATCTTGCGTACCGGTTTGAGCCCCAGATTGTGGCATGCCTGCACCGGTATTAATACTTGCCGAACTTGCGGCAGTATTTACAGTGCCTGTAGGCGTTACCAGCGAACTTGTGCTAACCCCAAGTGCACCAACCACTGGGACTGCTTGTGCCTCTAAAGACGCATTAATTGTAGACAAATCAACCATAGTTTTATCATTAACAACCGCATCTGCCAACGTGCTAGAAACCTCTGATGCGTTGGCAATAGGTGCTGTAATTGCATTACTGCTTTCGATGCTCACGAGCAACCCACTAGCGTCCGTGCTTAAAGCCATGCCATCTGAATCAATTAAACTCTTGTCAATGGTTGCCACAGCCAATTCACCAGGCCTGGTCAATCCATTAGCAGGTCTTGCAACTTGGGCTAACGCATCATCAGACAATCCAGTGTTCAGCAAACCTAACTGCGCCATCACGGTGGCATCAGGTTCAGTTAATGTCGTATTTAAATCTGTTTCAGTTAAATTATTAACTAGGCCAGGTTGCGCTATTTGAGCACTTACATCAGGCAACGCTGGTAACCCCGCCAAAGATATCGATTGACCCGGTGCTAATGTTAACGCTGAGCTTAAAACCGACGCCTCTGTTTCCGTTGTCGTCTCGGTGAGCGTTGAAAACACATCGGCAAAACTCGCCCCCTTTGCAGAAAGCTTGTCTTTTGATTGAGCCACAACGTCCTGTACCGCGGCGTTTGCGACTGATGGGGGTTTAATAGCGTGTGTGGCATGCAACATAATGGTTTCTCGAGTTTATCGTATGAGTAACTCACAAAAAGCAATTAGCATGCCTATTTATACAAATGTCAAAAATTAGAACCAAAACACAAAACTGTAGCCTGGTTACCAGGCCTGGTAGCATTGAACTCTTATTTTCTCAATGAGGCCTGTGTAGCCAGTTCATCCATAAACTGCTGTTCACGTTTATTCATTTGCACTTGAATACCCTGCTTTAACTTTGTCAATAAAGCTTGCAAAGCCTTCACCCGCGTGCGCCGCTCTAACCACTGCTGATTGGCCATTTCAACCATTTTTTCCACCTCGGTTACCCGAGTGGTTTGAGCCGCAACGGCTTGCTGTACACGCCCGCCAAAGGCCGCACGACTTTGCAACTGAATAGGACTTAAAGGGCGATGAGTGGCAATTAAATCGGTTGAATATTCAGCAGAGTATTGCATTAACGACGCTAATTGCTGTTTTGCCTGCTCTAACTGCGCCTGAAACATTGCCAACGATTTTGCCGCATTGTCTAACTCTATTTGCGCTAAGTCCACCAAGGTTTGCATTGTCTTGGCGCGCTGTTGCCCATTGGCTGCCATTAAGCAAGCGCCTTAGCCAAAGCCGCCACCGACTGCTCAAGAGTAAATTGCTCCGAAATTTGCTGCGACAAAAATGCGTTTAATGCTGGATATTTAGCCATAGCCACGTCTATTTCTGGGTCACTGCCACGGCGATACGCCCCAACGGCAATTAAATCGTGATTTTGTTGATACGCCGAATACAACTGTTTAAAGCGCCGTGCAAACTGCAACTGTTCCTTAGAGGCAATTTCTACCATCACTCGGCTTACCGAAGACTCAACGTCTATGGCGGGATAACGCCCCGAGTCGGCGACACTGCGCGACAACACAATGTGTCCATCTAACACCCCACGAGCTGAATCTACCACTGGATCGCCCTGGTCATCACCTTCGGCCAGCACGGTGTAAATAGCGGTAATCGAACCACAACCCGCTTGACCGTTACCAGCACGCTCAACCAATTGCGGCAACTTAGCAAACACCGAAGGAGGATACCCTTTACTGGCAGGAGGTTCACCGACGGCCAAAGCAATTTCACGCTGCGCTTGAGCAAATCGTGTTAAAGAATCCATTAACAATAAAACGTTAAGGCCTTTATCTCTAAAGAATTCGGCAATCGCCGTTGCCAACATAGCACCGTGCAGGCGCATTAAAGGTGCATCGTCGGCTGGTGTGGCCACTACTACCGCGCGCTTTAATCCTTCTTCGCCCAAGTTTTGACGTATAAAATCATTCACCTCGCGACCACGCTCACCAATTAATCCCACCACCACCACATCGGCTGTAGTGTATTTGGTCATCATGCCCAATAAAACACTTTTACCCACACCTGTTCCAGCCATTAAGCCCACGCGCTGCCCTTGTCCCAAGGTAAGTAATGCGTTAATGGCTTTAATACCCACATCTAATGGTTGGCTAATAGGATGGCGATGCAACGGATTTATACGCTGACCGGTTAAAGGCACATAAGCCTCAACTTCGATAGGCCCTTTATCATCGAGTGGCTGGCCACTGCCATTAACAACTCGTCCTAATAAGGCCATGCCTACGGGTACTTTAACCCCGCCTTCCATTGGCAGAACCATCGCATTGGGTGCAAGACCTTGAGTATCGCCAATCGGCATTAAAAACAATCTATTGCCATTAAACCCCACCACTTCGGCTTCAACCGCGGGTGCCAATCCGTTTAAAATTTTGCATCGCGCACCCAAGGGTGCATAGGTTCCCACCACCTCTAACGTCATGCCCACCATGCGTACCAGCCGACCGGCCACTTTTAAACTTGGCGCAGCCGGCATTGACTGCGTTAAAGCCTGCAGCTGATTAGCAAGACCAAGATTAAAACGAGCAGAAAAATTCATGCAGGAACCTACACATAATAAAAAGGAAAAAAAGAAACACAAAAAAAGCAAACACATGACAAGCGAACATACGCTTTTATTTTTTAGCACGAAAAAATTAAATTATTAATCAAATTACTAAGAGAGACCTTTGCACGAGTGGATGCACGGCCAAAAATGGTTAAAATTTTCCTGCTTTTCGTTGGAAAACTTGTGAATAGCTAGCTATTCACTGCGTTTCCCGCCTCAATCAGGTAAATTTTTCCTCATTTTTTTTCTCGTGCCCCTCTCGTGCAAAGGTCTCTAAGAGACAAACAAGAAGCGCTGTCTAACAAACTTATCGCGACCGCTTAACTGCCCAGTGACACATTTTCGGTAAGCGCATCAAATCGGGTTTGCCAACTGTTTAATACCGCAGATTGATTTTGCTTAACCAAACAACTACCAGGAACCAACTGAGCGTTGGCACTCACATGCCAAGGATTTACGCCACCACTGGTAGCATTGTTTAGCGCACTGTGTTGTGCGTTATGCGTTTGCCACACCTCAAAATCAGACGGGTGCAATTGAACTTGAATCACGCCTACTTCATTGGGCTCGCATTCGGGCAACGTATTAATAGCCTGTTGCAAGGCCTGGGCAATCCACTGTGGGTCTTGAGCAATTTCACGCTCTATCACGGCAACTGCAATGTGCAAAGCCATGGCCACTATTTCATCTAATGTCTGTTTTTCTAACATTTGATAGGGTGTGGTTAACAATGACAACACCTCATCAAACTGCGCCACTTTTGGAACCAAGGCTTCTGCTTCAGCAATTAAACCTTCCGTTTTTGCTGCTAACAGTCCCTCTTGTGAGCCTTGCTCAAAACCAGCATCGTAGCCCTCTTTAAAGGCTATGTCATAAGCTTCTTTTTTAGCAGTTCAGCCTGTTGTAGAGTTTCATTGGCCTTTTGCAGTTGCAACACATCAATAGTGTCCTCCGCAGGCGGAGTTAAAGCGCTTGGCACACTTAAATCATCATCCGTAAAGCCACTTAATTGCCATGTGGATATATGACTATTTCCCAAATCGGAAGGATTTACTAACTTAGTCAGTGGCGCCGGTTTTGGCGTGTCAGGCAATCGCTGAATAAACGCTTCTGTAAAGGCATTTTTGTCATCACTTTTGCCATGAGTGGTTTTAACATCATCGCTGGTTTTGCGCACTTTATACAAACTCCTCACCACCACCCGGCATCATAACGCGCTCTTCATCGGCCAAGCGGCGTACGGTCTGAATAATAGTTCGCTGGGCTTCTTCAACCGCGCTGAGTTTAACAGGACCACCAGTTTCAAGATCATCACGCATAATATCGGCTTGACGTTTAGACACGTTGGATAGAAACTTCTCTCTAAGTGCCGTATCAGCACCTTTAAGAGCCACAATAAGAATTTCATTGGGCACTTCACCCACAATGGTTTGAATACCACGGTCATCAATACCCGCAATATCGTCAAACACAAACATTTTGTCTTGAATCGCCTTGCTCACGTCTTCGTGTTCAATGGCAATGTCGTCCAAAATACGCGTATCGACACCGCCGCCCACCAAGTTTAAGATTTCAGCGGCACGCTTTTCACCGCCAATGGTTGCCAGCTTCCCGCCCTCACCATCACTTGAGGCGTTCTCCAACACGTCGTTTAAATCAAATAGAGCGCGTGGCTGAATCGTGGTTAAAGTGGCAATACGATAAATAACCTCGGCCTGAAAACGCTGCGGAATCCCACGCAACACTTCGGCGGCCTGATCCGAATCAAAATACGACAACACAATCGCCACAACCTGCGGATGCTCATTACGTAACATGTTTGAAATAGTAGATGGGTGCATCCACTTAAGCGCTTCAAGCCCTTTGACCTGATCGCCCAATAACGCCGCGTCCATTAAATGTCCGCCACCCGCGCCCAGCGCATCGGCCATTAATGATTGCGCGTACTCACTAGGGTCAACGCCCAAAGCGTCTTCGCCCAGTTCGTTTAAAAATGATTTCATCACTCGCTGAATGTCATTATGCGATACATTTTCAACCGACGTCATCGCTGAACCAATCTGCTGAACCTCGCGGGGGTTTAAGTGCTTTAGCACCTTGGCCGCAGAGTCTTTACCCAACGAGAGCAATAAAATGGCCGCTTTATTTAAGCTGGTTATTTCTTTTTCATTTGCAACTTCTTCAATCACCGACTCAGCCATCTTTGCCCCCTGACATCCACTGTTTAATCACGTGAGCAGCCACTTTTGGATCGGCGGCCACAATCGCGCGTACTTTTTCGAGCAATTCGTGTTGCGCACTTGAATCGGCTTCGGATGCAGTGGCCGTTTTTTCCACCTCAACATTCATCTGTTCAAGTGCTTTAGAAATCTCATCGACGTTCTCAACTTTTTCCAACTCTTCGGCCACGTCTTCAGGATAGTCTAATGCACTCACTTCTTTTTTAGACAGATCTCTTAGCATAGGACGAATCACCCCAAACACAATAATCAACACCGCCAAACCAGCCAACACTTGTTTAAGCAAATCTAAAAACCATGCTTCTTGCCAAATAGGCAAACTAGCCAACTCTTCGGTTGGGGCTACCACAAAAGAAGCATTTACCACACTAAGGGTATCACCACGTGTTTCATCCATGCCCACGGTATCGCTTACCAAGCGGCGATAGCGCAACAACTCGTCATCGGTTAGCGCGGTACGCACCTGTTCGCCCGTCTCGTTTACTGTAATTTTATCGTCCAGCACAACCGCAACCGACAAACGGTGAATATTGCCCACCGAGTTTTTTATGTGGCTAATGGTGCGGTCAATTTCGTAATTTTTAGTGGTTTTTTCGCTCGAACTGTTGGTACCATTAGCGCCATCACCCCCAGCATTAAAGCCTTCTTCGGGCGCCAAACCTGCTGCAGGTGGTTGATTGGTTAAAGCGCCCGGAACACCTTCAGGCCCGGCCGAGCGATTAAACTCACGAACCTCTTGTTCTGAGCGAATGGCGGCGGGATCAGGCTGGTAATTTTCACGGGTTTGTTCTTGCTGGGTAAAATCGAGTTCGGCTGTCACTTGCGCACGCACTTTGTGCTGACCGCCAACAATGGGTGCCAACAAATTTACAATGCGATTGGATAGGGTTTCTTCTACGGTACGAGTGTAATCGAGCTGCTTCATGCTCATGTTCATCGATGTATTAGCCGACTGGCTGGTCAGCAAATTTCCGTTTTGATCAACCACGGTAACCGACTGAGCTTCCATGTTAGGAATGCTGGCCGACACCAAGTAGACAATAGAGCTTACCTGCTCTTCGTTTAATGTGCGCCCAGGATACAGCTGCACCAACACCGAGGCCGAAGGCTTTTGCTCTTTGCGAACAAACACCGAACGCTTAGGCAACCCCAACATAACACGCGCTGACTTAACCGCATTAATAGACGACACAGACTTGGCCAGCTCGCCTTCTAAAGCACGATGATATTGGGTAGTTTCTTTAAATTGTGAAATACCAAAACCTTGCTCAACGTCCAAAAGTTGATAGCCAGTAGCGGCTTGTTTGGGGTAGCCTGCGGCGGCTAACTTAAGACGTAAAGCGGGGACTTTGTCGGCAGGAACTAAAATCCCACCACTCTTTTCATCAATTTTGTATTTAACGCCTTCGGTGTCAAGCGTTTGCACCACTTCACTTAAATCTTTGGCGTCCATACTGCCAAACAATAACGAATACGGCGTATTTTGCGACCATAAAATAATGCCCACAATCAATGCAATAGACGCCGCCAAGGCAATAACCAAACTCACTTGCTTGGCGACGCTTAAAGAAGTTAAATTATTAATCAACGCCGATGAACTCGCCGGTGGTTGCGTGTTTAGGGTCGGGTCTAAAGACGCTTGTTGATTGGCCATAATAAATCTTCTTTAATGGGAAAAAATTGCATAAGAAAGTCGTTACAAACGCAGAGTAAACGTCTCATAAAGGCATATTAATTACATCTTTATAAGCCTCTACCAACTTATTACGTACTTGAGTCATGGCTTGAAACGACAAACTGGCTTTTTGAACTTGCAACATAACCTCAGACAACTCGGTTTTGGGGTCTCCGCGTTCAAATGCTTCACGCATGTCACCGGCTTTATTTTGCTCACCGCTAACCGCTTCGACCGATTGCGACAATAACTCGGCAAAACTCGCCGCTTTTTGTTGCCCATTGGCGTCCATACCCTCAAGCGCGGTGGGTGCATTTAGCGGTTGTGCTTGCGCCTGACTGGCCAATGAGCGCATTTGTAGCATTAAGCTTTGTGTATCAATCGTGTTCATTACAACTTTTGACTCCAAAATTGAACATTTGAGGCTAAATTTAACGGGATTTTTAAGAAAATCATTATCACATAGTTTTTAAAGCGAATCAGCAATTGATATGCCAAAACCTTTTAATAAATAGCTAAAACCAAACCACCAGGCCTGGTCAGTCTTTTAAAAAAATCTTAAATCAACTTTTAAGAAACCTTTACACGAGTGGGGTACGAGAAAAAATGAGGAAAATTTTAACCATTTTTGACCGAGCATTCACTCGTGTAGAGGTCTCTTTAACCTTAGGCGCATTTAAGGAACATCTACACCCAATTCTTTTAATTTCGCCAATTTATAGCGCAACGTTCTTGGGCTAATACTTAAGGCTTCAGCGGTTTTTTGACGGTGCCCTTCGTGCTGCTTTAACATGTTTAAAATTAGCTCGGTTTCGCGCCCTTTTAAATCCAATGTACGTTCAGTATTGGCAAAATCATTAAACGCATTTTGCGAATCTTCTGCATAAACGACGTTTAATTCATCGTTGACCTGTGCCGTTAAGTTTTTAACTTGAGGTATTGCAACCAACGATTGCACAAGAGCCTGCTCGTCATAATCGTCTAATAAAATATCTTGTTCTTCAATGGTGTTGCCCGACATCATCACCAGAGCGCGTTGCACCACGTTATCAAGCTCGCGAATATTGCCCGGCCACGGATATTGTATTAAACGCTTCATAGCCGGTGCCGACACCATCGGCTCTACTCGGCGGGTGCCGCAATGGCGCTGAATTAAACGCTCTAAAATGGCCGCGATGTCTTTGGGTCGCTCTTTAAGCGGTGGCAAACGCATGGGAAAAACATTAAGACGATAAAATAAATCTTCTCTAAATTTTCCGTCGAGAATGGCTTTTTTCATGTCGATGTTTGAGGCGCTTAACACCCGAACATCCAATTGAATTAATTTTAGGCCACCAATGCGTTCAACCTCTTTTTCTTGCAACACGCGCAATAACTTGGCTTGCAAATCGGGTTTCATTTCGCCAATTTCATCTAAAAAGATGGTGCCATTTTGCGCCTGTTCAAATTTGCCTGGCATGGCTTTTAACGCACCGGTAAACGCGCCTTTTTCATAACCAAACAACATGGCTTCCAGCATATTTTCAGGAATGGCCGCACAATTTATAGCCACAAACGGCTGCTTTACGCGGGGTGATTGATTGTGGATGTAGCGCGCCAACACCTCTTTACCCGTGCCACTGTCGCCGCTGATTAAAATACTCGCGTCACTTTGCGCCACTTTTTTAGCCATGGCTTTTAGCTGCTGGGTCACGCTGTCGGCCGCAACAAAATCGTCTTCGCTGGACGCGTCGCGGTTAAAGTAAATATGGGCTTTTTCAACCAA
Source organism: Thiomicrorhabdus aquaedulcis (assembly GCF_004001325.1). Lineage (NCBI taxonomy): Bacteria > Pseudomonadati > Pseudomonadota > Gammaproteobacteria > Thiotrichales > Piscirickettsiaceae > Thiomicrorhabdus > Thiomicrorhabdus aquaedulcis. The sequence continues at coordinate 844,073 of NZ_AP018722.1, read as the reverse complement.
TACATTGGCCTCAAACGGCTTAACAATGTAATCTACTGCACCGGCTTTCATGGCGTTTACCGCCTGTTCGATGGTGCCGTAAGCGGTCATTAAAACAATGGGTAAATAGGGTTTCATGGCGCGAATCCGCTGCATTAACGTGTAGCCGTCCATGCCGTCCATTCTAATGTCGCTAAACACCATGCCAATGTCGTCGTCTAGCGCCACCAAGGCTTCTTCGGCGCAACTCACGCTCAACACTTCAAAACCGTTGAGCATTAGGGTATCCACCAGCGCCTCTTGCAGCTCAGCATCGTCTTCTACAACCAATATTTTGGCAAAACTCATGCAACCCCCTTTGCGTCAATTAATGGCAGTCTAATACCAAATCGAGAACCATAACCCGGAATAGATTTTACCCAGGCCTCACCATTATGCGCCTCGGCAATGGCACGCACTACGGCCAATCCAAGCCCCGTGCCTTTGGCACGACTGGTGTAAAAAGGTTCAAACACCTTCTCTAAACGATCGGCGCTAATACCCGGCCCTTGATCGCTTACCACAATGTCCACTTTATAACCGGGCAAGACATTCACCATCACTTCAATGCGTGCCTGCTGGCCAACAATATCAATGGCATTGCCAATTAAGTTTTGCAATGCGGTTATTAACGCGTCCAAATCGCCCAATACCACCAGGCCTGGTAACACGGGTTTAAATTCAATCACGCTATTAGAGCGGCTTACTTGGGTTTCGACCGACTGCGCCAAATGCAAAAAAAGCTCAGGTAACGCAATTTTTTTCTCGCTGCCTTTACCGCCCTTAGCGTATTGCAGCATGTCTTTTACCAGAGCTTCTAAATGATGCAAACTCGCCAGCGCTTTATGCACAAACTTTTCACGTTTTGCATCGTCCAAATGCGCCGAGTTCATTTGCGACACATACAACAGCGCCGAAGCCAACGGCGTGCGAATTTGATGCGCCAAAGACGCGGCCATCTCACCCATAGAACTTAAACGCTGATGACGGCTCATATGCTCTTGCAATTGGCGCGCGGAAGTGACGTCTTGAATGAGCAAAATCTTACCCAAACCCTGTTGCAAATCGGTCTGGGACAATTGATACACCACCTCGTCGTGGGTGATTAATTCACCCGCATCGTTGCTGACTAAAAACACGTTCATCACCACCACATCCCAGTTGCGCCCTAAGGCGTCGGCGCCCAAAATGGCTTGTGCGCTGGGGTTCATCTCGGCAATTTGGTGTTGAGCGTTTAACACAATCACCCCCGCGGGCAAAAGGGTAAGCAATAAACTTAAGCGTTCGGCCACGCGTTTTTTTTCGGAATCACTGGCCGCCAACTGCTTTTGCAACTCGGCCACTTGGCGCTGCAATGCGTCGTAAGCGTGGGTAAGCTGTACCGAAGTTTCGTTAAACAACTCAAAGGCTTGCTCTAGGGTTTTTAAACGATCTTTTTCAACGGTATCGAGCATGGCCAAGTTCACCTTTTAACACTTTTTAGCACTTAAAGTGCGGTTAAATCGTACTTACGAATTTTTTCGACCAACGTGGTGCGATTGGTCTGCAACAACTTAGCCGCCTGCGACACATTGCCATCGGTTTGTTGCAAGGCACGCTGAATAAGCTGCACCTCCATCTCAACCAAATACGACTTTAAATCCAATCCATCGTCTAAATTAGGCGAAAAACTGGGAAACCCCGACATCCCTGTGCCTTTATTGGCCACAAACTCCAGCACGGCAGGCGACTCAGATGTTGGTTCTGTTGTTGGTTGTGAGGGCATTTGCGGATTGTCGTTGTCCGGTGTTAAAATCGTCAAACCTTCTGTTTGGACGACTTCGGTTTGAGCGACTTGTGTTGGCACAGTGCGCGGTTCAGATACGCTGTCAACGCCAATAAACACCATGTCATCGGTGAGTTCTACTTGATATTTAGGGGGTAAATCGTGGTAATCGACCACCAGGCCTGGAAACAAAATGGACAAGCGTTCGGACAAGTTCCCCAATTCTCGCACGTTGCCCGGCCACGGATAATGTTGTAACGCGGTTAAGGCTTTAGCGGTTAATTGCGGAGTTTTGCGGTTGTTTTCTTGAATTTTAGTAAACATAAACTTAAATAAAGCAGGAATGTCTTCTGGACGCTCGCGCAGAGCCGGCATTTCGATGGGAAACACGTTTAAACGATAAAACAAATCTTCGCGAAACGAGCCTTCTTCAATGGTTTTTTCTAAATCTCGATGAGTGGCGGCAATCACTCGCACATCGCACTGAAAACTTTTATTACCGCCGACGCGTTCGTACGAGCGTTCTTGCAACACCCGCAACAACTTAACTTGCATGGGCAAGGGCATGTCACCAATTTCGTCTAAAAAAATAGTGCCGCGCTCGGCCATTTCAAAACGGCCTTTGCGCGCGGTAATGGCTCCGGTAAACGCACCTTTTTCGTGCCCAAACAATTCGCTCTCTAACAGCTCGGCCGGTATAGCCCCACAGTTAATGGGAATAAACGAACGCTCATGGCGGTTAGACACCGCGTGCAACGCTTGCGCCACCACCTCTTTACCCGTGCCCGACTCACCCAAAATAAGCACGGTTGCGTCGGTTTGCGCCACTTGAAGAATAAGCTTTTTGACTGCTTGCATGGCAGGACCATCGCCCACCAAAGAATTTAAGTATTCTTGAGACATTTTGCCGCCAACTATTAATAACAACTAGGCTAGCTTTATATAGAGATTTTTAACGAATGTCAAAAATTTGGCGATATTAAATGCACTATTTCAAATAGATCAAACTAACATTAACCCCAGACATTAATGATTAGCACACTGCTAACTTGACCATTTTAAGACTCTTTAATATAAGTTTTTAGCTTTTTAAAATTAGCCACATCCTTAAGATGCTCTGAAGACAAGCTAAACAGAGCATTTTGTATGTTTAAATGATATTGCCGACTGTCCTCTAAAAGCGAAGTCATAATATCGTTTAAAGAACTAGGATTTTGTTCAACCAAGTTTTTATATAACTCAACAAACTGCCTGTTTAGCAAACTAAACTCTTCCCACTTTTCAGCTTCTGTTGTAGTTACTAATTGTTTTGACAATGCCAACAGGCTTAATTTATTTTTAGCCACTTGTTGTAACTCCAAAACTTTACTCATTAACTGGCTAATTGATTAAGACTGTCTTTACTCAGTTTTTTGTAATTATCGGGCATTTCACGCCATGCATCCGCCAAATCAACAAAATAACCTAAGACTTCATCGAGTATTTCAACCGAATTTTTAACACTAGCAGAAACTAATCTTCTATATGCATAGTCATAAAGTGAATATAAGTTTTGCCCAACATCGCCACCCTTTACCAAATCAACCCCTTCTCTTAAAGACATAATAATTGATAGGGCTTTATTTAGATGATCAGACTTTTTTTCATAATTTTTTTGTTCTACAAAATTTTTCCCAACTTTATGTTCTTGATGACGCCATCATATAAAAGTTCAATTAACTTGTGTGGCGAAGCTTCTGAAATAGACGTTTCTAAATAAGTATTTGCATATTGTTGTGCAAAGTTTCGTTTGGCTAAAAGGCTCATGTGCTATCCCTCTTTTGTTGCTTTTATAAGGCTAACTTTTATAAGGCTAACTTTTATAAGGCTAACATTCATTATTAAATCAATTTTAGTTGTTATTACTAAATTGAGCAGTCAAAGAATCTCTTGTTGACTGTGACTGTGACAGTATCGACTGCAACATAGAAAACTGAAGTCGATATTTCATTTCCATTTTTTCATAACGTAAATCAAGTGTTTTATTACGCTCATCATAGCTGTCAATTTTAGTACTCAATGAGTCTGTTTTTCTAGAAATCAAGCCCGTATCTTTTTCAAAAAAACCATTTATCATGGCTTCTAAACGACTGGCAAAACCCTGAGCAAAGGTTATCTCACCGCGAGCACCTAGATTGCCGCCCAATACTTCAAAAGACAAACCTCTTACTTCTGCAGGCTCGGCGCCAATAAACGCATAATCACTAATGTTTATTTTTCGGCCATCTTTTTGGTCGGCATAAGCCCCAATATTAATGGTGCCAGAGGCTGTTGTAAGCGTACCGTCAACACTCAAACCAGTTTTAACCGTACCCGTATCCACAACACCAAAGTTTATACCGGAGGCATTAGTCGCTCCCGTAATATTTAAACTGGAGTAACCACCATAACGATTTGATGTCATGACCAAGTTGCTGCCGGTTGCATTAGCCGCAATATTTACAGAGTTACCAGAGGCTTTAATGTCTGCATTATTGTTAATGTTATTGGTCAGTTGATACGCTAAATCTTCCAGCGTATAGCGCCCACTTGCTAAAGAAATATTTGCGGTCGTCGAGTCATCTATCTTAATATCAAATGATTCTGCAGCCGTTAAATCAAGCATTTTTTGACCAGTGTAGACATTACCTGTTTTAAAACCCTGCGCGTCTAAACCAGTTGCGCTGTTAAGACTCACAGCGCCCTGTAAATTGGCTGCCTTAATCTCAAAGCGCGATTGCGCTGTATCAAAGCTCACCGCCATCATCCCTACACCAAAACCAGTGTCTATCTGCGTTTGCATTTCTGTGGCCAGGTCTTGCAAGCTGGCGTAAGAGCCTTGTGTGATGTTAAGTGTTTTTGTATTGACAGGGTCTGAACCATCACCAAGGGTTAAACTAAAAGTGGCCCCCGAACCAACGCTTAAAGCTGCCAAATTATCTGTGACTCGGGTTAGCGAAACCTGCTCATCCGTGCCTAATGTTACGCCCATTGCATCGGTGGTAGCACGGGTTGCAAGTTGCGTAATGTTAAGGGCATAAGAGCCAGCTTGAGTTTTACTAGAACTAGACAATACATTCACCAAGCCATCCGATGATGTGCCACCTTTTGCAAACAATTGACCCAACGCTTCCATGTTATTAGACGCAACGCTATTCAAAATACTTTCATCTAATTCTAATTGGCCATCCAAAGTAAATTTCATGCCTATTGAGCTTAACGCATTAAAATTACCTGATACCTCCTCAATCGCACCCGACAAAGCTGACTTTATATTGCTTCTAACCTCTCGTAAAGTACTGTTGCCAGCAAGATCACCATAAAACTTATACTGATCTGACTCTAACTGTTCTGGGGTTAAATCGAACGTATCGTATTTAGCCAACTCGTCTAATATGGTGTCCATTTGGTTGTAAACATCAACAAAACTTTTAACTGCATCGGTCACTTTGCTGGGATCTTGTGAAATATTCACCGATTGTGTTTGACCAACAGCGACCGAGTTTAAACTAAAAGAAACGCCCTCAACCACCTCATTAAACGTGTTAGAACTGTTAGAAATGGTTAAACCATTTAATACCATTACCGCATCTTGGGCTTGTGCTGTTGTGGTAAAGCTTTCTAATTCCGCAATACCTGACAAACTAATTTCGCTTGCCGCTCCCGTTTGCTTTGAGGTAAACATCATTTGATAACTGCCTGCATTATTAATAACAGACGCAGTTACACCATAATCACCACTGTTAATAGTGCGTTTAAGAGCATCTAAATTATTATTGGCTGCATCAATCACAATAGGCTCAAACACTTGCCCACCAACCGAAATGGTTAAAGAACCTGATGCGATGGTGTCGTACGGCGATGAATAACTAGAATTAGTTATAATATTATGCGCTTGAGCTAACTGTTTAGACTCTATCGAAAATGAGCCCAAGCTTGCGGTTTCATCAGCAGTTACTTTAATAACCGATTCATTTGAGGATAACGCTTTCTTTTCGTTAAACAGCGCAGGATCAGAAAGATCTTGGACATAACTGTTAAACGCTTGCAAATTTAACTCAAGGTACTTTAGAGCATCCAGTTCTGTAGTAGCTCTGGTTGTGCCCCTTTCAACAATAGATCGTTGGCCAGCAACATCAGCTTCTGCCAATACTTTTGCCATACTACCTACGTCAAATGTGCTGTTTGTGATGCTATTGAGTAGCGTGGAACCAATTTCATTTGCCATTTCAATGCTCTCTAATTTATGTTTAATTATTTACAATGGTAAGCATTTTAAATACCAACCTTATAAAAACTTTATCGGCAAGTAAAACTAAAACTTTAAAACAAAAAAAGCGACTAAAAAGTCGCTAAACACACAAGGAAAATATTACCGCCCTATCTACACAGTTTCGTTAGTAATCAAACCAACTGGCGATGAAACTTTTTCAGAGACCTTATTATTCATTTCTAAATATTGAGTAATACTTTTAGAAATATTTAAAAAGTCTTCTGTTGGAATCTGACGAATTACTTCATCTGTTTCACTGTCTTTTATGAAAATAACCAATCTATCGGAATCTTCATTTCGTTCAAATTTTAAATAATTTTGAAGCTTTTGCATCTGAGAATTTAGACTCGCTACTTGGCTGTCTATCTCAGCTACATTAATTTGGCCACCAACCTCTCGATACTCTAAATTATTAAGCTCAATTTGTCTGCTAAGAACCTCTGGCAAAACATCTTGTTTAATTACTTCATTATAGTCGCTAGAGGCGATGGGCTTTTCAGATTTACCATATAACATACTAGCCAAGTTATTAGGTTGTATGCTCGTAAAATCGTTCATACGCCCCTCCAATATTCAACGAATCATTTATATGATTTCATTAAACAAAGCACCTGTCAAACCTTCTTTACTTGATAAACCTGTTTTCTGTACTGACTCTAGATAATTTTGGATGTTTTTCATCATCTGCAATGATCCTTCGTTTGGGTATTGTTTTATCACTTCACCAGTCGTTTTATCAACTACTTTTACCACCGAGTGTTGCGTGGTTTCGTCCACAGCAAAAGTAATCGCTTGCCCAAGTTGATTCAACAGATTGTTAACCGAACCTGCTTGAACCTTTAATTCTTCCGTTGCTTCTTTTTGTGCACTTGATTTTGGAGAGACGACTGATGATTCAGCCATTAACTTTGTATCATTGGCACTATGCAACTTTTCAGTAGATTGAACACTTTGATTCAAAGCAAATGGATTAACTGAATTAATATCCATAACTGTCTCCCCTTAATAAAATCTCGTCATGCATTTACTATCTTAGTAGTGATAAAACACTTTGAGAGTTTTGATTAGCCTGCGATAGCATACTCATTCCAGCCTGCTGAAGAACCTGTGTACGCGCTAGGTTTGCTGATTCTTTTGCAAAATCGGCATCTTCGATACGTGAGCGTGAAGCATTAATATTTTCATCCACGTTTGCCAGGTTAGAAACGGTGTAATCTAAACGGTTTTGAATCGCACCCCAGTTAGCTCGCATTGTCGAAATAGCCGCCAAATCAGAATCAATCGCACTCACAGCAGCAGAAGCAAACCCAACCGCAGAAGCGAATGTCACACTTGCAGGATTTCCACTCATTAATCTAACATCTGCACTTGTTAAAGAGGTTAGCGTGCCAAAATCTAACATGGCCACACCAATTCGGTTAGTGTGACCACCCTCCCAACCCACATGCGCTTTAAAGTTATTGCCAGCACTTGCATTGCCAACGCTAGCAATAGTACCAGCACTAATTTGACCAACCGATAGAGCTCCTGCACTAAACGATGATGCATTCATGACATTCATACCATTGAATTTAGTAGTGTCTGCAACGCGAACTACTTCACTTTGCAGTTGTTTAAACTCAGATTGCATCTGATCACGGTTATCATTATTGTAAGTACCGTTCATTGATTGAAGGCTTAACTCACGCATACGCTGAAGCATATTAACAACTTCTTCAGCCGCTCCATCCATTGTTTGAATCATTCCAACCGCATCATTGGCATTTCTAATAGACTGCTGAGTACCAATTGACTGAGTATTCATGCCTGTTACTACCGCTAAGCCAGCCGCATCATCTGCTGCACCATTAATTCTTAGACCGGATGTCAAACGCGCCATAGAAGTTGATTGTTCTAATGCACTAGTATTAAGTGTGCGTTGGGCATTCATTGCCCCCATATTTGTATTGATTACCATTGCCATAATAAATCTCCTTTTGTACTAGAATGAAACTTTTAAGCTACAGATAACATGTAGTTTTTTAAGGTTTCTATTTTTTCAGTTACGGCGTTACCGCTCATGAAATCTTTTTAAACGCTCTACTGCAGCAGTGATAAAACTTGCTGAGATTGCTGATTTGCCTGACTAAGCATACTCATGCCTGCTTGTTGCAATACTTGTGTTCTTGCTAAATTCGCACTCTCTTTGGCGAAATCTGCATCCATAATTCGTGATTTTGACGCATTGATATTTTCATTTACGTTTTGTAAGTTAGAAACCGTGTAATCCAAGCGGTTTTGAATTGCGCCCCAGTTTGCACGCATGGTAGACAGCGAGGCTAAATCGGCGTCAATTGCGCTTAATGCGGCGGACGCAAAACCTACAGCAGAAGCAAAAGTGACACTAGTGGGATTTCCACTCATTAAACGAACCGTTGCGCTGTCAAGTGTGTGTAAAGTACCAAAGTCAAGCAAGGGAATACCAATACGGTTGTCATGCCCCTCTTCCCAACCTACGTGAGCACGGAATGCATTACTAGTACTTGCATTAATAACACTAGCAATCGTGCCAGCGCTAATTTGTCCAGCCGACAACACACCACCACTAAAGCTTGATGCATTCATAATGTTCATACCATTAAACTTGGTTGTGTCTGAAATACGTACTACTTCTCTTTGCAACTGATTCACTTCAGACTGCATTTGTGCTCGGTTATCATTATTGTAAGTACCGGTCATAGACTGAACAGTTAACTCACGCATACGTTGCAACATATTGACCACTTCATCTGTCGCGCCATCCAATGTTTGCAACATACCGATAGAATCATTTGCATTACGAATCGCTTGTTCTGTGCCTCTGATTTGGGTCGTCATACCTGTAGCAACTGCAAGCCCCGCAGCGTCATCAGCCGCACTGTTTATTCTTAAGCCTGAAGTTAAACGCTCCATTGAAGTTGACTGCTCTCCCGACGTACGATCCAACATACGCACCGCATTCATTGAAGCCATATTTGTGTTAATTACCATTGCCATGATTCTTTCTCCTTGAGTAATTTAACAATCACTCTTTGTGTGTGTTTTGTGTTTTTTATATTTTGATTTTGAGGCTCTCTTTGGTGCCTTCAGTTTATATAACGGCACGTTAGAAATATCTTTAGAAAAATAATCAATTTTTATATTCAAATCATCAAACGCCAATGGTTGAATTATTTTGGATTGAAACGTATGAATTAAAATGAACGCTACTAAAGGCGTGAAGTTAAAGATGTGTTCGCCGGACGCTTATGGCTTAGATTCAGCGCAGTAGCGACATTTTGGCTTTCGAATGATGGGAAGATCTGTTGTGACATTGTTGATAAGTACGTGAGGAAAATAAGAGACGTTCGCCAACTAAATAAATACGCTGACGGCTTTAAAATTAGATTGGGGGATGACAGGGGGTTGCTGACGCGGCAGCTTTTTGAAACAGTTGGTATCTCTTTATTAAGAGCAGACACCAACAATTTAGACTATTTAGAGTAAGAGACGTGTTTTTGCCGAATGCTTTCATTAGGTAGGGTTTAGCTGGAGCAGCATATATTGTGCTGTTTTATTATCGGGCTCTTGACTCAAGACTAAGTTAAGAACCTGCCTAGAACTTTCTAGGTCTTGGAGTTTTAGATAAAGCGTTGCAAGTTTTAGATTAATCAAATATTGCTGAGGTTTCTGCATTAAATATATTTTCAACACATCAACTGCATTTAAAGTATTACCTAACAAATCGATCATTTCAGCATAAGGCACCATATAATCTAATGAAAAACGACATAAACCTTCAAGCACCATTAAAGCATCCTGATAACGCTCAGACTTTATTGCAAGGTTTAGTGCTTGTTGTAGGGCAATATGCTGAGCCAAAGGTTCTTTAACCAATAAATATCGATCAAAAGCCAGTGAATTTTGATTCTCTAAGTCTGCTTCCATAGCCTCAATAAGCTGGATAAGAGCATAACGTTCATTGTCTGAATCTAATGTTAAAGCCGTTTCTTTTAAATACTTTAATTCTTGCGGTTTATTGCCAATAAGAGCCTCTTTTGCTTTATCTGCAAGAACACTAAGTGATTGAACTGTTTTTTTCAATTTTGAATAAAGAAGAGTATCGGACTTTGTCATCTCTATTTGAAAACGATTAGTACCATCTTCAAGAATTGCTACCTCTTCATTATTTTTTGGATTGTTAAAGCGCAACCAAAATAACGCCCTACCGAGTTCGCCATACTTCTCCCAATAAGGGCATAACTCTTTAGGCGAAATGCCTTTTAATTCTTGCAACCTCACTCCAGCTCTCTCTTCAGCCAGCTCGAGTAAATGCCCATATTGAACGGATGCACTATTCACAGATTCAAAGAAAATGGTAAGTTGCTCTATTGCGCTTTGAAGCTCACTTGATTCAAGTTCGGGATTAAAGTTCTCAGAAAAATGAGTAAAGTTATATGTCATTAAAAATCAGCATCTTCGCCTAAGGCGTTATTGATTTTCTTTCTTAACTTTTCAATCTTATTCCTAACCTTTTGATTTGGTTGTTGAGTTTTATCATTCATTAGCTTAGGCGTAGCCGCCAAGGCTAAATTGGCAAAACTTTTTACAGATACAAACCGCTTAATTTCTTTGGAAAGTTCTTTCTTAGTTTCGGTTACAGCATCCAATCGTTGCGATTTAGTGAGCGTTAAAGCCTCTCTGACATTCAAAATAGCTTGTTTTTTCTGTGTCATGAGCGTGCAATCATCTGGATGCACATAATCAACAAGATTCATTTTTGCTGAATCCAATCCCAACGAAAACACTTGAAAATCGGCTTTTTTCGACTTGTGAAAGTAAACTTGCGCTTCAAAAGTATCTTTGGTGTTTTTTAATGTCAATTTAGTTTCAGCGACTTCACCAGAATTGGTTTCAAGCGTTATCAAATTTTTGAATTGAAGATGAGCCGATAGCTGGGCTTCATTACTCGAACTTTCATGTGTTTTGCCTTTAGCAAAGCAAAAATCAACACCTGATAGAAATATTTGACGACAACCGAGCTCTGCTGCATAGTGAAACGCAGAATTCACGACTGTTGGTCCAGGAGATCCAATATTCTCAGACACCTCTTGGTCTTTCCAACCATACTTCAATCCACCATAAGCTTTTAGCCCCAGCCATTGGCCTAAGAGTTTAGGGTTCACATGATAACTATGAAGAAGGATTGCTTCCTCCGAATAATGAAACATTCCCTTCGAATTATCAAAACTCACATCATGCGGATCAACCGAAACAAAAAATCAGGAACGATTGATTCTTCTAATAACCTAGCGGCAACTCGACCCACAGAAAAGATAACAAGATGCTCCTGATTCTTTTTAATCCACTCAATCGAATCATCAAGCGTAGGCCCCCCTCCAATTAATACTGCTGAAAGTCCTTCGAGTGAACGACCCAGTTGCTTAATTGGAATGAAGTTGTCTGCGGCGTTTAAAAGTCTTGCATTTTCAAACTGCCAAGAGTTTTGCGCTAACATTATGGCAGAACTTAGCGTGTCAAACGAAGACTTAACCTGTTGCCATAAAACGCCATAAAAACTATCTTTTTGGCTATCTACAACCGCCATTGACTTTAAAATTCGAACTTTTTTTCGCGCAAAAAAATGTGAAAACTTCGATGAAATTATATTAAGTTTAAAATGATGAGAGACTAATGAAACTGGCTCATCCAAGCCATCAGAAATCTCTGAATCAAGGCCAATCTGACGAAGAACGTCTAAATCCTCCAAAAAAACAAAATAAACATGTTCTGGAAGTTTAGTATTCTTGATGTATTTATAAAATAAACCTCCATCTGTGCCTACGACTAAATAGAGCATCTCTTTGGGTTCAAATAAAGAAGCATAATTATTTTTGTAAACCGATTCAGAAGACTGTTTAGCAAAAAGTAACTGGTTGATCTCAGTAAAGTAGGTTTCACCGAAGATGTTCGTTTGTGGTGTTTTCAATTCAATCATTAGAGTCTGCCATTACATTACTTCTGTTTAATCATTTTTAAGGCGTTCTGATAGGCTTCAACCAAAAAGGCATCCATAACCGTATCAACATCAATCCCTTCAATTTCGCTGGTCTTAAAAAGTGCTGTTTTGCCTTCAACAACAAAATTCTCATTTTGTCTAATCCACTGAGGTGTTGCGATATAAATGGAACCATTTATAACATAGTAGTCACCTTCTAATTCCTGTCTTCTTGGGACGTACTTTAACTTACGTGTTGAAGCCAAATAATGCCAACCGCTTTTTAACTCATGAATACTTTTTGCAGGATGATCTTTCATAAGATTAACCCCAACCAAAGATTCCAAACCACTTTCAAGGTAAGCGTCTATAGCATCATCAATTAATGTTAAGCCTCTTAAAGGTGATGTCGGCTGCAGTAAAACGACTACGTCTGGCAATTGGTTTCTTTTTTCAAGCCAATCTAACATATCCAAAACAGCATGAACCAGCCTTGCCGTATCTGTGGCCAAATTTGCGGGTCGTTGATAGCTAACGTCCACCCCCATTGTTTCAACTTTTTTTATAATTTCGTTGTCATCAGAGTTCAGCATAATACGCGTTAACTTTTTACTCGCCAGCGCCGCTTCAACCGTGTATTGAATTAAGGGTTTTCCGCTAATCGGATAGATATTTTTTCTTGGGATGCCTTTAGAGCCGCCTCTGGCTGGAATAATCGCTAAAATATTTTTTTCCATATAATGCTCTAAGATTTACCGTTAAAAATGAACTGCATAATCTACTTGGGCTCTTTCAAAGTCTGGCATCTGTCCAATATCCATCCAATACTCGGTTAAAGGAAATCCTCCAACGGGTTGTTTAATCGCCAATAAATCATCCATTAAATTTGGCATGTCGTAATATCCACTAAAGGATAATAACTTGAATACATCAGGCGATAATGCATAAATGCCTGCGTTTACAAAATAACGATAAAGCGGTTTTTCAGTAATTTGAGTGATACGACCATCGCAAAACTCAATCACTCCATACGGAACTTGCTGAGAGTGCTCTCTAACACAAGCTGTAATTATATTTTGATTGGCTTTGTGAAAGCTCAGCAATGCTGTCACATCAACTTTTGTTAATAGATCACCATTCATTACTATAAAATCTTGTCCGGGTTGACTCGGCAATAAAGATAAGGCACCTGCTGTACCAAGAGGAGTATCTTCTTCAATATATTGGATATTAATACCCCAATTTTCGCCATTGCCGAAATATTGACGGATTTGTTCACCCAGATAATTGATGCAAAAATAGAACTCAGAAAAGCCTTGTTCTGCTAAGTGATTCACGATTGTTTCTAAAATAGGTTTATTGCCTACTTTTAACATAGGTTTGGGAACAGTTTCAGTGAGCGGTCTTAATCGCATACCCAGCCCACCCAGCATAAGTACGATTGGGTTTTTATAGGATTTTGTTATGCCTCTTTTTATATAAAAAAGTTTAACAACGGTTTTTTGAATGTCTAAGATGGGTAAATGCCTTAGTCCTCTGGGCTGCATTTTCATTCGCCAACCTACTTCATTCTCACTATCAAGCCCATAAGTTGGTGAAGTATTCATGGCTGAGCTAACAGAAGAGTTAAGCCCGCCCCCTTCTAACAGTGCCCGTCTAACATCACCGTCGGTAAGCGTTCCTTGGAGCCTGAGTGCTTCATCCACAATTAAAACAATTTGCATCGGACTTTTATCTAAAATACGCAAGGCATCTTTAATTGTGGACTCTGAGGTTATCGAAATACTTTTTGGATCATAAACTGGCATAAATTTCACCTTATAAGCGGGTTAAAAATGACACGGCCATTGTAAAAGCAAAAGGCATTTAATGTATAATTTTAACGTTATTGCTTGTCTAGTAGCCTTTCTAAAGTGTGCTGACTATTTTCTGCTAACAAAAATAAATTAAAAACTTTTGCCACTCTGACTCTAAAGGATTTTTTCCTTTTAGTTCCATTTCCATCAAAATAACAAAACTTCTCACAGAGAGCGCCTTTAAAAGACTGACCAAATCATTGGCATTTTTAAATGTTACGCCCATCTCATCTTCATACCCTTTAAGCAAAGCATTTAACAAAGGTTCAATTAATGGTATGTCTCTTGTCAAAACAAAACGCTCAATCACGAATGCTAACTCTTTTAAGGGGTTGCACCAAGCGCTAAAACTACTTTCAAAATCTAAAAATAAAATACCCTTAGACGTCGCCAACAAATTCCCTACATTTAAGTCACCGTGTGTTGATTGAGCATTTTCCACAAGTATTGATAAATCATCTGGGGAATAATTTTGAAGTAATTGTGCAATTTCGGGGCGTTTAGAAAATGAGTTATTGCTTTTAAAGGTTTTAAAACTTTCTTGAATATAAGAGAAACGCTCAATGCCAGCCTGTCTCACCGATTTAATAAAGGGCGCTTTTTTTAAAGCTTGATGCAATTTCCCAATAGAACGTCCTAGATGCTCCAGGTTGTCAACTGTTGGCGAAATAAAGTCACCCTCAACATACTCATAGGCCAATAAAACCTGATTATTAGGCAACAATTTAGGAAACCCATTTAACAACAAACTAACCAATACACCTTGACTGAATACATATTCGGCAACCTGATTAGCTGCAAGTTGAAGCTTTAAATGTTCCTCACTCATCACCTTAACGAACTTTAATGATTTTGAACCAACAAGGTAATACCCTGGCCTTAATAAATGTCCAGACTTTAATGCTTTAACAGGACCATCAAACCCGGACCAGTGTTGAATGTTTTGTGCCTCAAACTCAGAAACACCTTCCCAAATCACATTTGAAGGATGCATTTCTAAAAATGCTGGCGTTCGAGGCAACCAAAAGTCAGCCATACTTAGGCTTTTATAAGCTTTTCAAACACAAATATGGTGTTGTACCCTAATCGCTGTTTTGACAAAAAATGTTTAAAAAAATAATTTTCAATCTTTTGAGTCAGAGCCCATGAAAAGAGAGATTTATTTTCATTTTGCGGAACGACTCCCACGCTGTAATATTTCTGCAGAACTAAACCATGTCGTTTTGCAAGCGCTTCCATTTCATTATTAGCCATTCCAACATCGCCCCCCTTAAAGAGTAGACGACTCAACAAATACGATAATGACCAAAAGCTGCGGTGATTATTACAAACTAATTTTCCACCACATTGCATTTTTTGAACCAAAAATGCCATCGCACTCTCTCTAAGCTCTACTTCTGCATTCGGAAAAAATCTAAAAGCAGTCACTAAATCCAAACTGTTATCTTCAATTTCAGGCACACCCTTTGAAAAATCACAATTTAAAATTTTAGCCTTTGTAAGATGTTGGGCTGCAACTGCAAGCATCCCTTCAGAAATATCCAATACAAATTGTTGCGGCACAAAGTCTTCTAATACTTTAGCAATGCGACCAGTTCCACCCGCAAAATCTAAATGTGTTTGCGCGGGAGAGTCTTCTACTATTTTTCTTAAAATTGCCTGCTCAAATTCCCAAATCATTTTTCGACCGGGTCGTTTATCAAACGATGCGTGATAACCTTCATGGTAAGATTTATCAGCTTTTACAAAACCTGCTGAATAATCATGTGAACGTTTATACTCATGTCTTGGTGTCAATACCAGAGGTCTTGTGGCAACTAATAAAAATAACTTCAATTGCACTTTAATATTCGCTGCATTCACTGGCATTTGCTCCTAGTATTTAGTCGATTCAACAACGATCTAAACAACATTTATTATTGCGAAATTCAGGCTCTACCTCTACTCTTAAGTAGCATTCCTGAACATGTTTATCTAAAGACTAAATTCTTTAACGGCTAGAGCGTTTTTTTATTTAGTGGAATTTAATCACTCTTGATATTTAAAGTGTGTTTAGAGGCCAGTGCCAAAAAGATTTTTCGCCCACTTTTAGCATTAACTGGGCATCACAGTTGTTAACGAATGCAAACGAGCCCCCAAACCGCCCACCATTAGCACCGTTTTATTTGGCTTAATCTCTGGTTTTAATAATTCATCAATTTGTTTTAAACCCAAAACACGATTTGCTTCATCAATAATCGGGATTTGATGCCGTTTTTTGGCAATCGCTTTTTTAATAATCCCTTAATTGGATTCACCATTACATCCAACCGTTGGCGAAGTGGATACAATCGATTCGATAGCATCATCAAATTTCAAACCCTTCAATAATTCACAGCGAATATAACCATAGAGGATGGTTTTGTCGCCTTTAACCACCAGTAAAATCTGCGACTATATTTAACCCATTCGCAATAGAGCTTTTTAATCGTTATCTGATTATTGACCAGTATGCTTTCAATATTTTTCATAGCTTAGGCTGTACTAAGGCGTCTAAATCGTAAAATTTTTTCTTTAAATCCTGTGCGTAAACTTTACGCTTTAGGATGGGTAAAATTTGTGCACTGGCATTGCCATCACCATAAGGGTTTTCTACTGATTCTAAAATATTTTTAAACTCATCTGAAAACGCTTTTTGAAAAGCATGCGCTAAACCTGATAACTCTGGTTTGCAATCAATGACACTTGCAGCCTTTAAACGCCCTGTTTGACGATCACCAACATTGATTGTAGCGATTTTAAAACTGGGGGCTTCAAGCAAGCCGCTAGAGCTATTGCCAATAACGGCATCCATAAACTGCAATGCACTTAAATAACGAAGTTGACCCAATGAAGTAAAAGCAATCGCTTTTTGGGCGTTCTTAGTTACGTAATGATCAATCATTTGGTTAATAACTCTACCATCCGTGTCGCTGTTGGCCTTGGTTAAAATAATATGTGTATTTTTAAGCTGATCTAATGCGTTCAATAAAACTTGAAACTGTTCTTGAGCACTTGAACGCTCAAGGGTAACGGGATGATAAGTTACTAAAACATTTCGATCAGCCAATTTAAAGTCAATCGACTTTTCAAACTCATTTTTTGACAACAAAGTTAATCGCTTAATGTTTTCTATCCCTAATCCACCAACATTAAAAACCCGTTCTGGTGACTCACCTAACTGAATCACTCTTTGGCGATAAACTTCTGCCGCAGTAAAATGCCAATAGGCCATTTTGGTAATGCTGTGGCGCATTGCTTCATCAAACGCGCCTTCTGTGGTTTCACCACCATGTAAGTGAGCAATTGGAATACGGGCAATCATCGCGATTGACGCGGCAGCAAAAATCTCATAACGATCACCTAAGAGCACTACCAAATCCGGCTTTAGCTCATCATAAGCTTCGGCAAACGAAATTTGCGCCAATCCCATTGATTTTGAAATGCCAATAGCGGTGTCAGAGGACAATAGCATTTCAATTTTTTTATCAATCTTAAATTCTTTTTCAACTTCTTTATAGGTCAAGCCAAATTCTGGTGACAGGTGCATGCCGGTTACAATTACTTGCAACTGCAAATCTGAGTCTTGCTCTATGGCTTTTATTAACCAATACAGCAAACCATATTCAGCACGGGTTCCGGTGACTACGCAGATTTTTTTCATATTTCTTCCTCATTGACCTGCCAAACGCCCGATTTATTGCTTCCGATGCGAGTAAGCACGCCTGCTTTTTTCAGGTTGTCCAAATGCTGCTTGATGGTGCCGTCTGCTTTGTTTAGCTGTGCCATCATTTCTTTTCTAGTGATGCGCGGATTATGCCTTATCAGTTCAATCAATCGTGCAACCGTGGTTTCTTGGGCGGTTTCTTGGGCGGTTTCTTGGGCGGTTTCTTGAGCCTTGTAAACCGTGAGAACAAAACACCCTGCTTTTAATTCAAACTTGGGTGCAGGCAAGCCTGCTTGTTGGCATTTTTCAATAATATCGGTCGTACCCGTTCCGGCTTTTTCGATGTATTTTGCCAAAAACATGGGCTCAGCTAGGAGAGGATTCACCGGGTAAGAGGTATGCGGTTGCGTTAGGTCTTGCAAATGCAATCCTTGTGGCAATTGCCCGGGATTCCAAACTTCTAATCGGTCACTATAAAGCGCCACTTCTACACTGGCTGGGCTGGTGTAGTCGCGATGCACAATTGCATTAACTATCGCTTCAGACACCACCTCTTTAGGGATATTGTAGTGCACGGGCGCTTGGCTACTTTGTTGGCGTGTGCCGACACGTCGGTTAAGCTTGGAGAGTACAAAGTCGATGGCCTGATCCGCCAGTTCAAACACAGTGCCTTTATAAATTTGATACGAGGGAATGGGTTTAATTTTTTGGGTGCCATGAAAGTGCAGGCATTTGACTTCACTGGAAATAAAAAATCGCTGAGGCTGTTTACCAAAAAGTAATAAGCTCGCTTGAGTAAGTTGCGAATGATGATAGAGATTTAGCTGGGTTAATGCCTTTTCAATCGGTGTACCGGGTTTCACGGCGTAATTGCGTTGGTGTACCGCGATGGCTAAAAAGGTTTGCAGTTTTTCAGTATCAATGTCCTTAAGCGTAGCGTTGGCAAGGGGTGTTCGGTCAAATGGCAAGCTGTTGAGTTTGCCGACTCGCTCAAGGTAGTCAATCAAGCTGCTATACACTTGCGTGAGTAATTCAGTAATGCTATTAAAACGCTTGCGAACCAGTTGGGTTTGCACCTGTTGTATCAAGGCTTGCATAATGGGTGCTTTGTGTTGGTCGTCATTACCTTTGATGAAGATTAAACGCGTTTTATGTAATTCGGTGGCCGCATTGTATTCTTGATGCGTTGGTGATAAATCGCTATCGTCTGGCTGGCCGTATACATCACCTAATAGCCCAATATAAATATCAGATTGCTTCACCTGCTCCAAATAAATCGCCTGCGCCACTTGGTCTTTTGCGGACTGAGTTTCAAACACAAATACGCTAAAAAACCGGTGCAATAAAGCATCTGTTTCAATGTAGGCTTTTAAGGCTTTGCGTTCTTCGGCAAACTCCTTTTGATGGCTACTTAAAAAAATCTGAAACTGACTCATCGCACTAGCTCTCTCATATTAATTCGTCGGCTTGTTTAATGACCTGCATTAACCAATACAGCAAACCGTATTCAGCACGCGTTCCGGAGACTACACAGATTTTTTTTGTGTTTTGGTTATTCACCTTGTTCACTCCCAACTTGCTCGAAGAGTTTGCTCAGTTTTTGTTCGATTTGTTGTGGTGACGGTAATGAGGCTTGAAGCTCTTTGGGTAGTTCATGCGCTAATTTGTAGGTGGCGACACCAATGGGCTGGTTGATGTCTTTTAGCGCAAACTCAACCGTGGTTCGTTGCTTTTCTTTACAGATGATAATGCCGATTGAGGGATTTTCGTCCGGTAATTTAACTGTTTCATTAAGTGCGGTGAGGTAAAAACTGAGCTTTCCGGCGTATTCAGGTTTAAATTTGCCGATTTTAAGCTCTACGGCAATCAATGACTTTAAGCGTCGGTGATACAAAAGCAAGTCGATATAGTAGTCTTCATGATCGATCGTGAGTTTGTATTGGTTGCCCATAAAGGTAAAATCGGCACCCATTTGGGTAAGAAAGTTGCGCACTTCTAAAATTAGGGCGTCTTCGAGTTGCTTTTCGCTATGTTGTTCACTCAGCCCTAGAAAATCAAAGGTGTATTCGTCTTTGATAAGTTGTTGCGTTTGGTTTTGTAACTCTGCTGGAAGGGTTTGGGCAAAGTTGGTTTGGTTTAGCAGGGTTTTTTCATAGGTTTGGTTGTCGATTTGGTGGTCAAGTACGCGCACACTCCAGCGATTTTGCATGCTGGCTTGGATATAGAATTGTTGTGCTAAAGGGTCTTTGAGCTTTTGCAGGATTTTGACATTGTGCGACCAGCTAATTTCTCTAGACAGTGTCTGGAGTTTTGGTTGATCTTGATATGCCAGATAAAATTGGCGCATATTCCAAAGGTTTTGAGCTGAAAAACCCTTTGTGCCAACAAACTCATTTTGCAGTTCTTCGCTAATTTGCGAAACGATTGATTTGCCCCAACCATATTGGTCTTGTTTTTCAACAATGCGTTGCCCAATTGTCAAGTAGAGTTGAATCAATACTTTATTGACGCTTTGTAGCGCTTGGTTTTGGGCTTGTCGAATCGCTGTTTTAAGTTCTTCTACAAAGGGTTGTAGGTTTTCTAGGTTCATATCAATTCATCTGCCTGATAATCTTTTTGGGCGGCTTGGCCGATGATTTCGTTCCAACGCATCGGTGAAATACCCAGGCCTGGTCGTTTGACGGTGAGGTTGTGTTCGCTAAAGGTGTCGCCTTTTTTAATATCGGTTAAAGCGACGAGGCTTTTTCTGGCGACCTGCATGTTTTTTTGCTCATTAGCGCTTGGGCGTTTAATGCCATCACCCAGAGCGATTTCGATATTGCGAATGGCTTGCACCATTTGCTTTAACTCTTGGGGTTCTAGACTGGCTTTATGATCAGGACCAGGCAAGTTTTTATCTAAAGTGAAGTGTTTTTCGATAATAGACGCACCAAGTGCGATCGCCGCTATTGGCACTTCGATGCCCGGTGTGTGATCGGAATAACCTACGTTGACTTTAAACGCCTGTGCAATGGTTTGCATAGCGGTTAGGTTGACGTCTTGCATTTGGGTCGGGTAATCGGTGGTGGCGTGTAAAATGGTGATTTTATTTTTTTCTGTGCCGGACTCAATCAATAGACTTAATGCGGCTTCTATTTCAGCTAAGGTTGCCATGCCCGTTGAGAGTACAAGTTCTTTGTTATAACCGCCGACCATTTTTAGGTAAGGGTAGTTGGTAATTTCACCGGACGGGATTTTAAAACGCTTTAAACCCAAACCGTTTAAGAACCGAATGCTTTGTAAATCAAACGGCGTGGACATAAATTCAATTTTTTGAATTGGCAATAATCAACCAGTTCTTGATGATCCGCTTCACTCAACTCTAACCGCTTGAGCATATCAAATTGACTTTCTTCTTTACCGGTGTTTGCTGTTTGATAATCCGCTTGTTTGGCGGACTTGGTGACAAGTGTTGCCGCTTTAAAGGTTTGAAACTTTACCGCGTTAGCACCCGAATCTGCTGCCACATCTACCAGTTGTTTTGCCAATACTAATGAGCCGTTATGATTGACTCCAGCTTCTGCTATGATAAAAATGCTCATATTGCTACGGTTCCCGCTTTGATAAAAGACCTGGGTAAAAGGGATATAAATTGTTTAGTCGTGGCGTGACTGCCAATAAAGCTTTGCTCACCGACAATTACACCACCATTAATGGTTGCGCCTGTTGAAACATGACAATGGTTTTCAACAACGGCATCATGCTCTATTAAAGCTTTACTATTAATAATGCAGTTGTCTCCGACTTTTGCGGAGGCATTGACCATTGCATGGTGCATAATAATGGTGCCCTCGCCTATTTTGGCGTGTTTGGAAACATAGGCTAATGGCGAAACCAGGCCTGGCTGTTTAAAACCCAGCATATTGAGTTGATT
Organism: Thiomicrorhabdus aquaedulcis; assembly: GCF_004001325.1. Lineage (NCBI taxonomy): Bacteria > Pseudomonadati > Pseudomonadota > Gammaproteobacteria > Thiotrichales > Piscirickettsiaceae > Thiomicrorhabdus > Thiomicrorhabdus aquaedulcis. The sequence goes on along the minus strand of NZ_AP018722.1, from coordinate 822,550 downwards.
AAATAATTTGATTTTGAGATCTGCTGAACGAATTTGCCCAACCGTGACAAACGCATAGTCGTATTGTTTTTTTAGTTGGGCTAAATCATCATCACAACCTATTACCGGATAACCTAATACATCCGTAACACCTGAGTCTTTACGGTCGATTATCCCCGCAATTTGCCATTCCCCAATTTGTTCAATAACATCAATACACGCTTTACAATGGCCGCCTGCGCCGATTAAAAGAAGCTGTTTCATGGCATAAGATTCCTGGCCGAATCTTGCTTGTTATGCAACAGCCTGACAATTAAAACCCCTTCGTCCAATACCTTGTCATAAACTGCATGACTGGTATGAATAATTCGAAAATCAGAGAGTCGTTCAACACTTTCTTGCTCAAGATGACCATCGAGGCGTCTACTTACATAATTGCCAATATTATCAAGTAAATCAACGGCATGTATGTGCATTTGGCTCTCCGAATTAGTATTTCACTTAAGGTTAAATTATAACATTTCTTAGTATATTCACTAAACGCTTGGCAAGCCATCAGGCGTTGATTTATGGCGTAACAAAGCGGTGCTTAAGCATGGACAGTTGGTTTAATAACGTCTAGACAGATTAACCGTGCGAACCCTTTTCTGGTTTTTTACTACACACCACACCGCTTGGTAAATTAACAATCCGTTGTGCTAGCCATTCGGTGTTGGGTAAATCAGTTCGCAGACAATCTTTATAAATTGGCAATTGATGCATCGGCGTCCAAAGCGGACGCGTTTGAATATTTTGGCCGTTGCTGAACTCTAAAAATGCATCACGCTCCGCTTCTGACTCGCATAACAGCGCGTTCAGCCAATAATTGGCTTGCGAATTGTTTGATTCCTTTAGCATCACCAGGCCTGGTAACTGTTGATAACTGAGCGCCCAATGCCGTTTTTCTGCCAAAAATGACGGCAATTTTTGCATCTGCGCAACACCTAAGGCGGCATTGATATTGGGCATACGCAGATTGTAAGCAGATTCATCATGCTCAAACTTCCAGGCATGCGAAATTTTTGCAGTGGTGCTTAAGTGCTTAGCACTTGCTGCCAACTCATCATCATCGGTAATTAGCATCCCACCCCCGCCGGTGGTAATCACTTTATTGCCGTTAAAACTGAACACGCCCACCTTACCAAAACGTCCGGTATGCAGCCCTTTATAGAGGCTGCCCAAACTCTCTGCGGCGTCCTCCACTAAGGCAACGTTGTGCTGGTTACATATTTCTAAAATAACATCAATTCTAGCCGGAAAACCCAGCGTATGCATTGGCATACAGGCGCGAATTACCCGACCTGTTTGGCGATGGACACATTGACCAAGTTGTTGCTCAGTGTGCTCATTTAAAAAAGCGCTTAATGATTCGGGACACAGCCCTAGCGTTTTGTGTTCAACATCGATAAACACAGGGTCTGCTTGATGCATTTTGATTGCATTGGGAGTCGCAACAAACGTTAACGATTGGGTTAAAACCAAATCATTGGGTTGAATGCCAACCACTTTTAATGCTAAATACAGCCCCATAGTGCCGTTGACTACTGCCACTGCATGTTTGGCCCCAGTAAACAGAGCAACCGCTTGCTCAAACTCGGTTACATAGGCTCCCACCGAAGACACAAATGTGGATTCAATAGTGTCAACAACCAGTGCTTTTTCGCGCGCATCAAAACAGGGAGCGTGCAAAGGAATTACGCCTTTTTCTTGCCCATAATATTGATTAATATGCGCCAACAGCAATGACCAGGCCTGGTGATTAAACATTATAAATACCGGCTTTATAGCCTTGCAGATTTTTCGGCTGGCTAAACCACTCAATGGTGCGTAGCAAACCTTGCTGTAAAGAAGTGGTCGGCTGATAGCCAGTCAGTTCAATCAATTTACGGTTATCACCCCACAAACGAAACACTTCAGAATCTTTTGGGCGTAAACGTTGCGGGTCCTGCACAAACTCAACATCAGAACCCATTAAATCTTTAATTATCTCTAAAGTATCTTGCACCGACACCTCAAAATTCGAGCTAATATTAACCGTTTCGCCAATGGTGGCATCCGTTGCCATCAAGGCCATCATGCCTTGACAGGTATCGGCAACATAATTAAAGTCGCGGGTTGGACTGGTGTCGCCTAATTTAATCTGCTTCATACCATTGGCAATTTGGCTAATAATTGTTGGGATTACCGCACGCGCCGACTGTCTTGGCCCATAAGTATTAAACGGACGTGCGATAGATACGGGTAATTCAAATGAATTATAGTAAGAAATTGCCATCGCATCGGCACCAATTTTACTGGCACTGTAGGGCGATTGCGGTTGCAAAGGATGCTTTTCATCAATGGGCACATATTGCGCGGTACCATATACTTCAGAAGTAGACGTATGCATAAAACGACTTACGCCATTTTCTAAGCAGGACTGAGCCATATTTAAAGTACCGTTAACGTTGGTTTCTACATAAGAGTTAGGCGCAGCATAAGAATAGGGAATGGCAATCAATGCCGCAAGATGAAAAACAGTATGGCAATTTTTTGTAATTTTTTTGCACAAAAAAGGGTCTCTCACATCACCAGAAATAACTTCAACTTCATTAGATATGTCCGTTGCGTCTAACCACCCCCAAGAGTTATTAGAATTATAAACAACCAAAGCCCGAACCTTAGCACCTGACCTCACAAGGGCTTCTGTTAAATGTGAACCAATAAAACCATCAGCACCTGTTACCAAAACTTGCTTGCCTTGCCAATAATTAGATTTATACATACAGCACCATCTTATTTTTTAAAAAAATTACTTAAAAGCCTTTATACGTGTAATATGCCAAAGAAAAAAGAGGAAAAATCCACCTGATTTTGACCACTTTTATGAGTGCATTCATTCGTACAAAAGTCTCACTTAGATTATGACCCTTGTATGAGAGCCACTTGAGTCCAAATAGTTTTCGTGAAAAGTCTTAAACCAATTAAAAAATTGGTCTCGCTAACATTGTTGATGCTCGTGCTATTAAAAATAGTTACCAAATAATCTGCATTGTCTAAAAACTAGACCACATCAATTCAACGGTAAATTATTCGGACCCCAAATAAAACTAAACAGAGAAAACACGTTTAAATCCGATTCGGCGGCTTAATATTTTTAGCGTGCATCACCTTCTCCAGTTAGTTACGCTAGGTATTGACGCATTTCATCCAAAAAATAATCAGATTTAAAAAATACGATAAACCTACAGGAGATGCAAACGATTAATGAGCGTCATACCACTTTAAGACAGTTGCTTATCATTGCTAACAGCCTAAAAAACCAAAAAACTAATACATTGACAGGCACTAACCAACTATTTGGTACGCTAAACTAGAAATGTTACGTAATTCTTTATCAAACCCTATTCCTACCGCGTACACAGGCTTGCCGTTATTTAAATACTTGTTGGCGTAGCCTTTGGCTTTTATTTGCGCCAACGCGTCTTCGGCGGTTGCGCCATCGGCTTTAAATTCTATTACTATTGTGGCATCGGGCAGTTTTAGGGTTAAGTCAATACGGCCTTTGCTGGTGGCGTCTTCGGCGATTAATTCTAACCCTAACGCTTTTAAATAGGCGTAAAACACGCTTACGTAATAGCCTTCGTATAAGTGCATTTTGCTGTGGGTAAAGTGTTCGTAAGGAATGCTGGCGTAGAGGGACGTAAGTTGGTTTTTGAGGGCTTCAAAATCCAAAGAAATCAATGCCTCATAAATTTGACCTTTAACCTTTAAAGGACGATCAATGGCGGTTAAATAGTCGGCAATGATGTTTAATAAGGATAAACGCACTTCTTGATTTGGCAAAGATAACCAATATTTTGGTGTGCTATCAAAATTTTCAGTCACTCGTTCAATGGTTAAATAACCGGTTTGCCACATTAGGGTTTCGAACTGAATGTGATTGACATCAAAGCTGTCTAACATGCTTCTGTCAGCCGTAATGCTTTCAAGGTCAGGTAAAAAGTATTGATTTTTTTCTAGCATTTTTAATAAAAAGGTTGGCGTTCCTGTCGAAAACCAATAATTTTCATAAATAAATTGATTGGAAATAAACAGTAAAATATCAAAGGGGTTATAGACCCCTTCGCCTAACCATTTGTAGCCGTTGTACCAGGTTTTAATTTTGTTAAAATCTTGCCCTTCTAAATGCGCGGCAAACGTGGTTTCGATATCATTTTGCGTGTAGCCACAAATGGTGGCAAATCGTGGATTAAGCGTAATGTCTTCAAGGTTGTTTAACCCACTAAATAGGCTTACTTTTGAGAATTTACTCACGCCAGTCATAAATACAAATTGAATGTATTGATCGGCACCTTTTATAACGCTGTAAAACCCTTTGAGTTCATCGCGCAGTTCGGTGGCTATGTCGGGTTTTTCGATGTTGTCTAAGATGGGCTTGTCGTATTCGTCAATTAGGATGACGACTTTAGTTTGGTATTTTTGATGAGTTTTACGAATCAACTGTTCAAAACACCCGGCTAAAGATAGGTCGGTATCACAACTAACCTCTAAAATTTCTTGGGAAGCTTTTAAAATTTCATAAATGCGTTGGCGTAATGCAGCCAAATCAGAATAACTGCCGCTGTTAAAGCTCATGTTAATAACAGGATGTTTAGGAAAAGCATACTTATCATAAATATGCAGTCCTTTAAACAATTCCTTTTCGCCCGAGAAAATGGTGGCCAGCGTGTCTAAAAATAACGACTTGCCAAAACGGCGTGGACGCGATAGAAAATAATAGGTGCCTGATTGAATCAATGTCAGTGCATGTTGGGTTTTATCAACGTACAGGTAGTTTTCTTCAATTAATGTTTTGAAGGTGGATTTTCCAATGGGCAATAACTTTTTCATTTCATTATTCATTTTCACTGTTCATGTGAATTCTCTAAGGCCTTTGCATAAAAAACTTGAACCCAAGTAGTTTTATGGCCTTCCCGTAAGTTAACGTTAAAAACGCTTTACACATTTAAATCCAACATAGCGGTGTAACGACTTTTGGCGTGCATCACCTTGTCTAGGTAGTTACGCGTTTCATCCGACGGATGGTCGTAACGTAAAATACGATAAACCTGTTGCGGATGCAAACGATTAATGTGAGCCAATGCTTCTTCGGCATTCTTGCCAAACAACTTTAAGACCGTTGAAAACCCTCCATTGTATGACGAAATGGCCAGCATCTCTTTACTTTTAGGATTGCTCACACTTTTTAAATAGTCGTGATTCAGCAACCCAAAGTAAGCCACGCCCATGCGAATGTTGTTTTGCGGGTCAAACAACTCGGCGCGCCCGGGCATGCCCTGTTTGCGATCCACCAACTCATACACATCTTTACCAGCGGTGTGCGCTTGCACTTGCATTAACCCCAACGCCTCAGACTTACTCACGGCTTTTGGATTAAAAGCGCTTTCCACTTCCATAATGGCAAACACAATGTCTTGCGACACCTTGAAACGTTCTGAATACGCTTGCACCCAGTGTTGATAAGCTTGTACCGGATTGGGCAAATGACGCTTGGTAATGGGAATGTGCACCAAGGTAAAACGCTCTTGATCGTCGCCGACTTCTTCGGCTTGATGTTTGATTAAATAATCTACGTACGCATAAGCGTCCGCTGGATAACGAATGGCTTTGCCATTTTGATCGCGCACTTTTAAATACAGCGCGGGTACCTGCTGACTTTTAATGGGTTTTAAACTTAACAACTCTTCGGCTGCGAGCTTGTCTGGGCTTAACAACAAACGTGCAATAGACCGTTTAAGAATTTGCGGAGTCACTAAGGCTTGGGGATATTCAATAATAATTTCGTGATCGTACCAAATAATAACCGGTTGCAAAGACAGTTCTTGATCAGCACTCATCGGCGTAATGGGCGTGGTAAATAAGTTAACCATGTCGGTTGATTGAGCGCTTATAAGCTCACCAGGCCTGGTAAGTTTGGACGAATAGTCGTTTTCTATGTTAGCGCTAGCGTCAATACTAGTAGGAACGTCTGCTATTAACGGTGTTGAATTTTTGACAGAGGGTTCGTCCATCACCTGCGGATTGTCAATTAATGGTTGAGTGGTTTGTGCCAGCAGCGTATTAGCCAACGCTAGGGTGGTGTGTGGTGCGGCCTCATGGTGTATGGCGCGAATGGCACCGGTAGGCACATTCGCTTGCAAACTGGCTTGCACAGCTGTGCTAACTTGAATTTGTACTGGTTCTTGCATTTGAGCAAACGCCAGTGCGGTTACTGCCAGTAACCCACCTGAAGCCAAAATAATTGACGCAATGCGTATTTGATTTTTCACAAAAAAACCTCCGTTTGGGAGGTTTTAGCAAGTCACAGGCCAAGTGTACAAAATATACAACAAGCCATTGATTTAACTACCTTAAATAATTAAACAATGACATGTCTTGTACACGGGTAAAAATTTGCTGCGCTATTTGTAAGGCGTTTTGGTTTTTGGTTAAGTCGGTAATACCCTGCACCAAATCCATGTCTTCTAAATTCATACGTCGCTCTTCTAAAGCAATTTTAAAGGTCTGCCCTGCATCAAACTGGCTTTCGATACGGTTTTGGCGTCCACCAATTTCAGCACGCACCTTTGACATTTGATCAATACCAAATGCTAAATCGTTAGCAATGCCTTCGGGAGGCTTTAGCCCCGCGTCTAAAGCATTTTTAAGCTCTACTAGCACATTCAAAATATTACTGTCTGGCGTTCCAGTCCCTGTTGGATTAGCAAAGGTAGTTTCTGCAAGGGCTGGGTCAGGCCAACCAAATACCTTATCACCATTATCAGTAATTCGAACCCTACTCGGGTCTCCTTGATCGTTTGGCAATACTTTATTGTCCGCATCAAAGCCTATTTGCACAAAGCGAGAACCAAAACTTGCTAATGGCTCATATACCGTGTCAACCGTACCATCATCAGCGTTATTGCTTCCAATATAAGCGTAGTAGCCAGGGTTATTCACATCTTCTACAAACGCTTGTTCGGCATTCACGCTGCTGCCGGCAAAAATCAGCTCGCCTTCAGAGTTTCGGTAGTTCATCATGTTTTTGGTTTGTTCTATTAACTGCCCAATTTCTTGCGCTGCCGCTTGGCGGTCAGTGGCGTTATAAGTACTGTTAAACATTTGAATAGTAAGCTCACGCGCTCGCTGTAATGAGGCGGTCACATCCTCAATGGCGGTCTCTTCAAGCACCAATTGCGACTTGGCGTATTCGCCGTTTTTGGCGTACTGGTCAATAGTACTTGTGGTGCGATTAAGCGAGTGAATTTGGCTAGTGGCCACTGGGTCATCGCTTGCGGCATTAACCCGCTTGCCTGTACTGAGTTGCAATTGCAAATCTACTACCGCATTTTGATGCTTTTGAATAGAATTCACACCTTGATTATGAAACATATTGGTTGAAATTCGCATGATTATCCTCGTACCACGCCTAACAGCGTTTGAAATAACGATTGTGAGGTGGCAATGATTTGTGCCGCCGCTTCATAAGCTTGTTGATAACGAATTAAATTAGCCGCTTCTTCGTCCAAACTTACCCCAGAAATAGACTCACGTTGCTGAACCAGCTGGGTATTTACATTAGACTGCGCTGTGTACTGAATTTCACTGCCACGGGCATACATGCCCACGGTGGTGGCCATTCGAGAATAGCCACCCAGTAAAGTTTCAGTGCCCCCACTGCCGTCTGCGTACAGTAACTTGACCGATTGTAAACTGGCCATGTTGGCCATGTTAACGTTGTCACCTTCCGCTGCGGCCGCTGGATCAAGCTCTAAAGGATCGGGCGATTGGCCACGCGCCGCAATGGCGTTGGTGTCGGTAATGGCTTTGGTAAAGCTTGCTAACATTTGCTGATGCGGCTTGACCAAAAAGCTGTCGCCAGCCACATTACTGTGGGCGCTTAAATCAAACAACAGCCCGTCTAACTGAAATGTATTGGCGACACTTCCCGCAGTAGGCGTAAGCTCTTCGCCCGTTTTATAATCGTAAAATTTATAACCGGCACCATCGGCTTTAATTTGATAATCACGTGATGCAAAGTCACCCACAGCGTCAAGCGCAGTTTGCAAATGAGCTTGTTTATTGGCAAACGTACCTGCCTCGGGCAATGTGTATGGCGGCTCTGAAACACCTTGACTGGGGTTAAAGCTTACCGAAATAGCACTGCCATCTATGGTGTTTTTGCTGGCCGCAAACACCCCGTTAATTTGCAAAGGCTCAAACAGATTGCCACCGGGGTTGCCATTAGCATCATAGCCTTGGTAGTGTTGCCAATTCATCGACGCCACCATGCCATTCAGAGTTAAGCCCAAATCATTTTGCGCTTGGTCGAGCATATTGGTTCTAACGTTAAGTACCCCACCCAACTCACCGCCAATAATACGGTCACTCACCACTTGACTTGCGCCACCCACTGTCATGTAAATTTCCATACGATTTTCATCTTCGTACGGGCTTAAACGCGCTTGCAGCGGCACAATGTTATTGTCGGCCAATAAAGGGAGCTTGCCGTTACCGGCAAAAACATCCATGCGACCGTCACTTTGCGTAAACGTTTTAACGTCAATGTATTGACTTAATTCCATAACCGCTTGGTCGCGCTGGTCTAGCAAATCGTTTGGCGGCTGTTGCGAAGCGCCTAACGAGCGTTCAACTTGCACGTTAATAGCCTGAATAGTGGTTAAGCGATTATTAATTTCTGTGGTTAACCCACTGATTTGATTGTTTATCTGGCTTTGCGTGTCGTTTAATACGCTGGTTAAGTTGCCAATATGACTTTCAAGATTACCCGCCTCGTCTAACAATAATTGTCGACTGGTAGTAGAAGTGGGGTTGTTAGCGACCGTTTGCAACGAGTCAAAAAAACGTTGCATAAACTCTTGCACACCCGCATCGTTACCAGCAATAACGCCTTCTACTTGCCTTGACAAACTTAGCTGCGATTCGTATCGACTCACCATCGAATGACTGTTAAGCAATTGCGACTCTAAGTATTGCGCATTAATACGCTCTACACTGCTTACTTGCGAGCCTCCACCCATAAATGTGGTGCCCACTGTATTAGGCGAGTTGCTCGAAATCTCGGCACGCTGGCGACTGTAGCCTTCGGTGGCCACATTGGCAACGTTATGACTGGTGACATCCAATGCCTTTTTAAAGGTGTTGGTGGCCAACGCACCGATGGTTAACATGTCTGCCATACAAGGCTCCTTTATAAAAGCTAAAACGGTTCATTAGCCGCATGCACAAAATCTGATTATAAACGCATTAGCGTTTTTATTGCTATCACAGCACTACAGCGTCACAACGGCTTAAGCGGTCTTGATAACAGTGCTTGCTCGGTAGACGGCGGCTTTAAACTTTTAGTAACGTCACTTGACTCAGCCGGCGTGCTTGGCAAGCCTGGCAAGCTGGGTGCTAACTGTTCAACTATGTTATCGGCAAACCCCAGCGTTCCTTTAGAAGATAAATTTTGAGCGAGCTGTTTATCCGACCAATCTTTGTAAAAATCGCCTTGACCGCCCTCTAGCCAACCTTCGTCAAAACTGACTTTACGCGCTTCTTGTAAAATTTGCTGCACAAAAATCGCTTCAAACTGTTCGGCCACCGGTCTTAGTGCCGCACGCTGATCTTCACGCGCTTGCTGCTTTAAATCGTTTAACGCCCCCACATCGGTGTAGTTATTGTGCGCTTTAAGCCCAGTGGACTGATGAGGCTGTGCGGTTAAACTGTTTGAACTGTTTAAGGTTGTCATGGCGTTTTACTCATTCTCTCGCGGCGTTAAATAATAATTAAGTCAGCGGTTAACGCGCCAGACTGTTTTAGTGCTTCTAAAATAGCCACTAAATCGCCTGGTGCTGCGCCCACTTTATTAACAGCTTGCACAATATCGTTTAAGGATACGCCCTCGGGAAACTTAAACATACGTCCGGTGCCGGTGTTTTGCACGTTAATGTCGGTTTGTGGCGTCACCACGGTTTCGCCGTCGGCCAATGCGTTGGGCTGATTGACTTGTGGGCGTTCGGTAATTTTAACCGTTAAGCCGCCGTGCGTCACCGCCGCTGGGCGAACACGAACGTTTTGACCAATCACCACCGTACCGGTTCTAGAGTTAACAATAATTTTAGCGGTATCTTGACCCGGCGTAACTTCAATATTTTCTAACACCGACAAAAATGACACCCGTTGATTAGGCAAACGTGGTGCCATCACCTCAACCGTTTCGGCGTCCAATGCATTAGCGGTACCGTCACCCAATAAGGCGTTAATAGAGTTAACCATATTGGTGGCGGTGGTAAAGTCGGCGTTTTTAAGATTTAAACTAATGGTATTGCCCAGCTCAAACCCGGTGTTTACGGTACGTTCAACACTGGCACCGTCCGGAATACGCCCTACGCTGGGCACGTTAATGGTAATTTTAGAACCATCAGCACCGCTGGCGTCTAAGCCACCTACTACTAAGTTTCCTTGCCCAATCGCGTACACATTACCGTCCACCCCTTTTAATGGGGTCAGCAATAACGTGCCGCCGCGCAAACTTTTGGCGTTGCCTAATGACGACACTGTTATGTCAATTTTTTGACCCGACTTAGCAAATGCGGGTAGCTCGGCGTGCACCGCCACGGCGGCGATGTTTTTGGTGTTGGTTTTTACCCCTGGCGGCACGTGAATCCCAAATTTATTGAGCATGCTTAATAGACTCTGCTCGGCAAAGGGCGTTTTGTCGCCCGAACCATTTAGCCCCACCACCAAACCGTATCCCACCAACTGGTTAGAGCGCACGCCCCCCACGTTAGCGATGTCTTTAATACGATCGGCGTAACTGTAACTGCTCCAAAACAGGCTGGCGGCTAAAATACTGACTAACATTTTACTAAACACAGTAAGATTCATGGTAAAACTCCTGGCAACACAATACGTGTCACATTTTTTCTGGGTTTTTGGTGGTGTAAAACAACGTAACACCTTGTTTTTATTATTTTTACGAATTGTCATAACGCAACTCTTACTAGTCTAAAGCATGTGGCATGCCAAAACCTATAAAACCTATAAAGCGTGCGCAGTGCCGCCCTTAACACGTGGACTAAATTTTAGACACAAAAAAGGGGCTAAACAGCCCCAAACCAGAAAAACGTTTTAAAATTAAATACTAATAAACAACCAGGCCTGGTCATAAATAAACTTCGTCATTACGGGCTTGACCCGAAATCTATTGCACCTGACCGTGGGTGTGACAGATGCCGTGTCGTAGCACGGCATGACGATTTTTTAGTAAATCACCAGGCCTGGCTAAACCCAATTACAAAGGCCAAAACTTACTTAACCACTGCGTGCCCGCGCCAGAGCGCGCGGTGTTGCCCGAAATACCCACGTCTTTATACACCAAGCGCACATCGGCCACTTTGGTGGACGAAATGGTGTTGTCTAACTGAATATCTTCTGGACGAATAATGCCGGCAAATTGCACCACTTCATCGCCATCGTGAATGGTAATCCACTTTTCGCCGCGAATCACCAAATTGCCATTGCCAATCACTTCTACCACGGTCACCGCAATAGAACCGGTTAAGCTTGAATCTTGTTTAACATCACTTTTACCCGCAAACGAGCCTTCTGAGCCGTAACCCAAACTTAAACCTTGCAAGGGTGACGTAACGGCATTAATGGCATCGCCCACCAAATTATTGGGTGTGGTGACACTAAATGGATTTTTAACGCCATAATCTTGACTGTTCGATTTATCGTACTTAGCTTCGTCTTTTTTCTTAGCCGAGATTTTTTCGGTCAAACTAATGGTAATAATGTCGCCAATGCGGTGCGCGCGCGAATCGTCAAACAACGTCATGGCGCCAGTCTGATACAACGAACCATTTTGCGGTTGCGCGGGTTTGGGAATATTAAGCGGATAATTTGGCGCATAACTAATGTGCTCTAAACGCTCTGGCGTGCTGCTGCAACCGCTTAACACTGCGCCTGTCAACATTAACACGCTGGCTAAATTCACTAACTTAATGTGTTTTTGCATTAAAGATTTCATTTTTTATCCCTTTAGTCTATTCACAATAGCCTTGCTTGTCGCGCTGCTTGCAACCAGGCCTGGTGATTTAATTACGTTATATTTGGCGTATCTTTAAAGACATTTGCACGCTTATTAAACGTTATTGTTTAAATACTGCATCATGCCGTCAGCGGCGGCGATGGCTTTTGAGTTCATTTCGTAAGTTCGCTGGGCTTCAATCATGCCAATTAATTCTTCTACGGTATTCACGTTAGACGCTTCTAGCGCGCCTTGCGTTAAAGCACCCGCTTCGGCCGTTTGTGGGTCGTTTACGTTGGCCACGCCGCTGGCCGTTGTTTCGGCGTAAAAGTTGTGCCCTAACGCTTCCAAACCAGCCGGATTAATAAAACTGGCCAACTGAATTTGCCCCACCTGGTTTTGCTCAACGTTGCCCGGCTGCGTTACAAACACCCCGCCGTCTCGGGTAATTGAAACTTCGGTAGCATCTTGCGGAATATTAATATTGGGCTCTAACAAATACCCCGACGAGGTGACCACGTCGCCATTTTGATTCACCTGAAACGAGCCGTCACGGGTATAGGTTAAGTTTCCACCCTGGTCTAATACCTGAAAAAACCCCTTGCCTTCAATGGCAACGTCCAACTGGTTATCGGTGACCATTAAGTTGCCTTGGGTGTGAATTTTTTGCACCCCAATGGCTTTTACCCCAGTACCCAACTGCAAACCCGAAGGCAAGGTACTGGTTTCATCTTGGTTGGCCTGTGCGCCGGGTTGGCGAATGTTTTGATACATTAAATCGTCAAATTCGGCTCGCCCCGCTTTATAGGCGTAAGTATTGGCGTTGGCTAAGTTGTTAGAAATAGCCGCCAATCTAAACTGTTGGGCTTCTAAGCCCGTCTTGGCAACGTATAAAGCTCTGTTCATAATGGTCTCCTAGGCCGCAGTGCGGCTACGCTATCTTAACGACAATAATTGATCGGATTTTTGAGCATGACTTTTGGTGGTAGACATCATTTTGACTTGCAGCTCGTATTTACGCGACAACTCAATCATGCGTACCAACGCCTCGGCGGTATTGACGTTACTGGTTTCTAACGCACCACTCACCACACTGACTTGCTCTTGCACCAAAGGTGCGGCATCGGCTTTTAAACGGCTAAAACCGTCTAAGCCTTTTTGTAAATCTTTAATATCGGGCTTTACCAAGCGCAAACGGTCTAGTACCACCAACTGATTGCTGGGCGAATCGGCCGGCACAATCGAAATCGTACCGTCATCGCCAATGGTGATGCTTTTGGTGGGCGGAATATTAATGGGAATACCGCCCTCGTTTAAAACCGGATTACCTGATACGTCCACCAAATTACCATTTTCAAGCACTTGCATGCTGGCGGTACGCACCAAACCTTCGTCGCCCGCTGGGGTTTGAATGGCCATGTAACCGTCCGACTTGGTGACCACGTCTAAATCACGCCCAGTGACTTTAATAGCCCCTGCGGTGTAATCGGTGGCGGGACGCTCGTCCATAGAATAGGCGCGCGACTCCCAACCTGGACCTTGCATGTGCTGGGCTCTAAAGATATTAAAATCTTGTTTAAAGCCATCGGTGTTGGCGTTGGCTAAATTGTTGGCGTTGTTAGCTTGCGACAACATCACCTCTTTAGCCCCGCTCATTGCGATGTACAGCATGCGATCCATGAAACTTCTCCAATTCAATAAAAAGTAAGGCGGCGTTTTAGATGTTTAGGCGTCTAAACAACGCACTGCCAACCCACCACCTTACCTAAACTTTAAACACGCTTTGTATGGGTCTAACGCCCTAATTTACGTGCTTACCTTTCCTTGTATGTTTAGCATTGTCTTTTTTTTGACACTTTATTTTTGATACACGAGTTTTTTAGCACTAAGCGTGCCAATTTAAGAAAGTTTTATGCTTAAGCCGCGCTAAAGGTTTTAGAAATAAGCCGATACACTTATAAGGAAAGACTTGCCATACGGCAAAAAAATGCCGGCAAGGCGCCGGCAAGATAGGTTAAAACGGTGTGCTAAACTTTTGTTACATGTTAACTTACGCGCCTACATTACAAGTTCAAGATAGTTCGGGTCAGTTCTTGCGACGTTGAAATCACCTGAGCCGAGGCCTGGTAAGTACGTTGCGTTTGAATCATATTCACCAATTCGGCCGCGGTATCCACGTTAGAGTACTCCAACGAACCCGCCACAATCGAACCAAAACCGTTGTTTTCTGGCGTACCCAATTGCACCGCACCCGACGCAAACGATTGAGCGTAAGTTTGACCACCCAATTTTTCCATCGCATTTTTATCGGCAAAGTTAGCCACCGCCAACTGCGCAACCGGAATAGAGCGTCCGTTAGAATAACGTGCCTCAATCACCCCGTCTAGCCCCGTGCTTAAGCCCACCAAGTCACCAATTGAATAACCATTTTGTGTGGTTCCACGCTGGTTATATGTGCCAGAAAATTGGCTCATGTCGGTAAAGTCGAGTGAAATACCCGCTAAATCGCCTAATGGATCGGTTGCTCCAGTCAGGGGATTATCAATTTCGAAATTTAACACTGGGGTAATGGGCGTTGCGCCAAGAGTTCCAATTGAAGCTTCATCAAACGCCCCCAAATACTGTCCGTTGGTATCAAAACGCAGTTCATAAATCTGCCCTTGAGCCGCCGCCGGAGTCGCTGGTGCGACGGTGTGACCTGTATAGGTGGTATTACCTTGATCGTCTAACGCGGTAATGGTGTACTGCGCTATCCAAGATGTGTATTTGGGATCTGTACCATTATCCACTACTGTATTTTTATAAAAATTAGCGTTTAACGTATGCTCGCCACCCAAACTATCGTGAATGGTCATAGGGTAAAAATAGTCTGGAAACCCATCATACGCGTTAAGATTATCATCGCCTGGCGTGGTTAACTTGGTTAAATCTGCACTTACAAGGGCACCGGTAGAATCTAAATTATCTACTTCTTGGCCATTCAAGTTAATGTTATAGGTCATCTCAGAAGTGGCTTTGGGTATTTTGTTTAAGGCGTCCAAATCAATCGAGGATAACGCTGTGCTAAACACCGGCTTAAGCTCAGTGGACATAGCTTCGTTTAACAAATACCCCTGTACTTTATTGCCAGATTGGTCGGTTAAAAAACCTTCTTTATCTAATTTAAACGAGCCATTTCGTGTGTATACGTTCTCGTATTTACCTGTTTGGTCTTCTAGTACAAAAAAGCCTTCGCCGTTCATGGCCATGTCTAACTCACGCCCTGTGCCACTTACCGTACCTTGGGTAAAGTTTTGCGTAATGGCCGCCACACGCACCCCAGAACCCGGTGAATTTTGCGGGCCGGAAAACATATCGGCAAACTCGGCACGTGAAGCTTTAAACCCCACCGACTGTGAGTTGGCTAGGTTGTTAGAAATAACCGCTAAACCGTTCGACGCAGCATTAATACCGCTTAATGCATTTAAATCAAATGAAGCCATGATGACTCTCCCACTTTTTTGTATTTTGTAATAAAAAACCGTTGGTTGTTTTAGATTTTTTAAAGCGTTTAAAGCGTCTAAAACCGTGTAAAACGTTTAAAATAAGTAGCAATTTACAAACCAACTTAAATTAATTTTGCGCTGTCTAAGCAAAACTCAATAAACTATTAAATCAATATGAGACCTTTGCACGAGTCAGGTGCGAAAGAAAAATGAGGGAAAATTTACCTGATTGCGGCGGAAAACGCAGTGAATAGCGAGCTATTCACAAGTTTTTCAACAAAAATCAGGTGAATTTTAACCATTTTTATTCGTGCATTGACTCGTGCAAAGGTCTCAATATAACCGTCCATTAACCGCCACTTAACCACTAATCTCACGCACCGCATCCATTTTAACGCGCTCGCCCGTGGCTAGGGTTAAGGTCATGGCTCCGTCCGAACCCACGCCCACCGAATTAACGCGTGATGGCACCACCGTACCAATCGACTTTAAATCGCCATTGGCATCGGTGCCATAAGCGGTAAGCGAATACACTCCGCCGGCGCGTAACTGATCGTTTTTGTCTAAACCGTTCCAATCCACCACTTTTTCGCCCGACTGCACATCGCCAACACTCAGCTCTTTGACTATGCCGTTGGCATCACTTACCACCACTTTTACGTCGGTAAGCGGGCTTTCACTGTTCAGTCTAAATTGTGAGGCCTGGCCTTGTGTGTGTGAAAAGTCATCCCCCACCACTTGCACGTTTTTACCTATAATGGCCGCCGCTTGCATGGTCTGCAACCCCTGAAAACCCGAGGTCATTGCCATAATAGAGGCGTTCATTTTGGTGGTGGCTTCTAACTGACTCATTTGGGTAAGGTCGGTTACAAAACTGGTGGGATCCATCGGTTTTGACGGGTCTTGGTTTTGCAATTGTGTGGTCAATAATCTTAAAAAGTCGGCCTGACCCATGACTTTACTGGGTAAAGACGCACTTGCATTGGTTGACTGTTGCAACGAGTTGACGTAATCGTTGTTGCCACTGGTAACACTGGGTAGATAATCGGCCATGATAGACTCCTGTTAAATTAGGTACTTAGGTAACGTGTGTTATTTACCCAATTGAATGGTGCGTAGCAACAGCTGTTTAGAGGTGTTCATCACTTCAATATTGGTCTCATACGACCGCGAGGCCGACATCATATTGGCCATCTCTTCCACAATATTGACATTGGGTTTAAAAATGTACCCATCGCCGTTGGCCATAGGGTGATTTGGGCTGTATTCCATTTTTAACGGTTCTTGGTTTTCAACAATCTCTTTAATACGCACCCCTCCAGTGGGTTCGTTTTTGGCACCGTTTAAAATGGTCTGAAATATCGGCTGCTTAGAGCGATAAGTGTCTTCTTTATTAGAGCTTACGCTGTCAACGTTGGCCATGTTTGAGGCGATGGTGTTTAAACGCACCGTTTGCGCGTGCAATCCAGTGGCGGATATATCTAAAATATTAAACATGGACATAATAAACTCCTAAGCAATTTAACCAATTTAACGTTAATCATTATTCGCCGCGCAATGCGCCACGTATTCCAGTAATTCGGCTGTTAATAAACTCCAGCGTGGCTTCTTGCTGCATGGCGTTTTCCATAAACTTGGCTTTTTCAATGTGCGTTTCGACCGTGTTGCCATCTAATGCGGGTTGGGTGGGCTGTCTAAACTTTAAAAAGTCGGACGTTGACATCTGCGCAAAACCTTCAATATGGCGCGCATTGGTTCTATTCATATCCGAACTGTGCGAGCCTTTTACCGGACCTGCTTCGTTCATGGCTTGTCTAAAATCAATGTCACGCGCCTTAAAATTAGGCGTGTCGGCATTGGCCAAGTTATTGGCCAGCATCTCACCGCGCGCCGTGCGTACTTGCAACGCGCGTTCGTGTATGCCAAATATTGATTCTGCCATGATTGCCCCCTTTACTTTTAACGACTGTATTCTTATCAAGACATTAGCAAAGTGAATGCCAACATTAAAAATAGTGGCTTAAAATCGTAAAAAATAACTTAAGAAATTTAAAACCGCCCGTATTCGGCCAAGTTTGTAAAACATTAGGAGACTTCTTTATGTTATTTTAAAATTTACTTTAACCAGGCCTGGTTGCTTTGCTTAAACCGTCATGCCACACCACATTTCCATCATGCCGTGCTACGACACGGCATCTGCCCCATGCACTGGAAACCCCAATAGATTGCGGGTCAAGCCCGCAATGACGTGGATTGGCTTTCATTTCAACCACAAACCACCCTCATGCCACGCCACATTTACGTCATGCCGTGCTACGACACGGCATCTGCCCCATATACTGCAAGCCCGCAATGACGTGGATTGGCTTATGTCTACAATGACCGCAATTTATGCATGTAAAAACTAAGACAACCAGGCCTGGTCAAATTTTTGACATAAAAAAACCGGTCACTCAAACTTGAATGACCGGTTTTTAAATACATATTTTTAAGCGTCAATGACTACCAAGCCCGAACCACGTCACCGTTTTGCACCAAGCCTTTTTGGGTCGTCAGCTCGGCCACGGCAAATTTGGGCATCATGCGCTTTATTCTAATAAAGCCACTGGGCGATTCGTCCGTGCCCAAATCAATGCCGTTAACTCGTACTGGGCGACCTACTTTGTTGTATACCGCTAAATCGTCACCCTCTTTTACCCCCGAAGCACGGTTTAAATACACAATGTATTCGCCGTCACGCACGTCAATTATTTGAGTTTCGAGTGGTTGGCATTGCAAAAACCCCAACACTTGTTGAGTCTGTTGCTCTAACAATGCATGAAAGGCAATACCGGTGTCGCTGGCAAAAAAAGCGTTGGTGCCAAACGGACGATCACGCCCTACATACACCTCGCCTTTTACATCAAATCCGCCACGCGATTGACTCACTATTTCGTAACGCATTAAATCAATCACATACCAATCGGCTTCAATGTAGCGACTGTCGTTTTTAACCTCGTAATTGTAAAACCGCTTAACGTTGTTAAACGTGTTACTGCCTTCGTTGTGCGACGACATAGAGCGAATAACCGTCAGCAATAAAAACTGCGCACCCGTTTTATCTCTAATTAAATTTAATTGCTCGGGCTCTAAATTAGGCGCCACCATGACGTTGGGTTGCAAATCAACGGCTTCATCAAACAAGACGTGGTTTTGATAGCCTTGTTTGGCCATACGTCGATCAAGCTCTTGCTGAAAACCAAACAGTAAATTAGAAATATCATTGGCTTCATTGGCTTTTACCATCACAACCGGACCAATGGCAACACGAGTTTGATAAGCGTTACCCGGCAAGTTTGGGCAGGCGCTGGCCTCTTCGGTTAAGCATACTTTTAAGGTTACTTGATAATTTAACGCGCCTTTTTTAACTTGCCCATACTCGTCTTCTCGCTCTTCTAACCCTTCTTTTAAAATAGTGTAATTTTTAACTTTGCTTTGTGAGGTAAAGCGTACGCTGTCTTTGGTAAGCTGCTGATTTTCGACCGATTGATCGGTTTTAACCGTAACGTTATTTTTAAGAGAGGCGGCTTTCAGGGCATCACGAATGGCCATTTTTTTTGCAAATTGCGTATCAACTCCCTCTGAACTGGCTTGCCCGCTGGCCACCACACACGCGTCTGGATTAGCCTGCATGGCTTGTGACTTAAGTGGCTTGACCGGCTCTTCAAACTCAAATGTTTGCGCACACGCGCTCACACTCAATAACGAGAATGACAACATCAAACCCATAGAACAAAACTTAAAAACAGCCTTTAACCAGGCCTGGTCAATGTGTTTGTGCATGGTGTGCATTCCTTTTTTAACGTTAAAACCTATTTAAAAAGCGTTTAAACGGCCTTTAAACCACTCAGACAAACTTAAAGAGCGATTAGGCTTTTTTAGTAATATCATCAATTCTAGCCACAATGGTGGTCGCCAACTCTTCAGCATGCCATTTGGATATAAACTTATTTGCACCCACTTTGCCGGTAAGCGATTCGTTAAACCCACCGCTTAATGATGAGTTAAGCACAACGTATAAATCCTTTAAACGGTCGTCCTTGCGAATACTGGTGGTTAAGGTGTAACCGTCCATTACGGGCATTTCAATGTCAGAAATAACCATCAGCATGCGCTGACTCACGCGATCAGCAAGGCCTTTATCGGCTTCGTCAGCCCATTTCTGTAAAAACTCGAGCGCCAACTTACCGTTGTTTACAATTTTATTGGCAATGCCTAATTTGTCTAAAATACTTTTAAGCTGCGACCGCGCCACGCTCGAATCATCGGCGCCCAATACAAAAAAGTCGTGACCACGCGTTTTAGCCAGGTAGCTACTCACAAACTCGTCCGACATCTCGCGCGGCTTACCAGACACTTCGGTTAAAACTTTTTCGACGTCGACAATCTCAACAATTTGATCACGCGCCCGAGTAATACCGGTTAAGTAGTTTAAATTTTGCAACGAGTCGGGTGGCGGCAAAATGTCTTCCCAGCGCAAATGCACAATGCGATCAACATCTTCTACCAAAAACCCCTGCACCGAGCTGTTAAACTCGGTCACGATGGTTAAGGTTTCGCCATACTTTGTAGGGTCAATGGCTTCTAAATCAAGCGCTTTTGCCAAGTCAATCATGGGCATGGTTTTACCGCGTATGTATGACACGCCCACCACACGAGCGTCCGACTTAGGCACCGGCGAAATGTCTGGCGTGCGAATGACTTCGCGCACTTTAAACACATTAATACCAAATAACTGCTTACCACGAATGGTAAAAAGCAATAACTCCATCCGGTTCATACCGGCCAACGAAGTTCTTTGGTCAACTCCTTTTAAAAAGCTAGACATGGTAACGCCACCCTATTTGAATTGTTCATGTTTGAATTGTTCATTCTTATTGCTGATACAGCTACTGATACGATTGTTAATACTTTGGGTAAAACAACCAGGCCTGGTCAATTGTTTAAACCATTTTTTGCCTCGCCATTTAAAAACCAGACAAACTCGGTTAGTATGTAATGCATGCATATTACTTTGACACACTTTACAACAAAAGCACTTTTGTGGTTGATTTTAGCCACTTTTTTTGGCGCCCTGTTTACGCCTTGGCGCGTTTTTTCAGCGCCCATTCCAACCACAGTTCAATCGATTGAAAGCATTCACGACCAGGTTCTTGAATACGTTAAGCAAAAAACTGACCAACATATTTATGAAGCAGAGATTACGCTTAAAAAATTAAGCCCCACCCTGCAACTTCCGCTGTGTACCCAGCCGCTTGAGTTAGTCGACAGAAACCCCAGTGACTACGCCGGGCGCATGACTATTGGCGTTAATTGCGCTCAACCCATGTGGAAAGTGTTTGTTCCGGCCGTAGTAGATGGAAAATTGCCGGCGATAATGACCACTCAAGCAATTGCCAAACAGGCCGTTATTAAACCTGATGATGTAGAACAAGTGTTAACACATTATAAAAATGTGCAAAAAGGCAGTTTAATTAACCTTGAAAACGCGGTGGGAATGCGCACCAAAAAAGCCATTGGCCCACGCAGCGTTCTGAACATAAACGATTTACAACCGCCATTCTGGGTATTTAAAAATCAACAAATTAACATTATCACCTACATTGGCACCATTGAAGTTCAAACTAACGGCACCGCATTAAACGATGCAGTAGAACAACAACCTGTTGAAGTTAAAAACGGCACGTCCGAAATTATTATAAAAGGCATAGTTATTGCTCCCAATACCGTGTTGATTCCGTAAATTTTTTTATGCTTTTTTTGCATTTTTTAAAAAAAACAAAACATTTACCCTAAAGTTATTCAAAACTTGCCGTTAACGTATTTAGAAATCTTTAAACAGCAGCAAGCAATACTGCTAAACTATTCCATCCCATAGGTGTGAGGCCAAATAAAATGGACATTAAAAACGTAAACAGCAGCCCATTATCCAGTCGCTCTGCAGAACAAACTAAAGCCGCCGATAAAGACGGTATGGCAAATGCTCAAGGCAGCATTAATTTAGGCCTAACCGCCAATACTGATAAAGTCACATTAACCAACACGTTATCTCAAGTACGTGACCTTGAGCAAAAAGCGCAAAGCGTTAACATTGATAATTCAGAACGTATTTTAGCGCTTAAAGCCGCAATTCAAGATGGCAGCTACCAGGTTAATCCAGAAAAAATTGCCGACAAATTAATGCAAACCGAAGCTTTATTTGCGCGTCTATAAAGCTTAATCGTTTAAACGGCTTAAGATTTATAGCTTTTTTTGTTAGCCTAAATGGCTTATTAGATTTAACGGCTTAATAGATTTATTAGCTTAATTTGGTTTGTCTATTTAAAACCTTTACTAAAGACTCTTTATGAACTCAAACACAGCCATTACTTTACTTGATGTATTTACCTCACAAATAGGTCAACTTAAAAGTGCTTTGCTTGAATTTAAAGCCGTTTTAGACGTTGAAGCGCAAGCTTTAAAACAGATAAACAATATTGAAAAAATTCTACACATACTTAAGTCTAAAGAACAATTGCAACAACAACTTGCAAAACAACTCAGCAGTCTTGAGTTATGCATTAGCCCTCCAATGCCTGTAACTCAACTGTTAAGCGATTCTATTTGGCCCACCTTACCCACCACCTTGCAACAAGACCTTTTGCAGATTGAACAACTCACTCAAGCTTGCTTTAATTTAAACGCCGCCAATGGCATTTCTATTCAAATCTTAAGCACGCTAAACCAACACACGCTAAACCTCATCTCTGGCAAATCAGCAACCCAAGTTAACCTTTATGACGCGGCTGGAGAAAGCAAATCCACCTCAAGCCAGCAAACCACTTTAGGCCAAGCTTAATCTAGAGTAGCAACTCACCTCATCGCTTTATAATCTCTAAAAGCAAATGACCAGGCCTGGCTTATTTATTGCTTAATGTTTTTTGCTCATACCGCACAACCGATTTTTATTTTGATCGTATTTCGTCTAAACTATTGTTTTATTGTTTTGCACACAAAACGTATTGGCTGTATCTTATAGAGCTAGATAAAACGCGGTGCTTAAAACCCGAATATATTAAGAGAACACTATGCTTAAAGACCAACGTAAATTTTTTAGAATTGATGTCATGATGCCGTGCAGTTATAGATTACTCACCGCTGAAGAAGCGCAAAATATCGCTTTACCTGCACGTCCTGACGCTCGATATATTGAAGAATACTTCATGAAAAATTTAAACGAGTTGGATGAGCAAATTAATCAAGTCATTGGACAAATCAATCAAAAAGTACATTACTGGCCGCAGCCCTAACGGCTATGAACACTAAAATTAATTTTTTATTGCAAACTGTCGATGAAAAACAGTTGTCGCGCGCGATTCCTCATCGCTTAGTGAATTTAAGCGCCAGTGGTATTGCGATTGAAATGAGTGAAAAGATTGATCAAAGTTACAAGGTTGATTTATTAATTAAACCCTTAGTCAACGAAAGCCCTGTGTTTGTTCGCTGTGACGTGGTGAGCATCTCTCCAAACAAAGATGGCTCACAAAGTTCAACCGTGGCGTTAGAGTATCAAAAGTTAACCGAAGAAGATCGTCGTAAACTGGTGTATTTTATTCAAGCTAAAGAGATTGAATATGCGCAAGAGCAACGTCGTGCAGAACGACTAAAACGAAATAATAATATTGCATAACATCAATCTACCATGCCTTTTTATACAGCTTTAAGCTCCATAAACAACTATCCCGCCAATTGGCGGGATAGTTGTTTATAGACTATTTATTGACAGACTTAACAGCTGTAAAAATCAATATAACTTAGACCCCGCCAACGTTCTTTTACGGAAACGTATAAGCCTTTAGACTGGGCGGTTTATTGCCTTGTTGGGCAACGGGGGGTATGCCTGCTGAATCGCTCGGCTTACTTGCAAACGCATTGGCGTTAAACAGAACAGGATTTTTAGACTGATTATCACCCACTGCCAGCGGCTCAATTGAAGGTGGTTTTTGCTGCGCTAAATTATCCACCTTTTTTTCCAGTGACTTCACCGATGCCACACTCTTATCAATTTTGGCGTTTTGCGCCTTAATAAGCGATTGACTCTGCTTAACCACTTTATCGTGCTTAGAGACCTGCCCTTCTAAAGTCTTAACCCGAGTACTGATACTGGCGGCGTGTGCAACGCTTTGCAACACAACAATACTCACAAAAAAACCGTATACAACACTGAGTGTAATGGTATTTATTTTCATTGAATCGCTCCCAAACACCTGAATTTATCACTTTCACACTGAACTAATGCAGGTTAATTTGTAAAATTTTTAATATGAACTCACTTTGTAACCATTGTCCGGTTCATACGATTTAGAGTTTGAAGCACTGTTGTACACCATGGCATCTTCAAAGAAACGCTTATCAACCAGCACCTCTAAAACAGTTTCGTAGTTATCGTCTGCCATCGGGGTAACGCTGACAACTTTAGCGCCGCGCACCACTGCATTAACACGCGCCCTAAAACTATCGCTTTTGGCGGTCATAGTAGCAACGGACGTATTACTGTCAATTTTAATGCCGTTAATTTGTTCGGCCAGCGCACGATACGCGTCTAACTTAGACGCTCTAATGGCCATCAAACGACTTTGACCGGGTGTATAGCCAGTATAAGTACCGGTTGCACCATAACCAATGCCGGCTATTTTCATTAATTCTGGCTTTGCAGACTGAGCCGTACTTTGACACGAACCGTCTGGACAAGATGAGTTGGCAACGCAACCGCTTAAGCCACCTAAAGAAGCCGCCGATAAAGCGCCCACTAACCCGAGTGTAGATAACATTTTATGTTTCATTTTTTTACTCCGCTGTCTGCTTAAAATTGTAAATTTAACGAGTCCACATGCTTTTAATGCGTTAGAAAGGCATTATTAAGGCTTATTCTTGTACCGATTGAATGTAATAGACCTGGCCTGGTGAATACTCTGTTGGCAAATTTTTTGTTGAATAATAATCGGGCACTTTTAAAGACGTGCCTTGCGCATCCAAACCAAGCCACTCAGCGCTGTCAAACGTACTGCACGCGCTGAGGCTCACTAAAGCCATGCTCAACAGGCCATAAAAACTCAACTTAAACAAATAATATGACATTAGCCAGCTCCCTGTTTTTAGGTTTGTACGCTTGGTTATGGGTACGAATCGCTAATAGCTCGGTCATACACACCACCTTCTGATGACTTGTATTGATAGGCCGAATTTTTGCTATTCGCTTGTTTTTCAGCTTGCTTTTGAGCCTCTTGTGCCAGTTTAGCGCGTTGCTCAGCCTGTGCTTTTTGCAATGCTGACTGCTGCTCTAACTGATGTATCACGGCTTGTTTTTCAGCTTTTTTACGCTAAGCAACAACGACTGATATTGGCCTTGCATTTTTTTTAGTCGAGCATTTACCTCATCTAGCTTTGCTTGAGTGCTAAGCACTTTTTGTTTAACTCCGCCATTTTTCTTAACATAACGGGCGATGGGTCAGCACTTACTGCGACCACTGCAGGACTTGCTTGTGCAGGCGTTAAGGCTTTTGCGTCCACCGGTGTAGGCGTGACTGGAGCGCCTAAGCCCAATGGGTCAATGATTCCTGACTTAAGCGCTGGAGTACTAGTGCTCACGACCGGCGCGCTCACCGGTGTCGACTTTCCCAACTCGAGCATGTCTGTGGCCAGTTGTTCAAGTTGAAAATTAAGCGCGTCTAATTTCTTTTCGACCGACTTAATGGTTTTATCAGCACTGTTAATGGTTTCTGCATTGGTATCGCTAACCACCTTAACCGACTCAATCAATGTTTGAGATTCCTCATCTAATGTACTCGACGAGCCTGAAAGCGCTCCCCACACACCAATACCAATGGCTGTAAGGGTGAGCACCACCAAAACTGAACCAAAGATAATAATCATCTTTTTGATTGCATCCATATCATCCGCCGTCATTTGTACATTAGGGTTGTTTTTTGCCGCTGCACGTTTTGCTAAAAAATCGTCTGCATCGTCCACTGTTTTACTGGTATTTACCGCCGATTGTGCAGCACTGGCAGACGCTAAAGGCGGTGCCACCGCTGCGGGAGCCACTTCGCTCAGTGAATTAAGCACATCAGCGTCCAGACCACCCAACGATTTATTATTACTGTCAATAACCTGCGCCGCAGCGTCCATATCAATAGTCTGCTCAGGCGCGGGCGCCACTGAAACAACAGGCGGTTCAGACGGCTTATCAATGAGTGCATCTAACTCTGCCTCGTCCAACAGAGCATCAATACTGTCTAAGTCATTTGGGTCAAACGTTTCATCTTTCGCTGCCACTTTGTGAGTTCCTCAGTCAATTCATACAGTACATAACCTAGACCGGCTACACTGCGAATTACTTACATTAATAAAGTGTATCGGCTCATTCTTGGTTTTCTTTAGCAGGCTTCGCCGACTCTTCGTACAGTGCTGCCTCTGGCATAACCTTAAACACTCCGTTATCTATCCAATACACCGTGGGCATAAGTTGAAAATGACTGGTTTGATGCATTTCCACTTGGTCTAATAACCCTTGCGAAGATTGCGCCAAGGGATTTGACAGCACATCGTACTTTACCATTTCAACAGCCGATCTACCCAAAGCATAAAATAGGCCACTATCTTCATTTTTAAGCGCCAATAGGGCATCACGTGCATTTTCGGCACCGTAAAAGGGTAAAACCCCATACGTTTTTGGCCAAGTTTGTAACTCATTGGCCAGCAATGCCATGTTGGGCATTTGCCCTGGATACCAAATATGCTTAGTTTTTTGAGCGCCTAAAAAACTCAAAAAAGGCGCGGCTTGTGCGGCTTGATTATGCGGCAACAGCGACACCACCGCGCCAAAATCTTGTCGTGGCCGAGGTTTAAACTCAATTGCAGTTTCTACAATGTTTTCAAGCACTTTTGCCCTATTTATTGAGTGGTGAATGTTTAAACCATTTTCTAATACCTGCCCCACATTCAACTTGCTGGCACGAACTTTACCGGGGGTTTCTCGCTCTTTTGAGTCGTTAAGACTTTGATGGACATAATGCGCATCAGGATATTGATTTAACCAGGCCTGGTGAAAAGTTTTTTCAAGATTAATAAAGGCTTCATCAGCGTCACTTAAAACCAATACATTTTGATTTTCGTGACTGTCCAAAATCGAAAAAACAGCTTTAAGACCGGCACTTTTATTAGGGGCAAGTGTTCGTTCGTACGCAAACAATGGAGAAAGTTGATTAAAGTATAAGGTAGGCACTTGCGTTTTTAACGCCTGAAAGGCTCGCGCCTGTTCTTTTTGTAACGGCCCCAACACCAAGCTGGGTTGATGCACCTTAACCGCCTGCCAAAGCGACCATGCCGACCCGTATTCTTCGGTGTCAAAGACCACCACCTTAGCTCGAATAGACTGGTTTTTTATCGCATCCGTAATGCCATTAAGTACCTTTTTTCCAGCCGCTTCATAATCTCCAGACAAGGGCAATAACACAGCAAACACCGTACTGGGGTTTTGATAATCAATCTTTAAACCTTTGACGATATGCGTGTCAACAACCTCTAAACCTACCTTGCTGGGCAAGTTTAGCGCCTCGTCTGATAGGTAGTCGGGCAATTCAATTTGAGTCACTTTAGGCTGCGGCGCTTTTTGCCTGTCTAACAGCGCCAAATAACGAGCTTTGAATGCGGGAAAAATGCGCTGCGCGCTTAACTGATTAAGATACAAACTTACCTGTTCGGGCTGATTTTGACTGTGTGCTAATTCAGCACGTAAAATAATAATCTCTTGATCAATTTGCTCAATGGGCGTACCAACCGCTTGCATTGGGTCAGATTGATGGGTGTCTGGAGACGCCGTCACCGCTTCTTGCCCACCCTCTTCTTCTTGAATGGCTTGCAGTAAATAGGTGCTTAAATCGTTGGCATAGGCAACACTTGCCAGCGGCAAAGCACTCAATAATACACCCAGATTTAACAAAACCATGCACATGCTATGGTTAAACACATTGCGCATATTCGCCCCTAATGTAACGATTTAGAAACAATCTCAAAGACATCTTTAGAAAGAGGAGTGTGCGCCAAAATCTTTTCAAGCGCCGCGCGCATTTGAGCTTTTCGAGTGTCATCAAAACGTTGCCAATGTGTAAACGGAGCCACCATGCGCGCCGCTACTTGTGGATTGAGGGCATCAATTTTTAAGACTTGTTGCGCTAAAAATTCATAGCCCAAACCGTCTTGTCTATGAAAACCTAACCAACTCAAACGGCCAAACACGCCAATCACACTGCGCACCCTATTAGGGTTGGTGTAGATAAAATCGGGGTGTTCGATTAGGGCTTTAACCTGCTCAAGAGCATGCAAATGATGTGAAGCCGCTTGTAACGTAAACCATTTATCCAGCACCAAACCGTCGTGTTGCCATTTTGCGTAAAAATGTGCCAAACATTCTGCACGATCATGGCTTTCGGTGTGCGACAGCGTTTCCAAGGCCGCCAGCACATCGGTCATATTTTGACTGTTGAAATACTGCGCCTTTGCCAAATTAAGGTGCTCTGGTAGACGCATTAAATAACGTAAGCAACTGTTTTTTAATTTGCGTTTAGCAATATCATTTTTATCATAACGATATGGCGCATTAACTTGGTTAAGGGTTTGATATAACGTCAATAAACGATCCGAAAATGCTTTGGCTAGAGCGGTTCTCAACCACAAGTGCGTTTCATACACGGCCTCGACCGGCACTTGAGGGTATTGCTCACCTATGTACGTTAAATCTGGCAAGGTCATAGCCAAAGCCACCCATCCTGCATCGGCCGTGGTATCTTCTAAAACGCCTTTAAATGCACTTTGCATGGCATCGGATAAGGCTAACTCATCGCCAGACTCAAACCTTTTAACATTGGCTTTAAGCTCATTTATAAACAATGTTTGCATGGCTTCCCAACGCACAAACGCATCACTGTCTGCACGGCTTAAAAGGCTTAATTCGGCATCAGAATAGGCATACTCTAACTGTACAGGCGCCGAAAAACCTTTTAACAACGCAAGCACGGGTAGTTCATCTACGGCTTCAAATTCAAAAAATTCGCAAACTTCAGTGATACGCAACACACATTCTTGAGCGTTGCCCATCACCTTATGCAGAGTATTGGCCGCAGGTTTTAGTGCAATAACCAGGCCTGCTGAGTTTAACAACCCCATTTTTAATGGAATCAATAACGGCTTAAAGTCGGCCTTATTTTCCACAGAAGCCAATGACTGAGCCACCTCAATGCGATAGAGATTGGTCGTGGCGTCAAAATGGGTATTAATCTTAAGAGTCGGCGTTCCGGCTTGAACATACCAGTGGTGCATTTGCTCTAGGATTATATTGTTGGCATCTTGCATGGCGCGTCTAAAATCATCCACTGTCACCGCTTGACCATCGTGGCGTTTAAAATATAAATCCATGCCACGTCTAAAACCTTCTTCACCCAATAAGGTATGGTACATGCGCACCACTTCGGCACCTTTTTCGTACACTGTCATCGTATAAAAATTATTCATCTCAATATACGACTGTGGCTGAATAGGATGCGCCATCGGGCCGGCGTCTTCAGGAAACTGATTACTGCGCAAGCGCTTGACATCTTCTATGCGTTTTACCTCAGGCGAGAGCATGTCGGCGGTAAACTCTTGGTCTCTAAAAACCGTTAAACCTTCTTTTAAAGTGAGCTGAAACCAATCCCGACAGGTAACACGATTGCCCGTCCAATTATGAAAATACTCGTGGGCAATAACCGCTTCAATGCCTTCATAATCTACATCGGTGGCCGTGTCGGGCTTGGCTAAAACAAACTTAGAATTAAAAACGTTTAAGCCTTTGTTTTCC
Organism: Thiomicrorhabdus aquaedulcis; assembly: GCF_004001325.1. Lineage (NCBI taxonomy): Bacteria > Pseudomonadati > Pseudomonadota > Gammaproteobacteria > Thiotrichales > Piscirickettsiaceae > Thiomicrorhabdus > Thiomicrorhabdus aquaedulcis. The sequence continues at coordinate 793,077 of NZ_AP018722.1, read as the reverse complement.
ATCGCACCCATATTAAAGTCGTCTACGGCCACAATCATGTAAATATCCAAGTCATAAATGAGGCCAAAGCGAGTTTCGTCCCAGCGCATGGATTTTTTAACGATGCCATGGCGTGTTCGCATTTATCAATATTTTGCGCTTCAACGTAAATCCGTAACACGACATCACGGCCATCCGCAGTGCAAAATACGTCTTCAATGCACTCTAAATTACCGGCTACCAGTGCAAACAAGTAACAGGGTTTTTTAAATGGATCATGCCATACGGCGTAGTGACGATTATTGGGTAAGTCACCGCTTTCAATCAAATTACCATTAGACAACAACACTCTGTTGTCGGTTTTGTCGGCAATAATTTTAGTGGTAAAACAACTCAATACATCGGGACGATCTAAGTAATAAGATATTTTACGAAACCCTTCAGCCTCACACTGGGTGCAATAGTTACCGCTGGTGCGGTACAGCCCTTCGAGCGCAGTATTTTTTTGGGGAGCAATTTCGGTCACAATCACTAAATCAAAAGTGTTCATAAAATCGTTTAAAGGCACGCTTAAACTTTCAGCATCGCATAAGCAGGCCTGGGTGATGTCTACCCCATTTAATAAGACCTGCACCAACTTAAGCTGCTCGCCCAACAGCACTAAATGCGGCTGAATGGTCAGCGTTTTTATGTGCATGGTATTAGTAACGCGCGTAGCCGTTGGGTGCAACTCAAACTGCAAATGCACCGCTTCTATACTAAAGTATGGTGCTTGATAGTCTTTTAAATAATGAACAACGGGCTCTGAGGCAGACATAGCGTAGGGACTCTTCTTAATAAATGAAAAAATATAATAGAAAATGGCGTAGAAAATAGATAAAAATTAGGTAAAAAAAAAGCCTTTCTACCCGCGGGCAGAAAGGCTTTTAAATATAACGAGATTAAGCTATTAATTCAATTAATATGCAAACTCAGCGCGACGGTTTTCAGACCAAGCCGCTTCGTTATGACCTTCAGCAACAGGACTGTCTTCGCCCATGCTGACTACGTTGATTCTGTCAGCGCTTACGCCTTCAGACATTAATGCAGTTTTAACCGCAGCAGCACGACGCTCACCTAAAGCAAGGTTGTACTCACGTGTTCCACGCTCATCACAGTGGCCGTTAATGGTAACAGCAACTGAAGGGTCAAGTGCTAAGTAATCAGCGTTTGCTTTAACAATGCTGAAAAACTCTGGCTGAACATCTGATTTATCAAATTCAAAACGAACTACTTTGCCCGCAATGATTGCCATTAGATTTGCTTTTTTAGCCGCTAAATCTGCTGCTGCTTTTTCTGCCGCTAGACGCGCTGCGTCTGCATCAGTTGTATCTACAGTAGCGACAGGAGCCGCTTCTTCTGTTTTAGGAGTAGAACTACAACCTACTAACGCTAAACCTAAAAAACCAACTAAAAATAATTGCTTAATATTTGTGACTGACATATTGATTACTTCCTAAAATTAAAATTCAACATCATTATAAGATGCTGTAATTAAACAAAAAAATTTTGGTGTTTTGATGGTTTAGAAGTCCCCTAAAAAACTTGTTAACCAAGCTTTCACCTAAGAGCGGATTCTACCCGAACGCAAAAATATTTGCGTACTTTATTAACTAAACAGGCATAAATTGGTGTTTATTTTACAACAGGTGCAAAAATGCATCATAAATATTTCAAATTACGGTAAAAATTCTTTAATGGGTGCTCTGCGACTCTTGAAAGCAAGTGCTTTAAACGTACTTATTTTCTAGTAACAGCCGCTAATAGAGACCTTTGCACGAATGGATGTACGGCCAAAAATGGTTAAAATTTTCCTGCTTTTAGTTGGTAAACTTGTGAATAGCCAGCCATTCACTACGTTTCCCGCCTCAATCAGGTAAATTTTTACTCATTTTTTTTCGCACCCCACTCGTGCAAAGGTCTCAATAAAAGCATTTTTTTCCACCATCAAACAGCCAGTAGCTTTGGCGAGTAATAATTTAAATCACAGTGTAATAAACCCGCTAACGCCCGTAACTTGGATTCGTTATGAATAACCACCTCTTTCTTTTTCCACGTGGCTATTTGATCTTGATGCAACTTGGCTAAAATACGTGACACCGTTTCTGGAGTTAAGCCCAAATACACAGCCACATCACGGTGTAATATGCCTAACCTAAATTCTTTATGAAAATAACCACGATTACGATAACGCTCGGCCATATCCCAAATAAATTGCGCCACACGCTGATCCGCATTACGTTTGGTTAACATTTCGGCATGAATACGCCCTTCGTTTACCTCTTTACTCATAATAGTAAACATTTGCTGATTTAAATGTGGAATCTGCAATGACAACTCACTCAACTCATCAAAAGGCAGTGCACATACACTAGTAGCGTCTAAGGCAATGGCATTTAAATGATGCGTTTTAGTGGCAACAGCCTCTACGCCAATCACATCGCCGGGTAAATAAAATCCGTGTATAACTTCCTCTCCCACATCAGAGTAAGAGTACACTTTTACAACCCCTGCTCGAATGGCAAATAAAGAACTAAATACGTCGCCTGTTGAAAAAAGATGTTGGCCTTTTTTTAAAGGACTTTTTCGCTCCACAATCTCATCTAAACGGTCAATTTCACTTTTCTGCAGGCCTGTTGGAAAACAGATTTTTTGCAATCCACAGTTTAAACAGCCAACATTAAAAGCCGATTTTATTTCATTCATAGCATCACCTATTCTTTAACAAAACCTTTGCTCGCGTTTTACATCCATAAAAATAGCATCAAGACAGAAAAATTTTTATTAGATACTGGTAAACATGACCAAAGACTTTTTAATTTTACCCACCCAAAACGGCACGCTGGTTAAGAGTTTTCTATTTACAAATTGTAACCCCCTTTTTGCAACCTTATGATTTTTCTTGATACAAGATAAGTTTTAGCGGCCGTACCTTTATTGTGTTTACGCCCTTATGGTAAAAGTGAAGTGGTTTTCTGTATATCACCCGTTCGAGCGATTTTTTGAGTTAATTAAGCCTTTGTGAGAGCTTTATTTTGACAATATTTAAAAATAGACATGAAATGGCATTACCGACTTTGGGTGCAATTTAAACGATTGATTAAAATTTAATCAGTTTAATATTTATATCCTATTTTAAAGCACTTAAGCGTGCTTTATAAAGATTACTCACAAAGTTATCCACAGCTTTTGTGGATAAACAAACGTGAACCATAATCCAAGTTATTGCTTTATAAAATAGACATATAACATAATAGAAACAATATGTTACAGTACTTAATGACAACAGAATATAAATATAAAAATTAACTCTAGCACAGGCCTTGTCAAGTTATTTTAAAAATTATTCACCTTTTATATTTATTGACAATCGTCTTTTGTCAACCGTGATGATTACTGTAAATATGCTAAAATTCGATTCGGCAACTCTAATTGCGTACAGCCGCACTCAGAGATTTTTACTACTCGACATTTTAAACTGCTTTATTACATACAACGTTTAGGAAACCCTTCATGGCAAAAATTTTAGGCATCGGCAACGTGGTACTCGACATTGTCTTAACCGTTCCTCACCATCCCCTCGAAGATGAAGAGATTCGCGCCACACAAAAACAAACCACCAGCGGTGGTAATGCCAGTAACAGCTTGCATGTACTAACTCAATTAGGCCATCAAACTGCACTATGCGCCACGCTGGCGGCCGATGGCGAAGCTAAACAGTTGTTAAGCAACTTACGCGCACGTAAAATTGATACTCAGCACATACAAACCTTTATTAAAGGTCGTACACCTACCTCATTTATTACCCTAAATGCCCAGAATGGCCATCGAACCATTGTGCATTTTCGCGACTTACCCGAGCTGAGCTTTGAGCATTTTGCCAAAATTGAGATTGAAGAATATGACTGGCTGCATTTTGAAGGTCGTAACCTTGACAACTTAAGTGGCATGCTCAATATCGCTAAAACATTTTTAAGCCATCAACCCATTTCATTAGAAGTTGAAAAACCTCGTGAAGGCATTGAAGCGTTATTTCCTCAGGTTAATTTAATTATTTTTTCGCACCATTACGCTAAAGCCAAAGGCTTTATTGATGGCCAATCATTGCTAAATGCTATTAAAAAAACAGTCAAACACGCAAATTTAGTGTGTACATGGGGAGCAAAAGGCGTTTGGTACAGTACTCCAAACGACTCGGTACACCACTTACCCGCCGAGCCTGTTATGCCGATTGTGGATACTTTAGGTGCTGGGGATACGTTTAACGCAGGGTTAATTGATGGTTTAGTAAAAGAAATGTCTTTAAGCCAAGCGGTCACGCACGCCAATTCGTTAGCCGCCAAAAAATGCCGACAACCAGGCCTGGACAACTTACTATTGGACAATCATGCAACGCCATTGGCAAATATTAAACAATTGAGCAACGCCAAAACCCTAGTTACCCCAGCCAAAGACGGTGCTCCGTCTGTGGTACTTATTAAGTTTGACGATACGGTAAAAGCTTATGAGAACAACTGCCCACATCAAAACGTGCCGCTTAATGAAGCGTTTAAAATTGACGTAAACCCATTTGAAAAAACCCTTAAATGCTCAGTGCATGAGGCTTTTTTAATATAGAAGACGGTTTGTGTATTGATGGGCCATGCTGGAACGAATCGTTGCGGGTCATTGATATTAAAATTGATGACAAGGGAGATATTTTTTTAGCGTAATAGATTGTGCCTATCGGCGCTCTAAAAACAAAAAAGCCGACCAGGCCTGGTCGGCTTTTTTGCTTCATTTAATACAACACATTGTTTACATGTCTTAAATTAACGTCTTAATTAGCGTCTTTACGCCACTCAACTCAGGCTAACGTTGGCGCAACACGGCGTTGTCTAAAGGCTTCATACAAAACGACTCCAGTGGCCACAGACACGTTTAAACTTTCTACAACACCCACCATGGGTATAGACGCCAAATGATCACACTCGTGCTTTATCAAACGACGTAAACCAGAGCCTTCGGTTCCCATCACAATGCCGATTGAACCTGTTAAATCATGGTCATAAATGGTTTGCTCGGTTTCACCCGCCAACCCAATCATCCACATACCGCCTTGTTGCAGCTCCTTCATAGTGCGCACTAAATTTGACACCACAATTAATTTAACATTTTCAGCCGCACCCGAAGCCACTTTACGTACTGTTGCATTTAAGCCAACTGAATTGTGCTTAGGAATAATAACCGCGTGAACCCCCACAGCATCGGCCGTTCTTAAAATAGCGCCTAAATTATGAGGGTCTTGCACTTCGTCTAAAAAGACAAACAGCGGGTTTTGGGTGGTTTCAACAATGTGGGCTAAATCCGCTTCGGTTAAATCCGCTTGCTGGGCAACCTTAGCCATTACCCCTTGATGATTGGCATCAAGAGCATCAAACTCAGACTGTTCTAACAACTGCGGCGCCAAACCCAAACCTTTGGCTTGATTAAACAATGCTTGTTGACGATTGTTTAATCGCCCCTTTTCAAACCCCAATAAGTACACAAGATGAGGTGATTGTTTAATAAACTTTTCAACCGCATGCAAACCGTAAATGATTTCTTGAGCCACTATTACGCTCCAGCTTTTGAAGAAGTTTTCTTTTTACGATAAAAACGTTTCTTTTTTGCACGCTTAGGCGCTTCGTCACCGTCAGCTAACTCATCATTAAGTTCATCGGTTTCGTTTGATGGCGTTAATGATGATTCCGTTGCAACAAACCTTAGGTCGACCTTACGGTCATCCAAATTAACTTGCGCCACTTGAACCCTTACACGATCGCCTAAGCGATAGACTTTACCAGTGCGTTCACCTTTTAAACAATGACGAGCGTTATCGTAATGAAAATAATCTTCACCCAATTCGGTAATATGTACTAAGCCTTCAACGTAAAGTGGATCAATTTCAACAAACAATCCAAAGTTGGTTGCGGCCGTTACAACGGCTTCAAACTCTTGCCCTAAACGATGCGATAAAAACTCACATTTTAAGAACGTAACAGCATCACGGGTAGCTTCATCGGCACGGCGCTCGGTATCTGAACAATGTTGACCAAGAGCTTGCATTTGAGTTTCGGTGTAATCAAACAGCTCAGGACCTTTTTTGGTCCAAACATGAGCAATGGCACGATGAATTAGCAAGTCAGGGTAACGTCTTATGGGCGATGTAAAATGCGTATAATGCTCATAATTCAAACCAAAATGACCTTTATTTTCGGGCTGATACACGGCTTGATTCATACTTCTAAGCAAAACTGTTTGCACTAAATGCTGATAGGTTTCGCCCTGAATCTTGGCCATAACCGCTGCATAATCGTGCGCTGTAGGTTCATCGCCCCCTTCTAAGGTTAGGCTAAAATCAGCCAAAAAGGTTCTTAAGTTTTTAAACGCTCTAAAGTGGGCGACTCATGTACGCGATACACCATGGGCATTTTGTGCCACTTTAAATAACGAGCGGTGGCTACGTTTGCCATCAGCATGCATTCTTCAATTAACTTATGCGCGTCATTACGCACCACTGGCACGATAGCCTCAATCTTGCGTGCGTCATCAAAAATAATACGGGTTTCCGTAGTATCAAATTCAAGCGCGCCACGCTCTTCACGTGCTTTTTGCAACACTTTATACAATGCATACAACTCTTCAACGTCTTCAACTTGCTCAGCAAACTGCTCACGATAGCCGCTTGTTGCATCGGTTAAAATGCTGTTCACCTGATCATAAGTTAAGCGCGCTTTTGAATTCATAATAGCGCGATAATATTGACTGCGCTCTAAGCTACCGTCTTCGTTAATAGACAAGTCAGCCACCATACACAGACGGTCAACATGTGGGTTTAACGAACACAAACCATCGGATAACTTAGCCGGCAACATGGGAACCACGCGCTGAGGAAAGTACACAGAATTGCCGCGTTTATAAGCCTCTTTGTCGATTTCGGTGCCTGGCTTCACATAATGGGCTACGTCAGCGATGGCCACCACTAAGCGCCAACCATTTTTACGACGCTTAGCAAACACGGCATCGTCAAAATCTTTTGTATCCGAACCATCAATGGTCACTAAATTTAATGACCGTAAATCTTTACGATCCTCTAGGTCAGCTTCAGTGACTTCATCTGGAATTTGCGCTAGTTCGGCAAGCAATTCATCCGACCAGGTATTAGGCAACCCGTAAGCGTGAATAGCCGAATCGATTTCCATACCCGGCGCCATATAATCGCCCACGATGTCAACAATTTTACCGACAGGTCCGGAACGCTTTGATGGTTGATGAATAATTTCAACCAATACAATTTGCTCTTCTTTAGCTCCCATCAAGCCGTCTTGAGGAATAAAAACGTCTTGGGTTATGCGATTATTATTAGGACGCACCCAAGCCATGTTATCTTCTAAATTTAAACGACCCAGCACTTGAGTGGTGCAATATTCAACAACCTCAACAATTGTACCTTCTTGACGGCCACGACGATCTTCACCCACAATCGAAGCAATAACAATGTCGCCATGCAAAACTTTTTGCATTTCTTTTTCAGATAAAAATAAATCTTTACCGCCTTCTTCTGGCACCAAAAACCCAAAACCATCTGGGTGGCCTAAGACGCGTCCTTTAACCAAATCCATTTTTTGCAACAAGCCAAATGCACCACGGCGATTGCGAATAAGTTGTCCATCACGACTCATGGCTTTTAAACGACGCGACAAGGCCTCATAGCGCTCTTCATCGTCTTCGGTAATATCTAAGATTTCGGCAAGTTCAAACAGACGCAAAGGCTTTTGAGCTGTTTCTAAGGCGTCTAAAATAAATTCGCGACTGGGGATAGGATTGTCGTATTTTGCCGCTTCACGGGTTGCGTGTGGATCTAATAGATCCGGAGTATTCTGATTGCTCACTCGATACCATCTAAGTTAAAAACAAGTCTGTTTATTGTCTGCGCTTTCATTAAAACGCACAACAGAGACTGTTTGATTGAAAAATTGCGCTTATTATAACAAATAGTTAGCCCAGTTTATTGCATTCATTTTAAATGTACTCGATTGAGAAGATTAAAAGACCTCTGAAATCCTTAAAACAAGTACTAGAGACCTTGATTACACAATAAAACAGTGCGTAATAAATCTTATCTGCAAATAAATTCTTAACTCAATGCGGCCTTGCAGGGGTTAAAAAGCTTGCAAGCATTATGGTTTCGAGGTTTTTTACGGCACTTTTTGCTCAAACCTACAAATTACTTTAAAAGGTTTTTTTGACTTGACGTTTGTTTAACCTATTCGATGCAATGCCTTCTTAATAACTTAAAATAAATCTTTACAAAACAAGGCATTAAATTAAAATGACTGTCCGTAAATTGCAAGGTTATAACTTTGTCAATCGCACAATCCACTCGTCATTTAAGCTCTTTATAGTGCATCTATTTGGCTTAACTCTTTTTTGGGGCACCTACCCAGGCTGGCTTGCGCCACTGGCTTTTGCCAATGAACAAGTCTACACATCTTCAATACTACCCCTTAACACCCAACCATTTGTGCCTAAATCGTCAATTACCACACGCATTAATGAACCATTTTTTGGTGACTTAAAAGACATTAGACAACGCAGAGTATTACGCGTTTTAGTAAGCCATAATCGCACCAATTTTTTGGTGCTGCCAAAGGTGAAGGTCAACTAGGGTTTGAACATGACCTTATTAAAGCGTACGAACATTATCTAAACCGAGGCCCAAAAAAACAGCGTTATCAAACTCACGTAGTGTTTTTAGCTCATCCTTTTGAAGTCCTTATTACCGAACTTAAAGCAGGTCGTGGTGATGTCATCGCTGCGGGTCTTACTGTCACCCCCGAAATTCAAACGCTTATTACTTACACTGAACCGTATATTGAAAACATTAACAAAGTATTAGTTGCACACCAAAACCAACCGCAATTAAAACGACTTGAAGACCTGTCTGGTCGCCAAGTGGTGGTGGTTTCTAACAGCAACCACATTATTCATCTTGAAAAATTTAATCAAGGACTTGGACAATTAGGACTTGAACCAATGGAAATTATTCAAGCCGACCCTTTTTTAGAAACTGAAGATTTATTAGAAATGCTAGGCACCGGTTTATTTGACTTGACGGTGGCCGACAGTCACATCGCTCAAATTTACCAACAAACATTGCCAAACATTCGGGTTGAAAGCGAGTTTATTTTTCACCATGGCGGCAAGCTAGCCTGGGCAATTAACCCTAAACTTCCCGAGCTACAAGCGTCGCTTAATGACTTTATTACCCAGTACGCCAGGCCTGGTCAACCACTGCACAACACGTTGTATAATCGATATTTTGAAAACCCCTTTGGATAAATAAACCCATCAACTTAAGCCCATTAACTGAGATTAATTGCCTGCAACATTATTTGCAAAGATACGGTGATTTTTATGATTTTGATTGGTTGCTTTTGGCCGGTTTGGCTTATTTTGAATCACGCTTTGACAACAGTGCCAAAAGCCCTAATGGAGCCTTAGGCATTATGCAAATACTGCCTACAACCGCTCAGTCTTGGGCGGTTAACATAGATGACATTAGTACACTAGAGGGAAACATTCACGCTGGAACAAAATATTTAGCCTATTTGCGCGATACGTTTTTTTCTGACCCCAACTATTCAACAGAAGATAGAATAAATTTTACTTTAGCCGCCTACAATGCAGGCCCTGCCAGAATTCAAATGCTGCAAAGAGAAGCCGAACAACAAGGCTATAACCGCTACAAATGGTTTTATAACGTTGAGGTTTTAGCACGAAGCTCTATTGGCATCAGCACGGTTAATTACGTCACCCAAATACAAAAAACCAAAATAGCCTTAAAAACGGCACAAACCCTGTTTGACAACAAACAGCGGGTTAAAAACATACAAATAGACGACTATTTAAATCAAACCAAAGGTCTGTAAACCAAAACATTATCAAAACCTAACTCGATTAAATACTGAGCGTGCAACTGACTCATTACGCCTTTGTCGCAATACAAAGCGTAGCGCACACTGGGATTAAGGGTTTTAAAGGCCGTTTTAAGCTCGTAAAAAGGAATCGTTAACACATGGCGTAAAGCTAAAGGCTCGGCAGTAACTTCATTGGGTCGACGAATATCAATGACCACTACTGGATTTTGCTCACTGTCAATCGTGTCGTCGATAGCATGAATCACCTTAGTAAACTCCGAGCGTTGTACGTCCTCAATAATTTTATCCACCGGCACACTCACTGCGGCGTCTATTGCCGCTTGCAAAACCTTAAAATCAAACTTCTGCACCTCGCGCGCTACGCGCTCAAACGAGGCATTAATGACTGGGTTTTAGAAATAACGCCACAATATTCAGGCATGCTTTGAGCAAATTGACGCGTGCCAATGGCATCGGCCATGGCCATAATATCCACTTTATTAAAGGTCGCCAAAGGCCTAAGAACCAGCTTTGTGGTCACCGCATCAATAACCGCCAAATTTCTTAGTGTTTGACTGCTAACCTGCGCAACACTTTCACCGGTGACCAATGCCTCAATACCCATCTGATCGGCTATTTGCTCAGATGCACTTAACATAAGCCGCTTAAGTATTACACCCATGTAGCTTTCATGGGTAGAACGAAAAATTTCAGCCACAACGTCTTCAAATGGTACGGTTACAAACGACACCCGATGCGACGCACCAAACTGACCCCACAAATAAAGCGCCACTTGTTTTACACCTAACTCGTGCGCCGCACCCCCCAAATTAAAAAACACAAAATGAGTTTTAATGCCACGCTTCATGGTCATGTAACTGGCAATGGTTGAATCAAAACCACCCGACATTAATGACAGCACATCACCCTGCCCACCCATAGGGTAGCCACCCAAACCTGGGTAACGATCGGTAATGACATTAATAACGTCTTGATGCAACTCAAATTGCACTTTGACCTCAGGCAAATGCAAATCAACCGCTTTAGGCGTGCCCACCATTAACAAGTACTCACCCACAAAACGCTGCAAATCACATGAGCTAAAAAGATGATTTCCGGTACGTTTAACTCGTACAACAAAGGTTTTACCTGCAATTAAGGGCACAGCGTGCACCGCTACTTTTTGAGCAATGGTTAAAAAATCTACGCCAGTATCGTATTGCACCACCTCTAAAACCTGCTCAATACCTGGCGTCTGTTTTAAAACCTCACGCACTTTAGTCACAAAAGGTTCGGCGGTGTGTACTTCTATTTTGTCCCAAAAATGGGTAACCACTACATCGGCATCAATGCGCCGCAACAGCACACGTAGATTATCACTGAGCCGTAAAATCATCTTCTTTTAACCGGCTGGCCTTTAATCATAATCTCTGGAAACAGCTTAACCATAAACTTCATAACACTCTCACTTGCTATTGCACACACGTTTAAACTGCGTATTTTACTGATTTTTAAGACAAACCCTGCTTTTCTATTTAAATTATTCACACCTAACAATCACTTACCTAAGCGCAATCCAACACAATCAACCAGGCCTGGTGATGATAAAAATTGATAAAAAGCCAAATGCCATGTTAATATTGCGCAAATTTTTACTTTCATTAAAAAAAGAGGCCCTCAATGAAAAGACTCGACCAAGTATTAGCCAATGACAACATTTCTGCAGAACTAGAACTGGTTATTAATCACGTTATGGTGGCCTGTAAAGACATCGCCTACAAACTAGGCCAAGGTGAATTAGCTGGAATTTTGGGTGCTACCGAAGACGAAAACGTTCAAGGCGAAACTCAAAAAATGCTTGATGTTATCTCTAACGACTTATTAAAAGACATTTTGGTTGCCAACCCCTATGTAAAAGGCGTTGGTTCAGAAGAAGAAGACTTCACTATCGCTGGCCACTCAACGGGCAAATACCTTGTTACCTTTGACCCACTTGACGGCTCTTCAAACATTGATGTTAACCTTTCTGTTGGTACTATCTTCTCAATTTTAGAAGCCCCAGCCGATGACCGCACAGGCGATCAGCAAGAAATTTTCTTACAAAATGGCCGTAAGCAAGTTGCTGCCGGTTATGTTCTTTACGGCCCATCTGCTCTATTGGTTATGACCACCGGCAACGGTGTAAACATCTTTACACTAGACCGCAACGTTGGCGAGTTTGTATTAACCAAGTCAAACATTCAAATCCCTGAAGACACCGCTGAATTTGCCATTAACATGTCAAACCAACGTTTTTGGGAACCTGAAATGAAGCAGTACATTGACGACTGCTTAAAAGGCGAAGAAGGCCCGTTAGGCAAACGTTACAACATGCGCTGGGTAGCCTCAATGGTGGCCGAAGTTCACCGTATTTTAATGCGTGGTGGTATTTTCATGTACCCTTACGACAGTCGTGACCCTTCAAAAGCCGGTAAACTACGTCTAATGTACGAAGGTAACCCAATGTCTATGTTGATTGAGCAAGCCGGTGGTGCTTCTTCAACCGGTCGTATGGACATTATGGACGTTGAGCCTAAAGGCATTCACGACCGCGTACCAGTGGTATTAGGATCTAAAAACGAAGTGGCTAAAGTTGTGGCTTACCACAAATAAAATTGGTTAAAACTTGCTTACACAGACTCAAAACACCCTCATAGAGGGTGTTTTGGTTTATAAGCCTTACAAGTCTTTCAAGTCTTTCAAGTCTTTCAAGTTTTAATTTACAAAAAATATACAAGTTTAAAAGGAAACCATCATGGGTTATTCAGCTGTCCCTGCGGGCAAAGACGTACCAAACGACGTTAACGTTATCATCGAAATTCCGGCGTTTGCGCCCCCTATCAAATACGAAGTCGACAAAGAAACCGACTTGGTTTGGGTTGATCGCTTACAAGGTGCCACCATGCAATACCCCGCCAACTACGGCTATATTAACAACACCTTGTCAAACGATGGTGATCCAGTAGACGTATTAGTGGTTACACCGCACCCATTAATGATTGGCTCGGTCATTCGTTGTCGCCCCATTGGCGTCTTTAAAATGACCGACGACGGTGGCGAAGACGCTAAAGTCATCGCCGTGCCGGTAGACAAACTCTCTCCCATCTATTCAAAAATTGAAAAAGTTGAAGACATGCCGCTGCTTAAACAGCAAATTGAGCATTTCTTTAGCCACTACAAAGATTTAGAGCCAGGAAAATGGGTTAAAGTTGATGGTTGGGGTGATGTTGAAGCCGCTCGTCAAGAAATTTTAAATGGCGTTGCGCAATACCAAGCCAGCGACAAGTAACTCTGCAAATCTTCTTAGACTAGACAGAGCTAGCAAAGCAATTTAAACAGCCCTTTTTTAAAGGGCTTTTTTGCTTTTTGCTTCGCTCGTTTACCCCCTCATTAATTATCCAACTTAACGCATCAAGATTTTCTGTTATAATTTGCGCCAAATTTTGTTTAAGAAACTGAGAGTTACTATGGTTGCAGAGAATCGCGATAAACAATTAAGAGCCCGCGTTAAGTTATTAGGTCGTGTACTTGGCAACGTTATTGAATCGCAAGTGGGTAAAGATATTTACGATGCAGTCGAGCAGTTGCGTACAGGCTACCTTACGTTGCAAAAAGAAGAAGATGCGGTTCTGCGCCAATCGTTAACTCAGTTTATCGAATCTAAAAGTGCCGACGAACTCACGCAAATTATTCGCGCCTTTAACCTCTACTTTAGCCTAGTAAACCTGGCTGAAGAAGAACATCAATACCATGAGCGCCAAAGTCAATTGCGCTCTGATGGCCCTCTATGGGCAGGTTCGGTCTTAAACACGATTGGTGAGTTTAAAGAACAAGGAATGAATGGAGAGCAGGTTCAAAACCTTATTAACAAGTTACATTACATTCCGGTATTTACAGCCCACCCAACCGAGTCTAAACGCCGATCTGTCATGGACAATCTAAGGCGTATTTTCTTAGATTTAAGCACTCTTAACGAAGCAGACAGTTACCATAACGATTACGCCAAAGACTCGGTATACGAACAACTTGAAACTCAAATTCAAGTATTGTGGCAAACTGACGAAATTCGCCGTCAAAAACCCACCGTAGAAGATGAAATTCGTAACGGTATTTATTATTTCCGCAAATCGCTGTTTGATGCCGTGCCACAAGTCTATCGCTATATGGAACGCGCTCTGGCTAAACATTATCCAGACGATGCACTGACCACCCCCAATTTTTAACCTTTGGTTCGTGGATTGGTGGCGACCGTGATGGCAATCCATTTGTAACCCATACCACCACAGTGCACGCACTGTTGCTCCAATCTCGCGCGGTGATTTACGAATACCAAAAACGCGTTTTTGATTTAAGTTCTAAACTGACTCATTCGCGCTATTTGTGTAGCATTTCACAAGAAGTGATTAATCGCGCCACCATTGTTGACGCCGACTTAATTGAAAAAGTATTCAAAAAGCGTCCAGAACGCTTTAAAGACGAGCCCTATCGCCGCTTGTTATACCTTATTCATGGCAAACTTCAGCAAAATTTAAAATACATTGAAGCCCGTTTAAACGACGAACGCTGCTTAAAAAGTCCGTTTGCTTATGATTCAGAACAAAGCTTTTTAGAAGATCTTGAGCTCATACAAAACTCGTTAATTGGTCACGGTGATGCCAATGTGGCCAATGCCGACATTCAAGATTTAATTCGCTTGGTCAAAACCTTTGGTTTTTACCTAATGCGCTTGGACATTCGTCAAGAATCCAATGTGCACAGCGATGCCGTTGCCGACCTACTAGGGCATTTAGGCATTCATTACAACAGTTTAAGTGAATCAGAAAAACTCAATCTATTAGCCAGCCACGTCGCCTCGGCCACCATTATTGATACTCAACATTTAACCCTGAGTGAGATGACCATTGAAGTATTAGAAGTCTTCAATGTCATTCGTGAAATGCGTAAAGAGATTAGCGTAAACGCCTTTAACAATTACGTTATATCCATGACCCACAAAGCCAGTCATGTGATGGAAGTATTGTTCTTAGCGCATCAAGCAGGCCTGGCCGGTTACAACGCGGGCAAACCTTATTGCGATATTCAAATTGCACCGCTGTTTGAAACCATTGAAGATCTTGAAAAAATTGTGCCCGTCACTGCGGCTTTATTTGAAAACTCCACCTACAAAGCGTTACTGCAAGCGTCGGGCAATCAGCAAGAAATCATGCTTGGGTATTCAGACTCGGCTAAAGATGGCGGCAATTTATCATCGGCTTGGAGCTTGTACCAAGCCCAACAACAAATAATGAAACTGGCCGACGCGCATCTAGTTGATTGTCGCCTGTTTCACGGTCGCGGTGGTACAGTGGGTCGCGGCGGCGGCCCTACCCATTTTGCTATTTTGTCGCAACCCACAGGCACGGTGCGTGGCTCTATTAAGTTTACCGAGCAAGGCGAAGTATTGTCGTACAAATACAGCAACTCTGAAACCGCTATGTATGAAATATCGCTTGGCGTAACGGGCTTAATGAAAGCCAGTACAGGCCTGGTTAAGAGCACCAATGCCGACAATCCCGCACACCTAGAAATCATGCAAAACCTTGCTAAGGAAGGCGAACATAATTTTAGAGAGCTTACCGATCACACTGAAGGATTTTTTAAATTTTTCTACGAATCCACGCCCGTAACCGAAATTGGTTTACTTAACATTGGTTCGCGTCCTTCGCACCGTAAAACCGGCAATTTATCCAAATCATCGATTAGAGCGATTCCTTGGGTATTTGGCTGGGCACAAGCCCGCATGACTTTTCCGGCTTGGCAAGGTACCGGTTATGCTTTAGACAATTGGATTGCTCAACACGGCGAAGAACAGTTAAAAGACATGTACCAAAACTGGCCATTTTTTAGATCCTTACTTAGCAACATTCAAATGGCGCTGTTTAAAACCGATTTATCCATTGGCGAAGAGTATAGTAAGCTTGGGCAAGATCAATCGGACGCTCAAAAGATTTATCACATGATTGCATCTGAGCATGCCCGTGCGGTTAAACACATTTTAAGCATCAGTGGTAACAAATATCTAATGGCCGAAACCCCGGGCATTGCCCTTTCGCTTAAGCGTCGCAACCCGTATTTAGTACCGTTAAACAACATCCAAATTGCATTATTGCGCCGTTATAAAGCTCAAAATTCTACCCCCGAAGAACGCGAAGTATGGCTTCCACCCTTACTTAACAGCATAAACGCCATTGCCGCAGGCATGCGTAATACGGGTTAATTAGGTTATTGAATGTGAAAGAATTCCCTGGGGTGCTCAACCTTTTGAGTATTACAAGGTTTGGCAATTTAGAGTTTTTAAAAAATAACAGTATAATAGACCGCTATTTTAAAACTTTGTGGTTTAAAACGCGTGCTTAAGACATTTTAATGCCTTTTAAACCGCGATTATGCAGTGGTGTGGTGGCTATTTCCATACCAATCAATGCAAACGAATGAACGAGACATTTATGCAAATTACGCTCTTAAAAGCAAAACTACACCGTGTAACCACCACGCACTCCGAGCTTGATTACGAAGGCTCTTGCGCCATTGATGGGCATTTATTAGACACGGCTGGCATTCGTGAATATGAACAAATTCAAATTTACAACGTTAATAATGGTGAACGTTTTACAACCTACGCAATACGCGCAGAAGATCACAGTGGTATTATTTCGGTCAATGGCGCAGCCGCTCACAAAGCGAAGCCAAAAGATTTGTTAATTATTGCCACTTACGCCAGCATGGATGAAAACCACGCCAACGCGTTTAAGCCGAACATGGTGTATTTTGATGCGCAAAATAAAATCACTCACACCAGTCACTTTGTTGCGGTACAAATGCAAGAGCACACTAAAACGGTGTAACCCAAACGTGTTGATGTATGGGTACATTTAAAAAAAAGCCCCTTTGGGGCTTTTTGCTGTGTAAATTTTAAAACATTGATATTTGTGCACTTACACCACAATATTGTCTAACAAACGGGTTTTGCCTAACCTGGCAACGACTAATATAACCCGCTCCACTTCCTGCTCGGTTGCATCGTTTTTTAGCGATTGTAAGGTCTGTGCATTACATACTGTTAAGTAGTCAACCGCATCAAACCCCAATGCCAACAATTGTGCGCTGGCGGCAGCGCATAATGCCGTGTAGTTTGTATTGCCTGCGTGCAACGCCATTTGAACATCTTGCAGCACAGTGTTTAACTTGGGCGCGATGACGCGTTGCTTGGCGTTTAAATATTGATTACGTGAACTTAACGCTAAACCGTCTTCATCCCGTGCAATTGCCCCACTAATAATTTTAATGGGCAATGCCATGTCAGCCACCATCGTTTCAATCACTCGAAGCTGTTGAAAATCTTTTTGCCCAAACACCGCCACATCAGGTTGCACCATGTTAAATAGCTTGGTAACCACCGTAGTGACCCCATCAAAATGCCCAGGACGACTTGAGCCTTCTAACACGGTCGTTAACGGTGGCGGCACCTTAACCAGTGTTTGGGTTAAGCCATTGGGATACATTTGCGTTACAGCTGGGTAAAACAGTACGTCTGTGTTTAATGAGCGCAATGCTGCTTGATCCAAAAGCCCAGTTCTTGGGTAGGCTGCAAAATCTTCATTTGGTCCAAACTGCAACGGATTAACAAAGATACTTACCACCACTTTATCGCAGTGTCTTTGCGCCAAGCTCACCAAGCTTAAATGCCCTGCGTGCAAATTGCCCATAGTGGGCACAAACCCTACCGTTAAACCCGCTTGCCGCCAACCTTGAAGCACTGTTTTTAAATCACTAAGCTGTTCAACAACCTGCATAGTTAGTTTTCCTGTTACATAACGAGATGTTGCGATGTTCATCACGCTTTAATTTACCCCACTGCATGACAGGCCTGGGGAAAAGCATGGGTTTTAACAGCCGTAACGTAACCCGCCAATGCCGCTTGAATAGAGTTGTGTTCTTGCAAAAAATTATGGGCAAACTTAGGGGATTTTCCTAACGTAATCCCCAAAACATCGTGTAGCACTAACACTTGACCACTGGTGGCCGCACCCGAGCCAATGCCAATAACTGGAATAACCAAGGCGTTTGTAATTTGTTGTGCCAATGCACTGGGCACGCATTCTAGCACCAACATGTCTGCACCGGCATCTTGCAAGGCTTGCGCACTTTTTAAAAGTTTATTGGCCGAATCGTCGTCCTTGCCTAGCACCTTATAACCGTGCTTTTCTACCGATTGTGGCAACAAACCCAAATGACCGCAGACTGGCACACCCAGCTCAGCCAAGCGTTGCACGATGCCCAACACTCGGTCACCCCCTTCGAGTTTAACCATGTTTGCCCCACCCTCTTTCATTAAACGGGCGGCGCATTGCAATGCACTTTCTAACGAAGCGTCACTCATAAAAGGCATGTCAGCAATACACCAGGCCTGGTCATTGCCACGTTGCACCATTTGAGTGTGATAAACCATTTCATCCAGCGACACCGGCAAGGTGGTAGCGTGACCCTGTACCACCATACCCAGCGAGTCGCCCACCAATAACACGTCTACACCCGCGTGCGCTGCCCAAAAAGCGGTGGGCGCATCATAGGCGGTTAGGCACGCTATTTTTTCACCACTTTGGTGCATTTTTTTAAGAACGATAAGGTTTTGCGCATAGAACATCCTTTAAGAGACCTTTGCACGAATGAGGTGCGAGATAAAAATGAGATAAAATTTACCTGATTGCGGCGAAATCTGCAGTGAATAGCTGGCTATTCGCAAGGTTTTCAACAAAAATCAGGTAAATTTTAGCCATTTTTTACCGTGCCTTGACTCGTGCAAAGGTCTCTTTAAGACCGTGGCTCAAAAAATAGTTTGGCTAATATTTAACTGACTTTGATGCGTACAGCACCCTTTTTACTTTAAATACGCGCACCCAAGCTGCTCCAACCACGCTTCAACCGTTTGCATAAGTTGCGCATGAGGTGGCTCAAATGGCCGTAATTGATATTGAGTAATGACCAGGCCTGGTGCAATTTCAGCCAACGGTTGCAAAACAAAATCACGTAATAACAATTGTGGGTGCGGTACAGTTAAATCAATGGCATTAATAACTTGGTCGTCGTACAACAAAATATCCAAATCAATTAAACGCTCGCCCCAATGGCGCTTTTTGGTGCGTCCTTGGGTCTGCTCAATAGCTTGAAGCGCCTTAAGCAATTCGTTAGGCAACAGTGGCGTGTCCAGCAAGCACACTGCGTTAATAAAATCGGGTTGATCTTGTGGGCCCTGAGGGGCAGAGCCGTAAAATGAAGACGTGCTAAGCAGACAAGTATTGGGTAAGTTGGCCATAGCCTTTAAGGCCGAGCGCAACTGTAAAGACGGATTGGCTAAATTACTGCCCAACCCAATATAAACCTGTGCCATAAACGTTAACTGGATTCGCCGTTGCCACTGCGGCTATTTTGACTGCGCTTGCGGTAAAAGTTGCGATTGCGTCGAACTTTCTTAATAAACTGTGGTTTTTCTACCGCATTGGCAAACGCAACTTGCTCAACAGGGTCTTTGGTCTGGTATTCTGTCCACCAGTCAAAAATAGGGATTAAATCAGTTTCACCCGCGGCGGCTCTAATGCCAATAAAGTCATAAGCCGCTCTAAAGCGAGGGTGCTCCATTAGCTTTTGCGCCCGGTCTCCATGACGTTTTGGCAAGGCTGGCTGCAAGCTCCAAATTTCACGTATTTGCGCTGTTAAACGCTTTGGAATAGCGGTATTACGAATTTGCTGATCAATCACATCATTGCACGCTGCAAAAAAGGCTTCTTGCGGAACCAACCCATCGGCTAAATGAATTTTTTGGCGCTTAAGCATCGGCTCCCACAATAAAGCTGCAAACAAAAACGATGGATTAACCGACTTACCATTTTGAATGCGACTGTCGGTGCTTTTAAGTGCCTCAATCACCAACATTCTAGGAAAATTATTGTGCTCTTCGGCCAATACTTGGTCGGTAAGCGGAAACAAGTGTTTAAACAAATCGTAATGGCGCAGCTTTTCAAACACCTGCACCGCCGAACCGCCGTGAAACAGTTTTAACACCTCTTCAAACAAACGGGCATTAGACACATCACGCAGTAATATGGCCATTGATTTAATAGGCGCTTCGGTTTTAGTCTCGATGTTAAACCCAAGCTTAGCGGCAAAACGCACTGCACGAATCATGCGCACTGGGTCTTCGCGGTAACGCGTTTCAGGATCACCAATCAAACGCAATTGGGCTTTTTGAATGTCCTCTAAGCCGCCCGTGTAATCCACAATAGAAAAATCTTTTATATTGTAATACAGCGCGTTAACGGTAAAGTCACGGCGCCACACGTCTTCTTCAATGGTGCCATAGACGTTATCACGCACTAGCCTACCCGCTCCATCGACCTGTCTGGCTGGGCCTGACAACTTGCCATTGCGTCCAAAACGGTCTTTACGCTGTGCGCCTTCGCCCTCTCCTGGGCCGCGAAACGTAGCCACTTCAACCACTAAGCGACCAAAGCGCACATGCGCCAGTCTAAAACGACGGCCAATCAGTTGGCAACGTTGCTTAAAGACGTTTTTAACTTGATCGGGTTCGGCGTTGGTCACCACATCAAAATCTTTAGGCTCCAAGCCTAACAATAAATCGCGCACACAACCACCGACCAAATACCCTTCAAAACCAGCGCGTTTTAAGCCGTATAAAACATCTAATGCCGACTTATCTACGTCATCGCGTGAGATGTGATGCTGATTACGTTCAATCACCTTGGGCAAGGATTGAGCGCGCTCAATCGACATCTCGGACTTGGGTGTTCTAGAGAAAAAAGCGGTGATTTTACGAATAATTCGTTGCATAGAATGCCATTGGTTTGCCAAAAATAGAGTTGCATTCTAGCCGCTTTTACGAGTTTTTTAAAGTCTTTGACTCAGTATACCAACAATCTAAACAGCTATTTGCACGGGCATTGCCTTTTAGGGCGCTTTTAAGGTGTTTTTAAGGTGTTTTTAAAGCACATTAATCCCTCAACATTCACCACTCGAGTACAATTAAATTTCATTCACGTACTCAAAAGAGTCTCCCATGCCATCTAACCAAACCCTTAAACACCCTAGCCTGTCTTTTGGCTTAGTGGCCGCGCAATTTACTTTAATTGCTCTATTACTGTTGAATTTACCTTGGCAATTTAGCGTAATAGCGTTGATTGCTCAGTTCAGCGCGATTGTGTTAGGGTTGTGGGCCATAAAAACCATGCATTTAGGCCACTTTAATATTGTGCCCGACCCCATGCCCGACATTGAATTGGTCACAACCGGGCCTTACAGCAAAATACGCCATCCTATGTACGCCTCTATTTTGCTGTTTTTTAGCGTCATGGTGATTGAGCACAACTCACTCATTACTTATGCAATCTATGCCACACTTACTTTAGCGTTGGTGATTAAACTCAGCTACGAAGAACGCCTACTGAAAGAACAACTACCGTTTTACGCGTTGTATCAACAAAAGACCAAACGGCTAATTCCCGGCGTATTTTAACTAAGCAGGCGCAGGCCAAACTGGTTATTCAAAAGCAAAAATGCGAAAATACGGCCCATTCATTATTAACTCACAAAGAACCAACAAAGAACCTACTATGCACCCTCACACCACTTCCAACGCCAACAAACCCACGCTTTTTAGTGGCATTCAGCCCTCTGGCGATTTAATGATTGGCAACTACATCGGTTCAATCAAAAACTGGGTTACCATGCAAGACGACTACAACTGCTTGTTTTCACTGGTTAACATGCACGCCATCACGGTCGAACAAAAACCCGCAGACCTGCTAAAACGCAGCCTAGACTTTGTCGCTTTGTACTTAGCCGCCGGCATTGATCCGGCCAAAAGCACGGTATTTATTCAATCGCACGTTCCCGAGCACTCTGAACTGGCCTGGATTTTAAATTGCTCAACCTACATGGGCGAACTTAGCCGCATGACGCAATTTAAAGACAAATCGCAAAAGCACGAACAACGCGAACAAAACATCAACGTGGGTCTGTTTGACTACCCCGTGCTTATGGCCGCCGACATTTTGTTGTATCAAACTCAAATGGTGCCCGTAGGAGCCGACCAAAAACAACATTTAGAACTCACCCGCGATTTAGCGCATCGCTACAACAACCGCTTTGGCAAAGAAGTCTTCAAAATTCCCGAACCGTTTATTGCCCCCACCACATCGGGCGGTCGCATTATGAGCCTGCAAGACCCACTTAGCAAAATGTCCAAATCGGACAGCAATAAAAACAACTTTATTGGCCTGTTGGACGACCCAAAAACCATTCTGACCAAATTTAAAAAAGCCCAAACCGACTCTGGCACGCAAATCGAATACGATTTAGAAAACAAACCAGGCCTGGCCAACTTGTTAACCATTTATTCGGTCATTAGCGGCCAGCCGATTGATGCGGTGGTTAAACAGTTTGAAGGCAAAATGTACGGCCACTTAAAAGCCGAACTGGGCGAACTGGTGGTAAATTATCTAGAACCCATGCAAACGCGTTTTTACCAAATTCGCCAAGACGAAACCTTTTTGCGCGACGTATTAAAACAAGGTGCCGCCACCGCACGCATCCAAGCGCAAAAAACCTTAAAGCAAGTTCATGAAACCATCGGCTTTGTTTTGCCTTAATTTAGAGACCTTTGCAATTTAAAGTGACCTACAAAAAAGCCCAAAACAAATTGGGCTTTTTTGTGAGGCATAAACATTAAACAACCATTAATAACCATAAAAATAATAAACTCTTTAAGCTAAAAAGCATCTTAAAAGATTGTTTGCACAAGTGAATGGTTGGCTAATCGCCAAGTTCTGCGTCTCAAAAAAAAGGCTCTTTGTTTACAACACTCGAGCACCTCGTTGTGCGTTTTTACGCTTTATTTTGCATTAAGTCTCTATAATGCCATTTTGCGCTCTACTGGTGCGCTTATTACTTTTAAAGGTGTTTTATGCCATTTTCAAAACTCGGATTAAGCCAACCCATATTGCAAGCACTGTCAGACATTGGTTACAAAACGCCTACCGACATTCAAAAACAAGCCATTCCTATTATTTTATCGGGCAAAGATCTCATGGCTGCCGCGCAAACTGGTACAGGTAAAACCGCCAGTTTTGTATTGCCTATTTTAGAAAAAATTCACGCAACCCAACTTGACGCACAAAACCCATCAAGCCAATTGCGCAGTAAGTCCATTCGCACCCTAATCCTTACCCCTACCCGTGAACTGGCGGTGCAAATTGCGGCCAACATTACTCAGTGCGCTAAGTATCTGCCCATAAGCTCGCTGGCAGTTTACGGCGGTACAGACTTAGAACCGCAAAAAAAGCGTTTGCTCGACGGCATTGATATTTTAGTAGCGACCCCTGGCCGTCTGCTGGATTTGGCCTATCAACGCGCGTTGTATTTTGACGATTTAGAAACCTTGGTGTTAGACGAAGCCGACCGAATGCTCGACATGGGCTTTATTGACGACATTAACAAAATAATCGACCGCCTGCCTGGGGCTCGCCAAAGTCTACTGTTTTCCGCCACGCTGACCGACGAAGTGCGCTATTTGGCCGATACCGTATACGATGATGCCGCAGAAATCTCAATAACCGCACACAAAAAAACGGCTCCTAAAATAAAGCAATGGTTAATCACGGTCGACAAAGACAATAAATCAGCCTTATTAAGTCATCTTATTGTGCAAAATCAGTGGAATCAGGCGTTGATTTTTGTTGAGAAAAAACACTCGGCCGCCAAATTAGTCGCTCAGCTTGAAAAACGCGGCATTGCAGCCGACTGCATTCACAGTGGGCGCAGCCAAGCTATAAGAGAGCAAATATTGGCCGACTTTAAAGCCGGTACATTGCGCTTTTTAGTGGCCACAGGCATTGCGGCGCGCGGCATTGACATTCAGCAACTTGCTCGTGTGGTCAATTACGATTTGCCGTTTCCAAGCGAAGATTATATACATAGAATTGGCCGCACAGGACGTGCCGGTGCGTCAGGAGAAGCCATCTCATTTGTGTCTAAAGACGACTTTAAAAACTTATGTGCCATCGAAAGCTTGTTAGGGCATCTTATTGAGCGTAAAGAAATAGATGGCTTTACCGTGAAAAAAACGGTGCCGGTGTCTGTTTTAAACTATCACCCCCGTCGATCGTACTAACTTAAAACAACCAGGCCTGGTCAAAGTAGCGCATTAAAAACACGCATTACAAATGACCCGTTTTCACATAAATAAGCGTTTCTTCGTCGGCATACGGAAAATGCTCGCTCAAATGTGGGCTGCGCAGCCAACTGCCGGTTGGATAGGCTCCGTGCTCGTCTTTAAACGTGCCACTTAGCACCAATATCTCTTCGCCACCCCAATGTTTGTGGGCTTGAAAGCGCTCACCTTTTGGCCAAAACACCAACGCACAACTTTCTGTGCCATAGTGATGCAATGGCAACACCTTTAAACCACCCAGGCCTGGTTGCATGGGCATTTGGTGCGTTGGCAACACCACCGTATCCAAGTCTAATGGGTCAAACTGGTCTAACTTTACAAACAAGACGCAACCCTCTTTTGAAAACGGCGCATGGCTAGAATTGGGTGGATTGCGAAGGTAGGTTCCGGCGGGATAATCGCCGCGTTCGTCCGAAAACACGCCATCGAGCACCAAAATTTCTTCGCCCAACGGATGCGTATGCTTAGGAAACGCCGCCCCTGGCATAAACTGCACAATACTGGTGGTGCGACCGTGCTCGGTAAACTCACGCTCTAGAGGTTTACGCAACACTCCATCGGCGCGACTGCCTTGCCACTCCATCGCGTGCGTGTCTACCCAGACACGTTGGGTAAAATCCATATTAATGGCTGGACGGTCAGTGGTCACAATGAAACTCCTTAAAACGTCTTAAAATGTCGGATGACTCAAAATACTATACAATAACTGTGCATAACGTATAATTAAACTGCATTCATTGTACAATCTCTTGGCTTTTTTATTTGGAATCTTCATGAACAAACCACCGATTCAAAGTGCCAACATTCCCAAAAGCCGTTTAGGTCGCCTATCTAAAATGGGACAATTGGTGGGTGGTGTTGCCGCCAGCATGTTGGCACAAGGCAGTAAACAGTGGTTGCAAGGGCAGCGTCCAAGTTCTAAAGAATTGTTGCTCACCCCGCAAAATGCTCATCGCTTGGCCGACCATCTAGCCCAATTGCGCGGTGCCGCCATGAAAGTTGGGCAACTGTTGTCTATGGACGCGGGCGATCTCATTCCTGAAGAACTTGCCCTTATTTTGTCCAAACTGCGCTCTGAAGCCAAGTCTATGCCGTTGAACCAATTAATGGGGCAATTAGACCAGGCCTGGGGAGTCGATTGGCAAGCACAATTTACCCAATTTTCGTTTTACCCTGTGGCCGCCGCGTCCATCGGCCAAGTGCACCAAGCGCACACTCTTGATGGGCGTCATTTGGCGTTAAAAATTCAATACCCGGGTATTAAAACCAGCATTGACAGCGACATTGATAATTTAGCCAGTTTATTACGGCTGTCGCGCTTGATTCCTAAAGAAGTCAACCTGCAACCCATTTTAGAAGAAGCCAAACGCCAACTGCACGCCGAAGCCGACTACCATTACGAAGCCGACTGTTTAAATCTTTACAGAACACATTTAAACAACGATGCGCGCTTTACCCTGCCCAAAGTGCATGCCGACTTAAGCTGTGACTGCATTTTAGCCATGGATTTTGTTGAGGGTGTCGCCATTGAATCACGCGAAAATGCCCCACAAGCCGAACGTGATTTTATTATGAGCACATTGTTTGAACTGCTCTTTAAAGAGATGTTTGTCTTTAAACTGGTGCAAACCGATCCTAACTTTGCCAATTATCAATTTAACCCAGCCACCCAACGCATTGTCCTGCTGGACTTTGGGGCAACCCGTCATTACAGCGATTTAATCGCCAATGGGTATTTAAAATTAATGCGCGGAGCACAAAATCATCAGCTTGATGATATTTTGGCCGCCGCCCAACAAATTGGCTTTTTTAGCGAGCATATCTTACCCCAACAAAAAACCGCCGTACTCGAGTTGTTTTACCAGGCCTGTGAGCCGTTACAGTATGATGGCGAATACGACTTTGCCCAATCCGACTTAGCCAGTCGCATTAAAACCAAAGGCATGGCCTTAAGCCTAGAACAAGATTATTGGCATACCCCGCCGGCCGATGCGCTGTTTTTTCATCGCAAACTCGGTGGCCTTTATTTGTTGGCCAGCAAACTTAAGGCACGTATTAATGTGTATCAACTGTTTAAAAATGTGACCCAAGACATTAACGAATGACCTTTTGAACGACCTTTAGAACGAACGTTTCAATAATCTTTTGAATAACTTTCACTTAAATTCACTCATCCAGCGTCTTACCAGGCCTGGTCGCTATTAAAAAACCCTAAAAAAGAGATGTTATGAACCACAGCACCCAGCAAAATCAGCACGCCTACCCGCACCTATTTACCCCGCTAACGCTTGGGGCAATTACCCTGCCCAATCGCATTCTTATGGCGCCTTTAACCCGTGGACGCACCGAGCAAGACCATATTCCTACTGCGCTTATGGCTCAACATTACGCCCAACGAGCCAGCAGCGGCCTGCTGATCGCCGAAGCCACCATGGCTATGGAAGGCTGCAGTGCGTTTTATAAAGAGCCCGGAATTTATTCGGCCGCACAAATTGCTGGCTGGAAAACCGTTACCGATGCGGTACATGCCAAAGACGGCCGAATTTTTTTACAAATTTGGCACGGTGGGCGCGCCTGTCACCCCGCGTTAAACAACGGTAACGTTCCAGTAAGCGCCAGTGCACTGGCCATTACCGACGACGAAGTGCACACACCACAAGGCAAATTGCCCTACACCGTGCCCAAAGCCTTAACCCTTGACGAGATTGCCGACATTATTCAAGGATTTAAACAAGCCGCCCTTAACGCGCAGGCGGCTGGATTTGACGGAGTAGAAGTTCACGGCGCAAACGGCTATTTATTAGACCAATTTTTACGCGACGGCAGCAATCAGCGCACCGATGTCTACGGCGGCAGCATTCCAAATCGAGCGCGTTTATTGTTAGAAGTATTAGACGTCGTCTGCCAAGTATGGGGCAGTGACCGTGTGGGACTTAGAATATCACCGGTTAACAGCTTTAACAGCATGCAAGACAGCCAGCCCATCGAGCTAACACGTTGGTTAAGCACCGAATTAAACCAATTCAATTTAGCGTATTTGCACGTAATGCGCAGTGACTTTTTAGGCCTGCAAAAACAAGATATTTTGACAGCTGTACAACAAAATTACCACGGCAACCTAATTGGAAATATGGGCTATAACGCCCAAGAAGCCGAAACGGCCATTGCCCAAAATCAGCTTAGTGCCGTGGCCTTTGGTGTACCCTACTTGGCAAACCCCGACCTGCCCGAGCGCATTAAAGCCGGCGCACCACTCAACCCAGCCGACCCCAGCACCTTTTACACACCTGGCGCCAAAGGCTACAACGACTATCCGTTTATGGACTAAATTAAAAAGGCCATCTTAAAAGAACTCTGCAAGGGTAAAGGCACAAAAAAAGGTAAAAACTCACCTGCATTTTAAACTGAAATCAGGCAAATCTTTCCGCGTTTTTCTTTTGTACCTTACTCGTGTAAAAGGTCTTAACTGGCAGATAAACTATCTGTGTATTAGAAATAATAATTTATTATCCTAAGAGTGCCTCAGCAGATCTAAACTCTTCCAAAGCCGCATCCAGCTGTTCTACAATTTCAGCGGCCAAAACTTCTGGTGACGGAAGATTTCCAGAATCTTCTAGTGCTTTATCTTTGAGCCAAAAAATATCTAAGTTGATTTTATCGCGGACGATTAATTCAGAGTAGTTTATCTAGCGTCGATGATACCGTAATCCTTGGTGCGAATGAATATTCAGCTCAATATGGAATCATTGCTGATAATGCAGGAACCAAAGTTGTATTAGACTTAAACCATCCAAATACAATTAGTTTATTTGGTGTTCAAGGAGGAGGAAAAAGTTATACATTAGGCGCAATTTCAGAAATGGCACAGATGCAAATTCCTGGAATTAATTATTTGGTACAGCCCTTGGCTTCGGTAATTTTTCATTACAGTGCAACGCAGAACTATAGCCCTGAATTTTGTTCAATGATTAATCCAAATACGGATACCGATCAAGTTGAGAAATTAAGATCAATTTATGGAGCAGAGCCGAGCTGTTTAAATGATGTCGTAATGTTAACTAGTGAAGATAAAGTCAATGAACGTAAAATTGAGTATCCCGGAATAGATGTATATCCATTAAAATTTTCTTCAAAAAAACCACATGTAAGTCATTGGAAGTTTTTAATGGGCGCTGTAGGAAATAATTCAGCCTATATTCGACAGCTCACCCAAATTATGCGTTATTACCGTGATGAGTTGACATTAGAAATACTCCGAGAAGAGATATGTAATTCAGAAATGGCTGATAAAACAATTGAACTTGCTCAAATGCGTTTGGACTTCGCTGAGCAGTACATTGACGATGAATTTGATTTAGGCTCATTGCTTAAACCTGGAAGGCTAATTATTGTTGATATTCGGGATGAATTAATTGAAAAGGACGAAGCACTCGGCCTGTTTGTAGTCCTACTCAATCTGTTTTCTGAAACCAAATTTGAAAATCAGGCTTTTAATAAAATTATAATTTTTGACGAGTGTCATAAATACATTGATAACCCTGACATGGTGACAGGGTTAGTTGAAGCAGTACGTGAAATGAGACACCGGGCTACAAGTGTTATTATTGCGAGCCAAGACCCGCTCTCCGTGCCACTTCCATTAATTGAGTTATCATCGATTATTTTTTTACACAAATTTAACTCACCAAACTGGCTAAAACATATCCAACAAGCTAATACGGCTTTAAAAGGTTTGACACCAGAAATGATGAACAGGTTGAGTGCTGGTGAAGCCTATGTGAGGGCAAATAAGTCATCTGAAATAAACTATACCCGACAACCCTACAAGATAAAATGTCATCTCAGAGTTACAAAACATGGTGGTGATACGCTTCTTGCAACAAGAAAAGTAAGTGACGGTTATTTGAAGTTGAACTTTAGAGAACTTAGTACATAAAGACTCATTTAAATTAAGCCATGCTAAAGACCGCTTTTTTACGCAAGGAGTCAATTTTTAATGTCTTGAGAGGGCATTAAATTGACAGCAATATAACGGGGATATTCTTTGTCAAAGAGCCTCTTGCTTTTGAAGTCCGTTCAAAATAATGTTCAGTAAGGAGTTCATATCGGCCAACTGTACACATTCAATAGAAGCCTGAATGTAGTCATTAGGCTGCTTATCAATCATTAAGGCCGATTCGTAGTCAATAGGTTGATAGCCGTTAACAAGCGCAATTAAATCAAAGAACAAACGCGTAATGCGGCCATTGAGTTCATAAAAAGGATGCAGGCTAATCAGCTCACATTGATAGTGTGCAATGCGCTCCGCAAAGGTTTGTGTCGAAGTGTTGGCTGCGTCTTTAAGGTAGTGCTCTGCTTTTAGCTGACTAAACAATTTATTGAGTTCTTTGTGCAGAAAAGCCGCTTGGCAAAATAAGCTTCCGCCTTTACTCATATTGTCGGTACGAATGAAGCCTGCCCAGTCGTAAAGAGAATTAAACGTGTTGTGGTGCAAACCCACAAAAAATCTAAATCAAATTCGGTTTGTGGGGTGATAAATTGGGTGTAATCGGTATAAGCGGTATTTAACAGCTCCGCTTCAATTTCAGTGAGTAGGGCTGAATCCGTTATTTCAAGACGGTTTTTAGGAATGGTTGTTTTTGGATAGTAGATGTTACTTTGCTGGAATTGATACTTTAACACCGTACAACTCCATTAAGGTCTTAGCTTGTTTTTGGAGCTCAGGT
This sequence comes from Thiomicrorhabdus aquaedulcis, assembly GCF_004001325.1. Lineage (NCBI taxonomy): Bacteria > Pseudomonadati > Pseudomonadota > Gammaproteobacteria > Thiotrichales > Piscirickettsiaceae > Thiomicrorhabdus > Thiomicrorhabdus aquaedulcis. The sequence goes on along the minus strand of NZ_AP018722.1, from coordinate 763,072 downwards.
GACGACTTCTCAGAGTAACCTTCAATACGCATGGATACTCGGACGGCTTTTTTAAGCTGTTCTTTAAGTTTAGAAGACAGTTCCATTTTTAGTTCCTCCATAAATCATTCACTACACCCTGACGTTTTTTTAACACTAACGTCAATTATTTATCGTCTGAAATTATAAGCCTTTTTCCCCATCTATTCACGCCCTTTTTTAGCCTGCATTTTAAATTCATATTTAAACAATGTTATATAGTATCTGAGTGGATTTATGGCCTAGATGATCAACAAAATCCTCTATAGAACCAAGTAAGCAACAAACCAAGTGGCACAAAAATGGCAATATAGCCACTAAAACCACTATAAAAAAAGGGCTTTCGACTCCGCCCACCTCCACCAGATACCATAAGCTACAATCCTTTATAAACAGGGGTTGTGGCTTTTTTATACCTATTAAATATTCAAGAAATTCAAATTTTGTGTACCAAATGTGTACCACTATTAATTAATAAAACAATTCATTCTAATAGAGACCTTTGCACGAGAACCCTTTGAAAAACTCAAAATATTCTGATATGCAAAGTCACTCACCTTTAAAATACACCCCATTAAAACCATTCAATGGAGCACTAAAATGGCCTGGAAAAACCTAACTCAAACCTCACTTGCAGATGCCTTTATCCACGAGCATGAAGCGATTACAGAGTTAGACGAACTCAATCAACTCATTGATTGGAAATCCATTGAATTTCAAATGATCACTGTCAATAACAACCCTATGGGTGAAAGAGCTTGGCCTGTAATGGTCTAATAAACCTGTAGGGTTTTATAGCCTATAATTACCTCAAATATAGGATATAGATCATAATCGACAAGTGCCATGCTGGGTCTTATGTTCGTCTATCCAGGCGTACTTTGCTACTTGTGTGCCGCAAAGTACGCGGCCGCCTTTTTTAGCAGTTCGACGTCCTTCAGCGCACGCGTTAATTCGCGTTTGAGTTTGCGGCTCTCTGCCTCTAAATCAACTGGCTTGACTTCAGCAGGTTTAGTTGACGCTTTGCTCGGATTGGCGCGGCGGGTTTTATCGACCCAGCCGTAGAGGGTGTTAGCGGTTATGCCCAAATCCCGGGCGATTTGCGCGACTGGTTTTGAACCTTCTAACGCCATTTCAATGGCTTGTTGTTTGAGTTGATCGTCATAGCGTTTTAGGTGTTTCATATTTCAATTTCCGTTCGTATTTTTTAGTTACATTTTAACGTGTCTTTGTGTACGAAGGATTGTATCCAGTCCACCGTCGCGGAAACTGTTGGGATAATGCGGTGGTAGAGAGTTTTTTTGCTTCTTTGAAAAAGGAACGAGTGTATCGGACAACCTACAGCACGGGTAAAGAAGCATTGTACGATGTGACCGAATATATTGGTTGGTACAACCACAAAAGAATGCACAGTACCAATGACGATTACTCGCCAGTAGAGTATGAAAATCAATGGATCAAAGCCATGAAGGACTTAGATAAAAAATGGGCGTCTTTGTGTACGAAAAAGGGTTGACAGTCCATACCGTATAACTACACCGCTTAGATCACAACAAGCCGTTCACAACAACTTCAAGTTCATAAATAATGAACACATTTAAAATGCCAACAAAAACAACCAGGCCTGGTTGTTTTTGGCGGGTTTTTAGGCTAAAAAGCCCTCAAAGTAATCTGAGTCCAAAGCTTTAACTTGATAAATTTCTTTCACGCTCACACCCACATTATGCTCAATCATTAACTCAGCCAGCTTTTGACCGTCCACCAGCACCACCGATAAATTTAGCCCACGCACCGAGGCTAACGCGCCCTGCGAAAAATCCGACGTGGTAATAAATACCCCCTTTTTTGCGCCTTGCCGCGTCAACGAACCAATAAACTTATCAATCTCTGGACGATGAACGGTGTTTTCCCAGCGCTTGGCTTGCAGATAAATCGCATCCAAACCCAATTTGTCTTCATTGATAATACCGTCGATGCCATCATCGCCCGTCAGCTTAGTCGCCTGCCCCGCTTCTTTACGCGCACCGCCATAACCCATACCAATCATCAAATCCACCACCAACTGTTCAAATGCTTGGGACGAAAGCTGTTTAACGTTATCCAATAGTTCCGCCGCCAAACTGCAATTCAACGACTGATACGCCTGCTGTAATTGCTCGTCCGGTGTGCCTGCTGAATTTGGCGCTAAAATGTCTTCAAGAGGTTCTTTATCTGAAGCTTTAATGGAACGAAATTCGCGATAACTCTCAAACTGATTTAAATACCGCAGGTTGATACTCTCTGGCATTTGCGCCAACACTGATTGTCCCAACTCGGTAATCTGAACATGCGCACGTTTAGGCGAACTGATCAGGCCGGCCTTTTTTAAATGCAGAATCGCCCAACCAACACGATTTTTAAATATCGGTTGCTTACCAGAGGGCAATAACTCCGCACGCTGTTCCGGCGTTAAAGCAAACGCATCGCTCAACTGCTCCACAATCTGCGCCGAACTCACCACATCCTTGCCCGCCAAACATTTTAAAACCGGCAACATCGCCGTTTGAAAATCAGGAATCGCCATCATCACCTCAAAAATTTAATCCTATTAATTGTTCAAAAGCAGACCGATACCGCCATCAAACTTGGTTACTGGAAACCCGTTCCTTGTTCAACAGTCTCATTTACGACCCCGATTTACTCGCTATCGGTCTGCATTCCCACGCAGGTGCCCAGAAATGAGTGACGACTGAACCTTCACACATCAATTTATTCATCATCACAACCACTTAACAGGCTTATTCCAATGGCACCTGCAATAACGCCAAGTAAAAATTTATTGTCTTGTTTTTTAGTATGGGTTAATTGACCATTTTCGCATTCAGTATTTTGTTCTTGACTGGCCAACCAATCATTTAACTTCTGCTTTTCTTCAATCGAAAGCCGTTTGGGCGCTTTAAAAACTCTAGGCTTGTTGATTGCCCAGCTCAGCAAAGATTCCATTAAACACCACACAAAAACCACCAGGCCTGCTAAGCCGGTAATGACAGGAAAGCCACCCCATAAAGCACCAAGCGTTAAAGCTATCCAAATAACCGAACCATCCGTTAAAAATATCACCCAAATAACAAGGCTCAAAAATATAATTGTCGCAAAAATAGGCCTAAGATAAGTCACACGCATATCGACCAAATCAGGCAGCGATGTTAAAACCGATTTAAAAGAACGCTTTTTCATAATCAATCCTTTTTTTCATTTCGCAGATTCAAATAAAAATGAACTTCACCCACCCTCAATCAACGCGATTTCGTCTTGGGTTAGGTTGTAGAGTTGGTAGGTGTGTTGGTTGAGTTGGGTTTCCTTGGTTTGGATTTGGGTTTGGAGGTTTTCCAGCGCGGTGTCGAGCGTGTTGAGTTGTTGGATTAGGCTGGCGTTATGGGTGGTTTTTAGGTTGAGCAGGTGTCCAACGAGTTTGTCGGCGGTGACGCTGGGGGTGATATTGGTGGTGCGTATGACTTGTCGCCATTGCGGAACCATCAAAGCGGCTTGTTCATCGGTGATATATTGGGTAATGACTTCGATGCCATTTGCTAATAAACTCATTTCGCCGTCTTGATATTGCACGACCAGCTTGGTTTTGGCGTTGAGTTGGCTGGCTAGCGGCTGCAGGTTTTTGTCCAACACTTTTTGTGCCTGTTGTTTCGCCCATTCGGTGAGTTCTTTGCCTTTTAAGCCGCTGGCTTTGGCTTGGTCGGATTTTTTAAGGTCGTTGATGGGTTGAATATCCGCCCAAAGCCAGGCTAAGTCTTTGGGTTCGGCGAGCATTTGCGTAGAAGCGAGGCGTTTATCAAATTGCGCGAGTTTATCGCGGTATTCCGAATGCAAGTTTTGTAAAGTTTGCGCCAGTTCGCCAATATGGGCTTTTTGCTCGTCGTTGGCATTTGGAATGGGCAAAGGGGCAAGATATTGCGATTCAATATCAAAAAATCCACCGGCTTTTGGCCTAGCAATTTTTTTGAAAATGTAGCTGGCTACAGGGGCATTTAAGATACCCAGCAAGTAGATTAAGTCATTTTGTTTTTCCGCATGAATTGTATAAACGCGTTTATCATTCGCAGTATATTTAGCCTCATAGTCATACGAGAGTCTCAATTCTGGTGCTGTGCCAGCGACAAATAACTTTTTATCTCCCTGCTTATCTAGATTTTGATTACGCCCGAACTGATACCAAGCATCGTTACTAAATTTTCCACTTTCGCGCCCGCGTAAATATGCCTCATGCGCTTGCAAATACACCCAGCCTTGCGGGAATTGGGTTTGCATTTGTTGCTGAGTAAATAATTTCGGTGAATCACCGCTGAGGTCATAGGGAAACAGTAAATAGGTTTCGGTGAGCGGCTGTTGATATCTCTTGGCCTCTATACCGGAAATCAGCGGTTTCATTAAGCCGTCTTCGATTTCAATTTCCAATGGATTTTGTTTATCGGTATAGGAAATATAACGTCCGTCTGCGACTTTGGTGAGGTGATAAATATTATTTGCACTTGTAATCAAACCTTGTGAAATTGATGTAGTCATGCTTTTCAAAGATGGACAAGTTTCAAATAATTTATTGATTAAAACCCGTTCAACTTCCGGCATAAACTGCCAGGCCTGGTTAGGGTCGAGTTGATGATAAGGTAAAGGCGTAATGTCGTCCCAATGCAGGCCTGCTAAATCATCCGCGCCTTGCGGAGCAAAATGCAATTTGATGCCGTCATTCGCTTGACCAGTAAAAAACTGCAACGCGGTGTAGGTAATGGCTTCGTCAAAAATTTGGTAACTTTTAAAGTCAATCCAACGATCCATTTGTTGGCTTTGATGTAAAAAGGCTCTTAGCCCTGCGCCGTATTCGTTTACCGCCCAAACACTCGGCGCGATAAACCCCATGCGCCCTTTTGGGTTAATCAGTTGCACCGATTGTTCAAAAAACGGTAAATAAATATCGTAATTGCCGGTTTGGGTACTGCGAAATTTCGGCACCTGCTTTTCAATTATTTGACCGTTTTCGTCGGTCAGGCTTTCGGTTTTAGTGGCCTTTACCCAGTATTCGGTCGCTTCCGGCGCGACCTTTTTCATGTTTTGCAGTTTGATGTAGGGCGGATTGCCGATAATCACGTCAAAACCGCCGTTGGCGAAGACCTCTTGAAACGCTTCGGCGTAGCTAAACGGGTTGATTTTGGCGAGTTGGTGTTCCTTAAGGTCGGGCAAGATGGTTTGAATATCCCAATCGACCAGGCTATTGCCGCAAAGGATATTGTTATCCAGCGAGGATAGGGGCTGGCCGGGCATGACGGTATGCAACCAAAGTGCGAGTTTGGTGATTTCAACCGATTCTGGGTTGATGTCCACACCGTAAAGGTTTTTAGAGAGAATATTGCGATAGACTTGGCCAACATCAAACAGGCCACCTTGTTTAAATTCGTAGCTGATGCGGGCTTTTTCTTTGTTGATCGCTTCGTGTTCTTTTAGCAGGCGTTTAAGCGCTTGTATCAAAAACGCGCCACTGCCGCAGGCAGGGTCAAGCACTTTTATTTCGCTCAGACGCACTTCATATTCTTCAAGTACTTCAAAGTAGCTTTTGGCGCGGGATTTTTGCGCGGCGAATTTACCATTTTTGGTGTGGGCGGCGTCGATTTCTAAATCGGTTAAGTCGCTGTAGGCCTCAAAGCCAAGTTCGGTTTGCAGTTCGCGCAGGCGTAGCCCAAGAGTTTGTTCGACCACATATTCAGTGACCCATTCGGGGGTGTAGTACACGCCGTCGGTTTTGCGTTTGCTGAGTTTCATCAGCGATTCTTCGTTGGCGGCTTCGGCTTCCATGATTTCGAGGTCGGTAATGGATTGCTCGAAAATGCGCCCAAGGGTGTAAAGGCCGATGGTGCGTTCGCCGCCGTCTTCGATGCCGAAATTGTAGTTGGCGGAAAAATACAGCAAGGTGTGTTTTTCGGTTTTCATCGCCTGTTCGGTTGCGCCCTGCATCGGGGTAAAAAAGATGTGGTTGGGGATAAACAAGTTTTCTAAGTCGTCATCGGCGGCGAATAATCCGCCATTGAATTTGTTGATGCGGTGATTCCATAAGGTGCCGCCCAGTCGCATGGTTTTAAACAGGCGTGATACTTTTTCTTCGTAAAAGTCGTTGGCTAGTGGGTTATAGCGAGTGTCTTGCGAGCCTTCGACCATTAAATCGCGCAGCAGATTTACCGGATATTCGAGGTGCGCGCCCATGTCTTCGCAGAACATAATAAACAGTAAGCGGTCGAGCAGTTTTTGGGTGAGGCGTACCAGTTTTTGCGGTGGGTAGTTTAAAGTGTTGGCTTTTAACAAGGTTTTAAATAAGGTTTCGCGATAGTCGCGATATTCAAAATAAAAGGTCTTTTCAAGCACTTTTTCTTGAATTTGCTGAGAGTTGAACAGTTTGAGCAAAGCAGATGCATTGCCGCGATTTAGGAGCATGTCGCTTTGAAACAGGGTTTTGAATAAAAACCGTTGTTGACGAGCCTGTTCGCTATCGGCCAGCAGGCTAAGCGATTGCTCTTTCATGGTCTTGGGTTTGAGAATAAACCGCTGGTATTGCCCCGGCATTTTGGCTTTCCAATATAAACGGAATTCGTTCATATCGGTAACAATGCCCCAGGTGGGTTGAATTTTCTCGTGTCCGTAAGGCGCATATTGCTGGCGGGCAAAGTGTAGATAGTCAGCGCATTGTTGCACCGGCGAACGATCGTTGTCTTTGCGATTTTGTTTTTCGTCGAGGCCGGAACGAATATCTTTAAATTCGCATAACACTTGCGGCGTTTCGGGGTGATCTTGTAAGGCAAACCAGCCGAGGGCTAAGTCGGCATAACCTTTGCCACCGCGCTGCCCAGCATGATTGATAGGAAATTGTGGGTAAAGGGTAAATCCATCTTCTCGGTTTTGTTCACCAGAGCCGATGTAACACCAAAGTTCAACAAAAAATAATTGTACAAAGCGCCCTTCGGCAGCCGTTTCTTTTTGAAAGTCTTTATTCGCCCAATGGCTTAGTTTTTCGCGCAGCGTATCATCTTCACCGCTGGCGCAATAGGCATCGTAATCTTTCGCCCAATGGGACATTAAAAACGCGGGGCTAAATAAATTGTGTTCGTAAGAAATGAGTGATTTGTGGTTTTTAATTTTCAAGGATTCGACACCTGGTTTGTTAAGTATTTTTAGCAAGCCAACGAGTATACGAAATATTAAAAATTAAACAAGACGAATAAATTTTAGACAATAAAAAACCCCGTTTAATCTTAGATTAAACGGGGTTTAGTATATGGTGCGCCCGAAGGGACTTGAACCCCTAACCGCTCGGTTCGTAGCCGAGTACTCTATCCAATTGAGCTACGGGCGCTTTGTAAGTGGTGCGTATTCTAGTGTTTAATTTGTAAACTGTCAAGAATATTTTTCACTATTTTTATTTCACTATTTTTAGTAGGCTAACACTAAATAAAACCAATGAAATGGTGGAGACGGAGGGATTCGAACCCTCGATAGGGGATAAACCCTATACTCCCTTAGCAGGGGAGCGCCTTCAGCCTCTCGGCCACGTCTCCTATTTCAGGCGCGTATAATACAAGCAATGTTACGGCTTGTAAACCTTACAGGTGCAATTTTTAGGTTTTATTTGGTTTGCGGGCATTAAAACCATTAAAACCAACGTGAATACTCAATCAACATTCAATCAACGCCGCTTTAACCGCCAGAAACAAAAACCCGCGGTTAAGCGGGTTTTAAAACACTGGCAAAAGATTTATTAAGTTATTTGTCTAAATCAAACGCTTGGTGCAAGGCTTTCACCGCTGTTTCTAAATAACGCTCTTCAATCACCACCGATATTTTAATTTCGGTGGTGCCTATCATTTGAATATTAATGTTATTGTCGGCCAAGGTTTTAAACACAGTGCTGGCAATGCCGGCGTGTGATTTCATGCCCACACCTACCATAGAAATTTTAACAATGGTGTCGTCAGACAAGACTTCACGCGCACCTAGCTTGTTGGCGCTGCTTTGCAGCATCTCTAGCGCAGCGGGTGCGTCTAAACGGCTTACGGTAAAGGTAAAGTCGGTAGTACCGTCTACGCCTTGGTTTTGAATAATCATATCAATATCAATATTGGCGTCCGAAATAGGGCCAATAATTTTATAGGCAACGCCCGGTTTGTCGGGTACGCCTAACATCATCAATTTTGCCTCATCGCGACTAAACGCAATTCCCGAGATCAGTGGTTGTTCCATCTCATTGTCCTTAAAGTGTTCTTCAGAAGTAATCAGCGTGCCGCCACCGTCTTGCATAGACGACAACACTCTTAACGGTACATTGTATTTACTGGCAAATTCAACCGAACGAATTTGCAATACTTTGGCACCCAAACTGGCCAATTCAAGCATTTCATCGTAGGTGATTTTATCTAACCGTTTGGCCTCGGGCACTACGCGCGGATCAGTGGTGTAAACGCCGTCTACATCGGTGTAAATTTGACATTCGTCGGCGTTTAATGCGGCGGCTAAAGCCACCGCTGTGGTATCCGAACCGCCACGACCAAGGGTCGTAATATCACCCTCAAAACTGATTCCCTGAAAGCCCGCGACCACCACCACTTTGCCTTCGGCCAATTGATAACGAATTTTATCGCCATCAATTTCAGAAATACGCGCTTTGGTATACGAATCGTCGGTGCGAATAGGCACTTGCCAACCGGTGTAGGAAATGGCTGGATAGCCTTTTTCTTGCAACGCCATGCTTAATAACGCAATAGTGACTTGCTCGCCGGTGGTTAACATCACGTCTAATTCACGCTTAGAGGGGCGCGTTTGAATTTCGTTGGCCATCGCCATCAAGCGATTGGTTTCGCCGCTCATGGCCGACAAAACCACCACTAACTGATGCCCTTGATCGACAAACTGCGCGACCTTGTTGGCTACATTTTGGATGCGCTCAATATTACCTACTGAAGTGCCGCCGTATTTTTGAACAATTAATGCCATTTTTTCTATTTCTTTTGTTAGTTTTAAATTAAGTAAATTTTACTTGACGTTACTTGCTTTGCGCCCAAGCCACTACCGAAGCCAAAGCCGCGTCTAATTTGCTGGGGTCATTGCCACCGGCTTGCGCCATATCGGGACGACCACCGCCTTTACCCCCCACTTGCATGGCGACGTGATTCACCAATTCGCCAGCTTTGTACTGCCCTATTACGGCTTTGCTTACACCGGCCACTAAGGTGACTTTGTCGCCTTCAACCGCCGCCAAAACAATCACCGCCGGGGCTAATTTGTCTTTTAGCTTGTCTAGGGTTTCGCGCAACACGTTAGTATCTGCACCCTGCATCGTGGCCGCCAGCACATTCACTTCGCCAACCTTAACTGCTTGAGTGGCTAAATCATCGCCTTGTGATGCGGCTAACTTAGATTGCAACTGCTTAAGTTCTTTTTCGAGCGCACGGTAGTCGTTCATCACCTGGGTGATTTTAGCTACCACTTGTTGCTTGTCGCTTTTGACCACTTCGGCTACCTGTGCCAGTGCCGCGTCTTCGGCGTAAATGGCTGCCCAAGCGGCTTCACCGGTGACCGCTTCAATACGTCTTACGCCAGAGGCTATGCCATTTTCAGCGGTAATGCGAAAAGGCCCAATGTCGCCCACCGAATTGACGTGTGTTCCACCGCACAATTCAACAGAAAACTCACCCATTTGCACCACTCGCACCACTTTACCGTATTTTTCGCCAAACAGCGCCATTGCGCCCTTAGCTTTAGCCGATTCAATGTCCATTTCGGTCATTTCTACTGGGGCGTTGTGCATGATTTTTTGGTTAACCATCTGCTCTACTTCACGCAATTGGGTAGCCGAAATAGGCTCAAACTGCACAAAGTCAAAACGCAAACGATCGGCTTTTACCAGCGAACCTTTTTGCTGAACGTGTGTGCCCAATACTTTACGCAAAGCCGCGTGCAGTAAATGGGTGGCCGAGTGATTACCCTCACAGGCGCGACGATCTTCTAAATTAATTTTGGCATGAATGGCTTGGGTGACACTGATTGTGCCCGCCGTCACCACACCTTGATGCAAAAACAACGTGCCCTGTTTTTGGGTATCGTTGACATGAAAACTGTTCATGCCTTCGGTTAGACTGCCGCTGTCACCGGTTTGTCCGCCCGATTCGGCGTAAAACGGGGTACGGTCTAAAATAACAATGGCATGAGTGCCTTCAGCGGCCGAAGCCACCGACTTGCCGTCCACAAAAATCGCTAAAATGGTGCTGTCGGCTTCATCACGATCATAGCCTAAAAACTGCGTATGACCTTCAAAATCAACCCGTTGAGCCACGCCGCTGCCAAAACTACTCGCCGAACGCGCGCGTTCGCGCTGTGCGTCCATGGCGCTGGCAAATCCGTCGTTATCGACCGTTAAGCCATTTTCACGCGCTACATCGGCGGTTAAATCCAACGGAAAACCAAAGGTGTCGTACAACTTAAACGCGACATCACCAGCAATCACAGTGCCTTGCAAATTGCTCATCACTTCGTCAAGCAGTTTCATACCGTTTTCAAGGGTTTCGGCAAAGCGCTCCTCTTCGAGTTTTAACACGCGTTCTACATTGGCTTGTTGCGCTTTTAATTCAGGATAAGCCTCGCCCATTTGCTCAACCAAGGTGCCGACAATTTTATAAAAGAAGGGCTGGCTTTGACCCAACTTGTAACCGTGGCGAATGGCGCGGCGAATAATGCGTCGTAACACGTAACCACGTCCTTCGTTTGAAGGCATAACCCCGTCGGCGACAATAAACGCACACGAGCGAATATGATCTGAAATCACGCGCAACGAGCTGTTGCTTAAGTCGATTTGCGCGGTGAGTTGTGCGGCTTTGCTGACCAACGCTTTAAACAAATCGATGTCGTAGTTATTGTGTACACCTTGCATTACGGCCGCTAAACGCTCTAAGCCCATGCCGGTGTCTACCGACGGTTTGGGCAAAGGCGTTAAGGTGCCATCGGCCGCACGATCAAACTGCATAAACACCAGGTTCCAAATTTCAATGTAACGGTCGCCGTCTTCGTCGGGCGAACCGGGTGGGCCGCCGGCAATGTCTGCACCGTGGTCGTAAAAAATTTCGGTACACGGCCCACAAGGCCCGGTGTCGCCCATCGACCAAAAGTTGTCCTTAGCGCCACAACGTGAAAAACGCTCTGGGCTAATCTTCATCTCTTTTAACCAAATGTCGGCGGTTTCGGTGTCTTCGTCAAACACCGTTACCCACAATTTTTCGGCCGGTAATTTAAGCTCTTTGGTTAAAAAGTCCCAGGCAAAGGTGATGGCTTGATGTTTAAAATAATCGCCAAAACTGAAGTTACCCAACATTTCAAAAAACGTATGGTGACGCGCAGTGTAACCAACGTTTTCAAGGTCGTTGTGCTTGCCGCCGGCACGAATACAACGTTGCACCGTGGTGGCACGCACGTAATCGCGTGATTCTTGACCTAAAAACGTCTCTTTAAACTGCACCATGCCGGCGTTGGTAAACAACAGCGTTGGATCATTGGCAGGCACCACCGGACTTGAGTGAACCGCGGTGTGGTTTTGCTTAACATAAAAGTCTAAAAAAGCCTTTCTAAGTTCTGCACTGGTCATAGTGAATCTACCTTAAACGTTTAAAATAATGGGGTAACGTCTGTCTAAAGCCTTTATAAATTAGCTTAGTAAGCTAATTTGCGAGCTTTTGAATCAGACAATAGTAATGCGATTAATTGTGTTAAAAACCCCTTGCGCCACTTAAGGGCGGCGCAAGGGGTTGATGTATTTTTTTGGACTAACCTAAACCCACGCAAGCTGGTCAACCAATACTGACTCAACAAAACGCCTTCCAAACAGCCTGCCCGGTAAAGCCGCGACTTTGTAAAAACCGCATGCGTTTAGCCTGTTCTTTTGGCTCTTTTGGCTTGGTGGTTGCACCGTATTTTTTAATAACGCCGCACGCGCCAGCGCAAGCCAATCGGCATCGTCCCAGTCTAAATAGGCGCTAATTAAGTCATCGCGCGCACTGCCTTGCTGCAGTTTTTGCCTAATTTTTAGCGGCCCACTGCCCTTGTCGGCCCAGTTACGCACCGCTTGTTCAATGTAGCGTTCGTCGTTTTGCCAATCTTTTTCTTGGCAAATTTGCACTACATCGTTAATTAGGTTTTTCACCAGGCCTGGTAACACGTTGTATTGACTTAACAAGGCATCGGTTTCAACAAACTTGCTTAATAGCTTTTGTTTAAGTTCTTTAGCACCGTGCTCACGCATGGCCAACAGCAACACCGCGCGGGCTTCAATTTGCTGTTTTAACTGTTTAGCGCCAGCACATTCTTGGGTTACGGTTAATGTAACCGTTGGCTGCAAGGTTTGCGTTGTTGCAGCCAACTCAGCCAAAAAGTCTTCGGCACTTTTCATTTTGACCAGGCCTGGTAAGTTCTTAAACTGGGTTTAATACAAGTTGAGTCTTTTATACTGATTCAACGTCGTCAATATTATCTGCCACAGCACCGCCGCGCACATAAGGCTTGGGCATTAAACGCTCTTTAATTTGCACAATTAACGTTTTAGCAATTTCGGGATTGTCGATTAAAAATTGACGCACATTGTCTTTACCTTGGCCAATTTTCTGGTCTTTGTAGCTGTACCACGAGCCCGATTTATCAATCAGTTTTTCTTGCACGCCCAAGTCAATAATTTCGCCTTCGCGTGAAATACCTTGGCCGTACAGAATATCAAATTCCACTTGTTTAAACGGCGGCGACACTTTGTTTTTGACCACTTTAACGCGGGTTTCGTTACCAATGATTTCTTCGCCTTTTTTAATCGCGCCAATACGACGAATGTCTAAACGCACCGAGGCGTAAAACTTAAGTGCGTTACCACCGGTAGTGGTTTCGGGCGAGCCAAACATAACGCCAATTTTCATACGAATTTGGTTAATAAAAATCACCAATGTATTGGTACGTTTAATATTGGCGGTCAGCTTACGCAACGCTTGCGACATCAAACGGGCTTGCAGACCCATGTGCGAATCGCCCATATCGCCTTCAATTTCGGCTTTGGGCGTTAAGGCGGCTACCGAGTCGATAACGACCACATCCACTGCGCCAGAACGCACCAGCGCATCGGTAATTTCAAGCGCTTGTTCGCCAGTATCAGGTTGCGACACCAATAAGTTATCAATGTCCACACCAAGTTTTTCGGCGTAAATGGGGTCAAGCGCGTGTTCGGCGTCAATAAACGCAGCAGTGCCACCAGCTTTTTGCATTTCGGCAATAACGTGCAAGGTTAAGGTGGTTTTACCAGACGATTCGGGGCCGTAAATTTCAATAACACGACCTTTTGGCAAACCGCCAATGCCCAACGCAATATCCAACCCTAAAGAACCGGTGGAGATGGCTTCAATGTCTCTGGGTGCGGTGCTGTCACCCATGCGCATAATTGAGCCTTTACCAAATTGCTTTTCAATTTGACCTAAGGCAGCAATTAAGGCTTTTTGCTTGTTATCATCCATCTGTAAATCCTTTTTAATGTTGGGCTATCATGTCGGGCTAGTTTATTTAAATACTTAGAGACCCTTAAAACACCGTTACGCATTTTAATAAGCGCAAAATTATCCCACAACTCGGGCGTAAATCCTAGCTAAGGCGGGCGATTAAATCACGCAATCGCTTGGGTTTCGAGCAACGTTATGATGCCTAATAAAGCGGTTTGAGTGGTTTGCTCGCGAATGGCTTGACGGTCGCCCTTAAACAAACAGGCCTGGGTCACTACCGCCTCGTGACCTTGCATCGCCCAGGCAATCCACACTGTGCCGACAGGTTTGTCGTTTGACCCGCCGCCAGGTCCTGCGATGCCGCTGCACGCTACACTTATTTTTGCGTGCGATTGCTGCAACGCCGCCAAAGCCATCTCTTCTACGCACGCTCGACTTACTGCGCCCTTAGTTTGAATGGTGCTCTCTTTTACGCCCAGCATCTCTTTTTTAGACTCGTAACTGTAGGTAATGTAAGCGCGGTCAAACCAGGCCGTGCTGCCGCCAACGGAGGTTAACGCTTCGGCAATCATGCCGCCGGTACACGATTCGGCGGTAACCACCATGGCATTGTGTGCCATTAAAGCCTGACCCACTTGGGCGACTAACGATTCAAACGACATATTCGATTCCTTATGAGAACATTGCAAACATAAAACCCTAAAAATTCTAACGCCTTTTTAACCAACAATCTACCCATACCCTTTTAGACTGGAGTATAAAGGGCGATTGTTTTATGATGTACCCCTTTTAAACGCTTTGGCCTTTAACGCCCATCAGCCCTACGCAGCCGTACTCTTTACCATGACCACAACCACGCAACACACCCCTATGATGGTGCAGTATTTAGCCATTAAAGCCCAGCATCCCAATCATTTACTGTTTTATCGCATGGGCGATTTTTACGAGCTGTTTTTTGAAGACGCGCAAACCGCCTCACGCCTGCTGGACATTACCTTAACCGCACGCGGAAAATCGGGTGGTGCGCCGATTCCTATGGCCGGCATTCCGCACCACAGCGCCGACGGCTATTTGGCCAAACTGGTAAAACTGGGGCAGTCGGTGGCCATTTGCGAACAAATTGGCGACCCGGCCACCAGCAAAGGCCCAGTAGAGCGCAAAGTGGTGCGCGTGATTACCCCTGGCACACTGGTCGAAGACACCTTGTTAGAAGACAAAACTGAAAACCTTTTGGCCGCAATTGCGCGCATCGAACCGCATTATGCGCTGGCGTATTTGGATGTGGCCAGTGGCCGTTTTGAAGGCTGTGAGTTTACCAATCTTAACGATTTACTGGATGAAATAGCGCGGTTAAAACCCAGCGAATGTTTAGTACCCGACGACGATGCTTTGCGCCAATTACTGCCAGAAAGCCTATTAACCCAATCCGACAACACACTTAAAAACCAACCAGGCCTGGTCAGATACCCTGCGTGGCATTTTGAGGTATCGTCGTGTCAAAAACGTCTTACCGATCATTTTGGCACCCAAGATTTGGTGGCGTTTGGCTGCGACCAAAAACCGGCTGTGATTGCGGCGTGCGGTGGCATTTTGCACTACGCCAAAGCGATGTTGCAAAACACCTTAGAACACATTCACAGCCTGCACACCTACCACACCACCGACCATTTGGTGATGGACGCCATCAGCCGCCGTAATTTAGAAATTGACACCAATTTAAGCGGCACCACTCACAATACGCTACTGTCCATTTTAGACCACACCGCCACCGCCATGGGCAGTCGTTTATTGCGCCGCTGGCTGAATCAGCCGCTTAAAAACCCCCAGTCAATTAACGCACGCTTAGACGCGATTGAATGCCTGATTGAACAACAAAGCGCCATCGCATTTAAACTCACTTTAAAACAGATTGGCGACATGGAACGCATTTTAAGCCGCGTGGCACTGTATTCGGCACGCCCGCGCGATTTACTGCAATTGGGGCGCGCGCTCAACGCCCTGCCCGCTGTGCAAACCCTGCTGGCACAGCACAACGGCGATGCGCTGCAAGACAACGTATCTCACCCAAACGCACAACTGGCGCAATTGGCACAGCAAATAGCCACCTATCCCGCGCTGGCGGATACGCTGGCGCGCGCCTTGGTAGACAATCCGCCCATGCTCATTCGCGACGGTGGCGTAATCGCCGCAGGCTTTGATGCCGAGCTTGACGAACTGCGTAATTTAAAACACCAAGCCGGTGATTATCTGTTGGCGCTCGAGCAACGCGAACGCGAGCGCAGTGGCATCAACAGCTTAAAAGTAGGCTACAACCGCGTGCACGGCTACTATCTTGAAATAAGCAAACTGCACGCCGATAACGTGCCCGCCGACTACCAACGCCGCCAAACCCTAAAAGGCCAAGAGCGCTACATTACGCCCGAGCTTAAAACCTTTGAAGACAAAATTTTAAGCGCCAACGATAAAGCCCTCAGCCGTGAAAAATGGCTGTATCAAACCCTGCTAGAACAACTCAACGTGCCCTTGCACGCTCTGCAAAGCAGTGCGGCAGCGTTAGCGCAACTGGATGTCTTGGTTAATTTAGCCCAACAAGCCGTCGCGCTAGATTTAACCCGTCCGCACTTAAGCACTTTACCAGGCCTGGTCATTGAACAAGGCCGCCATTTAACCGTTGAAGCGCTCTCACACCAGCCGTTTATCGCCAACGACGCCTGCTTTAACGAGCAACGCCAACTGCACATTATTACCGGCCCCAACATGGGCGGTAAATCGACCTACATGCGCCAAACCGCGCTGATTACCGTTATGGCCTTTATGGGCAGTTTTGTACCCGCGCGCTCGGCCACGTTAGGACCCATCGACCGCATCTTTACCCGCATTGGCGCCTCGGACGATTTAACCTCTGGGCGTTCAACCTTTATGGTCGAAATGACCGAAACCGCGCACATTTTGCACCACGCCACCGCGCAATCGTTAATTTTAATGGACGAAGTAGGCCGTGGCACCTCGACCTTTGATGGCCTTGCTTTGGCCATGGCGATTGCCGAACATTTGGCCAAACACATTAAAGGCTACTGCCTGTTTGCCACCCATTATTTTGAACTCACCCACTTAAGCGATCAGTTTAGCAACACCATTAACGTGCATTTAAACGCCATAGAACACCAAGACAGCATTGTGTTTTTGCACCAAGTGCAAGACGGCCCGGCCTCGCAAAGTTACGGCTTACAAGTGGCCGCGCTGGCCGGTGTGCCGCACAGCGTTATCAAGCGTGCCAAAACGCATTTAACACAGCTCGAAAACCAAGTGATTGCCCAAAGCCAAGGCGCGTATAACACGTCCGCTCTATCCAACTCCACACCGGTACAACAGTTTGATTTATTCAGCGCCCAACCCGACCCAAAATTGGAACAACTTGAGCAGCATCTGGCGCACTTAAATCCCGACGAGCTCACACCCAAAATGGCGTTAGAAGCGCTGTATCAACTCAAAGCACTGTTAAACTAATTTATGGAACCGTCTATGACCGATACGTCAACTTCAGCATCAGCGTCTTCAGCATCCGTTGCCACGGCGATGATTGCCGACATTAACGACAGCAACTTTCAAGAACTGGTTATGCGTAACTCGCAACGCTTTGTGGTGTTGGTGCATTTTTGGTCGGCACTTAACCCGCAAAGCCTGCTGGCGAACACCCTTTTAGAAAAGCTCGCTCACCAATTTGCCGGGCAGTTTATTTTGGCCAAGATAAACGTCGAACAACAACGTGCGTTGGCGCAAAAGCTGGGGGTAAGCGATGTACCGTTTTACAAACTGGTTAAAGACGGCAAAATGATCACCGAAAACGCCGGCCTATTGCCCGAAGCCGCCTACCGCTCTTTGCTAACCCACAACATCACCCAAGAACCCTCTGAAGTATTGCGACTGCAAGCGACCGAGGCGTTTGCACAAGGCCAATTTGATCAAGCCGTGCAACTTTTGGGCGATGCGGCGCGTGAAAACCCCAATAACTTTAAAATTCACCTAGATTTAGTGGCGATGTATCTGCACACCGACCATCTTGAAAATGCACAAAACCTATTTGAAAAACTGCCGCAAGTGGCTCAAGACGACCCAAAAGGCAAGTTTTTGCGCGGTCTTTTGGTCTTTTCAGGCCTGGTCAAAGACGCACCGAGCATCGAAACCCTGCAAGCGCGTTTGGCGCAACAACCCAATACTCACGGCAACGGCAACACCAGCGCCAACCAAGACGACCCCGAGGCGCTCTATTATTTAGCCGGTTATTTAATGGTCAACGCTCAATATCAAAACGCCCTGCAATGCCTGTTTAAACTGTTTAGCGTCAACCGCGCCTATTTAGACGGCGCACCCCAAAAGCTTATTTTAACCGCGCTTGACATGCTCGCCGCCGACTACCCCGATTTGATCATTCAATCGCGGCGTAAGTTTCAAAGCTTACTGTTTTAACAGGACGTATTTAAACCAAATTATTCAATCTTAAGGAGCACACCATGCCGCACATCAGCCCCGTTGACCAACAAACCATTGAAGCCCGCATTCGCGCCTGGCTCGAACAGGTGGTAATCGGTTTAAACCTTTGCCCATTTGCCGCCCATCCCTACCAAAACGATCAAGTGCACATTGCCATTAGCCCATGCACCGACAAACTCTGCCTGCTGACCCAACTGCAAACCGAACTGCACACGTTAGAACAACAACCCAGCATAGAAACCACCGTTTTGGTGATTCCCAATTTGCTGCACGACTTTGACGATTACAATCAATTTTTAGATTTGGTTGACGATTTAGTCGCCCAACAAGGCTGGGAAGGAATTTTTCAGGTTGCCAGTTTTCACCCCCACTATCAATTTGGCGGCACGCAACCCGAAGACGCCGAAAACCTAACCAACCGCGCACCCTACCCTATTTTGCATTTATTGCGCGAAGACAGCCTAGAACGCGCCCTAGAAAACCACCCCAACCCACAAGCCATTTTCGAACACAACATCGCCACCGTACAAGCCCTCAGCGACACCGAAAAAGCCAAGTTGTTTCCGCATTTGTTTGGGTAAGCTTCACATTAGGCAGGATTAATTGTGGACATAAAACACTTATTGCGACGCACAAAAAACCCACTTAACCAGGCCTGGCTAAATGGGTTTTAAGTTTTTTAAGTTTTTTAAGTTTTAGAACTCTGTTTTTAAGCTGAAAACTTGGCGCGTAATTCTTGCTGAATCATAAATTGATTTAACGCTTTAACCACTTCTTTGCCTACTGCGTGCGCTAAATTTACGGGTACAGCGTTGCCTATTTGTTTGTATATTTGGTTCATACTGCCCATAAATTGCCAATCGTCGGGAAAAGTTTGAATACGCGCATACTCTTTAACCGTAAAGGGACGTGTTTCGTCTGGGTGACATCGTTCGGTTTGTTTTTGCGCCGGTGATGTCGTCAAGGTTAAACATGGCTCATCCCAACTAATTCTGCGCGCCATGCCGGTTTTTCCACCACCTAGATAATAGCTTTTAAGCATGTATTCTTTTTGAACATCCTCTGGAAGGTCACGCCAATACCCGCCTGGAGGCACCATATCCATAATTTCTTTTTTACGGGCAGGGTAGCGCTGTCCAGGCGACTCAGGCACATCGGTTGCATACAAGATTCCTGCTTTTAGGGCGTCCGTAAGCGTCATCATTTCTTGCATGGGCTTGGGATAGTTAAATTGAATGCCCGAATTTCGTCTTATCCCAATTAGGAAAAGTCTTTCGCGCTTTTGTGGCACTTTAAAATAAGCCGACTTTAAAACCTGTGGCTCCAACACGTCGTAGCCCAAATCACTCAATATTTCAATCATCCCCTTAAGCGTCTTGCCATCATCATGCGTTACTAATCCCTTAACATTTTCACCCACGCACATTAATGGCTGCGTCTCTTTTACCGCACGTGCAAACTCGTAAAACAAAGTACCCCGAGCATCTTCAAGACCTAATTTTTTGCCGGCATAACTAAAAGCCTGACAGGGAAACCCACCGGTGACAACATCAATTTTTCCAAAATAGTTTTTAAAACAAACTTTGGCTACGTCGCCTTCTACTACATTCCAATCTGGACGGTTGGTTTTTAGCGTTTTGCATGCGGTTTTGTCAAGTTCATTAAGGAGTTGGCATTTCATTCCCGCTTTTTCTAAGCCCAATGCCATTCCGCCTGCGCCCGCAAATAATTCAAGTACACTATAAGGCTTGATTGGGATATAGTGATTTTCGTCCATCACCTCGAGTTCAAAAATACTTTTACCCTGGACATATTGCTTTAACGATTCTGGTGTATAAACGCGATAATTGTTAGGCAATCGGGTTGATTTTAATTTTCCGGTATCGTCCCAGCGCCTTAACGTCTCTTTAGACACGGTAAGTAAATCAGCGGTCTCGGCTAAGGAATAGAAATTTTTCATAATAAGATTACTCAAGATTGGTAATGGTTATTAAATTTTAACAGAATAAAAGTCCCTTGCACACGCATTAATGCGTTTACGCGCCTGTAAGTGCCTTTAAAAATGCGAATAAACTCTATGACAAACGAACAAAAACAAGCTGTATTAATCAAAGCAAAACAATGGTTTCGAGAGAGTATTGCGCAAAACCATATTCGTAATGCCTTAAAGCTAGAAACCGCTTCTCAGTTCAACATAAACCCTTTTTTAGCGGTTTATTTAGCCAATTTTATGAGCGGTAACTCTCAACCCGACAGCATCGCTAAAGCATTGATTTACCCAAGAGTGTTGGGCACATCCATCACCACATCATTTGGCACTCATATTCAAAGATTTGCCAACGACGTGTTAAGTTCGTTTGGTAGCACCACTTCGGGAATCGACATTGAATTTACCGATTACATAGATGGTCACAAAAAGTACTGCCAGCTTAAATCTGGCCCCGACACCATCAATAAAGACGATGTAGAAACCATTGCCAATCATTTTAAAAAAGTCATTAACTTAGGGAAAACTAATCATATTCGAATCACGCACAGCGACATGATTGTGGGAGTTATTTATGGTGAACCGTCTGATTTAAATGGGCACTATAAACGAATCAGTAAAGACTACGACTACCCCGTTTACACTGGTCAAGAATTTTGGCATAGGCTTACTGGTGATGTACATTTTTACAACGATTTAATCCAAGCCGTTGGCGAGGTAGCCATTGAATCGGACTTTGCTAAAGAGCTTGATGCACTGGTAAATAAGTTGGCTAATACACCTGAAATTTTAGAGCTGTCTCAAAAATAAGCGGTCTGATTATTTTGCTAAGATTTTAACCAGGCCTGGTTGGTTTGGTTTTACCACCAATAAAACCCCATCATTGCGGGTTCGGTTTTCCCCTGTAGATGCCGTGTCGTGGCACGGCATGACGGAGTAATCAAAGTAATCAAAGCAACCAGGCCTGGTTAAACCGGTTTTAGAGCCTTGCAATCTTTTTAAAAAAGATACTTGTGTTAAATCAAATTATCGCACTCTCCTTTTCAAAATCACTCTTTGGGGTGATGCCTCCAACTCAACTCATTGCCTAAGATTTAAGCGACTTTAAACAATCCCTTAACTTCTTAGGAGCACGCATCATGAACCTCACTCAAAAACCCCTCGCGCTTGCCATGGCTTTGGCTATGGGCGCCAGTATTTCTGGCCTTTCAGGCTGTTCTGACACTGGCAGCAGCGATTCAACTGCGGCGGCCGAAACCGAAACCTTAACCGGTACGTTTGTTGATTCGCCCGTTAATGGCTTAACCTTCAAAGGCGCGCTGAATGGCACAACCCAAAATGGTGGGTTGTATCAATTTAAAAAAGGCGGCATGGTCAGTTTTTATTTAGGCGATAAAATTAAGCTTGGCCAGTTATTAGGCCGTACCGACCAAGTGTCGCCGCTGGATTTTTTTGGGCCTGATGCCACAATTGACCAGCGCGTCTTAAACATTTTAGTGCTACTGCAGTCGCTCGACAACGACGCCAATCCGTCTAATGGCATCACCATTACCGCCGAATCGGTGGCGGCGTTAGAAGCCGCTCTTTTGGCGAAATACCCCAATATTGATTTAACCACGCTCGACTTTTCACAAATGAGCCTAGAAGACGCCACCGAGCTTAAAGCCGATTTAATCGCCATTTTACAAGCCGTGGTAGAGGCCACCGCCAACCCCGAAGACGATGACGCTGTGGTAACTGAAGACGAGGCAGAAGCCCACTTTACCGAAGTCATGAGCGGCGATATTACGGTGCATAAAAACATCTCAAGAACGCCAGAGGCCGGCAGTGGCGGGCACAGCATTGTGAGTATGATGCTTAAAACCCCCAGTTACTCCACCACGGGCGAAGTGGATGAGACGACTGAGGTAAGACCCCTTTTAGTCAGTTACACTGACACCATGACGGGGGATTTTTTAATGGGCACCGGCAGTTCTGAACTGCCTGACATTGAGCATTTTGCCGATACCTTTGTCTCTTTATCCCTTGACAGCGGAAAAAGTTGGAAAGCCATAAACGTGTCCAACACCGCCGATAACAGCTCCATTAAAGTCGATTTTGATGGCGATGGCAGCACAGAAGATTATTTTGGGCATTCGTTTAAACCCGCCATTAAAACCGAAGGTGGTTACGTGATGGTGGCGTGGAACGACAAATTTTGCCCTAGCGGCGATCCAGGTGAACTGTCAGAAAATGCTATTCCCGATTTGTATTTAGTGAACGGTCCACAAAAAACCATTAATTACGAAGGCGAGGCCATGTACGGCGACGAGATTATTCCCGCGCACGAAGTGCCTTTTAGCTGTGTATGGACCGCACGCGGTGTGTTTAATGAAGCAACGCACAGCATTGACTGGCGCGCACCCGAGCAATTAACCACAGGACGCCGCGACTCTAATAAAATCACCATTGATGCCGGCCCCGAAGGCTTTGTATTGGCGTGGCAAGAAGACCCAGAAGGCTTACGTCCTGGCGGCGGTGAAGGCCCAGGCGATGGCTGGAGTGGGGCATCGACCAACCACCGCACCGACATTTGGTACAGCTACATTGCCATAGACGATTTTGCCGCGATTGATGACGCAGCGGTAACCGGAGGCACGCCAACTTCGGATGAAACCAGCAAACCCAAAGCTTTAAACAAGCTGTCATCGCCCGTACCCGTCAGCGATAACGCAGTGTGCAATGCCGACAATGTTAATTCGGAAACCGGTGCACTGTATTGCGAAAGTTTATGCACAGCCAATGGCTCGGTAGAAGATGCCGAAAGCAAAGACAATGGCAAATGTTACAGCGCCTATTTGGATCCTATCAGAGCCATTTATAACGACACGCCTGAAAGCGAACTGCAACTGCTCAACGGCGATACCGGTGCATCACGGCCTATTTTAGGACTGTTTGGCGATCAGGTTATTTTAGGCTACGAAGAGACCAAAGGTGAGGCCGAAAGTCTTCCGGGCGTACCCAACAGCGAAACGTTAGATACGATTCCAATTGAAGCGCAAGGCAAAATAGCCTATGTGCATTCGTTTCCAATGACTCTACCCACCCCAATCGCACCCGGTACTATTGTTAATAAACTTATGGCACCGGATCCTGATCGTGTTCGTCCGGTTCCTGACAATAACCCAGAAAATTTACCGGTGCTTGAAAACGTCCGCCGCTTAACCTTAATCAGCCAAGTAGACGAAAGCGATGTGAACGACGATAACGTGCAACACCGCTGGGGTATTTTGTACAAATCGGGCATTGAAACCCAAGGCGCGTCATCGGACATGTATTTGCGTTTGGCCAAAGGTGGTTATGATGTATCTAACTTAACCTCGACCCACTGGAATCTAAGTTCGCGCACCCCTAATGCCGTAGAAACCTTAGTGGGCACCTGGGATGCCAACAATTTAAACGACGCTACCTGGAAAAATAACTTAGAAAACACCTTCTCACCGCGCGGCTATTTAAGCGGCAATGACATCATAGTGGGCTACGAATACACGCCTTCTTGGCGCGTAGCCTCAGTGGGGCATTTGTCCAACAACTTTAACATCATACGTTCGTTTGACAACGGTGCTAATTGGCAAGCGCCCATAGACGTTTCCAACATCACCAACAATCAAGTATCGACGCTTGACCCACGGTTAATTCCCACCAGTGAACCCATTGATGGCGTAGAAACCAGAGATGCCAACACCCTGTTTGTGACGTATGGCACAATGGACATGGGAACCGGATTGGAATTGGATTTGTTTGTAACACGCTCAACCGATAACGGTACAACGTGGGACAAAGTGCCCGCCAACGCCGACGGTGAGCTGATTAACGAAGCCATTGTGCAGTCGGTGGCCGAAGAGAAAGAGGTGCAAAACATCGCATCCCCTGACGGTAAAACGCTGTACTCTTTGTGGTTGCAAGAGCTTGATCCAAGCGAAGCCCCTGAAAGTGCCGCCGCCTATTTGTTGGGCAGTGATATTTGGGCACAACGTAAAGACTACGATGTAGCAGAAGAAACGATAGAAGAAATAATAGAAGAAACTGCACAGCCAACATTAGCGCAATAAATCGGCGCTAATACCGCGCTAATACCGCGCTAATAAGGCTCTCAGCTTTATCTTTTAAACGCCAAAATAAAGGCCATAATTTCAAATGAAATTGTGGCCTTTTTGCTTTCACCAGGCCTGGTTAAACTCTTTTTAAGGCTTTGTTAAAGACTCTATTAAGGTTGCAATCACCTGGCCAAAGTAAGTGCATCGTTACAAAATTGCCAACATAATAATGCATAAAAATTGCACTTTTTCGCCTTAACACTTGCGCCAAATCATCTTGAATCGTTATGACAAAACCATATCACTCTTTTGGGTGATGCCCTCTTTTTGACTTTTATTTACTATGAAATCAAGTTTATAAACTTAGTTCATAAAACATCAAAGAGGCCATTATCATGAAAACGCAAATAACGCATTCTTTTCCATTAACCCTAGTCACCGTCGCCTGCTTAACCGCGTTTAACCCGGCTTGGGCTGGCAAAATCACCGGCATTCAGCAAGGCGCTCCTAGTCCATTGTTAGAAAATGCAGATGCATGGAAAAATGGTTTTGGCGGTTTTAACTTAGACAACGTTGAGGTCAAAATCATTAATGTTGAAACCGGTGAAGAGATTGCTGGCAAAACATTTAATAAAACGGACGGCAGCTACACGCCCATGACGTACGGTGAAACGTTTGTAAGTCACATCACCGATGGTGGTGAAACGCCGGTGGTGACCGGGCATTTACACGGCAAAGACTGGCCGGTGGGAGAACCTTCGGGCATTAAAACCATTACCCATCCAGATATTAGCGAAGTGCTAGCCAACAATAAACCCGCCAGTTGCATTATGAGCACGTCGTATTATGAATATTCTGAACTGCCCAACAACTTAACGGCTGGGGGTTGGTTAGATTCTATGGAAGTTCACGGAACTGAACCCAACCCAACCTTGTGCGACAGCCCTTTTCAGACTCACAAACGCTTTAAAATTGATGCCTTACCCACATCGGTAGACGGTGTGGGCGCTGATGCGATTGACATTGTGTTTAATGTAGAGAATGAGGCAGACACAACCACTCCACGACGTTATCAAGTATTGCAAAAACTCAATAACTACACCGATAAACGCCTAGCCGGTTACAAAGTTGAGTTGGGGTTTGGCGTAGGGGAAAATTTTATAGCCTTAGCAGACAATACAAATCTATCTCTGTCGATTGGCACGGGAGAAAACCCACCCAATAATGAAGAAGACCCCGTCGGTGACATTTGGGATGCCGATGATTTAGCGGTGTTTTCATCAGGCCTGTTTGGTACTGCTGACGATAAACACCCAGTAGATGGTTTTTTTGACACCCGACGTGCCGGGTATTTTGTGGCGTTGTCCGAAAATAAAACAACCATTCAATCGACCACGGTGATGCCAAGTAACTACACCAAATTTTTTGGCGATTGGTTGCCCAGCGTGTATAAACCCAGCGCCATTTTTTACGATGACGACAAAAACCCACTTACCGACGCAACTTTAGTGGCCTTTTGGGGCGATAATCCGGCTACACCCGACACGGTAGACTACCAATGGTTAAGTGGCAACGCCAATAACTTTGCGCCCATAAGCTCAGAGCAACTCAGCGAGTGGTCTAGTAACACCGGCATGAACGATGGCAGCAATCAATACAGCATTGGCGGTGTTGAAGACTTGTTAAATTTAGGCTTAAGTTACATTGTTAACATTGGTAATGTAAGTGCGTTTACCGACTCTAAGTTCACACTTCGTATGGTGCCCATTGTGTCGCAAGATCAATCTGTGCCAGGTCATGTAAGCAATCCAGCGCCAGAAACGTTTGTAGAAACGCCCTTAGAAACACCCGTGGTTACGCCAACGGTAAGCAGCTCATCGGGTGGTTCGGCCAGTGCGATGGATTTAACCGCATTAATCACCACCTTTTTGCTCATGCTTGGGCTAGGCGGTTGGATTATGCGTAAAAAATCCAATCAATAAGCAATCCATAAACGCGAGTAACCTGTCAATTTATAAGGGGAAGGCTATGGGCTGGTTTTTTTTTCGCTACGTTTTATGGGCCAGTGGTTTGGTTGGGGTGTTTTTTTTACCCAACCTCTCACCGCTGTTTGCGGTGCAAGCCTGGCAAACGCAGTTCACCATCGAACTCACTCGGGATTGGATTAGTCTATTCGCACTGCCCGTTACCTTAGACGGGTACACAGTCTATTTAAGTCATCCATTTCAAATTTGGATTGTGGACAGTTGCAATGGGTTAACCGCCTATTTACTGCTTGCCGCCGCGATTTTGGCTTACCCAGCGCATTGGCGGGTTAAAACGCTTTGGCTGATGGAAAACTATCTAATTTTGGCTTTTTTAAACAGTCTGCGCATTACGCTGGTGATTTACGCCACACAGTGGGACAGCGACTATTTTTATTGCGCGCACGACTGCGTGGGACGTTACAGCTTTATTGTGATGACGCTGTTACTGTTTGTCATTTTTACTCAACGAGTTAAAGTGAGTCAAAACAACTCTGCGCCTATAAAGCCCATAAAGCCGACAAAGCCCACAAAATCCATTAAAGCTGACCCATCGCCAACACCGGCACGATAACATAACGCACCGTGGAGTGCGGCAGGTTGGCTTTTATGGCCAATAAAATGGCGGGCACTTGCTCGGATGGACACAAAACTTGAATGTGCATTTTGTCTTGATAACCCGCCACTTGTTCTTTAACGCTTAAACTGTCTTGATTGTTTTGGCTATTTTGCCCCTCTTGGGTGCGCTGATTATTTAACGCATTTTGACCCTTTAATAAGCCACCATAGCCTTGCACGGGCGTGACGTTAAAATTAATCACCCATTCTTGCACCATCAAACAATCCACCGCGTCGCTTACCACCGCTTTAGGCAAAAACAGGCTTAATAACACGCTTGATTGAGTCACCAGGCCTGGTAACTCTGTTAACTCTGTTAACTCTAATAATTCTGGTAAAACGGGGTTTTGGCTTAGTTTTTGGCTCACATTCTCTTCAACCATAGTCGTTTTCATTGCTCTGCTCTCATACTGGGTTTAACGCCAAAACGGCGATAAAAAATGGGTAAAATCACCAAGGTTAATAAGGTAGACGACAACAAACCGCCAATCACCACAATGGCCAATGGGCGTTGAATCTCAGAGCCCGGTCCGCTGGCAAACACCAACGGCAACAAGCCCAAGGCGGCAATGCTGGCGGTCATCAGCACCGGACGCAAACGACGCACCGCGCCTTCAAACACCGCTTCGGACAGGCTTAAACCTTGCGCCAACAGTTGGTTAAAGTAACTCACCATCACCACGCCGTTTAGCACGGCAATACCCAACAAGGCAATAAACCCGACCGAGGCAGGAACCGACAGATATTCACCGGTTATCCACAGGGCAAATACTCCGCCCATTAACGCCAGCGGAATATTAGACAACACCATCACCGCTTGGGCGACTGACCGGAAAGTGGCAAATAAGATCATAAAAATCAACGCCAATGCCACCGGCACCACCAAGGTTAAACGTTCGGCGGCGCGTTGCTGATTTTTAAACTCACCCCCCCATTCAAAATAGACCCCGGCCGGCACGTCTAATTGCGCGGCCAACGCTTGCGCGTCACTGACAAAGCCCACCAAATCACGCCCAGTCACGTTGGCCACCACCACCGAAAACCGTTTGCCTTGCTCGCGGCGTACCGACACAGGACCATCGACCTCTTGCACCTTAAGCACTTGGTTTAGGTAAACACTTTGACCGTTTTCAAGCACCAATGTTTGATTTAAAAACGCCATTTGCGAAGCGCGATGGGCGGCGTCGGCTCTAATAATCAGCGGAATTTGCCGGTTGTCTTGATAGACCACACCGACGTTTAAACCTTCTAAATAGGCGCGCAACTGATTTTGCACCTCATTCACCGACACCCCTAAACGCCCAGCTTCAAAACGGTCAATCTCAAGTTGCAGGTATTTCATGCCGTCGTTTTGGGCGGTAAAGACATCTTGCGCACCCGGCACGGTTTTTAACAGTTCCACCATTTGCAGCGCCACGGTGTTCAGTTCTTCGCTGCTTTCGCCAAACACTTGCACGGCAATGTCTCCGCGCGCGCCGGTCAACATTTCGTCTACCCGCATTTGAATGGGCTGGGTAAAGGCGTAATTAACCCCGGGAAAATCGCGTTCTAACAACACTCTAATCTCTTCAATGAGCTCGTCTTTGCTGTTCATACGCCACTCTTTAGTGGGTTTTAACACCAAAAAGCTGTCGGTGTCGTTTAAGCTCATCGGGTCAAGCCCCAACTCGTCCGCCCCCAAACGCGCCACAATGCGCTCTATTTCGGGGATGTTTTTCAGCAAGGCGGTCTGCACTTGCAAATCAATCCGCATCGACTCGTCTACCGAAATGGACGGCAGTTTTTCAAGCTGCACAATTAAATCGCCCTCGTCCATTTGCGGCATAAAGGTTTTGCCCACCTGAGTGTACACGCCCACGGTCAACACTAAACTCAGTGCGGCCAAGCCCATTACCCACTTATCGTGCGCCAAAGCCCAGCTCAGCACGGGACGATAGCCGGCCACCAATTTACGCATGAGCCACGGCAACTCGTGCGACGCTTTGCCCAACACAAACGATGCAATCACCGGAATAATCGTGAGCGACAGCACCAATGCACTGCCCAAGGCAAACACAATGGTTAACGCCACTGGGGCAAACAGTTTGCCTTCTAACCCTTGCAAGGTGAGCAGGGGTAAAAAGACAATCATAATAATGCCAATCCCCGAAATAACCGGTACCGACACTTCTTCAATGGCGCGGTAAATAATGTGCAATTTAGGGAGTTTTTGATGGTCTTTGGCTTGATGAGTAACAATGTTTTCAACCACCACCACGGCAGCGTCTACCAGCATACCGATGGCAATGGCCAAACCACCCAACGACATTAAATTGGCAGACAAACCAAAGGCATTCATAAAAATAAACGTCATTAACGCGGCCATAGGCAACACCAGCGCCACGGTTACCGCGGCACGCACGTTGCCTAAAAACAGCAACAACAGCAACACCACCAACACCACCGCCTCAACCAATGCGGTGGACACGGTAGAGATGGCTTTGTCAATTAAATGGCTGCGGTCGTAAAATACCTTCACGCTAATGCCCGGCGGCAAAGCCGATTCAATCGACACCAGTTTGGCTTTAACCCCGGCAATCACATCGCGCGTATTGGCGCCGCTTAAGCCCACCACCAGCCCTTCTACCGCCTCGCCCACGCCATCGTGGGTGACCGCGCCATAACGGGTTAGCGATTCAATTTTAACCTCACTGATGTCAGCCACTTTAATGGCTTGACCGTCGCGGGTGGCCACCACAATATTGGCAATGTCGTCCAAGGTGTTGACGTTGCCCAAGGTGCGTACCAATAACGCCTCTTCACCCTGAATTAACCGTCCCGCGCCGTCGTTGCGGTTGTTGTCTTCTAACGCCTGTTGCAATGCGGCAAATGAAATTTGCAACGCCTGCATTTTGGCGTTATTGGGCACAACGGCGTACACTCGAGCGTAACCGCCCAAGGCGTTTACATCGGCTACACCGGCCACCGAACGCAACGCGGGTCGAATAACCCAGTCTAATAAATCGCGTTTTTCCATGGTGTTAAGGGTATTGCCCTCCACCGTAAACATAAAAATCTCACCTAACGGCGTGGTCATGGGGGCAATGCCGCCCGAGACATCCTGCGGTAAACTCACGCCCGCTAAGCGTTCGGCCACTTGTTGGCGCGCCCAATAAATGTCAGTGCCCTCCACAAAATCCAAGGTAATGTCGGCAATGCCGTATTTGCCCATCGAGCGTAACATGGACTGATTGGGCACGCCCAACAACGCAACTTCAAGCGGTTGAATAATGCGCGATTCAATCTCGGCCGGCGTCATACCCGGGGCTTTAAGAATAATTTTAACTTGGGTAGGCGACACGTCCGGAAACGCGTCCACGGGCGTTTTTTGAAACGCCATCCAGCCGGCGGCCAACAAGGCCACCGCCAATAATAGCGCCATCATGCGTTGCGCTAAAAAAAAGGCCATCGTACGCGACAACATTATTGTTCTCCCTGAGGACTTTCGTCACCGGCTTCACTGACCGCCATCGCCCCCAGTACAGCGGTTAAGCCTTGGGTTACCACTTGGGCGTTAACAAGCGGCTCGCGGGTGACAATCACCGTTTGCGCCTTGGCTTTTATTAGCGTTGGCTGTTCGTAGGCGTGCACCGCGTGCATCACCAACACATCGGGTTGCTGAGCTTGGCGCACAAACACCACGTTTTGACCGTCTACCTTAATCACCGCTGGCGAGGCAACACGATACGCATAGCTTGATGAGCTTGATAATTCTGGTGCGACCGGCCACGCAAACGCGAGTTTTACCAGTGCACCCGGCATCAGGTCGGCGTTGTCAAAATGGCATTGCACTCGCACGGTTTGGTTAAGTGGATTGGCCGCGAAGTCAATCAGCGAAATCGTTCCACGTATTAGTTGGTCGGTGCTTGAATCGTTGGCGGCGTGCGCCACCACGGCCTGACCCAACTGCAGGTGAGCGACTTGCTGCAAAGGCACATGCACGTCGATAACATGCTGGCTTACCACCGCGTCAGCTGAAAGCGGGCTTACGTCTAACCATTGCGCCAAGGGTTGCCCTACACTCACGCGCTGCCCCACTTGCACGCTCACACCTTGCACCGCACCCTGGCTGGGCGCCATGACGCTGAGCGTAGCGGGTTGTATGGTGCGCGTCTGTTGCAAACGCTTAACTCGGTCGTCGCTCATGCCCAGTAGGGTTAGAGTTTGTGCGCGTTGCTGTAATTCTTGTTGCAGCATGTGCGCTTGCGCGGCCAAGTGTGCGGCCTGTTTTTGCGCCACCACGCCCGACTTAAGCAGGGTTTGCGCGCGTTGATTATCCGCCATCGCCAAGGTTAAACTGGCTTGCGTGTTTAACCAGGCCTGCTGAGCCTCTAATAACGCCAGGCTTTGCAGTTCAATAATTACCTCGCCCGCCGCCACACGGCCTTGGGTTTTAAGCACCTGCACAATTAAGCCATCGGCCGGCGCGCTTAGGGTTTTTAACTGAGTCGCCGGCCGGCTTACTAAGCCAGAATAGGCAAAACTTAACCGTTCGCTCACCTTTTCTGGGTCACTAAACTGCATGCCAAAGCTGGTTTGCTGGGCTTGCGTTAAGACCACCGTCACCTGCGTTGCACCAGGCAACGAAGTGTTTTCTTGTGAATACGCCGTAACAGGTGCGGCCAACAAGCAACCCACACTCAAACTTAAGCCGACTCTTAAGGCCAACCACACACGCACAGCGCGCAAAGAATTTTTTTCAAAAATAATGTTCATCATAAGTTCCTATTAATCGAGGTAAGCGATGTAAGTCGTGTCACGTGTCTAGTTTGCATGCGGTGGTGTTGAAAGGTCTTGCGTGACTAAATTGTCGCCACGCTCTTGCAAAAACGCGCTGATTTTTTGCCCGTATTCCACTTCACTTATCGCCCAATCCAACTGTGATTGCAGCTGCTGTTGTTGCGCCAATAACAGCGTTGCCATGGGCGTTTCGCCTTGTTGATAACCGGCTTTGGCCATGTCATACACTTGCTGACTTTGCGCAAGGGCTTCTTTAAGACTCTGTTGCAATGCACCAAAGGCCTGCAACTCTAGGGCTTGCAACCTTACGCTTTGTTGCACCGTCTGCTGAGCTTGCAACAGCGCACTGTTTTGTTCGCTGACCCCATAGGCTTGCTCGGCCATGGCGGCTTGATACGACTCAGGCGTTCCGAGCGGAATACTGACCTCGGCAATAAGCTGCGAGCGTGCGCTGGTTTGTGCGTCTTGCTCACTGACCGCGCCTAAAAACAGCGTGCTTTTGGGCTTACTTTGTGCCCGTTCCAGCGCAAGTTGACCTTGGGCTTTTTGCACCTGCAACGCCTGCCACTGCACTTTGGGGTGTTTGCTGACATCGCTTAAAGCGATTGAACCGCTTGAACCGGTTGAACCGCTAAGGTCATTCGAAAAATTTTCCATTACATCATTGGGTAAGGTATTTAAACCCGTCCAATATTCATAACTTGACCAGGCCTGGTTAAGTTGGGTAAGCGCGGCCAAACGCTGTGTATTGGCTTGCGCTTGGGCTTTGCGCGCCAAGACTAAATCCAGTTGCGGTTGTTCGCCGGCCTTTACGGCCTGCTGTACTTGTTGCGTGAGTTGGCTAAAAACCGCCTCTTGCTCAGTCGCGTGCTGCAGAATGGCTTGCGCCTTTTTAACCGTCCACACGCTTTGGCGCGCCACGCCCGAGGCCTGCGATTGCAACAAGCGCTCATAGGCATCGCGCTGCGCGCCGTACAGCGTGCTTAGCTCGCGACGCGCCTGATTTTGAGCACCCAATCCCAATGGCAAGGCCACCCCGCCCTCCCAACTAAACTGCCCGGTCTGCTCGGTGAGCGCATCACTTTGATGTTTAAGATTGACCGTGACCCCTTCGGCTAAAAACCCGCTTTTAAGGACACTTTGCGCTTGCGCCACTTGCTCATAACCGGTTAACAAGGTCTGTTCGGCCAAGCGCTGATACACCGCTTGAGCCACCTGCGATAAGCTGGGTGCAGTTTGAGTTTGTATCGATGTTTGTACCGATGTTTGCACCGGTGATTGTGGTTGTGTTTGCGCAAACACAGAATGGCTTGCACCAATGAGCGTAAAGCCCGCCATTAAATTTACGGCTAAAGCCGCTAACGATGATGTTTGTACCGACATAAAAAAGCCCCATTCACTATGAATGAGGCCAGTGTAAAGCAGCAAACTGAATTGAAACTGAAAATGACGCCAAAACGTGCAAAAAGCTTAAAAGCGCGCGCTCACATTAAACCTGCGCCGACATTGGTAAAATAACACTCACTTGCAGTCCCGACAAAGGGGCAACTTGGGCGATAAACACCCGATGTTGCGAAAACTCCAAACGGCCGCCATACGCTTTGGCAATGTCGGCGGCAATGGACAATCCCAAGCCGTGGCCGGGTTGACTCTCATCCAAGCGTGTACCGCGTTGCTGCATTAACAGCATGTCATCGGCCGACACGCCTTGGCCATCGTCTTCGACCACCAAACGAATCGCGGGCGCATTGACCAGGCCTGGTGGATTTATTTGATTCATTTGATTGATTTGCTCCATTGGCTCTAACACAACCAACACACGCACCCGACTCTGACACCATTTACTGGCGTTGTCCAAGACGTTGCCAAGCAGCTCAAATAGATCTTCTCGATCGAAGTCCAAGCCTTCAAAGTCAAACTCAACCACCTGATACTCAATGATTTTATCAATATGCAATTGTTTTAAACTCGCCAGCAAATCGCGTAAATCGTCGCTAAAATGAAACGTCTGCAAACTCAGACCACGCCCGGCCGTGCGGGCTTTAGACAACTCGCGCTCAATCAGCACTTCCATGCGTTTGGCTTGTTCTAATAACACCGTTTTTAGCGCCGGGT
Source organism: Thiomicrorhabdus aquaedulcis (assembly GCF_004001325.1). Taxonomy (NCBI): domain Bacteria; kingdom Pseudomonadati; phylum Pseudomonadota; class Gammaproteobacteria; order Thiotrichales; family Piscirickettsiaceae; genus Thiomicrorhabdus; species Thiomicrorhabdus aquaedulcis. The sequence goes on along the minus strand of NZ_AP018722.1, from coordinate 729,420 downwards.
TGGCATTCATGTGCGGGTCGTCCAAAAATTGATACAGCACGTTAAGCGGCGACTTTAACGCGTGCGCTAAATTGCCCGTGGCTTGCCGTGAGCGCTCTAAGCGCGATTGCAACTGCCCCAAAACGTGATTAAGCGTGCTGACCAACGGGGCAATTTCTTTGGGAACTTGATGGTTAATACTGGCCACCTCACCCGCTAACACTTGATTAAGCGAATGGCGCACCGGCTGCAAACTGGCAAAACTGCGTTTTAAGATGCGCTTTTGCAGCCACCACAACCCCAACAACCCTAACAGCGAAAACAGCCCAAACAGCCAATCAAACTGCCTTAAGATATTTTGAATGGGCGAATGGTCTTCGACCACAAACAGATACGCATCGGCTTTTTGACCAGACACCGCATCGGTCATTGCAAACGCCGCTCGATAGACCAACACCATTTTGTCTTTTGGCCCCATGGTTTCGTACACCGCGGCGTGCTGCGAATCGGTTGGGGCAAACAAGCTAAAGTCACTCAGCGAGGGCGATGACAAGCTCGCCAAAGGGACAGATGCATCAGCATTGACGGTGGTGACCCAAAAATAGTGTCCCGATTGCGGGCGTTGATAAATCACCTCGTTGCTATTTTGATCCCACGACCATTGACCGTTTTGCAAGGTGAGTTGACGCTGTAAAATTTCGGCGTCGTGACTTAAGCGCGTCACCACATATTGCTCAATAAGCTGGTGAATGCTGTAGGTGGTCACCCACCAAAACAGTAAAAACAGCGCCAGCAAACTCACGCTTAACGCGTTACGCAGTTGGGTTTCTAAGGATTGCATGGCGTAGTCTCACGGTTAAATAGGGTTAAAAGAGTTAAAAATTCCAACATTAAATGACCTTAAATGACCTTAAATCACCTTAAATTGATAACCTTGGCCGCGATAAGTTTCAATGCGCTGCTTGCCAATGCGTTGACGCAAACGTCTAATGTAGACCTCAACCACATTACTATCACAATCGTAATGTTGGTCGTTAATACGCTCAATCAACTCACTTTTTGAAAATATTTTTTGCGGCGTCTGCATCATCAACTTAAGCAGTTTAAACTCGGTGGCGGTCAGTGCCTGCCACTCTTGCGTGCCGACGCGCACTTGTTGGGCGTCTAAATCCAGCGTTAAGTCACCCTGTTGCAGCGCGTTTTGCGCGACCGCGTTGTGCGCCATCTGTGCACGCCGTAACGCGCTGTGAACCCGCGCCAACAGCTCTTCAAACTCAAACGGCTTGCCCAAATAATCGTCGGCACCGGCTTTTAAACCATTTACGCGTTCTTGCCAAGTGTTGCGCGCGGTTAATATGATAACTGGGGTTGTCACACCCTGTTTGCGCAACGTTTCTAATACCACCAGGCCTGGTTGTTTGGGCAAACCCAAATCTAAAATCACGGCATCGTAAGTGTGCTCACTTAGGCAATGCAACGCCTCCAATCCATCCAATGCCGCATCCACCACAAACCCTAAGCGATTAAACTGTTTGGTTAAGTTTTGCGACAGCAGCAGCTCGTCTTCAATTAACAGCAGTTTCATAATCGTTTTATCCTAACCTTACTGTCGAAGTTTTAAAAGAGACTGTTTAACAACGCTTTAGTTTAAAGCAGTTGTTAAACATAAGCCTAAAAATAATCTGAATCAAGCTAACATCAACATGACAAAAACCACTTAATTTATTGATTTAAAATGTCTTTTAAAAAATAAATCCTCCTTTTAGGTGAAGACAATTCGCCGCACTTTTTACTTTTACTGACCTAATATCACTCTTACATTGCGACCTTTTAATACGGTGTTTATAGTCAATTTGCAAGACGATAAACCTTATAAGTTAAGAGGTATTAAAGATGAAAAGCAATTACCGTGTGTTAAGCGCCCTTGGCGCATGCAGTTTATTAAGCGGGGTGTTATTAACGGGGTGCTTTAGTTCCGATTCGGACAACTCTGACACCACAAGCTCTTTAGACACACCCACCCAACCTGACAGTGGTATTTACTTTGACATTACCGCGGTCAATTACAGCGCCATCAGTGTGGACGAAAGCACCTTGGCATTGGGCGCCCGCCAGTTGGCGTCGCAATGCGCGCAATGTCATGGCACTTACGGCGTGGCCGTGCGTGACTGGCCCAATTTGTACGATGCAAGCGGTATCAGCAACGCCATGCACATTTACCAAGATGTCGATTTATACGGTGGCAGTTCGATGCATTTACACGCTTTGGCGTACACGGCCGATGAAGTGGATCTGCTTAAAACCTACTACAGCAAAGTTAACTACGCGCAGGGAGAATAATCATGAGTAAATCAACCGTACAGTTAGACGTTCGCCAAGCCATGTGGTCGCGGCGCAATGTATTAAAAGCCAGCGCGGGTGTATTGGCTGGGATTATGGGCGCGCAATGGTTGCCCAGCTTGGCCGATGAGCTTAGCGTGCCGCACATTGTGGTGGTCGGTGGAGGTTTTGGCGGGGCTACCGTTGCCAAATATTTAAAATTGTGGGGCAAAGACACCGTAAAAGTCACGTTGATTGAACCCAACGCGCAATTTATGTCGCCCATTATGAGTGGCATGGTCATTACCGGTCAATTAGAGGCCGATCGCATCTCATTTGGTTATGATCGGTTACGCGATGTACACGGCGTTACTTGGGTGCAAGACAGAGTCACCGCCATCGATTCAGTGGCTAAAACCGTCACCTTGGAAGGGACCGAGGGTGCGGTTGTAGAGCCTTTAGCGTACGATCGGCTGATTTTGTCACCGGGTATTGATTTTGTCGATGTGCCTGGTTGGGATCCCCTAAAATTACCGCACGCTTGGGGTTCTAGAGCGCAAGCCGACCTGCTGCAAGCCCAACTTAACGCGTTTCCCGAAGGGGGCGTATTTGTGATTAATGTGCCAACCTACCCATTTCGCTGTCCGCCAGGGCCTTATGAACGTGCCAGCGCGGTGGCCGATTATTTAAGAGTCAAAAACAAAAATGCCCAAGTCGTCGTTTTAGACACCCAGCCTGATATTTTTGTTGAAAATTCCCTATTTCATGCGCTGTACGATGAGCTTGGAGTACAGTACCGTGGCAACAGCAAAATTACCGCGGTTAACTCTGGGCAAGACGATGGCTCAGGACGTTCAGTTACATTTGTGACCCTAACACGCAATGAACTGGGAGAGGTGACCGGTCAAAGTGAACCCGAAACTCTCAATGCGCACGTGATTAACTTAATACCCGACAACAAAGCCGCTCCCATCTTGTATGCGGCGGGCTTGCTAGACGCTAATCAATTGTGGGCGCCCATTCATCCGCTTACCTATCGTTCGACCGTAGTCGGCAAAGAGGCGATTTACATTTTAGGCGATTCGATTGAGTCGGCGCAATCCAAAGCCGGACAAATGGCCAACGCACAAGCCAAAGTGTGTGCCGATGCGATGTTGCGCGAATTAGCCGGACAGCCCATTTACGAACACCCCATCACCACTGCGGGCGGCTTTGCGGCTTTAACGCAAACCAAAGTAAACTGGATTGGCGTCAGTTACGCCTACGACCCCGCGGCCAATAACGGCGCGGGCGACATGGTACGTACCCACTTTGCCAGCGCACCAGAACCCAGCGAAATCCACTGGCAACCCATGTTGCAATGGGCAAATAACCTGTTTGCCGATACGTTTGGCTAATGTTTAAAAGAGACCTTTGCACGAACGAGCACGAGTAAAGGTCTCTAACCCGGAAAGTTCATAATTCCGGGTGTGTTTTATCGCTCTAACCCTTGTTGAATCGCTCGTTCAGAGTTAATCACGCGCACGGGTTTCAAACCATCAACATCTTTAGGCTCGGTTGTGCCGTCCAATGAGGCAGGTACTTCACCCAGTTTATCCAAGACGCCTTTTTGAGTTTGCTGCAAATACAACCACGGAGTTTGCAGCACCAAACGCTTAACTTTGGCGCTAAAATGCAACGCAGGCTCTGACTGGTAATGCGTAATCTTTCCTGGGTTTAACGTCAGTAATGTCGCAGTCCAACTGTTGGGCGTAGTGCGCGAAAGATTGGGGGTGCCCGACACCATCACATAATCGCCTACTTGCACACCATCGGGCATGGTAAAACGAGTTTTGTCGTCCACCCACACACTGTGCTCACCAATAACCAATAAGGTTTTGCTCTTTAACGGTTTTATTGCCAAAACTTTTCCGGCAATCGGGTAAAAAATGTGCACAGTATCGGTGGTGGTGGCGCGTTGACTGGAGTGCGTTTCAAACCAGACCTGCTGACCCACATACAAATCGCTTACCTGTAACACCTGCTTAGACACGTTACTCAGCACTCGGGTTTGTTGCCCCAAGCCAACTTCAATGCCATTTACCCAAATACTGCCAAAATCGGTTATAACCCCGACCACACCCGTGCCACCAAATCCGCTGGACGTGCGACCTGTACCGCCAAACCCACTGTCTAATGCCGCGCTGTGACCCGTGCCGCCAAATCCAGAACCGGTATCCAAGCGCGCCAGCTGGGTTCGCTCTGCTGTTTGCGCGGGGACTGGCGCACTATGCGGAGGCTTCACCAACGGCTCGGCTGGCGTTTGCAAGGTTTCACACCCCGAAAGACTCAACACAAACAACAGCGTAAGCCCGACAAAAAGTGGACTAAAACGCGGTGTGCCAAAAGGCTTTAAATACGACAACAACATGTACGACAACATGGGCATAAACGTCTCGATTAAACCGGCGATGATTCGGCCGAATCGGCCGCAATGATGGGGGCTGGAATGGGTGTGGGAATAGGTGTTAAATCGTGATAAAAATAGGCGCCAAAATGCATGGCGTAACCCGATTGCGATGGCGCTTGACCTTGGCTCTGGCCTTGCAATTGACTGGCCATTTTATTGACTTGGGTCAGCAGTTTGGTTGACTCTTGCTTGGCAAACACTTCAAGTGCCTGCACCGATTCGGCCGATAAATCGTTGTAATACACCGCGCGGTCAAACATCGCGGGCGTTTGCCCCAAGAGCGTTGCTGGCGCTAGGTTATGAGCCACCGCACTCAGGTGATCACCAATATTTTTGCCCGTAAAAAACAGTTTTTCTTCAAAATCGTGGTCGGGCACGTAGCCGGTTTGCTGCAATACCACACGGTCTTGCGCGTCTAAAGCCGCCACGCCTTGATGCAACCATTCATCCAATATCGAGCGTGGATGCACATCGCGCGTCACGCAACGCACTAAGCTTTCAAATGAGACGTCTTCACTGTTTTGCAAACGCAACAAGGGTTTGGGTTGGCCATTAGCAAGCAAATACGCTGATTGCCCTAACCATGTAGCCATTAATTGCGCACTTAAACTGGCTTTTTTCTCTTTAGGTTGCATCGACTCTTCGGCCAATTCACGAATGCGTTTAACCTCTTTACGATGCACACCCGTTAGCACGCTGATTCGGCTATCGGTTTGCGCTTTGCCCGCCAATTTAAACTGGCTATCGGCCACTTCAACATAAGTGATTTTAAGCAAGTCAGTAAGCGCGGTAAACGTCACACCTTGGCGCAATAACATGGCCACTAAAGGTTTAAGAATGCTTTTTAAGGCTTTAAAAAGTGCGGTCTGTTGACCGTTAAGAGTATGAGAGTTTTCCATCGGCGTAGTATACGCAAAGCGTTAATTGAATAACATCTAAAAATGGAAAAATTTTACAGCCAAACCAATTCACTGCACAAGGTTTGCCTGAATTCGACTGTAAATTACACGCGGTAACCAGGCCTGGCGAGGTTGGCCGTTACTGTCTTGCCATTGAATAAGGTCTTGTTGAGCCTCGTCAATCACGCCATAAAAACGCCCTTCGCTGTCATTTTGACTGGCAATCGACAAATAACCAACCAGCTCGGCCACGCCAAAATTAAGCGGATGCACGTGCAAAACCTGAGGCAGGTTTACTTGTTCTTGAACTTGCAACAAACGTTCGATTTGGTTTTTAAGTGCTAATTCGTCAATAAACACTTGATCAAATAACCCATCAACGTTCACATCCTGACCGTCATCGGCCTCAACATGGCCGGCAAAGTTTTGCACCAACGGCACGGTAAAAAGCGCACGCTCCATCGGTAAATCAATCTCATATTTAGGCAAATCAAGTGTCATAAATCCAGCAAATTCACCGCTCAGCGGCGCACTAGGCAACCACGGTTTGAGTTGAATGGATTGACGCAATACGCCTTCTATCTTGTGCATTAGATGCTTATTTTCAAGATACGCCTGGTTGTCTAAAAATCGGCGTAATTGTTGTGATAAACGCGACACCACACGTTGAGTTTGTTCTCCGGCTTCAAGCCAATCGTAGTGAATTTTTTTAAGCGTTTTATCGGGTTGCAGGCTTTGAATGGCTTGCAACTCAAATACAGTGTCTAATCTCTGGGTAAATTCATCTTGGCTTTGAGTGGACATTAAAAAATCCCAAAAGGCACGAAAACTTTTTCCCTGATCGGAGTCACTGATGGCATCTTGCTCGCCAAACACCGTTTCTAATAATGCGCCCTTACCACCCTCCCACGCCGCAATTTTTTCACGCACAGACTGATCCAGTTCACGAAAGTTTTGCTCAACCTGGCGAAAATCGCCCAACAGCTCTCGCGCCACATGCGAAAACTGCAAAAACCGATCTTTAAGCGCGGTTTCATCCATAACTTCAAAGTCCCCACGCTGAATCGCCTGCATTTCAACTTCAATTTGCGCTTTGCGTTGTTGTAACTCGTGCAGGCGCAATTGGGCGTCGGTCTGCGAACCGGTTACCATTTGCTTAAGAAGATCAAACAGCATTAACAGACGGGATTCGGTGCCTACAAAACTGGCTTGATTCAGCGCCGCCAACCAACCAATGGCTTTCTCAGTTCCAGGCGTTAAATCAAACGCCGCTTCATCAGAATGCATTGGATAAAATTTGCGTAACCACCCTTTGTCGTTGTGCGCCCAATCGTCAAGGTATTGATGGGGCGATTTAGGAAAACTGCTCTCGCCTTCGCTTAAACGCAAGTGGTACAAAAAATCGTCGAGCATCAAAATCAGCTCGGTCTGCTTAACGCTGCGCAAATTGGGCACAATAAAAGCTTGATGCAAGAAACTCACGATTAAAGGCGCGTTATCGGCTCGCATCAAACGCCAAGCGGGATGACTTTGGCGCAATTTAACTAAATAAGAGTAATCCATGGTGCTTTTCTCAAAAATGTATTGTTACTGATTTAATCGTGATTTTTAGACAATGAGACCTTTGCACGAGTGGGGTACGAGAAAAAAATGCGGAAAAATTTTCCTGATTGAGGCGGGAAACGCAGTGAATAGCGGGCTATTCACAAGTTTTCCAACGAAAAGCAGGAAAATTTTAACCATTTTTGGCCGTACATCCACTCGTGCAAAGGTCTCACAAGGTAAATAAAGCGTGTTGCAGCCATTCATAAGAGATGCGCTCTTGTTCAAGCCGAACTTGCTTGCCCCAATGATGGTTTATCAATTGTTGATACAGCGTTTGTTCTGTTGGGTTTAAGGCCGTTAGAGCGGCGCGCGTGGGTTTCAGTTCTTGTCCCCAAAGCGCTGAATGTGCCAACAAGGTGGCTTCGTCCATAAGCAGGCTTTGCGTGTGCGGCCAAACATGGCGCAACTGATTTAATATCGCAAAGCCATGAGTATCCAGATCGCCCCAATAAAATATGGGCAGGTTTTTTAGCCAACTGAGTTGTTGCCAGTGCTCAAACCCAAACCCCTTGCCAAATAAAATAAGGCTGTGGCTGACGTTTGGGAACGCCAAAAAATTAACTTTATTTTCGGTAATAAACACCTGTTTAATGCCCAGTGCGTGCGGTTGAAAACTGCGCCATTCGCTAAACGGTGCGCTAAGCGTTTTAAAACCCTGCAAGGTTTCATTAGGGTCTAATAGCCGTGCTTGCAATTGTTCCGCATGGTCTAAAAAACCATAGCGCGCACAGAAATGTCTTACCCCATTAAACTCGGATTGAATCTGTTGCGGCGGTAAAACCAAATCCAAACACTCGGCCAAAACCGCCTTATGCGCTTCCAAAAACTTACTGTCAAACGCCACTAAGGGCACTTGGCGTAAATAAAGCTGTGGATTGGGGTGCGCTAAGCGCCACTGCATAAACACCAATAACGATGACCAGGCCTGGTCATAGGCCAAAACCTGTGCGGGTTGTTTTTGACAAAAGATTTTGAGCGATGAAAACCTGTCCATCAATTGATTAGAAAGACGTTTATAAAGCATTAACTCGGCTGTTTTATTCAGAAACTTTGCCAAATTTTCAATGCCTTGAAACACAATCGCCTGCGGAAAATCGTTTTTACCCAAGCTGGTGCGCTTGCTTACCCACTCAATCTCAAACGACGGACTTTCGAGTTGTGCATAGCTTTGCACCCAATGTTTGACGGCGGCAAAATCCTGCAAAATTTGTTTGTCGGTGGGCGGGTTTAAACCCAAGCGCAACGGAAAACACGCCGATGGGTTGCCTAAGCTATCGGGCAAATAATGCGACAGCCAACGCTTAGCGAGTTTGGCTTTTAGGTCAGTGAGCGGAGTCATTACGCGCGTTTTCAGCCTGATAAAACACCTGACCGACCCGTTGAATGTGGTCAATTAAACTTAGGTTGTCGATATGACTCAACAACGATAAATCAATGGTATAGATTAAATCTAAGTTATCGAGCGCCTCTTCAACCGCAAACAGCAATGACAACGATGGCTCAATGCCAGGCATAAGCTTGAGCGTTAAATCAATGTCTGAGCCATTTTTGTAATTGCCCTTGGCGCGCGAGCCATAAAGGATCGCCGTTTCAATTTCGGGAAATGTTGCAAACACCGATTGAATCGCCTCAATGACTTTCAAGCGTAGACCATATTTGCGTTCTTCTGTCACAGTGCTGCCTTTTCGAGCTGATAATTTTCAAGATCTTGCTTTAACTGACAAAAAGCAGGGTAGTATTTGGCTTCAATATCCGCAACTAACTTTAATGACGTTTCTTCATTATGGGTGTGTACGCTTAAAGCACGGCTTTTAATCATATCAAACCAAACTTTCTCATCCTGAATTAAGCCACGTTTAAATGCCAAGCGAAAAGCATCCCGACTACCTTGAATGCTCAATTCACCTTGGTACTCGTAAAAATCTTTTATGACATTCCAAACTAACTCATAGTTATATTCAAACGCCTGGATCATACCTTGTTCTTCCAATTCAGATAAATCACGCTGGCTTTTGAGGGTAACCGCATTGTCGAGTTGCTTTAAAGCACGTTTAAAGTTATCAAAACGTTGTATCCAGCGGATGTCTTGGCTTTCTTTTATTGTCATCGCACTTTCCTATAAAAAATATGAGATTAAAGCTTAATTTTAGACTGTAAATTTTGGAATTTTGCTTTCTGTTCCAAATGCTCTTCAATTGTGAGATTTCGTAATTGCGATTCGCGACCGTCACGATTGGTGACAAACCCCACATTGGCAATATACGGCTCAATGACATGAATTTTTTGCTTTGGCGTGACGATTAACAACTGCAAATTTAACTGCTTAAACAAGTCTAAACCAAAACGCGCCGACTCATCCGACCCACGTCCAAACGCCTCGTCAATCACCACAAAGCGGAAACTACGCGATTTAACCTCACCCCACTCTAACCCAAATTGATACGCCAAACTGGCCGCCAATACGGTGTAGGCGAGTTTTTCTTTTTGTCCACCGGATTTACCCGCCGAATCGCTGTAGTGTTCGTGTTCGGTGTCGTCTTCACGATAACGTTCTGAGGCCGAAAACTGATAATAATTGCGCACATCGGTCACTTTGGTGGTCCATTTTTTATCAAAGTCCACCAAACCTTCGCGTCCCGCAAAACGGTCAACCAACGCCTTTACCTGCAAAAACTTGGCTTCGCTGTACTGATCATCTTGCGAACCGGTCATGGTATTTTCAACACAGGTCTCCAACTCTTGATAAAAGGCCTTAATTTCCGCATCCAAATTTGGCGCGACTTCCAAACGAATAAAACGCCCTGGGTTGTAATCAATATCGGCCAAGGATTGATTAATTTTTTCGATGCGCTCTTTGATTTCTAGTTGTGCTTGTTTGAGCTGAACCTTAAAATGCGAAATCTGGTTAATAGTATTTTGATTGAGTTGCTCTTTAAAACGCGCTTCAAAACGCGGTAAATCGTCTGCCATTAATTGATTAAGCAAACTTTCAAACTCTACCAGGCCTGGTATATCCGCCGAAAAGTCTTTGGTTTCAGCCGGATACGCATGGCAAAAATCGTTAATCTGCTTGACTAAATTACCTTGCAATCGCTCCAGCTTGCCTCTGAAATTATTGATTTCCGCTTGAATTTTTAGACGCATGTCGCTTTGGCGCGGTTCGATGCTTTCCACCCGTTGCGCATGCAAATCCCATTGCGTTTGCGCTTGGTTGAGCGCGTCGCGCAATGTAAGATCAAAACGTCCAAGTTGATTTTGCTGCGCCAACAGCGCTTGCGCGTGCTTTAAATCGTTGGCAAGGGCTTCAAGCTTTGAGTTAATCTCGCCCAATTCGCGGTCACGCTGGCTCAAACTGTCTTCGGTTTGGCGAATCTCTGTTTCTAAGATTTCAAGCTGGCGTTGTAAGAGTTTTAATTGATCGTGACTGGCTTCCAACTCGGCTTTTTCGGCTAAAAGTTTATCCAGCAGACTCACCCATTTTTGCCAATTCAACTCTTCAAAATCTTGGTACTGACCCAGTCTGGTCAACGCAGTCAGTTTTTGTTTTAGCACCGCTATGCGCTGTTTAACCTGTTCCAATGTCTGTGCCTGATGAACCAAAGCCGTTTGCAACTGGGCGGCTTGCGTCTCCAGCGCCGCAATCTTGTCTTGGTTTGACCAGCCAAGAACATAAAATCGTCGATCGTTCAGCGCACGCCGGTCGTCTTTTTCGTGCCGTTGATCGCCGGATTTAACTTGCCCTTGCAACGTCACCGCTTGCTTTTCTCGCCTAAACTCGGCCAAAGACCCGCAACATGCATAATCAAACCGCTTGGCTAACTGCACTTGCAAATAATCATAAAACGCGCTGTCGGGCTTAATCGACAATTTGCGCACCAACGATTGCGCATGCAATGTGACCAGGCCTGGTGAAACGGTCTCTTTAACACGGTAATACACCAAACGCCCTTTTAAATGCGTTTGCTCCACCCATTCAGAGACCTGTGCGTAATACCGTTCTGGCACCAATAACGACAAGGCAAAGTTATGCAAAATCCGCTCTATCGCGCCTTCCCAGGCCTGGTCTTCTTCTCGGACTTGCACTAATTCACCCACAAACGGCATGTCGCTTTCATCCACAGCTAATGCCTGACACAACGCGTTACGAATCTGAATTTGTGCATCGTCAATATTGTTTTTGCGCTTTTTTAACGACTGAATTTGCGCATCCAACTCATCGTGAAGTTGGCGCTGATCACGAAACTCAAAGGCTAAATCTTGTTGCTGATTTTCAAGTTCAAGCTGTTGCAGCTCGACGTGCTCAGCGGCCTGAATAATGTCCGTGCGCGTTTGCGCAAACGCAACGCCATCTTGGGGTATTGCCAAGTCCACTTGTGCCAAAAAGCGTTGATATTCCTCTGCTTTACCGTGGCACTTTTGTTTACTGGCGTGCGCTTCAAAAATCGCCTTTTGCAACGCCGCTAAGCGATCGCCGCCTTGAGCGCTAATCGCTTGCTTTAGCTCATCGCGTCGTGTTTGTTGATCTTGTTTATCGCCTTTAAGCTGGCTAACCTGCGCTTGAGTGCGCGTTAAATCGGTTTGAAAACCCTGCTCACGCTTTTGCAACAGCACGATTTTCTGCTCGGCAAAAAAACCTTCCAAGCCTTCACGCATCGTCTCCCAATGGGCTTGTTCAGTTTGCAGACCATCGTAACGCTGACCGTCGGCGACCATCGGTTGCAATAAACTGACTTGATGTTTGGCTTTGAGCACCAGTTGATGCGCCTTATTTAAATCATCAAAATGGTGTATCAGTGCTTCAACCTTTTGCGCCGCCTGACTCTCTTCAAGCATGTGTTCACGCACAAACTCGGTTAAATTGCCCACCTGCTTCATCGACACGGTTTGATGAAACAGCTCCAACGCTTGCTCGTTTTTTAAGCCAAAGCGTTTGCGAAAACCGCCGGCGTACTCTTTGTAACGATCAAACAACTCAACCAACCGACTGTCACGCAAACGCTTGCGCAACGCATTCATGTCCTTACCGAAATTGGAAAAATCTTCGACAATACTGAGCACCCGATCGGCCACCACAAAAAACTTTGCTGGCTGATTTTCACCCTCTTTTACCCAAAAGACCTGGGCAATCGTGACCCACTGATCATAACCTTCATTGTAAAAAACGCCCAAAATCACTGAATATTGATTGGCATCCCGCAGCGCTTCTTGTTTTGATCCCAAATCGCCCCGTGTCGAACGGAAATACCCCATAACATACGAGCGCAACGAACGCTCTTTAGCGTCCGCCCCCGCCGCTTTGTTATAGGCAATGCGATGGGCTGGCACCAACAAAGTGGTCACGGCGTCCACTAAAGTCGATTTACCCGAGCCAATGTCGCCGGTGAGCAAGGAGTTCTGACCATTAAGATTGAGCGTATAGACCTTGTTGTGAAATGTACCCCAATTAAACACTTCCAGACGATGCAACCGAAACCCGGCCAGCGTGTTATCCTCGGCAAAATCCAATAGCGTATCCTGAAAAGCATTCATGATTGCGTCCCTTGGGCATAAGCTTGGTACTCACCCATACGTTGTTGCAATTGGTCAAGCCATTGGCTGTCAATAAATCCGGCGATAATACGACGCACTTCGTAGACCTGCGGTGCGCCGTCGTAAGTCAGCTTGAGCTTTTTTAAAAACCCCAATTCAACAACTTTATTAATATGGGTTTGCAGCTGATCCACTTGCTTAGCTTCATTACTGCTCGCGGGTAAAAACGACTGCATCTCTTGTTGAATTTCTGTAAAACTCAACACCAACCGCGAGTCATTCCCCAGCGCATCAAACTCCAATAAACGCTTACGCAGCAGGGTTAACAACACACTCAGCGCAAACGACAATGGTCGGCGAGAAACTAGGCGCGGCAAGCTCACTCCTGTTTCATCGGACGGCAATTGATGTACCAACCAAGCATAACCGTCCGCGTCAAACAGCTTTAACTCCAACCCCAACACCTTTAAATAATCACTCACCGGTATCTGAAAATGGATTAAATCCTGCCACAACGTCTCATGCTCATCGCGATACACCACACCTTTAAGCAGGCTAATCAGCACAGCCGACAAACGATTGTCGATAAGTTCGGACGGTTTTAATTGCATAGGCACTCCTTTAAGGTCGGGGGTTTTTAATACTTTCAATGTCATAAAACAGACAGCAATTTAAACAAAAGCCCACTCAAGGGTGGGCTTTTAAGAAAGTCAGCGTAAAAAAGAAAACTTACTTTGCCATCGCTTCTAAATACGACTCGTAGTTACCGTGGTAATCTTCAATGCCTTTTTCGCTCATTAGCAGCAAGCGCGTGGCAATGGACGAAACAAATTCACGGTCGTGTGAGACAAAAATCAGCGTTCCGGGATAGTCCACTAAGGCTTGGTTAAGCGACTCAATCGACTCCATGTCTAAGTGGTTAGTGGGTTCGTCCATAATTAAGACGTTGGGTTTTTGCAGCATTAACTTACCAAACAGCATGCGACCTTGCTCGCCCCCGCTTAACACCTTGACCGACTTGCCAATCTCTTTTTGCGAAAACAATAAACGTCCCAATACGGCACGTAACGCTTGTTCGTCGTCGCCTTCTTGTTTCCATTGTGACATCCAATCGAGCAACGTCATGTCTTCTTCAAAATCGGCGGCGTGATCTTGCGCGTAGTAGCCAATTTTAACGTTTTCAGACCATTTTACCGTTCCCGAGGTCAGCTCGGTGTCGCCCACTAAACATTTTAAAAAGGTCGATTTACCAATCCCGTTGGCACCCAAAATGGCAATGCGCTCGGCGACTTCTAGACTTAAGTTAACATTTTTAAAAATGAGATTGTCTTGACCGGCGTTGTCTGTAAACACTTTAGAGAGTTTTTCAACTTCAAGCGCCAAACGAAACAGTTTTTTGTCTTGCTCAAAGCGAATAAACGGGTTAACGCGGCTTGAGGCTTTGACTTCAGACAACTGAATTTTATCAATCTGCTTGGCGCGTGACGTGGCTTGCTTGGCTTTTGAGGCGTTGGCCGAAAAACGGCTTACAAAGCTTTTAAGCTCATTAATTTGCGTCTGCTTTTTGGCATTGTCCGACAATAACTGGTCGCGCACCAAGGTGGCGGCGGTCATGTATTCGTCGTAATTACCAGGGTATACACGCAGTTCGCCATAGTCTAAATCGGCCATGTGCGTGCACACGCTGTTTAAAAAGTGTCTGTCGTGCGAAATAATAACCATGGTACTTTTGCGGTCGTTTAACACGGTTTCTAACCAACGAATGGTGTTAATGTCCAAGTTGTTGGTGGGTTCGTCTAACAACAAAATTTCTGGGTCGGCAAACAACGCTTGCGCCAACAGCACACGCAGTTTCCAGCCTGGCGCGACTTCGCTCATTAAACCGTAGTGTTGCTCAACTGGAATTTCTAATCCCAGCAGCAATTCTCCGGCGCGTGATTCGGCGGTGTAACCGTCCATTTCACCAAACTTAACTTCTAAATCGGCGACTTTCATGCCGTCCTCTTCGGACATTTCGGGCAATGAATAAATCCGATCACGTTCTTGTTTTACCTCCCACAATTCGGGTTGTCCCATAATAACGGTGTCGACCACGCTGTACTGTTCGTAAGCAAACTGGTCTTGTTTTAATTTACCCAAACGCTCGTTTTCGTCAACGGACACGGTGCCCGAGGTGGGCACTAAATCGCCGCCTAAAATTTTCATAAAGGTTGACTTGCCGCAACCGTTCGCGCCAATTAAACCGTAGCGTCGGCCTTCGCCAAATTTAACCGAGATGTCTTCAAAAAGAGGTTTTTCACCAAATTGCATGGTGATATTTGCTGTTGAAATCAATGTATTGTCCTAGCGGTTAGGTTTAACGACGTTTAACAAAGCGTGGTTCGCTTCATCATTATATTCATCATTAATAAGAGTTAAAGATTTGAAATTTGGGCGTATTTTGCCATAAACACAAACTTCCTGCACAGAAGTTAATCACAGAGCTTAATAAAAGCCCCACGGACTTGACCAGGCCTGGTCAAATACGCGGGGCTTGTTTAAAACGCATTTAGCGTGTTAAAACCTGTTAAAGCCTACGTGTCGTTACAACATTTGGCTTAATAATTTGTTCATGCGTTTAATAAACTCAGCAGGTTCGGCTAACGAATCGCCTTCGGCCAACTGGGCTTGCTCTAGCAGAAACAGTGACCACTCTTTAAGCTTATCGGCGTCGTCCAAACGTTCTAACTGTTTTACTAACGCGTGTTCTGGGTTTAACTCCAACACCGGTTTTTGCTTGGGAAACGCCTGCCCCATTTGTTCCATCATTCGCGCCATGTGCGCCGACATTTCGCCCGCCGCACTCACCACACACGCCGGTGAATCGGTTAAACGGTGGGTGATTTTAACGTCTGACACTATGTCCGCTAACGCATTCTTAACCTTATCGGTTAAGGCTTCGCGCGCTTGTTTAGTCTCTTCGGTTAAATCTTTTTCGGCGTCCGCTGCAAACTCGCTTAGATCGGCCGAAGTAATCGATTTTAAGGTTTTTCCTTCAAACTCGGTTAAATGCGACACCAACCACTCGTCAATACGATCGGACAACAGCAACACTTCAATGTCTTTTTTACGGAACATTTCTAGGTGCGGACTGCCTTTTGCGGCCGCAAACGTATCGGCGGTAATGAAGTAAATGGCGGTTTGTTCAGGTTTCATGCGATCAACGTACTGTGCCAACGACACGCGTTGTTCGGCCGAGCTTTCATTGCTGGTCGAGGCAAAACGCAATAATTTAGCCACTTTGTCTTTGTTGGCAAAGTCTTCTACCACACCTTCTTTTAACACCTGACCAAATTGATCCCAAAAAGTGGTGTAGTCGGTTTGGTCTTCGGCGCTGGACATTTTGGCCAACTGATCCAACACTCGTTTTACCGACGCGGCGCGAATTTTATCAACCACTTTGTTGCTTTGTAAAATTTCACGCGATACGTTCAGCGGCAAGTCGGCTGAATCAATCACCCCGCGCACAAAGCGCATGTAGGTGGGCATGAGTTGTTCGGCGTCGTCCATAATAAACACGCGTTTTACATACAACTTTAGACCGTAACGACGGTCGCGGTCGTATAAATCAAACGGCGCTTGTTTGGGAATGTACAACAAAGAGGTGTATTCAAGCGTGCCTTCTACCTTGTTGTGCATGTGCGCCAACGGGACGTTAAAGTCGTGCGAAATGGTTTGGTAAAAATTGGTGTACTCTTCGTCGGTCAACTCCGATTTGGGCTGAGTCCAGAGCGCAGTGGCTTTGTTGACTTGCTCAAATTCGCCGGTGGATTTCATCTCTTTGGCGTCGGCATCCCATTCGCTTTTAAGCATTTTAATGGGAAAGTTAATGTGATCCGAATAGGTGGTGACAATTTGCTTTAAACGGTGCTCGTCTAAAAACTCGTCCATCTCAGTTTTTAGGTGCAACACAATTTGCGTGCCCTTTTGCGCTTTCTCAACGGTTTCTAACGTAAAGTCACCTTCGCCTTGCGACACCCATTTAGTGGCTTCCGTCACAGCGCTTCCGGCTTTACGGGTAATCAGTACCACTTGGTCGGCGACAATAAACGAGGCGTAAAAACCGACCCCAAACTGACCAATTAAATTGGAGTCTTTGGCTTGGTCACCGCTCATTTTTTCTAAGAATTTTTTTGTACCCGAATTGGCAATCGTACCAATATTGGCAATCACTTCATCGCGCGTCATCCCAATTCCGTTGTCGGTGATGGTAATGGTGCGCGCGTCTTTATCAAATTCAATTTGAACAAACAGCTCTTCTTCGCCTTCGGTGAGTGCGTCGTCAGACACGGCTTCAAAGCGCAACTTGTCCAGCGCGTCCGAGGCGTTAGACACCAACTCGCGTAAAAAAATCTCTTTGTTTGAATACAAAGCGTGAATCATTAATTTTAATAATTGCTTTACTTCGGTTTGAAACACATGGGTTTCGGGTGTACTCATAAAATTTTCTCCCTATTGAGTTTGCGGCTTTGAGGTACGGCGTTTAAATACACAATGTGCATTTGCATTGTCTTTACACCAGGCCTGGTTAATTGTTTTAAGCCCAATCAATAAGGACTGAGGATGTTTTTTTCAAGCACCTAAGGTGTAAAAAAGCTAAAAGCACTTTTAAAAAAACCTTAAACGTTGCCACGCCCTATGTGATTTTATGAAAGGGGTAGACATTAAAAAGCCCCAATTGGGGCTTTTTAAAACGATAACTTTATTGTCTAAAAAATTAAGATTTAAAAAAACTCAATATCTTCTTCCTCTTCAGACTGTTCATGCATACGTTTTAGCATTCGACCTTTCATAATTTCAATGGCTTCATTGGTGGGTACATGCTGGTCAAAAATAAGCTCAAACAGCTCTTCTTCTTCACGCATGGTAGTACCTTTTCTTACATTGGCTTTAAATTCCTCCCACTCTTCGGCATTTTTAACCCGCATTTCGTGTGACACAATTTCAGCCAAGCCAGATAGCCCGTGAGAAACATGCCCTAAACGCTGACTGAGTTTGTCGTAAAATTGGAACGCAATCACAGCCTGTTGCATTTTGGCGGACAGCTCGCACGCTTCACTTAGCAACAGATTGTTGTGCGCTTGTATCTCATCCGATTCGGTTGACATATCGACAATTTGCTGACTAGCCGCTTGAATGCCCTCAATATGCTTGGACATAAAAGTAAACGAATCAATCAATGTATTGACCGAGTTATCACCTTCGGTAATAGATAAATCGATTTGTGCAACCGACAAATTTAAGATCAATATAGTTTGCTGTACTTCTCTTGAGCCTAGTGTGTAATTGGCTTGTTGATCTGACATATTATCCTCTTACTATAATTGGGTATTTAGGCCGCGTGAGAGTGCGAATGCACGCCGCCTCGATGACTTAAAACGGTTTCCGACACATCTAAAATAAGGGATACCGTACCATCACCCAATATTGTTGCCCCAGCAATTCCTTTGATTTTCATAAAATTATTTTCTAAACTTTTAATAACTACTTGCTGCTGCCCCAACAAATCGTCTACAAACACGCCTGCGCGCTGTCCGCCGTCTTCAACCACCACTAACAAACCATTGGCTAAATCTTCTTGTGCATCGTCTACGCCCAACTTTTTGTGCAATCGAATGACAGGAATATAGGTATCACGTAATTTATACAATTCAGTTTCACCAGCAATCACTTTAATAAGCGACTTATCTACTTGAATTGATTCAATAATAGACACCAGTGGGAACACATAAGTTTGACTGCCAACCGAACATAATTGTCCGTCCAAAATAGCCAACGTTAACGGTAAGCGAATGGTAAATACGCTGCCGACACCAACGGTGGTCTTAACGTCTACCGACCCACCCAAGCCACGAATATTGCGACGCACTACGTCCATGCCCACGCCACGCCCCGAAATGTCACTGACCACATCGGCGGTTGAAAATCCAGGGTGAAAAATTAGGTCAATAATCTCTTCACGTGACATATTATGATCGGCCTCAATCACCCCTTTCTCAATGGCCTTGGCGGCAATGCGCTCGTGATTAATGCCGGCACCGTCGTCGGTAATTTGAATAAGAATATTACCACCCTGATGAAACGCAGCCATTTTGACCGTACCCATCTCAGGTTTACCAGCGGCCGCACGAACTGCAGGGCTTTCTATGCCGTGGTCAATCGAATTACGCACGATATGCACCAATGGGTCGGTAAGTTGCTCTAGCATGGTTTTATCCAGCTCAGTGCCTTCACCTTCCATCACCAAATCAATTTGTTTGCCCAATTTTTGACTTACGTCATGCACAATGCGAGGCATGCGGTTAAAGGCAAAGCTCACTGGCAACATACGAATATTCATTACCGATTCTTGCAACTCGCGGGTGTGGCGCTCTAAATGCGTTAACCCCTCTTTAAGCTTATCAATCCAGTCGGTATTTCCGTCGGCCATACCTTGTTCAGCGTGCTCACCAAACTGGCTCAGCATCGATTGAGTGATAACCAACTCACCAACCAAATTGACCATCTGATCTATTTTAAACAAATCAACACGGATAGAACCTTCAGGCTGTTTATTGCCTTTATTGGTAGTATCAGCACTGGACTTAACATCCAACTTGCTCTCAACCTTTGCGTCTACTTTTGCTTCAGCCTTAGGTTCAGCATTAAGGGCGGCCTTAGGCTCTGTGTTTGGCATTGGGCTTTTTGTGATGACTTCAGTGTTTTGCGCTTGAACTGCCGCGGTTTCCGAGCCAGTAATGGTAATTTGCGCACCATCCCCATTAATCCATTCAAAAACTTCTGCAATATCATCTGTTTTTAAATCGTTTCCAGACAATGTTAAATTCCACTTCAAATAAAGTGATTCAGGTTCAAATAAAGAAGGATCAGGCAAATCTACCCAATCCGCTGTCACCGTTAAATCGCCTAGCGTTTCAAGTTCTCTAAAAATACGAATTGGCTCGTTACCGGTTTGCAATAAGCCTTTTTCGGGCACAATTTGAATATTCCAGTTCCCTTCTGAGCCACCAGCGTCATTGGCATTAGTTTCTTTATGCTCTACACCGGCTTGATGTCCACCTAAAATAGTTTCTAAACGGCGTTGGACAATACCTGCTTTAACCTCATCAATAGGATTACGGTTTTGCAACTTCGTCAGCATGTCACGCAATACGTCCACTGCGGCGAGCATGGCATCAATCGAATCTTGGGTAACGTCGCGACGGCCATCGCGCATTTCGTCTAGCAAGGTTTCTAAAACGTGAGTAAAGCCAGCAATCTCGCTAAATCCAAACGTACCACTGCCGCCTTTTATTGAGTGAGCGGCTCTAAAAATTTCGTTTATTTTTTCATTATCAGGCACGCCTGGCGGAAGCTCTAAAAGGCCATTTTCCATGACATCTAACCCTTCAAAACTCTCTTCTAAGTAAGTTAGGCGAAACGTTTCCATCATATCCATAATAATTGTCCTTAAAAAAGTTCTACGTCGCCTTCAACAGGCTTAGATTCAATATTAGTCATATAGCGATTTTCTTCGTCCACTAAGGATTCATTGTGCATCGCATTTAATCGCCTTACTCTTACCCGCCCAGTTAACGGATAGTACAACACTTTACGGGGGTAAATATCACCAATGTCTTGCGACACCACTTTAAAGCCTTCGGTATACACATAATCAAACGCAAAGCCAATATTATACCAACCTACGTTGGTCATCGAACTCATAATACGTCCACCACCAAACAGTTTAAACTCTAGGCGCTCACGTTTTGCGCCGGCGCTTAATAGTGCGTTAACCAGGTTTTCCATCGCGTAGTTACCATAGCGATTAGCACCCGACAACGCAGAAGGGCTTTTAGAATTTTTATCTACCGGCAACATAAAATGATTCATTCCTCCTACGCCGGCAATTGGGTCGCGTACGCAAGCCGAAATACACGAACCCAATACGGTTTCAATTCGTTCTTCGAGCTTGGTGACATAAAACTCACCGGGAAGGATTTTAATGGTGGTTATGCCTTCGGCAGGGTCAACACTTTTTTGCATAGTTTACTATTACGCATCTTTAATTAAGCGGAATCATCTTAAAAACCAAACAAAAGTTTAGCCCTTAATTAAAATCCTATTTTTTGTTTAAAGTATATTCGCATTGTTTACTCAGCCTAGCAAGCTTCATTCACATGAATTTTCTTTTAATTGCGCACGCTGTTGCTTATGGTGTGCGCGTCGGCTTTTAAAAAAGGCGCTTAACTGAGCGCTGCATTGTGCCTGCGCCACACCGCCGGTAATCTCAACCTGATGATTGAGCGCGCTGTGAGTCAATAAATTAAACACTGAACCGGCCGCACCGGTTTTTAAGTCGGCTGCACCAAACACCAATCGTTTAACGCGCGCATGCACCATGGCACCCGCGCACATTGGACACGGCTCTAAAGTAACGTACAGGGTGGTTTCAATTAAACGATAGTTTTGCACAACATCACCGGCTTGTTTAAGCGCCATCACTTCGGCGTGGGCGGTGGGGTCGTTTAAAGTAATGGACTGATTCCAGCCTTCGGCAATTAAGGTGTTGTTAAGCACCACAACAGCACCCACCGGCACTTCGCCCTGCGCTTGCGAACGATTTGCCAATTCATAGGCTTTTTGCATCCAAAATTCATCTTGTTGCTGTTGGGATAAATCCGCCGGACAGACCGTTGGCAATCTTGAAGACCTATTTGTGTCTAATAATGACATACTCTTAAAACTCTTAAGACCCTATAAAACCTTATAAAAACCGGTACTCGCAAATAAAAAAGGCTTTCAGTTGAAAGCCTTATTTTAAACGTTAATGCATCACATCACTGCATGGTCAAATCACCAGGCCTGGTGATTATTCCCACTCAATTGTTGCCGGCGGCTTGCTCGAAATATCGTAAGTTACGCGGGAAATTCTTGGAATTTCATTAATAATTCGTCCCGAAACATGTTCTAAAAACTCATACGGCAAATGCGCCCAGCGCGCGGTCATAAAGTCGATGGTTTCTACCGCACGCAGCGCCACCACGTAATCGTAACGACGCGCGTCGCCGACCACGCCCACCGATTTTACCGGCAAAAACACCGTAAAGGCTTGCGAGGTTTTATTGTATAAATCCCACTTAACCAACTCTTGAATAAAAATATGGTCAGCCAAACGTAAAATATCGGCGAACTCTTTTTTAACTTCGCCCAAAATGCGCACGCCCAGGCCTGGTCCTGGAAACGGATGGCGGTACACCATGTCGTAAGGCAAGCCTAAGGCCACACCCAATTTACGCACTTCGTCTTTAAACAGCTCACGCAACGGTTCAATTAACGACATTTGCATGTCTTCGGGCAAACCACCCACATTGTGATGCGATTTAATGACTTTGGCTTTACCGGTTTTAGAGCCGGCTGATTCAATTACGTCGGGGTAAATAGTGCCTTGTGCCAACCATTTAACCCCTTTTAACTTGGCCGATTCCGCATCAAATACAGTAATAAATTCACGACCAATAATTTTACGTTTTTGCTCAGGATCAACCTCGCCAGCCAACGCGTCCATAAAGCGTTGCTCTACGTCAGCGCGAATCACTTTTATGCCCATGTTTTGTGCAAACATGGCCATAACTTGATCGCCCTCTTTATGACGCAACAAACCGTGATCAACAAACACACAAGTCAGTTGATCGCCAATGGCTTTGTGCAATAACGCCGCCACCACCGAAGAATCAACCCCGCCCGACAAACCAAGCATCACCTGATCGGTTCCTACTTGCTCACGCACGCGCTTGATGCTGTCTTCGATGATGTTTTCGGTGGTCCAGTTTTTATCGCAGCCACACAACTCCACCACAAAACGCTCAATCATGCGTTGACCTTGTTTGGTGTGGGTCACTTCTGGGTGAAATTGAATACCATAAAAATGTTTGCTTTCATTGGCCATCCCCGCAATGGGGCAATTGGGCGTACTGGCCATTAATTTAAAACCTTCGGGCATTAAATCCACGCGATCACCGTGCGACATCCATACATCCAACATGCCAAACCCTTCTGGGGTCACGCTGTCTTCAATGTCTGTTAAAAACGCAGTGTGGCCGTGAGCGCGCACTTGCGCATAGCCATATTCGTGTTCGTCGGCATTAATTACCTTGCCGCCCAACTGTTCGGCCATGGTTTGCATACCATAACAAATCCCCAACACCGGCACACCCAAGTTAAAGACAATCTCGGGCGCAACCGGTGCATCGTCACCGGTAACGGTTTCGGGGCCGCCCGACAAAATAATACCTTTTGCGCCAAAGTCTGCGACACTCTTGGCATCAATATCCCAGGGTTCTACTTCGCAATAGACGCCAATTTCACGAATACGACGGGCAATTAATTGAGTGTATTGCGAACCAAAATCTAAAATAAGAATTCGATGTTCATGAATGTTTGTTTGCGTCATTTGCGTCATAGGGATTCCAGATCTAAATTTTATAAACTTTTATAAATTTTTATAAATTTTTATAAAACGATATTAAAACAAAAAGGCTTACCAGAGAACCTGGCAAGCGCTTATGGCGTTATAGGGTTGTTTTGCGGACGTTACGTCAACATCATCGCAATATTACATACGATAATTTGGCGCTTCTTTGGTCATCATCACATCGTGCACATGGCTTTCGGCCATACCGGCCGAAGTCACGCGTACAAAAGATGGTTTGCTGTTCATGGTGGCTATGTCTGGGCAACCGGTGTACCCCATACTCGCACGAATGCCCCCCACCAATTGGTGAATAATCGGCGCTAAAGGCCCTTTGTAGGCCACGCGGCCTTCGATGCCTTCGGGGACTAATTTATCGGCGGCATTGCTGGCCTGAAAATAACGATCGCTTGAACCCGTCGGTTGCGCCATCGCTCCTAAAGACCCCATGCCTCGATAGGATTTGTAAGCACGACCTTGGTAATATTCAATTTCACCTGGCGACTCTTCGGTGCCGGCAAACATACTGCCAATCATAACCGCCGACGCACCCGCCACTAAGGCTTTGGCTACATCGCCCGAAAAACGTAAGCCGCCATCGGCAATCAATGGCACGCCCGTACCTTGCAACGCTTTGGCCACGTTAGAGATGGCGGTAATTTGCGGCACACCCACACCCGCCACAATACGCGTGGTGCAGATAGAGCCTGGACCAATCCCCACTTTAACGCCGTCGGCACCCGCTTTAACCAAATCCAACGCGGCTTCACCGGTGGCGATATTGCCGCCAATCACATCGATTTCGGGATAATTTTGTTTAACCCATGAAACGCGGTCTAACACGCCTTGCGAATGGCCGTGTGCGGTATCGACAATAATCACGTCTACGCCCGCTTCAACCAAAGCGGCCACACGTTGTTCGGTTTCGGCACCGGTTCCCACCGCTGCACCCACGCGTAAACGACCGCCCGAATCTTTGCACGCATTGGGGTGGTCAGACGATTTTTCCATGTCCGATACGGTAATCATACCTTTTAATTTAAAGTCGTCGTTTACCACTAAAACACGCTCAATGCGGTGCTCGTGCAATAAATTAAGCACCACTTCGCGCTTTTCTTTCTCTTTTACCGTCACCAACTTATCTTTTGGGGTCATGATTTTAGCGACCGATTGCGTTAAATCGGTTACGAATCGAATGTCGCGCGTGGTAACAATACCCACCAAATCATCGCCATCCATAACCGGCGCGCTCGACACACGGTTCTTTTTCGTGATTTTAATCACGTCCGCTACGGTGTGCGTAACTTGAACCGTAACGGGATCTAAAATAACGCCGTGTTCGTATTTTTTAACCTTACGCACAACGTCGGCCTGTTGCTCAACGGTCATGTTTTTATGCACAATGCCAATACCACCCTCTTGCGCCATCGAAATCGCCAAACGCGCTTCGGTTACCGTGTCCATTGCGGCAGAAAGAAAGGGAATATTTAAAGAAATATTTCGGGTTAATTTGGTTTTTAACGACACGTCTTTTGGCAGCACCGTTGAATGGGCTGGCACCAATAAAACGTCGTCAAACGTTAAAGCATCTTGCAAAATTCTCATTTTTTCCTACCTTGTATAAAACTTTATAAAATTTATAGGCCGATTAGTTATTTCTCTACAAAATCGATCACTTGCCTAAGGAAAATTGAATATTATTAATTTTCAATACGTTACACTTAAAAACCATATTAAAAAAACAAAAAACCACTTATTTTCTCTCTATTGGGGGGTATTATAAAGATTGACACGACTGGGGTAAACTGAATAACGTAGGCATCTGGGTTAAATTGATAAATTCTATTAAAATTTAGGCTTTAATATTGCTCGATAAGCCTTTACAATGATTTGGCAAACAAAAACAAGAAAGCTTTTTAATTGGAGAATACAAAAATGAAGAAATTGATTATTGGTGCATCAATCGCCGCTGTTTTAACATTAAGTGGTTGTACTGGAAACGAAGTTAAAACCGCCGCTACTTACGAAAGCATTGTAGCAGAAGCCAAAGCCGCACAAGAAGTGTCGATAAAAGGTGGACACGTTTGGAAACAAAAAGCGATGAAAACCAACTACGTTGAGCATTACCTTGCTTTAGCTGCAGAAGCTAAAAAGAAAGGTGATGAAGATGCGGCCATAAAACACGCAAAAAATGCGTTAAAAACAGCCAATGCTCAAGTTGCGCAAATTAATGACAACGCCGATTTAAAAGCGGCTTGGTCAAAATAATCTAGACTCGCGCTTTAAGTTACATAAAAAACCGGTTTAAACCGGTTTTTTTATGTCCGAATTTTCAAATAGAAATTTTTGCATTGTAACCAGGCCTAGTCAATTTACCTTTGCAAACTAACGTCTTTTCAAACTAACTTTTAGACGCTGCATCCCAATCAAACGTAGCAACCCAGTGCGGCTTAAGCATTAACAACGCACCAATAATCATTCCATTAATAAACCCCTCTGGTGTAGCCATAAGTGGAATAAAGGGAATAAAGACCTGTTTTAAAGCAGTATACGACAACACTTCTGACGACCACAATGCCAGAGTGGCCAAACTTAACGACACCACCACGCTGATTGAAGCGGCCAAAAACGCGTTAAAAAACACATATACAAAATAATTTACCTCTAAATATCGCCTGGCTATTTTAAGCAACCCAACAGTGATAAAAATAGGCACCAACCCCATAATCACAGCATTAATACCCAATGCTAACACCCCCAAATCAGCTTGAAACACCACGCCCAATAGTGCCAAACTCATGGCTAAAATAGCAAATTGCGCACCAAACATTAAAACAAGCGTCGTCATTAATAAAAAGTGAAACGTAATGCCACTGCCTAAACTAGCGCCCACTTGCCATACCAAAAACACGACCAACGTGGCGGCTAAAAACACATGTTGTGCGCCTTTATCGTTTTGCACTTTGTGCCATGGCGCGGTTTTAAACGCCCAAACAAGTGCACTTAAAAACAACAATCCGCCGCCCACTAACCAAGGTAAGCCCAACCCTTCTGCCACTAAATTCATATAATCTCCTTAAGTGTTTAACGCTATTTAAACCCCTTTATTACACCATTTTAACCTACCACTAAGCTAATGAGTGTGTACAATAATTGCCCATTAATAACACTTTAAGCGCTTTAAACACCCTATGACCTCTTTTAAAATTATATTTGCCCTGTTTTATGACCTTATCTTACTGTGTGCGGTGTGGTTTGTGGCCGCCATTCCGTTTGTAATTTGGCAAGGCGAAGGCTTTGAAAAAGACCCTATTCGCCTGCTTGGATTTCAACTATACCTTTTAACCATTACGTATTTTTATTTAACATACTTTTGGACGCAAAGCGGACAAACGCCCGGATTACGCACTTGGAAAATGCAATTGGTGCGCACAGACGGTTATTTACTCACCCGTCACAACGCCAATTTGCGCTTTTTATTAACGGTATTTTTATGGCCAATTGGCTGGATTGGCTTATTTACACCGCAAAAACAATTGGTGCAAGATAGGTTATCACACACTAAAATAATCGCCGTTTTAGACATCAACGCTGACTAACTCGCACCGATACTCCCTCAACTCGCTAAACTTGGGCCAACAGGCCACATAGGAACTCTTGAATGGCAACCCTTATTATTCACTCAAACGTGCTCAACCGTGAACAAACCATCCTTATTGAAACCACTTTTGGCTCACCTACAAAAGTGGCTCAGCATTATCGTGTCATCCTGCCATTCACCCCTGAAAAAACACAACTCGCCAATCTAGCCCAGCAGTTGCAAATAGATGTAAACCTATTGCCCGAAGGGTTTAATGCCAACGGCATTAAACTGGTGATAAGCGACATGGATTCAACTTTAATTTCGATTGAATGCATTGATGAAATTGCCGATTTTATTAACGTAAAACCGCAGGTGTCTGCCATTACCGAGGCCGCCATGCGCGGCGAACTTAACTTTGAAGAGTCGCTAACCCAGCGCGTGGCCTTATTAAAAGGTCTGGACGCCGGTGCCTTGCAACACGTTTACGACGAGCGCTTAACGCTTAACCCAGGCGCGCAAGCGTGGATTACCGGCTTAAAAAATCAAGGCATTGCGTTTGCCCTAGTGTCGGGTGGATTTACCTTTTTTACCGACCGTTTAAAAGAGCGCTTAAACTTAGAGTTTAGCCGCGCCAACGTACTCGATACCGCGCAAAACCAACTGACTGGTAAGGTGCTGGGCGGCATTATTGGCGCACAAGCAAAGGCCGATTTTTTACACGAGCTGTGCGCGCACCTTAACATAACTCCTGCACAAGTGATTGCGGTGGGCGATGGCGCTAACGATTTGTTAATGATGCAAGCGGCCGGTTTAAGCGTAGCGTACCACGCCAAACCCACCGTGCAAGCCCATGCCAGCACGGCATTAAACTTTAGTGGCCTAAACGCCATCTTAGACTTTATTGCGTAACTACAAGCCTTATTACATTGACCAGGCCTGGTTAAAACCGATTTAACCAGGCCTGGTCAATTGCTTGCAGGGTTTTACCGCTTAACGTTTTACCGTTTTATTTTAAAAACAAAAAAGCCGGAAATAATTCCGGCTTTTTTGTGTGTCTATATAACATCGCGGTTAAGCAATAATTATCTTAGACTCTTAAAACATGCTCTTTTCCACTTCCGCTACGGCGGTGGCGACAAACACACCCAAGGTGCTGTCGTAACCTGGCCATTTGCTGGCCACGTCTTTCATAAAAGGGTTTTCCATAATTTTGGGTTTCATCTCAAAATCAGACATTCCTTGGTCATAATACTTGGTGGCATCATTGTAAATAACCTCGCAAAACTTTTGCATGTCTTCACAAATGGACGCATTGTCATGCGGACCGTGACCTAAAATATAGTGATTGCAACCCAAAGCCTTGGCTTTTTTCATGGTTTCAATGGTGCCGGCAAACGAACCGTCAGCCATGTTAGCCACACGACGCATCGCAGTATCGCCTAAAAAGGCCACTTTATCCTCTACCACTTCCACAATTAAATCGGCTTCGGTATGCGCTTTGCCAAATTGGTGAATGTTTAAGGTCACGTCGCCCAACTTAATGGTTTCGCCGCCTTTAAACTCTTTATTGGGCAGTGTAACTACCGTACCAGAAATACCGTTGTTTGAGTTACGTTGCATAAAGCCGAACCAAAAATCGCCCGCACCGGCTTTAATTTTTGCGATGGTGGCTGGGTGTGCGTAAATATCAACACCTGGATACGCCGCTTCAAACGCGTGATTACCCAAGAAATGGTCGCCATGATAATGCGTGTTAATCACCATAATAACGGGCTTATCGGTAACGGTTTTAATTTGACGCAACAACATCTCACCAATTTGCACCGAACTGCCCGTGTCTACCACCACAACGCCTTTGCTGGTGACAACAAAACCGGGGTTATTAAAAAAGGCATGGTTTTCAGGAGAAGGTTCTGGGTCTTTGGCCAATAAATAATAGCAACGATCGGTTACTTTAGTAACCGGAACATCGTACATTGGATCGGCTTTTACAACCATATCGGTGTTGGCATACAAAGGATTTAGCGCAGACACACCCACCAAACCGATGGAAAACCCCAATGCAGATTTTAATAATTCACGACGCTTCATGCGCGACTCCTCTTTTTATAGTGTTGAATTAATTTTCTAATATTATCATTCTTAAACGGCAAACCGTCATACTTTTTTAACCCTAATGAAACATAAATAGCTAAAATAGCCGTTTAAAAAATGCAATGGATCAATCCGCTATGGAACTGTTAAAAACCTACTTGGATATTTCGGTGTTTGGAATTTTAGGCCTGATGGGGTTTATCGCCTTATGGATTACACTGGAACGGCTGTTTTTTTACCGCCAATTGTCGCTTGCCGATTATTCGCACGCCGAACACATTAACATTGCGCTGACTAAAAACCTAACCACACTGTCTACTATTGGCGCGAATGCGCCCTACATTGGACTGCTGGGTACGGTAATTGGTATTTTAATTACCTTTTACGAACTTGGCCAACAACAAAGTATTGATACCGGTGCGATTATGACCGGCTTGGCGCTGGCGTTAAAAGCCACGGCCGCAGGGATTGCGCTGGCGATTCCCAGCATTATGGCCTACAACGGCCTATTGCGAAAAGTCGATGTACTCAACGCCCAATACCGTGCCCAATAATGCCGCTCTTAATCCCTTGCAAAAGCGCTCCCTATGAAACGTTTTGATACTATTAATGTAATCCCTTTGATTGACGTCATGTTGGTGTTACTGGCCATTGTGCTGACCACCGCCAGTTTTATTGTTAAAGACAATTTAAAAATTGACCTACCGCAAACCCAAAGCACGCAGGCGTATATGCCCGAAGAAAAACCCCCTATTAGCTTTCATATTGACGCTAATAATCAACTCTATTTAAACGAACAACCGCGTAGTCTTGCCGACATTTCTGATTTTTTAGTGAGCCTAGACAAGCAACAACCGCTGATTTTGCAGGTAGACAAACAAGCCAACTTTGGCGATTTTGTGGCGTTGGTTGACGCCATAAAACAGCAACAGCTCACCCAACTCACCATCTTAACCAAAGCGGCACCTTAATGACGTTAAACGGTCGTTCGGCTTTTTTATTGAGTGCTGCCGTGTATGGCCTAGCCATGCTAGGCGCTTACTGGTTTTTTATGCAACCCATTATGCAACCTGAAGCGCCAAAAACCGTGCAAGTTCCGGTCACCTTAAGCATGTTTGCCGAGCCTGAACCCGTAGTTGAACCCGTAGTTGAACCCGTAGTTGAACCCGTAGTTGAACCCGTAGTTGAACCCGTAGTTGAACCTGTAGTTGAACCTGTAGTTGAACCTGTAGTTGAACCTGTAGTTGAACCCAAGCCTGAACCCAAGCCTGAACCCAAGCCTGAACCCAAGCCAACGCCCAAGCCAGTTGTTGCAAAGCCTAAGGTAGAATCACCCCCCAAGCCAGCGATTGAGCCGGTCACCGTACCCAAAGCAGAGCCGATTACGCCGCCCATTGCGCCCACAAAAACACCGCCTAAAGCAGACGTAGTAGCACAACCTAAGCCCACTCCGCCGGCGTTTAGTCCGCAACAATCGGCCGACGCCGAGCGTGAATATTTAACGGCGTTACGCGATCAAATTGTCCAATACGCACGTGACACTTACCCCAAACGCGCTAAACGCATGCAGTGGCAAGGGGTGGTACTGGTTGAGTTTCGCGTGCAAAAAGATGGCACGATTCGCGATTTAAAAATCATTACTTCTTCTGACAAACCGTTGTTAGACGAAGCGGCTCTGTCTATTTTTACCGATAAAATGCAAGCACGCTTTAAAGCGTTTCCGGCAGAAATCCCGCGCACCGACTGGTTAATTCAAGTCCCGGTTAACTACCATTTACACTAAAAACGATTGACCAGGCCTGGTCAATCGCCTTTTTAAGCCATCGACTCACGCCAAACCCTCTGTTAAACTCGACAACTTACATAATGTCATCAACTTCACTCAAGGACTCAGCCGTGGATTTTACGCTTCCCACTAAAAGCATTGCCGATACAAGCGCCGATTTAATTAAACGCTTTACCCATTTTGCTAATCCAAAAGATCGCTATAAGTATTTGATTGATATGGGCAAACAACTGCAAATGTTAGACGAGTCGTTTCAAACCGAAGAGAACCGCATTCATGGCTGTCAATCACAAGTTTGGGTGCACATAGAAGAGCACAACGGCCATTTATTTATGCAAGCTAAAAGCGATGCAGCCATTGTGTCGGGGTTGATTGCTTTACTGCTTAAAATTTACCACGGCCGCACGCCAGAAGAAGTGGCGCACACGCCATTAGACTTTTTAGGGCAAATTGGCCTGCTTGACCAACTGTCGCCCAATCGTTCAACGGGTCTGTATCACATGATTAAACGCATTCAAGCCGAAGGTCAAAAACGTCTTTAGACGTCTTTAAACATTTTTAACCCTTTTGCAATCCTGGTTTAAGGCGCGCTTCGGCGGCCAATACCGTCGGCAATGTGCTTAACAGTGAGTCTGGATTCAGGCTCATCGAGTCGATGCCCAGCTCAACCAAAAAGTCGGCAAACTCAGGATAATCCGACGGCGCTTGGCCGCACAGACCAATGTATTTGCCATTGCGATGCGCGCCTTCTACCGCCATTTGCACCATTTTTTAACGCCCGCGTCACGTTCATCGTAATTAAACGCCACTTTGGCCGAATCTCGATCCACGCCTAGCACCAATTGCGCTAAATCGTTTGTGCCAATCGAAAACCCATCAAAATACACCGAAAACTCGTCTATTAACAATACGTTATTAGGAATCTCACACATCATATAAATTTGTAATCCGGCCTGCCCACGGCTTAAACCATTGGCGCTGAGCGTTTCAATCACTTTTTTAGCCTCTTCAACCCGACGACAAAACGGCACCATCACAATCACATTACTAAGCCCCAAGGTTTCGCGTACGGTTTTAATGGCTTGGCATTCTAAGGCAAAACTGGCGCTAAAGTCGGGGTCGTTGTAACGCGATGCCCCCCTAAACCCCAGCATGGGATTTTCTTCTTTTAACTCAAAAAATTCGCCGCCCAACAGGCTGGCGTACTCGTTTGACTTAAAATCCGATAAACGAACCACCACGGGCTTTGGGTAAAATCCTGCCGCAATGGTGCCAATCCCTTCAATTAAGGTGTGCACAAAATAGTCACTGCCGCTGGCAAATCCTTGGGTTAATTGGTTAATTTTGGCGCGCGTATCCGCGCACGTCACCAAATGCGGTGCCAACAACGCTTGCGGATGCACCTGAATTTGACTGCTGATAATAAATTCCATACGCGCCAAACCCACCCCATCATTAGGGAGTTGATTGACGCTAAACGCCAACTCGGGATTGCCTAAATTAAGCATCATCTGCGTTTTGGGTTTTTGCAGGGCGCTTAAATCGGTTTTAAGTATGCTAAACGCCACCTCACCGTCGTACACGCGACCTTCATCGCCTTCGGCGGCCGACACGGTCACCCTTTGGCCGGTTTTAAGCGTTGCAGTGCCGTGTTCTGTTCCAACCACGGCGGGAATCCCCAGCTCGCGCGCGATGATGGCGGCATGACAAGTTCGACCGCCGCGATTGGTGACCAGCGCGGCGGCGGTTTGCATGACTGGCTCCCAATCGGGAGTGGTGATGTCGGACACCAAGACTTCGCCTGGCTTAAACTCGCTTAACTGCGCCACCGATTCAATCACTCGCACGCGACCACTGGCAATTTTAGCCCCCACCGCGCGCCCACAAATTAAGGGTGCGGGGGTTGGCGTACCAATATGATACTGCGCCAAGGTGTGCGCATTGGTTTGCGACACCACGGTTTCGGGGCGCGCTTGCACAATAAACAACTCACCGGTTACGCCGTCTTTGGCCCATTCAATGTCCATGGGGCGCGGTTGGCCGGCTTGTTCCGAATAGTGCTGCTCAATTTTAATGGCAAACTCGGCCAACTTAAGCGCTTCGGCGTCGGTAATGCAATACTGCGTTTGTTCGGCGTGCGTGGTCGCTACATTCATAATCGACGGTGCGTCTTTGGTGTTTTGACCAGGCCTGGTGTAAATCATTTTGATTTTTTTAGCCCCTAAATGGCGCTTTAACACCGCGCGATAGCCTTGGTTAAAGGTGGGTTTGTGGACGTAAAACTCGTCTGGATCAACGGCACCCTGCACCACGTTTTCGCCCAAACCATAGGCCGCATTAATCATCACTACATCACTAAAACCGCTTTCGGTGTCAATCGAAAACATCACCCCCGAGGTGGCCAAATCGGAACGCACCATCCACTGCACGCCAATCGACAGTGCGACATCAAAGTGGTCAAAGCCTTTTTCCATGCGGTAATGAATGGCGCGGTCGGTAAACAAACTGGCAAAACACTGTTGGCACGCGCTCAAATACGCCTCAACGCCCAGAATGTTTAAAAAAGTTTCTTGCTGACCGGCAAAACTGGCGGTGGGTAAATCCTCCGCGGTCGCCGAACTGCGAATCGCCAACGAGCCTTCTACACCAAAACTGGCCATTAACGCGTGATAGGCGTCCGTCATTTCGGCCACCAAAGGCTCGGGCAGTGGCGCATTATTAATAAGCGCTCTTAACTGTGCGCCACGCGCTTGCAGCTTGACGGTTTGTCCTACCTCAACATCGTCCAATAAGGCGTGCATTTGCGGCCATAAATCATTTTGGTCGAGCAGGTAACGATAGGCCTGGGCGGTAATGGCAAAGCCATTGGGAATCGGCACGCCTTGGGGCACCAACTGTTGATACATCTCGCCCAGTGAGGCGTTTTTGCCCCCTACCAACGGCACATCGGTTAAACGCAGTTGGTTAAAAAATCGAATGTATTGATACTCTTTAAGCGATGAGTTTAACGATGACATTGACATAAGTGACTCCTTTGACCAGGCCTGGTTGGTTGCATGAGGCCTGTGTTTTTTTGGGTATTAAAGCGGTTTTTCAACCACAATACGCACCATGCGACCGCTGTTTTGCGGGGTGTTTTCTAATACAACAAAACCCGCTTGCGTCAGCAAATAAATCAAATCGTCGGCGTGATAACGGTTGTGCTCTAAAAAATGCTCAAACACATCTTCTAACTGTGCGCGCGGCATGGGTTCTTGCCAAATTTGTGGCGGGCTGTATTTGTGTTCTAAATACTGTTGCAGCGGTTGGCGTACCAAATCAATCACACAAAAACGTCCACCGGGTTTAAGCCAGGCAAACACCGCTTTAAACAAATTAACCGGTTGTGGCAGTTCGTGCACCAACATATTGGCCATGACCACCGCCACCGACCCAGGTTCTATGGGTGCGGCGGGTTGATTTAAATCGTCTTTTAAAAATCGGCCGTTGGCCGGTAACGCCAGTTGTGCGGCCAACATGTATTGCGCCGCGTCAATGCCCAGCGCCGTGTTGTGCGGATAACGCAACGCCAAATCGTTTACAAACTGACCAATGCCGGCGCCCACGTCCATTAACAAGTTACCTGGCTCAATCACCGGTGCCATTTTAGTGTCCCAAAAGTCCCAAAAATCGGCATCATGGCGCCGAGCGTAACTTTGGGTAATCATTTGACGGGCGTGCTCGGCATCCCCGCCGTGGTGTTTTAAAATTTGTGCTTGAGTGGCTTGCATACTGACTCCTTTATTTGGTTATTTTGAGAGACTTTTGAATATTATGTTGCGTGCTATCTGTGGATTGCGCTGACTCTTTTTAATTAATAAATTCTCGCAAACCTTGCAACTTTTAACGTATAAAAACTTAATTTAGCCCCGCTTAAAGACTTATTAAGCCCTTAAAAGAACTCTCAATGTACATTAAAAAGACACTTAACGGGATTAAACGCTACAATCTGTACGGTTTTTAAGTTTAATCACCAAACCAAGTTTTTTAAAAAATGGCTTAAACACCTCAGACAATACCTGTGCATGAATGAATGCAAAATGAGACCTTTGCACGAGTCAAGGCGCGGTTAAAAATGGCTAAAATAAAAATAGGCGTAAAATTTTAAGGGTAAAACGCACCTGACAAAGGTTGTCATGCTCCTTGAGCGGTAGATTATTTTCAGGTTTGCTAACAACAATCAAATACCTTTAAACCACTTTATTTCGTGCATTCACTCACGCAAACGCCTCTAAATATATTGAGTTGGATTTAATGACGGCAGATGAATATTACAAACGCTAACCCAAAAAACAACTCAAGCGACCAACTTGAGCGCGCCGAATACTTTAGCTACTTTATTTTAGGCTTAGTGTGGATAGCATTTATTATTTTTTATGCGTACAAGCCCAGCAAACCCAACAACGCTTTATTGAAAAAAACATTCAAACCCAACACATTGCTTGGCAGGCAGTACAAAAAATTCATTTAAAAGGCATAGAAGCCTACTTTGAAACCGTAGTCAATAATCCAAAAGTTATCAACAATCTTCGCCTTGCTCTAAACCCTAATCAAGCCGACATTGCCCGCGCGCAACTTTATAACGCACTTTTGCCGCTGCAAGACAAATTAGCCGCGCAAAATATGAATGTCTTTCACTTTCATACGCCAACTAACCAAAGCTTTTTACGCTTTCACCAACCCGATAAGTTTGGTGACGACTTAAGCAACGTGCGCATTTCGGTCACACGAGCTAATGCAACCTTACAGGCCGTGCATGGCTTTGAAGCTGGCCGAATAGAGTCGGGCTTTAGACATGTATTTCCAATAATTTTACACGGTGAGCACTTGGGCAGCGTTGAGCTTAGTCAATCGTTTGAACCCTTGCGCATAGAAATGGGATTACTCGACCCGCACAGTGATTTTAGCTTAATTCAAAATAAGCACGATTTAGAGCTTAAAAGTTTTAGTGAGTTTTCGGCACTCTATCAGCCCAGCTTATTCTCAAGCGATTGGCTAGAGCAAACCCATCAAACCCCTAGACCAGCTAAAGCACTGGGATCAGTTTGGCAAAGCGATGCCTCTTTGTCTAAAAAACTGAATCAGCATGTAAGTTTTGGCCATCTTCTGACCCTAGATGGGTTAACGCACTTGGCAACCTTTAGTGCTGTCAAAAACTTAGACAACCAAGTAAACGCCTATTTAGTGTCGATTAAACCCGCGCCCGAAATGGACCAGAATGTGCAATACTTTTGGTTTTACGCACTCATCAGCACGGTTACATTGCTAATATTAGGGGCGGCTATTCATCAAAATCGTCGTTCAAATCGCGCTAAAATGCAAACCACCCATTATTTAGAAAGCCTATACAACACTATGACCGAAGGGCTTTACGCCACAGATTTACAAGGCCATATAACCGAGGTAAACGAAGCCGCTTTAAAAATATTAGGCTACTCAAAAGCCAATTTAATTGGCCAAAATGCGCACAGCTTGTTTCACAATCCCAAAGAAAGCAAACATCAGACTTGCCCTATTGAAACAACAATCACCTTTGAAGGCGAACTTACTTTTATACATGCCAATGGCAAATCGTTTGCAGTCCATATATCGTCGCAACCATTGCACATGCATCAAAAATTGGCGGGCACTGTGGTGGTTTTTCACGACATTTCGCACACCAAAAAAGCCCAAGACGCCTTGCGCGTGGCCGCTACAGCGTTTGAAAGCCAAGACGGTATAATGATTACCAATGCGGCAGGCATTATTTTGCGCGTTAACCAATCTTTTTGTCGCTTAACCGGCTATGCCGCCAACGAAGTGATTGGGTTGACTCCGGCCATCTTAAACTCAGGCAAGCAAACCCAAGAATTTTACAGAACTCTTTGGGAGGTTCTAACAACCCAACATTTTTGGCAGGGTAAGATTTGGAATCGCCGCAAAGACGGTACATTGTATTTGGAATGGTTAACCATCACCGCCGTGCTCGACCCCGAGTTGAAGATTACTCAGTACGTCGCCAACTTTTCAGACATTACCGAAAGCCATAAAAACCAAGCTAAAATTGAAAAACTGGCCTTTTACGACCCACTAACCCAACTGCCCAACCGACGTTTGCTGTGGGATCGTTTAGATTTGGCGATTCAAAAATGCGTGCGTACCCAAGAATACAGCGTGCTGCTTTTATAGATTTAGACAACTTTAAAACCCTTAACGATTCTAAAGGTCATCGAATGGGCGACTTGTTGTTAATAGAAGTAGCGCACCGCTTAAAAAATGCAGTGCGTGAAATAGACACCGTGGCGCGCATTGGCGGTGACGAATTTGTAGTGCTTATTGAAGGCATTGGCTTCGACTGCGTAAGTGCGTCTGAATTATCCGCCGATATTGCTCAAAAAATTCTAGCGGCCTTTGAAGCCGACTTTATCTTAGAAAATATCACCCATCATTCAAGCCCCAGCATCGGCATAGACCAATTTGGCCCCAAAGCTGAGAGTGCCGAATCAATTATTATGCATGCCGATATGGCCATGTACGAGGCCAAAAAACAAGGTCGCAATACCGTAAGATTTTTTAATAACGACATGCAAATTAAAATAGAACACCACGCGGCCATGCTTAGCGATTTGCGTCAAGCCGTAGTGCGTGGCGAGTTTGAACTGCACTACCAGCCGCAAATAAATCAGCACTTACGCATTACAGGTTGCGAAGCCCTTATTCGTTGGAACCATCCACAAAAAGGCATGATATCGCCTGCCGAATTCATTCCCTTAGCCGAAGAATCTACTTTAATTTTAGCCTTGGGCGAGTTTGTTATATACCAAGCCTGTCAGCAACTACGACAATGGCAAACCCACGACCAATTACGCCATGTGCAAATTGCGGTAAACGTGAGTCCTAAACAATTTGCGCACGAACAATTTGTACCCAATCTGCTCAAAACTATACAAGACACCGGCATTAACCCAACGTGTTTAAAACTTGAGCTCACCGAAAGCTTAGCCATTCAAAACATAGAACAGACCATTCAAACCATGCAACAACTTCGTTCAATAGGCATTCAATTTTCGATGGACGACTTTGGCACAGGTTACTCATCACTGTCGGTTATTAAACAACTGCCGCTGGCGCAAGTCAAAATAGACCAATCGTTTGTTAAAGGCTTAGAGCGCGAACGCAATCAAGAAAACGTTACCATTGTACAAACCATTTTGGCCATGGCAAAAGCCTTAAAACTCGAAGTGGTCGCCGAAGGCGTTGAAAACCCAGCAGCAACGTCAAATACTATTAGAACAAGGCTGCACGCTGTACCAAGGCTATTTGTTTAGCAAACCCTTGCCCATCAACGAATTTGAAGCCTTCTTTAACGCACAAACCCTTCAAATAAATCTGACCAGGCCTGGTTAAAAGAGGATTTTGCGCGAGTGAAGTGATGCCCACCTATTAATGCGCCATTAACGCACTATTACTGCGCCGCCTGTAATGGTTTAGAGCACAAATAAATCGTATCGGGTGAAATATCCAACTCATTAGGCCAGCAAACGGTGTCCCATGCGATGAATGCTCGCCTAAAAAAGTCGGGATTTTTTAATTGCACAAACACCCCTTTTTCTAAAAAAGGCGAAACATCAAACAACCTCTCTTCACCCGTTTTAAATGTAACCGCCAACTGATAATTATCAAGTGGTTTTACTGAACTGACTAAATGCATTTAAAAGCCTCGTTATTTTAAAGGTTCAATTTTAAATGGCGGCAGGCCATTCACAGCCAACTCCCAATCTGCCATCAATGACTCGCGGTGAATCTCAATCCATGCCTGAACTAAACGCTGTTTGTTTAATGGAATATTTCCTGACAACAAATCACCATCTTCAATGGAAAAAGAAGCGTCATAATCCTGAAATTTAGCGTGAATATGTGGCAAGTTGTGTCGTTCATTATCAAAAAAGTATAAATAAATCACAATCCCATAAAACATCGAAATGGTTGGCACTTATATTACTCCTCATACTTTATTGTCTTTGAGAGACCTTTGACTTTCATTTTTTTCAAACCGTGATCAAAGGTCAATTAAACCACGAATGCTTATACGCCAAACATATCAAATATCCAAGTGTATTAAACTTTTTTCACCCCTCCACCGCCAACTCAACCCATTCATTAAGGTCGCTAAAATACAGCACCCATTTTTGGGGTCGGTTTTCAAGTTGGGCAAATAACGCGCCGTAGCGCGCTAATTGTGGCTGGTAGT
This sequence comes from Thiomicrorhabdus aquaedulcis, assembly GCF_004001325.1. Taxonomy (NCBI): domain Bacteria; kingdom Pseudomonadati; phylum Pseudomonadota; class Gammaproteobacteria; order Thiotrichales; family Piscirickettsiaceae; genus Thiomicrorhabdus; species Thiomicrorhabdus aquaedulcis. Next base: position 690,419 of record NZ_AP018722.1, on the reverse strand, counting down.
GGGTTATTTTGGCGTTTATAAAGGCTTGGCGTTCGGTTACATCAAGCGCACGCCATTCACCGACAAACGCACTGGTTTTGTAATCAATAATCCAACGCGTATTGGCGTCATCCACAAACGTTCGGTCTACCACATGCAGATTAAGTTGGTTGGTTTGTTGAAGATGTTCGATGGATTCGTCAACGGTTGCGTCACTTAATTGCGTGCTCACCAACGCCAGCTCGGTCGCCGATTCGTCCCAATGGTTGCTCAACGCCCAACGCACTTGCGCATGGCTTAACGCATTTTGTAACGACTGCTGCACCCGCGCGAGCGCAACGGGTAAATCGTCGATAACCCCTTGCTGCGTTAACCAGTGGGCGTAAATGGGTTGACGTTGCAGCAGTTGCGCCGCAACATTCGCTAATGGCCAGTGTTCAAGCCCTTGTACCACCACATGCTCTAACACTTTATGCACCAGTTTACCCACTTCGGTATTAAGCAATGCCGATTCGACCAGGCCTGGTAAGGTTTCATTTACCGGGTTTTTAACCTGATCAGCCAGCTTATTTACCGCAACGTCTTTTAACATGAGTGCTGAGGGTTTAAATCCAACTCGTTCAAGCGGCAACCGACTGACTTTTATGATGGGTTTAAGCGCATCGACTTGGCTTGGCGCGGGCTCAAACGCTTTGGCCAAGGCCACAAATTGCGCCGCCACGCACGGCCAGAGAGGTGCCAGCAAACTGCTGCTGGGTGGTTTTAGCGTGTCGGTAAAACCGCTGTCCAAGGTATCGCTGTCCTTGTCCGACAGTTGAAAACGCACGCTGCCAAACAGGTGCAATTGGCATTTGGCCCGGGTACACGCCACATAAAACAGACGCGCCAACTCATAGTCTTGCTTTTGCTGCTCAAAGCGTTTTAACAACTTGCTTAAAGGCGACGCGTCCTGGCCTTTTGATCAATCGGCGCAATCACCAACTGCTCAACCGGTGTTTCGTCCAAGGCGCTATTGTCCAAAAATGCAAACCAACTGACCAGTTGATGATCGTTACTGCGCGGCTTTCTGCCCAGGCCTGGTAGGATAACCGTATCAAATTCCAAGCCTTTGGATTTGTGCATGGTCATCAGCTCAATTTGCTGAGCCTCTGGCCGCGCGTCGGCTTTGGCGTACAAATCGGCCAACAGACTGTCCAGTTGGCTAAACTCCAACGCCTCGCCGTCCAACCCGGCCAAGGTGTCAAAAAACACCTGCACATTATCTAACGCCACGGCGTTTTCCACCGTTTGCGCGCCGTCTAATTGCAACCAAGTTTCGCGCACCAAGGTCGAAAATGCCACACTGCCCAAGCGCTGTAACGCGCCGTGCAAAATCGGCACAACCCCGTTTAAGCGCGTTTGCCCTTCGTCAGACAATGGCGTGGTGTTTGCGGTCAATAAACGCCACACCGTTTGATGCAACTTAGCGGGTTCGTCGCCCATCAGCGCATACAAGTCGGCCAACGACAACCCCACCAACGGCGAGCGCAGTAAAGCAATCCACGCCGGACGATCGGCCAAATGCAATAATGCGCGGCTTAACGCCAACACATCTTGCACCTCTTGACGCTCGGCCAAGCTTTCAAGTTCCACCGCTTTAAAGGCAATATTGGCGTCTTTAAACCTGCGCGCAATGCCCATTAAACTGGCGCGTGAACGCCCCAAAATGGCAATATTAGCCAACTTTTGGGTCGGATTAACCTTAGCCTGCGCCGCCAGCTCCGCTAAACGCTGTTGCACCAACGCAAACATCGCTTGGGCTTCGCTTTCGGGCGCTTGATTTAACGCCCAATGCTCGTGCACAGCGGGCGTGGCATCAGTAGACGCGGCAACCGCTGGACTGTAACTGACCGCCCCTTTTTCAATGTTATCGCGCTTTGGAAACACTTTTACAAAGGTTCGATTTACCCAATCGACCACGCCGTGCGTTGAGCGAAAGTTGACCGTTAAATGAACCGGGGTTAAACACACCTCGCCCAAACGACCTTTCCAAGCCTGCAAAAAATTGCCCACTTCGGCTTCTCTAAAACGGTAAATAGACTGCATGGGGTCGCCCACAATAAACAATGTGCGCCCATCACCGGGTTGCCAACCGGCCACCAATTTGCACATTAAACTGTTTTGCTCGGCGCTGGTGTCCTGAAACTCGTCCACCAAAATATGTTTGATTTGATAATCCAATTGCTCGGCCAGCTCGGTCGGCTCTAATGCGCTGCCCAGTGCCTGACTGGCGGCTTGGGCAATTTCGATAAAATCGGCCTGCCCGCGACTTTGAAACACCACTTTTAAATACCCCGCCGCCACCGTCAGCAGATGCACCAACCATTGCAAATTGTCCCACTGCTCTTCACTGTACTGCGGTTGCGGCAGGTTCTTTAACACCGCTAAACTTTCGACCAACTGGGCGCGATGCGGGTCGGCGTTTAAACCAGCCAACGCATTTAAAAATCGATCTTTTTGCTCTTTAGCCAAGCCTTTGCCGGCCGGAAAACCATTTTTAACCGTAACGGTTTTACGCAACCCTTTTTCATCGCTGGTTAACAGCCATTGCGCCAAGGCGCGCCAGGGCATTAAATGTTCTAAATCGGCGTGCAGTGGCCACGCGCCGCATAATGGCGATAACTGCGGTTGTTGGTTTTGCACGGCGTAATCGGCCAGTTCGCAGGCTTCTTGCAAATACGTTTGTACACCGCTTAAATGCGCAACGTGCTCATTCAGTTCGCTTTGCACAATACTGTGCAACGCGCTCTCTAAATGGAGACGCGCCTCATCTTGGTCGGTGCTGCGCAGGCGCACCAAATGCCCCATCCATTGATCACGTTTTTTAAGCATGCTCACCAATAAATTTTCGGCACGGTTAAAACGTCCATTGACCAAACGCAGTAATTGACCCACCGCGTCTTCGCAATAGGTGCTTTTTAAGGTGAGCTGCACCGCTTCTAAATACGCCAAATCGCTGTTTTGTGCCACCTGCGGTTGTGCGCCCATTTTGGAGAGTAACGGCATTTGCCCTACCAAATAGCCGTTCATGCCGTCGATGGTTTTAATGCGTAAACGATGTGGAGCTTGCAAAATATTCCAACCCAATTGGGCATCGCGTTTAAGCGCGCACACCGCCAGCGCATGGGTGTTTTGCTCAAATAAGGTTGCATTGGGTTTGGCAGCGTTTAGCCCCAGGCGCAATGCAGCCATAATGCGTTCGCGCATTTCGGCGGCGGCCTTTTTGGTAAAGGTCATGGCCACAATTTGCTCAGGCTGATTCACCTGGCCTAATAGCGCCAAATAACGTTGGGTTAAAAGGGCCGTTTTACCCGAACCCGCCGGGGCTTGCACAATAAACGAGTCAAACGGATTAATCGCCGCAAACCGCACGGCGGCATCGGGCAAATTGGCGTCTTCTTGCAACCCCAGTGCATGACTCAATTGGACGTAAGCCGCTTGGGGATTAATGTGCACTTGGTTTAGCGTCGATTCGTTATTTATAAATTCGTTACTCATGTGCGACCCCTTCGCTTTCATCGGCTTCACCTTTTAGAGCGCCCACTTGGTTTAATTGCGCCGCCACTTCCGGCAAACGCAGTGCCAAACGACCGTGCGCGTATTGCACATCCTCTAATCGGTCAAATTGCATGGGGGCAACGCCTTGCTTAATGTGTAACGCTAGGGTAAAAACTTGCTCGCGCAACGCGTCTAAAAAGTCGCTCCACGCCACTTGGTAATAGTCGCCGCCCTCTTTGTCGGCCAATTTGCTAAACACCGTGATGGTGCGTGAGTCGGGCAAAATATCAGCCGCTTGGCACAGTGCGCTGATTTTAGCGCCGTCGTCGGAGTGCAATAAACCATAGCCAATACCGCCAATGTTGTTCATATCGTTAAAGTCTTTTAAGTCGTTCAAGTCGCTGACGCTGTCTAAGCTCTGTAAGGCGTGCAAATACACCGCCAATTGCGGCGCTTTGGTGGGCGTTTTTAGCAAGTTGGTAATGTTAGCCGCGCCGGTTTTGTAGTCTAAAATAACCATTTGCGGCGTGCCACTCTGTGCATTGACTCGGTCAACCCGGTCAATAATGACTTTAAATTCTATCCCCGCCAAATGAATAAGCTGCTGTGTTTCCAGCGCCACCACCTCAAAACTTGGACGGGTTTTTTCTAAGTTTAACCACGCCAAACACAACTCACCTATTCGGGCCTGTTCAATGTGCAGATACGCCGCGGTTAACTGGCCGTGCAGTTCGCTAAAGGCTTGGGTTATTAATTCGTTTAACCGCGCTTCTAAGGCCGTTTGGCTTAACGCCAATAACGCACTTTGCGTGCGCGTCACTTGCCAAAAACGCTCTAACACCCAATGAATTAACGTGCCCTGATGGGTGTTTTGCAGTCCGTCGGTGACGGTCTGTAAGCCATACCGTGCGCCCAACCGATAATCAATAAACGCCATTAACGGACACTGACTTTGCGCCGCCAAAATACTGGTGCCACCAGGCGCTTGGCTGTGTTCGGGCATGGCGGGCGCTTGCGCGTCTTCAATCCACTCTAACGGGGCGGCGACATCGCGTTGCATAAAACTCCATTGCGCCAAGGTTTGATAAGGGCGCGGCACATACGGCGTGGTCAACATCTCGCTCAATAATGGACTGGGCAGCAACACCGCACCGGCGGTTTGTTGGGGGTAACTCCACACGGTATTGGTGGCGGCGGTTTTAAGGCGTGCGGTGATGCTTTGCGCGTACACCAGCTCACGCAACGCATCGCAACGTGGTAAACCGGCTTGGCGTTGCAATCGCATGGGCAAAAACGGATTGGGATTGGGGCTTCTTGGCCAGGCCTCATCGGTTAACCCCATCACCCACAGCGCATCAAAATGTTGCCCGCCGGCTTCTAACACCCCCATAAGTTGAATGGGCTGCAACCCCTTACTTTGCGATTGATGTACCTGCTCGCCTAAAAAGCGTTTTAAGCGACTGAGCCAGTCGCCCAACCGTGCCGACGGCTTTAAAAACAGCAGCCGTGAAAACGCCTCAAGAGCCGACTGTAACGCCTTGTTTTGTTGGTATTCATCGCTGTTAAGGGTGCGCAAAGGTTGGTTAAACAGATCCAAACACGCCCGCACCGCCTGCACAAATTCGCGCAAGGTTAAGCGACTGGCCAACGTGATATTGGCTTGCTGTTCTAAGGCGTTTTTGAATTTGGCCAGGCCTGGTTCTTGCAACGCTGGGGTGGCGCTATCCAGCAATTTAGGCCATTTAAACTCGGCCCATTGCAACCCCCGCCATTTGGCTTCTAGGGTTTGGCGGGCGTTTAAATCGCCCAAGGTATAAGGTGAAATAAGCCACTGACTCCAGTTGGCAAACGAACAGGTTTTGTGCGGCTGCAATAACAACTCGACCCCCAACAAGGCGTTTTTAACCAAAGGCAATTGGCTTAATGGCTCGCCCAACGACAAATTGTAAAATGGCGGTTGCACGCTCACACTGCGCAGCGGTTGCAGGCCGGCCAAATACAATTGCTCGTCTAACGCTTGGGTTAATAACGCTTTGTGATCGGCCAAGTTGGGGGCGACCACGCCAATTTTTATGCGCAGGTTTTTTTGATTGGGGTTTTGATTGCTGTCTTTGCACTGCGACAAACGTTGCCACTGTTCAACACACCACAGCGCCACTTGCTGCGCTTCGTCAACCGCATCGGCGGCCATGTACAAAGCGTGCGCAGTGTTTTGGGTCTGTATCGCCGCCGTGGACAACGTGGGCAACTCAATAATGGCCTTAACACCGCGCTGTTGCACAATGGTTTGCCACGCTAAAAGCTCAGGTGTTAACTCATCAAATCCCACTACGTTAAAGGCCAACGGCAAACGACCTTTACCTTGCGCCAACCAAACCAAACGCTGCTGACTCAATAACGGCTCGTCCAGCCAATTATGGCGTTGCAACAGTTGGCGATAACGCTGCTGGCACCGTTCAAATAACGCCACCTCTTTTGATGTGCCGCCTTGTGCCAACGTGGTTTGCCACAGTGCGTCGTCTAACCAACCTTGTTGTAATGACCAGGCCTGGTAAAGCTGTTTGGCGGTGCTGGAGGGGTTTAACAACTCGATGGGTTCTGGTATGTCATCCTCTTGTACCAGATTATCGGCACTTAACTTTACCCATTCATTCAGTTCTTGCTGTAACACCTCTTCCCACAAAACCTGCGCTTCAAAAGCGTTTAAATGGCGCTGGCTCATCTGTTCTAAAGAGAGTTCACCGGCCAAAATTACCTCATCCAACCACGCATTCCACCACTGACTAAACGACATAATTTGGGGCAACACGCTCACCGCACGGTCGCCCAATGCATCGTGTTTAAGGCTTTGCGCCAAACGACTGTTGGCGGTTAATATCACGGTGGAACCATCAAAATCAGAAATTAAACTCATGGCGCTCTGCTGTTTTAAAAGGTGCGGTTAATAGGTGTGACTACGGGTGCGATTAAAAATTGCAACGAAAAGTTGCAACTAATGGTTGCGACAAATCCTAAACCCCGTCTAAAAAGGTAATTAAACGGCGGCCGTGGGTTTTTAAATAGGCTTTTGCGGCGGGCGTTTGCGGGTAGTATTGGCTTACCAGGCGCCAAAAATGCGCCGAATGATTGGCGTGAATAAGATGACACAGTTCGTGCACAATCACATAATCGACCACAAATGCTGGGGCTTGCATTAAGCGCCAGTTAAATTGAATGCGTCCGTCGGTGTAACAACTGCCCCAACGCGATTTGTAGGTTTTAATGTGCAATTGACGCACATTTACTCCAATGTGTTGCGCGTAATGTGCCAATTTTGGGGCAATGTAGGCGTGAGCGCGCTCCATAAGCTGCTGTTTAAACGCGCTGGGCAAATGCGCTTGCACCGCTTCTAGCGCAGGCGCGTGCACGCCCAAGACGTTGTCGTCCCACCGCCATTCAACATAATTGAGCGCATTATTAAGCGCCTTATTAAGCGTATTAGAAGACTGAAAAGAAGCAGACAACGAAGAATTAACCAGGCCTGGTAACACGCGCACGGTGACGTGGTTGCCCAACCACTCAAACTGCGCCCCGTCTTGCACCTTAAATGCGGGGTTTGCGCTCGACGCTAGCGCGTATGGTGATTGCGGTGATTGCGGTGATGGTGGCACGCGTTGCGCATAGCGTTCTAATTGCTCAACTAACCAGGCCTGGTGAACGCTGAGCAAACGCATTATGTGTGCCTGCGACAAATGCCGAGGCACCAATAACGCCACGCCGCTGGGTTTAAATTTAAGCGCCAACGATTGCTTGCGCGTGGTGCGCACCAACGCCACCGTATGCGCGCCAATTTGCACCTGGTTCATGCCCTAATTAACTTACGTTAGCTTAGCTTGCTTAGCTTAACTTGCTCAACAAAATTTGATTCACTTGCGCTGGGTTGGCTTGCCCACCCGACACCTTCATAATTTGCCCGACAAAATAACCCAACATTTTTTCTTGCCCAGCTTTAAAGGCCGCCACCTGATTAGGATTATTGGCCAACACCTCGTCCACCAAGGCCTCAATGGCGCTGCTGTCGGTAATCTGTTTTAGGCCTTTGGCCTCAATAATGTCGTCGGCCGAACCCTCGCCCGCCCACATGGCATCAAACACCTGTTTGGCAATTTTGCCCGACAGCGTATTGTCTAAAATTCGGCCGATTAAACCGGCAAACTGTTCGGTGCTCACCGGCGCTTGCGCCACGTCTAACCCATCGCGATTTAACGCGGCTGAAAACCCAGCCAACATCCAATTAGCGCATAACTTAGGGTCTTTGGCATCGGTTTTAGCCAACAAGTTTTCAAAGTATTCGGCCATGGCGCGGCTGCTGGTAAGCTGAGTGGCGTCGTATTCGCTTAAGCCAAACTGGCTCACAAAACGGTCGCGTTTGGCGGCAGGCAGTTCGGGCATGGTGGCGCGTATCGCGTCAATATCGGCTTGGGTAATCATCACCGGCAGTAAATCGGGGCACGGAAAATAACGGTAGTCGTTGGCTTCTTCTTTGGTGCGCATAGAACGGGTGATGTTCTTTTCGGCGTCGTACAAACGGGTTTCTTGCACCACTTTGCCGCCGCTTTCTAAAATGTCTATTTGGCGTTCAATTTCAATTTCGATGGCTTTTTCAATAAACTTAAACGAGTTGATGTTTTTAAGCTCGGCACGTGTGCCCAAAGGCTCGCCAGGGCGACGCACCGACACGTTTGAATCGACCCTAAACGAGCCTTCTTGCATATTGCCATCGCAAATGCCCAAATACTGCACCAGTTCGTGCATTTTTTTGGCGTACGCCACCGCCTCTTGCGCCGAAGACATGTCGGGGTCCGAGACAATTTCAAGCAACGGTGTGCCGGCTCGGTTTAAATCGACCCCGGTTTGCCCAGTCACAGCGCCGTGAATCGACTTACCGGCGTCTTCTTCAAGATGCGCGCGGGTTACGCCAATGACTTTTTTAACGCCATCGACTTCAATTTCTAACCGCCCTTTACCGACAATCGGAAAATTAAATTGTGAGGTTTGGTAGCCTTTAGGCAAATCGGGGTAAAAATAGTTTTTGCGGTCAAACACCGATTTACGGCCAATTTCGGCCTCCAGCGCCAAACCCAATAAAATGGACTTGCCAATGACCGCTTGATTTAACACCGGCAACATACCCGGCATAGCCAAATCAATGGCGCAGGCCTGGGTATTGGGCTCTGCGCCATAGGCTATGGACGCCCCCGAAAAAATTTTAGATTGCGTGGTTAATTGCGCGTGTATTTCTAAACCGATGACGACTTCCCAACTCATGGTGTTTTCCTACTCAAAATTTTGATGACTGCTTTTATGGCGATAACGATGGCAATAATTATTTATATTGCGCTGGCATTTTAGTGTGCCAATCGGTGACCTGCTGATATTGGTGCGCAATATTAAGCAATTTAGACTCGCTAAAATACGGCCCCACCAAATGCAATCCCACTGGACGACCTTGTACAAACCCCGCAGGTATCGACATGGCCGGCAAACCGGCTAAATTCACCGGAATAGTGTACAAATCGGCTAAATACATGCTGGTTGGGTCGTCGGTTTTTTCGCCCAAATTAAACGCGGGCGTGGGGGCAACAGGCCCCATAATCACGTCGCATTGTTCAAAAGCACGCTTAAAATCGTCGCTGACCATGCGGCGTAATTGCTGGGCTTTAACGTAATACGCATCGTAATATCCGGCCGACAACGCGTACGCGCCCACCATAATGCGGCGTTTTACTTCGGCACCAAAGCCTTCGGCGCGCGAACGGCGGTATAAATCTTGTAAATCAACTGGGTCTTTTGCGCGGTAGCCATAGCGCACGCCATCAAAACGCGACAGGTTAGACGAGGCTTCTGCCGGCGCCAACACGTAGTACGCAGGCACGGCCAAATCTTTGTTGGGCAAATGCACCGTAACAATCTGCGCGCCCAATTTTTCGATTTCAGCAATGGCGTTTTTAACCTGGGTTTCAACCGCAGGGTCAAGACCTTCGCCAAAGTATTCGGCCGGCACACCGACTTTAAGGCCGTTTAACGACTGATTAAGCTGGGTGGTGTAATCGTCTTTAGGGCGTTCTAAACTGGTGGAGTCGCGCGCATCAAACCCCGCCATGGCGCTTAGCAACCAGGCGGCGTCTTCGGCCGAGCGCGTCATAGGGCCGGCTTGATCAAAACTAGAGGCATAGGCAATAATGCCAAAACGTGACACTGCACCGTAAGTCGGTTTAATACCGGTAATGCCACAAAACGCCGCCGGCTGTCTAATAGAGCCGCCCGTGTCGGTGCCCGTGGCTAAGGGCGCTAAACCGGCGGCAATCACCGCGGCCGCGCCACCCGACGAACCACCGGGTACGGCTTGATGATCCCACGGATTTAACGTAGGGCCGTAATAACTGCTTTCGCTTGATGAGCCCATGGCAAATTCGTCCATATTGGTTTTGCCTAAAATGGGCATGCCAATCTGGTTTAACAGCTCCACGACGTGGGCGTTGTAGGGGGCAATAAAGTTGTCTAACATTTTAGAGGCGCACGAGGTTTTAACGCCGTCGGTGCAAAAAATGTCTTTGTGCGCGACCGGAATCCCAGTTAAAAACTCGCCCTGGCCGGCGGCTAATTTTTTGTCGGCGTCCGCTGCCATGGACAAAGCCAACTCAGGCGTTACGCTAATAAAGGCGTTAAGGGTTGGGTCAAATGCGCTAATGCGGTCAAGATAATGCTGGGTCAGTTGCACGCTGGTAATCTCACCGCTGTGCAGTTTTTGGCTCATCTGTTTTAACGTTAGGGTATGCATAGGGCTCTCATTCAATCACTTGGGGAACTAAATACAAGCCGTCTTGCGCGCTGGGGGCAATGGCTTGAAATTTTTGACGTTGATTGGTTTCAGTGACCACATCGGCACGTAAGCGCTGCATTTGGTCTAACGGGTGCGCCATGGGTTCAACGCCTTGCGTGTTGGCGGCCTGCAATTGCGAAAACAACTCTAAAATGTTCGAAAGTTTATGCGCCACCTCATCAACCTCACTGGGATTGACCTGAATGGCGCTTAAACGAGAAATATATGCCACCTCTGCTTGACCTATTGACACATGCCCTCCTTGGGAAAACTTTGGGTAAAGGTAAAAAATTTAATCGCGTAAAATACCACATTTGACCAGGCCTGGTCAAAGTGGCTTAAAGGTTTAAAAGGTTTTAAGACTTAACAACCTGCGGTCAACGATACAACTTATGGTACGTGCCTTGTTGCGCTAATAAGTCTTCGTGGCTGCCGCTTTCAATAATATGACCGTCTTCAAACACCAAAATACGATCTGCTTGGCGAATAGAACTTAAACGGTGCGCCACAATCAGCGTGGTACGATTTTCTAAAAACGGCGCGAGTGCCAAATACAACTGGCGCTCGGTTTCCATGTCCAGCGCCGACGTGGCCTCGTCCATAATCACCACTTTGGGGTCTTGCAAAATCATGCGCGCAATGGCCAAGCGCTGGCGTTGCCCACCCGATAGTTTAATGCCGTTGCGTCCCACAATCGACTCCAATTGCAGGTCGAGTTTTTTAACGGTATCGGTTAACTGCGCCAAACTCAGGGCGTGCCACAAGGCCTCGTCGCTCATGGGTTGCCCCAAGGTTAAGTTAAAGCGAATGGTTTGGTGAAACAACACCGGTGCTTGCAGCACCGTAGCCACATGGGTACGCACCACCGATTGACCAATGAGTTCAATGGGGCAATCGTTGTACAACACTTTGCCCGAGCTGGCCTCGTAAAAGCCCAATAGCAGTTGCACCAAGGTGGTTTTGCCACCGCCGCTCGCCCCCACCAGGGCGAGTTTTTCGCCCGGTTTTATTTCAAAGTTAAGGTGATTAAGCACCAAATCGGTTTTACCGGGGTAGTGAAACGCCAGGTCTTTCACCGCCACGCTCACCCCGCCAACGGCCTGGTTACCCACAAACGGATTAACGGTTTGTGGATAGGCGGGTTCTTGTTGCAAGTCCAACACTTCGTTAACCCGTTGCAACGCGCCACTGGCGGCACTGTAACTGTATTGAATGGCCAAGATTTCTTGCACCGGTCCCATCATAAACCACAGGTACCCAAACACGGCAATCATCTCACCAATGGACAGGTCGGCAAACACCACCATGAGCATGCCGGCACCTCTAAAAATATCAAAGCCGACTAAAAAAATCATAAACGAAAAACGGCTCGCCGCATCGCTCTTCCAGGTAAAGGCTTCGGAATGGTGGCGAATGGCTTTGGCTTTGCCTCTAATTCGGTCAAAAAATGAGCTGTCTTGATTGGCCGCACGCACTTGTTGTAATGCGTCTAAGGTTTCGGTCAGCGATTGTTGAAACGCATCCATCGCTGAGTTTTCGTCTTTTTTAAGGGTTTTAACCTTACGCCCCATGCGCATTGTAAAGTAGATCACAATGGGGTTCATCAACACAATAAACAGTGCCAGTTGCCAGTGCAACCAAAGCAAAATGGCGGTCATGCCCACCAAACTAAACACGGCAATAATCAGCTTGCCTACGGTGGTGCCTAAAAAGTTATCAATGGTGTTGACGTCGTTTACCATGGTGGCCGACACACTGCCACTGCCCATGGTTTCGTATTGCGCCATGGCCACGCCTTGCACGCGCGCCAGTAAATCGCGCCTAATTTGAAACGTCACCTCTTTTGAAATCACGGTAAATTGCTGCATTTGCCACACGCCAAACACCAGTCCAAACAACCGCAAAACAATGGTAATCAGGGTGATGGCGACAATGTAGTAAATCGCACCATGCCACTCGGGTGTAACCAGGGTGTTTAAAAACCCGACAATAAATCCAGGTTTATCCAGCAGCACTTCGTCGACCAAAAACGGCAACAACATGGGCAGCGGCACGGTCATTAGCACGGCTAAAAAGGCGATAATATGCGCTTTAATTAACGCCGCTTTATGGCGCACCACCAATTCAAAAATGCGCTCCCACGTGTAAGAGCGTTCGGACAAAGCCACCACCTTTTTAACCAGGCCTGGTGAACCCGCTGAAGACGCGACAGGACGCATATTACAACTCCAACTTAAATAAACGATTAAAATTTGCAGTGGTGGCCTGCGCCACCTCATCAAACGACAGCCCTTTTAAACGCGCAATTTCTTCGACCACGTAACGGGTGTAACCGGGTTGATTGGTTTTACCACGATACGGCATGGGGGCTAAATAAGGTGCGTCGGTTTCGACCAATAGGCGTTCAAGCGGAACGGCTTTAGCGACCGCTTTAAGGTCGGTGGCATTTTTAAAGGTCACAATACCCGAAAACGAAATGTAAAAATTAAGCGCCATAGCCTGCTCTGCGGTGACCAAGTCCTCTACAAAACAGTGCATAATGCCACCGACTTCTTGGGCATTTTGCTCGGCCAAAATAGCCAAACAGTCGGGGGTTGAGTTGCGGGTGTGAATAATCAACGGCTTATTTAACTGCTTGGCCACCGCAATATGCTGTTTAAAACGGGCGTGTTGCCACTCCATGTCTTCATCACCATTGGCATTAAAGTGAAAGTAATCTAACCCTACCTCACCAATCGCAATCACCTTGGGGTGCGAAGCCACAGCGATTAATTCGGCGTCGCTGACCACCACGTCAGGCGCTTCGCACGGATGCACGCCAATGGCCGCGTACACTTGCGGATGGCGTTCGGCTAACGCAATCACCTCGGACCATTGTTGCGGGTTAATGGCCACGCATAATAACCGCTCAACGCCTAACTCGTGCGCTTTGGCCAGCACCTCGTCGACTGTTCCGACCTGTTCGACCGGCAAAATATTTAAATGGCAATGCGAGTCAACAATCATGGCAAGGTTCCTTTGATTAATTTTGAGGCAAATGCCGTCTGCAGTGGCGCGCTGGTGTGTGCGATGCGCAACCATTCCAAACAAAGGGTTTCTAATACCAACTCTTTATTGGCGTTGCCTAACCAGGCCTGTTTGGCTTGCAACACCGCTTGTTGAAAACGTAACTGATTTTGCACCTGATTTTGCACCTGGTGGCGTGGCTGGCTAAACACCGCATCGGTGTTGTAGGAGGCTTGGCGCAGGCTGGACACGCTCCACAAATAAAAATAGTCAAACACCGCTTCGGGCTGTGGCCATTTAAGCCACGGTTTTACCACCTCTGACACGGTTTTATGCCCATTCATCAGGCTTTTTATACCGTCGTTCCACTGGGTGTCTTGGGCAAACTCACCGCCTTCTATCCACGCTTGCGCCGCTAAAGGCGAGCCCCAACAGACCCGAAGCGCACGCTTTATCAAAGCCAAATCGATTTGCGGCAAGCGCGCCTGCAACCAAGCCATCGACTGCGGCAAAGGCGGCGTGCCAAACGCCAGGCTTTGACAGCGACTTTTAATGGTGGCCGGCAAACGACCCATTTGGTGGGTGGTGAGCAAAAACAGCGTGCCCGATGCGGGCTCTTCTAACGTTTTAAGTAAGGCATTAAAGGCCGAGGCGTTCATACGCCCAACCCCGTCAATCCAAATGACTTTGTAGCCGCCTTGGTGCGAGGTTTCATTGAGCTTGCTCATTAATCCGCGCACTTGATCAACCCCAATCTCTTTTTTGTCCTCTAAACACCCTAACGTATAAAAATCCGGGTGTTGTGCGGTCTTAAACAAATGACAGCCTTTGCAGACCCCGCACCCCTCATGATTTTGGGGCGACAAACACAACGCCGTTTGGGCGATGTGCGCCACAAAACGTTCTAAACCAATGCCTTTAGGGCCCGATAGCAAATAGGCGTGCCCCAAACGTTCAGACAACTGCAACCATTGCGTCCATTGCGGCGCCAGCCACGGCATGTCTGACAAAATGGCGCTCATAGGCTACGTGCTTGATTTAATAGTTGGTGTAAATGCGCGTCAATTTCGGCTTGTACTGCGCTGAGTGGCAGGCTGGCATCCAACACTTTGTAACGTGTGGGATGCGCGGCCGCTCGGGTTAAGTAGGCGCCACGCACGCGTTCAAAAAAGGCGCGTTGCTCCGACTCAAACCGATCCACTTGGCCACCGCGCGCGGCCACACGTGCCATGCCAATCTCGATGGGCAGGTCAAAGACAAACGTGGCGTGCGGCATAAACCCTTGTTGCACCCAGTGTTCAATGTGTGCAATGCGCTCAAACGGCATCCCACGTGCCGCACCTTGGTAAGCGTAAGACGCGTCGGTAAAACGATCCGACACCACCCATTTGCCTTGCGCCAAAGCGGGCAAGATTTTTCTTGCAGGTGTTGCGCGCGCGCCGCAAACATCAACAACAGCTCGGTGTCGGCTTGCATTTGGGTAAATTCGGGATTAAGCAACACCTGACGAATCGCCTCACCAATGGCGGTGCCTCCCGGCTCGCGCGTGACAATCGCGTCAATGCCCTGCAGGTGCAACCATTGCTCAATAAACGCTAAGTTGGTTGATTTACCCGCGCCTTCGGTGCCTTCTAGGGTGATAAATTGACCAATCATCTCAACTCCTTATGAATCATTTTGATTCGTTTTGCTTCGTTTGGGCATTTTATTTGCCTAAAATGTAGCGATTAACGGCGTTATTATGCTCGTCTAACGTGGTCGAAAAATGGTGTTCGCCGCCGCCTTTGGCTACAAAAAACAGATTTTGAGTTTTGGTCGGTTGCATCACCGCTTCTATGGCCTCTTTGCTAGGCAATGCAATGGGTGTGGGCGGTAAACCGTCTATTCTGTATGTGTTGTAAGGGGTATTGGCTTGCAAATCGACTTTGCGAATATTGCCGTCATACCCTTGACCTATGCCGTAAATAACCGTTGGGTCAGTTTGTAAGCGCATATTTTTTTGAATGCGGTTTACAAATACCCCAGCAATTTCGCCACGTTCCCTAGCCACGCCGGTCTCTTTTTCGACAATCGAGGCTAAAATTAACGCCTCATAGGGGGTTTTGATGGGTAAATCTTTTTGACGATTTTGCCATGCTTGGTCTAATACATCGCGCATAGCGTGGTGCGCGCGCATAGCAATATCTAGATCACTGTCACCCGCTTTGTAATAATACGTTTCGGGTAAAAACCACCCTTCAATTGCCGCATAAGGGTAACGTTCGTAATGGTTCAAATCGATGCTTAAACGACGTAATACCTCTTTAGGTTGGCTTAAATCGAGCTGTTTTTGTATTTTTGGCAATGCTTGTATGGTACGCAAAGTCTGTTCGATGGTTTGCCCGGCAATGAGCGTGGCGGGATATTGAATGACCTTGCCATTAAGCAATTGTTCAATCAGTTGGTCAACCGTCCAGTAGGGGTAAATCTTAACTTCGCCGGCCTTAATTTGTCCTGGCTTGTCTTGATAGTTTAAATACCACAAAAACCATTTTGGGGCACTTAAGTAACCTTTTTCGTGCAGTTGATAAGCCACTTTAGTGGCCGAACTGCCGGCCACAATCTCAAAGTCTAAAACCGTGCTGTGTTGCGAAATAGGCGCGCTTACAAACTGCTTAAACTGCCAAAAAACCAAAGCGGAAGCAACAACAGCCAACGCCACCAACGCCACCATAAAAAGTTTAAGCTTACGCACAAAACTGCGTTGGGGCTCATGCTGAGCCTGTTCGGCCTGCGCCGTTCGCCCGCGCGTATTGCTGCGAACAGCGTGAGAAACGGCCGCTCGAGGGGCGTGCTTAGCGCCACTAACGCGAGCACTAGGCTTGGCAGGTTTAACCGTCTTGGTCATAAGGAGTCCAATTTTTTAATGGTATTGTTTCGTTATGGTGAACTATTCGTGTACAGACTTGGCGTTCGATACTTGCCAATCTGACCAGGCCTGGTGAATCTGCTCACGCGACTTGGTGGTAAAGGTTTTAATGTTAGGTGTATGGGCATTATCAATGGCGTTTAGATTCGTGATGTCATCCATTAAACAGCTTACAGGCACAATGCCGCGAACGGCGTTTGCCAAAAACAACTCATCGGCTTGGCCTAAGTCATGTAAGGTTAAATCAATCTCCATCGCGTGCTTAGCCATATAAAGCCGACTTGGTAATCCGTTTGCCAACGTTAACAATACCTCACGCGTGGTGCCCAACACCCCACTTTTATTGAGTTTTGGGGTGTAAAGCACGTTGTCTTTGAGCATAAACACATTGGCTTGCGTACTGCACACCACATACCCTAAGGCGTTGAGCATGAGAACGTCGTCCACTTTAAACTCTGTTAACGCATCACGGGTACCAGAAGAATCGGCTAACGATTGCGCTAGTTGCGTTCGCGCCAGCACGTTATCCAACCGATTTAAATGTTTTACCCCGGCCAACTGGCTTTGCACAGAGGACTCAATTGGAGACACACCTAACGTTATAGCCGTTTGACGGGGTAACGCCAAGTTTAAATCACATTGCAGTGGTGCGGCACTTACAAAAACTAAACAGCGCGGTTGTGCGTGTTTGGGCACTTGGTAACCGCGCCCTCCTTGAGCACACTCTCCACGGGTAATAAGCAGTTTAATAATCCAAGTGCGCTGTGGCGTATGCTCGGACGCGGCGCGTAAAGCCGTACTAATATATTGCCAAAGTGCCTCTTGATCTAACGGAGCAAACCCCAAACGCTGAGCAGAAAACTGCAACCGAGCCCAATGCCCAGCCCAATTAAACACGCTTAAATGATGCGCCAACATAGTGGTAAAAAAACCATCACCATACAATAACCCACGATCGTGAACAGACACAGTATGACAAACTTGACCATTTAACCAGGCCTGGTGAAACGATTGATGTTGAGTAGCGTGATGTGCTTGTAATTGAGGCATCGTTTACGAAGGGTTAGCATCGGTGAATAGTAAAGTCGGCACCAAGGCATTTACCAAGCCTTTGGCTTTATGACGGGTTTCAGTGAGTTCGCTTTGAGCTTCTGAGTCGGCCACAATTCCGGCTCCGGCTCTAAATTGCACCGAGGGAACACCATCGCGCTCTTGCATCATCATGGTTCTAATCAAAATATTTAAATCCATTGAACCGTCCCGATTGATATAGCCCAACGAACCGGTATACGCTTCGCGCGGCATTTGCTCAAGCTCTGCAATAATTTGCATACACCTAATTTTAGGGCACCCCGTAATAGTGCCCCCAGGAAACAGAGCATGCACAATGTCCAACGGTGTTAAGCCGTCTTGCAATTGGCCGCGCACGTTAGACACAATATGGTGGACATGCTCGTAAGTTTCAACCACCATCAATTCATTGACCTCAACCGTACCAGGTCGACAAATACGTCCTAAGTCATTGCGCTCTAAATCAATAAGCATAATGTGTTCGGCGCGTTCTTTAGGGTGTGAAATTAATTCAGCCATGAGCGCCTTATCGTCTTCTACATTAGCACTGCGTCGCCGCGTACCCGCAATGGGACGAGTCTCAACCCACGGTGCTTGGTACTTAACCAAACGCTCGGGCGATGAACTAATGATTTGCCAAGGTGTATTTTGAGCATCGCACAAACACACTAACGAGGCAAAAGGTGCCGGGTTATGCGTTCGTAATGCCTTATACACGGCCATATAATTAGATTGAGAGGTTAAATCGACCGTCCACTGACGTGATAAATTAGCCTGAAATACATCACCGGCTAAAATATACTCTTTTATAGCGCTTACACCCTGCAAATATTTATCTTCAGGCTCTTCAGTCTGTCTTTGAACTTGAGGGGCTGGGCTGTCGTCCCCTGCGGTGGCCATAACCTGTAAAATATCGGAGTGCATCTGCTCTAACGTATGAGCAAATTCGACCTCTGCCACCAAGGTGATTTGAGCGGTTCTATGGTCAATAATAATGGCCGCAGGAACACGTGTTAAATTGGCCAATGGAAATACCGCCCGCGGCAGAGTCAACACCGGTTCAACCACTTGTGCGTAGTCGTAACTAAAATAGGCAAACCAACCGCCAAAAAAAGGCAAATCGCCCAACTGGGTCTGGCGCATATGTTGGTAATCGGCTAAAGAATTCGCATCGATTTTATGAGTGCGCCATTGTGTTTCAAACGCGCTTATAAAGCTGGCGGCATCCTCGATTGCGTTAAGCTGTAAAGACTGCTGTGGATACGCCATCAGGACATCAAACTGCCCTAAACTACCTTTTGCAACACTTTCTAGTAAAAATGGATAACGCACAGGATTAAGCTGATGCAGCTTGACTAAATCAAGGGTTGCAAGCGCATCTGCTCCTGACTTATCACGGCCTATAATGTCAACAGGCCTGGTCACAAACCAAGCAGAAGTACTCGTGTCTTTCATGGTTTTAGCAGTTTCCATACATGGGCATTCATAAAAAACGCGTTAAATACGCCCAAGAACTAAAGTTGCGTTTGTGCCACCAAATCCAAATGAATTGGATAAGGCATAATCAATTTTGGCATCACGCGCCTCTAAAGCCACGTAATCTAAATCACAGCCTTCTTGCGGGTTTTCTAAGTTAATAGTGGGTGGTAGTTTTTGCTCTTTTAATGCCAAAGCGGTAAACACCGCTTCCATCGCACCCGCCGCACCCAAGGAGTGACCGGTCATAGACTTGGTTGAGCTCATGGTTAAATGGTAAGCATGGGCACCAAACGTGCTTTTAACTGCGCTGGTTTCGCATAAGTCGCCCGCAGGGGTTGAGGTACCGTGCGCGTTAATGTAATTAATTTGACTGCGGTCTAACTTAGCATTATGCAAGGCCAATGCCATACAACGCGCCGCGCCCTCGCCCCCAGCGGCAGGCAAGGTCATGTGATAGGCGTCGCCACTCATACCAAACCCCAACACCTCAGCGTACATTTTTGCGCCGCGCGCTTTAGCGTGCTCGTACTCTTCAAGCACCACCGCGCCCGCACCATCGCTCAGGACAAAACCATCGCGGTCTTTGTCCCAAGGACGGCTGGCGGCTTGAGGATTGTCGTTACGCGTAGACAAAGCTCGTGCTGCGGCAAACCCCGCCAAGCCCAACTCAGTGGTGGCGTATTCGGCACCACCGGCAATCATTACATCAACATCGCCGTACTCAATCATGCGCGCTGCGTCACCAATACTGTGCGTTCCGGTTGCACAAGCCGTGCCAATCGCCATATTAGGACCTTTAAGACCAAACATAATCGAAAGATTGCCCGAAATCATATTAATAATCGCACTGGGCACAAAAAATGGCGACACTTTACGCGGCCCACCATTAATAAGGGCTTGATGCTGGGCTTCTATTGAGCCAATACCGCCAATACCCGAACCAATTGATACACCAATGCGGGTGGCATTTTGCTCGGTAACCTCTAAACCAGAGTCTAAAATGGCTTGTGTGCCTGCGGCAATACCGTAATGAATAAACGGATCCATCTTTTTAGCTTCTTTTGCACTGATGTATTGCAAGGCATCAAAGCCTTTAAGCACACCGCCAAACTTTACCGAAAAAGTGTCGGTATTAAACTTGGTAAGGGTGTCAATGCCACTTTTACCGGCCAATAAATTTTGCCAGGTTTCGGCAACCGTTAACCCTACAGGCGACAAAACCCCTAACCCAGTTATTACCACACGACGTTTAGACAAAATAGCACCCTCACGATATTTAAAGACTTTGACGCGTTAACACGATGACACGTAACTTAATGTCTTTCTAGATTTTTATAAAAAAAAAGCCGTAATGAGTACGGCTTTTTATTCAGTATTCTCTACTGTAATTGGTTGACCTTTAGCCTAAGCTACTAATTAACCAATGTTCGCTTCAACGTAAGCAGTTGCTTGCGCTAATGTAGAAATCTTTTCAGCTTCTTCATCTGGAATTTCACAATCAAACTCTTCTTCCAAAGCCATTACTAGCTCAACTGTGTCAAGAGAATCCGCTCCTAAATCATCTACAAAAGAAGCATCGGGCGTTACCTGATCTTCTTCTACACCCAGTTGCTCAACAACAATTTTCTTTACGCGTTCTTCGATACCGCTCATGGAATTCTCCAGTTTTTTATGATAAAAATTCGTTTTTCAGAATGAGCGTATTTTCGCTCTTTCTAAGGGGTTTTTCAAGCTTAATCAAGCATCTTGTTTAAAGGCTTTATTAACAAGGGTTAAAAAGCCTATGTCTAAAATGCCTAATTCTGCCTTAAATCATGTACATACCACCGTTAACGTTTAACGTTTGCCCAGTAATATATGCACCACCATCACCGGCTAAAAACGTCACGCACTGTGCAATATCCTCTGCACTGCCTAACCGGTTGAGCGGAATTTGTTGGGTTAATGCTGCGCGCTGCTCTTCTGGGAGTGCGCGCGTCATGTCGGTGTCAATAAAGCCAGGAGCAATGGTGTTTACCGTAATGTTACGTGAACCCACCTCGCGCGCCAATGACTTACTAAAGCCCATAATGCCCGCTTTAGCGGCCGCGTAATTGGTTTGCCCAGCGTTGCCCATAACACCCACTACCGAGGCGATGTTTATAATGCGACCACCCTTGGCTTTCATCATCCCACGCAAACAAGCTTTGCTCATTCTAAACACCGAGCTTAAATTGGTTTGAATGATGTCATCCCACTCATCGTCTTTCATGCGCATTAATAAATTATCTCGGGTAATTCCGGCATTATTCACTAAAATGGTAGGCACACCAAAAGTCTGTGTTACCTCATCGAGCACATCGTTAATCATCTGTGCGTTGGTTACATTAAGGCACTTTCCAGCGCCTTGGGCACCGGCTTGCATTAAATAGTCACTAATACTTTGTGCACCGGCTTCGGTGGTAGCTGTACCGATTACCACTGCTCCGTGCGCCGCCAAATCCAAGGCAATTGCCTTACCAATTCCACGACTTGCGCCGGTGACAAATGCAACTTTTCCAGATAACATCATGGTTTTTACCTTATTTCAATTCAGTCAAAATCGTTTTACAGGGATATTTTTTAAAACGGGTCAATTCACTCAAACACTTATATCAATTCAAGCGCTTTTTCTAAACTCTTCTGATCAAACACCGCATGCATACCCATAGCGCGATCAATGCGACGATTTAAGCCAGATAACACTTTACCTGGCCCTAACTCCAACAAAGAATCAACCCCTTGCAGCTTCATAGCATGCACCGTTTGTACCCACTGGACTGGACAATACAATTGCTGAACTAATAACGCTTTAATGTCATCCACCGAACTGGCAGTAGAAGCATTAACGTTATGCAAAACCGGTACGCTAGGCAATTCAAATGTCATACCGGCCAGCTTTTCGGCTAATTTTTCAGCCGCAGGTTTCATTAAAGAACAATGCGATGGCACACTTACGGGTAACGGCACAACTCGCGACGCGCCTGCCTGCGTCATCAGCAACATGGCCGATTCTACTGCAGATTTTTCGCCCGCTATCACCACTTGACCGGGTGAATTAAAATTAACGGCCTCAACCAGGCCAGATGCGCTTTTACAAACCTCAACTACTTGAGCATCGTCTAATCCTAATACAGCGGCCATAGCACCCTGCCCAGCAGGTACGGCGTGCTG
The DNA here is from genome assembly GCF_004001325.1 of Thiomicrorhabdus aquaedulcis. Lineage (NCBI taxonomy): Bacteria > Pseudomonadati > Pseudomonadota > Gammaproteobacteria > Thiotrichales > Piscirickettsiaceae > Thiomicrorhabdus > Thiomicrorhabdus aquaedulcis. Next base: position 668,385 of record NZ_AP018722.1, on the reverse strand, counting down.
CATTAAACGACCTCGCTCAGCCACTAATTCAATGCCTTGCGCCAAGGTCATTACACCTGCGGCCACCATTGCGGTGTATTCACCCAACGAATGGCCTGCCATAAACTTAGGATTTAATGGTTTTAACGCGGCTAAACTGCGATACACAGCAATGCCTGCGGCCAACATAGCCGGTTGCGTCACGTCCGTTTGGTTTAACACACCCGCCGTATCGTTTTGCACCACATCCCAAAGATCAAAGCCCAAAACATCTGATGATTCGGCAAACACTTCTTTAACCACTGGGTTTAGTTGCGCCAACTCATTTAACATTCCAACTGATTGTGACCCCTGGCCAGGAAAAACAAATGCATACGACATGAATAACACCCTTTACAAAATTTGCTACGCGGTATAAAAACTCAGTACCGACATAAGAATCGTAGTCTCAATATTTAATGAGAGCTGAGCCCCACGTAAATCCACCACCAAACGCTTCAAGCAACAAGGTATGGCCACGTTGAATCCGACCATCTCTAATGGCCTCGTCCAACGCCAACGGCACAGATGCGCTTGAAGTATTAGCGTGCTTGTGCACGGTAATCACCGTTTGCTCATCGGTTAGCTTTAATTTCTTTGCCGTAGCCAAAATTATTCTTAAATTGGCCTGATGCGGAACCAGCCAATCAACGTCTTCTTTTTGCATCTGATTGGCTTCGAGTGTCTCGATAGCGATTTTACTCAGTGTATTGACCGCTATTTTAAAAACCTCATTACCTTTCATTGCCATTGTGCGCTCAGAAATATCATCACTTTTGGGAAGTTTAGACGGGCCTGATGGCACGTGCAATAACTCTTCAAACTCGCCATCAGCATGAATATGGGTAGACAAAATACCCGGCTGTTCAGATGCCTGTAACAATACAGCACCGGCGCCATCACCAAACAACACACATGTGTTGCGATCTTGCCAATTGGTAATGCGCGATAGGGTTTCTGCACCCACCACCAAGACACATTTAGACATGCCGGTTTTAATAAACTGGTCAGCCACGCTTAAAGCATAAATAAAACCAGAACACACGGCTTGTACATCAAAAGCTGGGCAACCATGAATCGCTAAACGTTGCTGTAATAAGCAGGCCGTACTTGGAAAAATCTTATCGGGCGTTGTAGTAGCGACAATAATTAAATCGATTTGACTGGCTTCAACACCCGCCATGTCAAGTGCGCGTCTTGAGGCTATTTCGGCCAAATCACAAGTGGTTTGACCTTCGGCGGCTATGTGACGTTGCTCAATACCCGTACGTTCACGTATCCATTCATCGCTGGTATCAACCAATTTTTCAAGTTCAAGATTGGTCAGAATTTTTTCGGGTAAATACCCACCTGTTCCAATAATTCGACTGTATATTTTTTGATTCATGACCACTCTTTTATCTGGGAGGGAGGAAAAGGTTAAAGCAGACGACAACCTTAACTAGCAACAGCCGTTAGAGGATTGGAAGCAGGTAATGGTGTGCTTAAATCATCTGCCAATTGAACTTTGTCTTTTATTATCAATAATTTTGCAACTTCTGCAGCGATGCGTTCAGGTACATTTTTAGAGACTTCTAAACGAGCTTCAGCGATGGCGTAAAAATAACCAAATTGATCTGCACCGCCATGACTTTTAATGACAATTTTACGCAACCCTAATAAAGATGCTCCATTGTATCGACGAGGGTCTACCTTGTTTTTAAAAGACTTAAGGACTGGGTATGCCAATAACGCAATAAATTTAGTAAAGATGTTACGAGTAAAGGCCTCTTTTAAATAAAAAGAGATCATTTTGGCAACACCTTCACTGGCTTTTAATGCAATATTGCCATCAAAACCATCACAGGCAACCACATCGGTATTACCCTTAAAAATATCATCGCCCTCAACATAGCCAATGTAGTTAATGTCAGATGCACGTAAAATAACGTGCGCATCCTTAATACGTTGGTGTCCTTTAATTTCCTCTTCACCAATGTTTAACAAGCCAACTCGTGGACTCAAATTATCATCCATGGCGCCCGCTAACACAGAACCCATTATTGCAAACTGCGCCAAATTTTGACCACTGCATCCAACGTTTGCGCCCAAATCAAGCATGTGCACATGGCCTTTTATGGTGGGCATAGCCGTACAGATGGCAGGACGATCAATTCCCGGCAAAGTTTTTAAAACAAACTTGGCCACCGCCATTAAAGCGCCAGTATTACCCGCACTAACGCAAGCCTGGGCAAGATCATCTTTTACTAGATTTAAGGCAATTCGCATGGATGAGTTACGTTTAATACGCAAAGCTTTAGAGGGTAGGTCGTCCATTTCAACCACTTCATCAGCGTGTTGAACCGTAAGACGGGAGGAATCATAGGAATGTTTAGAGAGTTCAGCATTAATAAGGTCTTCTTTGCCAACCAAAATAATGTGAATGTCTGAAAATGCGGTTAACGCATCAAGCGATGCGGGGACGGTAACACGGATTCCGTGATCACCGCCCATTGCATCAATGGCAATGTTAATAGACAAGAGCTGTTACGCCTTATCTTGAACGACTTTTTTGCCTTTGTAATAACCATCAGCCGTTACATGGTGACGACGGTGAACTTCACCCGTAGTTTCATCAACGGTTAATGTTGGTGCGCTTAACGCATCGTGTGAACGACGCATACCACGTCTTGAAGGGGTTTTACGACTCTTTTGAACGGCCATGAGCTTCTCCTAAATATAAAATCTTTTATTTCTTTAACCCTTGCAAAACTGCAAACGGATTGGGTTTTTTAAACGCTTCTTCTTGAAGCACTGTTTCTTTCGCAACAACATCGGGAATCGAATCATTTTCATAATCCATAGAGTTTTGCTCATCAATCGGTGCGATTGGCACACACAATAAGAGTTCATCTTCTATCCACCCAAGGGGGGAAACTTTTCCACCCTCAAGATCGTATACCTCAATATCGGCGGGTAAATCATCTATCAACGCCATCGATTCAGTAAAGATACCTTTAACTTCTGTTTCAACAGCATAGTCAAACGGCTTTAGGGAACGTTGGCATTGCAAATTCAAATTGGTTTTTAACTTCATAACAAAGGCTGGAAATCGCAACGCCCTGTCATAATAAAAATCTAACTGAACCTCAACCTCACGATCTGCAGACAAAACCATATCTGCCAAGCGTTTTAAACGTGCTTGGTTGACTCGTCCCACAAAGTGTTTATTATGGTTTACCGAGTAGATTGGGTCGATCAGTTCAGGGAGCTTGTCAAACATAGCGGCGAATAATACTCGTATCATGCAGTGAAGTCAAAAAAACCGCTTATTTTTCATGAAAATATGTCTACTTTTTTGCTAATCTGGTTTACGCAGCAAATACACTGGCGACCTTAAATCTCATTGACACCGCAACCTTTTGATAAGGCGACTGTTTTAGCACTTTCTTAAGGTTTCTTTTTATAGAACTTAGCGCCTAATTTATCCCCGACCACCTAATCCAAACCAAATAAGTTAAGCCAAACAAGCGTTAGACTCGCCACCATAGGATGACCCAACACACATGTCAATCACCAACCCACAGCCACCAAACAACCCATTACATAAGACGCTTAGCGGCAACATGCCTAACATTGTTTTGGGTTCGAGCTCCATTTTTCGTAAACAATTATTGTCAAAGCTGCATCTTAATTTTGTGCAAGCCAGCCCCAATATTAATGAAACCCCTTTGCCCAACGAAACGCCTAACGCCATGGTTATGCGACTATCACTGCAAAAAGCACAGGCGCTTACTCAAGACTTTTCGCACCATATTATTATTGCGTCTGACCAATGCGCTGTATTTAATGATCAAGCCATTGGCAAGCCCCACACACCTGAAAATGCATTTGCTCAATTAAAACAATTTAGCGGCCAGGTCATTACCTTTTACACAGGCCTGGTGGTCATCAACACTCATACTCAGCAAACCTTCCAAGCGCTAGACCAAACCGATGTGCACTTTAGACACTTAAGCGACTCGGTTATTCATAACTATATAGCACTCGAACAACCGTTAAATTGTGCGGGCAGTTTTAAATCAGAAGGTTTAGGCATTACATTATTTAGCGCGATTAACAGCACCGATCCCAACGCATTAATTGGCTTGCCGCTCATTGAACTCACCAGCATTTTCTTAAAAATGGGTTATGAACTGCCATACCTTTATAATGCCGCGCCATAAAAATAAACTACACCACCCACCCTACCAGGCCTGGTTGATTAGGCGAGTCGCTTAGCAAGGAAGGCAATACGCTTTCTAAACCTTAAAACTTTAAAAACCTAAAATGTTAAAGCCGAGCCATTAGCCAAGCGTGCAATTGATGCAAATCGTCGCATTGCACCACAGGATTAAACGCCGCCAAAACATCGAGTTCATGTACACCATGCCCCAAGGCAATCGCATCCATATTAATGGATTGAGCCATCTGCAAATCAAACGATGTATCACCCACCATCACCGCATCACTCACCGCGATATTTAAGTGCATTAAAATCTGTTGCAACATAAGCGGATCGGGTTTTGATGCCGATTCGTGCGGAGTGCGCGTAATGTCAAAATACCCACCAAAACCACACTGACTCAACACCTGATCTAAACCACGACGACTTTTACCCGTGGCCACAGCCAACTTAACACCTTGCTGCCTTAAGCTAAACAACAGTGACTCTGCCCCCGAAAAGGGAACCATTTCCACCAATGACTCTTCCAAAAAATGCTGACTGTACGCAGCACTCATCTGCTCAACCTGCTCACCTGATGCACTGGGGTACAGCCCCAGTATGGCTTTATCCAAACTCAAACCAATAATTTGCTTAGACTCATGGTGCGACAATACAGGCAGCCCGCAGTGTGCAGCGGCCGCTTGAATCGAAGCCACTATTCGCATCTCCGAATCCATTAAAGTACCGTCCCAGTCAAAAATAACCAGCTTGTATTTTTTTTGCACCTTACTCATGTCATGCATAATTATTCCGCCAATACGTCAATAATGTGTTTAAAATCTGGCCACAACGGCGCTTCCATTAACATCCACTGCTCAGTAACGGGATGAGTAAACCCTAAAAATTGCGCGTGCAACGCCAAACGCTTCATCCCCATAGGACGATACTGTTTGTTAACGGCTCGATCGCCATACTTATCGTCCCCCAGCAACGCACAACCTTGCGACAGCGCGTGCACCCTAATTTGATGGGTTCGACCAGTCTTTAATTTAACCGACACCAAATCAGAACCTTTTAATCTGCGCTCTACCGTAAAGTAACTCACTGCGGGCTTGCCGTTTTGCGCCACACACACATTCCAACCGCCGTCTGGCAAAGTATCCTTGCGCAGGGGCAAATCAACCTTAGCCATACCTTTTGGCCAATGACCGGTGACGATGGCCAAATAGCGTTTATCCAGCTTATCTTCTCTAATTTGCTCGTGTAAATTTTTTAACACCGACGCCTTTTTAGCAATTAACAAACAGCCTGATGTATCACGATCAATGCGATGCACCAACTCTAAACGCTTAGCCAAAGGGCGCAGAAGACGAAGCATCTCAATCAAACCCCAACTTAAACCACTGCCGCCATGCACCGCCACACCCGACGGTTTATTAACCACCATTAAGTCTTTATCTTCATACAAAATATGCTCTTCAATGCGCTGCATTTCACTGTGTGGAATATCGCTTTCGAGCACCACGTCTTTTTCGGGCATAAACACTGGCGGTATGCGCACCACATCGCCATTTTTTAAACGGGTACTGGCCTGCACTCGACCTTTATTAACCCGCACCTCGCCCTTGCGCACAATCCGATAAATCAGGGTTCTAGGTGCTTTACGCAGATGGCGCATTAAAAAATTATCGACGCGTTGACCGGCATCTTCTTCGGTCACCTCAATTAATTGGGCTTTAGGGGGAATCATCAGTGTGCTTCTCTTGGTTATAACGTATTAGCAAACGCATGTATTATTGAATGTACGGCATGAACTGGCTACACTTTTTACAATGCATTACTTGGTTTGAATTGGCTCAGCTCTTAAATTTGGCTAAGTTTACATGGCTAGGCGTAATATGTCATTGCAAGAGGGCAAATTGAGTGTTATATTTGCGATGCTTAAATTTTAAGCGGTGTTAACGTTACGATTAAACAGCCAAAATAGCTGATTTTCCTAAAACGTCCCAGAATTTTTGACAAAACCCCGCCCTTTAAACCCCACCGATATTCCCCATTATTTTTATTTTGTTTGTGAATAGTTAAGGTGTGTTTAAAGGGTTAAATAAAACTCTGCAGAATACATCAATACAAGACCAGCCTAATCACGCCATTTAATATAGACCAAAAACACTCTATTAAACCGTGCCTAGTAAGTTAATCAAACTGCAAACCCCAACTCATAATTAGTTGAGTTGCTCGTGGTTGTAAGACGCTTGGTTAACGCTACGGTAAAGCGATAAAGCCCACGTTTTGTTTAAAACAGACTCGCGTACAACGACGACTCTGAAGGCTAGAGCAAGCATCAAAAACCATAATAATCAAGAATGCTTGCTCGATACCAATGTTACGTAAAGTAGAAACCTAAATTTGATTGAACCGAACACGTCGATTCAATTGCTCACTGACGAGCAACCCGATTAAAAGCGACATTGCAAGACTAAATGACGCGTACCTTTACCCCGCTTAACGGTAAACTTACGACTTCTAACAGCTTGCCTTGCAAGATAGAGTGCGTGCACCTCTTGCCCAAACGACCTTTTATTCACCAAGCCTATTTTGCTGTAACAACCCGCCTTAACAAACGTAACGCAATCTTGCTCAGCCGTGTGCTGCCCTTATGTATTGCCGTATTCTCAGCAAACTAAAAAGAGAATAGCATGAAAAGAATGCTGATAAACGCCACGCAAGCCGAAGAAATTCGCATTGCTCTAGTAGACGGTCAAACCCTCTACGACCTAGATGTAGAAACCCCCCACCACCAAAAGAAAAAGCCAATATTTACAAAGGCCGAATCACACGCATAGAACCCAGTTTAGAAGCCGCATTTATTGATTACGGCGCCGAACGTCACGGATTTTTACCGTTCAAAGAAGTCGCTGAAGAGTATTTTCCGGACGGCAAAGCCAACAACGGCCGCTTTAGTATCAAAGACGTTTTAACCGAAGGACAAGAAATCATTGTCCAAGTGCAAAAAGAAGAACGCGGCAACAAAGGTGCGGCCTTAACCACACAAATTACCCTAGCAGGTCCTTATGTGGTGATGATGCCAAACAACCCCAAAGCGGGCGGCATTTCACGTCGTATCGAAGGCGACGAGCGCACCGACATTCGTGATACTCTGCGCGATTTACAAACTCCAGATGGCATGGGATTAATCATTCGCACCGCCGGTGTAGGAAAAAGCACCGAAGAACTGCAATGGGGCGTGGATTACCTAGTTCAATTATGGAGCTCCATTCAACAAGCCACTAATAGCAAAGCTGCACCGTTTTTAATTCATCAAGAATCGGACATTGTCATCTTGGCCATACGAGATTATTTACGTCAAGACATTGGCGAAATCATCATCGATGATATGGACACGTTTCATAAAGCCCGTGAATTTATTCAGCACGTAATGCCGCAACAGGTATATAAGGTTAAGCCTTATCAAGACAAAATCCCGCTATTTACACGCTTTCAAATCGAATCTCAAATTGAATCCGCTTATCAACGTGAAGTAGTTTTGCCATCGGGGGGTGTCATTGTTATTGACATAACCGAAGCCCTGACGGCCATTGACATTAACTCAAGTCGCTCTACCAAAGGTGGCGACATTGAAGAAACTGCGTTTCACACCAACATGGAAGCGGCGTGTGAAATTGCTCGCCAATTGCGTTTACGCGACCTAGGCGGTTTAGTGGTCATTGACTTTATTGACATGCAATCTAATAAGCACCAGCGCGACGTTGAAAACAAAATGCGCGATGCCGTTAAGTCGGATCGCGCACGCGTGCAAATAGGTAAAATATCTCGCTTTGGTTTACTTGAAATGTCACGTCAAAGACTGCGCCCTTCTATTGACGAATCCACACAAATTGTTTGCCCACGTTGCAAAGGCGTTGGGGTCATTCGTGGCGTAGAATCGCTTGGCCTGTCTATCTTGCGCTTGCTTGAAGAAGAAAGCATGAAAGAAAACACCCGCCGCGTGACCATTCAGCTGCCCGTCGACGTAGCAACGTTTTTATTAAATGAAAAACGTAATCAAATTATTAAGGTAGAAGACCGTCACAATCTACACGTCTTAATTGTACCCAATGAGCATCTCGAAACTCCACAGTACATCATGGATCGTACCCGTCATGGCGAAGAGATGCCGGTGAGCGCCAGTTACGAAGTCAAAGAGATGGTAATGCCCGAACTGGAACATCAGCACGAGCCCGTCAAAAAATCATTAAAGAAGAGCCTGCCGTACAAAACGTACAGCAATCTGCACCACCTGCGCCAGTAGTCAGTGTTGTGCCACAGATAACTGAACCGGCTAAACCAGGCCTGTTCAAACGTGTTTGGAAAGCGTTATTTAGCAAACCTGAAACACAAGAAGAAGCCGTGGTTGAACCAGCCATTCGTCGCTCAAACGGCCGTTCAAGCCGTAGCCAAAACGACGAACGACGTGGTAACCGCTCACAAAATAGTCGCCGCAACAGTAATAATAGTAACAGCCGTCGCCGTCCCCCTGAGACAGCCGAAACGTCTGAACTAAACTTGAACGAGGCGGTTCAAGACACAAGCAGAAACGACAGAACCGATGAGTCTGGAGCAGAAGGTCAAAGAAAGCCTAACCGTTCGCGTTCCAGTAACCGTAATCGTCGTGAGCCACGCGAAAACCGTCCAGGCGACCTAGAGCTGGCTGTAGACGGACTGGCCTCTGACCTGAGCGTTGAAGACGCACCAGTAATGAGCGATGACAGTGAAGACACCGAAGGCAATCAAGGCCGTCGTCCAGCGCAAAAACGTCGTAGTCGTTACAACACTCGTTCGTACAACAGTCGTCGTCGTGCGCCTGATGGTGCTGAAAACATGTCGATTGATTCGCCGCACCCTGCCTCAGACGAAGCGCAACAACTGATTGCAGCCAACACCTTAGCGACGTTTAGTGCTCAGTTACCGCTAGAATCTGATGTAAACACTGCGACTGAAGCGATGCCTGGATCAATTGCTGAAACCAAAACCATCATCGAAACACCTGTTGAGCGTGTGGTAGAACGTATTTTAGACATCGTTGAGCAACCCATAGAGCAACCTATTATTCAAGAACCTGCTCAAGAAACCGTTCAAGAAGTGGCTCAAGAAGTGGTAAAAGACACTCACGCTGAAATGAGCACCACCACCGAACCGGTTACAGACATGGCTGAAACGCCTTCTGTTCAAACCGTATTAGTATCAACCGATGTTCGTGCCGATGTTAACACTGACACACAAGCCGACGTTCAAATAGAAATGGCTCCTGTTATTAACGAACCGGCTCATTCCAGCATTGAATCAGCGCCTGTGCTTTTTCAAATGGAATTGCAGCAAATAAGCGATGCGCCGCAAGAGCCCATCGCAGATGTGCAGCACCATGACGACAACCGTCAAGAAGTGCCTTTAACGGCGGCTGTGCAACAAGATGAAACTACTGCCGATACGACTGCCGATGCCACTGCAGAACCAAGTCGTCGCCCTAGAAAAACTCGTCCCTCTAGAAGACCGCGTAATCGCCGTCGTAAAGAAGGCGAAAGCGAAGATGAAACCTCTGGTGTGCACATTGTTAACAATGAGCCATCAAATAACCAGTAAGGTTTTTTAACCAGCCATAAACACAAAAAGCACCCCAGGGTGCTTTTTGTGTTTATGGCATTAAAAATCCCACGCTCTTATTACTATATCCTTACAAATTCTGCTGCTTAATATGCGCCAGTAAACCCTTAGACGCCGATTCTACCAAATCAAAAACGTGGTCAAACCCAGTTGCTCCGCCATAATATGGGTCTGGCACTTCGCGCTCTTCAAACTCTTGACTGTAGTCTAAAAACAGCTTAATTTTAGAATAATGCTCAGGCAGTGCCATGGCCTTTAAATGATTAAAATTCGCCTCATCCATCGCCAAAATATAATCATATTCAATAAAATCCCCAAAATCGACTTTACGAGCACGTAAATCGCTCATGTCTATGCCACGCTCTTTTGCCACCAATGTTGAACGACTGTCTGGGGCTTTTCCTACGTGATAGGCTGCTGTTCCGGCTGAGTCAATTTGAATGCGCTCATTCAACCCTTGATTAAGCACCAACTGTCTAAACACACCGTGCGCTGTCGGCGAACGGCAAATATTGCCCAAGCACACAAATAATACCGCCACTTTCTTAGCCATAGACCCACTCCTTAGATTAAAATGTAAAGCCATTCTATAAGGCTACTCTTTAAAATGCACGCACCTCTCAATGCCACGCCCTCCTCGCTAAAAGCGCCCTCTATCCACCCGCTTAAATTTTCTTTTTCGGACGATTGGGTTTTATGGAGCGATAGCAACATACTGGTGATTAATAAACCCAGCGGATTGCTGTCGGTTGCGGGTCGCAGCCCTGAAAATCAAGAGTGCTTGCTCACACATTTGCACCCGCATTATCCGAGCGCTAAAATTGTTCATCGCTTAGACATGGACACATCGGGGATTATGGTATTGGCATTAAATCCTGAAACACATCGCCATTTAAGCTGGCAATTTGAAACCCGCCAAACCAAAAAACCTATCACGCCGTTTGCGCTGGTCTGCCCAGTCAATCGCACGGACAAATACGCTTACCCATGCGCTGCGACTGGGAGCGTCGTCCTCGCCAAATAGTAGACTTTACCTGGGGTAAAGACGCACAAACCTACTGGAACACCTTAAAACAGTTTGATTTGACCAATGCTACTTGCACTGCATTTTGGGTAGAACTCACCCCCATTACAGGACGTTCGCATCAACTTAGAGTGCACATGAAAGCACTTGGCCACCCCATTTTAGGCGATAACTTATACGCCGATCCCATTGCACTAGGCCAAGCAAATCGCCTTTTATTGCACGCCAAAAGTTTGACATTGACGCACCCCATATCCCAACAAACCCTTCATTTTGATCAACCGGCCAACTTTGGTGTATTTAAGTTAAACCCTTAACCAGGCCTGGTGAAAGCTCATCAGTTTAAAAATGGCACACAATATGCTTATCTAGGTAATAATTTATAATAATTTTTAAACACACTGTTTGCGACCTTTGCATGAAAGAGTTCGGGCTTAAATTTAACCATTTTTAACCAACAACCCACTCATGCACCTGTCCTTATTTAGGATGACCAATCTGTCATTTCACGCTGCGAGGTAGCCCATAATGTCCACAATCAACTTAGAAAAAGACGATTTAGCCACACAAGAAATGCTGAGCATGATGGGCGAATTGCCAGACAACGCTCAAGACGATATTTTAGATTTAGACGACATTGACGCGCTAATGGCGCAAGTCAGCGCCGAAAAAGAAACCACCGCCGACATATCTGTCCCAATCACCAATGAAATCGCACAGCTAGATGACAATGAAGACAACAGCGATGATGATTTTGACATTGATGCTCTATTAAATTCAGTTACACAAAACAATCCATCCACTTCTTCTTTGACCAATACGGCGTTGCTAGAAACCCTACCCGACAGCTTAGAAGATGAATTTGCCGATTCGCTTAATGACGAAATCGAAATCGAGTCTACCTCTACACCAACAGCACAAGAAAATATAAATGTAACTGATGATATTGATGATTTAGATGATATGGACGTGGCTTTAGATGAGGCTCATGACGATAGCTTAGCCAAAACAGACGTTGAAAACAGCCTTACAACAGATTCACCAGGCCTGGTAACTTCAGATTTAGCGTTAGACGACAAAACTAATGAAGACTATGAGCTACTTGAAATGACGTTGGCAGAAACATCAACTAATCAATCGTCCAATCAATCAACCAATGAACTAACTCATGAAGCTATCCCTGCAGTTGCCGAGCTTAGCCAAGATAATACAAACGCCGAAGACCGTACCTTAATAGAGCAAACCGCTCACGCCGTATCCATCATGGAAACCGCTATTGGTATTGATCAGCACGCTCAGCAACTAGCACAACAAGTCGTGCAATCGGCACAAGAAGCCACGCAACTCGCTTTGGCGACCACCGCTAAAGCTCAGGCATCGGCCGAACGAACGCAAAAAGCCATTGAAGCAACCTTTGCAGCCGCCGAACGAGCGTTTAACACCGCTCAAAAAGCCGGTTATTCGTTAAACGAAACCGGGCTTGAAAATGAATTTTCATTAGACGAATTAACCCAGCAACTTGATGTAATTCGCGAAAAAAACCAACGCTTAAAAGAGATAAATCTAAGCATTGAAGCACGACTAGCAGACTTAAAATAACAGGCAGACACAGTATGAGTCAGATGGTAGATGACCTTCTTCAAGAGGTTGAACAGCTCGATGAAATTACCCAGCAATTGGATGCACAGCAGCACCAGTCTGCACAGCATCAGAGCACACTTGGGCAGGCTCAATCGACCATCAAAATGGACGCTCACCTAGCCGCACTTGAAACTGCCAAAACAGCACAACAAGCCGCTCAACACAGCCATCAAGCCACTGAAGCGACGCTTAAAGTGGCGGCCGAACAAAAAGCACAGGTACTTGAACTAAGCGAGGCTAATTTTTCTTGGCGTCAAGCACTGCGTAATGCCAACGCCGACATAAAATCAATTAAAGGCAGTGTTGCCATCATGCTAACAAGTGCCATATTGTTTAGCGTGCTGAGCCTGTTTATTATTGGTTACTTACTTTATGCCCTTACCCAAAAAGAAGAGCTTTACAAAGGAGAAGTGCTGGACATTATAAAAACAGAAGGCACGTTGCACCAAAAGCAAGTCACGCTAAAAATCGATGAAATGTCAGCCATGCTAGAAGTGTTAACCTATGAAATTCAAAGCCTAAAAACACCCAACGCAAGCACACCGCACCCAATAACCGAACCGCTAAAAGAAGACATCAAAACCGATGCAAAAAAACAGACTGACAGCACAACAGACAGCAAAAATCAGCCTAAAGACGACCCAACAGAAACCATTACACTGGCGTTAAGCACGTTACAAAACGAGCAAAAAGCCCAATTTAAATCCCTAAAACTGTTAATTGAAACCTTGCAAACCAACCAAGCCGAACAAAAAAGAATACCGAAAAGCTTGCTAAACAAGCCACTTTACCCTCTCAAACAACGGTAAGTTTAGATGCTGAACACGTTAAAAAACTCAATCAAATTAACGCCCAAATGCTCACACAAGCCAAAACACTGCACACCATTGAACAGCGTGTAGCACAATTAAGCATGCCACAAAAAGCGGTCACTCCCGTTGTGATAAACGACACGCGCAAAACCGAAAAAACCGATTATGTACTGAGTGAATTGAACGTGCATTTAAAAGCCCTGTATGAACAGCATGCCACGTTAGAGTTACAAATAAAGGCGCTGGCTCAAGATTTTAAGACTTTCAGCAGCCAACCAACTGAGCCTGCTCCTTACAGCTACAAAGCTAAATAAGACTGCATTTTTAACCCCGTTTTGACCGCTTCACACCTCAATTACGCGCCCGCAGTTGCAGGGCGGCGTTAACATAATTGCGAACAAGCATCCTACCCAACCTCAGCCAAGGGACGTTAAACTGTAATCAAGACTTCCCCGCAAACACTACAATCCATTTATTATTAAAGTTATTTAATTTTACTCTGACCCCAATGCCATTAAGTTAAGCCAAAAACTGTTATTCCCGCGAAAGCGTGAATTTTTTAAACGGCTTGAAATCCCGGCTATCGCGCGGATGCTGACTAGGGAAACACAAGATTTTCAATGCCAAAATCCTTAACTTAATGGCATTGACTCTGACCCTAATTATTTTATTTAAACGGGTGTAAATCTTAAGCATCTATAGGGTTAATCCAATTTTACCCCCGTTTATTATGTGCTTGTATGATTTTCCTTTAAACGTCATAAAAAACAAAATACAGCCAAAACCCCGTAAATATCGAGCTTTTACTGAATTTTAGGCACAAAAAAGCCCGCGTAAGCGGGCTTAATTGTCGAATATGGTGATGGACTAGGGATTCGAACCCCAGGTGGGCTACAAACCCACAACGGTTTTCAAGACCGCCGCCTTAAACCGCTCAGCCAGTCCACCAATGTTTTGATGTTGCGTATTATAAGGTTATAAAAGAAGATTGCAAGTTCTTTTAGGGCTTTTTAATAAAAGTTTTGTTGTTAGCGTTGTGAGCACACGTTAATTGGTATTATGTTAAGCCTTATGTTAAGCCTTATGTAAACCTAATTTAAACTTACCAGGCCTGGTCAAATGCAAAACCTCTCTTTTAATGCCCAATGTTATGCATTATTACTGCAAATTCCCGTTGGTCGCGTCACGACGTATCAAGCCTTGGCGCATGCGCTTAACGTTAAGGCGTATCAAGCGGTGGGCAATGCCATGAACCGCAACCCTAACCCCGTTGTGGTGCCGTGTCATCGGGTGGTTAAAGCCGATGGACAGTTAGGGGGTTATGCGTTTGGTGCACCCGCCAAAGAAGCGTTATTGATGTCCGAGGGCGTACAAATTAAAAACGGCCGCATTATAGACTTTGCGAACACGCTGTTTACCGACTTTAAAACCGAGCCTTTAAAAATCTAACCAGGCCTGGTCAGTTCTGCAACCTTTACAAAACATCAACCCCCAAATAAGGTTGTAACACGGTGGGCACTCTAATGGTGCCATCGGCATTTTGATAATTTTCTAAAATGGCGACTAAGGTGCGCCCTACCGCCAGACCCGAACCGTTTAAGGTGTGTACCAATTGCGGTTTGGTTTGCCCAGCACCTCTAAAACGCGCCAGCATGCGACGTGCTTGAAAGTCTTCAAAATTTGAACACGATGAAATTTCACGGTAGGTGTTTTGGCCAGGCAACCACACTTCAAGATCGTAGGTTTTGGCGGCCGAAAAGCCAATGTCGCCACGGCACAGCGACATAACGCGGTACGGCAGTTCTAATTTTTGCAAAATGGCTTCGGCGTGACCGGTTAAGGTTTCTAACACCGCATACGATTGGTCGGGGTGCACAATTTGCACCATCTCGACTTTTTCAAATTGGTGCTGACGAATTAAGCCGCGCGTGTCTTTACCGTAAGACCCCGCTTCTGAACGAAAACACGGCGTGTGTCCGACCATTTTGATGGGCAATTGCGCTTCGTCCACAATTTCATCGCGAAACAAATTGGTAATAGGCACCTCGGCCGTTGGAATTAAATACAGCTCGCGGTCGCAGGTGTCGTGCTCGTCGTTTTTGCTGATTTTATACAAATCGGCTTCAAACTTAGGCAGTTGCCCGGTGCCGCGCAAACTGTCTTGATTCACCAAATACGGCACGTACACCTCTTCGTAACCGTGTTGTTGCGTGTGGGTGTTTAACATAAATTGAGTTAAGGCGCGTTGCAACTTGGCCATAGGGCCTTTTAACACCGAAAACCGTGCCGAGGTGACTTTAACCGCTGCGTCGTTGTCAAACCAGCCACGCTGTTCGGCCAATTCAACGTGGTCTTTAACCGCAAAATCAAACTGGGCAGGTACACCCCAACGACGGACTTCTACATTGTCTTCTTCGCTCGCTCCCAAAGGTGTCGAGGCGTGCGGCAAGTTGGGAATGGCCGAAAAAATCTGCTCTAACTCTAGCAGCACTGCGTCAGAGGCTTGAGTGGCCGCGTCTAATAAATTTCCCAAATCGTCCACTTGTGCCAATAAAGGGGCGATGTCTTCGCCCATGGCCTTGGCCTTGCCTATGGCTTTGGCACTGCTGTTGCGCTGAGCTTGCAGCTCTTGCGCGTTGGTTTGCAGGGCTTTACGCTGGGTTTCTAAAGCGTTAATTTTAGCCACGTCCAAGCTAAATCCACGGGTTTGTAGCTGCGCGGCAATGTCATCGAGTTCGGTTCTTAAGCGTTTTGCGTCTAACATAATGTGTTAACCTGTTTTTAACTTGTTGAAATAAAATGAATAATTTAAATAGTTTGCATAACTTATCGAGTTTATACAGTTCGTAACTTAACCCAACTTACGTTTGCGTTAAAAATTGCCGTCCGACCAATAGCCCCAACCACACCGCCAACAAAGTGGCCAGCACGCTTAGCGCGATGTTAAAAGCGGCCTTATGCATTTCACCGGTTTGTATGTATTGCATGGTTTCAAATGAAAAACTCGAAAACGTGGTGAACGCCCCCAAAAACCCCACCATCACAAAGGCGCGCCATTCAATAGACAGCGCAAACTTGTCAATCATGAGCACCGCCACCAGCCCCATAATAAATGAGCCCAAAGCGTTTACAGACAGCGTGCCCCAGGCAAAGTCGCGCCCCAGCCATTGATAAACTTGGTGCGACATGGCAAAACGCGCCATCGCTCCCAGCGCGCCCCCTAATGCAATGGCCAACCACCCTAACCCTGTCATATGCTTGCTCTTGTTATGTGTTGTTTACAAGTGTGTCACTTTTTTATTTAACCAGGCCTGGTCAACGCGTTAACGTCGTCGTTTAAACGTAGCCTGTTGATTTAATTGTTGAAGATAGCGCATTTTAGCGGAAATTTTAATTTCCAACCCTCTTTCTACCGGCTGATAATAGGTTTTTTGCGGCATATCATCTGGAAAATAACACTCGCCTGCCGCGAAGGCCTCGGGCTCATCGTGCGCGTACCGATAGCCCTTGCCGTAATCCAGTTGCGACATTAAGGCGGTGGGCGCATTGCGTAAATGCAACGGCACCTCAAGAGAGGGCTGCGATTTAATGTCGGCCAAGACTGCTTTATACGCCATGTACGCCGCATTAGACTTGGGCGCAACCGCCAAATACACAGCGGCCTGCGCCAGTGCCAAATCACCTTCGGGCGAGCCTAAGCGCTCGTACGCCTCGGCGGCATTGAGCGCCAATTGCAACGCTTTGGTATCGGCGTTGCCAATCTCTTCGCTGGCCATTCTAACCAAACGACGCGCCAAATAACGCGCGTCTACTCCGCCGTCTAACATGCGTACCAGCCAATACAAGGCGGCATCGGGGTCAGAGCCACGAACCGACTTGTGCAAGGCTGAAATTTGGTCGTAAAACGCTTCGCCGCCCTTATCAAACCGACGCACGCCGCCTTGAATCACCTCTAAACAATCTTGCCATTGCAAAGTGACCAGGCCTGGTTGATTGCTGTCTAAGGCGTGCGCAAAGTCGGCCGCTTGTTCCAGCGTATTTAACAAACGCCGCGCATCTCCATCGGCGGCCTCAATTAACAGAGTTTGCGCTTTGGGTTCAATGTGAAATTGACAAGCACACTGCGCGTCCAAATTTTGGCGGTCGTGCTCTAACCGCAAGCGACCGCGCTCCAGTACGTTGGCCAGTTCGTCCTGGTCTAAACTGCGTAACACATACACGCGCGCACGAGAAAGCAGGGCGTTGTTTAGCTCAAACGACGGATTTTCGGTGGTCGCCCCGATAAACACAAACGTGCCGTCTTCTACAAAGGGTAAAAATGCGTCTTGTTGGGCTTTGTTAAAGCGATGCACTTCGTCCACAAACAGTACGGTGCCTACGTTAGTCTGCTGGCGATGCGCGCGGGCTTGCTCTAAGGCGGCACGCACCGCTTTTACCCCGTCTAACACCGCCGACAAACTAATAAATTGCAAACCCGACTGCTGGGCGATGAGCCGCGCCAAAGTAGTTTTACCGGTGCCCGGCGGCCCCCAAAAAATCATGGAATGCAATAATCCCGAGGCAAACACCCGGCTTAAGGCGCGATTGGCGCCCAATAAATGCGTTTGCCCGGCAAAGTCGGCCAAGGTTTGCGGGCGCAGTCGATCCGACAAGGGTTGATACCCCGATGCGCTGGGTGAACTGGATGAACTTGGCATACGCTCGTCAGACGGCATGTCGGCAGACAGGGTGGCCGTCATTACTGCGGCTCACCCACCAAATCGGTGCCTGCGGGCAATTTAAATTGAAAATTAGTCAGCGGAATCACCTGATTGGATTGAATGTTTTTAAACTTAACTTTAGTGACGTTATCGGCATTTTGGTACATCCACACCTCGGTCATCTCGCCGTTTTTTAAACCAATTTCAATACTCTGAAAATAAGTGGCTTGTTTGGGCGCTAGGTTGTACCAGCTCATGCCATTGCGCGAACCGGCGTCAATAATGGTAAAACGCTTTTCAATGGCTTCGTCGTATAACAGCCAACTCAAGGGAATTTCGGCTTTTACATCCTCGATGGGACGCACCGACACTTGGTCTAAATCGAGGTCGTAGACCCATAAATTTTGCTCATCGACGACAATTTTTTGGGCATTGGGTTTGCTGTATTGCCACACCAACTGACCAGGGCGATTGAGCTGAAAATGCCCAAACGATTGGTTAAGTTCAAAGCGCGCTTCGTCGGGTTGGACTTGTTCAAAATCGGCTTCAAAGGTTTTAAGCTGATTGACGTAATTTTGCAATTCGTGCTCAGTACCCGCCCAAGCGGACAAACTCACGCTTAACATGACGCCGCCCAACACGGCAAACAGCCCGTTAAATAGACTGGTTTTAAGCGAAGAAAACAGAGGTTTTTTGGTTTGCATAATATTTAAAGCGTCCTTTTTGGTAAACATGACCGTAAAATAAAGTGAATCTAATTTAATGTTCGTGTGACTTAGGCGCCAACACTTCGCGATTGCCGTTGGCGCCAGCAGTAGACACCACGCCGGCGGCTTCCATCGCCTCGACAATCCGTGCTGCGCGGTTATAGCCTATTTTAAAACGCCGCTGCACCGACGAGATAGACACTCTGCGGCCGTGGGTGACAAACTCTACCGCTTCATCGTACAGCGCATCGCTTTCGGCGTCATCGTAATCGGTGCCTGGGCTGTCTGCCCCGCCAATGCCTTTGGTAATACTTTCTAAATATTGCGGTGCACCTTGCGACTTAACAAAGTTGGCGACTTTATGCACCTCTTCGTCGCTCATAAACGCGCCGTGTACCCGACGCGGATTGCCCGAACCCGGCGGCATAAACAACATGTCGCCCATGCCCAGCAGTTGTTCAGCACCGCCTTGGTCTAAGATGGTGCGCGAATCAATTTTAGTGTTCACCATAAACGAAATACGTGTGGGAATATTGGCTTTAATTAACCCAGTAATCACGTTTACCGACGGGCGTTGCGTGGCCAATACCAGGTGAATTCCGGCTGCACGGGCTTTTTGGGCAATGCGCGCAATCAGCTGTTCAACCTCTTTACCCACCACCATAATCATATCGGCAAACTCGTCCACCACCACCACAATGTAGGGCAATGTCTCTAAAGTAGGCGGAATCTCGCCCACATTATGACCAAAATTGGCGGCTTGTTGATACATGGGGTCAATAATAGGCTCGCCTTTATCAATGGCATCTTTCACTTTTAAGTTGTAGCCCGCTATGTTACGCACCCCCAATTTGGCCATAAGCATGTAGCGGCGATCCATTTCAAACACGCACCAGCGCAAGGCATTGGCCGCGTCACTCATGTCGGTTACCACGGGTGTCAGCAAATGCGGAATGCCTTCGTAAATCGACAACTCCAACATTTTAGGGTCTACCATAATGAGACGCACTTCTTCGGGCGTGCTTTTGTACAGCAAGCTTAAAATCATGCTATTTACGCCCACCGATTTACCCGCCCCTGTGGTACCCGCCACCAATAAATGAGGCATTTTGCCAATGTCGGCCACCACGGGTTTGCCGGCAATGTCTTTGCCCAAGGCGATGGTTAAAGGCGACGTGGCATTTTGAAACTCGCTGGACGACAACACATCTCTAAAACTAACAATCTCGCGCTGTTCATTAGGGATTTCAATTCCCACCACGGCTTTGCCGGGAATAACGTCCACCACGCGCACCGATGGCACTGATAATACGCGAGCCAAGTCTTTGGCTAAGTTGTTAATTTGACTCACTTTAACGCCGGGTGCTGGCAAAATTTCAAAACGTGTTACCACCGGACCTGGTTGCACCGATTCCACTTTAACCGACACACCAAACTCCAACAATCGCTGCTCTAGCAGCTCGGACAATGCGGTTAAATCGGCCTGACTAAAGCCTTCGTCGTACACCGGCACAGGGCTTAACAACTCTAAACTGGGCAACGCTCCACCACCGTTTATTAACGGTGCGTTTTGCACATTAGGCGACACATGATGAACCACAGCTTTTTTATTAACGACCACCGACAAACTCGATTCATCTAACGCTGTTTGAGTTTCAGCTTTGGCCGCAACCGCCTCTAACGCTGATTGATCGACTAACATACTGGCCGAATCGTTGCGTGGCAGCTCGGCCACACTTTCATCATTTGGGTTTAATTGCGCCAAATGTGCTTGCTCAATGGGCTGTTCCTTAAGCTCTACCGCTGCGGGCTTTAATGCAGCTTTTTTAATATTGGACTTTAATGTGCGGCGCCAAGGCTCGGATAACAAGGCTTTTAAAGTTGACACCACCACTTCTATAAACGTCATGCGCTCGCTCAACAACCGTTCAGCCTGTTCGCCTGTCGCCAACGGATTATCAAGGCGATACTGCTGATTGCGCCTTTCAATAGCCCGCTGATGAAACCCTTCATAACGACGCTTAGTGCGCGCCATGAGCGCCTGCATTTGCTCTAAATACACTTCGCGCAATTTAAAATGTTGCAAGACTTTGTCAACCAACCAATAGGTCACTCGGCCAGTGCCTTCAATGATAGTCATCCACGAACAACTGCTAAACATGCTCATGGCCAACGCAAACGCCACCAGTAAAAACAAAGTAGTGCCCAATAAATCCATTTCGGACACCAGCCAATTGCTAAGTTCGTAACCCCAAACCCCTCCCGCCGAATACGGCAGTGTTATGCCGTCTAAATCAGGGTTGGCGTATAAATTAGCCAGGCCTGCCCCCGCAGTAATCATGAGCAACAAGCCCAACAAACTTACAATAAAACGAAGGTAATCCAACTCGTTTCCGCTGCGGATTTTAAGAGTAACCCAGCCGGCCAACAAAATACCAAATGGAACTAAAAATCCAAAAAATCCAAACAAATACAAAATCATGGACGCTAACCAAGCACCCGTCGCTCCGCCATAATTTTGCACGGCCAAAGCGCCACCGGCCGAATCAAATCCTGGATCACTTGGGTGATAGCTAAACAACACCAAAAACAAAAAGAACCCCAAACCAATGCAGCTAAGCACCACGCCGTCTTTTAAAATCCAGGCGAAGCGATGCCAGGGCACAATCATCCCCGATGCAGACTCAGGCACAGCAGGTTTACTGTTTAATTTGTGTTGGTTTTGAGCAGGCGTAACAAGCTTTTGCGTTTTAAAAGACATGGGTTAATTCGTTTTCACTTATGGGTTTGAGTGGACTTTACGTCACCAAAGATAGGGCTCTCAAAGAAAAAGCTTTATAGGTTCCAAAATAAATAAGCACATCCAAATGGGTTTTAAACCACTTAAAGTATCGAAAGTATCGTTTTGCGCCTAAAAACTGCTAAAATTTTAGCACACTCAAAACCTTCAAATCGATTAGATTTAAGCCTCACGCTGTTTCACTCAAAGCAACATAAAAACAAAAGGATGCAAAGATGGTTACAAAACATTGCAAGTTACTTATTTTGGGCTCTGGGCCTGCCGGTTATACCGCCGCCGTATATGCCGCGCGTGCCAATCTTGAACCCGTTATCATCACCGGAATGCAACAAGGCGGCCAGCTTACCACCACCACCGAAGTGGACAATTGGCCAGGCGACCCAGAAGGCTTAACCGGACCCGATTTAATGCAACGCATGCAACAACATGCCGAACGCTTTGGCACCGAAATTTTGTTTGACCACATTCACACCGCCAACCTAAAAAAACGTCCTTTTAAACTCATCGGCGACGCGGGCGAATACACTTGCGATGCGTTAATTATTGCCACAGGTGCTTCCGCTAAATATCTAGGCCTACCCTCTGAAGAAGCGTTTAAAGGTAAAGGCGTATCGGCCTGTGCCACCTGTGATGGATTTTTCTATCGCAACCAAAAAGTAGCCGTAATTGGCGGGGGCAACACCGCCGTTGAAGAAGCACTTTACCTGTCTAACATTGCCGCCGAAGTCACCATTGTGCACCGACGCGACCAGTTTTCGTGTGAAAAAATTCTGGCCAAACACTTGCTCGAAAAAGCTCAAAACGGCAACATTAAAATTGAATTTAACAGCACGCTCGAAGAAGTTCTAGGCGATAAAATGGGCGTTACCGGTGTGCGTTTAAACAATCTGCCCACAGGAATAAGCAAAGACGTTGATGTAGCTGGGGTGTTTATCGCCATTGGTCACACCCCTAATACTGGTATTTTTGCCGACCAGCTTAAGATGGAAAACGGCTACCTTCACGTTAAAAGTGGCCGAAAAGGCAACACCACGCAAACATCCAGAAAAGGCATATTTGCGGCCGGTGATGTAATGGACCAGCACTACAAACAAGCCATTACCTCATCAGCCACGGGTTGCATGGCCGCTCTAGACGCCGAAAAATATTTAGACAATTTAGCCAAATAAGACCTTTACCAAAGCACACATCTCACCAGGCCTGGTGAGATTTTTTAACCTTACCAATAGAAAACCAAGAGAACACAATGAAAAAACTACTGTTAATTTCGTTAAGCATGGCCTTTGCCCAAACCGCAATGGCTGCCGACAGCGCACTTAAAACTAACGAACAGCGTGCCAGCTATACACTAGGTACCGACTTAGCTAAAAACTTCACCAAGCAAGGCTTAAACATTGACGTAAAAGCCCTAACCGCTGGTATGGAAGACGTGCTAAACAATCGCGCCTTAAAACTGACCGAAGAAGAGATGATGACCGCAATTAGCGAAGTCAAAAAGAGCATTATGGAAAAACAGCAAGCCGCACAAAAACTGGCTGGCGAAAAAAATCTCAAAGAAGGCACTGCTTACCTGGCTAAAAACGCCAAAGCCGACGGTGTAAAAGTGCTGCCCAGTGGCGTGCAATACAAAGTTATAACCGAAGGCAAAGGCGAATCTCCCAAAGAAACCGACATTATTGTGGCGCACTACCGCGGTACATTAATTGATGGGTCTGAATTTGACAGCTCGTATACCCGTGGAACTCCATTAAAGTTTCAAATGAACAACGTCATTCCAGGCTGGGGCGAAGCCCTTAAACTGATGAGCCCGGGCGCAAAATGGGAAGTTGCCATTCCTGCCGCCTTAGCTTACGCTGAAAAAGGAGCTGGCGACGTCATTGGTGCCAACGCAACCCTGCTGTTTACCATTGAACTTATGAGCTTTGAAGCCCCTAAAGACGAACCAAAAGCACTGCCCAGCGCACCTGCTCACCCATAACACTAAACTCATAACCCAAGTAAACAAACCGTGTTGCTAAATTAAGAACGGTTTGTTTGCAGGCAAAACAGAGTTTGCGCATCCCGCGCAAACGGGCAAAAAAAAACCCAATCAACATAAAGTTGACTGGGTTATCCCAAAAACGGAAAAATCTTAGCTCTTTTAGAGGAGTGTTGTAATGAAACAACGCTGCCATCTTAATATAAGAGTATGGTCATATCAACAAATTCTTATATGTAAGTATGACAATATACTTAAGCCAGCCAACACATCGTCTTTTTAGCGCAAATCACTTACATTCACCATCGGAATCACGTCGTACGCCGGCTCTTCATAAGGGTGTGCCGCCAATAATGCTTTAACCGCCGCATGAATATGCACGCCATTGCACACTAATTCCACACGGTATTCGTCTACCGTTTGTAACGCATCTACGCGCCCCAAAAATGGTGTCGCACCCTTTAAGGCTCTAAATTGCCCCTGCCCTAAAACTTGCCATGCACAACAGTCGTAATGGCCTATCTTGCCGGCACCGGCTTTAAATAACGCATCTTTAACTTGGTCAAGATGACTGTTAGGCACATAAACGCAAATTTTATATATTTCATTTAATTCATTCATAAAAACTCCAAACAAGTAACTTAGCGCAAAAAGTCGACGTAATTTGACTACAATAGCTTTTTGCAAAAACTGGCTAAAAAGATCTCACAAAGCCATTTTTACACTTAATTTAAAATTGTTCATCAATCACAAGGAAAAACCATGCGCGCTATTTTAGTTGTTTACGCCGTTATTTTAATGCTCGGCGTGGCCGCCATGTTATTAGACAACCATTATTTAGCCAACCTGGCCGGATTTATTTCAGCCATTGTGTTGCTGGTGGTGTTTTTTAAAGATCGTCCCGATGAAGAGTCGGCGCATGATAAAAAATAAGACAATATTGGTACATAGTGGTTGCAACCGGACTTATTTTTAGTCTGCTGTTTGGCACGCTGTGGAACAGCCATATTGGCAATATGTAGGCGTAGACAAGAGTGTATAGCGGTTTATTTATGGAGCCGCTAAAAAAATAAATCACCACAAAATCGCCACACTAACATGCCTATGCATACATAAATCGCCACGATTTAAACGGTTAATTAAGTGGTAAGTTGTTGATTTTACGTGATTTGAATGGTCGGAGTGACAGGATTTGAACCTGCGACCACTTGACCCCCAGTCAAGTACGCTACCAAGCTGCGCTACACCCCGAATTGTGTTCGATTTGTTTTAATTTAAATCGAATAGAGTCTTACTGTGTTACGTTTACAACGTCTAAACTAAACCAAGTGCGTCTGGCTTTGTTGTAAAGTGCGCGTATTATAATCGAACCCTTTGGTTATGCAAGGGCTTATCGCAGTTCAACGACAAAAAACATGGGTTAAATTGACCAGGCCTGGTCAATTTAACCCGTATTGCTTTGTGCTTGGTTTAATGCATTTTAATGTATTGGGTGCGGTTGGTTTACAACCAACTTCCGCCCAGCGCCTTGTACAAATTAACGCGTGCCGCCGTGTCATTTAACCGCATAGTCACCCAGGTAAGCTCGGCGCTAAACATAGAACGCTGAGCATCTAGCACTTCTAAATAACTTGAATACCCGCCGTCAAACCGTGTTTGCGCCAATACCAACGTTTGTTTTAACGCCTCTACCTGTCGCTGTTGTGCGGCCAACTGTTGTTGAGCGCCCTCAATTTGCACCAAGGCATCCAACACCTCTTTAAAGGCATTACGCACCGTTTGTTGATATTGAACCAGCTGGGCTTGTTGTTGTGCTTGGGTTAACGCAACCTGCGCCTGCCGCTGTCCACCGTCAAAAATAGGCGCGCTCACATCTGCCGAGGCATTCCACGCACCGGCGTTTGAATCGAATACATGACTTAACGATTCACTTTTTAACCCTAAAAATCCGGTTAAGCTAATGCTGGGATAGAGCGATGCCCGCGCCACACCAATATTAGCATTGGCCGCCATTAGACGCTGCTCGGCTGCGATAATATCTGGACGACGTTGCAATAGTTCCGAGGGCAAGCCCACTGGAATAGACGGCATTGCGAAGGTTTGAGCGTTTTGCGTTTGCAACGTTTTATCAAGCGGCGTATTCACCAACGCCTGAGGCGTGCGCCCTACTAAAACGCCCAATGCATTCCACTGCAAATTACGTTGCTCGGTTAACTGATGCAAGGCAATTTGCACCGCCGCAAGCTCAGATTGAGCTTGGTAAACCGTTAAGGGCGTTACACTGCCATAGTCTAATTGGGTTTGGCGCAAGTCCAAGGTTTCGGTGCGCGACTGAATAGTTTGCTGTGCCAGCAACAAATTTTGATTTAACGCCTGTAAATTAAAATACGCTTTGGCAACCGCCGCGCTCACACTTAAGTTAACCGCTTTTTCATCGGCCTGACTGGCGTTAACATTGGCTTGCGCGCTTTGCTCGGCGGCTTCGACCTTGCCCCACACATCCAGTTCATAGCTGAGCAAAGCGCCCAGTGAAAAATTGCCAAACGTCGCGCCCTGATCTTGGGGATACGCTTGATCACTGCTTTGTGTTCGCCCTAAACCCAAGGTGCCATTAAGCTGCGGTAAACGAGCCGCTTGACTTTGTTGCAACAACGCATTGGCTTGACGCAGCCGAATCTTAGCCAATTGCGCGTCGGCATTGTGCGCCCGCGCCTCTTCAATTAACGCATACAACTGCGCATCACCGCTTAACGCGTGCCACCATTGCGCTTCGTTTAAAGAGGCTTGGCTTAACGGCGTTGGCGTTAACGCAATATGGGTTAATTCAGTCTTATTCAGCCCATTCCAATCAGCGGGCAATGGGGTGCTCGGCGCTTGATAAGCAGGGATTTGGCTGCAACCGCTTATCACAACACTTAACCCCACACCTATTGAGACGGTCGCCAACCACATGGCTCGATGCAATACTGTCACTCTCATTTTAGCTCTCCTGTATTGTTGGCATTATTGGCATTCGTAGCCCGTTTATTGGCAAACCACTCGGAGGTACTTTCTGAAAACTGAGCAATCCAGCGAAAAAACATTGGAATAAACAGCGGTGCCAACAAGGTGGCAAAAATCATGCCGCCTACCAGGCCTGTTCCGACCGAAACGCGTGCTGCCGCACCTGCACCGGTGCTTAACATCAACGGAACCGCGGCAATGGTAAAGGCCAACGAGGTCATAACAATCGGTCTAAAACGCAAGCGTGCCGCGTATTCGGCCGCTTGAGCCAGGGGCATGCCCAGCTTGCGTTGTTGCATGGCCACTTCCACAATTAAGATGGCGTTTTTGGCCGACAAACCAATCAGCGTGAGCAATCCTAATTCAAAGTAAATGTCATTGTCTAAACCGCTTAACCAAACGGCCAGGGCGGCTCCAAGCACCGCAAAGGGCACGGCGGTAATGACCGCTAACGGAATAGACCAGCGTTCGTATTGCGCGGCTAAAATTAAGAATACAAACAACAACCCAAATAAAAACGCTTGATTACCGGCATTGGCCGAGGCTTTTTGTTGATACGCCTCGCCCACCCAGCCAATCGAATACCCTTCGGGTAAGACTTCGTTGGCGACCTCTTCAAATGCCGCTAACGCTTGCCCCGAGCTGTAACCCGGTGCGGGTTCACCCATGAGTTTGGCCGCAGGAAAAAGATTAAAACGATCGACCACATCAGCGCCGGTGACGCGCTTAAAACTCACCAAACTGCTTAATGGAATCATCTGACCGGTTTGCGAGCGCACAAAGACTTGCGCTAAATCTTCGGGTTTTTCACGGTAATCGGCCTCAGACTGTAAATTTACTTTGTAGGTACGGCCGTATAAATTAAAGTCGTTTACATACAAGCTTCCAAAGGTGGCTTGCATGGCGGCAAACACCTCTTTGGCCGATACTTGCATGGTTTGCGCCTTTTCACGATCCAACACCGCCTCGTATTGCGGTACGCCTGTGCTAAACGTACTGCGCATCTGATTAAGCTCTGGACGCTCACTGGCTTTGGCCATCAGCTCGTCGGTTACCTGGCTTAACATTAACGAACCACTGCCTGTGCGATTTTGTAAATAGGCTTCAAAGCCACCGGTCATACTCATGCCCATAATGGTAGGCAAACCAATGGGCATGCTAAACGCTTCTGGAATCGCGTTTAATTGGCCAAACAGCTGTTTAACAATCGCGTCTGAACTTAAATCTGGGCTTTGACGTTCATCCCAATGTTTCAGTTTTACAAACGACAAGCCCGAATCGGTTTTATTGCTAAACGTTTGCAAATCAAAACCGGCAAAACTAATCGCATGTTCAACCCCAGGATGATTTAACAGCGTATTACTGACCTCATCTCGCACCACTTCGGTTCGGCTAAGGGCTGAAGCCGGGGGCAAATAGCTCAGCACAAATAACGTGCCTTTGTCTTCGGCGGGCAGCAAACTTTTGGGCAATTGCCCCAGCGTTTGATAAGTGATTAAAATAAGCCCGCCAAACAACAACACACTTAATACACTGTAGCGCATGACCAACTTAACGCCCGAACTAAAGCCCGAGGTAACCCAATCAAAGAAGCGATTAAATCGAGTAAAAAACCAGCCGCTTTTGGGGTGTTCGGTTTGCAGTAAATTGGCGCACAAAGCCGGTGTTAAGGTCAAAGCGACTAAGCCCGAAATGGTGACCGACACCACGATGGTAATGGCAAACTGTTTGTACATTTCGCCGGTTAACCCGCCAATAAACGCGACGGGTAAAAACACCGCCGCCAACACCAACACAATGGCAATAATGGGGCCGGTGATTTCACTCATGGCTTGCAATGTGGCTTCACGCGCCGACTTGTGAGTGCTGCGCATAATACGCTCGACGTTTTCGACCACAATAATGGCATCGTCCACCACTATCCCGATGGCTAAAATCATCCCAAATAACGTCAATTGGTTAATCGAGAAATCCAGCAAATACATCCCAATAAACGTCCCAATAATAGACACTGGAATGGCCAGCACAGGAATCAACGTGGCGCGAAAGTTCTGTAAAAACAAAAACACCACCAACACCACTAACACCAAGGCTTCTAACAGGGTAAAAATAACTTTATCAATCGAAATAGCCACAAACTCACTGGTGTCATACGGCACACCATAATCTAAGCCTTTAGGAAATTTTTTGGCTAACTCAAGCATTTTTTGGTCAATTAACTTGGCAGTTTCTAACGCATTGGCACCCGGTTGTAAAAACACCCCCATCGGCACAGTCGGCTTGCCGTCAAACGTAGCGTTAAAGTCGTACGCTTGAGCGCCCAGCTCAACCCGTGCAATGTCTTTTAAACGCAACATTGCACCGTCTTCTTTGGCTCTTAAAATAATATTTTCAAACTCTTTAACGTCCGATAAACGCCCTTGAGTGGTCACGGTGTACGTAAAGGCTTGCTCATTGGCCATGGGTTCTTGGCCAAAACGACCGGCTGCAAACTGCGAGTTTTGCGCTTTAATCGCGGTAGACACTTCTTGCGCGGATAGACCAAATTGCGCCATTTTATTGGGATCAAGCCAAATGCGCATCGAATAATCTTTGGCGCCAAACTGCCTAACCTCGCCAATACCCGGCAGCCTTGACAGCTCGTCCACGACGTTAATTAAACCGTAGTTAGCAATAAACACCGTGTCCAAACTCGAGTCGGCCGAATACAAAGCAATGACTTTTAAAATGCTGGGCGACTTCTTATTAACCTTAACCCCAAGTTGCTGCACCTCAGCCGGCAGTTGGCTCAGCGCCCCTTGCACCTTGTTGTTGACGTTAATGGTGGCCTGGTCAATGTCAGTACCAATATCAAACGTAACGGTCAGCGATAACGTGCCCGAAGACGATGTGGTGCTGTTGATGTACAGCATATTGTCCACACCGTTAATGGCTTGTTCTAAGGGTGCGGCCACGGTGTCGGCCAAAGTTTCGGCACTGGCGCCCAAATAAGTGGCGGTTACGTTGACTTGCGGCGGCACAATTTCAGGGTATTCCGACACCGGCAAGGCTTTCATACTCAAAAAGCCCGCAATCACAATTAATATTGAAAACACGGTGGCTAAAACAGGGCGATCTATAAAAAATCGAGAGAACATGATGTTTCCTTTTTAGGATTAGGGTGCGGCTGGTGTTGTAACGTCGGCTAATGGCGTGACCGCCATGTTGGGACGCAGCTTGATTAAGTTTTCCACAATCACCAAATCCCCTTCTACCAGGCCTGCCTCTATTAACCAATCTTGCTCTAATTGTCCGGCCAATTGAACAGGCACTAATTGAGCTTTTTGCTCTTTAACCACATAAACAAAACTTTGTTGCCCCATTTGCACCAACGCTTTTTGCGGAACCACAAACACCCCATTGCGCACAGTGCCGTACACTCTTAACTTTACAAACTCGCCCGGCATTAAAGCCTTATTGGCATTGTCAAACAAAGCACGACCTTGCACACTGCCGGTCGCCGCGTCAACCACGCTGGCGGTAAAGTCAACCGTACCTTGGGCGATAACCTGCTGGTTTGCATTTATAATCTGCGCCTGTGCGGGCGGTGTGCTTAAGCTCAATTTGCCTTGCGCCAATAAACGTCGCTGTTGCATTAAATCGCTGTCGGGTAGAGCGTAAACGACATGCACTTTATCTAATTGCGTAATCTGGTTTAACACACTATTGATGGCGGTGGTGCCTACTAACGCACCAATATCTCGCTGTTTAGCGCCAATAACACCGCTTATTTCTGCTTTTACCAAGGTGTAATCTAAATCAATTTGCGCATCGTTTAAATTGGCTTTAGCCCCTGCCAACATTGCTTTGGCGAGCTCTAAATTGGCCAAGGTTTTATCCAGTTCTTGGGCACTGACGGCTTTATTTTTAAACAAACCCACCACTCGAGTGTGTTCGCGTTGGGCTTGGTTTACCGACGCTTGCTCAACTTGCAGTTGCGCTTTGGCTTTATTAACCAAAGCTTGATATTTGCGGTCGTCAATTTTATAAAGTGGCTGACCGGCCTTAACCTCATCGCCGTCTTGATAATATTTGGTTTGTAGAATTCCACCCACTCGTGCCACCACATCCACCTGTTTAAGCGCCTGAACGCGCGCAGGATAGGTGTTAAAAATGGCTTGATTGCTCAACGTAACCGCCAATACTTTCACGGGCATGGCCGGCGGTGCCGACGTTTTACCGTCTGCATGCGCAGCACTGAGTGTAAGAGACGAGCCTACAAATAAGACCATTAACAGCACCAAAAAAACCAAAGACCATTGAGAATGGCTCACAATACGCAAAAGCATCATACGAAAAAACATGGTTAAAACCCTATTCTTGAAAAAATCAGCTCTAAAGTGTAGCACAGGCTACACTTTTAGTTCAAACTTAATTAACCATTGTTTAAGGTATAATGTATTGCAATTTTGCTAACAATTGCCTGCGCGATACCCGCCGGCATCCGTCAAAACTTATACACAATAACTTAACACGCATTAAAAAGAGAGCTGCATGACCAGGCCTGTCCAAACACCCGCAAAACCACCCACAAAGCGCGGCTTGGCGCGTCAGCAAAAAATACTTGAAGTGGCCGAACAGTGCTTTTTAACGCAGGGTTATGCCGGTACCAGCGTCAATGAAATTGTTAAGCTTGCCGGCGGTTCGTTAGGCACACTCTATCGAGTGTTTGGTAATAAATTGGGTTTGTTTGAACAGGTGTTTAAAAACAAGACTGAGCTATTGTTTAGCCCTTTTACCCAAGAGAGTTTTGGCACAGAAGATTTAAACGCCACTTTGCATCACTTTGGAAAAACCCTACAAAGAATCGCTCTATCGCCCAATGGCATTGCGTATTATCGTTTGGTGGTGACTGAAAACAACGTCGATCAAAGTGAAATTCAGCGTATTTTTTACACTCTTGGCCCACAAACCGCCATTCGTGTTTTGGCCAACTACTTACAAAAACAGATTGCATTAGGCAAGTTGCACGGCACACTCAATACCGAGTTGGCGGCCGCGCAGTTTTTAGACATGATTAAAGGCCCATTTTTGTATCGCGCGCTATTTGGCGAAACCATTCAGGAAACCGAATTGGATTTGGCGCTCAGCCAAGGAATACAACTTTTTTTGCACGGCGCTCAGGTTAATAACACCTAAACACAATTGACAAGAAGACAGTTCACAAGCCTTAATAACGGCTGTGAATATACTCTCTAAACGTTTGAATATCTTGAGTTAATGCTTGCAATAACTCCACCGTACTAATCTGCTCACTGCTCATTGACTGATCAATTAGATTTACTTCTCCCTTAGCCAAACGCGCTTTGGCGCCTGGAATGGTAAAGCCTTGATCTTGCAATAAACTTCTAATTTCTAACACCAATTGCACATCACATTTTTGATAGTACCGTCTTCCACGGCGTTTACTGGGTTCAAGTTGCGGAAAAACCTGCTCCCAATAGCGTAATACATGCGATTTAAGCTGGCACAATTCTGCCACTTCGCCAATCGTAAAGTATTTTTTATCGGGTAACTCAAACTCAGTTTGCACCATATCAACCTGCCTAATTCTACCTAGTGGCACAACAACACCAAAATACACAAAAGCCACTCAACATGGCTAAAACGTTTATTACGTTACTGCGCGTTGGCAAAATTGTCAATTTGTGCGCGTAACTTTTGACCGGGTTTAAACGTCACCACACGACGTGCCGAGATAGGCACATCTTCACCAGTACGCGGATTGCGTCCTGGGCGTGACGACTTGTCACGCAATTCAAAATTACCAAACCCCGAAAGTTTAATTTGCTCGCCAGACACCAGCACTTCGCCAATCTCGTCGTAAAACTGCTCTACAATTTCTTTTGATTCACGTTTATTAAATCCAAAAGTATCGGTAAGTTGTTGGGCAATTTCGGCCTTTGTTAATGTCATTTTTGTTCCTTATTCTGTAAAAGACCCTTGCACAAGCGGTTAACGTATTAGAGATTTTTGCATTCACTCATGCAAAGACCTCACTACCTTAATATTGCACAGGCTTGCTGTTGCGCGGCGTTTAAGACTTGAGCAATCAAGCTTTCGACTTCTTCGTCTTGCAACGTGCGTTCGTGGTGTTGAATTTTAAGCGTTAATGCCACACTCTTTTGATGCGGTTGCACGCCCGCGCCACGGTACACGTCAAAAATATCCACGGCTTTTAAAATATCTGATTGCACTGACCACACCGCATCCAATAAAGTTTGCACCGCAACCGTTTCGTCTACCACAAACGCCAAATCGCGCTGCACTTCGGGAAACTTAGATATCGCTTGAGCACTCGGTACGTCCATGGTCATTAAGGCATCTTGCCTAATTTGAAACACATACACCGCGCCACTCACATCCACGGGCTTAACCAACTGGGGATGCAATTGGCCAATAAACCCAACTTCCATGCCATCTTTTATCAAACTGGCCGATTGACCTGGGTGCAGTGCGGGGTTTTGCGTTGGGGCAAAACGAATTTTACCCAACTGGTGACTCATTCTTAACAGGGTTTCCACGTCGCCTTTTAGATCGTAAAAATCGACGTTGCGCGTCACTTCATCCCAGCCCGAATTGGCTATAGAACCGACAATCGCCGCCCCTATCATCGGGACTTGGCTGGCTCCGGTTGGATCGGATTCGTTCTTGTAAAACACCAAGCCCGACTCAAAAATACGCACACGCGGCTGTTGGCGATTTTGATTGTAAGCAATGGTTTTGACCAGGCCTGGTAACAACGTAGTGCGCATGGCTTTCATGTCATCAGAGATTGGGTTTTGCAATACCACGTAGGGCAAATCGGGTGCTAAAAGTTTTTGCTTGTCTTCTTCAACAAAACTGTAGGTCACCACTTCGTTAAAGCCGCGCTGCACCAATGCGGTTTTAAGGGCGTACAACGCCTGTTCCGACTCGGGCAATTCATTCAGCGTCATCGGTGCATTTACCGGGGTTTCGGGCAAATTGTTGTAGCCATACAAACGACCAATCTCTTCAATCAAGTCCATCTCAATCGCCATGTCAAAACGGTAGCTGGGCGCGGTTAAACTCCAACCTTGATGGGTGGTGCGCATGGCAAAGCCCAAACGGGCAAAGATGCTTTCAACCTGCTCATCACTGACCGCAACGCCTAAACGCTGGGCAATTTTTTCACGACGTAGCTCAATCACTGCGGGTTTGGTCAAGTGCGCTTCACTCACCATTGCTACTACCTGACTGGCATTGCCACCGGCAATTTGGGTAAACAAACTTAACGCACGGTTCAGCGCGCGCTCGGGCAGTTGCGGGTCAACGCCACGTTCAAAACGGTGTGAAGAATCAGTGTGCAAACCATATTGACGCGCCTTACCTGTGACCGAAAGCGGTGAAAAATGCGCGCATTCAAAGAAAATAGCCTGGGTTTTTTCAGTAACCGATGTGGCCAAACCACCCATAATACCCGCCAACGCAATCGGCCCAGAGTCGTCGGCAATCACCAAGGTTGTATCCTTTAGTGTTAGCGTTTTTTCGTCTAGGGTTACTAGGGTTTCCCCCATTTTGGCAAGGCGCACAACGATAGCACCCTGTAAGGTGTCCAAATCAAACGCGTGCATAGGTTGCCCTAGTTCAAGCAACACGTAGTTGGTAATGTCTACCACCAAACTCACCGAGCGCAACCCAGAACGTTGTAACTTTTGCACCAACCAACGCGGCGAAACGGCTTGCGGGTTGTATTGTGTGACCACGCAACCCAAATACTTTGGACAGGCTTGGGGTTCAAGCACGTTAATAGCTTGTGAGCAGGCCTGGTCAGAAGGCATCTCAACCATGGCAAACGGTTCGCTAAAAGGCGCTTGGCTTATGGCCGCAACTTCACGTGCCAATCCTTCTACACTCAAGCAGTCGGCACGATTTGGGGTTAAATCCACTTCAATGATTGTGTCGTTTAGCCCTAAATACTCGCGAACATCCAAACCAATGGGCGCGTCTGCCGGCAAAACGTGCAAACCGTCTACGCCGTCGTCGGGCAAACCTAACTCGCTTGCACCACACAGCATTCCATTAGACGGAACGCCGCGTAACTTAGCCTTTTTAATTTGAAAATCTCCAGGCAACACCGCCCCAACCATGGCGCAACACGCTTTCATGCCGACCACAACGTTTTTAGCGCCACAGACAATTTGCACGGGCTCATCGGCGCCCACGTCCACCTGAGTGACGTTTAACTTATCCGCATCGGGGTGTTTTTCTACCGCCAAAACCTGCCCGACCACCACGTGGGTAAACGCACCGGCCACAGGTTCTAAACCATCTACTTCTAGGCCAGCCAAACTTAATTCTTCTGATAACGTGTGGCTGTCCCAATCCGGATTAACCCACTCTCTTAACCAATGTTCACTTAATTTCATAATGTATTCTCACCAGGCCTGGTTAGTTAAATTGCTTTAAAAAACGTAAATCATTTTCAAAGAATTGGCGTAAATCTTTTACGTTATAGCGCAGCATCGCCAAACGCTCCACGCCCAAACCAAAGGCTAAACCGGTGTACTCCTCCGGATCAATGCCCACATTTTTTAACACATCAGGGTGCACCATGCCGCAACCCAAAACCTCTATCCAACGGCCGTCACCAAATAAATCGGTGGCAATATCCACTTCGGCCGAAGGCTCGGTAAACGGAAAATAGGACGGTCTAAAACGGGTTTTAAGATTATCGTCCTCAAAAAATTGACGTAAAAATTCAATTAATAAAGCACGTAATTGCGCAAAACTGGCGTTTTTCTCAATAATCAACCCTTCTACCTGGTGAAACATGGGTGTATGCGTTTGATCCGAATCGCAACGATAGACGCGACCAGGCGCAATAATGCGCATAGGCGGCTGTTTGTTTTCCATGGTTCTAATTTGCACACCCGACGTGTGCGTGCGTAATACCGTGGTTTCGTTTATGTAAAACGTGTCGTGCATGGCGCGCGCTGGATGAGTTTCTGGAATGTTTAAAGCTTCAAAATTATGCCAATCATCTTCAATTTCGGGGCCGGTTTCAATATCAAAACCCGCTTTTGAAAACAAGGTTTCAATGCGATGTAAGGTGCGAGTAACGGGGTGCAAACTGCCCACGTCCACGCCTCGGCCTGGCAGAGTGACGTCAATGGTCTCTTCGGCCAATTGTTTGGCGAGTTTTTCATTGTCCAGTGCATGCTTTTTAGCGTTTAAAAGTCCCTGCACAGCCTGTTTAGCGTCGTTAATAATCTGTCCGGCTTTAGGACGTTCTTCATCGGAAAGCTTGCCCAACATTTTCATCATGTCGGTCAGTTCGCCCTTTTTACCAAGGTACTGAACGCGAATTTCATCGAGTTTAACCAACTCAGTCACCGATGCAACGGCATCTTGTGCTTGAGCAATAATTTTTTGCAGTTGTTCTTGCATGCGTAACGGCCTCAAATCGATACCAAATGGATATTAAACAAAGTAGGCGCGCCGACCTACTCTCTTTAATATCCAATTCTTAACAAAAAAAATAGGGGACCTAAGCCCCCTAATGGTTGTAAACGGCCAAAGCCGCTTACCAAAACAACACAGCAATTACACTAAAGCGGCTTTCGCTTTTTCTGCAATGGCGCTAAACGCTACGGCATCGTGAATTGCAATATCCGATAGAACCTTACGGTCAATCGCGATACCGGCTTTGTTTAAGCCATCAATAAAACGGCTGTATGTCATTTGATTCATACGAGCTGCAGCGTTAATACGCGCAATCCATAGACGACGGAACTGACGCTTTTTAGTGCGACGGTCACGGTAGGCATACTGACCTGCTTTAATAACGGCTTGTTTAGCAACACGGAAAACCTTGCTGCGTGCGCCGTAGTAACCTTTGGCGGCTTTTAATACTTTATTGTGTCTGCGTCGAGCAACGACACCTCTTTTAACTCTTGCCATTTTCTAATCTCTCCTTACGCGTACGGTAACATACGGCGAACCATCGCCACATCATGATCATGAATCATACTTCCTGAACGCAACTGACGTTTACGCTTAGAAGATTTTTTGGTCAAAATATGACGTAGGTGAGATTGTTTACACTTGAAACGACCTGAGCCAGTTTTTTTGAAGCGCTTTGCAGCACTGCTGTTTGTTTTCATCTTTGGCATTGAATGAAACTCCGCATTTAGTGAATCCTATTAAAAGGTCACTTCTTTTTTAAAATGGCAACAAATAAAACATCATTGCCTTTCGGGTACAACGAACAGCACTGAGGTAGCTGCACCAGAAACTTGGCTAAAGCGTTAGCTTTAAACCAAGCCCCGACTGTTGTGTTGGTAAAAACTTAATTTTTATAAAATTAAAAAATTAAATTATTTACCTTTTTTTGTTGGGGCGACCATCATTTGTAATGAGCGGCCTTCCATTTTCGGCATCTGTTCAACGACGGCAACGTCTTGAATGTCCTCACGAATACGTTCCAACATCTTCATTCCCAGTTCCTTATGGGTGATTTCACGACCACGGAACCAAATGGTTACCTTGACGCGATCACCGTTATTTAGGAATTTCAGCAGGTTGCGTAGTTTGACCTGATAATCTCCCTCCTCAGTTCCTGGGCGAAATTTAACTTCTTTTACTTGCACTTGCTTTTGATTTTTCTTAGCTTCGTGCTGTTTTTTCTGTTGCTGGTAAAGGTATTTACCATAATCCATAATCTTACAGACTGGAGGCGTGGATTTAGAAGAAATCTCAACTAAATCTAACCCGGCTTCTCTCGCGGCTTCTAACGCCTCTTTAAGTGGAACTATACCGGCTTGCTGACCCTGAGCGTCCGTTAAACGAACTTCTGATGCGCTAATGGCTTCATTGATGTTATCTTTGGGTGCTTCAGGTTGCTGTGGTCTTCCACGGCCTCTTTTAATTGCGATAGCAATATCCTCCAGTTATAAAAAATTCTTTGGTGATCTGTGTAACTCAACCGTTTTATAAAACATTTTCTTAAATAATGATTAAAAAATTAGTTAGTTTGAGTTGCACGACCTAGGTTAGCAATGTCGGCGTTGAGCATGTCAATCACCTGCTGAACATTAAGGCTGCCTAGGTTTTCACCGCCACGCGCACGAACGTTGAGTGTTCCATCCGCCACTTCTTGATCGCCTACAACCAAAATGTACGGAACGCGCTGCATTGTGTGTTCGCGGATTTTAAACCCAACCTTCTCATTTCTCAAGTCCGATTCGACTCTAAACCCCTGTTTTTTCAGTTTTTTGCTGATTTCGATCACATATTCTTTGTGTGATTCAGAAATTGGCGCAATTACCAACTGGATTGGGGCTAACCAAGTCGGAAACTTGCCTTCGTAATGCTCAACTAAAATCCCTACAAAACGCTCCAACGAACCCAAAATAGCACGGTGAATCATTACGGGATGATGCTTTTCATTATCTTTGCCAATGTACACCGCGTTTAAGCGTTCGGCTTGCGTCATAGAGAAGTCTAATTGAATGGTGCCGCACTGCCACACTCGTCCAATACAGTCTTTAAGTTGAAACTCAATTTTAGGTCCGTAAAACGCCCCTTCACCGGGTTGTAAATCGTAGTCTAAACCAGCGTCTTTTAGCGTGGCTTCGAGCGCGCTTTCGGCTAAATCCCAAACGTCGTCAGACCCTACGCGTTGCTCTGGACGGGTTGAAAACTTAACCGCAATATTGTCAAACCCAAAGTCGGCGTAGGTTTCAAAGACTAGGTCGATACACGCCTGCACTTCTTGTTTAATTTGCTGTTCAGTACAAAAAATATGCGCGTCGTCTTGGGTAAACGAACGCACACGCATTAAGCCGTGCAACGTGCCAGAAGGCTCGTTACGGTGAACCGTACCAAACTCAGCAATGCGCACTGGCAAGTCGCGGTAACTGTGCAAATGGCGGTTGTACACTTGAATGTGACCTGGGCAATTCATGGGCTTTACCGCGTAATCACGATTGTCGGTTTCGGTGGTAAACATGTTGTTTTTAAACTTGTCCCAATGCCCCGATTTTTCCCATAAAGAGCGGTCTAAAATATACGGGGTGCGAATCTCTTCGTAATCGTTGGCCACCAATTGACCACGCATGTACTCTTCCACCACACGATACAACGTAGTGCCTTTAGGGTGCCAAAAGGCCATTCCCGGCGCTAAGTCTTCAAGGTGAAATAAATCTAAAGTTTTACCCAGTTTGCGGTGATCGCGTTTTTCGGCTTCTTCCATCATCACCAAATAGTCTTGCAGTGCGGGCTTGTCGACAAACGCCACTCCGTAAATGCGCTGTAACATTTTATTGTCTGAGCTACCGCGCCAGTAAGCACCGGCTACGTGTGTGAGCTTAAAGGCTTTAATAAAACCCATATTAGGCAGATGCGGGCCTACACACATGTCAATGTATTCTTGATGATGGTAAAAACCAAATTGGGTTTCTTCGCTTAAACCGTCTATAAGTTCTAATTTATAGTCTTCACCACGGTCTTTAAAAATTTGAATGGCTTCTGCGCGCGGGGTCATTTGTTTAACCACGTCGTACTTGGTTTTGGCCAAAGCCTCCATGCGTGCCTGAATACTGGCTAAATCGTCAGGGGCGATTTTTCTTCCATGTCGATATCGTAGTAAAAACCGTTTTCAATCACCGGCCCAATGGCCATTTTAATGTTTGGATACAGCTGCTTAAGCGCGTGACCTAAAAGGTGCGCGCATGAGTGGCGCATAATATGCACGCCATCGGCGTCTTTCATGGTAATAAGCTCTACGGACGCATCGCTTTCAATCACATCACTGGCGTCTTTAAGCTGGCCGTTAACACGCCCTGCCACCGTGGCTTTTGCCAATCCCGTGCCGATGCTTTGTGCTACTTGCATGACTGAAACAGGGTGTTCAAAAGATTTTGTCGAACCGTCTGGCAGGGTAATAATAGGCATGAATGTCTTCTCTTTGATGTTCTGTATTGTTCTAGGGGACGCGAACGCACTTAAAATTTAGCTAGGTATTTTAGCATTTTCTAATTTAGAACGGTTAATGATTTAACCGTTCTTGACGCTATATAAACATTACTTATTAAGGTTCGATACTTGACCAGGCCTGGTCAAAGGTTATTTAAGCCATTTCAAGGGCTTGCGCTTCGGATTGTGCGCGTTCAATCAGTTGGTCATATTGTTCAAGACTTAACCCCACGTACGCCAGCGCTGCTAATAACGTTTGAGTTGGATTGGCACGGTCTTCGGGCGATAAATCGACCACTCCGTTATCAAAACCCAGCCTAAAAACCGCTTGCTCGGCTAAAAAGGTTAAATACGCGTACGCTTTAAATTCGTCTGGGGCTTTGTGCGGCGCATGATGAAACGCCACCCCAACAATAATAGCTTTGGGAAACTTCCACTGTTGCAACAACCGCGCACTTAAAATGGGGTGTTGCACACCAAAAAACTCGGTTTCGGCGGCCAGCAATTTAGCCACATCAAAATCGGCCTGCTTAATAACATCTAAATACGCTGGCCGATTCTCAACCGCCATTAGATAGATGCCAATATCGTGCATAAGCCCGGCCAAAAAGGCCTCACCGGCGTTAAGATGCAATGCATTAGCCAAAGCTTGCGCCATAAACGCCGACAACATAGCGTGCTTTAAGAAATGCGCCTCGCTAAACGGCGGCTTACTTTTAAAACTGGTTTTGTAGTTTACGGCGTGCGCCATCACTCGCACGTCTTTTATGCCAATGCGCACAATGGCTTCGGACAAATCACTGATTTGCGTGCCCATAGAATATTTAGCGGTGTTTACCATGCCAATTAAACCGGCCGCCAATCGCGGGTCTAACGCAATCAGATGAACGACGTCTTGTATTTTTAATTCAGTATCGTGGGTTAACGCGTATTCGAGCTTAACCAATGCGTCTGGAAAATGCGGTAAATCGTCCAAATCCTTTAACCGCTCTAAAATGGCCTTACCCACCAAAGGCTGCGCAATATCTGTTTTAAGGGCGATGTCTATCATAAGTATTTACTCTAATTACTCACTTAATTTAACTCATTAAATTGCTGCGTAACAACAAGACTTTTTGACCAAGCAGTTAATTTTAAATGAAAACTGGCCGGGCAATACGATAGAATAATGCAAAATTTACAACGCCTAGGGGCGGCTTAGTATCAAGATACGATGGCCTGAGATTTCAGTACACTGAAAAACCCTATGAACCTGATCCAGATCATACTGGCGTAGGGACAGGCTAACGCTCATCATCAAACGTGCATTAACGTCATGCGTAACCGTTGAATATTGCTCTAATAATATTAACGATTATAAACCGTCCCTTTTGCTCATTTTGCCTGTGTTGCGCGCACCTGTCCTTTTATTTATTAAAAGGAACCACCATGCCAACACATCGCCCCAAACTCAGCTCTCTTAGCCTAGCGCTTGCCAGCGTCTCTACCAGCGTTTTTATAAGCGCACTTGCCACGCCACTTTACGCCGCAGAACAACTGCCCCAAGTAACCGTAAGTGCCGACCTGCGCGAAACTGCACAACAAGACATGCCTGCTTCGGTGAGTGTTTACACCCAAACCGACCTGCAAGACCAAGGTGCAACGCATTTTGATGACGTGTTATTAAAAACCCCCAACGTCAACTATTCAGGTCAAAGCTCACGAGCGCGTCACATTCAAATTAGAGGCATGGGCGAACGCGATGAATACACCGGCGCGCCCAACAGCAGCGTGGGTTTTGCCATAGACGACATCGATTTTAGCGGCATTGGCATGACCGGCAATCTTTTTGACGTTAAACAAGTCGAAGTTTTACGCGGCCCGCAAAACACCCGTTACGGCCAAAGTGCCATTGGCGGGCTGGTTAACATTCAAACCAACGACCCTACCGCCCATGAAGAAGGCATGGCCGAACTTACCCTGGGACAAGACAATTTAAAAGAATTTGGCCTAGTCACCAGCGGACCATTTAGCGCTAAAGAGGGTGCTCCGCAATACCGAATTTCGGTATTTAAACACGGCAGTGACGGTTTTAGAACCAACGACACGTTAGACAAAACCGACACCAACGGCCGTGACGAACTTAATGTGCGCGCCAAATTTCGTTTAACGCCAAACCCAAATACGTTAGTGGATGTGTCGCTGATTCACGCCGATTTAAACAATGGCTACGACGCCTTTGCACGCGATAACAGCTTTACCACTCTATCAAACGAACCCGGAAAAGACACTCAATTGTCTAACGCTGGCTCGGTAAAAGTCGTGTCCACTGCCAACCCCGATTACGTTCTTACCAGCAAAACCAGCTTGGCAAACTCGGACATGGTGTACAGTTACGATGATGACTGGACAGCCGATTCAATCGGTGCATACCGCAACGACAAAATGCGACGCACCGTAAGCCAAGAAATCAGGCTTACCTCTACCGAATCGTCACGACTATTTAAACAATCGACCGACTGGCTGATGGGCGTTTATGGCTCAAACCTTGAAGAAACCAACGATACTGAGTATTACGCCACATCAAGCAGTGAGTTTAGCTTGCAAAAAGTCGCTGGTTTTGGGCAGTTAGACTATGCAATGACCCCCAAAGCCACTTTAACAGGCGGGTTGCGGATTGAACAAAACACCAGTCAATTTAGCAACAGCAACAACGAAAATTACACCCCTGAAGAAACCTTATGGGGCGCAAACGTAAGTTACAGTTATAAATACAACGCCACCCATACTGCGTTTACCGGCATCACTCGCGGCTATAAAGCCGGCGGCTTCAATCCCGGCCAACCGTCTGGCACATCAAATGAATATCTACGCTTTGATGCAGAAACGTTACTCAACTATGAACTGGGCTTAAAATCAGACTTTGCCTCATTAGGCTTAAAAACCAATATTACCGCATTTTACATGGACAGAAGCAATCCACAGCTGGACGGTTATACCTATGACCCATCTTCGTTTACCAATTATGTTTTTTACACCGAAAACTTTGACTCCGCAAACAGCTATGGCTTAGAAGGTGATTTTTCATGGCGAGCGCACCGTTCGCTTACGGTGTTTGGTAGCTTAGGCTTAATGCAAACTCAAGTTAACGGAACTCCTCTAAACTCAGGGTTTACCATTAGCGGCCGTGAGGCGGCGCATGCGCCAAGCTATCAACTTAACGTAGGTGCAAAATACCGCCACGCATTAGGTTACTTTGCCCAAGCCGATGTAACAGGTGTTGATAGTTTTTATTTTGACAATACCCACAATATTCAATCGGATGCCTATCGCTTAATTAATGCACGCTTAGGCTATGAAACCAAAGACTACGAAGTATACGTATGGGGCAAAAACCTTACTGACGAAACCTACGCAACCCGCGGTTTTTATTTTGACTTTAATGCGCCCTATACTAACCCTTCTGAATACAATCGCCTAGGCGACCCAAGGCAAGTCGGTGTTACGGCTCGCGTGTACTTTTAACATGTGCTTACCGCAAACAAACCACTCAATATATAAACGAGAAAATCTATGAAAATTTCTGTCGACATCAGTATGTACCCGCTTACAGAGCAATATTGCCAACCCATTATTGCGTTTATTGACCGTTTAGAAAGTCACCCTTTGGTGAGCGTGCAGCGCAACAGTATGTCTACCCATATTTATGGTAACTATGTGGATGTAATGACCACGCTTAATGCAGAGATTTTGAGTGTTTTAGAACAGATACCTCAAACGGTGTTTGTGATAAAACTGATTGGCACAGACCGCGAAAAAGCCGTAATTGATGCTTGCAACTGATGGCGTATTTAACAACTTACTAGCCACTCTTGCCGCGCAATCTGGCTGGGAATGGTTGGCCGCAGGCTTGGGGATTCTGTACGTTATTCTAGCCGCCAAAGAATCCATTTGGTGTTGGCCGGCGGCGTTTATTAGCACGGCGATTTACACCTGGCTGTTTTGGTCAGGCCTGCTGCCAATGCAAGCGTTGCTTAACGCGTATTACCTTATTATGGCGGTGTACGGTTTTATTATTTGGCGCGGTCATAAACCCCGCACGGCAAATTCACCATTACCGCAAGCGTCGGTCACATCGCTTCAATCACCCCCTGCGCAAACAAACTTGGTTATTTCAACCCGCTCGTGGCCGTTTCATGTTGCGTTTGTATGTGTGGGCGTGCTGTTAAGCGTGGGGATTGGTGGGTATTTAGCCACATTTGAAAACGTGCGTTTGCCTTATTTAGACGCCACCGTTACGGTATTCTCTGTAATGAACACCGTGTTAATGGCGCGTAAAGTACTCGAAAACTGGTTATATTGGATAATAATTGATTCGGCCGCCATTGCACTGTATTGGCAAACCGGTTACTACGTTACTATTGTGATGTTTAGCGTTTATTTAGCGTTGGCCGTGTACGGTTATTTGCATTGGAAAAACCTCTACAAAAAACACTCCAAAACCAATTAACCCGCCGTCGTTGCAAGCACGCAACCCACCTCACTCATGCACGTCAAACGCATCAAACACCTCAAATACGTGCGGGTGCGCCATCCAATCGTGTAAATTGCACGAGCCTAACACCTGCATTTTGTACAGCAAAAACCGATACAACCCCCTTACCTTTTGTAAATTGGGCACATCGTGTACTTGGCCGTAGTGCTGCATAAACACCTTAGCGTGCGCAGGGGTAAGCAGGTATTCCAGCATCACCAGCTCTAGGGTTTTGGGTGCCCACACCATCGCATCCAAATCAACCAGGCCTGTTAACTGGCCGTTTTGCTGTAAAAACTGATCCCAACGTAAAT
Organism: Thiomicrorhabdus aquaedulcis; assembly: GCF_004001325.1. Lineage (NCBI taxonomy): Bacteria > Pseudomonadati > Pseudomonadota > Gammaproteobacteria > Thiotrichales > Piscirickettsiaceae > Thiomicrorhabdus > Thiomicrorhabdus aquaedulcis. The sequence continues at coordinate 624,050 of NZ_AP018722.1, read as the reverse complement.
CCACCATTAGCGGCACAAAAACCGATTCATTTAACTGCGCCAAATTGGCTTGCAATGCCAACCACACAGCACGTTCTTGCGCATCGTCACTTAGCAAGTTTTGCACGGTATTAAACAACTGACCAGGCCAGGCCAGCGCATTATTATCCTTGCTATCGTTGTCATCCTGGTTATTGGCTAAATGTAACGCCCCAAAATTCCGCTGAGTGTGCAAATGCAACTGCGCTAAATGCTGCGCCAACTGCTCAACCATAAGCGCTGTGACGTGATGCGCTTGCAGCGCGTTGCCTTGCATGCGTTCGGTTAGCAAAAACCCGGCAAAAGGCGCTTGTTCATTACCGCAAGCGTGCAACACCGGAACTTTCAGCAAACCCCAGCGCGCCATGTCTTTATAAGTGTGCTTAAAAGTTGCCAACTGTTGGGGTAAATTTAGCCCAAATAAGCCATGCATGCCGTTCCAAAAAACCGAATTTTTTAAATCTTGCGCTCGGCACAGTTTTAACACATAAGCTTTATTTAACGACTGGCTGTAAAGCGCCCAAAGGCTGTGCGTACTGTCTTCAAAGGCCTGAGGAATCGCTTGGCATTGCGTTACATGAGCAAACTCACCTTGCTTATCGGGGGCAATGTGCGTGTTAAGCCATTGGGTTAATGCGTTCAATTTAATGCCCCTTTTTTATAGGTTGTTTATGCAGAGTTTATGCGTCATTTTGGGGGTTATCGCCCAGGCTTAACAAATTCGGGTTAGCCTTGCTATTAATTTTGGATATAATAACGTGTTTGAAAGCCACACTTGTCACAATCCGCTTTTATCCAACTTTTATCCAAACCTCATTTTAAGGAACTTTTTATGAATTTAGAGCAAGCGCGTTTTTTCATGGTAGAACAACAAATTCGTCCATGGGATGTACTTGACCCTAAGATTTTGGATTTACTAATGGACTTGCCCCGCCATTTGTTTGTAGAAGAATGTAACGAGGCGTTGGCTTACGCCGACATTGAACTGCCTTTAGCGCATGGCCAAAGCATGATGTCGCCCAAAGTAGAAGCGCGGTTACTGCAAGCGCTGGACATAGACAGCCAAGACAACGTGCTCGAAATTGGCACCGGCAGCGGCTACTTAACCGCGTTAATGGCCAGTTTAGGCCAGCACGTTACCACGGTTGAGCTGTACCCCGATTTACAAGCCATTGTTAAAAATCGCTTAACCAGCTTTAAAAATATTGAATTTAAAGAAGGCGATGGCAGTCTTGATTGGCCAGATGAGCAAATGTACGACGTGATTGTGCTCACCGGCTCGGTTGACGCGGTACCGCAAACCTACAAAGAAAAACTAAATTTGGGTGGTCGTTTAGCGGTTGTAGTAGGTCAAGCGCCTGCCATGAGCGCGCAATTAATTACCCGTATTAGCGAAAGCGAATGGGAAACTGAGTTTTTATTTGAAACCGATTTAACCCCTTTGGTGAATGCGCACGCCAAACCCAAGTTTACGTTTTAACAACGCCCGCCATGTTGTAATTAGGGTAATCACGGCAGTCACTGTCGCAACATTACGGTTTAACGTCTCTATTTATAAACGTTAAACCGCTGTATTAACCCACGATTTATCACTAAAACCACCGCAGACAAACCGCTCAAGGTTATTTCAATACTCTGCAAACTCCACAAAAAAGCCTAAAAACCCTTGTTTTAAATCAGCCAGGCCTGGTTAATTCATCATTTCTTCATAATCAACGTCTATTGTGTGCGTTATATTACGCATTTAAATAGATTATCGTAAAATTTTTGCACTCATAAGTTTTACTATAGCCCCATCAATAAAATTTTTTAAATACCATTTCTAATGCAATTCCCTAAAATATCGTCAAACATAAGTTTAACTTATGCTACATAAACAATACTTATAGTAAGGAAATTCTCATGGACTTAATAAGCCTCTATCCTACTTGGTACGAACCCGGCGTGGGTTCTGGCTGGGTGGTCGGAATTATTGCCACGTTTCACGTACTGGCCTCGCACACCTCTGTGGGTGCGGCATTGTTATTTGCCTATTTATCGCATCGCGCCTACAAAGAAGACCGCGACGATTTATTAGACTTTGTTAAAAAATACGGACTATTTTTAATGGTCTTTACTTATGTCGCCGGCTCTATAACTGGCCCGGGTATTTGGTATTCGACCACCGTGGCCAGCCCTAATGGCATTGGCGCACTCATTCACTCGTTTGTGTGGAAATGGGCGACCGAATGGGTGTTCTTTGTCATTGAGGTGGTTGGGGTTTACATGATTGTCTACTTGGTAGGCAAAGTAGACAAAAAAACCCACATGAAAATCTCCGTTATTTTTGGTGCAGCTTCGTTGGCCACCATGATCATTATTGTGGGTATTTTGTCGTTTATGATGATGCCCGGCAAAGAGGCTTGGTTTGAAGATGGCGGCTACTTAAACGGTTTTTATGGTACCAACACCTTTATTCAAACCGGTATGCGCATGGCCTTTATGTTTACCATGACCGCGATTGTCGGCGGCATTGTGGTGGCCAGCATTAAAGACCCCGCCTTTAAAAAAGAGATGACCCGTAAATTGGGTTGGTTGGGAATTATTTCAACCCTTGTGGGTGCTGCACTGTTTCAATGGTATTTAACCTCGGTGCCTAGCCAAGCGTTGTTGGTAATGGAAAACCGTCTGCCCGACTATTTTGGCCCCAGCATTCTGATTGTATTGGCCGGTACACTGTCTTATTTTATTATTACCATGCTGCAACCCAAACTGCTGGTAGCGGGTTTTGCCGGCTTTATGACCGTCACTTTTTTGGTGGCCGGTTTATGGCCAGAAGAAACCGCACGTGAATCCATGCGTAAACCTTGGGTAGCAGGTCAATACGTCTATTCAAACCAAGTTATTGGTCGTGATGTGCCGGGTATGGACATTAAATCGCAGTTGCCTATTATTGAAAAAGTGGGCATTTTAAAAGCGCATCCGTTTACCCCTGACCACTTAAAAGAAGTGAACGCCGGCAATCAGATTCAAGCCGGAGAGTTTATCGCCATGACCTATTGCTCAAACTGCCATTCGCCCAGCGAAACCGGGATTCGTCCGCTGCATCGCTACTTTCCGCAAGACATTACGCAAGAGCGCATGGAAAGCTATGTTCGCGGTGTCCTTACCACTGGCAACATTGCCTACATGCCTAAAATGCCGATGATTGAAAGCGAAGTGCAATCCATATCAGCTTACTTGGTGCTAAACAAACAAGGTGGACAACCGGCAGTTACCGCAGCGATTCAAAGTGAAATTGCCGATCGTGAACGTGCGCTGGTTAAAACCGTTGCCGACGATAACGTTGCTCTGCTACCCTCTTTACAGGAGAACAAATAATGGATGCCGCACAAATTGCAGAAGTCACCCAGATGATGTACGCCCTGCGTAACCCCGCAGGCGTGCCCACCTACCCCATTATATTTGTAGGCTTAGGGGTGCTTACCTTTGCCTTACACATTCTATTTGTACAACTCATGTTAGGCACATCGGCCATTACTATTTTTGGCTCATTTAGCAACAACCCCTATTGGCGCAGACTGGCCGCGGCGATGCTTGAAATTGCTAAAGTGTCTGTCTCCGTAGCCATTGTGGTCGGCGTTGCCCCATTACTGTTTGTACAAGTGGTGTACGACCCACACTGGTACACATCAAACGTACTGTCTGCAAAATGGGTAATTGGATTTATTGTCATCTTAATTTTGGCTTACTGGGCTATGTACTTTTACTACTTTCAAAACAGTAAAAACAAAGACAAAACCCTTACGCCAAAATCACGTTGGTCGATGATTTTAAGCTTGGCGTTAATGCTGGTAGTGGGTTTTATTATGCACAGCTTAACCTCGCAAATGTTGCACCCAGAGCTATGGAAAACCTGGTACATGCAAAACAACAGCCTAGATTATTCTGGCTCAACCTTGCATGCCTACAACCTATGGCGCTTTGCGTTCTTTATCAGCATGGCAGTTCCGGTCGCCGGAGCCATGTTGGTGACATACCGTCGCTTTAAAATGGTTAGAGCCGACGCCGACCAGGCCTACTTAAGCTGGGCGGCAAACCTAGGAAAAACTTGGATTAAAGTCGGTTCAGTCATCTCAGCCTTATTGTACGTAGCGTGGATGATGACCCTACCCCAAACCGCTGGTGACTTTGCCACCTCTTTTTGGGGCATAGCGGGTGGTGTTGCAGTCATTTCTTATGCCGTTTGGGCGCAGATTCGCTTAAAAGGTGAAGCCAAGTTTTGCAGCTACATGGCATTGCCTATGGCGTTGGTCATTGGATTGGTGGTCGCCATTAGCCGTGAAATGCTGCGTTATGGCATTTTAAACGACTTCTTTAACTACAACTTTATGGACTACAAATAGTCATGGACTGGTATTCAACCGGACTGTTTTTCTTAACCTTTGCCATTGTGGGCGGCGGTACGCTTGCCTACTACCTAACCATTGCATGGAAAGCTGGACAAACCGTCGGCGTGTACACCCCCAGCGCCACGGTTGACAAAATGGGAACGGTGGTAATTTGGATAATGGCTCTTTGGGTTATTCAATTCTTTGCCGTTGGTTTCTGGGTTTGGGCTCAATAAAGGATACGATGATGAAATTACACAACACCTTATTTACCACCCTTGCGCTTAGCTGCACGCTAAGCAGTGGCGTGGTGCACGCCGAAGCTCAAAACCCGATGGCCACCGGTGAGGCCATGGCGTGGCAATGTGCGCCGTGTCACGGCACCAACGGTCAAGAGTTTTTAGAAGCCATGCCGCCCCTCGCCGGTATGCCGGTTGAACAATTTACCCAAGCCATGCTGGCTTACCGTGAAGGCACGCGCCCTGCGGTCATTATGGATCGCGTTGCGCGTGGTTTTACCGACGCCGAAATTGATGCCATGGCGCAATGGTTTGTAAAACAACCGCTTAAACAATGGGAAAACACCAGCTTAACCGAAGCCAATGCGGCGCAAGCGGCTGCTTTAAACGCAACCTCAGATGCCACAAAGTCGACTGGAGAACCAAAATGAGTCAACTTGAACACAAAACATTCAATCAAAAAATCACCCGTCGTGACCTCATTAAAGTCTTTGGTGCAGTGGCGGTAGCCGGTTCTGGTATTTTTGGTGCCAGCAAACAAGCCTTTGCTAAAAGCGCTGCACACGTTGTGGTGTTGGGCGGCGGTGTTGGCGGAGCGACCTTTGCCAAATATTTACGCTTTGCCGACCCGGACGTAAAAATCACCATTATTGAGCAATACCCAGAATACATCACCTGCTTACGCAGTAACGATGTGATTATTGGCATGCACACCTTGGACGAACTCACATTTAACCTAGACACCATTAAATCTAAATACAACGTCAACGTCATTATAGACACCGTTGTTGGTGCCGATTTTGATCAAAAAACCGTTCGCACGGCCAAAGGTCAATCCATACGTTACGACAAATTGGTGGTGTCGCCCGGAATTGATTTCAAATTTGAAGATTACGAAGGGTACACGGCTGAGATGGCTGAAGGTGATTTTCCGCACGCCTACAAAGCTGGCTCGCAAACCCTTAAGTTAAGAGAGCAATTATTGGCACTGCCACAAGGCGGCACCGCTATTATTGCCACGCCACAAAATCCGTTTCGCTGCCCACCTGGGCCTTACGAGCGCGCATCGTTTTTTGCCGAACACTTTAAACTGCACAACCCAACCGCCAAACTGATTGTGCTTGACCCCAAAGACAGCTTTACCAAAGATGTACCGTTTAAAAAAGCCTGGGAACGTTTATACGGTTACAAATCAGACAACGCGCTGATTGAATGGGTATCGGGTTCGGATGGCGGTCGCGTGGTGCGTTTGGACGCTAAAAACATGAGCGTTGAAACCGACGGAGGCGTATACAAAGCCGATTTAATCAACATCATTCCCAACCAACGTGCAGGCGCATTGGCGCAAAACCTGGGCTTAACCAACGCCTCAGGCTGGTGTCCTATCGAGCGCAACACCATGGAATCGTCTTTGCACAAAGAAGTCTATGTGTTGGGCGACAGCAGCATTGCCGACGCCATGCCCAAATCAGGCTATTCGGCCAACTCGCAAGCCAAAGTGTGCGCGCAAGCCATTGCCGACACCCTAAAAGGCGATGCGCCGGGCACCGCTATTTATTCCAACGTCTGTTACAGCTTGGCGGGACAAAACTACGGTGTATCCATTGCCGCCATTTACGAGGTACGGGATGGCTTAATTCAGCCCAAAGGCAAATCGGCTGGCGTATCCGAAATTACCGACAAAGCCGCACAACCCATTTTAGAAGCCGTGTATCAAAAAAACTGGCAACGTGAATTCGTTAAAGACGTATTCTCTTAATAAAGGTGAGGATTCAAACCATGTTAAAACAAACCCTATTAGCGAGCGTCTTAATCAGCTCAGGCCTGTTTAACAGCGCCGCCATGGCTGGGCACGGTGAAAAACCCCACGCGCATCCATGGAGCAACTTTGCACTCGAAAACACCTTAAAAGCCATGCCCGCCGGAGACGCAATACGCGGCAAAGAGGTACACAATCAAATGATGTGCAGTTCTTGTCATGGTGAACACGGCGAATCGCCCTCGCGCAACTACGCCTCCTTAAACGGCCAAACCGTGGCCTACACCACCAAAATGATGCTCGACTACCAAGACGGTCGTCGCTGGGAAAACTTTGGCCAAGCCGAGATTATGGTTAAAATTGCCCAAGCGTTAACCCCGCAACAAATTAGCGACGTGGCCGAATTTTACGCTGCTAACCCCGCCACGGTATGGGGTGATGCCAACGCTAAGACAGAACCTGTGGACATGCACATTGATAAACTGGTGCGCAAAGGGGACGCCTCACGTATGATTACACCGTGTGCATCGTGTCACGGCGCGCACGGTGAAGGCATAGGCATTACCCCGGCCATTTCGGGACAAGTGCCCGAATATTTTGTGCGCACCATGCAGGCCTATCAAGACCAACAGCGTCATAACGACGTTAACAAAGGCATGTCACAATTTACCCACGACTTAACCGACGCCGAAGTGCAAGCCCTTGCACTGTATTACGCCACGTTAGTTAGAACTCGATAGGAGAATGCTATGACCGGACTAAAAGCCATTGCTTGGGGATTTATTTTAACCTTTGGTTCCATTGCATTACTGTGGTGGTTAAGTACACTCACTCAGGTGGCTGTTTAATTTAAACCGACCAGGCTTGGTTACTTTAAACTCACTAAATTAACTGGGCACAACGCTGTATTACTGCCCCGCCGACACCTTGCTCAGTTTTACACTGAGCAAGGTTTTTTTATAAACGTAATTTTAAACTGCGTCACAGCGCACACAACCACATGGAAAACCTATGAAAAATCTAAAACTGCTTTCGTTGCTCGAAGGCACCTCGCTCATCTTACTGCTGCTAATTGCCGTACCCGTAAAGCGCATGCTGGGTTTTCCCGAGTTAGTTCAAATCATCGGCCCCATCCACGGCATATTATTTATTGTCTTTAACTTACTGTTATTAAACGCGTTTAGAGTAAAACAAATCACCTTCTTACAAACCATCATTGGTTTTATCGCATCGCTCATTCCCTTTGGCAGCTTTGTGTTTAAAGCCAAAATCTTAAACAAACTCCCCAACTAAATCACACAGCAACATCATCCTGTAAAATCAAACTAACCAGGCCTGGTCAAACACAAAAACCAAACTGACCAGGCCTGGTTAAACATTTTATAAATCGCAAGGCATAAAAAAACCCACTTGCGTGGGTTTTAAGTAAGCGCTTAAACGCGGGTATACACTACCCTTGTATAAAGTTCTTAGTTCTTTTCTTGGTCAACAATCTTGTTGGCCGCAATCCATGGCATCATGCCACGAAGTTTTTTGCCCACTACTTCAATTCCGTGCTCGGCGTTTAGACGACGTGCGGCGGTCATTGACGGGTAGTTTGACTGGCCTTCAAGAATAAATTGCTTGGCGTATTCACCCGTTTGAATGTTTTTAAGGGCTTGACGCATCGCTTCACGTGATTCGGCGTTAATCACTTTTGGACCTGTTACGTATTCGCCGTACTCTGCATTGTTAGAAATAGAGTAGTTCATGTTGGCAATGCCGCCTTCAAACATTAAGTCAACAATCAACTTAAGTTCGTGCAAGCATTCAAAGTACGCCATTTCTGGCTCGTAGCCTGCTTCAACCAAGGTGTCAAAACCAGCTTTAACCAGTTCAACCGCACCACCGCACAATACCGCTTGTTCACCAAACAGATCAGTTTCGCACTCTTCACGGAACGTTGTTTCGATAATACCGGTACGTCCACCGCCCACTCCAGACGCGTACGCCAGTGCGATGGCTTTTGCGTTTCCAGACGCATCTTGCTCAATAGCAATTAGGTCAGGAACCCCGCCGCCACGTACAAATTCAGAACGTACGGTGTGACCCGGTGCTTTAGGCGCAATCATAATGACGTCTAAATCTTTACGTGGCTGAACTTGGTTGTAAATGATGGCAAAACCGTGTGCAAACGCTAATACCGCGCCTTGCTTGATGTTAGGCTCAATCTCTTCTTTGTACAGTACCGATTGAAACTCGTCTGGCGTTAAAATCATGACCACGTCAGCACCCGCTACTGCGGTCGGTACGTCAGCAGTTTTTAGGCCGTAACCCTGTGCTTTTTTGATTGAAGAAGAACCTGCGCGCAGGCCGACTGTAACATCAACGCCTGAATCTTGCAGGTTGCATGCGTGGGCATGACCTTGCGAACCAAAACCAATGATGGCGACTTTTTTACCGCGAATAATGGATAGATCGCAATCTTTATCGTAATAAACGTGCATTGTTTTTTCCTTAAATAGACAAAGTGGCTACTTGCCGTTGGCCACTCTTAATGGTTAATAATTATGTGTTAATAATACTTTTGTCAGTAATGTGCTAGGGACTAAACGTGCAAGCACTTTTCGCCGCGCATAATGCCCAACGTGCCCGAACGAATGGTTTCTAAGATTAAACCGTGGTCAATGGCGTCAATAAAGGCATCGAGCTTTTTAGATTCGCCCACCATTTGTACCGTGTACGTGGTGGCCGTGACGTCAATGATGTCGCCTCTAAAAATATCCGCTAAACGCTTATATTCTTCACGCATGTCGCCAGTGGCCGACAGTTTAATTAACATCAGTTCACGTTGAATGTGCGAGCCTTCGGTTAAGTCCAAGACTTTTACCACGTCCACTAAACGGTTTAAGTGCTTCACAATTTGTTCAACTTGCGCCGCTGTTCCACTGGTGACTAAGGTTAAACGCGACAACGAATCGTCTTCGGTCGGTGCAACGGTAAGCGCGTGAATGTTGTAGCCACGCGCCGAAAACAGTCCTGCCACACGTGACAATGCGCCCGATTCGTTTTCCATTAGCATAGAAATAATATGTTTCATAGTCTTCACCTACACCAAAATCATTTCGTTGAGCCCGGCACCGGCCGGAATCATCGGGTACACGTTTTCTTGTTGATCGGTAAGGATGTCAACAAACACTAAGCGGTCTTTGTACTTGTCCGAAAACACCTCAGCCAGTTGCGCTTCCATGGTTTTAGGGTCTTCAATGCGCACGCCTACATGGCCGTACGCTTCAGCCAACTTAACAAAGTCGGGCAAAGAATCCATGTACGACATAGAGTAACGGCGCTCGTAGAAAAACTCTTGCCATTGTCTAACCATGCCTAAGAAACCGTTGTTTAAGCAGATGATTTTGACCGCAAACCCATATTGTAAACAGGTTGACAGTTCTTGAATGTTCATCTGAATAGACCCTTCGCCGGTTACGCAAATTACGGTTTCGTTAGGAAACGCTAATTTAGCGCCCATGGCCGCCGGTAAACCAAAGCCCATAGTACCCAAACCGCCCGAATTTAACCAACGACGTGGTTTGTCAAACGGGTAATATTGTGCGGCAAACATTTGGTGTTGACCTACGTCAGACGACACGTAAGCGTCGCCATTAGTCACGCGCCATACGGCTTGCATGGCGGCTTGAGGCTTAATTTTTGAACCTGTTGTGTCATACCGTAAACATTGCGTGGCACGCCAGGCTTCAATTTGTTCCCACCACTGCGCCAACGCTTGCGCGTCCGATTTTTGCGTAGTTTTTTCCAAAATGGCGTTCATTTCGGTTAACACTTGCTTAACCGGCCCCACAATAGGAATGTCAACCAAGACGTTTTTAGAAATAGACGCGGGGTCTATGTCGACATGAATGATTTTAGCATCTGGACAAAACTTTTCTAGATTGCCGGTGACGCGATCATCAAAACGTGAACCAATGGCAATAATTAAATCGCTGTGGTGCATCGACAGATTAGCCTCGTAAGTACCGTGCATTCCTAACATGCCTAAAGCTTGTTTGTCTGACGCTGGAAAAGCGCCTAATCCCATTAATGTCTGCACAATTGGAAAACCCAATTTATGCGTAAGCGTAGTTAGCTCGGGCGACGCATCGCCCAATATAACGCCACCGCCCGTGTACAAAATTGGACGTTTTGCCGAGAGCATCATCTCTACGGCTTTTTTAATTTGTCCGCTATGGCCCTTCGTTACAGGTAGATAGGAGCGCATTTCAACTTCTTGCGGATATACATAAAAGCTTTTGGCGGTTTGGACATCTTTAGGAATGTCGACCACAACGGGGCCAGGTCGGCCAGTTGTTGCTAAGTAAAATGCTTTTTTGAGCGTAATAGCAAGGTCATCGACATTCTTGACTAAGAAGTTGTGTTTTACGATAGGTCTTGTTATGCCAACGGTATCAATCTCCTGAAACGCATCCAAACCGATCATCGCCGTAGGCACTTGACCGGTAATGCATACCATGGGAATTGAATCCATATAAGCCGTCGCAATTCCGGTCACCGCATTGGTGGCACCGGGACCCGACGTAACAAGAACCACTCCTGGTTTACCTGTAGAGCGCGCATAACCATCGGCTGCATGCACAGCCGCCTGTTCGTGACGCACCAAAATATGGCTTAATTTTTTAGCGTCTGTATCTAGGGCATCGTAAATGGGCAATACCGCCCCACCAGGATAACCCCATATGTGCTCTACCCCTTCATCCTCGAGATAGTTTACTAGGATTTGGGCACCAGTCATTTCCACAACATCGGTCCTCTTTATTAAGGCTTAAAGTATGCTCGGGGTTGTGTCATGTTTAATAATGTTTAATCATTATTTAACCATTACCTAACCAAAACCCAGCGCAACTTAGCGTAATTTTAACAAAATCGTCACATAAAACTATGTGAGAAAACGTGCAATTATATAGGATTTAACGCCTATTTAGAACTGTAAGAGGTTCTTTTTTAGCTGTTTTTTAGCTGTTTTAAGGCCTCTGTGCATGTTTAAACCACGGCTTAAGATTGAAACAAATGGCTACGATAGTGTTGCAACTCACTAATCGACTCCATAATGTCGTTCATAGCCAAATGCGTATCACTTTTGGTGTGCGATGCAAACACATTGGGCGCCCAGCGTTTGGCTAACTCTTTAAGCGTGCTTACGTCTAAGTTACGGTAATGAAAAAACGCCTCTAACTCTGGCATTTGCTCAACCATAAAACGCCGGTCTTGACAGATGCTGTTGCCACACATAGGCGATTTACCCGAGTCAACATACTGCCCCAAAAATGTGATGGTTTGTTGTTGAGCTTCTAACATACTCACACCACTTTGTTGCACTCGAGCCGTTAAACCCGACTGCCCATGATGCGTGGTGCACCAGTCGTCCATAGCGTCTAGGTCGGCTTGAGCCGTGGCGATAGCAATCACCGGACCTTGTGCCAACACATTTAAATTGCTGTCGGTTACCACGGTGGCAATTTCAATAATTCGATGAGTTTTAGGCTCTAAGCCCGTCATCTCTAAATCAATCCAAATTAAATTATTATCAGACTTCATATCAGTTTCCCTTTTAACTTACAATACAGGGCTATATTAACGCAACACACCCATTGTATGACGACAATAACTCAACAAAACTTACCGCTATAAACTGGATGATATGAACTGGATTACCCCGCTATTTTTAACCGCCTTAATTTTAAATTTACTGATTGAGTTATGGTTAAACATTAAAAATCAATTTTACATTGGCGCGCATCGTGCGCAAGTTCCTAATGAATTTGCCAGCATGGTGAACCTAGAAGCTCACCAAAAAGCCGCCGATTACAGCCGTGCTAAATTGCAGTTGAGCCGTTTGGGTCTATTTTACGACGCCGCCATTTTGGTGTTTATGACCTTAGGCGGTGGTTTTCAGGACTTATACAACCTGTGGCTTAACAGCGGGCTTGAACCCATTTGGCGCGACACGGCGTTTTTGCTGTTTACCTTGTGGTTTTTATCGCTGTTGCATCTGCCGTTTAGCATCATGAGCACGTTTAAAACTGAAGCACAATTTGGCTTTAACAAAACCACACCCGCTAAATTTATCAGCGATTTACTCAAGCAGTGGGCGCTTATGTTGGCACTGGGTTTGCCGCTTATTTGGGTGGTGTTAACCATTATGAGCGCCTACATTGACCAGGCCTGGTGGTTTTATACTTGGGTTTTTTGGATGGCGTTTCAGTTGATTTTATTATGGGCGTACCCAAAGTGGATTGCGCCCCTTTTCAACAAATTTACCCCACTTGCCGACGGCGAAATGAAACAGCGCATCGAAGCCTTGCTTGAGCGCACAGGGTTTGAATCGAATGGGATTTTTGTTATGGACGGCTCGTCACGCTCGGGGCACGGTAACGCGTACTTTACCGGCATGGGCAAAAACAAACGCATCGTGTTTTTTGATACCTTGCTCGAAAAACTCAGCCCCGACGAAGTCGAAGCGGTGCTGGCGCACGAACTAGGACATTTTAAACACGGGCATATTCGCAAACGCTTATTAGAAGGCACTGTGTTAAGCCTAGCAGGCCTGGCCTTATTGGGCTGGTTAATTCAACTGCCGTTGTTTTACTCTGGTTTAGGCATGACCACACAAACCCCAGCCGCTGCACTGCTGTTGTTTATGACCGCCGTACCTGTTTTATTCTTTTTTATGGGGCCTCTTAGCGCACGTAAAAGTCGTAAACACGAATTTGAAGCCGATGCGTTTGCCGCGCAACACGTAGGTGCATCGCATTTGGTGTCGGCGTTGCTTAAAATGTACCGCGACAACGCCAGCACCTTAACGCCAGACCCAGGCTATTCGGCGTATCACGACAGTCACCCACCGGCTAAAATTCGCATTGATTATTTAAATTCACTGCCACCCATGCCCAATACGGAGAACAGCGCATGACCCACATTAACCCATTTTTACAAGACCTCTTGGCGCAACACTGCCAAGAGATGCAAAAAGGCCAAAAGCCCATGATTATTCCGGCCATTGAAAGCCACCTTAGCCAACTGCCTGGTTGGGATGCGCCGTTAAATTACGCCTCCATCTCTAAAAAGTTTACCTTTAAAAACTACCCCCAAACCATCGCGTTTGTAAACGCAGTAACATGGTTGGCCAACAAAGAAGATCACCACCCTAACATTTGTTTTGACTACAATCACTGCACCGTAAGCCTCACCACTCATGTCGCCGAAGGGTTAACCCAAAACGATATGATTATGGCCGCCAAAATCAATCAACTGCTTGAATAAACTATGACAAAACGCCGGTTAACCCAACAACAAAAACGCCGTGTTTCAGATAAAAATCTGCACGCCCACACGCCCAATCAAGAGACCAAGTTAACCGCCAAAAATCCGGCTGACTCCGTTACCTTACCAGCCACGTCATTAGAAAACCAACTAGGCGACAAACAACCAGGCCTGGTCATTACCAGCTTTGGAAAACGCGTGTTAGTCGAAAGTGAAAACGGCGAACGCTACACATGCGCCATTCGTCAACATCTAGGCAAATTAGTGGCCGGCGACAATGTTATTTGGCAAACCGATGTTGAGGCACACACCGGCGTAGTGGTCAGCGTGTTACCGCGCGCGCATGAACTCAGTCGCCCAGGATTTAGAGGGCAAACCCGAATGGTGGCCGCCAACATTGACTTTATTGGTGTGGTCGCCCCCGTTGCACCCGGAATTCACCCCGACATGATTGACCGCTACTTGGTCGCCGCCATGCAACTGGACATTCCGGTGATTATCATCATCAACAAAGTCGATTTACTGCACACCGACGAAGATTGGGAAAGTATTGCCGAAGTATTGCATCCCTACGATGAAATGGGCATTGAATTGCTCACGGCCTCAACCGTCTCTAAAGAAGGTTTGGATGAACTGCGTGAATTTATGGAAGCCAAAAACACCGTGTTTGTTGGGCCATCAGGGGCTGGAAAATCCTCACTTATTAACGCGCTGATTCCAGACTTGGCCATTCGAGTAAACGAACTTTCAGCGTCTACTGGCTTGGGCAAGCACACCACCACCAACAGCATTTTGTACCACTTACCCAGCATTGACGGCACATCACGCTATAGCGGCAATTTAATTGACTCACCCGGTGTACGGCAATTTAGTCCAAACCCTTGTTCTTTAAGCGAGCTTGAACGTTATTATCCAGACTTTGCACCGTTTTTAGGACAATGTAAATACAACAACTGTACCCACTCTATAGAGCCGCACTGCGCCATTAAAACAGCCGTCGAAAACGATGACATTGCCTTAAGTCGGTACCAAAGTTTTCAACGTTTATTAGAAGAGTTTAAAGCCCAAGCCTTAGCGTTGGCTAACACCGCTAATCCTGAATAAACTGTCTGGTAAGTGGTCACAACCCCGCTTGCCACACCGAAAAACCATACAATAATCCAGCTGACCCAAAGACCACCGCAATCCAAAACAATAACACCAAACCAATGTGCATCGGTTTAGAAATTAACTTTAACACCAGCCAACTGGCAACGGTTAACACCAATATCAGCAACACCATTTTGAACATAACACTTCCACCCGTTTTAAAATCATTAAAAAAAAGCCAAAAACACGCCCAAATAATCATAAATAAAATATTTATCAAAGATTGACACTATTCTATCCAATATACCCAACCATTCTCATGGATTAATTCAGACTATTTAAGTTATTTTAAACATTGCTCCACCCTTAAATCTTGACTAACGCAACCTTTTAGTTTGTAATTGCATCTAGGGTTAATCCCGACTTTTTTTAGTGCTTTAGGAGAGTACAACATGAAAAACACGTTAATTGCTTTAGCTGCGGCTGGTTTAGTTTCTTTTGGTGCAGCAGCGCAAGCTGGTGATGCCGCTGCTGGTGCAACAGCTTACGCTACTTGCATTGGTTGTCACGGTGCCGCTGGTGAAGGCGGAGTAGGTCCAAAACTTGCAGGTGCCCCTGCAGCTGAAACCGTTGCTAAGTTAAATAAGTACAAAGCTGGTGAACAAGTAGGTCCTATGACTTCTATGATGGCACCAATGGCGGCTGGTCTTTCTGACGCCGACATCGCTAACATCGCCGCTTACACAGCTTCTCTATAATTTAGAGCGATTGTTAAAAGACCGCCTTTAGGGGCGGTTTTTTTTTGCCGATTAAGACAGGTCTAAATGCCGTATAAATCCAGAGTAGTACTTGATTTCAACGTCAACTTGGCTTTAAATAAAACTTTGTTTACAAACGATGCAAAAGAGAACTTTTATGAAAAAATTAATGATCGCTTCAGTGGCCGCAACGCTATTATTTTCTGCCTCTGCTTATGCGTTAGAAGCCCCAGCTAAAGCCAGCACCTGCATAGGTTGTCATGGTGCCGATGGCAACAGCGTTGTGCCAAACTTTCCTAAGTTAGCAGGTCAACACGCCAGTTACACGGCCAGTCAGTTAAAAGACTTTCGTGATGGTGTTCGCAAAAATGCAACCATGGCGCCATTTGCAAAAGGTCTAACGGATCAAGAGATTACCGACTTGGCTAATTTTTACGCAGCACAGCAAGCTAAATAAAACCTTAAATTTAAAACCTTAAAAGTGTAAAAGGCTTAAACAACCAGGCCTGGTTATTTACAATTTATTCGCATACAAAAAAGGCGCTTTTAATAAGCGCCTTTTTTGTTTATAACATAACTTAACCCACTTACAACAAGACTTTTTCAACGCCTTCGACTTTTAACTTGTCGCTAAAGTCTTTTTGCCAGTGGTCACCCAACAGATTTTTAGCCAACTCAACCACAATGTAATCGGTTTTTAAACCGGTTTCTGATTCATAGCGATTTAAGCCTTGCTGACACGCCGGACAAGAGGTTAATAACTTAACCTCGTCTTTTTTAACCACATGATCCGTTCCGGTTAACGCCTCAATGCCTTTTTTAAGCTCCAACCCTTTTCTAAAACGTAATTGGGTTGCAATATCAGGCCTGGCCGTTGCTAAAGTTCCAGCCTCACTGCAACAACGATCCGACAACAACACTTCTTCGGTTTTAAGCAAATCTTTTACCACTTGCGTGCCGTTTTGCTTTTTCATGGGGTCGTGGCATGGTGCGTGATACAAATATTTAACACCCGTAGCGTTGTTTAACGTCATGCCTTTTTCTTGCAAATACTCGTGAATATCCAATAAACGACAACCCGGAAAAATACGTTCAAACTCGTATTTTAGCAGTTGATCCATACAGGTTCCGCACGACACCAAAACCGTTTTAATGTCTAAATAGTTGAGCGTGTTAGCAACTCGATGAAACAAGGCACGGTTTTCAGCGGTAATTTGCGCGCCTTTATCGGCCTGCCCTGCGGCGGTTTGCGGATAACCACAACACAAATAGCCTGGGGGCAAAATAGTTTGTGCGCCCGACTCATACAACATAGCAATGGTGGCTAAACCAATATCGCTAAACAGTCGCTCTGATCCACAACCCGGAAAATAAAATACCGCATCCGACTCTTCGGTGACTTTTTTAGGGTCGCCAATAATCGGCACCATATTAGCCTCTTCCAAGCCCAATAACGCTCGCGTAGTAGCCTGATTTGGCCCGGTATTTAAGGGTTTTCGCACAAAGTTAATCACTTGTTGTTGCACGGGGGCAATCCGGGTACTTTGCGCAGGAATGTCCGAGGTTTTTCCTGTTAAACCAAAAAGCCCTAAAGCACGATTGGCTAACGTAATACCCACCGCACTCCAACCAATCATGGTTTTACGCAGTAACTTAATGGCAAACGGATTTTTGGTGTTTAAGAAAAACAACGCCATCTTGGTGGTAATCGAAAAGCGTTTTTTGCCCATTTTGGTTAAAATATTACGCATACGAATCGACACATCACCAAAGTCAATGTCCACAGGACAAGGTGTGGCGCACTTGTGACACGTTGTGCAGTGCTCGGCCACATCGTTCATAGCATCAAAATGTTGCAATGAAATCCCACGGCGAGTTTGCTCTTCGTACAAAAAGGCTTCAATGACCTGTCCTGTGGCCAAGATTTTGTCACGGGGTGAATACAGTAAATTGGCTCGAGGAATATGTGTTTGGCACACCGGCTTACATTTACCACAACGCAAACAATCTTTTATGTCGTTATTAAGTTGATCAAGCTCACTGGCTTCTAGAATAATAGCTTCTTGATTCACCAAACTTAGCGAAGGCGTATAGGCATTATCCAGGCCTGAACCGGGCATAAGCTTGCCTTTGTTAAAATGTCCTTGCGGGTCAACTTGGTTTTTGTAGGCCACAAACGCTTCGATTTTAGAGGTTTCTAAATACTGAAACTTGGTTAGCCCTATACCGTGCTCACCCGAAATCACCCCACCCAACTGCTTGGCAATGTCCATAATGCGATCCACCACCGATTCGGCCAATTGCACCATCTCATAATTGCCCGAATGAACCGGAATATTGGTGTGAATATTGCCGTCGCCGGCGTGCATGTGCAGTGCCACAAACAAACGTGCACTGCGAAGCTCGGCGTGAATGGCATCCAGTTTTTTATGCAATGCTTCAAAATCATGGCCTAAAAAGGTCTGTTTTAAATATTGCTTTACCTCGGTACGATAAGATAATCGAGCTTCACGGCGTAAAAATAGACTGGCGAGCGTATCGCCTTCCTTTACAAAAGCCTGAGCGTCAAGCGGTAACAAGTCCAAAAACTGATTAATGGGCGCATTTAAGCGTTCCAGCTTATCCAACCAACGTGTTTTGACCGTTTTAAAATGCTCTAATGTATCGGCTACTTTGCCTTTAAAATAGCTTGAAGGTCCTGAGATGTCTTCAAAATCATCTTCTTGGCTAAACTCGGGAATATCACCTTCAAAGTACTCAATGTAGGCGTTTAAAATATCGAGTTTATTTTTTATCGACATTTCGATGTTAATTTTTTCAATCTCAATGTTGTATTCATTGAGCTTATCGAGCGGAATCACCACGTCTTCGTTAATTTTAAATGCGTTGGTGTGCGAAGAAATCGCTGCCGTACGCGAACGGTCTAACCAAAAACGTTTACGTGCCTCATCGCTAACGGCAATAAAACCTTCGGCATTGCGCTTATTGGCCAGCTCGACAATTTCGGTGCAGGTTTTGGCCACTTCAAAGCCGTTCTCGCCACAAATGTCGGCTAACAACAACATCTTGGGCAACTCTTTGCGCGTGGCTTTGGTGTTGTATTTAACCGCTTTAATGTAGCGTTCGTCTAAATGCTCTAGACCGGCTATTAAAATTCCCTCTTTTTTCTTAGACTCAACGTAATCTAAAATCTCAACAATGGCGGGTACCGCCAAGCTTAAATCGGTACCAAAAAACTCTAAACAAACCGTGCGGGTATGGCTGGGCATGCGATGCACAATAAAGCGCGACGAAGTAATAAGCCCATCACACCCTTCTTTTTGAATTCCCGGTAAACCGCTTAAAAACTTATCGGTCACGTCTTTACCCAGGCCTGCCTGCCTAAACGACGTGCCGGGAATGCTTAAGCGTTCGGTGTCGCCAATTTGAGTTTGCCCGTCTTTTTCAAAACGTTTAATGTCAAACAGCACCATGGCCTGGTCTTGAAGCTTGCCAAGATTGTGATTAACCCGCTCAACTTCTAGCCATTTAGCGTCGGGAGTTACCATGCGCCATGAGGCTAAATTGTCCAGTGTTGTGCCCCACAATACGGCTTTTTTACCGCCCGCATTCATCGAAATATTGCCGCCAATAGTCGAGGCATCTTGCGAGGTGGGGTCAACCGCAAACACATACCCAAAGCGTTCAGCTTGTTCTGAAACCCTACGCGTCACCACACCTGCACCGGTTTTAATGGTGGGCACTTTACCAATTTGCGGCAACTCAACGTGTTCAACCAGGCCTAGATACTCTAGTTTTTCGGTGTTAATGACCGCCGTATTTTGATGCAATGGAATCGCACCACCGGTGTAACCTGTGCCGCCGCCACGCGGAATAATGGTTAAACCCAGTTCGATGCAACTGGCAACCATTTCAACAATTTCTTGTTCGGTGTCGGGCGTAAGCACCACCAATGGCAACTCTACCCGCCAATCGGTTGCATCGGTAGCATGCGATACTCTGGCCAGGCCGCTAAAATTAATATTATCGTCGCGCGTGACTCTTCTTAACTTTTTAAGCACGTTGCTGCGCATGGCTACTTGTTCAGGAAACCAGTTTGTAAACTGCACCACCGCTTCGCGCACCGCCACCAGTAACTCTTCGGCTTGAGTGTTACCATTTAAGCGAGTTTCAACATTTTTTAACCGGTGGTGCAACGCGTCAATTAAGGCGCCTCGACGCTTAGGATTATCGATTAAATCGCCCTGAATGTAGGGGTTACGAGTCACCACCCACATGTCGCCCAGCACTTCAAACAGCATGCGCGCAGAACGCCCCGTATTTCGGGTTTTACGTAATGCCTCAATCGTTTGCCAACACGATGCACCCAAAAATCTCAGCACAATTTCTTTATCTGAAAAAGAGGTATAGTTGTACGGAATTTCGCGAATACGTTTGGCCGGTTTAGGACTCATGCTAGGCTCACTTTTAGCTTATTGCTCTGTTTATTTGAATAAAATTAGGAAAACTATTTTACTGTTTGCATTGCACTCTTGCAGACGATTTTGCTTACGCCACAAATAATAAAGGCCAATTAAGGCCTGAATTATGTTCTTAAATGACACGGTTAAACCTGTCTATTAAGCTGGATGAGTATATTAGCTTTTTATTATAAGCGCTTGGCTCATCGACGTTTAGCTTGTTTTTTCTTTTTCTTGGGTTCAAAAGACGGGCCTTCTGAACGTTTGGCATAGCTGCTTGAAAATTTATTTTTGCGGCCTTCAAAAGGGTTGCTCGCCGCACGATATTCTACACTCACAGGCGTACCCACCCATTTAAAGGCTTTGCGAAACACATTCACTAAATATTTGGTGTACGCTTGAGGTAATTTATCGACCTGCGTGCCATGCACAATGACCCTTGGTGGGTTTAAACCACCCAAATGAGCGTAACGAAGCTTAACGCGACGTCCAGAAATTAAGGGCGGTTGATGTTCTAATACGGCCTGTTCAAGTACGCGATTAAGGTCAGAGGTTGAAACCCGCTTAAACGCCGCCATATGAACTGCATTGACTGTGTCAAACAAATCTCCCACGCCCGTACCGTGTAATGCCGAAATCAAGTGCTGTTTGGCGTATTCTACAAACGACAGGCGATAACTAAGTTCATGTTTTACTTTTTGACGCTGATCGGCGCTTAAGTTATCCCATTTATTGACTGCTAACACCAAGCCTCGACCTGACTCAATCGCCAAACCTAATAGCGTTAAGTCTTGATCGGTTAACCCTTCCGAACCATCAATCACTAAAATAACTACGTGCGAATCTTCCATCGCTTCAATGGCTTTGACAATGCTAAATTTTTCAATTTTTTCAGAAATGTTCTTGCGTCGACGAACCCCGGCAGTATCAATCAACGTGTAATCCTGACCATCACGCACAAACGGCACAAAAATACTGTCGCGTGTAGTACCTGGCATATCAAAAGCCACCACGCGTTCTTCACCTATCATGCGATTAATAAGCGTTGATTTACCCACATTAGGTCGACCAATAACCGCTACGCGAATGCCAGGATGCGCGTCTAATGCCAAGCCATCGTCCTTATCCTTAAGCGGCAAACGATCCAGCACATCATCTATACAATTAGCGACATTATCACCGTGCGCCGATGAAATGGCCACGGGCTCTCCCAAGCCCAATACAAAAAAGTCAGCGGTAGCGGTCGTGTGCTCATGACCTTCAGTTTTGTTCACCACCACTTGCACAGGTTTATCAAACATACGAATGTACTTAGCAATGAGTTCATCGCCTGGCACAATCCCTTGGCGTCCGTCCACCAAAAACAAAATGGCATCAGCTTCTTCTAAAGCGGCCTTTACTTGTCCGGCCATTAAGGGATCAATCCCTTCTGCCACGCCACTTAGGCCGCCGGTGTCCACTACAATATACGGTGAATGCCCGACACGACCCGTACCATATTGGCGGTCACGGGTTAACCCTGGATAATCGGCCACAATCGCATCGCGTGAACGCGTTAAGCGATTAAATAAAGTGGACTTACCCACATTGGGGCGGCCAACTAAGGCAATAACAGGTTTACTCATTAACGGTTTTACCTTGTGTGTTTAAACCTGCTTCTATAGCGGTTTTATTTTGCGACGCGTGTTCTTTTGATGCCTGTTCTTGCTGTGCCAACTCAGCTTTAAACTGAGCTAAAGTAGAAGGACGAACTTGATAACTGGTAATCACCCCTTCTTCATCCAGTAAGTAAAGACGGTTGTCCTGAACAAAAACACGCAAAATATAATTGCCATCACCGTATTCATTGCTGTGCTTTACCCGAGCGTATTCTGTGCCTTGTACTTTATTAATAAAATGCACATAACCCCAATCGTCGGTGGCCAATAACAGATCATTAAAAAACACCAAATCACCTACTGTACGATTTTTTAGCGCGGCTTGTTTCCACAAAGAAACCCCACTGCCTAAATCAAATGCTTGAATAACATCTTCATCATCCACCACATAAAGTGCTGAATCGTCGGCCACAAAGTCACGATAACCTGACAACTCTTTTATAAAGTAAAAGTTACCGTTCTCTGGGTTAATAGAGGCTAGCTTGCCATGAAAGCCCATGACAAATAAACGACCTTGTGTAAAGACTAAACTTGATTGCACGTCTACTACGCGTTCTAAATCAGTGCGACCTTTGGGCACAGCCACGCGGGCTTCCCACAATAAATCACCCGATTTAGCCGTAAACGCTTGCACCATGCCACTTTCCCATCCCACAAACAACTTACCGTCTTCATAGACCACCGCAGGGGCACCGCGCAAAGACAAGCTGGGAATTTGATGTTCAAATGTCCATATTATTTTGCCGCTTGCCAAATCCAATGCATACAAGCGACCGTCTACTGTGCGGGTAAATATTTTACGTTCGGCAATAACCGGCAAACTAAGCACTTCACTCGACAATTCGGTTTGCCAAATAATATGGCCGTCATCCGCTGAAAGCGCCATAACATTGCCTTTGTCGGTGCCTACAATCAAACGATCGTCCACTCGAGTAGGACCCGACAAAATACCTTCCGAAAACTGAGTTGTCCAAATAACTTGATCAGTCCAGCGACTGGTATTGTCTTTTTTAAAGGCTGTCAAATGACCCGTAGTTAAAGCAATAAACACCCGCTCGTCGTCTTGTGAGAAAAACAACCCCTCAGCATCTTTGTTAGGCAAACCTTTAAGCTTAACCTGCCAATTTCGGTCTAACGTTAAAGCCGACTCAAGAGGCGATAGAACGGTCTCTTGTTTGACAATTTTGGGTGACGAACAGGCCGTCAATAACACCGTTGCTAAAAGTACCGTGATAAAACGTACAGTCATTGCAATATCCAACCTTTTTTTGTTAAAAACGCGTTACTGTGACAAATCATCAAGCTGAATTTGCGCCAAACCTTGCAAGCTCTTGTCAGAGTCACTATTTTTTACCACGCTGTCAAAAGATTGATAGGCCTGTTCTGTTTTACCCTGAGATAAAGCAATTTGACCTGTCACAAAATCGTATAGTGATTTTTGTGCGGTGGGCAAATTCATTTTAGCCACTGCGTCTAGTGTGGCTTGTGCATCACTAAATGCTTTTTGATCGGCCTGGATTCTTGCCAAACGTAAATAGGCTAACGATTGTAATGTTGTATCTTGCGCATGCTCTGCAACCCACAGTAAATTGGATTTGGCACTGTCCATATCGCCATTATCAAAGCTAAACTTGGCATACATTAACGCCGCAGCAGCCGCATATGGGCTTTCGGGCTGTTCTTGTACTAATTTTAAGGCCTCACGCGACACCTCTCCAAAGGTTCCTTGCTGTAAATTAGCTTGCAACACTTCAAATAAAGCCGATGCGTTGACCGCTTGCGCCATTTGAGAATTTGACCAATAACGCCAACCCGAAAATGCGACGGCAATCACTAAAATAGAGCTGAGAAGCCAAGTTCCATTTTTCTTCCACCACGTTTTAATAACATCAATTTGTTCTTCTTCTGTATCGTAACGACTCATATTTGACCTATTTTTTACATAAATTAAAATTTTGTTCTAATGACTTGGCTTAACCTTAACAGGAGTTAATATAATTTTATTTAACTCAAATTAAACTGGGTGTTTAAATACCCCGCCAACTCACTCCAGCCAACACTTTGCTGTTCGGCCTCAATACGCAATGATTTTACAATAGCGCGTTGCTTTGCAACTTCTTGTTCGCCCAGCACAACCGCAAACATTGCACCCGATTTATCGGCTTTTTTAAATTGACTTTTAAAGCTCCCGCCACCGCAATTCATCTGAACATTAAGCGTTGGCAAAGCATCGCGTAACATTTCAGCCATGACCAGGCCTGGTCGTTCTACATCTTGACCGACCAGCACCATGTAAACATCAGGCGTGGCTTGCGCTGGCACTAATTGCTTGTCCATTAATAACGCTGTTAAACGTTCAATGCCCATAGCAAAACCCACTGCTGGGGTTGGTTTGCCACCGATTTGTTCAACCAAACCATCGTAACGTCCACCAGCGCACACCGTACCTTGCGCACCCAACTCAGTGGTGACCCATTCAAAAACAGTGCGATTATAATAATCTAAACCACGCACTAAGTTTGGATTAACCACATATTCAATGCCTAAATCGTCTAAGTGCGTTTTTAACTGTTCAAAATGCGTGCTCGACTCATCATCCAAATGCTCGAGCAGTTTTGGAGCACCGTCAATAATGGCTCGTAAATCAGGATTTTTACTGTCTAAAATACGTAAAGGATTGGTGTGCAATCGTCTTAAACTGTCTTCATCTAACTGCGCAATAAATTGACTTAAGTAATTTACTAACAACTCACGATAAACTTGTCTGGCCGCTTGGCTGCCCAATGAATTAATTTGCAATTCTAACGTGTCTAAGCCTAACTTTTCCCACAAGCGTGCCGAAAGCACAATCAATTCAGCATCAATGTCAGCACTAGAAAGTCCAAACACTTCTACCCCAAATTGATGAAACTGACGATAGCGTCCTTTTTGCGGACGTTCGTAACGAAACATGGGACCGCTATAAAACAGTTTTTGCACTTGATTATGCGCTAACCCATTTTGCACCACTGCACGCACGCACCCTGCCGTGCCTTCTGGGCGCAGGGTTAAACTTTCATTATTACGGTCGTTAAAAGTGTACATCTCTTTTTCGACAATATCGGTTACTTCGCCAATTGAACGTGCAAATAACTCGGTTTTTTCTACCAATGGCAATCGAATCGACTGGTAGCCGTATTGCGCTAAAGTACTTTGCGCAGTATTAATTACATAATCAAATGCTTGAGCATCCGTGCCAAAAATATCGTTCATGCCACGGATTGCTGAAATTTGTTCGGCCATAAAAAAACACACTCTTTAAATTTTGTTTTTGATAGATTTTAAATGCGTCAAGAGACCTTTGCACGACTATTGCACAGGTGTCAGCCGAACGCACTACTCACTCTTAAGCGGCAAAAATTCGTGCACCTGTAACGCGTCTACGGCTTGTTCAACCTCTACCAGGCCTGGCCAATAGGTCATCCCTATCCACAAAAGACCTAACAGAAAAGCCAACCACAGTATCCCCTTAAACAGCTTAGACCCAATTAACACTTTTTTAGCCGGATAATTAAATCGTTTGGTTGAAAGTAACTCACTGCTTACCGCAATAACATCTGGAAAATACGGCTCGTACACCGACTTATCAATGTCTAACAGAGCGGCATAATTGCGAATATAACCGCGCTCAAATGGACTGATTAAAGCCGGTTGAATCGTATCAGACTCCATTTGCGCCACTTGCTCTAACGATAAATTAAGTTGCTGTGCTACCGCCTCAATCGTCAGGCCGCGCTCAATACGCGCATTTTGCAAAATTTCATTTAAAGGTTGCATTGTCATGCACTCTTGATTGCTCATATTTATCTCAATATACTCGGTTTTACATCCAGAATTTTAAGTCAAGGGCCTAGGTTCAAAATGAACGCGGTGTAACGTACGCTTGGTTCGGTCGGCCACTTTTCCGGCAAGCTGACCGCACGCCGCATCAATGTCTTCACCCCGAGTTTTACGCACCGTTACTTGCAGCCCTGCAGCTTCTAAAATGTCTTTAAAACGATGTATTGCGTTGTTAGACGAACGTTTGTAGTCGCTATTAGGAAAAGGATTAAATGGAATCATATTTACTTTGCAAGGCAAGTCACCCAACAAAATGGCTAACTCATGCGCGTGTTCTATTCGGTCATTTACACCGTCAAGCATCACATACTCGATGGTAACGTGTTTTTTACTGTGCCCACCTTCCACATAGCGATACAAGCTAGGCATTAAAACTTCTAATGGATATTTTTGATTAATAGGCACCAACACATCGCGCAAGGCATTGTTAGGTGCGTGCAATGAAATCGCCAAACTCACATCGACTTCATCCTTAATTTTATCAATCGCCGGCACCACCCCTGCGGTACTGATGGTAACACGCCGCTTTGACAAGCCATAGGCGTAATCGTCCATTAAAATGCGCGCCACTGGAAACGTATGCGTTACATTTAACAACGGCTCACCCATGCCCATAAACACCACATTTGAAATACGGCGCTCTTCTTTAGGCTTACAACCCAACGCTTTATTGGCCACCCACATTTGGGCAATAATCTCCCAATTTTCTAGGTTGCGATTAAATCCTTGTTGGCCAGTTGAGCAAAACGTGCACTCTAAAGCACAGCCAACTTGCGATGAAATACACAAAGTACCGCGATTTTTTTCAGGAATAAACACCGTTTCAATCGAATTATGATTATCTACTTCCAGCAACCATTTAATGGTGCCGTCCTCGGAATATTGTTCAGCGACAATTTTGGGTGTTCGCACCCAAGCCAACTGCTTGAGCTTGTCACGCAAGGCCTTGCTAAGATTGGTCATCTCATCAAACTCGCTCACACCAAATTGATGAATCCACTTCATTACTTGACTGGCGCGAAAGGGCTTTTCACCAATTTGCGTAAAATACGCTTCCATCGCCGCACGATCCATACCCAACAAGTCAACTTTAGCAACCACAGGGTGCGGCGCATCCAAGCCTGCTTCAATCACGTTATTCACATCCATTAGGCTCTTTCACACAGTTCAATTTGGCTGAAAAAATAGGTTATTTCACGCGCCGCACTTTCAGGTGAATCGGAACCGTGCACTGAATTACATCGCACCGACTCAGCAAAATCGGCACGAATAGTGCCCGCTGCCGCCTTGGCTGGATCGGTAACGCCCATAATTTGACGATTTTTGGCTATGGCATTTTCGCCTTCTAACACTTGCACGATTAATGGGGCTGAAATCATAAATTCCACCAGCGGCTCATAAAACTCTCGCCCTTTGTGCTCGGCATAAAAGCCTTCGGCTTGGCTGCGCGTTAGATGCAACATTTTAGACGCAATAACGCGCAAACCATTGGCTTCTAGACGTTGCAAAATAGCGCCTGTTAAATTACGACTAACCGCATCGGGCTTTATCATTGAAAAGGTGCGTTCCATGAGAATTTTCCTATAAAAATCAAGTTGGCGTATTTTAGCAACAATTAAACAAACCTGCAGAAAAACAAAACCCCAGAGGGTTAGTCTGGGGTTTGGGCTTTGGTCACTCTAAACGTGATGGGCTTGCTTAAACGGTAAAAGACTCGCCACAACCACAGCTGTCTTTTACTTTAGGGTTTTTAAAATCAAACCCTTCGTTCAGCAAACTTTCTTGTACATAATCAATTTCCATACCATCAATGTTGGCCAAGCTTTTGGCGTCCACAACCACTTGAGTACCAAAACTTTCAAACACCGCATCGTCAGGCGTTACGATGTCGGCGTAATCGACTACATATGAAAATCCAGCACAACCACTCACTTTGGTGGACACTCTTAAACCCAGTCCGTGACCGCGTTTAACGAGCATTTTTTTAACTCGATTTGAGGCTGATTCAGTTAACGTAACGGCCATAATGACTCCTTAACTATTTAAAATAAAACCTTTGCACAAGTGCAATTAGCAATGGTTAGAATTAGACTTTTTGTTTGTTATAAACCCTAGCGATAACCAACGATTTACTGCACTTTTCGGTCGCACCTTATTTGTCACAGGCCTAAAACTAATGAAATGAAATCTCTTTTAAACAAGCTGATTGTTTTCTGTCCATTAGGTCTTGCAAGGTTATTTTATTTAAAAACTGGTCTATCATTGCGCTTAAGTCGGTCCACAACTCGTGCGACAAGCACTCTTCACCGCCATGACAATTGGATTTACCGCCGCATTTTCGTGCATCAACCGATTCATCTACCGCGCGAATAATAAGACTGACCGAAATATCCATGGCCGCCCTACTTAACCTATAGCCACCGCCAGGCCCGCGCGCACTCGAAACCAAGTCTGATTTTTTTAACTTAGCAAACAACTGCTCTAGATACGATAACGATATGCCCTGCCTTTCTGAAATTAGAGCCAAGGTCGTTGGCCCTTTGTCTTGATTTAGAGCAATGTCAATCATAGCCGTGACGGCGTAACGCCCTTTAGAAGTTAACTTCATGGTTTGAAATTCCGCTTATTGATACATTAATGTGACTAATACTATAATAACCTAGTAAATAACTCAAGTATTATTCTATTCTATCCACGCTCATCAAAAACCAAACTTAAAACTAAGTTAACCAGGCCTGGTCAATGCTTACAGATTGCTAACATGGGTTTTTAAATGCGCCGCCTGAATAGGGTCATTAGGTTCAAGCACGGCATCCTCTAAATTGGGCAATGTCATTTCAATTTTTTCAGCGCCCATATCCGCTAGAATCTTAGCCATTTTTTCGAGCTTTTCGTCTTGCACTTGAATGTGGTCAAGCAAGCTGTAAA
This sequence comes from Thiomicrorhabdus aquaedulcis, assembly GCF_004001325.1. NCBI lineage: Bacteria > Pseudomonadati > Pseudomonadota > Gammaproteobacteria > Thiotrichales > Piscirickettsiaceae > Thiomicrorhabdus > Thiomicrorhabdus aquaedulcis. The sequence goes on along the minus strand of NZ_AP018722.1, from coordinate 595,578 downwards.
TTGCTTTTTCAACTGGATCGGCCATTTCCTGACTCATACCATAGGCATCAAACCCCATTTTTTCGGCCATTTTAGCGCGACGCTTTTCTGCATCAATGTCTTTTTCATTCACGATACGCCCAGGAATACCCACCACCGTTTTGCCCGCGGGCACGGCTTTAAGCACTACCGCGTTAGACCCAACCCGAGCATCGTCACCAATATAGATTGGTCCCAAGACTTTTGCGCCCGCGCCAACCACCACGCCGTTACCCAAGGTGGGATGACGCTTGCCTTTTTGCCATGAGGTTCCGCCCAGCGTAACTCCGTGGTACAACGTGCAATCATTGCCAATTTCGGCGGTTTCGCCTATTACCACACCCATACCATGGTCAATAAACAAACGCTCACCAATTTTAGCCGCTGGGTGAATCTCTACACCCGTAAGCCATCTAAACAAGGTTGATAGCCAACGTGCTAACCATTTTAGATTCCAATTCCAGAGCGCGTGGCTCATGCGATACCCTAATATAGCGTGCAAGCCTGGGTAAGTGGTTAAGACTTCAAATGTATTTCGCGCCGCTGGATCACGTTCAAACACACACTGAATGTCAGATCTTAATCGCTTAAACATCATCACTCCTTATCCGTGTTATCTTCAGCAGGGCTAGACAATGCCTGAGCGTGAGTTTGAGGATTTGCTTGGCGCTGGGCGGCGGTTAAAATACCCCTTAAAATATCCACCTCTTTAATATCAAGTTGTGTGCGATTAAAAATACGGCGCATACGGCGCATAAAGCGTGCATTTTTTTGCGGATCCAAAAACTTAATGTCTTGCAATGCCTGGTGCAAATGCGTGTAAAACCCTTCTAGCTGGTCGCTACTGGCCAAATCATGCACATACCCTTGTCGTGTTTGCGCAACCACATTTTTAGATAAAACCTCGGCGTTCACGTTATCACCGGCTTTAATGGGCGACGCCATTAAACATTCATAGGCAAAAATTTGCACTGCGGCACTTAAATTAAGTGAACTGTAATGCGGGTTGGTTGGAATATGGGCTAAATAATGACACTTGTCCATTTCGGCGTTGCTTAGCCCAGAGTCTTCACGCCCAAACACCAGGGCAACCTCACTGTTTAACGTGGTTTGCAACGTTAAACTGGCCGTTTCACGCACACTCAATTGCGGCCAAGCTACTTTGCGCAATCGTGCGCTTGCCCCCACCACCAAGGTGGTGCCTACCAATGCATCGTCTAAACTCTCCACCACGGTAGCCTGATCTAATAGATCACTTGCACTTGAAGCGCGTGCAGAAGCCACTTGACTGGGGAACTCTTTAGGGTTGACCAACACCAACTGGCTTAAGCCCATATTTTTCATGGCACGCGCCACCGCACCAATATTGCCGGGGTGCGAGGTTTCAATTAAGACAATTCTAATTTTTGCTAATTGCGGATGCTGACTATAATCTTCTAACATTGTTTTTTTCCGTTATAATTCACGCCATTCAAATTGTTTGGAACGTTTGCGGTGCAAGCCTAGTCTTGCGCGTTGCCAACGATTCTTGAGCGTTACCGGCTTAAGCCAAACCTATCCATCTGTAAACTTATAGGAACTCACCATGCACCCACTTCTCAATATTGCAACCCTTGCGGCGCGTTCGGCGGGCGGAAACATTATGCACCACCTCGACCGAATCGACCAATTAAACATTGAGCAAAAAGGTAAAAATGATTATGTGAGTGAGGTGGATAAAGAGGCCGAAAACACCATTATCCAAACCATTCGTAAATATTACCCAGACCACCATATTTTGGCCGAAGAGAGTGGCAAGCTCACCTTAAAAAACAAAAAGTCCGATATTGAATGGATTATTGACCCTTTAGACGGCACAACTAACTTTTTACACCAATTTCCGCAGTTCTGTGTGTCCATTGCCGTGCGTGAAAAAGGCAAGCTGCAGCACGCGGCAATTTTTGACCCGGTACGCGATGAGATGTTTAGCGCCACTCGTGGTGGCGGAGCGTTTTTAAACAACCGCCGCCTGCGCATTAGCCAACAAAAAACGTTAACCAACTCACTGTTGGCGACCGGCTTTCCTTATCATGACTTTAGTTACATTGACAGCTACATGGCCAGTTTAAAGGAGTTTATGCTCACCACCGCAGGCGTTCGCCGTGCGGGTTCGGCTGCGTTAGATTTAGCGTATGTGGCTTGTGGCCGTGTTGATGGCTTTTGGGAGTTTAATTTAAAACAGTGGGACATGGCCGCGGGCGCGTTGCTTATTCAAGAAGCGGGCGGATTGGTGACCGATTTTAAAGGCGGCGAAAACTATTTGCAAAGCGGTAATATCTTGGCCGCCAATCCCAAGCTTTACAAAGAAATGGCGCAGGTTATTTCTAGAACCGTTCCGGTTGAACTCAGAAATTAAGATAGAGATTAAGAGACCTTTGCACGAATGGATATACGGCCAAAAATGGTTAAAATTCCCCTGCTTTTCGTTGGAAAACTTGTGAATAGCCAGCTATTCACTGCGTTTCCCGCCTCAATCAGGTAAATTTTTCCACATTTTTTTCTCGTACCCCATTCGTGCAAAGGTCTCATTAAGTTAAAGATTTAATTAGAGATTAATCTAAATTAATTTTTAATAACCAGGCCTGGTAAAGATGTCGTAATACATTAACCAGGCCTGGTTAATCACTGTTTTTGTTTTACACCTGTTTGTAACGACCTTACACCCTTTGCAATGAACGCAACATTAAAATCGCGTCTTCTTTTCCTTCTATTAAATCACACACATCTTCATCCCAAACCCAGGCTTTGTAGTAATTATGACGAACGCCGTTTTTATTAAACCCCAAACCAGAATACAGCTTTAACGCCGGCTCGTTTGACTCACGCACTTCTAAAAACACCACTTTGTAATCGGCTAACGCCAAAGAATCCAGCACTTTTTGCATGGCTTGCTTAGCCACCCCTGTTCCCTGAAACTGTGGCACAATGCAAATGTTAAGCACATCGACTTCATCTAACACCGGCAACATACAACAATAACCTAAACGGGTATGATCCAGTGTGCAAAAGACATAGTTAAGCCCTTGATCTAAACTGTTTTCAAAGCCTTGGCGACTCCACGGAAAATCATAGGCGTTATTCTCAACCGCCAACACCCAATCCAAATCGGCCTCTTGCATCACCCTAATGTAACTAAAGGTACAGTTAACATTATTCTTAAGCTCAGACTTACTTTCTAACGTCGTTATGGATTGAGGTATTTTCATCGTTACTGACATCGCTAAATATTGTTGTTAAATTAAACCGCGCACGGTGGTGTAAAAAAGTTGTTTAGCTCGTGCATCACCCAACATGTCATCAATACTGGGGACGCTCACCACCGCAACACCCTCAGACAACGACTCGTTTACTTCATGCAACTCATCCATGGTAAGCACCCATTCAACGCCTAGACTAATAACCTCTTCAACGGTAGAAAACATCATCTCTTCTGAAACCAAATGCGCCGTATCAAAAAAGACAATTTGCGTGTCATCCCATCCAAACGCCAACATAATGTTTTGCCATAACTGCCATCCCAGCGCACTTTCATCCTGCCAAAGTGCGTCCAACCCTGCGCCAAACAGCACAATGCTGGTAAGCTCTAAATCTTTAGGCTCTTTAACGGGCTCAACCAATGGCAAAGACGCAGTAAGCGGCTCTGCAAAAGGTGTTGACGGCGATGCCATATAACCAGGTCTGGTGACCCAAACAACGCCGCCTAATTGTTGAAATACTTGCAGTGAATTGGGCATTTGTGCCATACCATCTTTCAATAAAAAACCCGTTACAAAACGGGTTTTAGGGTTTATAAAAGCCTTACTTTTCCCTTTCTAACAGCGTTGGGTTAATACAGGGTTAACAAGGTCAATAGGCTTATAAATGCGCTTGCGGGTGAGCCTTGGCCGAAATACCCAGCAACTTATTTAACGCATTAATATAGGCTTTAGCCGACGCCATTACAATGTCGGTATCCGCCCCCTGACCGTTAACAATGCGCCCACCTTTTTCTAAACGAACCGATGTTTCGCCCAGAGAATCGGTGCCATTGGTGACGTTGCTAACCGAATACAACTCCAATGTCGCACCCGAATTAACTAAAGACTCAATGGCTTTAAAGGTTGCATCCACCAATCCGCCGCCAAAAGACAAAGCACTCGCTTCATTGCCCTTAATCCACAAGGTGACTTCGGCGCGGGGGCTTTCGCCAGTTTCGGTTGACGCCTTTAAAGACACCAGGCGATACGTTTCGTTTTCAACGCGCTGCGCGTTATTATCGGTTACTAACGACTGCAAATCTTCATCATAAATTTCATGCTTACGGTCGGCCAATTCCTTAAACCGAACAAACGCCTCATTTAACTCTTGCTCGGTTTCAAACTCAATGCCTAACTCTTCTAAACGAGTTTTAAACGCATTACGCCCCGAATGTTTGCCCAACACCATTTTATTGGTGCTCCAGCCAACGTCTTCGGCACGCATAATTTCATAAGTTTCACGATGTTTTAACACACCATCTTGATGAATCCCCGACTCGTGTGCAAACGCATTAGCACCCACAATGGCCTTATTAGGTTGTACCGCAAAACCAGTAATGCTCGACACCAAACGCGATGCCGCCAAAATTTCGCGAGTATTAATACGCGTGTCCACATCAAAAATATCTTGACGCGTTTTAATGGCCATCACCACCTCTTCTAAGGCCGTATTGCCAGCGCGCTCACCCAAGCCATTAATAGTGCACTCTATCTGACGCGCTCCATTTCTTACCGCCGCCAATGAATTGGCTACTGCCAAACCTAAATCGTTATGACAATGCGCCGAAAAAATAGCTTTGTCCGAATTAGGAATGCGCTCAATTAGCTCTTTAAATAACAAACCAAACTGATGCGGAACATTGTATCCAACCGTATCGGGAATATTAATGGTGGTTGCGCCGGCATTTATGGCCGCTTCAATCACGCGGCATAAAAAATCTACATCAGAACGACCTGCGTCTTCGGGCGAAAACTCAACATCGTCGGTAAAGTCACGCGCTCGCTTTATCGCCCAAACTGCTCTTTCGACCACCTCGTCGGGGGTCATACGCAATTTCTTTTCCATGTGAATGGGTGACGTGGCAATAAAGGTGTGAATTCGCCCTGCGTTAGCCGGCTTAATAGCTTCTCCCGCTTTAACAATATCGTTTTCGATGGCGCGCGCTAACCCGCACACAATACTGTCTTTTACCACACTGGCCACGGCGTGAACCGATTCAAAGTCTCCGCTGCTGGCCGCAGGAAAGCCTGCTTCAATAACGTCAACCTGCAACTTCTCTAACTGCTTGGCAATACGAATTTTCTCTTCTTTGGTCATGGATGCGCCGGGACTTTGTTCACCGTCACGCAAAGTCGTATCAAATATAATTAGATGATCTTTCATGCTGTTCTCTTTGTTTTATACGTGCTTTTAAATAGTTGCGAGGCTTTATGCAGGGTACGGGACGGATAAAAACGATTAAAATTTGCTCATTTTTATTCGTGCGTTTTCCCTGCAAAGGCCTCAATTTATTAATCGTTTTTTTGGTTGCCCTGATCCGCCTGTACTGACGTTTCAGTAGACGTTTCAGTAGACGTTTCAGTAGACGCTTCAGCAGACGTTTTAGCAGACGATTCTGTCATGGACGATTTGCTGGCGTACTCTCGATTTTGACGTCTTAACGCTCGGCTTTTCTTTAATGTGATTAAGGTTAATATAGGGCCTGAAACGGCGTAAGCTAAAAATATTAAAAACAAAATCATGGCAGGCTTTAGAGTAATAACCACCAACACCAGCACCACCAACAGCAACGTCATAAAAGGCACTTTACCTTTTAAATTTAACTCTTTAAACGAGCTAAAACGGCTGTTACTGACCATCATTATTCCAGCAAACAACGTCAATACTAACGCCACCATTGGCTCAAAACCCGTGCTTAAATGATTAGTTTCAGCCATCCAAATTAATCCGGCAATCAGCGCCGCCGCCGCTGGGCTGGGCAAACCTTGAAAATAGCGTTTGTCGGCCACGCCCACTTGGGTATTAAAACGCGCCAATCTAAGCGCCGCGGCCACGGTGTACACAAAGGCTACCAACCAGCCAAGCTTGTCAAAATCGTGCAATGCCCACTGATAAACCAGCAAGGCGGGTGCTAGTCCAAATGAAATCATGTCTGACAAACTGTCGTACTCTGCCCCAAACTTACTGCACGAATTGGTCATGCGTGCAATCCGCCCGTCCAAACCATCAAGCACCATAGCCACAAAAATAGCGATTGCACCCGCCTCAAAATTACCCTGAATACCGGCAATAACCGCATAAAACCCAGCAAATAACGCCGCTGTGGTCATTAAATTAGGCAGTAAATAAATGCCTCGTTCAAATGATTTCATAACACCTCTTAAAAGTAAGATTACTCATTGTCTTTAATTATTAGTTCTATTCTAGCAAGTTATATTAGACCCTTCAGAGTTATTAGCCTCACACTTTTAAATCAACTTTAAATCAATAGGCTTTGCGTATTAGGCGTGTTCGCAAAATAAGTAGCCGCTCCTGCAAAGTCAACCCCGTGCATAAAGTCAGTGGAATCATACCCCATTAAATCGACCGACATTTGACATGCCGTAAATTTAACCCCCAACTCTAGGCACAGCTCACGAAGCTCTTCTAAGGGCACTTGTCCCTGTGCCAAAAGTTGCTGCTTAAATCCCCAAGTGGCCAAACTTGACGCTCCTGGCAAGCCCCAGACCAGGCCTGGTAGCATTTTATTCCAGTCCATTCTTTTAAACCAATCAGGACCTTTAGGGCTTTTTATAACCATTGCCGGATTGCCCAATGGTGATATTTTAAGATGCTGCGTCTGCTTTAAAATGCACTGCAAACCATAAAAAGTAAAAAACAACTCAACGTCTTTATCCATCGCCGCAGCGGTACTGGCCAAAATAAAACCAGGATACGCCCAATCTAACGTACCCTTGGTCTGAATTAAACTAAATTGACTGGGCGCGTCTTTTGCTAAAGTTAAAGACATAGCGCGGCCTTTCTTGAGACTTTAAATCGAATAACCGGCTGGGTTTGCACTAGCTCACACTCTAATTTTTGCTGCTGACAAAACGCGGGAATATCTTTAAGTGCACCCGCGTCCAACACGTCAAGCCAAAACGACAATTCCACCGATGGATTGTGCGCTAAATGTTTTTTAATTTAATAATGGGCATGGGACAAGGCTGATGAGTAACATCTAAAACAAACATAGCGTTTCCTACTTTAATAGAGACCTTTAACTTAAAATGAACATTATGATACTTCAAGTTGCGTTGGTATCATGCCTACTCAAACGATTAAACCTAAAAAAGACAGCCATGAAAGACACTCATTCAAACTTAACCGCCCATAAACCTTATTTAAAATTTAAGCATTTTATCACCGTGGTCATTATGGCCCTTGGTTGTGCGTCTTTTAATATACATGCAGCCAATTTACCCGACTTAGGCGCGCCAGACTTAATTGAATACGATCAAGCCACTGAAAAAAAACTGGGAGATGCTTTTACCACGGCATTACACACCCAATACACACTTAATTACGACCCCGAAGTGGTCGATTACATTAGGCGCATTGGTCATAAAATTACCGGCGTAATTGGCGACAATCGACACTTTTCTTTTTACGTAATAGACAATCCCGAAATTAACGCCTTTGCGGGCCCAAACGGAGTTATTGGCATCCATACTGGGCTAATTATAGCCGTAGAAAGCGAGGATGAACTCGCCTCGGTCATCGCGCATGAAATTGCGCACGTAACCCAACGCCATTTATCGCGCCGCTACGAATACCAAAACAGCACAGGAAATCTAGGCAGCATTGCCTCATTAATAGCCGCCGTATTAATCGGCATGCACGACCCCAGCGCGGGAATGGCCACGTTAATGGGTGGCATGGGTTTAAACATAGAACAACAACTAAAAAACTCACGCCAACACGAAACTGAAGCCGATCAACATGGTATTGGATTTTTACACAAAGCCGGCTACAACCCGCACGCTATGGGCGACTTTTTTGGTCGCTTAGACAAGGCCAGTCAATTTAACGCCTTCTCTATGCCCGAAATTTTAAGAACGCACCCAGTTACTGCGGGTCGATTAGCGCAAGCTCAAAATCGCGCCGAAACTTTACCGCCCTTTATTGCACCTGCACCAAACTATCATTTAAAAATCATTCAAGCACGCCTGGCTCAAGCTGTGCTCAACAAAAATACAGCGTTACCGAACAGCGATCTGGCTTGCTACCAAAAAACACTCCAACAACTAGCGTTATATAATGAGCAAAAAGACAAAGACCATACCGACTGCATTATTACCTTAGCGTACGCTCAACCTCAACAACCGCTGTATGCAAATTTATTATTTGAAAGCATCGTTAAAAAACCCACTTTGTATACAAAAGAGTTAGCCAAACACATCGCATTGGGGCAATACATGCACGAACTACATCCCCAAAATCTAGCGTCTATGATTCGATACACTGACCTATTAATTCAAAACCAACAAACGACATTAGCCATACAAACTATGCTTAACCATATACAAAATAACGCATATGGATTTTTAACCTATGAAAAACTAGTGCAACTCTATCAACAACAACAAAAATACAACTATGCATACTATTATTCTGCCTTGGCACAGGCCAAAATTGGCAACCTAAGGCGCACCGTTTATTTACTTAGCCAAGCTAAAAAAGAAACCGCCAAACACAACAACCCTGAAAACACATGGCTTAACAACCAAATTTTTAAATTTGAAGCTGAAAATGCCAACTCATTGAAAAACATTGATAAAGATGATTAACGCCCAATAGTCATAAAAATTTATTTGGTTTTAATTAAATAATACTATAAGGATAAACCTTCAAAATACTTGCGTTTGGTCTTTAAGTGAGTAAGCTAGGTCAACAAGAACAAACACCTTGTTCAAAAATAAAAATCCCAGCCTAAGTAATGGGAAAGTCGAAAGACACTTTTAGGAGGAGTAGAATGTTTAATTCTAAAATGAAGCAACTAATGTCAGCATTAGTTCTATCAACAGCGGTTATTTCAGTGCCTTTTGCAGCTCACGCTCAAGAGCCAGCCAAACCTGCAGCAGCAGCCGCTAAACCAGCAGCTAAGCCTATGGACGGTAAACAGTTAACGATTGCAAATTCAAAAGGCAACTGTTTAGCCTGTCACATGGTTGCTGACGGCGCACAACCTGGAAACATTGGTCCTGCCATTGTTGCAATGAAATTACGTTACCCTGATAAACAAAAGCTGTACGATAAAATATGGGCGCAGTCTTCTGTTCCTAACAGTATGATGCCCGCGTTTGGACAACACGGCATTTTAACTGACGATGAAATCAACAAAATTGTTGATTACATTTACACGCTGTAACTTTTCTCTAACCTTAACCGGGAGTTTATATCCTTATGAAACGTAGATCTTTTCTTAAAGGCACCCTTGCAACTGGCGCAGCAGCAATCGCTGTAAACGCTGGTTTACTTACACCTAGCACCGTATTAGCAGCTGATTGGAACAAAAAAGCATTTGACGCTAAAACAACTGACGACGCTTTAACCAGCGTTTACGGATCTGCTGGTGCAACTGCCTCTGCAGATGTTAAATTAAAAGCTCCTGCTATCGCAGAAAACGGTGCCGTAACACCTGTAGAAGTTGATGCTTCTGGTATTACTGGTGTTGAGTCAATCTCTATTCTTGCAAGCAAAAACCCACAGCCAATGGTATGTGAATATACGTTTGGTGCAGCAGGTGTTGGTTTCGTTTCAACGCGCATCAAAATGGGTCAAACCATGAACGTTGTCGCAGTTGTTAAAGCGGGCGGCAAGCTACTTAAAGCTGAACAAGAAGTTAAAGTAACTATTGGTGGATGTGGCGGATAATTCGCCCTTAAACCAAAGCTTATTTTATTTTGTACAACGATTAAGAATTAATAAAAGGAAATACCATGGCAATTCAAATCAGAATGCGTGGCAAAGCAGAAAACGGCGTTGCTGAAGTTAAAGCGTTAATTAAGCACCCAATGGAATCTGGTCTTCGTATGAACCAAAAAACTGGAACTCCATATCCAGCTCTTTATATCAACATGGTTTCTATTAAGGTTAATGGTGTTGAAGCTATTACTTCTCAGTGGTCTGGCGCGGTTTCTACCAACCCATACATGGCTGTTAAAGTTAAAGCAAACGCAGGCGATGAAGTTGTAGTTTCTATGACTGACAACGCTGGCGACACTGGAACTGAAACAATTAAGGTTTAATTGATTTAGTTTTATAAACACCAACCTTACCGGTTGGTGTTTAAATTTTATGACGTAGTCATAGTACAAAGCAAAAATAATAATAATTAGAAAAATACAGAGCTCTCGGACGGAGGATTGAAATGAAAAAGACACTGGCAATCACCTTAACACTAGGTGTAACTTTCGGCGCTACCGCTACATTAGCAGCCGCAATTGACCCAGAAACCGATCGCCAACAGATGGTCGATTTCTTCAAAGCTAAAAATCCAAAAATAGCCATGGATGCTTATGTTAATGGCGCATACATTTATTCAGCCGACGCAATGGCTCAATGGGAAGCCGCTGAAGAGTTCCCTCCATATTTAGACGCAATTGACTCAGGTGAGCAACTTTACACTGCCGATAAAGCGGTATTTGAAAAATGTTTTGGAACAGATGTGACAAAAATCCGCCCAAAATATCCAATGTTTGATGAAGCCACTCAAAAAGTGGTCACACTTGAATCTTCTATAAACAAATGCAGAACAGATGCTGGCCTGAAGCCATACAAACTTAAAGAAGGCGACATTGCCAACGTGAGTGGTTATTTAGCTTACCAGGCTCGTGGCGCTAAAATTGACGTTAAAATTGAAAGTGAAGGTGCTCGTAAGGCCTATGAAGATGGTCGCAAAAGCTACATTACTCCAACGGGCCAATTTGGTTTATCTTGTGCAAAATGCCATACATACAATGCTGGACGTAATGCTCGTGCAGATACCTTGTCACCCAATATTGGGCATACATCGCATTTTCCAGTGTTTAGAGCTGGCGCGCAAAAGCTAACTACATTACACCACCGTTATTTAGGGTGTCATGAAAACATGCGTGCTGAACCTTTTGAAGCACAAAGTGATCAGTATAAAAACTTAGAGTTTTTTCAAGCTTATGTATCTAACGGCCTAGAGATTAATGGTCCTGGTTATAGAAAATAAGTTTTAAGTTTAAATTTTACATCAAGGTTTTAACTTTAAATCCAGCTTTGCTGGATTTTTTGTTTGTATCTGCGCGTTATGCACTCTTGCCATTTTTAATCTGTGCGGCCTGCCATTTGTAAAATTATAAAAAAGTTAAACCAAAAAAAACCAGCGTTAGCTGGTTTTAAACATTAAGCGTACTTAACAAATCTTTGCGTGTTTAACTGTTTTTAACAATTTTTAACGCGCCTAGCATGCACATACATTCTAATCTTCGAGCATTTGCTCACCTTCGTACAACCAATCAAATCCTTGACGCACCCAACGCTCTACGCGCATAAAAAGCTCTGGATCGTTTAAACCCATCTTTTGGGCAATTAAAAAAACCTTATCTTGTTCTTGCTTGCCAAAATGTCCGTCTTTGTATGAAATTTTAATGAGTTCTTGCAAGGTAATAATTTTGGCCTGCTTAGTGTTGAGTACCACCAACGCATCATCAAAATTAATATCCGCCTTGTCCAAATCGTACTTTAAGCCATAAAGTTCACTAAACTCTTTTAGGTATTGAATCTCTTCTTCGGAAATATTGTGGTCGGCGGCAGCAATATTAGCCGCCAAATCGAACACGACTTGGCGCTGTGCTTGGTTTAACTTATCTGCAAACATCTTTTTTCCTTTAGAAAAAATAGAAAATAATAAAAATTAACGGTGTTCGATTTGTTCAACGTTACGCACCGCACCAAACGCGGCACTGGTAGTCATTGCCGCATAAGCACGCAACGCAGGACTGACTTTACGTGGACGCACTTCCTTGGGCTTCCAGGCATTACGCCCTTTTGACACCATCGCTTGACGACGCTCTGCTAACTGTTCATCGCTTAGGACAACGCGAATGGTGCGATTTGGAATGTCAATTTCGATTAAATCGCCTTGCTCAACTAACCCAATATTACCACCTTCTGCCGCTTCGGGTGATACGTGACCAATCGACAGGCCTGATGTTCCACCCGAGAAACGACCATCGGTTAACAGCGCGCACGCTTTGCCTAAACCCATTGATTTGATGTAACTGGTGGGATACAGCATCTCTTGCATGCCCGGCCCGCCTTTTGGTCCTTCGTAACGAATAACAACCACTTCACCGGCCAACACTTCACCGGCTAAAATTCCGGCTACAGCCGAATCTTGGCTTTCAAAAATGCGCGCCGCGCCGCTGAATTTAAACAGCTCTTCGTCAACCCCAGCGGTTTTTACAATGCAACCGTCCAAGGCGATGTTGCCGTACAACACAGCCAAACCACCTTCTTTGGTGTAGGCGTGTTCAACATCACGAACACACCCTTTGACTGGGTCAATGTCCACGTCTTTCCAGCGCTTGTTTTGGCTAAAGGCCACAACCGTACGCACGTTACCTGGCGCGGCTTTAAAGAAATGATGCACCGCCGCATCGTCCGTGCGGCGAATGTCCCATAACTCAAGTGCCGCACCCATACTGGATGAATGCACCGTCGGTACGTCGGTGTTAATTAATCCACCGCGCTCCAACTCACCCAAAATACGCATAATGCCGCCAGCACGATGCACGTCTTCCATGTGATATTCTTTTGAGTTAGGCGCTACTTTAACTAAGCAAGGAACACGACGCGAGATATGGTCCATGTCGGCCATCGTAAAGTTCACTTCGGCTTCGTGAGCAATCGCTAACAAATGCAATACGGTGTTGGTCGAGCCGCCCATGGCTACGTCTAACACCATGGCGTTTTCAAAGGCTTCATAGGTCGCAATCGAGCGCGGTAAAACCGAATCGTCGTCTTGCTCGTAATATTGTTTGGTGATTTCAACTATTCTGCGCCCCGCTTCTTCAAACAAATGTTTGCGGTCAGCGTGTGTGGCCAAAGTAGTACCATTGCCCGGCAAAGCAATGCCTAAGGCTTCGGCCAAGCAGTTCATCGAGTTGGCGGTAAACATGCCAGAACACGAGCCGCACGTTGGGCAGGCCGAACGCTCTACTTCATCCACGTCAGCGTCGCTTTGTTTGGCGTCGGCGGCCATAACCATTGCGTCAACTAAATCAAGTTTAATACCCAATCCACCCAACACGGTTTTACCGGATTCCATCGGGCCGCCGGTGACAAAAATAGTCGGGATGTTTAAGCGCATCGCAGCCATCATCATTCCAGGGGTGATTTTATCGCAGTTTGAAATACACACTAACGCGTCTGCACAATGGGCATTAACCATGTATTCAACCGAATCGGCAATTAAATCGCGCGATGGCAACGAGTACAACATACCGTCGTGCCCCATGGCAATTCCGTCGTCCACTGCGATGGTGTTAAACTCTTTTGCCACCCCGCCGGCTTCTTCAATAATGCGCGCAACCAGTTGCCCCATGTCTTTTAAATGCACATGTCCCGGTACAAACTGGGTAAACGAGTTGGCAATGGCAATGATGGGTTTGCCAAAATCTTCTGTGGTCATGCCTGTGGCGCGCCATAATGCACGTGCTCCTGCCATGTTGCGGCCATGCGTACTGGTTTTTGAACGATATTGCGGCATTTAAAACTCCTTTTAATGCAATCAAATTGACAATCCATTAAGCACTGCACAAACGAGTGTTTAATTTTGTTCAATCAGACTGGTATACTGGTTGGCATATTTAATAATTGACCTATTTTCGCACATCTATGAATCAATCTGAATTAGATTTTATTAATACCTTGCGCCAGTCGTCTGGCTACATTGAGCAGCATCGCGGCAAAACCTGTGTTATTTACATTCCAGGTGAGCTTATTATGGTGCCCAGCAACTTGCACCAACTGGCGCAAGACATTGCCTTGCTCGACAACCTAGGCATTAAAATGGTGTTGGTAATGGGCGCGTCGGCGCAAATTGACCACGCCATGCGCCTGGCCAATATGCCCTTTGATCACCACCACCAATTTAGAATCACCACCAGCGAGATGTTGCCCATATTTCAGCAAACCATTGGCGTGGTGCGCAGTCAACTCGAAGCGGCGTTTACCCGTGCCAATAACTCGCAGCCCGTGCCTTTAACGGTGACCTCTGGCAATTGGGTGATTGCTCAACCTAAGGGCGTGATTGATGGCATCGACTTTCAGCATACCGGTCGATTGCGTAAAATGAACCATCAGGCGATTTCGGCGTGTTTAAACGCTGAACAAGTTGCCCTGTTAACCCCGCTGGCGTATTCGTTAACCGGTGAGGTGTTTAACCTAAACACCCTTGAGCAGGCTTGTGCCGTGGCCAACAGCATTCAGGCCGATAAGTTAATGGTGTTTGCCTCACCGCAACAGTTAGCAGGCCTGCCCAAACAATTAAGCATTCCACAATTAAGGCACGCCATTTCTCAATCAACCGATGCCGAGCAAATTGACTTTTTAACGCAAATTTCGGTCACCAATAACCGCGTTAAACGCGTGCATTTAATGGACGAACAAACTCCCAGCGCCATTTTATTAGAGCTGTTTACCCGCGATGGCTCAGGCACACTTATTTTTAGCGACCGCTATCATCAGGTACGCATGGCCAATATTGAAGACGTTGTGGGCATCTTAGAACTGATTACGCCGCTTGAACAACAAGGTGTGTTAGTCAAGCGTTCGCGCGAACGTCTTGAGCTAGAAATTGCCAACTTTATGATCATTGAGCGCGACCAGCACATCATTGGCTGTGCCGCCCTCTACCCGCACGCCGACTTAAGCGGTGAACTGGCCTGTTTGGCCATTCACCCCAATTATCAAGGCCAAGAGTTGGGCGAAGAGTTGCTTAACGCCATTGAGCAAAATGCTCAACATCAACATCTTAAAAAACTCTTTTTACTCACCACCCACACCCATCACTGGTTTATAGAACACGGTTTTATGTTAAGCACCATTGACCAACTGCCCGAACAAAAACAATCTCTTTACAACTTTCAACGACAATCTAAAGTCTTGACCAAATCGCTGTCAAATGACCGCTAAAGTTAAATTATGAACAAAGTAAAAAAATGAAAGACCGTTTTCGCGGATTCTTGCCCGTTGTGGTCGATGTTGAAACCGGCGGATTTAATGCCGACAAAGATGCGTTACTGGAAATGGCGGTGGTTACCCTAGAAATGAACGCCGCAGGCCGTTTGGTACGCAGCGCCACGTTTGACAAAAACATTTTACCCTTTGCCGGCTCTAACCTTGAACCCAGCGCCCTTAAATTTATTGGCATGGACGACCCCTTTCACCCTTTTAGAGAAGCCGTAAGCGAAAAAGAGGCGTTAAAAGAGTTGTTTGCACCCATCAATCACCACTTAAAAGTCACCGGCTGCACACGAGCGATTTTGGTGGGGCATAACGCATTTTTTGATTTAAACTTTGTTAAAAAAGCCGCCGAGCGTTGTCATGTTAAATCGCCATTTCACGAATTTAGCACCTTTGATACCGTATCGCTGGCCGGCTTAGTCTATGGTCAAACAGTACTGGCCAAAGCGGTGGTTAAAGCCGGTTTAGAATGGGACAACAGCCAAGCACACAGCGCCGTGTACGACACCGAAAAAACCGCCGACCTTTTTTGTACGATTGTGAATCAGTTTCCGATTTTACTGGAACGTTTTGATGATTAATAAGTTTAATAAACCTAGTTGACCAGGCCTGGTCAACTTGCCTGACTCGTCATGCCGTGCCACGACACGGCATCTTCTACGTGCGCTGTACTTATCTATAGATTGCGGGTCAAGCCCGCAATGACGTGGGTTTTGTTTGCGTTATAGCCAATACCCCTAAAACCAATACCACCAGGCCTGGTCAAGTTGCCTGTTTCGTCATGCCGTGCCACGACACGGCATCTTCCACGTGCGCTGTACTTATCTATAGATTGCGGGTCAAACCCGCAATGACGTGGGTTTTGTTTGCGTTATAGCCAGTACCCCTAAAACCAATACCACCAGGCCTGGTTAACTAGCTTTATTTTTTACAGACGTAAAAAAAGCATCGTAAGATGCTTTTTTATTGCCTGCTTTGCTTAATTCACACTTAATACATACTTAATGAGACCTTTGCACGAGTGAATGCACGAATAAAAATGGTTAAAATTCACCTAATTTTTGTTGAAAAACTTGCGAATAGCCCGCTATTCACTGCGTTTTCCGCCGCAATCAGGCAAGTTTTTCCTCATTTTTCTTTCGCGCCTCACTCGTGCAAAGGTCTCTTAATGCGTTATTTAAAACCACCAGGTCTGGTCAAATGATTCGCTTTTTAAGGCTTAAAATCGCTTAAGCATTCGCCTCAGCCATCAGACGCTTTAACTCACCCGACTCGGCCAATTCTAACGTAATGTCGCACCCGCCTTGCAACTCGCCGCCAATGTACAATTGCGGAAAGGTCGGCCAATCTTGGTATTTTGGCAAGTGTTCAAAAATGGTTGCATCGGCCAAAATATTAACAAACGCAAACTTTTCACCGGTTTCAGCCAAGGCTTGCGACGCGCGGCTTGAAAAACCACACGATGGCATTTGCGGCGTGCCTTTCATGTACAACACTACCGGATTGTTGGTCACTTGACTGTGAATTCGTTCTAAGGTTTCTTTAATTACAGGGTCTTGATTGCTTGCGTTTTCCATGTTTAAAATCCTTTTTTAGTCAATTTTTTGTCAATTTTCATCAAATTGTCACACAATTTATTTCCGACCATTTTACTGGGTTATGCACCAAAATCATAGAATTTTTTTGTTACAGGCTTAAAGCGTTTTATCCACATGCGTTTGCAACCAAAACTCCAACAGCGCCGCATGCCATAATTTGCTGCCCTGAATGGCGGTAAAACTGCTAGGCGCTTCGGGGTTGTCTAATAAGTTCTGCAAGGCATCCGCGTTAAAAATACCGCGCGCCTGAGCGGCCGGCGACATGAGCAACGCTTTCATAAACTCATAAAATTCGCCGCGCACGTATTTAAGCGCCGGCATGGGAAACGCCACTTTAGGACGGTCAATGATGGCATCGGGCACTAAACCGCGGGCAATTGCTTTTAAAATGTATTTACCGTCTTGCTTAAGCTTAAGTGCATCGGGTGAGGCCATCACCAGCTCAACTAAGGCATGGTCTAAAAACGGCACCCGCGCTTCTAATCCCCACGCCATGGTCATGTTGTCGACGCGTTTTACAGGGTCGTCGACAATTAACGTGGTCACATCTAAGCGCAATACTTGGTCTAAAAACGTGTCTGCACCGGCTTCGGTTAAGCGATCGCCAATGTAGCGCGAGGTTACATCGTCCACGTGATACTGGGGCGACACCGTGTCGAGCCACTCTTGATGACTGCGGTCAAAGTAAAAAGGTGCAAACGCCGCCACGGCCGCGTCACTGTCGTTGGGGGCAATATTTTGGCCGGCTTGCGCCATTTTAGGGTACCAAGAATAACCGGCAAACACTTCGTCAGCCCCTTGCCCGGACATAACGACTTTTACGTCTTGAGCCACTTTTTCGGACAGCAAATAAAAGGCGATCGCGTCTTGGCCCACCATGGGTTCGGACATGGCTTTGACCGATTCGTGCAAGCGCGGCAACACGTCTTGATTGGAAATCAGATATTTTTTATGGTCGGTTTGATAACGCTCCACCACCAAATCCGAAAATTCAAATTCATTGCCTTTTTCTTCTGGCGCGTCTTCAAAGCCAATCGAAAAGGTTTTGATGTTTTTCACCCCCGCCTCGGCCAACAAGGCCACCAGCAAGCTTGAATCTAATCCGCCCGACAACAACACACCCACCGGCACGTCAGCGGCCGTTAAACGTTTGTGTACGGCCTCTTTTAAAGCGCGATGAATCACGTCTAACCAGGCCTGGTCAGTATTAGGAACTGCCGAACCGTCGGCCATTTTGCTAGGATGTTGCGCTTCTAAATACCAATATTGCTTTTTATAGATTTGGCCATCGGGGTTAATAATCATCCAATGCGCCGGCTCAAGTTTTTTAATGCCGTTTAATATGGTGTGCGGCGCAGGTATCACAGCGTGCAAAGTCAGTTGATGATGCAAACCAATCGGATCAATTGAGGTATCAATGTCGTTGGCCGTTAGCAACGCTTGGGTGTTTGAGGCAAACCGCACACCACCGTCGACCACCGCGTAATACAAAGGTTTAATGCCCATGCGGTCGCGGGCTATTAACAGTTGTTGTTGATCGTCGTCCCAAATGGCAAACGCAAACATGCCTTCAAACCGGCTTACACACTCCATCCCCCATTGGCGATAGGCTTTTAACAATACCTCGGTATCAGAATGCGACTTAAACACCTGACCCAGCGCTTCAAGCTCGTGTTTTAACGCCACATAATTGTAAATACAGCCGTTAAACACCAAGGTAAGCTCGCCGTCCAACATCGGCTGATGGCCGCCTGCGCTTAAATCAATAATGGCCAAACGCCGATGCCCAAACCCCACTTGACCGTGTAGCCAAATGCCACCGTCGTCGGGACCGCGCTTTTCAAGTGCTTTTAGCATAGGCTCTAAACGTGCTTTAGACGCTGTTTGGCCGTTAAAATAAATCTCACCACAAATACCGCACATAGGGTTTACTCTTTAAATTAACCAATATTGAACCGTATTTTAACGATTAACACGTTTTGAATGCACGATTTTACAGCGCATCATGACCAGGCCTGGTCAACATTTTTTTAGAATGAGTTGAATTAACCGTGTGCTTACGTACCTTTAACAGACTTTATATGCAATAAACATACGAACAACTTTACCCATTGATGTATATTTGATAGTCTTGTAAAAATTTGTCGTAACCAAACGGTTAATCAACACGCAACTCATGCACAACCCATGTAAAAATTAATGTCAAAGAAGGTATTGAATGAAGTGGAATCAATTGTTGTCAATAAGCCTATTAGCGCTTGGATTGTGTGGCGTACCTGCCAGTCAGAGTTTAGCGCAAGACATTATTTTACCCATTACGCCCTCTAACATTAAGGCCGAAGCGCACTATCTTTTGGGTGAGGCCGAAAAGCCTGCTGTGTTAATTTTGCACGGATTTTTAACCACCAATCAATTTCATACCGTTGTGGCTATGGCTACGGCACTGCACGATGAAGGCTATACCACCTTAAGCCCAACGCTCACGCTGGACATTTCTCAACGCAAAAGCTCGGTAAAATGCAATTCAATCCATACCCATACTTTAGAAAAAGACGTTTTAGAAGTCGCACAATGGGTTAAGTGGCTTAATGAACAAGGGCATAAAAAAGTAGTCGTATTAGGGCATTCCAGTGGCAGTCAAGAACTACTAGAAATGTTGCACACTCAGCCACAACTTAACATTGCGGCGGCGGTGTTTACCAGTCTATTTTACCTTAACGGTGAAGAGCTTGGCTCAATGGAAAACGAGATTGTCTTTGCTCAAAACGCCCTAAAACAGGCAAAACCAGCCCCTCAAAAATACAGTTTTTTATTTTGTAAAAACAACTATTTCGCCACTCCTGAAAGCTTTTTATCGTATATGAAACTTGACCGAGCTTACATTTTAGAACGCTTAACCAATCTAACCATTCCTAGCTACACTATTATGGGCGGCGCTGATAAGCGTTACCAAAGCACAGGACGCGATTGGTTAACCCTGCTTGAAAAAACCGGCACTAAGCTAACCGTTGTAGAAGGTGCCAACCACTTTTTTTCGAGCGAATATGAATTTACATTACAAGAGCGAATTGTTGAAATCCTTAACGCGCTTGAATAATAAAAGACATGAGCAAACTGGATACTTAACGAGTGGTTTAAGGTGAATAAAATCTCATGAAAAAACTTTTTTTATCCGCCCTATCAAGGTATATTTTTTATTTTCTTAACGCTAAGCATTGCCTTATTAGTGTTGGTGAACTATTCGTTTTTTTCAGAAGGTAAAAAATTCAGCACACCGTGTTAGAGCAAGCTCAAATCGCCGCCGAGCAAGAAGTTAAAGCCGCCTTGTCTTTTACCACTCATAAAATTAATCAAGAACTCAAAGCCATTGCTGACTGGGACGAGGTTCACCAACAGTTTCACGATTCGAGCTACTACTTTTATTGGCACGATGAGCGCTTAAAAGAGAGTGGTTACTTTAAACCCCATTACGACCAACTGGAGTTGTATACAGCAGAGCGACGTTTGCTCACTCCGGCCTCCCCTAACAGTCAATCGCACCTGACTTTGCCGCTGCACATTAAAGACACCACGCCTACGGTGGTGTTTAAACCCAATGCAGAAACCCACCTAAATGTGTTTGAACCCATTTACGAGCGCAGTACCCAAAAAATATTAGGTTACGTAGGCATTTCAATAGACCTTTTGCCCACGCTGCTTAGCGACAACACGTTTTACTTTACCAATAAAAGCAGTTTGCATTTTAATGGTGACGGGCAAGTACCATTGTCAACCATTTTGCAATACACACAATTTTTTCCGGTGTCCAATCCAGTAAGCGATCATTTATGGCAGTTAATTGAAACCTTTTTAACCGAGTCAGCTCTGCTCTTGTTAATAGCCGCAACAATGTTTTTATTTATTTTTAACCACATGATTAATAAGCCTTTGCAAGTGCTTTCGGCTTACTTACAGAGATTAAAAACACACCCCAGCGAAACCCACACAGCGCCCACTAACACATTTTTACTGCAAGAATTTGAAGACCTAAAGCACTCTTTGCACACTTACCACCGTGACTTACAACACACTCAGCATGCGCTAGATCAGCAAAACTTGTTAGTCTGGGATCAGGCTCGTCGCGATGCGCTCACCAACATATACAACCGCCGTGCGTTTGACGAAGCTTGGCACGACATTTTGACCCACTACGCCTCTCATCCAGTAAACATTGCATTTATACTGTTTGATTGCGACTTTTTTAAGGCGCTCAATGACACCTACGGTCATGAAATTGGCGATGAAGTCATTTGCATTACTGCCAGCACCATTCAACAGTCTTTACCAATTGATTGTTCGGTCTACCGTATTGGGGGCGATGAGTTTGCGGTAATTACTCAAGACAAATCAGCCGACGAAACTTTGGCTATAGCCACCCAATGCTTAAATGCTCTTAACGAAGCCAACTTTTACTCTATTGGCATTAAAGAAAAACTCTCATACAGCATTGGCATCAGTACAGTTAACTCAAGCGACGGAGCCGTAGACCAGCACGTGTTGTCTAGCCTGCCACGCCAAGCCGACATTGCGATGTATAAAGCCAAACAATCACAGCAACATAAAATCCAGTTTTACCACCACACGCTTGACCAAGAAGCCCACGGCATGGTGTCTAATGTGGTGGTTAATGCCGTGGTAGATGCCATTCATACAGGCCACAACATTGTTATGCACTATCAACCTATTTGCAGTGTTATGGATGGAAAAATTTATTACGAGTCCCTCATTCGCATACGCCAACCCAATAGCGACGTTCTTATTTATCCCAACGATATTTTTGCAGTAGTCACGCGTCGCCGTTTAGAGGTTGAAATAGACACTCAAGTCATTCATCAAATTTTACAAGCTCTACAAAGTGGGGTAATCTCACAAAACACGGGCGTTTCGGTCAACATCTCGGGTAAAACTCTATTACAACCATTTTTTATTGATTTATTTAAGCCCTTTATTCCCTTTTTGGCGCTGCATAAAATTGTAATTGAAATCACCGAAAACATTCTTATCGACCACATGGAATACGCCCAAGAAGTCTTAAGTACCTTGCGAAGCCAGGGATTTTTAATTGCGCTAGACGACTTTGGCAGTGGTTATTCGTCCATTCGTTACTTGGCGAATATGCCGGTAGACATTATTAAATTTGATATTTCTATGACCCGCGCCTTATCTGGCGATGACAAAACTCGCAACATTATTGCCAGTACCGCAGACATGGTGCGTCGCTCGGATTACGAGTTGGTAATGGAAGGCATTGAGGATTACGCCATGCTTGAGCTCGCCAAAAAGGCTGGCGCCACGCATGTACAAGGCTATTTACTGGGTAAACCTGACCAAACGCTTAGCCCTCCGCTGATATCAATAGCTCAAATTATTGAGCCTTTTAAGCATTCTAAGCCTGCTAAGCCAACAAATCTTGATGCAGCCATTGCACCCAATTAACATGTGATTTGACTGTGAACACACCTAAAATTATTGGCCTTACCGGCGGCATTGGCTCGGGAAAATCGACCGTAAGTCAATTATTTGCCCAACATGGCATTCCTACCGTTGACACCGATGCGATAGCAAGACAGGTCGTATGCCCCAACAGCCCTGGGCTTAAGGCTATTATTAAGACGTTTGGCGCAGGCATTTTGCAACCAGACCAAACCCTTGATCGCGCTAAATTACGCCAACTCATTTTTAACAATGCGCTGGCAAAGCAACAATTAGAAGCGATATTACACCCGCTAATTAAGGCCGAAACCCAGCGACAAGTCGCTCAATTAATAAACTCACCACAACCGCCCGCGTTTATTTTAGTCGCCATTCCATTGTTAGCTGAAACCCTGCAAAATGATTTGACCAGGCCTGATGATTGGCGTGATTGGCGTGAATTTCTCGATGAAATTTGGGTGGTCGATGCCAGTCCAGAGCAGCAAACCAGCCGTGTCGTTCAGCGAGATCACAGTTGTGAAAGTGACGTTAAAAAATTCTGCAACAACAAACCGATCGCGCTACCCGCTTAAACATGGCACATCGTGTCATTGCCAATAACGGCAGCTTGACCGAACTTGAAACGCAAATTACGCATTTAGCAGCTGAAATGCATTCTCAAAATTCGTCGTCACACGAGTCGCCTGCCGACAAATAGCCTAAAGATGCGCTAAAGATGCCCTAAATTTACCCTGGCCAAAACCCAGATATGGCGGCAATACCTTGCCCGCCTAAAGACTTTGCCTGGTCAATGTCGGTCGGTTGCATACCGCCCAAAGCGTAAACTGGCACAGGAATTTCCCGCACAGCTTGCGCAAACGCCGACCAGCCAATGCCCTGCATATCGGGGTGAGAGCGCGTTGGCTTGATGGGTGAAAGTAAGATAAAATCCGCTCCCAACGCCAAGGCGTGTTGCATTTGGCTTACATTGTGGGTTGAAGCCCCCAGCCATTTATCGTCCGCAATAGGACGTTGGGTAAATTTTTCAAGCGCATTCGACGCCAATTGAACCCCATCGGCCATCGGGCACAAGGCTAAAATAGCCGGGTCGGCGTTCAGCAAAATTTTGCCGCCATAACCATGCACCAAATCAATTGCTCTATTCGCCAAGGTCACAAAGTCGGCCTGCGGCAAATGTTTAGCGCGTAACTGACAAAAACGCACACCCGCCTCGCACGCCTGTTGCAGTCGCTTCAAAGCATCGGATTCATCGTCAAACGCACCGCTGATCATCAGGTGATCGGCCAAGGTTAACGCACTGACAATCCCCTTATTGGCCGCCGGAAATTTTCTGCTTTTAAGCTCACTGCGTTCACACCACGCCACGGCTTGCCCTTCATTGCCCATCGGTTCGCCAGAAAAGTCCTCGGTCTGGTACACATGCAACCGCACGCGTAACGCATCGTACGCCCACGGAATTTCAATCAAAGGTTGCCAACCCCTGGTTTCAATCGCCAGCTCTTCGTTAAACTCACGCACCAACGCTTGTTCAATGGTTTCATTAGCGTGCACTTTTCCACCCGGAAACTCCCAGTGATCGGCGTGTGTTTGATGCGATTGGCGCACACTCAGGCACACTTGCGAACCGCGAATTAACACGCCGACGGCAATCGCAATTTCGTTGTTTAACGCTGGATTCAATTCGGTTTGATGGTTCATGCCATACTCCTTAATATTTATGTTTTTTACAGCTATTTTATGACACGTTTACCCACATTCAAACTAACCAGGCCTGGTTATTTTACGGTAAAATAGTTTTTCATTTTTTAAAGGGATGCCAAGCGATGAGCCAGTTCTGGAGCAAAATTGTTCACGAGTTAACCCCCTATGTTCCGGGCGAACAGCCCAAAATGGCTAATTTGGTTAAACTCAACACCAACGAAAACCCGTATCCGCCGTCCCCCAAGGCGCTAGAAGCGATTAGGCAGGCCACCAACAATCTGCTAACACTCTATCCAGACCCAAATGCCGATGCGCTTAAAAGCACGCTTGCCAAACATTTTAACCTTACGTCACACAATGTTTTTGTCGGCAACGGCTCGGATGAAGTATTAGCGCATGTTTTTCAAGCCCTGCTTAAACACGACAAGCCGCTGTTGTTTCCGGACATCACCTACAGCTTTTACCCGGTATATTGTGGCTTATATCAGGTTGATTACCGAACTGTGGCTCTCAATGAAGCGTTTGCTATTGACGTTGATGACTACAATCAGGAGTGCGGCGCGATTATATTCCCCAATCCAAATGCACCTACGGGACGAGTCTTGGAATTAGAAGCCATCAAACGCTTGCTAAAAAACCACCCAAATCAAGTGGTGGTAGTGGACGAGGCTTACATTGATTTTGGCGGCCAAAGTGCGGCCGTTTTAATTGACCAATACCCCAACTTATTGGTGGTGCAAACCTTGTCTAAATCGCGCTCGCTGGCTGGAATGCGCGTTGGTTTTGCCTTGGGACATGCCACACTCATTGAGGCACTGGAGCGTGTTAAAAACAGCTTTAACTCTTACCCATTGGACAAACTCGCCATGGCCGCGGCTATTGGCGCGTTTGAAGATCAGCCGTATTTTGAAACCACCTGCCAAAAAATCATAGACACGCGCGAGCAACTTACTCAGTTTATGCAAGACTTGGGCTTTAACGTTATTCCGTCGGCCGCCAACTTTGTGTTTGCCACCCACCCCAAAGTCGATGCAGCAACCCTCACCCAACAATTACGCGATGAATCGATTATTGTGCGTTATTTTAAACTGCCGCGCATAGACCAATACGTGCGCATCACCATCGGAACGGACGCCGAAAATGCCCGACTCTGTGAAGTGTTGGCTAAATTGGTTGTAACCACCGGGTGATTGCGGTGTTATAACCCTTTTAACTTTTTATTTTTTTACTTGTTAACATGCGTAAAGCAAAAATACAAAAAGCCCAAGCAGAATAATCTGTTTGGGCTTTTTTGCTTTAAAGCGACTGGTTAGCGTTTAACCAGGCCTGGTCACTTTATGTATGAACGTTTTATGAACGATACTCTGCGTTAATTTTAACGTAATCGTATGAAAAATCGGTTGTCCAAACGGTTTCGTGTGCGTTACCACGGTTTAACTGAATGGTAATCGGAATGTCGGTTTGGCTCATCACCGCCTGACCTTGCTCTTCAGTGTAGTTAGCCGCGCGACCGCCGTTTTCGACAATGCAGACATCGCCCAAATAAATTTTAAGCGTATCCACATTTAATTGATCGACACCAGCACGCCCCACCGCAGCTAAAATACGCCCCCAGTTTGGGTCAGATGCAAACAACGCCGTTTTAACCAACGGCGACAACGCCACAGCGTGTGCTACTTTTAAGCACTCTTCTTCTGACGCACCACCTTGCACGTCCACGGTCACAAATTTAGTTGCGCCCTCACCATCGCGCACAATCATTTGCGCCAGTTCGGTCATCATCTCTTTAACCGCTTGGGCAAAGTCTTGATAGGCTTTAGAGTTAACCGAATCAATTACTGGCATGTCTGCCTGTTGAGTCGCTGTTAAAGTACAGGCATCGTTGGTTGAGGTATCGCCATCGACTGTAATGCGGTTAAACGAAACTTTAACCGCATCCAACAACGCTTGATGCAAACAGGCCTGGGTAATTTTAGCGTCCGTCGCGGCAAATCCTAACATCGTCGCCATGTTAGGATGAATCATTCCAGAGCCTTTTGAAATTCCGGTTAAAGTCACCGAATGGCCGTCTACGTCAACCACACGACTGACGGCTTTAGGCACTAAGTCGGTGGTCATAATGCCTAAGCATGCATTTTCCCAGCCAGTGATGTTCACATTGGCTATTGCATTTGGAATCCCTGCCTGAAAACGTTCCATTGGTAAGTTTTGACCAATCACGCCAGTCGAAAACGGCAACACTTCTTCGGGACTGCACCCCAACTCTTGCGCTACCCAAGCACAACATTGCTGGGCGTCTAACATACCTTGCGCGCCAGTGCCTGCATTGGCGTTGCCACTGTTAATAAGCAGCGCGCGTGGCATAGCGTGGGTTAAATTTTGTTTGGCCAAGGTCACCGGTGCGGCGCAAAAGGCATTTTGAGTAAACGTTGCGGCGGTAAGCGCACCAGGAATCAATTCAATCACCACCAAATCAATTTTACCAGGCTTTTTAATGGCCGCACTGGTAGTACCCAAATACACGCCAGCAATGGGGTGAAGTGTTATGTTTAAACCGCTCATCGTAAAATCCTATGTTAACAAGCATTAAAAATGCATTAATAAAGAAAGCAAAAAACCCAACATAAAAAGAATTAAATTGGGTTTTTATAACATAAAAATACAAAAAGAAACCTTTGCAGGAATGAATTCACCCATAAAAATGGCATTCACGTCTTGTGCAAATTCAACTTTATTCAACTTTATTCAACTCTACTCAAACCTATCTCAACTTAGCTTACCGCAACAATGTTTGTATTTTTTGCCCGAACCGCATGAGCATGGATCGTTACGTCCAACCTTGGGGACATCGCGTTTAAAGGTGCTGTCTGCGTCCATCTCCAAATCATCCTCTGTTGGCATGACTGGGTCTGGTTGACGCATGGCATCGCTTATACCTTGCGCGGCCGGATGCGTAGCTTCCAACTGCTGGGGACGACTGGCCGCCAATTGTTCATCGTAGTCATCAACGTCTTTAGGCCCTTCAATTTGCACCAAAGACAGTACTTTAACGGTTTCAAACATCACTTCGTTTAAAAAGTTTTTAAACATCTCAGAC
Organism: Thiomicrorhabdus aquaedulcis; assembly: GCF_004001325.1. Lineage (NCBI taxonomy): Bacteria > Pseudomonadati > Pseudomonadota > Gammaproteobacteria > Thiotrichales > Piscirickettsiaceae > Thiomicrorhabdus > Thiomicrorhabdus aquaedulcis. The sequence continues at coordinate 568,374 of NZ_AP018722.1, read as the reverse complement.
GACTCGCGACGGTATTCCTGAAACGGATCTTTTTGCGCGTAACCACGCAGGTGAATCCCGCGACGTAAATAATCCATTTCGGCTAAATGCTCACGCCATTGCTTATCCATCGTGCGCAGCAACACTTCTTTTTCAAAGTGGTGGCGGGTTTGCGGGTCAACCACAGCCATTTTAGCTTTGTATAAAGCCTCTAGCTCAGCAATGATTTTTTCAACCAATTTTTCTTCATACAAGTTTTTATTGTCTTCTAACCAGGCCTGGATACTTAATGCCGCACCCAAATCTTCTTGCAACGCCAGGGTTAAGCCGGCAATATCCCACTGCTCTTCTAATGAACCTTTGGGCACATACGTCGCCACCATTTGCTCAACCACTTGTTCGCGCAAGGCATCTAACGTATCGGTTACATCGTCGGCTTCCATTAACTCGTTACGTTGCGAGTAAACTACTTTGCGCTGTTCGTTTGCAATGTTGTCAAACTTTAACAAATTGGCACGCTCATCTTGATGCATACGCTCCACTTGCTTTTGCGCGCGCTCAATCGACTTGGTGACCATGCTGTGCTCAATGGCTTCGTTTGAAGTCATTCCCAAACGCTTCATCATTGACTTAACTTTTTCTGAGGCAAAACGACGCATTAAATCATCGTCTAGCGACAGATAAAAACGGGTTAAACCTGCATCACCTTGGCGACCAGAACGTCCACGTAACTGGTTGTCAATGCGACGTGATTCGTGGCGTTCTGAACCAATCACTTTTAAACCACCGTAACTAAGCACCGCATTGTGGCGGGCTTGCCAATCGGTTTTAACTTGTGCAATCTGCTCGGGCGTTGGGTTTTCTAACGCCGCGATTTCCATTTCAAGATTACCGCCCAAAACAATATCCGTACCACGACCGGCCATGTTAGTTGCAATGGTGACCGCGCCTGGCAAACCAGCGTTGGCAATAATATAGGCTTCCCTTTCATGCTGTTTGGCGTTTAAGACGTTATGGGTAATGCCCTCGGTGGTCAGCAATCGCGACAGCAGTTCAGACATGTCAATCGAAGCTGTACCCACTAACACGGGTTGCAATGATTTTGTGGTTTCACGAATGTCTTCGACAATGGCCGCAAATTTTCCTTCCATGTCCAAAAACACCAAATCGGCTAAGTCTTTACGCTCTGGAATTTTATTAGGCGGAATCACCACCACTTCTAAATTGTAGGTTGATAAAAACTCCCCCGCTTCGGTGTCGGCGGTTCCGGTCATACCGGCAAGTTTTTTATACTGTCTGAAATAATTTTGAAAGGTAATCGAGGCAAAGGTTTGACTCTCTTGCTGAACCTTAACGCCTTCTTTAGCCTCAATGGCTTGGTGCAAGCCATCGCTCCAACGGCGACCGTCCATTTTTCGACCGGTAAATTCGTCAATAATGACCACCTGATTGTTTTCAACAATGTAATCACGGTCTTTTTCAAACAGTAAGTTTGCGCGCAAAGCGGCGTTAACGTGAATCATCAAACCAATATTGGTGGCATCGTATAGGCTTTCACCCTCTTCAAAAAAGCCTTGTTCAATCAACAACTCTTCAACCTTGCCGTGTCCTTGGTCGGTTAGGTAAACCTGCTTGGATTTTTCGTCAATGGTGAAATCGCCACTCGAACTCTTGGTTTCAAGGTCTTCTTGACCTTGCTCTAAATGCACGATTAGTGGGTTAATTTTTTTGTAAATTTCGGCCTTATCTTCAGCAGGTCCCGAAATAATTAAAGGCGTACGTGCCTCGTCAATTAAAATTGAGTCGACCTCATCCACTACCGCAAAGTGTTGGCCACGCATGACTTTTTCGGCCGAAAAGATAGCCATGTTATCGCGTAAATAATCAAACCCAAATTCGTTGTTGGTGCCGTAAGTCACGTCCATCGAATACGCCATTTGCTTTTCTTGCTGCGACTGGCCACTTAAAATCACACCAGTAGATAAGTTTAAAAACTCAAACAGCTGTCCCATCCACTGCGCATCACGCTTGGCCAGATAATCGTTGACGGTAATGACGTGAACGCCCTTGCCCAACAAGGCGTTTAAATATACCGGCAAGGTAGCTACCAGCGTTTTACCTTCGCCAGTACGCATCTCGGCAATTTTACCTTGATGTAAGGCTATACCACCCATCATTTGCACGTCGTAATGACGCATTCCAAATACTCTTTTACCGGCTTCTCTTACCACTGCAAACGCTTCGGGCAAAATATCGTCTAGCGTAGCGCCCGCTTGCAATCTTGTTTTAAACTCGTCGGTTTTAAGCTGAATTTGCTCGTCCGATAACTGAGAAAATTCAGCTTCTAACTCATTGACCTGCTGGGCTGTTTTGCGATATTCCTTTAGCATACGTTCGTTACGACTGCCGAAGATTTTTTTAAAGAGATTAAAAGCCATGTAAAGTGTTTTCCGATTTAAAGAGACCTTTGCACGAGTGTATATCCACTCATGCAAAGGTCTCAAGGTCTAAAAGTTCAAAAAGTTCTAAAAGAATAGGCCACATTAGGGCGGCTTAGATGCTGTAAAATGGGCAATATTCTAACACATAACCGGTTATTATCATGCTCAAACCGTTATTAAATCAATCTGGTGGCGCTCTAAACCATTTGTTGCAAGAGGCGCAATTGTTTCAGGCACTGTTGTCAGTGGGGCAAGCCCAATTGCCCCCTGAACTGCAAGCACATTTGATTGGCGTGGGCTTTGAGCAGAGCACGTTAATTTTGCAAATTGATGAAAGCATCTGGGCAACGCAGTTGCGATTTTTTGAAGATACTGTATTAAACGTCTATAAAACGCACTTTCCACATTTGGCGTTAACCAGGGTTAAAATACACATCTTTCCTAAATCACAAACTCCAATAAAAGTGCCTAAAACCAGCAGTTTTCCGAGCGATACAGACGCACAAACCATGCAACTCATAGCACGCAATACCGATTCTCAGGGCTTAAAAATGGCGTTATTAAAACTAAGCCAACGCGCTCAACCTGCCACCGATAAGACAAAACACGCGCCATAAAACACGGCATTAAAATACAAAAGTGCAATGCACAAAAATGCCGCTTAACCAGGCCTGGTCAAACCAAACCTAAACTAAGCGGCACATTTAATAAGGTCTTTGCACCAATGAATGCACGGGCAAAGCTCTCAAGGCTCATTGAATATGAATACGCATCAAATTAAAGCAATACTTTACTGCTGCCATATTGAATGGGTGGCTTTGCGTCTTTAAACGACACCAACTCATAAGCATCAGGTTGCGCAAGCAAGGCACGCAACAATTGATTATTAAGGGCATGCCCTGATTTATGCGCTGTAAACTCACCTAAAATAGGTGCGCCAATCATGTACAAATCGCCTACGGCGTCTAAAATCTTGTGGCGCACAAATTCGTCTTTGTCACGTAAACCTTCTACATTCATTACACCATCATCGTCCAAACCAATGGCGTTTTTTAGACTCGCACCCAAACCAAGATTACGCGCTCGTAGCATTTCCATGTCTTTCATAAAGCCAAACGTGCGCGCACGACTGACTTCTTTAAAATACGATGTTGAGGAAAAATCCAAGGTCATTTTTTCAGCGGTTTCTTGAAATGCTGGGTGGTCAAACTCAATAGAAAAATTAAGTCTAAACCCCGCGAAAGGCTTAAATCTAGCGTAACCACCTTTGTCATTTTCGACCGCGACTTCTTTTAAAATTCGCACAAACATTTTAGGTGCGTCCTGTATTTGTACGCCCGCCGATTGCAGCAAAAATATGAAATGCGACGAACTGCCATCCATAATGGGCACTTCGTCTGAGGTAATGTCAATGTAGACATTATCAATACCAATGCCTGCCAAAGCTGACATAAGGTGTTCTATGGTAGCAATTTTAACTTTATCGCCATCTTGATGAGCCACAATGGTGGTGCACAGCATCGTTTCGCCCACAATATTGGGGGAAACTTTAAACTCTAATGGCGGATTACGATCAATGCGTCTAAAAATAATGCCTGTGTTTACCGGTGCAGGACGCAAGGTCATAATGGATTCATGGCCAGTGTGCAATCCAACACCACGGGCTTTAATAGGATTTGCTAAGGTTCTCTGATTCAATTCAAGCTCACAGAATTTTGGGGGCTTTTACTTGCCCAGGCTAATTTCACACTTATTTCAAAAGTGGTTTGTGCTTTAAACGCCCTATTGACGAATTAAGCGAAACTTAAAAACTCGATTTAAACCAGTTTTTCATCCGTTCTAATACACTACCCGCGCTCGGAAGATTGGCTTTTCTTCCGGGTTTTGCAGGTTTTTCAGGCTCATCAAACACAATTTCACCCATGTGCTCTTTGGCGTACATAAGCAACCCTACGGTGGTAGCGTATGCAGGGCTGTTTACCTCGTCTTTTAGGCCGACCACACCTTGCGGGTAACCCAAGCGAACCGGCATATGAAAAACCTCTTCGGCCAACTCTACCGCGCCTTCTATTAAGGAACTGCCACCGGTTAAAACAATGCCGGCGGCCAAAACATCTTCAAAGCCTGAGCTGCGCAACTCGGACTGAATCAACTGAAATAACTCTTCAAAACGCGGCTCAATGACCTCAACCAAGGTGCGGCGTGACAAACACCGTGCAGGACGATCGCCCACGCTAGGAACTTCAATCTCTTCGTCTTTATTAATTAACTGTTGCAAGGCACAGGCGTATTTACGTTTAATTTCTTCGGCCGCTTGCGTTGGGGTGCGTAATGCCACTGCGATGTCGTTGGTGACTTGATCACCGGCTACCGAAATAACGGCTGTATGGCGAATTGCGCCATTGTGAAACACCGCAATATCCGTTGTGCCGCCGCCAATATCCACTAGACAAACGCCCAACTCTTTTTCATCTTCTGAGAGCACCGCTTCACTGGAGGCCAATTGCTCTAAAATAATGTCGGCCACACCCAAACCACAACGCTCTACACATTTAATAATGTTTTGCGCCGCACTGACTGAGCCCGTCACCATGTGAACTTTAGCTTCTAAACGAACGCCCGACATACCAATGGGCTCACGAATCCCCCCTTGATTGTCGATAATGTACTCTTGCGACAATATATGCAGTACGCGCTGATCGCCTGGTATCGCGATGGTTTGCGCGGCGTCCATAACGCGCGCTATGTCATCGGCTTGCACGTCTTGATTGCGAATTGCGACCATGCCGTTGGAGTTAAAACTTTTAACATGACTGCCAGCAATACCTACATAAACGTTTTGTGCGGTGTAACCCGACATGCGTTCGGCCTCATCAATGGCGCGCTGAATAGATTCGACCGTTGAATCGATATTGACCACCACGCCTTTTTTAAGACCGCGTGAGGGATGCGAGCCCATTCCGACGACTTCAATTTCACCGTCTGGCCTAATTTTGCCAATGATTGCCGCAATTTTTGAGGTTCCAATATCCAAACCGACTACCGTGTTTGAAGCTTGCTGTTTACGCGCCATGCTTTTTTACCTTTTAAACTAAACCAACGACTTAAAGAAATTTTTGCATACGTGTTTATAGAACCTTTACTTAAGGATTTTAAGCTCTATGGCGTCAAAAATTTCTTAGAAAATGAGACCTTAAGGTACTCAAAGTACATCTCTTTTACTTTTATTACTGCCCGTTACCGACAATAAACCCGTTACTATAACGTAAATCATAAACACTTGCTGACTTTCTAAGTTCGGGCGACAGCTTAGGATAGGCTCTAATAAAACGCTGAATACTCGCTTCGCTTTGGTTGGCGTCCAGTACCAGCTCGGGGCCATTTAATAATTGCACACGCCAAACTCCGTCCACTTGGCGCTTTAATGCAGCAACCGTAAACCCTAGTGTGTTTAAGATAGATTGATATTTTACTAGGTACAACAGCATTTCGACTGACTTATCCAGCGGCCCATCCAGCAACACAAAATCAGCAAACAAACTCATGTCTCTTGGATAAAACACCGTGCCCGAATCATTTACCAAACCGGCGGCTCCCCAACGTGCGACTGGCTTTTGCTCTTCAATTAATACATACACTCTATCAGGCCAACTGCGCTTAACAGTCGCGTGCGCGACCCAATCTAGGCGCGTTAATTCGGCCTGAATCAAGTCCAAATTAAGCCCCCAAAAAGACAATCCTAAATAAGGCTGCATCACCGCATCAATATCGTGTTCTTTTACATTAACGAGTGGCGTGCTAATTTGATAGGTTTTAACGGGTTTAAACAGCAACGAACTGTTTTGCGCCACCAGCCAGCCAATGGCGCTTAACACCAGCACAATCAGCAATGCCCTAACGATTCGTATACTTTTTTTCATAACAACAACCCACTCTTCAGAGTATCAGGGTACATTATTGCAAACACGATGAATGTAAAATTTCACGCACCAAGGTTTCAAAGGTTCGACCCGAGGCTTTAGCGGCCATGGGCACCAAACTGTGATCGGTCATGCCGGGCACCGAATTTAGTTCAATTAACCAGGCCTGGTTGTTTTCATCTATCATCAAATCGACCCGCCCCCAACCTTTAGCACCCAACACATCAAACGCTTGCAACACCATCGCCTTAATATTGGCTTCAATGGCAGGCTCTAACCCACATGGGCAAATGTATTGAGTGTCGTTGGATTTATATTTGGCGTCAAAATCGTAAAAATCGTGGGTGGTTTGTAAACGAATTAGCGGTAAAGCCTCTTTACCCAAGACACCGGCGGTGTACTCTTTGCCAGTAATCCAGCGTTCAATCAATACTTCGCTGTCAAACTGCTGGGCAAACGCGACCGCTTCGGCCAAATCGGTCACATTATTGACTTTGCGCATGCCGATACTCGAACCTTCATGGCACGGCTTAACAATCACCGGAAACGGGATGGCAAAGGTCGCAAGATTAAGCGGTCGCGTGGCCGAGACCCAGACAAATTCTGGTGTAGGCAACCCCGCACCCAACCAAATCCACTTGGTGCGTAATTTGTCCATCGCCAAGGCCGATGCCGCCATGCCACTGCCGGTAAACGGCACGCCTAAATCGGTCAAAATGGCTTGCACCACACCGTCTTCACCCCAACGGCCATGCAGGGCAATAAAGGCGCGATCGTAATGCTGTGCCACCGCTTGCAAGTCGTTTAGCGAGGTGACATCCACAGCGGTAGCATCAATACCTGCGGCGATTAATGCGGCCGTAACGGCCACTCCACTGCGTAATGACACATCACGTTCGGCGGCGGTGCCACCCATTAATACGGCTACTTTTCCAAAATTCATTTTCAAACTGTCCTGTAATACCCGACTTATGTTTAGAGACCTTTGCACGAGTGAGGCGCGAAAGTCTCTTAGAGTTTGTGGGCGGCGTCCAGCGCCATCCACTGCTTTGACACTAAGCCAATGTCGCCCGCGCCCATAACCAACAGCACGTCGTCGTCTTGCAACACATCGCTGGCAATTTCATTTAATTGCTCAACGCTTTCGGCGTAAATAGCTTGCTTGCCCCGCACCCGCATGGCTTGCAAGAGGGCTTTGGAATCAAACATTGGCAAACTGGTTTCGCCCGCTGAATACACGTCCATTAAAATCACCAAATCGGGTGCCAACAGTGCGTTAACAAACTCGTCAAATAAATCACGGGTGCGCGTGTAGCGATGCGGCTGAAACACCAACACCACTCGTTTTTTGACAAACGCCTCTTTGGCCGTGGCGATGGTGGCGGTGAGCTCGGTTGGATGGTGACCGTAATCGTCCACTAACGTGACCGTATGACCCCCAATAAAACGCTGCGCATACACTTCAAACCGCCGCCCTACCCCGCCAAACTCATGCAAAGCCTGCACAATGTCGGCCACGGCAATGTCGAGTTTTAAGCCAATCGAAATGGCCGCTAACGCGTTCAGCACATTGTGGCGACCTGGCGTGTTTAACACCACATCAAAACTTTTTTCACGCCCCACCAACACCTGAAAACGCATTTGCAAACCGTGCGCCTGCACATTAATGGCGCGCACGTCGGCTTGCTCTGAAAACCCATAGGTTTCGACCCGTCGCGACAATTTAGGCAAAATGGCTTGAATATTAGGGTCGTCCACACAGACAATCGCCAAGCCGTAAAAAGGCAGACGATGAATAAACTCAATAAAGGTGTTTTCAAGATTTAAATAGTCACCATGGTAGGTTTCCATGTGGTCTTCGTCAATATTGGTGACTACCGACATCATAGGCGACAGGTGTAAAAAAGAGGCGTCGGATTCATCGGCTTCGGCCACTAAATAGCGACCCGAACCCAACCGCGCATTGGCGCCCACTTGATTAAGCTTGCCACCAATCACAAACGTAGGATCGACCCCGCCTTGAGTTAAAACCGCCGCCGTTAAACTGGTGGTGGTGGTTTTGCCGTGCGTGCCCGCAATGGCAATGCCAAAACGCATGCGCATTAACTCGGCCAGCATTTCGGCACGCGGAATCACCGGCACGCGTGCTTCACGCGCCCAATTTACCTCGGGATTGCCCGCGCCAATGGCGGTAGACACCACTACCACATCGGTATTAAGCACATGCAGTGCATCGTGCCCCAGCTGAATCAACGCCCCCAAGGACTCTAATCGCGCCACGGTTGGGTTGTGTTTTAAGTCCGAACCACTCACCACATACCCAAGGTTTAAACACACTTCGGCAATGCCGGCCATGCCGACCCCGCCAATTCCTACAAAATGAATCTGCTTGACCTGTTCTTTCATTAAAAACGCTTTATTTCTATTATTTTGAATGGGCGATATGATACAACGCTTTGCATAAACCGGCGCTAAAATATTCGATAAAGACACAGAAGAAAATGCCATAACGGCATGATAACTTGAATAAACGCTTGCTGTTTTAGTGCTGATTGATGATGGTTTACAACGACTTTAGCATTGACCAGGCCTGGTCAATGCTCGTAGTTTATAGAGACAGTTAAAACAACCGTTAAAGCAACATCGATTTGGCTTCTAAAATAGCCGCCACCAAACGATCAATGTCGGCGTGATTGTTGTACACCCCAAACGAGGCACGAATGGTGGCCGGCACGTTAAAATGTTGCATAACCGGCATAGCGCAATGGTGACTGGCGCGCAACGCAATGCCTTCTTGATCCATTAAGGTCGCCATGTCGTGTGGGTGCACCCCTTCGATTACAAACGACACCACGCCACCTTTGTGCTTGGCCTCGCCAATAATGCGCAGACCGTCAATTTTTTTAAGCTCGGCGGTGGCGTAAGCCAATAAATCGGCTTCGTGCGCCGCAATGTGCTCTAAACCAATCGATTCAATAAAACGAATGGCGGCCGCCAGGCCAATTGCACCGGCAATGTGCGGCGTTCCGGCTTCAAATTTATAAGGCAACACGTTGTATTCGGTTTTTTCAAAGGTCACCGAATAAATCATGTCGCCCCCAGCCTGATAAGGTGGCATGGCTTCTAACAACGCTTGTTTGGCGTACAACACACCAATGCCCGTCGGGCCGTACATTTTATGCCCAGACAGCGCATAAAAATCACAATCCAAATCGTGTACATCCACCGCCATGTGTGGCGTGGCTTGCGCGCCATCGACTAAGACTTTGGCGCCGACCGAATGGGCAATGCGTACCATCTCTTTGACAGGATTAATAGTTCCCAAAGCGTTCGACATTTGGGTGACCGCCAGCAACTTTGTCTTAGCACTCACCATGCCTTTTAAGGCCTCTAGGCAAATTTCGCCCAAATGATTCATGCGCAACACCGACAATTTAATGCCCAGCTGATCACGCAACAACTGCCACGGCACAATATTAGAGTGATGCTCCATTTCGGTTACAATAATTTCATCATCACGCGTTAAGTTGGCGCGCGCCCAACTAAAGGCCACCAAATTAATGGCCTCGGTAGTGCCGCGCACAAAAATAATTTCTTTGGTCGATTGCGCGTTTAAAAACTGGCGCACGGTTTCGCGTGCGCCTTCGTACAACTCGGTGGCACGCTCACTTAAACCGTACACGCCACGATGTACATTGGCGTTTTGTGTGCGGTAATAAGTGTCCATCGCCTCAATCACCGACAACGGTTTTTGCGCGGTCGCGCCGTTATCCAAGTACACCAATGGCTGGCCATTTTCGGTTTGTTGCAAAATGGGAAACTGCGCGCGAATCTGGCTAAAATCGGGACTGTTTTTAAGCGATGTTTGCATCCATTACCCCCTTAAATCGTTAAGCGTTAGAATCGTTAAGCGTTTTGGTTAACCAATCCATAACCCAATGACGTACGCCAGCGTGCACAATGGCCTCGGCTGGCTCCATCAAAAATGCTTGGGTAATCATATGAACCGCTTGAGCACGTGCAATACCGCGCGCCTGCAAATAAAAAATTTGCTCTGGGTTAATTTGCCCCGTGGCCGAGCCGTGCGAACATTTGACGTCGTCGGCATAAATTTCAAGTTTTGGCTTAGAATCCATTTTGGCGGCATTGGACAGCAACAAATTTTTATTGTCCATTTGACCGTCGGTTTTTTGCGCCAATCGATCGACTTTAATCATGCCATCAAATACCCCAATCGCGGTGTCGTCCAACACAAATTTATGCAGTTGACGGCTGGTGCCCCACGTTTGGTTGTGTTGAGTGTCGGTGCGACTGTCCACCGTTTGCCCTGCCCGCCCAATGCACGCACTGTTTTGCGAACTTTCTACGCGCTCGCCGTTCATCCACAAATGGTTTTGGTGGCGCGAAGTCACACTGCCCAGGCCTGCGTAAAAACCAAAAAACTGGCTTTTGGCGGCTTGATAAATAAACTGATTATTAAAATAGTAGCTGCTGTGATTTTGGGTTTGCACAATCACCTGATGACATTGCGCCGACTCGCCCAGGGTTAATTCATTCACCACATTGGTGCAACCGCTAACCGTGGCTAAAGCGTCGGTATTGAGTGACGCATAGTGTTCAACCAGGGTTATTTGCGCGTTTTCTTCAATAATAACGCGATTGCGAACATTGGCTATTTGGTCGTGCCGAGTCTGCAAGTACAACACAAAAATAGGTTGCTCTAAACAGGTATGGCGCGCCACTTGCAAGTAATAGCCATCGGCCAACAACGCGGTGTTTAACACCGCAAAAGGTTCAACGTCAAACGCCCTTTGGTGGTTAAACAACGCTGCCGCGCCGCCCGAGATGCTTTCGGCGTCGCGCATGGTTTCAATGGTAACGCCACGCGGCAAATCAACCAAATCATCCGAAAAGCGTTCGCTAAACCATCCGTCAACAAACACCAATTTGGTCACTGGGTAAGGCGGCATAAATTTTTGCACATCTTGTTCGGTAATGTGACTGGCGCCGGCCATTGTAAAATGGGTTTTTACAAATTCAGTGAGTTTAGTGTACTGCCAAGCCTCATCGCGTTGCGTGGGAAAGCCTGCGTTTGCCAAGATGCCTTGCGCATGCGCGCGCGCCGTTTGCACGCTGGAGCTGTCCTGCTGTTGATTTAAAGTTTGCGACAACCCGACATAATGCGCTACTGCTTGCCGAGCGACCGGGGACATTTTACGCGCCGTGCTGGACGGCGCTGTGATTTCAAGACTCTGCGCCAAAGGACTACGCTCCGTGTTGCGAAATTAATTCGTCGTAACCATGCTCTTCTAGGGCATGCACCAACTCAAAACCACCGGATTTGACAATTTTTCCATTGACCAAAACATGCACAAAATCGGGCTTAATGTAGTCCAACAAACGTTGATAATGCGTGACCACAATAAAACTACGCTCGGGCGACCTTAAGGCGTTTACGCCATTGGCGACCACGCGCAATGCGTCAATGTCTAGACCCGAATCGGTTTCATCTAAAATGCACAATTTGGGCTCAAGCAACGCCATCTGAAAAATGTCGTTACGCTTCTTTTCGCCACCCGAAAAACCGACATTCACCGAGCGTTCCAGCAAATCGGCCTTCATGTCCAGTAGGTCAATTTTAGCCTGCGCGTATTCGTCAAAGTCAAACATGTCCAGTGCGGGCAAGCCTTGTTCGGCACGCACGGCGTTTAAAGCGGTTTGCATAAACAGTTTATTGCTAACACCCGGAATTTCGACCGGATATTGAAACGCCAAAAACACGCCTTTGCGCGCACGGTCTTCGGGCGCCATGTCCAACAGGTCTTCGCCGTTAAACACGACCTTGCCGCCCACAACTTCATAGTCGTCACGACCCGCCAATACATTGGCCAAGGTGCTTTTGCCCGCGCCGTTTGGCCCCATAATGGCGTGAACTTCTCCGGGGTTTACCTGAAGATTTAAACCTTTAAGAATGAGTTTGTCGTCAATTTGTGCTTGAAGATTTTCTACGTTTAATAGCATAAGTGAAGTTCTTTTTTTAGTCTTAAATTAAGGATTGGGTGGTGTTTTACAGTACGCACTTGCCGTGTAAAAACCGGATTGACCAGGCCTGGTGAACGTAAAATTAACGTATTGTTAACCTACGGAACCTTCTAGGCTAATGGCCAACAACTCTTCGGCTTCTTGGGCAAATTCCAACGGCAACTCGCTAAACACCTCTTTGCAAAAGCCATTCACAATCATCGAAATGGCGTCTTGCTCGCTGATGCCGCGCTGTTTGCAATAAAACAACTGATCCTCGCCAATGCGCGAAGTCGTGGCTTCGTGCTCGACCTGCGCGGAAGCGTTTTCAACTTCAATGTACGGAAACGTATGCGCCCCACATTGGTCGCCAATTAACATCGAATCGCACTGCGTGTAGTTGCGCGCACCTTCGGCACTGGGCAATATTTTTACCATACCGCGATAAGTGTTGTCACTGCGCCCCGCCGACAGGCCTTTTGAAATAATGGTGCTGCGCGTATTTTTACCAATGTGAATCATCTTAGTGCCCGTATCGGCTTGCTGACGGCGATTGGTCAGTGCCACCGAATAAAACTCTCCAATGGAATTATCGCCTTTTAAAATGCAACTGGGGTATTTCCAGGTAATGGCCGAGCCAGTTTCCGCTTGCGTCCATGATAACTTGGCGTTTTTACCTTCGCAAATACCGCGCTTGGTCACAAAGTTTAAAATGCCGCCGGTGCATTCGTCGTCGCCCGGATACCAGTTTTGCACGGTGGAATACTTAACTTCGGCGTCGTCCATCACAATAACTTCGACCACAGCGGCGTGCAATTGATAGGTGTCGCGCACAGGTGCCGAACAGCCTTCTAAATAACTGACGTAACTGCCTTTGTCGGCCACCAAAATGGTGCGCTCAAACTGACCGGTTTTGGCTTCGTTTATTCTAAAATAGGTCGATAAATCAATCGGGCAACGTACATTGGGCGGAATGTACACAAAAGTACCGTCCGAGGCCACCGCCGAGTTAAGCGTGGCAAAATAATTATCGTGATAAGGCACCACCGTGCCCATGTATTTTTGCACCAGTTCGGGATAGTCTTGTACCGCTTCGGTAAACGAGCAAAAAATAATACCCAATTCAGCCAAGTCTTCGCGTTTGTTGGTGGAGACCGAAATAGAATCAAAAATAGCGTCTACGGCCACATTGGCGTTTTCGCCCATAATCGGCACGCCCAAATCGGCAAACGCTTTGGCCACTTCGGGGTCAATGCCTTGCTGGATACCGTCAGCATCGCAATGGCCGGCGCAGTTGCCGCAGGCGGGAGCCGAATAGTAACTGTAATCTTGATAGTCTAACGGCGTGTACTTGGCTTTGGCCCAATGCGGTTCTTCAAGCGTTAACCAATGCGCAAAGGCTTTAAGCCTAAAATCCAGCATCCATTGCGGCTCGTTCTTTTTGGCCGAAATAGCGCGCACTACCTCTTCGGTAAGCCCTTTGTCAAAGGTGTCTACCTTGGTGGTGGTGACAAAGCCTTCTTTGTAATGTTTATTACGACTGAGCAAGTCATCAATTTCTTGATATTGCGCGGTCTCGGATGGCAGTGGCGTGTGCTGGGCTGTTTGCAACATGAACGGATTCACCTAAATTGAATTTCAGAGTATTTTAGTAGGTTATTCATAAAAAGTCTATCTTTGTGCCAAAGTTGCTGCAACTTGCTCTAAGTTTATTTTACGTTGCGGCCATGACAATTTGCGTTAACCAGGCCTGGTCAAGATGAAAACCTTCAATAACCAATTGCCCAGGTGCGTATGCCAAATTGGCCTCTGCCGCAAAGCTTTGTAACAGCGTGGGCGTACCCTCTACCGCCACGGCATTTTGATATTCCAGCGTATTAAGCACTCCGTGCACCCGCCAAATAGCCATGTCTAAATTGCTTTTGGATGCGTCCAAACCCATTAACAAATGGTCTAAACAGACCCGCCCCAAATCAAACTCAAAACGCTGCCAAGCCCCCGGCAGAGGCACATTTATTACGCTGTTGACTGCATCGAGTTCAAATCCTGGCCATTGGGGGGTAAACTGTTGATTTAACCAGCGCACGACGGGTAAATGCGGGTAATGATGTTTTAACCAATGGTTCCACCAGGCCTGCTGAGTTAAATCGGCCTGTTCTAAAAACGTCAACACCACACCATGTGCTTGGCGTAATAAGTCGTGCAACGCTTGCTCTACATAAACGTCGCGACCCGTCAGCAAAGGTTTGCGCACGTCGACAACACACCATACCTGCCAAATTTGCGCTGTCATAGCGGAATCTAAATCGGGCAAAAAGACATTTATTTCACACGATTGACCAGGCCTGGTCGTTAATGAGTGCTGGCTAAGACTGGCTAGAACACGTGATTTTCCAGCCCCCGGCAAACCCACTATAGCGATGTTTAATGGCGTTAAACTTAACGATTTCACGATGGCTACTGCGTCAAACATTGACTAAAAGCATCGGCCAAACCCTGCATCATCACGTCGTAGTTTACGTAATCGCGTTTAGACTCATTTGGGTTGCGCTGTGCGTATTCAAAGACATACACCGACCCCATTGGATCAAGTTGACCTATATTGACCGACAAACCTTGCACCACGGCTAAGACATTTTTTTCAGGAAACTGCGGCTCTTTAAAAATGCAACGTACTTGACCCGTTTTAATTTTTTCTCTGAGCGTATCAATGCGTTTTAAACTGGGCGGCAACTCGGGATTAAGGCGAATAGACCCCATGCCCTTTAAACCAAATTGGTGTTCAAAATATTGAAACGCATCATGCAGCACTAAAAACCCGTGGTGAGTAAACGGCTTAAGTTGCCCTGCAATATGGGTTTGACTGGCGTTTAAACGCGTTAACCAGGCCTGGGTGCGTTGTTGTATGGCCGTCACCTCTGTTGGATTAGCGCGCTGCAATTGCGCGCTGACCGCGTTAACCAATAACACGGCGTTAGTCCATGACATCCATAAATGACCGTCGTAAGCCATGTTACTTTCATGCTCATGGTCATGATCGTGTTGATTTTTAGGCGTGTCTTTTGCTCGGTGCGACTCCCACAAGCCACCCTGGCGTAAGGGCAGTTTCTCTAAGCCTGGGAGCTCTAGCATATTAAGGCGCACTGCCGTTTGAGCATTACTGGCTTTATGCATCCACTGATCAACGGGTGAGCCTACGGCGACAATTAAATCGGCCTGCGTTAACTGCTTTAAATGAGACGGTTTTAACTGGAAACCATGCGGCGACACCCCAGGTTGCAACAGCACATGCAGTTGATCGTTCTCACCCAATAAAGGCGCAATTAAACCTGCCAACGGAGGAATAGACACCACCACATTCGCCGCCTGCACCGTGTGCGCAGTATGCAGCGCACTCAAGACCACAATGCTAAACCACGCACTCACGCTTAAATTCATCACTTTTTTATCACTGGTAAAACTCCTACTCGTAATGTCACAGATAACGCTAAAATAGCCTGCAAAATACAGGGGCAAATACCCTTCGCACACCACGCTTTGATTTTTAGGAAAACCCATTTTATGGTTAACGCCCCCCGCAAACCGCTCATTGAAGTCAGCCAAATTAGCCATCAATTTGGCTCAACAGAAGTGCTTAACAACGTTTCATTGGCCATTCATTCCAAAGAAATTGTGACGTTAATTGGCCCCAATGGCGCGGGAAAATCCACCCTGCTTAAAATCTTATTGGGGCTGTTAAAACCCACATCGGGCAAGGTGGTGCGTAAAAGCGGTCTTAAGATTGGCTTTATGCCCCAAAAATTCAAATAGACCCTACGCTGCCTATGACGGTTGAACGATTTTTAACCCTGGGCGTACCACATAAGCACAACCCTAAAAAAAGCATACAAAATTTGGCCGACAATAATACCACAACCCTTTTGCAAGTCATTAGCGAACTCAATATTGCTCACCTACTAACTCAACCGATTCAAAGGGTTTCGGGGGGCGAAATGCAACGTATTTTACTGGCACGCGCTTTAGTACGTGAGCCTGATTTATTGGTGCTAGACGAGCCGGTTCAAGGGGTGGATATTCAAGGGCAAACCGAGCTGTATCAGTATATTAATCAAATTAGACACCAGCGCGGCTGCGGGATTTTAATGGTCAGTCACGACTTGCACATCGTGATGAAAAACACCGATCAGGTATTGTGCCTTAATCAACATATTTGCTGTTCGGGTCACCCGCAAGACGTTAGCCAGTCGCCCGAGTTTAGAGCGCTGTTTGGTGGGCAAACTGACATTATCGCGTTTTACGAACACCATCACGACCCGTCAAAATGCGACCATACCCACGGACATTCGCTTAAAGCAACTCAACCTGGTAGTGCGCTTAAACCTTTGCCTATTATTAGCCTTACTCGCCAGGAGAAATCACAATGATGTTGGCTGATTTTATGTTATTTGCGTTACTGGGCGGTTTGGGTGTAGCACTCATTTCGGCGCCGCTGGGCGTGTTTGTGGTGTGGCAACGTCAGTCGTACTTTGGTGCCACGCTGGCTCACTCGGCGTTATTGGGCGTGAGTATTGGGCTGTTTTTTCAGACTAATTTAACCCTTAGTGTGATTGTGGTATCGCTGTTAATTGCCTGGGGTGTCTTTTATTTAGGGCAAACCCGCCAACTTTCTGCCGACACGTTATTAGGCATTTTAGCCCACAGCAGCCTAGCATTAGGTTTAGTGCTGATTAGCTTACAAGACAACGTGCAGGTCGATTTAATGGGCTATTTATTTGGCGACATTTTAAGCATTAACGCGTTTGATTTAGCCTTAATTGCCCTAGTGGGAGGGTTTATAGCGTTGTTTTACATGCGCCACTGGCAAGACCTGCTTAACCTTACCCTAAACCCCGATTTGGCACAGGTTGAAGGCGTGCCCGTTAAATGGGTGCAATTACAATTTGTATTGCTCCTGGCGTTAATGATTGCCCTTTCAATGAAAATTGTCGGCGTGTTATTAGTCACTTCATTGCTTATTATTCCTGCCGCCGCGGCTCGCAAGCTGTCAGCGACTCCCGAAAAAATGTTATTTATGAGCATGCTATTGGGCAGTGTGTCGGTGCTATTAGGTTTATTGGCATCGTATTACTGGGACGTGCCCACAGGGCCTGCGATTGTATTGATGGCCACGTTAATATTTTTAGCATTGCTGACTAAAAAATCACCTCAATAACCTTAACAAGACCTTTACACCAGAACGGTGCAAAGGTTTCAATAGACATTAAAACTCATAAAAAAGCCCTTTGACCAGGCCTGATCAAAGGGCTTTTTTGTTATAAACACTCTAAACACTTTAAACACCAAAATCGGTCTAAGCATTAAAAGTGCTGTAAAAAACTACACAATTTGCTCAATCAATTCATACAACAACCCAACCACTTTTTCGCTTTGGGCATCCACCACGGCTAAACCGCTTTCGACCAACTGCAAATCTTCTACCAATTTTGCGTCCATTACCCCTTTAATAGCTTGATGCATTTGCATATGCTCGTCGCCCAGTTGCTGCATGGCCGGTAAATAAATAAACTGCTGTCCATCGCTGTAAAACCACTTGCCTAAAATACACGCTGTATGATCGGTGGCGGTATCGTAATTAATACCAATGTCCATGCCTTCTACATAGGCTCTAATTCGGCCTTTCCAAGCCATGTGCGCTTCAATCATTTTTTCAAATTGCATGCCCGTATTTGAATGAATCAGCCTATTCATGCGCTCTTTTGTATTGGCATCAATGGTAAATAAACTGACTTGCGCGCGCAGTAAATCGGCGTCGCCTAAAAGCGCACGACTGCCTTCGGCCGCTGTTTCGACCACGGCGGCGTTGTGTTGCGTCATGCTGTCCATAGTCGCAATGGCGGTATTAATCTGTTCAATGCCATGGGTTTGCTCAGAACTTGCAGCCGAAATTTCTGAAATCATGTCGCTGACTTCTTGCATGGCCAAATTGATGGTGCTTAATGCATCACTGGTCTGCCCGACATACGCGCCGCTGACTTGCGAAATTTTAACGCTGTTTTGAATTAAACCTTTAATTTCATTGGCGGCTTGCGCTGATTTACCCGCCAAATTACGTACTTCAGAAGCAACCACTGCAAATCCTCGACCGTGCTCACCTGCGCGCGCCGCTTCAACCGCCGCGTTTAAAGCCAACAAGTTGGTCTGAAATGCGATGCCATCAATAATGGCGGTAATATCATTAATTTTTTGGCTCGCACGCGCCATTTCTTCCATTGAGCTCATGGCCATTTTCATGGTTTCTAAGCCCTCGGTTAAACGACGCTGTGCGCCAACCGTTTTTTGATTGGCTTGAGCTGAATTATCAGCGTTTTGACGCACACTGCCGGTCACCTCTTCTATGGACGAAGCCGTCTGTTCTAACGCGGCCGCTTGTTGCTGTACTCGCGCTGAAATATCACTGTTGCCTTGCGCCATACTCTCAACGCCGCTTACCACCGACTGAGTAATAGCCTCTACCTTGGCCACCATCACCGCGGTATTTTTAATCGAACTGTTTAAGGAGTCTTTGAGCACCGCCATTTTACCCAAATACATGCCCTTAACTGACTGAGTTAAATCGCCACTGCTGATGGCGGCTTGAACACCGGCCACTTCGTTTACAAAGCGCTCAAGGTCGCTTAGGGTTAGGTTAAGGGAATCGGTTAAGGGTACAAAATCACCGCGGGCACCTGCTTTGGCACGAACCGTAAAATTACCGTTGGCCAGACTGTTTAAAGTATCTGCAATCGAATTAACGGTGTCTTTCATACGAATGGCCGAACGATCTAGACTAAACATCACATCCGAAAACTTTCCCGTTAAAGGGACTGAATCGTCTTTGGGCACGTCTAAAATTCCAGCTCTAAAGTTTTGAGCGGTAAGTTCTAAAATACCCATGACCAACTGTACTTGGTCTACAGAGCTGTTTACGTCTGATTTCATGCGTAAAAAATCGCCTTTTAAATCGCCCTCTACTCGACTGTCAAATTTGCCTAAAGCAATGTCGGTTAACACTACGTTAACCCCATGAGTGGCCTGGCTAATGTCGTCTAGCAACGAGTTTATTGCTCGTGCCGTAATTGACAACTCATCGTTGCCCACCACGCTGACTCGGTGACTCAACTCACCGGTTTGTGTAATTCGCGTCATGGTGTCGAGCATTGCATTGATAGGACGTAAAAAACGCCTTGCAAATAAAACGCCCCCCGTACTAAAAACCAATAAGGTTATAAACAAGCCAAACCACAAATAAAAAACGCCTTGCTCTTGCTCAGAATACAAGTTTTCAATAGACGCTTTATTGAGGTTAATTTGATACTCTCTAAAATGTTCAACTATCTCGGCAAACGCTTTGTACTTGGGACGAAACTCTTCGCGCATAATCACGACAGCCTCGTCTTTAAAGCCTTCATTCACCGCGGTCATAAAACCACCAAAACTGGCATTAGCGCTTGATACATTGGTTCTAAGCTCGTCGTAGATATCTTGCTCGGCTTTTTCCAGCGGCATTTTGTTAAGCTGTTCAAAAATAGTAAACACTTGGCTGGCTGTTTTGGTGAGCTTTAATTTAGCGGCCTCTAATTGCGCGTTGTACTCTGGCGATTCTTCTTCGAGCAGGACAATATTGAGCAATTCAATTTCGCGGGCGTCCGATACATTTTTAAGCTGATTTAACAGCGACAATTTTTCGCCATTAACATCAATCACCACCGAAAGGGTTTGATGGGTTTGGTTAATAAAATACTGCGTTGCCAAATTACTGATCAACAATAAAACTAAAGCCCCAACTATTCCCAGTACCATTTTGAATTTTATGCTCATATCACTACACCTTTTAACGCGTTTTTTACGTTTTTATCGTCTTTAACTGCGACAATTACTAGGCGCAATCCCGCTAAAACCGGTTTAAAACTGCCTCTAACCGCTAATAGAGCAATCATTCTAGGGGAGTTTGCCCACCTTGGTGATTAAATATAAATATAGCCAAATAAACTTACTTTATTTAAGGAAATGCTAATATTTAATTACATAAAAAACCCACTTAAGGGTTTTAAAAAATGACGCGCACTCGGCTTGTTCAACCCCTGACGGCAAAGGCTTCAAAACCTTTTTTGCAATGTCACAAAATCAAACGCAAAAGCATGGCGCTCATCTTTTGGGTGATGAATACGCTCTACTTCGTGCCAAGCGTTCTCCTGCCAATCGGGAAAGTAAGTATCGCCGTTAATATTGGCGTCAATTAAGGTTAAATATAAGCGGTCAGCTTGCGGCAGCATTTGAGCGTACAACTGGCCACCGCCCATAATAATGACTTCAAAATTGTTTGTACTTATATCTACCAGGCCTGGTAAGTCCTGCAATGCTAACGCTACCGACGTAAAGAGGTGTACGCCTTGCACTTTAAAATCGGGATTACGACTGATCACGATATTAAGGCGATTGGGCAAAGGTTTAGAACCAATCGACTCAAACGTTTTTCGCCCCATAATCACCGGCTTACCCAGCGTAGTGGCTTTAAAAAATTTTAAATCGTCGGGCAGATGCCACGGCATGTCGTTGTCTAAACCAATGACTCGATCATGCGTCATGGCGGCAATTAGGGCAATTTTCATACCGACACCTGGGCTTTAATGTGAGGATGCGACTCGTAACCCACGATCTCAAAATCGTCAAAACAATAATCAAAAATAGTGGGCGGATGACGTTTAATCACCAGGGTTGGCAATGGGTATGGCGTGCGTTGCAATTGAGTTTTCGCTTGTTCTAACGTGTTATTGTACAAATGCACATCGCCGCCAGTCCAGACAAACTCACCCACTTGGTAACCGGTTTGCTGGGCAATCATATGCACCAACAAGGCGTAACTGGCAATGTTAAACGGCACACCCAAAAAGGTGTCGGCGCTGCGCTGATATAACTGGCAAGAGAGCTTATTGTTGGCCACGTAAAATTGAAAAAATGCATGACAAGTTGCCAACGCCATTTTGCCGTTGTGGACATTTTGTTGCGGACTGAGTTGTTCGTCCGGCAAGTCGGCGGGGTTCCAGGCGGTGACAATCATGCGTCGACTGTTGGGATTGGTTTTAAGGATTTCAATCACCTCGGCAATTTGGTTGATGGTTTGCCCGTTGGGCGCTTGCCAGGCAACCCACTGCTTGCCGTACAACGGCCCTAAATCCCCTTGCTCAGTAGCCCATTCGTCCCAAATGCGCACACCGTTGTCTTTTAAATATTGAATATTGGTGTCGCCGGTTAAAAACCACAACAACTCGTGCACAATAGAACGTATGTGGAGTTTTTTTGTGGTGACCAGCGGAAACCCTTGTTGCAAATCAAAGCGCATTTGGTAGCCAAACACCGAGCGCGTGCCCGTGCCCGTGCGATCGCCCTTAAGCGTGCCGTTGTTCATAATATGTTGTAATAAATCTAAGTACGCTTGCATGGTTTAGCCCACCTTTTGAGTTTGAGCACGCCTTGATTGGCGGCGATACACCCACACCATTAATCCCGCACCCACTAAGACCATCGGCAATGACAACACTTGCCCCATGGTCAACCAATTCCATGCCAAATAGCCTAGCTGAGCATCGGGCATTCTGTAAAATTCGGCCACAAATCTAAAACTGCCGTAGCCCACTAAAAACAGTCCGGCAATCGCGCCCGCTGGGCGGGGTTTACGAGCGTAAATGGCCAAAATAATAAACAGCACCAACCCCTCTAACAAGGCCTGCAATAATTGCGTGGGGTATTTAATCACCACGGCCTGCACTTGCGGGTCGTACACCGCCATGCCCCAGGGCGAATCGGTCACTTTGCCCCAAAGCTCGCCATTAATAAAATTACCAATGCGCCCAGTGAGCAAACCAATGGGTATCAATGGAGCGACAAAATCGGCGACCTGAAACAGGTTTTGGCCAATTTTACGCGCAAACAGCGCCATCGCCACCGTAACCCCTAACAATCCACCGTGAAACGACATGCCGCCTTGCCAGACTTTAAGCACGTCCAACGGGTTTTGCGAGTAATGAGCAAAATCGTAAAACAAAATATAGCCAATTCGACCGCCTAAAATAACCCCCAAGGCGACGTAAAACAGCAAATCGCCGACCATTTCGCTGTTCCAAGGTTCTAACTTACGCGCCCGGCGCACACCGTAAAACCAACCTAGGCCAAACGCCAACAGGTACATAATTCCGTACCAATGAATTTGAAACGAACCCAACGCCAACGCCACTGGGTCAATTTGAGGATAGTGCCACATAGTTTTCTACACTTTATTAATTAGGAGAGGCCTTTGCACGGTAGATGACTTACCAAAGCCGCGCAAAAAAATAAAAGCATCATAACAAAAAACCGCTGCGCTCGCAGGGATAGAGAAATGCGACTAAATAATTCGCTAATAATTCGCTAAAGTTTAGACATAAAAAAGCCTCTTGCGAGGCTTTTAATACAATGTAAAACATTAAGTAACTTTAGGAGAGTGACTTACACAGCGCTGCCGAAGGTAAAACTTAATGCCGAATAAATCATGGCTAAAACACCCATCGGCACACCGGTTGATAATAGGTTAACGCTCAAAAAACCACCCATACGATTTTTGTCTTTTTGCTTGTTTCTGAAATTCATTTTATTTATACCTTTATAAAGTTAATTAATTTGAAATGATTATACCCTAAAAAACTTATAGATAAAATATTTTTATGATTAATTTGTTTTATTTATGACCGGTGACGTTTTACCGTAAACGTTAACCACCTAAAACAATTAATACATTGATTATATTAAATAATAAATACGAAAAACAAACGAAAATTACGTGAAGGTTTTATTGAAGTTACGCATAAAATATAACCAGGCCTGGTTAATCTTGTTTATAAACAGCGCATCTTAATAAATAATATTTGGGATAAAGCCTTAATGCATAAATAATAACAAGCTCTCGTTCATTCAAGAGCGATGCGATTAAATAGTCTAAAGCATTAAAAAAAGAATACCGGCGCATGTGAAGTATCGGCTAAAAACCCGCATAAGGTTCTTTAGCCGCATTCATACCTTGGCCAAGGCTTAGAAAGGGAGTGTTAAATTTTAAATTGATGTACTAATGTTTCCAACTCATCGGCCAAACGCTGAAGGTCGTGGCCGGCCAACTCGGTTTTGTGCGCGCCCTCTACACTTTGCTCAGTGACCTCGTGAATTTGACCAATGTGTTGATTGATAGACTGTGCCAAAACATTTTGTGCGTGCGCCGCATTAAACATTTGCTCACTCATTTGGTTAATGTCGTCCATTAAAATCCCCACCGGTTGCAGTGTTTTCTTGGTGTTGCTAATGGCATGGCAACTGGCCTGCGTCGCCGCCTGTCCCGATTCAACCACTTTTACCGTTGACAATGTAGCCGAACGAATTTTATCTATAATGCGCTCAATTTGCACCGTAGATTCTTGAGTTCTTTGCGCCAATCCGCGCACTTCGTCGGCCACCACTGCAAAGCCTCGGCCATGTTCGCCGGCACGTGCCGCTTCTATGGCCGCGTTTAACGACAATAAATTAGTTTGCTCGGCAATAGCACGAATCACGCTTACTACCGTTCCAATCATCTCGCTGTCAGTGCGCAATAAGGTGACTGCATCGGTCATGTCTTCCATGCCTTGCGAGAGTTTTTGGATTTCATTGGCGGTAAGATTGACTTTTTCGCCGCCCTCTTTAACCCGATCGGCCGCTTGCTGAGTGGCGCGTGATGTATTATGTGAATGATCTTCGACGCTTTTGGCTTTAGAACTCATCTCTATCATAGAGTTTGATAAATGGCGCGTGGTGTCCAACTGCCGCTGAGTTCCTTGTTTGGCCGAACGCGTGATGTCCATTAATTTACTGGACGATTTTTCAAGCTGCCCAACAGTTTTGGTAACCTCTTTTAGCATGCCCTGAATTTTTTGAATAAACTCGTTAAAGTAACGGGCTAAATCGCCCATTTCATCGTGGTTGTTAATTGGCAAACGTCGAGTCAAATCACCCTGACCCTCCGAAATATCTTTCATGGCGTTGGCCGCTTGCGTAATGGGTTCTACCACCGCTTGAGTCACTTTACGTGAAATAATCATTCCCACCACTTGCCCAAGCACCGACAACACCAACAACAAGACAATGTTATTAAAACTGCTATTAACCACGGCTTGACTTACCTGGGTCATCTCTTGCACAGCTTGATCTGAAATGGCCAGTAACCCGCTGTCGAGCTGATTAAATACCGGTTCAATCTCCTCTTTCATTAGCCAAATGTCTTGGCGCCATTGCGCGCCCTCATGAATGCTTTTAAGCACCATATAATGTTCACGATAAGTTTGGTAAAGTGCTTGGACTTGCTCAATGCCTTCGGCCTCTTCAAGCGTAAGTTCAACAGTTTTATGTTGTGCAATGCGCTCACTGATGTGTTCAATTAAATCCAGGTAATTTTCAGTGGCATCCATCATCTCAGGGCTTTTAAACGCCATGTAGCCGCGTAAGCTGCTGGTGACATTAAACCAGCTTTTTTGCAGCTCTAACACGTCGGCCACCAGTGCTTTTCTGTTGGCCGACAAATCATTAAGCTCGGACTGCACCATTTGATTAATTTCTTGTTGCATGGCTTGTGCAATACTTTGCATATGAGTGTCCACGTAAGCAAACGCCGGAAACTTTTTACTCTGACTGGTTTGCAAGTCAACTAATTGCGCTACTAAAGGACTGAGTTGCTGTAAATTTTGAGACATCTGGGCGTATTGCGACAAAGCCGCGTCACCCGACTGACTTTGCACCAGCGATTGTTGCATGACTTCAATGCGCGTTTGCACTACCTCAATACCGTCTTGATAGCGTTGCAAGAGTTTTTCGTCGTTGGTAGAGAGATACATGCTTAATGCATTCATGCTTTTTTCAAGTAAAAACGCCAACTCTTTGGACTCAATGGCCAAGGGTTGTTTTTGCTCGACCACTTCGGACACGTTAAGCCGCACTACATACAGATTAATGGCCGCTTGAATGGTAATAATGGCTAAAACAAACCAGATAACGCCAAAACCAAAACGCATTTTTTGTTTTATGGTGAGTTTTTTTAGAAAGTGATTCATCACAGCCTCGTTGCAGGAATTTTGACAGTGCAAGAGTTACAGCAAATTCAGTGCCATGTGGGATGTTTGTGATATTTAAGGTATTTACGCGTTTATTGATTAAGCAACTATCGTTTAAGGCAATATTGCCATAAACGCTTTACGCTTTAACTTATGGCTTTTGTACGGGCAACGCGCTTTGTAACAGGGTTAAAAGACGTGCAACAATGCGTTCGGTGGCTTGAGTGGGTGCTCCGGCGCGAATGGCAATTGATGAAGCGACGCGCTGGCTTGGGTTTTCGCACCACTCTAATAAGCGCTGCGCCAACAATGCAGGGGTTAAGTCGCCTTGAGCAATAATCTCACCACCGCCAATGGCCACCAACGCGTTTGCATTGGCGGTTTGATGATCGTCCACCGCATGTGGGTATGGCACCATGATGGCAGGACGTGCGCAAGCCATCAATTCACTCACCGTTAACGCACCCGAACGACACAGCACCATGTCGGCTTGCGCGTAAGCTTTTTGCATATCACTTATAAACGGAACAATGCTGGCGTTGACCCCTGCCACTTGATAGTTTTGTTGGGTTTGTTGCCAGGTTTTTTCGCCGGTTTGATGAGTGACGTGTGGACGTTGCTCGGGAGCCATTAAGGCCAATGCTTGAGGTAAAATCTGATTTAACGCCTGAGCACCACGACTGCCACCCAACACCAACAAATGACATGGCTGAGTGTTTTCGACCGTTGATACCGCTTCCAATCCAGCTCGCACGGGATTGCCCAATAACTCAACATTCGTTCCTTTAAGGACGTTTTGTTGAAATGCGGTGATTACCAGAGTGGCCAGACGCGCCAACAATTTATTGGTTAACCCAGGAATAGCATTTTGTTCATGTATCACCAGCTTAATACCCAGGAGTTTAGCCGCCAAACCGCCAGGCCCACACACAAAGCCGCCCATTCCCAACACCAAATCGGGGGTTTGTTGGCGTAATATACGCTTAGCCGCCCACACCGCTCGCGTCACCTGAATAGGGGCTTTTAACCATCCTAATGCACCGTTGCCTCTTAAGCCTTTAATAGCAATAGTGTGTAATTGAATATTAGCCTGATTAACCCAAGCGGCTTCCATGCCACCTTGTGTGCCCAACCAAACCACCTCTACGCCTTGCTTTTGCAGCGCATGCGCCAGTGCAATGCCTGGAAAAACATGCCCACCGGTGCCGCCGGCCATAATCATGATTTTATATTTAGGGGGAGGGTTCATCACACACTCTCTTTAAACGGTTCGGGTCGGGTGTTTGCATCGTGTGGAATACGACGGGTTTCGTAATCTACTCTAAACACAATGGTCAACGCGGTACACAACAGCAATAAACTACTGCCGCCATAACTCATAAAAGGCAGCGTTAAACCTTTGGTAGGAAACGCACCCATATTAACGCCCATGTTTATGCCTGCTTGCAAAATAATCCAAATGCCAATGCCGTAGGCAATCATGCCGCCAAAAAACACGCCGCGCTCAATGGCTTTGCGCCCTATTCTAAACAAACGCCATAAAATAGCGATGTATAAAAAAGCTAAAAAAACAATGCCGATAAAGCCAAATTCTTCGCCGTAAATAGACAACAAAAAGTCGGTGTGCGCATCGGGTAAATACAACAATTTTTGAATACTGCCGCCTAAACCAGTCCCAAACCACTCTCCGCGCCCAGAGGCAATTAGGGCTTGAGTTAATTGATACCCCGCCCCAAACGGGTCTTGCCATGGATCCAAAAAACTGCTAACTCGCGCCATTCGGTATTCAGACGTAGCCACTAACACCAGCAAAATAAGCACCATGGGCAACACCGTAAAGACAAAGTAACGCCAGGGTGCGCCAGCAATCAACAACATGCCGGTAATCATGACTGCAATCACCAAGGTACTGCCGTAGTCGGGTTCTAACAGCAATAAAATGGCCATAAGACCAAACGGCAACGCCAAACGAAACACCGCTTCAAAACTTTCTTTTACCGCTGAAGCATGGCGATCTAAATAGCCCGCCATAAAAATAACAATAATGAGTTTCATAAACTCGGAAGGCTGAAAATTCATCACAACTAAAGGCAACCAACGCTTACTGCCGTTAATTTCTCGACCAAAAACCAGCACTAATATCAGCAAAAAATAGCAAATAAAAATAGCTTTCCACGGTGCGCCTCCCAAAATGCCAAAGGCACTTGAAACACTAAATACACCACAATAGTGGCCAAGCCCAATGACATAAGTTGACGGTTAAAGTAGTGGTTTACACTCCCAAAACGCGATTCGCCTATGGCGACCGAGCTGGACGATACCATGGCCAACCCCAGCGTAATCAACACCAGCAACATGGCCAAAAGCCCATAATCGATGGGCCATTGACGAGCCGTGCTTGCCGCGCGCGCCCACATTAGAGGGTTTGCTCACAACGGGCAATAAACTGCTGCACGTATTGCCCAAACACTTCACCGCGATGAGCGTAGTGTTTAAACTGATCAAAACTTGCACACGCTGGCGAAAACAACACACAATCGCCGGCTTGCGCTAATTGTCCTGCTAATTCGACCGCTTGCTCTAATGTAGTCACTCGGGTCATGGGCAAGTCTTCTAGGGCATCTGCCAATAACTGTTGGTCTTGTCCAAATAAAATCGTATGCCTACCAAATTGTGCCATTGCCGGTTTTAAGGGTGAAAAATCGGCTTCTTTGCCCACGCCACCCGCCAGTAAAATAAGTTTACCAGTGGCTTGCCCGCCCAAACTTTCAATGGCGGTTAATGTCGCGCCTACGTTGGTGCCTTTAGAATCATTGATCCAGTCGACGTCTTGAAAACGCGCCGTAAGCTGTGTGCGATGTGCCAATCCTTTAAAGTTTGACAATACATTTTCAAAGCATTTAAAGTCGATGTTAAGGGGTTGGCACAACGCCATCATGGCCAAGGCGTTAAGTTGATGGTGCTTGCCTTGCAGCGCCATGCAGGCTACGGCAACAATAGGCGTTTGACCACAAACAAACCAGGCCTGGTTATTTATGTGTGTTATGCCATACTGCTGAGAAGAGGTGACAAACTCCTCGCCTAGGCCAAAATAAACAATCTGTGCCTGATGAATTAAGCCTTGTGTACTAAAGCCTTCCGGCAATACAGCCAGCTCACTGTTTTCAAACACTTTGGTTTTGGCTTGAATGTAATCTTCTAGTTCATTGTAGCGATCCATATGGTCTTCAGAAATATTCAGCACTGTCGCTGCAATAGTCTGCAACGAATAGGTGGTTTCGAGCTGAAAACTCGACAACTCTAAAACATATATATCGTATTCAACTTCGTCCAACAATAAATCAAGCACTGGAGCGCCAATATTGCCACCCACCGCCACCGAATAACCGGCGGCTTTAAGTGCTAAACCGGTTAAGGTGGTCACGGTACTTTTGCCGTTAGAGCCCGTTATGGCAATCACCGGCACGCCCACGGCGCGAGCAAACAGCTCAATATCGCCAATTACCTGCTTGCCAGCGGCACGCAAACTGGCTACCCACGGCTCGGCTTGTGCAATACCGGGGCTTAATACGATGGTTTCAAATTGATCTATCCATTCGCTGGGCAATTTGCCTGCAGCAAATTCTATACTGGGAAAACAATTTTTGAGTGTGCCGATGTCTAAATCAGCCCGAGTATCAAAGGCCAGACAAGTTTCTCCTTGCGCTTCAAAATAACGCAATACCGATTGCCCGGTCATTCCTAAACCTGCCACTAAATACATGCTTGATTTACACCTTTATTTAATTTTATTTTTTTAATTTCTGAGACCTTTGTACCTGCCTGGTGCAAAGGTCTCACAGTGAGTTAACGAAGTTTTAAACTGGCCAAGCCGACAAGCACTAAAATAATGGTAATAATCCAAAAGCGCACAATGACTTGTGATTCTGGCCACCCTTTTTGTTCGTAATGATGGTGCAAAGGTGCCATTAAAAAAATGCGTTTGCCTCGTAATTTATAAGAGCCTACTTGCAAAATAACCGATACCGTTTCGGCTACAAATATCCCGCCCATTATAAACAACACCAACTCTTGCTTAACTGCTACGGCGATACCGCCTAACGCGGCGCCAATGGCTAATGAACCAACATCGCCCATAAACACTTGTGCGGGGTGCGCATTAAACCATAAAAAGCCCAAGCCTGCGCCGACCAATGCGGCGGCTAAAATGGTGAGTTCACCCACGCCTGGAATATAAGGAATATTTAAATAACTGGCAAAATAGACGTGTCCAGACACATACGCAAACACCGCTAAGGCACCCGATATCATGACGGTGGGCATAATGGCTAAACCGTCTAAACCGTCGGTTAAATTTACAGCGTTAGAAGTTCCTACAATCACAAAGTAACTTAAAACAATGGTCCACGCACCCAAGTGAATGACCGTATCTTTCATATAAGGGATTAGCAAATTGGTTTCGGCGGGCACCGTGGCCATGGCGTACAGCGCAAATGCGGTGGCCAATCCAATAATGGATTGCCATAAATATTTAGTACGTGCGCGCATGCCTTTAGGGTCTTTGTAAACCACTTTTTTATAATCGTCTACAAAGCCTATCACCCCAAAACTCATCATTGATAAGGTAACAATCAGCAAATAATGGTTGGTTAAATTACCCCACAAAACACTGATACGCCAATTGAAAACAATATCATAGTGCCGCCCATGGTAGGCGTGCCCGCTTTTATTAAATGAGTTTGCGGACCATCTGAACGAATTGCTTGCCCTACTTTTAGACGAGTAAGCCATCGAATCATGGCTGGACCTATTAAAAAAGACAGCAACAATGCCGTGAGCACGCTCATAATGGCGCGCATGGTAATGTAACTAAACACCCCAAAGCCAGAAACATACTGTTGTAAATATTCGGTTACATAAATGAGCATACTTAAATTCCTGTCAATTTAATGCGGTGTAAAGGGATGAAATAGGATTTTACTCCCTTAAGCGATGGCCATTAAGCCTTGGACAATTTTTTCCATTTTTGCCAAACGCGATCCTTTTACTAAAATGGTAACGTGTCGCAGATCGTTTGCGGCAGCAGACGATGCCGACACCCCTTTAAGAATAGTATTAACGGCCGCAATCATATTTTCGTGGCTCTCAAACCATTGGCTTTGCTTGCCAAACGCCATGGGCATTTCTTTAGCGGCGGCTCCCAGTACAAAAAGGTAATCAACACCTTGTTGTTTCGCATATTGAGACACATCTTGATGAGCCGCATGCACTTGCTCACCCAACTCACCCATTGCGCCTAAACACAATATAGCCAGGCCTGGTAAACTTACCAAAGCATCAATACCCGCCTTAACCGATGCGGGATTGGCGTTGTAACTGTCATCAATCACATCAACGTCTAAATGCTTAATAGCCGTTAAACGAGTCTTTTGCAACCGCCCTTTTACGCCAGTAAAACTCACCAGGCCTGGTTGAATTTGCGCCCAGGTTAGTCCCGCACTTAACGCTACAGCCACACAGGCTGCGGCATTTAAAGCGTTGTGGGCGCCCAATACCGGTAAATCAAGTTGAATATTAGGCGGTAATGCATGGGTAAACTCAGTGCTCAACAAGTGATTAAACTGTAAGGTTACTGTGATGCCAGATGCGTTGACCGCAGAGTCCAATACTTGAACATCCGCTTGCTCATCGGTACCAAACTTATAACACTGGCTAATGTGCTGAGTTTTAAGCAGATTTCGCCATTCAGCATAGCCCATCGAATCGGTGTTAATCACCGCCACGCCTTCTTCATGCGGGTGCTTTGACTCTAAACTGGCTTGAAGATGATGTGGGGCATGACGTTGATTTAACCCTAAAAAAATCTGGCCTTTGGTTTCAATCACGTTTTGTACACTGCCAAAGCCCTCTAAATGAGCCGCCGATGCGTTGGTAATTAATGCAATGTCTGGAAGAGCCAACTGGGTTAAATAACCAATTTCGCCACGGTGGTTAGCGCCCATTTCAATAATCGCAAACTCATGTTCTGGACGTAAATTTAACAAGGTGCGCGGTACGCCATAGTCGTTATTTAAATTGCCCTCGGTGGCCAAAGTAGCCCCCACTTGGCTAAAAATAGTGTCTAACCAAGTTTTGGTGGTTGTTTTACCATTACTTCCGGTAATGGCAATGCATTTTTTTAATGGCATTTGCAATCTGTGCCAACGCGCAAACTGCCCTAATGCCAAACGTGTATCGTCCACA
This sequence comes from Thiomicrorhabdus aquaedulcis, assembly GCF_004001325.1. Classification (NCBI taxonomy): domain Bacteria; kingdom Pseudomonadati; phylum Pseudomonadota; class Gammaproteobacteria; order Thiotrichales; family Piscirickettsiaceae; genus Thiomicrorhabdus; species Thiomicrorhabdus aquaedulcis. The sequence goes on along the minus strand of NZ_AP018722.1, from coordinate 536,628 downwards.
AGTACCGCAGGGACACCAATGTGTAAGTTGGCATGCCAAGTTGAAACCAATACCGCGGCCGCACCCTGCGCCACGGCACTGTGAATAAAATCATGCCCATCAAAGTGCTCACCCACTAACGCAATGTATAACGCACCAGGCTCTAATGTTCGACTGTCTGTGCTTACACTATTAAACTGTGGGCAATCCTGCCCTAAATCTAAGCCCGCACCGGTCATAAGCACGCCTTGAGTACTCTCAATTAAATCGCTTAATAACCAAGAAAACTCACCAGACTGCTTAGTGATGCGATTGTTTGACGGTGTGTTATTCATGCGGTTACCTTGCCTGCCGTGGTTTGAAAATTGTTCATGGCTTTCGCCTAACAGTTGCCGTTGCATCATTGCAACCCATTCATTCGCGTGGGTCATGACAACGCATTTTTTGGTTGCGCCGCATGCAACGCGGCTAAAAATTGACGACTATTTGTTCATCGCTAAACGGCGTTTTAACGCCTTCAATGTCCTGGTAAGTTTCATGACCCTTGCCCGCTATAACCACAACGTCGTTAGGGTTAGCCAATTGCAACGCACTTTCGATGGCTTTTTGGCGATCTAACTCAATACGGACGTTGCCGGCCGATGCCGAAAACCCCTGTAAAATATCGTCCACAATAGCCTGAGGTGATTCAAAACGTGGATTATCATTGGTTATGATTATTTTATCAGCCATTTTTTGCGCTACTTTAGCCATTAATGGCCGTTTGCCCGCATCACGATTACCACCACAACCAAACACCAACCACAACTGTGGGGCTTCTTCCGGCTTGGCTGACACAGGACCAGGTACAAGGTGTCCTTGTACGGCCGCTAACAACTGTTCTAATGCGTCTGGAGTGTGGGCAAAATCGACCACCACCCTTGGTTGAAGTGCCACCCGCTGCATTCGTCCTGACACCGGACTTAAATCTGCTAAGGCTTGACGCAATGGCGTCCATGAAAATTTATTAACCAATAAAATTGACAATGCACACAGCACGTTTTGCACGTTAAACCCGCCCATCAACGCAATATTGACCGCATATTGTTCCTGGCCTGGCAAGCCTAAATAAACGAGTAAACCTTGGGGTTGTAACTCAAATTGACTGCAACGCATGTCTAATGACACATCGGCACTCGAAATACCGTACGCCCACACACTCTCTTGTCCAGCCTCTAAAAACTGACCTTTTAATAGCAAGCCCAATGAATCATCTGCGTTAATCACTTTGTGTTGGCTCAAGTAATCAGTAAACAGCATTTTTTTGGCCGCGTGATAGGCTTGCTCGGTTTGGTGAAAATCTAAATGATCACGGGTTACTTGCGTTAAAGCCACCGTATTAAAGTGCACGGCTTGAATGCGTTGCAACACCAAGGCGTGCGAAGACACCTCCATCACCACCCACTGCGCGCCTTGCTCTGCAAACTGTGCAAGCAAACGCTGCACGCTAATGGCGTCGGGCGTTGTATTGGCACTGGGCTGCAATTGGTTCATTAACCCATTGCCCAGCGTACCCATTAACGCGACCGTTTGCCCCATTTTTTGCAACAGTTGTGCCGTGTAAAAAGCCGTGGATGTTTTGCCATTGGTACCGGTAATACCCACTACCTTAATGCGTTGACTCGGGTGGTGATAAAACCAATCGGCAAAGTCACCTAAACGTTGGGACAAACCCTCTATTACCCAAACCTCAGTGGACGGTGCAATGGTTTTTAACCGTTGATTTTCTTCATCCGACAAAGCTCTGTCACTTATGACCAGGCCTGGTTGCTTGTTTAAAACCGCTGTTAAATAATCCAATCCATGAGCCGTATGTCCCTGCAATGCAATAAAGACATCGCCGCACGTTACTTGACGAGAATCAACGGTTAGATGACCCAAAACAGAATGTACTTGTTCTGCCCCGCCCTCCATGCGATACAACCAAAACTGCGCAACATCCTGCACCGTTTTGCTTTGGGTCAGCGATTTATTTTGTCTAGGCGTGGAGAACGTTGGCATGTCATTTACTCTTTCGGTGTTCGCCTGACAAGGCATCCGGTGCTATGTTGCGCAAACGTAACGCTTCTTGCATCACTTGACTAAACACAGGAGCGGCTACCGCCCCGCCATAATAGACTCCGCGACTGGGCTCATTCATGAGCACCACCATTACCATATCGGGATTAGACACCGGCACTATGCCTGCAAACTGCGACAAATACGTGTTTTCTTCATACCCACCCAACCGCTTGGTTTTATGCGATGTACCGGTTTTTCCTGCCACACGGTAACCCGGAATTTGCCCTTTGACCGCTGTTCCGCCAGGAGCGACTACTTTTTCCATCATTAACAACGTATCGTTAGCCGCTTTGGCTTTAATTACCGGAGTAAGCACCGGTGGCTGGTTTAATTTAATGGCGCTTAGCGGCATCATATTGCCCTGATTGGCCAACAACAAATAAGCGTGTGCCAAATTAAGTAAGTTAATGTTAAAACCATATCCAAATGAAGCCGAGGCTTGGTCAAGCGGTGTCCACACCGAAATAGGCTTTAAGGCCTTGGTGCTTTCACCGGGTAAAAACAGACCGCTGTCACGACCAAAACCAATGCTGTCCATCAAATCACGTTGCTCTTGTGGCGTTAACATTAAAGCAATTTTAGCCGCCCCCACGTTGCTTGATTTTTGAATAATGCTCTCGGGACTTAACACTCCGTTGTTGTGTGTATCACTAAAACGTCGTCCTTGCACGCGAAAATATCCCGGAGATGTGTCAATTTGGCTCTCTGGCGTAATCACGCCTTTATCCAGTGCTTTGGCAATAATAAAAGGCTTCACGGTCGAGCCAGGTTCCATTAAATCGGTGACTGCACGGTTACGCATTAACTGGCTTGTTCGTTGACTTGGATCGTTAGGATTATAGCCGGGGAGGTTGACCAACGATAAAATCTCGCCGGTTTTTGCGTCTAAAATAATCGAGCTGGCCGATAACGCTTGGTGCTGAATCATCGCGGCTTTTAAGGCACGATAGGCAAAAAATTGAATATTTTGGTCAATGCTCAATGTCATCGATTTACCGGGTTTAGCAGGCACTACATCGCGCACAAAATCGACAACGTGGCCAGCACGATCTTTAACCACCTGTTTTTTACCGGCCGAACCCTTTAGCCAATCATCATATGCCAGCTCAATCCCTTCAATACCTTTGTCATCAATATTGGTAAACCCCACCAAATGAGCCGTGCTTTCACCCGCAGGATAGTAGCGCTTAAACTCATCCTGAGTGTATACACCCACCAAATTAAGATCCTCGACTTTCGCGGCAACCTCAGGGGTGATGGAGCGTTGCAAATACATAAAACGACGCTGATTATTGTCACGAATTTTTTGCGCTAAAACTTGACTGGATTGTGACAAAAGTTCTGCCAAGTGTGAGTACGAATAGCGATAGCGATTAATCATGTTTAAATCGACCCACACGGAAGGGTAAGACTTATCGACTTCTATCGAATGCTCACCATTGGTGTAGCGAATGTCTTCAAGTTTAGTGTAAATACCCGGTAACTCAAGCGCCATAATGGCCGCCACCGTATCACGATCTTTTGCGTAATCTACAAAACTTAACCGCTTATGTTTATTACGCTTTGCCAGTTCGGTTAGTTCCGCATCGGTTTTATTGATGAGCCTTAAAAATCTTAAGTATTGCGACTCATGCTCGACCATTACTTTAGGATCCACCCAAACCGAAGCCATAGGTGTACTCAATGCCAATAATGAGCCGTTGCGGTCGTAAATTTCACCGCGTGGAGCCGGAATTTCAATGGTTCTAATATGGCGCTTATCGCCCTCATCTTGCAAAAACTGAGTTTTAATAACCTGCACATGAAATGCTCTGCCCACAATGAGCAGCATTCCCACAACAATCAGCCAAAAAACAACGTTATCGCGTCTTAGCTTAAACATAGTAAACTGCAATAATTATTTTTTAACATTCGATTTTTCTTTAGGCATTTGTTGAGTGTCTGGCATTAAATAAAGTGTTTGATAGTGCGTTTTACTGGTGGTCATGCCCAACGAATTTCGGGCAATTTTTTCCACACGAGCGGGCGAGGTTAAGTGCGTTTTTTCTAACATTAAACGCCCCCATTCATCCTTGGCCTGTAAAGACGCACGCAATGATTGATAATATTGACTTTCTAACGTGCGAATTTCATGCTGAACCTTCACAATCGACACCATGCTGGCCAACACCATACCCGTCAGAAATAACAGAAAAAGCCCACGCCACTTAACATCACTTAAGTGGGTGGGCTTAGAAATCTTTTTAGCATTTTAAACTCATTTTACTTACTGACTCAGGGTGCTTTAAGAGCTTAGTATCTTTACGACAGTCTTTACAACAAAAGCACAAACCACCCCAAATCAGGCAGGCATCAATCTGCTTGACGGCGTAAAAACGCTGGAATATCCAAATAGTTGGCACTTTGAGTCCCAACATGCGCACTGCCGTTAACCACCATCTTAGGGCGTACCACTTCAGGTTCTTGCATTAAAGGCGCTTCAGCATAAGACGGTGTTGCAAATTGCGTGGTGTGCTGTGTTGTATGCTGAGCTGTATTAAAATGCGTTTGAACTGGTCTGGCCGCTTCATATACTTCAGGCTGAGGCGTGTGAACCGCTTGTAGAGCAGGCTTTACCAGTTCAGGTTTTTTTGCATCTGCATCAATAGGTGCCAAACCGGTGGCGACAATGGTGACACGAATTGAATCGGTCATTGACTCATCCACCGATGTTCCAATAATAACGCGGGCATCCGGTGCTGCTACTTGGTCAATTACATCGCCCACTTCGTTAAACTCACCTAAGGTAAAGTCTAAACCACTGGTAATATTCACCAGCAAACCACGTGCACCTGACACCGAAATATCTTCAAGCAAAGGATTAGCAATGGCCTTTTGCGCCGCTTTAATAGCGCGATCTTCGCCCGTTGCATGACCTACACCCATCATGGCCATGCCACGCTCGCCCATTACTGTGCGTAAATCTTCAAAGTCAACGTTAATCATCCCTGGACGAGTAACCAATTCAGAGATACCTTGCACTGCGCCATACAACACTTCGTTAGCGTAATCAAAGGCTTTGGCCAAAACAAAATCACGACCCAATACTTTTAACAGTTTATCGTTTGGTACGGTAATTAAAGAGTCAACGTGCTGGGCTAGCTCGGCAATGCCTGCATCAGCAACTTTATTGCGACGCTCAAAACTAAACGGCTTGCTGACCACACCTACCGTTAAAATCCCCATTTCACGAGCCGCTTGCGCCACAACCGGTGCCGAACCCGTTCCCGTACCACCGCCCATTCCAGCAGTAATAAACACCATATCAGTGCCTTTTAATTGTTCTTTAACCAAATCAATGTCGTCTTTTGCAGCTTGGCGACCACGCTCTGGATCAGCACCCGCACCTAAACCATTCACACCCAATTGAATGCACGTTTTAACGCTAGAGTTTGACAGTGCTTGTGCATCGGTGTTGGCGCAAATAAATTCAACGCCCTTAACATCTGAGCGCACCATGTATTCAACTGCATTGCCGCCACCGCCGCCCAATCCGATTACTTTAATCACTGGCATGCCTGGTGTACGCACTGGCGTGGTTTCTTTTCCGACAAATTTCATGGCTGGGTCCTCTATAAATGGCTGTTTTAATATGGCGTTGTCACAACTAGGCCTTTTTTCCAATAGGCGATGGTCATTAAACTCCGGGTTTAAAGATATAACTTGAGACCTTTAAAAGGCCACAACTAAATTTTTTCGGCTACTCTCAACACCGCACTGCGCGATCTTGGATTGTGCCGGCTCTCTTCTTGGCTAGGAAAAATAGGCTTCCCAACTCGTTTTAATACCGGTTCAACTACTTCTATTAAAATAGGTGAATCGGGAAATAAATCTTTTATCATCGATTGGTCACGCATAAAAACCTTAACAATTCGATCTTCTAACGAGTGAAAACTAATCACTGACAATCGGCCACCGGGTGCCAAAATGGTTACAGCGGCTTCTAATACTTTTTTAACACATCCAATTCATGGTTAACCGCGATGCGAATTGCCTGAAAAGTTCGTGTTGCCGGGTGTTTATTTTTTTCGGTTTTAGGTGAAACGCGTTTCACCAAATTGGCTAAATCGGTGGTGGTGTTTAACGTTCCCAGCACACTGGCCTCTTTTATTTCTCGGGCAATGCGCCCAGAAAAACGTTCTTCACCGTAATTTTGTAACACCAACTTGAGCGTTGCTTCATCCACTTCGATCAACCACTCTCTGGCACTTAATCCGGCCTGAGGGTTCATTCGCATGTCCAGTGGCCCTTCACGCATAAAACTAAACCCACGTTCAGCGTCGTCTAATTGAGGGGAAGATACGCCTAAATCAAGCAGTAAACCGTCCACTTTTCCGACCCAATTACGCGCGCTACAATATTCAATTAAGTCTTCAAAACTACCGTACTGAATCGAAAAACGGGCATCCGTAAAATTTTTCTTAGCAAACTCAATCGCTTCCGGATCTTGATCAATGGCCAACAGCTGACCACTCTCACCTAATGAATTAAGAATATGACGTGAATGACCACCGCGTCCAAACGTACCGTCAATATAAATGCCATTGGGCTTAATCGCTAAACCGTCAACCGATTCGGTTAAGAGTACCGAAGAGTGACTAAACGCCGTATTTTCCGAGTGCTCCGGGTTACTCGCTAAGGATTCATTATCCAATGTATTCACCCAACTCAATCCTTTGCAGTTTTATCGTTTTCTATCGTGTTGTATCGTTTTTACAATTTTTAAACATTTACAAACTCAAGCTGGCCAGCGAATCCGAAATTTGATTGGTCATTGCATTTTCAATCATTTCAGGACGACTAACATCCCAAGCTTCTTGCGACCACAACTCAAACTTATTACCTTGTCCGAGCAGAATAGATTCTTTGTCAATTTTGGCGTGTTCTCTTAGCAAGCTGGGCAACAAGATTCGGCCTTGTGAATCAATCTCCATCTCGGACGCATGCCCTAACAACAATCGTTGGTACAAACGAGCTTGTGGATCAACATTGGGGAGCGCCATTAATTTGCGTTCAATAATTTCCCACTCGTCTAATGTGTAAATTAATAAACAAGGACTGTGTAAATCAATAGTGGCAACCAACTGGTTGTGGCTGCTTAGAGCTATCACGTCACGATACTTTTTAGGAATCGCCATGCGTCCCTTAATATCGATACTGACTGAATTGATTCCTCTAAAAAACAGCATTTTTCTCCCACATTCCGCCACTTCTCCCCACTTGATGCCACTATATTGCTCTTAAGCACCACTGTCAACTCAATAAAACTAAAAACTCATTACAAGACAACAACTTACAGCCTTTTTAAATGCAAAAAACAGCACAAGCATTAAAAAATATTTTTGTTAATTTTCAACAGGTTGCAACCCATAAGAAAAATAAGGTTTAAGACTTAACATCAAGATTCTGTGTGCACTTTTGCGAGTCTTTAACCAGGCCTGGTTAACCCAATGCACAATATATAGTGCTTAACTAAATTAAAAACCACAGATAAGGTGTATTACGTTATGCAAAGAAGGGATTAAAATCAAAATAAAAAAATTTTACTATTTTAAAAAAAACTTAAAAATTAGGAAGTTAACAACGTGATGTGCGGACAGACCGCTGGATGGATAAACCAGTAAGAAATTAGAAATAAAAGAGTAAGAAAAAAGTTAAAGCGGGTTTATAAGCCGGGTTCTGTACTCTAAAAGAGTGACAATCATTCATCTGGATACGACATCACTGCCGACCTCAAGCAACCTACCCGGAAACCCCTGCGAGCCACAAGGTGTAATAAGCAAGCTTATTACGGTGTTTCCCTATTTGGTCTTGCACCCAATGGGGTTTTCACTGCCGCACCTGTTGCCAGTTACGCGGTGCGCTCTTACCGCACCATTTCAACCTTACCTGTTCACGCAAGCGTGTCATCGGCGGTGTATTTTCTGCTGCACTGTCCGTCGGCTCTCACCGCCCAGCCGTTAGCTGGCATTGCGCTCTATGGTGCCCGGACTTTCCTCCGGAGTTTTAAAAACTCCCGCGATTGTCCAACCCACTTTAACGGCGCGTATAGTATCTTAAAGCCCCTTAAAACGCGAACGATAAGTCAAATTAATCTAAAACAAGTCCTTTGCACGAGTCGATTGTCGGCTAAAAACGTTCTGACCAGGCCTGGTCAATCCATAATCTCCATAACGAAGGTCTTTTCTATTTAACCTGACTTAACTCTTGTGCCAATTGATTACGATAGGCGTAGGTTACGGGTTGATTAATCATAAACACAAACGGCCACCATTGATTATTGGCCTGCTTAACATAACCCGCCAATGCGTTCACGCCCATTAATGTACCCGACTTAGCGTACACATTAGGCACCACTTCGGGCAACAGTTCTCGCCACGGGCTAAATGCGTTAAGCAGTTGTATCAACTGCTGGGGCGACAGTTGATTTTGACGCGACAATCCCGCCCCTTCTTCAATGGTAAAGTCTTGCCAACCAAATTGTTTACGCAACGCTTGCTGATAAACCTGCGCTATTTTTTGCGGGCTAGCGGGTGCACCGGCGAGCTCAACGCTTAAATTTAACGCCAGTTGATTGGCGATAAAATTAGTGGAATAGTGCATCATCGGCTGGACTATTTGCGCCAACGTTAAACTGTTGTAATGCGCATACACAGGCTTAATGTCTTTACGGTCTATAGAGTCTAAATAAGGCAATGTTTTCCACTGCACCACTGGGGCAACCTCTACCCCTTTTTGCGTTAAAAAAACGCTAACTGCTCGGCAAAATAACGCTCGGCCAACCGTGGGTCTTTGCCTAAGTTAACGCGCTGGCGCGTTCCTCCCCCCTCTTTAAAGCGTGCAATGGTTTTGGCCACCTGCAAACCGCTTTGCGTTAACGGGGTTTGTGGCTCGGCCGAGCTCAATTGACCCGCCTTTTTTTGAATGTTTATGGTATTAAAATTAGCGGCTAAAACCGATGGAATGGCATCGTAAGGATTGTCGGTATTACTAATACCCGGCATGACCAGGCCTGGTGAATAATAATCGGTGTCTAAATGCAGCCCATTGAGTTTTACCACACCCAAAGCACGCAACTTCACGGCAAGTTGATTGGCCATGTGTGCCAGCTCTTCGGACACTAAATAAGGATCTCCATAGCCTTTTATCCACAGCGTATTACCCTGCAGATAAAATTCGGTTTTAAAACGATGTTGGGCACCCCAATGTTGTAGCGCCAAATAAGCCGTGACCAACTTGGTGGTGGACGCCGGAATAAAGGCTCGATTCGCCGCCTGAGCCTGCAAGACGCGGCCTTTTTCATCGGTAAACAGCAAGCCGGCGTGTTGCAACTGCTTAAACGTCTGCCAATGCGGCTGCTCCGCCCACACACCCTGCGCATAGCCACTCAAAGACAGCGAACTTAGACACGCCACAAACCACGCTGTAACTCTTATGTTTTTAACCACTCTTTTTAACACACGGCTTCCTTTTTCTCTGCTTACAGTCGGCATGTTTAAACCCAACCTTAACCGCCATTAATCGGCGTGATAGTTTAAACTATCACTCTTAATGACATTGCCCAAACCTGAATTTTTATGATTATTGCCATCAACGACCAGCACCACCCAAAATGGGCGCACGCCTTACAAGCAACCTTAAACCTTCCATTGTGCTCACACCTAGCACAGCCTGCCGACATGGTGCTGGATTGGCTTAACCCTGATAAAGACAATGCCACATTGCATTTAGCCCTTTTACCACCCGACAGCGGTGCGGTTTCGGTTGACTTTTTAGCCGGTAAAAAAGCCCATCGCCGCCAGTTTGGCGGCGGCAAAGGCCAACCGTTAGCCCGCGCCATGGGAAACTTAGCCACGGGTCTGCCCAATATTATCGATGCAACCGCGGGCATGGGCGGCGACAGTTTTGTTTTGGCATCGCTTGGATTTAACGTCCACATGATTGAGCGCTCGCCCATCGTCGCGGCCTTGCTTAACGACGCGTTAACCCGCGCCAAACAACAGCTTACCAATGCAGGGCAAACCACACATCACATCCCAACGAGCGATTTGGACGGGTTATGCGCTATTTTAAACCGCCTAAGCCTAACCAACATAGATGCCACCGACTATTTAAACAGCTTAAAAAACGATTTGATAAACGATTCACACACCACACAAAATCGCGTTGACGTGGTGTACCTTGACCCTATGTATCCCGAAAAGAAAAAAGTCGCCGCCACTAAAAAAGATATGAAAGCCCTGCAAACCCTTGTTGGCCCGGACTTAGACAGCGAACAATTACTCAGTGCAGCTCTGCGGATTGCCCAATATCGCGTAGTCGTTAAACGACCCAAAAATGCCCCTGCACTCAAGTGTGATTGGCCAATAAGCCCCCTAAAAACAACCAACATACTCCCAACCGCCCATATCAGCAGCCCCAACACACGCTACGATATTTACTCTATAAAAGCCTTAAAACTAAACCATTCTTGAGCAACGTAAACCACCTGTCTAATGTACTTACAGCATAAGAACACTTAAGCCAGTTTTGAAAATTCGCGTTGTAACCCATTTAGCACTATACTGCTTAGGCGCATTGACCAAGTTGTGCGCGTTAGTTTTTGTGTGCATTAGCTTTTATGTGCATTAGCTTTTGTGCCCACTGTCTTTTTACCTTTATTAAAGAGTATTAAAAGAGTCAATATGCCCAACCCCCCTAAAATTCTGATTTTAGATGACTCCCAAGTCATTCGTTCTCTGCTTAAAATGACACTAGAAAGCCAGGGGTTAAGCGTCGATGCTGCCGAAGATTTAGCGCAAGCTTCGCAATTTGCTCAACAAGGTATTTACAATTTAATTATTGCCGACTACATGCTCGCTGCAGGCCATGATGCCCAAACGGGTTTAGACTTTATTAAACACACTAAAAACTTAACGCACCACGCCAACACCCCGGTGATTATGCTCAGTGCCGAAAATGGTGTGCAAGTAAAAATTGACGCCAAAAATTTAGGCGTTCAAGCGTGGATTAAAAAGCCCTTCACCCCCAAAAGCCTGCTGGACGTTGTGCATAAAATACTTGAACAAAACGCACCGCAATCGCATTAATCTATTCACTTTTACAACATCCCCACCTAAGCGATAAGCGAGCCAAAAATCTTGGCCTTAAATGACCTTAAAGTGGCCATAAATAAATCATTGCTCACAAATTAAGAGGCCTTTGCACGAGTGGGGTGCGAGAAAAAAATGAGAGAAAATTTGCCTGATTGAGGCAGGAAACGCAGTGAATAGCTGGCTATTCGCAAGTTTTCCAACGAAAAGCAGGTGAATTTTAACCATTTTTGACCGTACATCCACTCGTGCAAAGATCTCATTAAGCATACGCCCTAAAACAAGTCCTTATCCCAATAAGGATTACCGCCCAATTGCTCAACCAAGAACTCGATAAACACCCGAGTTTTGGCGGCCAAAAACCGATTTTGAGGGTACACTGCATACGCTTCAACAGACGCCACTTTATAATCCGTGAGCACCGGCTTAAGCAGACCCGCTCTTAAAGCATCGGCCACTATAAACGTAGGCGAAAGTAAAATTCCATGACCGGCCACGGCCATATCACTTAAAAAACTGCCGTTATTGGCCTGCATTTTAGAGGCTAAATTTAACACCACCGCCTCACCGCTCGGCGCTGTTAAGTGCCATGCTCCTAGACCAGAAGCTCCGCCACCGGCTTGAGCGTACTTTAAAGCGACATGCTCTTTAAGCGCCTCATGATTTTTTGGATTGCCCATACGCTCTAAATACCCGGGACTGGCGCACATTACAAAATGAATGGGAACAATTTTGCGAGCTTGAATGGTTGAATCCTTAAGTTCGCCTATGCGCAATGCCAAGTCAAAACCCTCTTCCACCAAATCAACCTGACGATCCGAAAAATCCATCTGCACGCTTAACTGAGGATGACGTTTGGCAAACTCATCCATTAATGGCGTTAAATATTGCAAACCAAACGATAGGGGTAACGACAATTTTAAATGCCCTTGCAATTGCGCTTGGGCTTCTTGGGTTTGATGTTGCATTTGCGCCACCAGCTCCACTACTTGCAAAGCACGCTCATAATAATCACGCCCTGCCTCGGTTAAACTCGATTTTCGGGTGGTGCGTTGAATCAACTTTGTTTGGGCACGCACCTCCAAATCGGCCAACCTGCGGCTCACCACCGATTTAGCCAAGTTCATCTGCTCGGCGGCTTTACCCACACCGCCGGCTTCGACCACACGAATAAACACCTCAAACTCTTCAAATAGCCCCATTTTAAGTCGCCTTTTAACAATGATAGATGGATTAATTTGGCTATTTTATTGCTGTGCTGGCAACAATCAATTGAAAATATGACCATTTACCAACCAATTTAAGCCGTATAAACTGATGACAACGTTAACTTATTCAATCAAAACGACGTTTCACTCATAAGGAGCGCATTATGACCCTCGCCCTAAAACCGGATGCACAACAAAATGCACAACAAAATGCACAACAAAATGCACAACAAAATGCACAACAAAATGCACAACAAAATACAACCTCCAATACAAAGCCAACGCAGCCAACTCAGCCACGGCATATTCAAGCCATTTACTCAGGCCTGGCTACCTCGGACGGCGATGGCGTAAAATTATCACGGTTAATTGGCCAGCCAGACCTACCCGATTTAGACCCTTTTTTAATGTTTGATGCGTTTGGAACCGATCGCCCGCAAGATTACATTGGTGGCTTTCCGCCCCACCCACACCGTGGGTTTGAAACCGTAACCTATTTACTGGCCGGCCGCATGCGCCATCACGACAACGCGGGCAATCAAGGCGTGATCGAACCCGGTGGTATTCAGTGGATGACCGCCGGTCGCGGCATTATTCACTCCGAAATGCCCGAACAACAAGATGGCTTATTAATGGGATTTCAATTGTGGGTAAACTTGCCCAGCCACCTTAAAATGCAAGCGCCGCGCTACCAAGAGTTTGCACCGGATGCTGTGCCGTTAGAAACCTGGGACAATGGCACAACCCTTAAAGTCGTGGCCGGACAAACCCAACAAGGCACGCAAGGGGTTATTGACAACCCCATTATTCACCCCACGTATTTGGACGTTAACCTTAACGCAGGCACACCGCTTACTCAGTCGCTGAGTGCAACGGCCAATGCTTTTATTTATGTGCATCAAGGCCGTATCGAAGTGGGTGAGGTGAGTGAGGTGCGTAAACCCGGCGCACTCAACACCATTAACGCACAGCAATTGGCGGTGCTCAGTGCGGGCAACCTTGTCACCATCAGCAGCCAGAGCGCCAACGCGCGGTTTTTATTGATAAGCGGTGAGCCGCTGAACCAACCCGTGGTAAAAGGCGGACCGTTTGTGATGAACACAGCTGAAGAAATTAAGCAGGCCTTTGAAGATTACCGCGCAAATCGGTTTTAAAAACGCCTTAATTAGCCTTGAATTAGCCTTGAATTAGTCTTGACCAGGCCTGGTCAACTTAAAAAACGCCAACATTAAGCTTATAAAAAGCTTGATTTGGTGTTTTTTTTGGTCTAATATTCGTTATGTTCTTTTGGATATAACGTTTTTACCGAAAATTTTACAGCGTACCTGGTTATTTAAAAATGCTTATTTAAATACCGCATGCACTGATTTTTTCCTCTTTTATCTGTCAATTATTGTGAGGAATGCGTACAAGCCCTTCCAGAATCGGGCTTGTACCTTTTTACCCACGCAATTCATCTACGCTAGGCGCAGCGTTATAAAAGCCTAAATCAACTCTTTTAACTGCAAAACCCGGTTATACACCGCTTTTTTCTTGAGCCCACTGTATTGCGACACAATGTCGGTAATTTGTTTAACTGGCAACGCTTGCTGTAACATTAGGTTAATTAAACCATCTTGTTCGGTTACTTCTGGTGCGTCTTGTGCCACCGCCCCCATGACCATCAGCACAAATTCGCCACGCACTTTGTCGGGGTGTTCATTATAGTAATTCAACACTTCATCCACCGTGCCCGAAACAAACTGCTCAAACTGTTTGGTCATTTCACGCGCTGACACCATTTGACGCGCCGCACCAAAAGCCTCACGCATGGCCGCTAAGCTATCCAACACTCTATGCGGCGACTCGTAAAACACCAAGGTGCGCGTGTCGTTTTGCAAAGCGCTTAAAACATCCAACCGCTTGGCCGATTTGGCGGGTAAAAACCCTTCATAACTAAAGCGATTGGTGGGCAAGCCTGCGGCGCACAAGGCAGTAATCACCGCACTGGCACCGGGAATAGGCACCACTTTAATTTTCTGTTGGCGCAGCAACTTAACCAAATGAAACCCAGGGTCGTTAATAAGAGGGGTGCCGGCGTCTGAAATTAACGCGCCATTTTCACCGGCCAATAAACGTGTTAGCAACTGTTCGGCACGAAATTGCTCATTGTGGTCGTGCAAACTCAACATGGGCGTAGAAACCCCCAATGCGTTTAACAGAGATTTACTGTGCCGTGTGTCTTCAGCCGCAATCCAATGCACTTTTTGCAAAGTCTCAATCGCACGTGTACTAATGTCGTTTAAATTTCCAATGGGCGTGGCCACTATAAACAAGGTGCCTGTCACGCTCGCATCGATAAAACTATCTTGAACAAAGCGCAAAGACTGCTCAGCTTCGGGTTGGGGTTGGGGTTGGGGTAAAAATTCAGTCATACAACACTCTTAAAAAACCACTGTAAAATAAAAAGACGCTTAATTTAACCATTTTTTACCGACAATCCACTCGTTCAGAGGTCTCTACGATATAATTAGGCTACGATTAACTACGACATTCTATAAGAAAATGAATTTCATCACCCCACTTATTCGTTTAAAACACCTTATCCACCTGCTTTTAGGCGTGGTCATCCTGCATCTAAGCGGCTGTGCATCGCCGCCGGTTCCACGTGACCAACAAGACAGTCGGGCACCCGAAACCATTAGCGCTCTTCCCCTGCCCCAAAGCAAGCCCGTAAGCATTAGCCAGCTAACCGGCCAAATGAAACAGGCGCAAAAACAAAAAGATTGGCCCAAATATATTGAGCTAAACACCCAAACTTGGCACTTAGCCACACCCCAACAACAAGCCGACATAGAACAGCAAATGTGGCGTGTGCTTAGCTCAATACCACCCCAAAGTGTCGATAAACTCGCTCAAAACAGCAAAGAGCACGTTATGGCATGGGGCGTTTTAATTAAAGCCATGCAAGGCGACAATCCCAAAAACAACTTGCCTAAAGTGCGCCAACAGTTTTTAAACGCCATTTATGTGCATAATTTGTACGGCCATTTAATGGCGCTGTTAACCCCACAAAAAGACTTAGACCACATCGCTGTTTTTTTACCCCTTGAAGGAAAGTTTCAACCGATTAGTGAGCAAATTCGCAACGGGATTACCAAAGCTCAACAAGCTTCAGGTGACAATACGCGTATTGAGTTTTATGACTCCTCAAACATCAATCAAATAGACTCTTTATACCGTCAAGCCAAACAGGCTGGAGCACAACGCATTATTGGACCGTTAACCAAGGAAGCGGTCACTAAAATGTTAACGTTTAACGACCCCAGCATCATTGCCCTTAACCACATTGGGCAAGCACCGTTTACTCAATTTAACTTTAAAGCCGCTAATGAAGCCCAGCAGATTATTGAACAACTCAACCAAAAGGGTGTAAAACGCATTGCCATATTAACCAGTGACCGCGCGGCACAAACCAAATTGGCCAATGAAATTAAACAGGCCTGGTTAAGCGATGCGCAACATCATGTCACGTTGCAAGTTTACACAGACAACCAACCCAAGCTTAACGATGTTTTAGGTGAGTTTATTCAGCAAGCCGACAGTAAAAATCGTGCCGACACATTACGCAATACCATTGGCCGTTCAGTTGAATTTTTTCCGCGCACGCGTCAAGACTTAGAAGCCATTATATTATTGGACGACGCATCCCGTGCCGCCAGCATATTGCCAATGTTTGCATACTACGAACTTAAAGTTCCGGTGTACGGCGGCATTAACTTAGCACCGCAAAACTTTGCTAACCCAGAAGCGCACCCCGATTTAAAAGGCGTACATTTTTTAACAGCACCTGCGGCCATCAACCGTCAAAACTTAACCAGCGCATTTGAAGCCTACGGCTGGGATGCCTATATGGTGGCCAACCACCTGTCCAAAATGCAGCTAGGAGAGCAGCTTAACCAAGGTCAAACAGGCTGGTTGCGCCTAAAAAACAATGAGGTTAGCCAGCGCTTAATTTGGGCGACCTACAACAGCGCCGGGCAAATTGAAGCACTGGTAACACAGTGACGCACATAATAAACACAGAGCGCATAAAGTTTATCCAACCGTGTTTAACTTTTTAGCCCTAGGGCTTGCTAAAGAACAGCAAGCCAAACAATGGTTAAACCAGCAAGGTATTCATATCATCGCCCAAAACTACCGCTGTAAAGGCGGTGAAATTGATTTAATTGGCGAACATCACACAGCACATGGCCATGCACGACTCACGTTTTTTGAGGTCAAATACCGTAAAAATGCCTTACATGGCCATCCGGCCGAGTTTGTTACCCGCACAAAACAACAACGCATTATCAAATGCGCACAACTGTTTCTACTCAAACACCCTCAATACACTCAACACCAAATGCAATTTGATGTACTCACCTTTTTAGACCAACAAACCCAACCGCTGTGGATTCAAAACGCGTTTAGTGCTTTTTAAACAGCTGTTTAATTGTATTGCCGCCTATGATTGCCCGCTTTACGCTAGAAACAAAAAAGCCCCGCTAGACTATTCTAACGAGGCTTTTTTTGTTACTAAGTAACGTATGCGTTTTTAAAAATTAAGCTACTTTTAACGCACTTTGTGGTGTGGCTTCTAACGCCGCAATACGTTCTTCTAATGGCGGATGCGACATAAACAACGCACCAAATTTACTGCCACCAGCCGAAATACCAAATGCCGCCATTTGATCAGGCAACACACCTGGTTGCATGGTTTGCAAACGCTTTAACGCGGCAATCATGTTTTCTTTGCCGGCTAAATACGCCCCGCCGTTGTCGGCATGAAACTCACGTTTGCGTGAGAACCACATGGTAATCATGCTGGCCAAAATACCAAAGAAAATTTGCGCAACCATATCAACAATAATAAACGTCCAACTGTGGCCTTCTTCTTGGTTTTTCAAAATCACGCGATCCACCACGTACGCCACTATTTTGGCAAAGAAGATTACAAAGGTGTTCACAACGCCTTGCAACAACGCCATGGTTACCATGTCGCCATTGGCAATATGGGCTACTTCGTGACCCAATACCGCTTCTACTTCGTTTTGACGCATGCTGCGTAATAAACCGGTAGACACCGCCACCAGCGATTTGTTTTTAGTCATGCCGGTTGCAAACGCATTGGGCTCTGGTGAGTCATAAATAGCCACTTCTGGGGTTTTAATGCCGGCTTTAGCGGCTTGACGCGCTACCGTTTCAAGCAACCAGGTTTCATCGGCATTGCGTGGTTGTTCAATCACTTTGGCGCCAGTGCTCATTTTGGCCATCCACTTTGACATGGCTAACGACACAAACGACCCAGCAAAACCAAAAATTAAGGCAAACATAAACAAGTTACCCAGATTTAAACTGGTACCTTCCATGTAATTGCCTACGCCTAACAAATTCATGACTAACATGGCAACGGCTATCACCGCGATGTTCGTCAGTAAAAATAAACCTATACGCTTCATTGTTATTCTCCTTTGAAGATTTAACGGTAATCAACAAGACATCAAAAATCTCTTGTGCTTAATATAAGGTTTTTTTATTACCTTTCAAGCTTTAATTAATGAGTAGCGCGTTTAATTAAAACAGTCTGCGCCATTAATGCTGCCATTAAGCTGCTTTTAAGCTCGCCAAGGTTTTTTGTGACCAACCGTTAGCGTTCATATACGCACTAGAAATTTGCATAACGTCCATGCCCTGATAGCCGCGCATAAAAAACTGGGTATTACCCTGTTCAAACGCGCGCACCACGGCAAGTGCCCCCCCATTACCCCACCTGCGCTGGCCGTTTGCTGTAACAATGCCAATTTAATTTCAGCCGACAAGGGCAAATGATCCACAATATCGGCCATAGGCGCTTTTAAAAAAGCGTTTAAGGTTGAAAACAATCCCACCATAAAATAACGCTCTTTTTGTGCACCGACACCCGATACCTCGGCCATGGTTTCTAAAAACTTGGCGCGCACCAACGCCGTGGTTAACAATGCCATCGGAACATCGTCAATCTCGGAGAGCATCATCATATTCACCCAAAACTTTAAGCGTTTTAATCCCATAAAAGTGACCGCATCTTTTAGGGTTTCAATCACTTTGGCTAGGCCATTACTGGGGTGATTAATGGCCGCTAAGAGTTTATGAGTTAACCCTACATCAGAGCCTACAATGGCCACAATATTTTCAAAACTGGCCTCGGGATTATTAACCTCTGCCAATAACTTAAGCATGGCTAATTGATTGCTGGCAATTTGTTTTTGCGCTGAAACAATGGGATTGGTAAAAAAGTAACCTTGAAAATAATCAGCACCGGCGGCTAAGTAATCCACAAAAGCGTCTTCTTCTTCAAGCCCACTTATTACTGCGTTTACCCCTTTATCCTTAAGCTTGGTTATTATGTAAGACGCTTGTACGGGATTAATTTGGGCGGCGTTTATCTTAACGGTTTTAGCAATGCTCAAAAGTTTGTCATGTTCAGCGGTGGGTAGGTAATTGGCTACAGCAATCTTTACACCTGCTTGCATCATCTCTTTTAGGGCGTTTAAAGTAACGGTGTCTTTTAACACCTCTAACCCTATTTCTACCATTAAATGATTTAAATCGGCCACTTTTGGCAACAACGCCAATCTTAAAAATGCGGCTGGCGCGCGATAAAATACCGGCTTACCCGACCCTAAGCTTTCCAGCCCAATGTGATTACGTAAACTGTCGCACAAAGCAGTGAGCTCGTTTTCCCATTGCTCGGCATTAAGTTCAATCCCAGGCATTTTTTCAAGGGTTAACTGATAGGCGTACAGCTGTTTTTGTGCATTTAAAATAGGTTGTTGATTTAACAATAGATGATGTTGCATGATTAAATCCTTTACACGTTTATTTTGGCATTATAGGCGGTTTTTTAAAAAGAAAAACCTTTTTAACAGGCATTAATGCCTATTTTAAAGAGAATTTAAGCACTGGTTTTCGCGTTTAAAACACCCTAAACCGTCTTTGTACCGCGCTGCAAATAAAATCTACATTAGTGAAAGACCAAACTTGGCGCAGATTATAATATCTCTTTTGCATCAACCCATCGCCAGACCTTAGCCCTTTTATGAGCCATCTTATGCCCACCGACCCTTCTGCACTTCACCACGCTCACATCCCCATTAATCAACCGGGCGTATCTGCTTTAGACTGGGTGTTTACGCAAGGACAACCCAGCACGCTGGAGCCGCTTAGCAAACAACAGCTTAAGGCGTGTTTTGATAAAGGCGCGGTATGGCATACGCCTTACACCCAGCACAATGGCCACTCTTTAATCACTCACACTAAAACGGTGCGTTTACGACGAGTCAAAAAAGTCTTGGCCGTAGGCGACACACTCGATTTTTATTACCAACCCAATGTGCTTAACCAAACCGTGCCACCGGCTACTTTAGTGGCAGATTTTGGCGATTATTCGGTGTGGATAAAACCACGCGGCATGCTGTCGCAAGGTTCTAAATGGGGTGATTTTACCGCGCTGTATCGCTGGGTTGAGATGCATTACGCGCCCAACGGTCAAACTCGCCAGGCCTGGATTGTGCACCGTTTAGACCGCGCCACGGCGGGGTTAATGTTATTGGCGCACACTAAAAAAATGGCGCAAACCCTCAGCCATTACTTTGAAACCGGTCAAATTCACAAGACCTATCAAGCCAATGTATGGGGCAATTGGGGCGACACGCTCAACATTCAAGGCACGCTAACCCTAACCCAACCCATTGACGACAAATCGGCCATCAGCCACCTAACGTTACGCTCTCAAGGCGTTGGTATGGCGCGAGTTGCCATCGCCATTGATACCGGGCGCAAACACCAAATTAGACGCCATTTAGCCGCTGTAGGCCTACCCATTATGGGCGACCGTTTATACGGTGATGCGCAGCAAGATGCCACACTCGCACAACGCCCAAACTGCCAACTCACCGCCTATCA
The DNA here is from genome assembly GCF_004001325.1 of Thiomicrorhabdus aquaedulcis. Classification (NCBI taxonomy): domain Bacteria; kingdom Pseudomonadati; phylum Pseudomonadota; class Gammaproteobacteria; order Thiotrichales; family Piscirickettsiaceae; genus Thiomicrorhabdus; species Thiomicrorhabdus aquaedulcis. Next base: position 516,245 of record NZ_AP018722.1, on the reverse strand, counting down.
ATTGCGTTTTACCTGCCCGATAAGCCAAGCGTTGCACCATTTTGAATTGAGTGAATCGCAGTTAGATTTACTCGATATTTTAGACCCGCCACCGATGTCACTAATGTCACCAAAGTCTAATGATTAAAAAATATCGCTTTATGATCAAAGGCACTTTTTATTACGCCGCGCAATTGGCCATGGAGCAACACCGGCTTACGCCCAACACCACCTTAACGCTTAAAACCGAACCCGATAACGCCTTTGACCCTTATGCCGTGCAGATTTGGCTGCCGTCTCATCAGGCCAACTTACCAGGCCTGCTCATCGGTTATGTTCCCAGACAACTAGCACGCGTTATACACCCAACACTCGCCATGAGCGAGTTTGCACAGCAAAAAACTCACGCAGCACCCGCGTATCGTTTAATGCTGACTGCCCCCGTTCGCACGGCGCCGCGACTGCAAATAGAGTGTCAACTAAGCTTTGACCAGGCCTGGTTAAAGGCGTTTAAAATGCTGTTATGGTGTTTTTTATTACGTCAACAAAATCGTATACAGCGTTTACACTACTGGATTAAATCATTCACTTTATAAATAGGAACTTTTCCATGACCGATTCCACGCCCCAACAACTTCAGGCCTGCGCCGAGCAACTCACCCAATCGGGTCAATACCAGGTGTTAAGCAAACTTGCCGCAAAAACCCAATTTAATTCGCCCATCGACGATCGGCCTTTGCACAAAGTGTGCATCATTGACACCGAAACCACCGGATTAGACACCCAAGTATGCGAAATCATTGAACTGGGTTATCAAATTATAGAATTTGATTCGCACGGCCATTTGTACCGCGTACTGAGCGCGCAAAACTTTTTAAACGAACCCAACGGCGAGATTTCGGCCGAAGTCACCCAAGTCACCGGTTTAACCCTGGCCGATGTACAAGGTCACCGCATTCCATGGGACACCGTTGCGGCCGATTTGGCCGACGTCCAACTGTGCGTGGCACACAATGCCGGCTTTGACCGCCCCGTGTTAGAACGGCATGACCCGGTGTTTATCACTAAAATTTGGGGCTGTTCGGTCGCCCAAATTGATTGGCAAAATCTTGCACAGGTAAGCTCGCGTTCGCAAGAGTTTTTATGCTGGAAAGTCGGGCAGTTTTTTTACGGCGCGCACCGCGCATTAGACGACGTTCAAGCCTTGTGCCAACTGCTGTCTCAGCCCATATCCACCGAAGCAAGACCGGCGTTGCACTATTTATTGCAAGCGGTTCGCCAACCCAAATCGCTGTTAAAAGCCACGGGAGCGCCGTTTGACCTTAAAGACGCGTTACGCAGTCGCGGTTATCGCTGGAACGCCAACGAACGCGTTTGGCAAATCTTACTGGACGAGCCAAAATTACAAACCGAACTGGCTTGGCTGATTGAACACAACACCCCCAACCCCAAAGTGATTAAGCTAAGCGCCACCGACAGTTTTTCGGTGCGCGCGGGCTAATACAAGTGCACTAAGGTATAATCACATTTTTAAACCCCAAACAAACCAAGATGACTCCGCCATGAACCGACGTAAAAAAATTCGCCTTAAAGTCGAAAAATTTGTAAAACAAGCGCAAGCCAAAAAACAGCCCAAAAAACCGCCGTACATCTGCAAAGCCGATCGCGCCGCGATGGCTCAAGACGCGCAAAGCCCAGCACCAAACGAGCCTGAAAATCAGGTTGTTGCCGAATAATCAAATCGCCCAAATAAAAAAGGAGCGCATTATATTAATGCGCTCCTTTTTTTATATCCTTTTTAGGCTCTTTTTACCGGCCTTCGTTTACCAACATGGCATCACAAGGTTAATGATCGGCCGTGCACACTTTACCTGCCGCCACCGCTTTAACGGTTTTAACCAAAAACAGCGTAATCATAATGGTGAGCAAGCTCAAAATAAACACCCCAATGTAGGCGTAAAACAGTTGGCTGGTGGCCGCGCCCATTAAAAACGACGCAATCGACATGGCCGCCAACGGAAACGTATACGCCCACCATGACAGCGCAAAGTTAAGCTTAACAAACTTGCCCACCGACACCGCCATTAACAAGGTGGTGAACAAACCAAAAAAGTACAAAATCTTAGCAAAACTGTCTACTTCGCCGCCGTTTAAGGTCACATAAGAGATAAACCCAACCGCCGGTGGTGCAATAAAAATAAACAACGTTGGAATCAACCGTTCAGCAATGGCCGTGTGAAACACAATGCGATTTAACAAAATAGCAAACAGCACCGGCCAAAACACAATACCAATGGCAAAGAAAAACCAACTTACGTCTTCGGGCGCGTAATGCACGCCGCTAATGGGCACCAATATATTTCCCACAATCGGTATAAACCAAGCGGGATTTGAGTGTTCAATTTGAAAAAAGTCGTGGTGAATCCAGTTGTACAACACCCACAACGTTAATGTAATGTGCAAAATCGCCCCGATTGTCCAAAACCACTGCGCCACCGCATCCAAACCCACAGAGTGATAAGCGATGCTTAACAAAATTAAACTAATACTAATCGCTGGCACAAAATTCATTTTAACCGGGTGCTTCATCTCTTCCCAAAACGCGTCGGTGTATTTAATCACCTTGGTTAGATAGGCACTCAGCAACACTAAAAACAGCAAACTCGACAACCCAATCATGGCCAACCCAAACAGCTGACCCACGCTAAAAAATGCGTCTACTTTTAACACGGCAATGCTAAAGCCTGTTAACCCCATAATCATGCCAAAAAAACTGGCCGGTAAATATTTAAGCTTTTCCACCGCTGACCCACTCATTGCTTTTCTCCAAAAATAACTGATCAAAATTCTGCGCTATTTTACGCTTTTAGCAACACTTTAAACTACGTTCAACCGTTAAATAATAGTGACGTAACAACTGACCAGGCCTGGTCAGTTGGTTTGAACTGGTTTGAGTTGGCTTAAATTGATTTAAATCGATTGAGAGGTTTCATCCCACACCACCACAGCCAAGCGCGCAATGGGTGCGTCAAGCGTGGCGGCAATGGCTAAAATCAATTCCCGCTCGGTTGAATTAATCACCCCATCGTGCTGGGCGCACGTGATGAGCGCTTGCATAATCCGGTCTTTTAACGGCAGTGACGCGTGGGTTAACTTGACGGTTAAACGGGCAAATTCTTCGGCCTTGTACACCATATCGTTCAATGGCTGCAACGCGGTTAAACCCAACATTGCCATGCCTTTAGCAAAGGCATCTTGCTGCACCTGAGTACTGTGTTGCCCATAAAATGCCAACGCAGACAACAACCATTGCAGCTCAATTTGCACCGCTTGCGGCGTGTGGTATTTAACCTTAAGCGGTAACGTCTGCCCAAAAAACACGTCCAAATAGTGCGCTACCAACTGGTATAAGGTGAGCTCAAACAAATTGCTTTGGCCGTCCAATGCCATAATCCATTGCAATGCGGGTTTTAAATGTTGATATTGCTGGGGCGACAACCGTTTGAGCGCGGGCATGGCCAACTCTATTAACACCATGCGTGCCGGACGAGAAACGCGTTGCATTTTCGTTACGGTGTCCATTAAATGTGCTTGCTGCGCTTTGACCAGGCCTGGTAGATTGCTCTGACTAAACAACACTGGCCAATCCAATGTTTGCATAGATTTAACCGACAGCTCGCTTAACAAACACGCCATCACCAAACCCACCGCATCAAGAGGTTCTTGCGTGTAGGCAACCAGTTCAGCCCAATGTGGGCTGGGCGCATCGCTTGCCCAATCTTGATTATGCTCGGCCGCTTGTTCCAGCCCCATTGGCACCGCCAGCGCCAAATGTTCAAGGGGTGCCGTCCAACCCAATGCGCCATTGTTAGTCTGGACAGTTTGCGCGGGTGGCGAAGATGGCGTTAATGCAGTTAATGCAGTTAATGCCGACAAGGCCGTTAATGGCTTGATGTATTGCCCATTCCACTGCGGATCGAGTGCACGAATGCGCGTCGCCAATGGCGGATGCGTAGCAAATAAAAAATTAAAGTGCGTGGTAAACGCTTGACCAAAAAACAGATGGCTCACCGCCGACACATCGGTGTGCGTTAACACCGCACCAGGGTGGCCATAACCCACCACTTTAAGCGCATCGGCCACCGCATGGGCATCACGGGTAAACTGTACAGCCGAAGCGTCGGCCAACACCTCGCGCTGGCGACTGATAGCCGCTTGAATCATTTTGCCAAACTGCACACCAAACCAGCCAATAAGGCGCAGAGCAAGCCCCGCCAGCACAAACAAAGCATTGCCCTTGGCTTGACCTGAGGATGAACGAGCGCGAACACCGCCACGTCCAGCCTGGCTTAACCATCGTCCAAGCTGCCCCATAAATTCAATACCATGCAACAGCATAATAATGCGTAAATTAAGGCGCATGTCGCCGTTTAAAATATGACTAAACTCGTGCCCCACCACGCCCTGCAATTGCGCGCGATTTAATCCGTCTAACGCGCCTTGAGTTAAGCCAATCACTGCATCGGCGGGCGTCTGCCCTGCGGCAAAGGCGTTAATGGCCGACTCTTTTGGCAATACATACACCTCGGGCACGGGCATGCCTGAAGCAATCGCCATTTCGGCCACCACATTTAAGGCGCGGCGTTCGTTCGGTACGCGCGTACTGGGATTAATGGGCACTCCGCCCAGCATCATGGCCAAAGGCGCGCCCCCTTTGGCCAGTGTGCGACTTTTTAGCCAGGAACTTAACAACGCCCCACCCACCACAACGCCGGTTACTGCCCATACAACGGGGTGACTTGCCAACACCATTAGGTTGCTCCAAGTATCGCGATGGGCATTAAAACGCGGCACCTCTACCCAATGCCCTGCGCCCAAGACCACCACCAACGCCCACACCACCAAAATACTCAACCCCGATATCACCAATAAAACAATCACATACAGTAGCACCCACCATTTGGTTTTTTTGCGGGCTTGCGCTTGGGCGGCGTAAAAATTCATACTAAAACTCTTTTGCTTTTAAAACCGCACCGCAGGCGCTACTTGAATTTGTGCACTGTCGGCAAACTCAAGCAAGGTAGCATCGGTTGGATGTCCCAGCACACTGGCCAAGGCAATCGGGGGAAAACTCTGTCGATACTGGTTGTAGCTCATTACCGCATCGTTAAACGCTTGACGAGCAAAACTCACCCTGTTTTCGGTCGAGGTTAATTCCTCGGTTAATTGCAGCATATTTTGATTGGTTTTTAGATCGGGATAGGCTTCAACCACCAAATTAAACCGTGCCAATGCATCGCTTAGGGTGCTTTGCGCCGCCCCCAAATTGTGCATGGCGTTTACGTCACCAGGATGTTGACCTGCGGCGTTAAGCAGAGCCAATGCTTCATTACGCGCAAGCGTAACCGCTTCTAACGTTTCGCGCTCATGTGCCATCGCTTTTTTGGCCACTTCAATCATGTTCGGAATCAAATCGTAGCGTCGCTTGAGCTGCACTTCAATTTGTGCAAATCCATTTAAATATTGGTTTTTTAACCGCACCAACGTGTTGTAAATCACCACGGCGTACAACGCTAATGCCAACAACAACACCCCAAAAAACATCCATGAAACGCTCATGCTTCTCTCCTTATCTATCCATTATGTTTCATTATGTTTATCAGCTCAAAGCGTACTGAGCAACGGAACTTTAACAGCTCTTTAACGGTACTTTAATAATGCACTAACTTTACAGTTTAAGGCAATCTACGCGTTAATCTTTTTAGGGTTTATTCACAAATCGCATCAATAGCGTTTAGAATAGACAATCTTTTACGCCATTGGAGTCTTATCGTTATGTCAAATCAATGTAAACAACCCATTAGCCTTACCTCGACGCGTATTGGCCAAACAAAGGGCTTGACCAAACTGAGCTTAAACGGCTTATTAAGCGGTTTACTGTTAGGGGCATTAAGCCTAAGTGCCGCGCCGGCTTTAGCCAACAATGACTATCTACCAGAGTCTAAACCGCAAATGACTCAAAATATTCACGATGCCGAATACGATGTGGCGGTGGCGGCCTTTAAAAATGCCAAATCGGGTGCATTCTTTAAGCACGCGTATGGCTACGCGGTGTTTCCAACCATTGGTAAGGTGGGCTTTTTTGTGGGTGGCGCTTATGGTAAAGGACGTGTATTTGAACGTGGTCGTTACAAGGGCGATGCCGAGTTGTTTCAAGGTTCGTTAGGGTTTCAATTTGGTGGACAAGCGTTTAGCCAAATTATCTTTTTTCAAGACCAACGCGCGTTTGACGAGTTTACCAGCGGCAACTTTGAGTTTGGTGCCACCGCATCGGCCGTGGTGATTACCGCCGGTGTTGCGGCCGAAGCCACCACCAAAGGCACCAGCGCCAGCGCCAACTTGGGCAACGACCATTTAAAAACCGAAGGTCAATACTATAAAGGCATGGCGGTGTTTACGTTAGCCAAAGGTGGCTTAATGTACGAAGCGGCCATTGGTGGACAAAAGTTTACTTACACGCCGCGCGCTCGATAATTTTTAAGCGTTTTTAAGCCGTTCTTAACTTAATGCATAACGCATAAAGCAAAAAAACCGTGATTTTTAAGTTAACCAGGCCTGGTCAATTTAAAAATACACGGTTTTTTTGTGTTTTTTAAGCGATATTTTTAAGTGTTATGCTCTTTTACACAACCACTTTAAACAACCGATTAGCTACGGCTGGTCACTTCTAACAAGTGGTAACCAAACTGGGTTTTGACCGGTCCTTGTACCGTGCCCACATCGGCGCTAAACACCACTTTATCAAATTCTGGCACCATCATGCCTGGACCAAACTGCCCCAAATCACCACCACTGCGGCTCGAAGGGCAGCTTGAATTGGCTTTGGCCACTTCGGCAAAATCAGCGCCATTGGCGATTTGTTCTTTTAGTTCGTTACATTTTGCTTCACTGTCTACTAAGATGTGACGTGCAGTTGCTAAAGCCATGAAATTTTCCTTTTGCGCGGTGCGCTCTGTATTAAAAACTGAGACCATTAAAAATCGTATTAAAAATCGTGTGGTATCTTATCAAAAATCATTCAAAAATCGATTAAGAATCACGACAAACCAACTTTAAAATAGCGACGCACAGCACTTTTTCAAGCCAAGTCATCTAATTTTTGTAGCTTTTAACGTGCATTTTACGCATTTTTTAAAGCCATCTTAAAAGCCCTCCTTTATAATACCGCTCATGACAAATTCAACTTCGCCTCAAATTTCTGCTAATCCCCCGCTGTTTGCGGCCGTGCCCATGCAATCGGTCGGGCCGTTTAAACTCATTGGCGACGTTGTCGTTGACGATTTAATGGTGCCATTAGCCACTTACGAATCGCCCCTTTGGCCGTCGGTGGCGCGCGGTGCGCGTGTCGCCGCGCACGCCGGTGGCATTCGAGTTACTGTGGTAGACGAACGCATGACGCGCTCCATTTTATTGCAAGCCCCCCACGCGGGCCTAGCCACCGAGTGCGTGCGCCACATTCAAGCGCGTCATGCCGATTTGCAAGCGGTTGTGGCCAAAAGCAGTCGCTTTGCTCAGTTGCTTGACACCCATTTTCAGGTGGTCGGCAATCTTATTTACTTACGCTTAGAGTTTTCAACCGGCGATGCGTCGGGGCACAACATGGTCACGCACGCCGCCGACCAGCTGATTCCCTGGCTATTGGCGCAATATCCTCACTTACAATACGTGTCTATTTCGGCCAACTATTGCACCGACAAAAAAGTCTCGGCGGTAAACGGTATTTTAGGGCGCGGCAAATACGTGGTGTGCGAAGTCACCTTGCCGCGTAAATTGTGCCAGCGTTTTTTAAAAACCACCCCCGAGGCGATTGTCGATTTACACATTAAAAAAGATTTGCTCGGCAGCATTGTGTCGGGCGGTTTACGCAGTGCCAATGCCCATGTCGCCAATATGCTGTTGGGATTTTATTTGGCGACCGGGCAAGACGCCGCCAATATTGTTGAAGGCTCGCAAGCCATTAACCACGCCGAGGTCACTCCGCAAGGCGATTTGTATTTTTCGACCACACTACCTAATTTAATTGTCGGCACGGTGGGCAACGGCAAAGGTTTGGATTTTGTCCGCCACAACTTAACCCAATTGGGTTGTGATAACCCAGACGTTGCCCCAGGCGTAAACGCTCGCCGCTTGGCGTGCATTGCGGGGGCCACGGCCTTTTGCGGCGAACTGTCTTTACTGGCCGCGCAAACCAATCCGGGCGAGCTCATGGCCGCGCACATTAAACTTGAACGCGCACACCACGCATGACTTCAAACCCCAACATGACTCAACACAATCGTCAGCAGAACAGTCAGCAAATCACCCAGCGCAAGCAAGACCACATTGATGCGGTGCTAAACGACCCATTGGTCGATCGTCAGCAAAGTGAATTTGATGGCCTGCGTTTAAGCCATCGCGGCCTGCCCCAACTCGACTTTGCCAAGCTCAACAGCCAAACCGAATTTTTAAATCAACCGATTGCGTTTCCGTTTTTAATTGCCTCAATGACCGGCGGCGGCGCACACAACTTAGCCAATATAAACCGTCATTTAGCGCAAGCCGCTCAAGCGTGCCAAGTGCCTATGGCGGTGGGTTCGCAACGTGCCATGATGCTAGACGCTAAGGCAACCGCCAGCTTTGCGTTGCGCCAATACGCGCCCAACGTGCCGCTTATTGCCAACTTAGGCGCGGTGCAACTTAATTACGGTTTTGGCATCGACCAAGCCCGCAAAGCGGTCGATACCTTAAACGCCAACGCACTGTACTTGCACCTTAACCCGCTGCAAGAGCTGATTCAGCCCGAAGGCGATCGCAACTTTGCCCGTTTGGCCGAAAAAATACATCAATTAGCGCAACAACTCGACGTGCCTATTATTTTAAAAGAGGTGGGTTGTGGACTGTCGGCCGCCGACATTGAGCTAGGCTTGCAAGCCGGCATTCGCCACTTTGATGTGGCTGGGCGTGGCGGCACTTCGTGGAGCCGCATTGAGGCGCACCGCGCCGACAACCCACTTGGGTTTGCCTTTCAAGATTGGGGACTCACCACCCTAGAATCGTTAAGTGCCAGCCTGCCCTATCAAAACCGTGCGTACTTTATCGCCAGCGGCGGCATACGAAACGGCATCGATATGGCAAAAGCTGTTATAATGGGCGGCCGATTATGCGGGGTGGCCGCGCCCTTATTAGCGCCGGCGTTAGAGTCTACCGATGCGGTCATTAAGGTGATTGAACGGTTTAAACACGAATTTATGACCGCACAATTTTTGCTGGGCATAGAACAAGCCGATGATTTACATTTAAACACGTCGTTAATTGCCAATACGCAATTAGTTTAATCAACACGTAACTGCTAGAAGAATCCGTCTTAAATATGAAAGTAGGCATTGATTTAATTCATTTTTCCACCTCAGATTACTATTTGGGATTGGACACGTTTGCGGCTGAAAAACACCAAGACGTCAATAAATTCTATGTAGGCATTGGGCAAGAAAAAATGTCGATTGCCCCGCCAGATGAAGACGTGGTGACGTTGGCCGCCAAAGCCGCCGCACCCATTTTGGCGCAAATGGACGCCAGCCAAATTTCGGCGGTGTTGTTTGCGACCGAATCGGGCGTTGACCAATCTAAATCGGCTGGGGTGTTTTTGCATGGCTTGCTTAAGCTGTCAAACCGCTGTCGTGTGGTGGAGTTTAAACACGCCTGCTACGCCGGTGCGGCTGCGTTGCAAATGGCCACCAGCATGGTGCGCGCCAATCCAAACGAAAAAATATTAGTCATTGCCGCTGACATTGCCAAATACGACGTGGACACCTCGGGCGAGGCCACGCAAGGTTGTGGTGCGGTGGCCATGCTGATTACCCAAGCACCACGAATTTTAGCCATAGAACCGGGTTCGGGCTATTACACCGAAGACGTCATGGATTTTTGGCGCCCAAATTACCGTACCACGGCGTTGGTAGACGGCAAATACTCCACTAAAGTGTACTTAAACAGCTTAAAGCAGGCCTGGTCGCATTTTACCGAACAGACCGGGCGCACGTTTCAAGATATTGACTACTTTTGCTACCACATACCGTTTACCAAAATGGCCGAAAAAGCTCATCAAACCTTGGTTAAAAAAGTCGGTGCCACCCTTACTCAAGCGCAATTTGATGCGCAAACTCTGCCCAGCCAAATTTACAATCGCATTGTGGGCAACAGTTACAGCGCCTCGCTGTTTGTGGGGTTTTGCTCACTTTTAGACCATCTTAAAGACCGCTTAGACAATAAGCGCGTTAGCTTTTTTAGCTACGGTTCGGGCTGTGTGGCCGAGTTTTTTACCGGCATTGTGCAACCCGGTTATCAGGCGGTGTTAATGAGCCAAAGCCATCAAACGCAAATTGCGCAACGTACCGCACTAAGCTATGCGCAGTATTTAGCGTTTTATCACCACCCTAACGATGGCGCCACCAACGTGGTGTTTACACCCACCAACCGTGGCCCCTATCGTCTGGCGCAAATTTTAGAACACAAACGACTGTATCAAGTTGTGTCCACAACCCACGCTGACGATTCTCATGCACCCAGTCCCGCTTCAGCCCACTAAGCGGCAACCAAGATGCTGCGCTAAATGACCACCCTGTGTACCGTGCCGGCCAAGTTAATTCTTTCGGGCGAGCACTCGGTGTTATACGACTGCCCCGCCATCAGCATGGCCATCGATTTACCGACACACTGCTTAAGCACTTACACCCTGAGCCGCCACCCCAGCGTCACCATTGAACTGGTCAACTATCAGCAAAAACATTGTTTGCCATTTGCACAATGGAAACAACTCAGCGTGGGCATAGAAAGTCGCTTTCATCTGTTTGAAACCCAATCGGGGGCAATTCAATCGGTGTTGTCTAAACCCCTTGATTTAATTTTGACCATACTGCACCACTTTGACCATCACTACGGTCTTATGCGCGCCGATTGGCAATTTAAAATTGACTCAAAAGCCCCAATGGGTCGAGGCTTAGGCAGTTCGGCGGCGGTGATTATTGCGGTGTTAAAATCGCTGATTCACCATCAACGCTTAGACGTGCAGCCCGCCGAACTGTTGGCGTTGGCGCAACTCATCGAATGTCGTCAACATGGGCGTTCGAGCGGTATTGACCCTACCACGCTGATTCACGGCGGCCTATTGCAATATCAACCCAAGCACCCCATTGAGCAGTTGGATAAACACACCTTACACGGCTGGCTGATTGATACTGGCCACCCAGAAAGCAGTACCGGACATTGCGTGCAAACCGTTAAACAAAACCACGCCCTCCGAACTGAACTATGGCAAGCGTTTAAAACCACCACACACCAGATTGCCCAGGCCTGGTCACACCAAAACTCGCAGCACCTTAAACAAGGCATTCGCCAAAACCACCAACTGCTGACCCAAATTGGCGTGGTGCCACAACGGGTGCAAGACTTTATTGCCGCCCTTGAAAACGACATGGACGCTGGCGCCAAAATTTGCGGTGCCGGCAGCGTAGAAGGCGAAAGCGCCGGCATCGTTTTGTGTTTAAGCGACCTGCCGCCGGTTAAGTTATGCCGTCAATACGGCTATACCTTAATTGACCTAAACACCGGTTCGCGCGCCGCGCAAAGCGGGGCCTATTGTGAAGTGGTTTAGCCAAGCCCCTGCCAACACCATGTTGTTAGGCGAACACAGCGTGGTGTACGGTCACCCCGCATTGGCCTGCGCGCTTAATCAATTTATCACCATTGACTGGCAGCAACGCACCGATCAACGCATCTGCATACGCTCAAGCCTGGCACAAGAAAATACCCACTTAGAACGTTTAAGCGACCCGACCTGCGACCATCCAAAATTACGCTTTGTGCTCGGCGCATTGCGGGCGTTTCAACCCGACTTACGACGTTGCAACATGGGCTTAGACATTGATATTCACAGTGACTTTTCGTCCACCATTGGCTTGGGCAGCTCGGCGGCGGTGCTGGCGGCGATGTTGGTGGGTTTAAACGCCATAACGCAAAAAAACCTAAGTGTTTTAGAGTTGTTTGCGCTGGGGCACAAGCAAATTTTAGTCATTCAAGGACGCGGCTCAGGCACCGACTTGGCCGCGAGTTTGTACGGTGGTTTAATTTATTTTCAACCGTCAAGCGACACGTCGAGCAGCGCGACCAATAATGCGTCCGTCAACATCGTTAAACTCAAAAACGCTCTCTTTTCGACCTTAAACCTGCACTTAATTTACGCGGGCTACAAAACCCCCACCGCCCAGGTGCTTGAACAGGTGGCGGCACAATGGCAACATCAACCTGCCGAGCTTAAGGCGCTGTACGCCCAAATGGGGAAAACCACCCAGCGCGCTTACCAGGTCTTAACACACCACAACTTAAACAGTCCAAATGGCTTAAGCGAATTTTTTAACGCCTGTTATCACTACCAAACGCTAATGACCCAATTGGGCGTAACCGACACCACCTTACAGGCTATTTTGAATCAACTGGCGCACACACCCAACGTCTGTTGCGCCAAAATATCAGGCTCAGGATTAGGCGATTGTGTACTGGCGTTAAGTCATGACACAAATGACCAGGCCTGGTCAACCGCCGCTGTCTTTCAAGACTTTCAAACTCTTAGCGTTCAACTCACCGATCAAGGCGCTTTTGCCAAGAGAAACGTTGACTAACCCAGGCATAACCCATCATGACCAACACTTCTTTTGCCCTGCAACACCAATTTGTACAGCGCGTACTCTCGCAAGCACACGCGCCCATTTCGCCCCCTAAGCCACAAGGCGTGGGTGAGGCACCCGTTAACATCGCCTTAAGCAAATATTGGGGCAAACGCGACGCCGTGCTTAATTTACCTATGAACGGCAGCGTGTCGATTAGCTTGCCAGGCCTGGGCACGCACACCACACTGGGATTGATAAACCCAGCGTTAAACCCAACGGCCGATTTAATCACCTTAAATCAGCAAAAACTAAGCAACGACACACCGTTTGCCCAGCGTTTAAGTCAGTTTTTAAGCCTTTTTAGACCCACTCCCCAAGACTTTTTTTGGGTGAATACCGCCAACAGCGTGCCCACCGCGGCAGGATTGGCTTCATCGGCCTCGGGCTACGCCGCATTAGTGTTGGCGTTAGACGACTTGTTTGGTTGGCAACTGCCCAAAACGGCGTTATCGCTGTTGGCACGCTTGGGCAGCGGCAGCGCCAGTCGCTCGCTGTTTAACGGCTTTGCGCTGTGGCATCAAGGCGAGCAAGACGATGGCATGGACAGTTTTGCCCAAGAAATCACCACACCATGGCCAGAGCTGTGCGTGGGATTGTTAAAAATTGATATTAGCCAAAAATCGATCAGTTCAACCGCCGGCATGCAACAAACGGTTAACACCTGCGCGCTTTACCAGGCCTGGCCAACTCAAGCAAACCAAGACATGCAACGTATTTTGCAAGCCATTGAAGAGCACGACTTTACCCTTTTAGGGCAAACGGCCGAGCACAATGCCTTAACCATGCACGCCACCATGATGGCCACTTGGCCGCCCATTGTGTATTGGCAACCGCAATCGGTCGCCGCCATGCACACCGTATGGGCACTGCGCCAACAAGGGGTTGATGTCTATTTTACGATGGACGCAGGACCTAACTTAAAATTGCTGTTTTTAGAAACGCAAACGCCTGCGATTAAGCAGGCGTTTGCGGATGTAAGCATTATTAGGCCATTTAATAAGTCATAAATCGGTTTATAAGCGGCCTCTATTTAACAATTGTTAAGGTCGGTTTCTTGCCTTTAACAGGCTTAGAATCCGATTCTAAACCGGACTGCGACGTGCTTGACAACTCGGGATACGGTTCGGGCGGAAACGACATGCCTTGACCGTTTTCGCGAGCAAACACGGCCTCAACCGCTTGAGGTGGAAAGCCGATGGTTTGTTCCACCCCTTTAAAACGCGCTCTAAACGAAAACCAATCGTTCTCCATGGTTAATCCCATGACCGACTGCGGATGCATGTTAAGCACAATCGTACCGTCCTGCACAAACGCTTGCGGCACGTCCACCCCCGGAAAACGCGCGTCCACTTGCACGTGCGGCGTCCATTGGTTGTCAACAATCCACTCGTACAATGCACGAATCATGTAAGGACGATTAGAAATCATTAGATGTCATCTCGCATATCAATTTCATCGTCTGACAAACTGTCGCTGAACATTTCGCGGTTTAAAATACGCTCGGCGTAATCGGTAATCGGCTTGGCCGATTTAGGCAGATCAATGCCCAACGACGGTAAACGCCATAACAATACCGCCATACTAATGTCCACTAACGAGTAATCGTCGCTCATAAAATATTGCTTGTGCGCAAACACCGGAATTAACTGAATCAAGCGTTCTTGCAAATTACGACGCGCCGCTTTAACTTCGTCGGGATTTTTGCCGTTGGCAATCACATCAATCATTGGGTACCATTCGGTCTCAATTTGACGCAACATTTGACGCGCGCGGGCTTTAGAAATTGGGTCAACCGACATCAACGGCGGGTGCGGAAAACGCTCGTCCAAATATTCAATAATGACTTGTGGGTCGTACAACACCAAATCGCGATCGACTAATGTCGGTAACGTACCGTAAGGGTTCAACTCCAACAAATCTTCAGGCAGGTTATCGCTTTCGACCTCAATGATTTCAATGGGAATGTCTTTTTCTTGCGCCACTAAACGCACACGATGCGAGCTTGGGCTTTTAGAATCAGAAAACAACACCATAACCGAACGTTTTGTAACGGGAATATCAGACATCTAAGCACTCCTAAGTAAGGCTTATTGACGCTTAGAAACGTTTGTTAAACACGCCTAAGGTCTGTTTATAAAAATATAAAATTGTATTTATCCATTATACACCCTCTGTCAAGCCCCCCGATCTTTACACCTTGGTGATTAACATCATTTTTAGCAACAATATTTTGTGGATTTGTGACTTTTTTAAGGTTAAAAACCGTTTTACACTGTTCGCACATTGCACGTTACATTTATCTAAAAAAGGAACTCACCATGACTCACATTGTAAGAATTGACGCCAGCGCATTGTCGCAAGGCTCTGAATCCAAAAAGCTCGCTGACTTTTTTTGTGAACAGTTTATGCAAAACCACCCCAACACCCAGCTTACCCAGCATATTTTGGCTCAAACCCTGCCCAGTCATATTGATGAGGCGTTTATCGGCGCAGCCTATACCCCAGCGCATGCGCGCACCGAGCAACAAAAAGAGCGTTTATCCTATTCTGACCAGCACGTACAGGCGCTAAAACGAGCCGACGTGTTGTTGATTAGCACCCCAATGTATAACTTTAGCCTGCCCAGCACCCTTAAAGCCTGGCTCGATAACGTGACTCGCGTGGGCGAAACGTTTAAATACGATGCCAATGGTCCAGAAGGGTTATTGAACATTCCCAAAGTGATTGTCATTGTGAGCTCGGGGGGCGATTACACCCAAGCGCCGCTTAACAAAATGAACTTTGTTGAACCCTACTTAACCACCATTTTGGGATTTATTGGCCTGCACAACGTTACGTTTGTAAACGCACCAGGCCTGGCCATGGGCGAAGAGTCTAAAACTCGTGCGCTTAACAATGCGCAACAAGCTCTATTAAACTTAATTTAAACTTAAAGAGACCTTTGCATAAAATGCAATAAAGCAGGCATTAAGACAGGCATTAAAGCAGACATTAAAGCAAATCATAGTGCGCTTTAAACGGGCAAACCGTTTTAGGAAACCAGTCAGGTGCGGTGTAATATTTTGTGGCTACCGGCTGTAAAATGGCCTGTTTGTAAGCCGCGTAATCAAACCCAATGCCCGTCACCAAATAATAGATGGGCGTTAAATGCGTTGAATCTGCGTGCTTGGGCATGGGCAACTCTTTTATCTCAAGCTGACTAAAAAACGCGGCCAACTTGGTAAGCTCTTTTTTCTGCGTGATTAAAATGGTTAAGTTTTGCTGATTAAGCGCTTTAAAATCGACCCATTTATCGTCTTCTCGGCCAAATTTTGAGGTGCTGGCAAACACATGTACCGCATCGTTTTGGCAGTGGTACGCCAAGGCCGATTGACTGCTGTAATCTAACGTAAAAAACCTACTCTGTGGCAATTGCGGGCACAACGCCTGCGGCTGAGTGTACAGAGCAATTTGCGCGCGTTGTGACTCGGGCACTATCTTATCCACAAATCCTAACGCCGCCAGCAACATCACTCCCAACAGCAACGCGCTGTAAGCGTTAAAACGATACAACACCACCAGTTTTTGTACCGGCAAAATGCTGAACAACACAAACAACCACGCCACCGCAATCAGCGGCCAATGCAAGCCAATTTGATGCGAAAAACTCACCACCAGCAACACCAACAACAACGGCACACTGGCGTACAATGCCAAGGTTGAAACCGCATTAAAAAAGGTTTTGGGCGATTGACCAGGCCTGGTAAGTTCAAAGAACTGCTTTCTAGCAGACTGTTTTGGGGGCTCTTCTTGTGGCGGCTGTTTTTAAAAGTTTTAACCCAATACACCACGCCCAAAGGCGACAGCATAAATACCAACATAAGCCCATACAGCGCCACATTGCTTACTAAATCTGTCCACGAAAACGCGCTTTGTGCTGTGCGTGAAAAAAAGTTAAACAGAATATTGTTCCAGCATTGCGTCGCGTTAAAGTACAGGTTTTGCACCACAAACCCCAGCACAATCAGCACCATGAGCGTTACACGTCGCCACGGTACGGTTTTGTAATGGCTAAACGTCCACAACAACAAGCCCAGCAAAACAAACGCAGCAAAATATTTAGACAAAAACGCCATGCCTAAAAAAAGCCCCGCCAATATCGGCCACAGCGTTAAGGTTTTAAACGAGTTAAGAACATCAGAAGATTGGGGAGAATTAAGCGAATCGGGCAAAACAGTGCGGGCAAAAAAGTAGCCGCCCACCAGGCCAAACAACACCAACACCGTGTCGTTGGCGGTAAGCACAAACATAAGCGACACCGGGGACACAAAAAACACTAAGCCCACGTAAAACGCTACCACTGGTGATACGCTGTGATTTAACCGCACCAGTTTGTACAATACATACGCCACCACGACCGAGGTAAACAACGCAAAACTGCGATACCAATACAGATTGTCGGCCAAGGTGCTTAACCCAAATAACACCCAGCCCACAGCGGGCGGATGGTCGTAATACCCACTGGCCAGATTTTGCCCCCAGCCAATAAAATACGCCTCATCGCCCGTCAACGGCAACGCCACCACCAGCAACACTTTAAGCAGCACAAACGCCACCAACAAGACTTTATCGTGTAAAGACAAATGGGCGGCAAAATCACCTTTTAAAATTTGCATTACACCACGGCCATAAGCAAAGGCATGCCCAAGTTGACGCCGTAGGCCACCAACACGCCCGTGAGAACGCCGCCTAAAATTTCAAACGGCGTGTGTCCCATGCGCTCACGCAAGATAGGTAACAAGGTACTTTGAGTGGTTTGGGTGATGTGCGCGCTGCGCAACATCATGGTGTTTATAGCGGTTGCGTGCTTACCCACTTGGCGACGCAAACTGCTCGCGTCCAGCATCACAATAAACGCCAACGCCAACGCCACCCCAAACGCGGGGTGTTCAATCCCTTCTTTAAAGGCAATTAACGCCGCCATACTAGACACAATCGCGCTGTGGTTGCTGGGCATGCCGCCGTATCCAATCAAACCAAAAGCCCACTGTTTGGCGCGCGCACTGTTTATTAAAAACTTGCTTATGCCGGCCACCAACCAAGCCAAAAAGGGCGTGAGTGCATAACTTAAATCAACGGTTAATTCCATGGTTACTCTACCCCTGCAAAGGTCTTATTTAAACGAATGCTAAACGAATGCTAACTTAACGCGGCTAACCTAAAGCGGTGCGGCAACTGGCCAAAGCGCCCAGACGCACACACCCACCCACGCCACCATGGTGGCTTGCAATGGCCAGTCGGCCAGTAACGCATCGGTGGGCGATTCACCCTCGGCGGTAAACTCCACCACGTACCAATATCTAAAAAATCCAAACAGCACAAACGGAATCGTCAACACCAAATCGGGGCGGCTGTTCATCACAAACAGGCTGTAAAACAACAATGCGCCGGTGGCCGAAATTTCGGCGTACCGCTCCACCAACGCCACCGAATATTGCTTGAGCACTTTGCGCCCACTTAAACCCGTTTGCAGCAGCTCTTGCCGACGCTTTAACGCCGCCAAATACAGCGCCAAACATAAAGTGGTGACAAACATCCACGACGACAACGGCACCGCCAGCGCCATAGCGCCGGCGTACACTCGCAAGACAAAGCCAATGGCAATGGTAAAAATATCCACCACCGGCAGATGTTTAAGCTTGTAGCTGTACGCCACATTTAACAATAAATAGGCGACAATCACCGCCATTACCGCCGGTTGCAGCCAAAACCCCACCGACAATACCGCGTACAAGCCCACCAACAACCCCTTGGCCTGACCGGGCAAAACTTGACCCGACGCCAACGGTCGTTTAACCGCCTTGATAGGGTGCAAGCGGTCGGCCTCAATGTCTTTTAAATCGTTTACCACATAAGTGGCCGACGAAGCCACGCTAAACAACACAAACGCCAACAGGGTTTGCGTGAGCGCATTCCACTCTAAAAACTGTCCGGCAAACAACAAGGGCGCAAACACAAAACCGTTTTTAATCCACTGACGCGGGCGCATTAACTTAAGTAAACCCAGCAAAACCGATTTATTAGCCTGACTAGAAGTGGTAGAATCCATAAAATTTTTAACCCTAATAAACAGTGAATTAATCTGAAAACCCACCTAGAAACCCACCCGATGACAGGCACAAAAATAGCCATAATGTACACGATTTTTGCCCTAATCGCCACCGCAGCCAACATTGGCGCACAAGAGCTGTTTGTGCACATGTACTTTGGGCTGTACGCCATTAGCCTCGCTATTTTGGTGGGTACGGCGGTTGGGCTGGTGCTTAAATACGCCTTAGACAAACGCTATATTTTTAAATACCAAACCCACACTCTGCAACACAACTCTAAAACCTTTACCCTATACACCGTAATGGGCTTGGCCACCACGCTGATTTTTTGGGGCTTTGAACTGGGATTTGACGCGCTGTTTCAAACCAAAGAGATGCGCTATTTGGGCGGAGTGATTGGCTTAACCATTGGCTATTACGTTAAATACCAACTTGATAAACGGTTTGTTTTTAAATGAGCGCGCCCACCCCTTCTTTAAACCTAGGCACGTTAAACGCAGAAAGCGGCTGGGGTAACTTTCCTACAATAACCGCACAACGACTGCAACCGCACAGCTTGGATGCGCTATCCAGCTCTCTCCAAGCCGCGCAAAATGCCCAACCCATGCGACCGATTATTGCGCGCGGCATGGGTCGCAGTTATGGCGACAGCTCGCTTGCCCCCTGCATACTCGACACCCAAAGCCTTAACCACTACCAAAGTTTTGACGCACAAAGCGGCATTTTAGCGTGCCAAGCGGGGGTCACCTTTGACGAAATTTTAAGCCGCTTTGTACCCCAAGGCTGGTTTTTGCCGGTTACTCCCGGCACCAAATTTATTACCGTAGGCGGCGCTATTGCCAGCGACGTGCACGGTAAAAACCATCATTTAGAAGGCAGTTTTAGCGATCATCTGCTTAGCCTAACCGTGTGTTTGGCGTCGGGCGAACACTTAGAATGCTCACCCCAGCAACACCGTGAACTGTTTTTGGCCACCTGTGGCGGCATGGGATTAACGGGGGTTATTGTGGCCGCACGCTTTGCAATGCGCCGCATAAGCAGCGCGTACATTACCCAAACCACCTTTAAAACCGCCAATTTAAGCGACACCTTAGCGCTGTTTGACGCGCACCAACACGCCACCTACTCGGTAGCCTGGATTGACTGCTTGGCCAGTGGTGCGCAACTTGGGCGCTCGCTGTTAATGCTGGGTGAACACGCTGACCAAGACGCTGACCAGCAAGTTCTGCCGCATTCTAATCGCACACAAAACGCACTCTTGGCGCACAAAGCCGGGGCATTAAGCGTGCCATTTTACGCGCCCGGCTTTGCGCTTAATCCGTTCAGCGTTAAACTGTTTAATCAGCTGTATTACCATAAAACGCGTGGCGCACACAGCCAAGATACGGTGCATTATCAGCCGTTTTTTTACCCGCTGGACGGCATTAAACAGTGGAACAAGCTGTACGGCAAAGCCGGATTTTGCCAATATCAATTTGTGATACCGCACGCCGCTGGCCTAGAAGCCTTAACCTTGATCTTAACCAAAATAGCCCACTCCAAACGAGGTTCGTTTTTGGCGGTGTTAAAAGCGTTTGGCGCAGGCAACGCCAACTATTTGAGTTTTCCTATGCGCGGTTACACCTTGGCCCTAGATTTTAAAATGGATGCGACGTTGCTCAGTTTTTTAACCGAGTTAGACCGCATGGTGCTCGATTTTGGTGGCCGAATTTACTTAACCAAAGACGCGCGCATGTCCGAACAAACCTTTAAACAAAGTTACCCAAACTGGCACGACTTTCAAAACGTGCGTGCGCATTATGGCGCGCTTGACGCGTTTCAATCGTTGCAATCACAACGCTTAGGACTTTGAGGCTTTAAGGCTTTAAGGCTTGTCAATTTGAGGTTGGAATTTTAAAATCTGTCTAAATTTCAATGGCATTGGTTCTGCGCACAATATGGCTGGGGAAAAATGAGCAAAACCTTGTTTAACCTTTTTAATTGAGTTAGAATTTGTTTTAACATTGTTATTACTTTGGAGCTGTCTATGCAAACAACACTTCGCAAAATTGGCAATTCCCGTGGAATTATCATTCCATCTTCAATCATTGAGCAACTTCATATAGACAATGAAGTTGAAATGGAAGTTCAAGATGGTGTACTACTTTTAAAGCCATCTAATACGCCTAGAAAAGGGTGGTTTGATCATTACAACCCCGAGAAAGATATTGAGCCTTTATCAGAGATGAAAGACTTAGAAAGTGAACAAGAAGATTGGCAATGGTAGCCAGGGGTGAAGTTTACTGGGTAGAATTGGATCCAACGATTGGCACCGAGATTAAAAAAACCCGCCCTTGTTTAATTATTTCTCCAGACGATATGAATCGTATCTTACCACGCGTCATTATTGCGCCGATTACATCAAAAAGTCAGGCGTTAGGCTGTCGACCAGAGGTCATTTTTAATGACAAAAAAGGGCGAATTCTCCTAGACCAAGTTCGAACGGTAGATAAAAAACGCTTAAAAAATAAAATGGGAGAAATCCCTTTGAGCCAATGGCACGATACGTTAATGCAAATGCTGTCTTAATTGAGTATCCCAACCAAAGCGTTCCAACCCTAAAAGATAAATAATCTAAGATTTTAGGTCTTAAAGCTGTAAGTTACTCACACCACACAAAACACAAAAATGAGACAACCATGAAAAATATTCTTGTTATTGGCGCCACTTCGGCCATAGCACTGGCCGTTATTCGCCGTTACGCCGACAAACATGCCACACTTTACTTGCTCGGCCGCAACACCGAGCGTTTGCAAGACATTGCCAACGACGCCACAGTGCGCGGGGCCACTGCGGTGCATGTTGCCACTTTTAACGTTAACGATTTTGACGCACACCAAGCCGTGTTAAACCAAGTGTTTGACACCCTGGGCACGCTGGACATTGCGCTGATTGCCCACGGCACCCTGCCCAATCAAATTGCCTGTCAACACGACGTTGCCTTACTGCTAAATGAGATTACCACCAACGCCATCAGCACCGTGGCGTTATTAAGCAATTTGGCCAATCGGTTAGAACAACAACAAAGCGGCACACTGGCGGTCATTACCAGCGTAGCCGGTGACCGAGGGCGTCAATCCAACTACGTGTACGGCGCGGCCAAAAGCATGGTATCGACCTTTTTGCAGGGCTTACGCAACCGTTTAAGCCCCAGTGGCGTGAATGTGTTAGACATTAAACCCGGGTTTGTAGACACCCCCATGACCGCCCAATTTAAAAAAGGCGCGTTGTGGGCCAGCCCAGATCAGGTGGCCAAGGCCATTGTGCGCGCCATTAACCAACGCAAACACACGCTGTACACGCCGTTTTTTTGGGCGGGCATTATGCTTATAATTCGCAACATTCCCGAATTTATCTTTAAAAAACTCAAATTATAATGCCGGCCGCAAACATGAACCTGCCCACTTTTAAAACCTACCTAAGCAGCCTAACCCCAGCACGCGCCAGCGTAGGGTTGGTGGGATTCATGACACTGCTGCATTTTATTGTGGCGTTTTACGCCGAGCTGGGGGGCGACGAGGCACATTACGCACTGTACGGCCTGCATCCCGACTGGAGTTATTACGACCACCCTCCCATGGTGGGCTGGCTGCAAATCATTCCTATGTGGCTTGCCCCTTACGATTGGAGCGCCCGACTGGTGCCCATTGGATTGTATGTCGCGTTAAACGCGTTGCTGTATAGGTTAACGCTTACCTTATTTGGTCAAGCAACTGATACCATCAATACAGCCAATGCAAACCTTGACCAGGCCTGGTCAGGTATCGGATCGCAACACTGGCTGGGGTTTTGGAGTTTGGCATTGCTTAACAGCACGCTTATTTTGGCGCTGATGGGCATGGCCATGTTGCCCGACAATCCGTTAATGGTGATTGTGTTGGCCTTAATACTGGTAGTGATTAAACTGCTTAAACACACCCAAGCGCCGTTACGGTATTGGGTGTTACTGGGTGCATTGGTGGGATTGGCCGCGCTGTCTAAATACACCGCCGTCACCTTAGTGGTGTCGTTGTTGGCGGTGATGTTGGTGCAAAAACGCTTAGATTGGCTCACGCAAAAAGGCCTATGGTTGGCCATTGCTACGGCGTTGTTGATGATTTCACCCATTCTGTATTGGAACGCCACGCACGATTGGGCGTCCATTTTATACCAAATAAATCACGGCACGGGGGCAAGCCAATGGCGGTTAAGTCGCCTAATGCAAACGCAAGCCACCCAATTTATTACCTACACCCCGTTGCTGTTTTTGTTGGGTTGGTGGGCGATGTTGCGCCTTAAACATTATCAAACCTTTGCCCCACGCTTGCTGTTGCTGTTCAGTTTACCCATTACCCTTTTATTTGCCTGGGGTTCGGGTTACGAAAAAAGTTTGCCGCACTGGTTGTCACTGGCGTGGCTGCTGCTGATTCCCATTGTGGTGCACAGCCTATGGCAAATGCAGACCAAAAAATGGCTAAAGCCTTTAGTCAGCGTGCATCTGGTGGTGAGTTTTACCTTGGTACTGGTGGCACACAGCCTATTGTTTAGTCCATGGTTGGCCTTTAAAGATCACCAAAATCCCATTCAAGGCGACTACGGCTGGCCACAGGCCACTCAAACCGCACTGACCTTGCAAGCGCAACTGGCTCAAAACCCGGCCGAGCTGCCGCTGTTTGTGTCTAACTGGAGTGTTGCCAGTCATTTGGCTTGGTACGCCAGGCCTCAACCGGTGTACTTAACCGACGTGCGCGCCACCCAATACGACTACTGGTTTAACCCGCCCGCACCCGGCAGCAACGGTCTTTTAGTGGTGCCCCATTACGAGCCTGTGCCACCCAAAACCAATCAAGCCCACCATTTTGAACGCTGTGAGCTACGGCAAACCCAAGACATGAAAGTGAATGGCGCCATTGTGGTGAGCTATTATTTCTACCACTGTTTTAACTTGTTAAAACCCGCGCTCACTCAGACCTCTGAGACACTCGCACCCAGAGCACTCAAAACGTCAACACTCAATACGCCATGACCGCCTTAACCACCGTAACCACCGCGCAAGGCTTGTTGGCCAAATTACTCACCCCCATCACGCGTCCCATTGCGTTGGCCAAGGTGATTTTGGCACAACCGCCAAAAGAATTTGCGGTGGTCGATTTTTTAAAAGGCCTAAGCGTGTTAGCGGTTATTTTGTTTCACGTGTTTTTTGCCGTGTTTTTTGTCTTTAAAAAAGACATCGACAAGCTCAATCACTTTATTGCCGACATTCCCACCGCGCTGATTTTTTACTGGGCGGCGACAAAGCGGTCGATGTTTTTTTTATGCTCAGCACCTTTTTACTGGGCACCGCCCTGTTAAAAGTACACCACAAATACGGCAAAATTGACGTAAAACGCTTTTACCTGCACCGTTTTTTAGGCTCTACCCGCTGTTTTTAGTGGCGCTGTTGCTGTACGGTCTAGCCGACCCCAGCAAACTGCTCACGCAAGGTTGGTACAGCCTGTTATTTATAGAAAACATCTTTGCCAAAGGCATTATTCCCGTACAGTGGAGTTTGTCGATTGAGGTACAGTTTTATCTCATTCTGCCGTTTTTAATGCTGTTTTTAGCCCGCGCCAATCACCCAATACGCTGGCTTATGGGGTTAATTGCACTGTCGATTGTCGTGCGGTTTTGGGCGGCTTGGCACCATCCGCTTACCTACCAAACGCATTGGTATCAATTTGCGTTTGGCGTAGACCCAAAATTGTACATGGACACGCTCTATTACGTGATTCAAACCCGCATTACTCCGCTGTTGCTGGGTGTGTTGTGGGCGGTACTGGTATTTAACTATCCGCTTAATAACCCAGCACGCCGCCCCATCCGCCTAGGTTTAATACCGCGCAGCGCATTATGGGTATTGGGGCTGGCCATGCTGTATGCGTTAATGCTGTTTCCGGTCTACAACCCACAAGCGGTGTACTACCAATACTTTAACGAATGGCTTAACTTAACCTTAATTACCCTGCACCGCGCGCTGTTTGCCGCCATTATTTTAGCGTTAATACTGCTGACGCATTTTAGTGCGCGACCCGCCACACACCTCACCAACCATAGCACCCGCCCATCCCTCACCCACTGGCGCATTTGGCGCTTATTGTCCGAGCTGGCGTACCCTATGTATTTTTTTCATTTTCCGTTTGTGGCCATTGCCTGGTTTTTGGTGCTGGGCACGGTTGAACCCAAACACATTGCAGCCGTGAGTTTTTGGCACGTGCCGCTGGTGTTTACGCTGGCGGTGGGGTTTACGCTGTACCTCTCGTTATGGCTAAACCACTGGGTCGAGGCGCGGTTTATTCGCCTAGGCAAACAGATTGAGACCCTTGCACGAGTCAAGGCACGGTAAAAAATGGCTAAAATTTACCTGATTTTTGTTGAAAACCTTGCGAATAGCCAGCTATTCACTGCGTTTTTCGCCTCAATCAGACAAATTTTATCTCATTTTTTTCTCGCACCTCACTCATGCAAAGGCCTCAGATTGAACAAAACACTTCAACGGCCATAATATTAGCGATAATAGCCACCATTCACACTCTACCAGGCCTGATTAGATGACGTCCACGCACAACGACCACCGCCCCGATATTTCGATTATTGTCCCCACTTACCAAGAGGTTAAAAACCTTACCCCATTAAGCGAGATGATTGCCAGCGCTCTTCAAGGCCACGGGCACAGCTACGAAATCTTAATTATGGATGACCATTCGCAAGACGGCTCGGTCGAACTGGTCGCCAGTCTTGCGCAACACCACCCTATTCGCATCATCACTCGCACCCAAAACCGAGGGCTTTCGCCCGCGGTGATAGAAGGCTTTGAAAACGCCCAAGGCGATTACATTGTGGTTATGGACGCCGATTTATCCCACCCCGCCAGCGCCATTGTTGAGATGGTGCGCCAGCTTAAAAGCCGCGAAAGCGATTTTGTCCTCGGCTCACGCTACGTCGAAGGCGGCAGCATTGACGACAGTTGGACGCTGTGGCGTTACATCAACTCGGCGGTGGCCACCTTGCCCGCCTTGCCGCTTACCAAGGTCAAAGACCCCATGTCGGGATTTTTTGCCGTGCGTACCGCCGACATGCCCGAAAGTGCCCGTTTATCGCCAATTGGCTATAAAATCGCCTTAGAGGTGATGGTAAAAGGCGACTTTGATAAGGTCTCAGAAGTGCCCATTCACTTTGTAGACCGCGTGCACGGCGAATCCAAACTCACCTTGGGCGAGCAACTTAAATACCTGCGCCACTTGCGCCGTTTGTACCAGTACAAATTTCAAACCAAAGCGGAGTTTATTCAGTTTGCGCTGGTCGGCAGCAGTGGTTTTATTGTCGATTTGCTGTTTTATTTACTGCTGCAAATGGCCGGGCTATCGCACACCACGGCACGCGCCCTGTCGTTTTGGCCCGCCGTTACCTGGAACTGGATGCTCAACCGCATCATCACCTTTAGCCACCGCGAAAAAACCGCCAAAAAAACCCAATGGGGCGCGTTTGTATCCAGCTCGCTGATAGGCTTTGCGGTGAACTACGGCACCTACTACACCCTAACCACCTACGTACCGTTTTTTGAAGACAAAACCATTTTGGCGTTAATTATTGGCGTGCTGATTGGAATGGGCTTTAACTTTTCCATCTCCAACCTGTTCATCTTCAAAAACTCCGCGAAGCGATGGGCGACGAAACCGAAAAGAGCACGTCCAGCCATACAAATTCTAAGAAAAAATAAGACCAGGCCTGGTCAAAGCGAATTTAGGTTGCTTATAAACGTTGCTTATAAACCCTGCTAACGCACCCTAAACTGCCATTGCTGTTGCACCATGGCGTTAAACGCTTGCAACAACGGCGTATAGCGTTGTGGGGCGTTTTCTAAAGTAGATAAAACCTGCACCACTGCCTCGACGGTAGACAAGCTTTGAGCATTTTTTTGTTTGCGAATGCGGTAGTTAGACGGTGTATTAGGCTCAATTTGCAGACGCGTAAGGGCGGCCAAACGCGGATTTAAACAGAGCATTTTATGCGTTTTACGCCACGTGCCGTCCAACACCAACACGCACAACTGACTCAGTTGCGCCTGCGTCAATCCACACAAATCGGCGATATTAATCAGCGGCTGCGTGGGTTGGCTTGGGGTTTCAACGGACGTTTCGGTCGGAGGATAAAGCAACAGCACCGTTTTATGTTGCTGCTGGGCGCAATCCAACCACGCCTCCAGTTCGGGCACGTCGCTTAAACGTTCGCCCACCCAAAGCTGCACCTGGCTTAACGACAACGCCACCAATTTGGCCGTGCCTTTTACTTGCATGGCCTCGGTTGGATGTTGAAAAACCCCCACCTCTACAACATTCGCAATAGGGGTAATCCAATCGCATACGCAAACGCTTTGCGGCCGCTGACACTGTAAACAAATGATTCGAGACATCGATAAAAAATGACCTTAAAAAACGGTAAATCAAACGGTAAATTAAACAATCAAGCAGACACTCAAAAACCCCAATTTTACTCTGACCAGGCCTGGTCAAAGCAAAACGAGCACTTTGCGCTTAAACACTTTTTTAAGCAACACCAACAAAGTGCGCCACAACAAAACGATATTGTCGTTTGGGTCAAACAGGCACACCATCTTGCGGGCGCATTGCGATTAGTCCGCCTAGAAAACATAAGCAAACACGATTTAGACACAGACAATCGCAATGAGAACAACCAAGAGGCTAACGCATTACCTAACGCATTACCCAACAACTCTTCTAATGTGTTTTGGCTACGCGGTTTGTTTATTGCCCCTGACTGCCGTGGACAAGGCCTAGCCAGCGCGCTGTTGCACTTTGCTTTTAACGAGCAACTCCAGCCACAAAACACCCAGCCATCAAAGAAAATTATCGCGTTTGCCCCGCCGCACTTACATAACTTTTACCTGCAAAACGGCTATCTACCACACAATTCCCACACCTTACCCCAACCCCTAAAAACCCGCTACACCCACGCCCAACAACAAGGAAAAACCTGGTTGTGCTTGGTAAGAAATGGCTGAAACACACAAAACAAAACCGCGTTGACCAGGCCTGACCAACGCGGTTTTATGCTGTTTTATGTTTTTTGCGCCAACAACGCTAATCGTTAAATAACCTTTGAAAACCGATTTAGTGCATCGCTTTTTAGGTAGGCGTCAAACACCATGCAGATGTTTCTGATGAGCAAGCGGCCTTTTGCGCTTACGTAAATGTCGTGGTCGTCAAGGGTGATTAGGCCGTCGTTTATCATGGGTTGTAGGCGCACCAGTTCGGGGGCAAAATATTCGTTAAATTCGATATTCCATTGTGCGTTTAGTTTGGCAAAATTGAGGTGAAAGTGGCTAATCAAACGGGTAATAACGTCGCGGCGCAGCTCGTCGTCTTCGGTGAGCGCCACGCCTCTAAACACGGCTAAATGCCCGGCGTCAATGGCGTGATAATAGTCGTCTAGCCCTTTGCGATTTTGCGCGTAAGTGTTGTTGATGAGCGAAATTGAGGTCGCCCCCATTCCCACCAAATCGCATTCCGCATGAGTCGAATACCCCTGAAAATTGCGATACAAGGTTTCATTACGTTGCGCCACGGCGAGTTCATCGTCGGGTTTAGCAAAGTGATCCATGCCAATGTAGACGTAGCCTGCTTGCAATAGGCGCTCAGTTGACGCTTGCAATATGGCCAATTTTTCATCGGCAGACGGCATATCGGCCTCGTTCATTTTCTTTTGTGTGGGAAACATCGCGGGCATGTGGGCGTAGTTAAAAATCGAAAACCGATCGGGTTGTGCATCAATGACTTGGTCAAGCGTACGCATAAAACTGCGTTCGGTTTGGTGCGGTAGGCCGTAAATTAAATCGACATTCACCGATAAAAAACCCGCCTCACGCGCGCCTTCCAACACCTCAAAGGTTTCGGCTTGGGTTTGAATGCGATTTACCGCTTTTTGCACCACGGGGTCAAAATCTTGCACCCCCAAACTCATGCGATTAAAGCCCAACTGACGCAACAACTTAACCGATTGACGATTGGCCTCACGCGGATCAATTTCAATCGAGTACTCGCCCGAGTCGTCGTCATACAAATTAAAATGTTGGCGCGTTTTGGCCATTAAGGCTTGCATCTCGTCGTTGTTAATAAACGTTGGCGTGCCACCGCCCCAGTGCAGTTGCTCGACTTTTCGGCTGGGGTCAAACAAAGCCGCTTGCAGTTCAATTTCTTTAAACAGGCGCTCTAAATAGGGCGTGGTTTTAGAGCGGTCACGCGTCCAAACTTTGTTGCAGGCGCAAAAAAAGCACACGGTATCGCAAAATGGAATGTGAAAATACAGCGATAAACCGCGCCCCGTTTGATTACTGCGGGCGCACGCTTGTTGGTAGTCGGTCTCACCAAACGCCTCATCAAATTGCAAAGCCGTCGGATACGATGTGTAACGTGGCCCCGACTGGTTGTAGCGTTTGATGAGCGCTTCATCAAATTGAATTTTTTGTTCCATGTGCTGTGTTGTAGGCTGTGTCATGTGTGGTTTAGCGCTCCGCTTGTTTTTATCTGTGTTTAAAGTGTTTTAAAGACGATTAGCGTAATCTAGGGGCTTTCATTTCACAAACCATCACGTCTGCAAAACTTAATGTATATCAAGTAAATGAACGTCAACGGGCGTTATTTACACACGTTGGTAACACACCTGATTACGCCCATTGGCTTTGGCCTGATACAACTGCACGTCTACTAGGTTTAGGCGTTCTGAAGGCGTTAAGGTTTGTTCGCACGCAAAACTAACCGCACCGCAACTAACCGTAAGCTTAATTAAAGGCGCACCGCGCAGTTTAAACGCGTGTTCGGCCACGCGGGTACAAATACGTTGCGCTAAGTTTTCAATGCCGTCGGACGTTTTATCCAACGCCAAAATGGCAAATTCTTCACCGCCCCAGCGGTACACATGGTCTTCTAAACGCAGAGTGTCTAACAGCACCTCAGCCAGGTTTATCAACACCGCATCGCCGGCCAAATGCCCATAATCGTCATTAATGGTTTTAAAAAAGTCGATGTCTAATAAAATTAACCCCGCCCAAAATTCGTGGCGTTTGGCAAATGCCAAGGTATTGGTAAAGGCCGCGTCAAAGGCACTACGATTGGGTAAACCGGTTAAGGCATCTAAACTGGCGGCGCGCACAAACTCTTCGTCAATGCGGTCGTGCAACACCCTGCACACCTCGTCCGAGGCCAGCTCCATCTCACTTAAAAATCAACAATGCGCTCAGGATGGCGCATTTTAACCTCGTTTAACGCCAAAAAACCCAAGCGATGCACTTGCTCGTGAGCGGCTTCAAACCCCTTTAATTCGTGCTCTGGAATCCGCGCAAAACCTCCGCTGTTTAACCACTTTCCAAGCAAACATTCGTGGGTAGAATACGGAAAATCGCCGTCGTCTATTTCGCCCAAAGCGCATGAAAACGCTCTAATTTTCCAGTTTTGATGGTCAATAAAGGCTTGCACTAATTCTTCAGGTACTTGCGCCGAAATAAGCTGAAACGAACGGCGCATGCATTGCACTTCGGACTGAGATTTGGCTTTTAAATGTTGTAAGGTTTCGTGCATTTGATACACGTTAGACACAATAAGCTGCGCCACATCAATCATGCGACACAATGCTTTGGCCAACCGATGATTGTTTTTACGCTCACTCATCAACACAAACAACTGCCGACATTCGGACAAAATCAGCAGTACCCGGCTTAAACTAAAATCTTTAGCGTGCCACGCCAACGCTTGATAATACAGTACACTGTAAAACCCATCTTGGTCGTCGTTGTTAACAAATGCCTCATACACGCCGTCATTTAACAGCGGTGTATAATGTGATTGCGCCATGTCGTGCTGAGCAAACCAGGCGGTAAACTCGGTCATAAACGCCGCTTTTTGCTCAAGCAAATAGCTTTGATGCCGGTTTATTTCTAGCGTTTCGTCCACCCGTAACCCAAATAGTTTATACATAAATATGGCTCTACTGTGCTTGCAAATCAGGCGCGGCTAATGCGGCTCCTGTGTGTTTTTTAAACACCCAGGCCTGGTGAATCTTGCTGTTACGCTCGTAATCTTTGGGCATGGTTTGTTGGGTAATGTTAGTAATATCCCAGTCGGCAAACGCCTCGGCTTCGAGCTTAAACTTGCGTAAGTTGTTTGAAAACACCAATTCCCCACCAGGGTTGAGCAGTTTAAGGGTTTGCTCAATTAACCCAACGTGATCCCGCTGAATATCCAACGTGCCTTCCATGCGTTTGCTGGTTGAAAACGACGGCGGGTCTAAAAAATCACATCAAACGTTTGGCTGGGCGCTTGGCTTTCGGTGGCCAACCAGTCCAACACATCGGCTTGTTTAAGCACATGTTTGTTTTCATCGATTTTATTGTTCATTAAATTGTGTTTAGCCCAGTACAAATAGGTTTTGGACATGTCGACACTTAAACTGCTTTTTGCCCCCTGTACTGCGGCTTGCGCGGTAGCGGTGGCGGTGTAACAAAATAGGTTTAACAGGGTTTTACGACGCGACTTTTCGGCCACTAAGGCGCGCACCAATCGGTGGTCTAAAAACAGGCCGGTGTCTAAATAGTCGGTAAAGTTAACGCGCACTTTGGTGGCGTTTTCTATGACCGTAAAAAAGTGTTTGTTTTCGTCCATTTTTTCGTATTGTGCCGTGCCTTTTTGGCGCTCACGCACTTTAAAAATAATGTGCTCAGCCGGCATGGAAAACACATCGGGCAACACCGACATGGCTTCGTGCAAACGTTTTTTGGCCTTGCCGCGCTCGATGGTTTTGGGCGCGGCGTATTCGTTTACCACCAACCAATCGCCACCGTCTTCGGTGTGGTATAAATCTAAAGCCAAAGCGTATTCGGGCATGTCGGCGTCGTACACGCGGTAAGCGTTAATTTTTTGCGAAGCCGCCCACTTGGACACGGTTTTTAAATTTTTACGCACCCGATTGGCAAACATTTTTGCCCCTTCGGTTTGCGCCATATGCGGCAGAGCGTGCTGCACCTCTTCGGCTAAGCTCGCGCCGCCTTTTACCGAGGGTTGACGATGAAACTCTTCAATTAACTCAAATCTAAACAGCTTACATTCCATAGCACCGTTTAAAAACGGATGACTGCGTTTGGCTTTAATGCCCAAATACATGCCCAGTTCGGGGTTGCAGGTTAAAATCGCGGCCAACCACCCGTCAAATTCGGTTTTTAAATAGTGTCCCAACGCCCCATAAATAACCTTAACGCTTTCTAAATCGCCCAAACGTTCGCCATACGGCGGATTACAAATGACCAGGCCTGGTTTCCAATCGCCCCAACGACGACCTTGTTCAACGGTCATTTGTTTAATTTCAATGGCATCACTGTAACCCGCGCTGGCAATGGCATCGTAGGCAATGTCTAACGATTTATTAGACGAATCCGAACCGTAAATGGCCGGTAAATTACGCAGTCCTTCGGCTTCTCGCGCTTCGGCCTCGACCACCAACGAATCCCACAAGGTTTTATCGTGCATTTTCCAGGTGTTTAAGGCCATTAAATTAGACTTAAACAGGCCTGGTGCTAAGTCGGACGCCATCATAGCCGCCTCAATTAAAAACGTGCCCGACCCACACATAGGGTCGTACAAACTGCCGCCTTGTTTGGCAATTTCGGGCCAACCGGCGCGCATTAATAACGCCGCCGCCACGTTTTCTTTAAGCGGCGCGCGCACTTGCTCGCCTTCGCGGTAACCACGTTGGTGCAAGCTGTAGCCGGTTAAATCAATACTTACTGTCAATTGATTGCGGTTTAAGTGACCGTGTACCCGCAAATCGGGATACTCGGCGTCCACCGACGGACGGGTGTTGTCCAGTTCTCTAAAATAATCAACGATGCCGTCTTTGATTTTAAGCGCGCCGTAATGACTGTGCTCAATGCCCATGCCCTTACCCGAAAACGACACCGAAAACGTACTGCTCGCGCTCATGTGCGCGCTCCAGTTAACGTTCGCCACTTGGGGCGATAAATCGTCTTGGGTTTCGAGCTCGGCTTCTAACACCGTCACAAACACGCGGTTGGCCAAACGCGACCACAAGCACGCGCGATAAGCGGTTTCTAAAGCGCCTTCAAAACTCACGCCGCGAGGTTGCGCCTTAACATTGGTGGCGCCCAGCGCCATTAATTCTTCACGCAATAACTCACTTAATCCACCGGGCGAGGTAGCAAAACACTTCAACATAATGTTATCCATTGTCATTCATTTAATAAAAACCGCTGCACAAACGCGCACAAAAAACCAAAGCGCAATTTTAACTGTTTTACCCCCCAACCATTGCAAAGAATGCAAAGCAATCTTGGGTTTAGCTAAAATAGTGCGCCATTAAAGGGCTGGACGTGGCAATGGCTAATGTGAAGGTTCTTGGCAAACAACTCAAAGTAGAACTTATTTAACAGACATTACTCGTTGCCATTATTAACCTAAACACTCTGACCAGGCCTGGTCATCTAAAAGTGGGTTTAATTTAAACGCAGTTTGTGTAGAATGCTGTTCTCTTTCTTATTTACCAAAGACGCTCAGCCTCATTATGACCATTTCTACTGTCAATCCGGTTTTAAACCCTGCTTTTAAACGCATCTTAAAACTAAACGCCACGCGCGCATTTTTTGGTGTGTTTTTGCGTAATGTCTTGGCGTTAAGCTTAACACTGCCACTGTTAGCGCACAGCGCGCTGGCCGCGGCTCAAACTAACCCAAGCAATGCGGCCAAGCAAGAGCAACTGCCCACGCAAGCCGAGTTTGCGGCGTGGTTAACCGGGTTTAAAGTGCAAGCACGCCAAGCGGGAATTTCTCAAGACACGTTAAATTTGGCGTTTGCGGATGTAAAACTGAACCCAAAAATTTTAGAATCCGATCGCAAACAGCCCGAATTTATCAGCACATTTTGGGAATACTTTGAGCGTGCCGTAAGCTCTGGGCGCATTGAAAACGGTCAAATTCAACTTAAAAACCACCAAGCCCTGCTTAACCAAGTGACTCAAAAATACGGTGTTCCACAGACTGTATTGCTCGCGTTTTGGGGCATGGAAACTAACTATGGCCGTTTTACCGGCAGTCAGCCCATTATTGAATCGTTAGCCACCTTGGCATTTGACCCACGACGCAGCGGCTTTTTTACCAACGAACTGCTTAACGCCCTGCTTATTTTAAACCGGGGCGACGTCGCCTTATCGCAAATGAAAGGCTCTTGGGCCGGTGCGATGGGACACGTGCAATTTATGCCTTCAAACTACGTTAAATATGCGGTTGACGGTGACGGCGATGGCAAGATAAATCTATGGGACAGCCTACCCGATGCCTTGCATTCGGCCGGAAATTTTTTGCAGCATCTAGGCTGGCTCCAAAACCAACACTGGGGAACAGAAGTGACCCTACCTCAAAACTTTAACTACGCACAAGCTGACGGTAAAACCACTCGTAGTTTGGCGCAATGGCACGCCTTGGACTTAAAATCGGTCAATGGTCAAACGCTTAGTGGCCAACCCAACGCGCAAAACATCCAAGCACGCTTGGTACTGCCCAGCGACTATCGCGGCCCGGCTTTTTTAGTGTACGACAACTTTAAAATTATTAAACGCTGGAACAACGCCGACAAATACGCCCTGGCCGTTGGCCATTTGGCCGACCGTATTGCTGGCCAACCCGCCCTGTCTAAAACCAAACCGGCTGACGACGTGCGTTTAAGCCTAGACGACATGCGCCAAATACAAACTTTGCTTAATCAACAAGGTTATCCAGCCGGCGAACCCGACGGCATTGCCGGCACCAAAACGCGCAACGCTTTACGAGCGTTTCAAGTGGCCAACAACCTACCCGCCGATGGCTATCCTTCGGCGCATGCTTTAGTGTTATTAAAACAAACCCAGTCCACTAAAACCAATGCAACCTTAGCCAATCCACAAGAGCCGCAAACTGCTCCGTTAAACGACAACCAACCATCCGAAACCCACACCCCGTTTAACAACCCGTTAGACAGCTTTTCACACAGTTATTAACGCAAAAAACCATCGTAACAAATCAATCTTAACCAGATTAACCAGTCTAACCGCTACCACGCAGGAGCGTGGGAGCGAGTGAAAAACCATCGTAACAAATCACCGTCATGCCGTGCTACAACACGGCATCTGCCTTGTGTGCCGTTCTTAGCCATAGATTGCGGGTCAAGCCCGCAATGACGTAATTTGCCAGCCCGCAATGGCGGGGGGTTTTTGGGGTAAAACCAATGTAACCAGGCCTGGTTGCTTTGTTTTATATGTAATGCCAAACCCTATTTCCGTCATGCCGTGCTACGACACGGCATCTGCCTTGTGTGCGTGCTATAATTTTAATCCTTCTGTTTTCTGTTGTTTTACAAGACTTTTAAGGTGTCTGGCCATGAAAAAACTCCCCATCGGTGTGCAAACGTTTAGCGCGGTGCGCAACGACAATTTTATCTACATTGATAAAACCCCATTGGTGTGGCAAATGGTGCAGCAGCCGTCGCGTTATTTTTTATCGCGCCCGCGTCGCTTTGGTAAAAGCTTGTTGGTAGACACCTTTAAAGAGTTATTTGAGGGCAATAAAGCGCTATTTGAAGGACTGTTTATTTACGATAAATGGGATTGGTCTAAAACCTATCCAGTGATTAAATTGGATTTTGCCAATGGCGTTATTGAAAGTCGCGCCGGGTTGGATCAAACCATTTACAACCTATTGGCCGAAAATCAGCGCCGTTTAAACATTGAATGCCAACACTTTAATTTAGCCGATCCGGCTGGTTGTTTAATGCAGTTAATTGTAAGTGCAGCTGAAAAATACGGCCAAAAAGTAGTGGTATTAGTAGACGAATACGACAAACCTATTTTAGACAACATAGATAATCCCGAAATATCCGCGCAAGTGCGTGAGGGGTTAAAAAACGTTTATTCGGTGCTTAAAGGTCAAGACGCGTATTTACAGTTTGTGTTTATGACTGGGGTGACTAAGTTTTCTAAGGTGAGTTTATTTAGTGGGTTAAACCAACTGCAAGACATTACCTTGTCCAGAGATTTTGCGACCCTGTGCGGGTACACTCAAAACGATTTGCAAACCAGTTTTGCCGAGCATCTTGCGGGGGTAAATTGGGACAAGCTTAAAGAGTGGTACAACGGTTATCAGTTTTTGGGTGAGCCGGTGTACAACCCGTTTGATGTGTTGTTGTTTATTGCCAATCACCAAACGTATCGCAATTATTGGTTTGAAACCGGTAGCCCCAGCTTTTTGCTAAAGCTGTTTAGAAAAGAGCGTTACTTTTTGCCCGACCTAGAAGGCATTGAGGTGGGTGAAGAAATTTTGGATTCGTTTGAAATTGAAGCCATTAACCCCATTACCTTGCTGTACCAAGCGGGTTATTTAACCATTAAACAGGTCACCGAAAAACGCGATCGCCTGCGTTATCACTTAGACATGCCTAATAAAGAAGTTAAGTTGTCGTTGGCCGATCAACTGGTTGATCTTTACACTCAAACGCCGGGGCAATATCGACTTGGCCACCAAGACAATTTATTTGATGCGTTTGAAGCTGCCGACTTTACCGCCTTAACCGCGCACATTCAAAGCTTGTTTGCGTCGATTCCGTGGCGCAACTTTACCAAAAACGACATGGATTCGGCCGAGGGGTATTATGCCTCGGTAATGTTTGCCTATTTAAGCAGTTTAAACGCGCAAATTACCGCCGAAGATACTAGCAACCATGGCCAGGTAGATTTAACCGTTAAGCTGGCTGGGCAGTTGTTTATTATGGAGTTTAAGTTGGATAAGTCGGTGGATTACCAAGCCCAAACCCCTAACCCTGCGTTACAGCAAATCATTAATAAACAGTACGCGCAAAAGCACCAGGCCTGGTCAAACGCAGGTAAGCCTATTTATTTATTAGGCTTTGTGTTTAACCAAACCGCCCGCAATTTAGTGCAGTTGGATTGGGCGCAGGTTTAAGGTTGCGCCGTACTTAGCCATAGATTGCGGGTCTAGCCCGCAATGACGTAATTTACCAGCCCGCAATGACGTGGTGTGGTTGTAGTGCCGCAACGTCCTCCACCGTCATGCCGTGCTACGACACGGCATCTGCCATCTGTGCCGTACTTAGCCATAGATAGATTGCGGGTCAAGCCCGCAATGACGTGGAATTGGATTTGGTTTGCGGTAAATCTAATGTGACCAGGCCTGGTGGTATTTAAGATATTTACTTTAAAAGTACAAAATGCTCAATTAAGCGAATCATCAGTTCTTTTTGATCTGGCTTGCTTTCAGCAACTAATAGCGCCAAAGCTACCAGCGTATTATCGTTAATTAACTGTTCGACGGGTTTGGCCAAAAAGTGTTGGTTTAAACGTAAATACCACAAAAATAATAACGACCCAGAGCGTTTATTACCATCCGCTAACGGGTGGTTTTTAATCACAAAATATAACAAATGCGCTGCACGACTATCAATTCTTTTTTAAGGGCTTCGATGGCTTTTAGCGCATCGTTTAAACCAATGCTCACCATGTCGGTTTGTTCGGTTTTATTATCAATAAAGCTTTGTTCATCGTAATTTTGCAATAAAGACCAACTGCGTGCGTAATCACTAATAACGTGTAATACGGCTTGCCCATCGGCATTCACTAATGCCTGATTAGAAAGGGTAGAAGACAACAGGGTAATCGCCTGTTCAAACTCTATATTACGTTCCTGCAAACGTTTTTCGTTAAGTGCGTAGCCTTCCACCAAATACTGATTTAATACCCGTGTTGCCCATTTACGAAATTGCACACCGCGCGCAGATTTGACTCGGTAACCAACGGAGATAATCACATCTAGGTTGTAGTGCTCAACTTGATAGGTTTTGCCATCCTCGGCAGTTGTCGCAAAATTTGCGACAACTGCATTTTTTCTAACTCTTCATCTTTAAATACGTTAGCAATGTGCTTACCAATGGTTTTTATGTCTCGGTCAAACAGCAACGCAAGTTGATGGCGATTAAGCCACACAGACTGATCTTGCAAAGATACCTGCAACTGAATTTGTGCATCTTTTGTTTCAAAAATTTCAATGGGTTGGTTCATTGCCTTTCCTTTTACACCTTACAAGCACCAGGCCTGGTTGTTTTGTTTGCCCTCGTTCCCACGCTCTTGCGTGGGAATTCATACCAATCTTATCCAGAACAATCAGCCTAACCGCTACCACGCAGGAGCGTGGGAGCGAGTAAGTTGTTGTAGGTCGGTTGGAACGACGCCTGGTTATTTTGTTTGCCCTCGTTCCCACGCTCTTGCGTGGGAATGCATACCAATCTTATCCAGAACAACCAGTCTAACCGCTACCACGCAGGAGCGTGGGAGCGAGTAAGTTGTTGTAGGTCGGTTGGAACGAGCAACGCCTGGTTATTTTGTTTGCCCTCGTTCCCACGCTCTTGCGTGGGAATGCATACCAATCTTATCCAGAACAACCAGTCTAACCGCTACCACGCAGGAGCGTGGGAGCGAGTAACAGACTGATCTTGCAAAGATACCTGCAACTGAATTTGTGCATCTTTTGTTTCAAAAACTTCAATGGGTTGGTTCATTGCCTTTCCTTTTACACCTTACAAGCACCAGCCCTGGTTGTTTTGTTTGCCCTCGTTCCCACGCTCTTGCGTGGGAATGCATACCAATCTTATCCAGAACAATCAGCCTAACCGCTACCACGCAGGAGCGTGGGAGCGAGTAAGTTGTTGTAGGTCGGTTGGAACGAGCAACGCCTGGTTATTTTGTTTGCCCTCGTTCCCACGCTCTTGCGTGGGAATGCATACCAATCTTATCCAGAACAACCAGTCTAACCGCTACCACGCAGGAGCGTGGGAGCGAGTAACGTGAGGGCGGGTCTAGCCCGCAATGACGTAATTTGCCACCGTCATGCCGTGCTGCATTTTCCGTCATGCCGTGCTACATTTTCCGTCATGCCGTGCTACGACACGGCATCTGCCACGAACGCCGTACTTAGCCATAGATTGCGGGTCTAGCCCGCAATGACGTGAGGGCGGGTTAGGCCGGCAATGACGGGGATTGGTTTACGTTTAAAAAACGCAGACACAAAAAAGCCCCGGTTTTAAGGCCGGGGCTTTAGGTCAAGCTTGCTTACCCTGTCTTACGACAGCGGGTAA
The DNA here is from genome assembly GCF_004001325.1 of Thiomicrorhabdus aquaedulcis. Classification (NCBI taxonomy): domain Bacteria; kingdom Pseudomonadati; phylum Pseudomonadota; class Gammaproteobacteria; order Thiotrichales; family Piscirickettsiaceae; genus Thiomicrorhabdus; species Thiomicrorhabdus aquaedulcis. Next base: position 477,167 of record NZ_AP018722.1, on the reverse strand, counting down.
TTAGAACTTGTGGTTCATACCAACAGAAACTACGTTAGTATCAGTTTTGTCTTCGCCTTTGATGTTTTCAAGTGCAGTGTACTCAACATAACCTACTGTTTTCTTGCCGAAAGAATAATCTAAACCAACAGCGTAGTTAGTTGAATCTTCGTAACCAAATTTCTTTTCACGATCAACAGACGCTACAGACAATTTAGGCATGAATTTACCCATTGTGTAACCAACTTGTCCGTTGATTGCTGAACCTTCAGCATCAGATCCTTCAATCGCATCACCAGAGAAATCTTGGTACATTACGTTAGCCATTAGGCCACCAGTTGCGTACTGTGCAACTAAACGTAGGTGATTGATGTTGTCATTGTTAGTATTAGCAATGTATTCAGCCGATGCTTGATCTACTGCTGCAGACAAGTACAATCCTTTTTTGGTTGAACCGTACATTACCGCTGCAGACATTAGGTCAGACAATGAAGATTCTTCAGCTTGATCACCACCAGTTTCTTTAGGAACAAATGCAGCCGCTAATTTAACGCCAGCAAATTCAGGAGAAACATACGCTACAGTGTTAGCAACGCGGATTTCACCACCAGCATTAAACGCACCCAAAGAACCGTTCAAAGGAGCGATATCAGCAAAACCTGAATCGTTAAATAAATCTTGTCCTTGAGACATTTTGAACGGAGTATCATGACGACCCATTAATACTGTACCAAATCCACCAGCCAAACCAACAAATTGGTTACGAGCAGTTAGTGAATTAAATTTATTTTCTGTAGAATCTTTAACATCTGAAGTATCAATGTTTACTTGGAATTCTAAACCGTAAACCGCTTTAAGACCGTTGCCTAAATCTTCAGAACCTTTGATACCAAGACGTGAAGCGCGTGAGTTAACTTGAGTTCCAGATTTTGAATCACTTTTAACACCAGCTTCATCTAAATCAACTTGTTCAACAGCCATGTTAACTTGTCCGTAAACAGTAGGAGCATCAGCAAATGCTACTGGAGCAGCGATAGTAGAAGCGATTGCTAGAGCAATAATATTCTTTTTCATGTTGTAAATCCTTTTTGGTTTTTTTAAAAGTGTTCACGCTTGTGAACTTGAGGGCAACTATAGGGGATTGATTTTGGCGGTGCAACTATTTTTGTAAAAAAAACCACAGAGTTTGTTTATGTTGTTTTTTTGCAACACCTTTGCCATTTCCGTCATGCCGTGCCACGACACGGCATCGGCCTTGTGTGCTGTTCTTAGCCATAGATTGCGGGTCAAGCCCGCAATGACGTAATTTGTCAGCCCGCAATGACGTAATTTACCAGCCCGTAATGACGAATAACAAACCACGGTCATGCCGTGCCACAACACGGCATCTGCCCCGTGCGCATGTTATAATTTTGCACACTTTTGTTTTACAAGACTTTTAAGGTGTCTGGCCATGAAAAAACTCCCCATCGGTATTCAAACGTTTAGCGCGGTGCGCAACGACAATTTTATCTACATTGATAAAACCCCTTTGGTGTGGCAAATGGTGCAGCAGACCTCGCGTTATTTTTTATCGCGCCCACGGCGGTTTGGTAAAAGCTTGTTGGTAGACACCTTTAAAGAGTTGTTTGAGGGCAATAAAGCGCTGTTTGAAGGACTGTTTATTTACGATAAATGGGATTGGTCTAAAACCTATCCGGTGATTAAATTGGATTTTGCCAGCGGTGTAATAGAAAACCGCGCGCAATTAGAAGACCGACTTTATAAAATCTTTTTAGACAATCAAAACCGCTTAAAGTTGGATTGCGGCGCGTTTTTATCCAAAGATAAGTCGGGCTGTTTAGAAGAGCTTATTAAACAAGCCTACGACCAATACGGCCAAAAAGTAGTGGTATTAGTAGACGAATACGACAAACCTATTTTAGACAACATTGATAATCCCGAAATATCCGCGCAAGTGCGTGAGGGGTTAAAAAACGTTTATTCGGTGCTTAAAGGTCAAGACGCGTATTTACAGTTTGTGTTTATGACTGGGGTGACTAAGTTTTCTAAGGTGAGTTTGTTTAGTGGGTTAAACCAGCTTAACGACATTACGTTAGACAGCCGTTTTGCCACATTATGCGGGTACACGCAAAACGATTTGCAAACCAGTTTTGCCGAGCATTTGGCGGGCGTGGATTGGGTTAAATTAAAAGAGTGGTACAACGGCTATCAGTTTTTGGGTGAGCCAGTCTACAACCCGTTTGATGTGTTGTTGTTTATAGATAAGGGGCATCGCTACGGTAATTATTGGTTTGAAACCGGCAATCCTAGCTTTTTAATTAAGTTGTTTAAAAAGCACCAATACTTTATCCCTAATTTACAAAACCTGGAAGCCGCTGAAAACATTTTGGATTCGTTTGATACAGACAACATTAACCCCGTTACCTTGTTGTTTCAGGCGGGGTATTTAACCATTGATAAGGTTGAGGTCGATGAGCTGGAAGAGCTTAACTTTTATTTGCGCGTGCCTAACCGGGAGGTGCGCTCGGCGTTGTACAGCCAACTGTTAAGCGGCTACACCCAATTGACCGAGAGCGTGGGGTCGCACCGGCGTAATTTGTTGGCGTTGTTAAAAACCGCTGATTTTACGGGGGTGCAGACCGAGATTGTCTCTTTGTTTGCGTCGATTCCGTGGCGCAACTTTACCAAAAACGACATTGATTCGGCCGAGGGGTATTATGCCTCGGTGATGTTTGCCTATTTAAGCAGTTTAAACGCGCAAATTACCGCCGAAGACACCTCTAACCACGGTCAGGTAGATTTAACCGTTAAGCTGGCTGGGCAGTTGTTTATTATGGAATTTAAGTTGGATAAGTCGGTGGACTATCAAACCCAAACCCCTAACCCTGCGTTACAGCAAATTATTAATAAACAGTACGCGCAAAAGCACCAGGCCTGGTCAAACGCGGGTAAGCCTATTTATTTATTAGGCTTTGTGTTTAACCAAACCGCCCGCAATTTAGTGCAGCTGGATTGGGCGCAGGTTTAAGGTTGCGCCGTAAACCGCAATAGATTGCGGGTCTAGCCCGCAATGACGTAATTTACCAGCCCGCAATGACGTGGTGTGGTTGTAGTGCCGCAACGTCCTCCGCCGTCATGCCGTGCTACGACACGGCATCTCTCACGTGTGCCGTGCTATAATTTTTTATTCATTTACTCTGCAAGACCACAGCAAGATTTTTTAAGGTAACAAAATGAAAAAACTCCCTATTGGTATTCAAACATTTAGTGCGGTGCGCCTTGATGATTTTGTGTACATCGATAAAACCCCTTTGGTGTGGAAAATGGTGCAACAACCTTCGCGCTATTTTTTATCGCGTCCACGGCGGTTTGGTAAGAGTTTGTTGGTGGATACCTTTAAAGAGTTGTTTGAGGGCAATAAGGCTTTATTTGAAGGGCTGTATATTTACGATAAATGGGATTGGTCTAAAACTTATCCCGTTATTAAGTTGGATTTTGCCGATGGCACGATTCAATCTCGTAAAGATTTGGATGTTCGAATCTTAGATTTATTTTATGGCGCACAAACGCTTTTGGGCATTGAGTGCGAGTTTAATACCGATTTAGCCAGCTGTTTTCGGCAACTTATTCAAAAAGCCCATGCCAAATACGGCCAAAAAGTCGTTGTTTTAGTCGATGAATACGATAAACCCATTCTAGACAACATCGACAACGTTGAAATATCCGCACAAGTTCGTGAAGGTTTAAAAAACATCTATTCAGTGTTAAAAGGCCAAGACGCGTATTTGCAGTTTGTGTTTATGACAGGGGTGACCAAGTTTTCTAAAGTGAGTTTGTTTAGCGGGTTAAATCAATTAGAAGATATTACGTTAGACAGTCGTTTTGCGACTATTTGTGGCTACACTCAAAACGATTTGCAAACGTCTTTTGCCGAGCATTTAGACGGTGTCGATTGGGCAAAGCTTAAAGAGTGGTACAACGGTTATCAGTTTTTAGGCGAGGCGGTGTACAACCCGTATGATGTGTTGTTGTTTATCAGCAAAGGGTTGCTCTATCGCAGTTACTGGTTTGAAACCGGTAGCCCGAGTTTTTTAATTAAACTGTTTAAGAAAAATCGCTATTTCTTGCCTGAGTTAGACAATATTCAAGTGGATGAAAATATATTAAATTCGTTTGATGTCGAGAACATCAACCCTATTACCTTGTTGTTTCAGGCGGGGTATTTAACCATTGACAGCGTTAATGAAGATGAGCTGGAAGAACTTAATTTTCATTTACGCATTCCCAACCGCGAAGTGCAGTCGGCTTTGTACAGTCAGCTATTAAGTGGCTATACCCACCTGGCCGAAAGCGTGCGTTCGCACCGCCGTAATTTACTGGTGTTATTAAAAGCCGCTGATTTTGACGGCGTACAAGCCGAAATTGTATCGTTGTTTGCCAGCATTCCCTGGCGCAACTTTACCAAAAACGACATTGATTCAGCCGAAGGCTATTATGCGTCGGTGATGTTTGCTTATTTATCAAGTTTAAACGCACACATTACCGCCGAAGACATTAGCAACCATGGTCAAGTTGATTTAACGGTTAAGTTGGGTGATCACTTGTTTATTATGGAATTTAAACTCGATAAATCTACCGACTATCAACCCCAAACCCCTAACCCTGCTTTGCAACAAATCATTACCAAAAACTACGCCCAAAAGCACCAGGCCTGGTCACAGGCGGGCAAACCCATTCATCAAATTGGGCTAATTTTTAACCAAAACGCCCGCAATTTAGTGCAGATGGATTGGCTGACGGTTTAGCCACCCCGCAAATACCGGCAATACCTACCTAGCCCAACAAGTTTGGCCGATACCTTTGGGAGATTGCGGATCAAGTCCGCAATGACGTGGGGTGATTGTAATGCCGTGGTGTGATTGTAATGCCGTGGTGTGGTTGTAGTGCCGCAATGCAACGCCCCACCGTCATGCCGTGCTACGACACGGCATCTGCCCCGTGTGCCGTATTTAGCCATAGATTGCGGGTCAAGCCCGCAATGACGTAATTTACCAGCCCGCAATGACGTGGGGTTTGTTTGTGGGCTATGTGTGCAATGACGTGGGGCTTTTACGAATCAAGCCCGTAATAACGGGGTTTGTTTGCGGTAAAACGAATGTAACCAGGCCTGGTCAAAAGTTTAAACACGTAATTAACGTAATATTCACATCAGCCCTATACAGATACTATACAATTTACTCTTAATTAGTTTAAAAGCCGTGCAAGTGCTTAACGTTGCATTCACGTAGTTTAAAAGGAGTTGTTTGCATGGCCGTTGTTTTATCACACGCCCCCACGTTGGTATGGGTTCAGCGCGAATTTAGGCTTAACCATTTGCCGGCGTTGCAGGCGGCTTTGGCGCGTCCGGGTAAGGTGATTGTGGCGTACTTTCACGATTCACAACACCTTATTGGTGAACCGCTTACTGATAATGCTAACCAGGCCTGGTTGGCGCAAAGTTTGTTAGCCTTAAAAGCCGATTTAATGGCGCACAATGCCGATTTATGGATGATTGAAGGCGACTTTACCCAGCAATTATCTGCGTTGATTGGCTTGCATAATATTAAGCACCTGCATTACAGCTTTGCCGTTGGGTTGCCGTTTAACACCATGCAACAACAGGCGTTGGCGGTGTGTCAGGCGTGTAAAGTGGCGCTTACGCCGTTTTTTTCAGAGTTTTGGATTAATCCTAGCGAGTTTTTTAACAAACAACAAAACCTTATTTGGTGTTTACTCCGTTTTACAAAGCCTTAATGGAAAAACAAGCCTTGCTAGAGCCGTTGGATGTGTTTAATCCCAGCGATTTTAGTGCAGAACGTTGCATGCTTGCGCCGCCTAAGCACAGCGCCTTGCCCACTGATTTAGACCATTTACTGCAAACACCTTGGGCGCAAAAGGTGTTAAGCCATTGGAACCAGCACGCTATTAGCGAGGCGGGTGCGTGGCAGGCTCTTGATTATTTTGTTGAGCACCATTTAACCGACTACCCTCACGACCGCGACTTTATGGCCTTGGCGGCCAGCAGTAAGTTATCGCCCTATTTGCATTTTGGTCAGTTATGTCCGCGCATGGTGTACTTTTATTTAGAAGATTACAAAGCCCAACCCAATCGCACCTCTGCACAAATAGACAGTGCCCAGGCCTGGTTGCGCCAGTTGGTGTGGAAAGAATTTGCACGCCATTTGTTGTTTTGGTTTGCCAGTTCGCAGTTTGAGCCGTTTATGCTCAAGTACCAAAGCATGCCTTGGCAAGCGGCTAATGCCGATACTTTGGCGTGGCAAAAGGGCTTAACCGGGTATCCGCTAATTGATGCGGGCATGCGTGAGCTGTGGGCTACCGGCACGATGCACAATAGAGTGCGCATGTTGGTGGCGTCGTTTTTAACCAAAAACTTAAACCAAAGCTGGTTGGTGGGTAAAGCGTGGTTTGAACACACGTTATTAGACGCCGACCCGGCCAATAACGTCATGGGCTGGCAATGGGTGGCCGGCTGTGGTGTTGATGCGTCGCCCTACTATCGGTTGTTTAACCCCATTACCCAAAGCGAAAAATTTGACCCCAAAGGCGACTACATTAAAACCTGGCTGCCTGAGTTAAACGCGTTGTCTGCCAAGGCCATTCACGCGCCGTGGTTGCATGTGGCCGAGTGCACTTTAAAAGGCATTACGCTGGGCACCACTTATCCATTGCCGTTGGTCGATTTAAAAACCAGCCGCGAAGCGCATATGGAACGGGTGCAAAGTTTAAAAGCCGCCGTGTGGATTACCAAAAAGGGTACAGAGCAACTTTAAGCAAACTTTAAGCAAACTTAAGTTTATCGAAAGGCTTCTACTTGCGAACGCAAAGCTAAATCGGCGGGATAGGGATTAAAAAATACTTGGCTTACCAAGTAGCTTGACGGATATTGAGTTAAAAACTGTTGTAAGACTTTTATTACTGCAATAAGCGGAATAATACCGTTTACAAACTCGGCCGAGGTTTGGTGGTAGTGGTTTTTTTGATCGTGACTTAACTGGGTTTTAAAGTAGCCATAAATATGATCCAGTACATTTTTAACCTGACCTTTACTGGCCGAACAGGCTAAAAGCTCAAATAAACAGGCCTGGTAGCTCTCTAAACTGTTGGTTAAATTGTGCGCTCGCGTAGTGGCAACTAATGCGCCCATGTGTTTGTAAAGTGTTTGATTTTTAGACAATAATAAATATTTATGGTCACGATGAAACGCCTGAAAAGTCGCTACGGTAGGCTGTGCTGGCAATGTAGACGAGGCCGAGGCCGTCGATTCAGACGATGCGGGTGACACAAACTCACGCCAGCGGGCGCTGGTAAACACGCGCAAGACAAACTGCTCGCGCAACCAAGCGTCTTGCAGACGGTTTTCTTCTTCTATGGCCAAATGCGGGGCTTGCTCTATTAAATGCTGGGTAAACAGCCCAGTCACTAAGGGGTCTTTTGAGCCATGCCATTGACCCGTGGGTTGATAGACTTTAATGCGCTCTAACCCACAACTGGGCGATCGGGCTTTTACCACGGCACCGTCGATGTTTTGAGTTAATAAATGCGCCACTTTGGTGTGATTGTAAGCGTGCAAAGGTGCGGTATAATCAATGTGTGTTTTTGTTCCGCGCACCACCGTACGCGGCAAGTGCGTATCATCTTCTTCACCCACCAAACGAATGGTTTCACGCGGTGAGCCCATTACCGCGTCTTCTGGGCAAAACGGGTAAAAGTCGGCGTACTGCGCCAAGTGCTGGTTTACAAAGTCGTCTTGAGCATGCCCACCGTTGTAACGACATGGCGTACCGCGCAAACAATCGGACACGGCTATTTTTAAACGTGGAAACGACATAACAATCCTTTAAAGACCTTTAGAGACCTTTGCACGAGTGGATGTACGGCCAAAAATGGTTAAAATTGACCTGCTTTTCGTTGGAAAACTTGTGAATAGCCAGCTATTCACTGCGTTTCCCGCCTCAATCAGGTAAATTTTTCCTCATTTTTTTCTCATGCCCCACTCGTGCAAAGGTCTCCTTTAAATAAACATTAACCAATAAACATTAACCGTTGGTACGTTTTAAAAGATAACGTAAAATCGTAAGACTGCAATTCTAATACACGGATTGTAACGGCTTTGTCACGAATTTAGGTTTAAACATTCATTAAAGTTTCTTTGCATCATTTTTTTACCTAACCCATTGCCCATCATAAAAAACAAGGTGAAACATGAAAAACCATTGGACTACCCCCTTTAAAACCGCTTGGCGTAAGCTTTGGTTTATGCCCATTGTGCCGCTAATGTTGTCTATTTTCACCCTACCCAGTTGCGCCAAGGAGTCTAACATGCCTAATACCACTCAAAACGAATCGGTTATAACCGCCCTACCCACTCAATCGATTGTATTGGGCATGGGTTGCTTTTGGGGTGCCGAAAAACGCATGGCCGAAATAGCCGGTGTGGTTGATGTCCAAAGCGGGTACGCCGGCGGCGACAATGCCAGTGCCGGGTATTACGATGTGCTGGGTCTAGAAAAACAAATTCAAGCGGGCATTGCCACCGCACGCAATCACGCCGAGGTGATTAAAGTTACCTTTAACCCAGGCCTGGTCAGTTTAGAAACCGTATTGGTTAAGTTTTGGGAAAATCACAACCCCACCCAAGGCGACCGCCAGGGCAACGATGTGGGCACCAACTACCGCAGCGTAATTTATTACACCGACGATGCCCAAAAAACCACCGCGCTGACCACCAAAGAGGCTTATCAAAGCGCCCTTAGCAAAGCAAAACTGGGCAACATCACCACCGAAATTGCGCCCCTACGTAACTACGTGGCGGCCGAAGACTATCACCAAGATTATTTGCAAAAAAACCCTAACGGCTATTGCGGCTTAGGCGGCACGGGCGTGGCCTATCCCAGCGACGCCAGCACCTTAAAAACTCATCCGTTACTGGATGCGGCTACTTTAAATTCTGCGCGTCAGCTGATTGTGTTTGAAGCGCCCGATTGCGCGTTTTGCCAACAGTTTAAAACCGAAGTGTTAAGCAAATGGAGCAGCGAAGTGCCCATTGTGGCCACCCTAAACCCTAACCCGCCACAAGGCTGGACACTTGAAAAAGCCCTGTTTGCCACCCCCACCATTGTGCTGTTTGAAAACGGCAAAGAAGTGTCGCGCTTTACCGGCTACAACGGCGATCAACCGCGCTTTTGGAAATGGCTAGGTTTTAGATTGCTTACCCCAGAGCAACAACGCATTGCCTTTGAACAAGGCACCGAATACGCGTTTAGCGGCTCGCATTTAGACGAAAAACGACCCGGAAAATTTGTAGACCCTATTACCGGCGCGGCGCTGTTTGAGAGCAACACCAAATTTGACAGCGGCACAGGTTGGCCCAGCTTTTTTAACCCAGTAGCGGGCGCCATTACCGAACACATTGACAACGCCCACGGCATGCAACGCGTTGAGGTGCGCAGCGCCAGTTCGGGGATTCACCTAGGCCACGTGTTTAACGACGGCCCTGCCCCCACCTTTAAACGCTATTGCATCAATGGCAATGTGCTTAAGTTTGTGCCCGATGAGGTTAAATGACGTTAATTAGCGCTAATTTGAGCCAAAATAAGATTTGATTGAGTGCTCATGCTTCCCGCATTTAACCCCAATACCACTGGGTTATTTTTTTTAAAATGTGTGTTTTAAAAATAACGAGTGGTTTAGAATACGTAGACTAATTTAACGGCTTAAAAAGCTTAATAAGGCAGAGTTCACATGATTCACACCCAAGCATACGCAAAACTCACGCAACACATTGAACCCACACAGAACAAACACCTAAAATGCTTTTTTGACACCGATCAAAATCGATTTGAGGAGTTTCACGCCCGCATGCCAGGTTTGTTGTTTGACTACTCTAAACAAAAAATTGACCAACCCATTTTAGAGCTGTTAATTGAGCTGGCCAAAGAGAGTGAGTTAAATGAATGGATTGAAAAGCAGTACAGCGGTGAAGCCATTAACATTACCGAAGGGCGTGCGGCGTTGCACACGGCACTGCGTAACATCGAAAACCCCATGCCGCAAGTGGCCGAACAATGGGAAAAAATGCAACACATTGTAGACTGTGCACACAGTGGCCAATTGCGTGGTTTTTCGGGCAAGCCTATTACCGACGTAATTAACATTGGCGTGGGCGGCAGTGATTTAGGGCCGTTAATGATTACCCGCGCGTTAGAGGGCGACAAACTGCCCACCGCGCCTGGCATTCACTTTGTGTCGACCCTAGACGCGCACCAGTTACAAGAATTGCTTAACGAGCTAGAACCCGAAACCACCGTGTTTATTATTGCGTCTAAATCGTTTACCACCATTGACACCTTGTCGTTGGCCGAAACCTCTAAAAAGTGGATTCAAAGCGCCGCCAAAACCGAAAACGCGACCATGCACCACTTTATTGCTGCCTCGACCAACGTGCCTAAAATGACCGAATGGGGCATTTTGCCTAAGTTTCAGTTGCATTTTTGGGACTGGGTTGGCGGACGCTTTTCGTTGTGGTCAAGCATTGGCTTGTCGATTGCCTTGCACTTGGGTATGCAGGGTTACAAAGACATGTTGGCCGGCGCGTACGCCATGGATCAACACTATAAAAACACGCCGTTTGCACAAAATATCCCGGTATTGCTGGGCTTAATTGGGGTGTGGAACACCAACTTTTTAGACCGCGCCGCTCAAGCCATTTTGCCGTACGATTCTCGCTTAAAGTATTTTTCGAGCTATCTTGAACAGCTTGAAATGGAAAGCAACGGCAAGCGCACCAAGCGCGACGGCACCACGGTCGAATACCGCACCTGCCCTATTTTATGGGGCGAAGTCGGCCCTAACGCCCAGCACGCGTTTTATCAGCTAATGCACCAAGGCACCGAAAAAGTCATGGCCGACTTTATTTTGTTTAAAGAAGACAGCATGCAAAACGAGCGTTCGGCCTACCACCACAATCTAAACATTGCCAACTGTTTGGCGCAAAGCCGCGCGTTAATGATTGGCCAAACCTCGGACAATCCGCACCAGTTTTACCCCGGCGACCAAGTGTCTAACACCTTGTTAATGGACAAATTAGACGCCTATCATTTAGGTATGTTAGTGGCGTTGTACGAGCACAAAGTGTTTACCGAGTCGGTCATTTGGAAAATTAACCCCTTTGACCAATGGGGTGTAGAGCTGGGCAAACGTTTGGCCATGGGCATTTTAGACAACATTCAAACCCAAAACGTAACCGGTCTTGACAGCTCAACCGCCGGAATTCTTAACGCCATTTGGAACAAAACAGTGGAACAAGACAAATGAAAATTAATGTATTTGGATCAGAAATTAGCTCGTTGGTGTGCGCAGGTTGTTTAGCCGAAACCGGAAATTTTGTCACACTAATCGGCACTCCCGACTTGGCTCGCACCGAACCAGGCCTGGTTAAGTTGTTAAAAGCCCAAGTAGCGGCCGAACGCTTAACCTACAGCGATACCTTAGACGCTGACGCCAAGGTGCATATTATTGCCTCTAACCCCGACGAATGCTCAAAAGGCAAAGAGTACGCGCGTTTGTTGGCCAACTACGTTACGCCTAAATCGTGCTTGATTATTCGCTCTAACTTTTCATTGGGCACACCGCGTCAAATTGGTGAACTGGCCAAAATGCCGTGGTTGGTTAACCCCGACTTTGCGTCCGAAGGTCAAGCCATCAGCGGCTTTTTACGCCCCGACCGTTTGGTGATTGGCAGTGAAAACGAATACGCTATTGACCTGTTTAAACGCTTATTTGCGCCATTTAACCGCAACCGCGACGTGACCATTTTAATGTCACCCGAATCGGCCGAGCTCACCAAATACGCTACCAACGCTATGTTGGCCACGCGTATTTCGTTAATGAACGACTTGGCGCAAGCGGCTGAATACTTAAACGCCGACATTGAAGAAGTTCGCCAAGGTTTAGGAGCCGACAGTCGCATTGGTTTTTCGTATTTGTACCCTGGAATCGGTTTTGGCGGTACCCACTTTGAACGCGATTTAAGCCGCGCACAGACGTTAATTCAGTCGGCAGGTTCGCATTCGAGCTTGTTGCAGTCGGTGCTGGACATTAACAAGGAACAAAAAGAGGTGTTGTTTAGAAAACTTTGGCAACATTTTGACTGCGACCTAGAAGGCAAAACCGTGGCGTTGTGGGGCATTAGCTACAAGCCCAACTCGAACTCCATCGAAAACGCCCCCAGCTTGGTGCTGATTAAGGCGTTTTTGGCGCAAGGCTGCACGCTTAAAGTGTTTGACCCCAAATTAGACGACAACTTTTCTCAGTGGATGCAAACCGAGTTAACCGCCGAGCAGCGCGCGCGCATTCACATCAGTCCCGACATGTACGCCGCCACCGAACAGGCCGATGCCTTGTGCGTAGTGACCGAGTGGAAACAATTTTGGTTACCCGACATGAACCTATTGTCGGCCAATATGCGCACCAAAATTATTTTAGATGGCCGTAATTTGTATCAAAAACCGTGGGTTAAATCGTACGGCTTTGACTACTACGGCATTGGGCGTTAAGGCGCGCTAAAACCCCGTCTAAGAACCGTTTTCAATCTAACCAGGCCTGGTCAAACCACGTTTAACCTTAGTTTAACGTGTGTTTTAACACTGACCAGGCCTGGTCAAATCCCGCAAAGAGATACTTTCATGACCCAAGACCTATCGTGCTTTAAAGCCTATGACATTCGTGGCCAAGTGCCCGCACAACTTAATGCCACCTTGGCGTATCAAATTGGTCGCGCGTTTGCCACCCAGTTGCACCCCGCCAACGTGGTGGTGGGTTACGACATTCGCCTAGAAAGTTTAGAACTCGCCAATGCTCTAATGCAAGGCTTGGTTGATTCGGGTGTAGACGTAATTAACATAGGCTTGTGCGGCACAGAAGAGGTCTATTTTGGCACCGCCCATTTAGCCGCCAGCGGCGGCATTATGGTCACGGCCAGCCACAACCCCAAAGGTTACAACGGCATGAAACTGGTGGCGGCCGACGCGCGACCCGTCAGCGGCGATTCGGGGTTAAACGAAATGAAAGCGTGCATTGCCAACCAGCAATTTGCACCGTTAAAAAGCGCTGAACACGTGGGCGTAATAAGCCTAAACCCGTGCAAAAACGCTTACATTAACCACCTGCTTACCTACGTTGACCAGGCCTGCTTAAAACCGTTTAACCTCGTGGTTAATGCTGGCAACGGTGCGGCCGGCCCGACGTTTGATGCCTTGGCCAGCCATTTGCCGTTTAAGGTAACCACATTGCACCACGCACCCGACGGCGATTTTCCGCACGGTGTACCCAATCCGATGCTCATCGAAAACCGCGCGATTACCGCGCAAACCGTGGTGGCGCAACACGCCGACATGGGCATTGCTTGGGACGGCGATTTTGACCGTTGCTTTTTATTTGACGAAAACGGCGAATTTATCGAAGGCTATTACTTAGTGGGCTTACTGGCCGAAACGCTGTTGGCCAAACACCCCGGGGGCAAAATTGTCCACGACCCGCGCCTAACCTGGAACACCATTGAACAAGTAGAACAAGCCGGCGGCGTGCCCATTCAATCCAAAACCGGCCACGCTTTTATTAAAGAGCGCATGCGCAAAGAAGACGCTGTTTACGGTGGCGAAATGTCGGCGCATCACTACTTTAAAACGTTTTGGTATTGCGACAGCGGTATGATTCCGTGGCTGCTGATTGCTCAATTAATGAGCACCACCGGCAAAAAACTGTCCGAACTGGTGGCGCAGCGCATGGCTGCTTATCCGTGCAGTGGCGAAATTAACTACACGGTAAAAGACAGCGCGGCCATTTTAGCCCGAGTGCGTGCCCATTTTGCCCCGCAAAATCCACACCTTGACCAAACCGACGGCCTAAGCCTTGAGTTTAGCGAATGGCGCATGAATATTCGCAGCTCAAACACCGAACCGCTGCTGCGCTTAAACATTGAAGCGCGTGGCAATCCCGAATTGGTTTGGCAAAAAGTTGCCGAAATTGAAGATTTGATTAACGCTTGATGCGTTGTTGATACGCCATAACAGTTAGCGCAAAAGGTTAAACACACTATGCTCAGTTATTTACACTCGTTTCACGCCGGAAACTTTGCCGACGTGCTTAAACACCTGTGCTTGGTGCACACCCTAGATTATCTAACCCAAAAACCCGCTCCCATTTTTTACATGGACACCCATTCGGGCCCCGGTAGTTTTAAGCTAGATCAGCAAGAAGCCCAAAAAAACCGTGAATACGAAAACGGCATTGCGCCCTTAATGACACTGCAAACGGCACTGCAAGCGCAAGGCACGCAATTGCCCGAAGCCGTACAACGTTATTTAGAGGTGGTGCAAGAGTTTAATCGCCTCAATGGCGCGACGGATTCACTGGCTTTTTATCCCGGTTCGCCGTGGATTGCCAGCCATGTATTGCGCGAAGACGATCGCCTATCGCTGTGTGAACTGCACCCTCGCGAACAGACCACCTTAACGCAAAACGTCAAAGGCGACCGTCGCATTAAAGTCTTTAACCAAGACGGTTTTCAAACCGCTATTGGCGCTATGCCGCCACGCGAACGTCGTGGCCTGGTGTTAATAGACCCACCGTACGAAGTCAAAACCGATTACGACCGCGTGGTAGAAGTACTGCACGCCTGCCACAAACGCTTTGCCACCGGTACTTATGCGCTGTGGTATCCGGTGGTCAATCGCGGGCAGATTAATCAACTGGTCAAAAAACTAAAGGCCAGTGGCGTTCGTAACATTCAACTGTTTGAACTGGGCCTGCAAGCCGACACCACCGAGCGTGGCATGACCTCCAGCGGCATGATTTTTATTAATCCACCCTGGACACTTTGGAACACCTTACAAACCACCCTACCCTTTCTAGCCCAACACTTAGGCGGCAAAAACGGCGTGTATCGGTTAGAACAGTTAGCGGCTGAATAACCATCACAGCAGCATGCACAATGTTTAAAAACTCAATATGACCAGGCCTGGTCATCTTTAAAAGACGATAACCTCTTTTACGTCGTTGAGCTTAATGTGCGGAACATGCGTAACGTGCATTAATGGGTGTGCACTTGGGTTAAGCAAAAATCGACACAAAATGTGGTACTGATCCAAGTCTATTACATAGTGGTCGTCACTTGCGTCTTGTGCGCGCTCGAGCAAGTCTTGCAATTGCACGTCGTTGTAAGCGCTTCCCAGCCAGCACCATTGGTTAATTAAATGCACTTGCTCGCAATCGTCTGTGGTTTCTTTCACCAAAATAGGCCCTGCCCATGGCCAGGTTTGGTTTTTTAACGTGGTAAGTGCTATTTGTTGGCGCACATTATACCGTGCGGGCAACTCTTGGGCGCAACACGCACCCTTGCACTTTTTAAGCTGATAGGCAAAACACGCACCCGATTTTTTATTTTCTAACCCGGTTAAACGGTGGCAAAGCTGGTGTTGAGTGACCCATTTTTCTAGCACGGTTTGCGCTTGTTTTTGAGAGCGAAACAACCCATATAACGCACCCAAACGGTCGGCCGTAAGATTGTTTGAGTACCCTAACTTAAGTTGCTGGTAGCCTTGGGCATCGTGCTGTGCACTTAAACTCCAAAGCTTGGTGAGCTTGCGTAATCGCACGTTGTATTTGGGCGCAAATCGTTTAATTTCTTGCGCCTCTAACAGTTGCGCTCCCAGGTCTCCGGCACACACCGTCCAGTCGAGCGCGTGCATTTCTGAGCTAATTTGCAGCTCTTTTGAGTGGCGATGGTCGCTGTTAAAGTGGCTGAGTATGCGCGAGCGAAGTTGCACCGATTTGCCTATATAAATTACGCTGCCATGTTGATTGTAAAACCGATACACGCCTGGCACGTCTTTACAACCGTCTAAACTATTGGGGGCAAGATTCGGCGGCAAACTGGGTTGCTTAAGCTGGTCACTCACTTGCAGCCAAATATTTTTCAGGGTGTGATATCGGGGTAATAATTGAAAAAACGCCCACAACACCTTGGCGTCGTCTAACGCCCTATGCCGATTAGGGCAGTCTAGGTCAAAGCGTTTAATAATATGGTCTAAACTGTGCCGGGCGTGCTGCTTAAAAAGTGCACGCGATAACTTTACCGTGCATAACGTATTGGCTCGGTAGTCTATGCCTTGGCGCTTAAACTCGCTTTTAATAAAGCCGTAATCAAAGCGCGCATTGTGCGCTACTAAAATTTTGCCGTTTAACAGCGCGGCCAAATCGTGAGCCACCTCTTCAAAACTGGGCGCGTTGGCCACCATGGCGTTGCTAATACCGGTTATGTTCGTAATCCACGGCGCAATGCTTATCGGCGGCTTTATAAGCGAGTGCCAGGTGCTGACCCACTCACCCTTATAAATATGCAATACCGCGATTTCGGTAATAAAATCTTTTTGATGTTTACCACCGGTGGTTTCGACGTCTACAAACACCCAATCGGTCAGTTTGGGGTCTTGCGGCCATTGCAAGAGGTCCGTCAACTCATTATGCGCAAGCAAAGTGAAGTGTCCCGCCCAATGTGATTAAACCCAATTTAAGCCTTTTCATGCTGTGTGCGTCCTTGCAAAATTGTATTGTCAACGCATTATTGTATAATCATTGGACACTATTTGCACAATCAAAGGTAAGTTTTATGACACTGGTAACGCTGCCCACGCAATTTACGTCTAGAGCAGAGCGCACAAGCTTTATAAGTCAGCTGTTCGGGCTAACTGAGCCAACGGCGGTTAGCGCGCTTGTTGGCGGTCGCACACGCGCGCTTAATCAGTTGGCGCAGTTAAATATTAAGGACTACGCGCGCACGCGTAACCACTTAGAGGGTGCGGTTACCCAGTTGTCTGCTGCAATTCGCCACGGTGTTGTGCAACCCATTGAGCTGGTTGACATGGCTCAACAACAGGGCTCAAGTGATGAGAGCAAACGTTTTTTGCAACAAGTGTGCTGGCGTGAATATTTTCACCAAGTGCATCACCGTCAGCCGCATTTATTATGGCAAGACATTGAGCCCTACAAAACTGGTTTTACAGCAGAAGAGTACGCCAATGCCCTGCCCAAAGACATTGAACACGGCGCAACCGGGGTGGAATTTATTGACGCATTAATTAAGCAGCTTATAACCACGGGTTATTTACACAATCACGCCAGGCTTTATTTAGCGGCTTATACAGTGCATTGGCGACGGGTAAAATGGCAAGCTGGCGCGCAATGGTTTTTACACCATTTATTAGACGGCGACGTAGCTTCTAACAATTATTCTTGGCAATGGGTGGCGTCTACGTTTAGCGCCAAACCGTACTTTTTTAATTTAGATAATGTTAAAAAATACAGCCCTGCTCTACAAAGCTTTAACCATCCAAGTAACGCTATTTTTGATTACACCTACGAGCAACTGCAACAAACCCTGTTTGCTCATACTATAAACGAGGGTTGGTAATGAGCACTAACCGAGTGTTTTTACTGCACGATGAAGCCTTGTATTGCCCAAACGATTTTAACGCGAATGACAGTTTAGTCTACGTTTGGGATGACGCTTATGTTAAACAACAAGGCTGGTCTTTTAAACGCTGGGTGTACATATACGAAACCCTGTGCGAGCTCAATGCCACAGTGTATCAGGGTGATACTATTAAGGTGTTAAGCGCCTTGGTAGAGCAAAATCCGGCTTTACTATTGGTTATACAGCAGCCCCAAGACCCTATTCTAAAAAATTGGGCAGCGTCAATTAAGACCCGTTGGCAAAAAACAGAAGTGCGACCATTTTCAAAATTGCATTGGCTTAGCCAAGATACACGCTTAAAACGGTTTTTTAATTATTGGCAAGCCATTGAAGCACAGGTATTAAACCAACCCGTTAACCCATCTAAAAGAATAAGGCGCATGCATTAAAGGTGATGTGGTTGTACCAATATGCATTCATAACGTTTATGCATCATCCGTTACTCCGGTCAATTAGCCCCAGCGCGCCTCTTTGCAACTTGGGCAAACCGTGTGCACCACTTGCAAGGGTTGCTCGATGGTTTGATTGTGCTCAAATATCTCGGGCGTTTGCCAAAAACCCAGCTTAGGATTTTTAAGAGAATTACAAAAACTGCACCGTAAAATTAAATGAGGAAGACTTGTTTTGCCTTGACTGGCGGTCATATCTTGAATGTAAAGCGGTTTTTTAAAGGGCTCTTCTTTTAATAAACCGTGTTGCATTTTTACCAGACCTGTTGAAAAGGGTTGCAGTGGAATTAAATCCATTTGCATAAAGCGCTGGTGCGTTGGGCTGTCACAACGATAAGGCTTGCTTAAAGGTTGTCTTTTTAAACGGCATAATTTAAGCGCCGTTTCAACCGCCATCCACGTTATATCGCTTTGAATAAAGTCTTTTAAAGGCAAGCCTAAAATCTTATTTGCTTGCAGACTGTCGCCCGCGCCTCCTTGAACGGCCAAAGGCTCCCAACTGTTTGAAACGTTAATAATGCAATTTTGAGCGTCTACGACCAAACTTAAATACTGTTCGCTGTCTGCGTCTAGCCGTTTTATAGTCATTTTAATGCACTTTATAAAATGATTTTTGCGGTTTGCCCAGTAAATACCCCTGAATGTAATCTACTTTTTGCGTTACCAACCAGTCGAGTTGCGCTTGGGTTTCAACGCCTTCTGTGGTTATTTTTAAAGAAAGTGCTTTTGCCATGGCAATCATGGCCTTAACCAAACTGCGCGCTTCGTCGGACGTTTCTAGCTCACTGATAAAGCTACGGTCAATTTTTACCACATTAATGGGCAAGTTTTTGAGCATAGACAAAGAGGCAAATCCTGTTCCAAAATCGTCTAGCAAAATATTACAGCCATTGCTTTGCAAGGCTTCTAACACATTCACCATACTGTTTAAATTTTGCATGGTGGCCGTTTCGGTTACCTCAAAATTAAACTGACTTAAAGACAGTTGATATTTTTGAGCAATCGCCAACAACTGCTCTAAAAGTTGCACATCTTGAAATTGCAAAACAGATAAATTCACGTCAATATTAAGTCGATCGACCACTGGCAGCGTACTCACATCGCGACACACCGATTCAAAAATGACCAATCCTAGCTTGGTAATTAAGCCATTTTGTTCGGCCACCTCAATAAATTGGTCGGGATAAATTAACGCCCCTTTATCATCTTTTAAACGAACCAAAGCCTCATATTCAAGCAACACTTGTGTTACGGCGCAAAAAATTGGCTGATAGTGCATTTCAATATATTTATGCGGCTCTTCAATGGCTTTCCATAACTGATGCATAGCCTGATTGGTGGACACTAAATGCGTTTCGTCTTGCACCTCAAACACCTGAAAACGATTGCGACCAAGTGCTTTAGCACGGTACATAGCGGCATCGGCGCGGCGCATTAAATCGCTGCCTGTTACCCCATGTGTAGGAAAAAAAGCGATGCCAATAGTGGCACTTAAACGATGAACAGCTTTACTGGTTTGATAAGGTGTCGCTAACAATTCGATAATATCTTTGGCAATTTCATCGGCGTTGTTTTCTGATTGCAAACGCGACAACACTAGTACAAACTCATCGCCACCAATTCGCGAGGCTAAATCGTTTTCTCTAATTCGGCTGGTAATACGCTGCGTGGCCTCACGCAAAATAATATCGCCTTCTGCATGCCCAAAATGATCGTTAACCTCTTTAAACTTGTCCAAATCAATAAAAAAAACCGCCAAACAATTATTGCCATTAGGGCAAGCTCGGCTAAGTTGTACTTCTAAAAACTGATTAAGCAAAGTGCGATTGGGCAGGCCTGTTAGAGCGTCGTAAAAAGCCAAACGGTCTAATTGATGTTGGTGCTCTTTGCGCTCGGTAATGTCTGCAAACGTGGCCGCATAAAAAACCTGACCGTTGGCCTCGTCTTTAATACGACTAATTTGCAACCATTCGGGATAGACCTCACCGCTTTTACGCTTGTTCCAAATCTCACCGGCCCACCAGCCATTGTTTTGCAATTTAACCCACATTTCTTTGTAAAAACCTGGGGTGTGGCGACCCGACTGCAAAATACTAGGACAACCTCCTATCACCTCATTTTGAGTGTAACCAGTGATTTCGCAAAAGGCTTGATTGACCTTAATAATACGATTTTTGGCATCGGTAATCATCACCCCCTCACGCAACTGGTCAATAATAATGTGTGCTATGCGAAGCGATTGTTCGCTTAACGTATTTAAGGCAATGGGTTGGAGCGATAGGATGTATTGATGGCAAAAAGAGGAACCTCCCAACGCCTCGTCACACACATAATGCACGTTTAAGGTCATCATTTGGCCGGTCAATAAGGTCACAAAATGTGAAAAATGACTTTGCATTTCAGGGGAGTTTTGAATTTTTTGCTGGCGCATGGCGTTAAGCAACATAAAACTGCTTTCTACGCTTAAGAGTTTGCGAAAATTAGTGGTGAGTAATTGCACTTCGGATAAATTTAAAAGCTCACTGGCTTTTTGATTTACTTGTTGTATTTGGCCATGTCCGTCAATCAAAATAAATGCATAAGGCAGCTGACAAAACAGTGTTCGGTACTGATGCAACTGATGAATTTCTTTTGAGCCATTTTGCTCGTTGGTCAAATATTCTGATTCGGCTTCAATCATTTGTTGCTGCAAAAGATCTAACTGCTCATGCAGTGTTATCACTTCGGCATTAAGTTGCTCGTTTTCATTTTTAAACGCGCACAAATCTTGTTGTAAAATCTGCAACGTTTCAACTAGCTCTTCTTGCATAAGTTCTTTGGCATCGCTCATCGTTTTTATAGCCTGCTCACTGATTGTGCTTAGAGCGCATGGTTTGCATGGCTTGATATTGTTCAAAACTTAACATGGTTCCCATAAAGTGTCTTTCGGCGTTAATCCATGTTTGCTCTATTTTTAACTTTAACAGCACTCGTTCACCGGTTGCGGTAGAGGCACTGACATCGCGCCACTGACCCATTACACCTTCGACCTGGCCGGTCATGTAAGATTGCAAATATTGGTCGTGATGCTCTTTATACGGCGTAGGCATTAGTACACTTACATTTTTATACAATAAGTCGAGTGGATCGTACCCTAAAAGTTCTGTAATCCGCTGATTAACATACGTAATCACGCCAACCTCGTCTATCACCACCAACGTATAAGGCAAATCATCGCCAATAATTTTTAGCGTTAAATGACAATTAATTTCGGGATTAAGCGTTGAGACATGCTTGCTGTGCTCAAAAAACAGCATTAACCCAACCAGTCCTGTCATATTCGATTTATAAGACGCTATTCGCAGTTGGTACATTACGGCGTTTTGTCTAACTTTGATGCATTGCTCTTGCTCTGATTGCAACACGCTTATGAGTAAATTTCTAAAATTAGGCACGTCAATTTTTAGACCTACTGTGGTAATAGGTTGTCCAAAATGCTGAGCATCCAAGCCAAACATTTGCCCTGCTCTGGCGGTAAAACGCACTAAGCGTAAACGAGAGTCGACTAAAATAATTTTTTCATTCATGCTGACCAGCATGTTTTCAAGGTCGTTATTAACCTGCTCAAGCTCAAACGATTTAACTTCTAATTCTTCATTAACCGTAGAAAGCTCTTGATTGGTTGATTGCAACTCTTCGTTAGCCGTTTGCAGCTCTTCATTGGCCGACTGCAACTCTTCGTTGGCTGATTGCATCTCTTCATTAGTGGATTGCAACTCTTCGTTGGTGGTTTCAAGTTCTTCAATTGATGTTTGCAAACGCTCTTTAAAGATGGCAATTTCTTTTCGCAAATTGTCGTTAGCATTGATGCTTTTGTCGTTTAAAGAACTGGTGCCGCTTATAAAAGCCTCGCTTAAATCGACCTCGGTAAACGACAACACAAACAGCTCTTGATTTTTAGGCGCTTGCTCAAAACGCTGCATGGCTAAAAACAGGGCTTTATCGGCCAGCTGATTGTTATAAAACAAGGCTTGGGTATTGGCTTTGCCGTCACGTTTGCTTTTTTGCAACAAAGCACGCACGTCTACTTTTAAGTCATCGCGAATTAAAGACAAAACATTGGTGTCTATGCGCCCTTGCGGAAACGACAAATACTGATTTGCATTGCCACGAATGTGCATGATATGACCACTGCCGTCTAACACAATGGCGGTGGGAATCATTTGATCCAACAACAGTCGGTCTAGCTGGTCTAGCGACTGCTTATGTTCTTGACTGAATTGCGGCATGGTTTGAGTTTGACGAATATTAGAAAGCGATACGGCACTGCTAATATGATCCAAGCGTTGCGACAATCCCGTTGATTTACGCGCAAAAATCTGACTGCGTTTAATCAAACTTTCAAACAGCTCTGGCACAGCCGTAGTGGCTGACTCTGACTTACCCAAAAATAAACACCCGCTGGGTTTAAGTGCAAAATGAAAGGTTTGAAAAACTTGTTTTTGCAATTCCAACGTAAAATAAATTAAAAGGTTACGGCAACTTATCAAATCAATTTTAGAAAACGGCGGATCCATAATTAAGTTTTGTTTGGCAAACACCACATGATCGCGAATGTTTTTGTTAATTAAATACTTGTCGTCTTTGAGCACAAAATAGTGCTGAATAATCTCAGCGGGCAATTCTTTAAGCTGTTCTGCGCTGTATAATCCACGACGCGCTTGGGACAGGGCAAATTCGTCAATATCGGTTGCAAAAACCTGATAATTGACATCTTTACGCAATTTTAACTTGGCCAACTGCACCAAAATAGCAATCGAATAGGGCTCTTCTCCATTGGCGCAACCTGGCACCCAAATACGCAACTGCTTTTGTTCGGGGGTTTGTGCAACCAAATTTTCAATAACGCCGTTTAGATCCTCAAACGCTTCTTTATCTCTAAAAAAGGCCGTCACCGAAATTAATAAATCTTTAAATAAACTTTCAACCTCTACACTCGAGGACGTTAACAACGTTACATAATCATCAATGGTGACCAATTTATGCACCGCCATACGCCGTGCAATACGACGCTGAATGGTTTTAAGTTTATAACCGCTG
This sequence comes from Thiomicrorhabdus aquaedulcis, assembly GCF_004001325.1. NCBI lineage: Bacteria > Pseudomonadati > Pseudomonadota > Gammaproteobacteria > Thiotrichales > Piscirickettsiaceae > Thiomicrorhabdus > Thiomicrorhabdus aquaedulcis. The sequence continues at coordinate 454,067 of NZ_AP018722.1, read as the reverse complement.
AAGTCGTAGCCTGTTTGATCAAAAATGCGTTGAAAGATTTTTTCGAGTGACGATTTTATTTTGGGTGAAGACAGTTGCTTAAATGTTTGACCTGCTGATTCAATAAAGGCCTGAATTTCATCTGCAATGGCGGCGGGTGGCAATACCATATCCACAAAACCACTGTCAATAGCCGAACGCGGCATGCCACTGTATTTGGCGGTTTTTTCGTCCTGAGCGATTACCACGCCATTGGCTGACTTTATGGCCATAATACCCAGCGCACCATCCGAACCCGTACCCGACAAAATCACCGCAATGGCGTGTTCACCAACGTCTTCAGCAAGCGTACTAAGCAGCAAGTTTATAGAGGGTTTTGGCCCAATCGCCGCCGCGGGTTGCAATACAATTTTTTTGTTTTGAATTAACGCATTGTGTCCAGGGGACACTACATAAATAACCCCCAATTCTGGGCGCATATCCTGCTCGACCAACACCACGGGCATATCGGTAATTCGGGCTAATAAGTCACGTAATATAGTGGGGTGTTTAGGGTCTAAATGCTGGGCAATAATAACAATGGCATCGTAAGGCTTTTTAAATGCGCTTAAAAACTCTTTTAATGCCTCTAACCCCCCTGCCGAAGCACCAATAACAACCCAATAAGGTGTTTTGCTCTCTTTTTTGACCGCTGAGCCGCTACTTTTTCAGAGTTATCATCAAGCATCCTAATTCCTTTTATTAGTAAAGTCTTAACCTGATAATGCGAAACACCCAATCATTCGCAAACAACTCTCTATCATAAACCTGCAGCCTGTTTAAACCCAATTATTTTTGTAAATAGACGTAGTTATATCGCCAGCAACTTAAAAATCGACATAACTGACGTAACAGGTAGAATTCACTTTTAACATCGGTTAAAAATGGCGGGATTACAGTGTGTTAAGGCAATGAACTTAGCACCAACCATTATTAGTAGGCTTTCTTTTCTTTGGTTTATAAGTATTTCCTAATTGATAAGCTTCTTTAAGCGCTTGAGCTATCTGCGGGTTTTCATCGACATTCAGTTGATAGTTTTCTGCAATGGTTAGAAGATAAGACTCTGAACCGATCTCTTGATAGATTTCAAGAAATTCTTCAATATACATCGGCAGATTCACTTCATTCGACTCAATGCGCGATTGAAAGCGAATGACTTCCATATCAGTCGATTGCAATATCTCAAATTTATAAGAAATCACATCTAATTGATTCTGTTTTGCGACTCTATTAGGAAGTTGCTCCAAGAATAAATCTATGTCATCAATACTTGGTGGCAATGCAATATCTGACTCATAGCAAAAAGTTTCACCACGAAAATCAAATACCGAACGAACGGTGATGATGGGTTCCATAAGATATTCCTTACTTAAAGACCTGAGCATAAACAGTCATTGTTAATGGGTTAATTTCATAAAGACTTGCGGAAGCAACTCAGGTAATTTTTCTACATGGTCAATCACGGTATATTGATTACCAAAATATCGGCAACATATTCATCGGCCTTTGGATCAACCGTAATGCAATATGTGTATATGCCTTTACCTTGCAACTCTTCAACCGCTTTATGAGTATCTTGAATGAGCATTTTAGGGTCTTTAGCATCCACATCCGCAGGCTCACCATCGGTTAAAACCAACAAAAGTTTTTTCTCAGCTTTTTGGGCTTCCAGATAGTGAGCCGCATGACGCATAGCCGCTCCCATTCGAGTTGAATAAGAGGCTTCCATTCCCGCAATGCGGGCTTTGACCTCATCGGTATAACCTTCTGAATAACCTTTGATATGTTGGTAACGCACTTCATGACGTGTGTCAGAACAAAAACCTGCAATGGCAAACTTATCACCGAGCTGTTCAATCGTCCAAGCCGTTATAGCCAGGGCTTCTTCAGAAAGCTCGAGTAAAGTTTGTCCGGTTTCTTGATTGCGTTCATTTAATGACTGTGAAGTATCGACCAACAGCATAACCGCAATACTACGACTGTCCGTTGTATGGCTATAGTTGATACGAGGATCTGGCGCTTGTCCGCTTTTAAAGTCAATCATTGAGCGCAAAGCTACATCTAAATCCAGCTCTTCACCCTCTTCTTGAAAGCGAATACGCTTTTTATTTTGTGGTTTAAGCATCTCAATCATTTTTTTCAAACGCTTAGCTAAATCGCCATGTTTTTCCATTAAGCGATCAATCTTACCCGCATCTCCAGAAGGATGAAGACGTTCATAGACGGTTGTCCAATCCGGACGATAACTTTCTGAAACGTAGTCCCACTCATCATAGTGCCTTGGCGGAAGATCCCCTTCGTTTTCGATAATTCGCTCTTCGTTTTCATACTCATTAGGCATTATTTCATCAGGTTCATCGTATTCTTCATAATAGAACCACATGCAGCGATTATCATCGCGATAAGAGACTTCGGTATCGTCAAAAAACACGCCAGGCAAACTATCAGACGACTGTTTACGCGATTTCACATAGAAATCAATCCCTAACTCAGACATGTCTTGAGTGGTCGAATTCTTCCCTTTCTCAAGCATAATCTTGTTAAAACGTTCACGAAACTCCTCTAAAAGAGGGTTTTCAGTGTCAAAATTCTCATCTAATAAGGCACGTGACATACGTGTAGCACGGTAGCGAACACAGGACTGTTTAGAGTCATCGCACGCGCCTTTTTTTGGGTATGGGTGTAAAGCCATAAACAATTTTCTTAGACCGGGATAACGCTGCATGGCTAAGTATTCAACACGACAATCTTCAAACACAGAGATAAATAACTGCATTTGCGGTGCGTAGTTATCGGCCATTAATTTACCCGACCACGTTTTGTGCGCGAGCATATGCGCAACCGTCGCACGGTAACGATCCAGTCCTGAGACCCCATTTTCCTCATCGTAAACATCAGGTACTGCAAGGAGTTGTTCATCAAGATAAGGCACAGGTTTGCGTAATTGATCAAAAGCAGTAGCAAAGGTTTTGAAGGGTAAATCGCAATCCCACATACAGCTTTTTAGCATGTCTATATGCCGTTCAACATCTTTAAAATTAGTGCCTGCGCGCTCACGAGTAATGATACTTTTCGCATCTTGTGACTTAAGTTGAAAATACGCAATCTGTTCATCCGGGGCATTCAGATAGTTTCGTGCACCGTAATCAATAAAGTTGCGAATACCGTTTAAGCATAATTTTGAGATAAGTTGAGGCATTGACTCTAACAGCGCAATCATTCCTGGGCTTTCATACAAAGAGTGATGGCCGTGAATAACGGTTTGGGTTTTGTCGACATACTCATCAATGATTTGTAGGTATAACTCAAGCTCTTCAATGCGATCAATACGACGGCACACGCTTCCCAAGGTTGATAAAAAAGGAATTAACGCTTTTTTATTGGGACTACGAGCCAGTTGATAACTGTAATCGGCAATCATCTTGTTGGTGCCAGGACCAAAGTGTGCGGTGATTTCTGGCATCACTTCCATGTAAACCAATACCGGTTCAACGCCTTGTCCAATCATGCACAAAAAGTTAGCACCCTCTAAATACGCCTCAACCTTGTGCGGTGGCAAGGAATTTACAGCATGCTCAAGAAGCTTTGGAAACAGTTCTAACGCTTTTGGAAATTTACACTTAAATTTATGTTGGTATTCGGCTAACAATTCTTCATTCATCATTCATTTCTCTCTGTCATGAAGTGCCTTATGGGTAAACCACGAAGACACGAAGACACGAAGTGTTTATTTAGAATAACGAAAGAGAAGGCTAAAATAGCGAGTTTATATTTTTGGATCTAACATCAATAAACTCGATTATCTTCGTGCCTTCGTGCCTTCGTGGTTAATATGAATAAACGATTAATTAACCAAAGATCATTTCGATTGCGTTATCCAACGTTTCGCGAATGTCGGCATCATCGGTAATGGGACAAACCATTGCCATTTTGCAAGCTTCTATCGGTGAAATACCATTATTGATTAAAATTGCCGCGTACACCATTAGACGAGTTGAGATACCTTCATCTAAGCCGTGCCCTTTTAATTTACGTGCCGATTCACCAATTTGAACTAATTTCTTGGCGGTTTCGGCATCAATACTTCCCTCTTTTTGAAGAATGTGTGCTTCGGTTTCGGCATCCGCATAATTAAAATTTAATGCACAAAAACGCTGCTTAGTAGACTGTTTTAAGTCTTTCATTAGAGACTGATAACCTGGGTTATAAGAAATCACTAGTTGGAAATCGGGATGCGCTTTGATTAACTCACCCTTTTTATCTAATGATAATTCACGACGATGGTCGGTTAACGCATGGATCACCACCATGGTGTCTTGACGTGCTTCAACAATTTCATCCAGGTAGCAAATTGCACCATAGCGAGCGGCCATAGTTAAAGGGCCATCTACCCAACGTGTACCGTTGGCATCTAACAAATAACGTCCAACCAAATCGGCGGCTGTAATGTCCTCGTTACAAGAAACAGTGATGATCGGTTTATTCAATTTCCAAGCCATATGCTCAACAAAACGAGATTTACCGCACCCAGTTGGTCCTTTGACCATCACGGGTAGACGTCCACCATAGGCGGCTTTGTATAGCTCAACTTCATTTGATTGTGCATCGTAAAATGGTTCGTTTTCAATTTTGTATTGTGAAATATCCATGCCTGTGTTCCCCGTGACATTAATGATTAAAAATTCTATTTTTGAAAAATGATTTGAAAAATGATCTGAAAAGTGATTTATGACTGCATTTTAGGCATAAAACAAAGTCATAAATAACCTAGTATTTAAATGGTATTATTTTGTTATAAAAAAACCCCTACCCATAAGTCATAGGTAGAGGTTCTTTTACTAATCGTTCATAGAATAATCAAAACTCGATTACTTATGAGCGCCTAGTTTCTCTCTCCAACCTGGGTAGTATTTATCTGCATCACTAGGGAAAGATTCAAATGCGCGAGCAAATTCTGGGTGCTCTTTAGCGTATTCAATAGGATCTGCACCTGTTTTCCAACAGTCATAGGCTTGACCTAGAGAAATACCACCAGCCGCTGGGCTGTCGATGTGACCAAATGAACCACCACCACAAGTGTTGATAACGTTACCGTGACCTAAGTTCTCAAAGAAACCAGGTAAACGTAGCGCGTTCATACCACCAGAAATAATTGGCGTAGTAGGCTTCATACCGTACCATTTCTGATAGAAGTATGTCCCTTGACACTCATCACGCTCAAGCATGTAAGCAAGAACAGTCTCACCAGAGTGACCTTCCATTTTTCCGTAACCCATCGTACCAGTATGGATACCTGAAGCACCCATCAAACGAGCTAACTTCATGTAGCATAATGGATCCATACCCATTGGTGACTTATAAGACGTTAAAGCACCATGACCTGCACGGTGAAAGTGAAGGTAAGTATCAGGGAAAGCACGACGTGCTGTAGTAACACCTGCTGGACCGGTTACAAAACCGTCAACTAAGAACGCAACGTGTTTTTCGTTACCGTATTTAGCAAACTCATTCAGGATGAACTCACCTCGGTGAATCATTTCGCCGTGGAAGTCAGCGGTTATGTTAGCAGAGAATAATTTAGCTTGACCTGTTGCTTGTTGTGCACGTTCCATCGTTTCAGCAACTAAAGGAATAACGGTTTTCATTGGGCAGAAGTCTTGGTTAGCTTGTGGTTCATCGTTTTTGATGAAGTCACCACCAAGCCAAAAATCATAACAAGCTTTAGCAAATGGCTCAGGACGAAGACCTAACTTAGGCTTAATAATCGTACCCGCAATGTAACCACCGTCAACTTCTGGACGACCCAATACTTTCCAAAGATCAGAAATATCTGTCGCTGGACCGTCAAAACGCTTAACCATTTTCTCAGGAACGTAAAAATCCAACATACGCAAACCTTCATGATCACCCATACCTTGGTTGTTACCTAGGATTAGAGACCACATGTGAGAAATGTTATAAATGCCGTCCGTTAGGTTAGGATCAAATAAAGCGACCGGATAAGCGACCTTCATCAGACCACCTTTTTCACCAAAAGCCACTTCATCGATTTCATAAACAAGCGCATCAACACCGCGAGTAAAGTCATCGGTAGTAGACACCTCTACGTTAGTACCCGTAGAAGATTCTGCTGCAATGTGAGCCGCTACTTCTAGAAAACCATAACCAGGAGCTGGTTTTAGACGATATGCCACTAAAAGGTGGTTATCATCAGCAATTAGGTTTTCTTCTTTTAGCATTAAGTCAGCATAACGATTCGATTGATCCATTTTCTATACCTCAAGTTAGGAAGGGTTAAACAAGATGTCTAAGATTCCCTGTTTTTTTCAATGAGCCAAAAAACGTGTTTTTGACTCACTCCAAATTTCGTGAGGCCATCTTATGGGGAGTTAGAAAATTAAACAAATCAAGAAAAATGATGTTTCGCATAGTAAATCATCTATGTAAAGTGATTAAACCCATTTATAAAGCTCTTTAACTTCGGTTTTTAATAGCTCTACAAGCTTCTCTGTGGCAATCGAAAAGGTTTTGCCTTTTGGGTAAACTAAGTACCAATGTCGCATAATTGGAAAACCTTTTACGTCCAAAATCGATAAATTTCCGTTTTCGATGTCTTCAACTAGGGTTGGCAAGGACGCCACAGAGATACCCAAATTTTGTAAAAGGCCTAACCGTATCGATTCATTGCCCCCCATCACCATTTTGACATTGGGGACAAAGTCCTCTTCAGCAAACACATTCTCAATATGCGTGCGAATACCCGAGCCTTTTTCGCGCATTAAAAACGGTTCGTATTTGACATCTTCTAGCGTCAATTTCTTCTTTTTAGCTAGAGGGTGTTTAGAATTAACCACAAAGGCCAATGGGTTCTCAGCCAATTGAAAACTCTCCACATTCAACCCTTCAGGTGGCTGACCTAAAATGTAAAAGTCATCTTTGTTCTCAATAATTCGCTGCACCAAGTTTTCACGGTTCCCCACCTGCATATACACCGACACATTCGGGTAACTCGCCATAAACCCTTGGATAATTCTAGGCACAAAATACTGCGAAGTAGAAATGACGGAGAACTTGACGCTCCCGCCCGCCAAGCCCTTTACACGGTTAATTTGCTCTTCGGTATTACTGAGTTCAGCGAGTATTTTTTTCGCGGATTCATACAAATAACTGCCCGACTCGGTCAGGTAAACTTGCCTTCCCACTTGCTCAAACAGCTTTACATCCAGCACTTCAGACAACTTTTTCACCTGCATGGAAACAGTCGGTTGCGTCAGATGCAACTCCTCAGCGGCTTTAGTAAAACTCTGTTTACGACCAATGCACTCAAACACTTGCAGCTGACGTAACGTAGCATTGCGCGCTAAAATAAAATTCTTTGGCATAGGCTTTCCTGAATTTAAATGATTAAGCTAATTACAACTCAACAGGCCTGCTGAATTTCAAACAATAACAGCCCATTAAGTTTGCAAGACTACCAAAAAACCAACTAAAAACGGTAGGTTAATTATGACAAACCGTGAAAACATAAAAAAAGAGGTGTTGAATAGCCTCTAAAAACACACAAAATGCTAATCAGAATAGATGGGGATTTGGGTTAAAAAATCTGGTATTTCTAAATTTTTTCAAACTGAGCTGGCCTGCTCAAGGGTCACCACCTCGGGTTTTACGGTTTTATCCTTTGCCTGTTGCTCAGTTTTACGACGTTGCTCAATAGGATTGATGCCACGTGCTTTTAATCCTTGCAACAATCTGCTGCGATCTCAGGCATCAGCCAATGAAAGTGCTGGATAACTTGCCTTTAACGCCATATTGATGGGTTTATTATTAAAAGTGTAACGATAAATCCAATTCCGTCCACCCGCGGCCGTCACGCCAATCATTAATCCTTTACAGCCGGCGTCGGTAATCCTGTAACTCTTATCCGCGGACTTTAAACTCTTAAGAAATTTATCTGTGGATATCTGCGGTGTTCTTCTTGTAATATCTCCGATCGACCCAGCCATATCTGCATTTCCTTTGAATAAAACATTTCAGCTCTACAAAATAATATAACAAACAAGACAATCTGACATTTTGTTATTGATTTTGTTATTCAAAATCATAGCTAGCAAAAGACGGATAAGACAACAAAAGACGACAATATCTCTAAGTTGTTGATTTTACGTTGTGACAGGCATAAAAAAAGCGCCCATTGGACGCTTAATTTATGAATATGGTGGCTACACCGAGATTCGAACTTGGGACCCCATCATTATGAGTGATGTGCTCTAACCAGCTGAGCTATGTAGCCTTATTTGTGCGCGTATTATAAATATTTTATATTTTATGTCAAGGCCAATAAGCTTATTTATTTAACCAGGCCTGGTTAATATCTTTTATTGAACGTTTTAGCGTTAACGGTTAAACGTTAAATCTAAAGTGCATCACATCGCCATCTTGCACAATGTACTCTTTGCCTTCTAGACGTTGTTTACCGGCGGCCTTGGCACCGGTATCGCCTTTAAATTGAATATAGTCTGGGTAAGCCGTTACTTCGGCTCGAATAAAACCACGTTCAAAATCGGTGTGAATAACACCGGCGGCTTGCGGTGCCGTTGCGCCTTTTTTAACCGTCCAGGCGCGCACTTCTTTTACGCCAGCAGTAAAATAGGTTTGCAGTCCTAATAAATCGTATGCCGCACGAATAACACGGTTTAAACCAGGCTCTTCTTGTCCCATTTCTTGCAAAAATTCGGCTTTATCTTCTGGCTCAAGTTCAGCAATTTCGGCTTCAATGGCCGCACAAATGGCGACTACAACAGCGCCCTGCTCTTCGGCCAATTGCGTAACGGCATCAAGCATGGGATTGTTTTTAAAACCATCTTCATTGACATTGGCAATGTACATCATGGGCTTGATAGTCAACAAATGTAAATCGCTTAATTCTTTACGTTCGTCATCGGTTAAATCGACCAAGCGCACTAAAATACCTTTCTCAACGGCCGCAAGGGTCTTTTCAAGTACGGCTAAACGTGCGGAGGCTTCTTTATCACCGCTTTTGGCAATACGCTGAACTTTCTGAATGGCTTTTTCAAGCGATTCCATGTCGGCCAACGAGAGTTCCATGTTGATGATTTCGATGTCTGAAAGTGGATCCACTTTGCCGGCCACGTGCACAATGTCGTCGTTTTCAAAACAGCGTACAACTTGGACAATGGCGTCGGTTTCACGAATATTGGCTAAAAATTTATTGCCTAACCCTTCGCCTTTTGACGCGCCTTCTACTAGGCCTGCTATGTCCATAAAATCGACAGTAGCCGATAAAATGCGCTCGGGCTTAACAATCTCAGCCAATGCCGTTTCACGAGGATCGGGCACGGCCACCACGCCCACGTTGGGTTCTATGGTGCAAAACGGATAGTTGGCCGATTCAATTCCTGCATTGGTTAATGCATTAAATAAAGTGGACTTGCCAACGTTGGGTAAGCCTACAATACCGCATTTAATGGCCATTGAATTTCTCCTTAAGAACGTCGTAAAAAGTTTACTAATATGGGCTCAAGCAACAAAGCTAAGCAATGCGGTTACTTGTGTAACCGCTGTAAACCGTTATAAAATTTTATTTAAACGGCCGTGTGTAATTGATTCATTGCCTTAGGCAGTTCGCCGCGCAGCAGTTCGGGCACTATTTTGGTGGCGCGATAAATGGCTTCGTCAATAAGTTCGCGCTCGGATTTAGCCGGCGCTTTTAGCACATAGTCCACCACTTGATCACGATGTCCGGGATGTCCGATGCCTAAGCGCAAACGCAAAAAATCTCCACCCATAGTGGCGATAGTATCGCGTAAACCATTGTGTCCACCGTGCCCACCGCCCACTTTAAGTTTGGCTACGCCCGGGGCTAAATCCAATTCATCGTGTACGACTAAAATATCTTGTACCGGTACTTTGTAAAAGTGTGCGAGAGCATTAATAGCTTGGCCGCTGCGATTCATAAAAGTGGCGGGTTTTAGCAGCCACACGTCTAATCCATTAGATTGAACACGCGCAGCCAAACCTGAAAATTTGGGTTCTGGACGAAATACAACACCGTATTGGCGCGCTACTTCGTCCACAAACCAAAAACCGGCGTTATGTCGAGTCTGTTCATATTTTTCGCCTGGGTTTCCCAGACCAACAATGATTTGAACAGATGACATACGCCGGCTCTTAATATAAATGACTATTGACCAGGCCTGGTCAATAGTACATTCATCTTACTTACGTTTTGGCTTGCTAACACTAACAACCGATTGGTCGTAGTCTGCATTGCCATGCGAAAGGGCTGTAATGCTTACGCCTTCAGGCAGAACCAAGTCAGACAAACGCATGCTTGCGCCTTCTTCTAGGCTTGAAACGTCAATTTCAATGGCTGACGGTAGGTTTTTAGCCAAACACGTTACTTCAACAGTAGATTGAAGGAATGACATCAAGCCACCTTTTTTAACCCCAGGAGCAACTGCTTTACCAACAAATTTAAGTGGAACTTTCTTCACTAATTTGTTGTCTGCACCAGCGCGCTGTAAGTCAATGTGTGCAACCATTCCAGTTGCTGGATGACGTTGAATGTCTTTAACAACGCACATTTCTTCTGCACCACCGGTAACGCTTACAGTTAACACAGTGTTAAAAACTTCGGCTTTTTCTAGCGCGTGTTTAATAAAGTTACCGTCTAAAGTAACCGATACCGCGTCTTTGTTTGCACCGTAAATAATGGCAGGTACTTTACCTGTATTACGAAGGCGGCGGCTCGCACCTTTCCCTTCTTCTGCTGCTGTACGGATTTCAGCTGTCCAAGCTTGGCTCATTTTATTTCTCCAAATAAGGATAATTTTAGACGTATTCTTAGCACGCTGTGCCTCTCAATATGAAGGGCTTTATAAAATTATCAATCAATAAATCTCATGTTTTGCGACCAAACACGAGTAAAGCGGGGATTATACTCAAAACAAAGTGCTTTACCAGCTTTTTTGGTGCTTTTCATAAAGCAATCAAGCACTTCGTGATTAACTTAAATTTGCTTATGTAACTCTTTATCATGGCGTAAAAACAAAAAACGCCCACAAGGGGCGTTAGTATTGCGTTAACAGCTTGTTATTAATGTTGCATTAACGCAGTTACCGACTCTTCTTGATGCACTCGGCGAATAGTTTCACCTAAAATATTGGCAATGGAAACTCGACGAATTTTCTCACATGCAATCGACTCTACCGTAGCCGGAATACTGTCTGTCACCACCAACTCTTTTAATACCGAGTTTCTAATGTTTTCAACCGCTGGGCCTGATAATACCGCGTGTACAACATAGGCCGAAACGCTTTTTGCACCACGCTCCATCAACGCCGAAGCGGCTTTGCATAACGTACCCGCAGTATCAACCATGTCGTCGATGATGATGCAATCGCGCCCTTCTATATCGCCAATGATGTTCATGACTTGCGCCACGTTGGCTTTAGGACGACGTTTGTCAATAATAGCCATATCGGCATCGACGGCCTTAGCCACCGCACGCGCTCGTACCACGCCACCCATGTCGGGAGAAACAATCGTTACATTGGCTAAATCACAATTACGCTGCATGTCTTCGACCAATAAAGGCGAACCGTAAATATTGTCAACAGGAATGTCAAAAAAGCCTTGAATTTGATCAGAGTGCAAATCTACCGTAATCACACGATGCGCACCGGCCACAGTAATCATGTCGGCGGTTAAGCGTGCGGTAATAGGCACGCGCGCAGAGTGCGGGCGTCTGTCTTGACGAGCAAAACCATAATATGGCACTACTGCAGTAATTCGGGCGGCCGAGGCACGTTTAAGTGCATCAATCATCACCAGCATTTCCATTAAATTAACCGCGGGTTCTGGTGTACAGGTAGGTTGTAAAACATAGACATCTTGACCACGAACAGATTCTTTAATCTCTACCATGATTTCGCCATCACTAAAACGACCAACGTCGGCTTTTCCAAGTGGTATATCTAAATACTGGGATATCTTTTCTGCAAGACTGACGTTTGCGTTTCCCGCAAATATCATGACATTTTGCTAGCCATTTAAGGCGCTCCTGTTCGAGGATAAAAATGATGTGGGGAATTCGGAAGGATATTGGCTGGGCTGGAAGGATTCGAACCTTCGGTACACTGGATCAAAACCAGATGCCTTACCGCTTGGCTACAGCCCAATATAATATCTGTGTCGTTGAAGACAGGAGCGTATTATCCATTTATTTATTTTAAGTTCAAGTAAAAATTGGCACTTTATTTAAATTATTTGAATTTTACGCCCTTCAACAAAATGAAACGCGCTAAGGCGCACGCTGTAATTGCTCTATAAGACCTTGAAGCTGAAGATTATTTAAAAACTGTTTATGATGTTTTTCCCATACTGCTTTGGCGTTAGCGGGCTGATTATCACGCCACAGAGCCTTAATCAAATGCATCAAGACTTCCTCATCCACTTGCACTTCTAGGGCTTTTTGTAAAAACAAAACCGCATGGGTGTAATTTTTTGCTGGTAGTACAACCAACCCATGCTGTCTAGCACGTAATAATTGTCAGGGGCTAACTTTAGCGCCTGACTTAACAAGCCTTCAGCCTCATCAAGTTTGATGTTTTGTTCGGCGTAAAAGTATCCTAAAGCGTTTAAGGCCTCGACATTATTAGGGCGCAGTGCAATGACTTGAGATAAATTAGCCTCGTACTCATTAAACTTTTTATCGTTATAAAACAACACAGCTTGCGCCAACAATACGTCGACATGATTGGGTTCTATTGCTAACACCGCTTGGTAAAAATCGATGGCCTCGCGATATTTTTTTACATAAGTATGAAAAATTGCTTTTGCACGCAACACTTTTATTTGATCCTGCGGCGCATCTGCAACAATTTGCTCAAGAACGGTTAAGGCTTTTTCAACGCCTTGCTGTGCAAAATAAATCTCAGCAATGTGCAACTGCGCGTCCACGTAATAATTTGAGGTATCTACTTGTTTAAATGCAGCTAACGCGGCATCAAACTGTTTTTGCGCTTGGTACAACACCCCCAAATAATAAGCACCAACCATTTGATAACTGTCGGTTTGTGACACTATTTGTAAATGCAGCTCGGCTTCTTTATACGCTTTACGTTCCATGTAAAGCAGTGCCAAAGATAAGCGTGAAGTGACCGCATCGGGATTGGTTTCTAATATGCTTTGATAACGCTTCTCGGCCGATTCAAAGCGCTCTGCCTTAACTTCTAACCGTGCATAGCGTTCTTGCAATAACCAATCGTGTGGATTGTCGTGAACCGCGGTGGCTAACGCATCTAAACCGGTTTGTGCAGAAGGCAGTTGCAAATACAGTTTGGCAAGCAATTGATTTACCGAATCATTGGCTTCTTTAAGCTCTTTAACTTGGCTACTTTGATTAAACTCGGTTGCTTCAGCGCCCGTTAGTTCTTTTGGCTCAACGTCATTGGCCTCGGCTGTTTTATCGTTAGCCTCTTTGTCATCAACCACCGTAAATTCTTTGGGTTGCTGAGCCAACGATAAAGATATTAATTCACGTGCTTTTTCTAACGATCCAATGGCGTGAGCCACCTCGTTGTAAGCACTTGCTACTGTTCCCAATGCGTAATAGGCCGACCACTCACTCGGGTATTCAGTCGCCAAGTTCGCAAAAAATGCTAACCCGGTTTTGGCGGGTGTCGATGCGGCGACTCGTTGGGCCGAACCAATTAAATCTTGCGCTAACCCATCTGTCGACAACGAATGGTAACGTTGCCATTGTTCAATGGCCAACGGCAGGTTTTCATACCGCAAGGCAATTAAAAAAGACGCCCGCCACACCAGTGCTTCTTGCGGTGCTAACTCACGCCAAAGCTGGGTAGATTGTTCGATACTTTGAGCGTTAAAAGTTTGCAGCGACAACTGAAAAGCCCGCTGCGCTAGTTGAGCGTCTTGATTTTCTTGAGCCAGCTCAAACATAATTTGGTACGCCTGACTCAGCGCACCTTTTTGCACTAACATCTCGGCTGCCATCACCTTAAACATGGTTTGCGCGCTCATTTGAGCCGCAGGCGCTGTGGGTTGTAAGGGTTTAGAAAAAACCGGCTCAGGCATCTTCGCCGGAGTCACCTCTATGGCCGATTTTTCTTGCGATGCAAGGTTAGAGCACCCTGTAAGGCTGGTAATTGCGGTAAGCGATGTGGCCAATGTAAACGTCAACGCTAAAGCACCAACGCCTTTAAATCGTGCGAGCGGCTTAACCGAAATTTTGCGCGGAATACTGACCGACTTAAGACTTTTTGTATACTTCGGTGTGTAGCCTTGTTTGTACCCTAATAACAACACAGCTTATCCTTTAAACGTGTAGTGCGATGGAAGATATTAAAACCCTTTGACCAGGCCTGGTAAAACTCATAAACAATCACTCATAAACAATTACTCATAAACAATTACTCATAAACAATTACTCATAAACAATTAAAACCTTTGCGAGTGGAGTGTGAGGTGCGATGAAAAAACGAGATATTTTTTACCGTACCTTGACTCGTGCAAAGGTCTCAACAATGCCTCTTTTGTATTAACCCTTGCGTTTGCCTAACTGTACCGAGAGATTATAGGCGAATTGTGTGATATTTTTTCTCGCCAACACCCCTAGCCAACCCCTTAACCTTACTACCTCAAGAGGCGTATTGGGATAAAACTTGCAATTAGTGTGATAATTTAGCAGAATTATGCCTCTTTGGCTGCAGATTACACTCTGTTTACGTTGGTTTTTAACGCTGTTATTACACACAGTTTGTTAACATTAGGTTGCTGTTATCGCACTATGAAACTATATACCCTAGGGGTTAACCATGAAACAGCGCCGATTGACGTCCGCGAAACCATCTCGTTTTCGCCCGAAACCGCGCTGCGTGCGGCGCTTGAGCTTAAAGAAAAGTCTTTGATTTCAGAGTGTATCATTTTATCCACTTGCAACCGAACAGAAATTTACTGCCGATTAAAAAACGACCACCAACCCGACGACATGGTGGCCTGGCTGCATCAATTTTTTACCTAAGCCCCAACAGTGTCACCCCCTACTTGTATATTCATCAAGATTTAGCGGCGGTAAAACACATTATGCGCGTTGCCAGCGGGCTTAATTCGCTGGTGTTGGGTGAACCGCAAATATTTGGTCAAATAAAAGAAGCCTACAACGCCGCGCACAAAGCCGACAGCATTCATCAAACGCTCGAAAATCTATTTCAACACATTTTTAAAACGGTAAAGCAAGTACGAACCGATACCGCCATTGGCTCAAGCCCGGTGTCGGTGGCGTTTTCGGCGGTTACGCTGTCTAAGCAATTTTTTGGCGATTTATCGCAACAAACGGCGCTGTTACTGGGCGCCGGCGAAACCATTGAGCTGGTGGCACGTCATTTAAAAGAGAGTCACATTGGCAAAATTATTATTGCCAACCGCACCTTAGAGCGCGCTCACAAACTGGCCGAAACCGTTGGCGGCTATGCCATCGAACTGCACGAAATTGAGCACCACCTCCACGAAGCCGACATTGTGATTGGCTCAACGGGCAGCCCACAAGCCATTTTAAAAAAATCGCACGTTGTGCCTGCGTTAAAAAAACGCAAAAACCGCCCTATTTTTATGGTTGATATTGCTGTGCCACGCGACATCGAAGCGAGTGTGGGCGAGCTTGAAAACGTCTATTTATACACCGTGGACGATTTGCAAGCGATTATTCAGACCAACAAACAATCACGCCAAACCGCCGCCTTGGCCGCCGAAGAAATCATTGAAGTGCAAGCGGCTAATTTCATGGGGCAATTGCACGCCATCTCACACGTTAACCCTCTTATTCAGCACTTTAGACAACAATCGTGTGACATCAAAGACGACTTGCTTAAACAAGCATTGCATCACTTAGAGCTAGGTGGCAACCCCGAAGACATTATTAAACGCCTGGCCAACCAGCTTACCAATAAGCTGATTCACACACCCACCGCCACCCTGCACAAAGCCGGGCTAGAAGGCAACACGCCGCTCATCGAATCGGCTCAAAAACTTTTAATATACCCAACGCATTAGCGAACAAAACTCAAAAACAAACGCTAAAACAACTTGACCAGGCCTGGTCAATGTTTTTATCCCCACTTAAACACCGCAAATTGTTCATAAAAAATTTTATTAAATTGAGAACCCAGTGAAAAACTCCATTCGCTCCAAACTAGAACATCTGGTCGAACGCCTTGACGAAGTGGGCGCGTTAATTTCGCAACCCGACGCCACGCACGACCAAAAAAAGTTTACCGCACTGTCAAAAGAACACGCGCAATTGTCGCCGGTGGTCGCCAGCTTTAACGCCTTTGTGGCGGCCGAAGCCGATTTAACCGAAGCCAAAGAGATGATTGCCTCGGGCGACCGCGATTTAAAAGAGATGGCGCAAGAAGAACTCCCCAGCATTGAAAAACAGTTAACCAAACTCGAAACCGAGTTGCAAACCATGCTGCTGCCCACCGACCCCAACGACCAAGCCAACATCTTTTTAGAAGTGCGCGCCGGCACCGGTGGCGACGAAGCGGCGATTTTTGCAGGCGACCTGTTTAAAATGTACAGCCGCTTTGCCGAAAAAATGCGCTGGCAGGTTGAGGTCATCAACACCAGCGACGGCGAACACGGTGGCTACAAAGAAATTATTGCCCGCATTATTGGCGAAGGCGCGTATTCGCGCTTAAAGTTTGAATCGGGTGCACACCGCGTGCAACGCGTACCCGCCACCGAAACCCAAGGGCGCGTTCATACCTCGGCGGCCACCGTGGTGATTATGGCCGAACCACCGGACGTTGAAAAAATTGACCTAAACCCGGCGGATTTAAAAGTCGATACCTTTCGCGCTTCGGGTGCGGGTGGTCAGCACGTTAACAAAACCGATTCGGCCATTCGCATTACCCACTTGCCCACCGGCACGGTGGTGGAGTGCCAAGACGAACGCTCGCAACACAAAAACCGCGCACGCGCCATGATGTTGTTGGCCGCGCGCATTAACGACGCCAAACAACAAGCGCATCAAAACGAAATCGCCAAAGAGCGTAAAAGTTTGGTGGGCAGTGGCGACCGCTCTGAACGCATTCGCACCTACAACTACCCGCAAGGCCGCATTACCGACCACCGTATTAACTTAACGTTGTACAAAATTGACGAGATTATGAACGGCGGACTCGACCAAGTGATTAACCCGCTCAACCAAGAGTACCAAGCCGAGCAATTGGCCACCTTGGCGCAATCCGAAAACTAACCAAGCTAATAAAGTCAACCAAGCCAACAAAACTAACCAGAGTAAAAACGGTCAAACAACGCATGAACGCACACCCTGCAAACACGGTCACCACCCTACAAAGCCTGCTTGACCATGCCTGCTCAACCCTGATTTTGGCCGGCCAAACCGACTCACCTAAACTCGACGCGCACCTGCTGCTGGCACACGTTTTGCAGGTGTCGCGCACCCACTTAATCACCTGGTCAGACCAACCGCTGTTGCCACAACAAATTGAGTATTTTAACCAACTCTTCTCGCAACGTGTGCTGGGTCACCCCATTGCCCATTTAACGGGTGAGCGCGAATTTTGGGGGTTAACCCTTAAGGTCACCGCCGACACGTTAATTCCGCGTCCCGACAGCGAAACCTTAATAGAAGCCGTGCTTGAGCGTATGCCACCCAAGCACATTAACACCGCCGACCTGACATTTTTAGACCTAGGTTGTGGCACGGGCGCGTTGGCGCTGGCATTGCAAACCCTCTACCCAAACGCCCGGGTGTTTGCGGTTGACATGAGTCATGCTGCACTGGCCGTGGCGCAACACAACGCCGCCACACACCAACTGCCGGTACAATTTTTACACAGCAATTGGTTGAGTGCGTTTAGTAGCGCTGCGTTACCAGAGTTGGCCTTGCGGCAATTTGATTGCATCGTTTCTAACCCGCCTTACATTGAAGCGGATGATGCGCATTTAACCCAAGGCGACGTGCGCTTTGAGCCATTAAGAGCCTTGGTGGCAGGGCAAGACGGTTTAGACGACATTAAAATTATTATTAACCAGGCCTGGTCGCATTTAAAACCGCAAGGCCATCTGCTAATAGAACACGGATACAACCAAGCCGATGCGGTGGCGGCGTTACTGCACGCACGCGGTTATGCGGCGGTGACGCTTTACCACGACTTGGGTCAACAACCGCGCATTACCGCAGCGTTAAAACCCAGTTAAATTCACTGCGGTCTTTGACCAGGCCTGGTCAAAGACCGCTTTACATTTGGAGTGTTTTACATGACCGATCACACAAAAACCGAACTCAACGACGCCGAACTGTCGCGTTACAGTCGGCAAATTTTACTGCCCCAAATCGACTACGCCGGCCAACTTACCCTAGCGCAATCGCACGCGGTCATTTTTGGCTTAGGCGGCTTAGGCTCGCCCGTGGCGCTGTATTTAGCCGCCGCCGGCGTAGGTCATTTAACCCTGGTCGATTTTGACGTGGTAGACGACTCCAATTTACAACGCCAAATTGTGCACCGTGAAGCCAATATTGGTCAGGCCAAAGTCGATTCGGCCAAAGCCAATTTAACTCAACTTAATCACCATATCACCATAGACACCGTCGCCCAAACCTTAACCGAAGCGCAGGTGCTCGATTTGGTAAAACAGGCCGATGTGGTGCTGGATTGCACCGACAATTTTGCCGCCCGTTTTGCGCTTAACCGCGCGTGCTTTGCCGCCAAAGTACCTTTGGTGTCGGGTGCGGCGATTCGGTGGGAAGGTCAATTAAGCACCTACGATTTTAGACAAGCAAACGGCCCTTGCTACCAGTGTTTGTACAGTGAGGCAAGTAATGGCGAACTGAGCTGTTCACAAAGCGGTGTATTGTCGCCCGTTGTGGGCATGGTGGGCAGTATGCAAGCCATCGAAGCGGTTAAAGCCCTGCTCAACTTGCCGACGTTGCACGGCAAACTTATGATAATAGACGCCTACACCCTGCACATTCGCACCCTAAACCTAAAACCCGACCCCGCATGCGGCGTGTGTTCTTAAGCTGTTTAGCGTGTAAAAGGTCGTGTGTAAAAACTAGAGTTATTGTGTTTGACCAGGCCTGGTCAAAGAAGGGTTAAGATTTATTGTCGCTTTTTGAGCATTGGCTGAAGGCGTGCGTTTATCAATTTCAATCACCACCCGACGGTTTAAAGACCGGCCGTAGGCGGTTTCATTGGGTGCGACCTCTTCGTTGTCGGCTTTGCCCTGAATGGCAATCAGGTTTTTATCCACTCCCAAATCGACAAACACTCGTGCCACCATAGCCGCACGCGCGGCCGAAAGTTCCCAGTTAGATGGAAACTGAAAGTTGCTAATGGGCAAATTGTCGGTAAAACCGGTAATAATCATGACCTGTCCACGACCGCTTAGGGTTTCGCCCAAAGTCTCTAATTGTTCACGGGTTTTATCGCTGATGGTGGCACGGCCACTTTCAAAAAAGCTGTCCGAGCGCAAGGTAATCTTGGTAAAGTCAACGCCGTCTTCAATATCAATGTCTTTGGGATTAGTGCCTTTAAACGCCTCTTCAATCTCTTTAGCAGACGCGGGCGGTTTTAAATCAAGCTGAACAATTTCGGTTTGCGGTGGCAATAATTTGTCGTCTTGAATTTCGGCTCCTATGGGCGGTTTGCCGGCCAAACTGTTTACAAAGGCTTCGCGCTCTTTGGGGTCAACCACCGCCATGAGCCACATCACCAAAAAAAACACCATCAAGACGGTCATTAAATCGGCCAGCGCAATTTTCCATGAGCCGCCGTGCGCACCGCCTTCGTCGTGCCCGCCGCCGCGCCGTGACATGTTAAACCGACTCCTCGCGCGGCACTTCAAACTCGGGTGGAATACGCTGACGACCAATCTCAACTGCTAAGTTGGGCGACACGCCATTGGCGTAAGCGGCCATAAAAGCAGCCGACATTTCAAACAATGAACGATCTTGCCGAATCATCACCTCAATGGCGTGCACAAAAGGCGCTAACACCGCAAAGGCAAAAAACACACCGGTGAGCGTGCCCACCAGGGCCGCGCCAATGGCCGTACCAATCTTGGCCACGTCCATGTCACCCCCCAATAACTCCATGGTTAATATCACCCCCAACACGGCGGCGACAATCCCAAAGCCAGGCAACCAATCCGCCACCTTGCCCACCGAGCGGGGCACTTCCATCATTGAGTTGTAAATGTCGTGAATTTGGTCTTCTAAATGGTGCTCAAAGTTTTGACTTTGCGGCGGGTTAAGCAGTAAATACGAGAAGTTATCAACAATAAACTTTTTTAAATCTTTGTGTTTAAGCACCCGAGTGTAGTGCATAAAAATGGGGCTGCTTTCGGGACTCACCAAATGTTTTTCAAGCGCCAAAACACCGGCCGAACGCGACAAGCGCGCCAACTCTTCTAGCAACCCCAAGGTGTCGGCATACAACTTTTTTGAGACTCGCTCACCAGCAAAATAACGCCCTAAAAAATCAAGGGTTCGCATCCACACATAGGTGGGGGTCGAGGCCAAAAACGTTCCTAACGCAATGCCCAATATCACCACCAATTCGGACGGATGCCATAACGACATTAAATTGCCGCCCATGAGCATAAAGCCACCAAAAAAGCTGACGGTGATTAATAGAATTCCTAACGGTTTTGCAAACATAGCGCATCACTTTTGTTTATAGGTTTTACAGACCGTGCCAAGAAATTGACCCATAATGGAATGAATGAGCATTTATACACACCCAGGTCTGCTGTTGCTGTAGTTAAGCAACTGTTATACCAACTACAACAGCCACTTTTAGCACAACGCACAAAACATTCATTAATCAACCAGGCCTGGTGAACTGTCTTTGTCCTCTTTTAACTCTTTAACATCCTTAAGCGGCTGGGTGTCCAACACCTTTACATGCGTGACATTTTTAAGCGTTCTTGGCAACACAACACCCTTTTTAGCGCGACTGGCCATGGCTTCTTCAATGGCGCTGGTGCTAAATATTTTTTCGTAACCGTCGGCACACAACAACAATTTAGAACCGGGCGCAAAGGCAAACACCGCATTTAATTTGGCTGTTTTGGGCAACAGCATGAGTTTATTGCCCTTGCCTTTGCTTAACATGGGCAACTCGGTTGCGTTAAACACCAACATTCTAGGCTCGTCACTGACCACCACAATCCAATCGCCCTCTTTTACTGTGGCAGGCGTTAACACGGTCGCATCGTCAGTTAAACTTAAAATTGTTTTTCCGGCCTTATTTTTAGAAAACAAACTTTCTAACGGCGTCACAAAACCATATCCAGCGCTGCTTGCCATTAACACAAGATCACTGGGCTGCCCCATTAATACCTGGGTAAATTGTGCGCCCGGCGGCGGGCTTAAACGTCCGGTTAGCGGCTCACCATGACTGCGTGCCGACGGCAAGCTGTGCGCGGGCAAGGCGTACGCGCGTCCGGTAGAGTCTAAAAATACTGTCATCTGTCTACTTTGGCCGCAGGCCTGGGCACAAAAATCGTCGCCGGCTTTGTAGCTCATGGTTTTGCCGTCCATGTCTAACCCACGAGCCGCGCGCACCCAGCCATTGGCCGACAACACCACGGTCACCGCTTCGGAGGGCAATAAATCTTGCTCGCTCATGGCCTGCGCGGCACGCCCTTCTATTAACGGCGATTTGCGCTCGTCGCCATAGTCTTGCGCGTCTTGCAGCAGCTCTTTTTTAACCAAGGTTTTTAGACGGGTTTCGCTGCCCAAGGTAAGCTCTAAGCGTTTACGCTCGGCTTCTAATTCGGCCTGTTCGGTGCGAATTTTCATCTCTTCTAAACGCGCAAGGTGGCGCAACTTTAATTCCAACACCGCCTCGGCTTGAATATCGCTTAACCCAAAACGCGCCATAAGCGCGGGTTTGGGTTTGTCTTCTTCTCTAATAATGGCAATGACTTCGTCAATGTTTAAAAACGCAATCAACATCCCGTCCAAAATATGCAACCGCGCCAGCACTTTGTCTAACCGATATTGCAAGCGACGGCGCACGGTTTCAACTCGGTACACCAACCATTCGCTTAGCATGGTGTGCAAATTTTTAACCTGCGGCCGACCGTTTAAACCAATGACGTTAAAGTTGGCGCGATAGCTTTTTTCTAAATCGGTGGTGGCAAACAGATGCAACATGGCGGTTTCAACGTCCACCCGGCGCGAGCGCAGCTCAATCACCAAGCGCACGGCGTTTTCGTGATCGGATTCATCGCGTAAATCGACCACCATCGGCAATTTTTTGGCGCGCATTTGGCCGGCAATTTGCTCAAGTAATTTAGACCCAGACACCTGATACGGCAAGGCATTAATCACCACGTTTACGCCGTCTTCAACGGTAAAATGGGCGCGCTGTCGAATCGAGCCGTGACCGGTTTCGTACAATTTAAGCAAATCGGCTTTGGGGGTAATAATGTGCGCGGTGTTGGGGTAATCGGGTGCGGGAATAATCTCAACCAACTCGCTTAGGCTCAGTTTTGGGTTGTCCAATAGCGCCACACAACCGTTAACCACTTCGCGTAAATTGTGTGGCGGAATGTCGGTGGCCATACCCACCGCAATCCCCGACGTGCCGTTAAGCAATACGTGTGGCACGCGTGCGGGCAACACCAAAGGCTCGTCTAACGAGCCGTCAAAGTTGGGCGTCCAATCCACCGTGCCCAAGTCGGCTTCTTCGAGTAATAATTGGCTAAATTTAGACAAGCGTGCTTCGGTGTAACGCATCGCCGCAAACGATTTAGGATCGTCCATGGACCCCCAGTTGCCTTGGCCGTCCACCAACGGATAGCGAAACGAAAAATCTTGCGCCATCAACACCATCGCCTCGTAACACGCGCTGTCACCGTGCGGGTGAAATTTACCCAGCACATCGCCGACAGTACGCGCCGACTTTTTGTGTTTAGAGGTCGATTTAAGCCCCAGCTCGGACATGGCGTAAATAATGCGGCGTTGCACCGGTTTTAAACCGTCACCAATGTGCGGCAAGGCGCGATCCAAAATAACGTACATGGCGTAATCTAAATACGCTTTTTCGGCAAATTCGGCCACACTGCGCTGTTCGATGCCTTCGTAATTAATCGTTTGCTGGCTCATGCTGGGTTCCTTAATGTACGATTTTTGAGCGTTTTGGACGCGATTGCTTTATTGCGTTGCTTTATTGCGTTGCTTTATCACGTTGATGTATCACGTTGGTTTATCACCCGGACTTATTTTGCCCAACGCGCACGACACATACGATTTGGCTTTAGCCCCCACCGCCAACATTCCGTCCAACGTGCCTTCGGGGGGATAGCCCAGCGCGGTCAACTGTTGCAACACGTGTTGCAATGTCAGCGCCATACCCTCGTCCGAATCGCCGCTTAAGCTAAACTGCACGGCATGGGCGGTGGGTTCAACACTCACGTCACTTACGTTGGGCAATGCACTCAGCTTTTTTACAATATGACTGGCACAACCGCCGCATTTTAGATTTTCGACTAACACCTCGACCACCTTGTGATGGGTAAAAACCTGCGTTGATAATGTGTTTTGTGTTGTCATTTTTGTGCCCTTTGCGCCGTTCACCAGCGTAAAAAATAAGGTCACTAATTTACCACACTCGCCCCTGCTTTTAAGTAACTTTATAAGCCAAAGCGCGCTCATCAATGGGTTGATTGGAAGACGTTATTTTTAACCCTTTACTGAGTTTTGCAGTAAACTGACGAACTATTTTTAAGAATCTTAAGCCACCCAAACTGCCCATGACTCAATTTTATAACGCCTATTTAAACCTGCCCAATCACTTTTACCGCGCGGTAAAACCCCAGCCTATGCTTGAGGCCGATTTAGTGCACTGCAATCAACCCTTAGCGCACCAACTGGGGCTAAACTTTAGCGCGCAACAATGGCTTGACATCACCTGCGGCGTGGCGTTTCCTGATGGCTGGACACCCATTGCACAAAAATACACCGGCCATCAATTTGGGTATTACAACCCACAATTAGGTGACGGGCGTGGCGTGTTGTTGGGGCAAGTAAACGATGCACATGACCAGGCCTGGGACGTGCATTTAAAAGGTTCTGGACAAACACCGTTTTCAAGACAGGGTGACGGTCGCGCCGTGTTACGTTCGGCGGTTAGAGAATATTTAATTGGCGAAGCCTTGCACGCTTTGGGCGTGCCTACCACGCGTTGCTTGGCACTGTGCCACGGCCTTGAAAACGTGCGCCGTGATGGATTAGAGCCGCGCGCCACGTATTTGCGCGTGGCAAAAACCCATATACGTTTTGGGCATTTTGAATGGCTGGCGCAACAAAACGACGTAGTGTCATTTAAAGCGTTGGCCAATTACGTCATTCAAACCGTTTACCCAGACCTAGCCACCTTACCCGAGCCTGAACGCTATGCGCAGTTGCTTAACACCATTGTTAGTCGCACCGCCCAAATGATTGCCTTATGGCAAAAGGTGGGGTTTTGCCATGGTGTTATGAACACCGACAACATGTCTGTGGCGGGTGAAACCTTTGACTTTGGCCCCTACGCATTTTTAGACGACTGCCAACTGCATTATGTGTGCAATCACTCAGATACCCAAGGACGCTACGCTTACAGCCAGCAACCCAGTATGGGGCTGTGGAACTGCCAAGTGCTTATTAGCGCGTTTGCGCATGTTATTAGCGAAGCCGATGCCCAGCACGCCGCCGAACTGTACATTAACACTTATAATCAAGCCTATTTAAGTGGGCTATGCGCCAAACTTGGCCTGGCCAACTCATTGCCCCAAGACAAACATTTTGTAGCCGACACGTTAATCTTATTAGAACAATCGTCGTTAGATTTTCATGTATTTTTTAATAAATTAGTGTACTTTAACGTAGAACAAAGGCACTGCCAATCAAACCCATTTACCGAGTTTGTCGGCGACAGCCAGGCCTGGCAACAATGGGCAACGCGTTACCAAGCGCGCCTGGCGTTAGAGCATGCAAACCAAGAAGCTGCGCAGAATAATTTGTTACACACTGCGCTAAACCCTACTCAATTTGAAACACAACGAGTGGCGCTTATAAACACCAACACCCCGCAACTGGTGTTACGCAATTACATTGCCCAAGAAATCATTGAGGCCGCGCAACGTAAAGATTATGCCCCACTGACGCAATGGGTGCATGCACTGCGCGAGCCGTTTAGCGTGTGCGACGCCCTTAAAGCTTACAGCGCACCACCGTCACAAAAAGGCCAAAAAGGTTTGGCATTAAGCTGTTCGTCGTAGCATTTTTAACTTTTGTTTTAATTTTTGTTTTAACTTTTGTTTTATTATTTTATTTTGAGGTCTGTATGAGACCTTTTATTTAACGTCGCATAATGAGCTCACCATGACCAACACGTTTAATACGACAGTCAATCAACGATGCGAAAACCGCGTATCCATCAATCGTCCTGTGCAAATGCAAGCTGCAGCGCAACCGCTCAGCGCCAAAATGCTCGATCTTTCGTCTTGCGGTATGGGTGTGTTGTGCCCCAGTGCTTTGCCAGCCGGTCAATCGCTTAGCGTTTCATTTTCGCTGCCCGACTACGAACAAGAACACCCATTATGCTTACAGGGCGAAGTGGTTCACACCACCAAAACTCAAAACCTATATTTAATGGGCATTGTGTTTAATGAAATGACCGCGCATCAAGCCCTAATCATTAGGGGTTTTATGGGCTATCACCATCGGCTTGGCGCATAATGTCGCCTTTGCACGAATGGCTCTAAGGCCAAAAATGGTTAATCTCGTACACAGAGACCTTTAAAGGTCTCACACAAAGACTTAATATGGCTAAAATTACTCACGTTAAAACTCAGCGCCAAATTAAACTCATCGGTAAAAATGGCACCGCCATGGCAACTCTGGTTAGTTTGTCTAAACACGCCGTAGGGGTTAACAGTCCACGAAGTGCGCAAATAGGCACCGAGTTAGAACTCGAATTTGAAATTCCTGCATTTCAATACTTTACTACGCTCAATTTATTGGGCGTGGTCACGCATCGCCACAATACCGAACAAGGCGTGTACCTTACCATTGAGTTTGACAGCCCCAGCGTTCAAGTGCAAAAAAGTATTGAAGACTTTATAGACTACAAAACGCGTTTAAGCGAAATGGGCAAACGGTTTTAGCCAACACACCCGCATAATGGGTGCGCTGCGTTGCAAGGATTTTAGCGCTTCAATCCACCCAAGAATACCCAAGAGAATGCACCGTTTCTAACGGAAACTTGTCAGGGCACACCTGCCCGGCTTTTTTACGTAAGCGATAAAGCATCGAATCCATGCGTCGGTAGTCATACGTGTCATCTTCAATTTCTAGTGCTTCTAATAACTCTTTTTTGTTGACGATTTTTCCTGGCTGGCTCATCAAAATGCCTAAAATACGTTTTTCTCGGCTCGACAGCATAATAGAGCGTTGGTTTGGGCAATAGAGTTGTTTAAAATCAAGTCGCCAACCTTCTGATTGAGCGCCATAAACTGGCATATTGACAGGATTTTGTTGTTGTAAATGCTGTTGTAAATGGTTTTTTAAAACCACCACCAGTTCATCCAAGTTTACGGGTTTGGCAAAATAGTGATTTACCCCAGCTTCATAGCCTTCAATTCGGTTAGGGGTTTGCCCCAAGGCGCTAAGCACTATAATGGAACCTGCGTGTAAAGCACGTAAACTTTTAGGTGTTGTACACTGTCGCCATCGGATACAAGGCGATCTAATAACAATACCCCAAACGTCTGGTTTTTAAGATATTCGTGGGTTTGTGCAAGGGTTTGCACCCAGGTAATGCAATAACCCCGTTTTTGCAGAAAATACTGAATTTGCTCAGCTAAATCGGGCTCATCTTCAAGAAATAAAATATTCATATTTAAGGTTAGCCCATGCTAAAAATCAAAAATGTTGTCATCCAGTTTATAGTGTGGAATTTTTTATGGATGTTAGTACCGTCGGCTTTAGCAAGTCAAGCCCATTGCCTGCAAAAAATAAACTTGGCTCACAATATGGAGGTTTGGATTGATGCGAATAAACACACTTCTTTTAGTGAGGCAACCAGGCAGGTTTTTAAACCAGCAAACGGTGATTTTTCGTTTGGAATGAGCCAAGCCGCTATTTGGATTAAGCTACAATTGCAACCGCCGCAAGCCTGTGTAAGTCCTGACCAGGCCTGGTTATTACGCTTTAATGCACCGTATCACGACACCATTGATGCGTATTGGCAAGAAGATGATGGACAGCTAACCCATTGGCAAGGTGGCGATCAATCTGCGCATCACTCTCAATCCGTTAGTCAACGTTTGCCCACCATTGCCATCCCACTTAACCCTCAAAAAGCTCGCACCGTTTACGTGCGTTTAACCTCACAAAATACCTTAAACGCCTCAATGGATTTAATTGCTAAAGACGAGTTTGAGCGCCATGAGCTCACCATATTGCTGGCATCTTCTTTAATAGCCGCACTCATATTTATAGCCTTGTGCATGGCGTTAATCAATGCTGTAATTTTTAAAGAATGGTCGTTCTTGTATTACGCAGGATTTACCACCACCATCACGGTGGTCATGACCATTGTGCATGGCTGGTCCAATGTGTTGTGGCCAATGCATTTAAGCGATGCCTTTATAACCCTAGCACAAGGCTGGACAATGGTGTTTTTTGTGTTGGTCAGTAATGCATTATTAAAAATACGCCAGCATATTAAATACGTGTACTACACCCAAATTACACTGGCCATTTTGGCCGCAATATGGTCGGTCATCGCCGTTTCTTTAGAGCAATACCGCTGGTCAATACCCATTTCGCATTTTTTGGGTTCAATGATTATGCTAAGTTTGGTCATAACCGCTGTGTGGATAAGAAAACGTGAACCAATGGCTAACGTGTATATCGTGGCCTTTGTGCTCACGATAATGGCGTTAATGACACGGTTAAGCATGTTACACGGCCTACTTCCGGTTAATTTTTGGACAGAAAACAGCGTAATTTTTGCGTTAATTTTACCCGTTCTGTTGTTTTTGATGGGATTGATGGTACAAACGTTTCAAGAAAAACAACTGCGTCGGTGTTTTGAAATTCAGGCACGACAGTTGCAAGAAGAAGTTAAAAAACGCACTACATTCATGAATCTTTTGTCGCATGAGTTAATGAATCCACTGGCCATAATGGATGTAACAGTACGCAACATGCAGGAAGACTTGCCTGCCAGTCATACCCAGCAGCAATCGCAACTGCAAAAACAAAGTAAAGCCATCCAACGCATGCGGCAAATCGTGGACGTGTGTCTTTCTAAAGAACACTGTGCAACGCATCAAAATCAAACCACGTTTTTGGTGGTTGATTTTTGGCGTATGGTGCAATCACAGTTTAATGAGCAAGGTGATGCACAGCGTGTAAATTGGCACAATCGCACTACCGACATAGCCAGCACCAGTTCCATCACCCATCAAACAACCACTTTCGCAAACCCCAATTACACCAACGCCACGATTAAAGGCCCTATTGAGCCTTTGATTATGGCGGTACAACTTATTGTGCAAAATGCACTAAAGTATTCGGCGTGCGAATGCCATATTACTTTAGAGTGTTTTCAAAATACCGCCGTCATTGAAGTGCGTGATTGGGGCATCGGATTTGATCCCGCATTGTTGTCACCAAAACCCTTTGAACGGGGTCAAAATGTG
Source organism: Thiomicrorhabdus aquaedulcis (assembly GCF_004001325.1). Taxonomy (NCBI): domain Bacteria; kingdom Pseudomonadati; phylum Pseudomonadota; class Gammaproteobacteria; order Thiotrichales; family Piscirickettsiaceae; genus Thiomicrorhabdus; species Thiomicrorhabdus aquaedulcis. The sequence continues at coordinate 425,276 of NZ_AP018722.1, read as the reverse complement.
ATGCACTTACAAGGCCTGGGTCTGGGCTTAACGGTAGCTAAAGATTTAATTGACGGTGCTGACGGCTCTCTTAAAATAGAACCCCAAAAAGACGGCACGTTAATAAAACTTAACATCCCCGTTTCTTGGCCTACCTAAAACAACGCTTTTTAGAGGCCTCTGCTGGCCCGTATAGCCTGTCGGATTAAAGCCAATAATTCACGCCCGCAGAGGTCTCACTTAATTAAATTTTCTTAAACGTCAGAAAGCGTCAGAAAAAACCATTTCCGCTTCTGCTAATATCCAATACGTAATGACTGGATATCTTTGCAAGCCTCCGCTCACAACACCGCCCATGCTTAATGTTGACTTTGCTTAACGCAATCTGTTGTTTAAAGCATGTTTTAGCCTAATGCAGGGGCATTTACGATTTTTTAACATCACAAAAAAACGGTTGGCTGGCCAATAAACACGCTATTTTTTAAATGCGTTTTTAGCGCACCTTAAAACATTAACAGACATTAAATATACAAATCGTATACAAAAACAGTGCAAAATTAATGCAATTTCAACCTGTTAGACTCTTTTACATTTAAGTAAGCCAGGCAACTTGACGTATTAAAATTGGCTGTTAAGATGATTTAAAATAAAAAACTATACAAAAATACTGTACAAATTATGCGGTTATTAATACAGCTTAAAGTTCACAAACACCCTCAAAGTACACTAAAAAGCTCTTAAAGACATGTTTGCGTGTGATTAAGCCCAGTTTTAATTAAAGGAATTTACTATGCGCGATAACGGACACGTCACTCAAAAAGCTTATATTATTCCGCCAGGTTCGACCATTGTGTCGCGCACCGATTTGCGCGGCAGTATTGTGGCCGCCAACGAATCGTTTATTGAAGCCAGTGGCTACGAATGGCGCGAACTGGTAGGCCAACCACATAATATTTTGCGCCATCCCGACGTACCCGAAGCGGTGTTTAAAGATTTTTGGCAAACCTTAGAAAGCGGCAAACCGTGGTCGCAAGTGGTTAAAAACCGCCGCAAAAATGGTGACCATTACTGGGTAGTCGCCAACGCCACACCCATTTTTGAAAATGGCGCCATGGCTGGTTTCATGTCGACTCGCGTCGCGGCCACCGCGCAACAAATTGCCCAAGCCGAAAAAGTCTATGTGGCCATTAGCCAAGGCAAATTAAGCCTTAAAAATGGTGAAATTGCCCAAGCAACCAATCGATTCAATCTTTTTAACAACGTTGACTTAAACATAATCATCTCTATCAGCGCCCTATTAATATTGGCCAGTGCAGTGCTTCCCTCACTATTTCCCAGCGTGTTCAACATAATCCCCTCCTTGGTGATAGACGCCATTGACGTGGGATTGGTGACACTTATTTTAGTAAGTCTTTATAAACATAACCAACATTTATCATTGCTGTCGAGCCATATAACCAACATTTCGGAAGGCAAGTTTAACAACAATATTAACGCCGTAGGCAACACCTTAACCGCCAAAATTATGGGTCGTTTAAAATGCATGCAAATTAAACTAGGCGCCGACTTAGACGATGTAACGGCTGCACTTAACAACGCTAAACGCATCCAAAGTGCACTCGATGCCGCTTCGTCGAGCGTTATGGTGATTGACCGATTTCGCAGTATTATTTTTGTTAACCACTCATTACAAACCTTATTTACTCGCATAACTCCCCAGCTACAAAGTGCGGTACCCAGCTTTAATCCCGAGTCGATCGTACGCCAAAACATAGAATTATTTAACCTGCCTAATCAAGCGTTTGATTTTTAGACAACTTAAGCAGCACCCATAAAACCCGCATGCAATTTGGCCAAGCTACCTTAGATTTAATTATTGACCCCATTATGGCCAACGACGGTACGCGCATTGGTACGGTTATAGAGTGGAAAGACATGACCGCGCAGTTGGCCGTTGAAGCCAATATTGAGGACATTGTGGCGCAAGCCTCGTTAGGCGTGCTGACTGGGCGCATTAACACTGAGCAATTGCACGGCTTTGAAGAAACATTATCCAACTCCATCAACCAGTTGTTAAGCAACACAGAACAGACCAATCATAAACTCAGTCAAATGTTGTTGCTCATGAGCCAAGGTGATTTGACTCAACGACTAGAAGGTCAATACCAAGGCCAATTACTGGCCATGCAATCGTCGGCTAATACTGCCATGAGCAACATAGAAGAAACATTGGGACACATTAAACACAGCGCACAAACAGTTAACACCATGTCGAGCGAAATTGCTTTTGCAACCGATGACTTAGCCCAACGTACTCAACAACAAGCGGCTTCACTAGAAGAAACCGCCGCCAGCATGGAAGAAATAACCGCGACGGTACAACACTCAAACGAGCACACCGACAAAGCCAACCGTTTGGCGCACACCGCCGCGGTTGAAGCCGAAGAAGGTATTGCGGTGATGAATCAAACTTTAAACGCCATGACAGACATTAGTCAGTCGAGTCAAAAAATTGGTGAAATCACCAGCGTTATTAACAGCATCGCCTTTCAAACCAACCTACTGGCGCTTAACGCCGCGGTAGAAGCCGCACGCGCGGGTGAGCATGGCCGTGGTTTTGCGGTCGTAGCATCAGAAGTTCGCAGTTTAGCTCAAAAATCGGCCGACGCAGCAAAAGACATTTCAATCTTAATCTCAGCCACCACCAACCAAATCAATCAAGGAACCGACTTGGTACAAAAAACCAATACGGTGTTTGAAGGCATGGTCGAAAAAATAAAACAAGTAGAAACCTTAATGGAAGATGTGTCTACCAGCACCACCGAACAGTCAAAAGGTATTTCGCAAATTAACATTGCGGTTAACCAACTTGATGAAATGACACAGCAAAATGCGGCGTTGGTTGAACAATTATCGGCCACTACTGCAAACATGAACACGCTAACCCAAGAGCAATCTAATTTAGTAGCGCATTTTAAATTGGGCGCACACGCTCAAAGTGCGGCAACACCGTCTAAAGCATCGGCATCGGCACAATCGGCTCATAAATCAATGCCGGCAAAATCTGTGCCTGCCAAAGCCAAAACCGCACATGCAACACCCCCAGTAAGCGTAAAGCCAGCGGTTAGCATGCCACGTGCTCAAACAAAGAGTGCAATCAGCGTACAACCATCCGTAAAAAATAATGCCAACGCCAATGAATGGAGTGAGTTTTAACGCGTTTTAAACAGTTTTAAACAGTTTTAAACCTATTAGGCCTGGTAGGTTTAAATTTACTGCAAACAATACGCGCAGATGCCGTGTCGTAGCACGGCATGACGGAAATTGTGGCACGGCATGTCGTATAAAACAAAGTAACCAGGCCTGGTCAACCCAAAAAAAAGCCCCATCAAGTGATAGGGCTTTTTTTTTGCACGGCGACTGGCTTAATGGGTGTATTTCGCTTACTTACACACCTCTGTATACGGCGCTAACAGTGGTTTTAAGCCGTTTAACGAAAACACATAATCGCGCACGCCAATTGATTTATGTTCAAGGCGAATATCGATTTGCTGGCCGTTCTGCAATGCATCGAGCAATTGGTTGTAGTGCGCTTGCATCTGTTGCAAATTGGCCAGTTTTAGCTTGGCGTTGCCGGTTGCTAACTCAAAACGCACTTTGTTAGAGTACTCTTCGGCCGTATCCACCACCGTCACAATGCCTTGCAAGGCAATGGCTTGCACCACCCCGTCAATTTTATAGCTTACGCTTAATAGCCGTGGCGACTCTAACAGCACCGCATCGTTTAGCAACACCATTTGCACCATTACAAATGGCGACATTTCGCTGCAGCTCACGCCAAAAAACACCTCTTTATTGGGCATTTTGGTAAACAACTCTATGTCACTTACTTGTTCTTGCGCCCCGTGGTAAACGCTTAAATGGTAATCTTGCATACTTTGGGTTTGCGCCGCCCAAAGAGCCGGCGCAGTTGTACAGAGTGTGACTGCCCAGACGCTCGCCATTTTTTTAAACTTAAACATCGGCTAAATCTCCCTTGTCTTCAAGCCAAATTTTTCGGTCTGGGGCGCGTTTTTTGGCCAAGAGCATGTCCATAATTTCATTTTCGTGCAAGCCCAGTTGCAAGCGCACCAAACGGCGGGTTTCGGGTAACATGGTGGTTTCACGCAGTTGACTTGGATTCATTTCACCCAAACCTTTAAACCGCGTTACCCCAACTTTACCGGGCATTTTTTCGGCCATAATGCGGTCCAAAATGCCTTGGCGTTCAGCTTCGTCCAGCGCGTAAAACACCCGTTTGCCCACGTCAATTCGATACAACGGCGGCATGGCCACACAAATGTGCCCCATCTCGACCAATTTAGAAAAGTGTTTTACAAACAGCGCGCAAATTAACGTGGCAATGTGCAAACCGTCCGAATCGGCGTCGGCCAAAATACAAATTTTACCGTAGCGCAAACCGCTTAAATCGTCCGACCCCGGATCAACCCCAATCGCCACGCTAATATCGTGAATTTCTTGCGAGGCCAAAACGTCAATGGATTCGACCTCCCAGGTGTTTAAAATTTTGCCGCGCAACGGCATAATGGCCTGAAAATTTTTATCGCGCGCTTGTTTGGCCGACCCACCCGCCGAATCGCCCTCAACCAAAAACAGCTCGGTGCGGGTTAAATCGTTTTCGGTGCAGTCGGCTAATTTACCGGGCAACGCTGGACCCGAGGTGATTTTTTTACGCGTGACTTTTTTAGATTTACGCGAACGATTGGTGGCGTTTTGAATCACCAAATCGGCAATTTTTTCGGCCACGTCGGTGTGTTGGTTTAACCACAAACTCAGCGCGTCTTTAACCACGCCCGAAATAAACGGCACACATTCACGCGACGACAAACGCTCTTTGGTTTGCCCCACAAATTGCGGCTCGCGCACTTTGGCCGACAGCACAAAAGCGACGTTTTGCCAGGCGTCTTCGGGGGTGATTTTTACCCCGCGCGGAATCAAATTTCTAAACTCGCAAAACTCTCTAATCGCGTCGGTCGCCCCGGCGCGCAAGCCATTGACGTGCGTGCCGCCTTGTGGCGTAGGTATTAAATTAACGTAACTTTCCATTAAGGTTTCACTGGGTTCAACCAACCAAGTAATCGCCCAGGCCACGCCTTCATTGGGTGCATGACTTTCACCCATAAAGCCGTCTGCAGGAACACGTTCTAACCCGTTAAGGGCATCGTTTAAATAGTCTTGCAAGCCGTTTTCGTAAAACCATTGCGTGGTTTCTTGACTAACCTCGTCAATAAACGTGACGCTTAAACCTGGGCTTAACACTGCTTTGGCGCGTAATAAATGCTTAAGTTTGCCCAGCGCGTATTTGGGAGTATCAAAAAATGCCGCGTCAGGCCAAAAGCGCACAAACGTGCCGGTATTTTTTTTGCCTACTTTACCGGTTATGGTTAAGGGCTCAACCACCTCGCCATTTGCAAACGCGATGCAATGCACTTGCCCTTGGCGTTTAATTTGCACTTCAACCCGTTTGGACAGGGCATTAACCACCGAAATACCCACGCCGTGCAGCCCACCCGAAAACTGATAGGCTTTATTAGAAAACTTACCACCGGCGTGCAGGCGCGTCATAATTACCTCAACCCCCGACACGCCTTCTTCGGGGTGAATGTCTACCGGCATACCGCGGCCATTGTCCAGCACACTCATCGATCCATCGGCGTAATGGGTAACGGTAATTTCGTTGGCGTGACCGGCTATGGCTTCGTCTACGCTGTTGTCGATGACTTCTTGCGCCAAATGATTAGGGCGCGTGGTGTCGGTGTACATACCAGGGCGCTTACGAACGGGGTCTAATCCCGTTAACACTTCTATTTCTTGGGCATTGTAGTTTTCACTCACCGTGAAGACTCCTAGTGATAAAATGTGGCGATTGTAATGACGCAAAATCATAGCACATTGAACGCTCGAATGCGCGCCTTGACCAGGCCTGGTAAAAGCCACCATAAACCATTAAAGTGCACTCCAACGATGTTTTTAGAACCGAATTACCCAAAATGACCTTACACCCACAACAAACTTTAGAGTTTGAAAACAATGTCCAGCCAACACAAGCAGCGCCAACTCTGCAACCTAAGTTATGGCGTAAAACACCGCCGTTAGAGGCCAGTTGGTTAAACGCACTGTCAGCCGAATTTAACCAAGCTTATTGGACACAATTAGTGGCGTTTTTACACGCTCAACAGCAATCAGGCAAGACCATTCTGCCCCCCGCTGAACACTGGTTTAATGCCCTAAACACCACACCGCTTAACCAAGTCAAGGTGGTTATTTTGGGGCAAGACCCTTACCCCACGCCCGGCCACGCGCACGGTTTGTGTTTTTCGGTACAGCCAAGGGTTAAACCTTTGCCAAAGTCGCTGGTTAATATTAATAAAGAATTGTTGGGTGATTTAGGCGTTGATAATCGTCATAACGGCTGTTTGCAACCTTGGGCGCAACAAGGGGTATTATTGATTAATGCCGTCTTAACCGTTGAGGCGGGACGAACCAACTCGCATCAAAATCAAGGTTGGGAAGCGTTTACCGATGCGGTGATGAGCGCGGTAAACCAGCACAGCCCACATTGCGTGTTTGTGTTGTGGGGTGCCTACGCACAAAAAAAGGCGGCGTTAATTGACGAAGCCAAACACACGATGATTATGAGCCCTCACCCTTCGCCCCTGTCGGCGTATCGTGGTTTTTTTGGGAGCAAACCTTTTTCGGCTGTTAACGCTGCTTTACTGGCGCATGGGCAAACACCGATTGATTGGCGCTTACCTTAGACAGCCCCCCCTAAACACCAAGCAACGCTCTAAGGCGCATCTTGTTTTTGAAAACTGGCGGTAATTAACACTTCTACTCGTCTATTATTGGCTTTGCCTTGCACGGTTTGATTGCTGTCGATGGGTTGATGTTCGCCATACCCGGCCACCGAAAACAGTTGCGACGGCAAGCCGCTGGCGCTGTGCAGCGTTTGCATAACGCTTTGCGCCCGCAGGGTGCTTAAAAACCAGTTATTTCTAAGGCTCGAACGTGGATCAATCGCGTCGTTGTCGGTGTGACCTTCGACATTGACCTCAATACGCATCACCAAACCATCGCTTTTTGCGTGCTCAATCACCTCGCGGCTTTGCGCTTGGCTGTTAAGCGCAAACAGCGGAATGGTGGGCAATACTTGCCCCAGTGCCATGAGTTCACTTTGCAGGGCGGCCGATGGTTCAAACCCGCCGGAAATAAAGGCATCGGGCTGATTAATCACCAGCACAATCCCCCGCGCATTGCGGTACACCTGCACCATTTGCAATGGCGTTTGCGCCATTTGGGCTTGCACGTGCTCATACGATGCGGTGACTTGGTCGTCTACCCAGCGCTGTAACTTTGAGATTTCGCCTTTATTAAGCGCAATCATCATAATAAAAAAGGTAATCAGCAAGGTCACCACATCGCCAAACGACAGCAACCACGACGATTTTGCGCGTTCCATTGTTAAACTCATGGCAAAACCTTCATCGTGCAACCCTCATGGCAAAAAACTCTGTGCGGTGTCCGGTTCACGCAACACTTGACCGGGAGCGGGCATGGGGTCTTTTAACACCAATTGCGGCAATAAATACACTTCTACCCGACGGTTTAAGCCGTCGGTGGGGTCGGCCATAATGGGCCTAAAACTGCCGTAGCCGGCAATGGCAAAGTAGGTTTTGGGCAACCCGGTGTAAGTAGCCAGTAAATCCATCATGGCGTAGGCTCTAAAGGTGCTTAGCTCGACGTTATTTTAAAGCGTGCCGTGGGCGCTAAGGGATTGGAGTCGGTGTGCCCTTCGATGCGAATAAAAATTTTAAATTGGTAGCCAGCCGCTTCAATGCCTTTAATGAGTTTTTGATGCTGCGTTGAAAACTGCTCTAATTGCATGGCGCTCAACAAGTCGCTTAAACTGCGAATGTAGGGAGTATACCTGGGATTAATTTGGGCGCTGGCCGAGTCAAATAACAGCGTATTGACAATGAGATTGGCGGGCAAGGTATAACGAATTCCGCTGGTTAAGGTGTTTTCGATGTTTAACCAACCCAGACCCTCTTGTTGTTGATAGCGGAGCGATTCTTGATGCAAAATATTGACCAATTTTTGGTAGTTGCGTTTGGGGGTAGAGCCTTCAAGCTCAATCAGGGAAATAATCAAAATAAAAAACGCCAGCAACGAGGTAAACAGCGCAATGTAGGTAAACAGCCACAGACGTTCACGTTTAATGCGTTGCAGCTCGGCGGCGTTGTCGGTTGGATTATTGACCAGGCCTGGTGAGTTTACCGCGGTCTTTTTTTGCGTTAGCCGCGCCAGTAAGAGCAGTGACATAACAAACTCCTCTTTTAAACTATTCAAAATTAAACTATCCAAGATTAACTATCTTAGCGATTCCAATCGGAGCTTGGTTTTTTCGTTTACAAAGGCCAATAATTGCTCTTTAATCAGCAACGGTGATTCGGTCTTTTTAAGCCCCATCACCCCGTGAATAATAATCTCGTTACGCAACACTTCGGCGTCAGACAACACTTTGAGTTTGCCGGCAATGGGCAAAAAAACCAGATTTGAAAACAACACGCCATAAAACGTGGTCACCAACGCTAACCCCATGCCGTTTAATAAACTGCCCAGCATGTCGTTACTTTGCGCCGTACCGTAGGGCGAAGCGTCACCGCCACCCACCTGCGTGGTCATCATAATAATAAGCCCCATGACCGTACCCATCATGCCAAATGCAGGGGCGTAACTGGCCATATTGCCATACACTTCTTGGCAACCCAAATGACGTAAGCGCATGTTTATTAGGCGATTTTCTAAACTCTGCTTGAGCATTTCGGCGTCGTTGTAAATGAGCATTTCGGTGAGCGAAAACCGTAAAAAACGGTCTTGGATAGAATCAATTTGATGTTCGATGGCCAACAGGCCTTTTTGTTTGCTAATGTGGCTTAAGTGCACAATTTCTTCAATGACGTCATCACTGCGTGCCGGTTCGCTGGCAAACACCTTAATAAAACCGCTAAACACACACCCCACTTGGCGCATGGGGTAGTTTATAAAAATAGCCGCCAGTGTACCGCCCAACACCAAAGCCAGGCCTTGCCAGTTAAAAAAGGCGTAAATAAATTGGCCTTGCTGGTAGTCAATCATGCTCAAGATTAAAATAATCAGACCAATCATCACCCCTAACACGGTGGCAAGTTTGCTCATAGCACTCTTCTGTTGGGTTATTTTGTTGGGTTTATACGTTAAACCCGGTTAAAAACCTCCTGTCTTGGTGCGGTTTGCACTCAGGTTAAGATGTTCTTCTAACCACTGTTCAACGTGTTGATTAATGTTTGCAACCGACATAGTGCTTACGTCCAGCGGCGGACTGATCACCACCGTAATGGTGCCAGGGCGTTTTATAAACCGATTTTTAGGCCAAAAGCGTCCGGCATTGTGCGCCACCAAATACACCGGCGCGTGGGCTTTGCTGGCCAACATAGCGCCACCAATATTCACCTTACCCAGCTCACCTGGCGGCATGCGCGTGCCTTCGGGAAACACCACTACCCAATCGCCTGCATTAAGACGTTGTTTGCCTTCATTAATAAGCTGGTTTAACGCTTGACGACCCGCTCCACGGTCAATGGCAATGGGATTAAGCAATGCCATACCCCAGCCAAAAAAAGGAATCTTAAGCAGCTCTTTTTAAGCACGTAAGCGTGACGCGGAAAAATCGCCTGAAACGCCAAGGTTTCCCAAGCCGATTCATGTCTAGCAAGGATTAAGCCAGCTTGCTCAGTTTGAATGTGTTCTGCCCCATGCACCTCGTAGCGCACCCCGCATGTTATGCGCAACCAAAACAGGCAAAACTTGGCCCAATAGTGCATAAATTGATACCGCGTCGCAAACGAAAACGGCCGGGTAAGCTGGCCTAACACCGAAAACAACACCAAACTAACGCCCTGCCCTAAGGCAAATAACACCGAACGCATAAACCAAATTATTTTCATTTTAAAATATCCTCTACCGCCGTGTATAAGTCATCAAACACCGTTACTTGCTGTAAAAGTGGGTGCTGGGTTTGCAAGGTGCGCTGACCTTTGCCGGTTTTAACCAAAACAGGCTGCATGGCTTTGCCCAAGGCCGCTTGCACATCGGCCAAAGTGTCGCCCACCATGGGCGCACCCGCCAAACTCAAACCAAAACGTTGTTCAATGGCCTGCAACATGCCCAGGCCTGGTTTGCGCGAGGGCGAATGGTCGTGGGTTAAATAGGGTGAATAACTCACCCAATCCACACCCTGACCCCCTTTAACGCCCAAACTTACCAGGCCTGCTTGCATTTTTTGATGCATGGCGCTTAAGGTGTGACGTGAATAATAGCCACGCTTTATACCCGATTGATTGGTGGCCACCGCGACCCACCAGCCATGCGACTTTAAGCGCGCAATTGCCTCTAAACTGCCGGGCAAAGGCCGCCATTCATCGGCACTTTTAATAAACTCGTCGGCATCGTAGTTAATGACGCCGTCGCGGTCTAACACAATGATTTTTTGCACGCTGAACACCTTGATAGCTTTGCATGATTGAATAAAGTTTAATGGTTTTAAAACACAAATTCCCGCTAAACGGGAATGTGTGTTACTAACTTTAGCCAGACTTAACCAACTTTAACTCAACTTCAACCCAACGGCCGCCCATTACAAGCGCCCGATTACAAGCGAGAGATGTCGGCGACTTGTAAAAACAGTTGGTAAATTTGATTGAGCAACGCCAAACGGTTGTTGCGTACCGCTAAGTCGTCGCTCATGACCATGACGTCGTCAAAAAACGCATCGACTTCACCGCGAATCGTCGATAAAGACGCCATCGCCGCTTGATAATCGCGTCCAGCAATTTGATTGCTAACGGTTTCGCGCAACGCGTCAAGCGCATGCCACAGTGCGGTTTCGGCCGGTTCGCTAAACAAGTGTTCGTCAATGGTGTGCGGCACAGTGCCTTCGACCTTTTTAAGCAGATTGCTAATGCGCTTATTGGCCGCACTTAAACTGGCCGCGCCGTCCATTTGACTAAACGCTTTAATGGCCTCAATGCGTTTGGCAAAATCAATGGGGTGCGCGGGTCGACACACGCGTACCGCTTCAAACTGCTCGGCACTGATGCCTTGATCGGCGTAATAGGCGCGTAAACGCCCCACCATAAAATCGTAAATATCATTAATTAAAATATCGCTGCTTTCAACCTGAGGGTGCGATTCAAGACCGTATTGAATCAACAGGCGTAAATCTAAATCGAGGTTGTTTTCAATCATAATGCGCAAACAACCCAAGGCCGCACGACGCAATGCAAACGGGTCTTTGTCGCCCGTGGGCAACTGGCCTACGCCATAAATACCGGTAATGGTGTCTATTTTATCGGCAATAGCCAAGGCTTGCGCCACCGCCGATTGCGGCAGTGCGTCGCCGGCAAAACGCGGTTGATATTGCGCATCAATCGCCTCGGCCACGCTGGGGTGTTCGTTTTGTGCGGTGGCGTAATAGCGTCCCATCACCCCTTGCAGCTCTGGAAATTCACCCACCATTTCACTCATTAAATCGCACTTTGACAACCGCGCCGCGCGTTCACATAAGGCGGCGTCTACCCCTAAAGGCCGACCAATTTTGACCGCTAAGCAGGCCAAACGCTCTACTTTGTCGTACAAAGTACCCAACTTTTGCTGAAACACCACGGTTTTTAACCGTGGCAACAAGTCGTCGAGCGGGTGTTTACGATCTTGATCCCAAAAGAATTTAGCATCCGCTAAACGTGGACGAATCACCCGTTCATTGCCCGAACGCACCGCGTGCGGGTTGGTGCTTTGAATATTACTCACGGTAATAAACTTGGCCATCAGTTTGCCGTTTGTGTCCAGCATGTGAAAATATTTTTGATGTCCCGCCATCGCCGAGATTAACGCTTCGGCTGGCACGCTTAAAAACTGCTCGTCAAAATCGCCCACCAACGCCACTGGCCATTCGTTTAACGCGGTAACTTCGTCCAACAAAGCGTCTTCAATCACCGCTTCACCACCAGCTTGCTGGGCGACTTGCTCAACTTGTTGGCGAATTTTAGCGGCGCGTAATTCAAAATCGGCCTCGACAAAACCTTGCGTACGCAAGGTGCTGGCGTAGTCGTGCGGGTGCGCGATTACCAACGCGCTGGGCGCATGAAAACGATGCCCCCGCGTGGTGTTGCTGGCGGCATGGCCCAATACGGTGGCCGGAATAATATGATTGCCCAATAACATCAAGACCCAATGCACTGGACGCACAAATTCAACGTCCGAACTGCCCCAGCGCATGCGCTTTGGAATGGGCAATTTGGCCAACGACTGGTTAACAATATCGGGCAACAACGCCACAGCCGACTGGCCGATTTGTTGCACGTTGTAGGCCATCCAAATGCCTTTATCGGTATCAATTTCAATTAACTCATTCACACCAATACCCAAGCCACGCGCAAAACCTTCCAGCGCTTTGCTGGGTTGGCCACTGGCATCAAATGCCGCTTTTTTGGCCGGGCCTTTACGTTCTACTACCGTATTGGCTTGCTGAGTTTGTAACCCTTCAATTTGCACCGCCAAACGACGTGGTGCGCCATACCATTTAACCGCGCCAAACGATAGTTGCGCATCACGCAGGCCGGCTACAATGCCGTCACTAAAGGCTTGCGCCAGGGTTTTAAGGGCTTTGGGGGGCAGTTCTTCGGTACCAATTTCAACTAAAAAAACATCGGTTTGTGCGGTCATTATTGAGCCTCCTGTGCGCTTTTTACCAGCGGAAAGCCTAAGGCTTCGCGGCCTTCATAATACGATTGAGCAATTTGTCTGGCCATGGTGCGCACGCGTCCAATAAAGCGTGCACGTTCGGTCACACTGATGGCATGACGTGCGTCTAACATATTAAAAGCGTGCGAGGCCTTAAGCACTTGCTCGTAAGCGGGCAACGGCAATTTGGCTTCAACCAACTGGGCAAAAATCTGTTCGCATTCATCAAAGGTTCTAAACAAAATGGCGGTATCGGCTTTTTCAAAGTTGTAGGTGGACATCTCCACTTCGTTTTGGTGAAACACATCGCCGTAGGTGACTTTACCGTCTGGCCCGTTTACCCAGGTTAAATCGTATACGCTGTTGACCCCTTGCAAATACATGGCAATGCGCTCTAAACCGTAGGTAATCTCGCCCGTAATGGGACGACATTCTAGGCCGCCCACCTGCTGAAAATAGGTAAATTGGGTGACTTCCATGCCGTTAAGCCAGACCTCCCAACCCAAGCCCCACGCGCCCAACGTCGGCGATTCCCAGTTGTCTTCTACAAAACGAATGTCGTGTTCGAGTGGGTCAATGCCCAACATTTCTAACGACTGTAAATACAGTTCTTGAATGTTGTCGGGCGACGGTTTAAGCATGACTTGAAATTGATAATAATGCTGTAAACGGTTGGGGTTTTCGCCGTAACGACCGTCGGTGGGTCGGCGGCAAGGCTGCACGTACGCGGCACGCCATGGCTCAGGGCCAATTGAGCGCAAGAAGGTGGACGGGTGAAACGTGCCCGCCCCCATTTCATTGTCGTAAGGTTGCATCACCACACACCCTTGCGCCGCCCAAAAGGCTTGTAGGGATTGAATCATGCCCTGAAAGGTGCGAATATCCGTTGCTGCTGTTGCCGACACGTGCTTATCCTCTAAAATAAAATGGCAGCAATTATAGCGTATTTTGTGAGTGTGTTAATTAGGAGTCTTAAAGATGTTTCAACATTTAGTCAATGCGAGGGGCTTAAAATGTCCGATGCCGGTCATTAAACTACAACAACAAATTCGTTTAACCAGGCCTGGTGAAGTGGTTTGTATTGAATGCACTGACTCAGGCGCACTTAGCGACATTACCGCTTGGTGCCGGGTAAACAAACGAACAATTGTAAGCGCCGAATCGACCGATTTTGGGGTGCGAATACTTATTGAAGCTTAAGCGCAAACCTATGAATAACACACTAAAGTACCCTATAAAATAGAGCATTAGCGCAACAAGCCAAACGACTTTGGCGCGCATTAATTGGACGTTGTCACTCAACAGTGCGCGTATTTTCTGTATAATGCACCAAATTTAGAAACCCTGGTTTTATTATGAAAAGCTCAATAGCCCCAACCAAAATGATTAAATTCGTAAAATTTGCTGGGTTAACAATGGTGGTTAGCGCTCTGCTTATTGCCGCAACCCTGCCCACTGTTTCTGTGGCCAACTTGCCAGAACGTCAAGAGTTGCCTTTGCCCAACGTTAACAACGACGCACCAATCCAGAAGCAAACCAAACCAGCGCCCTCCAACCGACCAGCAGGTTGGGTTAAACATCACATTAAAATTGGCAAAAATGAATCCTTGGGAACCGCTCTTAATAGCCTAAAAATTTCGGCCAACACCACTCATAACATTAGCACCTTAAAAGACGGTCATCTGCTTACCAACTTAAATGTAGGGGATGAGCTAGTGGTGTGGGTTGATCAAAACGACACCTTACAAAAAATTCTTTACCCCAAAACTCAGCTACTGAGCTATGAATTAATTAAAACCGACACCGGTTACAGCATTGATGAGAAAAAATCCAACGTTGAAATTCGCACTCAAACCGCTTACGGCACCATTAATAATTCGTTTTACGTAGACGCGCAAAACGCCGGTTTAAGCGCCAAAAGCATTATGAGCTTGTCGGATTTATTTGGTTGGGACATCGACTTTTCGCGCGAGTTGCGTGAAGGCGACACGTTTAAAGTCATTTACGAAACACGCTACCTTAAAAACCAATACATTGGCGATGGCGATATTTTGGCGGCACAAATCACCACCAACAACCGCCAAACCCGCCACAACGCCTTTATTCAGCGTGACGCCAAAAACCAACTGATTGGCTATTACAATGAAGAGGGTAAAAACCTTAAAAAGGCGTTTTTACGCAGCCCTGTTGACTACGTTCGCATCACCTCAAAATTTAATCCAAAACGCTTTCATCCAGTGCTTAAAGAGTGGCGTGCGCATCGCGGTGTCGATTACGGCGGCCCCATTGGTACGCCTATTCGCGCCACCGGCAATGGTAAAGTGGTGTTTGCTGGCTGGGGCAAAGGCTATGGCAATCACGTTAAAATTCAGCACGCGGGTAAATATTTAACCCTGTACGGTCACCTGTCTAAATTTGGTAATTTTAAACAAGGCTCCACCATTAAACAGGGCGATATTTTGGGATATTTAGGCCAAACAGGCCTGGCCACAGGGCCGCATTTGCATTACGAATTTAGAATTAACGATGTGCACGTTGACCCACTTAACATGAAATTTCCTGGTGACGTTCCTTTAGACAAAAAATATCACGCCAGCTTTACCAAGCAAGCAAAGTTTTTGTTGTCGCAATTAGACCGCACCGATGCCAAAACCCATCTTGTACAAAATTTCGAATAAATGCCTCGTCACTCTGCGTCTTTAACCCCATGCAACACCGCACATAAAGCCCAATACTACATTGGACTTATGTCGGGTACCAGTGCCGACGCGGTTGACGCAGCACTGGTTAAATTTGAAGGCAACACCATTGAACTCATCGACTTTCACAGTCAACCACTGCCAAGTGACCTTAAGCAAACTTTAATTGATTTAAACAACCATCCCAACATTGCGCTTGCTCAGTTAAGCCAGCTATCGGTTGCAGTAGCTCAGGCCTTTATTGCCAGTGCCCACGCATTATTAACTCACAGCGGCTTTAAAGCTCAGCAAATTTGCGCTTTAGGCAGTCATGGGCAAACCATTTTTCACGCTCCAGACATGCCCATGAGTTTGCAAATTGGCCACCCCGCACTCATTGCCAAAACCTTAGGCATTACCACCGTAGCCGATTTTAGAATGGACGACATGGCGGTAGGGGGTCAAGGCGCACCGTTTGCGCCGGCGTTTCACCAACCGCTGTTTGCGGCTAAAGGCCTGCAAAAAGAGGCGTCTGGCTCAATCCAAGACGATTATTTTGTGGTTAATATTGGCGGCATTGCCAACATCAGTTTTTTACCGGCTAACGGCTTAGTGCTGGGGTTTGACACTGGCCCTGGCAACGCGTTAATGGATGAAATATGCCAACATCATTTTAACCAACCCTATGACAGCAATGGACAATTGGCCGCACAAGGCACGATAAACGCCACGCTGTTAAGCGCGCTGCTTAACCATTCTTACTTTAGCCAACCCGCCCCCAAAAGCACAGGACGAGACGTATTTAACCAGGCCTGGTTAAATCAAACACTAAAACAACACGCTTTAGAAGACCTAAATGCACACACTGTTTTATGTACATTGTGTGAACTTACCGCACAAAGCATCGCCCAAAGTATTTTAAAAACCTATGAGCAGCATACTCTCGCGCCAGCGGCGACTTTATCCAAATTAAACCCTTGCCTGGTTTGGGTGTGCGGTGGCGGTGCGTTTAATGGTCATTTAATGCAGCGATTGCAGCACCATCTGCCCTTTTTTAGCGTAAGCAGCTCGCAGACTTGCCACATAAACCCACACGCGATCGAAGCTATGATGTGCGCTTGGCTAGCCAAACAACGAATCGAACATAAACCCGTGGCGTTATCAGCCGTAACCGGAGCCACACGCGATGTAATTTTGGGCGGAGTGTGGATGGCCTAAGCAAATACCTTAAAAACAAAAAAGCCCCGCATCAAAAGATTGGTGCGAGGCTTTGCAAACTCATATTATAAAAACAGCTCTAAACTTGTGGCATTTTCTCACGTTCGTGGTCGCTACCACGTTGCTCTACTGGCACATATTGCGCCTGCTCACAACCCGTGTAAATTTGCGTGGGTCTAAAAATCTTATTGTTTTGCAACTGCTCGCGCCAGTGAGCCATCCAGCCGGCTGAACGCGCTACGGCAAAAATAGGCGTAAACAATCCAGGGTCAAACCCCATCTCTTTGTACAAAATACCCGAATAAAAATCGACATTGGGATAAACACCTTTGTGCCCCAATAACTCTTCACAAACACGCTCTACTTCGAGCGCTGTTTCAAACGCCACGCTTAGTTTGGCCGAACGATCTTTGAGCAACTCGCTAGACAACTTTTGCAAAATGGTTGCGCGCGGGTCTTTGGTTTTGTATTCGCGATGTCCCATACCCCAAATCACTAACTTTTTAGCCAAACGCTCTTCAATGTAAGGTCGAACGTTTTCAGGCGTGCCTATTTTATCCAGCATTTCAATGACTTTTTGATTAGCGCCACCGTGCAATGGTCCCGACAACGAAGCGATTGCCGACGAAATAACCGAACACGGATTAGCCAATGTTGAACCCGTTACCATCGTGGTAAAGGTTGAGGCGTTAATGGTGTGTTCGGCGTGCAAAATTAAAATGGCGTCTAACAACCGAGCCCAATCTTTGTCGGGTTCTTGACCGTTCACCATGTATAAAAAGTTTTCGGCGTAGGTTAAATCTTTACGCGGTTCAATAGGGTCGTAACCGTTGCGAATGTGTTCCCACATGGCCACCAAAGTACCCATGTGGGCGATGATTTTAACCGTTACATCGTTAATGTAATCTTGGTTTTCGGTCGCGCCTTTCATGTATTCGGTACTAGGGTAAAAACTGGCTAAACTGGCCACCACCACTTGCAGCATGTGCATAGGGTGCGTTGTGGGCGGCAGGTTTTTCATAATTTCACGAATATTGTATTTTACCCGACGATTTTGACGCAATTTATGATCAAAATTGGCCAACTCTTCAGCGGTGGGCAAGTGTCCAAACAGCAATAATAGCGTAGTTTCTTCAAACGACGAATGCTCGGCTAATGCCTGAATATCGTAGCCACGATAGGTCAACAGACCTTTTTCGCCGTCAATAAACGAAATTTGCGATTCTGTGGCCGGAACGCCGGCTAACCCTGGAATATACTGCATAGACAAACTCACTAAACTTAAACGCTAAACGACGAGCCGCAACCACAGGTAGTGGAGGCGTTGGGGTTTTCAATCACAAAACGAGCCCCTTGCAAATCTTCTAAATAGTCAATTTTGGCACCGACTAAATATTGAAAACTCATGGAATCGACCAATAACGTCACCCCCTCTTTTTGCACAATGGTATCGTCGTCGTTTTGAGTTTCATCAAACGTAAAGCCGTATGAAAAGCCCGAGCAACCGCCACCGGTAATGTACACACGCAATTTTAAATTGGGGTTTTGTTCGTCTTCAATTAACCCACTGACCTTAGAGGCCGCGGCATTGGTAAAGGTTAACGGCGTTGGAATATCTGACATTTTCTGCATCCTTTGTATTAACTAAGGGGAAAAACTCGGTGGTTATTGGTCATTTGATGCAAGAGGCTTAATAGCCCCTTACACAACTAATAGACATTGACCAGGCCTGGTAGTATATCAAAAAACCTTATTGCAATGATGAGACCTTTGCACGTTACGGCAACAACGCCACCACGTGCAACCCAGCGGTTTCATCTAACCCAAACATAATGTTCATGTTTTGAATGGCTTGACCTGACGCACCTTTTACCAGGTTATCAATAACCGAGGTTACCACCACCACATCGCCACCCTGTGGACGATACACCGCCATGCGGCACATATTAGAGCCTTTTACCATCCGCGTATCGGGAAAACTATTGGCTGGCATCACATCCACAAACGGCTCTTGCGCGTAAGCGTCTTCAAACAAAGTTTGTAAATCTTGCTGTGAAACATTGCGCGTTAACTTGCCGTACAAAGTCGCCTCGATGCCGCGAATGGTCGGAATTAAGTGCGGCACAAAAGTGATGTTAACATTGGCATCCACCATTAAGTTTAAACCTTGTCTAATTTCGGGCAGATGACGATGACCGTTAATGCCATAGGCTTTAAAACCTTCGCTGGTTTCGGCCGCTAACGAGTCCACTTTGGCTCCGCGCCCTGCTCCGCTGATGCCCGACTTAGCATCGGCCACCAGATGGTCAATGTCAATTAAACCGGCTTTTAACAATGGCATAAAGCCCAACTGCACGGCGGTAGGATAACAACCCGGGTTGGCTACAACTCGTGCCGTTTCGATTTTGTCACGATTTATCTCGGGCAAGCCATACACCACCTCGCTCATCACTTCGGGGCAGGTATGCGCCATGCCGTACCAGGTTTCCCAAACGTTTAAATCGTCAATTCTAAAGTCGGCAGCCAAGTCAATTACGCGTACGCCGGCGGCTAATAAATCGGGCGTCATGCTCATGGCCACTCCGTGTGGTGTGGCAAAAAACACCACGTCACATTGGGTTAACACCGCTAAACTTGGCTCGGAGAATGCCAAATCGTAAAAACCACGTAAATTAGGAAACAGATCAGCGACCTTTAATCCCACTTCGCTGCGCGAGGTAATGGCCATCACCTCGGCATAAGGATGATTGGCCAATAAACGCAATAACTCAACCCCGGTGTATCCGGTGCCACCCACAATGCCAACTTGAATTTTATGCGACGAGCTTCCCATGACGTGGTTCCTTTAGTGTAAATTTAAGAGACGTCATTTTAACCAAAAACCCAGTTAAAAACTCTGTTTTAAACCGATAGAGTCTGTAAAATAAATTTTTAAATTTTCGTGCGGCTTGCACACAACCCAATCAAACGTTTGGTTTATATTCGGTTTATCTTCGGTTTACCTTTTAAGCCTCATTAACACTCAAACTCGGGAGAGTCGTTTTGCTCTATCAATCTTACACCAACTACCAACATGGTTCGGCCAGTGCAACCGGCGTGCTTATCACCAACTTAGGCACGCCAGACGCCCCCACCAAAGCGGCGTTAAAACGCTATTTAAAAGAGTTTTTATCCGACACGCGCGTGGTTGAGCCGCCGCCAGCACGCTGGTTATGGAAATTAATTTTAAACGGGATTATTTTAAACACCCGCCCCGCTAAATCAGCTGAGGCCTATGCCTCTGTATGGGACAGTGAAGGCGAAGGTGCGCCATTATTAAACATTGCCAAGCGCCAAGTTGAGGCAATTGCCCAGCGCGTACGCCCTCACTTTAAAGGCCCGGTAGAATTTGAACTGGGCATGCGTTATGGCAATCCATCCATTGCCAGCGCGTTGCAAGCCCTGCAAGCCAAAGGCTGTGAGCGTATTATTGTGCTGCCACTGTATCCGCAATACGCTGGTGCTACCACGGCATCGACCTTTGATGCGGTCACGACCGAGTTGCAAAAATGGCGCTGGATTCCCGAAATGCGTTTTATCAACCAATACCACCGCGCACCCAGCTACATCAAAGCCTTGGCCGCCAGCATTCGTGAGCACCAAGCCATTCATGGTCAACCGCAATTATTGGTGATGTCGTATCATGGCGTGCCACAGCGTTATTTGGACAACGGCGACCCATATCATTGCGATTGCCACGTTACCTCGCGCTTATTAGCGCAAGAATTGGGCTTGAGCAAAGAACAATACAAAGTGACATTTCAGTCTATTTTTGGCCGCGAAGAGTGGATTAAACCCTACACCGATGCCACCATGAAAGCCTTACCAGGCCTGGGCATTAAAGATATTCAGGTTATTTGCCCTGGGTTTTCGGCCGACTGTTTAGAAACCATTGAAGAAATTGGCGAAGAAAACCACGAGTATTTTATGGAATCGGGCGGCGAAAAATTTAGCTACATTAAATGCCTAAACGACCGCCCTGATCACGCCGATGCGCTGGCCGAACTTATTCTGCAACACACCCACGGCTGGTACGAGCGTGACGGCTTTAACGCCGCACAAGATCAAGCAGAACGCGACACCGTTAAGCAAAACGCCCAAGCCATGGGTTGTCCTTTTTAAACAGCGTAGCCTATAACGAATAAGGCCTTTGTAAAAAGGCCTTTATTCACAAACTGTGGTTAATTCTAGCCCAGTCCAAACAAGTCACAGCAAGCCACAATAAACCACAACAAACGATAACAAGTGGTTCAAACTCTAAGAATCGTCATCAAACATAAAAACGGACAGCACCGCAATGATGAGACCTTTGCATGAGCGCGAGTGAATGGACGAATAAAAAACGATTAAAATAAGAAAAACAAAGAAGGTACAAAGATGGTGCGCTTGAGAGGATTTGAACCCCCGGCCTTCCCCTCCGGAGGGGGACGCTCTATCCAGCTGAGCTACAAGCGCATAGTAAGAATGCCGTATTATAAAGGTTTACGACAATTTTAAAAGCACTATATTTAACCACCCGCCTTGTTAAGAGCAATACAACAAACGCGCAAACGCTTACTACTGATTACGCGCTTGTAACCAATTTTTTAGCGCTTGAATGTGCATAGGCTTGGCAAACCAATAACCTTGTGCCGTGTTTGCACCCGCTTGTTTAAAAAAGTTGGCCTGCTCAAGTGTCTCCACGCCTTCTACCACCGTATTAAGCTTGAGTGCTTTTGCCATGGCAATAATGGCGTGACACACGCTCGCGTCTTGATGATGGTCGATAACGCCTTTAACAAAAGACATGTCAATTTTTAACCTTTGCAGTGGCAAATTTTTAAGCGTGTTAAGCGAAGAATAATCTGTACCAAAATCGTCTAAAGCCAGTAAAACCCCCATTGCATTGAGTTGCTCAAAAATATTCCTTACTTTTTCGGGCTCGTGTATAGCAACCCTTTCTGTTAACTCAAGCTCTAAACAGGCCGGTTTTAAAGTGGGGTATCGCTCCAAGTGCCTTTTAATTCGCCCCACAAAGTTGGGGTGAATAAACTCACGCGCAGAAATATTTACGCTAATACAAGGCGCAATAAAACCTTCTGATTGAAGGTGGCTCAAGGTGTCTAAACTTTTTTGAATGACCCAGTCAGAAATCTCAACAATTAAATCGGACTTTTCGGCAATGGGAATAAAAATCGCTGGCGACACTTCACCTAAATCGGGATGCGTCCAGCGCAACAGAGCCTCGAAACCTTCAACTTGCTGGGTTACAAACGAAATTTGCGGCTGAAAAACCAATTGTAATTGCTGTGCCAATATGGCGTTACGCAACGCTACATCGATGGTAATAAACTCTTGCGAGGTTTTAATCATCCAATTTTCAAAGACCGTGCAACTATTGCGGCCATTGGTTTTAGATTGATACATCGCCACGTCCGAATATTTTAGCAATGAGTCAAAGTCTTGCGCATGTTCGGGATAAATAGCCAAACCAATGGACGCTGAAATATTCATTTCTAAGCCGTCAATAAAATAAGGAGCAACCAAAAGTGATACAATTTTTTGTGCTGTGTAAAGAGCTTGCGTGCTGTTAATTTCATCCAGCATTAACACAAACTCATCACCTCCAATACGGCTTAATGTGTCTTGTTTGCGAATTTGATCCAAAATTCTGGACGTGACTTTTTTAAGTAATGCGTCCCCAGCATCGTGACCGTAAACGTCGTTGATTTCTTTAAAGTGGTCTAAATCAATGTACAAAATAGCAAATTCTAATTCGTTGCGATCAGCCTCTCTTATTTTTTGCTCTACACGCTCGCGCAATAAAAACCGATTGGCCGTGCCGGTGAGAGAGTCGTAAAAGGCTAAATATTGAATCTCTTCTTCGGCGGCTTTGCGCGCAGTAATGTCGCTAAAAACACCTAAATAATGTGTAACTTGGCCAAACGAATCGTACACCAAACTAATGGTTAAAAACTGCGGGTAAACATCGCCACTTTTGCGTCGGTTCCATATCTCACCCGACCACTTACCGTCAGATAAAAGTGACTGCCACAAGGATTGGTAAAAAGACAAAGGGTGTTTGCCAGAGGCTAAAATTCGTGGATTTTTGCCTATCATTTCAATTTCACTAAAGCCAGTAATCGCCTCAAACGCATGGTTAACCGACAGTATTTGCTGATTATGATCGCATATTAAAATACCTTCCTGCCCCTGTGAAAAAACCTGTAAGGCAATTTTTAAACGAATTTCACTCATTCGCTGTTCGGTAATGTCTAACGAAATACCCGCGACTGCATAAATTTCATTATTAAGATTTTTGAGGGGAAACTTATTGCTTAGATAATAGCGCTGATGTTCTTGATGTAAAAAACCTTCTTCAAAACCAATAGAGTGTCCGGTTGAAAAGACCAAGCCGTCATTTTCAAAATGCACATTGGCATCTTGTGAGTTAATGATATCGACTCTATTTTTTCCTATGATTTCAGACGTGTCGCTTAAACCCATCTGCTCAACCATTTTGTTATTGGCTAAAATGCATTGCCCCTCGCGGTCAAATGCGTAAATTAAAGTTGGGCTGTTGTTAATAATGGATTCAAACAATTGCCATTGCTCTTGTTTAGCAACTTCTAGGCTTAAATCGGCCAGCAAAATTATAAATTTATGCTCCGATTGCGCTTGCATAGAATCAATAGGCAATCGAACCAAATGGGCGGCCACCAACTGGGTGCCTTGTGCGGTATAGACCTCCATTTGCTGCTCTGATATGGTGTGTGTGTGCCCCTGAGTTAGCCGATGCGCCAGCCAGCTAGCGCCTTCTTGCGCTATATAACGATAAATAGAGTGATTAACCAAGTGCCGACGTTGGGACAATACCAGCAACCGCATGGCTTCATTATTAACCTGAACAATCACCCCCATTGAATTTAACACCAGGGCTGCCATGGGCAATGATTCAAACAGCATTTGATACAGTGTTTGACTTAATTGCAGTTGAGTTTGCGCTAAGCGTAATGTTTGATTTTGAATTTCTAATTCGGCTTGATAAATTCGCAACTCTTCAAACACACTGTCTAATGTAGCCTGTTGTATTTGGGTAATGCCCTGCAATTGCAAATCGCCGTTAGACAATGCCTGCAAGGCTTTTTCACGCAACGAAGAGCGTTCTTGCTCAGTAAGTGTATTGTGGCTTGGATCCGGTTGATTGTTTAAACGTTCACTCATGAGATTATTCATCAACCCAAGCTGTAATATTGTTGTGACTCACCACCACGCCGTATTCGTACTGACCTAAAATGGGCGCTACATTCATGACAAACCAGCGTTTTTCGGTTGGGCTATGGCATGGATATTTGTGGCTAAAAAAGGCAAGTCGACCTTCTAAAACGCCTTTAACCCCAAAATAGGCTTTTTGGGCAGAAACAAGGTCGGAATTATCGTCCCCTTTATTAGAAGATGTTTGAGCCGACTCGTCTAAAATCTGACAGGCTTCTAAATAGTTACTGCCCTCAGCCGAATGCAATAAAAGTGGGTCGCCGTTGGCTTTGGCAAAACGACGCCATGCTTCATTCACCATGGCAATGCTGCCATCGTGAGCCAAGACCGCCAAATGCTCAGGTAAGGCGTTTAATATGGCTTGTAGGCGCAACTTGTCTTGTATGGCACTTACATCGGTAAAGGTGGCTACTGCGCCAGGAAGATGAGATGAAGGCACATGGTAAGGCAAAATTCTAAGCAAATAAGTGTGGCCGTTTTCACTGCTCACTTCTTGCTCAAACACCCGTCCGGTTTTGAGCGTGGTTTCAAAATAATGGGTTAAATCAGTGTCGTGCAACGTGTGCCTAATATCGCTTAATGGCCGCCCAATGTCGGTGTCGCGTAATTTAAACAAACCCACTACATCGGCGGTAAAACGCGTTATTTGCAATTGCGGATCTACAAAAATAGTGGCCACGCCCACCGCTTTAGCCATACTGTCTAAATCGGCATTTGCTTGATTAAGGCGCAAAACTTTTTCTTGAAACTCAGCATTCACCGTATTCATTTCTTCATTAACCGACTGGAGCTCTTCATTAGAGCTTTGAAGCTCTTCATTAGAGGCCATCAACTCTTCGTTGGTGGCTTGCAACTCTTCGTTAGAAGTTTCTAACTCTTCAATCGTAGCCTGAAGACTCTCACGCGTGGCCGCTAAGGCTAGCTGTAAAACCTCTATGCGCTCACTGGTTTGAGCGTCAATATCAACCACTTTAAAATCTATGGCCGATTTGGACATTTGTTCTTCAAACACCACCAGCGCATATCGATCATCTGACTCAATGTGTACCGGCCTTACGCAAAGCCGTAACGTTCGTTGTGATTGGTCATTGGCTTTTAACGTTACCATATCAGAATAAAGCGTGGTTTTATCCTTAAAGGCTTTGTACAGCAAAGCCGACACGACCGACACCAGCACCTCGGGCAAAACACGATTAATGTCTAAGCTGGCCGAACCTTCACGCAACTTTAAATACGATTGCAAGTCGCCAAAAATATGAATGACTTCATGGCGTTCATTCACCAAAATAGACGGTGGTGCATAGGCTTTTAACAAACTTGCCGTAGACTCATCTATCAGTGAAATGTCATTTAAAACCCGCGTTCTTAAGTTGCTTTTATTGCGTTTAACCACTTGTGGAAGATATAAACTATTTTCACCAATATTAGCCTCGAGCACAAAAGGCAGGCTAGCTTGATTTCTCTGAAATAATTTATATTTATTGCTTAAGGTGGTAAAACTTTTGTTCATTCCCCCCAAAGACTCACTAGACCCTAAAAATAAATAGCCTTCTGCCTTGGTGGCATACTGCAATCGGTGCAATGCTTTAACTTGGGCTTCGGCTTTAAAGTAAATTAAGGTATTGCGGCAAGAAACTAAATCCATGCGCGTAAACGGAGGGTCTACCAGCAAATTATGGCGCGCAAAGACAACGCATTGTCTTAACTCAGGCTTAATGGTAAATGACGACCCCGTTTTATAAAAAAACCGCTCTAAGCGTTCCGGAGTCAATTCGGCGGCAATCGATTCTGGGTACTGTCCTGCGGCGGCCATTTCTAAAATAAGCGGGTTAGCGTCGGTTGCAAATATTTTTAAATTAGGCCAACGTTTTTCCTGCTCAAACGCCTCCATAAACAGCATAGCAATCGAATAAACCTCTTCACCCGTAGCAACACCCGCTGACCAAACTCGAATCGTTTCGCCCGCAGGGACTTTTAAAACGATGTTGTGCACAGCCACTTTAGACAACTCAGCAAACGCTAACGTATCTCTAAAAAAGCTGGTGACAGGAATAAACAACTCCCTACGCAAATTAGCAACTTCAACAGAGTCTTCTTCTAGTAACAGGGCGTAATCTTGAACATTAGCGATGCGTTTAACCTGCATTCTGCGCTCTAAACGGCGCGAGACTGTGGCCATTTTATAATCGTGAAAATCCACACCACCTGACTGGGCAAGGCGTTGAAAAATCATTTCTAATGCCGAATCTTCGTCAAAGGGTCTTTCATTAATGGCCGCAATGGGCAAGGCAACCTTTTTTTGTGGGTTGATGGTATGGGCGATAATGCGCGCGGCCAAGGCTTCGGCCGGTAAAATCTCATCTACCAGGCCTGTTGCAATCACACTGTTGGGCATGCCATCAAACTTAGCAGAGGCAGGTTCTTGGGCTAATAAAAATCCACCCTCGTCATTAATCGCGTAAGCCCCACGAGTACCATCTGAACCAGTACCCGACAAAATTACGCCAATAGCGTGCGCGTGATAATTTTCAGACAATGAATTTAAAAAGATGTCGATGGGCAGCGTAAAAATGTGCGGTGATTTTGGTGTGAGTTGAAAATGATGATTTACAATTCTCATTAAGGTACCAGCCGGAATTAAATACACGCAATTGGCGCGTATTAACATACCATGCTCGACCAGATGAATAGGCATTTTAGTGTATCGTGATAATAAATCGGCCATCATGCTTTTATGGTCTGGTGATAAATGTTGCACCACCACAAACGCTAAACCTGAATCGTAAGGACACGTCGAAAAAAAGCGTTCTAAGGCTTCTAATCCGCCGGCTGAAGCACCGATTCCCACCACATAACCCAAAAACGTTTCTGAGCCCATTTCGTTCTGTTCAATTTTTTTACCTGGTCGTTTCATTGCCCTTCCTTAAAAAACCACTCTGCCATCAAAGTCATTGGGGCAACACATCGTTAAGCGTGATGCCTAAATGCTTCAATCAGCACTCGTGCAACGCTGGGTTTGACCCATTGATCTAACGACGTTTCAGGACAATCGAATGGTAAGTAACCATGCATATTATTCACAACAGGCGTAATCCCGTCGGCCTCAAAACTCGAAATATCATGAAACAGCATCGCCCAATCTGTAAAGTTTCTGACCATTAACGGTTTTTGATACAACGTTCGTACATTTTTGTGGCGTAAATCGCGTTGAATATTCTGATATAATATTTCAACTGTTTGAGCCGTGCCTTCAATCACTTGAAAAAACGAGCCATCTTTATATAACAATAATCCGGTAATATTATTAGCTACGTTAAATTCACGTGCCTCTTTAAGAATACAATTTAATTGTTCCAACGGTAATGCTTTAACCGTTCTACTGGTATAGGCAATTTCTATAAGGTCATTTATCACTTAATTCACCACCTGCAGATGTAATTTCAAACGTCTCTCTTTAATATTGCACTAAATATGAAAAACATTCACGAAATTCGCCGACAAAGCTGTGTTTTGTTGGTTGAACATGCAGGCTCTATGATGGAGTTTGCTCGCCAAATTGAACGAAGCCCAACGCAAGTCAGTCGTTTTGTGGGCAAAAACCCTACTCGAAACATTGGTGAAAGGCTGGCTAGACATATTGAACGCTGCTTTTGCATTTCTGAGTTTTGGTTAGACATTGACCATAGCTTTTTAGACCCACCAGAATTCTCTGGGTCTAAAGAAATGCTTCCTGATAAACATGAGCAACTTCACGCGATTTTAAGCGATATTTTACTTGCCGATCAGAGCAATAAAATTGACGAAGTAACGTACAATCAATTACTTGAAATTGCTAAAAACAATAAACCCACGGTAAAACCTAAAGCGGATTAACTCAAATTAACACTCTGAATAAGACAATTAGATTAATTATGTATCAAATTGGTACATAATATACCCAGCCCTTAAAGCCTTGTCAATCCTTTGTACCGGCATTTTATTTTTTAATAGCCCTGCCGCGCCCGCTAAACCGTAAACCTTATTTAAAATACCTGAACTTATACGTGCCAATATTTTCAACAGTCAACTGACCAGGCCTGGTCAATTTACGGCTGAAAATATTTGCTTTTATAAAGACTGCTTAGTAAAAAACACCCAATCAAAACACATTTAATTACACAATCACGTCTTATTTACGCCTTGTATTAAGCCGGCAAACCACCCACGCTTTAATGACTGCCAACCCTTTAATTATAGGCGCTTTTAAAGGGTTTAAAGCCTTTCTTAAAACCACTCTTTAGCAGTCTAAATAACAAGAATATTAGCTAACATGTTGATAAATAAATTTATTTTTGTTATGCTTTAAAAGAATCAACTCAACCACAAAGGTTTTTTATCTTTTTTTTAGCAGTAGAACATTCCCCGTTACTTGCGTTTAAACGCCCCTCTTTTCTTGATTATGGCTGGTCTAATGTATTCAAACGGCACGCCCTCAAAGAACTTATTACGCGACACCTTTGGATTCTTCATTCAATCATATATCAATATTGCTTTTTGCCTGTTTTAGGCAATGAACCGCACCGTAAAACTCTCCATCTTAGTAAACACTCACTGAATTTTTTGTAGGAGAACATGACTCACAACACGCATCCACAGATTCATTTTAGACCACCCGTTTTGAACGATGGCGCGGCCATTTACCAATTGATTCAATCGTGCACGCCATTGGATTTAAACTCACACTATTTGTATTTACTGCAAGCGTCGCACTTTGCCGATACGTGCATGGTGGCATTGAAAAACAAACAGGTAGTTGGCTTTGTTTCGGCTTATATTCAACCCAACAACCCAACAACCCTGTTTGTTTGGCAAGTTGCTGTGGCACAGTCTATGCGCGGCCAAGGGCTAGCTAAAGCTCTGCTTAATGCCCTATTACAGCAACTCTTTTGTACAGCACCACTTGGTGTCAGCAATACAACCAATGCAACCAACCGATTTGCCGGCATTACCCAACTAACTTGCACCATCAGTGATTCCAACAAGGCTTCGCAGGGTTTGTTTGCTTGGTTGGCTCATGCGCACAATCTGCATTTAACCACCGAGCCTTTTATTGAACGCTCGCACTTTGGTGAACACACCCATGAAGCCGAAACGCTTTATATCCTTTCCTCGCCAAC
Organism: Thiomicrorhabdus aquaedulcis; assembly: GCF_004001325.1. Classification (NCBI taxonomy): domain Bacteria; kingdom Pseudomonadati; phylum Pseudomonadota; class Gammaproteobacteria; order Thiotrichales; family Piscirickettsiaceae; genus Thiomicrorhabdus; species Thiomicrorhabdus aquaedulcis. Next base: position 396,112 of record NZ_AP018722.1, on the reverse strand, counting down.
CCATCAACCGTTAGTTACCTCACTTTTGGGTAACTTTTCTTAAAGGAATCTCCTTATGTCATTGTCTATTTTTAACGAATACGAATCTGAAGTTCGCGGTTACATCCGTTCTTTTCCAACCATTTTTGCCACCTCTACAATGGCCGAAATATGGGACGAATCGGGTAAACGTTATATTGATTTTTTTGCCGGTGCGGGCGCGCTAAATTATGGCCACAATAACCCTCTTATCAATGACGCGGTTATTGAATATTTGCAACACAACGGCATTGGTCATGCGCTGGATATGGGAACCATTGCCAAACGTTCGTTTATTGAAGGTTTTGTAAACCACATTCTTAAGCCCAGAAACCTCGAATACAAACTGCAATTTGTTGGACCAACTGGCACCAACGCCATTGAAACCGCTCTAAAAATTGCCCGTAAAGTTAAGGGGCGTAAACAAGTCATCTCATTTACAAATGGTTTTCATGGCATGTCAATGGGATCACTGAGCATTACCGGCAACCGTTATTACCACGATGAAAGTTATGGCGTGCCTGGCTACACAACCCAGGTGCCTTTTCATAATTATTTAGGCGATAAAGTAGACACGATTGCCTATCTGCACAAAATTTTAAGCGATGATTCGAGCGGAACCGAATTGCCTGCTGCGATTGTGCTCGAAACCATCCAGGCCGAAGGGGGCATTAATGTCGCCGGCCCGCAATGGCTCCAAGCACTGCGTAAGATTTGTGATGACTTTGACATTTTGCTAATAGCCGATGAAATTCAAGTAGGTAACGGGCGTTCTGGTGACTTTTTTAGCTTTGAAAGAGCCAATATTCAACCCGACATTATCACGCTTTCTAAATCGATTGGCGGCGGCCACCCTATGTCGCTGGTATTGCTTAAACCTGAACTCGACAAATGGTGTCCAGGAGAACACTCAGGGACTTTTAGAGGCAATAATTTGGCCTTTGTGGCTGCAACGGTTGCCATTAATCACTACTGGTCTGATAAGACCTTTTCTCAACAAATTAAAGAAAAATCACGCCTGGTTGAACAGCGTATGCAAAATTTAGCGTTGAGCTTTGCTCCGCACATTCGTGAAATACGTGGGCATGGCATGATTTGGGGTGCCGAATTTAAAGATGCCAGTCTTACCAGCGAGATTTGCGCGCAAGCCTTTTTAGACGGCTTGGTTATTGAAACCGCCGGCGCAAGCGGCGATGTTATTAAGTTTTTAGGCCCCTTAATCATCACCGAAGCCTTAATTAATGAGGGCTTTGATGTCTTAGAACATGCTACGGCACAGGTATTAGAAAAACGTCGCTTACAAGCACAATCACCTCAAGCAGGAGTCTCTTTATGATTGTTAAAAACCTATACGATGATGTTATTGGCACAAGTGCAGACGTGGAGTCAGCGCAATGGAACAGCCGACGTTTATTACTGGCAAAAGAGGGCATGGGATTTTCGTTGCACGACACCTTGATTAAACCCGGTGAAGCATTGCATCTATGCTATAAAAACCATTTGGAGGCAGTGTATTGTATTGCCGGTGAAGGTGAGATTGTAGAGAAAAAAAATGGCCTAACGCATCCCATACGTGAAGGCACAGTGTATGCACTTAATGAACATGATGCTCACATTTTAAAGGCCAACAAGGGCGTTGGCATGCGCATGGTGTGCGTGTTCAACCCGCCCGTTACGGGTCAGGAAACCCACGACAAAGATGGCTCTTATGCAATCGCTTTGACTGAATAAAAACTGAGCACGGGTGCAATACATGGGTTGGCACCCTACATATGCAAACGGACAAAGTGTTCTATTAACGCATTCGCAGACAAAAAAAATCCCGCAACCAGTGCGGGATTTTTTTGTGCCGGATTTAAGAATTTAAACAGCTTTTAAACAGCTTTTAAACAACGCTTAAATACATTTTAAACACAGCGTGCGTGTGTAATGCGCATAGGATTTGCACCCTATAACAGCAAATTACATCATTCCGCCCATTCCGCCGCCCATGCCACCTTCGGATGAACTGCCGGCTTTAGCCGGTAAATCAGCGATGGCCGCGCCAGTGGTTAACACCAAGCCTGCAACCGATGCGGCATTTTGCAAAGCCGAACGTGTTACTTTAGCTGGGTCAATAATACCCGCTTCTAGCATGTCGCAATAAATTTCTTTTGCCGCGTCAAAACCAAAGTTGCCTTCGCCTTCCATTACTTTGTTTACAATCACAGAACCTTCTAAACCACAGTTGGCCGCGATTTGACGCATTGGTTCTTCCATTGCACGCAGAGCAATTTGAATCCCGACGTTTTGATCGGCATTGTCGCCCACTACGTTAATTCTTGACTTAGCGCGCACTAATGCAACCCCACCGCCTGGTACAATTCCTTCTTGAACCGCAGCACGCGTGGCGTGTAAAGCATCGTCAACACGATCTTTTTTCTCTTTCATTTCCATCTCAGTGGCCGCACCCAATTTAAGGACAGCAACTCCACCAGACAACTTAGCCAAACGCTCTTGCAGTTTTTCTTTGTCGTAATCAGATGTTGTGGTTTCAAGTTGTGATTTGATTTGCGCACAACGACCTTCAATTTCAGCTTTTAATCCCAAGCCATCAATTAGCTTAGTAGAATCTTTACCAACTGAAACAGTTTTAGTTTGACCTAAAAGGTCTAACGTTACGGTTTCTAACGACAAGCCAACTTCTTCTGAAATCAATGTCCCACCGGTTAATACGGCAATGTCTTGTAACATCGCTTTACGACGCTCACCAAAACCAGGCGCTTTAACAGCCGCTACGCGCACAATGCCGCGCATGTTGTTAATAACTAAAGTGGCAAGTGCCTCGCCATCTATGTCTTCAGCAATAATCAACAGTGAACGACCGGCTTTAGAAACGGCTTCAAGTGTCGGCAACAATTCACGAATGTTAGAGATTCTTTTGTCGTGCAATAAGATGTATGGATTGTCTAATTCAGCCACCATTTTTTCTTGGTTGGTGACAAAATACGGTGATAAATAACCACGGTCAAATTCCATCCCTTCCACTACCACCAACTCGTCGGTTAATGAAGAACCTTCTTCAACTGTAATCACGCCTTCAGTGCTCACGCGTTCCATCGCTTCGGCAATCATCGCGCCAATGCTTGAATCGGAGTTGGCTGAAATAGTACCTACTTGCGCCCAAGACGCTTTGGTGGTGCAAGGCTGTGCCATTAATCTGATTTGCTCAACGACCGCTTCAACCGCTTTGTGAATACCACGGTTAAGATCCATTGGGTTCATACCGGCCGCAACCGACTTCATGCCTTCACGGACAATGGCTTGCGCTAATACAGTGGCGGTTGTGGTACCGTCACCGGCCACATCGTTGGTTTGTGAAGCCACTTCTTTTACCATTTGTGCGCCCATGTTCATAAACTTGTCTTCAAGTTCAATTTCACGCGCCACAGAAACACCGTCTTTGGTCACAGAAGGTGCGCCAAACGATTTTTCTAATACCACATTACGGCCTTTTGGCCCTAAGGTTACTTTTACTGCGTCGGCTAGAATGTTAATCCCTTCAACCATTTTTTCGCGTGCATCCATTCCGAATCTGACGTCTTTTGCCATGTTGGGTTTTCCTTTAATTCTGTTGTAGTAAGTTCTATCAATCTTAAAAAGTGGGGCGTAAAATTCTTATCCCACGATGCCAATAATGTCATCTTCACGCATCACCATTAAAGGCTTGCCGGCATCGTCTTTTACTTCTTGACCAGAGTATTGGCCAAAAAGAACTTTATCGCCTACCTTAACGGTCATTGGAATAATCGTGCCATTGTCAGCCACTTTACCTGGGCCGGTCGCAACCACTTCGCCAATAGTCTGCTTTTGTTGTGCAGAACCCGGTAACAAAATACCGCCAGAGGACTCTTTAGCCTCTTCAACTTGGCGAATTACGACGCGATCTTGCAAAGGTTTAATGTTCATCAGGTGTCTCCTATTAACAGTCATTGAAATAAATAATTGGATAATAAATTTTGGGAACGCCAGACGGGTTTAGCACTCGTCATAGCAGAGTGCTAACAATTTTAGCCATCTGCGCATTCAAGTCAACTCAATATAGACATACAGAACAATATTCAAGGTTTTTGACGCAAAAACAGCGTATAAAAGACGTTAACCAGGCCTGGTAGGAATTGACCAGGTCTGGTTACAAGATAGAAACGCGCTATTCAGACAGCACTAAATTATCACGGTGAATTAACGACTCATCGTCTATGTAGCCCAAAATGGCTTCAATTTGTGAGCTCAATTTACCTAAGATTTTTTGCGATTCGTTGGCGGGATAATTCACCAAACCGCGCGCCACTTCGCGGCCTTGCAAGTCACAGCACACCACCATCTCACCGCGCTGAAACTGTCCAATTTGCGATTTAACGCCAATGGGCAATAAACTTTTACCCGAGGTTTGCAACATGGCCACCGCACCGTCGTCCAACACCAGCGTGCCTTTGGCTTGCAAATGTCCGGCCAACCATTGCTGGCGTGCAGTTAACGGCTCTAAATCAGGAATTAACAACGTACCAAAGGCTTGTCCCGAAAACAATTTGGGCAAAATGGCCGGTTCGCGTCCCGAAGCAATTAACGTGGCTGTACCCGAACGCGCCGCGCGCTTAGCGGCCATCACTTTGGTGTACATGCCGCCTTTGCCCAATGCACCGCCTTCTGGACTGGCCATCGCCTCAATGTCTTTGCGACTGACTTGCGCCTCCATAATCAGCTTGGCGTTGGGATTTTGACGTGGATTGTCGTCGTACAAACCTTGCTGATCGGTCAAGATAACCAAAATATCCGCTGCAATTAAGTTGGCGGTTAACGCCGCTAAGGTGTCGTTGTCGCCAAAGCGAATTTCGTCGGTTACCACCGTGTCGTTCTCATTAATAATGGGAACCACTCGGTATTCTAATAAGGTTTGAATGGTGTTTTTAACGTTTAAATAGCGTTTGCGATTGGATAAATCGTCGTGCGTCATTAAAATTTGTGCGGTGCGAATGCCGTATTTGGCAAACTTAGATTCGTAGGCCTGAATTAAGCCCATCTGCCCCACAGCGGCGGCGGCTTGTAACTCGTTAAGCGCCGAAGGACGCGCCGACCAACCCAAACGTTGCATGCCTTCGGCCACCGAACCCGAAGAGACAATCACCACTTCAACACCGTGTTGTTGCAGCTCAACAATTTGCGCCACCCATAACTCAAGCGCGTCTAAATTTAACCCTTGACCGTCGTCGGTTAACAGGGCACTGCCCAGCTTAACCACCCAGCGTTTAGTTTGCTTTAATTGTGAACGATTCATCCTGTCTTGCCGCCCGCACTTTAAAAATCAAAATCTTCATCTACCGGCACGCTGGCACGCATCGGCTCTTCTTCGTCGTCCACTTTGCGGTTGCGCTCTAACGCATAGGCAATGTCTTGCACCAATTTAAGCGTGCCTTGACGTTGTGCGGCTGATACTTGATACACCGGACCTTGCCACTTAATGTCACTTACAATACGCTCGCACAGCGCACGCGCTTCGTCTTCTGGCAATAAGTCGATTTTATTAAGCACCAACCAGCGCTCTTTATCCAATAACTCGTCACTGTATTTTTCGAGTTCTTTTTGAATAATTACAATATTTTGTGCCGGGTCAGAGGCGTCTTCGGGCACGATGTCCACCACGTGCAGCAACAAGCCTGTACGCGATAAATGCTTTAAAAACTGAATGCCTAAACCAGCGCCTTCGGACGCGCCTTCAATCAAGCCAGGAATGTCGGCAATTACAAAACTCGACTCTGGTGACACGCGCACCACCCCCAAATTGGGGTACAAAGTGGTAAACGGATAGTTAGCCACTTTAGGACGTGCCGCCGAAACGGCACTGATTAAACTCGACTTACCGGCATTGGGCATACCCAATAGACCCACATCGGCCAAAACAATCAACTCAAGCAATAAATTGCGATCGTCGCCGTCTTCTCCAGACGTGCATTGGCGCGGTGTACGGTTTTTACTGCTCTTAAAGTGAATATTGCCTAAACCGTGACGGCCGCCTTGAGCCACCAAAAGGGTTTGACCGTGTTCGGTCAAATCGCCCAACACCTCATCGGCGTCCACATCGGTAATTTTGGTGCCTACGGGCACGCGGATCACCAAGTCTTCACCCGCGCAACCCGACTTTTGCTGTCCCATGCCCGAATGGCCATTTTGCGCGCTGTAATGTTTGATGTATCTAAAATCAACCAACGTATTTACGTTACGGTCGGCAATTAAATAGATACTGCCGCCATCGCCCCCGTCACCGCCGTTTGGCCCACCAAAAGGAATGTATTTTTCACGGCGAAAACTAACCACGCCGTTACCGCCGCGACCGGCTTCGACACGGATAGGGGCTTCATCTACAAATTGCATGTTACTTCCTTTTTTTGAGTTTAAAACGTGAAACGGGGCAAATTAAATACCCTAACTTTAGCCCGAATATTTCACAAAATTGACCGATCTTGCTTGCTCCTTGATTCCACAAAAAATATTTTCTCAGTTGGCCGTAATCATGGATACGGCACGCCTTCGAAAATTTCCTTTTGAAACCAATGCTCTGCGCAATCTCAGCACAAATTCATGAAACATTCGAGCCAGAAAACCACCCAAACCTATGCGTATTTAACCGTATTAAAAACCTATTTAAAGGGTTTTTAAACGATTTTTAAACTCACCAGGCCTGGTTATGGGAATAACGCATACAAAAACGCCCCGTCAATGCGGGGCGTTTTCATTCAAATTGAACCTGAATTATTCAGAAACAATTGTGACGAAGGTACGTAATGGCTTACCTTTTTTAACAAAAGCAACTTGACCAGCCGCTTTTGCAAATAAGGTATCGTCTTTACCGCGACCAACGTTTACACCCGCGTGAAATTTAGTTCCACGTTGACGAACAATGATGCTACCCGCTGAAACTTCTTGACCACCAAACGCTTTAACACCTAAACGTTTTGCATTGGAGTCACGACCGTTTCTAGTACTACCTGCTGCCTTTTTATGAGCCATGGTATAGTCCTTTTATTAACAGTGCTGCCCCCTACTCAGAAGCAACGCCTGTTTACGTTCAAATTAATTAAGCTGAAATCTTGCCGATTTTAACTTCAGTATAGTTCTGACGGTGGCCTTGCTTAGTTTTAGATCTGTTCTTACGACGACGGAACTTGATGATGGTTACTTTTTTGCCACGACCGTTTGATTCAACGGTTGCTGCAACTTTTGCACCTTCAACAAAAGGCATACCAACTTTAATGTCAGCGCCTTCACCCACCATCAATACTTCGTCAAATTCAACTGCATCGCCTGCTTCTACATTCAGAGATTCAATGCGTAATACTTGACCTTCGCGAACTCGATACTGCTTACCACCGGTTTTGATTACCGCGTACATGGAACTTCTCCCGGATTCTAAAAATTCTGGTTAACTAGCCAATAATGGCAAAGGCGAAATTATATAGACTTTTTAAAAATAGGTCAAAATTATTTATCAAAAAAGCGTAAATAATTGCGTGTCTAAATAAAAAACCCCAATCCACACCATCCAAAACCTAGTATGCGTCCTGCATTCATACTAAAATAGCCGCCTTGCCATTATCTATGAGTCGGCCAACTGGCCAAAAGCCTATGACGTTATCTGAAATCCGTGCGTTAGTTCAAGACGATATTGACGCTGTTGACCAACTCATCCTCCAACGTCTGTCGTCGGACGTGGTGCTCATTAACCAAATTGGCCACTACATTATTAACAGTGGCGGTAAACGCTTACGTCCATTATTGGTTTTGCTGTGCGCGCGCGCCTGCGGTTATCAAGGCTCGCACCATACTCTTATGGCCGCCGTTATCGAGTTTATTCACACCTCAACCCTTTTGCACGACGACGTGGTGGACGAATCAGACACTCGCCGTGGCAATAAAACTGCCAACGAAGTCTGGGGCAATGCTGCCAGCGTACTGGTGGGTGACTTTTTGTATTCACGTTCGTTCGAAATGATGGTTGAACCAGGTCTATTGCGCATTATGCAAGTGATGTCGCAAGCCACTAACGTGATTGCCGAAGGGGAAGTCTTGCAACTGCTTAATTGCCACGATGCCGACACCACTCAGGCGCGCTACATGGAAGTGATTCACCGCAAAACCGCCAAGCTGTTTGAAGCGGCTACCCAAATGGGGCCTATTCTGGCTAATCAGCCACAACTAGAATCGGCATTTATAGACTATGGTCGCCATTTAGGCGCGGCGTTTCAATTAGTGGACGACGCCTTAGATTACACCGCCAACGAAGAAGAGTTAGGCAAAAATATTGGTGATGACTTAGCCGAAGGCAAGCCTACTTTACCCATTATTTTTGTGCTCGAAAACGGCAGCGCCGAAGACAAAGCCATTGTGCGTCGCGCCATTGAAACTGAAGGGGTTGCGCTATTAAGTGAAGTTACCGATATTATTAAACGCTCTGGTGCAATTGCGTTCACCTTGCAACGCGCCCAACACGAAGCCACATTGTCTAAGCAGGCTTTAAACGATTTACAACCCAGCCCCATTAAAACCGCTTTATTGGCCTTGGCCGATTTGGCGGTGAATCGCACGCATTAATCAACGTTAAAACCGTTGTTACAGATGCGGCGCTACGATTCTTTTTGGCAGTTGTTTGGCGTGTTTTTTTATCACTTGGGCCACTTCGGCCTCCTGGCGCGCCAACTCTTCTTGAGCTATTTTTGCTAAATACTCTTCTTGCTCTTGTTCTATATAACGCTTATACAAATCCAAATTAGTCAACTTAGTTTTGCTCCAATCTATACGCCGCAACAACCAACGCACCACATACCTAATAACGTGTGCTTGCTCGTGACTGGCGTACAAAATCTCTGGCGTGCTGCGGTAACCGTGCAAGCGCTCCACCACAATTAATTGTTGCTCTACGTCGGGTCTAATTCTAATAAATCCCGATTGGGTTTCGTCAAAACTGGTGCTGTAATAAAGTCGCACCACCTTATTCATGCTAAAAACTGCCTTGGCCAAAATGGTTGACTCGTGCTTGCCGTTAACACCCACCGTGTGAATAAAAATGTTTTGCGTCATAATCTGGCGCAAAAAAACTTCAACATCGTCAAATGGCACCTCTTGAAGGCGCTCTTTTTGATGTGCCGAATCGAGCATAAGCTCATCCGAACGCTTTTCTAATTGGGTAAAAAATACTTTACCGCTGGTGAAACTGGCTTGGTGCTTTTCATTTAAGCCTCCTACTCTAAACCATCATTTACAAATGCCCTTACATCGCATCTCAAATAACCAAACCGCGTTATAAACCCTGTGTTTATAACGTATCGACACAACCACCAAAATCTTAATAAGCTTAAACAAATAAACCTCACCAGGCCTGGTATAAATACACCAAGTTAATTAAATGCCAATATAAGTTTATTTGATGATGACGAATTTTATGCTAGTATGTTTACCAAGAGTGAATAAAAACCACTCATTAACCATATAATTTATAAGGATAAAATCATGCATAAAATATTATTAGTTGCCGCCTTAACAAGCTTAACGCTCTCTCCCGCTATCAGCCATGCTGCTGAAGCTGGTGCAACGTGTGAAAAAGTTCAGCCTAAAATTGAATCGATTCGCGCCAACCTTCACAGCAACTACATGCCAAACTTTATTCCAGTCGTAATGATGAACCAAGAAGCACTGAGCTTAACCGCTGAACAGTGCACTAAATTGACTGCGTTTAGAGATGACAAAGCCGCTAAGGGCAAAATGGTCATCGAAAAAATCATTAAACTAGAAGCCGCTGCACACGACGCTGCTTTAGCCGGTGAAGACTTAGCCGCAATGAAAGTACGTCACGCCGAAATTGCTGAGTTGCGCGCTAAAATCATGGAAGGCAAAATGGCCTGCCACCAGTTTATGAAAAAGCTCTTAACCGAAGAGCAATACACTAAATTAATCAAAGAAGTGTACCCAGCAATGCGCACCAAAATGCAAGAGCGCATTGCGGATAAATAATCGTACATAAGCCCTGCCCGCAACGGCCAAGTCCATCGAGCGCAAGACCAATGGACTTGGCCGTTTTTGTTTGTAAACATCAAAAACACCCCCATCAAACCAAAAATGTAAACTTGATGCAATGGTAAAAACCTTTCTCATCACACTCTCTAAAATCAAAGCTATTGATTGAGGCCTTTGCACGAGTTAACGGCGCTCGCATTAACGGTCAGGCAAGGGATAGGTTTGCATGCGATTCTACCAAACCGTCTACAATTTTGAGCACTCTATCGCAATAAGGCAGCAGGCGGTCATCGTGGGTGACCATAATAATCGCCACGGCTTGTTCTTTGGCCAGTTGTTTTAACAGTTGCACTACACTGAGGGCGCGTTCAAAATCTAGGGCGGCAGTAGGTTCGTCGGCCAAAATGATTTGTGGTTGGTTTGCGAGCGCCCGGGCAATGGCCACTCGTTGGTTTTGCCCACCCGACAAATCGCTGGATTGGGCGTGTAGTTTGTCGCCCAGCCCTAAATAGTTGAGAAGGTCGATGCTTCTTTGGGTAACGATGGCCTCATCTTCATGATTATTAAGTGGCAGCAGGCGCACATTGTCCAACACATTTAAAAAGGGGATGAGATAGTGCGCTTGAAAAATAAAGCCAATTTTTTCGCGGCGAATGGCGCGGGTGTTGCGTGTGAGCCAGCGGTTGTCAAACACCTTTTCTTCGCCCAGCCAAATTTGACCGCTGCTGGGTTCAAGCACGCAGCCAATCATCATCAAAAGGGTGCTTTTACCTGCGCCACTGGGGGCAACCAAAGCCACCAACTCACCTTGATCAACCGAAAAATTGGCGCCCTTAATAATGTCGCTACGATTATCACCCTCGCCAAAATGTTTGTAAAGGTTTTCGATCTTAATGCGGGTATTTATCATCTTAACCACCAATAGCCGTTGAAGGATCGGCTTTGACTACTTTATACACGCCAACCAAAGAGGCTAATAAAGACGCGGTTAAAATCACGCTCAACAACATAAATGCATCTGGCCAAAGTAACAGGACTTTTTTGGGGAAATTGCCGTGAATCAAATAGGCAAACAGATTGCCAAAAGCAAAAGCGAGTGTGCCTAAAATAAGGGTTTCTTGCATAATCATCTTAATAATTTGATAGTTAGGAATGCCGATGAGTTTCATAATGGCAATTTCTTTCATTTTTTCCAAGGTCATGGTATAGATAATCAGACCGATGATAATGCCACTCACCACCACTAATATTAAGGTAAAGAGTCCTATTTGTTTAGAAGAGCGTTCGATCACATTGCGGCTTAAGATTAGGCTTTGTTGTTCGTGGCTGTAAACGGTGAGGTATTTCCAACCTTGTATAAAATGAATGACCGCATCCGGTAAATAACCAGGCTTTAAACTGGCAACAATCGTATTGACCAATTGTGGCGTTTTGTCCTGAACACCGCGTGCTCTATCGGCGCGGATTTGGGGGTTGGAATATGAAAATTGCATTTGTTGCGCATCTTTTAAGCTCACATAAATAATAGGGTCGCCACTGGAAGACACGGTTCCTTGCGTCAAGCCCACCACGCTATAAATTTCTCGACCGATGGCTATTTTTTCACCCAACTTTAAACCTGTTGTATCAGTCACTACCATTTCATAATGTTGCGCGTGCAGTGAACGGCCTTCTATTAAGCGGCTAGGATTGATGATGGGATAGTCGCCCATCGGGTCATAGCCAACCGCTAGAACTCGAACGGCTTTTTGTTGGCTGTCAAAAACTTGCAGGTTTTGAAACGTGAGTGCCGCCGTTTTATCGATGCCTTCTAGCGCTTTTAAAGAGTCCTCAAGATCACGATACAGCCTTGAAGATTCGGCAAATGGCCCCAGCGTGTCTTGCTGCACAATCCATAAATCGGCGTGAATGTCGTTGAGTAAAATGCGTGCATCTTCCACCATGCCACGATAAACCCCAATCATAATGAGCACAATGCCCAACAACATGCCTACGCCCATCGCCGTGACCAAAAATTTGCTTAGCGTGTGTTGAATGTCTTTGTAGGCGAGATTAATCATGGTAAACATTGGCGCCGTTATACAGTGGCTTTTTACTTTTATCAGGTTTTATAACTTGCGCATCAGCGGGCAGCTGGGCATTAAAAGCAAATTGATGATCATTGGCGGCTAAAAACTCGATGGCAGAAAATTGTGCTTTGTTGCGTTGCACCCACCAAATGCCTTGTGTTCCTTGGTAGTAACTTAAGGTGGTGTTGGGTAAAGTAGCCACTTTTGGCAGCGTGTGGGTAAGAATTTGCACCTTGGCTTGTTCTTTTAAAAACGCCTGTTTTAAAGGTTGGTCAAACCCAATATACACCACACGCTCTAGGGTGACCGGGTCACTTTGAAAATCTACTCGCTTTACTTGTCCGCTAAGCACTTGATTGGGCAAAGAACGCAAAACAATTTTGGCCATCTGACCTACCGCCAAAGTGCCGCTGATGCGTTCATCAATATAGGTTTTTACCCACAAAGATTGGGGGTCTAAAATATTAAGAACCGTCTGGGCCGCCCCTACGGTTTGCCCAGCCTCGGCCAGGCGTTCTATAACAATACCATCAACCGGACTAACCATTTTTAATAACGCTAACTTGGCTTGAATGACTTCTAGGCTTTTTTGCACGCGCTGGCTTTCGAGTTGGGTCAACTCCAAATGGGTTTTGGCCATTTCTAGGGCAACTTTAGATTGCAACATTTGACTGCGTGCCTGGTCAAATTGCTCTTTAGAGACATTGCTTTTGACTAACATTTGTCTGTAACGTTCAAAGGTGAGTTCGTTAAAATCGAACTGTTCTTGAGACACTTTAAGTTCTTGCTGGGTAAATTGAGTTTCCAACTTGGTTTTGGCTAGGATGGCTTTCGCTTCATTGAACGTGGCATTGAGTTCGTTATCGTCCAATTGCGCCAATAACTGATTAGGGCTAACCCGACTCCCTTGGTCGGCATACACCCCTAATAATCGCCCTGTAACCGGAAAGCCCAGCGGATAAATAAATTGGGCATCTAAGTTGCCGATGCCCGACACCCACACGTCAAAATCTTGTTGAATAGGTTGGGTTGTTTGGTAAGTAGATTTGGGCAAAAAAATTTGAGTGTAAAACAACACAGCCAATAAGCCTACCCCCAACAAAGAAACCCCAATACGCCAATATTTGATCATGTTAAAAGTTCCTTTAAATTATTAAAATCTTATGCGACCTTGCTTGCACGGTAGCAGGCCTGGTCAATTTTGTAACACTGTTGCGCCTGAATATAATGCGCGCTGTGCTTGCATAGATTGAGCCAATAAGCATACTCATGGCTAAAAACACCCTAAAATGAACAAGGTCATGTCAAACTAATCACGGCGTTTTAATAAAAACGAAGCACAACCGCGCGCTGGGTATCGTTGAAAAATTTCATAGCACACGCTCCGTCGTTAATCGGTTAAGTGAAAATTCAACCGGTCGCATACTTGGCAAAATATCGGCCAAGGTCACCTGTTCTAAATACGTTAAAAAGTGCCCATTGGCCTGCCATAAAAAACGCTTTAACGCACAGCCTTGGCCTAACACGCAGGGTGGCTCAAAACAATTTATCGGGTCTAGCGTGGTTTCCATGCGCTCTATAACAGCACGCAAGGTAATGGACTCGGAGCTTGCGCCAACTTAATGCCGCCATGCTTCCCGCGCAAAGCACTCACGTAACCGTGCTGTACAAGTTTTTGCACCACTTTCATTAGATGACTCTTTGAAATAGAAAAATCACTGGCAATGGTTTGAATGGTCGCCCACGACTCGGGCGCGGTGCCTAAATAAATTAAGACTCTAAAAGCAAAATCGGTCTGTTTGGTCAGTTGCATAACGGCCTCCTACGCGGCGTTTAAAGACTAGATTTGACAGAATACTAAAGATTCAAATAAGATGCATCTTTTATAGTTCTAATTTTTTAAGGAAAAACCATGTTTCACACCGTCTTTGAACGTGCTTTTAGACCTTTCTTTTTAGGCGGTGCGGTGTTTGCGCTGGTCGCTATGTTTATGTGGACTTGGCAGTTTACCCATCCCAGCCTAGCGTTTTCCGGTTTAAGCTCGGTTGACTGGCACGCTCATGAGATGATTTTTGGTTATGCTCTTGCTATTGTGACGGGCTTTTTATTAACCGCCGTTCTTAATTGGAGTGGCATGAACTCGGCGCGAGGCCTGCCGCTGGCGGTTATTTTTACGCTATGGGGTTTAGCACGTTTAGGCTATTTAATAAATTTGCCCATCGGCTGGATTGCACTGTTTGATTTAGGCTTTAACGCGGGTTTACTGGCCTTGTTTGCCTGGCCTATTATTAAAAAACGCCTGTGGACACAAGCAGGCCTGGTCGGTTTGTTTGCCGCATTACTGACGCTTAACGCGCTATTTTATGGGCTGATTATGTCGCCTTCAAGCACGAATTTAAGCACGCTGGCCAACATTCTAACCGCCGGGCTGTTTGTCATTTTAGCCATTAACCTCACGATGATGGCGCGGATGATACCGTTTTTTACCGAAAAATCGTTGCAATTAGCACCCCTTAAACCGCAGAACTGGCTGGATAACGCCGCCATGCTGGGTTTTTTAGCGCTTATGTTGGCGGTGATTATTTGGCCCAACCTTCTGGTTACGAGCCTGTTGGCGTGGGGCGTGAGCGCGTTGTTTGCCTATCGGGGCGTGCGCTGGTACCAGCATAAAATTTGGACACAAATTTTATTATGGCCGCTGCATTTGGCTTATGGGTTTATCACCTTAGGTCTTATATTATTAGGCTTTGCCCATTTAAATTGGCTGAGCACCAGCCTAGCCATTCACGCCTTAGCTGCCGGCGGGGTTGGGCTTTTGTGCTCAGCGATGCTGGCCAGAATAAGCCTTGGACACACACAACGTTCTATTTTGCAGCCACCAAGTCTTAGTGTGCTGGGTCTTACACTGGAGCTTAAATGGGTGTTTATCGCACTGACCTTGGCGGCGGTATTGCGCGTGATTTTTCCGCTGTTGTTTGCCAAGCAAACCCTATTATGGATTCAACTCAGTCAATTTAGCTGGATGGCCGGCTTTGCATTATTAATCGCACTGTATTGGAAAATACTCATTCGACCAGGCCTGGTCAAACCCAATAATTTGTTTTGAAGTTTATTTTAAGACCTTGCACATGAACATCCTAAAAACGGCAAAGCCTGCAATTTGCAGGCTTTGGAAATTTAACAACACACCATCAAGTATACGTCAGAATGGCACATCGTCATCGTCAAAATCATTTGGCGCGTACGCTGGTGCGCGCTGTGGTTGTGGTGCCGATTGCGCAGGCTGCCCCCCAAAACCTTGCCCGGCGTGACCCATTTGATTGTTCATTGGATTGCCCATAGGAGCTTGCTGCATGGGTTGCTGATAGTGCGGTTGCATCCCCTGATTTCCGGCGTTTGGATTGCCCATGGGCGCGGCTTGTCTGGCCGGTGGTGCTTGGTTAAAACCAGATTGATCAAACGCCGTATCACTTTGACGACCACCGGTATTGCCACCGAGCATTTGCATAACACCCTCGTAACCGCTTAACACCACTTCGGTGGTGTAACGGTCTTGGCCACTTTGATCTTGCCATTTGCGGGTTTGCAATTTACCTTCTAAATAGACTTGCGAACCTTTTTTAAGGTATTGCCCAGCAATCTCGGCCAACTTGCCAAAAATGCTGATGCGATGCCATTCGGTTTTTTGCTGTTTTTGACCCGTGGCTTTATCGTTCCACTCTTCGCTGGTGGCCACGCTTAAATTGGCAATGGCGTTGCCGTTGGCGGCGTATTTTACTTCTGGATCAGCACCCAAGGTGCCGACTAAAATTACTTTGTTAACTCCACGCATCGTGTTCTCTCTCTCGTTTATAAAACCGGTAATGGGACTTTATCGACTTTGTTCAATGTATTGAATCAAACCCGCTTCATTAATAATTTGTCTGTCTACTTTAAAATAGGCGCGCTGTTCATCTGCGCGAATTACCGCTTCGTACACACCGTCAAACGCCAACATTTTTTGTTCTAATAACGCGACGTCTTCTGGCTGCACCACGCCAATGGCGACCGAAGCGATGCTTAATGGCAAGGGTTTTTGCATGCTCATAGCGGCTACAAACCACATAAAGCCAATCAGTGCGGTAAATGCAAAGACACCATTATAACCGTAATGCTGATAAAAATAGCCTCCCAAAACACCGCCTACCGCCGCGCCTAAAAACTGGCTGGTGGAATAAACACCACTGGCCGTGCCTTTTTTATCGGCGGGCGACAGCTTAACCACCAACGACGGCAGTGAGGCTTCAAGCAAATTAAACGCCGTAAAGAAGATAAGCAGTAACGCAAACAGTGACCAAAAACTTTGCCCAAAAAACAAAAAGCCCAACTGCGATAAGGCTAAAGTAAGCACCGCACCGACAAACACAGGCTTCATACGGCCACGGCTTTCGGCCTGAATAATAAACGGCACCATCAGCGCAAACGACAGCAGCATGACCGGCAAATACACATGCCAATGGTCCATCACCACTAAACCGGCCGAATCACGTAACGTTAGCGGCACCACCACAAACATGGCCGTAAGAATGGCGTGCAAAATAAACACGCCCATGTCCAAACGTAATAATTGTTTGTTTTGCAAAATTTCTTTAAATTGACCCACGTCGGTTTGCGCTTCACGTTGAAACACTTGGTTTTTTATTTGTGGCACACCCAACCAGGTGACGACCATACCAATCACGGCCAACAAAGCGATCGCCCAAAAAATCCCGCGCACGCCAAACCACGAGGCCAAGATGGGGCCGGCCATCAGCGACAGCGTAAACGACAAACCGATGGTCAACCCCACAATCGACATGGCGCGCAATCTAAATTGCTCGGTCACCAAATCGCCCACCGAGGCCATTAACACCGCCGCAACCGCGCCCATTCCTTGAATAGCACGGCCAATAATCATCATTTCAATCGAGCTGGCTAAAGCGCAAATAATCGAGCCCAGCATAAACACAAACATCCCAACGATGATTAACGGTTTGCGACCGTATTTATCGGACAACATGCCATACGGAATCTGCAAAAAGGCTTGGGTTAAGCCATAAATCCCCATAGCCAAACCAATCTGCAGACCGGTAATATTGCTAAATTCTTCTTCGGCAAACAGCGCAAACACCGGAAAAATCATAAACAGACCCAGCATTCGCGTTGAAAAAATGCCGGCTATCGAAAACGTCGCGCGACGCTCAAGCGGGCTCATAGCGTTGGGTTGTGGGATAGACATGAACAGGTCCTTTTGGTTCAAAAGCCAAACCCATTTGCCAATAACAATGGATTTAGCCAAATACGCACTTAAATTTAAACCAGAGATTATAGCATTATCAATTTGAATTATTTTTGTGAGGGCTATAATTAAGTGTCTGATGGTTATCACCGGCTTACAACACGACTTAAAGGAGTTTTAAACATGACGCACACAGTTTTATTACACCGATTCTCAACTCGATTTTTACCTAACGTCCTTTTTAATCTCTGGCCGCTTCGCGCGCGCTTAGGGCTTGCTGGCCTTTTTATAATCGCCACACTCCTTCATACACCAATGGCTCAAGCCAACGAGCCGCTTGGCCACAAAGTCGATTTTACCGTGACCCACAGCGAGTCGGTTGATAACGACCGTTTAAGCGTGCAGTTTCATCGCGTGGCGCAAGGCGATAGCGCGCAGGCCGTCGCCGACAGCATTAATCCGGCGATGCAGCGTGCGTTGCACATTTTAAAAAGCTACCCAGACATTACCGCACAAACGTCCAATTACTCGATTCACCCAGCCTACGCTAAAAACAATCTTATCAGTCACTGGAACGGCCAGCAAACGTTAACCATTGAATTAGACAATCAACCAGGCCTGGTCAAAGTGTTAAGCGAACTGCAACCGCACGTCACTTATCAGTCCATGCAGTTTACCGTTTCAAAAGCTCGCACAGAGTCGCTGCTTGAGCAATTTACCACCCAGGCGATTAGCCGTTTTAAACAGCAAGCCGAACTCATTCGCCAAAGCTTTGGCGCGCAAAGCCTGCGCATTTTGCACAGTCAGATCAACACATTAAACGACGGACTTATGCCTCAACCCAGATTTGCACGCGCCGAAATGAGCCTTGCAAGCGCCGCACAGCCCGCGCTAGAGTCGGGCAAAAGCACGCTGGGTGTGCAAGTGTCCGGTACGATTCTTCTGCTTGACTGATTCGGTCGAGCTCAAACGTCCGGCAACGCCTTTAATGGTTGTAATATTGGTATAATGCGGTTTTTATTCCATTCAGTAGACGGTTCAGCATGTTAGAAGAGATTATTATTCGTGGGGCGCGCACTCATAACCTAAAGAACATCGACGTTACCTTGCCCCGCGACAAGCTGATTGTGATTACCGGCCTGTCGGGTTCGGGAAAATCCTCACTGGCGTTTGACACCATTTACGCCGAAGGCCAACGCCGTTATGTTGAATCTCTGTCGGCTTATGCGCGCCAATTTTTATCCATTATGGAAAAACCCGATGTCGATCACATCGAAGGTTTGTCACCGGCCATTTCAATTGAACAAAAATCCACTTCGCACAATCCGCGTTCTACCGTGGGAACCGTCACCGAAATTTACGACTATATGCGTCTGTTGTTTGCCCGCGCCGGCACGCCACGTTGTCCTACGCACGGCTGTGACCTAGAGGCGCAAACCGTCAGTCAAATGGTTGACCACACATTAAGCCTGCCCGAAGGCACCAAATGTCTGCTGATTGCCCCCATCATCCGCGGTAAAAAAGGCGAGCACCACCAATTATTAGACGAACTGCAAGCACAAGGTTATATTCGCGCCCGTGTGGACGGCGTGGTGCACGACCTAGACGGCACGCTGGTATTGGATAAAAACAAAAAACACGACATCGAAGTGGTGATTGATCGCTTTAAAGTTCGCGAGGACTTAAAACAGCGTTTGGCGGAATCGTTTGAAACCGCATTGCGTTTGGCGGGCGGAATCGCTCAAGTATTGCCCATGGACGAAGAAGACGATTTTGCGTTGATGTTCTCAGAAAAATTTTCGTGTCCGCACTGCGGTTACAGCGTGCCCGAGCTCGAACCGCGTATTTTTTCGTTTAACAACCCGCACGGCGCGTGTCCCACCTGCGATGGTTTGGGCGTAAAAGAAAGTTTTGATCCCGAACGCGTAATCACCCACCCA
The DNA here is from genome assembly GCF_004001325.1 of Thiomicrorhabdus aquaedulcis. Classification (NCBI taxonomy): domain Bacteria; kingdom Pseudomonadati; phylum Pseudomonadota; class Gammaproteobacteria; order Thiotrichales; family Piscirickettsiaceae; genus Thiomicrorhabdus; species Thiomicrorhabdus aquaedulcis. The sequence continues at coordinate 376,784 of NZ_AP018722.1, read as the reverse complement.
GAGCTAAGTCTGGCCGGCGGCGCGATTAGAGGCTGGGATCGTCGCCATAAATATTATTACGATTTGCTTAAAGCCTTAGCCGACCATTATGGTTTTGACATTGAAGCGCCGTGGCAAAGCCTATCGACCGCGCATCAGCACATCATTTTATTTGGCTCGGGCAAAGACAAAATTGCACTGCCACACGGCAAATACAGCGACACGCGGCGTTTTGAAGGCGTGCTGCCTAATATGGAGCGCCGTTTTGCCGAAACCGAGAGTAAAACCGTGCGCGATGAGCTCGACAAATACCGCATCACCAAACCGTGCAGCAGTTGCGGTGGCACGCGTTTAAACGAGGTGGCGCGCCATGTGTTTATCGCCAACCACAGCTTGCCACAACTCACCAGCTTGCCGGTGGGTGACTTGCACACCCTGTTTAGCACCCTAACTTTAGAAGGTGCTAAAGGCCAAATCGCCAGCAAAATCACCAAAGAAGTGCACGATCGCCTAACCTTTTTAGTCAACGTTGGCCTAAACTACTTAACCTTAAACCGCAGTGCCGACACGCTGTCGGGCGGCGAAGGCCAGCGCATTCGCTTGGCCAGCCAAATTGGCGCAGGCCTGGTAGGGGTGATGTATGTACTGGATGAACCTTCCATTGGGTTACATCAACGCGACAACGACCGCTTATTGGACACCTTGATGCACCTGCGCGATTTAGGCAATACGGTCATTGTGGTCGAGCACGATGAAGACGCCATTCGCGCCGCCGACTATGTGCTGGACATTGGTCCTGGCGCGGGCATTCATGGTGGGCGCATTATGGCGCAAGGCACACCACAACAGGTCATGGACAACCCCAATTCACTCACCGGACAGTTTTTAAACGGTACACGAAAAATAGAGGTTCCCAGCGAACGCTTGCAGCCACAAAAAGACAAATGGCTCACCATTAAAGGCGCGAGTGGCCACAACTTGCAAAAGGTCGATTTACACATTCCCGCTGGCCTGCTTACCTGTGTAACGGGTGTATCCGGCTCAGGAAAATCCACGCTGATTAACGGCACACTGTCAAAATTAGCCGCCAACATGCTCAACGGCGCACTGCACGAACCCGCGCCACACGAAGCCGTATTGGGCATGGATTTATTTGATAAATCGGTCAACATTGACCAAAGTGCCATCGGTCGCACCCCACGCTCTAACCCGGCCACCTATACTGGGCTGTTTACCCCTATCCGCGAACTGCTCTCGGCCACGCCCGAATCACGCACGCGAGGGTACACCCCGGGGCGTTTTAGTTTTAACGTTAAAGGCGGGCGTTGTGAAGCGTGTCAGGGCGATGGCGTACTGAAAGTTGAAATGCATTTTTTACCCGATGTCTATGTGCCGTGCGACGTGTGCCATGGCGCACGCTACAATCGAGAAACGTTGCAGGTGCAGTACAAGGGCAAAAACATTCACCAAATCCTAGAGATGACCGTAGAAGACGCGCGCGCCTTTTTTGATGCGATTCCGATGATTGCCCGCAAACTGCAAATGTTGCTTGAGGTAGGTTTGGGGTACATTAAATTGGGGCAAAGTGCGACTACCTTATCGGGCGGCGAAGCGCAACGCGTTAAGCTGGCCAAAGAATTGTCCAAACGCGACACCGGCAATACCCTGTACATTTTGGACGAACCCACGACTGGATTGCATTTTCACGACATTGAGCTGTTGCTTAAAGTCATTAGGCATTTGCGCGATCAAGGCAACACGATTGTGATTATTGAACACAATTTAGACGTAATTAAAACCGCCGATTGGGTCATTGATTTAGGTCCAGAAGGCGGTTCGGGTGGAGGCCAAATTTTGGCCGCCGGCTCACCAGAGTTAATTGCTAACCACCCAGAGTCGTTTACCGGGCACTATCTTAAAAAATTGCTTAAATAATCAATCTAACCAGGCCTGGTCAAACTCCTAAAAGGTAATTAAAGTGAAATCCATCTTATTTGCAGTCTTACCAGGCCTGGTCATAACCTTTTTAACGTTTTACAGTAACAGTGCATTCAGCATGCACAACGACTGGCAAAATCCGCGCTATATTCAAAAAGCGTTTAACGAAATCGCCCTAAAAAATGAATACAAGACCACCGAAAAACGCATTTTAAAATGGCAAATACCTATCTTATACCGCTTTAAATACCACGAGCTTCCAAACAATCCCATGGTTGAAACCTTGTTTAATGAACACTTTAAACATTTAGCCAGCATCACCGGGCACGCCATTGCCCCAACAGAAGGCAACGCTAACCTAACCATTCATCTGCTTAAAGACGCGCAATACGCCAGCGTTATTAAACAAGTCAACAACGACAGCGTTAAAAACCTAAGTCGAGAAAGCAATTGTATGGGCACCTTGCACCTAGACAATCAGCACAACATCGTTAGCGGTGACATTATTATCCCTGTGGACCACGCCTTTAGCCGTGGATTGCTCACGGCCTGCGTGGTGGAAGAGTCCACCCAAATGATGGGTTTACCCAACGATTCCGACTGGGTCACACCAAGTGTCGCCAATGACGCCAGCCGACTTGATCTGCTCACCGGACTGGATTATGTTTTTTTAACCATCTTATACGACCCCGAGCTGACCTCAGGCATGGCGTTTGAGCAAAGCCAACCGGTCATTTCAAGAAAAATTCAAACTTTACAAAATACAGGTGTTATTGAAAACGCCAATAAATTAGTTAATCAAGGTGGAATCTATCCATTACTGTTTAACTAATTTGACCTTTGCCTGAGTGGCTGTAGCGTCACTCGTAAGTGTTTTAATAATATGACCGGCCAACATAAGACCAAATAAACCAGGCATGTAACTGGCCGTACCATTTACCACACGGCCACGAGCACCTTCAATAGCCTCCATAGGGCCAGGTGCCTGGGGCAATTCACTTGAAAACACCGTCATAACGCCTTTTTCAATACCCTGTTTTTTTAACCGCTGGCGTACATTGCGAGCAAGAGCACATCCGTGTGTTTTAGAGATGTCCAGCAAGTGAATTTTAGAGGGGTCAACACGTCGACCTGCCCCCATACTCGAAACAATGGGCTGGTTGAGTTTCACAGCAGTCGCAACCAATGCAACCTTGCAATTTAAACTGTCAATCGCATCCACCATAAAATCATAACCCGTGCTCAGCAAAGGCTCCATGTCTTCAGGGCGCAAAAAAGAGGTGTTTACAGTCACCTGGCAGTCCGGATTAATGTCAGCGATGCGTTGTGCCATAACCTGAGCCTTATTCATACCCAGCGTTGAGTTTAATGCGATGATTTGGCGATTTTTATTCGACGCCGAAACCGAATCATGATCAACAATGGTTAACCGACCCACGCCAGCACGCGCCAAAGCTTCTACCACAAAACCACCTACACCACCCACGCCTGCCACCAAAATATGAGAGTTTTGTAATCTAACCAGGCCTGCTTCACTAAAAACTAGAACACTGCGTTCAAATAATGGATCAAGCATTTAATAAACCCTACTTTATAAAATCAAAAATACAACGTGCATTCGCCGTTGTTTGCTGTAAAACCGCTTGAACTGACCTGTTTTTTAACTCTGCTACTTTAAGGGCTACCTGAAATATATCGGTTAAATGACTCGTATCACAACCAGGTAAACGAACATTTGGAGCATCCGACTCTAGTACAAAGCAGTCTAATCCAAAATGCCTAACTAACTGATGATAGCGCACCGCATTAGCGCGCATTAAAACAGCATTTAGTCCAATTTTAAAACCCAGTTCAATGTAGCGCTGCGCTAAAGGCACGCTCGCTCCCAAACCATGCATAACACCACAAACACGGTATGTACCAAGCAACCCAAGCATTTCATTATGAGCCTTGTTACAATGCACAGAAATGGGTTTATTAAAATACTCTGCTAACTTTAATTGCTCAGAAAACACATCCATCTGCAAAACTCGACTTGACCGATAATCTCCCGAAAAATCCAAGCCAATCTCACCTAGAGCACACACTGAATATTGTGATAATAAATGGCGTAACTCTAATAAATCAACCAGTGATTCGTCGTTAACATACCAAGGGTGAATGCCTAAAGATGCATAAACATTAGGATATTTGTTAGACAATTGCAAAATTGTTAACCAGTTAGAACGAGAAACACCCATTGTTAAAAAAATTGGTGAGAGATGAATAGACAAAAACTCAGCAGATTGCTGATGAAAAACTGGGGAGGGAAACACATCAAGATGACAATGAGTATCAACAATTATAGACATAAAAAAACTAAAAATTAAGACATAAAAAAGCCGGTCAAGACCGGCTTTTTAAACACTGATTACTCAGCGGCGGCAGCTGAACTTCCTACTGGACGGTCAACTAACTCAACAATGGCCATGGGCGCATTATCACCAGGACGAGATCCACACTTCAAAATGCGAATGTATCCACCTGGACGAGTTTGGTAACGAGGACCTAACTCTTGAAACAATTTACCAACTGCTGCTTTATTACCTAAACGGGCAAATGCAGTACGACGGTTATGTACACTATCTTCTTTGGCTAGTGTAATTAAAGGCTCAGCAACTCCACGAAGTTCTTTAGCCTTTGCAACCGTAGTACGAATTACTTCGTGCTCGATAAGTGAAGCAGACATGTTTTTAAACATTGCCTTACGGTGTGAGCTGTTTCTATTTAACTTACGACCTGATTTACCATGACGCATGATAGCTTCCTTATATTAAGCTGACTCTTTACTTACCAAACTTGCTGGTGGCCAGTTTTCTAACTTAGTCCCTAAGCTTAAACCTCTTTGAGCAAGAACATCTTTAATTTCTTGCAAAGATTTTTTACCTAGGTTTGGTGTTTTTAGCAAATGAGGCTCAGCTCGTTGCACTAAATCACCAATATAATAAATTTGCTCTGCTTTTAGACAGTTTGCTGAACGTACTGTTAATTCTAAATCGTCAACAGGCTGTAGGAAAATAGGATCAAACTCACTCTCTTCCTCTTCCTGTGTAACAACTTCTTTGTGTTTCAAATCAACAAATGCATTTAACTGATAATGAAGAACCGTTGCTGCTTGTTTAATTGCATCTTCAGGATCTAAAGTTCCATCAGTTACCACATCCAAAATAAGTTTATCTAAATCCGTACGCTGCTCAACACGAGCATTTTGGACTTCATAACTTACAGTATGAACAGGACTAAAACTTGCATCTAAACGCAATACACCAATATGACCTGAATCAGAATCAGACTGTACTGCAGCGCGATAACCCATACCGGTTTCGACACGAATCGTCATATTTAGTACGGCACCTTCAGAAACATGCGCAATAATATGATCCGGATTTGCAATTTCAACATCATGGGTTAACTGAATATCAGAAGCACAAACAACAGCAGGACCTTTAATATTAAGGGACAATTCAGCACTGTCTCTAGTGTGTAGCTTTACAGAAACTTCTTTTAAATTTAAGAGAATTTCTAAAACATCTTCTCTTACACCTTCAATAGAAGAGTACTCATGTAAAACACCATCAATTTGGGCCTCTACAATAGCTGCACCAGGCATAGATGATAGTAAGATTCTGCGTAATGCATTCCCTAAAGTATGACCAAAACCACGTTCAAGTGGTTCTAAAGTCACACGACTATGAAAAGCAGACAATCTTTGAATATCAACCAAGCGAGGTGTTAACAACTGTTCCAACATCTCTTGCATTAGAAGTTATCTCCGTTTCAAAGTTTACTTAGAGTAAAGCTCAACAATTAGGTTTTCTGAAATATCAGCAGATAAATCTGAACGATCTGGAACAGATTTAAACGTTCCTTCAAATGCAGTTTTATTCACGTCAATCCAAGAAACTGTACCAGATTGTGCATTTAATTCTAATGCAGAAGCGATACGGTTTTGGTTACGAGACTTTTCTCTAATAGAAACAGTGTCACCAGCATTAACTTCATAAGAAGGAATGTTTACCGATTTGCCATTTACTAAAATTGATTTATGAGAAACAAGCTGACGTGCTTCAGAGCGCGTTGCAGCAAAACCCATACGATATACTACGTTATCTAAACGACTTTCCAAGATTTGCAACAAGTTAACACCAGTTGAACCTTTACGACGATCAGCTTCTTGATAGTACAAACGAAATTTCTTTTCAAGAACACCATAAATACGACGAACTTTTTGCTTTTCACGCAACTGTAAACCGTATTCAGTAACTTTCTTACGACCCGCACCGTGTTGACCAGGTAACTGATCAATCTTGCATTTTGAATCGATGCTACGCACACCACTCTTCAAAAACAGATCAGTACCTTCACGACGTGCAAGTTTACATTTTGGACCAATATATCTAGCCATGTTTACCTCAAATATTAAACGCGACGTTTCTTAGGTGGACGGCAACCATTGTGTGGAATCGGAGTTACATCAGCAATTGACGTAATTTTGAAACCAGCACTGTGTAAACCACGGACAGCTGAGTCACGGCCTGGGCCTGGACCTTTTACTAAAACTTCCATGTTTTTTACACCATAGTCATGCGCTACCATTCCAGCTTTCTCGGCTGCTACTTGTGCTGCAAAAGGGGTACTTTTACGTGATCCGCGAAAACCACTACCACCTGATGTTGCCCAGCACAATGCATTACCTTGACGGTCTGTAATTGTCACAATTGTGTTGTTAAAGCTTGCATGCACGTGTGCAATTGCATCGGTAACAACTTGTTTTACTTTCTTTTTAACACGCGAATTTGGTTTTGCCATATCTTATCTCGCAATTACGCATTATCTCTTAATAGGTCTAACTGGACCCTTACGAGTGCGTGCATTAGTCTTAGTACGTTGCCCACGAAGAGGTAGGCTACGACGGTGACGAATTCCTCGGTAGCAACCCATGTCCATTAAACGTTTAATGTCCATAGATACTTTACGACGAAGATCACCTTCGATCGTGAAATTTAATACTTCTGAACGAAGTGCTTCTAACTGGTCTTCAGTCAGTAATCGAACTTTCGTGCTTGGATCAATTTTCACAGCAACACAAATTGCTTTTGCTGAAGTTGAACCAATCCCGTAGATCGAAGTCAATCCAATAACAACGTGTTTGTTTACTGGTATGTTTACGCCGGCAATACGAGCCATTTTGACGCTCCCTTTAATTCCATCTACTGAAAAACGAGCGATTATACCCGTCTTCCACTCTAAATACTAGATTTATAACCAATATTGGTTATTTACCTTTTAATTTTGATTTTTTCATCATACTTTCATACTGACTAGATTGCATTTGTGCCTGTACTGAAGTCATAAAATCCATAACTACAATAACTATAATCAATAAAGAAGTGCCCCCAAAGTAAAACGGAACATTCCAATATAAAATTAAAAATTCTGGCAACAAGCAAACTGCTGTTATATAAATAGCACCTGCTAAGGTTAGTCGACCCATGATACCGTCAATATGACGAGCAGTCTGTGCACCTGGGCGAATACCAGGCAGATAAGCACCAGACTTCCGCAAATTGTCTGCTGTCTCCTTAGGATTAAACACTATTGCTGTATAAAAAAAGCAAAAGAAAATAATCGCTAAAGCATACAACAATACGTACAAAGGTTGACCAGGCGACATTGTGGTAGCAATGTCTTTTAACCAACCCATTCCCTCTGCAGCTCCAAACCAACCACCAAGAGTTGCTGGAAACAAAATTATACTAGAAGCAAAAATTGGAGGAATTACACCCGCCATATTCAACTTAAGTGGTAGATGACTTTCTTGACCACCATATAATTTTCTTCCACGCATTTTTTGCGCATAATGAACTGGTATACGACGTTGACCGCGCTCTACAAAAACAACAAACGCAATGACCGCAAAAACTAATGCTAATAATATAAAAACAGTAATAGCATGCATTGCCCCAGTATTTACTTGTTCAAACGTACCACCAAGGGCAGAAGGAAGACCAGCAACAATCCCGGCAAAGATAATGATAGAAATACCATTACCTATACCACGTTCTGTTATTTGCTCACCTAACCACATTAAAAATATAGTTCCTCCAACGAGAGTAAATACTGCTGTGATTTTAAACAAAAGACCTGGATCAATAACAACGGCCATGCCATTAATATTTTGGGATTCTAAGGCTATAGCGACACCTAAACCTTGGAAAGTTGCTAAAACAACCGTTCCCATTCTAGTATATTGCGTTATTTTTCGACGACCTTGCTCACCATCCTTTTTTAGTTGTTCTAAAGTAGGTGAAACAACCGTTAACAGCTGCATAATAATAGATGCCGAAATATAAGGCATAATTCCTAGTGCGAAAATAGATAAACGCTCAAGTGCACCACCTGAAAACATGTTGAACATGTCTAAAATAGTGCCCTTTTGCTGTTCAAACATTGCAGCTAAAGCAATCGGATCAATAGATGGTACCGGTATATGTGTACCTAATCGGTAGACGATTATCGCACCTAAAACGAATAGAATTCGATTCTTTAAATCACTCATACCTGTTGATGCAATAGAACTATTCATAATCAGGCTTCTACGCTACCACCAGCAGCTTCAATAGCAGCCTTGGCACCCGCAGTGGCTTTAATTCCTGATAATTTAACTGCTTTAGTAAGCTCACCAGAATTTATTACCTTAACAACCTTAATTTTGTCAGAAATTAAATCTGCTGCTTTAAAACAGCAATATCAATAATATCTGTCGAAATTTTAGAAAGTGTATCTAGACGTATTTCAGTAACGTAAGCTGAAGTTCTAGAAGAAAATCCTACTTTTGGAAGTCTTCTTTGAATAGGCATTTGACCGCCCTCAAAACCAATTCTTGGCATACCACCAGAACGAGACTTTTGTCCTTTATGACCACGTCCACCCATTTTTCCCCAGCCAGAACCCTGACCACGTCCAACGCGCTTTCTTTCAGATGTTGAACCATCTGCAGGCTTAAGAGAATTTAATAACATAATTATGCACCCTCTACTTTTAACAAATAAGAAACCTTATTGATCATCCCACGATTTGCAGGGGTATCAACAACAGTTACAGTATGGTGCATTCTTCTTAAACCAAGACCAGCAACACACGCTCTATGATTAGGCAGGCGACCGATTGGACTTTTAACTAATGTCACAGTTACAAATTTCTTATCTGACATGTTAACCACCTACGATTTCAGAAACGGTTTTACCACGTTTAGCTGCAATGTATTCAGGACTGTTCATACCCGTTAGAGCATTAACTGTTGAACGTACTACGTTTACCGGACGCGTTGTCCCGACACACTTAGATAATACATCCTTTACACCAGCTGCTTCAAGAACAGCACGCATTGCACCACCAGCAATAACCCCAGTACCCTCAGACGCTGGCAACATAACAATGTTTGCTGCACCTTGCTTAAAATTAACAGGGTATTGGATTGTTCCATTATTTAATTGAACGTCTTTCATATTACGACGAGCTTTTTCCATGGCTTTTTTGATCGCTACAGGTACTTCGCTAGCTTTACCGCTACCATAACCTACACGACCTTCACCATCACCTACTACTGCTAAAGCTGAAAAAGCAAACACACGTCCACCCTTTACAACTTTAGCGACACGACGCACGTTCACTAATTTCTCAATTAGTCCATCAGATGCATCTTGTAATTCACGTGAAGACATAATAAATCCTTCTATTAAAATTCAAGACCGTTTTCACGGGCTGAGTCTGCTAATTGTTGGATACGTCCGTGATATTTAAAACCTGAACGATCAAAGGCAACAGATGTAATACCAGCAGATACTGCTTTTAATGCAATCGACTTTCCAACTGCTTTAGCGGCATCTTTATTACCAGTGTTGCTAATTTCTTTTTAACGTCCGCTTGTACAGTAGAGCTAGAAGCAATTACTTGCGTACCATCGGCAGAAAACAACTGAGCATAAATGTGCTGAGATGTACGAAACACGCACAATCTAGGCATTTGAAGTTCAGCAATTTTTCCACGAGTTTTCTTGGCTCTACGAAGACGGGCTGCTTTTTTATTCATATTAATTTCCAGCCTTATTTCTTCTTAGCTTCTTTACGTAAAATGCGTTCACCAGCATACTTAACACCCTTACCTTTATAAGGCTCAGGAGGACGGTATCCACGGATTTCTGCAGCAACTTGACCAACAACTTGCTTATCAGCACCTTTTACAACGATTTCAGTTTGAGTTGGAGTTTCTACAGTAATACCCGCTGGCAATATATGCTTTACAGGATGCGAAAAACCTAGGGTCAAATCAAGTACAGAACCCTCAGCTTTTGCACGATAACCAACACCAACTAACTGTAATTTCTTTTCAAAACCTTCTGTAACACCAATAACCATGTTATTGATTAAAGCACGAGCTGTTCCAGCCTGCGCCCAACCATTTGCTGCACCCTCGACCGGAGTACAAACAATAGAACCATCTACGTTATTAATATTGACAGCTGAATTTATAACTTTTGTTAAGGTCGCTTTTGAACCTTTAACTGTTACTTCTGTACCATTAATGCTAATTTCAACACCATTTGGTAACGTAACAGGAGCTTTCGCAATTCTAGACATACCTAACTCCTTATGCTACGTAACAAACAACCTCACCACCAATGCCAGCTTTACGCGCATCACGGTCGGTCATAATACCCTTAGATGTTGAAATTACAGCGATACCAAGACCACCGATGACTTCAGGTAATTCATCTTTGTTTTTATAAACTCGTAAACCTGGACGACTAACACGTTTAATCATGTCAATAACAGGCTTACCGTCAAAATACTTAAGATCAACTGATAACTCAGCTTTACCATCATTTTCTTTAATACTAAATGCAGATATATAACCTTCATCACCCAGCAATTTCGCAACAGCTACTTTTACTTTTGAAGATGACATAGATACGCTAGCGTGACCAGCCATTTGGCCGTTACGAATGCGAGTTAACATATCAGCGATTGGATCAGACATACTCATAGATAATTATCCTTACCAACTGGCTTTTCTTAAACCAGGAACATCACCTTGCATAGCTAACTGACGTAGCATGTTACGTGACAAACCAAACTTTCTGTATACGCCGTGTGGGCGCCCCGTAATTCTACAGCGATTACGCTGACGAACAGGAGAAGCATTACGTGGAAGTTCTTGCAACTTATCCATAGCTTCCATACGCTCTTCGAAACTTAATGACATATTAACAATTTGCTCTTTATACAAAGCACGCTTTGCAGAAAATTTAGCAACTGTTTCAGCTCGTTTCTTTTCTCGTTGAATCATTGATTGCTTAGCCATCAGAAAATCCCTTATTTCTTAAATGGAAAATTAAAGGCTTCTAAAAGTGCTTTGGCCTCGTCATTAGTATTAGCAGTCGTGACGAAGTTAATATCCATTCCACGAATTTTATCCACCTTCTCGAACTCAATCTCAGGGAAAATAATTTGCTCTTTAAGACCCAAGTTATAATTACCTCGGCCATCAAATCCCTTCGGATTTACACCACGAAAATCTCTTACACGTGGTAAAGCAATATTAATTAGTCGATCAAGAAACTCATACATTTGTTCGCCACGTAAAGTCACTTTGCAACCTAAAGGGTAACCATCGCGTACTTTAAAGCTTGCTACAGACTTACGAGCAAGAGTTCTTACAGCTTTCTGCCCTGAAATTGCTTCCATATCAGAAACTGCATTATCCAACACTTTTTTATCGCCAATCGCTTCACCAACGCCCATATTTATGGTTATTTTAGTTAACTTTGGAGCTTGCATTGGAGACTTGTACCCAAACTGTTCCATTAACATCGGAACAACTTGGTCTTTATATTTTTTTGTAATGTTGCCATTGTTCTACCCTTAATTAAGCGTTTACCGCTTTACCAGTAGATTTAAAAAATCGGATTTTCACATCACCGTCCAATTTAAAACCAATCTTATCGGCTTTATTGGTATCAGGATTGATTAAAGCCACATTAGAGGCATCGATCGGCATTTCTTTAGAAATAATCCCACCAGCTGATCCTGTTGTAGGATTTGCCTTAGTATGCTTTTTAACTAAATTAATACCATCTACCATAACTTTACCGTCAGCAAAAACTTTAGAAACCGAACCGCGTTTACCCTTGTCTTTACCTGTAGTAACGATAATTTCATCACCTTTTCTTAAACGATTCATCACTTTTTCCTTATAGAACTTCAGGAGCTAATGAAACAATCTTCATAAACTTTTCGTTACGAAGTTCACGCGTGACCGGGCCAAAAATACGAGTACCAATAGGCTCATGTTTATTATTTAGCATAACGGCAGCATTACCATCAAACTTAATAAGTGAGCCATCTGGACGTCTAACACCACTTGCAGTACGAACTACAACAGCATTATAAACATCGCCTTTCTTAACCTTACCACGCGGCGTAGCTTCTTTTACGCTCACTTTAATCACGTCACCAATGTGAGCATAACGACGGTGTGAGCCGCCCAATACTTTTATACACTGGACACGTCGTGCACCGCTATTGTCAGCGACTTCAAGCACAGTTTGCATCTGAATCATGGTGGATCTCCATCCATAAATAATTTACTTACAGCACAAAAACCACTAAAAAAGTCAGTTCCTAATAAAATCAGGCTTAACTCTTAAAGCGGTTTCAATATTTACAAATTATAACAGAAAATATTAAGTAATGTCTAAAAACTTAAATTTTTGCTTTTACATCTACACTAACTAATGTCCAAGACTTATTTTTAGAAATAGGCTTACATTCTTGAATGGTTACCGTATCTCCAACGCCACAGACATTTGTAGCATCATGAGCCATAACTTTAGTAGATTTTTTAATAAACTTTTTATATTTTGCATGTTTAATGAAGCGTGATGTAAGTACAACAATAGAATCTTGCATTCCGTTACTTACAACCAAACCTTGCATTGTTCTTGCTTTGCTTTCTTGACCAGCCATTCTTATTTACTCACTTTTTGACGAATGATGGTTTTAACTCTCGCAACTGAACGGCGAACCGTTCTTAATTGCGAAGAGTTAGATAACTGACCAGTTGCATGTTGCATTCTTAAATTGAATTGTTCTTTTAATAAATTAAGCAATTCAGCTTTTAGCTCTTCAACAGACTTTTGATTTAATTCTATAGCAGTCATTTACATCACCGTTCTAATTACAACTTGGGTTTTAAAAGGTAGCTTAGCAGCGGCTAATTCAAATGCCTCACGTGCTAATTTTTCTTCAACACCTTGGATTTCGTACAAGACTCTTCCCGGTTGTATTTGTGCTACCCAGTACTCAACACTTCCTTTACCTTTACCCATACGCACTTCTAAAGGCTTATTGGTAATTGGTTTATCTGGAAACACTCGAATCCAGATTTTTGCTCCACGCTTTACGTGACGAGTCATTACTCGACGGCCAGCTTCGATTTGACGAGAAGTCATTCTTCCACGTTCTAAGGCTTTAAGACCAAAATCACCGAAGCTAACTTTGTTTCCAACTTGCGCCAAACCACGGTTACGTCCTTTGTGAACTTTTCTAAATTTGGTACGTTTAGGCATTAACATAGTTAGTTATCCTTTTAATTACGGCCTTTCTTGCCCTTAGACTGATTATCATCATTAAGTGCTAGTTTACCTAGCTTCTCGCCTTTGAAAATCCAAACCTTGACGCCAATCTTACCGTATGTAGTATCTGCTTCAAATGTCGCATAATCAATATCAGCACGAAATGTATGTAACGGGACACGCCCTTCACGATACCATTCAGCACGAGCAATGTCTGCGCCGTTTAGACGACCAGAAACATTCACCTTAATACCTTCTGCACCTAAACGCATAGCATTTCCAACAGCACGTTTCATTGCACGTCTAAATTGGATACGTTTTTCTAATTGTTGAGCAATGCTTTCTGCTACTAACTTAGCATCAAGCTCAGGCTTCTTAATCTCTTCGATATTAATATTAACTGGCAGGCCAGTCTTAGCTATCAACACTTGCTTTAGCTTTTCAATGTCTTCGCCCTTTTTACCAATTACAACGCCCGGACGGGCAGTATGAATAGTAACGCGAACACCATTTGCAACACGTTCAATATTAATTTTACTAACTGACGCATGTGACAATTTTTGATTAATTTCTTTACGAATTTCAACATCACTGATAAGGAAATCAGAATAGTTTTTACTATCTGCATACCAGCGAGAATTCCAATCCTTAGTGATACCAAGACGAATTCCGATAGGATGTACTTTTTGACCCATTCTGATTCTCCTTATTTATCGCCGACAGTAACAGTAATATGACTGATACGTTTCATGATTCTATTACCGCGACCTTTAGCACGAGCGCGCATACGCTTCATGATTGGTCCCGCATTAACAAAAGCTGCAGTTACCTTTAGCTCATCAATATCAGCACCTTCATTATTTTCGGCATTAGCGATAGCAGAATTTAATACAGTCTTTATAAGATCTGCCGCTTTTTTATCACTAAAAGTCAAAATATTTACTGCCGTTTCAACATCCTTACCACGGATTAAATCCACTACTAAACGAGCTTTTTGTGGAGAAATTCGAGCAAATTTATGTGTTGCACTTACTTGCATAACGTTCTCCTAATTATCGTTTAGCTTTTTTATCAGCGGCATGGCCACGATAAGTACGCGTCATTGAGAATTCACCCAGCTTATGACCAACCATATTTTCAGAAACGAAAACTGGTATATGTTCTTTACCGTTGTGAACTGCGATAGTTAACCCAATCATGTCAGGAAGAATCATCGATCTTCTAGACCATGTTTTAATGGGACGTTTATTACCAGATTCTTGTGCCTCAGTCACTTTCTTATACAAGTGAAGATCAACAAAAGGTCCTTTTTTAACTGAACGTGGCATTAGTGTCCATCCTTATTTTTGTTTCTACGACGTACGATCATTCCATCAGTACGCTTGTTGCTACGAGTTTTCTTACCTTTGGTTGGAACACCCCACGGAGTTACTGGGTGACGACCACCAGAGGTACGACCTTCACCACCACCATGAGGGTGATCAACAGGGTTCATAGCCACACCACGAACGGTAGGACGAACACCACGCCAACGCTTAGCACCAGCTTTACCCAGCTTACGTAGGCTATGCTCAGCATTACCAACTTCACCAATTGTTGCTTTACATTCAGCAAGAATTTTACGCATCTCACCAGATCTTAACTTTAGCAAAACATATGCACCGTCTTTACCAGCAACAGACGCAGAAGTACCAGCACTACGTGCTATCTGAGCACCCTTACCAGGACGCATCTCGACGTTATGAATAACTGTTCCGACAGGAATATTGCGTAAAGGTAAACAATTACCAACTTTGATTGCTACATGCTCACCAGATTCAATTGTCGCACCAGCAAGTAAATTTTTTGGTGCAATAATATAGGCACGTTCTCCATCTGCATACTTAAGTAATGCAATGTGAGCTGTTCTGTTTGGATCATATTCTAAACGTTCAACTGTTGCTGGAATACCAACTTTGCCACGTTTAAAGTCAACTAAACGATAGTGTTGCTTATGCCCACCACCCTGATGACGAACAGTAATACGACCGTTATTATTACGACCACCTGATCTGGACTGCTTTTCTAACAATGCTGCGTGAGGCTTACCTTTGTGCAAGGTTGGTTCCACAACACTGACGACAAAACGACGACCTGGAGAAGTCGGTTTTGATTTTTTAATAATTGCCATGTTTGAACTCCTTACTCAGCAGTAGCAAAATCAATTTCTTGACCTGCAGCTAAACGAACGATTGCTTTGCGAATGCCATTGCGTTGACCTTTACGACCTTTAAATATTTTACGCTTGCCTTTAACATTTAAAACGTTAACAGATTGAACCTTAACATCAAACAAAGACTCAACAGCTTGTTTAATTTCAATCTTAGTGGCAGTAGGCTCAACTTTAAATACGTATTGCTCAGATGCATCAGCCATAATTGCCGACTTCTCAGAAACATGAGGAGCAAGCAAAACTTTTAGAATTCTTTCATTGTTCATGCTAATTGCTCCTCTAATCGCTTAACAGCCCCTTGAGTCATGATAATTTTTGAAAACCTACCAAACTCACTGGATCAATTGATGCAACATCACAAACATCAGCATGATAAAGATTACGTGCAGACAAATATAAATACTCGTCAAAACCTTCAGTAACAACCAATGCGTCAGTTACATTTAACTGTGCCAACTTAGCGTTAAATTCTTTTGTCTTAGGTGTAGACAGCGTAAACTCATCAACAATAATTAAACGACCGCTTCTATTCAATTCAGAAAAGATGGAACGCATGGCACCACGATACATTTTTTTGTTTACTTTTTGTGAAAAGTCACGATTCTGAGCAGCAAAAGCACGTCCACCACCAACCCAGATAGGACTGCGACTGGTACCAGCACGAGCACGCCCTGTTCCTTTTTGATTCCAAGGCTTAGCACCACCACCACTCACAGCAGCGCGATTCTTTTGCCCTTTAGTACCTGAACGGCCAGCTGCCATATAAGCAGTAACAACCTGGTGAACAAGCGCTTCATTGAAATCAACACCAAATAAAGCATCAGACACAGATACAGAACCTGACTCTTTACCACTTGATAATTCAATTAATTTTAAATCCATCATGCCCACCTTACTTAACAGCTTTACGAACAATGACAGTACTATTTTTAGCCCCGGGAACTGCTCCACGAATCAATAACAGACCATTCTCTGTATCAATTTTAACTAAATCTAAGTTCTGCGTTGTTTGACGAACATCACCCATATGCCCTGACATTTTCTTACCTTTGAAAACACGCCCGGGAGTCTGATTTTGTCCGATTGAACCGTTTGAACGGTGTGAAAGTGAGTTACCGTGGGTAGCATCTTGAGTACGGAAGTTATGACGCTTAACGCCACCTTGAAAACCCTTACCTTTAGTAGTACCAGTTACGTCAACCACAGAAATCTCATTAAAGCGTGATACAGTTAGCTCTGAGCCAACTTGTAATCCATCTAATTCTGACTCTGAATCAACACGAAACTCCCACAAACCACGACCTGCATCAACACCCGCTTTAGCGAAATGCCCTGCCGCAGGCTTATTAATACGTCCAGCGTGAACTGAACCAGTGGTAACTTGAATAGCAGAATAACCATCAGTCAATATTGACTTAATTTGTGTAATTCGATTAGATGATACTTCTACAACCGTTACTGGAGTAGATACACCATCATCACTAAACACACGTGTCATTCCGATCTTCTTACCAATGATACCAATACTCATATCATTACCTCATTATTATAAAACCGCCCGTCATTACGATTGATGACAAGACCTTATTACGATTAGCGTAATTCTAATTGAACATCTACACCAGCGGCCAAGTCCAACTTCATCAATGCATCAACCGTTTTCTCAGTTGGATCAACAATGTCTAACAAACGCTTGTGAGTACGAATTTCGTACTGATCACGAGCATCTTTGTTCACGTGTGGTGATGTCAAAATTGTAAAACGCTCTATACGAGTAGGCATAGGAATAGGTCCACGAACTTGCGCACCTGTTCTTTTTGCTGTCTCAGTAATCTCACGAGCTGATTGATCAATCAAACGATGATCAAACGCTTTTAAGCGAATACGTATATTCTGAGTCGCCATAATTAATTCTCATTTATTTTTTAAGTATAGGAAAACACACTTATTCAAGCATGCAAACTAAGGGAGCGGATTATAGCAACTTATTTTAATTAAAACAATCCTTTATTTAAAAACAAAAAATGGGAGCAATGCTCCCATTTTTTTTCTTACAACAACCTGCAATTAAGCAAGAATTTTGGCAACTACACCAGCGCCTACTGTACGTCCACCTTCACGTATCGCAAAACGTAGACCTTCGTCCATTGCGATCGGGTTGATGAGTTCAATAGTCATCTGTACGTTATCACCTGGCATAACCATTTCGATTCCTGCTGGTAATTCACATGCGCCTGTTACGTCCGTAGTACGGAAGTAGAACTGTGGGCGGTAGCCGTTGAAGAATGGAGTATGACGCCCACCTTCGTCTTTTGATAATACATAGATTTCAGCTTCAAACTTATTGTGTGGTTTGATTGTGCCTTTGTGCGCCAATACTTGTCCACGCTCGATGTCGTCACGCTTGGTTCCACGTAGTAGAACACCTACGTTGTCTCCAGCTTGTCCTTGATCAAGTAGCTTGCGGAACATTTCTACACCGGTAACCGTGGTTTCTTGCGTGTCACGAATTCCGACGATTTGAATTGTTTCGCCTACTTTTACAATGCCTGTTTCAATACGACCAGTCGCTACTGTTCCACGGCCTTGGATAGAGAAAATATCTTCTACTGGCATTAGGAATGGCTTGTCTGTGTCACGTACTGGATCTGGAATGTAGGTATCTAATGCAGCTACTAGACGCTCTACTGAAGGGGCACCAATTTCCGAGGTGTCTCCAGCGATGGCTAGTGTGGCTGAACCAATGATAACGGGCGTGTCATCACCTGGGAATTCGTACATGTCTAACAGCTCACGTACTTCCATTTCTACAAGCTCTAGTAGTTCTTCGTCATCTACCATGTCGGCTTTGTTTAGAAATACTACGATGTACGGTACGCCTACTTGACGTGATAACAGGATGTGTTCACGCGTTTGTGGCATCGGGCCATCAGCGGCTGAACAAACTAGAATCGCTCCGTCCATCTGCGCTGCACCGGTGATCATGTTTTTTACATAGTCGGCGTGACCTGGGCAATCTACGTGTGCATAGTGACGCGTTTCTGATTCGTATTCTACGTGTGAAGTAGAGATTGTGATTCCACGCTCTCTTTCTTCTGGTGCGTTATCGATTGATGCGAAGTCTTTGATGTCGCCACCAAATTTCTTTCCTTGCACGATTGTTAAAGCCGCTGTTAGAGTTGTCTTACCATGGTCAACGTGACCGATGGTTCCAACATTCACATGCAGTTTCGCGCGTTCAAATTTTGCTTTTGCCATATCTAATTACCTTTTATGCTAAAGGCCTTAAAAATAAGACCTTTATAACTTTATTAATTAAGCGCCTTTTTTGGCACTTGCTATAATTTCTTCTTGAATGTTACGCGGTGCATCATTGTACTTCAAGAATTCCATACTGTAGTTTGCACGACCTTGAGTCAATGAGCGCATCTGATTTGAATAACCAAACATTTCAGACAGAGGCACTTCTGCTTTAACGGCCTTACCTGCTGGAATGTCATTCATGCTAGTAATCAATCCACGACGACGGTTTAAGTCACCGATAATATCACCCATATATTCTTCAGGTGTAGTGACTTCTACAGACATAATAGGCTCTAAAATCACTGGATTCGCTTTTGAACCCCAGCTTTTACACCCATACCAGCCGCAACACTAAATGCCATTTCGTTTGAGTCAACATCGTGGTATGAACCATCAATTAACTCAACTCTAACATCAACCATAGGATAACCAGCTATAACACCGTTCTCCAGCTGAGCCTTCGCACCTTTCTCAACAGCACCAATGTATTCACGAGGCACTGTACCACCGACAACACTGTTAACAAATTCAAAACCAGCACCTGCTTCACGTGGTGCAATTTTAAATACGACGTGACCATATTGCCCGCGACCACCAGACTGACGAACAAACTTACCGTCAGCCTCAACAGCTGTTCTAATTGTTTCACGGTATGAAACCTGAGGAGCTCCAACGTTTGCATGAACCCCAAATTCCCGCTTCATACGATCTACAATAATATCAAGATGCAACTCACCCATTCCAGATATGATCGTTTGATTAGTCTCATCATCCGTATGAACACGGAACGATGGATCTTCAGCTGCCAACTTTTGCAATGCAATACCCATTTTCTCTTGATCTTGCTTAGTTTTCGGCTCAATGGCAATCGAAATTACTGGCTCTGGAAACTCCATGCGCTCAAGAACAATTCTATTGTCTGGATCACATAATGTATCACCAGTCGTCGTATCCTTTAAACCAACTACGCAAGCAATCTCACCAGCACGAATTTCTTTAATCTCTTCACGTGAATTAGCATGCATTTGCAACATACGACCTACACGCTCACGCTTCTGTTTTACAGAGTTATAAACTGGGCTGCCCGCAGCTAAAACACCAGAATAAACACGAACGAATGTTAATGTTCCAACGTAAGGATCCGTCATAATCTTAAATGCCAATGATGCGAAAGGCTCATCATCTGTGGAATGACGCTCTTCGGGAGTACCATCTTCTAGTTCACCCTTAATAGCAGGTACATCAATTGGAGCAGGCATGTAATCAATAACACCGTCTAGCAACGTTTGAACACCCTTATTCTTGAATGAGGAACCACAGAACATTGGAACAATCTCTACTGCAATACAACGCTTTCTAATACCAAATTTTATCTCTTCTTCAGACAAATCACCTTCATTAAGATATTTATCCATCAACTCTTCAGTTGCTTCAGCGGCGGCTTCAACCATTTTTTCCCGCCATTCTTGCGCAAGTTCAAGCATGTCTGCAGGAATATCTTCATAGCGATATTCCATACCCATGTTCTCTTCTGCCCAATAAATAGCCTTCATCTTGACTAAATCAACAACCCCACAAAATGTCTCTTCGGCACCAATAGGTAATTGTACTGGAACAGGCTTCGCACCTAAACGGTCTACCACCATCTTAACAACATTTAGGTAATTAGCTCCGGCACGATCCATTTTATTAACATAACCCATACGTGGAACGCCGTACTTATCTGCCTGACGCCAAACAGTTTCAGATTGCGGCTCAACACCACTTACCGAGCAAAAACATGTAACAGCACCATCAAGAACTCGCAATGAACGCTCTACTTCGATAGTGAAATCCACGTGCCCAGGTGTGTCAATAATATTAATTCTGTGCGTTGGGTATTGCTTAGCCATACCACTCCAATGGGCAGTAGTCGCAGCAGAAGTAATGGTGATACCACGCTCTTGCTCCTGCTCCATCCAGTCCATGGTTGCACTACCATCGTGAACTTCACCAATCTTGTGAGAAACACCAGTATAGTAAAGGATACGTTCAGTTGTTGTTGTCTTACCGGCATCAATGTGCGCCATAATACCGATATTACGGTATCTTTCTAAAGGGGTTGTACGTGCCACTTTATTTACCTTTTATTTATGACATAAATAACAAAGGCCCTATTTAGGGCCTCAATCAGATTACCAACGGAAATGTGAGAAGGCTTTGTTTGCCTCGGCCATTCTATGTGTATCCTCTTTCTTTTTAACGGCTGAACCTCGACCGTCTAGCGCGTCACTTAACTCGCCAGCCAATCGTAACATCATACCTTTTTCACTGCGTTTACGAGCGGCATCAACCAACCAGCGCATAGCCAAAGCAACTTTACGCTCTGAACGAACCTCAACTGGTACTTGATATGTTGCACCACCCACACGACGTGACTTTACTTCAACCATAGGGCCAATATTATCCAATGCATCTTTTAATAAAGAAGCTTGCTGACCACCATTTTTACGTTGAACGACAACATCTAATGCATCGTATACAATTTTTTCGGCAACGGCTTTTTTACCGCTAACCATCAACATGTTAACAAATTTTGTCAACGTTACATCACCAAACTTCGGATCAGGTAGTACCTGTCTTTTTGGTATCTCTCTTCTTCTTGCCATTCTTAACTCTTCCGGTATAAATATAACACTAAAATTGCAAAACGTATTTTAAGGTATTACTTAGCCTTAGGACGCTTTGCACCGTACTTAGAACGACCTTGTTTACGATTAGCAACACCTGCGCAGTCTAAAGCACCACGCACTGTGTGATAACGCACACCAGGTAAATCTTTTACACGACCACCACGGATTAATATTACCGAGTGTTCTTGTAAGTTATGACCTTCACCACCAATATAGGAAGCAACTTCATAACCATTCGTTAAACGTACACGCGCAACTTTACGCAGAGCAGAGTTTGGCTTTTTAGGGGTTGTTGTGTAAACACGCGTACAAACTCCACGACGCTGAGGACAAGCCTGCAACGCAGCAACGTTTGAAACTTTACGCTTATCTTTACGCGGCTTACGCACCAACTGGTTAATTGTAGCCATTCATTTTCTCCAAATTTGAGATTAACTCTAACATTTTAATCTTAAGTGTAAACGTTTATAGTCATACACTTAAGGACTGAGGATTCTAATTGCCCACAAACAATAAGTCAAGCCTTAACTACTTGAATTTATTATTTGATTTAGACACCTGCCTCTTCGTTTTCTAATACCACTTCTTCATCAGACACCGAATCAGCGGTAACATCTTCCGGATGCTCATGCTTCATAAAAGCCTTTAGTTCATCCAACGTTTTTTCACTAGCAACTTTTCTTGCCTGGTGATATGCAAAGCCCGTACCGGCTGGAATCAAGCGGCCTACAATTACGTTTTCTTTTAAACCAACTAACTTATCACGCTTACCACTTACTGCCGCCTGTGTTAAAACACGCGTTGTTTCTTGGAAAGACGCAGCCGAAATAAATGATTCTGTAGCTAATGAAGCTTTAGTGATCCCTAATAGAACGCGTTCATAGCTAGCTTCAACCTTACCTTCTTCACGCGCTTTTTCATTTAACTCAATGACTTTGGCATACTCTGTTTGCTCGCCTTTAATAAGACCAGTGTCTCCTGAAGTCTTGATTTCAACCTTTCTAAGCATTTGACGAACAATTGTTTCAATGTGCTTATCGTTAATTTTAACCCCTTGTAAACGATAAACGTCTTGAACTTCATCAACAATGTATTCAGCCAATCGTTCAATACCAAGTAAACGAAGTATATCGTGTGGATTAGGACTTCCTTCTACTACAACATCACCTTTTTCAACACGCTCACCTTCAAAAACACTAACCGTACGCCACTTAGGAATTAAAGCTTCATATTGCTCACCACTATCTTGTGTAATTAATAGTCGTTGCTTACCCTTAGTTTCCTTACCAAACCCAACCACACCTGGAACTTCAGCCATGATAGATGGCTCTTTTGGTTGACGAGCTTCAAATAAGTCCGCAACACGAGGTAGACCACCTGTAATGTCTTTATTTTTAGAAGACGCTTGAGGAATACGAGCAATTACATCACCTGCCCCTACACTCACATTGGCCTGAACAACGACGATACCGTTTTCAGGTAAATAATACATCGCAGGTGTTTGAGTACCTGGGAAATTAATCGCTACGCCAGAAGCATTTACTAATGCAATATATGGACGCATTTCTTTAGCTGCCGTTGTGCGCTCTTTTGCACTTTTAACTACGTACGAAGTTAAACCAGTCAGCTCATCAATGTGCTCCTCAACAGTGCCATCAAAGTTACCAAACTGAACCGACCCTGACACTTCCGTAATTACCGGGTGCGTGTGTGGATCCCATTGAGCCAAGACCTCACCAGAGGTTATTTTACCGCCATCTTGAACTGCTAAAATACTACCGTATGTGATTTTATAGCGTTCCTTTTCACGGCCAGACTCATCAATTACAGATACCTCGCCTGAACGCGAAGTAACCACAATTTGCTTTTCAGAGTTGGTAATCGTTTTTAGGTTATCCCATTTAACAGTACCTGTATGCTTAACTTCAATCTGACTTTGCGCTGCAGAACCTGATGCTGTTCCACCAATGTGGAAGGTACGCATTGTTAACTGAGTTCCGGGTTCACCGATCGACTGAGCCGCCATTACACCAACAGCCTCACCCATGTTAACCAGATGGCCACGAGCCAAATCGCGACCATAACATTGCTTACAAATACCAAACTTTGTTTCGCATGTCATTGGTGAACGAACAAAAACGCTATCAACAGCATGCGCATCAATCAATGCGACCAACTGCTCATCAAGCAATGTTCCACGCTCAATCAACAATGTACCATCAGGAGCGACTATATCTTCATTCGTAACACGACCTAGCACAGTGTCTTTTAAAGTGACGACAACATCGCCACCCTCAACCTTGGCCGTCATCAAGATACCTTTATCAGTACCGCAATCCACTTCAGTTACTACAACATCTTGGGCAACATCCACTAAACGACGAGTAAGGTAACCTGAGTTTGCCGTTTTTAATGCTGTATCCGCAAGCCCTTTACGAGCACCGTGGGTCGAAATAAAGTACTGAAGTACGTTTAATCCTTCACGGAAGTTTGCCGTAATAGGCGTTTCAATAATCGAACCATCAGGCTTAGCCATAAGACCACGCATACCACCTAACTGTCGCATCTGCGCTACTGATCCACGTGCTCCGGAATCCGCCATCATATAAACCGAGTTAAATGAAGTTTGTTGTACTGAGTTTCCACTGGCATCAACCACGGTTTCAAATTGAAGCTCATCCATCATCGACTTGGTTACCAATTCGTTGGTGTGCGACCAAATATCA
Source organism: Thiomicrorhabdus aquaedulcis (assembly GCF_004001325.1). NCBI lineage: Bacteria > Pseudomonadati > Pseudomonadota > Gammaproteobacteria > Thiotrichales > Piscirickettsiaceae > Thiomicrorhabdus > Thiomicrorhabdus aquaedulcis. Next base: position 352,280 of record NZ_AP018722.1, on the reverse strand, counting down.
ACTACCTTATTATAACGCTCGCCTTCGGTTACTAAACCTTGAGCAAACTGGTTTTGAATCTCTTCTACTTGCCCTTCTGCACGCTTAATGATTCCGGCTTTATTATCAGGAATTAACATGTCATCTGAACAAAAGGACAGGCCTGCTAATGTTGACCATTTAAAACCTGCATACATGAGCTGATCTGCAAACACAACGGTTTCTTTTGGACCAAGTACGCGGTAACAAGTGTTTAATACTGTACTGATGTTTTTCTTGGTTAAATTTGTATTTAACAAATCAAAACTTAAGCCCTTTGGCAAAATACGACACAATAAAGCACGACCGGCACTGGTATTAACAATACGTGAACTGACTGTTTCAACACCTGCTTCATCGATAACAGTTTCATGCACCTTTAACTTAATACGAGTATGTACATGGACAACTTTGGCATCAATGGCACGTTGAACTTCTTGCCAATTTGAGAAAGCCTTACCCTCACCAATCGCATTAATACGTTCACGAGTAATGTAATAAAGTCCTAAAACAACGTCTTGTGAAGGCACAATAATTGGATCACCGTTTGCAGGTGACAACAAGTTATTAGTTGACATCATCAATGTACGAGCTTCAATTTGCGCTTCAAGTGACAAAGGTACGTGTACCGCCATTTGGTCACCGTCAAAGTCAGCGTTAAAAGCCGAACAAACTAACGGATGCAAGTTAATCGCTTTACCCTCAATCAAAACAGGTTCAAACGCTTGGATCCCTAATCTGTGCAATGTTGGTGCACGGTTTAGCAATACTGGGTGTTCACGAATTACTTCATCTAGTACATCCCAAACCTCAGGTAAACCTTGCTCAACCATCTTTTTAGCCGCTTTAATAGTCGGCGACAAACCACGTTTTTGTAGCTTGCTAAAAATAAATGGCTTAAACAACTCTAATGCCATTTTCTTAGGCAACCCGCACTGATGCAGTCTTAGTGTTGGACCAACAACGATAACTGAACGACCAGAATAATCAACACGTTTACCTAACAAGTTTTGACGGAAACGACCTTGCTTACCTTTAATCATGTCAGCAAGTGATTTTAACTGACGCTTATTGGTGCCGGTAACTGCACGACCACGACGACCGTTATCCAATAACGAATCAACCGACTCTTGCAACATACGCTTTTCATTACGAACAATAATGTCAGGAGCCATTAAATCTAACAAACGTTTTAAACGGTTATTACGGTTAATTACACGACGATATAAATCATTTAAGTCAGACGTCGCAAAACGACCACCGTCCAGGGGTACCAAAGGACGCAGTTCAGGTGGCAATACTGGAAGTACATCTAAAACCATCCACTCTGGCTTATTACCAGATCCGCTAAACGATTCAATTAACTTTAAACGCTTAGAAATCTTCTTTTGCTTGGTTTCAGAGTTAGTACTTTCCATCTCTTCACGAAGACGTTCGGCTTCAGTAATAAGATCAATTGACTGCAACATCTTTTTGATTGCATCTGCACCCATTTGTGCTTCGAATTCATCGCCGTGCTCATCTAATGCGTCTAAATATTCTTCTTCGGTTAATAACTGCCAAGGCTCTAAAGGTGTCAGACCAGGATCAACGACCATGAAGGCTTCAAAATACAATACTGCTTCAATTTCTTTTAAAGTCTTATCTAACATCAAACCAATACGAGAAGGTAATGACTTTAAAAACCAAATGTGAGCAACAGATGTCGCCAGATCAATATGACCCATACGCTCGCGACGAACTTTAGACTGTGTAACCTCTACACCACATTTTTCGCAAATCACACCACGATGCTTTAAGCGCTTATACTTACCACACAAGCACTCAAAATCACGAATTGGACCAAAGATTTTGGCGCAAAAAAGACCATCACGCTCAGGTTTAAAGGTACGGTAGTTAATCGTTTCTGGTTTCTTAACTTCTCCGTATGACCATGAACGAATTTTCTCTGGTGAAGCTAGCGATACTTTAATCGCATCAAAGTCACTAGACACATTTTGTTTTTTAGAAAACCGAGTAAATCTTTCATTTAGTCTTGCTCCAACTCAATATCAATACCTAACGCACGAATTTCTTTACGTAATACGCTAAACGATTCTGGCATACCAGGTTCCATATACTCATTACCATCAACGATGTTCTTATACATTCTAGTACGCCCGTTTAAATCGTCCGACTTAACCGTTAGCATCTCTTGTAAAGTGAAAGCCGCACCATACGCTTCAAGTGCCCACACTTCCATCTCTCCAAAACGCTGACCACCAAACTGAGCTTTACCACCCAATGGTTGTTGAGTCACTAAACTATATGGACCAGTCGAACGTGCATGCATCTTATCGTCAACCAAATGGTTTAACTTTAGGTAATACATATAACCAACCGTTACTGGGCGGTCAAACTCTTCACCAGAAATACCATCAAATAATTTCATTTGCCCTGATTCTGGTAGATCTGCTAAGCGCAATAATGCCTTAATTTGAGCTTCAGATGCACCATCAAATACAGCCGATGCAACCGGCACACCCTTTTTAAGATTATGAGATAATTCAATAATTTCTTTGTCACTAAACTGAGAAAAATCAACAAGCTGTCCTTGGCTTTCATTATAAATTTTATGCAAAAACCCTCTAATGTCAGCTATGTCAGCATTACGCGTCAACATTGCGTTAATTTTTGTTCCTAAACCTTCTGCCGCTAATCCAAGATGAACTTCTAATATCTGCCCAACGTTCATACGTGACGGAACACCTAATGGGTTTAGACAAATATCGACAGGACGACCTGTTTCGTCATATGGCATGTCTTCAACTGGGCAAATACGCGAAATAACCCCTTTGTTACCATGACGTCCAGCCATTTTATCGCCCGGCTGAATACGACGCTTAATGGCAACATATACTTTAACCATTTTAGAAACACCTGGTGCTAAGTCATCACCCTGTGTTAATTTTTTACGTTTCTCTTCGTAAGCATCGTTAAAAAAGGTGCGTTTTTCTTTCAACTGAGCTTCAAGCATCTCTAACTGACGCATAATTTCTGTATCGTTAACGTTTAACGAGAACCACTTATGACGTTCAATACTGTCTAGATACTCTGATGTTAATTGAGTTCCATTTACTAAGTTTTGGTCTAGCAACATAACTTTAATTCGATCTAGAGTATCTTTCTCTAAAATCTTATATTGCTCATCAATGTCTTTACGAATTTTTGAAAGTTCTTCAGCCTGAATGGCTAAAGCACGTGAATCTTTTTGAATGCCTTCACGAGTAAATACCTGTACATCAATAACAGTACCTTCAACTCCCTTAGTAACTCGCAAAGAAGTGTCTTTAACATCAGACGCTTTTTCTCCAAAAATGGCGCGTAACAATTTTTCTTCTGGCGTTAATTGAGTTTCACCCTTAGGGGTTACTTTCCCAACCAAAACGTCACCTTGCTTAACCTCGGCACCAACGTAGACAATACCGCACTCGTCTAAACGAGCCAATGCTGACTCACCAACGTTTGGAATGTCCGCTGTAATTTCCTCTGGCCCAAGCTTAGTATCACGAGCTAAACACGTTAGTTCCTCAATGTGCACGGTGGTATAACGATCTTCTTGAACAACGCGCTCTGAAATCAAAATCGAGTCTTCGAAGTTGTAACCGTTCCATGGCATAAACGCGATACGCATATTTTGACCCAAAGCCAACTCACCTAAATCGGTAGAAGGACCATCAGCCAAAACATCTCCACGTCTTACCACATCACCGGCTTTTACAATCGGCTTTTGGTTAATACAAGTGTTTTGGTTTGAACGTTGGTATTTAACCAAGTTATAAATATCAACCCCTGACTCACCTTCCTTAATCTCTTCGGCATTGATACGAACCACAATACGTGCTGCATCAGAGGATAAAACCTCTCCACCACGGGTTGCAATTACGGTAACACCCGAATCTATTGCAACTGTTTTTTCAATCCCTGTACCTACTAACGGCTTATCGGCACGTAATGTAGGAACTGCCTGACGTTGCATGTTTGCACCCATTAGTGCGCGGTTAGCATCGTCATGCTCAAGAAACGGAATCAAAGCAGCCGCAACCGATACAATCTGCTTAGGCGATACATCCATATAGTCAACGTCTTGAGATGAAGACAATGTAAACTCATTTTGGTGACGTGAAGAAATTAGGTTGTCAACGAATCGTCCGTTTTCGTCAATATTCGCACTGGCCTGAGCAATAACAAATTGCGCCTCATCAATAGCAGAAACATATTCAACTTCGTCTGTTACCTGACCGTTAACCACTTTGCGATAAGGAGTCTCTAAAAACCCGTATTCATTGGTCTTAGCGTAAATAGCTAACGTATTAATTAATCCAATGTTTGGCCCTTCAGGAGTCTCAATTGGGCAAACACGACCATAATGTGTTGGGTGAACATCGCGCACCTCAAAACCAGCACGCTCACGCGTTAATCCGCCTGGCCCTAGAGCAGAAACACGACGCTTATGAGTAATCTCAGAAAGTGGGTTTACCTGATCCATAAACTGTGACAACTGACTTGAACCGAAGAACTCTTTAATGGCAGCAGAAACAGGCTTAGCATTAATAAGATCTTGTGGTAACAAACCATCAGTTTCAGCCTGATTTAGACGCTCTTTAACAGCGCGTTCAACACGAACTAAACCAACACGGAATGCGTTTTCTGCCATCTCACCAACCGCACGAATACGACGATTGCCTAAAGTGTCAATATCATCTACTGTGCTTAAACCATTGCGAATATTAATAAGTTCGCGTAGCACTTCGATGACATCTTCTTTTTCAAGCACAACCGCACCGTCGTTTGACTTTCTGCCTAAACGACGATTAAGCTTCATGCGTCCTACTGCTGACAAATCATATCGACTTTCATCAAAAAACAAGCTGTTAAACAAAGCTTCTGAAGAATCTTTTGTTGGTGGCTCACCTGGACGCATCATGCGATAGATTTCAACCTGCGCCTCAAGCGGCGAAGTCGTTGAATCTAAATTTAATGTATCTGAAATATAAGGACCATTTTCAAGTTCGTCTACATACAAAATACGAATTTGACAATTTTTTATTAACGAAATTTTCTCAATAGTTTCAGTTGTCAACACATCATTAGTGCGCGCAACTAACTCGCCAGTAGTACTATCAACAATACCGGTTGCCAATACTTTTCCTAACAAATATTCATTAGGGACTATAACCGTAGTCACACCAGATTCTTGAATCGCCTTAAGATTACGTGCAGTAACCTTTTTACCGGCTTCTAAAATCTTGACACCTTCGTGCTCGATATCAAACCCTGCGGTTTGACCTTTTAACTGCTCTAATACAAATTTAAGCTCAAAGCCTTTTTTAGTCAGCTTTAGCGTATTAGATTCAAAGAATTTACCGAGTATATCTTCATTCGAATAACCCATTGCACGCAACAGTATCGACACTGGCAGTTTGCGACGACGGTCAATACGAGTAAACAAACAATCATTATGGTCAAACTCAAAGTCCAACCACGAACCACGATATGGAATAATTCGAGCATTAAACAATAACTTGCCAGAAGAATGCGACTTACCTTTGTCATTGTCGAAAATAACGCCTGGAGAACGGTGCAACTGAGTCACAATAACGCGCTCTGTACCGTTAATAACAAAGGTTCCGTTATCGGTCATTAAAGGAATATCGCCTAGGTAGACTTCCTGCTCTTTAACGTCTTTAACTGGACGCTTACCTGCTGGTGCATCTTTGTCAAACAACACAAGACGCATTTTTACGCGTAAAGGAGACGCATAGGTAACGCCACGTTGCTTACACTCTTTAACATCAAAGTCTGGTTGTCCCATGTGGTAACTTACATACTCAAGGTCAGCTGTTCCAGCAACACCATGAATAGGAAACACCGACGCAAATGCGGCATGCAAACCAACTAATTTTCGCTCTAAAGGTTTTTTGTCTAATTGAAGAAAATCATGGAAAGAACCCTTTTGCAATGAGAGCAAATAAGGAACTTCAAGAATGGATGGACGTGTTGCAAAATCCTTTCGGACTCGTTTCTTTTCTGTTAAAGAATAAGTCATCGTTAACCTCGACGATAGAATTGCTTAGAATTAAACAGCCAAATGACTATTTAAAAGAATGCATAAAACTGTTGTAGCAAAATAAAAAAATTAAATTAACTATCACACTTTTACACACTGTTAAAAACGAGAAAAGGCCGGTGCAAAAGCACCAGCCATCTCTCTGCTGTAAACAGCTAAAACCAATATTATTTGATTTCTACTTCTGCACCAGCTTCTTTAAGCTCGTTAGCTAATGCTTCAGCTTCAGCTTTAGAAACACCTTCTTTCAATGTGAAAGGAACGCTTTCTACTGCATCTTTAGCTTCTTTTAAGCCTAAACCAGTTGCTGCACGAACCGCTTTGATTGCGCCAACTTTGTTAGATCCAGCTCCAGTTAGAACTACGTTAAATTCAGTTTGCTCTTCAACTTCTGCCGCAGCAGCCGCAGGACCTGCAACTGCAACAGCTGCTGCAGAAACACCAAACTTCTCTTCCATAGCAGCTACTAAAGCAACTACATCCATTACTGACATATTAGCAACGGCTTCTAAAATATCTTCTTTTGATACAGACATGTTTATCTCCAAAATTTAATTATGTTTCATATTTATAACGCTTAAGTAAAATTTAAGCTGCTTCTGATTCTTTCTGTTCTTTAACAGCAACCAAACCACGTGCCAATTTAGCAACCGGTTCTTTCATCACAAACAATAGTTTACTTAGAGCTTCGTTGTAAGTAGGTAGAGCTGCCACTAAATCTAAATGGCTTGCGTCCATAACGCCTTCACCAATTGAAAGTGACTTAACCACTAATGCATTATTCGTTTTAGCAAATTCTTTTAGAACACGCGCAGCGTTTCCTAACTCTTCACCAGAGAAAGCAAAAACCAACGGACCAACAAATGTGTCAGACATGTCTTCAAATTTAGTGCCTGCAACAGCACGACGAGCCAAAGTGTTTTTGATTACACGAATCTTAACATTTGACTTGCGACCAGCTGCACGAAGTTGGGTCATTTTCTCTACCGTCAAACCACGATATTCAGCTGCAACCACTGAACCCGCACCCGCCACAACAGCAGAAACTTCTTCAACGACTAGCTTTTTATCTTCGATATTGAGCGCCATATAACCTCCAAACAGTTTAATAGCATTGCGGCTATTAAACTCTTCCATCTACGTAGGCTTAAATCTATTAAGAACGCACCTTAGCGTTCGCCTACGGTCTGCGATGGGCGCTCTTCACTACAAACATAATTTGTTTTAAAGAGTCCCAATTCGCAAATAATATCTGCACCCCTTAGGAATGCAGAAATCATTATATTGAAGACTGATCAACCAACAGGCCTGGGCCCATAGTAGTAGAAATAGTCACTTTCTTCATGTAGACACCTTTAGCAGAAGCGGGCTTCGCTTTTACTAAGTCTTCAAGAAGAGCTTTTAAATTTTCTTGTAATTTGTCAGCATCAAATTTAACAGTACCAATGGCAGCATGAATAATACCGGCCTTGTCGGCACGGTAGCGCACTTGGCCTGCTTTAGCGTTTTTAATAGCTGTTACGACATCAGGTGTTACAGTACCTGTTTTTGGGTTAGGCATTAAACCACGTGGTCCAAGAACCTGACCTAACATACCCACAACACGCATAGCATCAGGAGACGCAATGACAACGTCAAAATCCATCATGCCTTTCTTGATTTCATCAGCCAAATCTTCCATACCAACAAAATCAGCACCCGCAGCTTTAGCCGCTGCATGATTAGATTCACCGGTAAATACAGCTACGCGAACTGTTTTACCAGTTCCGTTTGGCATAACAGTAGCGCCACGCACCACTTGATCTGATTTACGTGGGTCAATTCCTAAACGAATTGAAACATCAACTGACTCTGTAAATTTAGCAGTTGCTAATTCTTTTAGTAAATCGATACCTTCAATAAAATTATAAGAAGCATTAGTGTCAATACGCGCTGCGTTAACTTTTTGTTTTTTAGTTAGTTTTGCCATTTTATCAACCCTCTACCACTAGACCCATACTTCGAGCAGAACCCGAGATAGTCTTGACTGCTGCATCTAAATCATTTGCATTTAAATCGGCCATTTTAGTTTTCGCAATTTCTTCAATTTGCGCCAGAGTTACCGTTCCAACTTTATTTAAGTTAGGAATTGGGCTACCACTTTTAATGCCAGCTGCCTTTTTAAGCAATACTGAAGCAGGTGGTGTTTTGGTAATAAATGTAAAACTTTTATCGCTGTAAACAGAGATAACAACTGGAATTGGCAAGCCTTTTTCTAGACCCGCTGTCTGAGCGTTAAACGCCTTACAGAATTCCATGATATTAACACCTTTTTGTCCTAAAGCAGGACCAACCGGTGGACTAGGGTTTGCTTCCCCAGCTTTTACTTGTAACTTAATATAGGCTGCAATTTTCTTAGCCATGTCTTGCTCCTTATGGGTATAGCGCCGTTAAGCTTCCCAGTAGATTAAAAAATCAGATTAAACTTTAGCAACCTGAGTAAACTCAAGCTCAACCGGTGTTGAACGACCAAAGATTAACACTGAAACTTGTAACTTATTTTTGTCATAATCGACATTTTCAACAATCGCTTCAAAATCATTAAACGGCCCATCGACCACTCGAACCATTTCTCCAGGCTCATACATAACTTTAGGACGCGGCTTATCGACACTCGTTTCTACTCTTTGTAAAATACGATCGACTTCTTTTTGCGATATTGGGGCTGGGCGATCACTAGTGCCGCCAATAAATCCTAAAACCTGTGGTACGCTTTTAACCAAATGCCATGACTCTTCCGTCATTTCCATTTGCACTAAAACGTAACCCGGAAAAAACTTACGCTCACTGGTTCTTTTTTTCCGTCTCTAATTTCTATAACTTCTTCAGACGGAACTAAAACATCCCCAAACTGATCTTGCAATCCAGCCCGTTCAACATAGTCCGTTAAACTCTTTTTTACTTTATTTTCATAACCTGAATAAGCATGAACGACGTACCATCTTTGTGCCATAGTTAACCACCTTGTCCTGTTAATAGTTTTACTGCCCATAAAAAGAACATGTCAATCAACCACAAAAAGATACCCATCAGAATAACTACTACAAAGACGATTAATGTCATTTGAACAGTTTCAGGGCGCGTCGGCCAAACTACTAACTTAACTTCACGCTTTGCTTGCGTTAAGTAATGAAACCAGTTTTTGCCAACGGTCGTCTGATACATAATAAATATAGCCAACGCAACACCGGCAACAACCCCTAGAACCCTAACGACGGCATGCAAATCTTTAAATAGGTAATACCCTAATAAAGAACCCACCAAAACAACAATGGCTAATAACATTTTGGCCGTATCAAGCGAACCAGAGACACTTTGACTGTTTGCTTCTTTACTCATAAATCCATCAGCTTAATTGAAAAACGACCTGCACCCTTTCAAATGCAGGTCGTTAGAATGTGGCAGGGGTAGAGAGATTCGAACTCCCAACACGCGGATTTGGAATCCGCTGCTCTACCAATTGGAGCTATACCCCTGGAATGTGTTTATAAAAAAAGGGCATTATACACCCTTTTTTTAATTTTACAACTACCTGCAATTAAGCAAGAATTTTGGCAACTACACCAGCGCCTACTGTACGTCCACCTTCACGTATCGCAAAACGTAGACCTTCGTCCATTGCGATCGGGTTGATGAGTTCAATAGTCATCTGTACGTTATCACCTGGCATAACCATTTCGATTCCTGCTGGTAATTCACATGCGCCTGTTACGTCCGTAGTACGGAAGTAGAACTGTGGGCGGTAGCCGTTGAAGAATGGAGTATGACGCCCACCTTCGTCTTTTGATAATACATAGATTTCAGCTTCAAACTTATTGTGTGGTTTGATTGTGCCTTTGTGCGCCAATACTTGTCCACGCTCGATGTCGTCACGCTTGGTTCCACGTAGTAGAACACCTACGTTGTCTCCAGCTTGTCCTTGATCAAGTAGCTTGCGGAACATTTCTACACCGGTAACCGTGGTTTCTTGCGTGTCACGAATTCCGACGATTTGAATTGTTTCGCCTACTTTTACAATGCCTGTTTCAATACGACCAGTCGCTACTGTTCCACGGCCTTGGATAGAGAAAATATCTTCTACTGGCATTAGGAATGGCTTGTCTGTGTCACGTACTGGATCTGGAATGTAGGTATCTAATGCAGCTACTAGACGCTCTACTGAAGGGGCACCAATTTCCGAGGTGTCTCCAGCGATGGCTAGTGTGGCTGAACCAATGATAACGGGCGTGTCATCACCTGGGAATTCGTACATGTCTAACAGCTCACGTACTTCCATTTCTACAAGCTCTAGTAGTTCTTCGTCATCTACCATGTCGGCTTTGTTTAGAAATACTACGATGTACGGTACGCCTACTTGACGTGATAACAGGATGTGTTCACGCGTTTGTGGCATCGGGCCATCAGCGGCTGAACAAACTAGAATCGCTCCGTCCATCTGCGCTGCACCGGTGATCATGTTTTTTACATAGTCGGCGTGACCTGGGCAATCTACGTGTGCATAGTGACGCGTTTCTGATTCGTATTCTACGTGTGAAGTAGAGATTGTGATTCCACGCTCTCTTTCTTCTGGTGCGTTATCGATTGATGCGAAGTCTTTGATGTCGCCACCAAATTTCTTTCCTTGCACGATTGTTAAAGCCGCTGTTAGAGTTGTCTTACCATGGTCAACGTGACCGATGGTTCCAACATTCACATGCAGTTTCGCGCGTTCAAATTTTGCTTTTGCCATGATGCAAACTCCATTAAAGCAGCGACGCTAGCGTTCGGTGCCAAGACTATAAAATTGGAGCTCTTAATCGGAATCGAACCGATGACCTCATCCTTACCATGGATGCGCTCTACCGACTGAGCTATAAGAGCAAGTTATGTTAAAAAGGCCCTCTGCATTAGCGTTAAACTTGCCAACAAAGAGAGCCTTTTTAGAATTTGGAGCGGGTAAGGAGAATCGAACTCCTCTCATCGGCTTGGAAGGCCGAGGTAATAGCCAATATACGATACCCGCATGGTGGAGGGTGGTGGATTCGAACCACCGAAGGCTGAGCCAGCAGATTTACAGTCTGCCCCCTTTGGCCGCTCGGGAAACCCTCCAATTTGTGAGTGCGTATTTTATAGATTATTTATTGACTGTCAACCCTTACATTTAAAATAAATACATTAAATTTGAGTTTTTGCTTCTAACGATGGATTCACGTTCGACCTCATAGGCATTTAGGGCTGGTATACTGTTTACCATTATTTTTCATAATCCTTATTAAACTCATACTGAAATCATGCAAACACACACCGACTTATCCAGCTTTACAATACTTTATCAAGACGAATGGATGGTTGCGATCCATAAACCTGCTGGTTTATTAGTGCATCGCACCGCATTAGATCGCCATGAAACGCAGTTTGCCATGCAAATGACGCGCGACTTAATCGGTCAGGTGGTTTATACCCTGCATCGCTTAGACAAAGCTACTTCTGGCATTTTACTGTTTGCCCTGTCACCAACTATCGCTCAACAACTGGGTTTACAGTTTAGCCAGCATGACCTTCAAAAAACGTACCACGCCATTGTCCGTGGTTGGCCAACAACGCATGGAAGCATCAATACCCCACTAAAAGTTCATTACGATAAAATAGCCGATAAAGACGCGCGCTTGGACAAAGCAGATCAAGAAGCTTTGACCCACTTCTCCTGCCTTCAAAAAACAAGTATTTCCCAGCAAATTGGTCAGTACCCAACCGCGCGTTACAGTCTATTAGAGCTTAACCCCACAACTGGCCGCAAGCACCAGTTAAGACGTCATTTAAACTACATTAGCCACCCCATTATTGGCGATGTTAGCCACGGCGATCGGCATCATAATCATTTTTTTAATGACTGGCTTGGACAACATCGCCTTTACCTGGCCGCCACTCAATTAAGTTTTATTCACCCGGTTAGCCAGCAAACCGTGGCACTGCACTGCCCGCCCGAACCCTCATTTCAAATTGCGCTCGACGCATTGGGCTTTACACACCACTTTAACGCTCACTAATTAACAACGGTAATTTGGATATTTAAACATGACACTCACCCACAACACCGCAGCATCGGCACACTGGCAAAGCTTACTGGAATTTGATCGCCAACATATTTGGCACCCTTATGCAAAAGTTCCCAACCCTCTCAACGTGTTGGGCGTTATCAGCACCAGCGGCTCTCACATTACATTGGCTAATCAGCAGGTGGTGGTGGATGGCATGTCCTCTTGGTGGGCGGCCATTCATGGCTACAACCACCCTGACATTTGCGCGGCCATGCACCAACAAATTGACACCATGCCGCACATTATGTTTGGTGGGCTTACTCATGAACCGGCCATTGCACTTACCAAAGCCCTGTTAAACATCGTTCCACCAGGCCTGGACAAAGTGTTTTACAGCGATTCCGGTTCGGTAGCCATGGAAGTCGCCATAAAAATGGCATTACAATATTGGATTAGCCAACTACGTCCTGATAAAAACCGCCTGTTAACCGTTCGCAACGGCTATCACGGCGACACCTTTGCCACTATGGCCGTTTGCGACCCAGACAGCGGCATGCACCCGTTATTTGGTCACTTACTTACCCCGCATCTGTTTGCCCCCGCGCCCCATCTTGGCTTTGACTGTTCAGAAGACGACAGCGACAGCGACATCGCCGCCTTTGAAGCGTTACTTTCTCAACATCACCCCCACATTGCCGCCGTCACCATTGAGCCAATTGTGCAAGGGGCGGGTGGCATGCGATTTTATCGCCCCGACTATCTAAAACAAGTACGTGCGCTGTGCACCCAATACAACGTATTGCTGATTGTGGACGAAATTGCTACGGGCTTTGGGCGCACCGGCAAGCTCTTTGCGAGCGAATGGGCGGGCATTACCCCAGACATTATGTGCATTGGCAAAGCCTTAACAGGCGGCACGGTAAGTTTAGCCGCCACCTTATGCACCCAAAACGTTAGCGACGGCGTAAGCCAGGGTCAACCCGGTTTGCTCATGCACGGCCCCACGTTCATGGCCAATCCGCTGGCGTGTGCAGCCGCGTTGGCAAGCATTAACGTGCTGCTAAACAGCCCTTGGCAAACACAGATTACGTACATCACTGCGCATTTTAGCCAACACCTTAACCCCTTAAAAACCCTGCCGGGGGTTGTAGATGTTCGCGTCTTGGGCGCGATTGGGGTGGTTGAACTGGAACGTAACGATTTGGGTCTACAAATTCAAACCATCGCACTGCAACACGGTGCATGGTTAAGACCGTTCGGCAACTTGGTGTACACCATGCCGGCGTTTAACATTGCAAAAGAAGACCTACAAACACTTACCGATGCATTAATTAATGCGGTTAAACAGGTCTTGACCAGGCCTGGTCAAACCTTAAGCATTGCGCAAATTTAAAAACTAACCAGGCCTGGTCACTTTATTTTGGACATAAAAAAACCAGTCCGAGGACTGGTTTTTTTAACAGACAAACTGACAAACAGCCAAAAATAAATCAATTACGCTTCAATAATCTCAAAGCTGTGAGTTATTTCGGCAGTTTTTTCGAGCATTTTAGACACCGAACAATATTTTTCGGCCGACAGCTCAACTGCACGCTGAACTTTTTTCTCATTTAACGCCTGCCCAAACACTTTGTAATGCGCATGAATTTTGGTGTAAACCGCCGGAATGCCGTCGGCACGTTCGGCGTCAACCTCAATTTGACAATCGGTAACGGTTTGACCGCCCTTTTCGAGCATCATCACCACATCGATTCCCGAACAGCCGCCCAAACCCATCAGCAATAACTCCATAGGGCGCGAGCCACGATCTTCTCCACCCACTTCTTTAGAGGCGTCCATCATCACTTTGTGCCCGGTTGAAGAGGTCGCTTCAAACGCTTTTTTACCTTGCCATTTAATTGAAATTGACATGTTCACATCCTTTAAATTAACAATACTGGGTTTAAAGCGCTTCAGTTTCTGGGTCAAAAATATCTTCAACCACAATGACTTTAGGCTTTGGATAGTAGTTAAACTCGGTGGCCGATGCCAAAGTATACGCGCCCATTTGCTTGCCAATTAAAATGTCGCCAATTTCCATTTCAGGTAATTCAATGTCTTCGGCAATCACGTCTACGCTGTCGCAAGTAGGCCCGGCCAAGACGCTGGGTAAAAACACACCCGTTGGGTCAAATGGCTTAAGCGGCGCTAATGGATAAATCGCGTGATCAAACATCTGACCACTAAACCCACCGTACACACCGTCGTCTAAGTAATACCACATTCTAGCACCGCGCTTGGCTTTGCCTACAATGGAGACCACTTCAATCATGGACGGCGCCGAAATAAAACGCCCCGGCTCAGCAAACACTTCTACCCCTTCAGGCAATTCACTTAGGGCTTCCATAACAGGTGCACAAAAATCTGCAATGGGCAACACCGCTTCTTGGTATGACACCGGAAAACTACCACCAATGTCTAGAAACTTCCATTTAACATTGTTCATCACTTTCATAGCCGCAATACTCGAACGAATTGCGTTGACTTGGGTCATAGGTGAAAGCGATTGTGAGCCGACGTGAAAGGACAAGCCCACCACATCAATGCCGTTTTGCTGCGCCATTTCGACCAAAATGGGCAACTCTTCTAGCGCGCAACCAAATTTACGTGATAAATCGACCACCGCCTGACGACTGCGGAAGCTGACACGAATAATCAACTCTACTTGACCCGCGTATTTGTAGAATTTTTTCATCTCTTCGACGTTATCTACGACAAAACGTGTGCACCCAAATTCTAAAGCACGCGCGATTTCTTTATCCTTTTTTATAGGATGCGTGTGAATACACTGATTGCCCTTAATGCCTAAAGACTCAACCAGCTCAACTTCACCAATGGTGGCTAGGTCAAAACTGCTGCCTAATTTTTTTAACCGCTTAATAAGCTCGGGATGCGATAACGCTTTTAAAGCGTAAAAAAGTTGTACGCCGGGCAATGCCGCTTGCAGTGACTTATATTGGTAGTCGATTTCTTCTAAATCCAACACCATAAACGGTGTTTCGTGTTTGGCGACTAAATCGGTCAGACTGGCGCGGTCAAATTGTTCTAGAACGTCTGGATGCGACTGTTCTGCAAAAGATTCGACGATAGTTTGTTTATCCATTATTTTAAAGCTTCCATAATGTATTGCGGTAAGGCAAAGCAGGCCTGGTGCAACAAAGGGGTATAAAAACGCGTTTTAATCTCTGCTTGTGTAAAACGCGCCTGTAGCGTGGCTAAATCCACATTTTTTAATGCCATATCATCGGTTGCCCACGCAAACATCATAATACCTCCCACATAGGTTGGCACTGCCGCGCTGTAAAAACTGGCTTCTTTAAATAACGGCGATAAACGCTTGTGCGTGGTGGTCACCTCGGTGGTTTGCAAAAAGCTCACCCCATTTTGTGCCACAAACACACCGCCCGAATTTAGACAACGCTGAATGCCTTGATAAAAACGTGACGTAAACAAAACTTCTCCAGGCCCCATGGGGTCGGTCGAATCGGAAATGATGATATCAAATTTTTGTGTCGTTTTAGTAACAAATTCAACCCCATCGCCAATCACAATATGCGCCTTAGGATGATCGTAAGCCCCCGCTGAATGATTGGGTAAATGCTCACGACACAAATCAATAACTTGTTGATCAATTTCTACTTGAGTCACATGCTCTAACGCCGAGTGTTTAAGCACCTCACGCAAAATACCACCATCGCCGCCGCCAATAATCAACACCGACTTTGCGTGACCGTGCGCCAATAATGGCACATGCACCATCATCTCATGATAAACAAACTCGTCCTTTTCAGTGGTTTGAATTACGCCGTCCAGCGCCATCACAGAACCCCATTGGGCGTTATTAAAAATCACCAAATGTTGGTGCTCGGTTTGAGCCTCAAACAACACTTCGTCTATTACAAACTGTTGACCCCATGCAGGGTACAACGTTTCTAAATAGGTTTTGCGACCGTTTTGTGAACTTTTATTTGACCAGGCCTGGTTACTGCTCACCGCTTGCAACCTCATGTATGTCGGCAACTTCGCCACGCAACAGCGTATCAATGATAACGTTGTCGGGCGTAAAGGCTTCTTTTAACACCTCAATGGCCATCATCGGATCCGAATCACCGCACATAAACACGTCAAACGCCGCGTAATTACGTTCTGGCCAAGAATGCACACTAATATGCGATTCGGCCAATACCGCTACCCCAGAAATTCCGCCATTGGGGGTAAAGTGGTGTAAATGAATATGCAATAAAGTGGCGTTGGCTTTTTTAATACCCTCGCGCAAAGCACGCTCCATGAGTTGTAAATCGTCTAAACGACTCGCGCCCCAAAAGTCGGCAATAATGTGTGTGCCTGCGTACACTTTGCCGTCACGGCAAATAAAGTGATCAAGGGTTAAATCTTCAACGGCTTGTTCGTGGGTTGGCCAAGAGGCGTCAATAAGGGTGGTTTTTTCAATCACTTCAAAGTGATCGTTACTGGTGACCAGTATGTTTTCTGAATTTGGCATTGGAAGTACCTTACTAAAACATCCGCTTATGTTGTAAAAGACAGATGAATGATTAACAAAAATTCGTCAAGACAAGGCTAGCTTGATGAACCCCAGCCACGTTCTAAAATAACGTGAGGTTTTAACCATTTTTTCAAGAGGGAAAAAAAGGAGAGCGTATTATTCACTTTTTGGGTGGCATTGCAAGTTTATTTTTTTAGATTGTGTCTAAAACCGACAACGCCAAGTGACTGATTTAACTAAAAAGTTCAGCAAGTTTTTCACCCGGATTTTCAGCCCGCATAAAGGTTTCGCCCACTAAAAAACTATTGACGTGATGCGCGCGCATTTTTTGCACATCCGCTGGAGTTAAAATGCCGCTTTCGGTAATGACAATTCGGTCATCCGGAATTTTATCCAACATACGCAACGTGGTGTCCAGTGACACCTCAAAGTTGTGCAAATCGCGGTTATTGATGCCAATCATTGGCAAGGGCAGACGCAAAGCGCGCTCTAATTCATCTTCGTTATGCACTTCAATCAGCACATCCATACCCAGCTGCAACGCCACTTGGGTGAGCTCGTACATTTGTGCGTCGCCAATGGCGGCGGCTATTAATAAAATGCAGTCGGCACCAATGGCGCGGGCTTCGTACACTTGGTAATCGTCCACAATAAAGTCTTTACGAATAATAGGTAAATCAACTGCGGCGCGCACACTTTGCAAATAGGCGTTAGAGCCTTGAAAAAAATCGACGTCGGTCAGCACCGACAAACACGCCGCGCCGTGCTGAGCGTAGCTTTTGGCAATTTCAACCGGATCAAACGGCTCACGCAACACACCTTTACTGGGCGAAGCTTTTTTAATTTCGGCAATCACCGCTGATTGACCCGCAGCTAACTTGGCTTGCATGGCCGCCACAAAGTCACGCGCGGGTGGCGCCAGCATGGCGCGTTGCTTCATTTCACGTAACGGAATGGCTTCACAGCCTTGTTGAATCTCTTCCAATTTGCGAAAGATAATTTTTTTTAAAATAGTGGGCGTTGCACTCATGCCGTTTTCCTTAACGCTATATTGTTTAACGTTATTAGTGTTTAACGTTTTAAAATGAATTGACCAGGCCTGGTAGGTTTAAATGTTTAAAATTTTAAACTAACCAGGCCTGGTTAAAAGAGGGTTTGCAATAGCAAGTCGGCTTACATTACACCGCTTTAAACGTTTGCGTTTGTTCTATAAATTGATTGAGTTTTTGTAACACCAAGCCGTCGGCCAAGACTTTTCGTGCGCGCGCCACGCCTTGCGCGTAGCTGGGTTCTAGTCCGGCTACATAAATGGCAGCACCCGCGTTTAAACACACAATGTCTTTGGCTGCACCGTCGTTATTGGCAAACACCGCTTTAATAATATTTAAGCTGTCCTGCGCCGAACTCACCGACAAACTGTCTAAACTGGCGTGATCCATGTCGTAGTCGGCCGGATCAATTTGCCATTCGTGAATTTGACCGTGTTTTAATTCAGCCACCCAGGTTTTAGCGGCAACGCTGATTTCGTCCAAGCCGTCTTGCGAATGCACCACCATCACATGCGCCGAACCCAAGCGTTGCAGCACCGTCGCAAACACCGTCGTGAGCGACTTGTCGTATACACCAATCACCTGAAACGGCGCGTTAGCCGGATTGGTCAGCGGCCCTAATAAATTAAAAATGGTGCGCACACCCAGCGCTTTTCGCGTGCCAATAACGTGCTTCATCGCGCCATGATGCGCGGGGGCAAACATAAATCCCACCCCAACCGAATCAATGCAATGCGCCACTTGCTCGGGCGTCAAACTTAAATCAACTCCGGCGGCCTCTAACACATCGGCGCTGCCCGATTTACTCGAAATAGAACGGTTGCCGTGCTTGGCGACCGTGCCACCCGCGGCGGCCACAACAAAAGCACTGGCGGTCGAAATGTTAAAGGTATTGGCGCCATCCCCCCCAGTACCGCAGGTGTCCACCAAATGCGCGGTTTGCTTTACATGCACGCCATGCGCCAAAGAACGCATGACTTTTACGGCCGCCGTGAGCTCATCCAAGCTTTCGCCTTTCATGCGTAACGCCACTAAAATAGCCGCAATTTGCGCTTCGCTGGCTTGTCCCGACATTAATTTTTGCATGACCGATTCCATCTGGTCGGCGTGCAAATCGTCTTTGGCCAAGATTTGCTCTAGGGCAACGGTTAAGTTCATACCTGCTCCAAAACGTGGGGTTGCGATTGATGTTGTTCTAAAAAGTTTTGCAACATTTTGTGACCTTGTTCGGTCAAAATCGACTCAGGATGAAACTGCACCCCTTCAATGGCGAGGGTTTTATGGCGCACCCCCATAATCTCATCGAGCTGACCGTTGGCATCTTGCGTCCACGCGGTGATTTCTAAACACTCGGGCAATGAGGCCTGTTCAATCACCAACGAATGGTAACGCGTGGTTTCTACCGGATTGGGCAAGTCTTTAAACATGCCGACATTGTGATGGTACACCGGCGAGGTTTTACCGTGCATAACCTGCTTGGCGCGCACAATTTTTGCACCAAACGCCTGACCAATGCCTTGATGACCTAAACACACGCCCATAATAGGAATTTTGCCAGCAAAATGCTGAATCGCCGCCACCGAAATCCCTGCTTCGCTGGGCGTACACGGCCCGGGGGAAATCACCAAATAGTCGGGATTAAGGGTCTGAATGGTTTCAAGGGTAATTTGATCGTTGCGATAGACCTCAACCTGCTGACCAAGCTCGCCAAAATACTGCACCAAATTAAAGGTAAAAGAGTCGTAATTATCAATCATTAACAGCATGTAAAAGCCTCAGCAAGCGTTACGCTTATGTGTGTTTGGGTTATTTATGTTTTATGTTTAGGTTGGTGTGTTTGAGTTGTAGCGTGTGGATTAGTGGTTTGCAAGCCTTCGGTCACAAACTGCGCCGCGCTAAAAATAGCACGCCCTTTGTTCATGGTTTCATCCCACTCCATTTGCGGCACCGAATCGGCCACGATGCCTGCTCCGGCTTGCACAAACAAGGTACCGTCTTTAATCACCGCGGTGCGAATCGCAATGGCGGTATCCATATTGCCATGCCAACCCAAATAGCCAACCGCTCCGGCATAAATTCCGCGCTTAACCGGCTCAAGTTCATCAATAATTTCCATGGCTCTAATTTTGGGCGCACCCGACACTGTACCGGCCGGAAACGTCGCCCGCAACACATCCATGGCGCTCATGCCCGGCTTAACCACGCCGTTGACGTTAGAGACAATGTGCATGACGTGCGAATACCGCTCGACCACCATTTTTTCCGTTAACGCCACCGAGCCAATTTGGGCGATGCGCCCCACGTCATTGCGCCCCAAATCAATCAACATTAAATGCTCTGCGACTTCTTTAGGATCGTTGAGCAATTCGTGCTCTAACGCCACATCCAACTCAACGGTAGCCCCGCGACGGCGCGTGCCGGCAATAGGGCGCACGGTGACTTGCTGATCTTCTAGACGCACCAAAATTTCGGGCGATGAACCGACAATAAACAACTCATTCAGGTTTAAATAAAACATATAAGGCGACGGGTTTAAATAACGCAAAGCGCGGTATAAATCCATGGGGCTTTCGCTGTACGCCACCGACATTTGCTGTGAAATAACCACTTGCATGGCGTCCCCAGCCAAAATGTATTGCTGAACCTTTTCAACCGCCGCTTTAAACTCCGACTCGCCAAAACTCGATTTAAAATCGGCTTCGGTTAGGGTGCGACCGCTGGGTTGGTCAGCAGGCACCGCCATAGGCAAGCTCAACTGTTTGGCCAGCTCATCCAAGCGAGTTTGCGCCAAGTCATAGGCGTTTGCTTGGCTTAAATCGGCGTGCACAATCACGTGCACCTGACCGCTTAGGTTATCAAACACCACCAACTCTTCGGACACCAACAGTTCAATATCGGGCGCGCCAATATTATCCTGTTGCGGTGCGGTGTTTTTTAAACGCGCTTCTACATAGCGAATGGTGTCGTAGCCAAAGTACCCCACTAAACCGCCGGTAAACTTGGGCAGGCCTGGTTGCGGATAGACTTTAAAAGTGGCCTGATAGGCTTCAACCCACGCCAATGGGTCATCGACCACTTGATGTTGCACCACCGACCCGCCTACAAACTCTTTAATATGCTGGCCGCAAATTTGAATACGGGTATGGCAAGGCAAACCAATAATAGAGTAACGGCCCCATTTATCGCCGCCTTGTACCGACTCAAACAGATACGAATACGCGCCATTGGCCAACTTATGGTAAACGCTCAAGGGCGTATCGTAATCGGACAGAACCGTGCGCATGACCGGAGCACGGCGATACCCTTGCTGGGCTAAATTGGCAAAATGTGCATTATTCATTGGGGTCTGCCTTGATAGTCTTGAGCGGCTTGGCCGCACGGTGTTCAAGTCGTTTAAACGCAATGGCACGGCTAATGCCGGCCACAGAACACACTATGGGTCTAAAAATTTCTAATAACAATGCTTTAATAAAACGCATGTGCAAAGGTCTCTGAGTAAAACAGTGTGATTATAAATTTCTAAGGTTTTTATTTAATAATGATTGCATTCAAAAACCAAAAACACAAACGACCAGGCCTGGTCGTTTATGCTTAACATGGTTCAACAACGCAGTTTAAATCAAGACTTAGCGTCTAAATAATCGGCCAATTCCACCATCGATTCCATAATGACATCTGGGTGGTAGTTGCGAATGTCTTCACCGTGGTTGTAGCCATAAGGCATACAAAAAATGTGAAACCCAGCGGCGCGTGCAGCCAACACGTCCGATTTAGAATCGCCCACCATTAAGGCGTTTTCGGGCGCAACACCCAACTGTTGTGCCGCATGCAACAACGGCATTGGGCTGGGTTTTTTCTCGGCACAAGTGTCACCACTGACAATCACTTCAAAGTAATCGTGCAAGCCTTTGTCTTTTAATAACGGAATGGTAAAGGCCTCGGCTTTATTGGTGACACATGCCACACGGTAATCGTTGGCAATAAGCCACTCAATGCCTTCCACTACTCCGTCGTACACACAACTGCGCTGTGACGTGTTGTGTTTATACAACTCTAAAAAAATAGGATAGGCTTTAGCCATTAAATCAGCATCGGGCATGCCTTCTACCGCATTAACAAGGGCGCGTTCTACTAAACGCTGCACTCCGTTGCCCACCCAATTACGCACCGCATCTTCGCCGCGCACTGGCATATCAAGTTGCGCCATCATCTCATCCACGCAATACGCCAAATCGGGTACGCTGTCGACAAGCGTGCCGTCTAAATCAAACAACACAAATCCCGGTTTTAACTTTTCCACTAAGGCTTCCTTTGCGTTTGAACCACTCAATCGTGAGCGTACTTTGCTGTTATGTGCTTTGTCATAAAATAACAAAACGCCAGCGCCCTATAAGCCGCCGGCGTTTTTAGAAAAAACAAGATCAGTGTTTACACTTTTGCAAGTTCAGCACGCATCTGTTTAATAATGGTGTCGTAACGGTTTGGATCGTTTGGATTAACATTACCAAACAAGCCAGAACCCGATACAAATGTGTCGCAACCGGCTGCGGCCACTTCTGCGATGTTGTCGGCTTTTACGCCACCGTCAATTTCCAAACGAATCTCACGACCAGACTCGTCAATCAATTTGCGTGCGGCACGCAATTTTTCAAGTGCTTGGGGAATAAATGCCTGGCCGCCAAACCCGGGATTAACCGACATAATCAAAATCATATCAATTTTATCCATCACGTGTTCAAGATAGCTTAACGACGTACCTGGGTTAAACACCAAACCGGCTTTACAGCCTGCGGCTTTAATTAACTGCAGTGAACGGTCAATGTGCTCTGACGCTTCGGGGTGAAAGGTAATAATGTCAGCACCGGCACTGGCAAAGTCACCAATTAAACGGTCGACAGGCTTAACCATTAAATGCACATCAATCGGCGCGCTTAATCCTTCACGAACCATAAACTTTTTTAACGACTCGCACACCAACGGCCCAATGGTTAAATTAGGCACATAGTGATTGTCCATAACGTCAAAGTGAACAATGTCCGCTCCAGCGGTTAACACATCTTTAACATCTTTACCCAATTGAGCGAAATCTGCTGATAAAATCGAAGGGGCAATCCAGTTTTGTTGCTTAGCCATGCTAATGTTCCTTATAGAAATTTTTGAAAAATTAATTCGTGCATTTTAACAGTATCCTATAAAATGGGCAAAAAATTGAATACGACAATAGCATCTAATTTGTTTTTTGTAGGTTATTACGCTCCACCACAAGCTTTAAGCTCAGTTTAGGGACTAAAATCATGGATGAAAATCAACCAATAGAACGTCGCCAAAGTGGTGGTGCCACTAATTATCAACAATATAGAAAAGTAGTTGTTAGACCAAAACGCGAAATTTATCTGTCTAAAGGTATTCATTACGCTGAGTACGTAGGATTGGTTATCATTGCTTTGGCAACCCTTTTTGCCGGTTACATTGAAGTCATGCACATGATTAACGCACGAATGGTAACCTTAGGTGATTTACTGCTATTATTTTTATACCTTGAAGTATTAGCGATGGTCGCTATCTATTTGGAATCCGGTAAACTACCAATACGCCTACCCCTTTACATTGCGATTGTGGCACTTGCCCGATTGTTAATTTTAGATATGAAAGAGATGAGTGAGTGGGAAATGATTGCGGTTGGTGGAACCATCACCTTAATTACGATTGCAACTCTCATACTTCGATATGGCCACATAAATTATCCATACAACAAAAGACGCCGAATAACAGACTAGTCTGCATACAGCTTTAACACTCTGAAAAACGAATTACGAGACACAGGAATATCTTAATGCAACCACTTTACGAATCGCATTTAACAAGCTTACCTTTAATTAATAAGGGTAAAGTTCGTGACATTTATGACATTGATGAGTCGCACCTATTAATTGTCACCACCGATCGCATCTCAGCGTTTGACGCCATTTTGCCAACACCCATTCCTGGCAAGGGAAGAATTTTGGCCGATACGGCACAATTTTGGATGAAAAAAACCCAAGACATCGTCCCCAATCAATTAGCGCCCGACATGAACTTGGCCGACTATTTAACCGCCGATGAACTTAAACAGTTGGACGGTCGCGGCATGATTGTGCGTAAACTCAAACCCTTACCGGTCGAGGCGATTGTTCGCGGTTATTTAGCTGGTTCGGGTTGGAAAGAGTACAAAAAATCGCAAAGTGTGTGCGGCATTCCACTGCCAGCCGGACTTGAAAAATCGCAAAAACTGCCTGAACCTTTGTTTACCCCTTCCACCAAAGCGGCCGTTGGCCAACACGATGAGAACATCAGCTTTGATGAGTTGGTGACCATTATGGGTCAAGAAAAATCAGACAAAGTGCGTGATATCAGCATAAAGCTATACACTGCAGCGGCTGAATTTGCTTTGCAACGCGGCATTATTATTGCCGACACCAAGTTTGAATTTGGCGAAGATGAAAACGGCGTGATTCATTTAATTGACGAAGCCCTTACGCCAGACAGCTCACGCTTTTGGCCCGCCGCCAGCTATAAAGTAGGTAAAAACCCACCGAGTTTTGACAAACAGTTTATTCGTGACTACTTAGAAACCTTAGATTGGGATAAAAACCCCGCCACCGGCCCGGCTTTACCCGAAGAGATTGTGCTTAAAACGCTTGAAAAATACCACGAAGCGCAAGCGCGCCTAACCGAAAACTTGTGATGTTATAGCGTGACAAATACGCCCACAGACAACAACCAGGCCTGGTTAAGTCAAACGCACTTAACCAGGCCTGGTTGTTTTATAACCGGCACCGACACCGACGTGGGCAAAACCTATATAAGTGCCTGCCTGGCCGCCACATTAGTGGCGCACGGCATTACGGTAGCGCCTCGCAAACCCATCGCCTCGGGTTGCGTTCGTCAACTTAACGGCGATTTGCTTTCAACCGATGCGCTCGCTCTACAATGCGCGGCCAAGAGTTTGGAACCTTTAGATGTCATAGGTCGTTATACTCTTGAACCCGCCATCTCGCCGCATTTAGCCCTTGCTCACGCGGGACTTAACATCACCATTAATGACTTATACCAGGCCTGTTCGGTTCCCAATAATCATTTTGCCTTGATAGAAGGTGCCGGTGGATTTTACTCGCCCATGGCGAGCGATGGTTTTAATAAAAATTTGGCGATGCGATTGGGTTACCCCATTATTTTAGTTGTTGGTAATCAGCTTGGGTGCATTAATCATACGTTACTGACCGTTGAAGCCATTGAAGCCAGTGGTTTATCCTTGCTGGCCATTGTTGTAAACCATTTGCAACCCGGTGATTTTTCGCAAGGCTTAGCGCAGTTCACCCATTACCCAATATTTTCCGTTGCCTTCAACCCCAGCCAAACGCCTGTTATGCTAAGCCCAAAACTTATAGAACTACTCAGTCATCAAGACAATTCAATGCAAACCAAGGTGTAGTTGTTTTTTTACTTAGAAAACTCATCCACGCGGCGGCATCCATACTTTTAAAGCCAGTAGAACCGTTAGCACGCCCAGCAAAAATACAAAGCCTAATATTGGCCACAATGTCCATAAAATCTCCCACCCATCCCCAGCGGGTGTCGCCAAACCATCTATTATTTCCACCAATTGATAACTCTCAACCTGGCCATAAAACGCATAAAACAAAATAAGCATTCCGGCTAATATAACTAAACACACAGGCTTCTCCTGACAAAAAAAATGCCCTAAAACTAAGTTTTGGGCATTTCTAAAAAAAATATTCAATGCCAACGTAATCAAAAAAGCCCGAATAAATCGGGCTTTTTTGGTCAGCATCAGCGGTTATTATCTAACCTTCTGATCCAATGCACCCGCAGCGTAACGCGCTTGCATAACTTCAATTCCTAAAGGCTTAATTTTTGAACCGTGGCCCGCACAACCAAACGCTTCAAAACGTGCTTTACAAATTTCCATCATCGCATTTTCAGCCGCGTTATAGAACTTACGTGGGTCAAAGTTAGACGTGTTTTCAGCTAAATGCTTACGAATTGCACCAGTAGACGCCATACGTAGGTCGGTATCTATGTTAACTTTACGTACACCGTATTTAATCCCTTCTACAATCGCTTCAACTGGAACGCCGTAAGTTTGCCCCATGTCACCACCGTAGTTGTTGATAATGTCTAACCACTCTTCTGGAACAGAAGAAGAACCGTGCATTACAAGGTGAGTCGTAGGAATACGCTCATGGATTTTTTTGATTTGGTCAATCTTAAGCACGTCATCCGAAGGCTTAGACGTAAACTTGTACGCGCCGTGAGACGTTCCAACCGCAACCGCTAAACAGTCAACATTGGTGTCTTTAACAAATTGTGCCGCTTCTTCTGGGTCAGTCAACAACGCAGAATGATCCATTTTTTGATCAGAACCGTGACCGTCTTCTTCACCCATCATACCGGTTTCTAAAGAACCCAAGCACCCAAGCTCACCTTCAACAGACACACCGCCTGCGTGGGCAATCTTAACCACTTCTGCAGTAATGCCTGCATTGTACTCATAAGACGCTGGAGTTTTCATGTCGGCCATCAAAGAACCGTCCATCATCACAGAGGTAAAACCAGATTGAATAGCGCGTAAACATACGCCTACATCCGAACCGTGATCTTGGTGCATAACCACTGGAACGTTAGGGTACATTTCAACTGCCGCAGCAATCATATGACGTAGCATGGGCTCACCCGCGTACTTACGCGCACCAGCAGAACCCTGAAGGATTACTGGAGAGTCAACAGCGGCAGCAGCGCGCATAATTGCACGAACCTGTTCCATGTTGTTTACGTTAAACGCAGGCATACCAAAACTGTGTTCTGCTGCGTAGTCCATTAATTCACGAAGTGTAATCATCGCCATGTGCGAGACTCCTCTATATTGAGTTTAAAAAAAGAATTACGTTATTTTAACAAGCTTTTAAAAAGCTTAATACATAAATTCCCGGAAGTTACAATACTTTTACAATTTCCATGCGATTTGTACCGCCCATAGCGCCGCGAGATTCACCGCGCGTAAGTACAATCAAATCACCCACTTCAGCAATGCCAAAAGCTTTGATTTTTTCAATGATAGACGCCTGAATCTGCGCGTCATCCAAGCCGGTGTAATCGACCGATGAAGGATAGACACCACGATACAACGTTACTTTACGACGCGTTGCCAAATGCGGTGTTAAGGCAATAATGGGCATGCCTGAACTAATACGTGACATTAACAAGGGTGTATTACCCGATTCGGTTAAGGCCGCGATGCATTTAACACCAAAATGGTTGGCTGCATACATGGTCGCCATCGCAATGGTTTCGTCCACAGCGGTAAACGATTCATCAATACGGTGAGTAGACTCGCGCGACGTGCGTGATTTTTCAGCTTCGCGACAAATACGCCCCATGGTTTCAATCACTAAACTGGGTGATTTGCCCGTAGCGGTTTCGCCAGACAACATCACCGCATCCGAACCGTCCATAACTGCGTTGGCCACGTCAAAGACTTCGGCACGCGTTGGGATAGCGTTGTCTATCATCGTTTCCATCATTTGGGTTGCGGTAATGGTGACGCGATTTAGCTGGCGCGCACGCTTAATCATTTTCTTTTGCAGGGCAGGCAATTGAGCATCGCCTACTTCAACACCCAAATCGCCACGTGCAATCATAATGACATCAGAGGCCAAAATAATTCCGTCTAATGTCGCGTCATCGGCAACGGCTTCTGCACGTTCAATTTTAGATACAATACTGCAATTTAAACCGGCTTTTACGGCCAGTGAGCGGCAATATTCTACGTCTTCTGCCGAACGCGGGAACGACAATGCCAAATAATCGGCGTTCATTTCAGCGGCGGTAATAATGTCTTCTTTGTCCTTATCGGTCAACGCTGCAGCAGACAAGCCACCACCTTGTAAGTTAATACCTTTATTGTTAGACAAAACACCACCGACAATTACGGTGCAGTTAACACGCTCACCGACAACGTCATTTACTTCAAACACCAAGCGACCATCGTCCAGTAATAGACGGTGGCCAGACTTCACGTCATAGGGTAGGTTTTTATAGGTTAGACCGACTTCGCGCTGGTTACCGTCGTTTTTTCCCACATTATTATCAAGTGAGAACTTATCACCGTCGGCTAAAATAATCTTATTTTCTGAGAAGCGACCAATGCGAATTTTAGGCCCCTGAAGATCGACTAATACACCGACTTGACGATCCAGTTTTTCGGCTAGTTCGCGTACATTTTGTACGCGTAATTTATGCTCTTCTGGACTGCCGTGCGACATATTGATTCGCACGACATCAACACCCGCGATAATCATTTTTTCCATTTCGCCTTCGCGATCGGTAGCCGGCCCTAGAGTGGCGACAATCTTTGTTCTTCTTAAACCATTAAACATAACTGTATAAATCCTTAATAAATTAAGCTGTGCAAAATTCTAAAAAAGATGTCTCGCAAAATAAATTTATCCAATCCAGACAGCCAAATCCGTTGGCTGTGGTATCAAACAATTTACTTACCGAGTCATCCTCATTCAGAACGCCGTTCAATAACATTGAACATAAAATAATGTACAGACTTTAAATGACATTAAAATGAAACCAGGCCTGGTCATTTAACCAGGCCTGGTCAAATCGTTTTTAAATCTTACTTAGCTTTTTTAGCGGCTTCTTCTAGCATTTCAACTGCTGGCAATTTTTTGCCTTCTAAAAACTCTAAGAACGCTCCACCACCAGTAGAAATGTAAGACACTTTATCTTCAATGCCGTACTTATCAATAGCGGCCAAGGTGTCGCCACCCCCCGCAATAGAGAATGCATTAGATTCTGCAATCGCCATAGCAATGGCTTTTGTACCACCACCAAACTGATCAAACTCAAATACACCTACTGGACCATTCCATACAACAGTACCGGCGTTTTTAATAATTTTTGCTAATTCAGCCGCTGTATTAGGGCCAATGTCAAAAATCATATCGTCATTAAGAACTTCTGATACATTTTTAGTTTGTGCAACCGCTGTTTCAGAAAACTCTTTGCCGCATACAACATCCGTGGCTAAAGGAATTGCGGCTCCGCGTTTTTCCATAATCTCGTTTAACTTTTTGCACGTATCCAACAAATCCGATTCAGACAAAGAACGACCTACGTTGTAACCGGCCGCTTCGATAAACGTGTTGGCAATACCGCCGCCCACAACCAACTGATCTACTTTTTCAGACAACGACTCTAGTACAGTTAGCTTAGTGGAGACTTTAGAACCACCCACAATAGCAACCAAAGGACGGGCTGGGTTGTTTAAGGCTTTGCCTAATGCATCCAACTCGGCCGCTAATAAAGGTCCAGCGCACGCCGCGTCAGCAAATGCACCTGCACCATGCGTTGACGCTTGTGCGCGGTGTGCCGTGCCAAATGCATCCATAACATATACGTCACACAATGCCGCGTATTGTTTTGAAAGTTCTTCTGTGTTTTTACCTTCACCCACGTTAAAACGTACGTTTTCTAGTAACACCACTTCACCGTCAGCTACATCAAAACCACCGCTTAAATAATCTTTAATTAAACGGACTTCTTTGCCTAATTTGACCGATAAATCTGCCGCTACCGGTGCTAATGAAGACTCGTCTGAATATTCACCTTCGTTTGGACGTCCCAAATGAGACATTAGCATAACCTTAGCGCCAGCCTCTGCCGCCATTTTAATGGTCGGCAATGAAGCGCGAATACGTGCATCTGAAGTTACTTTACCGTCTTTAACTGGTACGTTTAGGTCTTGACGAATTAATACACGTTTTCCAGCCAAATCTAGATCAGACATCTTAATAACAGACATAGTGAGTCCTCTTTTTAGGTTAAAAGTTAGTTTCGAAATCGAAAATAACGGGGGATTTAAGGCTAATTTAAAGCAAATAAATTTTGGTTTAAAGGTTCATTTTTTGCATTACACATTTAAAAGAGCGTGACAAACGTCTAAACCAAAAATTATTTCAAAGACTGCTTACACAGTCTTTGAAAACAGGGTGTTTTAACTATTTAATAGCTAAAAATTATTTACCCACGTGCTCTACAACACGCATCATATTACAGGTATAACCGTATTCATTGTCATACCAAGCGACTACTTTAACAAACGTAGAATCTAATGCGATACCTGCGTTAGCGTCAAAAATTGACGGACGTGAATCACCACGGAAATCGGTAGAAACGTTGGCTTCATCGGTATAACCCAACACGCCTTTCATTTCGCCTTCAGAAGCCGCTTTCATCGCCGCACAAATTTCAGCGTAGGTAGCAGGGGTATTCAACTCAACCGTTAAATCGACTACAGAAACGTCAGAAGTAGGTACACGGAACGCCATACCCGTTAATTTGCCGTTAAGTGCAGGCAATACAACGCCAACGGCTTTGGCAGCACCGGTTGATGATGGGATGATATTTTCTAAAATACCACGACCACCGCGCCAATCTTTTGAAGATGGACCGTCAACGGTTTTTTGGGTAGCGGTTGCTGCGTGAACAGTGGTCATCAAACCACGCTTAATACCAAAATTGTCGTTTAACACTTTAGCCACAGGTGCCAAACCGTTAGTGGTGCAAGAAGCGGCTGAAACAATCGCCTCACCTTTGTATTCGTTGTGGTTAACACCGTATACAAACATTGGAGTATGGTCTTTAGAAGGTGCAGATTGCACTACTTTTTTAGCACCCGCTTCAATGTGCGCCTGGCAAGACTCTTCAGTTAAGAAGAAACCAGTACATTCAATGATTAAGTCTGCGCCCACATCGCCCCACTTTAGGTCTGCTGGGTTGCGCTCGGCGGTAATACGAATGGTCTTACCGTTAACAATTAGGTTACCGTCTTTTACCGACACTTCACCGTCAAAACGTCCGTGAACTGAATCGTACTTAAGCATGTATGCCAAATATTCTGGATCTAGTAAATCGTTAATGGCGACGATTTCGATGTTTTTAAAATCTTTTGCCGCCGCGCGGAACGCCATACGACCGATACGACCAAAACCGTTGATACCTACTTTAATTGTCATTTTTAACTCCTGATTAACGGTTTGCCTTTTTAAAGACAAACACTAACCAGGCCTGCTGGTTTACCAGGCCTGGTTAATTTATAAAAACCAATAAAATAATCTATTAATTCATTTTACGAATTTATACGATTACTTGCCTAAAACACGGTTAGCGGTTGCCACCACGTTTTCAACAGTAAAGCCAAACTCTTTAAACAGTTCGCCTGCGGGAGCCGATTCACCAAAGGTAGACATGCACACAGTGCCACCTTCTAAACCAACGTACTTGTACCAGCAATCGGCCACACCGGCTTCAATCGCCACGCGCTTAACGCCAGGAATAAGTACCGAATCTTTATACGCTTGATCTTGCGTATCATACGCTTCAGGGCAAGGCATCGACACGACGCGAACGTTTGCATCCATTGCGTCCGCCGCTAGTACGGTTAAACCAATTTCAGAACCGGTAGAAATAAAGATAATGTCAGGCGTGCCAGCACAATCTTTTAATACATAACCACCTTTTTCGATGTTTTTAACTTGTTCAGCCGTACGCGCCATAGGCGTTAGGTTTTGACGCGAAAACACCAATGCAGTGGGCGCATTGCCGCGTAGCATCGCCATTTTCCAAGAAACTGCCGACTCAATAGCGTCACAACCACGCCAAGTTTGGAAGTTTGGAATCACGCGCATGGTGGCCAATTGTTCAACCGGCTGATGCGTAGGACCGTCTTCACCCAAACCAATAGAGTCGTGAGTGTACACATAAATTGTGCCGATTTTCATCAACGCAGACATACGCAACGCGTTACGCATAAACTCCATAAACATAAAGAAGGTGGCGCCGTAGACTTTAAAACCACCGTGCAACACCATACCGTTCATCATGTGTGCCATACCAAATTCACGCACACCCCACGACAGGTAGTTACCGTTGGCGTTATCGTGATTTACTTTAACCGTTCCAGACCAGTTGGTTAGGTTAGAACCGGTTAAGTCAGCCGAGCCACCAAACATTTCAGGCAACAATGGCCCCATTGCTTCAATGGCGTTTTGTGACGCTTTACGCGAAGCGATGTTTGGCATTTGCTCTTGCGTATGAGAAATAAACTTATCCATTTCTACTGCAAAGTTAGCAGGCAACTCACCGGCCATACGACGTTTAAATTCAGATGCTAATTCTGGGTATTCGGCTTCATACGCTGCAAAACGAGTGTTCCACTCAGCTTCTTCGCTCGCACCAGCGGCTTTATGATCCCAACCTGCGTAAATGTTTTCAGGAATCACAAACGGCGCATGCGGCCAGTTTAAAAATTCACGTGCTGCGGCGATTTCTTTGTCACCTAACGGTGCGCCATGGCAATCGTGTGAACCGCATAGGTTTGGCGAACCAAAACCGATGATGGTACGGGTACAAATTAACGAAGGCTTATCGGTTACCGCTTTGGCTTCCAAAATGGCTTTATTAATCGCTTCGGCATCGTGACCGTCTACATTACGCACTACGTGCCAATTGTAAGAATCAAAACGACCAGCTACATCACGCTCCATCCAATCACCAATGTGACCGTCGATAGAGATATCGTTGTCATCCCAAAATGCAATTAATTTGCCCAAGCCCAACGCACCGGCCATAGCACCCGCTTCGTGAGAAAGACCTTCCATTAAGCAACCATCGCCCATAAAGACGTAGGTATTGTGATCAACAACGTTATGCTCAGGACGGTTAAAGTGTGCGGCCAGCGTGCGCTCAGCAATCGCCATACCCACAGCATTGGTAAAACCTTGCCCTAAAGGACCCGTAGTGGTTTCAATTCCATCGGCATACCCGTATTCTGGGTGACCGGCTGTCTTAGCGTGTAATTGACGGAACTGCTTAAGATCTTCCATGCCCAACTCAAAGCCGGTTAGGTGCAATAGTGAGTAAATCAACATTGAACCGTGTCCATTAGACAACACAAAACGGTCGCGATCGGCCCATTTTGCATTGGTTGGATTGTACTTCATGTGGCTGTTCCACAAAACTTCAGCGATGTCTGCCATGCCCATAGGCGCGCCTGGATGTCCTGAGTTTGCTTTTTGTACAGCATCCATACTTAAGGCACGGATAGCGTTTGCTAGTTCTCTACGAGTTGTCATACAACTTCCTCAATTTTTATAAAAAATTCGGTTTTTACGATGCTTATTGCGCTTAAACAAACCGTTTTACGGGTTAAATTTTACACACAAACCCGCACCATAATATAATTTGGGACGATTATTCTCTCTTAAAACCATCAAATCATCAAGTTTTCTTATTTATCGCAAACACTCTATTTGCGCGGCTATCGGGCAAAATCAGTAAAAATTATAAAAAAATCAATCACCTAAGTTTTACGCATACCCTTATAAAACAACTGGACTTTGTACTGAACTGGGCGGTTTTTTAAAATAGCGCTCAAACCCTCGTTCATACACCGATAACAACGCGGGAATAACCAACAAAATCAATAAAGTAGAAAACATCAAGCCAAACGCAATCGCCGTGGCCATCGGAATTAAAAACTGCGCCTGCAGCGATGTTTCAAACAACAAAGGCGTTAAACCAGCAATCGTGGTAAGCGACGTGAGCAAAACCGCCCTAACTCGCTGAACAGCGGCCTCTTCTAACGCTTGGTTAACCGACAAGCCCGAAGCGCGTAACTGCTTATAAAAACTGACTAAAATAATGGAATCATTGACCACAATGCCCGACAGACCAAAAAAGCCAAACAAGGACAAAATCGTCATATCCAATCCCATCCACCAATGACCCAAAATAGCGCCTACAAGTCCAAAGGGAATGGCCATCATCACCACCAGCGGCCAGCCGTACGAGCCAAACACCCACGCCAACACAATGTAAATCATCGCTAAACCAATCATTAAGCCCATTTTCATGTCGGCCATGGTTTCGGCCTGGCGTTTATTTTGCCCCTCTAAACTGTATTGCAAGCCATAACGTTGTGCCAGGTCAGGCAAGGTAGAGCGTTTTAGCTCGTCTAATATTAAGTTGGCGTTATTAACATTTTTATCCACCTCACCAATCACCGTTACCGCCAACTGGCCATCCACATGACGCATGACATCAAAACCACTTTTACTCGACCAACTGGCCACCGAACTCAACGCGACTCTTCGACCATCAGGGGCGGTGACTTGCATGGCGTTTAACGTACCCAATGTATTTTGCTCGGCGCGTGAATATTGCACGCGCACTTCAACTTCGTCCTCGGCGTCGGTAAAAATTTGCACCAAACGCCCCGAAAATGCATCAGATAATTGGCGACCTAACGACAACGTGGTAAAGCCCATAGCATGACCCTGGCTGGTTAACTCATACACCAACTGCTCACGACCAAACGGCAAGTCATCGCGCACACTGCTCACACCGGCAATTTGGGTTAACACCCCTTGCAAATCTAACGAGGCCTGTTTTAGTTTCATCGGTTCGGCGCCCGACAACCGCACATCAATGTCACTGCCCGGTGGACCGGAGCGCGGTGCTTCAATGGTTAACACGTCCAAGCCTGGCATATTTCCGGCTTTTTCTTGCCATACTTTTATAAATTCGGCGTTGCGCGTGGCGCGTTGATCGGGTTCGACCAATTCAATGTTAATACCCCCAAAATTAGCACCCGTTTGTGTACTGGTTTTATTAAAGTGCAACACCGCGACTTTTAAAATCCCCGGTTCCAAAGCCTGCTCGGTGTCTAAAAGTGCTTGATACAATTGTTCAACATACTGCGCCGACTGTTCGGACGTAGTACCCGACACAAACCGTGCATCGGCGTTTAACTTAGCCGAATCGGGCGACGGAAAAAACACAAACCCCAATCGACCACCGGCCAGCAGACCTATCACAAAAATCATTAACGCCAAGGTGGTCATTAACGTAATGGCGCGATTGTTTAGCACCCAGCGTATGACCTGTCTAAATTGATGATGTCTAAAATGGTCAATATTAGAATCAAGCAGATAACGAATAGAGCCGGGTTTGGCTTTTTCTACCCCAGCTAAGGCATAGCGTAAATGCCCGGGCAAAATGGTAAAACTTTCGATTAACGAGGCAAAAATTACTGCAATAATCACCAATGGAATGGCAAATAAAATATTACCAATCTCACCGCCAATCAGCATCAGCGGCAAAAATGCCGCTACCGTGGTTAGCGATGATGCTGTTACTGGCCCTAACATTCGATGCGCTCCGCCTTCTGCGGCCTGTAAGTGTGACTCACCGCGTTCGTGGTGGGCTAAAGCGTCTTCGCCCACCACAATGGCATCGTCCACAATAATACCCAACGCCATAATCAGCCCAAACAAACTAATCATGTTTATGCTGCCACCGGCCAAATAAATAATCATTAAAGTGGCCATAAACGACACCGGAATGCCCACCGCCACCCAAAAAGCCACTCGGCCGTGCATAAAAATATACAAAATGAGCACCACCAAAATCAGCCCACCCACGCCGTTATTAACCAACAGCATAATGCGCTCGTTTACCAACGCCCAGGTTTCATCGTACACCTGCAAACGGGTGCCTTGGGGTAAATTAGGTTGGGTGTCCAGCAGCCATTCATTCATAATTTTAGAGGCTTTTAAGGTGTCGCCGTTTTCGGCTCGTTGCAGCAACATCTCCACCGCCGCATGTCCACCCACCCTTATAAACGGCGCATCTTTTACCGGACGGCGTTCAATATTGGCCACATCGCCCAACAACACCTTTTCGGCGTCGTTGGCCACCAACGAAAGTTGATTAAAATCGACCTCGGTGCGCTTTTGCTCCAGCGCACGCAAATCACGCACACTGTCGTCACGCCCCACCGAACCGGCGGGAAAGTCTCGGCTCATATTGGCAATTTGACTGGCCACACCTTCGAGCGACAGCTGACTAATTTCTAACTGCGATTGCGACAGCTCAATGGCCAACTCTTCGGCCGGCAAACCGGTAAAAGCAATTTTATCAATCCCACGATCCAACAACTCACGCTCAAACTGCCGAGCCTGGGTGCGTAATTCGTTTAAATCGCCCTTCTCAGACACCACCAAAATGCGTGCTACCGGCTCATAGCGCACCAAACGTTCTACCACAGGCTGTTCAATATCTTGCGGCAAATTTCGCAGCTCGCTTACCCGTTGATTGACCTGATCGAGCGCCTCAATCATGTCGGTGCCTTCGTTAAATTTAAGCGAAATAGACGACAACCCCAGCGCCGAGGTAGAGGTAATCTCATCCAAATTATTGATATTGCGTAAAACCCGCTCAATCGGCTCGGTCACACTGGTTTCGATGTCTTCGGCATTGGCACCCGGCCAAACCACTTTAACCGTGGCGTAATCGAGTTCAAAATTAGGAAAAAACTGCACATTCAATTTAAACAACGCCACCACACCCAACAGCAACATAATCACCATCAGCAAATTGGGCGCGACTTTATGACGGGCAAAAAACCCAATTACGCCGTTTGATTTAAACGGCTTTTCGGGAATAATAATGTCCGCATCGCCTGGCGTTAACGAGCGCTCAGCGTCTTTCATAACACCACCTCGGTTACTTTAAGCCCCGACACCGCATTGGGTAAGTGGGTAATGCAGACCTTTGAGCCAGCCGCAAAACTTGGCTTAATCAACGCCCACAACTTACCGTCACGCACAACAGAGCCCATCATTTCGACGGTTTTAGACACCAAACGTTCGTTTTCAACCACATAGACTTTATCACTGCCGTAAATGGCGCTAAACGGCACGCTCATCACGTTATGCATCAGCACGCCTTGCAAACCAATCTCAAGCAAATCACCAGGCCTGGTCTGTTGCATGCCTGGCGCAAGCGCAAAAAACGCGTCTACGCCACTGGTGCTGGCCTCACCCGCCACGCGGCTTAAAGACAGTTCGATGCGCTCTTCACCTTGCAGATAATGCGCCTTTAAGAATTGGTTTTTCGCTTGCGCTTGGTAATAGTGCGCCAACATGTCTAGGGGCAATTTGGCGCGTAACTCTAAACTGTCAAAGGCGTAAAACCGCACCAGTTCGGCACCGGCATTTACCCGCGAACCCGCGACCGCCGCAACACTGGCAACACGCGCCGCATAAGGGGCTACTACCGTGCCGCGCTGCTGATTTAAACGCGCTTGCGCTAAAGCCGCTTGCGATTTTTGTAATTTAGCACCCAGTTGATTTACCTTTAATTGATTCTCTTCTACCGCCAACTGCGCGCCCACCACTGCGTACTCTTGCTTGACTAACGCCTCTTGATTGGTGTCTAAGGCTGAACGCGACACCAAGTCTTTGGCCAGCAATTGCTGAGTCCTCGCCACGCTCTGCTGCTTAATTTTTAACACATTTTTCTCGTGCGTTAAGCGCTGCACGTTGGCTGTGTCGGCCAATTTTTGCAGTTTAATTTGCGCGTTTAACTCGGCCACATCGGCTTGAGCTTGTTGTACTGGAATGCTTAAATCGGCGCTGGCCATCGACACCAACACATCGCCGGCGTTTACCTCTTGGCCGGTTTTAACATGCACCTGCTCAACCACACCACTAATGGGCGCGGCCGCACTTACCATCGACGCCGATTCAACCGTACCGTATAACGTATGCACCGGTGCGGCGCTTTCAAATTGCGCGCTTAGGGTATGAACTTGCCAGGTTTTTTCTTGCATGGCCACCGGCGCTTGCTTGGGCTTAGTGGCTTTCATATAAGCGTAGGCGGCCATGGCCGTACCTAAAATAAGTAAGGGGATAAGGCTCTTTTTAAACAAGCGTGATAGTTTTTGAATTTGCATGCGTTTTCCCAATTGAGTCTTTAGCCAGCGTTAGTTGGCTTGAGTCGCCTTGATTCGGCTTTAACCAGCTTTTGCCAAGGCATTTTAGAACCACTCATTCTAATGAAAACCTTGGCCGCAAACCATTTATATTTAAGGCAAATGGGCTTATTTGCACACCCCAAAAACCTTGTAATTTTTAGTGTTGTTTAAACTGAAAGCAGATGTTATATTTACGAAGTATAAAATAATCTTATATAAGCATAAGCAAAAATAAGATTTAATAAAAATTTATTATTAAGGAAATAACCATGAACAAGACTCTATTATTAAGCGCCGCATTGGTCCTGCCATTAACGTTAAGCGCAACGGCGTTTGCCAGCACCGATCCAATCACCGACCCAAAATTGGCCGAAGCACGCGCAATTGCTGGCGAGTTTGGTAAGACGTTACAACCCGCGCTGGGCAAAGC
Source organism: Thiomicrorhabdus aquaedulcis (assembly GCF_004001325.1). Taxonomy (NCBI): domain Bacteria; kingdom Pseudomonadati; phylum Pseudomonadota; class Gammaproteobacteria; order Thiotrichales; family Piscirickettsiaceae; genus Thiomicrorhabdus; species Thiomicrorhabdus aquaedulcis. Next base: position 314,187 of record NZ_AP018722.1, on the reverse strand, counting down.
CATGAAAGAAGGCGGCCCGGTGCATGCGGTAGGCATGTGTCACGAAGTCGCGCCTAAAATTGCCGCCGACTTAAGCCAAAGCAGTGGTTGGAACGTAAACCGCGTCAGCTTAAAACCACGCGGCGCTACGGCGACTCCTGACGCGTGGGAAACCAAAACCATGCAGTGGTTTGACCAAGAATTGGCAGCGGGCAAAGACGTAAAAACCTTAGAAAAATTTGAAATTGTCAAAGTAGACGGCCAAGACACTTACCGTTACATGAAAGCCGTTGGCACCGCCGAAGTGTGCTTAACCTGCCACGGCACCGCGATACCTGCGGCGGTTAAACAAAAAATTACTGAACATTATCCTACTGATAAAGCCGTTGACTACCAGTTAGGGCAAATTCGTGGTGCGTTTAGCTTTAAGCAAACTAAGCTGTAATTAGAAGCCTTAAAAAGCTTTTAAAACCTTTTAAAAGCCGCGTTAATCCAACTGGGTTAACGCGGCTTTTTTGTGTTTAAAATTGCAAACCAAAAATCAGGTTGACCAGGCCTGGTCAAAGCGTTAAAAACATTAATAACGTTATTAACGCGCATAAATTAAGCGGTTATCGCGCTCATGTATTCGTGCGCCAATTGCAACTGCTTGGCGTCAATCGCCTCACCAATGGCCGCACCACTCAAGCCTTGGGCTAAAATTTCTTGATTGTTCAGCTGGCTTACCGCCGCCAACACCCCCAACCAAAACGCGGTGGGTTTGTAGTCAATGTGTTCAAACCCAGTACGCCCTTTGGCATCGGCCTCACACGCTAAGAGTATCTTGTTAAAGCCTTCGGGGTCTTTTAACGCCCCACAACCTTTAAGCACTTTTAAAACCGTTTTGGCTTTTAAATAGGGCGCACCTTGTTGGTCCAGTGCAGTGTGAATAATTCCATGCCATAAGGTGACTTTTTCGGCAAAACTTTGCATTTTTTTAGGCACGCGATAGCGTTCGCATAAGGCGCTTACCAAGGGCACGCCGGCGGCTTCATGACCGTGATGCTTTGGCCAAAGCGCCTCGGGCGTAACACCCTTACCTAAATCGTGCATAAGCGCACCAAACCGCACTTCTAAGCTATCGCTTAACGCGCAAGCGGCATCCAACACCATTAACGTGTGCACGCCCGCATCGCCCTCGGGGTGATGTTGGGGCGGTTGCGGCACTGCAAACAAACGCTCAAGCTCCGGAAACAACACCGCCAGCGCCCCGACCTGACGTAACACGCTAAAAAACACACTGGGTTTATCGCAACTTAAGGCTTTTACCACCTCTTGCCAGACGCGTTCGGGGGTTAAATGCGCCAGTTCGCAGCTTTGTACCATGGCCTGCATTAACGCCAAGGTATCGGGATGAATCGTAAAACCAAACGGCTGTAATTTAGCGGCAAAACGCGCTACTCGTAATACTCTCAACGGATCTTCGCTAAAGGCGGCCGACACATGGCGCAACACCCGCTGGGTTAAATCGGCCTGGCCGCCGTACGGGTCAATAATGTGACCCTGCGCGTCTTGCGCCATGGCGTTTATGGTTAAGTCGCGGCGTTGCAAATCTTCTTCTAACGTGACATTGGGCGAGGCGGCTATGTCAAAACCATGATACCCCACCCCCGATTTACGTTCGGTACGCGCCAAAGCATATTCTTCACGGCTTTTAGGGTGCAAAAAAACCGGAAAATCTTTGCCCACCTGCACAAACCCTTGAGCCAACATCTGCTCTGGGGTTGAGCCCACTACCACCCAGTCACGGTCGTAAACAGCTACTCCCAACAGAGCATCCCGCACTGCGCCACCGACTAAATACACTTGTTGATTCATTGCGTTGCCTCCAGATACAACAAAAAAGCCGTCTAAAAAGACGGCTTTTAAACAGACACGTTACGCGTTACGCGCAATAAAAAACGCTACGAGACCTTTGCACGAGTGGGGTACGAGAAAAAAATGCGAAAAATTTTACCTGATTGAGGCGGGAAACGGAGTGAATAGCTGGCTATTCACAAGTTTTCTAACGAAAAGCAGGGGAAATTTAACCATTTTTGGCCGTACATCCACTCGTGCAGAGGTCTCGCTATACTAATTCGCGCGAATTGCGCCCGGCTTCTCTGCGGTAAAAATTATACCGCTCTCTAATGTGATGCACCGTCGCGTAGCTGGCAATAACCCACTCTAAACTGCTGGGCATAAAGCCAAAGCGCGTGGCAAAATCTTGATCGGTGTCGCTGTCTTCTTTTAAGGTTAACAACTGCTGCGCACTAACCGACGCAAACGGCGCTAACGCCCCCAAAAACACCATAAACTTGGCGTTTAACCGGCACATTGGAAACACAATAGCGGTTTTTTGTTTGATTTCGGCCACCAACTCGCCCAGCTCTTTCACGCTTAAACGCTCTTCGCCGGCCACTTCAATTTTTTGGTTAAACAACGCTTTTTGTGGAATGGCTTGCACAAAAGCTTGGGCAAAATCTTTAACCCATAACGGCTGCACAACGGTGTCGGCATTGGCCACCATTAATAACGCCATGCGGTCTAACTGTTTAATAAACGCACTGGTCACGCCGTCGTTTGGCCCAATTAATAAACCCGCGCGCAATACGGTGACATCGGCTTTTACCACGCCCATCATTAAGCCATCGGCTTCGCCCAAATGGCGCAACCAATCGTTGTCACCCTTGGTTGACGACGCGCCAATGAGTGACAAACTCAACACGCGCTTAACGCCCATGTGTTCGGCAGCGGCCTTAAGTTTTTGCGCTACACCGACCAAATCAGCCTCTTCCACCTTTTCGGTACCGGTTAAACGGTCGGCGGTTAGGTTAACCATAATGTCGGCGTGTTGCAAGGTGGCGTACAACTCATCGGCTTTATCGTAACCACTTAACGCCACCACCTTGGTATTAGGAAACAGCGCAAACTCACGAAAGCGCTCGGGTCTGCGCACCACCAAAGTGACCACATAACCGGCTTTAGACAGCGCATTAACCACTTCACGGCCAACAAATCCCGACCCACCAAACACTGTAACGTTGTTTCCTAACATGGCGCTAAAATCCAATTGTGTTATTCAAAGCCCATAAGAATAAGTAAATGACCAGGCCTGGTCAAGTTTTTCAAACGCTTAGGCGTTAAATTTAGCGCGTTAGCATTTATGGGGCGACGGTTTTTTTTGATACAATGCAGTTCATTTTTTGCTGTTTTAAAAAGAGATCACCGCGTGAACCCCATTACCGTATCCAGTTATAAAAGTCCTAAAAAAGATCAACTGTTTTTATTTGTGCCGCAAAGCGATGGCTTAACCAAGCTGCCCAAAGAGTTGCTGGTGATGTTTGGTGAACCCAAGCACGTAATTGATTTTGACCTTAGCCTAGAGCGTAAAATGCCGCGTGGCGACGCCGACACAATTTTGGCCGCCCTGCACAGCAAAGGTTATTTTATGCAAATGCCGCCCAATGAAATCGAAAAAGCCGGCAATATGGCACCTCCACCCGAGCGCTTAGACAACATTTGTTAACAAACGCTGTAATACCCTATTAAAACACTCAACTATTTACAATTTACCCATAGTGAATACAATAGAACCCTATTCATCCTTTAACGACTCTTTTAAATAGGAATTTATCATGGCCTTTACGCTACCCGCTCTACCTTACGATTACAACGCTTTAGAAGTGTCTATTGACGCTCGCACCATGGAAATTCACCACACCAAACACCACCAAGCCTACATCACCAACGTCAATAACGCGATTGCCGGCACCGAGCTAGAAGACAAAACCATCGAACAACTTTGCGCCGTGGCCGGCACCTTAGCGCCCGCTGTCCGTAACAACGGCGGCGGACACTACAACCACTCATTTTTTTGGGACATTATGACCGGCGACAGCATGGGCGCGCCCACTGGTGCGTTGGCCGACGACATTAACGCCACCTTTGGCGGCTTTGACGCCATGAAAGAAAAATTTAACACTGCCGGCGCAACCCGTTTTGGTTCTGGCTGGGCATGGTTAAGCGTGGCCGCCGACGGCGCGTTGCAAATTTCATCTACTCCAAACCAAGACAACCCATTAATGGATTGCGCCGATGTAAAAGGCACGCCCATTTTAGGGTTAGACGTGTGGGAACACGCCTACTACCTACGTTACCAAAACTTACGCCCAGCCTACATGCAGGCCTGGTGGGACGTGGTTAACTGGAACAAAGTGTCTGAACTGTATTCAGCCGCAAAGTAAACTTCATACCACGCTAAACTTAATGTAACGATGGTAAGACGCATCTAACCCTGCTCATAATACAGCAGGGTTTTTTTTGATTATTTTTTTAGCCTTGAGACCTTTACGCAACCAGGATTTTATTATGGCCAGTTTAACCACCCCCATTTGTGACTTTAACCAACCCGCGCCCCAATTTAATCTATTGGGTGTAGACGGCCAATACTGGACGCTTGACAAAGCGCGCGGCCAAAATGGTCTATTAATTATGTTTATAAGCAACCATTGCCCGTACGTAAAGGCGATACACGCACGCTTAGTGCAAGACACACAAATTTTGCGCGACCAATTTGGCATTAACAGCTTAGCCATCATGTCCAACGACACCACCCAATACCCCGAAGACGCCTACGAAAACATGCAAACCGTCGCTCAAAATTGGCAATTTCCGTTTGCCTATGTCATTGACCCCACGCAAGAGACAGCCAAAGCCTATGGCGCAGTGTGCACGCCCGACTTTTTTGGCTACAACGCCCAATTGCAACTGCAATACCGCGGCCGCTTAGACGAATCACGCAAAGAAACCGCGCCCCAAGGCGTACGCCGTGACCTATTAGAAGCCCTAAAACAAGTTGCCCAAACCGGACAAGGCCCGCAAGAGCAAATTCCGAGCATGGGTTGTTCGATAAAATGGCGTTAACGCACATGACACAGCCACCGCAAAACCAAGCCCATGCGCCGACGTTTTTAATTGCCCCCGACAGCTTTAAAGGCTCGTTAAGCGCCACCGAGTTTTGCGCCATTGCCCAACGCGTTATTAAAGACCGATTGCCCAATGCCACCGTCATAAGCCGTCCCATGTCGGACGGTGGCGAAGGTTTTGTAGACGCTTTTTTAGCCGCCAACGTAACACAGCCCTTTGAAACCTACAGCCCTCATAGTCTGTGGGTCGCCAATCCGTTGGGACGTAAAGTCAAAGCCCGCTTTGCCTGGGCGCCGCACACTCAAACCGCCATTATCGAGATGGCACAAGCCTCGGGACTCACCAAACTGCGCCCGCCCGAACTTAACCCCATGCAAACCCACACCTACGGCACAGGGCAACTGATTAACGCCGCGCTTAACTTAGGTGCCAAAAAAATTGTCCTTGGCCTAGGCGGCTCAGCCACCAACGACGGCGGTGCGGCCGCGCTGCAAGCCCTAGGCATCGAGCTTTTCGACATAAAAGGCCAGCCCATTGGCCTGGGCGCACAAGCGTTGCGTCAACTGCACCGCATTGGCGATATTCCCGCGCACTTAACCCACATTGACTGGCTCATCGCCTGCGACGTCACCAATCCGCTCTTGGGTCAACACGGCGCTACCCGCGTATTTGCGCCCCAAAAAGGCGCGCAACCGCAACAAATGGACGCCCTTGAACACGCCCTAAGCCACTTTGCCGACTGCATACAAACCAAAACCGGCGTGGCCACTCACGACTTAGCGGGCGCAGGTGCCGCCGGAGGCATGGCCGCCGGATTTATGGGTTTGCTAAACGCCCGCATGCAACCGGGGTTTGAGGTACTCAACCAAACCCTAAACCTAAACGCCCTGTTTGCCCAACACCGCATTGATTACCTCATTACCGGCGAAGGCAAAATAGACACCCAAACCCAATACGGCAAACTGCCTTTGCGCCTAGCCCAACTGGCCAAAGCCCACAGCCCCGCCCCCATCACCATTGGTGTATGCGGCGCGATTGACTTGAGCGCCCACTCAAGCACCCACGCACCAACCAATCCACTCAGCGCATTTGACGCCCTGTTTAGCATCACCCCACAACCCATTGACCTGATTAGCGCCCTACAAAACGCCCCCATCAATTTACAAAACACCCTGCACGCCATCGTAAACCTGCTGGCATTAAGCACACAAAAACCCAGCTAACCAGGCCTGGTCATTACCATTAAACACCACAAAAGCCCCGTCATTGCCGGCTTAACCCGTAATCTATTGCGGTTACGGCGCACGGGGTAGACGGTAGAGAGTAGATGCCGTATCGTGGCACGGCATGACGGTAATCGCTACGCGCTAAATACATTGAGACCTTTGCACGAGTGGATGTACGGCCAAAAATGGTTAAAATTTTCCTGCTTTTCGTTGGAAAACTTGTGAATAGCCAGCTATTCACTGCGTTTCCCGCCTTAATCAGGACAATTTTTTACCCTCAAGGGGTACTTACGCCTATTTTTTTCTCGCACCCCACTCGTGCAAAGGTCTCATTAAACAAAGTTACCAGGCCTGGTTAACGTGATAAACAGCCTTAAATTGTTTACAATGTGGCATTGCGTTTTAATACGTGCATTCACTCATCAAAAAGTCTCTTAAAGGACGGTTAATGCCAACACTGCTTAATTACGAAGGTTTAAAATTCTTGTTTTATGCCAACGACCACCCCCCCGGCACATGTCCATATTGTTAAAGAAAATCGATGGGCAAAAATAGATTTGCAAACGCTACAAGTGATTTACTCAACCTTAAATTCAAAAGAGCTCAAAAAGGCCTTAGAATTAACCAAACAACATCAAACCCAATTCAAGGAGAAATGGAATGAATGGTTTAGCCGGTAAAGCCGTACATGTAGACGACCAATTTTTACATGTCGATTTAATAGATGGTCGGCGTATCTCTACGCCACTAAGTTGGTATCCAACGCTTGAAAAAGCCAGTATTGCACAAATTAAAACGTACACGCTTATCTGCGATGCCACAGGAATAGAGTGGGAATCTTTAGACTACCACCTAAGCATCGAAGCCATGTTAAACATAAATTTAGACAACAAAGCCGCCTAATACCACACCCTTCATCTTCTCATAAATCAAAGCCATCCCATGCCCTTATCGTTTCAAGACATTAAAAACCACGCCCATCAATTTGTAATGGACTACACCCAAGCCGTTAAAGAAAACGCCGAAAGCCAAAGTTTTTTAAACGACTTTTTTGCCATTTTTGGTGTAAACCGCAAGCGCGTGGCCAGTTTTGAACAACCCGTTAAAACCGACGAAAAAGGCACCAAGCGCATCGACCTCTTTTGGCCAGGCGTGTTGTTGGTCGAGATGAAATCGACCGGGCAAAGTTTAAGCAACGCCTACCAACAAGGTGTGGGCTACTTTAAAGGGCTTAAAGACCAAGATTTGCCGCGCTATATTATGGTGTGTGACCTCAACACCTTTAAACTTTACGACCTAGAAGGCCGCACCGACTACACCTTTGCCTTAGACCAACTGCCCGACAACCTGCACCTGTTTGACTTTATGCAAGGCAAAGCCGTGCAAGACATCAGCGAGGTAGAACTTAATATCAAAGCCGCCGACCTGTTAGGCGATTTGCACGATGCGTTAGAACAAAGCGGTTTTAGCGGCCACGACCTGCAAGTGTTTATGGTGCGCGTGCTGTTTTGTCTGTTTGCCGAAGACACCGGCGTGTTTAACCGCCACCAATTTACCCAATATTTGCTCAAGTTTACCTGCGATACCGGTAACGACACCGAAATGCACCTACAACGCCTGTTTCAAGTGCTGGACCAAGCCCCCGACCAACGCAATAAAAACCTGATGCCCGAGTTGCAAGCCTTTCCGTATGTAAACGGACACCTGTTTAAAGAGCGCATTGATATGCCGTTTTTTACCAGCCAAATGCGCAACACCTTAATTGAATGCTGTTTGTTTAATTGGCGCGACATCAGCCCCGCCATTTTTGGCAGTTTGTTTCAGAGTATTATGGATAAAACTGCACGGCGCAATTTGGGCGCACATTACACCAGTGAAGCCAATATTTTAAAAACGATTGAACCGCTGTTTTTAACACGCTTAAAAACCCAGTTGAATGACGCGCTAAAACTTAAAAGCGACAAAGCCCGCAACCAAAAACTGCAAGCACTGACCACACAAATTCGCCACCTGACTTTTTTAGACCCCGCCTGTGGCTGTGGCAACTTTTTGATTATTACTTACCGAGAATTGCGCCGCCTAGAACTGCAAATACTCCACGTCCAACGCACCGATCAAAGCCAAGGGCATATTGAGTTAGAGATTCAACCCGCCATCCCTTTAAATAATTTTATGGCATTGAGATTGACGAATGGCCGGCCCGCATTGCCGAGGTGGCGATGTGGCTAACGCAACACCAAATGAACGTGGAGTTTGCCAAGGTGTTTGGTTTTGAACCCGATTTATTGCCGCTCAAAGAACACGCCCAAATTCATCATGCCAATGCGTTGGAACTGGATTGGGCGCAGGTGATTGAAGCGCAAAAGCTGGATTATTTAATTGGCAATCCGCCGTTTGTGGGTAAAAATTTTCGCTCAAAAGCACAAGAAGCCAGTCAAGAATGTGTATTTAAAGGCATTGTTAAAAGCTGGAAGTCGCTCGATTTTGTCACCAGCTGGTTTATGAAGGCCGCTCAATTTACCCAAGGCACACACGCCCAATGCGCTTTGGTTTCCACTAATTCCATTACCATGGGCGAACAAGTGGCCACCCTTTGGCAACCGCTGTTAGACATGGGCATTCACCTTAACTTTGCCCACCGCACTTTTCAATGGCACAACGAAGCCCACGGCAAAGCCGCCGTGCATTGTGTCATTATCGGCTTTTGCCACACCAACCTGCCCAATAAAATTATTTATGACTACCCAGACATACAAGGCGAACCGCTTGAAATTGCGGTCAATAACATTAACCCCTATTTGATTGATGCGCCCAATGTAGTGATAGACAATCGCAGTAAACCTATTAGTAAAGTAACGCCAATGGTGTATGGCAATAAACCAGTAGATGGCGGATTTTTGTTTTTAACTCCGCAAGAAAGGCAAGAGTTGCTGCAAAAACAACCAGGCCTGGTTGAATTTATCAAGAAAATTCTAGGCGCTGATGAGTTTTTAAATAACGGTGAACGCTATTGTTTATGGTTAGCCGACGCCAGCACCAAGCAACTGCGTGACCTCATGCAAATCCCCGAAATTAAAACCCGGATTGAAGGCGTGAAAACCATGCGTTTGGCAAGTACCAAAGCCAAAACTCAAGAATCTGCCAATAAATCATGGCTATTTGATGAAATTCGCCAACCCAAAACGGGCAGTTATATTCTTGTACCCAGAGTTTCCTCTGAGCGCCGTGAATATGTGCCTATGGCATTTTTAACATCAGATACCATCACAACCGACCGCAATCAAATGATTCCCAATGCCACGCTTTATGAGTTTGGCATTCTCAATTCCAAAATGCATTACGACTGGATGAGCGTGGTGACGGGTAGATTAGAAAGTCGATTTAATTATTCCGCCAAACTAGTTTACAACAACTTCCCTTGGCCAGATGTCACGCTCGAACAAACCGCCCACATTGAAAAACTCGCCCAAACCATTTTGGATGCGCGTGCCGAAGAATTTACCCAAGACCCCAACACCAGCCTGGCCGACCTTTACGACCCCAATCTCATGCCTAGCACTTTACGCAAAGCCCACCAAACCCTCGACAAAGCGGTCGATAAACTCTATTCCAGCAACGGCTTCAAAACCCCACTCGAACGAGTCAACCACCTGTTTCAACGCTATGCTCAACTAAGTGGTTCGGTAAATAAAAAATGAAACTGTTAACGTTTTCTAATTCTGAATTTATTTTTACTTTGACCTTTCAAGACCACACCATCAAAACTGTAATGGTCAAATGAATCTGTAGGGTTTCATAGCCTATAATTACCGCAAACGATGTTGAAAACCCTGTTCAATAACTTAGAATCAGCCGTTTTAAGATAACCAGGCCTGGTCATTATTAAACCCCACACAACCTCGTCATTGCGGGCTTGACCCGCAATCTATTGCCAATACGGCGTTAGATGCCGTGTCGTGGCACGGCATGACGATCATCTTCCACAGCAAACAAACTCACCAGGCCTGGTCACTACCAACAACTCCATCGTCATTGCGGGCTTGACCCGCAATCTATTGCCAATACGGCGTTAGATGCCGTGTCGTGGCACGGCATGACGGTAATCGTGGCGCGGTAAACAAACTGGCCTGGTTGATGCTTGCAATACTCGCATTGCGTTTACCGCTTGGGCATAATCCAGTGCGTGCCGGTGGGTTTGTTTATTATTTGAGACCTTTGCACGAGTCAATGCACGAATAAAAATGGTTAAAATTCATCTGATTTTTGTTGAAAATCTTGTGAATAGCCAGCTATTCACTGCGTTTTCCGCCTCAATCAGGTGAATTTTTCCTCATTTTTCTTTCGCACCTGACTCGTGCAAAGGTCTCATTTAATTAATTTTTGTTAAATTTAAATGGAAATTATGTAATTTATGCCTATCATTAACGTACATAAACTCAACCATAGGCTTATTTTTAGATGTTTATTCGCGTTACCTTGTAGGACTTCGTTGATAATTATGTAAACTACCAAGCTAAAAACTACGCTCTATTAGGCATTGAGTAAAGTTCACCAAATTCAGTAAATTCAGCCAGGTTGACAATCGGTTTTTGCACTAAAAAACCGTTGTGATACGCACCCAATAAAACCATTCATTAGTGCAATAAAACAAATACAGATAAATATCGGGAATAAACATGAGTGCAAATTTAAGAGCCACCGCAAAAATCAACGAACACGGCGTTATCTTATCGGTTAATAAAGACTATTTAGACCTGCTTGGGTATCGCACAGACAATGACATGGTTGAGCATAAAATTGGTGAATTTCGCTCACGAAACTTTCCTTCGGCGATTCAAGACGATATTGTGCGCATCATCAGCTCAAACCATCCGTACACTGGCTTTACAATTGAAACGATGGCCAACGGCCAGGACATTTACCTTGCCATGACCCTTATTCCGCTAGGCACGGCCGGTCAATACAAAGGCTATACCGCCATAAAGCGCGCCCTTACTCCGGTAGAAGTAACCGACATTAAAACCCGAATGGACTCGTTAGCCAAAGGTCATTCTGTTATTAACAATGGCGTTATTAAAAACAAATTTTACATGCGCACGTTTGGCAATGTGTTTAAGCTAAAAAGCTTGCCCATGATGATTGCTGTCGCGGTTATAACGACCGGTTCTATTCTTGCCGGCGCTTATGTGTACGAGCAAACTCAAACAGCGCTTGTTAAAAAGTCATCTTTAATGACCTACGCCAACGCGGCCAACACTCAAATTGACGGCATGATTGCGCAAAAAGAAGTGATTGGTGAAACCAATTTAGTGGGCATTACTAAATCCTCTGAATTAAAAACAGCCATTAAAACCTTAGACACAGCCACCTTAATTAAAGAATTAAGCGGGGTTTCTGCGCACTACCGAGAAAGCAGTGATTTAAAAAATGTCGTTGTGCAACTTTATGATCCACAAGGTAATTCAATTTATCGCTCTTGGGTTCAAGACCACGAACAAACCGTATCGCCATCAGGCCGCGGTTACGTTAAAGACATGCTTAAAAACAAAACTAAAAAATCCTACTTTGTGTTTGACGAGCAAGGCTTAAGCATCAAATCGCTGGTACCGGTTTTAGATCAAGGGAGTTTTATTGGTCTTGCTGAGATGACGCAACGTTTTCAATCGGTTAAAAAAGAGCTTGAAGCCAATAGTGGTCACTATTTTTAATTGCCATTAAAAACGACTACATCAAACAAGCACCCCCTAAAGTATTTGAAGCCAATAAAGACAACCAAACCATCGGTAAAGATGAACAATTTAGAGTGTGCTCAAGCAAGGAAGCGACAACCTGCAAAATCACGGCTGACCATTTGAAAGTGTTAGCAGACGTTGACATAACGGCGTTGGCGCTTGAGAAAACCATTCACCAAGGCGATTACATTCACACCACATCCGAAATCAAAGACATTCGCGGTGAGATTATTGGCTACTCGGTTACCAGCCTTAATGCATCGACTTATCAAACGTATTTGGATGGAAATTTAGCGGTGGTAAAAAACACCTTTTACAGTGTCATTACCGCGACCTTAATCACGTCTTTGTCTTTGCTGTTTTTAACCTGGCTTTTATTAATTCGTCCTATTGCTCGCATGGAAAAACAGATTCAAGCGGCGGTAGATTCTAGCGATTTATTTGCTCGCGTTGAAAGCGTAGGCAACAATGAAATGGCCGCTCTTGCGCTTGCCTATAACGACCAGGTAAGCAAGTTTCAACAAGCGTTTAATGATGTGTCTTTGTCGCTTAGCAATATTTTAAAAGGCGAGTTAACCACTCGATTAGACCAAGAATACAAAGCCGATTTTAAAGTCATTCAAAACCAACTTAACAGCACCGTAGACGGTCTGCAAAACACTTTTAAACGCATTAACGAAGTGTTAACCGACTTGCGCGAAGGTCAATTTGGCAATACGCATTCAAATGATTTAAAAGGCCAGTACTTTGACATTGTCGAATCGGCTAAAAACACCATGCACGATTTATCGCTGGTGTTTAAAGAGATTGATGACGTTATGTTGCAAGTGTCTAAAGGCGATTTTTCACTTAGAATTGAGTCGCAAACAAAGGGCGATATTAAAAAGCTGTCTAATATTATTAACGACTCGTTGGTGAACCTATCAAAAGGCTTTGATGACGTGGTGATTGCCGCACAACGATTGGCCGAAGGCGATTTTAGAACGCTTATTACCAACCCGTATGAATACAAAATTCTTGAGGCAAAAGAGGCGCTAAACAAAGCCGTAACGGGCCTAAGAGAAATCATTAACCATGTAAAATCGGTTACAAATGATGTTAATGAGGCGGTTGATATTGTTGCCTCTGGCACATTGTCATTAAATGAACGAACCCAAGAACAAGCGGCTTCTTTAGAAGAAACCTCTTCCGCTATGGAGCAAACATCGTCTCAGGTTCAAAGCAATCTTGAATCAACGCAATCGGCTGTTGCCATTGCCGAAAGCCAAGTTATTGTATTAAATGACGCTAACGAAACCATGCATCAAACACAATCTGCTATGCATGATATTCAAACCGCATCGTCGCAAATTCAAAATATAACCAGCTTAATTGACTCTATTGCGTTTCAAACAAACTTGCTGGCTTTAAACGCCGCCGTTGAAGCCGCCAGAGCCGGTGAGCATGGTCGAGGTTTTGCCGTTGTGGCAGGTGAAGTTCGTAACTTAGCGGGCAAATCAGCCGACGCTGCAAAAGAGATTAACCAGTTAACGGTTAAAACATCGCAAGCCATTGAGGGCGGTGTAGAAAAAGTAAACCGCGTTAATTCCTATCTTGAGCAAATTACCGCCGAAACTCAAAAAATGCGCTCGGTGGTTATACAAATTGGACAGTCTTCGCACGAACAAGCCAAAGGCGTTGCTGAAATTAACAAAGCAATTTCAAGCATTGACGATGTAACTCAGCAAAACGCCGCCTTGGTTGAAGAAAATTATGCCACGACAGAGCAAATGAAAAGAGCGACCGAGGAATTAATTATTTCTGTTGAAAAGTTAAAGGTTTAAATTAACGATTTAAGTTAACGCTAAACACTTAACGTTTAACATTTCAGACCTAATAAGACCTTTGCAGTTCGTTTTTAAGCCGTTTTAAAGGCCATTGCAAACATAGACACAATGGCCACACTGCTGGCTTGCCAGCGTAACAACCAAAGCCATGAGTGCGTATCATTGACTCTGGCCCAGACGTAATCAACCGTTAACAATACTGCAAACGCCATGGCTAAGCCCAACCAGCTTAGCCAACTTGACCAGGCCTGTTGAGTTGACACAAACCATAAAAGCAACATAAGCCAAGCCCACAACGCCATAACATTAGAGCTGATAAATAACGCCATAATCGAAAAATTAGATTCGCTAAAATGCTTTGAGTTTTGCTGACGTGTTAGGCTACAAAATTCGGTGTCATCGTCTAATGGCCTAGCATTACTGTGCCATTGCTGCGTTGAACGGTGACTGTAAAAACTCACCGCCAAACCCCAGTGAATCCCCGCAATAAAGCTAATAATTACCACTGTGTAACCCATTAAAGCCGCTTCAATCGAAAACGGCAAAGGCGGCGTTGCCACCACATTTAACGCCCACAACACACCATATAAAAAAGGCAGCGTACCCAAATACGTTAATACGCTCGCCACAATTTGTGGCTGTCGTGACAATGCGGGATCGGGGTCAAATAGAGTTTTGTTTATCATTCTAGGCAACATCTTAATTACTCATTTTTTTCATCGTGTTTCTCCTTTAAAAAAATTATACAATAACCAGCCAAAAACTATACATTTTCAGTGCAAGCGCGGTACAGAAAGACACAATTGTGCTAAAGTAAATGCACAACTACACCAAACCTGGACTTATTTTATGACTCTTTTTACTTACATTGCGACGGCTGATACTGCGACTGCCAAGATTTCTAAGATGGCTAGAGTGGCTAAAATTGCTCTAAGCCTTTTGTTACTATCGCCTTATTCTGTGGCTATGGCTCAAATTGAAATCAGTCAAAGTCTAGAAGGCTTAACCGAGGCTGAAAAAGCCTGGCTATTAGACGATTCTGGCTTAAAGTCGGTTACGGCTCATGTGGCCTCCGAAGGGTTTGCGTGGAGTGACAAAGCCAATAAAGAGAGTTATTGGCTTAAAAACGACCTTAAAATCGACCACAACAGTTTGGCCAGCGGCTGGATTGATTTTTCGCAATGCCACTATCAGCTTGACCCCATTTCTAAAGTCGAGGTGGCTTATAACGCACAGCGCACCCGCAATTTAAACGTTGTTTCGTCACAAGGCATTGAACAGGCCATTACCCAAGAAAACGTGGTGGTGCTGTCTAATGTAAGTCGCGGAGCGCACATTTGCATTAAAGGCCAAAGCCAAACCTTAATTCGCGTAGCCAACGGATTTGCGGTGCAGCGTGGGCCGTATATGCGTAAGTTTTTTGACGGCTATTTTCCCATGATTGTTGAAGAAAATATTTCCTTAACCGCACCCGCTCGCCTTACCACCCACACGCCCACTCATATTACAGGCTTACAAAAACCATCATCGCAACCGCAAACAGCGTATCAATTTACCTATGCGTTTGAAGGCCAACTTAAACCCTACTACGAATTTAGCGAGCCTTAACTTAAAGAGAGGTAAGCTTTTAGGCACTTCTATTAACCTAACTTAACTTAACCAGGCCTACCAGGCCTGGTTAAGTTAAGTTGAAAAACTCAGGTTCGTCATATTTCTGTTACGTAACTATTATGTAAAGTTCACACGATATTTAGCGGTGGGTTTTAGCATAGAGCCACTTAATTTAATGGTGCACTCTTATGAACTTTACACGCTCTCTTACTTCACAAACAGCCGATAGCCTTAACACCTCCACCGCCACGCCTTCTACCCAAAACTTGCTGGACAATGCGGTGCACAACACCTCAATTTTTTCACTCAAAGGCTTACAAAACCGCTTATTTGCCCGTTGGTTTAATCGCTTAGTGTACCCACAAATTTGGGAAGATCCCGAGGTGGATATTGCGGCACTTAACCTAAATGCACACTCAAGAATATTTACTATTTCTTCGGGTGGCTGCAACGCACTCAATTATTTAAGCGTGCAACCCGAACACATTACCGTGGTCGATTTAAACGAAGCGCACATTGCGTTAATTCGTTTAAAACTCGCGGCGTTAAAACATTTACCTGATTTTGAAGCGTTTTTTGACTTTTTTGGCCGCGCTAATTTGCCCAAAAACATAGACCATTACCACGCCTATTTAAAACCCAACCTAGACTCACAAACCTTGGCTTATTGGGAAGGCAAAGAGCGCGTTTGGGGCAAAAAGCGCATTGAATTTTTTACCGATGGCTTTTACAACCACGGCTTATTGGGGCAATTTATTGGCTTAATTCATTGGACCTCGCGCCAATTAGGCTACGACATCAGTAAAGTGATGCAAGCGCGTACCTTGGCCGAGCAAACACGCCTGTTTGATGAGCATGTCGCCCCGGTGTTTGAAACCCGTTTAATAAAGTTTTTATCCAACCGCCCAGTGGTCTTGTACAGCCTAGGAATTCCGCCCGCGCAGTTTAACGAAATGGTTGAACAATCTAACCAGCAAAACCAAGGCATGCACCTTTTACTGCAAACGCGCGCTCGACGCTTGGCGTGTCAGTTTGACCTTAAAACCAACTATTTTGCATGGCAGGCGTTTAATCGCCAATACGATATAGAACACCTCCAAGCTGTGCCGCGCTATTTGCAAGCCCCGCATTTTAAAGCCGTAAGCCAAGGGCAAAGCAATGTAGAGGTGTTTCACCAGTCTATGACCGAACGCTTAAAAGCCATGCCCGCGCAGAGCTTAAACGCGTATTTGTTTTTAGACGCGCAAGACTGGATGGACGCCCAACAACTGACCGAGCTGTGGCAAGAAGTTAATCGTACTGCTCAACCCAATGCGCGCGTTGTGTTTAGAACAGCGGGTATTACCTCTCCATTAGAAGAAAATTTACCAAGCGCATTATTAAGCCACTGGCGCACCGACACGAACATAAACCACGAGTTTACCGAGCAAGACCGTTCAGGAATTTACGGCGGGGTGCATGTGTATGTCCACGCACAATAATTCTTTTGGCATGCCGTATCATTTTGCCCAAACCGATTCAGCGCAAACAGAGCCTCCGCGTCCCTCGTTGGCCAAGTTATGGACGCATTATTTTCAACTTACCGGGGTAAGCAACAACATCGCCAATGTTAAAACCGAGCTGCAAACCCTGCGTGTAGGCAACGATGATGTGCCCTTAACCATTAACAGCACCGATTACGACAACAGCTATGTCTGCTCGGCCTACACCGCTTACATTACGTATGCGCGCAATGAATTAAGCGTGCTTAAAAACCCATTGTTAGAAGCTGTGTTGCGCGGGGTGATTGGCGTTACATCGGTGGTTTTAAAAGTTGGCAAAATCAACCGTTCGGTGTCTATTAACAATTGGTTGGTGTCCACCAATCTACTGCCCGAATGGTCACCCGAAACAGTGCAAACCCTAACGTTTAATTTAATTGACCGCTATCCTTCACATAATTTTTCTATTCGCTCGCTCAACGTCCAAACCAACCCTGAGTTAATGCACACCTTAACCCAGCAAGGGTGGATTTTGATGCCAGCTCGCCAAGTGTATTTGTTTGACAAACACAACCCCACTTGGTGGAAGTGCAATAACACCCAAAACGACCAACGCTTGTTGCGTAAAACCCTTTTAACCAAAGTGTTGCCGCACGAACATTTAAGTGAAGACTTTGCCGATATGGCGCAGTGTTTTCATCAGCTATTTATTGAAAAACATTCGGCTTACAACCCCAACTTTACTGAGCAATATTTTGAATTTTTGCACCAACAGCAACTCGTTGAGTTTTACAGTTTTAGAAACCCGCAAGGTCGCATCATCGCCACCATCGGTCTGCTTACCCAGCAAGACATTATTACCACGCCCATTGTGGGCTACGACACGCAACAACCCAAAGAACTAGGGCTGTATCGTTTGCTGATGGCAACCTTGTTAAAAATCACGTTTGAACGCGGTCAAACCATGAACCTAAGCTCGGGTGCTGGCGAGTTTAAACGGCGACGAGGTGGGAAACCCGAGGTGGAATACACGGCTCTGTACGTTAAACATTTGCCCTGGGTACAAAAAACCACCTTAACAGGCCTGGCCAAAATCATGCGTACCTTTGGCCCCAAACTGCTTCAATCACACGAAATTTAAGCGAGTCTGCATGCACCTTGAACCCCAGTCGGTTATTAAATTAGTGACTCAATTACACAATCAAACCATTCCAGAGCCTGATGGCTCCCAAACGCATGGCGGGCTTGCTCCAGACGAAACCGCCGTACACCACTATCGCACCATTTGGATATCCGACACCCATTTAGGCTCAAAAGGCTGCAAAGCCGACTTTTTAAGCGACTTTTTAAAACACAACGACTGCGACACCCTCATTTTGGTGGGCGACATTATTGACGGTTGGCGTATGCGCAAAAAAGTCTTTTGGCCACAAAGCTACACCAATGTGATTCGGCGCATTTTAACCCGCGCCAAACGGGGCACCAAAATTGTCTACATTACCGGCAATCACGACGACATGCTGCGCCGTTACTCGGGCTTAACCTTGGGCAACATTCATCTGGTAGACGAATACCAACACACCACCGCAACGGGCAAAAAACTCTGGTGCATTCACGGCGACCAATTTGATGGCGTGATTCAATGTCATCGCTGGCTGGCTTTTTTGGGCGACGGTCTGTATGAAACCATGCTGCACGTCAATCGCTGGTACAACCATCTGCGCCATAAAATGGGCTTTGGCTATTGGTCGTTATCGGCGTATTTAAAACACAAGGTGAAACGCGCGGTTAATTTTATCTCGGCCTTTGAAGACGCTTTGGGCAAAGCCGCCGCCGAAAAAGGCATGGACGGCGTGGTCTGCGGACACATTCACCACGCCGAAATTCGCGCCCTAAGCCCCGAGCTTACTTACTACAACTGCGGCGACTGGGTTGAATCGTGTACGGCGTTGGTGGAAGACCACGACGGCCAGATTTCGCTCATTCATTGGGTAGACTTTAAAGCACCTTAATGTATAACCAGGCCTGGTCATTACAATTATTAGTTGAATTCAAAACCAAAAACCACGTCATTGCGGGCTTGACCCGCAATCTATTGCCGATACGGCGCACGGGGCAGATGCCGTGTCGTGGCACGGCATGACGGTAATTGTGGCACGGCAAACTCACTCACCAGGCCTGGTCAAACTTAAACGCGCCTTAACAATTAACTTCGTACTCTTAGCCACACCTGTTAAAATGAGCGCCTTCTTTTAACTGCCAAAATGAATCCCACATGAGCCATGCCCAATTAATCCTAATCGACAAACGCAATCAACCCCTTAAAGAGTACCTTGTGGCCGTCGCCGCATCCGATGGACTCAATATAAAAGGGGTCGAAATCATGGCCTCGCCCGCCAAAGGCGAAAAATCGTTGCTCAACGCCAATGTGGTGATTCCGGCGCTGGAAACCTACGATTTTAACGTCCCCAAATTGGTCGATGCGGTGTTGGCGAATGTCATGATTGAAGAAGAGTCTTTGAGCATTGCCCAATTTATTGAACGTTGCTCCGAAGAGCAGGCTGTGCGCGATGCCTTGACCAAATCGATGGTCAAATTACGCAAAAAAATAGAAGAGTTATTGCAAGAGTTTTGTCAGTCCGAAGTGGTTGGTCTAATTCAAGAACGCCGCAACGACGCGCTGTACAAACTCAAAGAACTTAACGACAGTTTAAAAGGTAAAAAGGTGGTGTGCATCGACATCGAAGCCACCAATATTTGCACCGATCCCGACGCCGACATTATTCAATTGTCGGCCTGCGACTTAGAAGGCAACGAGCTGTTTAACCAGCTGATTAACCCAGGTTACGACATTCCCGACAACGAAAAACACAACATTACCACCGACATGGTGCAAGGCCAACCCACCTTGGCGCAAGCCTGGGACGCCATTCACGCGGTATTAAAAGACGCCGATGTGGTGTTGGCTTACAGCACCGAAAGCGATTTTATGTATCTTGAAAAAAGTGCCGAGAAAAAAATCTTGCCCTTTGAACTCGACTACAACACCTGGCTGGACGCCGCCCAACTAAGCACCGATTTAATGGGCGCGATGCGTTGGCACAGTGAACGCATGTACTGGTTCTACAAAACACCCAAACTCACCGCCGCTTTCGAGCTTACCTTGGGCAGACCTTTTCCGGGCGACGCGCACGACGCCCTGGCCGACGCCCGCGCCACGGTTGAACTGTTTAACGCCTTATTGTTAAAAGGCAAACAATCCGATGTGGCGCTTAAACCCGCCGCCAAAGCGCAAAGCCAAGCCATTACCAACAACCCGTTTGCCGCCGCGTTTGCCAAAGCGCAAGGTAAGTAAGCCTTAGCACACTTTTTTAGCGCGCCTTTAGCGTGCGTTTACTTGGAACTTTATTATGTCAAACCCCACTCAGCCTCTTGATTTGTTGGCTGCCGACGCCGTTGGCTTTAAACAACTCGAAAACGCACAACAAGGCCAACACATTGATTGGGCGCGTTTAAAAGACCAGGTTAAGTTTGACGAAAACGGTTTAATTCCGGCCATTGCCCAGCAGTTTGACAGCAAAGAAATATTAATGATGGCGTGGATGAACGCCCAGTCGCTGGCCGAAACCTTGCAAACGGGGCGGGTCTGTTACTGGTCACGCTCACGCCAAAACTACTGGCGCAAAGGCGAAGAATCGGGACAAGTGCAATTACTAAAAGAGTTGCGTTTAGACTGCGACGGCGATGCCATTTTACTGCTAGTAGACCAAACCGGGCCAGCGTGTCACACCGGCCGCAAAAGCTGTTTTTACACCACCGTAAACGGCCAAACCGCCACCATAAACAGCAATCCGCTGATTGACCCCAAAGAACTGTATAAACATCTTTGAAAAGTGGATTTAACCAGGCCTGGTTATCTTGATTGGCTCATCTTCAATCCACATTACCGTCATGCCGTGCCACGACACGGCATCTAACGCCGTAACCGCAGTAGATTGCGGGTCAAGCCCGCAATGACGGGGCTTTTGTGGTGCTTAACCGTAATGACCAGGCCTGGTTAAACGCTTAAACCGCATCGCAATTAATGTCGGTTAAATCCAATAATAGCCCACTTAACGACCGCGGCGTTAAACTGGGCTATGTTAATGGGTTTGGCTAAAAAGTCACTCATTCCCACAGCAAAACACATCTCCCTATCTTCTTTCATGGCGTTGGCGGTTAAGGCCACAATAGGAATAGGAAACTTCTCATCGCTCGACTCTTCTTCTTGACGAATCAACGTGGTGGCCTCATAACCGTCAATAAGTGGCATTTGACAATCCATTAACACCACACAATATTTTTTGCCGTGCAAGCGCCAGCTTTCTAAACCCTCTAAGCCATTATTGGCGACGTCTACCGTGGCTCCGAGTTTTTCAAGCAAGCTTACCGCCAACATTTGATTGATAAGATTGTCTTCTACCAACAACACCCTGCGATTTAGCAATGGCTTGTCGCTTTCAATAACTTGAACGCCCGAGCTGTCCACATTATCCATGCTGTCTACACCGTCTACACTGTTTGCTTCTTCTAAAGCCCTTAACGCGTCCGATTCATCCAATGATTTACTGTCGGTACTTTCAGACACTTGATGCAGTAAAATCGGCAACTTAACCCAAAACGTACTGCCTTTATCTTGCTCAGATTCTACCCCAATCGTACCGCCCATTAGCTCTACCAACTGTTTAGTAATGGCTAAGCCCAATCCTGTGCCGCCGTATTTTCGGGTGGTTGAATCGTCGGCTTGGGTAAAAAAATCAAACAGTTTGGCTTGATAATCTGGCGCAATGCCTATTCCGTTATCGGTAACAGACAGCTCTATCTGCGCGCCTTCTGGGGTTAAATTAAGCAGTTTCACACCTACATCTACTTGACCTTCTTGGGCAAACTTAATTGCATTGCTTAATAAATTAAGCACCACTTGTCTAATACGCCCGGCATCGCCGTTAAACTGTTTGGGGCAAATGTGTTCAAAATGGTAATTAACCTCTACTTTGGCATTGTGCGCTTGAGGCATCAGCAATTGCACGCTTGCGTTGACCACATCGTACAAATCAAACGGCTGAGATTCTAGGCGCATTTCGCCCTCATCGAGTTTTGAAAAATCCAATATCTCGTTAATAATGCCCAATAAGGCCTGGCCACTTTGCTTAATGGCATTTAAATAATTACGTTGTGTAGTGTCTAGCGCGGTGTCGTGTAATAAGTCGGTCATGCCCAGCACGCCGTTCATTGGGGTGCGAATTTCGTGGCTCATGGTGGCCAAAAATCGACTGCGGGCTTTGGCTAACGATTCGGCGGTTTCTTTGGCCGTTTGCATTTGCGCTTGCGCGGCTTTTTGCACGGTAATGTCGCGAATAATACTTAAAATCAACACCCCATCGGGAGTTTGCATGCGGCTTAAATCGACCGCAACGGGTATAAGTCTTCCCGATTTAGTCACACCAAACAACTCACGCTCTTGCCCCATTTGATAGCGTTTAACGTCTTGCATGCTTAAATACTGTTGGCGATACCGCACGTGAGCATCGCGTTTGCTGTTGGGCACAAACAAGTCAATCGACCGACCTATTAATTCGGCACGCGTGTATTCAAAGGTTTCTTCTAAGGCTTGATTGACCAAAATAATCTCGCCGAGCTCATTGCTTACCACCATAGCGTCGGGTGAGTTTTCAATTAAATCGTTGGCGCGTTGTTCGGCTAACTTTTGCTCGTGCACCGAGGTTACATAACCTTGCAAACCCACAACTTGACCTGCCGCGTCGTATAAAATATGGGTTAAATCGTAAACCCATCTAAAGCTCCAATCTACCTGATGCATTAACCGGTATTCTAACTCCACCTCGGTTTTGCCGGCCATTATGGCCTGATTAATCAAAACACTCACGGCATCAATGTCGTCAGGATGCACCAAATCCATAAATCCGCGCTGTTCAATTAAGCTGGTCGCATCGCAACCCAACAGGGTGTTTACATTGGGCGACACGTAACGCACGGCCATATTGTGCTGTGCATCTTTTTCAAACAGCACAGTAGGGCCGGCGTTAAACATGGCGTCATGGCGTGAGGATTCTTGCAGTTTTTTGCGCGCTAACGTCACTTTATTAAAGTGTCGCCACACCAACGCCACCACCACCAGCACCATTACAAACAACAACGTTGCCAACCACAGCACCTGTTTTTCGTAACCGTTTAAAGAGCCTACTTTGTGCAACCCGACCACCTGCCATGCGGTATCTGCAATGGGCTCAGAGGCCAACATTCTGGGCAAAATACGCCCTTGAATACTCGGAATATGCGCGCTAGTAGCTGAAATTACGTTTTCAATTGAATGCGAATCGACTAACAAAAACTCAGTTTCAGCCGTGCTAAAGTCGTCTAACAGATGACTAAAGCCGTCTAAAGAAAAACTAATTAACAGCATGGCTTGCTGCGAGCCGCGCTCTAGTTTAGTAATAATATCGTAATGTCGGTACTGTCCATTGTGTTCATGCACCTCTAAAACATTGGGCGTATCCTCGGCCTTTAGCACATTATCAATTTGCTCTAGACACCGCGGGCCCAGTAAATAATTGGGGCTGCCAATTACCGGAATGCCAAGATCATTTAAAATTACAAATTGTTGTGCATCAGCAAACAATGTAAAAATCTCTTCGGAAACCTCTGAAAACTCGTATGGATACCCTCCACCTTCTGAAAGATCAAAATACGGTCTTGATGATGATTAGAAATTGAACGGGAAACAAGGCGATAGTTGTTTACTTTGCTTTGAATTAAACTCGACAAACCTTTGACCGAAATAACCGCCGCTTCTTGTTGACGCTGCTGATGTTGCTGTACCAAATACCACGATGCCAACACCACCACCAAAAACCACACAATCGCAAACATGCCAATCGCAGGCGTTAAAAAAGAAGTTACCAATAGACTTAAGTGGCTAAGCATCGCTTTCATTAATGGACTCATCTGTAAAGCAGCATCTAAAACGGCCATTTTTAAATGGCTCTATGATGACCCAAAGATTAAACAATTTGGGATGAAAAATTATTTTGCATCAACCCCACATAAAACACAAACGCTTATCCGTATATTTAACGCCACGAGCGCAACATGCCCTAGCAATTCAGGTATTAGCAATCAGGTATTAGCGGTTAAGCATTGGCTGCGTGCGTTGGGGCTTGTGCGTCTAGGGTGTGCATAATTTCACGCAGCACCATGGTGGCGTAACTGCCCGGACGCAAGGTAAAACTAACCTGTAACATAAGATTCTTATCAGGCGTTGGTAGCCAATGCCAACTAAAATCCAGCGGCTTAACGCGCAAAGCACGTCTATCTGATTTTAAGCCTAATTGTGTTAAGCCTTTAATCCAATCGGGATACTGGGCACAAACTCGCTCTTCTAACACCTTAACCGAATGCTCAGCTTGACTAACACCATCAGAGGCCAGTAACCCAGTAGGATGCACATCTAAATCAAGCATACGTTGCGCTAAGTTGGCACTGCCGTCTTCTAAAAACCATTTATTAGAACCTTCGAGCTGCAGTACATCGCCCGCCAGCAGCTGGTTCCAAGAACCATCGGCCACGCGCTCACTCAGCATAAGATTAAAGAGCTGCGAACGAACCGCCGATAAATACAGGCTTTTTTGATTGGGTTTAACGCGGGTTAATTCTCCGGCAAACAGGCGTTGTGCCTGTTTTAAATTGTGCCCAAAATGGCCAAAACGTTGCTCACCAAAATAATTGGGCACGCCGTGCTGGGCAATACACGCTAAACGTGTGTCTAAGAGGTTTTGCACCTTGACCACATTGCTTTGCGCACTGCCTTGCACGTCGTCTTGAGTATCGTCTTGCACGTGATTTTGCACATCGCGCACCACTAAGGTAAATTTATTGCCCGACAACCCGCCAGTTTGCAGCTTTCGTCCATGACGCAGCCACTTTAAAATGCGAACGTTTGGAACATTAAACGCTGCAAAATCCGGATTGACCAGGCCTGGTAACTGAATGCTAAACCACTGTCGCGTAACGGCATGACGGTCTTTTTGTCCCGCCACGCCCACCCGCGAGCTAGGCACATTGGCCCACTTAGCCAACTGCTGTAACACCCAATCGGTGTTTTCACCGGTTTTTTCAACCCAACACCATAAGTGCTCACCGTCACCGCTTAATGGGTAGCCAATTTGCTCTTCAACCCTAAAGTCCTCGGGCAATACTTTGTACACTCCCTGAACCAGCGGCACGCCATAGGCATAGGCCAGTAAGCTTTGGTTAGTTTGCATGCATCACCTCTTTTAAGCTCTTTTGTTTCTCACTGATTTATTGCAATCTTGACACCTTATTCGTGCAAAGGTCTCTTAATAAAACAGCCGTTAAAAAATAAAAAAAAAGCCTGGTAAAGCTACCAGGCCTGGTCAAACAGATAAAAACTAAAACTAAAAGCTAACTATACTTTTACAAATCGTTAAAGACTTTTTCGGCAATCGGCAACTCTTTGCCAACAGGTTTATCATTAAAACCTGAACCAACACTTGGCGCACATTACCTGGCACCACATAATCTTTAATAAGTTGACGGGCATCTACGGGCGAATCTTTATGAATGTACAAGTACACGTTACGCAAGTGACACTTGTTATCAGGATCTGACGCAAGTGGGCGCAACATGCCTTCACCCGTAATTTTTACATCTTCTTTAGTGATAATGACCACCTTATGAAAGTAGTCACTTTTTAACGGCTCTTTAAAGCAAATTTGCAAGACGCGGTCAAAGTTACCCGAACCTTTATCCAAGCTGCCTACAATTTGAGCACTGGTTAACGTCACCGGGGCTTTTGAACAAGCACCCAGCAACAAAAAGCTGCTTATTAAGCCCAGCGTTAGCAGGTTAAAAACTGTTTTCTTACTTAACCATCGTTGCATATTAATCTCGCTTTTAGCGTTTAAAAATCCGCAAATTAATGAGTCTGCTGAATACCAGCCACCTGCCAGTTGCCTTCGTTATTAGACAGACGACGAATATGCCATACTTCGTTAAACGCGTGTGCGCCCACCGCTGCGTCTTCTTGAATAAACCCAGTAAAACGAATGCTGACAATAAAATACTCACCGTCCATCGCCATATCAGCAATGTCGGCGTATAACGTATCAATTACGGTCACATTTTCACCTGGCTGCATGCCTTGCATTTCAACTTGCAACGCGGCAAACAGTTCGGGGGTGCAATACGATTCTACTTGAGCCAAGTCTACCGCATCCCAAGCCGCTTGCAAGGTAACAAAATGACTCTTAGCCCCTTCTGCAAACGATGACGCATCAAACCAAGCGGGTGCCGCATCGGCCATTAAATACGTGGCTTGCTCGCTTAACCCTTCGCCCAACGCCGAGCCAATCATCGAACCACTTTGATTAGGGTCGTAAGGCGTATGTTCGGCCGCTTGACGCGTGTGTACCACGGGAATTTCTTGTGCACTTTCAGCACGTTCGTTTTGAGAGGACGACGGTGATGAGGGTGCCGAGTGAGCATACGCCGGTTGTTCAGCACTCTGGGCGCGATTGGCTCTTAAGCGTCTAATAATCATAAACACCGCCACACCCAATAATACGAACATTAAAATGTCCATAATTTGCATGCCTTCAAAGCCGTCGCCAAATATCATGGCCGCCAATAATCCACCCGCCGCCAAGCCCGCCAAAGGCCCTAACCAACGTGATGCACCCGAAGCAGGTTTGGCCGCTGCCGAAGCCGCACCTGCAGCCGCAGGCTTAGCCGGTGCCGCAGGGGTTGATTTGGGCGCGGTGTTAAACGACTTGTCGGGAACTGATTTTGAATAACCGTAACTGCTGCCACCGCCCAAACGCTTAGCGTGTGCGGCCTGAGAAATTGAAAACAAACTAAAAAACACAGTAAAAACCAACCAAAATGTCGGCTTAATTAACGGACTCATACACTACTCCAAAAAAGTAAAAAAACAGATTTGCCATTGTAGCGTTTAAACAAGCCTAATGAAAACGCAAAAGCACTTAAAAAAGTCGTAAAATACTCTTCAAAACCTAAGTAAAGCACTGTTAACCCTGTTAAATACTTGTTTAGCCAAAATATAACCAAACAAAAATAAACAAAATTTGTGTAAAAACTTAAATGCATCAACACATTCTCTGTTAATTTATGCTAAATGAAAACAATGCACGATGGGATGTAAGGCTAAAAGGGTTAACGCTTAAGTGCTCTTAAGCGCTATTGGCTTAATTTTAGTTGACCTTACTGGTGCAAAAATTTCACTTTATAAAAATCGCGACAGACGATTAAATTTTAGCGTTTATGATTATTTTGACGGCTTTATGCATACTGTTTGCAAACCACTTGCAAACCCAATTTTTAGCGTCGTGCATGTATGAAACTCTTGCGCGAATGGGCGCAATAAAAAAGGACAAAAACTTACCTAACTGAGGCAGTAAACACTGTGAATAGCCTGCTATTTACGCGTTACCGCCCAACAAAAGCACTCTTAGAGCGCCCTCAAAAGTAGGAAGATTTTAACCCTTTTTGACCTTGCATCCATTTGTGGAATGTTTCAAATTATCTCTTTTGGAGTCTTTAATGAAACCTACATCCTTATCCACAGCGGTGATTAATCGCATTTTAATTACCGCCGCTCTAGTGCTGATTGGTGCCACCATCGTCATGTTTTTTGTTCGTGAATCTATGGTAACAAGTGCCATTGCTAACGAAACGCGTCAAGCGCACAGCACTCTTGAACATCGCATAGATCAATCAATGCGCATTGGCGAATTAGGTGCGGTGAGTTTTGTAAATTTACCCGGCATCATTAAAGACTTTGACAATAAAGACCACGCCAGCTTACGCGACCGTTTTGCTCAAGTCGCCGACAAATACAAGCAAGACACTGCGTTTAAAAACATCACCTTTTTATTAGTAGACAGCGAAGGTAAATTTTTAATGCGCACTTACGCCAAAGAGCCCGATTCAGGGCGTGGTAAAGACGCCACCTATCGTGGTGGTGTAAGCGATATTTTAGCCGGCAAAAAAACCACTCATTCGGCGGTTGACTTGTCCAGCGGCGGCATTGTAATTGGTTCGTTTGCTGGGGTTGAAAAAGACGGCAAGCGTATTGGCGCGTTAGAGTTTCGCTCGGGCTTTGGCAACATTAACGATGACATGCTGGTTCGCAACTACTTTCACGTTATTTTAGTCAACGATTTGGCGTTAAAAACCTTTAAGAAAGGCGCTGAAAATACCCAATACGGCAAATATCACATTGCTCATAACACTCAATTTAGAAAACCCTCACAAGATTGGTTAAAACAATTTGACGTAGACGCATTGGTGGACGCAGGAATGATTCAAACCAATCAAACCCGTGCCGATGTCTACCCCATTACCAACGCCCAAAATGAAGTGATTGCGTACCACGTTGTGGGCTATAACCTAAGCGTGCTAGACGAACAGTTTGCCCACATTGACAGCATTTTTATGCAGGTAGGCCTAGTTATAACAGGTTTGATTGCGCTGCTGCTGCTGGTGTTATTTGTTTCGTTGCAACAATTGGTTAAACGTCCTTTAAACACCATGAAAGACGCCATTAATAGCATGTCTACCCAAGGCACGTTAAACAAACAATTGGTGAGTCAGCGCAACGACGAAGTCGGCCAAATGAGCCAAGCGTTAAACCACCTGTTTGGGCAAACGCATCAAGCCTTGCAAGAAGCCAACCAAGTGGTGCAAGCCATTGCCCAAAACAACTATCAAAAACGCATGCAAGGTACTTATGTAGGCGACTTAAACGAGCTTAAAGAAGGTATTAACGGCAGTGCCAAAAGTGTCGCGTTTATGATGGATGAACTGGGCAAGGTTATGGACGGACTCAGTCACGGTGCGCTTAATCTTAAAATGAGCGATCAAGTTCCAGAAGCGTTCCGCAATCAAGTTAACGGCGCGTTTAGCATGTTAAACGACGTGGTTCATAACATCACCGCTGTGATGCAAAAAATGCAACAAGGCGATTTTGCCTCACGCGTAAACGTGAATGCACCTGGGCAATTAGGTCAGTTAAAAGACAGCATGAACGCCTCTTTAGACAGTTTAGCTCTGGCCATCAGTGAAATCAGTCGCGTGTTACAAGCTCAAGCCAGCGGTGATTTAACCCCTCGGATTGACACGCCGTTTAATGGCCAATTGCAAATTTTGCAAAACGCGTTAAACAACAGCAACGATCGCTTACTTGAAGTAGTCAACAACGCCATTGTATCGGCACAACAGGTGCAAAACAGCGCACAAGAAGTGTCGCAAGGCGCGCAAGACCTAAACGAGCGCGTGCAACAACAAGCGGCTGCGCTTGAAGAAACCTCGGCCACCATGGAACAAATGAACGCCAGTTTACAAAGCGGCACGCAAAACATTCAAGAAGTCAGCCAAGTCATGCAGGGCGTTGAAAGCAAAGCCCAAACCGGTGCAAAAGTAATGAACGACACCATTACCGCCATGAACAGCATTGAGCAATCCAGCCATCAAATTGCCGACATTGTGACCTTAATTGACTCCATTGCGTTTCAAACCAATCTATTGGCGCTTAACGCAGCAGTAGAAGCGGCACGTGCCGGAGAACAAGGTCGTGGCTTTGCAGTAGTGGCCGGCGAAGTACGCTCGCTTGCTCAAAAATCAGCCGATGCGGCGCGTAACATTAAAACCCTAATTGACGAAAGTGTCGCCAAAATAACCCAAGGAACACGTTTAGCCGACGAATCGGGGCGCATGCTCAACGAGATTAATTTAAACATTAAAGACACCTCACAACGAATGCAGCAAATTGCCGCTGGGTCGCATGAGCAAGCACTGGGCATAAGCCAAGTACACACCGCCATTACCCAAATGGATTCGGTCACTCAGCAAAACGCCGCCTTGGTTGAAGAAACCACCGCCGCCGCCGAAAGCATGACCGAAGTGGCCGGGCAACTCTCACAAGACATGGCCTTTTTTCGTCCACAAAGTGGCGCGCTTAAACGCTTAAATTAAATCCATATCTAAACCCACCTATACAGCCATAGCGGGCGTATAAAACAAAAAGCCCTTAACCAGGCCTGGTCAGTCTGGTTAAGGGCTTTTTGTGTGTGGCTTATTTAGACCTTAAAGCCGGCCTACACATCCACTATAACATCCGCTAAAATAGGGTTTTAACATTAATGTAGACCCAAAAAATGCTATTAAACCTATCAAACATTCAATATATTCGTTTAGTTGAACTGCTGGCCTTAGCGCAAAAGCAGCTGCAAAAAATCAATAATGTCAGCGACTTAATGTTGCCAGAAGAAGATGAATATCAACAAGTTATACAGCACGTTTTTAAACATGGCAAAAAAATGCAAGCGCACAATGCGTTAGAACAAAATCCCAACACCAAACTTTGGCAAACAACCGAAGCGCTGGATGAATATTTAAACGAGGCTCAAGAAGAACATTTGCAAGCTGAATTTTTTGTACAGCTTGGGGCTCAAATGGCGATTAAAGATATGCTTCTAAAACACGCCCATAAACCCAAACTGCCCGATATAAACCTGCTAATGTCATCCAGCGACGACATCACTTCTACCCAGCTTGATATTATTAATGAGTTACAAAACAACGGTTTAATGCATTTTGAGTTTTTAAATAACGCCGACCTGCGGGCGCGTCATCCAGGCATTAAATCGGCAAAACGCCTAGGTGAATTACAAAAAATAATGGCCGATACCCTTGTGTTTAAGCTTAATGGTGAAAACCCCGTTGACCTCACCCACTCGCTTAATGAAGTCGCGACGGTAGCCCCGCTAACCCAGCTTAACCGCGAAAAACCCACCCAATCGACCCAAGCCACTAAAAAAACCCAACCTATTAAACCAACGCCATTTTCTAATGTGGTTGATTTTCCAGCGCCTAAAACGCTTATTAAAAACACCCGACAGGTTATAGAGTTAGCGCAACAGTTTTACACGCTTAAAGTTACTTTAAAAGAGAGCAAACCCATTGTTTGGCGCCGTTTACAAATAGTAGACAGCTGCCCGCTTTCGCTTGTACATCAAATAATACAAATCTGCTTCGATTGGAACGACAGTCATTTACACTCTTTTTCAGTGGGTAAAGTGCATTACGAATCAAAAGAACAGATTGAAAACGACGATTTTAATCAATACGAAACCCACGATGAAGCCGGCGTATTGCTTAGAGATGTGTTGCACAAACCCAAAGACAAACTGCTATATGAATACGATTTTGGCGATGGCTGGGAGCTAAACATTGTTTTAGAGTCGATTCAAACCATTGAAACACCCATAAGCACGCTTAAATCACTGGTTAATTGCATAACAGGTAAGCGCGCTGGCGCATTAGAAGACATAGGCGGCGTTTGGGCGTTAAACGACATTGTGGCCGCGCTTGAAAAAAATCAAGAAATGCCCCCACACCTAGAGCACGATTTACAAATACAACTGTATAACCCCAGCCTATTTTGCGCAGACGAACTTAATAAACGCCTGCACAAAGCCAAATATTTTTAAAACAGTGTAACCAGGCCTGGTAAGGTGTTTTTATGGGATTTTTATGTCGATATTAGAGCCTGGTGACAGGGCGTGTGACAGGACATTGGTCGACTTTGTTATTTAGACAGGGTTGTTTTAGAACGGATTTTATTCATCTACTGCAATGACCAATCAAGCAACGATCAAGCAAATTAATTACTTTAAATTCAATATGTTAAACTATAACTCCAACAGAAAAACATTAAAAAATGTAATTCCAATCAAGCAACCATCAAGCAAATTAAGCCCACCAAGGAATGTAACGCATGGCTTTTGTTCCCACATCAGGATCGAAAGGCTTTAAAAGTTTAGCCTCCATCGCATCCCTAATTATTCGGCTCGCCTGCGCTTGGTTTTTTTGTTCAATACCAAACCTCTGGCGTAATGAGCCGTTATTCATCGGCTCACGATTCACATAACGCAAACAGCAGTGTAAATAACACGCGTGTATTCGTTCTTCCTTGTTCATTTCTGCAAAGACTTTATAGCTAAACAAAATGCTGCGCGTGTGTTTATCGGTTACTTCAAACACGGGTGCGGGCAGTTGATACAACTCGGTCTGAAACACGACCTTATCAATACCCGAGCCACGCTCTTCACAAATCTTAATACGGCGCATAAACGAAGCCAGAGCTTCATTTCGGCTTTGCGGTGGCGAATCCAAAAAGCGCTCAACGGCGACTAACGGCACGCCAGGATTTGTAATCTCCATGCGTGATTCAAAAACCTCAATCATCGGGCCTGTACCACTAATCGAAAAATCTTGATGAATAATGGCATTTGCCACCAACTCACGAATTGCCAACTCAGGATACATTGGCACCTCTTTACGAAACGCTCGGCCAATTTCCTCATTTGATGGCAACAGGGTTTTTAAATAATCCATCAACCCTTCAAACCCAACCGCATAGCCCTTATTGCCCTCAAACTCGCGCACAGTTTCTATACGACTATTTTCCTTATACTGCACCAAGCGCACCGCTTTACGCCCCAAATGCTCAAAGTTTTGCAGTTTTTTGGCGAACAAAATCGCACCCAAATTGGTAATATGCCAAAAACCGCCCTGCACTTCTTTAATCAAACGCTCCACTTTTAATGCGCTCAAGATACCTGCTCGGTTATCCGGTAATGGCAGGCCTGTTAAATCAAAATAAGCTGGATATTCCAACAGTTTTAATACCTCATCTGCGCTTACATTCAAGGCCGCAAACTGCTGTTCAAACGGGGTTTTATCGAACACTCGCCATAAGGCGCGCTCTTTTTCAGGAAACTCTTTTAGCTTCTTTTTATATGAACCTATACGAATATACTCAATGCCATCAAACTGCACAGGGTTATGAGTAGCAGGCTGAATCTCGAGAATCACAACCGGTAAATCGTCGTGTTCACCGGCATAAAACTCATAAAAACGAAAATGAATCTTGGGCGATAGTTTTTGCAACAACCAGTTTTCGACTTCTTGCTGTTTATATTTTTCAACCGACGGCTTAAATGCCGTGCCAATCACTTGGTGATTCGCATCATCCACCCCATAAACCAAATAGGCACTCTGCTTACCCAATAATGCGGCCGAGTTGGCTAACGCCGAGATATACTCCCCAATCATTAAAATATCGGCATTGTGCTTAAACTCCACCCATTCGGTTTCAGCTGAGAGATGGCACAACTCCCTCAATAAACTGCGCAGGTGTTCTAAGCTTAATTCAACTGGCATGACTCGCTCCCTGGAACGCAGACTTTTCAAGCGTCTTTTTTCGTTTAATAGCGTCTGTATTAAATCTTGCTTGAGTTGGTGAGGCTCGCTGACTTAAATTACCCATGAAGATTCCTTAAATTTTCAAGGTATACATAGCGCAATCTCAACCATCTATTCATCAAAATTAAATTGAAAAACTTGATCAAAAAGTGGCAACACATTCACTTGAGCGATGTCCCCTGGGCTTTTAAATAACCGGTCTGATGCTTGCACAGCAAAGCCCCAAAACTCTAAAAAACGACGCACAAAACGAGAGGCGATGATTGAGGCTAAATGCTCTTCTGGGGTAAGGTAATCACTTTTATTTTGCATCTCTAAAACAAAATCGGGGAACGCGATTTTAAACTCTTCGATAAGCTTGTTTTCAGAACCATGCTGCTTTATTCGCCAAAGCATAAATAACCAAAAAGTTCGCACATTAATGTCATCTGGCCAACCATCAAAATACCCCCAGTTATAGTCTTTGACGGCTGCCTCTAACATGGGCAAAAAGAACGCTTGAAGCCCTTTTTGATTAAAGCGTTTTTGTGCCTCTTTTTAACGTGAAACCGACCGGCTCTTAAATAGATTATTCCAGATAGTTGCGCCAAAACCCGACTGTAATGCAGGGCATTAAATTTATCCTCGTTGCTTCCAGCGTATTCACTAATGCTGATATTTGTACTGGATTTATTAATCAACAACTCTAGTCGTAATGCGCTCGCTCTTGCAACCAGTTTTGTGGGTAAATTGCCTTTGGCGGTGGCTTTAAACGAACCGCCTTGTGCCATTGCCTCTTCAAGAATAATCTCTAAACACCGCATAACAGGGCTGGCAGTCACATCATCGGGCGTGTTAATTGAAACCCCTGTTAAGGTGTCCAAAGGCGCATATAACCAGTTAGTCATTTGGGCGGGTGTTAGGCCAAAAAAATGCTCCATCGGACGATTATTCAGCTTATTTACTTTGTGTTGAGCCACAATATTTAACTCATCTATGCTCATATCTGGGTGGCAGGCCATAATATGAGACAAATCATCCATCACCTCAAAATGTTGTTGTTCAGCCATGCTCATACAGCAGCGCTTATATTTTTTGCCGCTCCCACAAGGGCACGGCTCATTTCGACCGATTTGCATAAATTATTTTCCTGTACTCATAGGCTTTACACAGCGTGAAATGGTGTAGTCTTTGCCTTGTTTTACTTTGTCGTAGTTGCCAAAGACTTCAATAAAGTTACGTTTCATGTAGTCGCGTAGGCCGTTAATGGTGACCACCACAAATTGTCCACCTGGGGCGAGTTGGCGATGCACATCGTGTAATAAAATCGCTAACATCTCTTTGCCTACTTTGGCGGGTACATTGGACACTACGGTGGTAAATTGCAGCTCTTTTGGCACGGCGCTTAGTCCGTTAGACAAATAGGCTTTGGCGTTGGGCAGGTGATTGAGCTGGGCATTTTTATTGGCGTAATCGACCGCGACAAAGTCTTTATCAACCATGTGTACTTGACCGTTGGGCGCGTTGGCGGCAATCGCTAATCCTAAAGGGCCGTACCCACAACCGATGTCTAGCACCACTTCGTCGTCGTTAATGTCTAGGTATTTTAAAAACAGATCGGTGCCCGAATCGATCTCTCTTGGGCTAAAAATGCCCCAGGTGGTGGCAAATTTAAGCGGTTTGCCCATGAGTTGGGTTTGAATGAGTAGGTCTTTTTTAAGTTCGTCAATGGTGGCCACAGCGGCAAGCTCCAATATGCAAGTTCCCATATAATTGGGTTGGTTTTGAATTATCATATTGTACCTTTTTAAGCCCCCAAAGATGAGCCATGCACAGTTTAAATGACCGCCAACGTGAAGCCGTTAAACACATTGACACCCCTGCTTTGGTGTTAGCCGGCGCGGGTTCGGGTAAGACGCGGGTAATTACCGAGAAAATTGCCTATTTAATTCGCCAATGCGAGGTAAAAGCGCACAACATTTACGCGCTGACTTTTACTAACAAGTCGGCGCGCGAGATGAAAGAGCGTGTGACCAAACTGTTAAAAGACGAAAACAGCAAAGGCTTAAACGTTTCGACCTTTCATAACTTGGGGCTTAATATTATTCGCCAAGAGTATCAAGCGCTGGGCTATAAGCCGAGTTTTTCGATTATGGATGCGGCCGACAGTGGCCAAATTTTAAAAGAGTTGATGTTTAAGCAAGCCCTCGACCCCGAAGTGTTGGACGGTGTGCAATGGCAGATTTCGGGCTGGAAAAACCAACACATTAGCCCGCAAACGGCATTAGAACAAGCGCAAGATGCGCAAGAACAGGCGCGCGCGTTGCTGTACGGCGCGTACCAAAAGCAGTTAAAAGCCTACAACGCAGTGGACTTTGACGACTTAATTGGCTTACCCGTTAAACTGTTTAGTGAACACCCTGCCATTTTGGACAAATGGCAAAATAAAGTGCGTTACTTATTGGTAGACGAATACCAAGACACCAACGCCGCGCAATATGCGTTGGTAAAACAGTTGGTGGGCATTCGTGGCCGTTTTACCGTGGTGGGCGACGATGATCAATCCATTTACGCCTGGCGTGGCGCGCAACCCGAAAACTTGGCGTTGTTGCAAAGCGATTATCCGGCGTTAAAACTCATTAAACTTGAGCAAAACTACCGCTCGAGCAACCGCATCTTAAAGTCGGCCAACCAACTGATTGCCAATAATCCGCATTTATTCGAAAAAGCCCTGTGGAGCGACATGGGCGAAGGCGACCTTTTGCGGGTGATTGCCTGCGCCAACGAAAATCAAGAAGCCGAACGCGTGGTGTCCGAAATTATTGTGCATAAATTTAAACATCGCACCAAAAACAAAGACTACGCCATTTTGTATCGCGGCAATCACCAGGCCAGGTTAATGGAACGCGCTTTGCGCGAACAGAACATTCCGTATGTGATCTCGGGCGGTAAATCGTTTTTTGACCACGCCGAAATAAAAGACGTTATGAGTTATTTAAAACTGGTGGTTAACCCCGACGACGACGCGGCGTTTTTGCGCATTGTAAACACCCCTCGCCGAGAGATTGGTGCGGGCACACTCGAAAAACTCGCCACTTACGCTACCGGTCGCGACATTAGTTTGTTTGACGCCACGCAAGAGTTTGGCATTACCTCGGTATTGTCCGACAAAGCCTTAAGCCGCGTGCAGCACTTTGGCCAACAGCTGTTAAATTGGATACAAGCCGCTGACCACGCCAGCGGCGAAGAAGTCACCGCCTTTGTACGCCAGTTAATTGAAACCATTGAGTACGATAATTGGATTCACGAAAACGCCAGCAGTCCAAAAACGGCCGAAAAACGCATTGGCAACGTGCGCGATTTAACCCTGTGGATTGAGCGCATTATTAAAAAGGCGTTAGAAGAAGACGGTGAGGACAAAAAACTTAAATCGATTGTGACTCACATGACCTTAATGGACATGATGGAACGCAATGAGTCCGAAAAAGAGCACGACATGGTCAGCCTAATGACCTTGCACGCCAGCAAAGGCTTGGAGTTTCCGCATGTGTTTTTAATTGGCATGGAAGAAGAACTGCTGCCCCACAAACAAAACATGGAATCACCAGGCCTGGAGGAAGAACGTCGCTTGGCGTACGTGGGCATCACCCGCGCCCAAAAAACCTTAACCATGACCTACGCCTCCAAACGCCGCAAATACGGCGAAGACATGAGCTGCGACCCCAGCCGGTTTATTGAAGAACTGCCGCAAGAGATTTTAAAATGGGAAGGCAAACCCGGCGTGGTGATTAGCAAAGAAGAACAACTCGAAACCGGCAACGCCCATTTGTCTAATTTGAAATCGATGCTTAAAAAGCCTTAAAAAAACTTAAATACCCAAAAGGAACACGATGCACAGCCAGCACAATTCATCCGCCATCGCACCCTTTGTCTTTGCCAGCATGCCCCAAGTGCGTTTTGGCTGGGGAGTTCGCCACAACTTGGCTCAACACGTTGTGCATTTGTACGGTCAAAAAGTGGTGCTTATTTGCAGCGGGTTTTTAGCCCAACCGGGTCAATTTGGTCATACCCTAACAGACGATTTACAAAACTTAGGCGGACAAGTCACTCTATTAAGTTTAAGCGGTGAGCCATCGCCCGAAACCGTGGATACCATTGTTAAGCAATGCTCGCCCCATGCCGACTTGGTAATAGGGTTGGGCGGCGGCAGTGTGCTGGATGCCGCCAAAGCGGTTGCTGGATTAATTCCCAGTCAAACCTCGGTAATGGATTATTTAGAAGGCGTGGGTGCGGGCAAAGCCTTTGAGGTAAACACCTGCCCGTTTATCGCGCTGCCCACCACCGCTGGCACGGGCAGCGAAACCACCAAAAATGCGGTTTTATCGCGATTGGGTGCGTTTAAAAAGTCGTTTCGTGATGACAAACTGCTGGCCAAAGAAGCCTGGCTTGACCCCGAACTGCTTATTACCTGCCCCAAAGACATTTTGTACGCCACGGGCATGGACGCGTTCACCCAATTGTTGGAATCGTATACCACGCTTAAAGCCAACCCCATTACCGACGCCTTAGCCTGGCAAGGCATGATGCTGTTTAAAGGCGCGTTTGAGGCCATTGACAGTGAGCATGCCGAGCAACAGCAACAGGGTTACGGGCGTTTAATGTTGGCGGCTTCGCTGTCGGGCACGACGCTTGCCAACGGCGGCTTGGGCGCGGTGCACGGTTTGGCCGGGCCTATTGGGGCATTTTTTGATGCCCCGCACGGACTGGTGTGCGCCAGACTGCTATCGCCCATTACCGCACTTAACCTGCAAAGCTTGCAGCAGTCCACCGACCCACAACATAAAACCATCTTGGCTAAATACCAGCAAATTGAACAGCTATTTGATTCACCAGGCCTGGTCAACACCTTAAATGAGTACGCACAACGCTATACTCCACAAGGTTTAGCCCATTATGGCTTACGTGCCGACAACCTTGCCCCAGTGTTGGCCGCGTGTCGCAGTGGCAGTATGTTGGGCAATCCCATCACGCTGAGCGACGCGCAACTTACCCAAGCCTTACTTAGCGCGCTGTAATTAAGGCGCTGTAAAAAAATCACTTTTTCATGCCCAATATGAGTATTTTCTTATGGAACTTTACATTTTTAAATCGGCTCATACACTAGTAAGCCGCCTTAGTGACTGGCGGTGTTTAAGCATGATTTAAATACCCTAATGAAACTTTTACCTTATAATCCAAACCACGCTGATGGCATTTTAATGCCGCTTGACTCTCTTAATCTCGCTTAATAATGAAACAATCAACCATGATTATCAGCCCTACCAAAATGTTTTTAGCCAGCATAAACGTCCTAACGGTATGTTAGCTCGTTCGTTGGCT
This sequence comes from Thiomicrorhabdus aquaedulcis, assembly GCF_004001325.1. Taxonomy (NCBI): domain Bacteria; kingdom Pseudomonadati; phylum Pseudomonadota; class Gammaproteobacteria; order Thiotrichales; family Piscirickettsiaceae; genus Thiomicrorhabdus; species Thiomicrorhabdus aquaedulcis. The sequence continues at coordinate 275,662 of NZ_AP018722.1, read as the reverse complement.
CATTATTTTACGGCCGTATTATGGCCGAGTAGCCGGGGTCTAATCGGTTGGTTTTTGCTGTGCTTTTTGGGACTTTCTTGGGTCACAGCCAGTCAAGCGCCCAGTGTGGTCAGCGCTAAACAAATTCAAAAAACAACTCAAAAACACGGAGCCTGGGCCGGCAAACGGCTCGAGGCTTGGCAAGCTTTAGTCAACGATAACTTATCGCTGCCTGAAGCGGAAAAACTTAAAAACGTAAACGATTTTTTAACGATGTGCGTTTTATTTCGGACATAGATCACTGGGGCATCAAAGACTACTGGGCTACCCCGGTGGAGTTTTTAGCCACCGATGCGGGCGATTGTGAAGATTATGTAATCGCCAAATACTTTACCTTAAAAGCCCTTGGCGTAGCCGAATCTAAGTTGTATTTAACCTACGTTAAAGCCGTTAAACTCAACCAAGCGCATATGGTTTTAACGTACTTTGAAAACCCAAAATCAATACCGCTGGTTTTAGACAACTTAAACAGCAAAATTTTTCCGGCCACGCAACGTAAAGATTTGTTGCCGGTGTACAGTTTTAACGGTGACGGCTTATGGTTGGCCAAAGAGCGTGGCAAAGGCCAGTCGGTTTCTAGCGGAACCTCTAAACTTACGCAATGGAACAACTTGCTAAAAAAGCTGGAAACATCGCAACCATGATAATCATGAAAATTTTAGATACCCACACGTGCAAATGTTTCATTAAAAGCACTCACACCACCCTAAATATGGCTACACAAGGACTAAAGGCATGAGCTTAAACAAACAGATGATTATTTTTATCGCCTCAATGCTCATTATTTTGCTGCTGGGTACCTTTGGCTTACACCTAAGCCATACCAAAAACTTTTTGCAAAATCAGCTCAGCTCGCACGCGCAAGACACCGCAACGTCACTGGGTTTATCGCTTAGTTCTATTAGCGACCCCAGCGACTTGTCAAGCATGGAAACCATGGTTAATGCCATTTTTGACCGCGGCTATTACGCTCACATCACGTTAAAAGACATGGACAACGCCCCACTGTATCACCGCGAAAACACTCAAGAAATGGCGCAAGTACCCAACTGGTTTATTAACAATATTACCCTTATCGCGCCGTCTGCCGAGGCGGTGATTCAGTCAGGCTGGATGCCCACCGGAACGTTAACAGTAACCAGCCACACCGGCTACGCCTATGCAGAGCTTTGGAAAACGGCCACCAATTTATTGTTGTGGTTTTTTATCGCGGCGGTTATCGCTATTTTAGTGGTGATTTACGCGCTTAAAATTCTGTTAAAGCCGTTAAAAGACATCGAAAAACAAGCTGAAGCCATCGTTAAAAAAGAATATTTATTGCAAGACAATCTGCCCAATACCATCGAATTTAGACAAGTAGTGGGTGCCATGAACGCCATGGTGCATAAACTAAAAACCATCTTTGAGCGTGATGCCAACAGCGCCGAACGCTTACAAAAACTTGCCTACCAAGACAGCGTAACCCAATTGAGCAATCGCCAACATTTTGAGATGCTGGTAGACACCCTGCTAGATCCTAACGATGAAAATGTTCCTGGAATGATGGGCGTTATTAGAGTGCATGAGCTTAAAGAGTTTAACGAACAATTTGGTTATTTAATTGGCGATGCGCTTATGAAATCTTTAGCGCGCACTATGCAAACCCAATGGGCAAACAACAACAGTTTATTTGCGCGTTTAAATGGCTCTGAACTCATTGCGGTATTGCCTGGTAAGCGCTCCGGCCAAATTGAAGCGGCTGCGCTGGCCATGAGTCAAGAATTTTCTCAACTGTTAAAAAATATGTCTGCTGAAGGAGCAAGCACCAGTATTTCGGTGGCCTATTTAGATTACCGACCTGGTGAACAACGTGGTTCGTTATTAGGCAATTTAGACTTTGCCATTAACCAGGCGAACCAACTGGGTAAAAATCAAAGTTTTTATTACAATCGTAACGCGCAGATTGACCCGCAAGACGAGCATAATGCGTTGCACAGCTGGGAAAGTCGTTTAACCGATGCGTTTGAACAAAAACGTTTTTTACTGTTTCAACAAGGCGCATACGACCAAGCTTTTGGTTTGCATTACAAAGAACTGTTTGTGCGTCTTCAAGACTTTGATGGCACAACTCGTTCGGCCAGCTATTTTATGCCTGCGGTAGAACAACTGCATAAAACGGCTCACATTGACAAACTGGTGGTGCAACTTGCTTTACAACACCTATCCACCCATGGTGATTCTTCTACGCTATCCATTAACTTGTCTAAAGCTCTTCTAACCGATTCTGTCCTTAAAAGCTGGCTCATTACCACGTTAAACCAAGCGGGGAGTGCGGCACGCATGCTGTCGTTTGAAATGCCCGAACGCTTAGTCACCGAAGACAAAGCCTTAGCTTGGCCTTTTTTACAAGAGCTGAGTCGCTTAAACGTACCGTTTGGATTAGATAATTTTGGCAGTCACCTAACCAATATGCGTTATTTACAAGACCTGCGCCCCAACTACGTTAAATTGGACGCGGCATTCAGTAAAGTAGTTGAAACCGATGAGCAAACACGCAGTTATATTTTAAGTCTGTGCGAACTAGCCGACCGCTTAGAAATTACCGTCATTGCCATGGCCATTGAAAACGCCGCGCAACAAAAAGCCTTTGCCGAACTTGGGGTCACCTATTTTCAAGGCTATTTATACGGCGCACCTGCGGCGTTGGTGTGATATTTAAATGAACTCATCAACCCCACCCATTCACGGTAAGCAGGCAAACCCCACTATGCAAGACGTAGAATCTTCTAACAACGAAAACACGGCCGCGTCCAGCACACTGGACAACGAGCCTTTAAACGCTCAGCAAAGCACCAAGCCTAGCGAGTATGCCAGCCCACTATTAGATTGCTTGGTGCTGTACACCAAACTTAATCGCCAATCGTTCTCAAAAGAGGCGTTGATTGCGGGTTTACCCTTAAGTGGCGACACCTTAGCACCCGAGATGTTTATTCGCGCTGCCGAACGCGCTAATTTAGTGGCCGCTTACAAAGAACGTGCGTTAGGCGATATTTCTAATTTAGTCTTACCGTGTATTTTGCTGCTTAAAAACAACCAGGCCTGCTTACTTGAGCAAATTGATTTTGCTAACGGCACAGCGTGTATTATTCTGCCCGACTCACCCGAAGGCAAAACCCAAGTTACACTCGACAAGCTCAACGAAGATTACCTAGGATTTGCAATTTACCTGACACAGCAATTTCACAACGAGCGTAAAAAAGAGAACTTAGTGGGCTTTGAGGAAGGCCATTGGTTTTGGAGCACTTTATGGTCTTCTAAAGCAGTCTACCGCGATGTCATCATCGCCTCGATTGTTATTAACCTGTTTATTTTAGCCAACCCACTGTTTGTTATGAACGTTTACGATCGCATTGTGCCCAACAACGCCATAGAATCGTTGTGGGTGTTGGCGATTGGTGTCAGCGTGGTGTATATGTTTGATATTTTATTAAAATATCTGCGCTCGTATTTTTTAGAAATTGCCGGCAAAAAAAGCGACGTACTTATGTCGGCCAAATTATTTGAACAAACTCTTGGTCTAACCATGAGCAATCGCAGTGGCTCGATTGGCGCGTTTGCTAACAACCTTAAAGAGTTTGACAGCATTCGCAGTTTTTTCACCTCGGGCACTATTGCGTCTTTAGTAGACTTACCCTTTGCTCTGATTTTTTTACTGGTCATTTTTTACATCGCCGGCAGCATTGTGTTGGTGCCAATTATTATTATTGCGCTCATTCTTATTTACAGTCTATTGCTCAAAGGCCCTATTCAACGCAGTATTGAAGCCTCTTACGAGGCCAACAGCCAAAAGAACGCCATACTCATCGAAACCCTTACCGCTATGGAAACCATTAAATCGTTAGGGGTTGAGGCGCGTGCCCAGTGGAAATGGGAGCAAGCGGTAGGCGAAATAGCGCGCGCCAGTTTAAAGTCTAAAATGTTGCAAAGCTCGATTGGACGAATGACCGGTTTTATGCAACAAATTAGCACCGTGGTGATTGTTTTGGCCGGTGTGTACTACATTAAAGAAGGCAATTTAACCATGGGCGGGCTTATTGCTGTGGTGATGTTAAGCCAACGCGCCATAGGCCCTATGGGTCAATTTGCCAGCTTAACCTCCAGTTACCAGCAAACCAAAACCGCTTTAAACAGCTTAAATGAGCTCATGAAAAAAGAGGTTGAACGCCCGCAAAGCAAACACTTTATTCAGCACCCACGATTTGACGGCCACATTGAATTTAACAACGTCAGCTTTACCTACCCAGGCGAAACCAAACCGGCTTTAAACAACGTAAGTTTTATTATTAAAGCCGGCGAAAAAGTCGGCGTTATTGGTCGTATTGGCTCAGGTAAATCCACCCTTGAAAAGCTCATTTTAGGATTTTACCCACCGTCTTCGGGTTCCATTTTAATTGACGGCATCGACATCACCCAGCTTGACCCAGCCGAATTGCGGCGCAACATTAACTACGTGCCGCAAGACGTGACCTTGTTTAGCGGCGATGTGCGTGAAAACATTGCTTATCGCGCCCCTTACGTAGAAGACAGCGTTATCTTAAAAGCCGCCCGTTTGGCCGGTGTTGACGACTTTATAAAACTGCACCCATCGGGTTACAGTTTAAAAATCTCGGAAGGCGGCAAATCGTTATCGGGTGGACAGCGTCAAAGCATTGGCGTGGCACGCGCGCTCTTATTAGACAGCGCCATTTATCTGTTTGACGAACCCACTAACGCCATGGATGCCAAGTCAGAACAATTGATGATTGACCGCATTCGAAAAAACACTATAAAAAACACCACATTAGTGGTTACCCACAAAATGAGTTTACTGCAACTGACCGAACGATTATTGGTGATGGACAACGGCAAAGTCATTGCCGACGGCCCTAAACAGTCGGTGCTTGAGGCATTAAAAACAGGACGAATCAATAAAAATGGGTAATCTATGAGTCAAAACACACCTACACTCGGTCATTCCGAAAGCCCAATAGCCGCACCTCATAAGGCTAAAATTATTGAGCAAGACATTGCCTACATGTCTAGCTTAAGCCAAGCCGCGCTTGAAAAACCCACCGTTAAATCGCAATTACTGGTGTGGGTTATTTTATTGGTGGTGGTTTGGCTCATTGTCTGGGCTAGCTTTGCCGAACTCGACAAAATGGTACGAGGTGAGGGCAAAGTAGTGCCCTCATCGCAAATTCAGATTATTCAAAACCTGGAAGGCGGAATTGTAGAGGCGTTGTTTGTGCGCTCGGGCGATAAAGTAACCCAAGGTCAAACACTGCTAAAGCTGGACAACACGCTGTTTGCAAGCTCATTTGGCGAAAGTCAAATCAAAGAAGCCCAGCTCATAGCACGTTCGCAACGTTTAACCGCTGAGGCGTTTGACAAACCTTTTATGGTGACCAAAGAGAATAAAAGCCCGGTCATTCAATCATTATACGACCGTGAATATCAGCTTTATCAAGGTCGTCAAAAGCAATTTACCACCAATGAATCCATCTTAATTGAACAAGTTGCCCAAAAGAAACTCGAGCTAAAAGACGCGCAAAGTCAGCTTTCGCAACTTGGACGCTCACTCAATCTCTTAACCAAAGAGATTAACTTAATGCAACCCCTGGTAAAACAGGGCATCGCCTCCGAAGTGGACATGCTAAAACTGCAACGCGAAGAAAACGATGCACAATCTAATCTGCAGAGTATTCGTTTTTCAATTCCCAGACTGCAATCCATTATTACCGAATCGGAATCTAAGCGCACCGAGGCCAAAGAAGTGTTTATGAACGAAGCCCAGGCCGAGCTTAACGAAGTCCTGGCTGAAATCACCCAAATTGAAAAATCAAAATTAGCGCTGGCCGATCGCGTGCGTCGCACCGAAGTGCTATCGCCCGTTAACGGCATTATTAAACAAATGTTTGTTAACACCATTGGTGGAGTAGTTCAGCCGGGCAGCAATATGGTCGAAATTGTACCCGAAGACGACTCACTGGTACTTGAAACCAAAATTCTTCCGGCCGACATTGGTTTTATTTACCCAGGCCTGGTCGCAAAAGTAAAATTTACCGCCTACGATTTTGCCATTTATGGTGGACTTGACGGCACAGTACAGCGCATATCGGCCGACACCATTACCGATGAAGAAGGCAATAGCTTTTATTTAGCGTACATTAAAACTAACCGTAACCACCTTGGCACGCCAAAAACACCTTTGTATTTAATGCCCGGTATGACCTCAAGTGTGGACATTTTAGTGGGCAAGCACACCGTATTGGATTACTTACTTAAACCCATTATTAAGGCACGCGATTTGGCATTGCGAGAGTCGTAACAGCCACGCAAGTCATAAAAAAAACTAATTGGCAGATAAATAAAAAAACAAGCCATTTGCTTTATTTAGGTTTTATTAGCCGTACTTTTTTATTTAGAATGCCTAAAATAAAGTCTACGGCAACTTTAGATACTTTATAAGTGTTTTATTATAGGTTTAAAGTAATTATTGCTTACAACACCTTGTCCAATAAGAACGTAAGTCTTGATACTGATAATAAGATATACAATGACTAAATTTTTTTAAAAAATATTCAAAAGCCCGATTAAAATCAAAAGGTTTCTCAATGAAACAGTCCCTAATTTTTGTTCAAGACCCGAATGCTTTAAAGAATTGGCTTGAGGCTACTGACAGCCAAGAAGTAAAAGTGTTGTACGACCTACATGAATTAGAAAAACGTTTTATTGCCCAAAGTTGTATCTTGCTGGTGCAACTTTCTGAACACGCCACTGTTCATGACATTGGACACTTGGTAAAACATGGATTTGACGTGCTGGTCTTTAGCAACCTGCCCAGCAACGAAGAAGGCTTGGCGCTGTTTAAAAATGGTATTAAAGGTTATCTCAACACCTTTTCAACTCCTGACCGCATTAAGCAAGCCATGACAACCATCATGACTGGCAATGTTTGGTTAGGTCAATCTATTATGACGGCCATGATTCAATCGGTTGGTTCAGCGGTAACGGTCAACGATGACTGGCGAACACTACTCACAGAGCGTGAGTTTGAAGTGGTAAAACTTGTTTTAGAAAGTCTACCCAACCGTGCGATAGCCGAACGTTTAAACATTACCGAACGCACGGTTAAATCGCACTTACACAACACATTTGAAAAACTAAATGTCAAAGACAGATTGGCGTTGGCTTTAAAAGTAAAAAACTGGCAAAGCTTATCCGCCTAAATAACTAATTTTTATATTTCTGTGTTAAACGCTTTTTTACTTAAAACCGCGTATCAACTTATAGGACAAAATATCATGAAAACTTTTAACTCTTTTAATCAAGCCAAACCGGCATTAAGCACGCTGGTTTTGGCATTAAGTTTAACCTGGGGTTCGGCTCAAGCCATTGAACTGGTGCCAACCATTGAAGACGCCATTGTTAACAATCCTGAATACCGCGCACAACTGGCCATTTACAAAAGCATTGAAGCCGAAGTGCAAGGCGCAAAAGGCAGTTGGCTGCCCACTATTGATTTGGGGATGGGCACGGGCCTCGAAGAGATAGATACCCGCAATTCAAGCACCAGCTTAACACGCAGCGAAAGCTCTATTAGAGCCACCCAAAACCTGTTTGAAGGCTTCAGAACCGAAAACGAAATTAAGCGTCAAGAAGCGCGTTTAGAAGCGGCGGCGCATTCGGCTGACGCGGTGGCCAATCAAATTGCATTAGACATGGCGCAGGCGTTTATTAATTTGCAAAAAGAACAAGATTTGGTGCGTTTAACCGAAGAAAGTCGCGATACCCATCAACGCATTGTTGATCAAATTACTCAGCGCAGTGACGCCGGCATTGGCAACCAGGTTGAAGTGGATCAAGCTAAAGCGCGTTTGGCGTTAGCTCAAACCAACTTGGCGGCACAACAAAATAATTACAACGATGCCTTAAACCGTTTTCAACGTATTTTAGGCCGTCTGCCCGACAGCGATTTAGTCAAACCGACATTAACGTTTACCTTTCCTAACTCGGTTGAAGAAGCCACCAATAGCGCGATGCTAAATCACCCAACCTTACGCTCGGCCAACTCGGATATTGCGCAAGCCCAAGCTCAGCACGATTCAGCACGCGCCGCATACTATCCACGAGTGGATTTAGAAGTGCAAAAAACCTTTGACAACAACATTGGTGGCGTAGAAGGCAAAAACGAAAACCTGCAAGCGATGATACGCATGCGTTACAACCTTTATAACGGTGGTAAAGACAGCGCTAACCGCGCCAGAACCGCTGCGGGCATTCAACAGGCCGCCGAAATTCGCAATAACACCAGCCGTCAAACGGTTGAAAATCTACGTTATGCGTGGGACGCTAAAAACTACACCAATATTCAATTGGACTATATTAATCAACAAGTGGCTTTAACTAAAGAAACCTTGGAAGGTTATCGCAAGCAGTTTAATTTAGGGCGTCGTTCTTTGTTAGACTTGCTTAACACCGAAGACGAATACATCACTGCACAGCGTAGCTTAACCACCAGCAACGCCGATTATCAAGTGGCGCAATATCGCATCCTTAACGGCATGGGTACTTTAGTAGACAGCCTTCAAATTGCTTTACCGACCCATTCAGACGATAAAACTATAAATGATAAAAAAGCGCCTTAACCTTAGGTTTAAGCACGTTTAAATTACATTTAAACAGTTAACAAAAAGGCATCTTTCGATGCCTTTTTTTGCGTTGCGAATGTTGCAGAGTGTTATTAGTTTAGCGCGGCGCAACTGGGTGCAATTGACGTATTAGGGGCTTGATCCCTTAACATATAAACCTAACCAGGCCTGGTAACTTATCAAATAAGTTGGCAGCCTTTTTATCCTAAGCAATTCTGCATTTTTACTTAAAAATCATCCCACTCAGACTCTGTGTTTGCGGCCTTGTTATTCAGTTTGACCGGTGTACTTTGACCCAATTTCTTGATGGGTAATTTAACCTGAACCTGATAATCGTTTGCTTTTACTGGCGACTTTCTGGTTAACATTTTTACCTGATTTGCCTTACGCCCAGTATTAAAGAAACTAATTTCAGTCTGCAACTTTTCAGCCTGCTCGCTTAGGCTTTCAGAAGCGGCACTGGTCTCTTCAACCAAGGCGGCATTATGCTGGGTAACGACATCAATTTGCATGATGGCTTGATGCACTTGACCTATGCCCTGAGCTTGTTCGGCCGAGGTTTTAGCAATGTCGGCAATCATGTCTGTGACGCTGTTTATAGAGGTGTTAATTTGCTGTAAAACTTGACCTGATTGTGCGGCCAATGCAGCACCTTGCTCAACTCTTTGCGCGGTTACGTCAATTAACTTTTTAATGTCTTTAGCCGCATCCGCTGACTTGCCGGCCAAATTGCGTACTTCGCCTGCCACCACCGCAAAGCCACGCCCATGTTCTCCTGCTCGTGCGGCTTCTACTGCGGCATTAAGCGCCAATAAATTGGTTTGAAAAGCAATTCCGTCAATTAAGGCTACAATGTCCACAATTTTGTGACTGGCATCTTGGATGCCGTGCATGGCCTGCAAGGTTTGCTGCATAACTTGAGCTCCTTGCTGAGCTTGCAGCTGTACTTCTTGGCTAATTTGACTGGCGTGTTGTGCATTGTCGCTTGCACTTTGCACCTGCGCATTCATTTGCTCCATGGTGGCACTGGTTTGTTCAAGTGCCGCCGCTTGTTCTTGAACACGGTGACTCAAATCTTCCGAACCTTTTGATACTTCTGCCGCCGCACCACTGACCACCTCTGAGGCTTCAGCCGCCATATCCACGACTTCTTTTACCTTAAGGGTCGAATCATTCATGGCATTTTTAAGATTGAGTAGCTGACCGTGCAATGAACCTTGCGCCATCTCTTTCGTTAAATTACCTTGCGCTTGGGCAAGTACTACATCGCTAATGGCTTTAATGGCAAACCCTATTGCACCTACCGACTTATTGACACTGTCTTTAAGCTTGAGCAAGTCTCCATTGGCCGGAGTGGTGACGGTCACATCAAAATCACCGCGTGCCATGTGCTCCATCGTAAGATTGATTTCATCAATCACACCTTTCATAGAATCCAGTGCCGTTTGCACTTGAGTTCGGAATGCACCAGGTACTTGATGGCTCATTTGTATCGAAAAATCTCCTTGTGTTAGCGCATCCATAACGTTGCCCAATTGTTGCATGGTAAAGTCTACCGATTCGGCTGAGGCATTAACACCTTGCTTTAGAGCGTCTAATTCTCCGTTAAAGTGCTTGCTAAAGCGCTGAGTAAACTCGCCTTTAGCAATGGCACCCACCACACGATTTGCTTCTTGTAGGGCTTGCTGAGTATTGTCGAGCAATTGATTAAACGCGGTGGACATTTGACCAATTTCATCTGTTTGCACAATCTGCATTCTGGCCGAAAAATTGCCGGTTGCTTGCACTTGTTTCATAAGATTCATTAAGTGATTAACCGGCGTGAGAATGCCTTGCATAATTTTCATGGAAAGCAAAATCACTAAAATTATCAATATTAATAACGCAACAGCGTAAACCCAAAACTCTGCATTAGCGGCTTGCGTTTTTTGATAGGTAAGATTCAAAATATCGTGTGAAACTTGTGATTCTACCTCGCGCAAACCATCAATTTTTTGAGTGATGGTTTTAAACCAAACACTGGCATCTGTGTTAAAGCCACCTTCATAAAAATGGGTGTGTGCTTTTTGACGCATCTCATTAACGGCCTTTGAAGCATCACTTTCTAATACTTGGTTTAACGCCTGTTGTTGGACTGACGTGGCTAAACTTTGGTAGGTTTGAATAAACACTTCTTGAGAGGCAACCAGCGTGATGAACCGATTATAAATACCAGGCGCAAATTTATCGGCCGCAAAGGTATTGGTGAGTACCGCTCGCTCTATGCCAGAAAACTCCTTAGCTTTGAGTAGGCTAATATAAGCACTAAATTGAATTAAGATGTCACCGTCTTGAGTCAGGTGACGCATGCTTTCAATTGCAGACAGTCCATAACCAATGGTTTGGGTGTAAAAGCCAAGCACTTCGGGCAACTGGGCATTTAGTGTATCCACCTTGCTACGCAGTTGGGTGATTTGCTGAAGATTAGCTTGTAGTTTTTGATTGTTTTCCAACAAAAAGGCATCGTAGTTTTTAAAGTTAAAGCTTTTGAGTTGTTCATCCAGTAGTTGACGCTTTTGGTCGGTTAACTGGCGCTGTTGCGGCAGGTCTTGAGCAAAGTTTTTGCCTTTTGAACCCAAGAACCCTGCGGTCATACCACGTTCTTTTTGCAGTTCGTGAATGACATCCCCCATACCCTGAGCCACAATGGCCAAATTTGAAATTTTTTGCATTTGCTGAGTAATGGTTAAGCGTTCAGCCAGCGTTAATCCTGCAAAATAGAGCAATGCCAACACCGGTAAAAACAGCAAACCAAACAACTTTGACTTAATACTAAGATTTGATAGACGCAACATAGGGACTCCTGAAAAATTAAAAATATAAATTACTGAGGTCTAAAACCACTTACAACTAATTACAAACTCTTACAAGCACTTAAAAACACCCACAAAACTGCTCGCTACACTTGTACCGCCCACGCCAAATAAATTTGCCATAACCCCAAGCCTATCACGCTTAAACCAGCCAATTGGCGCACTAAAACCATTCGGGTTAATTTAGTAAAATAAAACGCAAACACCCCCATGAGCAGTAAATTAGGAATCGTTCCTAACCCAAATGCCAGCATTACCAAACCGCCTTGCAGCGCACTGCCGGCACTTAAAGCCATAATAAGCATGCTGTACACCAAGCCACATGGCAACCATCCCCACACAGTGCCATACAACCAGGCCTGGTCAAGTCGTTTAATGGGCGTAAGCTTATTGGCTAACGGTTGGATTCGTGACCATAATTTGGCGCCTAATCGTTCAATCTGCACCACACCAAACCACCAGCCACCCAAATACAAACCCAAACTGATCATAAACACACCAGCCAGCACCTGTAAGGCTTGTTGCACGGGTAAAAACGTCACCAACGAACCCAGCTGCGCTCCCAACAAACCAAACAGCGCACCCATAATGGCGTAACCGCCAATGCGACCAAAGTTGTAAGCCAACTGAAAAAGCATCATCCGCGGCCAACTGCGTTGCACACGGGGTTCTAAACTAAATGTTAAGGCACCCACCACGCCACCGCACATGCCCAAGCAATGCACGCCGCCTAAAATACCCACTACAAATGCGGTGATATACATACTGTCCAAAAATAACGTCCTTTCTTACTTATGCATGGCGCGATAACTCAACGCCTCAGCAATATTGGCCGAACTCACAGGGGTTTCACCCCCACTGTTCATGTCGGCCAAAGTGCGAGCCACACGTAATATTCGATGATACCCGCGGGCTGATAAGCCCATTTTATTAACGGCATGCGCCAACATTTTTTGGCTCAAATCGTCCAACACTATTAAGTTTTTAAGGGCTTTAGCGCTTAAATCAGAGTTTAAACATCCCTGTCGGTCTATTTGTACGGCTTGAGCCTGGGTCACACGTTGTCGCACCACCGCACTAGTGTCGCCATCAGGCTGCGAATCGCCTTGCAAGGCTAAAATATCGACCGGTGGCACTTCTAAATGCAAGTCGATTCGGTCGAGCAAGGGTCCTGATATTTTCTTTTGATAGCGTGCAATTTGGTCGGGAGTGTCTTTGCAACGCCCCAATGGATCGTCTGGAAAAAATCCAGATGGTGAGGGATTCATGGCGGTAATAAGTTGGCAATTAGCCGGAAAACTCACCTGCTGACTGACCCTAGAAATTTCAACCCGCTTGGTTTCTAACGGCTCACGCAACGCCTCAAGTACCGCACGATTAAATTCGGGTAATTCGTCCAAAAAAAGTACGCCAAAATGCGCTAATGATACCGCCCCTGGTTTAGGCACAGTGCCCCCACCCACAATAGACGCCGCCGAAGCGGTGTGATGCGGGTGCAACATACGTCGCTGATACAGCGTATGCGCCTGCACGTCATACCCAGCAATCGAACGCAATACCGCCACTTCGACCGCTTGTTGCTCGGTTAAAATGGGCAATAGTGTTATCAAACGTGCCGCCAACATGCTTTTGCCCGAACCCGGCGGCCCCACCATCATGAGTGAGTGTCCTCCGCTGGCGCAAATTTCGAGCACACGTTTGGCTTGATGTTGACCCCGAATATCGGATAAATCATCCTCATAAACCGTATCTTGGTGACTGGCCATTAGAGCTTGCCAGTCTGCCTGACTGGGCTGAGTGGCTAAATTTGCAGGCGTGTTGGTGCTGTAAGACCCAGCATTTGCGCTGGTTGCGCTGGTCGTGGTCAATAAACCGTGCTCGTGCAACAACAACGCGCACACTTCACGCAAATCGTGCGCCACACGTAAATACTCTGCTGGGTTTTTACCCATTACAGCCAAAGCCGCCTCGGCCTGATTTGCTTTGGGCAGCACGGTTATTTTGTGCGCCTGGCTTGCCGCCAGCACACTGGGCAAAACGCCTCGCACGGCACGCAGCTCACCGTTTAATCCCAGTTCACCCAAAAACTCATAGTCAACTAACGGCATATTGGGCAGTTGGCCTGTGGCCATTAAAATACCCAATGCAATGGCCAAGTCGTAACGACCACCGCTTTTAGGCAAATCCGCTGGTGCTAAATTAACGGTAATACGTTGCGGTGGCAAATCAAACCCAGAGCTTAGCAAGGCACTGCGCACGCGATCTTTACTCTCTTTTACCGATGCTTCTGGCAACCCCACCAGCGACAGGCCAGGCAAGCCATTACTGGCATGCACTTCTACGGTTACCTCGGGCGACACCATGCCGCTGAGTGCGCGGGTGGCCAACATTGCCAAGTTTGAGCCGTTCATTGCCTCAAGTTCACAGTGTTCACATCAACGCCACACCTTAAACCATTAACATGGTGCACCCATATTTTATACGTCATGACTGGAGTTTTCCCACTGCGCTACTTTTTGCTCTAAGGCTTCAAGTTTTTGACGAGTTTTGGCCAATACGGCACTTTGCACATCAAACTCTTCACGGCTAACCAAATCCATTTTTTCAAACGCTCGACTCAATACAGCTTTTATATGATCTTGCACGCCACTGGGTAAATTACCCAAGGCTGGTGGGATGGCTTCAGCGATTTTCTGAGCCAACGCCTCTAATTGATGCGGATTAAACATAGGATTTCCTTATGATGCATGACATTAACAAAAAACGTTTAAACTATACCCTTTTAGTGCCCAGTTCTCTAGCGCTTGCACGTAACAACGCGCATTTTGCATTACGCACTTATACAAACATGGTAAAATTTTATAGTTTCACATTTACCGCTTATCACTTTTTGAGACCTTTGCACGAGTGAGGTGCGAAAGAAAAATGAGAGAAAATTTATCTGATTGCGGCGGGAAACTTAGCTAATAGCGAGCTATTAGCAAGTTTTCCAACAAAAATCAGGTGAATTTTAACCATTTTTATTCGTGCATTCACTCGTGCAAAGGTCTCTTTTAACACTTCGTTTAACAGGTCTTTGCTTTTATGATTGAATTTCAAGATGCACCCGATAAAGCTAAACGTATTTTTGTGCAGTTAATTGATGCATTTGAAGAACAAAACATCAATCCAACGCCACTTAACTATTTTGTTTGGTATCAATACCTTAAAGGCGATAAGCCTAAATTTAGACAAGCGTTTGATGCCATTTTAAACGACCCCTTTGGCTACAATGACCGTGTTGGCAAACGATTGTACGATGAATACTTAACCAAAGAAGACGATTCACAATCAGAATTTGACCGCGCGTTTAGACGTTTGGTTGATTTGATGGTTAAAAAAATGGACTTGTGGAGTAATCGTCTAGAAGCCCACAGCAAAGAACTGGACGCCTGCACCAGCTCGCTGTCAGACCCAAATTTAAACGCTGAAGACGTTAAGCGCATCACCCGTTCGGTACGCAACACGGCCGAATCAATGCAAGCCAGTACCCTAGCGTTTCAAGAAGAGATGTTAAGCACCAGTGACGAAGTCAAACAACTGCGCCAACAATTAATTGAAGCCCTTGCCGACTCAATGAAAGACGAGCTAACCGAAATTGGCAATCGTAAAGCCTTTAACAACGCCCTTGCCGAACTGATGTTTGACGCACAAGGTGCACCGCAAAAACTCTGTTTAATATTAAGTGACATTGACCACTTTAAAAAGTTTAACGACAATTACGGTCACTTAGTGGGTGACAGCGTGTTACGTTACTACGCCAGCATTATGAAAAAAACCAAACAAGACAACGAAACTATTTGCCGATACGGCGGTGAAGAGTTTGCCATTATTGTGGCCGACACTTCGCTTGCACTTGCTGCGCAACGCGCCGATCAAATTAGGATGGCCATTGCCGCCGCTCATCTTAAACGTAAAAATGCCAACGAGCCTTTAAGCACCATTACGGCCTCTTTTGGCGTGGCACACTTTCACGGTACCGGCGACACCGCCGAAAGTTTTATTGCCCGCGCCGATGCCGCGTTATACCAAGCTAAAAACAGCGGTCGCAATCAAGTCGTAACTGAAACTCAACTGCCTACACTTTAACGAACATATTCAGCTAACATAAAAAAGGCCTAGAAACTTGCTACGCTCTAAGCCTTTTTATAACATTTATGGATTGCATTGAAATCTTTGCACGAGTGGATGTGCGGCCAAAAATGGCTACTTTGGAATTTTAATCAACAACGTATCCACGCCAAGACGACGCAATTCGTTGCGCTTTTTGTTCATCTCCAACCTATCGCTGTAAGGCCCCATTCGCAGACGATAATACACCCCTTTGGACGACTCAAATTTAGCCACTACCAAATTTAGACTATGCTGAGCCAAACGCTTTTGTTCATTGCGAGCCTTTTCTAAGGTATCAAACGTACCACCCTGAATATAATAAGGGTCACCCAACTTAACCGAAATAGGCACGGCGTCTACCATAACCTCAGTTTGGCCTAAACCTTGATAAAAGCTGTAATGATTTTTTAGCACTGGGTCGGCAACGGGCTCAGCAGAAGAGTTACTGGTGGTCTTTTCTTCGGTCATCTCGCCCGATGCTTGCGCACTCACTTGCGACTCAACCGGAGAATCGTTTAACGCACTCGCTGACACATCCTGCGCGACTGACTCTGGCGCTTGCAATATATCATTGTGATTGACATTAACCGGTTTAGACTGCTCTACTTTAAGCGCTTTAACCACCGTGGTGGTTTCAATAGGCACTTCGGTTAACGCCGTTTGTGAAGGGGACGTTGATGCAGCCTGACCCGGCTCTTGGTAAATAGTTTGGTCAACGGGTGTCCCAGACTTAACGCCAAAATCGGCAAAGTGCTGCGTGACAAAAAAACCGGTTAACAGCAACAACGAGACTAAAAAACTCGCGCCCCACACCATAGCGGCTGATCGCTTAACGGGCTCTTCTTGGTTTGAAGCATTTTTGAACCCGCCATGCCCCACACCATTATCGTAGCGCGGCTTAATAGGTTGACGAGAATACGTTGAATTAGCCGCTAAATTAGACGAAGACCTAGGAACTGGCTTAGGGGTCGGCTTAGGAACTGATTTAGACGTAGGCTTAGAGGGTGGTTTAGACACAAAATCGCCACTCGCCGTTTTTTGCGACTTACGTTGAAACGATTCTTTGGGCTGATGCCCGTGTCGATAATCGCGTGCCATTACATCTTCTCAGGCGCACTGACCCCAATAATGGCCAAGCCGTTTTGCACCACCTGCTGAACTGCGCTAATTAAGGTTAAACGCGCCTGTCGCAACGCCGCGTCTTCCACAATAAACTGATTGGCGTTGTAATACGAATGCAGAGCGTGTGCTAAATCTTTTAAATAATAAGCAATTTGATGCGGCTCATAAGCCAAAGCCGCGCGCGCCACAACGTCTGGGTATTTGGATAGTTCGGTGGCCAAATGCGCTTCTTGCTCGGTGGTTAACTGGTCTAAACTGGCCAAACCTTGCGCTACATCAAGAGTATACCCTTGCTCACGCGCCTGCTCTAATACGCGGCAGATACGGGCGTGCGCGTATTGAATGTAATACACCGGGTTTTCATTGGACTTTGACTTCGCCAAATCCAAGTCAAAGTCCATGTGCTGTTCTGATTTGCGTTGCACGTAAAAGAAACGCGCCGCATCCACGCCCACTTCTTCACGCAGTTCGCGCAAGGTTACAAACTGACCACTGCGAGTGGACATGGCCATTTTTTCGCCGCCACGATACAGCACTGCAAATTGCACCAGCAACACTTCAAGCGCATCAGGATTGGTGCCCATGGCGTGCATGGCGGCTTTTACGCGCGGCACATAACCGTGGTGGTCAGAGCCCCAAATATCAATTAACACGTCAAACCCACGTTCTAGCTTGTTAAAGTGATAGGCGATGTCCGAGGCAAAATAGGTTTTAAGGCCATTTTCACGCACTACAACACGGTCTTTTTCATCGCCGTAGTCGGTCGATCTAAACCACAGTGCGCCGTCTTTTTCGTAAATTTTATCGGCGGCTTGTAATTTTTGCAGCGCCGCATCAATCACACCAGAATCCATCAGCGAACGCTCTGAAAACCAGTTGTCAAACAATACGCCAAAGCCGGCTAAGTCTTCTTTTATGTCGGCCAAAATACTGTCCACGGCCGCGCTAAACACCGCTTCGTAATGGGTCGAACCCAATAAGTTTTTGGCTTTTACAATCAGTTCATCAATGTGTTTTTCTTTGTCGCCACCGTCCGCGCCTTCGTCGGCCGACACGCCAGCAAACACTTCAAACGCTGGCTTACTTAAGGCCGAGCCGTATTGCGCGCGCAATGTTTCGCTAATTTGATAGATGTAATCGCCTTTGTAACCGTTACTAGGAAACGTAAAGGTTTCGCCGCACAGCGCCAAATAACGTAACCATACCGACGTGGCTAAAATGTCCATTTGACGACCCGCGTCGTTCACATAATATTCTTTAGCCACGTTAAAACCGGCCACCGCCAACAAATTGGCCACGCTCGCGCCATACGCGGCACCGCGGCCGTGACCCACATGCAAAGGTCCGGTGGGGTTGGCCGACACAAACTCCAGCAACACCGAGCGTCCTTGACCGACGTTGCAACGTCCAAACGCCTCTTTTTGCGCCAAAATAGTCGGCACTACGTCAAACTTGGCCAGTTCGTTCACAAAAAAGTTGATAAACCCGGGGCCGGCAATCTCGACCTTACGAATAATGGGAGAGTGCTCAACCATACTGATGATTTTTTGCGCCAACTCACGCGGTGGCATACCCGCTTCTTTGGTCAGCATCATCGCCAAATTGGTGGCAAAGTCGCCATGCGCTTTGTCGCGGGTGTTTTCCACAGAAATACGCGGTGCGTGCTCTTGTCCAATTACCCCTTGGGCTTTTAATTGTTCAACAACGTCGGTCAAAATTTGCGTAATTTGCGGCTTCATCAGCGGTTCTCTTTAAAGGTAGTCAAGGGGAGTAGAAGTAATTTGGCTTAAACAGGTTTAAACGGGCTGGTATTTTACTAAAATTATGTAAATCAATGAGTTTAAATTGCGCTTTGCGTGCGCAAACGCCATTTAAACAAACCAAAAACCCTTTGACCAGGCCTGGTCAAAGGGTTTTTAACCTGCTTAACGCAAATGATTAGCCCGGAAATTTCTAAAGAAGTGTCGTATCCACGATTACGACCGACTGAAGAAATATTTCTTGTGAAATCAAGAGGCAAGCGAGAGGGTGCATAATTTATGAATTTTCCGGGTTAGGTTAAAACGGTACGCTGTCGTCGGTAAACGACTCAGTATTGGACGCTTTGGCGGCGGGTTTTTTGACAACGGCTTTTTTGACAACGGGTTTCTTAGCCACGGCTTTTTTAATCACGGCTTTCTTAGCCACGGGTTTTTTAACCGCTGGCTTTTTAACGGCGACTTTTTTCACGGTTACAGCATCGCCGTCTGCCACTTTATCGGCCGTGGCTTTTTTGGCGGCAGGTTTTTTAGCCCCGGCTTTACCGCGCTTTTTGGGCTCTGGAGCTTCGTCTAAACGTTTAACGCACTCTTCAAAACTCAACGCCAAAGGGTCTTCGTCTTTGGCGATTTTAGCGTTCTTTTTAGTGGTCACATCGGTGATGTAAGGCCCCCAACGACCGTTTAAAATTTGCACATCGGTGCCTTTAAAGGTTTTTACAATCTTATCGGCGTCGGCTTGTAGCTTAGCTTCGATAATGGCCGCGGCCTCTTCTAGCTCAATGGTCAGCGGCTCAAAGCCTTTGATGGGCGCGTACATTTTAGGACCAAATTCCAAATAGGGGCCAAATGGCCCTTGTTTGGCGATAATTTTTTGGCCTTTTTCAACCGAAAACACCGTGCCATCGACTGCACTGGCGCTAAACGATTCGGGCATATCACCCACGTCACGCGGCAATTTAAACAACTCCAGCGCGTCGTCAATATTGATTAAGTCCATCTTTTGTCCAGGCATTAGGCTGGCAAAGGTCGGTTTTTCATCGTTCTCACCGTCGCCTATCTGCACAAATGGGCCAAAACGACCAATCTTAACAAACATAGGTTTTCCGTTTTGGGGGTGATTCCCCAATAAACGCGCTTGACCGGCTTCTTCACGTGATACGTCTTCGGCAGCCACCACTTTGGGGTGAAACTGCTGGTAAAAATCGCCCAACATCGCCTGCCACTGCACCTGGCCTTGGGCAATTGAGTCAAAGCGGTCTTCTACTTTGGCAGTAAATTGGTAGTCCAAAACTTCGCCAAAATGTTTAATTAAAAAATTGGTCACAATGCCAGCAATCTCGGTCGGAAACAGCTTACTTTTTTCGCCGCCAGCCATCTCGGTTAAGGTTTGCGCCTGCACCTGCCCGCCGCTTAACACAATGGTGCGATAGTCGCGTGGCTTGCCTTCACGGTCTTCTTTGACCACATAGCCGCGCTGTTGCACGGTGTCAATGGTAGGCGCGTAGGTCGAAGGTCGGCCAATGCCCAACTCTTCCAAAGTACGTACCAAGCTGGCTTCGTTGTAGCGCGGCGGCGGACGGCTAAAACTTTGGCGTGCACTGAGTTGTTCAACCTTTAAAGCCTGACCGACGTGCATGACCGGCAGCAATCCGCCCTCGTCGTTGTCGTCCAAATCGTAGACTTTTAAAAAGCCGTCAAACATAACCACTTCGCCTTTGGCGGTGAGTTTGTCGCCCGCAAGCGTGCTAATGCCAATATCGACCGTGGTACGTTTCAACTGCGCCTCACTCATTTGCGAGGCAATGGCACGACGCCAAATCAGTTGATACAAGCGTTGCTCGTTACGTTCGCCTTCGACTTCAAACACTCCAAACTCGGTGGGGCGAATGGCTTCGTGCGCCTCTTGCGCGTCGGCGTTTTTGGTTTTGTAACGACGCACTTCGCTGTATTGCGCGCCGTAGTTGGCCACAATGGTCTCTTTGGCTTGTTCAATCGCGGTTTCGGACAAATTAACCGAGTCGGTACGCATGTAAGTTATTTTGCCGGACTCGTACAACCGCTGGGCGACCATCATGGTTTGCTTAACCGAAAAGCCCAGTTTGGCCGCCGCTTCTTGCTGTAACGTTGAGGTGGTAAACGGCGCTTTGGGTGCACGTTTAGCGGGTTTTTCTTCCAGCGACAACACCGACAATTGTGCGGTGGCTACTGCGTTTAAAAAGGCGGTCGCCTGCTCTTCGCTGTCAAAAGTGGCGGTACGTTTTACCTCTAATTTGCCCACAGGTTGGTTTTTATCGTCCAATAAATCCAAGACGCCTTGCACCCTAAAGACAAAACTGGCGGTAAACGCATCGTACTCACGCTCGCGCTCGACAATTAAGCGCACTGCCACCGATTGCACCCGGCCGGCCGATAAGCCGGTACGAATTTTTTTCCATAAAATAGGTGACAATTCAAAGCCCACAATACGGTCTAAAATACGGCGTGCTTGTTGAGCGTCCACCAAATCCATGTCCACAGTACGTGGTTGGGCAATGGCTTTTAAAATGGCGGGTTTGGTAATTTCATGAAACACAATCCGTTTGGTGGTTTTTACATCCAAATTAAGTGCCTCGGCCAAATGCCACGCAATGGCCTCTCCTTCGCGGTCTTCGTCCGTTGCCAGCCACACTGTGTCGGCCTCTTTGGCAAGCTTACGCAGTTCGGTGACATTGCGTTTTTTGTCTACCGAAATTTCGTAATGCGGAATAAACCCACCGGCAATGTCGATGCCCATGCCCTTTTTTTCAATGTCACGAATGTGGCCATAGCTTGAGCGCACCGTAAAGTCTTTACCTAGGTATTTTTCGATGGTTTTTGCTTTAGCGGGCGATTCCACTATTACCAAATTTGTCATAACAATTTAAGCTCTACAATTTATGAATTCATTAAAAGGGGTTTAAATGAGACCTTTGCACGAGTGGATGTACGGCCAAAAATGGTTAAAATTTGCCTGATTTTCGTTGAAAAACTTGCGAATAGCCAGCTATTCACTGCGTTTCCCGCCTCAATCAGGCAAATTTCTCCTCTTTTTTTTCTCGCACCCCACTCGTGCAAAGGTCTCAAATGGCGACCACAATGGCACGCATTTTGGATTATGTCTATTTTTATGCTTTTTTAAGGGTGCAAAACTTTTTAACTTTTTGCAATCCCCTTTTTGCAAAGGTTTCATTATTTTTGCTTTTAATGCTGACTTTGCCCGTTTATAAGGTGTTTTTAAAGCCCCAATCTTAAGTTAAATTAGACTTAATAAGTGATTTTGCACAAAACACTTGTAATAAAACGGATAAAGTCATTTATAATGACATTCAAATAATCACCTTACTCACCCAACGCTCTCTACCTTTTGGACATTAAAACATTACTATGTTGCACCCTTCTATCACCTCTGCATTTTCTCCCGACACGGTAAGCGATAATTTACCGGCCAATGTGTTGGTCTTAAATGTTGAGCCTGCGCTCATGACGTTTTTAAAACAGGCGCTGGCCAACCAGCCTTATCACTTGGTGTTTGCCCATGACCTGCATCAGGCCAAAACCTTAATAATGCAAGCACCCACCACCTATTTTAGTGCCTATTTATTAAACGATTCACCGCAGTCGAAAGAGCCCTGCTTTGAAGCACTCGCGCTTTTCAAAACCCTGTCCGAACCCGAAAGCGTTCCGATTATTTTGCAAACAAACTTGCCGCCATCCAACTACAAAATTCAGCATGGTTTAGCCACAGGTGCGTTCTTTTATTTAGTAAAACCTTATACCAAACAACAGCTGATTAGCGTATTGCAAACCGCCGTAAACGGCTTTAGTCATTTGCAAAAAATTAAGTTACGTTTAGCGGATTTTAACGCCGCCAAAACTCTTTTACATAGCGGCGAGTTTCACTTTAAAACCCCCGACGAAGCCAAAAGTTTGGCCACCAGTTTGGCGCTGTTAACCCCCAACCCTAAGCGCTGTGGCGTCGGACTGTTTGAACTGTTCATTAACGCGATAGAACACGGTAACTTGGGTATAAACTATCGAGATAAAACACAACTTATTAAGCAAAATAAACTGCAGCAAGTGATTGACGAACGCCTGCAAAACCCGCAACATCGCGACAAAGTCATTAGAGTTGTTTTTACGCGTTTGGCCAACCAACTGGAGTTTAAAATTCACGATTGTGGCGAAGGATTTGACCCCAGTCCGTTTATGGAGTTTTCGGCCGAACGGCTCACAGACCAGCACGGTCGCGGTATTTTAATTGCCCGTAAACTCAGCTTTGACAGCGTGCATTATGAAGACGGTGGGCGCACCGCCGTGGCGCGCATTGCGCTTTAAAACACATTTAAACCTTGCAAATAAATTATGTAAAACTCAAGCCTTAATGCGTCGCCAACGCCCTGCCGACAAGGCCTCAACCTGTCCTGCCATTTCTAGCATCATCAACTGGCTTTGAATATCCGACACCGCGCATTTGCTCAGCACCACCAATTCGTCTAGCCCAATGGGGTCATACTCAATAAACTCTAAAATTTTATACACATGATTTAAGCTTTGACCAGGCCTGGTCAATGTATTTAGTGCTGTGTTATCAGCCGCATTAAACGCCAAGCTCTCTTGCGCCGCACTGAGCATAGGCAGTTGAATTAATGGCGCTAACTCTTCCAACACATCTTGCCCCGATTCGACCAACTTAGCGCCCTGTTTAATTAACTGATGACACCCTTTGGCTTGTGGGTTATTAATAGACCCAGGTACAGCAAACACTTCGCGCCCCTGTTCGTTGGCGGTTTTGGCGGTGATGAGCGAGCCACTTTGCAACGCCGCCTCAATCACCAATGTGCCCACCGACAAGCCGCTGATAATGCGATTGCGCTTAGGAAAGTGGTACGCCAACGGCTGTGTGCCCAACGGAAACTCTGAGACCATCGCGCCCTCTTCGGCAATTTGCCGCCCTAAGGCTTGATTGGCCGCAGGATAAATGCGGTCTAATCCCGTGGCCACGACCGCAATGGTTTTACCCAGGCCTTGCAATCCCCCTTGGTGAGCCGCGGTGTCAATACCCAGCGCCAAGCCGCTGGTAATGGTTAAACCTTGTGCCGATAAATGCTGGGCAAAGTCTTTGGCGGTGTTAAGGCCTTGTTTAGAGGCATGGCGACTGCCAACAATGGCCAACTGCGGGTCGTTGAGCAAACTCACCTGCCCACGCACCGACAGCAAAATAGGTGCGTCACTGATGCGACTTAACAAAGTCGGGTAACGCCCATCGCTTAACGCCAATAACGTTTGAGCGGGCTGCTCGCCCCACTGCAAGGTGGCTTCAATCTCTTTCGCCAGGCCTGGTAACGTTAAATGCGCCAACTGTTTGTCGCTTAAAATACCCGCACGCGTCCAATCGGCTTGCGTGGCGCGCACGGCTGAGTTTACATCACCAAAAAACGCCACCGCCTGCTGCAACTGCTTTTGCGTGGCGTGACAAAGGTGCAACGCCACCAAACTGGCCAAATCGGTATTCAATGACACGTTAAACCCCTGCTTAAATCAAAAAAATGTTGGCGTAGTTCGTTATAATAGGCCAATTAAAAAAATTAAGTATAAACGACACCATGCAAAAACTCGATATTGTTCTCTACCCTCAATCTGGACTGCGCGAAGTCTGCAAACCTGTTGCTGCAATGACCGATGCCATAGATAAACTCATTGACGACATGTTTTACACCATGTACGACGCACCCGGTATTGGTTTAGCCGCGCCGCAAATTGCCGTGCAACAACGCATCATTGTGGTGGACGTATCCGAAAGCAAAGACCAACCCTTGGCGCTGATTAACCCCGAAATCATTCGCAGTGTCGGCGAAATCTCATGGGAAGAAGGCTGTTTATCACTGCCCGGTATTTACGGCACGGTGCGTCGTCCCAGCGATATTTTAGTGCGCGGCATGAACCGCGACGGCAAAATGGTGCAAATTGAAGCCAATGAACTGCTGGCCATTTGCATACAACACGAAATTGACCACTTAAACGGTAAATTATTTGTGGACCATCTTTCGGGCATTAAGCGCGCACGCGCCTTGCAAAAATTTCGTAAGTTAATGGAAGAAGAGGCCGAGTTAGCCAACGACTGACCGCGCGCTTTATCAACCCTTGCATCAAGCAAAAACAAAACAAACGAAAAACAACTTTAAAACTGAGTATTTATGCCCACAAACACACCCGCACCGCTACCCGCACAGCCAAACACGCCGCTTAATATTATTTTTGCTGGCACGCCCGAGTTTTCGGTGGGCATATTGCAAGCCCTGCTTGACTCGCCCCACAATGTTATTGCGGTGTACACGCAACCCGATCGCCCCGCTGGACGTGGGCGCAAGTTGGCCGCCAGCCCGGTTAAAGCCTTAGCTTTAACACACCATTTACCGGTGTTTCAACCCGAAACCTTGCGCGATGTGCCGGCTCAAGAGCACCTCGCACAGCTTAATGCCGACGTAATGGTGGTGGTGGCCTACGGACTTATTTTGCCTAAAGCGGTGCTTATCGCCCCCAAATACGGTTGTTTAAACATTCACGCCTCGCTGTTACCACGTTGGCGCGGTGCAGCACCCATTCAGCGCGCTATCGAAGCCGGTGATTCGCACACGGGCATCACCATTATGCAAATGGACATTGGCTTAGACACCGGCGACATGCTCTACAAAATAGAAACCCCCATTGCCGATAACGACACCGCGCAAACCCTGCACGACCGCTTAAGCGGCTTAGGCGCAGAGGCGCTGTTACACACGTTGCACGATGTGCAAACGCAAACACTGTTGCCGCAAATACAAGACGAACACTTGGCCACCTACGCCGACAAACTCAACAAAGCGCAAGCGCGCATAAATTGGTCTGAGTCTGCCGAGGTCATTGTGCGAAAAATTCACGCCTTTAACCCCTACCCCATCGCCTTTTGCCACTACCAAGAACAGCCTTTGCGCATTTGGTCGGCTAAGGTGCATGTAGCCAATGTAGCCAATGTAACCAATGTAGACGATGTAACCGATGCCGATATGAACGCGCAAACTGAACTTAAAACAAACTCAGAACCAAACGTACCAGGCCTGGTCATTGCGGTTAATAAGCAAGGAATTGTGGTGGCCACAGGTACGCAACCCATTTTAATTGAACAGGTGCAACCGGCCGGTAAAAACGCCATGGCCGCTTACGACTTTGCGCAAGCCCGCGCCTTAACCGGCACGGTTTTAGAATGAGTCACACGCCCAGTAAAAACTTTAACACCCCCCCTACCAAAAAAGCCGCCAACCCACGCTTTGTTGCGCTCAAAATGTGCCTAAATGTCATTGAACACGGCCGTTCACTCAGCCAAATTTTACCCGAAGGCTTAGCCCAATTTAGCGACCGCCGCGAACGCGCCTTTACCCAAAACTTGGTACTGGGCACCTTGCGCTGGCAGTTCCGCTTAGAGGCTATCAGAGGGCTGTTGCTGAAAACCCCGCTTAAAATTAAAGACGAAGACGTTAATCAGCTGATTTTATTAGGGCTGTATCAAATTTTGTACATGGACACTCCGGAACACGCCGCCGTATCTGAAACCGTTGCCATTACCCAATCGCTTAAAAAGCCTTGGGCCAAAGCGTTATTAAACGGCGTTTTGCGTAATTTTTTACGTGACAAAGACGCGTTGTGTGCGGCCGCGGACTTAAAACCCGCGCACCTGTATTCACACCCACAATGGTTGGTAAAACAACTGCGCACCGCTTACCCAGAGCATTGGCAAGCGGTGTTAGACGCCAATAATCAACCCGCGCCGCTCACCTTGCGGGTGAATGTGCGCCAACAATCGCGCGATGAATTTTTGGCGAACCTGCACGCTCAAGGCATTGACGCCCACGCTCACCCCATTGCTCCAGAGGGCGTAACGTTGGGGCAAAGCCAGGACATTACCCAACTGCCCAGCTTTGACATGGGTGGGTTTAGCGTGCAAGACCCCGCCGCGCAGTTGGCCGCCAATATTTTACAACCGCTCGCTAACCAACGCATTTTAGACGCCTGCGCCGCGCCCGGCGGCAAAACCACGCATTTACTCGAATGGTCCAATAATCAAAGTCGCGTGTTTGCCCTAGAAAAAGAGCCTGAACGCTTAGAACGTTTGGCCGAAAACTTACACCGCTTAGACCTGCACGCCGACTACCAAGCGGGTGACGCCGCCACACCCAGCACATGGTGGGACGGTGAATTATTTGACAAAATTTTGCTGGACGCACCGTGCTCGGCCACCGGCATCATTCGAAGACATCCCGACATAAAGTGGCACAGAACGCCCGAAGACATTGACGCGTTGGTCAGCCTACAAGCCGATATTTTGCACGCCTTGTGGCCATTATTAAAACCGGGCGGACAGCTTTTGTACGCCACCTGCTCTATTTTACCGGCCGAAAACACCCTGCAAATGCAACATTTTTTAGCCCAAGAACCCAGTGCCACAGAAGGTGATGTGTTGCAAAGTTTTAATGCGCACAACCCAAAAGAAGCGTGTGAATGGGGGTTAAAAACCCAACCTGGTCAACAAATATTACCGGGCGAACACGGCATGGATGGCTTTTTTTACTGCTTACTGCACAAAAGCATGGGCGCGTAACAGAGTGCGTCACAGAGTGCACAGCGCAACGTTCAGCGTCATGGGCATTACCCTTGTTTTACTGGCCTGGTTAACTCTGTTTAAAGTTAACCAGGCCTGGGCAGGTAATAACATCTCTACGATTGCGATGGACATTAAAATTGCTGACCAACAAGTGCGCCTTGACTCACAAACAAAGGTGACTTTGTCTGATGCGTTAATCGAAGCTGTTCACCACGAAATTCCATTAACGTTTCGCACCGAAATTCAGTTAACCGAACACACCGCCATTGCTAATTGGACTTACGAGCGGCACGTCAAAACGGTGCGCTACGAAACCACGCTGCACACCACCGGCTTTAATCGCCGCTATGTTTTAACCAATAAGCGCAATCAAAACGTGCAAAGTTTTATTACCCTACAAAATGCCTTAGAGGCTTTAGGCACCTTGCAAGACTTTACTCTTGTGAGCTTATCCCGGCTCAATGTAGAACAAACGCACACCGTTAAAATGCAAATTTCACTGAATCGTTGGCAACTGCCCGCACCCCTCATTTTAAACACCTTGTTTAACCCCGATTGGCAAATGAGCAGTGGTTGGCGCAGTGTGACTATCGCCCCAGCCAACGCCATAAGCCCCTAAAGAATGGACGCCCTATGAGCGCAAAAATTTGGCAAACCATGCGACAATATGGCTGGCTCGTATTACTTTCTGGCGCGCTTTTGATTGCGCTGGTGGTGATGAGCCAAATTTTGCAAAACGCCTCGAGTTTTGCTGAAACCTATTCGGCTCTACTGTTCTTTACTTTTGGTGGTGTCGCCGTACTGCTGATTGTGCTGGTGCGCGCATTTTACAACCTGCGCGTACAATACAAAAAACGCACTCCGGGCATTAAAATCACCCTACGCTTAACCCTGGTATTAACCTTTTTATTGGGCATTCCCACCACCATTATCTTTGTGTTTTCACTTATTTTTATTCAGCAAGGCATTAACCAATGGTTTGATGTTAAAACCGAAACCGCCCTTGAAAACGCCTCGGCTTTAGCTCGTGCTGCCCTTGACAACAAAACCCGCGACAGCCTAAACCTAACGCTTTCAGCCAGTACCGACAACCGTTTTTTATTAGCGTCATCTCCCATTATTGGCGTAAGTGCGTTACGCGCCAGCTTAAATGCTCAAGAAGTTGCGCTCTACCATGTTAACCAACAACTGATTGCCTTTAGCAGTCGCGATGGCAGCACCATTTTGCCGCAAACCCCCGGCGACCATCTGTTTCAGCAAGTACGTCAAAAAAGAGTTACGCGGCTATCGAAAGCCGTCCGGGTACGTTTCAAGCCGAAGAGTTTATTCGTATTGTGATTCCCTTTACCGATTTAGATTTAAACAGCCATTACGTCTTACAAGTTATTTTTCCTATTCCGGCTAACTTCACCCAATTAGCCGAGTCGGTGGCCATGGCGTCAGGTCAATACAAAGAACTGTCGTACTTAAAGGGCCCGTTAACCGCCAGCTTTACCCTGATATTAAGCATGGTGTTATTGCTCACATTGGTCACTGCCGTGCTGTTTACTATTCAGCTCATTCAAAACTTTACCCGCCCCATTCGCACCTTGGCCATCGGCACCAAAGCTATTTCTAAGGGCGATTACAGTCTTAAAATGGCCATTGGTAAAAACGACGAGTTTGGCGATTTAATTCAATCGTTTAACGACATGACGCAACGCATTGCACAGGCGCGTAATGACATTAAAATTGGTCATCAACAAACCGAAGCGCAAAAACTGTATTTGCAAGCCATCATTCAAAACCTCTCCAGCGGCGTGTTAACCCTGGACATGAACAAACGCATTCGCACCACCAACGACGCGGCGGCCGATATTTTAAACACCAATTTAAATCAACACTCGGGCAAGCACATTGAAGAGGTTATGACCCACCCTGACAGCGCACATTTAATTGCGCTGTACGATGCCGTGGCACCACTGTTTAACCAGGGCACCAAACCCTGGAGCTTACAACACCGCTTAAGCTGCAAAAAAAGTCAAAAAATTCTCTTATTGCACGGTTCAACCTTACCCAGCATTGACAAAGACATTGGCGGCTACGTCATTGTTATTGACGACATTACAGAACTTGTACAAGCCCAACTTAACGTGGCGTGGAGCGATGTGGCGCGGCGTTTAGCGCACGAAATTAAAAACCCGTTAACCCCCATACAACTGTCGGCCGAACGCTTAAACTTTAAACTGCACGACAAACTGCAAGCCCCTGAGCAGGCCTTGTTAGAGCGCATGACTCAAACCATTACCGATCAAGTCACCAGCATGCAAACATTGGTGCAAGCGTTTAGCGATTACGCCAACACCCCCAACATTGATTTGCAACTGCTTAACATCAATCGACTCATTACCGACATTGTAGAGATGTACCAAGACCCCGCTGAAAAATGGCGTGTTAAGAAAAAACTCGACAAAAAATGCACCTACATCACCGCCGATACAGTGCGGCTACGTCAACTGTTTCATAACTTAATTAAAAACGCGCTCGAAGCCACCGAAAACACCATTTTGCCCCAAGTACTCATTACCACGAGCTGTTCAACCGAACTTAAAACGCTCACCATTACCGTGTGCGATAATGGACCG
Organism: Thiomicrorhabdus aquaedulcis; assembly: GCF_004001325.1. Classification (NCBI taxonomy): domain Bacteria; kingdom Pseudomonadati; phylum Pseudomonadota; class Gammaproteobacteria; order Thiotrichales; family Piscirickettsiaceae; genus Thiomicrorhabdus; species Thiomicrorhabdus aquaedulcis. The sequence goes on along the minus strand of NZ_AP018722.1, from coordinate 245,791 downwards.
GGCATACCAGAAGAGGCACAAAACTGGATTTTTGAACCTTACGCCACCAACAAACCTAAAGGCAGCGGGCTTGGCCTAGCCATTGTGCGCAAAATTGTCGAAGAACACGGCGGCACAGTTTCATTAAATTCTGCGCCAAACAACGGCACCTGCTTTATAATTGAATTACCTATTTTTCTAAACGAGACACCATGAAACCAGGCAAACTCCTCATCGTGGACGATGAAAAAGACATTCGCAATTTAATGAAAGAAATTTTTATTGAAGAAGGTTACCAAGTCGAAACAGCCGCCAACGGTGCGCAAGCTCGCACGGCATGGCGTAAACAACTGCCTGACGTAGTGTTTTTAGATGTGTGGATGCCCGATATTGATGGCATATCTTTATTAAAAGAACTTCGCAAAGATGAACTGCTTGAACACACTAACGTCATTATGATGTCAGGACACGGCACCATTGAAACCGCCATTGAAGCCACTAAACTGGGTGCCTACGACTTTTTAGAAAAGCCCCTTTCAATGGCCAAATTAATTGTAACCGCCGAGCGCGCCCTAGAGCATCATCGTCTTAACCAAGAAAATCGCCTGCTTAAACAAAAATTGCCCGATCAGTTTTTACCCATTGGAAAAAGCAAACTCATGCAAGAGTTGCGTGACACCATTGAACGTCTAGCCAAATTTAGCATGCCGGTATTTGTCAGCGGCGACCCTGGCACGGGCAAACATCATTTTGCCCATGCTTTGCACAAAACCAGCGAGCGCCACGCACATGCCTTTATTTCATTAAACGCCCAAGAGCTCAACAGCCTTATTGAGCCAGAAAAAGACAGTGAACTTGCTGTGCATAATGCCGGACGTACTTCGCTAGAAACCCAATTACGTGAGGCGCACAATGGCACCTTGGCCATTGCCAATGTTGAAAAATTGTCACGACCTGCGCAAAAATGGCTCATGGAAATCATTACCACTCAAACGGCTCGCTTACCTAGCCACCCCGAGCCTACGGTACTTAATTTACGAATTATTGGTATAAGCCGTAAAAGCTTAGATGTTTTGGCCATGCCCACCGATGTTGATTTGAGCATCCCCAGCCGCTTTAAAGAAGATTTATTGCAACGCTTTAAGGTCATGCCTATTCACATTCCCGCACTGCGTCAGCACACCGAAGACATTCCCGATTTAATTGACTATTTTGTCAACGAATTTGTGACTCGCGAAGGCTTAGAATATCGACAGTTTACGGTGGGCGCACAAAATCTATTGCGCCAATACGCTTGGCCTGGCAACCTTAAAGAACTGCAAAACCTTATTCAGCGTTTATTAATTTTAGGGCACAACGAAGTCATCGACGATGAAATTAAAGCGGCTTTAACTCAAGTAGAGCACAGCTCGCAGCAGATGGCCGCCTTAGACACCTCGGTGAACTTAAAAGAAGCCAAAGACCGCTTAGAAGCGGCTTATTTAAGCCAATTGCTTAGAGAAACTGCCGGAAATGTATCCGAAACCGCCAAACGTTCGGGCATTGACCGTACCAACTTATACCGTAAACTTAAAGCGTTGGGGATTGATCCCAAAAACCCTATTTAATTTTTTTTGAGCCCTTTGAAAATAAAATGAGCACAGTATGAATATTGTTATTTTAGGCGCGGGCCAAGTAGGCTCTTCATTGGCTGAACTGTTAGCCAACGAAAACAATGACGTTACGGTAGTTGATCTAGACAGCTTGCACCTACAACGCCTGCAAGACCGTTTAGACATTCGCACCGTCAGTGGACACGCTTCGCACCCCGACATTTTAGTGCGCGCCGGCATCGAAGACGCCGACATGCTCATTGCCGCCACGCAAAATGATGAAACCAATATTGTGGCCTGTCATTTAGCGCATATTATGTTCAAAACACCCACCAAAATTGCCCGCGTGCGCAGTCGCTCTTATTTAGATCACCCTGAGCTATTTGACCGCAATACCAATCCCGAAGCCATTCCCATTGACGTGTTAATTAGCCCAGAAAATTTAGTAACCGACTACATTTTGCAGCTCATAAGCTACCCAGGTTCGTTGCAGGTAATTGACTTTGCCGGTGGCAAAGTACGTCTAGTGGCCATGCGTGCTTACGCCGATGGACTGCTGGTAAACCAACCCATTCGCAGTTTAAAAACCCATTTACCCGAGCACGTAAAGACCCGCATTGTGGCCATTTACCGTAAAAATGAAATCATGATGCCCACGGGCGATGTGGTGATTCAGGCCGGTGATGAGGTGTTCTTTTTAGCCGAAACCAAACACGTACCGGCCATTGTAAACGAGCTGCGTAAAAACAAAGAACGCCCCTCGCGCAACATATTAATTGGCGGAGGCGGCAACATTGGCTTTAGTTTGGCGCAAGCGCTTGAAAACCATCATCAAGTAAAGCTCATTGACCGCAACATACAACGCGCCCGTTCCATTGCCGAAACCTTAGACCATACCATTATCATTCATGGTGACGTGTCTGACAAAGAGCTCTTGTTAGAAGAAAATATTGATGAAATCGATTTATATGTGGCGGTCACCAACAGCGACGAGGCCAACATTATCTCAGGCATGCTGGCCAAAAAACTGGGCGTACGCCGCGTGATTGCGTTGGTCAACAACCAATCGTATGTTGAGCTGATTCAACTGAACAGCATTGATGTGGCCATTTCGGCCGACAGCATTACCACCAGCAATCTTTTACACTACATGCGTCATGGTGACACCATCAAAGCGGCCACCTTACGCCGTGGTACGGCAGAAGCCATGGAAGTGGTTGCGCACGGCAGTGAAAACACATCGGACATCATTGGCAAAAAAATTGGCGACATCCCTTGGCCCAAAGACATTACTATTGGGTGCATCGTGCGCGATGACAAGGTCATTATGGCGCACCGTGATATAGAAGTTGCAGCAGAAGATCACGTTATTTTATTTTTAACCGACCCTAACAGCAGTCAAGAAATTTCTAAACTGTTCTCACCCGACATCAAACGCGGTTGGCTGGGTTAACGGTTAGGTTAAGGTTAAAATAAGGCTCATGCAAATTGACCAGGCCTGGTCAATTCACCTTAAAAGATTTTTAAGAATTTTTAGCAGTTTTTAGCAGTTTTTAAAACGGACACGTTTATGCATTCCAAAATCATCATTAAAATTTTAGGCTTATTGCTCATGCTGTTTAGCTTGTCGCTTTTGCCGCCCATTGTGGTATCGCTCATTTACAAAGATGGTGCGACACTGGCGTTTATTACGGTGATGATTGGTTTATTGATTGTGGGCTTGGCGCTCTGGCTGCCCACGCGCCACCATCGCCAAGAGTTAAAAATTAGAGATGGGTTTCTAGTAGTGGTGATGTTTTGGACCGTACTGGGATTTGTGGGTGCTTTGCCGTTTTACATTGAACACGAAGTGCCCTTAAGTTTAACCGACTCTATTTTTGAATCGTTTTCGGGCTTAACCACCACCGGTGCTACCGTACTCACGGGCTTAGACAACTTGCCGCACGCCATTTTATGGTATCGCCAGCAGTTACAATGGATGGGCGGCATGGGGATTATTGTATTGGCTGTGGCCATTTTGCCCATGTTGGGCATCGGGGGCATGCAGTTGTATCGCGCCGAAATGCCCGGCCCTCTTAAAGACAATAAAATTGCCCCGCGCATTTCCGAAACCGCCAAGGCGTTATGGTTTATTTACCTAGGCTTAACCGTGGCGTGTGCCGTAGCCTATTGGTTTGCTGGCATGAATTGGTTTGACGCAATTGGCCACAGTTTTTCGACCGTGGCCATTGGTGGATTTTCAACCCATGACGCCAGCATTGGTTATTTTGACAGCATTCAAATTGAAGCGGTTGCCGTGTTTTTTATGTTTTTGTCGGGCATAAACTTTGCATTGCATTTTAGTGCGTTTCGCAACCTTAACAGTAAAACCTATCTAAGCGACGCCGAATTTAAAGCCTACAGCGCCTTTCTGCTGGCTGGCATTATCATCACTACCGGCTATTTGTACTTTCAAAACGTTTACCCCAATTTTGAAGATGCGTTGCGCTATGGCGTATTTCAAACCGTTTCTATTGCCACCACCACCGGTTTTGCCAATGCCAACTTTAGTGCTTGGCCAGCGTTTGTGCCCATCATGCTCATTATTATGAGTTTTGTGGGCGGCAGCGCGGGCTCGACCGCAGGCGGTATTAAAATGATTCGCTTTGTCCTGTTAATTAAACAAGGCTTACGCGAAATACAAGGCCTATTGCATCCCAATGCCATTCGCCCGGTTAAGCTGGGCGGCAAACCTATCCCTGAAAAAATTATGACCGCCGTTTGGGGGTTTTTATCAGTGTATGTGTTTACCTTTGTAATATTAATGCTCACCATTATGGCGTTAGGGGTTGATCAAATCACGGCATTTTCAGCCATTGCCGCCATGATAAACAACCTAGGCCCTGGCATGGGAGAGGTGGCGGCCAACTTTTCGAGCATGAGCGACCCGGTTAAATGGGTGCTTACCTTTGCCATGCTGCTGGGACGCTTAGAAATCTTTACCCTTTTAGTGCTCTTTACCGCCGCATTTTGGCGTAAATAACCCACTTGGTAACCTAAATATGAGCCACACCAGTCACACCACCGCGCAAAAATGGGACAAACACTACGCCGACGCCCAACTAAGCGACACTGTTAATCCGTGCTTTGTGTTAAAACAGCACAGCAATTTACTGCCCTTTAAAGGTCAAGCCTTAGAGCTGGCGTGTGGCTTGGGTGGCAATGCGCGATTTTTGGCGCAATGCGGCTTAAAAACCCATGCGTGGGATATCTCAGACAACGCGTTAAGCGCGCTTAACCATTGGGCGCAGGCGCATCATGCACCCATTGTGCCGCTTATAACCGATCTTGAGCAGATGCTTTTACCCTACCAACAATTTGATGTGATTGTGGTCAGCCGCTACTTAGACCGCAGCTTGTTGAGTGCGTTGCAAGACGCGCTTAAACCCAATGGTCTTTTGTATTACCAAACCTTTTTAGCGCCCGTGCAAGACAATGCACCCAGTAAACTTGAGTATTACATTGGCAGTGGCGAGTTTAACCAGGCCTGGTCAAAGCTTAAAACCCTAGTGTACGGCGAAGGTTGGTTAACGCATGAAAATACGCCTGAAACTAGCCCTAAAAACACCGCCAACCGCCACCGTTACGCTTGGTATGTAGGCAAAAAAAGCCTTTAAAATCTGCATTCAGATTCTTGCTTGTAATTATCGCTTGTAAATATCTACCACGCCGGCTGGCGGTTTTCTAAAGCGTTTGTACGACCATAAATACTGCTCGGGCGCCTGGCTTATCACCGCTTCTACCCCAAGGTTTAACGCCGTTGCCGCCTCGAGTTCATCGCGACTGGCAATGCGAGCATCGGCAGGTAAAAAGTGCAAGACATAACCTTGTGCGTTGGGCAGACGCTCAGTAAACGCAAACAGCACCACACAGTCACTTTTTTGAATGAGCTTGCTGACCAACGTCATGGTGCGTGCGGGTTGGCCAAAAAAAGGCGCGTACACGCCACCGCTGTCGCCGGGATCTTGGTCGGGCAAAATAGCGCTGACGCGACCCGCTTTAAGCGCCTGAATTAAATTACGCACCCCGCGCAGGTCGGTGGGTACCAGTTGCGCGCCAAACCGACTGCGGGCTTGCACCATAAACGCTTCAACCGACGGCACATTGGGCGGTTGATACAAGGTTGTGGCCGGATAATGCATCGAAATATACGCGCCGGTTAGTTCCCAACACCCCATGTGCGGCCCTAAAAACAAAATGCCTTTTTGCGCCGCTAACGCCTCGTCAATAAAATTTTGACCTTTTACGGCCGTTACACTGGCCAATAATTTGGGTTGCGACCAACGCCAAACGGGGCCCAGTTCGGTAATGGTTTTACCCAGCTCGATTAAACTGGCTTTTACCAATGCGCGCTGTTGCTCGGATGTTTTATGAGGGTAAACGTGGGCAATGTTTTGCTGGGTAATACGTCGATTGCTGTTAGGCAACCACCACAACATACGGCCAATAAACGCCCCCAAACCCTGATTAACCGACAAAGGCAGCCAACTAAACCCCACCACCAAGCCTTTTAAAAGTGCGCCCAATAGCGGTTTGGCATTAACCGTTTTATGCGACTGACTCACAACGCCACCTCATCGTTTTGGACTGCGGGGTTTAACTTCGCCAGGCCTGCATGATTGTCGTCGCCAATTAACGGTTGCATGGCGTGCCACAAATTGGCAAACAGATGCGGATTCATTTTTTCTTGCGCCAGCAACAACGCCTTGGTTTGAGCCCGAGCTTGCGGTTTGGCGTAGCACGCTGGGCAGTTGTCTTCAATGACGGGTAACTGGGCGGCCTTGGCAAATTCGCGCGTTTGATTTTCGCGCACTCGCACCAAGGGTCTAATAATGCGCACATCGCCATCGTCGTTTAAATAGTGCGCTTTCATGGTGCGCAGTTGGCCGGCGTTAAACGCCGACATAATAAAACTTTCGGCCAAGTCGTCTAAATGTTGCGCCAACGCCAAAACGTTGTAGCCTTCGCGGCGGCAGACGGTGTATAAAATGCCGCGTTTTTGCCGCGCACAAAAACTGCAAAACGAATTGCCTTTCATGCGCTCGTTGGCCAAGCCCACCATGTCCTCGGTTTCATAAAAATACGCCACGTCCATTTGGGCGCACCACGCTTTAAGCGGCGAGGGATCAAACCCCGGAATTTCGGGGTCAATGGTGCACGCCGCCAACTCAAATTTAACCGGCGCATGCCGTTGCAAATGCTTTAACACCACCAACAGCGCCATAGAATCTTTACCGCCCGACAATCCCAACAACACACGGTCGCCGTCGCGTAACATTTTGTATTGCGCCATCGCCCGCCCCACCATTTGCATAATAGATTTGGGCGGTTTAATCCAATCGGCTTTACGCTGTTTTTGAGTTAACGGCTCTAATGCGGTTTGAGAGGCCAGAATATCGGCGGCAATATCGTGGGAAATATCGTTGGAAATAGCGTTAATAGGCTGAGTCATGGAGTAATAAAATCTCAAATTAGCTGGGGTGTAAATTCGGGGGAGTGAATTTTTAAGAACGTTTATTTTACACAATCCACTACAATAAAGCCTTGATTCGCCACCCCCAATGCACACAAAGGATTTAACATGCGCCACTCTTCTCGTTTTTTAATCTTACCAGGCCTGGTCATGAGCTTGCTGTTAAGCCATTCGACTACCCTGTTGGCTGACGTAGCAAAACCTTTAAGCGACTCAAAAAACCCAACTCACCAGGCCTGGTCATTTGACAAACACCTTAAAATTGACCCATTAAACATCAGCGGCGTAGTGGTAAGCGGCGATTTTATCGCCCTAGCCACCGACGAGGGCTCTTCGATAGAGTTGTACCGTAAACGCAACGGCGTGTGGCACGCGTACAAAGTGGTACCCTTAAGCGACTCGGTGGACGAACTGGATTTAGAAGGCCTAGCGTGGCAAGCACCCTATTTGTACGCCACGGGTTCATACGGTTTAAAACGCAAAAAACTCAAAGACGATTTAAACCAAAAAGACAACCTAAAACGCCTACAACCCATTGAGCTTGAAACCTCGCGCCAGCAGTTGTTTAGAATTGAATTGGACAACGACTTTAACCCCAAAGAGATACAAACGCTGTCGTTGGCCGACATTGTTAAAGACGACCCCATTTTAAAACCGTTTAGCGGCTTGCCCAGCAAAGAAAACGGCGTGGACATTGAAGGCTTAGCCGTTAGCCCACAAGGTGAGCTTATTTTAGGCTTACGCGGCCCCTTACTTCGCGGCAACCTTGTGCCCTTATTGCGCGTTACCTTGGCCAAAAAGTCGTTTAAAGTGAAAGAGGTCACGCCGCTGTATTTAGAACTGCAAGGCCGTGGCATACGCGGATTGAGTGAAACGCCCAATGGCTATTTGGTGTTGGCCGGCGCCACGGGCGACCAACCGTTGCCTTACCAAGTGTACCACTGGAGCGGTGAAAACGGCTTACCAGGCACCGACCGCAAAGCCAATACCCTGCGCCATTTATGCGAGCTGCCCGAAGGTGCAGGCAAGCCAGAAGGGATTCAATTTTTAGCGCAAGCCGCCCAACACATTGAGTTTTTAATTGTGCAAGACGGCCTAAAAGATGGCCAGCCCACCGCGTTTAGCTGTGCGATGTAATTTAAGCATGTCACTAACGCTTAAAACAATGTGGGCACATGCTCGTACAAAATAAACGCGCCCATTAACACCAGAAACACCGCAAAGCCTTGCTTTAAGGTGTTTTGGTTAATGCGACTGCTGATTTTATGCCCCAACCAGCCGCCCACAATCCCAATGACCGAAAAAATACCAATAATGTGCCAATCGACCTGCAAATTAAGCGCCTCTAACACCGGAATATAACCCACAAACCCGGCAAACGATTTAATCGCAATAATCATCAAACTGGTGCCAACCGCCAAGCGCATCGACAAACCGCCCAGCAACACCAACGCCGGAATAATCAAAAACCCGCCGCCCACACCCACCAGACCGGTCACCGCGCCCACCACCAAACCATCCAGGGCAATGTTAGCCACAGCACGCTCTTTGGGCACCGCAGCACCCTCGGGCAACGCCACAGGTTTAAACATTAAATACGAGGCGATAATGAGCAAACTGGCAAACACCAACATTTGCGCCGCGTCGCTCACAAAGTGCGCGCCCCAGGCTCCAGCCATAGCGCCCACCATGCCAGGCACACCAAATACCACCACCGTGCGCCACTTTACCAGGCCTTGTCGGGCGTACGGAATCACCGAAAACAGACTGATAATTCCCACAATCATTAACGAACCGGCAATGGCGACTTTAATCTCTTGCCCCACCAGATAGGTAAGCACCGGCACGGTCAAAATCGAGCCACCCGAACCCAGTAACCCCAGGGTAATGCCAATCACCAATGCGCCCATCCAAGCCAAAATCATGTGTTATCCTCAACTGCTTTTTTACGTTTTAAAAACACGCCCGACTCAATGTGATGACTGTACGGAAACTGATCAAACAACGCGCTGGCCACCACGTCGTGCGTAAGTAAAATGTGCTGCAAATCAAACGCCAAGGTGTCTGAATTACACGAAATATACAAAATAAACTCAAACTGAGTCACCATTTGACGGGTTAAATCATCCAGGCCTGAGCGCGGCGGATCGACCAAAATGGTTTTAAAATCGTAATCGTCTAACGACACATCGCCCATGCGCTTAAACGTCTGCCCAGCCAACGCACTCGACACGTCTTCGGCGGCCATTTTAAGCACGGTCACGTTGCTGACCCCATTGGCGGCCAAATTAAACTGCGCCGAGGTCACGGAACTGCGAGAGATTTCAGTGGCCAGCACGCGCGGATAATGTTCGGCCAAGGCAATCGAAAAATGGCCGTTGCCGCAATACAGCTCCAGTAAATCGCCGGTGGTTTGTTGCGACATTTTACGCGCCCAATGCAACATGCTTTGCGCCACTTGGGCGTTAGGTTGGGTAAAGCTGTTTTCAATTTGCTGATAAATAAAATCGTGGCCATCGACCTGCAAGGTTTCGACCACGTAATCGGCGTCCAGCAACAATTTTTGTTTGCGCCCCCGTCCAATAATGTGAGTAATGGGCAGTTGTTGTTTTAAGACTTGCGCGGCATTTAACCAGGCCTGGTCATCTTCAATGGGCTTGCGATAAATAAGCGTGACCAACATTTGTCCGCTTAAGGTCGATAAAAAATCAATCTCAAACAGCCGTGTGCGCAGCAACTCGTTTTGCATAATTAGCTGCATCAGCTTGGGCATTAAATCGCTAATCGACTCGCTCACCATCGGGCAGCGCTGAATAATGACCTTTTGCTTGGTGTCGGTGTCAAACATAATGTAATCGCTTTGCGGCCCTTGGTGCCAAATGCTAAATTCGGCGCGCGCGCGATAATGACTTTTGGCCGAGGCAAACACGTCGGTATGCGGTGGCAGCGCCGGAATAAGCGCGTTTAATCGTGCTACTTTATCGCTTAATTGCTGGTCGTACAGTTCGGGAAACACTTGGCAAAGCATGGTCAATCTCTATCTTTATTGCGGTTTATACGATTTATTGCGTCTGTTAAAACGAATACCCAACACCCAAATACAATGACGTGGTGCTGGAGCGTAAATTGGCCGAATCGACCGCAAAGCTAACCCCGCTGATGTCGATGTTTAAGTCCTTTAAAACCAGCTCAGACTGATTTACCCCAAAGGTAAAATACAGCGATGGATCAAGGGTCATAATGCCCGCATCCACTTTGGTTTTAATGGGCGTATATCGCACCCCAACATTGGTGTTCATATAATAACCGTCGGTGGTGGTTTTAAAGTTTAAGGTTTTATTGGTTACCTGCATGGTTTGCCAAGCGTAACTCACATCAGCGTACACCGACGCATACGGCCCTAACGCTTTGCTACCGGCCAACTTAAGCCCCAGGTTATAGCCCATAAACTCGGTAGTAGACTCTAAAAAATCAACGGTTTCCGTGGTACCAATCGGCACGGGTACGGGCGTTGAAGAGGCGCTAGAACTTGATCCGCCGCTCGAACCGCTGTCGCTGCCCGAATTTTCAATGTACGGCGTGGCAATACCCAACACCACGCCAATGCCTAAATATTCGTGTTCGCCCAGCGAGTAAAAGTCGTAGCCAAAGCCAGCTTGCGCATCGACACTCACCACATCGTAATCGGTTAACGGGGTTTCAATTAACCCGCCCGCTGAAGCCGTCACTTCAGTGCCTACCGCTTGCAGCGATTGACCAGAATATTGGGTTAAGTAGTAGCTGTAAAACCAGTTAGACTCTAAAATCTGATTATGATTATCGCGAATGGTGTAGGTGGTGATTGGCCCCGAAATTTCGGTGTCTAACCCTAAAAACCCACCTTGCAACTGCATATTGCCCGAACCAAATTCAAACGATCCCGCTTGCGCGGTAGCACTCAACACACCCAACAGACTTAAAATCACCAAGCTTAAACCGCGCCGTGACTTGGCACGGTTATTTCTATTATTTTTGCTCATCAAGACGTACTCAAGCCCATTAAACCCATAAAAAATGGCGTGCAGTATATAGCAAAACCCTAACTTTTAACATCCAAATACGTGATAAAACAGGGGTTTAGTCGCATCGAATTTATCCACCATTCCCCCGCAATAGGGCTGCGAACGGCGGTCAAATCGGGTAAAATACTTCCTCTTAAATTTTGCAACGATGGAAACTTCAATGAGCAGTCGCACCGAACGTCTTCAACTTTTAAAATCGTTACTGGCACAACGCGTGGTGGTGCTAGACGGTGCCATGGGCACCATGATTCAAGACCTAAACTTGACCGAGACCGATTTTAGAGGCGACTTATTTGCCGACTACCACATGGACATTAAAGGCAATAACGACATTTTGGTACTCACCAAACCCGAGGCCATTTTAAACATTCACCTTGGATTCTTACGCCACGGTGCGGATATTTTAGAAACCAACTCGTTTAACGCCACCACCATTGCTCAGGCCGATTACGACATGCAAGACCAGGTGCGCGACATTAACCTGGCCGCCGCTCGTGTTGCACGCCAGGCTTGTGACATAGCGCAATCCGAAGACGGCAAACCACGCTTTGTGGCCGGGGTGCTTGGCCCGACAAATCGCACCGCGTCCATCTCGCCGGACGTAAACGACCCGGGCTATCGCAACACCTCGTTTGACGAACTGGTGCTGGCGTACAAACACGCCACCCACGCGTTGCTGGAAGGCGGCGTGGACACCATTTTAATTGAAACCGTGTTTGACACGCTCAACGCCAAAGCGGCGATTTTTGCGGTCAAAGAGGTGCAAGACGAAGTGGGCTATGACGTGCCTATTATGCTGTCCGGTACCATTACCGACGCGTCGGGACGTACCTTATCGGGTCAAACCACCGAGGCCTTTTACAACGCCATCGCCCACGCCCAACCGCTGTCGGTCGGGTTAAACTGCGCCTTAGGGCCACAAGAGTTACGCCCGTACGTTGAAGAACTTAGCAGGGTGTGCGAAACCTATGTCTCTATTCACCCCAACGCGGGGCTGCCCAACGAGTTTGGCGAATACGACGAAACCCCCGAACAGATGGCCGACGAAATTGCCATCTGGGCGCGCCGTGGCTGGATTAACATTATTGGTGGCTGTTGTGGCACCACACCCGCGCACGTCGCCGCCATGGCCAGCGCAGCGCAATCCCATCCAGCACGCGCATTGCCGACCATTGCACCCGCTTGTCGCTTGTCGGGGTTAGAGCCGCTTAACATTGACCAAAGCACCTTGTTTGTAAACGTAGGTGAGCGCAATAACGTCACCGGCTCGGCCAAATTTAAACGTTTAATTATCGAAGACAACTTTGACGAGGCCATTGACATTGCCGTTAAACAGGTTGAAGAAGGCGCGCAAATTATCGACGTCAACATGGACGAAGGCATGTTAGACGCCTTAGTGTGCATGCCGCGCTTTTTAAATCTATTGGCCTCCGAACCCGAAGCCTCTCGCGTGCCGATTATGATTGACTCCTCTAAATGGGAGGTGATTGAAGCCGGCTTAAAATGCATTCAGGGTAAAGGCATCGTCAACTCAATCTCAATGAAAGAGGGCGAAGAGGCGTTTATTAAAAACGCGCAATTGGTTAAAAAATACGGTGCAGCCGCCATTGTCATGGCGTTTGACGAAGTGGGTCAGGCCGATACCTTGGCGCGCAAAATCGAAATTTGCAGTCGCTCTTATAAAATACTCACCGAAAAAGTCGGCTTTTTGCCACAAGACATTATTTTGACCCCAATATTTTTGCCGTCGCCACCGGCATCGAAGAGCACAACAACTACGGCTTAGATTTTATTAACGCCATCACTTGGATTAAAGCCAATTTACCGCACGCTAAAATTTCGGGCGGCGTGTCGAACGTGTCGTTCTCGTTTAGGGGCAATAACCCCGTGCGTGAAGCGATTCACTCGGTGTTTTTGTACTACGCCATTAAAGAAGGCATGGACATGGGGATTGTAAACGCCGGGCAAATGGCGATTTACGACGACCTACCCGCTGGCCTGCGTAAAGCGATTGAAGACGTTATTTTTAACACCGACCCAGACGCCGGCGAACGCTTGCTTGCCGTCGCCGAAACGTTTAGAGGCGACGGCAGCACCGCCAGTAAAGAGTCCGACCTAAGCTGGCGTGAAACCAGCGTGCAAAAGCGCCTAGAACACTCGTTGGTAAAAGGCATTACCGACTTTATTGAACAAGACACCGAAGAAGCCCGCGTGCTGTTAGGCGCGCCCATCAACGTGATTGAAGGGCCCTTAATGGACGGCATGAACGTGGTGGGCGATCTGTTTGGTGCAGGCAAAATGTTTTTACCGCAGGTGGTTAAATCAGCCCGGGTAATGAAGCGCGCGGTGGCCTACCTTGACCCATTTTTAGCCGCCGAAAAATCCGCTGATCGCGTGCAAGGCAAAATTGTTATGGCCACCGTAAAAGGCGACGTGCACGACATTGGTAAAAACATTGTGGGCGTGGTATTGCAATGCAATAACTTTGAGGTGATTGACCTGGGCGTGATGGTTCCGGCCGAAAAAATATTGGATACCGCTATTGCCGTGGGCGCCAACGTGATTGGGCTGTCTGGCTTAATTACTCCGTCGCTTGAAGAAATGGTCAACGTCGCCAAATTAATGAAAGAGCGCGGCATGAACTTACCGCTGTTGATTGGTGGCGCGACCACCTCTAAAGCGCACACCGCCGTTAAAATTGAACCACAATACGACCACCCTGTGGTGTATGTAAAAGACGCATCACGCGCGGTGGGCGTGGCACAAAGCTTAATTTCGCACGATTTAAAAGCCGATTTTGCCGCCAATATTCGCAAAGAATACGAGCTATTGCGTGAGGAACGCAAAGCCCGCGCCAAAGAGGTTAAACGCATTCCCATTAACAAAGCACGCGAAAACCCCGCGCTAACCGACCAGGCCTGGTTAGATTACACCCCCATTAAACCCAGTTTTTTAGGGCGTAAAGTGTTGGATAATTTTCCACTCGAGACCTTGGTAGAACGCTTTGACTGGTCGCCATTTTTTCAATCGTGGGAGTTGCACGGCTTGTATCCGCGCATTTTAAACGACCATGTAGTGGGCGTTGAAGCGCGTAAAGTCTTTGCCGATGCGCAGGCGATGCTGAAACAAATTATTGAAGAAAAATGGCTCACCGCGCGTGCGGTCTTCGGTTTTTACCCGGCCAACCGTGTGGGCGACGACGTTGAAGTCTACAGCGACGAAACTCGCTCTGAGGTGATTCATGTGTTTTATCACCTGCGCCAACAGGCCGAGAAAAAACGCGGCGGCGCCAACAATTGTTTGGCCGACTTCGTAGCCTCAAAAGCCTCAGGCGTAGCCGACTACATTGGCTTATTTGCCGTCACCGCAGGCGTTGGCATTGACGAGCACGTCGCGCGCTTTGAAGCCGATCACGACGACTACAACGCTATTATGCTCAAAGCCTTAGCCGACCGGTTTGCCGAGGCGTTTGCCGAAACCTTGCATGAAATTGTTCGTAAAGAGGCTTGGGGATACGCCGCCGATGAAGCGTTGAGTAACGACGATTTAATTCACGAACGCTACCAAGGCATTCGCCCCGCACCGGGTTACCCTGCGTGCCCAGAGCACAGCGAAAAAGGCACCATTTGGAGCTTGCTGGAACCCGATAAACTGATTGGGTTAGAGATAACCGAAAGTTTTGCCATGACACCGACCGCAGCAGTGTCGGGCAGTTATTTTGCCCACCCCGAAGCGCGCTATTTTGGTGTAGGCTCGTTAGGTCGTGACCAGGTTGAAGACTACGCGCACCGCAAAGGTTGGAGCATTGAAAAAGCCGAAACCTGGTTAGCACCCAATCTAGGGTACGATCCAGAAGATTTTGCGGCGTAGGGTTTTATAAACCGAGCTTTTTACAGCTTACGACGTTTACATCGCCGTCTACTTAGTTAGAAACTGGCGCAGCGCACTAATGGTGCGCTGTTTCTCGTGTTGCAAAAACGCGTACGTCTGTTCAAACATGTGCGGGGTTAATAGGCTTTGATGCTTGTCAAGTAGGTTCATGGCTTGATATTGGTCGTGAAATAGCCCTAATCTCTCTTGAATGGTTTCGGTTAAAGCCAGCGCTTTATGCTCTTCGGGGTAAAAATGCTCTAACTGGTAGCGTAAACGTTTAATTAACAGACGAATTTTATGCAACTGTTTATCTTCTAAATCGAGCAACTTAAGCTCTTTGACCGCGGTTTTTAAACGTTTTTCAATCTCTTTAAACGGCATTTTATGCCGACCGTGGGCTGATTCAAATGCATGCGCATGTTTGACCAATCGCTTTTTGGCGCGCACCAACTCATCCACCAACTCGGTTTCTAACAACACCTTAAACTGGCTGTTTAATTCGGCTCGACTGTCTTGCAAACCCGCTTGCAAGGCCACTAAATCCGCTTGCCAAGATTCTGGAAACGTCGGCAAAATTTCCCATAAAAACACGTCCATGTCGCGCACTTTATTACTGGCTTGAATAATTTTTTTAAAACTCGCCACCATTTCATCGTCGGGATTCATCACCGCCAACCACTTGCGAGTGGCCACCCGCAAATCGTGCAGCTTTTCAATCGACACCGTGAGTGCCTTTTTGGCATCGGCTTTGTTGTCGTTTTTAAGGTAATCATTCACTTGATGTGCCAACGATTTTAAATGTTTGTTCATAATATTTTCCCCTTTAATTAACACATTGTGCCACATATTGATAGCTTCAAATTTGAACAGTTTGTCACAATTGAGCTTTGACCAGGCCTGGTCAGATTGCGATGGGTTTAAATAAATTTTGTTTATCCAATCCATAAAATCACTGCTTTGACGCAAACCTTTAAAACAGTGAAAATGCATAGAAATTACTCAGCGTTATTCAAAAATAACAATAAAAATAACTTATAAGGGAACGCTTATGGAAATCACCGTATGGTCGGGCTGGATAGGCGGCTTGGCAATAGGCTTATTTGTGGTACTGCACTTTTGGCTCATGGGCAAGCCCGCGGGTTGCTCAACCGGCTATGGCAATATTTGCGGATTACTGTGCAAGCGCGTGCCATTTTACAGACAAGGCGAATACAGCCGACCTAATAATGCCAAGCTCTGGTTTTTAATTGGCATTCCGCTGGGTGGGTTGCTAAGCGCATTAGGTTCAGATGAGCCATGGCGCTTGAGCTTTGACATGGGCATGTACGAGGCGGTATTACCACAAACCGATGCCGCCAAAGCACTGTGGCTTATGTTTGGTGGAATGATGCTGGGCTTTGGTGCGCGCCTTGCCGGTGCTTGCACCACAGGCCACGCCCTGGTGGGTGGTGCCATGCTTAACCCACCCAGCCTATTGGCCGGTGCGGTATTTTTTATGAGTGCATTTTTTACCACGCGCTTACTGTTTTACGTTTAAACATTATTTATCGGAAAACCATCATGCACAAATTACCCTGGTTACAAAGCTTTAAACTCTCTAGCATCGCCTTTACCCACGCCTATCGCACCAATATTTTAGCCACCATTATGGGCATTATTTTTGGGTTTTTGATGAGCCGAGCGGGTGCCACCACGTACGATTACCACGCAGAGATGTTTTTGTTTATTGACATGCAATTAATGAAAGTCATTGGCACTGCAGTGGTGGTGGCCATTATTGGAGTGACGCTGCTCAAAAATTTCACATTAATGCCATCAGCACTGGGTGTGAAGTGGATTTTGTCAAAAAGCCCTATCAAAAAGGTTTAGTGACTGGCGCATTCTTATTTGGCATTGGTTGGGCCATGACCGCAGCATGCCCAGGAACGGTTCCTGCTATGCTGGGCGAAGGTAAAATTGGCGCACTGTTTACCCTGGCGGGCTTACTGCTCGGCACAATGGCCTATGGCGTACTGCAAAGTTTTATTGCTCAAAACCCAAAATAAGGCGACATTATGCCCACTTTAAGACAAGATTAAGACAAGATTAAGACAACACAAGACAATATCCCTCCCATACCTTAACGGGCTGTCGCAAACAAAGCGTTGTTGCAAAACCCCATCCACAATAAACTAATGAAAATAATCATAATTTTGTATTTAGCGTTTGCAGATACATTATAATGCCCCTTTTTAAATCATTAGAGACTCCTGGATGAAAACCGATCATATCCGCAATATTGCTATCATAGCCCACGTTGACCATGGTAAGACTACCCTTGTTGACCAACTTTTAAAACAGTCTGGTACGTTTGAAAATACGCGCAATCAAACTTCTGAGCGCATGATGGACTCTAATGATATTGAAAAAGAGCGTGGTATCACCATCCTGGCAAAAAACACCGCCGTTAACTGGAACGGTTACCGCATCAATATCGTAGACACCCCAGGCCACGCCGACTTTGGTGGTGAAGTAGAACGTATTCTATCGATGGTTGATTCAGTATTATTATTGGTTGACTCGGTTGAAGGCCCAATGCCACAAACCCGTTTTGTTACCGAAAAAGCCCTAAAACAAGGCTTAAAGCCAATCGTAGTCATTAACAAAGTTGACCGTCCAGGCGCACGTCCTGACTGGGTACTAGACCAAACTTTTGACCTATTTGACCGTTTAGGCGCTACTGACGAACAGATGGACTTTCAAGTTATTTACGCATCAGGTTTAAATGGTTTTTCTGGTTTAGACAGTGATGTTCGTGAAGGGACTATGGAGCCTATCTTCCAAATGATCGTCGATGTTGTGCCATCACCTGACGTAGACTTAACAGGTCCATTCCAGATGCAATGCATTGCATTAGATTACGACACATATAAAGGCGTTATTGGTACCGGACGTATTAAACGTGGTGCTGTGCAAGCTGGTATGACCGTTAGCGTTGTGGACACTGAAGGTAAAGTACGTCGTGGTAAAATTGCTGAAATCTTTGGTTACCTTGGCCTAGAAAAATACAATGTTGACGAAGCCCATGCCGGCGATATCATTGCGTTTTCTGGCTTAGATCCTTTGTATATCTCTGACACTTTATGCGACCTTAATCACCCTGAAGCACTGCCGCCATTAGTAGTAGATCGCCCAACTGTGAGCATGACCTTCCAAGTCAACGACTCTCCATTTGTGGGCAAAGAAGGTAAGTTACTTACTTCACGTCAAATTCGTGAGCGTTTGGACAAAGAACTTCTAACCAACGTAGCATTACGCGTTGAAGAACTAGAAGACGCCAACAAGTTCCGCGTTTCGGGTCGTGGTGAACTTCACCTTTCAGTATTAATTGAAAACATGCGTCGTGAAGGCTACGAAATGGGCATTTCTCGTCCAGAAGTAATCTTCCGTGAAGTAGATGGCCAAACTCATGAACCTTACGAAAACCTAACCGTTGACGTACCAGAAGAGTCTCAAGGGACTATTATGGAAAGATTAGGCATGCGTAAAGCCGAAATGCAAGACATGGTCATGGACGGTCACGGTCGTGTGCGCATCGACTTTATTATTCCTTCACGTGGTTTAATTGGTTTTAGAACCGAGTTTATGACCGCTACTCAAGGTAACGGATTAATTTTCTCAAGCTTCTCGCATTACGGACCTAAATTTACTGGTAACTTAGGCGACCGTCAAAACGGTGTGCTAATTTCTAACGGTACAGGTAAAGCGTTAGCATTTGCTTTATTTGGTTTGCAAGATCGTGGTCGTCTGTACATTGGTCACGGTGAAGACGCGTATGAAGGGATGATTGTTGGTTTGCACTCACGTTCAAACGATTTAACGGTTAACCCGTTAAAAGGTAAGCAGTTAACCAACATGCGTGCCTCTGGAACCGACGAAGCGCTTACTTTAGTACCGCCAATTCGTTTTACCTTAGAGCAAGCACTTGAATTTATCGATGACGATGAATTGGTTGAAGTCACGCCTTTAAGCGTGCGTATTCGTAAGAAATATTTGACTGAAAACGATCGTAAAAAGTTTTCACGTAACAAAGATTAAAAACTAGAAAAAATAATGGGCAAACACTCTTTTAACGCTTTCCAGACCTTAACCAGGCCTGGTTAGGTTTAAAAAGACAATCAACCTGTTAAACCGGCATTATAG
This sequence comes from Thiomicrorhabdus aquaedulcis, assembly GCF_004001325.1. Taxonomy (NCBI): domain Bacteria; kingdom Pseudomonadati; phylum Pseudomonadota; class Gammaproteobacteria; order Thiotrichales; family Piscirickettsiaceae; genus Thiomicrorhabdus; species Thiomicrorhabdus aquaedulcis. The sequence goes on along the minus strand of NZ_AP018722.1, from coordinate 226,592 downwards.
CCGGTTTTTTTTGGCCAAAATTTAAGAAAGTCACCAAACAATTTGGCTTTGCAGTTGCCAGGTGGCTAAGAATGGCGTATTTTTGATATTTGTTGAACGCGTTCTAAAACACCTATTATGGTTTAGGAATCACACCATGCTCAAATCACCGCTTTACCCACCCATTGAACCCTATGCACAACACAGCTTGCAGGTGGACAGCACGCACATTTTGCATTTAGAAGAGTGCGGCAATCCACTGGGCGTTCCTATATTATTTGTACACGGCGGTCCTGGCGGTGGTTACAGCCCCATTCATCGGCAGTTTTTTAACCCGCAACACTATCGTATTGTGTTGTTTGACCAGCGTGGCTGTGGCAAATCACGCCCACACGCCAGCTTAACCAACAATACCACCGCACACTTAATTGAAGACATAGAAAAAATTCGTCGTTTGTTAGGCATAGACAAATGGGCATTGTTTGGCGGTTCATGGGGGTCAACACTGTCACTCTTGTATGCACAAGCCTACCCAGAAAGAATACTCGGCTTAATTTTACGCGGCATTTTTTTGTGTCGGCAGCAAGATGTAGACTGGTTTTATCAAAGCGGTGCCAATCGATTTTACCCCGACTATTGGCCTGACTTTATTGCCCCCATCGCACCCGAAAAACACAACCAACTTATTAACGCTTATCACGAGGTGCTGACGGGACATGATGAAATTGCTCGCATGCGTGCTGCTGAGGCCTGGTCCATTTGGGAAGGCCGCACGTCTACCTTAAAAGCCAACAGCGGCATTGTGAGTCATTTTGGCGACCCGTTTCATGCCTTGGCTATGGCGCGTATTGAATGTCACTACTTCTTTCACCAGTCGTTTATTGAAGACAATCAAATTCTAGAACACTCTCAAAGCCTTAAACACTTACCTATTTACATCATTCATGGGCGGTACGATATGGTTTGTCCTATTAACCAAGCCTTTGAGCTTAAAGCGACCTTACCCAAAGCAAATATGACCATTTGCGAACACGCTGGGCATTCTGCAATGGAACCCGAAATTGCTGCCGCCCTTATTCAGGCAACAGATGATTTTGTCTTAGGCAAAATATCTGTTTAACTTTTGTGCCAAAGCCTATAAACTAGGCCTAAATTGCGTACTTACCACAGAGAGCCATGTTAAATTCATCTGAAAAAGCCCCGCTTATCCTAATTGTCGACGACGACGTGGTCACCCGCATGACCTTGTCAAAGGTATTAAGCAAATCTGGCTATCAAATCATCGAAGCCACTAATGGCAGTGAAGGCTTTTCGCTTTATATTCAACATCAGCCCAACTTAGTGCTTATGGACGTTATGATGCCGGTAATGGATGGCTTTAAAGCAACCCAAGCCATTCGTAATTACGAGCAAAATCGTGCCGTACCTATTTTAATGCTGACGGCACTTGACGACATTGGCTCAATCGACCAAGCGTTTGACGCCGGTGCAACCGACTTTGTTACCAAACCCATCAACTGGGGGCTGTTAGGTCAACGTGTTAAATACGCCATTCGCTCTTCTTTAATAGAAGACCAGCTGCGCAGCAGTCAAGCTCAACTGGCATACGCCCAAAAACTCGCTAAACTGGGTTATTGGGAGTGGGATGCGCCTAATGATGAAGTTTCTGGTTCAAGCTCTGCTTTTAATTTATTTGGCGTACCCAATCAACCTGGCATTAACCTTGAACAGTTTTTAGCCCACATTATGCCTAAAGACTTACCGCTGATTCATCAAGCAATGGGTGAAGCCACGCAAGGACAATCGCATCTTCAAATTAGCTTTAGGGTTTTGCACCATGATGGCAATATCGCTCATATAGAATGCTTAGGTGAAGTAACCTATAGCAGTGATGGCAGTGTCCTTAAAATAACTGGCTCTGCGCAGGACATAAGCCGCTTGCATCGTGCTGAAAGCATCATCGATTTTCAATCGCACCACGATGCACTCACCGAACTGCCTAACCGCTCAACCTTTAGTCAAGTTTTACAAACCGCGCTCCAAGATGAGCTCGCCGAAAAACTCACGGCGGTCATTATTTTTGATATCGATCGTTTTAAGCATATCAATGATAATTTAGGCCAAGATAAAGGCGACAGTTTACTTATCTCATTGGCTCAACGCTTAAAACGCATTACGCGTGATTCGGACTTTGTAGCGCGCTTAGGCAGCGATGAATTTGCTATTCATATCAAAAATCTTGCCGACATAAATGAATTAAACCTTTTAATCAATCGTATTGTATTTGATTTAAAAGCACCGTTTATTGTGCAAAAACAAGAGTTATTTATTGGTTTCAGCATTGGACTTTCAGTTTATCCCGACGACGCACACAATGCCGAAACCCTTATAAATCACGCTAATATTGCGCGTGCAGTGGCTAAATCTAAGGGTGGAAATCAGTTTGAATTTTACCGCGCCGAGATGAACGCTGAGGCTAAAGAGTTATTATTACTTGAAAACGATTTACGCCGCGCGCTGGACAACGGTGAAATTGAAGTTTTTTACCAACCTCAAGTCGACGCTAAAACCCTATTGGCCTGTGGCTCAGAAGCTTTGGTACGTTGGCGTCATCCCGTATTAGGAATTGTCTCTCCCGTTACATTTATTCCCATTGCTGAAAGCACCGGGTTAATTGTCGACATTGGTCATTTCGTCTTAAGCACTGCGATTAAACAAACGCTTAAATGGCATGAACAAGGCTTTAATCAGTTACGCATTGGCATTAACTTATCTGGTCGACAATTTACCCAGTCCAACTTAATGGCAGATGTGCAACGTGTGTTAGATCATAATCCTCTGCCAGCCAAATTCATCGATTTAGAAATTACCGAAAGCTTGGCCATGAGCGATGCCGAAAAAAATATAAACATCCTCAAAGGCTTAAAAGCCATGGGAGTGTCTATCTCAATTGATGATTTTGGTACGGGTTATTCATCATTGGCGTATTTGCACAGCTTTCCGATTGACACCATCAAAATTGACCGTTCGTTTGTAATGAACTTAGGCAACCCTGAAGGCCAAGCTATTGCTCGAACCATTATTGCAATGGCCGAAAGTTTAAATCTAGAAGTCGTAGCAGAAGGCATTGAATCGGATGCTCAGGTTAGTTTTTTGCAATCAAAACATTGCGATATTTTTCAAGGCTTTAAATTCGGCAGACCCATGCCCGCGCCAGAATTTTATGACTGGTTAGTCAAAAACCAGCACACACAACCATCGTGAGACCATTGCACGAGTCAAGGCACGGTAAAAAATGGCTAAAATTTACCTCATTTTTGTTGAAAACCTTGCGAATAGCCAGCTATTCACTGCGTTTTTCGCCGCAATCTGGCAAATTTTTCCTCATTTTTTTCTCGCACCTCACTCGTGCAAAGGTCTCATCGTCTTAAACACGAAATTTATATAAATTTAATAATAAGGAACCGCCATGGCTACGCCTGTTGATGTCAGTAATTTAGAAATGCTTAAGGAAGTCATTGGTGATGACCTAAAAGACATCTTACAAAGCTATTTGGAGACAACGCCTGATTTAATTCAAAAAATCAGTACGGCCATTACTATGGAAAACGCTGCAAACTTGCAACTACATGCTCACACGCTTAAAGGCAGCTCGGCTAACATTGGCGCTGTTCAATTACCCGTAACGTGTCAGCAACTTGAAAAACTAGCCAAAGAAGGCACAATCAATGCCCAATCTAAAGAGTTGTTTGCGCAAATTAACATTGAAAATCGCGAGGTAAATCAATTTTTATCTTCTTACATAAACACATTCTAGAACAATCTAGGGTTACAACTATTTTAGTATTGTCGTTGATTTTATCAACCGCACCTTTTCACACAATGACCCATTTACACTGATTTAAACTTATTTTTACGCTTTAAACCGAGAACCCGCATGCATTATCAAGTTACTCCAGCAGAGACTTCTGCCGCTAAAACGCCGCACCATATTTTTAACATTAACATCATCATAACCCATTTATTTATGTCAATGATTGTGCTCGAAATTGGGCAAACTCTAGAACTTTTATTGGTGCCGCTGGTTTCAAGCATGGTCATTGGTTATTTGTATTACCGAAAAAATCAAACCGCACAACAAGACAGCTGGTTTGTGGCAGCACATTGGCTGTTAGCATGGCGCCGAGGGCGAATTTTATTATTGAGTTACGCCGTGGCTCTTGCGATGGTGGCCATTTACAGCGTTATTGATATGATTTTTCCGGGCGGTTTTTCAATGAACAACTTCTCAACCGATAACAGCCAAACAAACCTAGGTGAAATTATTACCATCCGCTTTGCAGCGGTGGTTATTTTTGTTGCCGTACTGATTACCTTTATGCAAACTGGGATTTCTGTGTACGACGCTGGCAAAGGCATTATGGATCCTGCCATCGAAAAACATCTGCCACGTACTGCAACGTCTAATGTTCCGCTGGGTGTTGGTCAAGATGAAATCTCATTGGATCATACCAAGTCGCAGGACGCGCAAAAGTGAACAAACCCGTTACCAGTAAAAAGCGTTTACCCATGTTTTGGTTGGTCTTTATTGGTTCGATTGTAGCCTTGTCACTCATGGTATTTATTCAGCCCGAGCGCGATGCCGTTGATGCCAGCCACTTGCCTTGGAACGCGCACATAGATGAGCAAGGCCAATTGCATGCTTTAGGACTCAAGCCCAACGTTACGACATTACGCGAAGCCATGAAACTGTATGGTAAAGACGTTGAAATTAAATTGTTTACCGACAACGTCGATCAGACACGTAAAAGCGCCGAAGCGTATTTTCCAGTTGTGTACATTGGCTCAATTAAAGGCGCGTTAGCGTTACGCTTGAACGCCTCGGAAACTCAATTAGAGGAAGCGTTTCAACGTGGTAAAAAATTACCCTTACCCCTTCGGGCAGTCGTGAAGTGGAGCTGTCTAATGTAGATACGTTTGGTTTTTTAGACAGCACATTTTTAAGTGTTACGCTAATACCACAAAAACATCTTTCAGAACGCGCCATTGACATGCGTTTTGGCCAACCTGACCGCATAGAAGTCTTATCTGACAATCTTCCGCACTGGTATTATGAAAAGCTAGGGTTGGAGTTGATAGTGGATCAAGAAGGGCCAGAAGCCTTGCAATACTCGCTTAAACAACGTTAAAGAGCAGATACAAGACTTGACCAGGCCTGGTCAAGTTGGTTTATTTAGTCTTGTTTAAATTTATCTAGAATTGACGTTCTTTTTAAAGAAAATCAAGCACTAAAAAGTTGGTATTTTAAGCCGTCGAGTAAATTTTTTTAAAACAACCGATCTCTTTTTAGCTTACTTTACAACATGCTTTTAGTGTATTAAGGCTTAGGGAAACGCTTATTTTTTTAGGTCTTCTTCGTTTCTTGCCGACGCTTGATGCGCTTCTTCGCCCGAAGAAACTTTTGCATGATTTGAAGTTTCTTGGGGTTTAAGTTCTTTTGTTGCGTTAGACGCATTTGAGCTACGCTCTTTAGGATACTCATCTTCCATAAAAATTCGATTAGCCGCACCGTCCATGTCATCAAACTGCCCCGATTTGGCCATCCAAATAAACACCACCACCACTAAAAATCCAAAAATAAGCATCATTGGAATCAATCCATAAATCACGTCCATTACGACTCTCCACCTCTGCGTTTATTGGCCTTAACGCTAAAAAAGTTGCGTATGCGTGCAGCGTTACCAATCACCACCAAACTGCTTAACGGCATGGTGATGGCCGCCATAAGTGGAGTTAGCATGCCCGCCATTGCCAATGGCACCATAATAATATTGTAAGCAATTGAGCTGGCGATGTTTTGCTTAACCGTTCTAAGGGTGCGCGCCGACAACTCGACTGCAGTATTGACGGCCATTAAATCACTGTTCATGAGCACAATGTCCGCACTGTCCATTGACACATCAGTGCCCGAACCCAAAGCAATACCAACATCAGCGCGCACCAGCGCCGGTGCATCATTAATGCCATCGCCAATCATGGCGACTCTTTGACCACGCGCTTGCAAATCACGAATCACCTGATTTTTATCTTCGGGTAACACTTCCGCAATCACCTGCATACCGCCCAATGCATCTGCAACACGTTGAGCGACAACCTCTAAATCACCGCTAAGCAACGTAACCTGCTTACCTTTAGCCTTGAGACGACGAATCAATTCATTGGCCTCAGGGCGTAGAGCGTCTTCTAAAAACAATACGCCAATCACTTGCCCCGCACAGGCCGCCCAAATAGCAGTATGACCTTGTTGTGCATGAAAATCGGCCTCAATGCGCAAGACTTCCGGCAGAGTCAACGCCAAACTATCAAGCCATTTAGCCGTGCCGATTTGCCAAAGCGTTGCGTCTATCGTACCTTGCACGCCTTTGCCAGGTAATGCTTTAAACGCCTCTACTGCCAACCAGTCTTGTGCATTAAGTTGATAGCGTTCTTTAACCGCACGCGCTACCGCCACCGCCAAACTGTGTTCGGATTGATGCTCAACTGAAGCCAGTGCCAGCAGGTTAGCTTGTTCTAATGCTTTATTTTGCGCCATAGCTGGGTCAGCCCAGACAAAATCGGTGACCCGCATTTCACCTAACGTTAGGGTTCCGGTTTTATCAAAAACAAAGTGGTCTACCCCATTTAGGGTTTCTAACACCGCACCGTTTTTAATTAAAATACCAAAGCGCGCCGAAACGCCAGAGGCCACCGCGATGGCCATAGGTGTAGCCAAACCAAATGCACAAGGGCAGGTAATAATCAGCACCGCAGTACCGGTCATAATAGCTGTTTCAATGCCGGCATTAAAAAACCAATAGGCAAAACTCATCACCGCTAAAGTGATGGTAACGGTGACAAACCAAGGCATAATTTTGTCGGCCGTACATTGAATTGGCGCTTTAGAGCCTTGTGCTTCTTCAACCAAGTGGACGATTTTACCCAACTTAGTGTCTTGTAAAATAGCCACCACTTCCACCAACAAATTACCGTCGATGTTAAGGGTGCCTGCCGACACTGTATCGCCTAAACTTTTCGTTATTTCACGCGACTCGCCACTGAGCATCGCCTCGTTTACCATGCCCTGACCGCTTACCACTTTGCCGTCTACCGGAAACTTATCGCCTGGCTTCACTACAATGTCCTGGCCTTTTAACAGACTGCGAACCGGAACAATTTTCTGTTCTCCGTCTTGCGACAATCGCGCTACTTTGGGTTGTAACTCCATCAAACGACGCGATGCATCAACCGCTTTATTTTTGGATATTGCCTCAAAATAGCGACCAATAAGCAGCAAAAACATAAAATCAATCAGCGTATCAAAATAAACCTCGCCCACATGTTCTGGGTGAAGTGTTACCCACATTGAATAAAAATAGGTGGTGAGCATACCCAGACTAATGGATACGTCCATACCGACCGAACGGGCTTTTAAAGAGGTGTAAGCCCCTTTTAAAAAAGGTTGACCCGAATACGCCAGGGTTACAGTCGCCACCACCAACATCAGCCAATGAAAATAGTGTCTAAACTCTTGGTCTTCTGCGGCACCGCTGTACAACGCAATTGAAAACCACATCACATTCATCATCGCAAACCCAGCAAATCCCAGCCGATAAAGTAAGTCGCGGTTGGCTTTTTTGTAAGCGTTTTGACTGCTTGTTGCATCGTAAGGTGTGGCGTCATACCCAATGCTGTTGAGTTTTTTAATAATGTCTGACAATTTTAGTTTGTCATTATTCCAGCGAATTTTAATTTGCTTATTGGTAAAGTTAACGGCGGCCAACAATACCCCATCGACTTTCGCCATAGTGTGTTCTATTAACCAAACACAGGCGGCGCAATGAATGGCTTCGGACATTAAGGTAATTTCACGGCGACTGCTTAAATCACCCACGTATTGCGATTGCACTTCATCGTAGTCGTAAAAATCGACCTCTTTATTGGGCGGAGGCGGAGGCGACAGCAATTCGCCATCGGGGGTACGCTGGTAAAAACTTTGCATACCAGCCTCATAAATCACTTCACAAACCGAGGCACAGCCGTGGCAACAAAAAGGACGAGTAACGCCCTCTATGGGTTTAAGAATTAAATCCCCTTCGGGTATCGCTTGTCCACAATGAAAGCAGGCCTGATGAATCATAAATTACTCTGGATCTTTAACCATAATAGAACGCCCCATATTAAAGACTAACTCGCCCTGGGTAACCTCCATTATTAAATCCCACTTACCTTTTAACGGAAAGCTAATCGGTGCGCTAAATGCGCCCAACTCACCTTCTACCGCCGTTAATTGCAATTGACCATCCAGCTTGCGGTCAGATGGGCGGTAAAAATACAAAATAGCATTGTCTACGGCCATAGGCTGATTTTGTTTGTCTAAAACTTGCAAGGTCACGGTGTCTGCTTTACCTTCTAGCAAAACCGGCAGTTCAGTTTTTAACTGCCAACCCATCTCTTCCATTTTTTTGTTTTTAGCCAGGAGCTCATCCATGTTTTTACCCTGTTCGTAAAATCATCAATGACCAGGCCTGGATTTGTGACAATAGCCATACTTACCATAAAAAAGTTAACGGTTAACACAACCGTTAGGATAACCGCCCAACCAATAATAAATGGGTTTTTCCACGCTACGCTCCAATCACGCATATCTTTTTTGGGCTTGGTTTCAAACTGCGAAATATCTTCTAATGCCATGGTGTTGCTCCAATCAATGGTTAAGGAAAAAAAAAGCCCTTAAAAAAGGGCTTTATTATAGCGTATGTACAAAACAGGATTTAAGCTTAAAGTCTTTATTGCAAACAGAGTATTTAATAGGTCTATAACCTAAAAATACACTGTCTTTCTTCATGCGGTTAAGCCTATATTTTTAAGGTACTGGTGGTCCTAAAAAATCACTATCATAAGTTGAACGAATACTCGGATTATTCAAGTCAACAACATTAATTTTCAGAGGAATCCGACTGTCTTTTAATGATTTTTTAGGAATTCGCACCAATAAAGTGGTTGCTCCAACATTGCCTGGTGATACATTAATGACTTTATCTGCGACAAAAGTCATTCCTTCAGGGCCTTCAACCGTTATCTCAGCCAACATCGGAAAATTGCTTTTATTTACGACTTTAATAGTCCATTTATTTTGAATATTGCCATCACTCATCTGTACATACAACGGTGAACGTTCATGCAACGCTTTAACATCAATGGGCGACATCGTTAATAATCCCCATACCATAGCCAAAGCGGCAAAAGTCATAATGCCTGTGTATACCAATACCCTTGGACGTTTCCAAACGGGTGGCAACACAAGTCCACCAAATTCCGCCAATGAAGCATAGCGAATTAAACCCTTAGGTTTTTTAATTTTTTCCATTACCGAATCGCAAGCGTCAATGCACAAACCGCAGGTAATACAGCCAAATTGCTGGCCACGGCGAATATCCACCCCCGTTGGGCAAACTGCTACACATAAATTACAATCAATACAATCACCCAATGCTTCAACTTCTTCACCAGGTTTAGCTCGCTTCATACGCCCACGCGGCTCACCTCTTTCAACGTCGTATGTTGGAACAACCGTTTGAGTATCAATCATTGCACCCTGAATACGTGCGTAAGGACAAAAACCAATACAGGTCTGCTCACGCAAAATACCAGCAAAAAAGTAGGTAGCCGCGCCTAAAATCAAAATAATAGATGTTTCGGTCGAACTCCATTCAAATGCAAATAATCGCGTCCATAAATCAATAGCGTCTACAAAATAGGCGACAAAGCTAAAGGCGGTCATAAAACCAATAAAACCCCAAATAATATGTTTTGGAATTTTCACCTTAATCTTTTCAAGACTCATCGGTGATTCATCAAGCTTAATACGCTTATTAGGTTGCCCTTCTAACTTTTCTTCAATCCAAGTAAACACATCAGTCCAAACGGTATGAAAGCAAAAATACCCGCACCATAAACGCCCAGCAATAGCTGTTGAGGCCGCTAATAACAATGAAAAAAACAGCAGTATCATTGCTAGAATCCAAATGTCTTGCGGCAAGATGGTTAGACCAAAAATATGAAACTGACGATTACCTAAATCAAATAACAAAGCCTGATGGCCATCCCATCGCAAATAAGGGCCTAAAAATAATGCAATCCACAACGAGGCCGTTATCCATTTAACCGTACGAAACATACCAGGCATGCGCTTTGCATGAACAGTACCACCTGTATGAATCGGTAAAATTTCTACACCAATGTTCTCAAGATTTTTGTTACTGGTGTTCATGGTATCGAGTACCGAACCCGTTTGATGATTGTCGCGATATAAATCTTTCTTATCTTTCGACTCATTCATTTCAGCTGACATTTAAAGAATCCTTATCTTTGCGAATTATCCGGGGCATTGTATAAAAAAATAACACATCGCATAAGCTAATCTTTTTATTGAGCTTTATAAAAAAAAATAGGCCTAACCTTGGTTAAGCCTATCTTATAAAAATAATGTGTTTACCACTTATTTTATTCTTTTGATTTATCGTCTTTTTCAAGACCTTCAATACCACGAGTGGCTTTCCAAGCAAAAGCGACTAATGAAACGATGGACAGTACCAAGGCACCTAAAGAAATCCACAATACAAAATCATTATTTAATTCGTTCATTTCATACTCCTCAAACTTGATTAAAATCAAGTTCTAACTGCTTTTAAAATCAAAAAGGAGAACATTTCTGCTCTCCCTTTGAATATAACAACTTAAATTGACAACTTGCTGGTCATTACTGACCGCCACCTAACGCGTGAACATAAATTGCTAAGCGTTTAATGTTGACATCAGCATCAGGCAAACGCTCTTTAAAAGAAGGCATGTATGCTTGACGTGTACCCGCAATATACTGACCATCTTTCTTAACATTTACGCCATATGCAATGGTGTTATAAGCTTCAGTACGCAAGTCAGCACCTGGAAGGCCTGTAAAACGCCAAACTTGGTCTGTCAAGTTAGCCGATCCAGTAGGAGCCAAAGGCTTACCAGCAGGACCATGACATGCTAAACACATACCTTTAGTGTAAGCCGCTTTACCTGCAGTAAACGCGACATCTTCGCCTTTGCCTTCAGACAACGCCATTACATAATCGGTTACATCTTGCATCTCTTGCTCAGACAAATTGCCCATCATCCCTTTAGCAGGCATGTTACCAATTCGTCCATTAACCATTGCTGTTTCAATCTGCTTAACACTTCCACCCCATAGCCAGTCATCGTCTGCCAAGATTGGAAAATTAGGATTGCCCGCGCCACCAGCGGCATGACAGCCTGCACAGTAATCACCAAACAAAACCTTAGAAGTTGCAACAGCGTAAGATTTTAACTCTTCGTCTTTAAGAATGTCTTCAACTGACATTGCCGCCAGCTTTTCTTCTTTATCTGCAAACTTAGAAACACGCCAGTTTTTTAGAACGGTAAAGTCATCTTGGTACTCTTCAACCTGAGTCCATCCAGCCATACCTTTCGTAAACTCACCCGTTCCATCTGTTAATGGAATGGTTGGGTAGTAAAGCGTGTAAAAATAATCATTATAAAACCGAAGTAAAAAGACAGCATCCACCATAATGGAGGTGGGTTGTCTAATTCACGTAAGTCTTCATCCCAAATGTGGCCTGTATTGCCTTCATCCGGCCACGGATTGTGTTGTGCCATATTTATTCTCCTCAGAATAATTAGTCATCATTCAGTATTTTATATTTTTCTTGCTCCATCTCTTTACGCTTGCTTGGGCGTAACGCCAAAGCAAACGTGATGAGCATGCCTAAAAACACCAATACTGTAACGATTAACCCAGCCCAGTCATGGGTGGTTAATGCCGCCCAATCAGTACTGAAATATTGTTCAAGTTTGCTCATAGGTTATTGACGATATGTTTTGCTGTCATCCAGCTTAACCATCGTTCCTAAAACTTGAAGATACGCCACCATGGCATCCATTTCGGTGTAACCCTCGATGGCTTTGTTTGCATTTTCAATTTCTTCATCGGTGTAAGGCACGCCTAGCGTACGCATTACAGATAAGCGAACTTTCATGTCACGCTCAGTACCAAAGAAGTCTTTTGAAACAAGGGTTTCAGCCAGCCACGGATACGCAGGCATAACCGATTCTGGAATCATACTTTGAGGACGTAACAAATGTAACACCTGCCATTCATCAGAATATTTACCGCCTAAACGAGCCAAATCTGGGCCGGTACGTTTAGAACCCCATTGCATTGGGTGGTCGTACATAGATTCTGTTGCCAATGAATAATGACCGTAACGTTCACGCTCATCACGGAAAGGACGAATCATTTGTGAGTGACAAATATAGCAACCTTCGCGCAAATACAAATCACGACCAGCCAACTCTAAAGGCGTATAAGGACGAACCCCATCACCTGGCTTCCAGTCTGCAACTTGCCATTTACCATTTTTGGCCTGGCTGTAAAGTTTCTTGTCTGAAACTAACTTGCCATTTTCATCTTCGGTAAAGGTACGTTCCCAAACTAATTCAGGAAATTTTTCATTTTTTACGTTACCGTATTTATCGGTTTGTTCCGTGTAATCAACCGCAGATTTTAGATAAAACAACGGTACGATTTCAACAATACCCGCAATGGATACCGCCAGTGCAGTGGCTAGAAACATTGCAAATATATTGCGCTCTAGACCATCCTGGATATTTTTTGGTGCTTGATTATCAGCCATGAGTTTGTGCTCCTCAACTCATTAAATTCAATTGAGTGGCAATTGCTTGCCACTTTGATTGATCTTTCTTATTTATGCCTTATGCGCGCGCTTCAACTGCTTGAGTCGATTTTGCATTCGCCATACGAATAGTCATTACCACGTTGTATAACATGACAACCGCACCCGTAAAGAATAAGAATCCACCTAACGTACGCATTGCGTAATATGGGTGCATTGCTGAAACAGATTCAGCGAACGTATAGGCTAATGTTCCGTATTCGTCGTATGCACGCCACATTAGACCCTGCATAATTCCAGATACCCACATAGCCACAATGTAAAACACCGTACCAATTGTTGCCAACCAGAAATGGAAGTTAATCAACTGCATAGAATACATTTCTGTTTTCCACAGTTTCATAATCATGTGATAAATGGCACCAATAGACACCATTGCAACCCATCCTAGTGCACCTGAGTGAACGTGACCAACAGTCCAATCGGTATAATGCGACAAGGCGTTTACTGTTTTCGCTGCCATTACTGGCCCTTCAAACGTTGACATTGCATAGAAAGCCAAAGAGATGATCAAGAAACGCAAAATATAATCAGTACGTAATCTATCCCAAGCGCCTGAAAGCGTTAGCATTCCGTTTAGTGCACCACCCCATGAAGGGATAATCATCGCTAAAGAGATTACTGCGCCTAATGAACCGGTCCAATCTGGCAATGCTGTGTACTGAAGGTGGTGAGCACCTAACCAGACATAACCAAACATTAAAGCCCAAAAGTGAATAACCGATAAACGGTACGAGTAAATTGGACGTTGCGCTTGCTTAGGTACGAAATAGTACATGATTGCAAGGAAACCCGCCGTTAGGAAGAAACCTACCGCGTTATGCCCCCACCACCATTGAATCATGGCATCTTGCACACCCGCAAACAGCGAGTACGATTGAAACAATGATACTGGAATCGCCAAACCGTTTACTACATACAGATATGTGATTGCAATCATCATACCCATAAAGAACCAGTTTGAAACGTATACGTTTGGATGCGTTTCTTTATTACGTGACGCAATGGTCATCATAAAATTAAACGTATATAACGTCCAAACCAATGCAACAGCAATGGCTAAAGGCCAAATTTGTTCATGGTATTCTTTACCAGTAGTCATACCCAAAGAAAGGGTTACAACTACACCCAATAGCCCAACGGTAAACAGGATTGCTGTTGCCCAAGCCATTGTGTTGCTCCAAAGTCTTACGCCGTTTGTACGTTGTACGGTGTAAAAAGCTGTTGCCATTAACGTCATACCACCAAATGCATAAATAACAGTATTTGTATGCATTACACGTAAACGTGCAAAAGTGATTTCCGCGATATCAAAATTTAACACAGGCCAAGCAAGTTCTGCTGCTGCATAAGTACCCATAAGCGTACCTAACACCAAGAAAACCACTGCGCCCACTGTTAAATACTGAACCACACCATTGTCATATTGTGGTTTTGCGATAGTATCCATCAGCCGGATTCCCCTTACTAGTCTTAAAGTCTTTGCCCAAATTTGTCTTAAGTTTTTTGACCAAACAAACAGGACTCCTCAGCAAAAAATTATACCTTGCCTTGTTGCCAGCCGTAGTCAAATGAATTTTAAAAACTTGATCCATATCAAGTAATCACATGGATTAAATTTCTAAAACCTTAATAAAAAGTCAGACGGTTTAAAAAATCCTTCGCATTATCCCAAAAGAATGCCCTTATTGCATGCCTAAAATTATTTATGAGGGCATATCACTTTTCCTTATCATTAACATCCAGCGACTGCTTATATGCCCTACTTAGCCTCCACTTATCCCTTCTCACTAATCCTAAACAGCTTAATGCAACCTTAACTTACGCAAACTCGCGATATAAATAACCCATCTTTTCAGTTATTATAGGCGGACTTTAACTCTAAGGACTCTCTTATGCGTACGGCAACCATTGAGCGCAACACCCTTGAAACCCAAATTAAAATTGCAGTAAACCTAGACGGTGAAGGCATAGCCAACCTAAAAACCGGTGTACCTTTTTTGAACACATGCTAGACCAAATTGCCCGCCACGGCATGATTGACCTGGACATTACGGCCTTAGGCGACAATCACATTGACGACCACCACACCGTCGAAGACGTAGGCATTACGTTGGGTCAAGCAATTGATCAAGCCGTTGGCGATAAAAAAGGCATTACCCGTTATGGTCACGCTTATGTGCCGTTAGATGAAGCGCTGTCGCGCGTGGTCATCGACCTTTCAGGCCGACCAGGCCTGGTCTTTAATGCCGACTTTACCCGTGAAACCATTGGTCAATTTGAAACCGAATTGGTGTTTGAATTTTTTCAAGGCTTTGTCAATCACGCCAAAGCCACCGTGCACATTGATTGCCTGCGTGGCCACAACTCGCACCACCAAGCCGAAACTATTTTTAAAGCGTTTGGCCGCGCTTTACGCATGGCCTTATCGCCCGACGAACGAATGGCAGGTAAAATGCCATCCACCAAGGGATCGTTGTAAATGAATCAAAAATTGGTGGCCGTAGTCGATTACGGCATGGGAAATTTGCGCTCGGTCGCCAAAGCCGCCGAACACATGGCCGACGCGAACACCCGTATTTTAGTAACACAACACCCCGACGACATTGAAAACGCTGATGCGGTCATTTTTCCGGGGCAAGGTGCGGCCAAAGCGTGTATGGGCGCATTGCTCGACACCGGCATGATTCACCCTATTCAAAAAGCCGCGCAAGAAAAACCGTTTTTAGGCATCTGCATGGGGCTGCAAGTATTAATGACACACAGCGATGAAAACGCTGGAATCGACTGTTTGAGGGTGTTACCAGGCCTGGTCAAACACTTTGAGTTTGACACCAACAGCACCCTTAAAATTCCGCATATGGGTTGGAATCAAATTCACCAAACTCAAGCGCACCCGCTGTGGCACAACATTCACCAAGACAGTCGCTTTTACTTTGTACACAGCTACTATGTGCAGCCGCAAAACCAGCACATCGTGTGTGGCACCACCACACACGGCATTGAATTTGCGTCAGTATTAAGCCACAAAAACCTGTTTGCCATTCAAGCACATCCCGAAAAAAGTGCCGATGGTGGCTTACAACTGTTTAAAAACTTTTTAGCGTGGAACGGCCAACCGTAACCCTTAAAACAGTTTAACTATTTTATAAATTCAAATTTTCAAGGGTGTCACTATGTTACTAATTCCCGCAATCGACCTTAAAGATGGCCAATGCGTTCGTTTACGTCAAGGCATTATGGAAGACGCCACCGTTTTTTCGGGCGACATTGTCGCCATGGCGCAACGCTGGGTAAACGAAGGCGCGCGCCGCTTGCACATGGTCGATTTAAACGGTGCATTTGAAGGCAAGCCGGTCAATGGTGGAGCGGTCTATCAAGTGCGCGAAGCGTACCCCGACCTGCCCATTCAAATTGGCGGCGGCATTCGCGACCTAAAAACCATCGAAGCCTATTTAAACGCCGGCGTAAGTTACTGCATTATTGGTACTCAAGCGGTACACAACCCCCAATTTGTCGCGCAAGCCTGTCAAGCGTTTCCAGGCCACATTATGGTTGGTTTAGACGCGGTAAACGGCATGGTGGCCATCAATGGCTGGGCTGAAGTCACTCAGTTTGAAGTCACCGAACTCGGCAAACAATTTGAAAACGACGGTGTAGAAGCCATTATTTACACCGACATTGGCCGCGATGGCATGATGCAAGGGGTTAATATTGAAGCCACACAAGCCTTAGCCAAAGCCTTGCGCATTCCTATTATCGCCTCGGGCGGCATCACCAATTTAGACGACATTCGCGGCCTAGCCAAAATTGAAGCCGACGGCGTCAGTGGCGCTATTACTGGACGCGCCATCTACGAAGGCACATTAAACTTTAAAGAAGGCCAAGCGTTATCCGACAGCTTGTCACCGTACAAATCGGTTTAAACCATAAACGTAACTTACCAGGCCTGGTCAAAGGCTTTTTATATTAATTTTAGGAATTTACTATGACGCTTGCCAAACGCATCATTCCTTGCCTAGACGTTGATAACGGTCGCGTGGTAAAAGGCGTACAGTTTTTAGACATTCGTGACGCCGGCTGCCCGGTCGAAATCGCCAAACGCTACGACGCACAAGGCGCAGATGAAATTACCTTTTTAGACATCACCGCCACCGCCGACAATCGCAACACCACGGTACACATGGTAGAACAAGTCGCCAGCCAGGTGTTTATTCCCCTTACAGTGGGTGGCGGCATTCGCTGCATTGACGACATTCGCACCATGCTCAACGCCGGCGCCGACAAAGTCTCAATCAACTCGGCCGCCATTTTTAACCCGGGTTTCGTTAAAGAAGCCGCCGACACCTTTGGCTCGCAATGCATTGTGGTGGCGATTGACGCCAAAAAAGTCAGCCAGCCCCCTGAAGCCGATAAATGGGAAATCTTTACCCACGGTGGACGAAAAGCCACTGGCATTGACGCAGTAGAATGGGCGATTCGTATGGCGCAACTGGGCGCGGGTGAACTGCTTATTACCAGCATGGATCGCGATGGCACCAAAATTGGCTTTGATTTAGAACTGACCCGCGCCATTGCCGACAGTGTTAAAATCCCGGTCATCGCCTCGGGCGGTGTAGGTGAGCTAAGCCACCTTGCCCAAGGCATTACCCAAGGTCACGCAGAAGCAGTTCTGGCCGCCAGCATTTTTCACTTTGGCCAACACACCATCCAAGAGGCCAAACTGGCCATGCAAGCAGAAGGCATCGAGGTTCGACTATGAGCGATATTTTAAAACAACTCGATGCGATTTTAGAATCGCGTAAAAACCAATCGCCCGACAGCTCTTATGTGGCCAGTCTTTACCATAAAGGCCTCGAAAAAATCCTTAAAAAGGTCGGTGAGGAAGCCGTCGAAACCATCATGGCCGCCAAAGACCTTGAACACAACGGCGATACCGACCACCTAGTATACGAAGTAGCCGACCTGTGGTTTCACACCCTGGTGTTATTGGCACATCAAAACCTATCAAGCGATGACGTAACCCGCGAACTGCAACGCCGTTTCGGGTTGTCAGGCCTGGATGAAAAAGCCAGTCGCTCGGTCGCGAAATAAGCCACACATTCAAATACAGTCAGCAGCAAGGAACCCACTATGTCACCTGAAAAAAGTATCTTCAGCAAAATTATCGACCGTGAAATTCCGGCCACTTTTATTCATGAAGACGAAAAATGCATTGTTATTAACGACATCAATCCCAAAGCCCGAGTGCACTTATTAATCATTCCCAAAAAACCCATTGCCACTTTATTCGATTTAACCCCAGACGACAAAGACGTCATGGGTCACATGATGCTGTTACTGCCACAAATTGCCCAATCACAAGGATTAGACGGTTTTAAAACTCAAATCAACACCGGAGAAAGCGGTGGACAAGAGGTGTTTCACATTCACATTCACCTTTTAGGCCAGTAATACGCCCAAGATTTAATGTATTCAAATTACTAAATTTGCATTTTAAATTTGCTATCATTAGCGGCTATTAAAAAACAGTTGGTTTAATGCGCCCGTCGCACTTAGCCTGCGCCTACATAACACGACAGTTAATCACGACGGTTAATTATATAAACCGAATGGCTTATTCAATAAAGTCACTCACAACGGAGCAACATCATGGGCATCAGCATTTGGCAATTACTTATTATTTTAGCCATCGTATTAGTACTGTTTGGCGCAAAACGCCTAAAAAACGTCGGAAGCGATTTGGGTGCAGCTATTAAAGGTTTTAAAAGTTCGGTTAAAGACGAAGAAGAGAAAAAAGACCTTGCCGTGGCTGAACAAAAACTAGAAAAGAAAGACGGCGAAAACGTTTTTGACGTAGTAGCTGAAGAAAAGAAAGCCGCAGAAATTAAACCAGGTGACGTTAAACCAACCGAATTTAAAGACAAGGTTTAATAACTCTAAGCAAACCATAAGCTGATTGTACTTTTCTTTTTGCTTTTTTTAGCTCACGGCACATCTCACTAACAAGTTGAAACTCAATGTTTGATATTGGTTTTTTAGAAGTATTACTCGTGTTAATTATCGCCTTACTGGTTATTGGCCCTGAGCGTATGCCCGAAGTAGCACGCTCTATCGGTCGATTTGCCGGTAAAATGCGACGTTTTATTAACTCGGTAAAAGAAGAAGGCCAAGTTCAAGAAACCATTCGAGATTTTCAGCAGTCGATGAATTTAGAAGCCGAAAAAAACAGCATTGAACGCATTCACAAAGACCTACAAAGTGGTTTAAATTTTGGCGACGGCTTAAAGCTTGAAGAGTTTCAGCGTCCATTTGGCGGTACGGTTGTGCCCGAAGAAGAGCAAATTGATTCAGCAAGCAGTCAATTTAATCGAGCGCCCGAACCGCCTAAAGCCACGCCAGCAGTTCAAACAACGCCTATTGAACAACCAGTGGTTCAGACGCCTAAAACCGCCGACACCAATCCTAAGTCTTCCGCCCCGACGACCGAGTTAAAGCCTGAAAAAGTGCTGCAACCTGGTTTAGACAGTTCAAAAAGTTAATTTTATGAGCAACACTGCGCTGCCCCCTAACGACCAAGAAATGACGCTGATTCAGCATTTGTTAGACTTAAAAACCAGTCTTACGCGCTCTATCATCGCCATTATTGTGTTCTTTTTAATTCTGTTTCCGTTCGCAAACGAAATCTACGTCTATATTTCAGAACCGCTAACGCGCTACCTACCGGCTGGCACCAGCATGATTGCCACTGGCGTGGCCTCGCCGTTTTTAACCCCCTTTAAATTAAGCTTTGTGTTGGCTATTTATTTAGCAATGCCCTATTTGTTGTATCAACTATGGCGTTTTATTTCACCTGCTCTTTATAAGCATGAGCGCCAATTGGTTGCGCCACTGCTGTTTTTTAGCTCGTTTTTATTTTACGCTGGTGGCTTATTTGCCTATTACGTGGTGTTTCCTTTGGTATTTGGCTTCTTGTCACAAGCCGCACCCGATGGCGTTACCATTGCCACGGATATCTCACTGTACCTAGACTTTGTAATTAAAATGTTTTTTTCATTTGGTATGGCATTTGAAGTACCGATAATAACCGTTCTGCTTATTTTAACGGGCATGGTATCGCCTGAAAAAATGCGCCACTCTCGTCCCTACATCATTGTAGGGGCTTTTGTTATTGGTATGTTACTCACCCCACCAGATGTTATCTCTCAAGCCCTATTGGCCATACCTATGTGGCTACTTTTTGAAGTTGGTTTGGTGGTAGGTGAATACGTTAAAAAACATCGTGTTGTAAAAGAGGGTGATCAAGATGAAGATAACCCAACGGCTTCGGATACACCGCCCACAACGCCAACGCCCTCTTCTTCGTCGGGCAATGTAAAAACCACCGCAACGCCCGAGTACGAGTTTGATGATCGCTATGCTGATCAGGTCAATGACAATTTTGACTGGGATAAAGAGTTTGAAAAAATGGATTCTGATATGAGCCTGCTAGACAAGGAATACACCGCTCGTCAACAAGCGGCTAAAACTGATTCTGAAAAGGCAAAAGGAACTCAAGATGATGCTCACGATGCTGCTCCACCGCTTGCTCAAACCAATACGCCTCACGATGATGCACACGATGATGCACACGATGAGAGCACTAAAGTCAGTAAAACATCTGCAACGGTTCCAAGCAGCACATCCTCTTAACGTTGTTATATTGTCTTACGGCAACGTTAAACAGACGGTTTTACCTACTTTAATAAACTCACCAGGCCTGGTCAATCGTTTTTTAACGCAGGTTTGTATGAATTTAAGAGCAAAAACAATTCTTAAATTAAGCGCTTTTTTAAGCGCAGTTTTAGTGTCTACAGTAAGTTTTTCAAATCCTTCTTCCCAGCATCAAGTGCCCAATGCATTGGCTCAACACGCCAGCCCGTATTTGGCTATGCACGGATTTGACCCTGTTGATTGGCTCGATTGGCGTGCCGACGTGTTGCAAAAGGCTCAAACCCAAAACAAACTCATTTTAATTTCAAGTGGTTACTTTGCTTGTCATTGGTGTCATGTAATGCAGGCGGAAACCTATCAAAATCAAGCCAGTGCGCGCCTGCTTAATCAGCATTTTATCAGTGTAAAACTCGACCGAGAACTGCACCCAGAGCTTGACGGTTACTTAATGGAATTTGCCAAACGTACCAATGGTCAGGCCGGTTGGCCGTTGCATGTTGTGCTTACCCCTGAAGGTCTACCCCTTAATGCCTTTTTATATGAACCCAACGCCGACTTTAACCAACGACTTACCACCTTAAATGACCTATGGCGCACACACGCTCAAACACTCAAAGCCTTGGCTAAAAAAGAACAAACCGAGCACAACGCATCAATTACTCAATCAACCCAATCCAAACATGCCACTTTAGCGACCAACGTCCCAGAGCGCATTAATAACCTTAATCTAAAACTGTTTGCACATCTCAGCACCCAAATAGATGATTTAAGTGGCGGGCTTACAGGCACTTCAAAGTTTCCCGAAGCACCACTGCTCAACACTTTAGTACATTTAAACTCCTTGCCCAGTGCTATTGAGGAATGGGTTATTCTCACGCTAGAGCACATGCAAACTGCACACTTATTTGATCATATCAATGGTGGATTTTATCGCTACAGCATCGACCCCGAATGGCAAACGCCGCATTTTGAAAAAATGACATACACCAATGCTCTTCTAGCCAGCGTCTATTTAAAGGCGGGGGCACGTTGGCAGCGGCCAGACTTTGTAATGACTGCCCAACGCACCCTTAATTATCTACACCAACATTTATTAGATTCTAACACTCAGCTTTACCAAAGCAGCCAATCGGCCATTGACGCGCAAGGCCAAGAAGGCGGTAACTACCTATTTAATGCACAACAATTAGCCGCTCTCTTTACCCCGACACAATTTAAGCAACTTAACCAGGCCTGGTCACTGCATCAAAGTCCACCTTATGCGCTAGGATGGCATCCTGCGCCGCATTCTAAACTGCCTAGTGCGCTTTGGAATACCGTCAAAATGACGTTGCAAAACCAACCACAAAGCTTACCCAGTCAAATACCGCGTGACGCTAAAGGCCTTTTAAGCTGGAATGGGTATGTTTTATCAGCGCTTAGCAACGCCAGCCAATTACCTAACCAAACTGATTTACCCTATGCCAAGCACGCCGATGCATTAGCCGCGCAATTAACTCGTCTAATAATGCTTGCCTCACCGCCTCGTGCAGTAAGTGAACAGGGTACGTTTTTACACAATGCAGGTTTGGACGATTACGCTGCGGTTTTGCAAGGTTTACAAGATTGGCAAGCATCACACAAGCAACGAGTAAACTTACCTGCGCATAACTTGACTCAAAGTTTGACGCAAGACTCTGCCCCCTCACTGGCCTCAGTAAACCAAGCCATTGCGCACATTCAAGCTATTTTAAGCACACAGTTTTACAGTGAACATGGCTGGCAAGACAGCCAAGCATTTAGGCTACCCGGTCAAAAACCACAGTGGATTTTGTTAGACGAGCAACTTCCTAGTGCGGCTGGGTTGGCTATGTGCGCTGTGCCAGACAGCCAACTGCGTGCATTATCAATCTTAGAAAACGACACGCCAAACCTTGTAAAATACGCCAGCACAGTGCACGCACTTAATCGGTTAAACCAATGCACTGAGCGTCAGTCAACCCACTTACCGTAAACGGAGTCACCATGGGATTTTTAGTCGTAGGCTTTGTACTGCTGTTTTTACTGACCTCTTTGCCCAGTCTTTTAACCAAACACATTCTTAATAAGCATCGCGTTCCTCACCCCACTTTACCGGGAACAGGCCTGGAGTTTGCTCAACACTTGGTCAAAAAATATCAGTTAATAGGTGTGCGCATTGAAGAAACGAGCGATGGTGATCATTACGATCCCATTGAAAAAGTGGTGCGCATCTCTACATTAAACGCCCATTCCAACAGTTTAACCGCCATTACCACCGTCGCTCACGAAGTGGGTCATGCATTGCAAGACCAATCAGACTATCCACAACTCAAAGAGCGCACTGCGTTGATTGAGCGCGCTGCGGTCATGCAAAAATTTGCCGGCGTTGCGCTTATGCTAACGCCTATTTTAATTCCCTTAACCCACAGCCCAATGGTGGGCTTACTCACTTTTAGCGCAGGCGTTATTGCTATGGGCGTTCCAGTACTTATACACTTAAGCACGTTGCCTGTTGAGTTTGACGCCAGCTTTAATCGCGCTTTGCCTTTATTAAAAGAGGGCGGATATTTAGACGCTAACGATCAAAAAATAGCCAAAAGGATATTACGCGCCTGCGCCATGACTTACGTGGCCGCATCACTGGCAAGTTTGTTTAATTTATGGAAGTGGCTAAAAGCGTTAAAGCGTTAATCTAACGTACCAGGCCTGGTCAATGAGCCTGTTCACGTTGGGCTTTAAACTGCTTAATCAAATCGGCTGTGCGATGTGCACGACCTTGGACATTGGGGTGGGGTTCGGTATCGCACATTAGCTCTAAATCGGTAATGGCTTCTTGGGCAATAAACGTGATCTGTTTTTGTGCCATGGTTTGACGCATGGTTTCAAAATACGCATGGCGAGTATTGGCGTGTGGGTCGTACTCCATGGGCGCTACCAACACCACCGTGGCATTTGGAAAAAGTCGTTTAATAAACTGAGTTTCTTGCTGCACAAACGTAAATAACAACGCGTCTTCCATAGGCTCAAACGCCCGCGTAGTTTCGTAAAACGTGCAGTTAAATCCGCTAAAATCAAAGTCGCCGTACTGCGTTATGTTGCCGTAATATTTATCGTCAGACGGACGATGTAAATTACCCCAATCCAATAAAGTATTAAGCAGAGTTTTGTCAGGTAGAAGCGCAAAGGTTTTGGCGCGTCCCGTCATATCGCGCGTAGGCTCATCGTATTGCCCCGGTGCTCGCAAAATGCGCATGGGCGACAAAAACACCCACTCAACTTCATTGCGACGTAAATGAGTAGAAAGGTTAATTAAAAACTGGTGATAATTATCTAGGTTAAAGCCCTCGTTAATCAGGGCGGCGTTGTGAATATTCATGCCCAGTTCACGGCTCATTTGCTGGGCTGACAAACCAAATACAGCGTTAGATCCGCCCAAAATTAAGCCTTGCACATTGGGCGTATTAGCCACTGACTGGTACTGAGTTTTAATGGCTTTGGCGCGCCCTTGATCGTCATAAGTGGCCGCTAAATACCCTAAATACAGCCCATAAAAACCCAATAAAAACGGGATTCCTGCATAGAGTGCCCATTTGTTAACGCTGACCATAAACCGCATAATCTATTCCTATATTGGCCGAGACCAGCAAGACAAACAAGGCAATTAATCCCCATTGCGCTATGGGCACCCGTAAATATTTGTAATTACGTTTGGCCACTTGCTTTTGCTTAGCAAATGTAAACTCCACCAACACCAACCCCAACGCTATGAGCAACGCCGCCATGGCGGCTTGCGGCACGGCCATAATGGTTGACCAAAGTTCGGTATTGGGTTCGTACACAAAGCTTAGTTTGGTTAGCAGTCGTTCGGTGTCAGAATCGGCAAAAATCATGCGCCCTAAAACAATGGCCAATAGCATTACAATAGACACCAATACCGGCACCCACGCCAATAAAAAACGCACTCTTAATTTTAACAACCACAATGTCAGTACAAATAATGCGCCGTGCAACAACCCCCACACAATAAAGTTAACGGTAATGCCGTGCCACATAGCCGACGCCATAAAAACCACCATAATCGCTGCGTACGTGCCCCAGCGTGATTTGCCCATGGCGTGTTTGGTGGGATTGTAAAACAAGGCTTTTAGTACCAAAGACAAACTTACGTGCCAACCTTTCCAAAACTCAATTAAATTTCGAGCCGAAAACGGTTGCCTAAAATTAAGCGGAATTTTGACCCCAAAAATGCCTAACAGAGCATAAATAATCAACGACAACCCGCAAAAATTAGCGTACACAAACAATTCAAAAATCAGTGCAAAAACAACAGCACTTACCGCATCGGTCAACTCTATGAGTTTAAAAAATTCGGTTAACGGCGTCGCCACTACCTTAAACAGAAAAATCCCCAACACCAAAAATGGCAGATAATACGCCAGGCGTTTACGCCACGCTTTATGGGTAATAGAGGTAAAAAAAGCCGCAATAGGACCTGTAAACAGCAATAGAGGATTAGAGCCGACCCAAACATGGCCAGACTGCAAGGAGGACTGTGCTAGATGATAGGCAAAAAAGGCCGTATAAAACGACAAACCATAAAACCATATACTGGTAGACGTAGCGTGCGAACCCGTTAAGGTAGTAGTCAAACCAAACAAGGACGTTAAGGTAATGCTAAAAAACAACCCGTAAACCAAAAGAGGCTTATACCATCGCCAAACAGTTAAAGTTGAACTGTTCGCATTAGTTTGCGCGTGCGCTTGCACCCACATTGCCAAGACAAGCACCCCAGCGCTCATCAGCAAGGGCACCGCTAAACTTTGCAGGCTACTGGCTAAAAATACGGGCTTGACTAAACCTGTCAAAGCACCAAAATAACCAAACAACAAAATAAACAAAGCGCTGAAAAGCCAAATTTTTAGAGAGAATTGCAAACACACCTGCCAGTTTTGGAAAAGTATTAAAAAGCATTAAAGAGAGACAAAAAATCCACAAATATTTCAGTATATACACTGTAATTAAGACTGATTTAAAGGACTTAAAACATGCTCTATTTTATGATTTTTTTACAAAATTATGACAGTTATTTTACAGTGAAGCTCTTTAAATATTAGTAATTTCTTCTTTAAAACCACTTGCCCAGCCTAAACTATTTCAAAGCCTCTAAAATCAATGTGTGGACTGGCTACAATCCTTCGTACACAAAGACACGTTAAAATGTGACTTAAAAAATACGAATAGGAATTGAACATGAAACATCAAAACGCTATGACGACCAACTCAAATTGCAAGCCATTGAAATGGCGCTAGAAGGTTCAAAATCCGTGGCACAAATCGCCCGAGATTTAGACATAAAAGACAACACTCTTTACGGTTGGGTTGATAAACATCGTCGTGATAATCCTGATAAAGCTTCAACTAAACTGGTTGTCGCAATACCAGTCGATTTAGAGGCACAGAACCGCAAACTCAAACGCGAACTCGCTCGTGCATTGGAGGACGTTGAACTCCTAAAAAGGCGGCGGCGTACTTTGCGGTTCACAAGTAGCAAAGTACGCCTGGATAGACGAACATAAAGCCCACTATGGAATTTGCCGACTGTGCCGATTAATGGATCTCAAACGCAGTAGTTACACCAGTCATCTTCAATCGCAGCCTGAGCGCACCAAAAAGCAAGCTCAGCAACAGAAGAGGTTAAACGAACTAGATCAGCACATCACGAAGATGGTCGAGGACTACAAAAACACCATTGGTGCGCGACGCATTAAAACCGCCCTCAAGCGCAAGCATAAGCTCATCGTCAGTCGCCGACATATTATTGAGCGTATGAATACCTTAGAGTTAAAAGTCGTCACACGCCAGCGTTACCGTAATCGCAATGTGGCGGCCATTGACGATGACCGGATTGCGGCCAATGTACTCAAGCGCGAATTTAATGTTAAAGGCCCGAATCAAAAATGGGTCGCCGACATTAGCTATATCCGCACGCTGGAAGGCTGGCAATATCTAGCCGTGTTTATCGATCTATATTCACGCCGAGTGGTTGGCTGGGCTATGGATAAACACATGAGTGCCCAACTGGTAAAAACCGCTTTAATGAGAGCGTTGTGGAGCCGAAAGCCCAAGCGCGGGTTGATTATCCATACGGATCAAGGCAGTCAGTTTGTCTCCAAGGCCTATCGTAACGTGCTCAAACACTGGGGCATAAAACCCAGCATGAGCCGTCGCGGAAACTGTTGGGATAATGCGGTGGTAGAAAGTTTTTTTGCTTCTTTGAAAAAGGAACGAGTGTATCGGACAACCTACAGCACGGGTAAAGAAGCATTGTACGACGTGACCGAATATATTGGTTGGTACAACCACAAAAGAATGCACAGTACCAATGACGATTATTCGCCAGTAGAGTATGAAAATCAATGGATCAAAGCCATGAAGGACTTAGATAAAAAATGGGCGTCTTTGTGTACGAAAAAGGGTTGACAGTCCAGTGCCACGCATAGAAACCTTTGCATGAATTACCGTAAAGATAAAATAAATAACCCCAAGAGACCTTTCAAAGATCTCTTATTATTTGTGATTAGCACAAAATTTAACCCGTACTTGCACCACTGGCTTAACAGGGTGTTTAATGCGATGACACATGATCATTAATGCCTTCTCCCCACTTTTTAAGCGCCGCTTGTGCGGCCTGCACGGCGTTATCTGGCAAAGCTAAAAAACGCACCGTATGTTCTTCAATTTGCTTTAACTCGGCGGTTTCGTAGTGATCCGAAAACACTTTAAAGGTCAATACGTTGGCCAATTGCATCAGTGCCACCATTTTGGCCACCTTAGCATCATAAGCCATTACCGACTCTAGACTTTCTTGATGGTGCAAGAGCAAGCTTTTGCTCAGTAAATCGCCCAAATGCCAACGGCGTGTAATAACGCTGCCCACAAAAGTATGCGCCGTTTGATAATGTTCAAACTCTTTTTCGTAGGCACTAAACGGTGAGGTTAATTGGGCGTTTAAAAAAGTTTGTGCGTAATAATCTGGGTCGTAACGCATCATATAAATCACCCCAATATCTTGCAAAAAGGTAATAAAAAACGCTTCAGTACGGCTAATGTCATTTACCCAATACGACAGTTCGGCAGCGGCAATCCCTGCACGATGGCAATTAACAATCAACTTGTGGTCTTCGGTACTAATAGGCAGATTTTTGGTTAAATAACTGCTTAAAAACAGCCGTTTAATTTCGTCTAGCCCTAATAAGTTGACCGCACCACTGGCTTCAAAAATTAAATCATCGGGGCTTTTATTTAACACGCGATTGGCCAAACTCAAAAACTCCCCCAATATCTCGGGGTTTTTAGACAATAATTGCGCCACGTGCGCGCTATTAGGATTGGGCGCCAACATAAGTTCGTCTAATTGATAAATCTCGGCGGGTACGGTGTCAATGTGACAAGATTGAATGAGCTTAATTGCTTCATCCATACCCAATTTCATTTCAATTTTCATGATTCGATTCCGTTTTTAAAGTCTGCATGACATCGTGTCGTTTTTTCATTGCGCGTTTTTACATCGGTTTATTCTGTTTATTCTATTTATTCTATTTATTCTGTTTATTCTGTTTATTCTGTTTTAGCCACTGCCCACGCTTCCACCACCTTAATGGCACTGTGTTGTTTTAACTGTTTAGCAACCTCGTGCATGGTTGCTCCCGTCGTCATCACATCGTCCACCAATGCGACATGTTGCAAGCCGTGCAACCTCTGCGCATGGGCGGGGTGAACTGCAAAAGCTTTTTTTAAATTTTGCGCGCGCGCTTTGGCCGTCAACTGGGTTTGGCTCGGCGTATGAGCGACTCTTTCAACCACCTTTTCTATTAACGGAATATTAAGCACCTTAGACAGTCGTTTAGCAATCAACCAGGCCTGGTTAAAGCCGCGTTGCTTGCGCCGTAACGGATGAATTGGAATGGCAATTAAGGCTTGCACCTCGGTCACGTCCAACTGCTCGGCCAGCAAATCTGCCAACAAACGCGCGTTAGCATGCTGTTGATGATACTTTAAATCGTAAACCAATTGGGTCAGTGGCGCTTCAAAATAATACGCGACTTGCGTACGATCAAACGCTGGGGGTTGAGCCAAGCACGCCCCACACACTTTAGCGCCAAAACTGGGCTCACAACATTGCGGGCAAACGCCCACAGGCGTAAAGAGTTGTCCTATTTGCGACTCACTTAAATCACGCTCTAAAGTTGCCTCTTGAGTAATAACGCAACGCGGTGGAATCACCCATTTTTCGAGCCAATGCATTATGGCCACCCCTATGATTAAGCAAGTTGTTTTATAAGTTTTTAACCGACACGCTACTCGAGACTAACTCACAAGGTATAATACGCCCATTCAAATTCGCTCAACTCGGAAAATTCGCTATGAACCTGCACACCCTAGGGCAAGTAAGACACGACTGGACGCTGGACGAAATTCGTCGGCTTATGGACTTACCGTTTAACGATTTAATGTTTTATGCACAAAGCGTACATCGCCAACATTTTAATCCCAATGAAGTACAAACCAGCACCTTGGTAAACATTAAATCGGGTGGCTGCGCCGAAGACTGCTCGTATTGTTCGCAAAGCGCACGCAACCACACCGACATCGAAAAAGAACAAATGATGGAAGTGCAAGAGGTCATCGAGCAAGCCTTGGTGGCCAAAGAGCGTGGTGCAACTCGTCTGTGCATGGGCGCGGCGTGGCGCAACCCCACCAAAAAAGACTTTCCGCGTGTACTCGAAATGGTGCGCGTGGTCAAAGACTTGGGACTTGAAACCTGTTTAACGCTGGGCATGCTCAACGCTGAACAAGTGGCACAACTTAAAGAAGCGGGGCTGGATTATTACAACCACAACCTCGACACCTCTGAGGCGTTTTACCCCAAAATCATCACCACGCGCAGTTATCAAGACCGTTTAGACACCATTGATAAAGTCCAACAAGCCGGCATTAACGTCTGTTCGGGCGGCATTATTGGCATGGGAGAGGCGCACAAAGACCGCGCCGAGTTATTGCGTACTTTTGCTACCATGCGCGTTCACCCAAACTCGGTGCCGATTAATTTATTAGTGCCCATCGAAGGCACGCCGCTGGCGCACATGAAAGGCCAAACCGACTCGTTTGAGTTTATTAGAGTCATTGCCACTGCGCGCATCGTCATGCCACAAACCTATGTACGCTTATCGGCTGGGCGCATGACGCTCACCGACGAGGCGCAAGCCTTGTGCTTTTTTGCCGGCGCCAACTCAATTTTTTACGGCGACAAACTGCTCACCACCGACAACCCCGAATCGGATCACGACATTGAGCTGTTTGCTAAATTGGGCATTAAAATGCAGACCAACCGCAAAGCCGAGCGGGCGGCGCAACAGTTAGCCGCGCAAGTCACCGAACTCACGGCCTAAAAATAAGCGTGCGCTGAATTTTATGTCAACCTCTATCGCCGAGCGCTTTACCCCGCGTTTACAAGAGCGCCAACACCAGCATTTGTACCGCACGCGGGCGTTGGTCACCTCACCGCAACAACCCATCATGCAAATTAACGGCCTAACGGTGGTTAACTTTTCATCCAACGATTATTTAGGGTTGGCCAACAGTTCGGCCATTAAAGACGCCTTAATAACCGAACTTAACAGCACGCTCAGTGGCGTTGGTGCCGGCGCTGCGCATTTGGTTACCGGCCATCATTTGCATCATCATCTATTAGAAGACGAGCTGGCCGATTGGCTAGGAACTGAACGCGCGTTACTGTTTTCGACCGGCTACATGGCAAACTTGGCGGTACAACAGACGTTAA
The DNA here is from genome assembly GCF_004001325.1 of Thiomicrorhabdus aquaedulcis. Classification (NCBI taxonomy): domain Bacteria; kingdom Pseudomonadati; phylum Pseudomonadota; class Gammaproteobacteria; order Thiotrichales; family Piscirickettsiaceae; genus Thiomicrorhabdus; species Thiomicrorhabdus aquaedulcis. The sequence continues at coordinate 196,241 of NZ_AP018722.1, read as the reverse complement.
TGCAAGCCGGCGACGTCATTATTGGCGACAAGCTTAACCACGCCTCATTGGTGGACGGCGCACACGCATCAAGCGCCGAATTTAAACGCTACCCGCACAACGACATGGCCGCGTTAGAGCGCCGCTTGCAGGCGGCCGCACAACAACACGCTTCATGTACGGGACAAGCCTTAATTGTGACCGATGGCGTGTTTAGCATGGACGGCGACATCGCCCCGCTTAAAACAATACAAACCCTCGCACAAACTTACCAGGCCTGGTTAATGGTGGACGACGCCCACGGTTTTGGTGCCTTAGGGCAAAATGGCAAAGGCAGTTTTGAACACCTAGGCTTAACCCCAGACGCCAACACCATTTTGGTGGGCACCTTAGGCAAAGCCTTTGGTACGTCTGGGGCGTTTGTGGCCGGCAGTCAGGTGTTAATAGAAAGTTTAATTCAGTTTGCACGCCCCTATATATACACCACCGCCATGTCGCAACTCAATGCGGCGGCCAGTCGCGCGGCTTTAAAACAAGTGCAAGCCGCACAGGTTTCACGTGAAACATTGGCGCAACACATTCGTCAGTTTAGGCAAGGTGCCCAGGCTTTAGGGCTTACGCTAATCGACTCACCCTCCGCCATTCAACCCATTTTACTGGGCGATGCGCACACCGCGCTGGCGTGGAGCGAGCAGCTTAAACAGCGCGGTTTTTGGGTGGGGGCTATTCGCCCTCCCACTGTGCCGCAAGGCCAAGCCCGCCTGCGAGTAACCCTTTGCAGCACCCATACCACAGCGCAAATTGAGGCGTTATTGGCGGCTTTTTGCGATATTTTAGCGCAGCAAAAAACCACTTTTACACAATAAATGCACATTAAAACGGTATGATAGAAACTCGTTAATGCTCGTAATACGCGTTTTATGGGTCTTATGCACAAGTCTCATGCACCGTGTTACATTGTTTTGAAAAGGTTTGAGAAGGTTTTGATATGGTCAAAATAGTCAACTTTGCAAAGTGTCATCGCATTTTTAGCGGTTTTGCGCTGTTTATTATCGCCCTGATTTTAGCCCTGCCCACCTTAAGCAAACTGGCGTTACAAGATTATTTACTGACCCAGGCGCAAGCGCAAGGGGTCACGCACGTCAGCGTTGAATCGCTCCGTTTTAACCCGTTTACCGGTGCGTTGTCGCTTAATCAACTTAAGATGCTCAAACAACCCAACGATTTTGCGCACATAAATCAATTACACCTTAAAATCAAATTAAGTGAACTTTTAAACGCAAGAATTTGGATTGAGTCTATTGAAATCAGTGATGCCCTGATTCCCATTGAGCAAACCAGCGATTTTAAAATGCTCATCGCCGGTTTGGCGCTGCCCAAACGCAACGATGACACAGACCAAACGTCAGCCTTAATGCTGCCGATTGGCGTGCAAAACTTGCAATTAAACCACGTAACCTTTGCGTTAAGCTCACCCACAGGACAAGGTCGTTATGACATCACACGATTGCATTTAAACGATTTATACACCTGGGAAACCCACTACGCGCGCTTAATTTTAAACAGCACCTTTAACGACTCACCGCTTAACGCTAATTTGCAACTGCACCTGTTTGCCAAGCATCCCAAACTAGTGGGTACGTTAAAACTGTCACAGCTAAATTTAACCCAATTACAAGATTTGCTAAAACCCTTTACCCCTGAGCATAGCCTAGGTTTAAGTGGCGAGCTGAGTACCGACCTTACGCTGACCTTAGAAACCACCGACAGCGGTTTGCACTATTATCAAACGGGTCACTTTACCCTAGACAACAGCCAAATATTCCAAGCTCAGACAACTCAAACTCGGCCAATCGGGCACGTTAAACAATTGCATTGGCAAGGCGACGTGCATTTTTTTAACGAAGCTATTCCCAAATTGTTTATAAAAGGCGACGTGCAAGCCAAACAATTTAAACTTAACCAAACCGCCCAATCACATTACACCTTCGACACACTCAAAGCGCAACTCAATCTGCACGGCGTATTTGATGCGTTAACCACCTTTAAACAAACCGGTAAAGTCACCCTAACAGGCCTGGGCATTGAGCAAGCCGACCAAACCCTTGCGTTGGCCAACACCACTTGGAACGGAAACGTTGTGCTGAGCGGGCTAAACACTGCCGATAAAAATCAACCGCTTAAGGTGGTGGCCAAGGGCGATTTAAATGTGCAAAAAATACAACACGACCAGCGTGAACCCGACACGACTGGCGCAACACACCATGCCAAAACCCAAGTCAATCAAGCCCGCTGGAACGGCCAAGCAACCTACCAAGCCGCGGCACAAACCATTAACACCAACGGCCACCTTAGCGTCAGCAACGTTGACGTTACCCAAGCCACGCCAACCAGCCAAAACACCCTTGCGCTGAACCAAGCCGATTGGAATGGCAAAATTGATCTGCAAAACGGTCAAGACACCAAGGTCAGCGCATTAGGAAAATTAACGCTCAACGCATTAAAATCCCAGCAAAGTGTTGATGCTCAAACCCTCTCTGACCTGACTGCGGATATTGCGGCCGAGTTAAATGCGCAAGCGCAGCTTTCCCATGCGGGCTTTAACCTGACACAGCAAGGTGCCATTATGCTGAGTAACGCGGCGCTCAGCCAAGCACCGTTTACGGCGCAACTTACCAACGCACAATGGCAAGGCCAGTTAAGCGTTGCGCAAAATAATGTACTCAATCCATCTTTGCCAACGGCCGCACCCTCGGCCATAACGCTAAAGGCCAATGGCGCACTGAGCCTTGTGCAAGCGGCGCTGCAACACGGGGTTAAAAACGGCCAAAAACTCCAGCAATCCCAACAGGCGAGCGTGCAAATAACGCAACTGGCTCAGTTAAACGTCCAAAACATCGACATTCAATCACTCGAAAACATCACCTTAACTCAATTAAACGCCAGCGATTTTATTTTGGGTGCTGCAACACCTTCTTCACCAGGCCTGGTCAAACTCAATGCCGTTACCTTGGATACGGCGCAATGGCAGGCTTCTAAACTGCCCAGCCAGTCACCCACCCAGTTAACCTTGGGAAATCTGGTGCTACGCGACAGCCAAACCGATTTAACGCTGGACGCAAATTATCAACCGATCCACATCAACGCATTATTGGACCGCTTAAATCCAGCACGCAGCAAACCAACGTTAAATGAACCAACGTCAAACCAACCCACATCAAGCAATTCCGCCAACAAACATGCGGCACTCGCAACGCCAGCCAAAACTCCGTCGAGTCTAAATTATCAACTGGCCAGTTTGACCGCGACCGGCCAACACAGTATTAAACTCACCGCTCTCGCCACCGAGCCGGCGTTGATTAAAAATGTGGTGCTGACTAAATTTACCCTGGGGCCAATCGACAGCACCCAACCCAATCAAGATACGCCTTACACCTTAAACGCCAAAATTGACGAGTTCAGTCAATTTATCAGCCAAGGAGAAGTGCAACCTCTTAACGCGACCCTTGGGTTAAATTCCAAATCGCAACTCGACAGTTTATCGTTAACCGAATATTCGGGTTTGGTTGAGCAAGCGATTGGCTATCAAATACGAAGCGGTCAACTCTCAGGCAAATTTACCACTCTTATTAAAGATGGCCAGCTCAATGCTCAAAATGACATTAACCTTAATAAATTAGAATTGCGCCGCAGCGATGCCAAAACTGCCCAAGCGTTTGAAAAAGAATTTTCTATGCCGTTGGAGTCGGGATTAGCACTGTTGCAAGACAAAAGCGGCAACATCAAACTCAGTCTGCCGGTGTCTGGTGACGCCAATAACCCCAACTTTGACATTGGTGGCGTCATTAGCAAAGCCATGAACAGCGCGTTAATGACCGCTTCGCGCACCTATTTACTGCTGGCATTGCAACCCTTTGGTGCCATTGCCTTAGCCGGTGAATTTGTAGCCGACCAAATGGCGGCGGTAAAACTGCAACCCATTACCTTTACCCCTGGAAAAGACAGCTTGTCGGGCGAAATGCAGCAGTACTTAACCAAAATAAACACCTTACTTAAAGAGCGCAAAGACATTCAAATTAAACTTTGTGGCGGCGCAAGTGAGGCCGATCGCCCTGCCTTAAAAAACGCCATTAAACCTGGGTTTAACGAAAGTGACACGCAGCCAATGGACATTGACGATGCCCAGCTTGAGATTCTTGCCATACAACGTCAAAACCACATTAAACGCCAATTAATGCAACTGGGCACGCCCAGCAAACAGGTCATTATTTGCCAACCTAACATTAACCCTAACGCCGACACCCCTCAGGTGGACGTAGGCATTTAACCGAGACCCAGAATGTTACCCACTTCTCACACGGCATTACACACCGAAACCTTTGGCGAGGGCGACCATCTCGCCCTCATTCATGGTTGGGGCGCACAAAACACGGTGTGGCGCGAATGGGCCAAAATCCATTTAGCGCCACATTTTTGCGTCACATTAATAGAGCTTCCCGGCTTTGGCGACAGCGCGGCATTACCTAATTCGGACGACATTGAAACCGCTTGGCTTAACGCCATTTTAGAGGTCTTGCCACCACACACCCATTTATTAGGTTGGTCATTGGGTGGGTTGTTGGCGCAAAAAATTGCAGTGCGTGCGCCCACCCAAATAACCAGTTTAATTTGCTTGGCCAGCACCCCAAAATTTGTGCAAACCGAAGGCTGGAACTGGGCGGTTAGCCCCGCGTTATTAGGCGACTTTATTCAAGCCATTGGGCAAGACACCCTAGCCACCCTTAAACACTTTTGGAAACTGCAGATTCAAGGCTCCGACGGCGCGCGCTTGCTTATTAAAGAATTTAGCCTGCGCATGACCCACAGCAAAATCCCGCAAATGGACGGCTTAATTCAGGGTTTGCAACTGCTTAAAGCCATGGATTGTCGGCAAGACGCCGCCACACTCACGTGTCCCGTATTGTGGTTATTGGGCGAAAATGATCCGCTGATTCCTCAAGACTTTATTACCCAATTCAGTACAATACAGCCCACTGCGCAGGTTGTAATTTTAACCGGTGCGGCGCACATGCCGTTTTTATCGCATCCGCACGACACCGCCGCGCACATTATTGCGTTTTTAAAGACCGTAAAAACCGTAAATAGAATTTAGGTAAACACCTCCCATGCCCCAATCGCTGATGAGCGTTAATCGCCACCACATTAAACACCATTTTAGCCATGCCGCCCCCAGCTACGACGACGCGGCCATTTTGCAAAAAACCGTGGCACAACGCGTTGACGAACGCTTAGAGCTTATTACCCTTGCGCCCACCACCGTGTTAGACGTGGGAGCGGGCACGGGGTTATTAACCCAAAAAGTACTGCATCGTTACCCGCAGGCTCAGGTGTTTGCGGTTGATTTATCGCTGTCTATGCTCAAACAAGCGCAACCGCGCTTGCGCCGCCCCCGTTATCCAGGCCTGGGCAATTCACTCAATGCCTGGTTACAACGCTGTACCTTCACGCAAAATTTGGCCAGCACCCAACCCGTCACCTGCCTAAACGCCGACGCCTACCAATTGCCGCTGGCCGCCGGCCGTGTCGATTTATTGGTGAGTAATTTGATGTTGCAGTGGTGCGATGATTTAGACCGAGTCTTTGCCGAATTTAGACGCGTCATGCGCCCCGATGGCTTGCTGATGTTTACCACGTTTGGCCCCGACACATTAAAAGAACTTCGCCAGGCCTGGTCAATGGCCGACCCCCAATACGAGCACGTTAACCACTTTATTGATATGCACGACATTGGCGATGCGCTGATTCGCGCGGGTTTTGGCCAACCGGTAATGGACGTAGAGCACTTTACTCTAACCTACGACAAGCCCATGGGTGTACTGCGTGATTTAAAAGCGATTGGTGCCACCAACGCCAGCACGCAACGCGCAAATGGCTTAATGGGCAAACAACGCTTTAACGCGATGTTGGAGGCGTATAACACCTTAAGAAAAGACGGTAAAATTCCCGCTACGTTTGAAGTGGTGCACGGCCACGCGTGGGCCGCACCCGAAGTGATGAAAGGCCCCAATCGAAACCGAGCAGGCCTGGTCGAAATTTCGTTAGAACAATTTGCCCAGCAGACCAAGCGCAGTTAATAGACGTGCTGCAGTTTAGCAACGCACGCTACACCATCTCTTGCGGGTCAACGTCTAAGCTCCAGCGCACTTTGCGCGCCAAAGGGCTTTTATAAATATACGGTTCTAACTCGCCCAATACGCTGTGTAAATAAGCCCGTTTGGACGACTGCAACAACAACTGAAACCGATAGCGCCCTTGGCGACGCTGCATGGGAGCTGACACCGGCCCCCAAATTTGCAAATCGTGCGCCTGCTCTGGCCGTGAACGCGCGTGCACTTGCTCTAAACCGGCTTTAAGCGACTGCAAAAACGCCATGGCGTCTTGCGCTAAGTTGGCCTCGGCACGCACTAAAATTTGATGTTTAAACGGCGGCAGTTGTGCGTCTTGTCGCTCGAGCAAGGCCTTTTGGGCAAACGCCTCATACCCCTCTTTAATAAGCGTAATTAACAAAGGGTGCTCAGGGTGATGCGTTTGAATCAACACTTCGCCGGCTTTTTTAGCCCGCCCTGCGCGCCCTGCGACTTGTAAAATCAGTTGCGCGGTGCGCTCCAGTGCGCGGTAATCGACGCTAAACAACCCCTGATCAATGTCCAATAACCCCACCAACGTGACATTAGGGAAATGATGGCCTTTGGCGAGCATTTGCGTGCCAATTAAAATATCCGCCTCGCCACGTTCGGCGATGCCGGTCAACTCGGCCATTTTGCCTTTTAAGCGCGTAGTATCACGGTCAATGCGCAACACCGATTTATCGCTAAACCAGGCCTGGATTGTTTCTTCAAGCCGTTCGGTGCCTTGGCCTACCTTTACAAACTCGGTGCTTAAACAACTTGGGCACTCTGGGGGCAAGGCCTGTTGTTCGCCGCAATGATGACACTGCAAATAACCGCCTTGCGTGGTGTGCGCGGTTTGATGCAACGTCATATTGGCATCGCAACTGGGGCAACTGGCCTGCCAACCGCAGTCGTGGCACATTAATACCGGCGCAAAGCCACGGCGATTTAAAAATAATAATACCTGCCCACCTTGCGTCAAATGCTGCTGCATCGCGATTTTTAAGGGGGTCGAAACGCCTTCTTGAATTTTTTCACCGCGAATGTCTAGCAACTTAATGCTGGGCATCTTCGCGTTGCCGGCGCGAATTTTTAAGGTTAAATGACGGTAACGCCCTTGCGCCACATTGTGCAAACTTTCAAGCGACGGCGTGGCCGAACCCAACACCACCGGAATGGCTTCTTGAAACGCACGGCGCACCAATAAATCGCGTGCCGAATAGCGAAAGCCCTCTTGCTGTTTGTAAGACAAGTCGTGTTCTTCATCAATAATGCAAATGCCAAGGTGCTTAAACGGGGCAAACACCGCCGAGCGTGTGCCCAACAACACCTTAACCTGACCAGTGCGCACCAAATGCCATGCACAATGGCGCTCACTGTCGTTTAAGCCCGAATGCAATGTGGCCACTGGCGCTTGCAAATACGCCTCAAAACGCGCCACCATTTGCGGGGTTAAGCCAATTTCGGGCACTAATACTAAAGCCTGTTGGCCTTTGGCCAGCACCTGCTCAATCATGCCCAAATACACTTCGGTTTTGCCACTGCCGGTCACACCTTGCAATAAATACGCCCCAAATAGTGTGGTGCGCTGGCTCACCGCGTCTACCGCGGCCTGCTGCTCGGGGTTTAAACAATGCGCTGGGCGCTGTCCCCAAACGCCATCGGCCAAACAATGTCCTTGGGTGAGCGTTAACCAACCCGCTTCAACAAACTTTTTAACGCTGGCGCGCCAATGGTCTAAACTGGCCGAAAGCGCGCTGGCGCTTAACACCGTTTGCCCTTGGCTCTGGGCGGTGTTAAAACACGCTAATAACGCGTGTTGATGCTTGGCGTTTTTTGGCAAATCGGCCAAGGTTAACGCCAAACCAAGTGCGCTCAATTGCCAAGCGGGAGTGCCGCTTACTTCGGCCGCTTCGCCCGCTCGCAAGCGTTTTGGCAACGCCGCCTGCAGCACCTCACCAATGGGTTCGTGGTAATAGTGACTCGCCCATTTAAGCAACGTCAACAGCGCATCACTCAACAACGGCTCGGTGTCAAGCACCTCTAAAATGGGCTTGATTTTGCTTAGGTCACAGTCCACCGAGTCGGTCAAAATCGCCATCACCACGCCAATCACCGTTTTGTTTCTAAACGGCACACTCACCCGACCACCCACCACCGGAAACTGCAAGAGCGCATCAAAACGATAATCTAACGCAAACAAAAATGGGCCACTCACGGCCACCTGAACAATCATAAAAACCTACACATTCGCTGTTAAAAACGTAAAAAAGCATCTTACCACGTTGGCCATTTTCAACCCAAGCTCTCGGCACCAAACCCATAAATGGAATAATTTACCATTTCAAGACTCTTTCAATACTTGCCTAAATCTTTGTGGCGCGCCAAATGATACAGTGCAATTGAAGTTTGACCAGCGTGGCCAAACGCAAGGAGCAAAAAATGAAGCGGTGGATTGGGTCAAGCGGGTCGATTGCAAACGTAAAATGGCTGGGATTGGTAAGCGGCTTGGCGTTTATTATGTTATTACAAGGGTGCGTTACCCACACTCAAGTGCGCAGCGGTTATGGAAATGGTTACGGTGGTTATAACAGCTATAACTCGCCCGCCTATCCCATGGAGGTGCATCGCCCCGCACCGGTGCATGTTTATTCGCCGCCGCCACGTGTCATTTACTACAATACGCCGGCGCTTTCAAATCATCGCGACTTTAACCCGCGCGAGCACCGTCAACACCAACAACGTGAGCAAGACCGACGAGAGCACATTCAGAGTGATGACAGACAACGCAATAGAGAAAGCAACAAAGAAAACAAAAGAGAAAGTAAAAGAGAGCATTACAAAGAGCATTCTAAAGACGATCGTAACGAAAGCGGTCGCGATAACCAACGCGCCAACTTACCCGCGCACACTCGTCCAATGCTTATACAACCCCCGATTCAAGCACCTAAACCCGAGCGCAGTGTTAAAGACCCAGGCCTGGCCAAACCGCCACGACAAAGTCTTTTACAGTCCGAGTCAAAAGATCGTTTAGCACGACCTTAAGCGTTATTTTTTAACTTATTTCTAACGATTCTCTAAGGCTTTAAAACTGTTTGCCCTGCTAGAAGGCGCATTAATTTCAAATTTATTTAAATCCAACGTTAGGCTTTGTACATTGGCCACCACCGATTGCGCGGTGCTAGACGATTGGGTGGCCAGCGAGGCATTGTGCTGGGTAAGGGCGTCGATATTACGAATAAGTTGGTTTACCTGCTCCATATCGCGCGCACTGGTTTGGCTTAAATTAGCAATGTCGGCAATAATTTCACTGACGTCTTTAATAGCCAAATTAATTTTGCTTAACGACTCGCCCGACGTTTCAACCAATTGAGTGCCTGAATCTATCGCGGTTACAGTGCGGTCAATTAATTCACGAATGTCTTTGGCGGCGTTGGCCGATTTTCCGGCCAAGGCTCTTACCTCACCCGCCACTACGGCAAAACCTCGACCCTGCTCGCCCGCTCGCGCCGCTTCAACTGCCGCGTTAAGCGCCAGCAAATTGGTTTGAAAGGCGATGCTGTCAATGAGTGCAACAATTTCAGATATTTTTTGACTCGATTCTTGAATGGTGCGCATGGATAAAATAGTGTTTTCCATCACCTTAACGCCGCTTTCGGCTTGCACGCGTGCGGTACTCGACAGCTGATTGGCTTTTAACGCGCCCTCTGAAGACTGCTTAACCCCTGCAGCAATATTGCCAAACGCACTGGCCGTTGACTGCAACTGCTGGGCTTGATCTTCTAATGCGTGCGACAACCCTTCACTGCCGGTATAAATTTCATCTACCGCAACATTAAGCTGTTGATTCATGCTCACTACGTTGGTGACCAACCCACTTAAAGAGGTAAAAGCAAAGTTAAGACCTTCTTTAAGGGTATTTAATTCACCTTGGTATTCTTGGGTAATAGGTTGATTTAACTTACCCTGCGCCAAACGTTTAGAGGCTTGATTAATCTCAGTAAACGACTGCTGTAAATCGTCCAACGCTTGGTTTACATTCTGTTTTAAGGCACCAAATTGTCCGGCCGCTTGGGTTTGCACGCGCTGACTAAAATCGCCTTTAGACACCGCTGACATAACCGCCACCATTTCAGACACTAAATGTTCGGTTTGTGACATGGCCAAATCTACTTTTTGTTTAAGCCCTCCTTGCACTTCGCCGCTCATGCGGGTGGCTAAATGGCCTTGGCTTAAACCGTTCATAATGTCTTCTAAACTGTGCATGGTGTGGGTAACGCTTTGTGCCGAGGCATTCACCGCTTGTTTAAGTTGATTTAAATCGCCCTCATATTGTTCGGTTACGCGCGCCGTAAACTCACCTTTTGAGATGGCTTGCATGACCATGACAATTTGTTTAATGGCACTGTCAACCGACGCCATTAACTGATTAACAGCCTGGACATTAGGTGAGTCTTGAAATTGGTTCACGCGCTTAGAAAAATCCGACGTACGTGAGATATCGTTAATGGTGTTCATGGTGCTTTGGGCAATAAGCTGTTCTTTTTTCATGAGCAACGCATAGTACATTAACACCGCCGCTTCAATCACCACAAACAAGGCGTGTAAAAAAGTAATGCTCCAACTGCAGTCGTAGTTAAACAGCATAATGGGCATGCCCGCAATGTCTAAACCAGAAAGTTGCATTTGGGTTACCGCCAAGTGATGCACCGCCCCCACCAACGCCGCTACTAACACCACCAACCAGTCTTTATAAATTAACAAAAATGCCAAGCCCACAAAAATGTGAAAGTGCATTTCGATGCGCCCCATTTGAGTTTGAATTAACGTGGCCGAAAACAATAAAACCAGCACGCCACTTAAAATACCAAAACCACGTGTACCTTTTAACGTCGCGTAGCCAATAATGGCCAATGCGCCAATTAAACCCGATGCCAACATGGCAAAACCATGAGTGTCATAGCCTATGGGCGCTAAAAAGGCCACAAAAGGGATGTGCGCCAACAAAATTATCAATACTTTTTTATCTATTGCCTGTAAATCTAACGATTTTTGGTTCATCACGCACTCCAGTGAGCAGCTTTTAAAATTTAAAGAAGGTTTAATGGGGGTTTAAGTTGGTTTAAGTTATTTTGAAGGTTTATAAAAATTTAAAGCGCCGGATTAAGACTCAACTTTATTTTTTGTAAATCTTCTAACATTTTGTCATAGCGTAAATCTTGACCCTGATACACCGCCCGCAAGCGGCCAATAGGGTCAATTAAAAAAATAGAACCTGGATGCGAAATCTCATAATCTTGGCCGGTTTTTGGGTTGGAATCGGTAAAAAAATAAGCTTTATATAAAGACGCTACTTTTTGAATGGTTTGCATGTTGTCCGCGGTCAAACTCACAAAATTAGCGCCAAACTGATTAAAGTAATCTTTTAACAACGCCGGAGAGTCACGCTTTGGATCCATGGTCACAAACAAAAAATCAATGTCTTGTGCATGCGACTGATGATGCAAATTAAACATCACCCCCACTTGATTGTGACAAACGTCATCGCAATTTAAATAGCCAAAATACAAATACACATAACGACCTTGGTGCTGGCTTAAAGAATGCGCCTGGCCTTGCACATCCAGCAAACTAAAATCTGGGGCTACACGATCAACTTGTTTACCGTATAAATCATCGCTGACCAATCCATAAAACAAAATGGGCAAGCTAAATAACAGCAGCAACGCAAGAGCCATTATGGCCAAAAAAGTAGGTTTAAAATTCAAGTCGTAGGCTCTAAATAGTGGGACGCTTTAAAAGTTTTTGAGCACTTTGCACCAGTGGATTGTCGGCTATAAACGGTTAACATTTCAAGACTTTTCGTTTAAAAACCAAAATGTATTTGACCAGGCCTGGTTAAACATTGTTTAAAACACAATTCTCTTTAATTTTTAACTCTAAGAGACCTTTGCACGAGTCAAGGCACGGTTAAAAATGGCTAAAATTTGCCTGATTTTTGTTGAAAACCTTGCGAATAGCCAGCTATTCACTGCGTTTTCCGCCTCAATCAGGCAAATTTTATCTCATTTTTTCCTCGCACCTCACTCGTGCAAAGGTCTCTCTAAATCATTAAATTTAAAGCCTTCTTTTAGGTTTTATATTACGGTTTGTTTAAATTTTCAAAAAACAGCAATAAACCATTTTTTAAATATGGCTTTTAAGGTTAATATTGCCGTTTGATAATTTTTCTAAAGAAACCCTTAATTATGAAGAAATGGATTACGCTCACTTTATTCACTTTATTTTTTACCTTTCGCCCGGCCATGGCGAGCGATGAGTTTAAATCGGTTGTGATTGCCAACGCTCAATTAATTGAGCAAGTGCGCCAAGGCGGCTATGTAATTTATATGCGTCATGGCAAAACAGATACAGCACAACCCGACCAAGCGCCCATCAACCTGAGCGATTGCACTACGCAACGCCCATTATCGCAAGAGGGATTAGCCGAATTAAAGCAAATTTCGACTTACTTTAAATTGCTTGCTTTACCTTATGAACCGCCTCTTGTGAGTCCTTTATGTCGTGCCATGCGAACGGCCGAAATTGTCTTTGGTCAACCTATTAAAGTTGATATCAATTTACAGTATACCGCTGCGCTCACAACCCGCCAAAAGCAGCCCATTATTAAACGCACACTTGAATTACTCTCTGAGCCAGTGGCCAGCGGAACCAATCGTATTTTAGTGGCACATGGCCCTAACTTGGTTGAAATGATGAAATACTTTCCACCAGAAGGAAGTATGGTTTTCTTTCGACCCATGGGCGCACAAGGTTTTGAATATTTAGCCACCATTACACCCAATGATTGGCTCGACTTGCTTAAACAGTTGGGGCAATAATTTATATGAGAGCCGGTCGCACACTATTATTTTTAACCTTTTGGCCAGTTCTACTGTTGGCACTGTTTACGCTATCGATTGCTTATTGGTCGCTTTCTTCAATTAAAAACCACTCTATTGACCTGCATAAAAAACAATTGCACGACCTAAACATCGTTCAGGAGGCCGCTGAATTTAGTCAAGAAATTGGTCAAGTTCATCAAAAAGTTTCAGACGCCATTGCAAATGCCAAACTTAAAAAACTATCTGAAATCCAACTTTACACACTGCATACGCAAGTGGTTGATGAACTTGAAGCATTGACTGAGCGGGTAAATTTATTGGTCCAATCCGACCTATTGCAAGAGGTTAATCACGGCAATGTATTGCCTTTACAGCAAGAGTTTCAAGCCTATCGTCAATTTATTATCATGGCCACCGATATTATTGCGATTGACACTGGTGTCGCGCAAGACTACGTACAAAAAGCCCAGCAGAACTTTGTTCAATTTTCACTCTATATCCAGCGCATCACCCATCTTTTGGCGCAAAGAACAGAGGTACGAAACAGTCAGGAATTTGCAACTCAAGAACAATTTTTATACGGCATTGTAGGGGCCAGCCTTGCTGGGTTAGCAATGATTTTGGCATTGGTGGTGTTTTTTTCAGGGTTTATCAGTCGAAAAATCCTCTACATCGCCGATGCATTGAGTGCTATGGCGCACGGCAGTACACACGCACAAATTGAAATGCTCAATATTAAAAAAATGCATGCCGATGATAATGGGGAGTTTGGACGAATTGCCGGAGCCTTGCTTAATTTTCACGAGGCCATCGAGCGGCGTAAAGAAGCGGAAGCAGAGGCGTTTCAACTGGCTTTTTATGACCCTTTAACTAAATTGCCTAATCGACGATTATTAATTGAGCGTTTAGAATATTCAATGTCTTTAAATCATCTTTCTGGTCAATTTGGGGGCGTTCTTCTTTTTGATTTAGACGACTTTAAAGTCATTAATGATTCACAAGGCCATCAAGCCGGTGATCAATTATTGCTTGAGCTTGCTGGCCGTTTAACCAAACTGGCCAAAGGTGATAATCATATTGCGCGTGTGGGCGGAGATGAGTTTGTGTGGACGCTGGAATCACTGGGATTAGAAAAAACACATGCAGCCACTAAGGCTGAACAACTTGCAGAGGCCTTGCGTGAAACGCTTAATCAACCTTATGAAATTAATGAGGTGCGTTATTTTTCGACCCCTAGCATTGGGATTGTCTTGTTTAACGGAACAAATGAACCCGTTGATGAGCTGCTAAAACAAGCCGAAACGGCCATGTACAACGCAAAATCAAACGGTCGAAATTGCTTAAGCTTTTATGATCCTTTTATGCAGCAGGCCTTAATAGCGCGCGCAACAATGGAAGTAGAATTACGCGCCGCTATTGAACACAGCCAGCTCGAACTTTTTTATCAAGTGCAAGTTAATCAACATCAATCTGCCATAGGCGCGGAAGCATTAATTCGCTGGAACCACCCTGAACGTGGTCTTGTTTCGCCCGCTGACTTTATTCCTTTAGCCGAAGAAACTGGGCAAATTAAAGCCATGGGAGCCTGGGTATTAGCAACCGCCTGTCAACAGTTGCGTTGTTGGCAAAACCAACCTTTAACCGCGCACTTAACCCTTGCCGTGAATGTGAGTGCCAAGCAATTTAAAGAAGCTGGTTTTGTTGAACAGGTTATAGCGGTTATTAAAAAGACTGGAATAGCCCCACAAAAACTTAAAATTGAATTAACCGAAAGCACCATTTTAGATAACGTTGAAGAAGCCATTCAAAAAATGCGCCAGTTGCGTGAACTTGGGGTTAAATTCTCATTGGATGATTTTGGAACGGGTTACTCATCACTGCAATATTTAAAACGCTTGCCATTGGATCAAATTAAAATTGATCAGTCGTTTGTGCGTGACATTGCGGATGATCCGGATGATGCGGTGATTGTAAAAACCATTATTGCAATGAGTAATGCTCTTGGCATCGAGGTCATTGCCGAGGGCGTTGAAACCAAGGCGCAAAAACACATACTGAAACAAAAAGGCTGCAATTTTTATCAGGGTTATTGGTTTGGCAAACCCTGCCCCATTAATGAGTTTGAAGATGCCTTGGGTTAGGTGTGTTTTTAAATATGCAAGGGTATCTCGTATTAAACGCCATTAAACCTTCTTAAACCTTCTTAAATGCTATTGAACGTTGGGTGCGCTTACCAATTTTGCGACGAGTTTTCGCACCATGGGCCCTACAAACATCACAATGGGAAACGCCACCACAAAGGCCGATAGCCAGGCGCTAAGCCAAATTTGTAAAAAATTGCTGGGCAGGCCAATGTTTAAAGCCGTAATGACCGCCGACATTAAAAATGACATAAACAGCGCCATAAAAAAAGCCATTAATATGGGTTGGTATTTGGGGTGAAACATGGGTAATCCTTTTGTTTGCGGTGTTTATGGTGTTTGAGGTATTTAACAGAATGACCAGGCCTGGTTAAAGTAAGTTAACACACCATTCATACAAGTTCCCGCTTATTTCCTTACCCCTTCAATGTGCAGTTCTAGCAACACTTCGGCCGAAGCGGGGCCTAAATCCTGGCTAATGTTATAGTCGACTAATTTTAATGCGGTGGTGCCACTAAAGCCACTGCGATGACCGCCCCAAGGGTCTTTGCCTTCGCCAATTTTATGCGCCTCAATCACGATGTCTTTGGTCACGCCGTTTAGGGTAAATTTGCCGGCGACCTGCATTTTTTTATCGGTACCGCTTATGCTGTCGCTTACAAATTGGGCTTTGGGGTGTTTTTTAACATTCAAAAAATCGGCACTGCGCAAATGCACGTCGCGCTCGGCGTGGTTGGTGGACACACTGGCGGTGTCAATGGTAACGGCAATTTTACTGTTGCTAAGCTGTTGATCGTCGTAGGTGTATTGACCGTCAAATTTTTCAAAACGACCTGTTAGCCAACTGTACCCCAAGTGCTGAATTTTAAAATTAACCGAGGCGTGCATACCAGGGGAATCTATTTGATAGTTTACCGGCGCGGCCATAACAGTTGGGGCAAACAACAAGGCCGAAGACATTAGCGCTGTAAACAGGGTAGACAAGCCGAATGTATTGAAACGTTGCCCATTTTTATAGTTATTTGGTGTGAATGCTTTCATGATGTTTTTCCTTTAATGTGTTTACATAAAGGAGTCTAACGGGTTAGGCCGTTTTAAAAAACGCGTCAAGTTTAAAAACACTGTTGCTTAAAAACAAACAATGCAAAAAATCGCCTCCACTAAGAGACCTTTAGAGACCTTTAGCAACAATGAGTGCAAAAATTGATTCTTAATAAATTGGTTCCCCTGCAAATACGCTGTAATGAATACATTGTGAGGCGATTAACCAGCCATTGAGTATTTTGGAGAGCGCTATGAATGTTTTGCACGTTTTAAGTGGACTGATTATTGGATTGCTGGTTGGCTGCGCACAAGCGCCCAGTCAAAACCGAACCCTAATAGGCGTTGCAACGCCATCGGTGGCGGCAAGTGTGCTGTTTACCCACACTGATCGTAATACCATTACACAATATTATCGCCATCATCCTGGCATGAGAGGGCACAAACCCAGTCATGCTAAACAAGGCCACGCACCGCACACAAAGTATTTATTGCACCAACCGCTGCCGCCACACGTTGTATATAATCGTTTTCCGTATGAGTTAGAACGCTCAATGCCTAGACTGCCTGCAGATTATGTGCGCATTATTATAGGCGGTGATGTGTTTATCATGAACGCTCGTACCCGCATCTTATACGACGCTATTTGGGGAGTATATTAATGACTTATCGCCCATTTTAAACAAAAACCGTTCCAACACCCTTTAAAATGGTTAAAATGCAAACTCTGTTGATTTTAAGATGACGTTTAACTTTATGACCCTTTCCCCTGCCAACTTGAAACGCTTAACTCAATTTATTGCCTACCAAAATCAGTTTCAGCTTACGCTGGGTAAAACCGTGGCGTGGGGAAGTATTAGCTTAGTCGCTATTACCGCATTGGTGGTGGTTTTGCGTTATGGCTTTGACACCGGCTCTATTGCGCTGCAAGAGGCCGTTATGTACAACCACGCGCTGTTGTTTATGCTGGGCATTGCCTACACCTATCAACAAGACAAGCACGTCAGAGTAGACATTTTTACGTTAACGGTTCGGCACGTTACCAGGCCTGGATAAATTTAATGGGCACTGTGTTGTTTACCTTGCCGGTGATGGCGTTTATTTTGTGGATTGGTTGGGATTATGTCGCCGCCAGTTGGGCGGTGCAAGAAACGTCGACCGAAGGCAGTGGCATTGCTTACTTATACTTACTTAAAAGCGTTATTCTAGTCATGGCCTTTTTAGTGGCGTTGCAAGGCGTGGCTGTGGCACTTAACGCCCTAGTGCAATTGACGCAACCTGCCTTAACACCACCACAAACATCAATTAACTCTGAACACGGCGGGACCCTGTAATGGAATGGCTCGCACTGCTTTTATTTGCCCTGGTCTTTGTGGCTTTGCTGTTGGGGTTTCCGGTGGCGTTTACATTGGCAGGGGTGTCGCTTTTGTTTGCGCTTATAACCAGCGCATTTGGTTTGTTTGATTTAGCCTTTTGCACAGCATTCCCAATCAAATTTTTAGCATCATGGGCAATCAAACCTTAATTGCCGTACCGCTTTTTGTCTTTATGGGCATTATGCTTGAGCAGTCTAAAATTGCCGAGCAACTGCTGTCCACTATGGATGAGGTCATGCGCGGGGTTAAAGGTGGTTTGGGTATTTCGGTTATTTTGGTGGGTGCATTATTGGCCGCCAGCACCGGCATTGTCGGGGCTACCGTAGTGACGATGGGATTATTGGCTTTGCCCACCATGCTCAAGCAAGGCTACTGTCCAAGACTGGCCAGCGGCACCATTTGCGCCTCGGGCACGTTGGGGCAAATTATTCCGCCGTCGATTATTTTAATTTTACTGGGCGACGTGTTATCCACAGCCTATCAACAGGCGCAACTAAAACAAGGGATTTTTTCACCCGAGACCTTGTCAGTAGGCGATTTGTTCATTGGCGCGCTGTTTCCTGGCATGTTGTTGGTGGTGCTATACATGCTGTATATTTTTATTAAAGCCATTATCCACCCCGACAGCGTGCCCAATAACATTGGTAATCCGGTGCTACCAGGCCTGGGCAAACGAGTTTTAACCACCTTAGCACCGCCATTGGCTCTTATTTTATTGGTATTAGGCTCAATCTTAGCCGGCTTTGCCACGCCCACCGAGGCCGCTGCATTAGGCGCACTGGGCGCTACTTTGTTGGCGGTTAGCAAAAAACGTTTAAATAAAGAACGTCTTAATACGGTCATGCAAAACACCTTGCAAGTCACCAGTATGATTTTTTAATTTTTATAGGCGCTGCGTTTTTTTCATTGGTGTTTAGAGGCCTAGGCGGTGATGTTCTGATTGAGGAGCTTATTAGCGACTTGCCCGGCGGCGTATTTACAGCCATGCTTATCGTGATGGCGCTGATGTTTGTGCTGGGATTCTTTTTAGACTTTATTGAAATCACCTACGTGGTCGTGCCTGTGGTGGCGCCTATCTTACTCATGATGGGCGTTGATCCTATTTGGCTGGGCATTATGATTGCCATAAACCTACAAACGGCCTTTTTAACCCCGCCATTTGGCTTTGCGTTGTTTTATCTACGCGGTGTAGCACCCACCCACCTTAAAACCACCGACATTTATAAAGGTACCGTCCCCTATATCGCCATACAACTGTCAGTATTGGTTATGCTGGCCATTTGGCCAGGCCTGGCCACTTGGCTTCCCAGTGTAGTGTATGGTCAATAACCCTTTCCGCTCATACCCAAGCCATGCGCCCTGGCTAAACCTAGTAATAGCATCAATGCCATTAACGCCGCACTCTATTAACACGGAGGGTTTATAGCATGACCACTCCCTCTACTGTACGCACGCTTAAACAAACCATTGTGCGATTACGCGACGAAAAAGCCACCAAGTGCCAAATTATTCACGCATTGACCGATGGTATTTTGGTTTTAAAACCCAACTTAACCATTAAAAGCATCAACGACCAAGCTAAAAACTTACTTATTCACTCTGCCGAGCCCAATTTAAAACAGCATTCTCTGTCGTTGTTTAAAAACAAAAAAGGCACTGTTAGCTTTAAACTTTTGCCCTGGCTTGAGCGCGTAAAACAACAAGCTCATAAAGACGATGAGCACGCTGAACACCAAGTATTGGTATGGCGCATTCACCCAAAAACGCTTGAAACAGCACCATTACTGCTCAAAGCCACCGCCTTACTGTCCAAAAATGGTCAAGTAAAAAACCTGCTCCTGTTAATTTACGACCGCACATTACACGTCCAAATAGACGAACAAAAACGTTTAATGCAAGTCGCGTTTAACAGCCTAAACGGCCAATGCATTACCAACGAAAAGGGTTTTATTACCCATCCTAATCCCAGCTTTGTTCAAATGAGTGGTTTATCGACCCAAACCCTAATTCGCATGACCTTTACCCAATGGTTTGAGCAATACGTGCATTTTAAATCCGTTAGCACGGTAACATCGGTCTTGGCCACATTGCTAAAAAACAAAACGTGGAGCGGCGAAGTTGAAATTAACGCCCAAACCACACGGTTTGATGCACTGATAAGTCTTTCCATGCTAGTAGACGACGAATACAATGTTGAACATTACATGGTCAGCATTCAAAACATTACCGACATAAAAGCCGCACAGCTGCAAATTCAGCACATGGCGTTTTACGATGAACTGACCGAACTTCCCAATCGCCGTTTTACCACCGAACACTTGCAATTAGCACTCAACCGACATCAAACCCAAAGCACGTATGGTGCATTGTTGCACATTAATTTAGAACGCTTTAAAACCATTAACGATGCCTTTGGACGCAAAACCGGCGACCTTTTTCTAAGTCAAACAGCCCTCGCGTTGCAAAGCACTTTAGGCTCAAACCACACATTAACCCGAGTGGGCGGCGACGAATTTGCCATTATCTGCTCCCTGCACAGCACCACGCTGGCTAAAGCCCATAGCCAGGCCATCCAACTAAGCCACACTATTTGTGACGCACTTAATCAACCCATTGAAATAGCCGGCTTAACACTGCACAGCAGTGCGCGTATTGGCGTTGCCTGTTTTCCAGAAAACGCCACCGACAGTGCCGAAAACCTTTTAATTAACGCCGACCTGGCCGCCACTAAAGCCAAGCAACTTAAAAATTCGTATAAAATTTACGCCTATGATCCTACGCTGTCCATCGAAGTTAAAAAGCACCGAATCCTAGAAGACGCGCTCAATCAAGCTCTTGCACAAGAACAATTTGAGTTGTTTTACCAAGCCCAAATGGGCGCACAAGATGCACTGCACGGTGTAGAAACATTAGTGCGCTGGAACCATCCAATCTTGGGCACTGTGCCGCCCAACACGTTTATCCCCATTGCTGAAGAAAATCGTGAAATCATTAAAATTGGTTTATGGATTCTCACCAAAGCCTTTCACCAGGCCTGGTTATGGAATAAAACCCACCCCAATTTAAACATGTCAATTAACATCAGTCCTATTCAATTTCACGAAGCCGACTTTGTTAAGCACCTGATTGACTTGCTAAAAATGACGCACGCCAACCCCCAAAATTTAACCCTAGAACTCACCGAAGGCGTGCTAATTTCGGACACCGAAACCGCCTTATCAAAATTAGAGGCGCTATCACAACTGGGCTTTAAAATATCCATTGATGATTTTGGAACGGGCTACTCTTCACTAAGTTATTTGCAAAAGCTGCCCCTGCACGAACTAAAAATTGATAAAAGCTTTATTGCCCGAATCCCAGAAAGTGCCGACGACATTGCCATTGTCGAGTCGATTATCAGTTTGGCGCGCCACAAAAAACTTACTTTAGTAGCCGAAGGCGTTGAAACCCAAGCACAGGTCAATTTTTTACGCCAACAACCGGTCGATATTATTATTCAGGGCTATTTTTTCAGCCAACCTTGTTCAGCCAGCACCTTTGCCGCACAGTTTTTAACCCAGCTGTCGCCGCTTGACGCACCCAAGTAAAACTTTTACTTGCATTTAAAAATCTTATTTAGTAAAATCCGGCCATCGCAGATTTGTGGCCAGTTTCAACTTAATGATTCTGAACAGATTCCACAAAATTTTGCCGTTACAGAGCCATTTGCTTAACCTCTTTCACTTCGCCTCTTTATGAGCCGAGTTTGATTTTCTGACGCAAAAGCGCTCTTATTTTACTAAGAACCCATTTTGCCCCAGAATAACAACTCAATCCTGTTCTTCGATTTCTTAACTCTTTGAGTCTAACGATTATGGATTTTGAGCCACTTTTTGCTGCTTTTGCAACAAAGTCGCTTCTTATTCCCGGGCAAAAACCATTCTCATGCACGAGAAAAGGACACCGGATGACCACCGAAATTTCATTTAAAGATTTAAACCTTAGCGAAGACCTTTTAAAAGCCATTACCGATTTAGGCTACGAAACCCCTTCACCCATTCAAGCGCAAGCCATTCCAGCCCTATTGGCCGGTAATGACATTTTAGGTATGGCACAAACCGGTACCGGTAAAACCGCCGCATTTGCATTGCCTGCGTTAAACAACGCCGACATTAACCAAAAAGACCCACAAATTTTGGTATTGGCACCTACGCGTGAATTGGCGATTCAGGTAGCTGAAGCGTTTCAAAGTTTTGCCCACCACATGAAAGGCTTTCACGTCCTGCCTATTTACGGTGGTTCGGATTACGGCGGACAAATTCGCGCTTTAAACCGTGGCGTACACGTAGTGGTAGGAACGCCCGGTCGTATTATGGATCACATGCGCAAAGGCACGCTTAAATTAGACAAGCTAAAATTGCTGATTTTGGACGAAGCCGACGAAATGTTGCGCATGGGCTTTATTGACGACGTTGAGTGGATTTTGCAACAAACCCCTGAAAAGCGTCAAATTGCCTTGTTTTCGGCCACCATGCCAAAAGAAGTGCACCGCATTGCCTCGCGTTACCTAAATAACCCAACCGAAGTTATTATTAAGCAAGCGACTGCAACCGCCACCACCATTACGCAAAAATATTTAATGGTCAGCGGCGCGCACAAACTGGATGCGCTTACCCGCATTTTAGAAGCCGAAGAGAACGTTGACGGCATTATTATTTTTGTACGCACCAAAACCGCCACCATTGAACTGGCCGAAAAACTTGAAGCCCGTGGTTACGCTGCGGCTGCTTTAAACGGCGACATCGCGCAAAATCACCGTGAGCGTATTGTTGACCAGCTTAAAAAAGGCAAGTTAGACATTTTGGTCGCCACTGACGTAGTAGCCCGTGGTTTAGACGTTCCACGTATTAGTCATGTTATTAACTACGACATTCCGCACGACAACGAGTCATACGTTCACCGTATTGGTCGTACCGGCCGTGCAGGTCGTTCGGGTGTGGCCATTTTGTTTGTGGCACCACGTGAGCGTCGCTTGTTAAGCTCGATTGAACACACTACACGTCAAAAAATTGAAGAGATGCATTTGCCTACTACGCAAAACATCAACGACAGTCGTGTTGATCGTTTTAAAATTCGCGTTATCGAAGCCTTGCAGTTGGATGATTTAGCGTTCTATCAAAACATGATTGAACAACTTGAAGTTGAAAAGAACATTCCTGCGGTTGAAATTGCAGCCGGTTTAGCGCGTTTAATGCAGGGCGACATTCCGTTCTTTATGGACGACAAGCCGCAGCGTGAAGTGCGTACCGAACGCAACGATCGCCCAAGTGAAGGCGGCCAACGTCGTGATCGTAACGATCGCAACGACCGTCCCGAGCGCGGCGAACGTCGTGGTGAACGCAGTGATCGTCCAGAACGTCCACGTCGTGAGCGTTCTGAAAACCCAGAAGAAGGCATGAACCGTTACCGTTTAGAAGTCGGTCGCAACCACGGCGTTAAGCCTGGCAACATCGTAGGCTGTATTGCCAACGAAGGTGGCATTGACAGTGAATTTATTCGCCAGTTAAACATCGACGATACCTACAGCACCGTTGATTTACCAGCCGATATGCCTAAAGAAGCCTTAACGCTGTTAGCTAAATCTTGGGTGTGTGGTCAGCAATTAAAAATATCACAACTTAAAGGTGGTGCCGCGGCTTCTCCGCGTAAACGCTTAACTCGCAACAAAGCCGATGACAAAGACAAAGGTAAACCACGTCCACGTCGTAGTTAAGTCATACAGTTAAGTCATAATATGGTTTAACTGCTTATTGCTTAAAAACCAAAAAAGCCCGTTAAAACTCAGTTTTAACGGGCTTTTTTTATGGGCAAAAATTTATGACTACTTTATGCGCAGGGCTCAATGCCACCGGTTGCAATTAACTGCTCTTTGGCGGCTTTGCTTAACTGTTTGATAGCGTATTCTTGTTGACACGCCACAGCACGCGACGCATGTTGCTCAACGTACACCAAAATACAGGGTTGGCGGGCTTGGGTGTATTTGGCACCGCCCTTTATTGCACCATTATGCTGCTTAAGCCGTTTGGGCAAATTATTGGTAATACCACAATAGACACTGTTGTCGTCACAACGTAATAAATAAACTGACCAGGCCTGGTCACTGGGTTTTTCACTCATCTTAATGAGCCTCTTGAACTCAAAAAGTGCGACTAAACCTCGTCGCCTACGCGCGCCCAATGACCGCTTTTGCCGCCGGTTTTTTCCAGCAATTGAACTTGTTCAATCACCATGCCTTTATCAACCGCTTTGCACATGTCGTACAAGGTAAGCGCCGCTGCCGAGGCCGCCATTAAGGCTTCCATCTCAACCCCGGTTTGTCCAACCAATTTGCATACCGCGACAATTTCAACCCAACTTTGTTCAATATTAGGGGTGAGTTCAACCTTAACCGAGGTTAACAACAGTGGGTGACACATGGGAATAATGTCAGGGGTGCGCTTGGCCGCCATAATGCCAGCAATGCGCGCGGTGGCCATTACATCGCCCTTTTTATGTTTGCCTTCTAGAATCATGCTCAGGGTTTGCGGCAACATTTTAATCACGGCCATGGCACGCGCTTCGCGTTCGGTGTGCGCTTTTTGGCTTACGTCCACCATGCGCGCTTGGCCTTTGCTGTCTAAGTGGGTAAGACCAGTACTGGGAGCGTTGGCTGACTCAGACTCGTTGATCACCAGAACGACATCAATTGGAGTTGCCGTTTTTTTGTTCTTTATTTTTTTAGTCGATTTCATTGCACACCCTATTCGTTAATGGGATTAAACGGGTAAAACGCGACTTTGTCGCCACGGTGAATCACCGTGTCTTCGGGCACCACCACAAAGCCTTCTGCCCAAACGGTTGACGTAAGCACGCCCGAACCTTGGTTGGGGTAAATATCCACATAGGTTTTTTGGTTTTTGTTAACAATTTTGGCGCGCAAAAATCGCGTCTAAAGTGGCTCACTGGCCACTCAAACGCTGACTCTAGCCAAATGGGTTTGGATTTAATCTCGCTGGCACCCTGCATTTTTAATAAATACGGCCGCGCAAATAAATTAAACGTGGCAAACGCCGACACCGGATTACCGGGCAAACCAATAAACGGCGTACCGCCAATGTGTCCATAGGCCAGTGGTTTGCCCGGTTTCATCTTAACCGTCCACATCTGCAAATCACCCAGTTGCGCCAGTGCAGGTTTAATGTGGTCTTCTTCACCCACCGAAACACCCCCAGTGGTAATGACCACATCGGCCAAACTGGCGGCTTTTTGCATGGCGGCTACCGTGGCTTCTAAGGTGTCGTCCACACGGCCTAAATCGATTAATTCAAAACCAAGGGTATTAATTAACCCGCCCATTACATAGCGATTGGCGTTGTATATTTTACCGCTTTGAGGCGCATCGCCCGGCTCGAGTAATTCATCACCGGTGGTAAACGTGGCGATTTTTAAACGAACATACACTTCAACGTCGCTTACGCCAATGGAGCTAATTAAACCCAAATCTTGCGGTTTTAGAGTTTGGCCGGCGCGTAAAATTTCATCATATTGAGCAATGTCTTCACCTATATTACGAATGTTTTGACCAGGCCTGGTGGCCGTATTCAAAATAGTTACTAAGTCGCCATTAAGTTCGGTCTCTTCTTGCATTACCACGCAGTTAGCGCCTTCTGGAATCACCGCCCCAGTAAAAATTCGTGCGGCCGTGCCCAATTTAAGCGGTAATGGGTCATTGCCCGCGGCAATGCGTGCTGATACGTTTAAGATTTGGTTGTGCTCCAAATCGTAACTGTGCAGTGCGTAGCCGTCCATATTGCTGTTTTGATGCGGTGGCACATTAATGCCCGATACAATGGGTGTGGCCAACACACGGCCTAGCGCTTGATGCATAGGAATGGTTTCAACACGCTCTAAGGGAGCAACCTGTCTTAAAAGAAAATGCAGGGCTTCGTCAAATGTTTTCATAAACGCTCTCTTTAAGGCCTTAGCCAGCCATAGTGGCTTTAAACTTGGCCATTTATAGCCATGTAATTGGATAAATTTGGTTTAGGCAGGCTAAACGAAACAACATTGTAGCCCAAGCGAGTTGTGTGAATATTATTATGAAATAGTGTTTAGATTAGCAGACCAGCGTTTTTCGGCTTCTTTGTCGCTAATACGCGCATCCACCCAACGCTCTTGTCCGTTTGGCAGTGTCTCTTTTTTCCAAAATGGCGCATTGGTTTTAAGGTAATCCATAATAAAATGCGCAGCATAAAAGGCATTTTCTCGGTGTCGGCTCGCTACGGCTACCAACACAATTTGATCGGTAGGGTACATTTTACCAATTCGGTGAATAATCAAACTCGACTCTAACGACCAACGCGCATGCGCTTGCAAGCGAATGTTTTCTAAAGCTTTTTCGGTCATACCTGGATAGTGCTCAAGTTCAAGCACCGCTACATCATCGCCTTCATTAATATCGCGTACTGTACCCACAAACGACACCACAGCACCAATGTCAGTGTAACCAGCACGCAACTGTTTCAGCTCAGATGTTAAATCAAAGTCTTCGGTTTGAATTTTTATAAATGGAAAATCAACCATTCCCACTTAACCCCCTGTTACAGGCGGAAAAAACGCAATTTCATCCCCGGCTTTTATTAGGGTTGTGCGGTGTGCCACATCGTGATTAACGGCTATTTGTAGATTTTGATTGTGCAAAAGTGCTTGCTGCCAAACCTCACCGCGCTGCGCCAACTGGTGAATAAGCTCTTCTACCGTGGCAAAGCCTACTGGCAACTGCTCATTAGCCTGACCCAGCATCTCTCTAAAACTGGCAAAATATAGTACGTTTATCATGTTATTAACCACCCAATTGAACCATTTGTCTAAATTCTATGTTGTGCACATTTTCATTAAAAAAGTGCTTTTCAGGTTTTTTAAGCATCGCATCCACAATCAATTGCTGCAACGCCTCGTCAGTGATGCCATTGCGCAATGGCGTGCGTAAATCAACAGAATCGGCCTGGCCTAGGCACAGCGCCAATATTCCCTTGGCCGTTAAACGCACGCGGTTACACGTGGCACAAAAATGCTGTGATACCGCTGAAATCACCCCAATTCGGGTATCGGTGCCCGCAATGATAAAGTTACGTGCCGGACCATCATGCGATTTACCGGTTGAAGGAATTAAATCGACTCCCACGTGCTTTTTAATGCGTGCCAAAATTTTATCTGCTGGATAATGTTGTTCCATCATCCCTACCCCTGCGGGGCCAATCGGCATGGTTTCTATAAACCTTACTTCAACGCCTTTTTGAATACCATAATCTACCATGGCTTCAATCTCATCATCGTTGGTGCCTTTCATAACCACCATGTTAAATTTAATGGGCTTCATGCCTACTTCTAGAGCTTTATCGACTCCGGCCAATACTTTTTCTAAATCACCGCCTCGCGTAATATTTTTAAAGCGCGCAGGACGCAGTGAATCAATAGAAATATTGGCACGTGTTACGCCGGCTAAAGTTAATGCCTCAGCCTCACGTTCTAAATAATGCGCGTTAGTAGACAGTGCAATGTCTTCTAGACCATCAAACGCTTTAATTTGCGCCACAAATCCTGCCAAATTTTTACGCACCAAAGGCTCTCCGCCCGTAATACGAATTTTGGCAACACCTAGGTCTACAAAGGCTTTAATAATGCGCGCTAACTCGTCGTAAGAAAGGTATTCGCTGTGAACACCATCTGGGTGAACGCCTTGTTCAGGCATACAGTAACCGCAGCGATAGTTGCATTTATCAGTCACGGAAACTCGCACGTAATCAATGGTGCGATTAAAAGGATCAATCAAAGATTTGCGCATTAGTTTAACCCGTTATTAATGTGTGGCTTGATAGAGAACTGTATCAAAAAGTCGTTATGAATAAATTCATAGCGACCAACGCTATATCCTCCTGGGGATAACGAATTTTACAGTAACTGCATTAGAATTCAATTATTTATTGATGATTAGACATCAAATACATTTATTTCAGGCATAAAAAAGCCCGCTAAGAAGCGGGCTAATCAACACCATTAATCTAAGATTAATGTGACTGAATTACATACCGTGGTGTCCAACACCTGGTTTGTCTTCATTCATACGTTCTGGAACGTTGTACTGCGGCGTACCATCAGGCAACAAACGTGCTTGACGATAGTTGTTTGTATCACCAGTACCGTCACCAATTTGTGTTTTATCACAATCTGTCATGCAACGTGCGTTATGAATAACAGGACGGTGATCACAGAAGAAGTTACCTTGGTTAGGCATGTACTTGTTCATTTTCATCAACATTTCAGAGTTAAAGAACGTATCGTCTTCCAACACGTTACCTTCATCGTCAATAGGGATGTAGTTTGACTGAAGCATATAACCGGTCATACCCATGTAACCTGCGTCACCAATAAACGGTGCGTTAGGTGTCCAGAAAGGCATGGTACGACGAATGTAATCAAATAACGTTGTGGCATAAGGCCAAAAGTTACCAATGGCTTTTTGCGGTGCAGGATCGTACATGTCAGAAGTAATTAAGCTTTCCTCAACCGCTAAGGCTAAATAACCTTTTGCGCCTTCACCAAATTCACCGTGACACATGCCGCAGAACTGAACGTAAATTTTTCCACCTTCAGCTACAGTCATACCCACCTTAGGATCTGGTAATCCGCGACCATCACCATCAACGGTGATGTTCCACTTAGCCACAGCCGCTTCAGCAATAGGCGTACCAAAACCACGTGCAACGTACTTGCTGTCATCGTAATAATTTTTAGCGGCATTTTCATGCACTTCAACAAACGCTTTTGGAATCTTACATTGCGCGTTACCGTGGTTACCACCGTCAATGCTGTCATCCACTTCAAACGAGTACGGGTTAGCGGGGTCTAACTTATCCATTAAACCATCACGCCCGTGCGCAGCGTCTTTACCAAGAATGGCTTCAATAACCGCTTTATCTAGGTATTTTCCGTCTGCATTTTTGATAATTTCTGCATAGTTAGCAGCGTATTTACCGTTAATTTTTTCACCTGAAGCGGTTGCGCCGTCTGAGCTTCCGCTCATGGCCATTGCCGATCCAGTGAACAGGGTTGCAATCGATGCTGCAATAAAAGTTTTCTTAGTACTGAACATTTTCTACTAAGCCTCCGAATTGACCTTCATCCCACGCATGTACACGCCATGTAACCATCGCTGTACGGTGATATACGTTGTTAGTTCCTTCTAATGCACGCATTTGCGGCATTGGAGGTTGAACATAACCAGTTTCATCTGTTACGCGACTCATCAAGAACGCTTCTTTACCATCCCAGTCCCATTCAATTTCAAAACGAGTCCAAGCTTTGTCCAACACAGCTGACGTAAAATGTGCTTCTTTCCATGTTTTACCGCCGTCCATGGTGATATCCACATGAGCCACTTTACCACGACCAGACCAAGCGATACCACGAATGTAGTATTTACCAGGACCTTGCATTTTAAAGTCAGGTGAAGGATACGTTATAACCGAGTTGGCTTCCATGTACCAAGAAAAACGCTGTGATGAACCATCAGGCATTAATTCTGTGTATTTAGACGTTTCTTCACGGTGTTGAGCCGGTGAATCGGTAACGTGAATACGACGTAAGTATTTAACCCACATGTTAGCTTCGCAACCAGGAACCACTAAACGAATAGGGTAACCTTGTTCACGACGTAAGGCTTCACCGTTTTGCGCGTATGCTACAAAACAGTCATCCATTGCCAAATCCATAGGAATAGAACGCGTTAGACCTGCCGCGTCGGCACCTTCTGGAATCAACCAAGTACCTTCAGGTTTAATACCCGCTTCTTTTAACAAGTCAGACAAACGAACCCCTGTGTACTCAACGCACGACATCATTCCGTGAGTCCATTGTACTGAGTTTAGCTGCACGCCTTTCCATTCCATTGCGCCGTTAGCTGGGCACTCAACAAAATGAATACGTGAAACTGAAGGGAAACGCTTTAAGTCGTCCATTGTAAAAATTAATGGGCGTTCAACCAAACCGTGAATAACCAAACGGTGCTCATCTGGGTTAATGGTTGGTACACCACCATGGTAACGCTCAAAGTGCAAACCGTTAGGCGTGATAATACCGTGCAAGCTTTGTAGTGGCGTCATAGTGATAGATGCAATCGCATCCGGAGTCAACCACTCTAAAGTACGACGTTGCACTTCTTTTTCAAAAGGAGAAGGCATGCCGTAAGGATACTTACGAACACCAAAACCTAAAGACTTACGTGCAGCACCATCTTCTAGTACTTTTGTTACTTCTTCTTTACCGGCGTATGGTGCTACTGCTTTTTTAGCATCATATCCCATTTTATCTGTGGCACTCGCTGCTTGAGTGAACATCACTCCCCCAGCTACTGCGGCACTGCCTTTCAAAAAGGCGCGACGTCCTTGGTTACGACTTTCTTCAGTCTGAACCGCGACCTTCTCTACGATTTTATCTGTCATTTATTGCTCCTTGATGGTCTTACCGTTGGTTAAGTAACACCCCAGATTCAAGAGTTTTGGTTATTATTATCAGCCTGTACTGCTTAGACTCTCATTACGGGCCAATACAGTTATTGCTGGTCAGTAATCATAAATTTTAAGTTTACCGACTGCAAGTGTAAACACTAGAAAAATTAGCATTCTCTTATATAATTTTTTATGAGTGGTTCGCATATTTTCTATCAAACGGCTATTTAGCCCTTTTTAAACCTCTATAACACATCATATAGTGGGTAAAACTTTTCTTGCACATACCGGACCGTTTTTGGGATTTTCGATGTCTTCGGCCACTTGATTTAAAAAATGTTGCAATTCATCGACGCTCAGCACCGATAAAATTTTATTCATAATAACAGGATGAATTGCTATCGTGGTAAACAGCCCCGATTGCAATTGCACTTGCACACCACATGAATCTGCCAATGCACCGTATGCATCATTTTCGTCCAATAAAGCGGCTTGTTCACCAAACAACACTTCACTGTACTGCGTTTCAAGTTGTTCTAGTACGTTTTCGTCTATTGCATCCGAAACTTTAACGGTAAAACTGGCCTCACCGGTGTGCGTTTGACCGGCTTCTAACTCTGCGGCAATGTTTAGGTTTCCACAAAACATTTTAAAGCGTTGTGCCAACCCTAAATCAAAAAACAGATACTCCATCCAATCGCCCACTGTTTAGCCTCCTTTATTTTTAATAAGTTGAAAGGTATGATTAACCACTCAGTTTTTCGATTGCGTTTTTAGTTTTAAAAACCATTTACTCGTGCAAACGGTTCAGCTTACCAACACACTCATTATTTTTTATTATTTTGCCCTCAAACACCTAAAGGTTTTAACATGATTGACCGTCAATACCCTATCACGCGCATGCGCCGCATGCGCAAAGACGATTTTTCGCGTCGTTTGATGCGCGAAAACACCTTAACTGCCAACGATTTAATTTTGCCTCTATTTGTGATTGAAGGCCATAACAAACGCGAGCCGGTTAAATCCATGCCGGGGGTTGAGCGCCTGAGTATAGACCTTTTGGTACTTGAAGCAATCGAAATTAACGCTCTGGGCATACCTATGATTGCGATTTTTCCAGTCACCCCCGACGAGGTTAAATCGCTCGAAGCTGAAGAAGCCTACAACCCCGATGGTCTGGCGCAACGTGCCATTAGAGCGGTTAAGCAGGCCTGTCCAAATTTGGGCGTCATGACCGATGTGGCGCTTGACCCATTTACCACCCACGGCCAAGACGGCATCATTGACGACGACGGCTATGTGCTTAACGACGACACCATTGATGTGTTGATGCAGCAAGCGTTATCGCACGCGCAAGCCGGTGCCGACGTGCTTGGGCCGTCGGACATGATGGACGGTCGAATCATTGAAATTCGTGAAACCCTTGAAGACCATGGTTATGTAAATGTAAAAATTATGGCCTATTCGGCCAAATACGCCTCAGCATTTTACGGCCCGTTTAGAGACGCCGTAGGCTCGGCCAGCAAGTTAGGATCGGGCAACAAATACACCTATCAAATGGATCCGGCCAACGCCAACGAAGCCCTGCACGAGGTATCGCTAGATTTAAACGAGGGCGCGGATATGGTCATGGTCAAGCCTGGCATTCCGTATCTAGACATTGTACGCACCATTAAAAACGAGTTTAAAGCGCCTACCTTTGTGTACCACGTCAGCGGCGAATACGCCATGCTTAAAGCCGCCGCACAAAATGGCTGGCTTAACGAAAAAGAGGTGGTACTCGAAACACTATTAAGCTGTAAACGCGCCGGTGCCGATGGAATTTTGACTTACTACGCCAAACTAGCGGCCATTTGGCTTAAAGAGCAATCACAAAAAGGTGATGCCTAATGACCGATTTATACGCGGTGGTGGGCAACCCCATTAGCCATTCAAAGTCGCCTTTAATTCACCGCCTGTTTGCCGAACAAACACAACAAGACATGGCATACGAGGCCATTTGTATTGACACCGACGATACAACCTTTGCCTGGGCCATGGCCGATTTACGCCATCGCGGCTACAAAGGCGTTAATGTAACCGTACCCTTTAAACTGGACGCATTTGAATACGCCACCCAGCTAACCGCGCGGGCGCAAACCGCGCAAGCGGTTAACACCTTACTCTTTAATGCCGACGGCACCAGCCTGGGCGACAACACAGACGGGGTTGGCTTGGTGAACGACATTGAACTAAATGCCAAACGACTGTTTAAAGAGCAATCGGTGCTTATTTTGGGCGCAGGCGGTGCTGTGCAAGGCGTTTTAGAGCCGATATTAAACAAACAACCAGGCCTGGTACACATTGCCAACCGCACTGACAGTCGCGCTAATGCGCTAATGCAACGTTTTAATACCCCGACAACCTTAAGCGCCAGCGGCTGGGATGATATTCCAGCTCACCCGTTTGACATTATCATCAACGGTACTTCAGCCAGCTTGGAAGGTAAGATTCCACCCATCACCGACCAGGTGATTGGAAAAAATAGCTTGGTGTACGACATGATGTACGGCCAACAACCCACGGTGTTTATGGACTGGGCCAAGCGCGCGCAACCCACCTGTCAAGCGCTAGACGGTTTAGGCATGTTGGTGGGACAAGCGGCCGAGGCGTTTTATGTATGGCGCGGCGTACGCCCCAATATGACTGAGGTGATTGCCGAGGTGAGAGCGCAGATGGCAAAAACATCAACGCCTTAAAACATCGTAAAACGCTTACGATTTTTACGCGAGCTTTGGGCTTTATACGAGCTAACCATTATTGGTATTGGCTAATTCTTCCGCTTCATAATCTTGCTTTAGACGCACGTAATGCGCGGCCGAATACTTAAAAAAGGCTATTTCTTGCTCGGTTAACAAGCGCGCCTGCTTGACGGGCGACCCCATATACAAATAGCCACTTTCTAGCACTTTACCCGCCGGCACCAAACTGTTGGCGGCGACCAGCACATGAGTTTGCACCACCGCGTTGTCCAACACCACCGCACCCATGCCAATCAGACATTCGTCTTCAATAATGCAACCGTGTAATACCACATTATGACCAATGGTGACGTCTTGCCCCACAATGCATTTTGATCCTTTTGAAACAGCACTTTCGTGCGTGGTATGCACCACAGCGCCATCTTGAATATTGGTGCGCGCCCCAATCACAATGTCGTTTACATCGCCACGCAACGTCGCATTTGGCCAAATACTTGCATCTTGTGCCAGTTCACATCGCCCAATGACCACCGCACTGACGTCCACCCAAGCCGAATCGGCTATTTTTGGCACAATGCCTTTATACGATCGAATTGTCATTTAACCTCCAATAACTGTTTAAAGTAAAATCCTACCCGTTATATTCACGATTTATAAAGTATAAATTCGATCAAATTATTCCTCAGTCTAACCAAAGTTTCTCTCGTTTAAAGTCTTTCTATTAACGCTTGCATGAATCATCTTACTGCACACTATATTGCTATTTTTAATAGATTAACGGTATTGTAAGATATCTTTTACAATACTTTACAAGTGTATCCATAGACAGTAGTATGTATAAAAATAAATTAGAATATTTACTAATTACCCAACCAGTTTACGGATATTGTTATGACCTCACTCAACTCGAGTTTATTAACACCCCACACCGATCGTGAATACCTTGAACGCCGGCGTGAGGCGCGTTTGCCCACTCACATTCCGTCGTTATTATTGCAAAAAGGTCGAGTGATTTACACCACCATCACCAATTTATCGGCCAATGGCATTGGTTTTTTGTCGGCCGTGCCGCTGGAAGTGGACGATCAAATTCAGATTACGTTTGAATGCCTTGACCTAAACACCATGGTTCCGGTTAACTTGGATGTAAAAGTTCACATCTGTGAAGAGGTAGAACTTGAGTTTTATATTGGTGGGCATTTAGCCCAAAAATCGACTCAATACATTAAGTTTTTTACCGCGATTAGCTAGAAACCACGCGCACTTAGAGTTAATTTTGTAATTCTTTCGCCCATAAAAAAAGACCGAATCATCGGTCTTTTTTGCTATACGCATTTTGTTCAACCCATCTTGCACAGTGCAACATAGGCAAGCACATCTCGACCATTTTAACGCATGGTCACCAGCTCTTCAGAACTAGAAGGGTGAATGGCAATGGTCGCGTCCAAATCGGCTTTAGTCGCACCCATTTGCACCGCTACTGCAAAACCTTGCAGCATTTCATCCGCGCCGTCACCCACAATGTGAATGCCCACCACTTTCTCATCCGCACCGGTTACCACCAATTTTAACGCTGTTTTAATTTTGTGCTGCGTAAACGCATAGCGCATTGGGGTAAAAATAGACGTGTACACCTTAACGTTGTCATGGCCGTATTTACGTTGTGCGTCGTGCTCAGCCAAACCAATGGTGCCCACCGGAGGGTGCGAAAAAATCACCGTGGGAACAATGCTTAAGTCCAACTTTAAATTAGGCTTATTATTGTACAAACGTTCAGCCAAATAACGCCCAGCGCGAATGGCTACGGGCGTTAATTGTGCTTGACCGGTGACATCGCCAATCGCGTAAATATTGTCTACCACGGTTTTATGACAGTCGTCCACGTCAATAAAACCGTAACCGTTTGCTTCAATGCCTACGTTTTGTAACGCCAATGGTTCAATCAGTGTTTCACGACCGACGGCCCACACCACTTCGTTAAAGCCACCTACGCTTTGACCGTCGGTGCTGTGAATGGTTAATGTGCCGTCAGCAACACGCTCTAATTTTTTGACCGCAAAATGGTACTCTTTTTTAATGCCGCTTTCTAACATGGCATCGGTTAAGGTTTCGCGAATCATGTCGTCAAAGCCGCGCAACACCAAATCTTTACGGCTAATTAACGTCGTGTCGGTACCCAAGGCTTGAAACACTCCGGCTAATTCAACCGCAATGTAACCACTGCCAATCACCGCGACTTTTTTAGGCTGTTCGGTTAGGGCAAAAAAACCGTCCGACGTTAACCCTAGCGCACCGTTTTCGGTTTCGTTTGGAATCAGCGGAATGCCACCTGGGGCAATAACAATGGTTTCGGCGGTGTAATGTTTGCCATCGACCGACACGGTGTGATTGTCCACAAAACTGCCCCAACCGTGCAACACTTCGACACCCTTGTCCTTCATGTAACCGTCGTACCACGTGGTGATGTTGTTAATGTAATTTTGACGCGCCGCCACCAACTTGCTCCACGTGAAACCTTTGTGCTCTATATCAAATCCAAAGTCGGGTGCATCACGTAAGGCTTCGGCAATGTGTGCGCCAAACCACATCACTTTTTTGGGCACGCAACCAATGTTAACGCACGTGCCACCCAATTTTTTAGCCTCGACCACTGCACATTTTTTTCCGTATTCGGCCGCGCGCTCTACTACCGACAAACCTCCGCTTCCCGCGCCAATGGCAATCACATCATAATCGTATTTCATGGTTGTTCCTTTGTTTACTGTTTGCATCGTCTTTTAAGAGACCTTTAAACTAAAAAGGGCCTTAAAAAAGGCCCTTTAAACGTTTAGCAATTGGCTTACTTTAGTTCACCAGGCCTGGTGAACTGAATAAGATTATTTTGCTAAAAACACTTCTAAATCGTCAGATCCACCAATGTGCTCACCTTCGATAAACACTTGTGGAACGGTAGATGCATTGGCCACGGCGCGTAAAGTACGTGAAGATACGCCGCTGCTTGAAATAATAATTTCTTCATAGCTGATGCCGTTGTCTTCTAGCATTGCTTTAGCTTTTGCACAGTAAGGGCAACCTGGCTTAGTGAAAATGGTCGCAACTTTAGGTGCTTTGGCATTTGGGTTGATAAAGTTCAACATGGTGTCGGCATCCGACACTTCAAATGGGTCACCTTCTACTTCTGGTTCAATAAACATTTTTTGAACCACACCATCTTTTACCAACATAGAATAGCGCCATGAACGCATACCAAAGCCAATATCGCCTTTGTTAACCAACATGCCCATACCATCTGTAAACGTACCGTTACCGTCTGGAATTAAACGCACATTGTTAGATTCTTGGTCTTTAGCCCATTCGTTCATTACAAACGTGTCGTTAACCGATACACATACAATCTCGTCAACGCCATTGGCAAAAAATACCGGTGCTAATTCGTTGTAACGGGGTAAATGAGTAGAGGAACACGTTGGCGTAAACGCACCTGGAAGTGAAAATACAATAACGGTTTTACCTTTAAAAATTTCATCGGTAGTCACATTGACCCATTCGCCATTCTTACGCGTTGGAAACGTTACATTGGGAACTTTTTGACCTTCTTTGTTGACTAATGCCATGGTGAAACTCCTAGCTTGATAATTAAAGTAAAAATAAAAATAATGAAGTTGTTTAATAACGTGTACACAGTTTATGGCGCATGTAACAATTAGTAAAGTTAATTGTTTATACTGCTATGATAGTTTTTGACTATCAAATCAACCTTGTTAATTATTGTAACGTTGAGCCTTGCAAGGCGCGCATAAAAGGTTCTAACGCATCTTGATCTTGAGCGCATTTCATCAACAAACCCAAAATAACTTGGTCTTCTTGTTTTGACGCCATACGCGCAGTGAGTTGATATTCTTTATCGGTCACCGAGCCAGTGTAGCCTTTTAATTCGAGCAAAGCGGCCACAACGCCCACATTTTGCAGTAAACACGCCGCATGTAAAGCTTTAACGGGCGCACCCGCTGCGTCTTTTGCCACCACGTGTTGGGACGACACAAAATGCTCTTGCACCAACACCATGGTCATCCAATAATTCATTTCAATGTCGGCCTCGCTTTCGATGGCGTGCAACAACATCTGATTGGGATCAGAATGATGCTGCCCCACTAACGTCTTGACGATTTTAGAAAATGAATCACGATGACTCAAGTCCAAATTTAATAAATTCATAAAAGTTTCTCTTAATTTTTCTTGGTTTTTCTTGGTTTTTTCTTAAAAGTTCTTGAGGTCACTTACGTTGTTCACAACGCCAGCCCACAGGCTACGCCCGATGCCCAAGCCCATTGAAAGTTGTAGCCGCCCAGTTGCCCGGTCACGTCGAGGACTTCGCCAATAAAATACAGGCCGGGCTGTTTTTTGGCTTCAAAGGTTTTAGACGACACCTCGTCGGTGTCCACGCCGCCCAACGTTACTTCGGCCTTATCGTACCCGGCGGTGTCGTTGGGATAGAGCGTCCATTGCGTTAGTTTTTGCGCGTAATCGGCTAATAGTTCGTCGGGCACATTAGACAACTGGTGCTCTATGGGAAACCACTCTAACCAGGCCTGGGTAAAGCGTTTTGGCCAGGTTTGATTAAGCCATTTAACCAGGCTTTGACCCGAGTTTTTGAGCTTTTTAAGCTCGTCTAAAGCGACCAGGCCTGGTAACAAATTAATGTGAACAGGTTCGCCAATGTGCCAGTAGTTGGATATTTGCAACATCGCCGGACCGCTTAAACCGTTATGGGTAAACAACATCGCTTCCGCAAATTGCGCCTGTTGGCAGCTTGCCACCACGTCTAACGCCACCCCGCTTAAAGCCGCAATGCGATCAGACCATTTGCCTTCAAACACCAAAGGCACCAGGCCTGGTGAAGTGGTCAGCACGTTTAAACCAAACTGTTTGGCTAATTGATAGCCCAAACCGCTGGCTTTTAATTTAGCAAACGACAACGCGCCGCTGGCCACCACCACTTTTTGGGTCTGTAATACGCTATGCGTGGCGTTCAGCGTGTCGGTAATGTCGAGCACAAATCCGCCCTCTTCGGGTAACGCGCGCACGGTATTTAACTGGGTGTGCGTTTGCACTTCAACCCCAGCCCAATCGCACTCGGTGCGTAAAATCTGAATTAAATCTGACGCGCGTTGCGTGCAAAATAACTTGCCCAGCTCGCGGGTTTCGTACTCCAATCCGTGGCGCTCTACTAACTCAATAAACGCACTGCTGGGGTAACGCGACAGCGCACTTTTAACAAAATGCGGATTTTGACAGATAAAATGAGCAGGGGTCACCGTTAAATTGGTGAAGTTACATTTACCGCCACCCGAAATGCGGATTTTAGCCGCCGCTTTGGGCGCATGATCCAGCACCAGCACCCGCTTACCGTTATAACCGGCGGTGGCGGCACACATTAAACCCGAAGCGCCCGCACCAATAATTACCACATCCCAATGGTTTATAGCGTGGCTCACAGCATGGCTCGTAGTGTGATTTGTAGACAAGGTCATAACAGCGCCTGCCACTGGCAACCGCGTCGTTGCGCTTCGGCCACTAATTTTTTATAACCGGCTACCGCTTGCTCTTCTAAGCCTTCCACCCCCAAATCGATGGTGCGTTTATGATCGGCGTCAATACTGGGCAAACTAAACAAGCGCAACGTCGGAAATTCAACCTCAAATTGCTCCATAAACTCGACCCACTCCGACTCTTGACCATCGATTAACCGAATGGCTTTTTCGATGGTGGGCGATTGGGTTAAATGCGCGTAATAGGTGTTAAGCACCCACTCCATCATGGGTTTGGCCATCATCGGAAACCCTGGCATAAAATGGTGGTGTTCAATTGAGAACCCCGGTACTCGATTGTAAAAATTGGGAATAATGGCCGCACCCGCTGGGTACTCGGCCATGTGAATGCGCTGCGGATAGGCCGCCTCACCAAACTGCGCTTCAATTTCGGCGACCGCTTCGGGGTGGCGTACTAATGGCAACTTTAACGCCTGCGCCGCACATTGACGAGTACGGTCGTCGGGGGTAGCGCCAATGCCGCCAAAACAAAACACTATGTCGGTTTGCGCTTGCGCCTGTGCAAAACTCTGTTGCAAATTTTCTTGCAGCAAACTGGGTTCATCGCCCAATATTTTTACCCAACTAACAGCCAAACCTCTGGGTTTAAGCAGTTCATTGGCTTGCGCCAAATGCTTGTCTTGGCGTTTGCTGGACAAAATTTCATCACCAATAATCATTAATCCAATACGCGGTGTTGTCATAAATGTGTGCTCCCCATAGCGATTTAGCTTAAAAACTGATTTATTTTTTGATGTAACTCTGGCCCGCGCAAAGGTTTGGTTAACCAATCGTTCATGCCCGCGGCCTTAACGTCTGCTGCAATGTCTGCCATACTGAGCGCGTCGTCAGAAGGCACGGCACTGTGCATGCCAAGTATTACCAAGGGCTTAGAAAGAGTACCCTTAAGCGATGATGCGCGCTCTTGTTCGCGCCACTTGCGAACTATGTTATAGCCCTCAAGGTTCATCATCTGGCAATCGATTAACACCACATCACAAGGCGTGTGTGCCAAATAATGCAGTGCTTGCGTGCCATTATTGACCAAATCTACCAAAAACCCCATGTTACGAAGCAGTGCCATTGCCACTTTTTGACTGACCAAATCGTCTTCAACCAACAAAACTTTTAACGCTAAATCGCCGCGTTTTGGTAAGGCGGCCATGGACTGATCCATCATTGGCTCAAAAGTAAGCTTACGTAAAATTTGTGTAAACAAAGACCATTTTAACGGCTTAAGCATCAGCATGCGATTGGCCTGGGTTAACACCTCTGTGGCGTTAAGCTCTTGTTGTTTAGGCGTCATTACCCACGCCACTGTTTGGGTAACCTGCGCCAAACTGGCCATTAACGCAGGCGCCTCTTGCGGAGTCTGCTCTAACGTAACCATGTCAATTGAGATAACATGAACGTGCGCCAGTTCGCCTTTTTCTAACGCCTTAAGCAACACCGCCGTACTCGAATACACCAGCAACGTCACGTTTAACTGCCCTAATTGCTTAACCACTTTGGCGGTAAACGCATCGTCAGGCAATAAAATAGCCACCACCACTCTAAGGGGTGCGGGTTCTAAACACGGGTGTGCGTCAAACGGCTGCAAAGGCAATTTAAACCAAATGCGTGTGCCTTGATGCTCTTGGCTTTGCACGCCAATATAACCTTGCATTAAATTCACCAACAATTTGCATAAACTTAAGCCAGTTCGGGCTTTGGTAAGCGGCGTAACACTCAAAGCATCGGCTTGCCAAAAAGCTTCAAATAAAGTCGCCTGAGCGGTTGGGCTCATGCCTGCGCCACTGTCTGCTATGGCAAACTCAATAAATTGCCCACTTTGTTTTGCCCAAGTCATGCTGATGGTCAGCGTTACATCGCCCTGTTGAGTGTATTT
The DNA here is from genome assembly GCF_004001325.1 of Thiomicrorhabdus aquaedulcis. NCBI lineage: Bacteria > Pseudomonadati > Pseudomonadota > Gammaproteobacteria > Thiotrichales > Piscirickettsiaceae > Thiomicrorhabdus > Thiomicrorhabdus aquaedulcis. The sequence goes on along the minus strand of NZ_AP018722.1, from coordinate 155,909 downwards.
AATGGCGTTTTCAAGCAAAATAAGCAGCATTTGGCGCACACGAGTTTCGTCGGCCAAAATAACACGGGGCATCTGTGGGTCAATAAAATACCCCAAGCGCAAACCTTTACTGTAAGCCTGGTCGGCCAGGTGTTCTAAGGCGCTTTCAACCACTGGCAACAACGCCATCGGTTCGTGTTTGATGCACGCCTGTCCGGCATCAACCGTCAAAAATTCGCGCCAATTCTCTACGGTCTTAGACGCCCATTGCGAACGCTGCAGTACCGTTTGCACAGCGTGACGTTGCGACTCATTTAAGGTGCTGTTTAACAAGGTTTCGGTTTGGGTAACAATGGCCTGCATGGGCTCGGCCACGCTGTGCATTACATTGGCTAAAAAAGCCGATTTGCTATTAGATTCATTTACCGAAGTGGTGTGCAAGGCCTGCATAGCCGCTAACTGTGCTTGCAACTCTTTAACTTGCTGTTCACTGTTTTGTTGGGCTACCCGTGCCGTGTGCGTTGCTTGACGTTGGACTGTTTGCTCTGCGGCTGCGCGTTTTAATTGTGCCCACAGCACCCAACCGACTCCGGCACACAGCAGCGCCAACGCACTTAACGCAACAATCACTGTCCATCCAAATTGAGTGTAAACAACCATATAAACCCTTAAACGCTCATAAAAAACACGTTAAAAATGCATTAAAAATAAAGAGCGACCTTTAGGGCACCGTAATTGACCCAGCCCCAAGCTCTTTGTATGATGTGGGCATGACACACTCCCACTCAAACGTTAACGACGCGGCGCACGCCTTGCCCACTGTGCTTACCCTGTCCGGCTCAGACGGTTCGGGCGGTGCAGGATTGCAGGCCGATTTAAAAACCATCAGTGCCCTGCAAGGCTATGCGTTAACCGTACCCACCGCCATTACTGCGCAAAACAGCCGTGGCGTGCACAGTGTGCACCCTTTGCCCGCGCACGTTATTAAAGCGCAATTGCAGGCCATTTTTGACGATTATCAACCCCACGCCATTAAAATGGGCATGCTCGCCAACCACGCCACCATTGAAGTGATTTTGACCTTTTTGCAGCCTTACTGTCAGCAACACCCGCACGTTCACGTGGTGGTAGACCCCGTACTGGTCAGCAGCAGTGGGCGGGCATTGCTCGAACCCAGCGCGCTGGATTTATTTATTCAGGACATTTTGCCGCTTTCCACCGTGCTCACCCCCAATGTGCCCGAGGTCAATCGGTTGCTCAACGCGCAGTTTAAAGGCCAAGCCGGCGAAATTGAGCAGATGGCGCAAGGCTTTTTTGCCCTGGGCGTGCCCAATGTGCTCATTAAAGGCGGGCACAGCGTTGAGCCACACGCCATTGACTATTTGGTGATGTTAAGCCAACAAGGCACTTTAAATCCCCATCACACCTTTGCCACCGCACGCCTTAACACCCCGCACACGCACGGCACGGGCTGTACGCTCGCGTCGGCATTGGCCACCGAACTGGCCAAAGGCCAGCCCTTAATAAACGCCGTACAAAACGCCAAAACCTATCTGTTTAACGCCCTTAGCCACGCGCACAACGCACAGCCGCGATACCTTAATATTAATAACAACACAGGCCACAGCGACAAAGACAACAGCCGCCACGGCGGACTCAACCACTTTTACGCAGTGCGTTGATGAGGCGTTGACCAGGCCTGGTCAACGCCTCGTCAACATCTCGCCAACATCTCGCCAACCTATATCACTCGGTCATTTTCTCTTTTTCTTCTTTAATCACGTCCAACGCGCCTTGCATGTGATCGCCGGTTTCGGAGAGTTTTTCGACCGCTTCTTGGGTTTTTTCTAGCCCAGTTTGCGCCAATTCACGACTGCCGTACCAATCAAACATAATGGCCAACGACACAATAATAACAATCCAAATAATCAGACTGATTTTTCCAAATAAATACATAAGATGTTCCTCAAGATGGGTGTGCGGGTCATTATATAGAAAGTGACTCTTCTGGCCACAACATTAATCGTCCAAAACCGTCGGCGTGCTTTGCCCGCTGCGCCAGGCTCTAATGGCAAACCGCGCAGGATGACTGGCGTGATACAACGCCAGCGGCTGCACCAACGCGTGGCCTTGCACGTCGGCCACAATCGATTCGGCCGCTAAAAACACCGACATTAACCCGCGTGGCCCATGACCGTTTGACACAAACAATCCCGGTTGATAACGCTGGGGCGCATAACGGTACACCGCGTGCGTGTGCGACTGCGATAAATAGGTACGGTTCATCCAATCCCAATCGGGTACTGCACCCATAATGGGCAAGTGATCGGGCGTGGTGGGTCTAAAGGCAATGCGCCCAGACTCATTGCTTAACGTGTGTAACGCGTTTGGCAGGCTTAGCATGTCTGCCGCCGGCTTCAACCACTCGGGCAATGCGGCCGCGGCGTTGCTTAGGTTAATGTCGTGACCTTGCATGGACAGGATTTGACTCATGTCGGGCGCTTCAAACGTTGCACCGGTGACCGCCAAGCCGTCACCGCACGGCGACGAATACCCAGCGTGCGTGACCGGGCACTTTAACGGCGTGGTTTGCTGTGCGGCACTTAAATGAGTTACCTGGCCTTTTACCGGTCGAATGGGCAAGTGCAACCGTGCGTTAAGCTCGTTGGACAAACCGCCGGTGGCAAACACCAAAACGTGAGCGGTAAAGGTGGCTGCTGGGGTGATGACCGTCCAGGTGTTTGACTCGCGCTCTGCCACGTCTGTACGCCTAAAATCGGTGACGCGGTGCGCGGTTTTTACGGCTATGGCCGGATGCGCCAGGCAAAAGTTCACCACCGATTGGGGATGCAACCAACCGCCTTGCGGAAAAAACACGCCCGGCACGGCCGCTAACGTGCCTAAGGTTTGACTGGCCTGTTGAGCCGACTGCCATTGCGCTAACGACGGGGGCAAACCCACCCGCCTAAACGCGTCTTGCACGCGCTCTAAACTGGTTTGCGTGACCAAAAGTTGAATCAAACCGTTTAATTCACCCCGGAGTTGGCCGCGCTGTAAAGCGGGTTGCAGCGCGCGCAAGGTCGCTTCAAAGCCTTGCAAATACCATTGACTGCGTAAGTTCCAATCGGCGGTAATTAAGGGATGCACCGTGCCGGCCAAATTGCCCGACGCTTGACTAGCCACACATTCATCGGCTTCTAACACGGTCACCTGCCAACCCGCATTGGCCAAGGCGCGCGCCACACTCGCCCCCGCCAATCCTGCCCCCACCACAATGGCGTTACGGGGCAGGGCATTGGATTGCGTGTTTGATTGCACGTTCGATGGCATGTTGAGTTGCGAGCATACCGGCTCAGGCCTGGCAAACCACGGGGCTTTTAAACTAAACGGCCGTGTTTGCCGTAATTGGCCAAAACAGAGTTTCGACTCTAACTCGTTGGCATTTGCAGTAGCGGTGGCGTTTTGCACCAAAAAACCAGCAGCACTTAAGCCATCGCGCACTGCGTCGGTTGCACCCACGCTGAGAAAGGTGGTGCTGGCATGACTTAAACGCGCCATTTGCTGATACAGCGCGGGCGAAAGCACGCTCGACGAATCTTGGAAGTCGTTCGCGTCCAGCCACCACGCGTCTACTTTAGAGCCATTTGCGCCATCGCACTCTTGCAAACCACGTTGCACATCGCCCAACCACAAGGTTAGGCGAATTTTATTTTCGGCCAACCAAACGTCGTGCCAGCCGGGTAATGGGTTTGGATACTGCGCACGCAACGCGTCAGCCAAGGGGTTTGCAGGCGACGATTGCGGCCAATCTTGAACGTTCAAAGACTGTGGTTCAAACGCCATGTAATGCAGTTGCGCCTGCGCGGGTGCGTGCTCTAACCAGTGCTGGGCAAGGGCTAAAAAAAGCCGTCCATCACCAAAACCGGTTTGCGCGATTCGAAAGGTCGTTGACCCAGAGGGTTGACTCAGCGCTTTAAAACGCCGCGTTAAATCATTGTATTGAATACACAGCGCCGCTGGTTCGGTCAAGAATTGGGTTGTAATGGTCAAGGGTTGCTCGTAAATTGGTCTAAAATGAAGCTATTATAAGAGACCTTTGCACGAGTGTATGCACGAATAAAAATGGTTAAAATTCACCTGATTTTTGTTGAAAAACTTGCGAATAGCCAGCTATTCACTGCGTTTTCCGCCGCAATCAGGCAAAATTTTCCCTCATTTTTATTTCGCACCTCACTCGTGCAAAGGTCTCAAGTTTTTTAGGAGGAATGCATGAACAACCAGGCCTGGTCAGATGATTTTTACACGTTGTTGCACACCTTACACACCCAACGCCATCGCTTGTGGGTGGTGTTAAGCGGCGAGGTAACCTGGCAAAACACTGTGTTAAACGCTCTGTTTAGCGCGCAACATCGCTTGGCGCAAACCCCCACACACTGGCTGAGTTTGCCGCTTAACCCAGAATTTAACACAGAATTTAATCCAGAATTCAACCCAACACTTAACCCCGCACACTTAACAGAACACGCCCACATTACTACCGTGAGCGGCGCGTCTTTAGCGCACCGTTTAGGCCAAGAAGTAGACGGTGTTTTGCTGGACGCCTCGCAAGGCTTAAGCGCCAACCAGTTGGGAATGGTGTCGGGCATGGTGCGTGCCGGCGGCTTGCTGGTATTGCTTACACCGCCTGTGGACATTTGGCGCACCGCCGTTAATCCTGAAAACGCGCGCTTTTTAAACACGCCCTACACGCTTGACCAGGCCTGGTCGTATTTTAACGAGTATTTAATTCACCAATGGCAAAGTCCATCCCAACACCCGGTATTATGGCTAAAACAACACGACGAACACATTGACCAGGCCTGGTCAAACGCCTTACAACAGCTTAAAACCCTAAACGCCCATCATGCCGTGCAGGACACCTTGCCCACCGCCGACCAACACGCGGCTTTGCAAGCCATTCATTCAGTGGCGTTTGGGCATCGCAAACGCCCATTGGTTATTTCGGCCGATCGTGGGCGCGGCAAAAGCAGTGTATTAGGGTTAGGGGCGATAGACTGTTTACTGGCCGGCAAACAGCACATTGTGCTGACCGCCCCCAAATTGGAACAACTGCACAGCGCCTTTACCCAGACCTGGTTGCAATGTAAACGCGCTGAACAGAGTACACAAAGCAGCACACAAAACAGTCCATCCAACGCCATCGGTTCATTAAGCCAATTAAGCCAATCACCAGGTCGGGTAAGTTTTATGTACCAAGGGCAGTTAAAAACCCTAGAATTTATCGCCCCCGACCAACTGTTGCTTACGCCCAATAACGCCGACGTGCTGATGATAGACGAAGCCGCGCAACTGCCCACACCCATGTTAAGCGCCCTGCTGGCACAGTATCATCGCTTGGTGTTTGCCACCACACTGCACGGCTACGAAGGCTCGGGGCGGGGTTTTGAACTGCGCTTTAAACAGACCTTACAACGCCAAACCCCGCAGTGGAAAAGCGTGCATTTAACCCAGCCCATTCGCTATCACGCCAACGACCCGCTGGAACACGCCATTGAACGTGCGCTCTGCCTAAACGCCCAAACATCGGTGTTTGGCCCCAACGATCTGCTGCCCAACGCGCTTAATTTAGACTGCGTAACCGTCGACACATTTGACATTCACGCCCTATTTAACGCCCAGAACAGTGCCCATGAAGAGGCCTTGCGCGACTTCAGCCAACTCTTTAGCCTGCTGGTGCACGCGCATTACCAAACCAGTCCCAACGATTTACAACAGCTGCTTAACGCCCCCAATCTACGCATTGAGGTCGCGCGTTTTCAGCACAAAATAGTCGGCGTCTTGGTCAGCGTGGCCGAAGGCGATTGGCCATTACCACACCAACACACTCAACGCCTGCACGGCCACTTGGTGCCGCAACTGTTGGCCAATCACACCGCCGCCAACGCGTTATTGGCACTGCGAACCTGGCGCGTCATGCGCATTGCCGTGCATCCGCAATGCCAACGTTTAGGCATTGGCCACGCCCTACTCAACCACTGGCAAACGCACGCCCAACAACAGCAAGTGGATTACCTTAGCGCCAGCTTTGGCGCACACGCCGACCTGGTTCGGTTTTGGCTTAAACAAGGCTACACCCCCTATCACCTGGGGGTAAAACGCGACAAAGCCAGCGGCACCCACAATGCCGTGCTGATAAAACCCATGCACTCAGCCGCCCACGCCGCACTGCGTCCCAGTCAAATCGCCTTTGCCCAGCAATTTGCCCACAACCTAATCGAATCGCTTAACGAGCTTGAAGCCGACATTATTTGGCTGTTATTAACTGCGTTACACAACACGTTACAAAATGCGTTAGAGAGCGCGTCTTGTTACGCCGCGCACCCAGACGCGTTACAACCCATAATGGGCTACGCCAACGGTCAACGCCCATTTGAGAGCATCAGCGGCCAGTTATGGCACTTTAGCCTAAACCAACCCGCGCAATTTAGCGCCTTATCACATCGCCACCAAGCCATTTGGTGCGATAAAATCCTTAAAAAACAACCCTGGTCAACCGTCGCCACCACCCACCAACTCGCCGGCCGCGCCGACGTCGAAAACCAATTAAAACAAGTTTTGATCACGCTCTATAACGCGCAAAACGCCTAATACTGGTGTATAAAAGCACTGAAACTTACCAGGCCTGGTAAGTTTTTTGGCGGCTTGAAGCTTTGCAAACTTTCATAAAAAAACCTGCCGAAGCAGGTTAAAAATCGTCATAAATAATTTAAAAAATCACATCAAATTATCCATATTCGTTTAATGTTTCGACCAATTTATCGGCATGCTCAAAAATATCATCTATCGATTCAATTGGAACACGCGTTTCAACTTTATCTGTCATTAACCCAAGATATTTCTGTTTGGCATTAAAATGAAATCTACACAATGGTTTTCGATTGTTGTCATCAAGCAGAACGCCACAATATGATTTTGTATCTCGCATAACTATTCTTGATGCCCCAGCCTTAGTTCTCAAAATAGCTTTTACAATATTGTAAGCTTCTATTTCTTCTTCGGTTGTCACAACGCCATTATCAAGTTCAACACTTACCTCGTTTAACAACACGGAAGGAGAGGCATTATCTTTAACCGACAATTCAGGGTGAGCTAAAGCGGTTTCCAAACGTTCATTAATTTTATCGGTAATAAACTGCTTATGCGCACGTTTAACAATCAACCTAAATTGCTCAAGAACTGGCTGTGTCAAACGACCCGAATAAATTTTTGCCGTAAAAAAACGAACCAAATCATCTGAAGGATTTTCAACTTCAGCATTCAAAATTTTCTTAACCTCATTGGTATACTTGAGGTCACTCGCCGTATTAAGAATTTCATCTAAATTGAAGGAAGGCTTAGTAAACTTTTTCAACTCATCGATTTCTTGCTTTTCAAACTTTTGCATATCTAAAGTAAAAAACGGCTTTGCATCCATCTGGTTAGGCTTATCTAAGTCGGTAAAAAACATATAAGTAGCGCCGTTCGTTAAAACACCAAATCGGGCTTCAGAAACAGAAAAATAACGATATAGTTGGCTTGCGTGACCTGGTGACAATTCTGCACCAAATTTTTTGCATTCAAAGAGCATTATGATTTCATTGTCTTTAGTGACCGCGTAGTCGACTTTTTCACCCTTCTTTACACCATGATCCGTAGTAAACTCTGGAATAACTTCAATAGGGTTAAAAACATCATATCCAAGCGCTTGAATAAAAGGCATGATCAGTGCATTTTTAGTGGCTTCCTCAGTCTGTAAAGTAGTGCCAAGTGTTTTAATTCTTTTTGAAATCTCATTTACGCGGTCAATTAAGTCCATTTGTACATCTCCATTTTTAGTCGAGCCATAATAGCATTAGAAATAATTAAACCCTACATAAAAACATGGAACGCTACCCTTTGATTTTTGGATTTTTATATTTTTCTGCCTGACTATGATTAGTACGAAAACCTTACCAGGCCTGGTTAAAACCAGCTTAACAATGGTATTAGAATTAGTTGCAACGTTGGCCTAGTGGTATTAAAATTAGTTGCAACATAACAGGGCGTTACAAATGAGCAAAAAAGATAAGCTATTGCAAAAGTTTTTAGCTACTAAACGCAACTTTTTATGGTCAGACGTGGTGGGAGTGCTCACGGCTTTGGGTTTCGAGCAAATAGAAGCGGAAGGCTCTAGAGTTGATTTTGTAAAAGGTGATTTCATCATTAACCTGCATAAGCCGCACCCGTCTAAAGAGGTTAAGGAGTATGCTCTTAAGCAACTTAAAGAACAGCTAAATCAATGGGGTGAACTATGAGCGAATTCATGGAATATAAGGGTTATTTAGGGTCGGTTGAATACAGCGCCCAAGACCACTGCTTGTACGGAAAATTGGCGTACATTCGCGCGTTGGTAAATTACGAGGCGCAAACGGTTGAAGAGTTGGAACGTGAGTTTTGTTCTGCCGTTGACCATTATTTGGCCGTCTGCGAAAAGCTTGGCAAGACGCCTCAAACCCCACTAAAGGGTACGTTTAATATTAGAATTAGCCCAGAGCTGCATAGGGCGGCGGTGATGGCGGCGGGTAATAAAAGCTTAAACGCGTTTGTGGCCGAAGCGATTGAGTTCCGCCTAGCGCAGGGTTAAACCTAAACTTTGTGAAAACAAACTCACCAGGCCTGGTGAGTTTGTTGGCTGTTTAAAAAAATAAAAAACGGGACGCTACCCATTAATTATGTAGCGTCACTTTTTTCACATAATCTTGGGGCATAGTGTTTGCAAGGCGGTGCACAACCCTTGGATTTTAAAATTTAAACCGCTTGTTTTATAAACGCGCTAGCCAGCTCAATGTCTTTTTAAGACTGTCTGACCCTTCTATTACGCTGTCAAAGTCGGTGATGTTTTCAATAATTAGATCATTTTCTAAATCAAAAAAGTCCACCGCAACACTGAATTCGGCCATGATGCGTTTTAACGTTGTAATGGAGTCTAAAAACTTTTGGTAAAAAATTAAATCCGGAACGTGTCGACCCTCTTTTTCTTCGCGGCATACTGTGTACAACTTTGCAATGTGCAATGGCCGATAAACAAACTCAATAATGACCGAATATTGGCGTTTAATCGACCGTTCAATATTCTCTTTTTGCAGTCGATAATCGCTAAAATTACCATCCAAAATAAACGATATTTCGTCTTTAAACACCTTATCCATTAAAAAACTGACCCCTTTACTGGACGCCTTTTGAAACAAATGCGCGTTGCTTCCAGTGTAATTTGGGCACAATTTTCTAATTTCATCGGTATCAATCCTATCAATACCCTGTGCGTTGGCTATGGACATGGCCAGTTCGGTTTTTCCCGCCCCGGGGCTGCCCGCTAAAAACACCGCCTTGCGCTCTTTATTGTTATAAACAATAAATGTATTAAACAAGGTGTTTTTATGGGTTTTAATAAACACCAATGCATTTTCTTGTATGTCTGCGTCATTCAAATTAACCGTGTCATAAATTAATTTTTTAGCCTGTTTAAGCAGCCGTAATTTATCGTCTATTTTCATCTATCACTCCGCGCACGCAAGGCTCTAAAATGGTGTAAAAAATTTGACCAGGCCTGGTCAATTTAACCCCCTGTGTAAAAAACAAATTTTAAGTTCAAAATCAGCTTTCAAACACCACCGTTTTGTTGCCGTGAATAAGTACGCGGTCTTCTAGGTGAAAGCGTAGGCCGCGGGCGAGTACGGTTTTTTCAACGTCGCGGCCAAGGCGGCGCATGTCGTCGATGGTTTGTGAATGGCTGACGCGAATCACGTCTTGTTCAATGATGGGGCCGGCGTCGAGCACTTCGGTGACGTAGTGGCAGGTGGCGCCAATGAGTTTTACACCGCGTTGGTTGGCTTGATGGTACGGACGTGCGCCCACAAACGAGGGCAAAAAGCTGTGGTGAATGTTAATGACTTGTCCGGCAAAATCGCGGCACATTTGCGGCGGTAAAATTTGCATGTAACGCGCCAAGACAATTAAATTGGCGTCGTATTGTTTTACCAACGCTTCGGTTTGCGCAAAGGCTTGGGGTTTGGTGTCGGGGGTGACGGGGACGTGATGAAACGGCACTTTGTACCACTCGACCATCGAGCGTAAATCGTCGTGATTGGCAATTACACAGACAATCTCGCCGGGCAATTCTTGTTCGTGCCAGCGGTGTAATAAATCGGCCAAACAGTGTGACTCTTTTGAGGCAAACAGCGCAATCTTTTTGGGTTGCTCTGAATCGGATACAAACCATTGCATGTTAAATTGCTGGGCAATGGGGGCAAATCCGGCTTCAAAGGTGGCCAAATCGCTGCTGATTGAGCTGGCTAAAATTTCGTGCCGCATAAAAAACCAGCCGTTGGCCGGGTCGGTATGGTGGTTGGCTTCGGCAATCGAACCGCCTTGTTGTGCAATGTAGTTGGCCACAGCGGCCACAATCCCAACTTGATCGGGACACGAAATAACCAAACGATAAACTCGACTCATAACCACTTCCTTTTTTAAATTGATGGCGCAATTTGCTGGCGCGTTGCACTCATTTTTACTAGTTTAACAAACCTGTCAAGTCTTTAAGAGCCCTTTAAGGTAGCTTTGATAAAGCAAATATACAACCTTAACCAGGCCTGGCTACTTTTTAAACGCAATGTACGCTATAATTTTGAGCTATTTTGACTCTTAAAAACCGCACGGAAACTCCATGAAAATTGTGTCTTTTAACACCAACAGCGTTCGTTTGCGCATTCATCAACTGGCTCTGTTAACTCAAACGGTTGCCCCCGACATTATTGGTTTGCAAGAAACCAAGGTGCAAGACCACGAGTTTCCGTTGGCCGAAATTGAGGCGTTGGGCTACAAAGCGATTTTTATCGGTCAAAAAACCCATTATGGCGTGGCGTTATTGTACAAAGACAACATTGAGTTGCTAGAGCACCAAACAGGCTGGCACGACGACGGCGAAGACGCGCAAAAACGCATGATTATTGGCGACTTTAAACTGCCCAATGGCGAACAAATTAGGGTTATAAACGGCTATTTTCCGCAAGGCGAAAACCGTGAACACCCCATTAAATTTCCGGCCAAAGAACTGTTTTATAAAAACTTAATGCACTATTTAACCACGCAGTGTTCGCCCCAACAGCCGATGGCGGTGATTGGCGATTTTAATATTTCGCCCACCGATTTCGACATTGGCATTGGTGAGGCCAATCGCAAACGCTGGCTTAAAGACGGCAAAACCAGCTTTTTACCCGAAGAGCGCCAGTGGTGGTCAGACCTGTTAAATTGGGGATTATTTGATACCTTCAGAACCGTAAACCCCACCACAAACGAGGTGTTTAGCTGGTTTGATTACCGCTCTAAAGGCTTTGAAGCCCAACCACGTCGCGGCTTACGCATTGACACCGTGCTGGCCACCGCCCCACTTAACGCCAAGGTGATTGCAAGTGCGGTGGGTTACGACATTCGCGCACTCGAAAAACCGTCCGATCACGCACCGGTTTGGACCGAATTTAAACTTTAACTTTAAGGATTACCATGAGCAACATGAGCGACTTTCACACCCTTAAAGTGGTGCAAATTCATCCGTTTACGCCAGACATTATTCAACTGCTGATGAAACCGGATTTTCCGATTGCTTACAGTGCAGGTCAATATATTATGCTGGGGTTTGAGCAGAACGATTTAAAACCGTTTTCAATCGCCGCCGCGCCGCGTGACGACGGCTTAATAGAGTGCCACATTCGTGCCCAGGCCGACAGCGACTGGATGAACAGGTTGTGCGCTTTGCAAGCGGGCGATTGCTTGATTATGCAAGGCCCCAAAGACCAAATGCGCGTGATGCCCGCGCATCAACCTATTGTGTTTGTGGCCGGCGGCACCGGCTTTGCGCCGCTTAAAGCGTTGTTAGAAGAGTATTTGCGCCAACACACGCAAGTGCCACTGCATTTTTACTGGGGCGCGCGCCAAGTCAGCGATTTGTACCAGCACCAAACCTTACAGGCCTGGTGCAATACTTACGCCAATTTAAACTATGTGCCCGTGGTGTCACAACCCGATGATGCTTGGCACGGTGCCACTGGTCTGGTGCATCACCAAGTGCTTAAAGACATGCCTACACTGGCGCACAAAACTGTTTACTTATGTGGCCCATGGCCGATGTTGCAAGCCGCCAAAACCGATTTTTTAGCCGCCGATTTAGATTTACAGGACTTTTTTCACTGATGAACTTACTTTCTTACACCCCATTTAATCGACTGATATTGGGTTTTGTGGTTGCCAGCGCACTCAGTGCATCGGCTTGGGCGCAACCCTTAAACACCGTCGTAGACGTGTCCACTGACTCAGACAATCAAGGCAAAAACCTGGCCGACGTAGTGCCCACGGGTTACGACATTTGCGTCAATAACCTGCTGTTTAATGGCAACGACACCTTAACATTGGGTGAAATTAGAGCGCAATGCGCCGAGGCCACCGTGCCCGACCAACCACTGAGCAAACGTCGTTTAAACGAAGTGCTCACCGAAAAAAACCCCTTTGTGCTCACGCCGCACCGGTTAAATTATGCCTTGCTGGGGTATTACGTACCCAAAATAAACAAAGAACCGTTTGAAGCCGAATCGGGCAAAGCGTTGCGCTATCAAGACTTAGAAATGCAGTTTCAGTTGAGTTTTAAGTTTCCGATTATTAAGCAATTAGAACTCTTTAACAACGAAATTGACGTGTACGCCGCTTACACCAACCGCTCGTTTTGGCAAGTATTTGATGACAAAGACTCTATTCCGTTTAGAGAAACCAATCACGAACCCGAACTGTGGGCCGAAATTCACGCCGATTTAGACTTTTTTGACTACAACTTACACAAAGTGTTATTGGGCGTAAACCACCAATCCAACGGTCAATCCGAAACCTTATCACGCGGCTGGAACCGCGTCTTTGTGCAAGCGCTCTTGCAAGCCGACAACAGCTATTTAAGCTTTAAAACCTGGCAACGCTTTGAAGAAACCGATAAATTTGACAACAGCTTTGACTACCAAAAATATCTAGGCGATTTTGAAGTGGAAGGCGTTTATAAATGGGATCAACATTCGTTTGGCGTTACCGCGCGCAACCGTTACGATTTAAACGAATACGGAGCATTGCAGCTAGACTACACCTACCCTTTAACCAAACGTTTAAAAGGCTATGTTCAAGTATTTAGAGGCTACGGTGACAGCTTAATAGACTTAGACCACCACACCAATAAATTTGGCGTGGGCATTGTGTTGGCCGACCGCATATAAGCGAGTTGCTCCACCGCTTAAACACACATTAGAATAGGATTTGCCATGGCACAGCACACCCCATTTAAAAAACTGTTTATTAAACAAATGCTCATGGCCATTGGCGTAGCGTTTAGCGTAAGCTTTTTATTAATCAGTGTGCCTGCCTATTGGGTGTTGCAACAGTCTATTAAGACCGAAATAGAACAGCTAAACCACCTGGGTTATGCGGCCATTAAAGCGCATTTAACGACTGGCTGGAAAACGGACAACTTAAACAAAGTCTATCAGCAGTTACACCAAACCCTGCCCAACGCGGGGTTTTATTTGCAAAAAGCCCCAGCGTATCTTTCGCCTAATGACAGTCAAGTTGAACCTACCAATCCTGACACCGCCTTGCACTTCGCCTTGATTAAGACCGTTGAACGCAATCTTAAACCCATTATTGACATTCAACTTTTAAACGGCTCAGTGCACGCCGCCCTGCCCATTGTATTTAGAGCAGATTGTTTGGTTTGCCACGGTAAAGAAGTCGCCCAAAAGACCATGACCCAAGGCGGATTAGCCGGCACGCTGGTGTTTCACGCACCGCTGTCCATTAATCGCATCTCATCCACCTCGTTACTGGCTTTTTTTGCGCTGTTTTTTGCGCTGTTTGTCAGCATGGCCGCGTGGGTCACCAATCGATTGATTCAAAACCAATTTTTAGTGCCGCTGTCGCATCTGTCGGCTCGCATTAGTCGTTTACGACTGTCAACCCATCAACAATCCATCGACTGGGCGCGCACCCCGCAAAGCATTACCGAAATTGACGCCATCGACAAAGACATTACCGAGCACTTGCAAACCATTCAAGGCATTTACAGCAAGTTAGACGCGCTGGTAGTGACCGAGCACGAAACCGGTCTGTTTCACAAAGAACGCTTTAATGAGGTTTTAAAATACGAACTGTTTAGAAGCCACCGTTTTCAACAAGCGTTTTCGTTAATGGTGGTAAAGCTTTTGCAGGTTAAACCGCTTAACGGCGCGGCGCGTGCGTTACAGCAACAACAACCGGGGGTGACTTATCAAACCTTTGGGCACATGTTACAACAGCACATTCGCCAAACCGATTTGGCTTTTAGACTGGACGAGCACCTGTTTGCCATTATTGCGCCCAATACACAACAACAGGGCGCACAACAATGGCAAGCACATTTTAGCGAATTTATATTGCATCAAGCCGCCAGCCAATCCGTTAAAAACGGCTCTACCGACCTTGCGGCGTTTAAATTTACCGTAAGCATTGGCATCGCCAGTCACGATGAAACCGAGGCTAACCTGACCGACAGCCAGGGTGCTAAAGCGTTAATGATGGACGCGTTAAACCAACTTAAACACGCCACACCGCTCACCTTAACCCTAGTGGCCAAAACGCTTTAACCGCTTTAAGCTCTTTAAAACGGTTTTAAGCATATGGGTTAGATGCCGTATCGTAGCACGGCATGACGGCTTAAAATTACCCGATAAACAAAACAACCAGGCCTGGTTAACTTACATTAACGCCATGTAACGCTCACGCTTTATTAACTCTTTTTCTCTAGCTGTAAAATGGCTTCTTTATACGTGAGCGCGGCTTGCGAATCTTTGCCTTCGGCCTCGTAACATTGGGCTAACGCATGAAACGTTTCTATTTGTGGGCTTAAAATTAAACTTTGCTTTAGGTAGCTTTGCCCTAAACCCCACAATTGACTGCTGCTCGCCAAACGTCCAAGCGTGAGTAAAAGCACTGGATTTTGTTCGTGTTCTTTCAGCCATTTTTCGGCAATTTTAAGGCGTTCAAAGGCAGGTCCTAGGGTAATTCGGCCGTATTGATACACTAAACGGTCGCTCCACTGACGCTTTAAAACCTGTTCAATTAACGCCGCCAGGCCGTTTTCTTTGCCCCAACCCATGCGCTGTTCTACAAATTCGGCCAACACGTCGGGCATGGCGCGTTGCTTTATGCTTAACTCGCCCCATAAAACATCCAGTACCTCAACCGTATGCGCAGTGGCAATTTTACCGGCCAGCAGTTGTTGTTCTATGGCCTCTAGCGCACTGGGTTCTAGGGCGCGAGTTTTACGAATTTTGGGCAACAGCGCCTCTAACCTTGGCCAGTCGCCTTGTTGACGCAACGTGTGCGCCAGTTCGGCCAAAATAACGCCGTGCTTGGGCTGCTGTTGGTGCAAGGCCTCTAAAATGGTTAACGCCAATTTGGGTTGGTGTTCGGACAGCAAACGCGCTTCAACCAAGCCAATGGTGGCGTATTCGGCCGGATACGCTTCTCGCGCTTGTGTAAGGTAGCGATCACGGCGTTCGTAAGCGGTTTGATTGTGTGCCATCTTGGCGGCGCTTAAATAATGAATTAATCCGGCTTCGCTGAGTTTTGCGCTTTTAATCAACTCTTTTTCGGCGGTTTGCCAATCGCCATACTCTAATGCAATCATGCCTTTGGCCATGGTGCTTTGCGCTCTATTGTTGCGATTAACTTGGCGACGTTGCTGCCACGTTTTGGGCAAACGCCACACAGCCCCCAACACACGCACGGCCACATAGCCCACTAAAAAACCCACTACGGTTAAAGCCAATAAAAAACTCAAACTGGTTTCTAACACCCAGTCGCCCCACACCATTGACACCTTGCCGTTGTCGTACAACATTAAGGTTGCCAGCACACTGCCCACTAAAAAGACGCTGGCCCAAATAATAATTTGTTTCATGCTTGCTCTCTTTTTTGCATTTTATTGCGCTATGGGTTGAGTAGACGATTGCGCGCTGGGTGACGTCGTTGAGGACGCTAACGCCTGGGTAATCGACAAAGGTGCACGCTCTTCAAAGCGCACTTGGCTTAAGGTTGCAAGCCAGGGTTCAAAGGCGACCACATGGGAATTTAGGTATTGCTCAACTAGGCGCTTTAAATCGACTAAACCGGCATTTAATGCACTTTGTGATTGGGTTTGCAGCGCCCATTCTAGGCGTTCAATTAGCAAAGCCAGACGTTGTAAAATTACGTCGTGCATTAAAATCGCCTCCACTTGGGTAAGTGACTGGCTGTCGTCACGTTTTTTAAGGCTCATTAATTCGTTCAACTTGCCCAGCAACTGCTGAGTGGCTGACGCGCTGTCTAAGGTTTCGCCAGCCGACAACGTGCCATTGGCTAAGGTTTGACTTTGCGGCTCAGGTTTGGCGGAGCTGTCATTGGTTATTTTAGGTTGTAGGGGCAAATTGGCCATAGCGGTTTTTAAGCCTTGAATTGCGCTGTTTGGCTGATTAGCAAGGTGACTGGTTTGATTAGCTTGCATTTGCAAATACACCAGGTCTTGACCGATTAGTCGTGCCAAAGCGGTTTTTTGCGCCAACGCACTGCGCTCTAATGTGGTTTCGAGCGCCAACAATTGCACGCGCGTTTGCGCGGCCGCTCCGGTTAACTGCCATTGCAGGTTAATTTGGCTAATCCAATCTTCAACTTGCAACGCGCTTAACGGTTGCACGTTAATGGCCTGAGTTGGGTTATTTTGTTGGCGCTGTTGTGTAAGCCGTTGTTCTAGCTGTTGTGCAAAGTGCTGTTCCATTTGTTGAACTTGCTGGGTAATGCTGGTTTTAAACGCGTCTAACTCTGCGCTATTAACACTCTGAACATTCTCAACACTCTTAACACCTTCAACACCCTCTTGACCAGGCCTGGTCAAAGCAGTTGCAAGTTCGGCATTAATGGCCGAGCTTATGGTGGCCTGTAGTTCGGGTTTAACGGTGTCGTTTATTTGAGTCGTAATATGGCTATTAATGCGTTCGTCTAGCTGAGCCAGCAGGGTTTGCTGTTGTGTGCTTATTCCCTGACTGTCGGTTTGCAACTGCATTACTTGGGTTTGCAATGTATTGATATTGTCTACCAACCAATCGGTGTCGGGTCGAGTCCACACCAAGGTAAGCAACCCTGCGCCCAATACACCTGTCCAAATGAGCGGACGCTGGTATTTTTTAAACACCGAGCCTTTTACAGTCACTTTAGCGCCGGACGAATCGGGAGCTTTTGAAGCCGAATACGCTTTGGCGCGTTGCATTTGCTCTTCAAATAATTTGTCTGCTGCAACTTTATCGGCTTTATCTGCTTTATCGGTGGCGGTATTTGTTTCAAACTCGCCTTCCAGTACCGGGTCAATAACGCGATGTTGTGCATGAGGAATAATGGGTTCTGACATAGTATTTTAACCTTGTACCTTGTAATAACGATGTAACAGGATAACGTAATAAGACGACGTTAAAAGCGTCTAACTTGGGAGTCTAGCATTTAAACTCAATTCAATGCTGTGCATAATGCCTGGCGCGCTGGGTGAACACACGTAAAGCGTGCCTGGCCAGCCGCGAGCGTGCAATGCGTTGGCAATGCGTTGGCTAAACACCAGCGTAGCGTACACAAAACGCCAGTCGGTGGTGTCTGGCAACGCACGGGCTAAACATTCAAAACTTTCCCAACTGGTCAGCACTAAAATGGGGAGCTTGGCTTGGGTAAACGCCTGCCAACTGGCCATACAAAACGGCGCGCACACCCGCTTATACAGCGCCACACTGTGCAAGTGCGCACCGCGCTGTTGCAAGGTGGTGGCAATTAAATCACGTCCACCCTCGCCTTTTAGCAACCCAATGATTTTTCCCTTAACCTGCGCGGCTTGCATGTTAGCGTGCGCCAGCAGGGTTTCGCTGTCAAACTTAGGGGGTTGTGCATTAGGCGTTTCTAGGATTTCTAATGTTTCTAATGTTTTTAAATTGGGTGTTTTTAAACCCACCAGGCCTGGTAGCTTGGGTTTAGGCGATTTAAGCGGTTCTAAGCACTCTAAACACGCAACCGAATCCAGCGCCTGCATAAGCAACCCAGCGCTTAACCCCGCTTGCCATGTAGCCGCGCCAATGGCGTAACACGGAGTGTTTTGCGTGGCCTCGCGTACAAAAATGGGGCTGTCTTTAAACGCTGTTACCGCATTAACGCTGGTAAAAATCAGCGCCTCGCACTGCGTTATCTCCGCCCATTGCGCATCCAACACCGCACTTTGCTCAATGGCCAACAATGGGCAAGGCAACGCCAAACCATTCGCCTGCGCCACCAACGCATTTAACTCGGCGGCCTGATGCGCAGGGCGCGTATTCAGCAACGTAAAGCGTGCCGCACCCAGCGGCTTTGCCGGCAACGTCATGGCCTAGCCTTTGGTTAAACCGCTGGCGTACACTTCGTCCAAAATGGCTTTGGCACCTTGCGCCAACAACTGTTCGGCCAATTGTGTGCCCAGTAGTTTAGCGTCACTCGCGCGGCCCTGAATGTGAGCGCGCAAAATTTCCGAACCGTCTAAACGCCCCACTAAGCCTCTAATGGTGATGTTTTGCTCGGTGGCGTCCAACTCGGCAAACACACCAATGGGCACTTGGCAACCGCCTTCTAAACGGTGGTTCATGGCACGTTCGGCCACGGCTCTAATGTGTGACGCAGGGTGATTAAGCACTTTAATAAGGTCTAACGTGGCGTGGTCTTTGGCAAAGTATTCAATTCCCAACGTGCCTTGGGTGACAGCCGGCAAACAAATTTCGGGAGCAATTTCGTGGCGAATGCGCTCGTCTAACCCCAAACGCTGTAAGCCCGAGGTAGCCAACACAATCGCATCGTACTCGCCCGCGTCAAGTTTGCCCAAACGCGTGCCCACGTTGCCGCGTAAATCGCGCACGTCTAAATCGGGTCTAACCGCCATTAACTGTGCTTTACGGCGCAAGCTGGACGTACCCAAAACAGCCCCTTGGGGCAAGTCGTCAAACTGGGCGTAAAGGTTGGACACAAACGCGTCGGTGGGCGCGTGGCGTTCTAAAATAGCGCCCAACTCAAAGCCTTCGGGCAAACTCATGGGCACGTCTTTTAACGAATGCACCGCAATGTCGGCATCGCCGGCCATCATGCGTTCTTCTAATTCTTTGGTAAACAACCCTTTGCCGCCAATTTTGGCCAACGGCACATCCAAAATTTTATCGCCCTGCGTGCTCATAGGCAGCAGGGTAATTTCCAATCCTGGGTGCGCGGCTTCAAGTTGGGCTTTAACAAATTCGGCTTGCCACAAAGCCAATGGGCTTTTACGAGTGGCGATTCTTAGGGTTTTTTTCATGTAGGTATCCGTTTTAAACCGTTAAAATAAACTGACCAGGCCTGGTTAGGCCTTTTGAAATGTACTGTAAACGCTGTAGAAACGTTATGGATTGTCTAATCGCTTCATTTTACTGAAAAACCCCACAAGGTTTTGGTTAAAATAGGCAATTATTGTTTTACTCACCTTAATCAAGGCCAACCTCATGATGTCAACCCAGCTTTTAAAACCCTATCTGTTAAGCGTTTTGCTGTTTATGTTGGGCGTAAGCGGCTGTAACTCGGCCGCGCAAACGCAAGAAGGTCACCTACCCGAACTGGCCAATTTACAAACGTTGGGCGAGCAAGCCCGTCAAGCGCAACTGCCCATTGTGCTTATGTTTGGCGCGCAAGCGTGTCACTATTGCGACGTGTTATCAACCGAAATTTTTAACCCCATGACCTTAAGCGGCTTATACGAAGGCAAAGTGGCGTTTATACGCCATGTGGGCATTGATGAAGATGCGCCTATTTTAGATTTTAACGGCCAAAGCATCGTTAAACGCGAATGGGCCGAAGCACTGCGCACCGATTTAACGCCCACAGTGGTATTTTTTGACGGCACAGGCAAAGAAATCGCGCCCCGCATTGTCGGCATTCCCGAAATTACCCTGTACATGGAGCTGGTACACCAAGGCATTAACGCCGCCTACACCAATATGGGGCTCAATCGCCAAATTCCCAGCACGCCCGACCAATTGGCGCAGCAACAAGCACAACAGCCGTAACCATAA
Source organism: Thiomicrorhabdus aquaedulcis (assembly GCF_004001325.1). Lineage (NCBI taxonomy): Bacteria > Pseudomonadati > Pseudomonadota > Gammaproteobacteria > Thiotrichales > Piscirickettsiaceae > Thiomicrorhabdus > Thiomicrorhabdus aquaedulcis. The sequence goes on along the minus strand of NZ_AP018722.1, from coordinate 135,717 downwards.
CCGTGACCGCCGACAGAACCCCACTTATTCCTAAAAACCACCGCATTCAGAGAACCCAATTCCCATGACCACCAGCAATCAGCACAACCAAGAAAAACTTTCTAGCGCACGTTTTAGCGAGTCCACCGACGCTTTTGTAGAAGCCTTTACCGCGTCCATTCAGTTTGACCATCGCATGTACAAACAAGACATTCAAGGCTCTATCGCCCACGCCAAAATGCTCACCAAAGTAGGCATTTTAAATAATGCCGAGCTTAACGACATTGAAAACGGTTTGGCGCAAATTCAGGCCGAAATTGAAGCCGGACAGATGCAATGGTCTATTAAGCAAGAAGACATTCACATGAATATCGAAGCGCGTTTAACCCACTTAATTGGCATAACCGGCAAAAAACTGCACACTGGGCGTTCGCGTAACGACCAAGTCGCCACCGACATTAGACTGTATTTACGCGACGAAATTGACCTAATTCTGCCCGAACTTAACCGCCTGCAAACCGGTTTAGTGATGTTGGCCGAACGCGAAGCTGACACCATTATGCCCGGTTTTACCCATTTGCAAACCGCCCAACCGGTCACCTTTGGCCACCACATGTTGGCGTGGTTTGAAATGCTAAAACGCGACGTTGAACGCCTGCACGACTGCCGCAAACGCGTCAACACCCTGCCGCTGGGTTCGGCTGCATTGGCCGGTACCACCTACCCGATTGACCGCCAATACACTGCCCAACTGTTGGGGTTTGAACGCATTACCGAAAACTCGTTGGACGGCGTATCCGATCGCGATTTTGCCATTGAATTTACCCATGTGTGTGCCACATTGATGATGCATTTATCGCGTTTTTCAGAAGAGTTGGTGTTGTGGTCATCGGCGCAATTTCAGTTTATTGACCTGCCCGATCGCTTTTGCACCGGCTCGTCTATTATGCCGCAAAAGAAAAACCCCGACGTACCCGAGTTGGTACGCGGTAAAACCGGCCGAGTGTACGGTCATTTAATGAGCCTGCTGACACTCATGAAATCGCAGCCCTTGGCCTACAACAAAGACAATCAAGAAGACAAAGAGCCGCTGTTTGACACCGTAGACACCGTGCGCGGCAGTTTGCGCGCTTTTGCCGACATGATGCCGGCTATTACCGTTAAGCGCGACATTACCTACGCCGCGGCCAAACGCGGGTTTTCGACCGCCACCGATTTAGCCGACTATTTGGTCGGCAAAGGCCTGACGTTTCGCGATTCACATGAAATAGTCGGGTTGGCTGTGGCACACGGTTTAAAAAGCGGCCAAGACCTATCCGAAATGCCTCTGGCAACCCTGCAAAGTTTTTGCGACCAAATCACCGACGATGTATTTGAAGTGCTTACCCTAGAAGGCTCGGTGGCCGCGCGCGACCATTTGGGCGGCACTGCACCCAATCAAGTGCGCGCCGCCGTAGCGCGCGCTAAAGTCGTTTTGGCGCAAGGCTAAGCGTTTCAAACCATAGCTACTAAAAACAGAGCAAATCTATGCGCCTAGACCGTTTTTTAACCAAGCAGGCGCAGTTTTCGCGCCAGCGCATTTTGCAACTCATCGCCCAACGCCAAATTACAGTTGACCAAACAGTGGTCAGCAGTCGGCTGCACCCAGTAACCGCGTTTTCGCACATTTACATTAACGGCCAACCGCTTAAAGCCAATGCACCCGCGCGTTATTTTATGATGAACAAACCCGCTGGCATTTTAAGCGCCACGGTAGACTCACAGCACACCACCGCGTTAGAGTTACTGCACCAAACTGACACCACCGGCCTGCACATTGCCGGGCGCTTAGACCGCGCCACCACCGGCTTGCTTATTATTACCAACGACGGCCAATGGTCGCGCCGACTGACCGAACCGCGCCAAAAAATTCCCAAAACTTACCACGTGCACACCGCCTACGCCCTATCACCCACCACCCAAGACGCGTTTGCACGCGGCATTTTGCTCAAGCCCGAACACATCACCACCCAACCCGCACAACTCACCTGGCTTACGCCACAAAGCGTTTACTTAACCATTTACGAAGGTCGCTACCACCAAGTAAAACGCATGTTTGCCGCCGTAGGCAATCGCGTAACCCAACTGCACCGCGTATCCATGGGCACCATTGTGCTAGACGAAACACTCAAAGCAGGCGACTACCGACCGCTCAACACCGCCGAGATTGATTCGATTTAAAATAAAAATTTTATGTGAAAAAAAAGGGTCTGACCAGGCCTGGTCAAACCCTTTTTTACTCATTATTTTTATCTTAAATGGTTTCACGTGAAACACATTCTTTTGAGACTCTGTCTTTAGGCTGTCTAAGCGTTCATTTTTCCAAACTCAACCACTTTGTCGCGGCCGGTTTGTTTGGCGTGATAGAGTGCTTGGTCGGCTTTGTCAATTAATGCCATTTCGTCGCTTACGGTTACTTCGGGATACGAACAGACGCCGATGCTCACACTTAAATTAATGCGCTGTGACCCTTCCATTAATACGGTGTCTTTTACCTGATGTCGAATGCGTTCACAAATGGGCGTGGCTGATGCGGCCGACGCGCCGTACAAAATCATTAAAAACTCTTCGCCACCGTAACGCACCACAATGTCGCCTTCGCGCAGTACTTCTTTTAATATTTTAGCAATCATTACAATGGCTTTGTCGCCCACTAAATGACCGTAGGTGTCGTTGACGCTTTTAAAATGGTCAATGTCAATCATGGCGACGCTTAAGGGCGATTGCTCGCGCAAAATGCGTGAAAAATCTTCTTTTAAACGTCCCATTCCAAAGCGGCGATTGTACACATTGGTTAGACCATCAATGGCGGCAAGCTTTTGAAACTTAGAGTGAACCAGCGCGTTATTAAGCGCCAAACCAATGCTGCGGCTAAACAGTTGCAACACCAGCTCGGTGCGATTATCGGCCATTTTAGCGCCCGTTGCCGCCACCAATGCGCCCAAATGAACACCCTTAAACTCAATGGGTTCAATAAACACTTCAGACGGCTGAAAATGCGTAAGCACTCCGTCAAGCTGTACGTTTTTAGGCATTAAAATTCGCGTTGATTCGCCTTTATTGATGCTTCTAACAATGGCATCGTGGTCAGACAAACTGTCAGCCGACAAAATACCTTTACTGGCCACCACTTCGATTTGAGCGTTTTGCATAATTAACACCGCACCCGCTTCAATGTGGGTGGACTCAATCAGTAGGCTAATCGCTTCATCGGCCAAGGCCGATACTTCTAGGTTTTCGGACATGGCTTTTGAAAATCGGCTGTACACTCGCTCGGTTTCGTGTGAGTCAATTAAGGCGCTAAGCAGTTGATTATAGGCGTGCGCGCTTACGCCAATTTCGTCGTTGGACACCACATCAATATGGCAAAGGTCTTGGTTGCATTTAGCCGAATAATCGATAAGATTTTTTTTATGCAGGCCGTCGGCAATGTCTTGCATTTTATGCGACAGCAGTTTTAAGTGCGGCCTAATGACCATTGAGATTAGTAAAAAGCTAATTAAACCAACAAGTTGCCCGGCTATTTGGGTGACAATGTAAAAATGCCAGTTTAAAACTTGTTCGGCCGCAAAGCCGTACCACACCAAAAAATGTGGAAACGACAAGCCAATAAACACGCCCACGGCTTGCATGTAAATAAACTGATCTAAAAAAATACTGCGCGTTAAACGAGGGATTTTAAACATGTTGCATCCATTGATAAGAGTGTAAAGCCAGCACCAAACTAGGGCACGTTAACCAGGCCTGGTTACTCTTTAATTTGAATCACTGAGCGTACGATCATGCCGTTGTAACTAAAACTGTTTAAAGCGGCCAAATCAATTAAGCAGGCCATGCCTGCCACAGAATATCCCACGGTTTCACACAATTGTGCGGCCGCGCCCATCGAGCCGCCAGTGGCAATTAAATCGTCTAACAACAAAATACGACTGCCATCGCCTTTTTGCATCTCTAAGGTGTCGGTGCCATACTCTAAACCATAGTTAACCGAGGCGCATACATTGGGCAACTTGCCGGGTTTTCGTACCTTTATAAAGCCTTTATTGTGCTTGTAGGCCAAGGCCGCCGCAAAAATAAATCCACGCGACTCTATACCAGAAACCGCATCAATACTGTCCCATTCTTGCAGGGTAAACAGGTCGCTTAAAGCGTCAATTGTTTCTTTAAAGTGGGTTTTTAGTAACGGCGAAATATCGCTAAATAAAATGCCGGGCTTAGGAAAATCGACCACCGAAACTAAATACTGCGCCAAAGGATGCTGTGACATAAAACAAATAACCTCTTAACCAAAAACAGCGTAAAAGTAGCCTAGTAGGCTAAGCTTAGTAGGCTAACCCAGCATTGGCGCAAAGCCAGTAGCGCAAATAACCACGGTTATTACGCACTTTACCCGCAATCTAAGCCACGCCACACTTTACACGCTTAAAATAAATGCTTATTCTAACAACATCATTTTTAAATGCGCCATTAAACCCTGTATAACCCTATAAAATATATAAAAACCTTGGGTAAACCATCATACCAAGCCCTTTATTGACCTGTTTTAACGAGTTTAACGCACCGTGCCCACCCTTTATGCCTCACTGCAACACCCATACGAAAACGCCGCATTATTGGCTTTGCCACCGCACGCCCGCGACATTGCCGAGCATTTACTGGCCTTAACACCCTTAAACGAACTGCTGTTTTTAGAACAAAGCCACGAGCCAGACCGTGATTTATTAGCGCAACACAAAGTACCCACCGCGCTGTGGCCGGCCATTGTAAAAGCCGCCGTGTTGGCTAAGGTAACTGGTTTTATGGACAATCCGCAATGGACTAAAGAAGAGATTTTGTACCTAATAAAAGCCGCCTGCACCGCCGCAGACCTGCCCTTAAAAGCCTATACACTGGCCGAAGTAATGGAGCAAAGCCTTAATAAAATGCCAGTGTTGCACCAATGGCTTACCAGGCTTACCCAACAACTGCAGCACTTACAGCAAACACGAAAAACAGTTTAACCAGGCCTGGTCAAACACATCCGCATTAAAAAACATCATTACAAGCACGTAAAGCACTCTAATAGCGTGGTTTTACTGGCTTAAACCAAGCCTAAAACACAAACCCCGTCATGCCGTGCTACGACACGGCATCTGCCACGTATCCTTGGACTTTTTAACGTACTAAATTAACGCTTTGCTGGCTTTGTTTCTGGCTTTGTTTCTGGTTTTGTTTCTCAGCTTGTTTTACGTGCGCCGAATGCTCGGCTAACGCTAACCAGGCTTTGGCTTGCTCTAAGCTTTTAGCGACCTTGGTGTCTTGTTGATACAAATTCGCCAAGGCTGTTTGAGCACTTAAGTCACCGCGCAGGGCGGCAAATTTGTACCACTGACGCGCGTGGCTCATGTTTATGGGCATGCCCAAACCGTGTTCAAACAGGTTGGCCAGCTTATACGCCGCATGAGCGTGGCCTTTTTGAAGGGCTTGCTGGTAAAAATTAGCCGCCATAGCGTAGTTTTGTTTAATGCTGTCACCAGGCTCGCCTGTTTCATACCATTCACCCAAGCGGGCTTGCGCGTGTGCAAAACCCTTAAAGGCGGCATTTTCATACAGGCTTAACGCCACGTCCCATTCGCCGTTGGCCTCGGCACGCTGTGCGATTTCAAACATAGGACGTAAAAAATGCGCGTCGGCCAAGGCTTGCAAGGCGGCTTTGGGTTTGATATTTTCAGCGGAATTTAAGTCATTCAGCTTATTAAACTTATGCTGTTGCGCTTTTGGCACTTTGCCACTTATTAACGCCCGCTCAATGTCCACCAGGTCGGGTCGGTTGCTGGGTGTTTTTTGAGTCATCCACACCACCAAATCAAACCAAAATGACGGCAGGCCTTTGGCCTTATGCACTGTGGCGTGCGTGTGCATCCACGCGTTGTGCCATAAGTGTGCGGCATTTTTGGGCGATGTTAAACGGTAAACGTGTTGGCCGGTTAAGGCAAAATACAACGTGCAACCCAGCGCATACACATCGCCTTTGTCGTCAAACTGACCGTTTAATCGTTCGGGCGGGCAATACAACGCATCGGCACCCGTATGCGCCACACCCTTGCCCATCTGCTCAACTTCAACCGAACTTAAACTGACTTTAGCGTGCTCAAGCCCCACCAAAAAACTCTGCTTTTTGGCGTACAAACAATGCTCGGGTTGAATGGCCGAATGCACAAACCCCACAGCATGCAATTTTTGCAGACTGCCCAGCGTGTCCAACAACCATTTTGTGGCCGCCTTGGGCGACAACACACCCTTTTTAGCCACCTGACTGGCCAACGTACGCTTGGGGCCGACATCAAAAAACTGCAAATACGCCATGCCCACTTTACGAATTTCGTTAAAGCGCAAAAAAGCACTGTATTGATTTAAAAAATGCAATAAATCCTTTTGACGCTTTAAGGCATACGTATTAGAAATATCGGTCACCACCCGCACACATTGACGGCGTGTGCCACCTTCTAGCGTTTGCTTAACCCTAAACGCATTAGGCAAATACCCTTTATACACCGGTTTAATATCCGCTAAATCGGCCTGCTGCGACAGCAACTCAAACAGAGCATTAGACATGGACAATCCTCTCGCGTTTTTGATGGTTAGTTTTAATTATTAGTTTTGATTTGTAATGAATAAAAAATTAGCACAATTACCTCTAAAACTCTTTTATAAAAAAGGGCACTCAAAAGTGCCCTTACATTTACGGGTTTAAAGATTAGTCGTTTAGAAAATCATTTTTTAAATCACTGATTTCTGTTTCCGTTAACACTTTGTCTTGAATGTAAACGGTGGTGATAATGCCGTTTGCGGCCGAACCATTTGAGTCAATGTTAAGCACGGTGCTGGCGGCATTTGCAAAATCAGACACGTTGCCTTCGTCATCTACGTAGCTAAATTGTAAGTACTCATCCAATGTTTCAGGGGTTGCGGTGTCGTCAATGACTTCGCTTAAATCCAACGTATCCTCTGCAGCGTCAAACTCTTTAATAATGATATTATTAGCCACGTCACCGTCAATAACAAACACATCTTCAGCGTCTGTACCATATAAGAAGCTGTCGCCTAATATATTGACCTCGGTAGTAGCGGTATCGCCGCCATTACTTTCAGTAGAGGTAACCGCAACGTGCAAGTCTTTAAAGTCTGCATCGGTTAATTGCTTATCGGGCGATACAATCTTGACATCGTCGGCCACCTGACCGTTTGTCTGCAAACCAATCGTGTACATACCATCTGGACCAGACATAACGCCAGTTCCTGTAATAGAAGTACCTTCTGGCAACCCAAATACCGTGGCTGCAGAAAGAGATTCACTATCACTATCTTGTAATGTGGCACCGATGTTAAGCTTATATTCGTAATGTGTTTTAACTGCCCCTGTAGCGGTAACTGAGTTGACTGTAAAATCAGCCCCAGATCCCCATGAGTTATCTCTAGTAATTTTAATTTCATCAAAATCACTTGTTGAATTAATCGTTACATCACCTTTAAAATTTGAACTATCGTTACCACTGGTAATATTATCTATATCATATTGAGCAATGTCTATGTTATCTCTTAACAAGACAACCGTTGCATCATCACGATTATCTCTATAGCCCTCTAATACAATTGTGACTGATTTTGTATCAAAACCAAGAGAATAGGTAATTGTCTCGACATAACTATCAAACTTATTTGAACCACTTGTATAAACTGGTGTTGTTTCAATTGCTTCCTTTACACCAATACTTAGTGTCACAACCGGTTGTTCGGCCTGCATATCAGCTTTAAGTGCCGACAAATCAATGGTTAATGTAGCCGTTGCAGTGTCGCCATCGCGGTCGGCGACTGTAAATGCAACTAACTCTTTTTCAATATTCGCGTAGGTACCTACTTTTGGTTGGTAGGTATACTCGGCCGTAACCATATTTACTTGTAACGTACCTCCTAAATCCGTTGTAACTGTAAGCACCGATGGTGCATCGATTCCATTATAGCTATAAGTATTACCATCAATCGTAAACGACTTTAAATAACCTCCGTCAGCGCCAAAACCATTTGCCACACTCAACCCACTATTAACCAATAAAGAGCTGGTAATTGGAGTGGCATCCGGAACATTGGCTACTAAAATACTGCTAAGCGTATTAAAATCAACTTCCGGTTGCAGCAAACTAGCATGCTCCTGCTCGCCAGTAACACCGTTATATGCAATTGGAGCCAAGTAAGTTCCTGAAACATTATCACCCATGCCAATCGCATACGAAATGATCTTGTTAGCCTGTAAAAACGCCTCCCAATTACCTTGCCCCACCTCACCGTTTGTACCAATATAGGTTGTACTGCTGGCATTGGTTCCGGCGGCATAAAATGGGTTATTTGCATGCGCCCCTGTGCCGATTCCATCCCCTCGATCTTCTTCGGTTGTAGCATTAGTAGCTGTATTGTAATTTGATGTGGTTGGCACACCGTCAGTCAAAAAATACGATGTATTGATCACATCTGGTGCACTAACAGACCCAGCAGATGAATACTTTGTAATTAACTCATTAAGCGCATCATCATAATTAGTGTATTGCGTTCCGCTAAAGGGTGAACCAGCTGCAACATTGGCAAGTGCCTCCTCAATAGTTTGCCAACCTGCACTTTGTGCAGTAGTACCGAACTTGACCACCAAAACTTTAACATCGCCGTTATTCCCCGTAGATTCAAGGATTGATTTATATTCAGCCAATAAATCTTGTACAGCTTTTTTCTGATCAGCCAAGGCAGATGAACTCATACTAGTCGAAAAATCCATAGTAATAACAACATTCGCATTAAACGAACTGCTACCCAAATCATCAACAGACACTTCTAAATTAGCCACGCTAGGCGCATCATCCTCAACATTAACGGTAAGGGTTGCCGTTGACGAATCAAAACCATCACTTACAGTAACCGCAAATTCAAGCGCTTTAACATCTTCTGCAGTGATATCAGGGTGATCAATAGGCGCTAGCAAAGCAACCGAATAATTACCAGTTTTATCAACATTAACAGTAATAACATCCAAAGCACCTGCAGATCCGGTTAATGTATAACTACCATCGGTATAAGCTGAAGCACTCCAGCTAACAACAACTCCACCAGACGTTAACTCTGTACCAGTAAAAGAAACGCCCGTTACGGCAAGCATATCACCCTCAACATCGCTAAAGCCCATAGAGCCACCAGAAGTCGCTGAACTATAAACAGTGTTATTAGTAGTGTCAGAAGCACCAGAAGTATCCGCTATACCACCCGACAATCCCTCTTCAGAAACAGTAACTGATACTGATTTGTTTTGGATTTCTGGCGCGTCATTCACTGGATTAACCGTCACATTCACCGTGGCGGTGTTGCCTTCGGCATTGGTGTAGGTGAAGCTGTCGCTGCCGCTGTAGTTGGCATTCGGGGTGTATTTCACCGTGCCATCGGTATTGATGGCCACTGTCCCGTTGGTGCCTTGGGTCACCGAGGCAACCGCTGAGACGTTGCCGTCAATGTCGGTGTCGTTGGCGAGCACATTAATATCAATCGCGTTGTCTTCATCTGTTGTCGCTGCGTCATTGACCACTACCGTTGGGTCGTTCACGGGGTTGACCGTGACGTTCACCGTGGCGGTGTTGCCTTCGGCATTGGTGTAGGTGAAGCTGTCGCTGCCGCTGTAGTTGGCATTCGGGGTGTATTTCACCGTGCCATCGGTATTGATGGCCACTGTCCCGTTGGTGCCTTGGGTCACCGAGGCAACCGCTGAGACGTTGCCGTCAATGTCGGTGTCGTTGGCGAGCACATTAATATCAATCGCGTTGTCTTCATCTGTTGTCGCTGCGTCATTGACCACTACCGTTGGGTCGTTCACGGGGTTGACCGTGACGTTCACCGTGGCGGTGTTGCCTTCGGCATTGGTGTAGGTGAAGCTGTCGCTGCCGCTGTAGTTGGCATTCGGGGTGTATTTCACCGTGCCATCGGTATTGATGGCCACTGTCCCGTTGGTGCCTTGGGTCACCGAGGCAACCGCTGAGACGTTGCCGTCAATGTCGGTGTCGTTGGCGAGCACATTAATATCAATCGCGTTGTCTTCATCTGTTGTCGCTGCGTCATTGACCACTACCGTTGGGTCGTTCACGGGGTTGACCGTGACGTTCACCGTGGCGGTGTTGCCTTCGGCATTGGTGTAGGTGAAGCTGTCGCTGCCGCTGTAGTTGGCATTCGGGGTGTATTTCACCGTGCCATCGGTATTGATGGCCACTGTCCCGTTGGTGCCTTGGGTCACCGAGGCAACCGCTGAGACGTTGCCGTCAATGTCGGTGTCGTTGGCGAGCACATTAATATCAATCGCGTTGTCTTCATCTGTTGTCGCTGCGTCATTGACCACTACCGTTGGGTCGTTCACGGGGTTGACCGTGACGTTCACCGTGGCGGTGTTGCCTTCGGCATTGGTGTAGGTGAAGCTGTCGCTGCCGCTGTAGTTGGCATTCGGGGTGTATTTCACCGTGCCATCGGTATTGATGGCCACTGTCCCGTTGGTGCCTTGGGTCACCGAGGCAACCGCTGAGACGTTGCCGTCAATGTCGGTGTCGTTGGCGAGCACATTAATATCAATCGCGTTGTCTTCATCTGTTGTCGCTGCGTCATTGACCACTACCGTTGGGTCGTTCACGGGGTTGACCGTGACGTTCACCGTGGCGGTGTTGCCTTCGGCATTGGTGTAGGTGAAGCTGTCGCTGCCGCTGTAGTTGGCATTCGGGGTGTATTTCACCGTGCCATCGGTATTGATGGCCACTGTCCCGTTGGTGCCTTGGGTCACCGAGGCAACCGCTGAGACGTTGCCGTCAATGTCGGTGTCGTTGGCGAGCACATTAATATCAATCGCGTTGTCTTCATCTGTTGTCGCTGCGTCATTGACCACTACCGTTGGGTCGTTCACGGGGTTGACCGTGACGTTCACCGTGGCGGTGTTGCCTTCGGCATTGGTGTAGGTGAAGCTGTCGCTGCCGCTGTAGTTGGCATTCGGGGTGTATTTCACCGTGCCATCGGTATTGATGGCCACTGTCCCGTTGGTGCCTTGGGTCACCGAGGCAACCGCTGAGACGTTGCCGTCAATGTCGGTGTCGTTGGCGAGCACATTAATATCAATCGCGTTGTCTTCATCTGTTGTCGCTGCGTCATTGACCACTACCGTTGGGTCGTTCACGGGGTTGACCGTGACGTTCACCGTGGCGGTGTTGCCTTCGGCATTGGTGTAGGTGAAGCTGTCGCTGCCGCTGTAGTTGGCATTCGGGGTGTATTTCACCGTGCCATCGGTATTGATGGCCACTGTCCCGTTGGTGCCTTGGGTCACCGAGGCAACCGCTGAGACGTTGCCGTCAATGTCGGTGTCGTTGGCGAGCACATTAATATCAATCGCGTTGTCTTCATCTGTTGTCGCTGCGTCATTGACCACTACCGTTGGGTCGTTCACGGGGTTGACCGTGACGTTCACCGTGGCGGTGTTGCCTTCGGCATTGGTGTAGGTGAAGCTGTCGCTGCCGCTGTAGTTGGCATTCGGGGTGTATTTCACCGTGCCATCGGTATTGATGGCCACTGTCCCGTTGGTGCCTTGGGTCACCGAGGCAACCGCTGAGACGTTGCCGTCAATGTCGGTGTCGTTGGCGAGCACATTAATATCAATCGCGTTGTCTTCATCTGTTGTCGCTGCGTCATTGACCACTACCGTTGGGTCGTTCACGGGGTTGACCGTGACGTTCACCGTGGCGGTGTTGCCTTCGGCATTGGTGTAGGTGAAGCTGTCGCTGCCGCTGTAGTTGGCATTCGGGGTGTATTTCACCGTGCCATCGGTATTGATGGCCACTGTCCCGTTGGTGCCTTGGGTCACCGAGGCAACCGCTGAGACGTTGCCGTCAATGTCGGTGTCGTTGGCGAGCACATTAATATCAATCGCGTTGTCTTCATCTGTTGTCGCTGCGTCATTGACCACTACCGTTGGGTCGTTCACGGGGTTGACCGTGACGTTCACCGTGGCGGTGTTGCCTTCGGCATTGGTGTAGGTGAAGCTGTCGCTGCCGCTGTAGTTGGCATTCGGGGTGTATTTCACCGTGCCATCGGTATTGATGGCCACTGTCCCGTTGGTGCCTTGGGTCACCGAGGCAACCGCTGAGACGTTGCCGTCAATGTCGGTGTCGTTGGCGAGCACATTAATATCAATCGCGTTGTCTTCATCTGTTGTCGCTGCGTCATTGACCACTACCGTTGGGTCGTTCACGGGGTTGACCGTGACGTTCACCGTGGCGGTGTTGCCTTCGGCATTGGTGTAGGTGAAGCTGTCGCTGCCGCTGTAGTTGGCATTCGGGGTGTATTTCACCGTGCCATCGGTATTGATGGCCACTGTCCCGTTGGTGCCTTGGGTCACCGAGGCAACCGCTGAGACGTTGCCGTCAATGTCGGTGTCGTTGGCGAGCACATTAATATCAATCGCGTTGTCTTCATCTGTTGTCGCTGCGTCATTGACCACTACCGTTGGGTCGTTCACGGGGTTGACCGTGACGTTCACCGTGGCGGTGTTGCCTTCGGCATTGGTGTAGGTGAAGCTGTCGCTGCCGCTGTAGTTGGCATTCGGGGTGTATTTCACCGTGCCATCGGTATTGATGGCCACTGTCCCGTTGGTGCCTTGGGTCACCGAGGCAACCGCTGAGACGTTGCCGTCAATGTCGGTGTCGTTGGCGAGCACATTAATATCAATCGCGTTGTCTTCATCTGTTGTCGCTGCGTCATTGACCACTACCGTTGGGTCGTTCACGGGGTTGACCGTGACGTTCACCGTGGCGGTGTTGCCTTCGGCATTGGTGTAGGTGAAGCTGTCGCTGCCGCTGTAGTTGGCATTCGGGGTGTATTTCACCGTGCCATCGGTATTGATGGCCACTGTCCCGTTGGTGCCTTGGGTCACCGAGGCAACCGCTGAGACGTTGCCGTCAATGTCGGTGTCGTTGGCGAGCACATTAATATCAATCGCGTTGTCTTCATCTGTTGTCGCTGCGTCATTGACCACTACCGTTGGGTCGTTCACGGGGTTGACCGTGACGTTCACCGTGGCGGTGTTGCCTTCGGCATTGGTGTAGGTGAAGCTGTCGCTGCCGCTGTAGTTGGCATTCGGGGTGTATTTCACCGTGCCATCGGTATTGATGGCCACTGTCCCGTTGGTGCCTTGGGTCACCGAGGCAACCGCTGAGACGTTGCCGTCAATGTCGGTGTCGTTGGCGAGCACATTAATATCAATCGCGTTGTCTTCATCTGTTGTCGCTGCGTCATTGACCACTACCGTTGGGTCGTTCACGGGGTTGACCGTGACGTTCACCGTGGCGGTGTTGCCTTCGGCATTGGTGTAGGTGAAGCTGTCGCTGCCGCTGTAGTTGGCATTCGGGGTGTATTTCACCGTGCCATCGGTATTGATGGCCACTGTCCCGTTGGTGCCTTGGGTCACCGAGGCAACCGCTGAGACGTTGCCGTCAATGTCGGTGTCGTTGGCGAGCACATTAATATCAATCGCGTTGTCTTCATCTGTTGTCGCTGCGTCATTGACCACTACCGTTGGGTCGTTCACGGGGTTGACCGTGACGTTCACCGTGGCGGTGTTGCCTTCGGCATTGGTGTAGGTGAAGCTGTCGCTGCCGCTGTAGTTGGCATTCGGGGTGTATTTCACCGTGCCATCGGTATTGATGGCCACTGTCCCGTTGGTGCCTTGGGTCACCGAGGCAACCGCTGAGACGTTGCCGTCAATGTCGGTGTCGTTGGCGAGCACATTAATATCAATCGCGTTGTCTTCATCTGTTGTCGCTGCGTCATTGACCACTACCGTTGGGTCGTTCACGGGGTTGACCGTGACGTTCACCGTGGCGGTGTTGCCTTCGGCATTGGTGTAGGTGAAGCTGTCGCTGCCGCTGTAGTTGGCATTCGGGGTGTATTTCACCGTGCCATCGGTATTGATGGCCACTGTCCCGTTGGTGCCTTGGGTCACCGAGGCAACCGCTGAGACGTTGCCGTCAATGTCGGTGTCGTTGGCGAGCACATTAATATCAATCGCGTTGTCTTCATCTGTTGTCGCTGCGTCATTGACCACTACCGTTGGGTCGTTCACGGGGTTGACCGTGACGTTCACCGTGGCGGTGTTGCCTTCGGCATTGGTGTAGGTGAAGCTGTCGCTGCCGCTGTAGTTGGCATTCGGGGTGTATTTCACCGTGCCATCGGTATTGATGGCCACTGTCCCGTTGGTGCCTTGGGTCACCGAGGCAACCGCTGAGACGTTGCCGTCAATGTCGGTGTCGTTGGCGAGCACATTAATATCAATCGCGTTGTCTTCATCTGTTGTCGCTGCGTCATTGACCACTACCGTTGGGTCGTTCACGGGGTTGACCGTGACGTTCACCGTGGCGGTGTTGCCTTCGGCATTGGTGTAGGTGAAGCTGTCGCTGCCGCTGTAGTTGGCATTCGGGGTGTATTTCACCGTGCCATCGGTATTGATGGCCACTGTCCCGTTGGTGCCTTGGGTCACCGAGGCAACCGCTGAGACGTTGCCGTCAATGTCGGTGTCGTTGGCGAGCACATTAATATCAATCGCGTTGTCTTCATCTGTTGTCGCTGCGTCATTGACCACTACCGTTGGGTCGTTCACGGGGTTGACCGTGACGTTCACCGTGGCGGTGTTGCCTTCGGCATTGGTGTAGGTGAAGCTGTCGCTGCCGCTGTAGTTGGCATTCGGGGTGTATTTCACCGTGCCATCGGTATTGATGGCCACTGTCCCGTTGGTGCCTTGGGTCACCGAGGCAACCGCTGAGACGTTGCCGTCAATGTCGGTGTCGTTGGCGAGCACATTAATATCAATCGCGTTGTCTTCATCTGTTGTCGCTGCGTCATTGACCACTACCGTTGGGTCGTTCACGGGGTTGACCGTGACGTTCACCGTGGCGGTGTTGCCTTCGGCATTGGTGTAGGTGAAGCTGTCGCTGCCGCTGTAGTTGGCATTCGGGGTGTATTTCACCGTGCCATCGGTATTGATGGCCACTGTCCCGTTGGTGCCTTGGGTCACCGAGGCAACCGCTGAGACGTTGCCGTCAATGTCGGTGTCGTTGGCGAGCACATTAATATCAATCGCGTTGTCTTCATCTGTTGTCGCTGCGTCATTGACCACTACCGTTGGGTCGTTCACGGGGTTGACCGTGACGTTCACCGTGGCGGTGTTGCCTTCGGCATTGGTGTAGGTGAAGCTGTCGCTGCCGCTGTAGTTGGCATTCGGGGTGTATTTCACCGTGCCATCGGTATTGATGGCCACTGTCCCGTTGGTGCCTTGGGTCACCGAGGCAACCGCTGAGACGTTGCCGTCAATGTCGGTGTCGTTGGCGAGCACATTAATATCAATCGCGTTGTCTTCATCTGTTGTCGCTGCGTCATTGACCACTACCGTTGGGTCGTTCACGGGGTTGACCGTGACGTTCACCGTGGCGGTGTTGCCTTCGGCATTGGTGTAGGTGAAGCTGTCGCTGCCGCTGTAGTTGGCATTCGGGGTGTATTTCACCGTGCCATCGGTATTGATGGCCACTGTCCCGTTGGTGCCTTGGGTCACCGAGGCAACCGCTGAGACGTTGCCGTCAATGTCGGTGTCGTTGGCGAGCACATTAATATCAATCGCGTTGTCTTCATCTGTTGTGAGTGCGTCGTTTTCGGCGTTAGTAGGACTGTCATCTTGCAATGTTGGTGCATTATTAACGGCAGGCTCAGCAGCATCATTACGTTCCACATCGGTTAGAGTGGTTGAACTGCTAGTACTGGTTTCAAACCCGCTGGTTACTTCGCCTTCTGCTGCGGTTCGATCTATAAACACTCCGCCTTCGGAGGCGCTGCCTGGTGCGGCGGTTTCGCCGGCGGCGGTTTCTTCTAGTTGGTCTAGGTTTACGTTGCCGTCTAAAATGGCTTGTTGTAGGGCGGCGACTTCGGCGCTGGCTTCGGTAATATCAGGGGTGTTGGCTTGGCCAATTACGTCGTCGTCTAATAGCATTTGGGTGTCACGGCCTAATGTAAGCAGCTCGCCATTTTGCATGTTAACCACTACGCCACCGGTGCTGGAGGTTTGCAGGGTTTCGCCGGCGAAAATTGGGCTGCCTACCTCAAGTATTCTTACTTCTCCGGTGACCGGGTTAATGGCTCTGACTGTGCCTTGTAAGCTTGTAACTTGACCGATAATTGTTGCCATGATGCTTTACTCCATTTTTAGACGACTGAAAAACCTTGAATTTCTTGGCGTTTAACGTTTGCGTTAAGTGGGCTAAGTGAATTTAAAAGGTTCTCTGATATTTTTTGTACTTGGGATAATACTAAAACTACAGAGGCTTTCCTACTGTACTAAAGGACAGTAAGGACGATGTTTTGTTAGGCATAATAAAACGCTTATATTAAGTGAGTGTTGTGCGAGTGGATTTTGTTTGCGGCTGGGTTTGCAGATGCCGTGTCGTAGCACGGCATGATAATGAGGTTTTGGCGCGATATGAGGGTTGATTTTTTTATGACGGGTTGTGTTGTTTATATTGATATTTTTTATTCGCGCACTGTGTTCTTTTGCTTTTTTAAAATTATAATAAAGGTGGTTGTTTAATAACGACTTTATTTAATGAGTCAAGGAGTTATGTATGAGCACGTTAAATCCAGTATTGGCGTCAGCCGCTGTGTCACTTAATCCGCAGGTGATGGCAAACAATGCTTTAAACGCTAAAGCGGACATTAAAATGGACGAAAAATCGGCACCGACTACTACCTCGGCCGGCAACACTACGGTGTCTTTGTCGCAAAATGCGGCGGGTCAGTCTATGCAAAGTGGTGCTGTAACCGATTATTTGGCGTTGGGTGCGTCACAAAGTATTAACGCCAGCACCGCGCCCGAGCAGCGCACCATTGAACCCAACGAGTCATTAAACCGCTTAAATTATGCCGGCGGCTTGCAAAATCAGGCTAACTATTACGCGCAACAAATCACTCAAATGGATAAGGTTGAGTGATAAACGGCTGTTTTTAACGGTGGCATTAACCCTTTAAATACGCAGGGTTTTTCAAGAGTGTTTCAAGGGTTATTAATTGATTTTATGACGATGCCCGCCTACACTTTACACAGCGCTTAATAAAGACGTTTGTTAGGCGTTAATGGTTAAAATTGGTTAAACATAGCCTTCTAACCTTTAGCCACTTTTAAAGCTTGTATGCTCCACAAACCTTAAAAGTGCGTTGACGAACTAATTGTCAAGTTCGTGGTTATTTTGGTTACGTTTTACCCTGTGGTTTAAAGTTAAGGTTTTAAAGTCAGTTGTTAATTAGTTTTATGTTTCACGTTTTACACTCCTCAGAAAAGCACGGTACGACCTTACCGTGCTTTTTTTTGCCCAAAATATAGGTGAGCCCTTTACACACCGCTTGTATTTAGCCGCGCAACCCCCTATAAAGAATCCATTGGTTAGGAGTAATCTATGTCAAACACTGAACAGAACACCGTAGAAAGCCATCGCCCTTATAAACACGGGCGCGGCAGTGATGAGCAGCACAAACAAGACCAGGCGTTGTTTAGCCATTTGTTGGAGTTTCACCAGCAATTGCAGCGTCATACCACGCGGTTGCCCAATGGTATTTGCGCCACCACCACGGCCACCACACCAGAGTTGGCCAAAATACTGCAAGCGCATGTGGTGGGTATGCAAAAACGCTTTGACATGGGGCGCGCCATTCGCTCGTGGGATCCGCTGTTTGCGGCGTTGTTTGAATACAAAGACCAAATTACCATGACCTATCGCGCTGTTAAAATGGGGGTTGAGGCGACCTTAACCAGCGACGACCCTAAAATGATTGCGCTGATTCACGCGCACGATGCAACCTTGCATGGCTTTGTAGACCGAGGCTTTGCCGCCGGCAGAGAAGAAAGCCCCAAACCCGATTGGTTAACCGACTAGCAACAAAACAAAAGGAGCTGTTATGATTATTATGTGTCCGCATTGTGGTGGTTTAAACCGCGTGGCCGATGAGAAATTGGCGCAACCGGCGCGCTGTGGCAAGTGCCAAAATAATTTGTTTATTGGCAAACCTATTGAAATGACTGGCGAGCAGTTTTTGCGCGCTTTGGCCAAAACCGATCAGCCGTTGGTGGTGGACTTTTGGGCGCCGTGGTGCGGGCCGTGCAAAAGTTTTGCCCCCACATTTGCCCAAGCCGCCGCCCAGTTAGAACCTAAAACCCACGCGCGCTTTATTAAAATTAACACCGAAAACGAACCAGCAATTTCTCAGCAATTTAACATTCGCTCGATTCCCACCTTGGCGATTTTTAAAGGCGGCAAAGAGCTTAATCGTATGTCGGGCGCGTTGGATTTAGGTGGCTTTAGTCGCTGGGTTGAGCAAACTTTACGTTAATTTTTGTGGATGCGTTAAGATGGCACGCTCAAGCGTAGTTTGCAGTCTCCGGGTTAACGTCATTGATGCAATAAACGCAATAAACATAATAAAAACAAGGAAACCCCATGCAACTTGGCTCTAAAGAACACAAGCATTTGTTAGTAAAAGGCATTTTAAAAGTCGCTTTAAAAACCATATTGTTGGGTTTGGTGGTGGGCGGCGCACTTATTTTACCGAGTTTTATCCGCGACAACCTATTTTCGATGGGCTTGGCGTATTTGGGTGACGTGATTATTATTGGCTCGATGGCCTATGCGATTGCCATTGCTTACCAAAAATATCTAAAAATTATTAAACCGTTTGAGGCGACGTTTAATGGAAACGATAAACATAACGCCAGTGAATAATTAACGCTAACTCAAACCCTTAACGCTCACCATTAGCGACGAATGTTGTTAACCCACTCTAATGCCAATGTTTTCAACGCCGTTAAGGTGTTGTCTGAGTTGACTGGATTGCTTGAATCACTTGTATTGCTGGGCTGCGTTGAAAAATGTTCGACATTCAACTGTGCCATTAATGCGTTTAGCACGTGACACGGTTTAAAATGCGTATTGTACCAAGCGTTAAACTGCCCCAGAGTTTGGCTGGCTGGCTGTATTTGCAACCCCTGCCATAATTGCATAGCGCGCCAAATGTGCTGGGGCGTGCTGGCTTGATGAATGGCTTGTTTTAAACGACGCTTTGACCAGGCCTGGTTAAACGGTTTGCGCGCTTTATACAGCGTGTACAACAGCAACATGACCAGCAAAATCACTCCCATATATAGCGCCCAAACAGGCACCGCAAATACCGTGCGCTCGGGCATACTTAGCACCTGCAATTTACCCGTGTGCGGATCAAACACGCGCCAATGCACTGCCGGCAAGGTAACCAGGCCTGGTTGCATAATGCGATAAGGCACATTATTAAGCACTTCTCCGCTTAAATTACTGGTGGCGTTTGTACCATTTGCGCTACTTTCGCCACTTGCGCTATTTGGGTTAAGCACTTGTGTAAAAGTTTGTGATTCAACCAACCACTCTATTTGTGCGCTATTTTTTGTACTGTTTTTTGCCGTATTAGGAATTTGCGTTTGCCATTGTTCAGCCAACTGTTTAAGCCCTGTTTGATCTAGGCCTTGAGTGGTTAAGCGCATAGGCCAGTGATACAGCCGTTTGGCGAGGTGCCAAAAGGGTGGTTTAAAAGGTTTAATGTCAAATTCGTTTGCCGCGCCAAAGCTCACTTGGCCTACGGGCAAGCCCGCAGGTAAAAATTGTGGCAACGGCTGTACGTTAAGCGTATGCGGCGCATCGTAAAAACGCCACACTTGTTGCGTGGTGTTTTTAACCACCACCACAGGCGACAGCACGCTGCGCGTTGCGTTCTGGGTTGCATTGGGTTGCGGGGGTTCAAACGGGCTTCGCCCCAAATTGGCCTGCACATTAGCTTGCACATTGGCCAGCAGTTGCACGGTTTTTTGCGCGGCATTCGCCTGCGTTTTCTCGTTAAACGGTTCGGCCACAACCTCAACCTTTTGTGTATTAACGCTTTGATCGTCCAACAAATGCAGTGGTTTACGCGCCTCAAAATGAGCGGCATTGGCGGCATTTTTTAAGGTCACACGTGCGTTCCAGGCGCTGTTTTGTTGGTGATACATTGTGGGCGGTGGCGCTTGCCATTCAATAGTCACTTCGGGGTTTTGCGCTACTTCAATAAGGGTCTGCGGTGCGTTAATCCACCCCGCTTTAATGGCCGAAAACGCCACTTGACCGGCGCGCAACGGGTACAAAGTCACCCGAATGCGCTCGGAGTTACTGTTGACCGACTCAATCGCCCAATCGGTTTGTAGGGTACGCCAATTTAGTTGACTAAACTGCTCGGCTAGTTGCGCGCCGCTGATGGTTGGCCGCGCAGTAATGGTCAACACCAACGGCTGACCCAACATGAGTTTGGTGGCCGATAACCGCACGTCCACCGTCTGCATTGGGTTGACGTCTTGCGTGTCTGAAGCCTCCTGAATCCCTTGCGCATTGGCCACGCCCAACCACAACCAGAGCATTAAAAACCCAAGTACACCACGTTGTGTTAAGTGTCTTACCATGGCTGAACTCCATCAATAGGGTGTGGATGCGCTTGGGGTGCATCAAACCCTTCTTGGCGCTCAACCAGGCGTTTTAATAAGGTTTTTTGCTCATCTTTTAACCCCAGCAAACTCTGCTCAAACGCCTGGGCGCGTTGTTGACGTTTAGTCTGCTCAATAAGCGCCAAGGCTTGGGCTTGAACATTTGTACCTACTGAATTAACGGCATTTGTTTGATTTTGGCCAGCTTGATTTTGACCCAGCGGATTAACATTAATCAAATCGCTTGATGCGGTGTTTTTTTGATAGTGTGTGGCTTGGTTAAGCACCGGTAAAATTACCTTGCCATCGCTTTGACCGCCGTCGATGCCATCGCCTTGCTCTGAGCCCGAATCGTTGGCGGGATTGGGTTTTTGACCGCCGTAAAAAGCACTCTCGTTACTGCGCCCTTTGCCCTTGCCTTTGCCACTGCCGGCGTCGTCTTGGTCGTCTTCGGGCTTGGTTTGAGCCTTAGCCTGCTTAGCCTGTTCCGCTTGTTGTGCTTGCTTGGCCTGCTCTTGCGCCGCCAAGGCTAGGGCTAAATTGTGCGTGGCTTTGGGGTAATGTGGTTGATAGAGCAACGCTTGCTCATAGGCCTCTATCGCCCAAGGCCAAATCGTGGCGCCATAATAACTGTTGCCCAAGTTAAACAAAGCCACCGCGCGCTCGGCGTCGGTGGGCGCGCCCAATGCAGCTTGCCTAAAATACGCCACGGCCGAGGTCATGTCGTTATTTTGGTACGCCGACACCCCCGCACCCAACCAACCAACATAGTCTTCTATTTGCGCAAACGCATTAAACGCCGCCGTGTAATCACCCGCTTGATAGGCGGTTTGCGCCTGAGCTAAGTGATCGGCTTGCGTTACAGTATTCAAATCGGCGTAACTCACTTTGCTGTAGCTTAAGCCGCCCGCCAAGCTCAACGCCGTCAACACACTGCTCAACGCTGCCACACCCAAATGCGTGCCTCTCAAGTTTTGAGAAGAGCCGGGCTTCACCGGCCAACGCCAACTTAACACGCCGTAAAATGCCACCAGCATCAACAATGCCCCCAACGCCATAAAAGGCCAGGCCAGGTTTTGCCACTGGGTAAATTGGGTTAGTTGAGCTGAGTGTGTCGATGAATTAATTGAGTTAGATTTCGCGTCGCGCGCGGTTTGCGCCGCTTGCATAATCTGCGCCAGCAAGGCTTGTCTAAAACCATCGCTGTTATTGGCGTGCAAATAAACCCCGTTAAGCTGTTGCGCCATGCGGGTTAAACTGGCCTCTTCTAACCGGCTTTGCGCCAATAAACCATTGACCACCATGGGCGCGTTGGGCTTGGCCGAAAACGCAAAATCCTTCAACGGTGTGGCGCGTGGCGTGCCTACGCCCACCAAAATAACGCTGGGCAATGGCGGGGTTTTTGCGCGGTCTTGTCCATGCTCATCTCCATGCTCTTGACCAAGCACCGCACTGGCAAAAGGCGATTGGGCAAAGCGTTCGGGCAAGGGGATATCGTTCCAAAACGCGGGCGCGCCGTCGGTAAACACCACCACAACGGATTGATTGGTTTGTTTAAGCTGCGCCAAATGTTGCATCGATTCCATTAACGCCAGCGCCAACCATGAGCCTTGAGTGGGCAGTAAATCCGGCTCTAATAAATTTAACGTGTGGGCAAATAATTGGGCATCAACGCTTAACGGACTCACCACATACGGTGCGCCGGCAAACGCCACCAATCCCAATCGATCTGCGGCGTTCGGCGAATTTAAGCTACCGTTTGCGTGACTATTTAACGCCGGTGCTTGGCTTTGCAAATCGTTTTTAAGCGATTCAATCAGCGATTTGGCCAATAAAAACCGATTAGGCGCTACGTCGTCGGCAGTCATAGAATGTGATAAGTCGAGTGCCACCACCACGTCTAACCCAGCGCGAGGTGGCTGATGAGTGGGTTGATGGTTTAAAGCCACTCTAGGCCCGGCCAACGCCACCACCAAGCAACACCAGGCCGCACCCCATAACACGCCGGGGTTAAGTATTTTTTTAATCCAAACATAAACATAAGTGTAAACATTACGTTGACCAGGCCTGGTTAAAACATCAAAGTCGGCGTTAACCCACGGCCACAAATGCGCGTCGGCGTACTGGGTTTTGTGGCGTTTGCGCGCCCACACCCGCAAAGCAAACACCCCCAACGGCAACATCAACGCCCATAAAGTCAGCGGACTGCGCCAATGCAATTGGTCGTTTGCCAGCGCCGCAAAAAATGTGCTGAGCGAATCCAGCATGCTCATGTCCAGTACCGGGCTCATTGGGATGCTCCGTTAATTGTGCGCGCGCCAAAGCCCAACATGGCGTACAAAAGTGCATACAACGCCAAGCCCCACACCGCCCACTGCAATGGTTGGTAATACAGCGCTGTTTTTGTGGTGCGGCCGCGATGAGCGGTAAAGGTTGACCGCTGCTGTGTTCTATTTGTTGTAACACCGTTTGCAACGCCTCACCACTGCCCACTTGATAATAGACGCCTTGGGTCTGCTGAGCCAACCATTGCAACGATTGCGCGTCTAATGGCTCGTACAACAAGCCGGTAAACACCCGCGTGTCGGCCGTAGCGTGCCCGGCTCCTACGCCAATGGTGTAAATGGGCACGTTGAGCCATTGGGCGTAATTCACCGCTTCGGCCAAATCCAGTCGGCTGGGTTTGGATTGTCCGTCACTGATCAGCACCAGCACTCGATTGCGTTGTGCATTGGATGCGTTAGGTGGGTTAGATGGGTTAGATTCTTTTAAATCGGATAAATCAACTTGACCAGGCCTGGTCAAGCCACTGTTTTTGTTCATTTGAGCGCTTGCGCCTTTTAACGCCAAGCCCAACGCCTCGCCCAACGCCTCGTCGGTGCGCCCTGCCAAATGGGGCTGCAAACGCTGTAAATTAAGCCGCGTGGCCGCAATATCAGGGGTTAAGGGCATTAGAGTGTAGGCTTGCTCGGCGTACACCGTTAAGCCAAATTGATTGCCCGGCAGTTGCGCCACAAAGCCATCCAGCACCGATTTAACCACGTCCATACGCTTGGCGGGCTGACCGTTGAGTTGATAGTCGGGCAGTAAAAACGACGCCGAACTTTCTATTACCAACTGAATATCGCGCACCTTCTTTTCTGCTGTATTGGTCAAAGAGGGGTTTAAAATAGGCGTTTCAATTTTATACGGACTGGCCAACGCCACCGCCAGTGCCACGATAATCACCCCGCGCAACCCTTGCAGCAGCCACGCTAACGCGTCAACGTGGCGGATTTGTTGCGTGTTATCGCCAGGATTTAGCGCGCGCTGAGCCAGCCACACGCCCAGCAGTGGATGGCGCACGTTTAGGGTTTGACTGGCTTGCCAATGCTGCACATCGTCGATAAAGCCGGTGGTTTGCTGGCGTTTTAGCCACGCCGAAACACCCCACAAAAGAGGCCACAACACCACCAGCCACAGCCACTGGGCGTGCGCAAACTCCACTGGCGTTTGGTTAAGGGCGCTTAAACCGCGCAGTAAAATAGCTTCAAACCACATCATGGCGTTTCCTAAAACGAATCCATACAGCATCCCGCTTAACCCGTTGGTAGTGGGCTATGAGCGTTTGCAACTGAACGCAAGTGTTCAAAAATGTTTCACGTGAAACCACGTCGGCCGAAAACGCCATGCTGTTAAGCGACGCTTGCAAGGCTTGGTTTAAGCGCATTAAATTGGCTAAATCGCTTTGCTTGGCGTTTACCCTGTTTACAGTATGAACCGCGTGTTGCACTTGGTTGGCCACGCTCAGCAAACGCCACACTGATTGTGGATCAACGTCTGAGCCAACACCTGAATTAATCTCTAAAGAACGACCCACTTCAACCTGGGTTTTTAACTGTTCTACTTCGGCGTTAAAACGCGAAGACGCAAACCATTGTGCGCGCGCTTTAAACATCCCAAACCCCCAAACGCTCAACAGCAACACCCCGCACAGCAACGCCAAAACAATGCCAAGCTCCATAGCTGAGTTTACGGCAGGGGTTAAGGCAGGCTCGGCTGCCAACCAAACTGGCACGTCAATGTCTTGCAGGTTTTGCAAGCTGGCATGGCTTAAATCGGTCGCCGTTTCAAGCACTGTATTGGACACTGTACTGGGCACATTGTCTTTCATGGTTGCGCACTCAATCGCACCGGCAGCACGCTTAAGTCCTCGTGGGCGTTTAGTCGGCTTACCGTAATGCCCGCCGCGTTAAGGTGTTGCAAGGTGGTTTGGTGATATTGATTTAACCAGGCCTGGTAGGTTTGAGTTTGCGCGGCATCAAACGTTATGCCGTGGCTGTCATGGGCAGCATGTGCAACAGGAGTGGCAATGGCGTGCAATGTAACGCCGCTTAAGGGCGGTAACGTCTGCTCGGCCTGGTCTTCAATCCAAATGGCGTGCACATCGCAATGGTATTGCAGTTGCGCCAGCACGGCGGTGGTTTTGTCGTCCACGTCGTTAAAATCGCTGATAATCATCACTCGCGCACCCTGCGCCAAACGGCTGTTTAACGCCAGTAATACGTCGTTTAAACGCGGCGCCGATTCGTTTAATAAAGCCGATTGCGCGTGCGCGCCTTCAGCATTGCAAAACAGCTCCATCAACGGTAAATAGGTGCGGTACCCTTCTAACGTGGGCGACCAGCTCACGTGCTGCGCCACATGCACACCCACCACCGGAATGGCGGCTTGCTGGGCTTGCCAGGCAAAATACCCCGCCACGCGCACCGCTTGCTGGGCTTTGGTACGCACCCGGGTACCAAATTGCATGGTGGCGCGATGATCTACCAAAATAAGCCAATTTTCTTGGCGGGTTTCTTGAAATAACTTGGTGTACGCCTGACCCGTGCGTCCGATGCCGCCCATACCACGAATACCCATACCGCCCAAACGCGCCATTAAGCGCCAGTTAATGCGCCTAATTTCATCGCCCGGCTGATACGGTCGGCTGTCGGCGTATTCAAACCCCGAGCCCATAAAACGGCTGGACTGTTCGCCTTGGCGAATGGCTTGACTGGTCTTGCGCGACACTCTGTCTAACGCCGGCAACGCCGCCAACTCGCTGGCCAATGCCAACATGTCAGCGTGGGTCAGCAGCGGCGCGTTATGATGGGCGGGGTTGGCACTGTGGTCGGGGTTTTTAACACCCATTAGCTCTTTAAACAGCAGCTCTTTAAAAAGCAGCTCTTTAAACAGCCGCCCTTTAAACCATCTTGTAAACCATCTTGCAAACAATCGTTTTAAAAACAACGTGATACGTTGTTGTATCATGGCGCATCCGTCAAGGGCATCAGCGGCACGGCCACCAACTCGATGAGTTTGGCAATCACCAAATCGGCTGTCCACAACTTGGCGCGACCGCTAAAACTCACCGCCAAACGGTGGCGCAACACGTCGGGCAACAAGGTCACCACATCGTCTGGCGTGACATAATTGCGCCCTTGCAACCAAGCATAGGCGCTGGCCGCATGCAATAACGCAATCGAGGCACGCGGCGACGCACCGACGTCCAACACCCCTTCTAACGACGGATCAAGCGTACCCAACTTACGCGTGGCCGCCACCAGCGCCACCATGTAACGCTCTACCGGTTCGCTTACAAATTGTTCGGCCACTTGGCGGCGCGCGTGCAGCACGTTGTGCGGGGTAATTAACGCCGCCGGCTGGTCTTTGTCTTCGCCAAAATGGTGCGCGCGGTCACGGCGTAAAATCGTCAGTTCTTCGGCCTCGGTTGGGTAATCCAACACCACGTGCAACATAAATCGATCCAATTGCGCTTCGGGCAGCGGATAAGTGCCGCTTTGCTCTAGTGGATTTTGCGTGGCCATCACCAAAAATAGATCAGGCAAGGCGCGAGTTTGACCGCCGGCGGTGACTTGTTTTTCGGCCATGGCTTCCAATAGCGCCGACTGCACTTTGGGTGGCGCGCGGTTAATTTCATCGGCCAACACAATTTCGTTAAAAATAGGGCCTTTTACAAAGCTCAGTGCACCGCTGTTTACGTCCAATACCTCTGAACCGATAACATCGCCGGGCATTAAATCGGGAGTAAACTGAATTCGCTGAAAACCCGCGTGCACCCCCAATGCCAAGGTTTTAACCGCCGTGGTTTTGGCCAGGCCTGGTGGACCTTCTAACAACACATGGCCGCCGGTTAATAAGGCAATCATCATCTTGTCCAGCAACGCCTCTTGCCCCACAATCACCGACTGTAAATGGCGCTTTAACGCTTTAAATTCGTTTTGCATACAAGGCGGCGCTCCACTGAAAAAATAGAAAGACTTAAAAATAAGTCAATATTTTACGCTGTGTGCCGTGAGTTGTGCAAACTTAAAATTAATATTCAATTGATTATTTGATTATAAATCTGTTAGGCACACACTGTTGCACTCAGGCCACATTCTACCGCGTTTTAAGCACCGCCTTGAACGGCATTTTTGAGCCGTGACTGGCTGTGCTATAATTTTGAGCACGTTACCTTTTTAAAGCGGTTCACCATGAAAAAGCTCCCCATTGGCATTCAAACCTTTGCAAAAATGCGCGAAGACGATTTTGTGTACGTCGATAAAACCCCGCTTATTGCCCAACTTACCTCAAAAGCCGGGGCGTATTTTTTATCGCGCCCGCGCCGGTTTGGCAAAAGTGTGCTGATTGACACCTTTAAAGAGTTGTTTGAAGGCAATAAAGCCTTATTTAAAGACTTGTACATTGAAAATCAATGGGATTGGCACACCACTTATCCGGTCATTAAACTCGATTTTGCCAACGGCTCGGTGCAAAGTTTGGCCGATTTAGATGTTTGGCTGCAACATAACTTAGAACAAAATCAAAATCGCCTGGGCATTACCTGTGCGCCAATGGCCAATAAAGGCGCGTGTTTAAGCCAGTTAATTGAGGCCGCTTACACCCACTACGGTCAAAAAGTAGTGGTGCTGGTAGACGAATACGATAAACCCATATTAGACAACATTGACAATCCCACCGTGTCGGCCGAGGTGCGCGAAGGGCTTAAAAACGTCTATTCTGTGCTCAAAGGCCAAGACGCGTATTTGCAGTTTGTGTTTATGACCGGCGTTACTAAGTTTTCTAAGGTGAGTTTGTTTAGCGGTATGAACCAACTTAGCGACATTTCTTTAGACCGTCGTTATGCCACCTTGTGCGGTTACACGCAACACGATCTAGAAACCACGTTTTCCGAGCACTTGGCTGGGGTAAATTGGGATAAGCTTAAAGAGTGGTACAACGGCTACCAATTTTGGGTGAGCCGGTGTACAACCCGTTTGATATTTTGCTGTTTATTGACAAAGGACAAAGCTACCGCAGCTTTTGGTTTGAGACTGGCAGCCCAAGTTTTTTAATTAAACTCTTTAAAAAATACCACTATTTTTTGCCCTCTTTAGAAAATATTAAGGTAGGCGAAGAGATTTTAGACTCGTTTGACGTGGATAAAATTAACCCGATTACCCTGTTGTTTCAGGCTGGTTATTTGACCATTGCCAAGGCCGAACAAAGCATTTTAGAGGACTGGGAATACACGCTAAAAATCCCTAATAAAGAGGTGCAAATGGCGTTGTACAATCAGCTGTTGTCGGGCTACACCCATTTGGCCGAAAGCCTGCACTATCGCCGTACAGATTTGGCTAAAGCGTTAATTGCGGGGGATTTAAATGCGGTACAAACCCACATTATCTCGCTGTTTGCGGCCATACCTTGGCGTAACTTTACCCAAAACGACATTGATTCGGCCGAAGGCTATTACGCTTCGGTCATGTTTGCGTATTTGTCGAGCCTAAACGCTCAAATCACCCCCGAAGACATTAACAATCACGGCCAAGTCGACTTAACTGTTCAGCTGGCCGATCAGCTGTTTATTATGGAATTTAAACTCGATAAATCGCTTAATTACCAACCGCAAACCCCCAACCCCGCCTTGGCACAAATTGTGGCCAAACAGTACGCGCAAAAGTACCAGGCCTGGTCACATTCGGGTAAACACATTCACTTGGTGGGTTTGGTGTTTAACCAAACCGCCCGCAATTTGGTGCAAATGGACTGGCAAACGCAGTAAAAGACCTTTGCACGAGTGAGATTGTGCATTCACTCATACAAAGGTCTCTTTAATTAAATCAATTTTAAAACTCATTCCACTCATCTGAGTTTTGTTGCGAAATATTGACGACAGGTTTTTTAATACCCGCCACTGAGGCTTTTGGCAACGCTTTAATAACATTGGTTTTTAAAGCCGTTGCCTTATGACTGGAGGCCGGCGCATCAAAAGCACTGGCTTTTGCTCTAATAACGCCGCCATTAGCGATGTCATTTTCTAATGCGTTAATTAAATTAATGACCTGGTTGCTGTACTCTTCTAATTTAGCCATTTCATTATTGGCTTGTTCTATGTCCCCAATGTCTTTTATGTCCATAATTCGGCCAATAAACGCATGCAACTCAGCATGGCCTTTTTCTAGCGCTTGATACGTGTTTAAAGAGACGTAATCTTTACCATGACCGTAAATCCATTTACCCAATGCACACTTAGAGCCGTCCGACGCAGTGGCTCTATCAAATACAATATTAACGTCATTAATATAAGCACGCACTTTTACACGCCATTGGCGATGCGCGCGCCGTGCAGAGGCAAAGTCAAAATTACCCGTTTTTAACGCCGTACCTAAACTAATCAAGTTGCCGTTCACTTTAAACTGCGACACATTGGCGTTCATTAAAAGTGCCATCTCTCCAAGCTCATCAGAGGTGGCGGCAGACTCTTCAACCAACGCCGCATTTTGCTGCACGGCACTGTCAATGGCCGTAATGGCTTGATTTACTTGCGAAACACCTTCGGCTTGCTCATGGCTAGAGCGCGCAATTTCTTCAATGACTTTATTGACTGTCTGAATAGAGCTGGCAATTTCATTGAGCGCATTGCCCGAACCTTTTACGTGTTGCGTGCCTTCGGACACTTTTTTTACAGTGTCTTCAATGAGTATTCTGATTTCTTTAGCGGCACTGGCAGACTTACCGGCTAAATTGCGCACTTCACTCGCCACGACGGCAAACCCACGACCATGATCACCCGCACGCGCCGCTTCGACTGCAGCGTTAAGTGCCAGTAAATTAGTTTGAAACGCAATGCTGTCAATAAGCCCAATAATGTCGTTAATTTTTTGACTAGAAGCGTGAATTTGTTCCATTGAGGCAATGGCATTGTTCATAACCAATACCCCGTTTTCGGCTTCTTTTTTAGCTGTCGCCGTAGAGGTTTCTGCTTGGTGCGCGTTGTCGGCATTTTGGCGAACGGCCGCGGTCATTTGCTCCATACTCGCCGCCGTTTGCTCTAAAGCAGCCGCTTGATTTTGCGTACGATCATTTAGATCGGTGCTGGCATTTTTAATTTCATTGGCGCCATCGGCTACCGATTGAGTGGCCACTTTGGTTTGTGCCATCATGGATGCCAGGTTGTCTACCGCCACGTTTAAACTGTCTTGTAATACAGCAAAACGTCCCAAATAAGTGCCATCAATATGGTTGGTTAAATCACCCTCTGCCAAACTCACACCAACCGCCACAGCCGCATTTATAGGCTTTTCAATGGTTTCTAGCATGTCATTCATGGCCGCCGCTAACTCTTTGGCTAACCCAGTTACCTGTGACAAATCAATGCGCTTGTTAAGCAAGCCGTGCTTGGCCGCCTGAACCGCGCCGTTTACATCACGAACCAACTGCACTTCTTGAGTTTTATCGCGCCATTCGGCCAAAGTGGCCGTTCTAACCCCTGCACGATTATAAATTGGAATGGCGTTTACTTCTAAATGCGTATTTCCCAAGTTAATACTGGCCAAATGCGGTGCGGTAATTTTGTTGAGTAACCCCCTTTGATGACTGGGGTCTTTGTGAAAAATGTCAATATTTGCGCCCAGTAATTCATTGGCATTAAAATTTGGCAAATAATGCTGTAAGGTCGGTTGCGCGTCTGCCATAAAAACTTTCATGTTGTCGTTCATGTATACAATCGTTAAATTGGCGTCAGCAATCATAATATTACTGGACACCTGATCAATGGCCACTTGCAATTGCGCAGCTTGATCTGCTTTGGCGTGGCTGTCTTCTATGGCGTGTCTAACCGCTATTGAGCTTGAAATAACAGGATTAATCAATTTGCCAAAAAAATGTTTTGGACGTGAACAACTCATGGTGATAGGTTCATTAGCCGATACGTGACGCAATGCAACCCTGACTGATCGCTGACCTTTTAACTCAGACAATCCATATAAAAAAGAAACACTGAGCATAATCACCGACAGAAACGCTAAGATTAATGGATTTAACCCATCGTCAATGCCAACGGTTAACAAAGGGATAACGCTAAAAATAAGTGTAAGGATAGACAATTGCCACTGTGGGTTAAGTTTGCTGTAAAAATTTAACTCTGACCAATTAACACCGCTGTAAACCTTGCCATATTGTATTTTTTTAAGGCCGGCATTAATGTCTTTATACGCTTGTTCGGCCTCATTTTTTTCGGTCTGCGTTACCTCGGTTCTAAACGAAATATACCCAACAGGTAAGCCATTTTCAAACACAGGCGATACATTCGCTCTCACCCAATAAAAACTGCCATCTTTACGACGATTTTTAACCAATTGTGACCAAATTGCTCCCATTTTAAGGGTTGTCCACATGTCTTTAAACACCGCTTCGGGTACGTCTGGATGACGTACCATATTATGGGGCTGGCCAATAAGCTCACCACGGCTAAAACCACTTACAATTTCAAAGGCATCGTTTAAATCGGTGATTGTGCCGTTTAAATCGGTATTAGAAACCAAAGTAAGCCCTTTAGGAACAGCGTACTCTTCTTGAAGAATTGGGTGATTTTTTCTCATTTACAGCACTCTTATTAAGGTTATGATTTTTTACTGATACTAATGCGAAACTTGACGCTTATCAAGATAATTCGTAACTTGATCACCCCCAATTATTGAAAAGCCAGCACAAAATTTATTTATCCTAAGTAAACGTTATTAAAGAAGTTTTATAACCCAGCGTTGTTAAGTAATACACGAACTTTAAATTAACGTTGGTGCATGGGTTATATGCTTAATATCAAATCATTAAATCAAAGTCCAAATTAGCCTTATGAATTTTATGGTTTTTATGGCTTATAAAGTTATGACCAGGCCTGGTCAATAATCAAACAAAAATTTAAACCCGCGCCCGATGCGGGTAATGGTAGGCGGCCATTTTCAGAGAGCAGTTTCAATCCACGCGCCCGCGGGGGGCGCGACCTCAAGCCAATCAAGCGAGTCAATCACGCAAGTTTGTTTCAATCCACGCGCCCGCGGGGGGCGCGACAAAGCTACAGGGTCCCGCACACAGCATTTACTTGGTTTCAATCCACGCGCCCGCGGGGGGCGCGACTAAACCTGCTGAATATGTTGGCAAAACTTATGATGTTTCAATCCACGCGCCCGCGGGGGGCGCGACGCGAAATCGTATTTTGTGACCCTA
Source organism: Thiomicrorhabdus aquaedulcis (assembly GCF_004001325.1). Classification (NCBI taxonomy): domain Bacteria; kingdom Pseudomonadati; phylum Pseudomonadota; class Gammaproteobacteria; order Thiotrichales; family Piscirickettsiaceae; genus Thiomicrorhabdus; species Thiomicrorhabdus aquaedulcis. The sequence continues at coordinate 103,562 of NZ_AP018722.1, read as the reverse complement.
GCAGACAGCCTGTTTCAATCCACGCGCCCGCGGGGGGCGCGACATAGTCACGTATTTTATAAAGGCGAACTCAAATGTTTCAATCCACGCGCCCGCGGGGGGCGCGACAAAGATGCGCATACTTTGCGTGCGTGAGTTTCAGTTTCAATCCACGCGCCCGCGGGGGGCGCGACCACCGACAGGGTAATGATGCACGAATCCTTTCGAGTTTCAATCCACGCGCCCGCGGGGGGCGCGACCGCACTGCATCAAACCGTACCGTATGGCTACGCTGTTTCAATCCACGCGCCCGCGGGGGGCGCGACATTACAACTGGATCAATAACAGCAGCATAAGCAGTTTCAATCCACGCGCCCACGGGGGGCGCGACAGGCATTACAGGACGGCCGATTGACCGATCGCGAGTTTCAATCCACGCGCCCGCGGGGGGCGCGACCTAACTCGTAAATGTAATTAGTCCTAAACTCATGTTTCAATCCACGCGCCCGCGGGGGGCGCGACTGTTTTTTGTAATCCGTTTTAACCGCTTCGGCACGTTTCAATCCACGCGCCCGCGGGGGGCGCGACCCAGCCTGTATATACATATCACGAACATGTTTAGTTTCAATCCACGCGCCCGCGGGGGGCGCGACTCAACGCCCTTGGAAGCCGTGTAAATCCATGGCTAGTTTCAATCCACGCGCCCGCGGGGGGCGCGACACGGTAGTGGGGTGGTATTTGGTGCAGCAGGAAGTTTCAATCCACGCGCCCGCGGGGGGCGCGACCGCCTAGTGCTTGTACTTTTTCCTTGTTATCTGAGTTTCAATCCACGCGCCCGCGGGGGGCGCGACTGTCTGGACTGTCAACCCTTTTTCGTACACAAAGACGCCCATTTTTTATCTAAGTCCTTCATGGCTTTGATCCATTGATTTTCATACTCTACTGGCGAGTAATCGTCATTGGTACTGTGCATTCTTTTGTGGTTGTACCAACCAATATATTCGGTCACATCGTATAATGCTTCTTTACCCGTGCTGTAGGTTGTCCGATACACTCGTTCCTTTTTCAAAGAAGCAAAAAAACTCTCTACCACCGCATTATCCCAACAGTTTCCGCGACGGCTCATGCTGGGTTTTATGCCCCAGTGTTTGAGCACGTTACGATAGGCCTTGGAGACAAACTGACTGCCTTGATCCGTATGAATAATCAACCCGCGCTTGGGCTTTCGGCTCCACAACGCTCTCATTAAAGCGGTTTTCACCAGTTGGGCACTCATGTGTTTATCCATAGCCCAGCCAACCACTCGGCGTGAATAAAGATCGATAAACACGGCTAGATATTGCCAGCCTTCCAGCGTGCGGATATAGCTAATGTCGGCGACCCATTTTTGATTCGGCCCTTTAACATTAAATTCGCGCTTGAGTACATTGGCCGCAATCCGGTCATCGTCAATGGCCGCCACATTGCGATTACGGTAACGCTGGCGTGTGACGACTTTTAACTCTAAGGCGTTCATACGCTCAATAATATGTCGGCGACTGACGATGAGCTTATGCTTGCGCTTGAGGGCGGTTTTAATGCGTCGCGCACCAATGGTGTTTTTGTAGTCCTCGACCATCTTCGTGATGTGCTGATCTAGTTCGTTTAATCTATTCTGTTGCTGAGCTTGCTTTTTGGCGCGCTCAGGCTGCGATTGAAGATGACTGGTGTAACTACTGCGTTTGAGATCCATTAATCGGCACAGTCGGCACACTCCATAGTGGGCTTTATGTTCGTCTATCCAGGCGTACTTTGCTACTTGTGAACCGCAAAGTACGCCGCCGCCTTTTTTAGGAGTTCAACGTCCTCCAATGCACGAGCGAGTTCGCGTTTGAGTTTGCGGTTCTGTGCCTCTAAATCGACTGGTATTGCGACAACCAGTTTAGTTGAAGCTTTATCAGGATTATCACGACGATGTTTATCAACCCAACCGTAAAGAGTGTTGTCTTTTATGTCTAAATCTCGGGCGATTTGTGCCACGGATTTTGAACCTTCTAGCGCCATTTCAATGGCTTGCTGTTTGAGTTGGTCGTCATAGCGTTTTTGATGTTTCATGTTCAATTCCTATTCGTATTTTTTAAGTCACATTTTAACGTGTCTTTGTGTACGAAGGATTGTAGCCAGTCCAGTACGATATTTCGACCCGCTGGACACCTTTCCGCGAGTTTCAATCCACGCGCCCGCGGGGGGCGCGACGCGGTTGATCCAAAGGCATAGATAAAGAAATAGGTTTCAATCCACGCGCCCGCGGGGGGCGCGACCCGGACTGTGGCCGGCTGCACACGTTGGAGTTTAGTTTCAATCCACGCGCCCGCGGGGGGCGCGACGGGATTGAGGGGTTAAGATTTCACGATTTAAGGCATGTTTCAATCCACGCGCCCGCGGGGGGCGCGACTCCTATTTCCTTTAAATGGTGTAATAACGATGGCGTTTCAATCCACGCGCCCGCGGGGGGCGCGACTGCATAGAACGCCACTAAATAAAGGTTTGGGTTGGTTTCAATCCACGCGCCCGCGGGGGGCGCGACTTTAAAAGGTTTTCAATGGGTGACTAGTCTTGAGTTTCAATCCACGCGCCCGCGGGGGGCGCGACAAGCCGTTGAGCGTGGCCAAAGGCTGCACAAAGATGTTTCAATCCACGCGCCCGCGGGGGGCGCGACATACCGCCTACGCGCTCAATCATGTTAACCATGTGTTTCAATCCACGCGCCCGCGGGGGGCGCGACCCGACAAGTACAAGCCGCAACTAATAATCAACGTGTTTCAATCCACGCGCCCGCGGGGGGCGCGACTGTTTTTATCAAACGAGCACCAACCGGTCGTGCTAGTTTCAATCCACGCGCCCGCGGGGGGCGCGACTTGACGCAATTGTTGGCCGTGACGTTTACATTTGGTTTCAATCCACGCGCCCGCGGGGGGCGCGACATGGCCTCTTTTGCAAGCGGTTGGAGGTTGGAGCGGTTTCAATCCACGCGCCCGCGGGGGGCGCGACTTGTTGCCTTATAGTTGCCTTTAGGCTACTATTGTTTCAATCCACGCGCCCGCGGGGGGCGCGACGCTTTTCTTTAAAAACATCTGAACAGGATTCTAAGTTTCAATCCACGCGCCCGCGGGGGGCGCGACTACGGCGTTTTTTTAACCGTAAAAACTTATAATGGTTTCAATCCACGCGCCCGCGGGGGGCGCGACCAAAACGTGGTAGGCCGACGCGGCCGCGACGTTGTTTCAATCCACGCGCCCGCGGGGGGCGCGACAAGGTTGCCGTATGAGCCAATTAACCTCACCCCTGACGTTGTTTCAATCCACGCGCCCGCGGGGGGCGCGACGTAGATACGACAACCCATGCATTGTCGATGCGGAGTTTCAATCCACGCGCCCGCGGGGGGCGCGACTGAATACGATCCCCTACCCTTCCTCATTCCCTAGTTTCAATCCACGCGCCCGCGGGGGGCGCGACTCGACTTTCTTCACACTTGGCGTAATAATCATAAGTTTCAATCCACGCGCCCGCGGGGGGCGCGACGCAATACCCTGCTGCTGTTATTGGGTGTAACGTTTGTTTCAATCCACGCGCCCGCGGGGGGCGCGACGAAAGCTCATAGGTGCTCCTCGCGTTATTCTCAATGTTTCAATCCACGCGCCCGCGGGGGGCGCGACGGTTGGGGTCCGACCCTATAACGACTTCGTCATAGTTTCAATCCACGCGCCCGCGGGGGGCGCGACAAAAGGCATAAGCGGCATGGGTAGGCCGCTGGTAGTTTCAATCCACGCGCCCGCGGGGGGCGCGACTAACGCCATGAAAAAGCAAATTGATAAAAATCTAGTTTCAATCCACGCGCCCGCGGGGGGCGCGACCTTAGCGCGCGGTATGCGCTCTAAAGAGTTTGAAGTTTCAATCCACGCGCCCGCGGGGGGCGCGACCGTGCTGTTATTAGTAAACAGCACCATGGGCGCTGTTTCAATCCACGCGCCCGCGGGGGGCGCGACGACACGTTTAACCCAAAAATAAAACGCCTTATCACCGTTTCAATCCACGCGCCCGCGGGGGGCGCGACAGTGAATGGATTAACGCCCCAGCCGCCCGTGGTAGTTTCAATCCACGCGCCCGCGGGGGGCGCGACCTGAATCTGTTCTAAAAGATGGAAGCGACTTTAAGTTTCAATCCACGCGCCCGCGGGGGGCGCGACGCACATAGCAACCGAGGCTCTCGTGCCATACGCAAGTTTCAATCCACGCGCCCGCGGGGGGCGCGACTATCAGATTGATGAAGTCTTAGCCAATCGTGCTGTGTTTCAATCCACGCGCCCGCGGGGGGCGCGACTATTCTTTGCCCCAAACGGGTTGGCATACGAAATTGTTTCAATCCACGCGCCCGCGGGGGGCGCGACCTTTGGCGCAATGGCTAAAAAGACCAGTAAGCTAGTTTCAATCCACGCGCCCGCGGGGGGCGCGACCGCGCCTTACAGCGCGGCGGCGACCAATGGCACCGTTTCAATCCACGCGCCCGCGGGGGGCGCGACGATTTAACCCCAGACGACAAAGACGTCATGGGTCAGTTTCAATCCACGCGCCCGCGGGGGGCGCGACACCAGCCAAGTTCAGCAGACCCAGCAGGCCTTAGTTTCAATCCACGCGCCCGCGGGGGGCGCGACCACCCAAGCGTTTAAGCACACAGTGGGTTTTGTGGGTTTCAATCCACGCGCCCGCGGGGGGCGCGACGGCAACGACTTCTATTCCATACGACCAAATGCTCGTTTCAATCCACGCGCCCGCGGGGGGCGCGACTACATACCAGCCATGCCTAATGGCCGGGTACATGGTTTCAATCCACGCGCCCGCGGGGGGCGCGACAGGATAGCCGTTCGCTTGAAACAAAGTACGCTGTTGTTTCAATCCACGCGCCCGCGGGGGGCGCGACCTCTTGGTTTGTCTTCTCAACCGGAGGAGGCGGAGTTTCAATCCACGCGCCCGCGGGGGGCGCGACTCAATAGCTACTGTAGCGATAGTTGATTCCATTTGTTTCAATCCACGCGCCCGCGGGGGGCGCGACTGGGCGGCGACAACTACAAAAACCTAGGACTTTATGTTTCAATCCACGCGCCCGCGGGGGGCGCGACGGTCCGCAGGGTACCGGTAAAAGCCTATTTTGGGTTTCAATCCACGCGCCCGCGGGGGGCGCGACTTCCGCAAATGTGGCCAAATTCGCCCGTACTATTGTTTCAATCCACGCGCCCGCGGGGGGCGCGACTCTTTGGCTACTTGTGCGACGTGTTGGGGTAGGTCGTTTCAATCCACGCGCCCGCGGGGGGCGCGACCTAACGCGCAGGCGGAAAGTGTAGCTTTGGTTTGTTTCAATCCACGCGCCCGCGGGGGGCGCGACAGCCAGTATCATTGTTGATAAAACCGTAAGGTGGGTTTCAATCCACGCGCCCGCGGGGGGCGCGACAGAGTACAACGCTTAACTCAAAGCACTTGCCGCGTTTCAATCCACGCGCCCGCGGGGGGCGCGACTGCGGTAATTCAAAACGCACTAGAATCATCACGAGTTTCAATCCACGCGCCCGCGGGGGGCGCGACGGCGGTGCTTATGTTGGTTTGCCGTTGTTATTAGTTTCAATCCACGCGCCCGCGGGGGGCGCGACTCGTATGAGCGGCCAGGTATTGCCACTCAGGACGTTTCAATCCACGCGCCCGCGGGGGGCGCGACGAAAATGATAGTTTCGCAATGTTTGTTTATGTTTTAGTTTCAATCCACGCGCCCGCGGGGGGCGCGACTGCTTATGTTTTAAGGCTAGTAAATCGTTAGGCTGTAGACGGGAATTCGCTAACCTTAAAAATAGGCGTTTGTATTTTAACAAAATTAATATTTTAAGAATCAATAATTGCCAATTTTAGGCTGTTTTGGCTTATCGCTAAGGTTCCGGGTTTTTAAAGAGCACCAGGGGTTAGCGCGAGCTAAAAAGGCAGGTTAAATTAAGAGTACTGCAATTGAATTTTAAACCCGCAGGCGTGAGCGTATTTTTGTAGGGTCTTCCAGCCTGGGTTACCCGTGCCGGACTCTAACCTGCTAATATTACTTTTTTAGTGCCAATTTTTTGCGCAATTTCTTCTTGGGTTAGACCTGCTTTTTGGCGCATATCAACCAAGACTTCAATCAACTTAAACTCTTCTTCAAGCGCGTCATATTCCTTTTTAAAATCAGGTTGTTGCATTAATTCACTTTTTAATTCATCTAATGTCATCATTTGCATGTTCAATCTCCTTTTGACGTTGTCTTGCAATCTCCAAAATAGTTTTTGGCGTCTTCTGTGTTTTTTTAACAAAAGCATATAAAACTACAATCATCTTGCCTTTTTGATAACAAAATAGGCTTCGGCCAATCCCTTCTGTCCCTTTTGCTCGGATTTCAAATAACCCTTTTCCCATCGGTTTCGTCATTGGCTCACCTAAATCAGGACCTTTTATCTGAATCACTTCAAGTAACTTCACCATCCTACTTCGAATACCAACAGGCATTTCACGAATGTCGTTTTCTACACCCGTATAGAATTTTATTATCCACTCTTTAGACATAACTCACCCTTGTTATCATATAGGATAACTTTATAATATCAACGTGTCTTGAAAAATATCCAGTGCTTTTTTAGCACCATGATGCTCAACCTTACTTCGCCATTTAGTACCCAACATATAAAATCGCAAACTGTCGGCATCTTCATTATAAATTTCGAGTAGTTTGGCTTTTAATGCCACCCATTGCGCTGGGTCAATTTCGCACTCAAACACCGAATACTGTACGCGTACGCCATGATCCAAACAAGCCTTTGCAATGTGACGCAGCCGACGTTGTCCACCTGGGTCATCAAATGAAATATCATAAGTAATTAAAACCATCATATTGATTTCTCCTAACGCGGAACAAAGGGAGGATACTCTGCCAAATCGCCTCGTAGATGACGCGCTAGCAAAAGTGCTTGTACATGGGGCAATAAACCAATAGGCACATCTTCATTTAAAAATGGATGCTTTACCGTTTCTTGCTTGCGGTTTTGCAAAGCAACTAGCACCGTTTTTCGCGCATCGTCTTTTAATTTGACTGCGCCGCTGGCTTCTATCACAAAGTCATTGGCTTTGATTTGTTTACGGTTAATTAAACTTAACACTAAGCGATCCACCAACCATGCTCGAAACTCTTCCAGAATATCTTGCGCTAAACTGTCACGACCAGGCCTGGTCTGGTGTAAAAAGCCCATTTGCGGATCAAGCCCAACACCTTGCAACGCGGCACTAATGTCATTGCCGACCACACTGTATAAAAATGAAAGCAAGGCGTTTACTCTGTCTAATGGCGGACGACGGCTTCGCGTATTAAATTCAAACCCCTCACCGACCGATGGCAAAATCAATTCGTCGAATACGCCAAAGTAAAATGCGGCGGCTTCCCCTTCTATGCCGCGAATCGAGTCTAATTGTATGGCTTTTTGTAAACGCCCAAGGGCAGAGTTAATTTGAATAATCGCTTGATTAACGGATTTATTTTCAGCGTAATTTCGTAAATGACGATATAAAACTGAACGCGAATTAGTCAATTTGGCGGCAATAATATTGCGCGAAATTAACTCTGGTTTAAGCTCGGCGGTTTTGTATTGCGCCTGTCGCAACAACACGTTTCCCGTTTGCTTACCTTGTAACCGCCCCAAAAACCGACCGTACTCGGTAAAAAACGCCAAATGCACGCCATTTTCACCGCAAAACCCCATTAAAAATGGCGATACCATTACGTTTCCAAAACAATAAATAGCCTGGATAGCATGAATCGGCACTTGCATAGCCTTTTCTTTTTCGACCTCGATCACTAAGGTTTCGCGCTCTTTGTGTAAGTAAGCCCCTTGACGGGTTATGTAAAGGCTATTTTGCAGTTTCTTCATCGGTGTTCTCCTGATAAATCGCCTTTACATAAGCGCGGCTGGCGTCGCGGAATGTTAGCTTAGGATTGCATAAGTCGTAGAGTGAGCAGGCCTGGCACTTTTTTTCATACTTGGCTTTGGGGGTTTGACTGGAATTAAGCAATTCACGGGTTGAATTAATAATATTGAACGTTTCTTGCCGAAGCTCTGGGGTGAGCTCTACTTGGTGACGATGGTGTGTTTGCCAATACCAAATTGCTCCATGTGGAACATCTAACCCCAACATCTCCTCCAAACAGAGAGCCTGGGCACAGAGTTGAATTAAATCAATATGATCTTGCTTGGGTTTGCCACGCTTGTATTCAACCGGAAAACAGGCTCCGGTGGTGATTTCCACCTCCACCAAATCCAACTTTCCGGTTAAACCGAGCGTTGGGGCAGAGACTTCCACCCCGCGCTCGTAACGAATCCCCTTACGGGATTCGGGTAAACCATAATCAACCCGCTGATGCAGTTGCTGGCCTTGTGCGGTAAGCCAGTTCTCCGACCAGGCCTGCTCATTATGAATGAGTGCGCACTGACGCGGACAAAAGGCATAATGCTGTAATGCCGACAAAGGGATTAAACGGGTATCGGGCATGGCTAGAAGATCTCTTTGGCTTCAACACCCATTTCTTTTAAACCCTCTTGATTCAGTTGTATAGCATAGTCTTTGAACTCACTGGCAGGCGTACCTTCTTCGCCATTAACACGCTCAACTGTGACGCGTTCAAACAATTTATGCGCGGGCGCACTACCTAAAGCATTGTCATGTTTAAACACGATCAACTTACGTGCTGACATTTCGCCACGTGCAGCAGAATGGTCGTGTTCAAACATCATTTCCAATGACTTCCAAACCTTTTCTAAGTCGGAACTTGAAAAGCCGGTTTTTTCGGCTAATTTGGCTGAAACAAAACCATGCACCCGATACAAACCATAAGGCACAATGTGCTTACGCCCCATAGTGCGCTCTTTTTCTAAATCTTTTTCGTTGGTTACCGCCATACGGGTAATCGATATTTCTAATGGAATAATTGGATCAATAGATTTAGCAAACGCCAACTGTAAAGGCCCGCGTACTTGGCCTGAATTCACTTCGGTTGTCATTACCGCACCAAAGGCTCTAACATCGAAAAAGTTAGCGCACATCCAATCCGTCACGGCTTTTGCTTTTTCCTGCTCTTTAGGTAATTTTTTGGATTCAGATTTAATTTCCAAGGCATCATAGGCTTTTTGATTTTGACGGTTCAAAACGCCCTTTTCTTGAACGTAAATATCATAACCAGGCGTTTGCTCTTCACTTAACTGAATATAGTTTCTAATTTTACGCTTAAGACTGACATCAGTAACAAGCCCCTTACTGGACTCGGGATCAAGCCGGGGCATATTACCCGCGTCTGGGTCTCCATTTGGATTACCGTTAATTACGTCAAAAAAATACACAAATTCATAGCGGTTTTGAATAGTCATTATTCTTCTCCTTCAGAGATTAATTCATTAGTTTCATCTTTGATTGCATTGACAAAGCGCGCATTCTTTTGATGATAATAACCAATCGAAAAACGGCCTTGGTTTTCAATCGAAAAATGGCGAGGAAATTCAGTTGGCAATTGCGACATAATTTGCCCCAACTCTTTTTCTAAATTAAAAGCCCAGCCTGGCCTTTCTTTACGAATCTTCGATAAATGGTGCTTACTACCTGATAATAGTCTTGGATAGACTGAATAAGGCACGGTTGAAGCCGAGGCATAATATTTGTCTGCAATCGTGGCATTAACCTTATCGCCTAATGCACCTCGCTGAATATTTTCTAACACCGCAAACAGTCTGCCGAGCAAATAAGCAGGGTTGGTATTGGATTCGTCTAAACTCATTGGAATCTCCTCTTTGGTTAATTGTTTTCTAAACTCTCTTTGTAAAACGGCTTTAACCATTGCGACCCGTAAACCATTTATGTCGCCATCCGAACGAAACCGTGATAGCAATTGAGCAAGTATCGCTCTAGGGTAGCGTTGCCCGGTTAAAACCGAGCGTATTAACTCGCCGGCTAAATGCGCTGGTACATCTTCAATTTTGTTTTTTTGCCCTTCCCGATGCGGAACTAATTGCATTAACAAACGCCAAATTGAAGGCGGTGTTTTCCAGGGCAATGGGTCTAGTGCTAAATCTTGGAAATGCTCGGACAGTTTTTGTTGAATATAACCAAACTCGGTTTGCAACCAAAAGCGAATTGAAAGTCGCGCCGCATTCGGTGCCAATCCCAAAATAAAAAACTGAGTTTTAGGATCTAGGTCAGGTGCGATTTCAGACAAAGGGCGACCCTTAGCCAACTTTTCAATTTCAACTTGTAACTGAACTGTCTCTGACTCGTCAGTTGCCGACTGTGGATTAAAGAAGTTCATAAATAAGGATTCGGCTTTTTGAGCCTTTTCAGTTTTATCCGCCTGCGCCCAAAATACGATAGTCGTATCCCCCAAACCGATACTTTGTCTATTTTCGCGACGTAACAAGTAATTTAATGCTGTTGTGTAGGCAAATGCAGCTTGTTCAGATACAGGGGCATTTACCCCCTGCTCTTTACCATAAGACTCAAATGAATCTTTATTGAATGAAACAATTGACACGCCTGAGCTTTGACCTCCGGAAACCCCTTTAATAGATGGGTGTAATCTTGAAATGGGTTGCTGCTTGCCTGTAAGCAAACACATGGCTTCTTTGCCATCTTCTGACTTTAGCTGTGACGACCAAATTTCTTTTGCCTCAATAGATTCATGGATAAATTGGCGAACCCCATCCAATCGAAACACAACATTTGCGTCTAAGATGTCTGAAGTTAAAACAGAAGACTCAAAATTTTCTGGTTGCCAATTCTGCAAAAATTGGAAAACCGCTTTTAGACCCTTATCCTCTGTCTGACTCAATAGTGACGAATGTGTATCCCGAAATGCTTCAAACGTAACTAAAGACAATTCAAAAACAACCTCAGTTTTTTTGTCTTTAGGCAATGCTATACCTAATACATAAGCTGTTTTATCCCACAAAAAATTTGGCTTAACGCCTGACGTTCTTTTTTCAGGTCTTGGCACCGCCATAAACTTAGGCCGCGGTTTTTTTTCATCGGTTAAGTTTGGTACAACGTCCACCAGCTCACCTTTTTCAGAAAGCACAAGAATATAGCCAATCTTTTCTTCGCTAAAACCGTAAGCGGGTACTTTTGCACCATCGCTGGCATTGGCTAAACGATCATAATATTGAGTCAAAGCCATTAATATCATTGCACCACCTCCATTGCATTAAAGGGAGGGACTTCAATCACACCATTCTTTAATTCCGCTCTAAAAAACTTAGGTTCGGCATTATTGGCAAAATCAATATCGTGCAACATCCAACCCAAATCCTTAGATACATCAACTAAATCGGAAGTAGGAAAGCCATCATCCGTTTCAATCAATGCAAAATAGGCGGGGAATTCACGATTGCCTAAGCACGGCTGATGAAAATACTGCCCCCTACGTGCGCGGCGGTTAAAAATATCGAGATGTTTACCAACTGAGTCTTCACTGCCGGCTTTATCGGTCAATTCAAAGTGAGCCTCGATCACATATCCGACATCTCTAAGCAGCGTTGTGGCTCTTTGTTGACGATTGTCACCGTCATCAATCAAAAAGTATAAATCCTGCGTTGTTTTCCTATTCATGGCCCCGCTTACTTTTGAAGCCGAAATTTTGCAATTACCCAATTCATTGCGCCGAATCGATTCAAAACGCACCGGCTTTAAAACATGGATCCGATCTACCACCCAACGTATTGAGGGCTTCCAGTGAATCGCTTCTAAAATGCCACGCGCTGCCGATGGTGTAATCACGTCGTAAGATACTCGTTCCACCTTCATCTCTGGTCGTGTAAAACACGCATAATCACCCCAAATATGCAGTTTAATTCCGTAAGCCATTAATTTCTCCTCCATTAATCCACGCCAAACGGCGACTAAATAACTGAACTTTCTGCTTTGATAAATGACGGATCATTCCAACTTATACCAAACTCTTGATCATAAATATCATGGTTAATCAGCTCCCAAAATTGGTCTTCAAACCGATGCGGTGCAACTGTCTGAATCGCTCCCGCCATCTGTAATGCCTCAAAGCCTTTCATAGGAATTTGCACGATATAAGGCTGGAGTTTTCGCAACACTTTACCCACCTCATCCGTTATTTTGAGTTGCGCCAATAAAGATTCTGCTTCCTCGTCAAACGGCACAAAAATTGGATGCATAAAACTTTCGATCATCCGAAACTCTTTCGCAATGGTCTGAAAAGGAAAAGTCATCTTAGGCGCGTGATCCTGATGCATTTTCATTAACCGCTTTTGATCTAACTCATCACCCTTGCGCCAATAGACTTCCGAAAAATATTCTTTAATCGCTTGCTGCCCTAGCAGGTTGTCATAACCGCGACGAAACACCGAACGCATACCGGCCGCCAAGCCGTCCAATTCCGGCGGAATTTTCCAATCGGGTGACTTGAACACCCAAGCATGACTGTCTTCTTTGGTTTTTAAACGCTCGCGGTTACAGCGCCCAGCGGCTTGGGCTATGGAGTCCAGTCCAGCTTCGGCACGCATAACGCATGGAAAGTCAACATCAACGCCCGCCTCGATTAACGAGGTTGAAATCACTCGGCAGGCCTGGTTGTTTTTCAATCTTTCACGAAGTGTGTTTAGAGTTTGAATACGATGCGCGGCACACATAAGGGTTGTGAGATGAAAAACGCCTTCAACCTGCCTTCCCTTGAGCGCTTGAAATAAAGATTGTGCATGACGGCGGTTATTAACAATAGTTAGAATTTGTTCATTTGCCTTAATCCGCTCTAATAATTGCTCATCTTCCAACTCGCCTAAATGGCTAACGCTGACCAAGCTTAATTCTTCAAAAAGCCTTGCAGGATTCGGCGCAATTTCACGCACATTTTCAAACCCCTTATCAAAATCTGGCGCGCACAGTGCAGGTTGGGTAGCCGTACACAGCACCACAGAACATCCATAATTGCGAGCAAGCTCATCAATCACAGCCATTACAGGCTTAAGAAATTTAAGCGGCAGAGTTTGCGCTTCATCCAAAATAATCACACTGCCGGAAATATTATGTAACTTGCGGCAGCGCGAAGGCCGATCCGCAAATAAGGATTCAAAAAATTGTACTGCGGTGGTCACCACAATCGGCATATCCCAGTTTTCCATAGCCAATTTGAGCTTATCTTGCGTATCTTCATTTTTGATACGCCTATCATCAAAGTTACTATGATGTTCGAGCACAGCCGCTTCGCCCAACTCACCAAACGCCTCACGAAAAACCTTAGCATTCTGTTCAATAATGCTGGTAAACGGAATCACATAAATCACGCGACGCATACCATGCTGCAAAGCATGATCCAATGCAAACGCCATAGAGCTAAAAGTTTTACCGCCTCCTGTTGGCACGGTGAACGTAAACAGGCCTGGTGACAAGTGCGAACGCTCACGCGCGGTAGTTAAAATGTCTTGGCGTAATTGATTGACCTTGGTTGGTTTGCTATTGGCTGACTTATCTTGAAGATAGGCATCAAAAACGAATTTCAAGTCAACCAACTCTGGATACCCGCCTCGCAACCAAGGCTTACCCTCTAATTGCTTATAAAACTTATCTGTATCTACAAAGTCGGCATCCACTAAACAAGAAAAAATCATGCGGATTAAAAATGCGAACTGAAAACCATGAATGCCCTGATCAGGGTGAGGCTGAATTTTTGGTGAAAGTTGATTTACTTCAGGTAAAGTCAATTCTTTGCGCCAAGCCTCATTATCTAGCTGGCATAACTCTTTACCAAGAGTTTGTTTTAAACGCGCTTCAAGCGTACTCCGCCCATCACCCTCATTAATTCCATTGGCTAAACCTGCATGATGACCAGCAATGGCATAAGCTAAAAATTTATAAAATGGCCAACCAAACAATTCATCTGGCAAAATTTCAGATGCTATTTTTGCACCAGCGGTAGCGTGGTCAACTTTTTAGGTGAACCGCCTAAACGCGCCTGAAATTCTGAGGTGTACTTTCCCAAGTCATGTAGCAAACCTGCCAAATAAGCCAGTTCTTCCGCACCAAAATAACGTGCATTATGTTTGGCAATGTTTGCAACTTCATGCAAATGGTCTTGCAATGTCTGCCAATCTGATTTATCTGGATTCTTACCTGAGTGCCCATAATATGTATTCATTTTTTTCCAAAAAGTCTTTGAGTTGCAATGTTATTTAAGTATATCAATCGATTGGGACAAAACCTGTCCCGCTAATTTTCTGCGTACAGCGCCAGTGTTTTTTGTAGGGTTTCGTGCACTTTTTGGCGCAGCTGTGGCGGGCTGATGACTTCTACTTCTGCGCCGTATTTAAGAATGTCCTGAATCAGTTCTAAATCTTCTTTATAGGGCAAGGCTAATTGGTATCGGCCGTCTTCTAGCCATTCGGTTATTTGTTTTGGGTGCCATTGTTGGTCTTTGATCCAGCGGGCTTGGTAGGCGCTAAAGCGTATAATGGCTACCTTGTCGGCCTGGCCGCTAAAGATGCCGTAACTGGATTGAAAATAGGTGTTTAACGCTTCAAAATTGGCTAGCCGTGCTTTTTGTGGAAGGATTTTTGCGCGCAAAATGGCTTCTAAAGAGAAGCTGCGTAAGGCATTTTGTTGGTGGCAATGGGCGTCCACTAGCCATCGGTCGCGATAGCGAACTAATTGATAGGGTGATATTTCGCGAAGCTTGATGTGATCAGTGCGACGATTCCAGAATTCAATTTCTAGTTTTTTCTGTTGAGCGATGGCCGTGGTAATTTTATTAAGCAGTTGACTGTCGACTGACGGTTGCGCAATGGGAATAATTTTAATATTATCAATGAGGTTTTGACTTTTTTCTTTGGCACCCAGCATGTTTAATATAAGCGGCTTTACCTGCGCAAAATGCTCGGCTAATAAGCCTTCTGCCAAAGCATCAATCATCTTATAAAGCGCCAGTAATGAAAAAAGCTCTTCTGAGGTAAACCAATAGCCTTCGTGCTCTATTTGTTGTTGCCTAAGTTCATCAAGGTGAACCTGTCCGTTTAAAATAAACCAGGGAGCTGATCGTTCCATGACCAGCTCGTCAATGTCTCGGCGTATTGTTTTAACCGAACAGGCCTGCTGTTGCGCCAATAGCTTTAAACTTAGCGGCCGCTTAGTCTGTTGCAGTTGCTTTAATAACGCTCTTTTACGCTCAAATTTGTGCATTGGCCAACTCGTATTATTACCCGCTACAAATATAAGCTAAAAAACTTATTTTGTAGAAATATCTACACTTATATTTTTGGCAATCAAGACACCAAAAACGCATTAACCTCTTGACCAGGCCTGGTCAATTTAATTTTTATTACTTTATATTTTCGGGGCGTCGTAGTCTTGCGGTTGATCGCTGTAAACGCAGACGTTCCATTGGGCGGCTAGGCCGTTGGGGGCTAGGCAGTAGGTGTTAAAAAAATCGACGATTTCTTGGCGTTGGCAATGGGCTTCAAAGGCGGCCATGTTGGCCCATATTTCGTTAAACACAATAGGGTAGCTGGTGCCTGTGGCAAAGGGGCTGGCAATCTGGCGGGTTACGCGGTATTGCAGGCAGCCGTCTTCTCGCAGGGTGTTGGGTTCTAGGCTTTGCAATACGCTAAACAGGGCGTTTTCTTGACCGGGTTTGGGGTTAAATTGGGCTAAACAATAGACTTTGGCTGACATGATTTCTCCATCACTTTACAATAGGGGTTTTAAAACAGCTTATAAGTGTACCCGAGCATGCCTAAAACGCCACCGAGTTCTTCGCCGTCTTCTAACAGTTATTCTGCCAGTTCTTCTGCCCATCAAACCACGCCCAACAACGTAGCGTGCGATCGCAATTTTGATAAATTGGTGCATAAGTTTGAGTCTAAAGTGTATGACACGCTTAAAGGGGAATGGCGTTTAAAATTGCTTAAAGAAGACTTGCAGAGGTTTGTAAGCGATTTGCCAAATATACCCAACTTACCAGGCCTGGTTAAAGCGCCATTAACCGTGTGGGATGCCGGGTGTGGTTTTGCGCAGATGAGCCAATGGTTGGCGCAATCTGGCCACCACATTACGGCGTGCGATGTGTCGCATCAAATGTTGATGCGCGCGCAAGAAAATTTTAAACAGGCCAACCTTTCGGCTACGTTTTTAGAGGGCGCGGCGCAAGCCTTAGCGCCCACCTTACCGCAGTTTGATTTGGTGCTGTTTCACGCTGTTTTAGAGTGGTTGGGCGAGCCAAAAGCCACGCTCAACACGGTGGCCAATCAGGTTAAACCTGGCGGCCATTTGTCGCTGTTGTTTTACAACCGCAATTCGGTGGTGATTCGCAACACCTTAAAAGGCGCATGGCGTTTGCAAAGTTTGCTTACCGACGACTACATGGGCAAGGGCAAAAAACTCACTCCACCCAACCCGCAAACCCCCGAAGAAGTGTGCCAATGGCTGGCCGATTGGGGGTTTGAAATTAAAGTGCATACCGGCATTAGAATTTTTCACGATTACATGACGCCCGAGGCGTTGGCGCAAACCGATTTAGACGAGTTGTTTGCCCTCGAATACCGCTATTGTCGCGCCCCCACCTTTAGAAATATGGCGCGTTATGTGCATGTTTTGGCACAGCGTAAAGCCGATTAATGTTGGCTTGATTGTAACTGGCGGCTTAAATTGTGTTGACTATCATGGTATTATCTAGCCCTTTTAAAATATCAATTATTGTTTTACAAACAGGCTAACGCACCATTTTTACATTTTTTAAAGCCTCAAAACCATCGGATAACGCATGACTTTACTCTCATTAAACCTTCCTATTGTGGTGTTACTGCCGTTTATTGGGGCTATTTTTGTTGCCTGGTCGGCGCGCTTTCACCGCGTTGCATCGGCTTGGACTGCCGCGCTAGTAACGGCGTTGTCTTTGGCTTTTTTAGCCCCGAGCATGGCATTGCCATTTACCGGTGAAACGTTAATTCAGAGCTGGCAATGGATGCCCAGCATTGGGCTAGAATTTGCCTTTAGACTGGATGGATTGGCGTTATTGTTTGCGTTACTGATTTTAATCATTGGCTTATTGGTCATTATTTACGCCCGCTACTACCTGTCCGAAAAAGATTCCATGGGGCGATTTTTTGCCTACTTGCTGATGTTTATGGGTTCTATGCTCGGCATAGTACTGTCCGAAAACCTGCTGCAATTAGTGGTTTTTTGGGAACTCACCTCGCTCACCTCGTTTTTATTGATTAGCTATTGGCAGCATCGCAAAGAGGCTCGTCAAGGCGCGCGCATGGCTCTAACCATTACCGGCGCTGGCGGGTTAGCTTTGTTGGGTGGCGTTCTTATGCTGGGCAATATCGTGGGCAGTTACAACCTAACCGACGTGTTGGCCGCAGGCGACTTAATTCGTGCACATGAATTGTACGTGCCTATTTTGGTGTTGATTTTATTGGGCGTGTTTACCAAGTCGGCACAGTTTCCGTTTCATTTTTGGTTGCCACACGCTATGGCCGCGCCCACGCCGGTGTCGGCGTATTTGCATTCGGCCACCATGGTTAAGGCCGGTATTTTTTTACTGGCGCGTTTTTTTCCCGCATTATCGGGCACGGCAGAGTGGACGTTTTTAGTAGGCGGAGCGGGTTTAATTACCCTTCTTATTGGCGCGTATACCGCGTTGTTTAAGCACGATTTAAAAGGCTTATTGGCTTATTCTACAATCAGTCACTTGGGGTTAATTACCTTGTTATTTGGCTTTGGCACTCAGTTGGCGGCCGTGGCGGCGATTTTTCATATTATTAACCATGCCACCTTTAAAGCGTCGTTGTTTATGGTGGCGGGCATCATCGACCACGAAACCGGCACACGTGACATGCGTAAACTCAACGGCTTGTTAAAGTACATGCCTCACACCGCCGCCTTGGCGATGATTGCCGCGGCCGCAATGGCCGGTGTGCCGTTGTTAAATGGTTTTTTAAGCAAAGAGATGTTTTTTGAACAAGCGGTCAGCTCGGCCAATGCGTCGGTATTGGCATGGGGCGTTCCGGTATTGGTGACCTTGGCGGCGGTGTTTTCGGTGGCTTATTCACTGCGCTTTATTCATGACGTATTTTTTAACGGCGAACCCATCGATTTACCTAAAACCCCACATGAACCGCCACGCTTTATGAAAATCCCCGTCGATTTATTGGTGATTGTCTGTTTGGCCGTGGGCATTGTGCCTATGTTTACCGTCGCCCCCATTTTGGCGGTGGCAGTGGCAGGCACTTTGCAAAGCACACCACCCGAATACAGCTTGGCCATTTGGCACGGTTTTAATGTGCCCTTAACCATGAGTGCGGTGGCGTTAGCCTTAGGTGTGGTGGTGTATTTACTGCGCAAGCCTTTGTTTGCGTGGCACGAACGCACTTTAGCGCATTGGGATGCACGCATTATTTACAACGCGTTAATGAACGCGCTTATGTTTATGGCGCATAAAGTAACACGTGGTTTTGACAAAGGCTCGCTGCAGTTTGCCTCAGTTTGGGTGATATTAACCGCCTTAGCGGCAGGCTTTATTGGCTTTGCTAGTTTTGACGCTCCCCTGTTGGGTACGCGTGAATTCTTACCCATTGAAGGGGTGACCGTTTTGGCGGTGTTGGCCTTGGTGGTGGCCAGTGTGCTTACGCTTGTATGGCATCAACAACGTTTGGTTTCTTTGATTACCTTAGGGGTAGTAGGCCTGGTGATATCACTGGGGTTTGTAAAATTTTCGGCTCCCGATTTGGCTCTTACTCAATTGTCGGTTGAGGTGGTAACCATTATTTTACTGTTGCTGGCATTGTACTTTTTACCGCAAAGCACACCTTCGGAAACCAGTCGTTTTAGACTGGGACGAGATGCCCTTATTGCACTGGCATCGGGTGTTTCGGCCAGCTTGCTAACCCTGGCGGTGTTAAGCCGTGATTTTGCGCCTATATCAGAGTTCTTTATTCAAAACTCAGTACCCGGTGGTGGCGGTACCAATGTGGTCAACGTTATTTTAGTGGACTTTAGAGGCACCGATACCTTAGGCGAAATTGCGGTATTGGCGTTAGCCGGTCTGGGTATTTATGCCCTGTTACAAGGCATGAAACTGCCCGCGCCCACTCACAATACGCAAGGCATTGCATGGAACACCGACCACCATCCGGCTATTATGAAAACCCTTACCCGCTTATTACTGCCGTTGATGATATTAGTGGCGGTGTTTATTTTCTTGCGCGGGCATAATTTACCCGGTGGCGGCTTTATTGCCGGCTTAATTGCCGCCGTAGCCTTAATTGTGCAGTATTTGGCCAACGGCATTGCCTGGACCAACGAACGCTTAAAAGTGGGCATGCAAACCGCCATTGGCGTGGGGCTGCTTATTGCCACAGCCACCGGCTTGGTGGCTATGAGCTTAGGGTATCCATTTTTAACCTCTACCTTTAGCCATGTGCATTGGCCCGTGGTGGGCGAGTTTGAAGTGGCCAGCGCCATCGCTTTTGACCTTGGCGTGTTCTTAGTGGTAGTAGGTTCTACGGTATTAAGTTTAGTGCAGTTAGGCAAACTTAGTCATCATTCGCACAGTGCGGTGCTAAACAAGCCTGCCGCTCAACCCACCCACTCATCTACGCATTTGGGAGAATCATAATGGAATGGTTAATTGCTTTCGTGATTGGCGTATTAACCGCCACGGGCGTTTTTTTAACCTTAAGAGCTCGTACCTTTCCAGTGGTGCTGGGGCTAACCTTATTGGCCTATGCCATTAACGTCTTTTTATTTGCTATGGGACGTTTAACCATTGGCCAGCCGTCGGTGATTGATGCCGCCGCCGCTGGTTACAGCGACCCACTACCACAAGCATTGGTGTTAACCGCCATTGTAATTGCCTTTGGAATGACCGCGTTTTTAATTGTATTGGCGCTAAAAGCGCGTGGCGAATTGGGCAACGATCATGTAGACGGCCTGCACCTAGCGCACGATGAAGTGGCCAATGACAATACATCCAGTCAATTAAGTGCGCGCGTTACACCCAGCGCTAAAACCACCTCACGTTTAGCCGATTCTTGGGCTAACAAGGGAGAAAATTAATGAGTCACTTAACGGCTTGGCCGGTCTTTTTGCCCCTGTTGGTGGGCGTATTTTTATTGCTTGCGCGCTTAGGCGGCTTAAACCTTCAACGTGCGGTAAGCGTATTGGGTGTAATCGGCCTGGTTGCCTTGTCGGTCGCATTGTTATTTGCCGCCGTGGGTGGCGAGCATCACATTTATTTATTGGGCAACTGGGCGGCACCTTTTGGAATTGTGCTGGTTCTCGATCAACTCTCGGCACTGATGATTACCCTTACAAGCGTATTGGCGCTAGGGGCGGTCTTGTATGCAATCTTTACCAATGTGGATAAAAAAGGCGCGCATTTTCACGTGCTGTTTCACCTGCAATTGTTTGGCTTAAACGGTGCTTTTTTAACCGGTGACGTGTTTAACCTATTTGTATTTTTGAAGTATTGCTGTTAGCGTCGTACGGTTTACTGTTGCACGGCAGTGGTCGTCTACGTACCAAAGCGGGTTTGCACTATGTGGTCATTAACCTAATTGGCTCTACGTTATTTTATTTGCCGTGGGCGCGTTATACGGTGTATTGGGCACGCTTAACATCGCCGATATGGCCGCTAAAGTCGCCATTGCCCCACCCGAAAACTTAGGCGTTATTGCCGCAGCCGGTTTGTTGTTACTGGTGGTGTTTGGCATAAAAGCCGCCATGTTCCCACTGTACTTATGGTTGCCCGCTGGCTACGCCAATACCTCGGCACCGGTGGCCGCGTTGTTTGCCATTATGACCAAAGTGGGTATTTACGCCATTATAAGAGTGCATGGCACCGTGTTTGGCATTGATGCCGGCCAACTGGCGGGTCTTTTTGCCCCTTGGGTACTGGGATTAGGGTTAGTGACGTTGTTTATGGCGGCCTTAGGGGTTTTGGCGGCGCGTGGTTTAAAAGAACAAGTGGCGTATTTGGTTTTGGCTTCGGTGGCCACTTTATTAATTGGCGTGGGGCTTAACAGCCCTGCGGCTCTTAACGCCACGCTGTATTATTTAATTCACTCGACCTTTATGGCCGGTGCGATGTTTTTATTAGCCGACATTATTACGCGTGGAAGAGGTTCGTTTGGCGACCAGTTTTGTGAAGCGCCATCTATGCAAAACGCTATTTTAGTAGGCTCGGTCTTTATGTTTGGTGCTATTGCGTTAACCGGATTACCACCGTTGTCTGGCTTTTTGGCAAGGTATTCATTTTAAACAGCGCCCTAAGTCATCCGTGGTTTGGCGTTATTTTAGCCGTGGTGTTAGGCGCAGGTTTAATGATGATTATCGCTATGGCGCGCAGTGGCTCTTGGTTGTTTTATCGCACCCTGTCACCCATTAAATCAACCGACAAACTAACCACAACACCTCATCAAGCTGCGTTAGACCAAGGCTCAGCACTTAACAAACCCGCCATGGCGGTGGTGTTGGCGCTGTTTTTAACCAGCCCAGGCCTGGTACTGTTTGCCAATCCAATCAGTGCGTTTACACAAGCCAGTGCAGTACAACTGTTTAATACACACGCCTACATCAACGCTGTGCTAAGTGCCGCGCCGGTTAATCAAACGGTTCAAGATGCGCAAAGCATGCAAAACTCACACACCCCTGGGAGCAACCAATAATGTCTAAAATGCTTACTTGGTTATTGCCTCATCCTGTTTTATCAGTGATGCTGTGGGTTATTTGGTTACTGCTTAACAATACCGTGGGCGCAGGCCACATGGTATTGGGAGCCATTTTAGCCATTGTCATTCCCAAACTTACCTCGGGCTTTTGGCCCGAAAAAGTCTGCATCAAAGCACCGCTTACTTTGCTTAAGTTTTTGGCCGTGGTGTTGTGGGATATTTTGGTGGCCAACATTGCCGTGGCCAAACTTATTTTGGGTAAAAACGACGCGCTTAAACCGGGCTTTTTCGAATACGAATTAAGCATTACTACACCACTGGGTATCAGCTTATTGGCCAACACCATTTCGCTTACGCCCGGCACGGTATCGTGTGATTTAACCCCCGATGGCACGCACTTAATTATTCACGCTTTGCATGTTGACGACATTGAAGACACCATTTTGCAAATTAAAACCCGTTACGAAACCCCCTTAAAAAAGGTATTTGCCCCATGTTAATGACCGTATTACCCTTTGCATTTGCCTTGGTAAGCTTAGCGTTACTGCTAAGTTTTGTGCGCCTGGTAAAAGGGCCCGATGTGCCCGACCGAATTTTAGCGCTGGATACTTTATACATTAACGCCATTGCTTTACTGATTTTATTGGGCTTGTATTTAGGCAGCTCTCTGTATTTTGAAGCCGCATTGTTGATTGCCGTAATGGGGTTTGTGGGTACTGTGGCTTTAAGCAAATACCTATTGCGCGGCGATATTATGGAATAACCAGGCCTGGTCACTTACTGGTTTATTGATTTAAAACGTTTAAATTAGATGTAAAAAGGAACCCACATGCTTGATTATATTTTGGCCGCCTTGGTGTTAATTGGCGCAGTGTTTACGCTGGTAGGCTCGATTGGCTTACTAAAATTACCCGATTTTTTTATGCGCCTGCATGGCCCTACTAAAGCCACAACCTTAGGCGTGGGTGCTATTTTGGTGGCATCTGCACTTTACTTTAGCTTGGCAACTGAGCAAATAAGCACCCACGAAATATTGGTGACGTTGTTTTTGTTTATTACCGCTCCAGTCAGTGCGCATTTAATGGCAAAGGCGGCATTGCACCTAAAAATTAAACAGGTTGAGCGCACACAAAACAAACGCTAATTTATGCCAAACGGCACTCTAAAGTCGCCAAAGGCTTTTAACCACTTTAAACACTCTCAAAGTAAACGCCTTATGAAAACCACACGTCGTCGCTCTTCTGCCCGCTCAAACATAAATGCCCGTACATTAGGTCAATGGCTTGTGCCTATGATGTCCTGGATAAAACGTCGCCCACAATTTGCTTTGCTTATTATTGTATTGGGCGGTGCTTGGTACGCTTATGAAACCCAAATTGCTCGTCCTAATATGGCCTACATGGGTGTTCCTAAAATGCACGCAGGCCATGCCGCCAACAGCTGGTCACATGTTATTCGTAACGATGGTTTTATGCTGGGTTACTCTGAAAAACTCGCCAACCCGCTGTGGGTAACGTATAAAGTGGGAGAGCCTATTTATAAGGCAGGCAAACGCCCCAGTCGTTTTGAGTCCGACTGGCGCAGTCCATCAAGCATTGCACACGACGATTACACCGGCTCGGGGTTTGACCGTGGCCACATGGCACCCAACCACCTTATTGCCACACGCTATGGCGTAAATGCCCAATCACAAACTTTTTAATGACCAACATTACCCCGCAAAATCCCAAGCTTAATCAAAAGTCATGGCAGCGCCTTGAAGAAATTGTCGCCAACGATTTTGCTAAAAAACACGGTGAGTTTTGGGTAGTAACCGGCCCTATTTTTAACGAACAACAGCCTACACTTAACAACAGTCGCGTAGTGATTCCCAGCGCATTTTACAAAATATTAATTAAACCCACGACACCCGAACGCCCAGCGATTGCCTTGGCGTTTATATTTGAACAAGACACCCCGCCCAATGTTAATTTACAGCAACTGGTCACCACCGTTGACGCTGTGGAAGCGCGCACCGGAATTGACTTTTTTGGCAACTTGACGACGAACTCGAAACACGCATAGAGTCCGACTCACTTCCCCAGGCCTGGGGACTGGCCGAAGTGGCTAATCGCCCATCGCGCTACTAAATGAGACCATTGCATTGTAAAAAAGTTATAAACAACTCGGCCAACTCAATGCCCCTCCCATGAAACGTCGGCTGTTTATAAAACAATTACTCTTAGGCGCAACCTACCCCTTGGCGACCGTGGCCGTAGTCAGCAGCGTTGGGTTAAGCGGTTGTACCGCCACGCAAATTAGGCGTGGCGTCAGCACCGGTCATCAACTCTATAAAGGCGATGTGACCCATGCGGTGACCGCACAAATTCCCGGCGTTGGCGTGCCCGAAATTGACGGTCTGATTCGCCAACAACTCGCCCGATTTTTAAACCAAATTACCAAAAATTGGGGCGATAAGCGCATGGCCAGCCCCAAAGAGTACGTTAAATACACCGACACCTATCAAAGTCGCGCCTTAATTGACTTTAATAACGGCCACATTCAAGTCGAAACCTTGGTCGCCAACGCCCCCAAAACCGCGTTAAAAAAAGCCATTATTAGCACGCTCTTAACGCCAGACGACCCCAGCCAAGTGGATCTGTTTAGCGACCAAGATATTATTACCGGCAAAACACCCTTTTTATACGGTTTGGTAAAAGACCACACTCGCACCACCATTCGCACCGTGTGGCGCGCTAACCAATACGCCGACTGGTTAATAAAAAATCGCCTGCAAACCCGTCGCGTGCAAGGCAAAACCACCCACTTTGTGCAATTTGACATGGTCAACGATTTTCAGGGGCAGCAACAACACCGCTATCAAGCCATCGTATTACGTCAAGCCAAAAGGTTTCACGTGGAACCCGCGTTAATTTCGGGCATTATCGAAACCGAAAGCGCGTTTAATCCCTACGCCGTCAGTCACGCGCCCGCTTATGGGCTTATGCAAATTGTGCCCACCACCGCGGGACGCGACGTTTATCGCTTGCTTAACCAGCGCGATGGCACGCCAAGCAGAAACTTGCTGTTTCAACCCGCGCAAAATATTGAATACGGCGCGGCCTATTTATCCATTTTATTTACCCGCTATTTAGTAGGCGTTACCAACGCCAAATCACGCGAATATTGTGTGATTGCGGCTTACAACACCGGCAGTGGCAATGTGTTTAATGCGTTTGACAGCGACCGTGCTCGTGCGCTGCAAAAATTAATCGCCTCTCCAGTCAACAAGTTTACCAATATCTTAAAAGCCGTTTAAAATACGCCGAGGCCAGAAATTATTTAATTAAAGTGACCGCCAATAAACAAAAATATCTTAATGACTTTGCACGCACCTGAGAACCCGCCATGAAAAATACGCCGCACCTAACCGACCATCAACGCGACACTTTGTTTGCCCAAGCGCACGAAGCGGTGGGCGCGTTTCAGTTTGACGAATCGGTGGTGGCGGTGTTTCCCGACATGATTCAACGCTCGGTGCCGGGTTATCAAACCATCTTAACCGGCATTGGTGAGTTGACCAAATGTCACGCCCAAGACCATACTCAACTGTACGATTTAGGCTGCTCACTGGGCGCGGCCACGCTCACCCTGCGCCGCAATGTCGAGCATCGTCCGTGCAATATTGTCGCCATTGACAACTCACCGGCCATGATTGCACGAGCGGGTCAATACCTGCACGCCTATCACTCCGATGTGCCTGTCGACTTACTCTGCGCCGACGTCACCCAAGTGCCCATCACCAACGCCTCGGTCGTGGTGATTAACTTTACTTTGCAATTTATTGACCCACAGGCACGCCAACCGCTGTTGCAACGCATTTATGATGGCCTGCAACCCGGCGGCATTTTGATTGTGTCCGAAAAAATTCATTTTGAAGACAACGCCCTGCAAGACGCCATTGAACATTTGCATTTGCAATTTAAACGCAGCAACGGCTATTCCGAACTCGAAATAAGCCAAAAACGTAACTCGCTCGAAAACGTGCTTATTAGCGACACCGCCGATTTTCATTTAAACCGCTTTAAAACAGTAGGCTTCGCCTCAGCCGGAATCTGGTTTCAAGCGTATAATTTTGTCTCATTTTTAGCGATTAAAGGGGCTTGAAACACCCTAAACCCACTCACAAAAACACTAAAAACCCTTTGACCAGGCCTGGTCAAGCTTTAACAGGAGATTACAATGAACCCAACCCCTAATTCACAAGAGTCGATGATTGAAACCACCGCGCCCGCACCGGTTGCACCGGCCGCGCAGGCGATTGCCGAGCCAATTTCTACCACGGTGCCCATGATTATTTACGTGTTGTATTTGCTTAACTTACTTATTCCGTTAACCGGTGTGGTGGGGCTTATTATGGCGTACATTAATAAGGGCGATGCGCCCGAGGTGTTAAAGTCGCATTATCAATACGCGATTAGAACGTTTTGGATTGGCGTGCTGTATGGCTTTGTGGGCATAATATTAACCACCATTTTAATTGGCTGGCTTATTTTATTGTTTACCTTGGTGTGGCTGATTGTGCGTTGCATTAAAGGTATTCAGTTACTGGGCAAACAACAACCCGTGCCAAACCCAACCAGCTGGATGTTTGGTTAAACGATTTAAATTTAAACCATTTAAGTCATTAAAACAGCCATAAAAAACCCTTTGACCAGGCCTGGTCAAAGGGTTTTTTGGTTTAAAAATAGACTCAATAATAAAGGTACATTTAGCTTAATCTAATCTACCTTAATTTTTTTGCTGGCATTTTCTTTGCCTTTTACTTTAGGTATAACCACTTCTAATACGCCGTTTTTACTGTTGGCTTTGACGTTTTCTACGTCCACTCCATCGGGCAAGGTAAAGCTACGTTCAAAGCGACCGTAACTGCTTTCTACTCGATAATAATCGTCTTTGTTGACTTCTTCATGGGTTTTACGCTCACCGGTAATAGACATGCGATTGTCTTTAACCTCAACTTTAATATCGTCTTTATTCACACCGGGTAAATCCACCTCTATGTGGTACGCGTACTCACCTTCTCGCGTGTTTACGCTGGGAGTAAAACCCGCTAGATTGGCCTCAAACGCCATTAACGATGGCCACTTGTCTTCAATACGACGCTCTAGTGCTTTTAACTCTTTAAACGGTTCAAATTTACTTAAAAATAGGCTCATAATAAAACTCCTTAGGTTAAAAAAACGCCAATTGCTTGGCTATTAACAGAATAACCCGCCTTAAAATTAACCCTTTGATGTAAAACAACAAACCTTATTTTTTCAAACGTAATCGGTGCAAACTTAACGCAAAACAACTCTAAATTTTATCGGCTATATAGAGCACGTAATACAAGGTGTTGTAACGGATTAGACTGGCTTTTTAGAAGAAAACATGAGCGCTGACTTTTTCCCTTTTACAATACGGACAGCTTTATACGCCAAACAGCCTTATGCTGAACAGGCTTTGGCGCATCATTTTTTAGTAACTTATTGATTTTAAATACAAACAGCCAAACCACGAACCCCATGCAATTAATACACAATTATGATAGAATTAGCGGCTTATTTTTGGGCTTGCTGTGCGGTTCAAACACGCGCTTTAAGACGCTTTAAAAATCTTAAAACAAATCTAAAACGACCTGTTAAAACAGCTTATAAACAACCTGAGTGTCGCGCCATAGCAGTGTGTACTGTGTAAACTACGTGAGCGCCACCTCCTTAAAAGAAATCGAGTTTATGTCTGAAGAAACGCAATACGATTCCTCCTCCATTAAGGTTTTAAAAGGCCTTGATGCCGTCCGTAAACGTCCTGGAATGTACATTGGTGACACCGATGATGGCTCGGGTCTGCACCACATGGTGTTTGAAGTGGTCGATAACGGCATCGATGAAGCGTTGGCAGGGCATTGCGATAAAGTTGTGGTCACCATTCACACCGACGGCTCGGTGTCGGTCAGCGATAACGGTCGTGGGATTCCGGTCGGCATTCACGAAGAAGAAGGTATTTCGGCCGCCGAAGTCATTATGACCATTTTGCACGCTGGCGGAAAATTTGACGATAACTCGTACAAAGTCTCGGGTGGTTTGCACGGTGTGGGCGTGTCGGTGGTCAATGCGCTGTCCGAAGAACTGCATTTAACCATTAAACGTGAAGGTCATGTTTGGAAACAAACCTATCGCCACGGCGTGCCCGACGCGCCGCTTAAAGCGGTGGCCGAAAGTAACGATACCGGTACCGAAATTCGTTTTTTACCCAGTAAACAAACCTTCACCAATGTGACCGATTTTAGCTTCGACTATCTGCTAAAACGCTTGCGTGAACTGTCGTTTTTAAACTCGGGCGTGCACATCGAGCTTAACGACAAGCGCGATGGTCGCCAAGAAATCTTTGAGTTTGAAGGCGGTATTAAGGCATTTGTTGACTACATTAACACCAACAAAACCCCCATTAATGAAAAAGCCTTTTACTTTTCTACCGTAAAAGACGACATTGTGGTCGAAGTGGCCATGCAATGGTCTGAAGCGTATCAAGAATCGATATTTTGCTTTACCAACAACATTCCACAACGCGATGGCGGCACACATTTGTCGGGCTTTAGAGCGGCGTTAACCCGTACGCTTAACAGCTACGCCGAAGCCGAAGGTTTAACCAAAAAATACAAAATTAACGTCTCGGGCGACGACGCCCGCGAAGGCTTGGCGGCGGTTATTTCAGTTAAAGTTCCCGACCCTAAATTTTCGTCACAAACCAAAGACAAACTGGTGTCGTCCGAGGTAAAAACCGCGGTTGAAACCGCCATGAACGAAAAACTGGCCGAATATCTTTTAGAACACCCCAAAGAAGCCCACGCCGTATTTGCCAAAATTGTCGATGCCGCGCGTGCGCGTGAAGCGGCGCGTAAAGCTCGTGAAATGACTCGTCGTAAAGGCGCGTTGGACATTGCTGGTTTGCCTGGAAAACTCGCCGATTGCCAAGAAAAAGACCCCGCCTTGTCCGAACTGTACTTGGTGGAGGGTGACTCGGCCGGTGGCTCGGCCAAACAAGGTCGTGACCGTCGTACCCAAGCTATTTTGCCGCTTAAAGGCAAAATTTTAAACGTCGAAAAAGCCCGTTTTGACAAAATGTTGTCGTCGGCCGAAGTGGGTACGTTAATAACGGCACTGGGCTGCGGCATTGGCGCGGACGAATACAATATTGCCAAACTGCGCTACCACCGCATTATTATCATGACGGATGCCGACGTGGATGGTTCGCACATCCGCACCCTGCTGTTAACCTTCTTTTACCGTCAATACCCCGAGTTGGTCGAAAAAGGCTACATTTACATTGCCCAACCGCCGCTGTACAAAGTAAAACGCGGTAAGCAAGAAACCTATTTAAAAGACGATGCCGAGCTTGAATCGTATCTATTGCAAAGCGCCATAGACACCGCCATGCTGTCGGTAGCAGCCGAAGGTCCGGCCATTACCGGTTTGGGACTCGAAAACCTGTCTAAAGCGTATTTTAAAACCAAACGCGTTATTGACCGCTTAAGCCGTCGCTACAATCCTGTGTTATTAAACATGATGGTCGACGTAGCCCCAGTTACCAAAGCGGTGTTAAACGACTTTGATGCCACCCAACAATGGGTTAACTTGGTGTTGCCACAGCTTAAAGCCAACGGCGAATTACACAAGGTTGAATACCAATTAAACGCTGAACCTTCGCCCGATTTAGACGGTGAAGCCAAGTTTCAAATTAGACTGCAACAGCGCGAACACGGCACGTTAAGCTCGCAAGTATTTGATTGGGATTTCTTTTTGTCCAAAGACTATTTGCAAATTGTCGCCTTGGGCGAGTCGTTGCAGGGCTTGTTAAGCGACAGCGCGTTTATTCAACGTGGCGATAAAAAGCAGTCTATTAGCACCTTTAAAGAGGCCATTGACTGGTTGTTTAACGAAGCCAAGCGCGGCCAAAACATTCAACGCTACAAAGGTTTGGGGGAGATGAACCCAGAGCAACTTTGGGAAACCACCATGAACGCCGAAGCGCGCCGTTTACTGCAAGTGACCGTACGTGACGCGATGGTGGCCGACCAAGTGTTTACCACCTTAATGGGCGATGAAGTAGAACCACGACGTAAATTTATTGAAAACAACGCGTTACAGGTCGAAAACCTGGACGTTTAAAGTGTGCGCTACCCGTAATTTATTTGTAATACTATGTATAAGAACCGTTTGATAATAATTTTATTAACTTTACGATGACCAGGCCTGGTCATTTCATTTATTAGGAGAGTGTTTATGTCTGTACAACACCCAATCGTAACCGTTACCGGTTCCTCAGGTGCCGGAACGTCTTTTGTTAAACGTGCCGTCGAAAAAATCTTTACTCGCGAAAACCTAAATGTGGCCATCGTTGAAGGCGACAGCTACCACAAATACAGCCGTGCCGAAATGAAAGTAAAAGTGGCTGAATCTAAAGCCAATTGTGGCCCAGTGTTAACCCACTTTTCAGAAGCGGCAAACGAATTTGGTCAACTAGAAGCGTTGTTTAAAGAGTACAAAGAAAGCGCCACAGGCAAGCGTCGTTACTACATTCACAGCGACGAAGAAGCGGTTGAGCACAACGCACGTTTGGGCGGAACCAACTTTGCATCGGGCGAATTTACCCCTTGGGAATCGATTCCAGAAGACACCGACGTATTATTTTACGAAGGCTTGCACGGCATGGCCAAACGTATGGATCACGGTCCAGCCGAAGGCATGCACAACGTAGCACAATACGTTGATTTAGGCATTGGCGTAGCACCGTCTATCAACATTGAATGGATGCAAAAAATCTACCGCGATACAGCAGAACGTCCTTATTCGGTTCAGCAAGTACGCGACACCATTTTAGAGCGTATGCCCGACTACATTGAAACCATCGTGCCGCAGTTTCACCGTACCCACATTAACTTTCACCGTGTGCCGTTAATTGACACCTCTGATCCGTTTTCAACCATGTCGGCTGATGCACCAATGGGGCCTGCGCCAGAAGATTCCTTAATCATCTGCCACGTGCGTCACCAAGATGTGGACATGGAAGCCATTAAAGCACAAATTCCAGGTGCTTTTTTACAGCGTCCTGACACCTTAGTGTGCAATGGCCAGTACATGGTACAAGCCATGGATTTGATGATGACTCCTATCATTCAAAACCTAATCGCCAAAAAACGCGCTGCTATGGCCGCGCAGTAAATTGCAATAAATTTAAACGCCCTTGTTGCAAGGGCGATTTAAATGGTTTTAAGTGATTTAAAAGCAAAAAACCCGCGTTAAGATTGTCTTAACGCGGGTTTTTTTGTGGGTTTGTTTTAATTGTGGCTTAGACAGTATGCGGCTAAATTGGCGGTAGATTGCGGGTCAAGCCGGCAATGACGACCGTTTGGCTCACACCACAACGATTACGTTACAAAATGTTGTGTAATGTTATGCAACGCTAAACCACGGTCTTACAAACACGCTCTTAAAAACGGTACGTAACACCCGCTTGTAAAATCGGTAAAAAGTCAAAATCTCCCACGTCGTTTTGTAATTTAGCTTCTTCGTCGCGTAGGGCTTGTTGAAACGAAGGATCTGTTGAAACGTCAACAGTACCATTATCATAAGTACCCGTTCCGTCTAAAGATGCGTCTGGTGAACCCGTAAAGATAGCACCGACTTCAATCATGGCACCCCAACCGGCTTCTGGACTGTGGCCAAAACCTAAAGACAACATCGGCGCGCTATCCCACTCAATTTGACCTTTTAAATTAAGGTCAGCATTATCATAAGTTTCATCACCTACATCAACACTGCCCGTACCACGTCCGTTGGCTTTCAATTTAAAATCATTAAACGCATAACCCGCTGATAAAAAGAAACTGCCGGCAAAAGGGTGGTAGTCCATGCTTAAACGGTGAATGCCGCCGTCGGCTTCTACATCGTAGTTAATGTCGGTATCGCTGGTGCTTTCTGACAAGCCCATACCGGCCGACAATGCACCGCGCACTTGCAAAACATCGCTGATTGGATAGCTTACTTCTAACGCCGGACCCGAAATTAAACCGTAATTAACCGCCACACCCACACCTTGTGCACCCGATGCCTGAACGGCAAATGAACTTAAACCGGCCAATCCTAACACGCTTGCTAACGCTAATTTTTTCATTTTTTAACTATCCTTTACGTAATTAAACACAATTTATATCCAGCAGGTATTATGCATAAAATAATTTAGTTGACCAATAAAGTTGGACTAAACCAGCAAATTAAAATTCGGAAAACTTTTGAATTTTCCGACGATCACGCTTGGTTGGTCGGCCAGCGCCTTTTTCGCGGTAGCCCACCAGCGCCATGTCAGCGGTGGGTTTGCGCTGGCTTAACACCTCGCTGTGTAAGGTGTACATTAGCAAAGCCTGCTCAGCCGAGCCGCGTTGTTGGCTCACGCTCAGCACGGTAATCTCTACCTTACGATGCAACTGGGTTACTTTGAGCTTATCACCCACTTTCAAGGTTTTACTGGGCTTGGGTTTGTGGCCGTTTAACTCAACTTTTCCACCTTTAAGGGCGTCTAACGCCAAGCCACGAGTTTTAAAAAACCGCGCTGCCCACAGCCATTTATCAACCCGAATGCTGGCTTCAATGGCATCATTTATGGCATTCAAATCATGGCTTAATGAATATTGACTCATAAAGACTCGGCCAACCACTCTCTGGGGCTTAAGTAGTCGTACAAACGCGCCTCTTCACTGCCAGGCTGAGGTTGATAGTTGTATTTCCAGGTCACCAACGGCGGCATGGACATTAATATCGATTCGGTACGACCGCCGGTTTGCAGACCAAAAATGGTGCCACGGTCAAACGCCAGGTTAAATTCGGCGTAACGGCCACGACGATACAACTGAAAATCGCGCTGCCGCTCGCCATAAGGCTGGTCTTTTTGGCGCGCTAAAATGGGGCGATAGGCGCGAATAAAGTGGTCGCCCACCGAGCGCATAAAGGCAAAGCAACGCTCAAAATCCCAACCAAAGGTACTCTGATTTAAGTCGTCAAAAAACAGCCCGCCCACGCCACGGGTTTCTTGGCGGTGTTTTAAATAAAAATACTCGTCACACCATTTTTTGTATTGTGGGTAAATGGCCTCACCAAACGGCTCGCAGGCGTTTTTAGACATTTGATGCCAATGCACCGCGTCCGTTTCGTCTAAATAATAAGGGGTTAAATCAAAGCCGCCGCCAAACCACCAAACGGCTTCTTCACCGGGTTTTTCGGCCACAAACAGGCGCACATTGGCATGTGATGTGGGCGCGTAAGGGTTGCGTGGATGAATCACCAACGACACCCCCAATGCATGAAACGAACGCCCCGCCAGTTCAGGACGATGCGCCGTAGCCGAAGGCGGTAAACTTTTGCCGCGCACATGCGAAAAGTTGACCCCGCCTTTTTCAATCACCGTGGCGTTTTCCATCACCCGCGTGCGCCCTCCGCCGGTCAAGCCCATGACCCCCTCTTCGCCCTGACGCTCCCATTGGTCAATAATAAATTCCATCGAGCCATCTTCTGCCGCCAACTGCGCGCAAATATCGTCTTGTAGACTTAACAAATAGGTTTTAACCGCTTCAATGTGAGATGCGCTAAGCGACATAGTGACTTCCTTATAAGGCCAAAGAGTATGGCCAACATTTTAGACGGTATTGCGCGTTTTTGCATGTGCTTATATTGCGCTTACATGAAGAGTTCTTATATTAACCAGGCCTGGTCAAACTGCAAAAGGGCTTTTTGCTTAGTTTTTAAATAGGCTACAATGGGGTTTTAATGACTTTACAGTTGGGCACGACCATGACATTTTGCACTCAAAAAACGCTGTTAACCACCGTAACGGTTTTAAGTACGTTAGTCATCCTAAACGCACCAGCGCAGGCCGATTGGTTGCAACAAGGTGCTGAGGCGCTCAAGCAAATTCAGACCTTACCTAGCGCACCATCCAACGCCAACACCCCTAAAAACACCCCAAACAATGTTTCTAACAGCGACTTGCAAACGGCGTTTAAGCAGGCATTAACGCAGGGTTCTGACGTGGTGGTTAAAAAACTGGGCGCTCCCGATGGGTTTAATAAAGACCCAAAAGTACACATTGCGTTACCGGGCAGTTTAAAAACGGTGCAATCTACCTTAAAACAAATTGGCATGGGCGGCACCCTAGACGACCTAGAACTTAAAATTAACCGCGCGGCTGAGGCCGCCGCACCGCAGGCCAAAGCGTTGTTTATTGACGCCATTAAACAGATGAACTTTGACGACGTAAAACAAATTTACAGCGGGGCGAACGATTCGGCCACCCAATATTTAAGGTCTAAAACCGCCGCCAAACTTAAAACGCAAATGACCCCTATTGTGGCGCAATCGTTAAGCCAGGTGGGCGCACTCAACACCTACGACAAAGCCATTGCCAGTTACAAATCGGTGCCCTTTGTACCCGATGTTAAAAACGATTTGCAAAACCACGTGCTCGACCAAAGCTTAAACGGACTGTTTTATTACCTTGGGCAAGAAGAGGCCAGCATTCGCAAAGACCCATTAAAACAAGGCACAGAACTGCTTAAAAAGTATTTGGTCAATAAACACTCACGGCACACAACCCACACTACACAACAAACGGTAACCACTATGAAACACAGTCGCGCCCTGCTGATTGGGCTATTCTCTTTAAGTCTTATAGCATGCACCACCACCAGCACCAAACAAGGCGAGGTGGGCGTTGATCGCCAACAGCTTTTATTGGTGTCCGAAGCCGAAATGACCAAGGGTGGTGCGGCCGCGTACAGCGCCATTATTAAAGAAGCCAAAGCCAAAAAACCCTTAACACCGACCCCAATGTATTAAAACGCGTGCAAACCATTGCCAATCGATTGATACCGCAAACCGCTGTGTTTAGAGCCGATGCACCCAAATGGGCATGGGAAGTGAATGTGTTAAAGTCCGATCAGATTAACGCTTGGTGCATGCCTGGCGGCAAAATTGCGTTTTACACCGGCATCATTGACAAATTGCAACTGACCGACGCTGAAATTGCCGCCATTATGGGGCACGAAATTTCGCACGCCCTACGCGAACACGGCCGCGAACGCGCCTCACGCGCGCAATTATCGCAAGCTGGTTTAACCGCTTTAAGCCTGTTTACCGGCGTGCGCGGCGCTACTTTAGACGCCGCCGCTATGGCGCTTAACGTGACCGTTACCCTACCCAACAGCCGTGAACACGAAGTCGAAGCCGATCGCATTGGCATCGAACTGGCCGCTCGCGCTGGCTACGACCCTTATGCCGCCGTCACACTGTGGCAAAAAATGGCCAAACAATCTGGAGGCCAACAACCCCCGCAATTTTTAAGCACCCACCCCTCGCACAGCAGTCGCATAGACGATTTACAAAAGTACGCCCAAAAAGTCCAACCGCTGTATGAACAGGCTAAAAAGTGATGCTAACTAACTTTAATTTTGCGGTGACCAGGCCTGGTGAATTTGTTTAGCAAGGAAGATAATCGTCATGCCGTGCTACGACACGGCATCTAACGCGGTAACGGCAATAGATTGCGGGTCAAGCCCGCAATGACCGAGTTGTTTTTGTGGTGTTTATGGTAGTGACCAGGCCTGGTAGAGCGGTGATAGAGTAGTGATGGCTGGTGGTTAACGCAAAATATGGCCGGTTTGTGCGTCGATGATTTGGGTAGGTTTGCTTAGATTGCCTAATGCGCCGTCTAAGCAATTTATTTGATTTTGAAAGTACGCCTCAACTTGCGCGCAGCTTTTGGCGGGTGGCTGTCCACTGGGATTGGCACTGGTCGAAATAAGGGCGTGACCGCAGGCCAAACATAAGGCTTGTACAGTTGGGTGGCTGGATACGCGCACGGCCACGGTGTCGCGTCCGCCGGTAATCCAATTGGGTAAATGGGTTTTGGTGGGTAAAATCCAGGTAACCGGCCCTGGCCAAGTGGCCAATACCGCTTGTTGCCAGGCCTGATTGTGCAGTAACACGTAAGGCGCAATTTGCTCAACGGTAGCGGCAATTAAAATAAGCCCTTTGGTGTGTTCGCGTTGTTTCACGTGAAACAATTTTTGCACGGCCGCCTCGTTAAACGGGTCGCACCCCAAACCAAACACCGATTCGGTAGGATAGGCCACCACGTCACCGGCGTTAATTTGGCTAACAGTTTGCGATAGCGTTAAATGCGTCACTCGATTTGGCCTTGTACGATGATTAAAATAGACCCGCATTTTAACCTTGCCCGCACCCTAAACCCATTAGTTAAAACACTTATTTTTTTAAAGAAAAACTTCTTTTAATAAGGCACACAGACAAAATTAAAACTATTTTCGCAATTTTACGGCTTCACCCCTAACACTCAGAGGGGTTTTATTTATAATTCTAATAAATCCTAATTTTCTAACCGTTAAGCTCTTTTACGCTGGAATGTATCTTGACCATTTTTTCTAAGCACCCCCAAAATATGAATGACATTTTGCATTGGTTCGAGCTGCTAAACGCCCTACCCAATCCAGTTACGTTAAATCGTTCGATGATAAATGACCAAGGGGTGATATTGGATCAAATTGTCTTTGTGAATACCGCGTTTCAAAACATTTTAGGGTATTGTGTAGAAGATATTCCAACCGACCAGGCCTGGTTTAAAAAAGCTTATCCCGATCCAATATACCAAGCCATGGTTAAAGCAGAATGGTTTAATGCTTTAGAAAAAGCCCAGCAAACGCAGTCACATTTATTGGCGTTTCCGGCCAAGGTAATGTGCAAAGACCAAACAACACGCTGGTTTCAAATTACCTCACACTTAAATTCGCCCATTGCCAAACACTACCATGCCATTGTATTGGTTGAAATTGCCGCCCCCGAACACAATGCTTTGGTGTTGCAAGAAACCGCCAATGCGCTGATGAAAAGTAACTTAGAGTTGCAAAAAAACGCCTTACAATTGCGTGAAACCCAAAAAATAGCCCAAATTGGCAGTTGGGAACTCGACTTGGTAACGCATCAATTTACGTGGTCGCAAGAAATTTACGATTTTTATCAAGAAGACCCCACCTGTTTTACCCCTACGCTGGACTATGTACTAAAACGTTCGTTCAAAATAGAGCGCGATGCCATGTTACACGCCTTAACAGAGGCGCAAAAAACAGGCCAAAAGCAACGTGTGATGGCCACCATTATCCGTAAAAATGGTCAAAAACGGATGTTAGAAATGGTGGCGCAAATTTTATTTGATGCACAACAACTGCCTATAAAAATTTTGGGCACGACCATAGACATTACCGACCTGCTGGCCTTAAAACAAGACAACCTAGACTTGGCACATTTAATTGAAATTGCCCATAAAGAAATTTTTATTATTGATCCCGAACACTTAAAATTTCGTTACGCCAATCAGGCCGCGTTAGAAAATTTAGGTTACACATACGACGAGTTGATGGCGTTAAGCTTAGAGCACATTGATTCCAATATGCAAAAGACCCTTAAAAAACCCGCATGTCGCGCCGAGATTGAACACCCCAAACCACAAAAAATAACCTTGCAAAGTCGTCTTAAGCGCAAAAATGGCAGTGATTATTTTGTGCAATCGTCTTTGCAAAAAATTCACTACAAAGGCCACATGGCCTACGCTATTTTTAACACCGACATCACCGCGCTTAAAACGGCCGAAAACAGTTTAATGGCGCAAAATGGTTTGCTCGAAAAAATAATTAACACCGTACCCACACGTATATTTTGGAAAGACCTAAACGGCCATTACTTGGGCGCCAACAACTTATTTTTACAAGACGCGCAACTCACCGACAAAAACCAGCTTATTGGCAAAACCGACTTTGACATGCCTTGGGCAGACACCAACGCGCAATATTATCGACACGATGACCAAAAG
This sequence comes from Thiomicrorhabdus aquaedulcis, assembly GCF_004001325.1. Classification (NCBI taxonomy): domain Bacteria; kingdom Pseudomonadati; phylum Pseudomonadota; class Gammaproteobacteria; order Thiotrichales; family Piscirickettsiaceae; genus Thiomicrorhabdus; species Thiomicrorhabdus aquaedulcis. The sequence goes on along the minus strand of NZ_AP018722.1, from coordinate 65,863 downwards.
GTAATCAACACCGGCCACCCCAAACTCCAGTTTGAAGAAAAGCAGACCACTTCAAATGGTCAGACTATTTATTTACTGACCTCAAAAGTGCCGTTGCAAAATGAACAAAACCAAATTATTGGCACCTTAGGTACGTACGACGACATTACTGAGCGCCGCTTTATTGAAAACCAGTTGCTGCAACAAAAAGAGTTTTTACGTTACCAAGCGCATTACGATGCGCTAACCGGTTTACCCAATCGGGTACTGTTTCAAGATCGTTTACAACAAACTATTCAAAAGTCTAAACGCCACGCCCAACAATTTGCCTTGCTGTTTATTGACCTGGATCAATTTAAACAAATTAACGATTCGTTAGGTCACGACATTGGCGACCAAGTGCTCAAAATGGTGGCTGCAAACTTAAAAAGTGCTCTGGGCGAAGAAGACACTTTGGCACGTTTAGGCGGGGACGAATTTACGATTATTGTGCAAGAGCTTAATCAGCCACAAGACGCGTCGATTTTGGCCAATAAAATTCTTGACATCACCAAGCAACCTTTTCAAATTGACGAACACTCATTGTATTTGTCCAGTAGCATTGGCATTAGCATTTACCCCAAAGACGCACAAACGGCCGAAGAACTTTTAAAATACGCCGACGCCGCCATGTATCGCGCCAAAGATGAAGGCCGTGACAATTTTCAATTTTACACCGCCGATATGACCACACTGGCGTTTGAGCACATCGCCATGCAAGCCAGTTTGCGCCAAGCCATCAAAAACCAAGAATTTGTGGTCTATTATCAGCCGCAAATCAACGCGCTCACCCACTGCATTACCGGCATGGAAGCGTTGGTGCGTTGGCAACACCCCATTATGGGTTTGGTGCCTCCCAACAAATTTATTCCACTGGCCGAATCGACCGGCGTGATTGTGGAGCTCGACCGTTTGGTGATGCGCATGGCGATGCAACAGTTTGCTCAATGGGTTGCGCAAGGATTTAACCCAGGAACATTGTCGCTTAACCTGTCGGCCAAGCAAACCGAACAAACTGATTTTTTGAAGTGCTTAACCAAAACTCTTACAGAAACTCAATGCCAAGCCCATTGGCTAGAGCTTGAAGTCACCGAAAGTGACTTAATGAAAAACCCGGATATCGCCATAGAACAGCTTAATCAAATACGCCAACTGGGGATTAGTTTAGCGATTGACGATTTTGGTACTGGGTATTCGTCCCTAGCGTATTTAAAACGCTTACCGGTCACCAAACTTAAAATAGACCAGTCGTTTGTGCGCGATTTGCCCCAAGACGAGGACGACGCCGCCATCACCAAAGCCATTATTGCGATGGCCACCAGTTTGGGACTTAAACTGATTGCCGAAGGCGTAGAAACCGCACAACAACGCGATTTTTTACTGCAAAACGGCTGCAACAACATTCAAGGCTATTTTTATTCACGCCCCATTAATGCCAAACACATGACCCAATTTATGCGTGATTTTAATTCACCAGGCCTGGTTAACAATAATCCTTAAGACTATTTGATTAGTCGCCCGCTTAACGGCATAATCAAAGACCTTTGCACGAGTGCCCTGTCATGTCTTTAAACGCTTTGTCTAATCAAACCCTACATCACGCCACGCAACCCGTCTTAGACGCAATGTTGGACGCGTTGGTAGAGCACGGTTGGTTTGTCTGGCCTAACGCGCTGCCCGATGCCTTATGCTTGGCGTTGCTGGACGAAGTGGCTCAGCTTGAAGCGCAAGGCGAACTGCAACGCGCCGGGATTGGTCGCGGTGGCGAGCATCACATTAATCAAACCATTCGGCGCGATCACATTAAATGGCTTGACCAAACCAGCCCCGCGCAACAAGACTATTTGGCTTATATGCATGAGCTGCAAACCACCTTAAACCGCGCGCTTTATTTGGGGCTAAACCAATACGAAAGTCATTTTGCGCTCTACAACAGCGGTGATTTTTATAAAAAACATCTAGACAGTTTTAGAGGCCGTGCCAACCGCATGGTCACCACCGTGCTCTATTTAAATCCCGATTGGCAAGCTAACTGGGGCGGTGAGTTAGTGATTTACAATGAAGATTCCACTCAAACATTGGCCACTGTGACGCCGCAAATGGGCACGTTAGTTTTATTTATGAGCGAACAAATTCCACACGAAGTCTTGCCCACCCAACAACCCAGAACCAGCGTCGCCGGTTGGTTTAGATGCCAGAGCACAGGACTTTAACCAGGCCTGCCAGGCCTGGTCAATTATAAACAATCTATTTTGGAGTACGTTATGCCCCATTACACCCCAGAAATGCACGACCAACACCTAACCACCGCCCACTTTAGCCACCGCATGGGTTGGTTGCGTGCGGCCGTATTAGGCGCCAACGACGGCATTATTTCGGTGGTGAGTTTGTTGGTGGGCGTGCTGGCCGCTGGCGCGTCTAAAGAGCACGTTTTGCTGGTGGCGGTGGCGGCATTGGTGGCCGGTGCACTGTCTATGGCGGCAGGCGAATACGTGTCGGTCAGCTCGCAATCCGACACCGAAAAAGCCGATTTGGCCATTGAAAAAAAGGCGTTAGAAGACGACTGGGAAACCGAAACGGCCGAATTAGCCTTAATTTACCAACAACGCGGCGTCAGCCCCGCGACTGCACAACAAGTCGCCATCGAACTGATGCAACACGACGCCCTTGGCGCACACGCCCGTGACGAGCTGGGCTTAACCGAAACCCACAGCGCTAAACCGTTGCAAGCGGCGTTGGCGTCGGCGGCATCGTTTGTGGCTGGGGCATCGGTTCCTGTGGGCTTGGTGGCGATTTTGCCCATGCAAAACTTAGGCATCATCATTGCCGCCAGTTCGCTGGTATTGCTGGCCGCTTTGGGGGCATTGGCCGCCAAAACCGGTGGTGCGCCAATGGGCAAAGGGGCGTTAAGAATGTTTGTGTGGGGAAGTTTGGCGATGGGCTTAACCACTTATGTGGGTTTACTGTTTGGCACGGCGGGTTAAGCGATGGCTTGGGCTATTTTAATCTTAGCGGGTCTGTTTGAAGTGGTTTGGGCGGTGGGCTTAAAATACACCGAAGGCTTTACGCGGCTTTGGCCGACCCTGGGAACGCTGGTGGCTATGGTGTTAAGCGTGTGGCTGCTCAGCCTTGCCATGAAAAGCCTGCCGGCCAGCACCGCTTACGCCATTTGGGTGGGTGTGGGCGCGGTGGGTACAGTCATTTTTGGTATCATTATGCTGGCCGAACCCATTTCCGCCGGACGAATCATCAGCGTGTTATTAATTATTGCCGGCATTATCGGACTTAAATTAAGTCATACTTAACAAAACTTTTACCCGTTAACGATTCGTGTTGCAAAACAAAACTAGGAGAACCGCCATGTTAAATTCCCTTGTACGCATCAGAAAACTAAAGACTTGCCTATTGAGCGTCACCCTTCTAAGTAGCTTGGCTCTGCAGTCCAACTTAGCCCATGCTCAAGCGGCTCAAGACTTTAAACCATCCTCACCCGTGGCGGTGTTAATGCCCGTGGTCATCGATAATTTAGACACCCTTGAGTTAACGCCAGAACAAATCACCCAAGTGCGCCAAATTGCGCGCACCAATTTTTCGCAAGTTGAATACATTAACGCCCAATACCACAACCTAAAAACCCAACTGCAAGAAGAAACCCTGGGCAAAGACGGCCAGCAAGCCACCAGTTTAAAGCTGATTGACGAACTGGGTGAAATAGACAAAAAACGCATGCAACTCACCATAGAATGCGTATTTGGGTTAAAAGCCATCTTAACCCCACAACAATACGCCGAACTAATGGCCATTGTGGCGTTTAATAAAGGCCAATAAGCAAACTTAAGTTGCCTTAAGTTGACCAGGCCTGGTCAACTTAAATTAAAGATTATTATCGTGCTTTAAAGGGTCTTACCATGTTGATTAAAAAGGCTAAATTAGCCGCAAACAGTTTGTTTTTTAGTATGCTGTTGTGGCCGTTTCTGGCGGTTAATGCGGCCACCGACATGCCTTTGGCCAGCAACTTTTACGCCGACGCGCGCAGTGCCAAAACTCATAATTTACCCATTGCCGTGTTATTGGTACACAAAGGGGTTAAATCGGGTTTGGCGTTAAAAGAGCAAGCCATTTACCCGCTGCTGGCCAGCGGTGAGTTTGATGATAAGGTTATTTTTAGAGAACTTGAGGTGAACACCCCAGGTGAGATAATCGATTTTTACGCTCAACCCCTGCCCAACGCCGAATACCAAACCTTGTTTAACGTGACCAGTTTGCCGGCCATGGTGTTTTTAGATGCGCAAGGCGAGTTTTTAACCACTCCGCTGTTTTCGGGTGCGTACGATTTTTACGGCCATTATTTAAAACAAAAACTCAATGAAGCTATGATCCAACTCAACAATCCGACTCGATTTTAATGTGAGAATGCAACCGTATGACCCAGCAAAAACCGTACAGTGCATCGTGCGATGAAAACAAACAGGTTATTTTAGAGCACATTGCACCCCTGCTGACGCAGGCACAATCGGTGTTAGAAATTGGTTCGGGAACAGGACAGCATGCCGTGTATTTTGCGCAACATTTACCGCATCTTACCTGGCAAACATCTGATTTAATCGCTCATCACGCTGGAATTAAACAGTGGTTAATGCACGCCAATTTACCCAATGTAAAACCACCATTGGTCTTAGACGTAACGCAAACCCCTTGGCCAAGCGGCCGTTTTGATGCCGTGTACAGCGCCAACAGTTTTCACATTATGGACCACCACGCGGTAGAGCAGTTTTTTAAACACCTGCCATTGGCTTTAAGCCCAAAAGCCAAAGTGCTTATTTACGGGCCGTTTAACCAACACAACCAATTTACCAGCCCCAGCAACGCCGCGTTTGACGCATGGTTAAAAGAGCGCAATCCGCACAGCGGCATTAAAGACTTTGAATGGTGCAACCAATTAGCGCAGCACGCTGGCTTAACGCTTTGCCAAGACCACGCCATGCCGCAAAACAATCGGCTGTTGGTGTGGCAAATCGCGTAAATACGGTGTAAGCGATTAAACCGCCGACCCTTGACGACGCAATAACAACACCGCTTTAAACACATTAGGGTCTTTTATTTGCGTCATCTCACCTTCGCGCGGCATGTGTTTGTCTTTTAAGCGTGACAAGAAAAAGCGCAACGCCGCCATGCGCAATGCGGCCGACCAGGCCTGGTGCTCTGCCGGACTGAGTGAGCGTTGAGCTTGGTACGCGTTAAGCATGTGCGTCTGTTTTTGCTCATCAAATTCAATGTCGGCCGGATTGGATGAATTGATTCGACACCAGTCGTTGACCATCACCGCCAAGTCGTACAACAGCGCCGCGTTGCAGGCGTAATACAGATCAATAATGCCCGACAATTGGTCTCCATCAAATAATGCGTTATCGCAAAACAGATCGGCGTGAATCACGCCTTGAGGCAAGGTCTCCCAACAAATATCGGCCTGAAATGCCAATTCGGTGGCAATCAATTCCACCTCGTCTTGCGGTAAAAACGGCGTAATCAGCTCAAACGTTGCGTCCATCCACTCTAAATCTCGGTCGTTGTGGCGCTGGGCTTGATAGCCTTGCCCAGCGTTGTGAAACCGCGCCAACTGCTCGCCCATCACGCCACACTGCACCACCGACGGTTGTTCAACGCCCTGACCCTGCAACCGTTCTACCAAAGCGGCCGGTTTACCATACAGCGCTTGCAAATACTCGCCTTGTTGATTGGCAATTGGGTGCGCGGTCGGGATTTGATGCTCGGCCATAAACGCCATAATGTCTAAAAAATAGGGCAGTTCGGCAAAGCTGTGGTGCTCAAAAATGGTCAACACAAAACGCTGTATTTGGCCGTCTTTTTGGGTGTTAACAAAGTAATTGGTGTTTTCAATGCCTGCGCTAATGCCTTCAAACGAATGCAACGTGCCCACGGTGTAATCGCTTAAAAAGGCGATTAATTGGGTTTCATCAACAACAGTATAGACTGACATAGCGTAAAGTCTCTTAAATGGGGTGAAATAGTCGGTGGGTTTTTGAGTAAAATAAAGCCACAAATTTTACCATAACAGGCCAACAAATGACGGATTCCAATTTACACCTTATTACCAACCCCAACAGCCCTTTTATTTTGGTGGATGGCTCGTCGTATCTGTTTAGAGCGTTTCACGCTATGCCGCCGCTGACCAATAGCCAAGGGCAAGCCACTGGGGCAATTTTTGGGGTCATTAATATGTTGGGTAAATTGTTAGAGCAGTATCAGCCTGAAAAAATGGCGGTGGTGTTTGACGCGAAAGGCAAAAACTTTAGACACGACCTGTACGCCGACTACAAAGCGCACCGCCCGCCCATGCCCGACGAACTGCGCAGTCAAATTGAGCCGATTCATCAAATTGTGCAAGCCTTGGGGTTGCCACTGCTAATTATAGACGGCGTAGAAGCCGACGATGTGATGGGCACGCTGGCGCATCAGGCCACTTTGGCGCAGCACGACACCTTAATTTCAACCGGCGACAAAGACATGGCGCAACTGGTTAACGAGCACATTACGCTCATTAACACCATGAACGACACCTTGGCCACGCCCGAATCGGTGTTGCAAAAATACGGCGTGCGCCCCAATCAAATTATTGACTATTTAGCTCTGGTGGGCGACACCTCAGACAACATTCCAGGCATTCCCAATTGCGGGCCTAAAACCGCCGCCAAATGGCTTAACTCGTTTCAAAACATTGACCGCTTGGTTGAAAACGCCTCGATGATTGGCGGAAAAATTGGCGAAAATTTACGCAATAATTTAGACCAATTAGCGTTATCGCGCCAACTGACCACCATTAAAACCGATTGCGATTTGCCCGTGCATTTGCACGACATTACCCGCCAACCGCCCAACATGACGCGCTTGGCCGAGCTGTTTGCGCAATACGATTTAAAAACCTGGCTCAACCAGGTATTGGCCGGCCATGCGCCATTTACCAAAAACAATGGCGTAAAAGCCCACAGCCAAACGGTGCAAAAAAAATCCGCTGGGGCGTTACCCGCCTTGTCTGCTGAGTATGCTTCTCTGCCCTCTCAACCCTTGCACGCTTCTCAACCCACCCACGCCGCCGAACGCACCGAACCTTACGAAACCATATTAAGCGCCGCACAACTGGCGGTCTGGTTAGAGCGCATTCGCGCCGCCGACCTGTTTGCCCTGGACACCGAAACCACCTCGCTTAACACCTTGCAGGCCAAGATTGTTGGCATTTGTTTGGCGGTTAAACACCCCACGCAAGACGGTAACCAGGCCTGCTATATTCCCCTGGCGCACGATTACCCCGATGCCCCACCCCAATTAGACTTAACCGAAGTGTTAAACGCCCTAAAACCCATTTTAGAAAGCCCAGCGCACGCCAAATGCGGTCAAAATCTTAAATACGACTGGCATGTTTTGCAAAACCATGGCATTGATTTACAAGGCATGCGCTTTGACACCATGCTTGAATCGTATTGCCTAAACAGCGTCGCCACACGGCACAACATGGACGATTTGGCGCTAAAATATTTAAACCATCGCACTATTCATTTTGACGAAATCGCTGGTAAAGGCGTTAAACAAGTCACGTTTAATCAGATTGACATCGCCACAGCCGCCGCCTACGCCGCCGAAGACGCCGACATTACCTTGCGCCTACATCAAACACTTTGGCCACAATTAAGCGCACAACCCAGCTTACAAAGCGTGTTTAGCGACATTGAAATGCCATTAATGCCCATTTTGGCGCACATGGAACGCAACGGCGTGTTGCTGGACACCGACATGCTGGCCAAACAAAGCGTTGAGCTCAGCCACAAACTGACCCAATTAGAACAACAAGCGCACCTGATTGCCGGCCAGGTGTTTAATTTAAACTCGTCCAAACAACTGCAAGTGATTTTGTTTGAAAACCTGCAACTGCCCATTCTTAAAAAAACCCCCAAAGGTCAAGCGTCTACCGCCGAACCCGTGCTGGCCGAACTGGCCGAGCGCGGCCATGAAATGCCCACCCTTATTTTAGAATACCGCAGTTTGGCCAAACTTAAATCAACCTACACTGACTCACTGCCCAAACAAATTGACCCCAATACGGGGCGCGTTCATACCAGCTATCAACAAGCGGTCACGTCCACTGGACGGCTCTCGTCCACCGAACCCAACCTACAAAACATCCCCATTCGCTCGGCCGAAGGGCGACGCATACGCCAAGCGTTTATTGCCAGGCCTGGTTATGTGCTGGTCGCCGCCGATTATTCGCAAATTGAACTGCGCATTATGGCGCACTTGTCAAACGACCCAGGCCTGGTCAATGCGTTTTCACACGCCCAAGACATTCACCGCGCCACCGCCGCCGAAATTTTTGGTGTTCCCTTAGACGCAGTCACCACCGAACAACGTCGCAGTGCCAAAGCGGTTAACTTTGGGTTAATTTACGGCATGTCGGCGTTTGGTTTAGCCAATCAATTAGGCGTATCGCGCGGCTTGGCGCAAGAGTATATTGATTTGTATTTTGCCCGTTACCCCGGCGTATTGGCGTACATGGAAAACACCAAATCGGCCGCCAAAAGTGTAGGCTATGTTGAAACTCTAATGGGTCGCCGCCTGTATTTACCCGACATTAACGCGCGCAACGGTCAGCTAAGACAGTACGCCGAACGCACCGCCATTAACGCGCCCATGCAAGGCACCGCCGCCGACATTATTAAATTGGCGATGATTCAAATTGAACCTTGGCTGAATCGCGCAGAATTTGACATCACCATGCTCATGCAAGTACACGATGAATTGGTGTTTGAAGTGGCCGAACACCAAGTAGACGCGGTAAAACCGCACATTAAAGAACTTATGGAATCGGCCTTAACCCTAAACGTACCGCTGATTGTCGAAATCGGCCAGGGAAAAAACTGGGATGAGGCGCATTAACTTTAAGTCACGTTGAATGACCAGGCCTGGTAGTTTTTAAACGGACATTTTTAAAGACATTTAATAAAGTTTAAAAATATAAAGTATTGAATAATAAACAAAAAAATGCTTTATGAAGAAGACATTTTGGCGGACATTTTTACAAACATTTTGGAAAAATTAATGGATGACTATACCGATTACACCTCTTTAAACCAACGCGTTACCACAACGTGTTCGGGTATCTTCACCTTTCAACTTGGCTTAAACCATGCTCAGCTTCAAATTACCTTACAGCGCATCGTTGACGCCCAAAACCGTTTTCAAAGCTCGCCTCTGGCCACCGTAGCCAACAATCTTGAAAAAGAGGTGGTGGTAAGCTCGGTGTTTGGCACCAACACCATTGAAGGCGGCGAACTGTCCGAAAATGAAACCGAACACGCTTTGGCGTTGTCGCCCAAAGACGTTCAGACCACTCAACAAAAACGCGTTATTAACATTAAAAATGCCTACGATTTTGTCCGTCAAATTGCCTCGCAACCCCATTGGCAACCCACTTTAAACGACGTGCTGCGCATTCACCAACAGGTTTACAACGGCCTACCAACCGACCATGAGCACTCTGCCCCAGGTGTACTAAGAGACAATCCAAAAGGCACCTTAACTCAGGTAGGCAACTCCGAACACGGCGGGGTTTACAAACCACCACAACTGGGTAAAGACATTAAGCTCTTGCTCGAAGGCTTATTAAACTGGAATCAACAATTAGCCCAAGCCGGTTTGCCAGCGTTAATTCGTGCGCCGTTGGTGCATCTCTATTTTGAACTGATTCACCCTTTTTGGGACGGTAACGGCCGGGTTGGCCGCGTGTTAGAAGCGGGAATTTTATACGCCGACGGCTTTCGTTATGCGCCGTTTGCGCAGGCCAACTTTTACTTAAAACACATTCACCACTACTTTGCGCTGTTTAACGCGTGCCGCAAAGCCGCCGATAAAAAACACGAATTTGCCAATCATGAATTTGTTGCATTTTTTTTAGACGGCTTATTAGAAACCATTAACCACTTGCACGATCGCGTTAATCGATTAATTCACATTGTGTTGTTTGAGGCCAAACTTAAAAACTTACAAGACGATAAAGTGATTCGTCCCCGACAATACGCCATTGTTAACGCCGTATTGCACAATGGCGCAGGTTTAAGCTTGGCACAGTTAAAAAAACAACCGTGGTACAACGCCCTGTACGCCAAACTCACCGAAAAAACTCAATCACGCGATTTAGCCAAACTTAAAAACTTAAACTTAATTGTAGTAGACGCACAAGGCCTGTTGTTGCCCGGTTTTATTGAAAATTTTAAGTAGTTTAAAAAGACTAAGCAACATACCAGGCCTGGTTAACCTCAAATTTGGCTTAATTTCACATAGGCCGCAAAGCCACACGGCTTTGATACACAACACCAAATACCCATCCTTTTTAGACCATTTTTTCCTCTTATAAAATACGAACAAAAAGAATTATTTAAATAAACTATTGAATTTGAACTATTATCTGGCTATGATAATGCGAATTTTATAAGTAAAAAAACAGGTAATGTTGGATGAGCTTGGCCTTTGATGAACTGTTAGACTTTGGAGCTATTAAGCTTAAAATGATGGGCTCAATGGCCGGTGTGGGTACGTTTGTATACGATTACACCGACCAAACTCTTGAGCTTGATACTGCGATGATTCAAAACTTTGGCGTTTTTTCTCAACGATTAACGCATGACATAGACGATTGGCAGTCCGTTATTACCGAAACTATATCGTTAAAGTTGGCAATAGAGACTTGCTTGCAAGAAAATACGTTTGAGTTGGCGTTTAGTCAACAACACCCTATCAAAGGCGTTAGATACTATAAAACCTTTGGAGAGGTGTTTTATGCCAACGAACGTGCTTTTTTAGTGGGTTGTTGTTGGGACGTTACCAATGAAAAATTATCTAACGATTTTGCATTACAAATGATCGACACTGACTTAATTACCGGATTACCCAACCGTACTGTTTTATTAAAAACCCTTAATCAGCGAGCAAAAAATGCCAAGCCAGGTTGCTTACATGGGTTGGTCTGTTTTGATATGGATGGATTTAAAAGTGTTAATGACATTTTTGGCCACAGTATCGGGGACAGTTTGTTAAGAGCCATTGCCCTTAGACTACATTCAAATATTAGTGATTCAGAGCTACTCTTTGCGTTGGGCAGTGATGAATTTGTTTTGTTTGTGCCTAACGTTGCAAACCGTCATGCATTAACTGAAAAAGTCGCACATCTTCAGCAACAATTAGCCCAGCCCATAATTGTTAACGGTCAAACCTTTAAAACCAGTGCGTGTTATGGCCTTGATGTATGTAACCACCTTGATGTATTAGCGGGTGGATGGGAAGATAGTTCAGAAACGTTTATTAAAAGAGCCAATGTGGCCATGCACAATGCCAAACGTTATAAACGTGGCAGTTGGAGTTTTTATGAAGACACCTTGCTTGAGTCAACAACTGAAAAATTTATTATTGGCCAAGGATTGTTTAGCGCATTAGAGCTTGGCCAATTAGAAGTATATTATCAACCCCAGTTTTTTATTGATGCCGGGTGTAAAAAAATATCTGGTATCGAAGCTTTATTACGCTGGCAACATCCACAACAAGGGTTTGTTAATCCAGAACTTATTATTAAAGTAGCCGAGTCGACCGGTCAGATTTTAGAGGTGGATAAATACGTTTTACGCCGCGCTTTAAAAGACTTTACAGCCCTTGAAGCGTTAGGAATTGCCCCAAAAAACATATCGGTTAATTTGTCTATTATGAGTTTAGAGCAGATTGACTTTAGTGATTTTTTTAAAGATTTACACGACATATCCTTTTAACATTAGAAATTATAGAATCAAAATTAATTAATAATCTTGCGGCCGTTAAAGACAAAATTAATTATTTACGCGAAAAAGGCATTAAAATTTCATTAGATGATTTTGGCACCGGTTATTCATCTTTGCAGTATTTAAAAACACTGACCATTGATGAGATTAAAATTGACCGATCGTTTATTAGTAACTGGACCAACAGTCATGCTGACATGGCCATTTTAAGCACCATCACCCAAATGGCCAAAAGTCTAGGGTTGCCTACGGTTGCAGAAGGCATTGAAACGCAAGAACAGCTCGATATTCTTACGGGTTTGGGGTGCAATTACGGGCAGGGTTACTTATGCAATAAAGCCATGCCGGTTAATCATTTAATGGCGTTTCTAGAAAGTTGTCATGCTGCTTAGTGGCGGCCTTTCAATGTAGTCGTTTTAAAAATGGTATAGGCAAATCGTTCATATCGTTTCTAATCGTTACAGAAGCCTTGTTAAAACCCTTTTAAAAACTCTAAGAGTATTTTATGCAATATTATTTTTCACCTACCCATGATTTGGCTACTTTTAAACATGGCTTAGCGCAGCTCGAATCTGATCCAACTGTGTTAAGCGTTCTTATTTTTAGTTGTGATAAAAATGACTATCCCCTTCCCCAAATAAATACCGTATTGCAAAATTTTTCTAAGCCATTAATGGGGGGCGTGTTTCCTCAAATTATTTATCAAACTCAAGCGTATAAAACTGGTTGCTTGTTGGTAGGATTACCTTACGCCTTAAATGTAGAACGCTTTGAGGGCTTAAGCGATAAGAACACCCCTTTTGCCGATCAAATAGAGCACGCTTTTTTAGGGGTAGAAACCCCACATACCGTCTTGGTTTTGGTCGATGGTCTGGCCAAATGCATTTCGGGTGTCGTTGACGGATTATTTGATGTGCTAGGCGCTGAATCTAATTTTGTTGGCGGGGGCGCGGGTTCGTTAAGTTTTGTGCAAAAACCATGCTTATTTAGTAATGATGGCATGTTTGCAGACGTTGCCCTGGTTGGATTTTTGCAAGCCTCCAGCCGTGTTGGCGTGGGTCATGGTTGGAGCACCATTGACAGCGATCACCAAATCACACGAGTAGATAAAAATATAATTTATAAAATAGACCATCGAAACGCGTTTGAAGTTTATCAAGAAGTGGTTAACCGATATTCGGCTACACCGATTTTAAAAGAAAACTTTTTTGAAGTGGCACAAGCGTTTCCTTTTGGTATAAACAAACGGTGCAGTGAAAAAGTGGTAAGAGACCCTATTGCCGTTACTGAGTGCGGGGCGTTAATTTGTGTGGGTGAATTAGCGTTAAACGATTTTATTGATATTTTATCAGCACTGCCCGAACAATTAATTGCGGCCGCAGCCAACACGGCACAACTGGCGTTTGAAATGCCGGCCGAACAACCTCCGCAGGGTATTTTATTGATAGATTGCATTTCTAGAGCGTTATTTTTACAAAAAAACTTTTCACAAGAATTAGAGGCCATTGCCTTAGCAACCGCTCAACAAAGCCCTACTCCGTTAACCCAGTTTGGCGCATTGGCGTTGGGTGAAATTGCAAACTCTGGTGGAGGTTACTTAGAGTTTTATAATAAAACCACCGTGGTTGCCGTTTTTTAATGTTGTTTAAGCAGTAGGTTATTGTATGTATTTTAAAACCATCTCACGGGTACACATTTTGTATGAAATGGCGATGGTCATTGGCAATACATTAGACCTTAACGAATTGCTTAAAGACTCTTTAAAAGTAATTTTACGCAAACTTGACGGTGTCATGATAGCCGTTGTTGACCCGCAACATAATGCCCTACTGGCCATTCCGCGCAGAGGTTTAACCCCCGAATATCAACAAAACTTACAGAGGCTTACAGCTGATTTTTTACTTAAAAAAGCACCTTCAAAAAACTAGAAAGTGGCTATATAAGCCATTTTTGTGATGCACAAAACCGTTATCAATATGTTTTTATGCTTAAAAATCAAGGCTGGCTCACGCTGGTTTGTTTAGAACCTTTGGATCAAATTTTTTTAAAAGATTTAGGTGCGGTGTGCGATAAATTAGCCACCTCTATTCAGTCATGCCACGCCAATAAACAGTTAGTTGAGCAAGAGAAAAAACTCCAAACCACATTAATGGACTTAGAAAGAGCTCAAGCGGCTCGCGATCTTTTTTTGGCCAATATGTCACACGAAATTCGTACCCCACTTAACGGTATTATTGGTTTTTTAAATCAGCTTAAATCGACCTTACTGGATGAACAACAACAACATTATTTAAAAATAGTAGAGCACAGCTCCGATTCGTTGTTAGGCATTATCAATGAGGTTCTAGACTTTTCTAAAATGGATGCCGGTAAGTTGGCACTAGATGAGCAAACCTTTCATTTAATTGACACGTTTTCAATGCTGGTTGAGTTGTTTCAGTCTAAAGCCCAAGAAAATGACAGTTACATTGAATTTAAAACCCTTAACAGCTTACCTGCTTATCTATTAGGCGATGCGTTACGACTTAAGCAAATTGTGAGTAACTTAATCAGCAATGCCGTTAAATTCACTCATCATGGCAAAATTACTTTTACCTTAAGTTGTTTAGAACTTAAAGATGACCAGGCCTGGTTAAAGATAGCAGTAGAAGATACCGGAATTGGCATTGCTCAACAAAAACTAGCGTTTATTGGTGAGCCGTTTATTCAAGCAGACTCGTCTACCTCCCGAGAATACGGTGGAACAGGGCTAGGGTTAGCCATTAGCAAGCGCTTAATTGCTCTGCACGGTGGTGAGCTTAAAATAGAAAGTGAGCTTAATAAAGGCAGTTGCTTCTCTTTTAGCTGGCACGCTAAGGTGACTCAAACCCCAGGTAAAAGCACCCAACGTTTAAGCGCTGTTGAACACACCAAATTACAAAGCCATTACGCGGGTAAACAAATTTTATTGGTAGAAGACAATAAAGTAAATCAAATGCTGATGCAGGCCATTTTAAGCAAATTGAAGCTGGTTCCAGACGTGGCCGAAAATGGCCAACAAGCCGTTGATAAAGTTAAGCAGGCCGCAACTCAATACGATTTAATTTTTATGGACATAAACATGCCCATTATGGGTGGTGAGCAAGCGTGTGAGCTTATTAGAGCGTATCAAACAGAAAGCTTGCAACAGGCAACCCCGATTATCGCCTTAACCGCCAATGCCTTAAAGGGTGACCGTGAGCGCTATTTGGCTGAAGAATTTAGTGATGTATTGGCAAAACCCATCGAAATGAACGAACTAAACAGAGTGTTAATGCGGTATTTACACTCTGCTTAGTTTATTAAGTTTATTAAGTTTGTTAGGCAAAATAATTAACGAATTTACGTTTACTAAGTTTACGTTTGCTGTGGATTAACTCAATCAGTCTAAGTTCTGCTGCAAAGGGGTTGATAACGCGTCTTGCGCTGCCTGTGCTGCAAATTTAGGATTACGTTTGGCTTTGGGGTCTTTTTTAGCAGGTTCGGGCACAAACACCTCTTTAGGTGGACGCTGATATTCCATCCACTCATCGAGTTTTTTCCACACTTGCTCTAAACCTTCACGCTTTAACGACGAAAACAACTGGGCGCTGGCGTGCGGATAGTGCTCTTTAAGCAGTTTTTGCACATTAAGCAAACTCTGTTTGGCCGGACCTTTTTTAAGTTTATCCGACTTAGTAAGGAGCACGTGAACCGGCATTTCTAAGCCTTGCGTCCAGTTGAGCATGGTTAAGTCAATGTCGGTGGGCGGCATGCGACAATCCATTAACAAAATTAAACCTTTTAAGGTTTGTCTTTTTTGAATGTATTCAGACAGACCGGCTTCCCAGGCTTTTTTAACGTTAATGTTTACTTTGGCGTAACCGTAACCAGGCAAATCCACCACAGCTCGAGTGTCGTCTACGGTAAAAAAGTTAATGAGTTGGGTTCGTCCGGGCGTTTTACTGGTGCGCGCCAAACTTTTTTGCGAAGTAATTACGTTTAATGCACTCGATTTTCCGGCGTTTGAACGGCCAGCAAATGCCACTTCATGCGTTAAATGCTCAGGGCATAAGTGAATGGTTGGCACACTTTTTAAGTAGGTAGCTTGTTGGTAGAGCGGATGTTGCATAGTTTGGACTTTAATACTTTATCAATGGTTTGTATAAGTATATACTTTATCCTATTTTTTAACGAATTTATCCTTACAAAACCCTTGAAATAAGCGGGATATTAGCGAATGTTACCTAGATGCATCGTAAATACATTTTGACTAATATTTATTTTAAACTACGGTAAATCCTTAATTGCCTAATTGAAAAGTGATCATGACTGAACAAACGCTTCCCCCAACTTCTGCTGTAAAAGTTGCCAAAAAACCCAGCGCATTAATGAACTTTTTAGGCTCTATGAATTTAGCCGTAACCTTGCTGATGATGCTGTCAATTGCATCGGTCATTGGTACGGTACTGCAACAAAATCAATCGTTTCAAGACTACATTATTAAATTTGGTCCATTTTGGACACAAGTCTTTAACAGTTTAGGCTTGTTTCACGTTTATGGTGCCGCCTGGTTTGTATTGGTTTTGGTGTTTTTATTGCTGTCCACCAGCGTGTGCGTGAGTCGAAACGCCCCTGGCTTTATGAAGGACATGAAGCAATTTAGCGAAAAACTGTCACGTACCGCATTGCAATATCAACCCAATCACGCCTCGTTTGCAACCACCAACTCTTTTGAAGAGCAACAAAACCACGCTAAAGCCTTGTTAACCTATAAAGGCTATAAAACCAAGATACATACGCGAGATGACGGTGGGGTAATGGTGGCCGGCATGAAAGGTCAATGGAATCGTTTGGGGTATTTATTTACCCACATTTCAATTATTGTCATTTGTATAGGTGCGTTGTTAGACAGTAATTTATTGCTTAAATACCGCGAGCTCACTGGCACATTAAAAGCAGAAACCCGCACCGTTAGCTTAAGCGACGTAGATCAAAATTCGTGGTTAGGCCCTGAAAACATGTCGTTTAGAGGCTCGGTAAACGTACCCGAAGGTGACAAAACCGACGTACTATTTTTACCTTACGAAAATGGTTATTTAGTGCAGAAACTGCCTTTTACTGTGACCAATACAGATTTTAGAATCGAGTACTATGATACGGGCATGCCTAAATCGTTTGAAAGCGATTTGATCTTAGTGGATCCTGAACTGGACGAACCAATTAAAGCCACTATTGCAGTAAACCATCCACTGTATTATAAAAATTACGCCATTTATCAGTCGTCATTTGGTGATGGTGGAACCAAACTAAAGGTAAATGTACACCCCTTGTTATCGCCAGAAATTAACCCTTTGGCGCTTGAAACAACCGTGAATAAAATAGAGCCGTTAAAAACCCCAATGGGCACCTTTAAAGCCGAATTTAACGACTTTAAAATGTTTAACATTGTCCCCACCACCGAAGAAGAGTTGGCCGCCACGGGTAAAAAAGTACATAACAATGGACCAAGCATTATTTTTAAAGTTCGTAATGAGCAGGGCAAAGCCTGGGAATACGAAAACTACATGATGCCAAGCGAACAAGAAGGTCGTAAGTTTTTTATGACCGGTATGCGTGAAACGCAAGCAGATCCGTTTAGATATTTATTTATTCCGGCTGATGCAAATAACAAAAAAGACCGTTTTTTCAACTACTTATCCTTGTTAAACAACCCACAAAAAGCGGTGACTATTTTTAAAACTATGTACCCTAAAGCTGAGGACATGACAGTACAATCTTATGACATGCAAACCAAACTGCTTGAGCAATTATTGGTGTTGTATCGTCAAAAAGGTTTTGCTGGCATTACCGCGTTTGTAGAAGCGAATGTGCCCGAGAAAGATCGTGAAAAAGTGGCTGAGTATTATTTTGGTCAAACCACTTTTGCATTACAAACTTTATACTTGCATACATTAAAGCAAGAAGGACGCATTGCTGACCATCAGGCTGAAGTATTACCCGCTGACCAGGCCTGGTTTGAAGACGCGCTAAACACCATTGCCGGACTGGGTAAATATGGCCCGCCAATGTACTTTGAAATGACTGGATTTACCGAAATACAAGCCACCGGATTACAAATTACCAAATCCCCTGGAAAAGATGTCGTTTATTTTGGCAGTGCAATGCTTATAATCGGAGTCTTCTTTTTGTTTTACCTTCGTCAGCGTCGTGTCTGGATTTATATTCAACCCATCAATACACAGAGCGGTGTCAGCGAAGAACAAAACGATAAAGACGACCTAAAAACTGAGCTAACCATGGCCGCTAAAGACAACCGAAATCTACCAGAAACCACTAAAGAATTTGAAGAACTGGTAAAACAGATTCAAGAATTTAAACAAAAAACGCTTTAACGTTTTAAAAAAGAACACTTTAAAAACCATAAAACAAAAATATTAATCGTCTAAAACGGGGTTATAAAAAATGCAAACAGACAGTTACATTAACGAGTTTAAAAGTGCCGATAAAAAGCCTTTTGCACTGCGTGATTTGGCATGGGCGGTATTTGTCATAGTGGGCAGTTATTTTGCCCACTTGCAATACGGCCATTTAATGGATGTGTACGAAGAAGGTATATTGATTGGTACGGCGTTAAGCTTAATTGCCTTAGGACGTTTTTGGCCAAGTATCCAAACCGTTACAGTGGTGACTACCGCCATGACGTTGCTGGCTTTGTGGACGTACCAAAACAACGGCGATCTCATTACTGCCAATGAACAAGCCTTTTTCTTGAAGTTTTTAATTTCCAGTCAATCGGCCATTATGTGGATGAGCGCATTGTTTGTGCTGGCCACCGTAACCTACTTTTTTGCCTTGTACACTAAATCGGACTTTGCATATAAAACCGCTACCTTTATGGTCTGGTCGGGTTCTACCTTTGGTTTAGTGGGCATGATGGTTCGCTGGCGCGAATCGTACCTAATCAACTTTGATTACGGTCATATTCCTGTGAGCAGCTTGTACGAAGTGTTTATTTTATTTGTGGTTATGACCGCACTTATGTACCTGTATTATGAGCAACGCTACAAAACTCGCGCTTTGGGTGGGTTTGTTATGTTGGTTATAAGTGCCGCTGTGGCGTTTTTATTGTGGTATACCTTTGACAAAGGCGCGCACGTTATTCAGCCTTTAGTGCCGGCGCTAAAAAGTTACTGGATGAAAATTCACGTCCCCGCCAACTTTGTGGGTTACGGTGCGTTTTCGATCGCTGCCATGATTGGTGTTGCCTACCTTATTACCGACAAAGCGTTAAGAACCAACCCAAACAGCGTGTTTGCGACAAAGATGCCATCGTTAGAGCTGATGGACGATTTAATGTACAAAACCATCGCGCTTGGATTTGCCTTTTTTACCATTGCCACGGTGTTAGGCGCCATGTGGGCGGCCGAAGCGTGGGGCGGTTACTGGTCTTGGGATCCAAAAGAGACCTGGGCTTTAATCGTATGGCTTAACTACGCCGCTTGGTTGCACATTCGTATGTCTAAGGGTTGGCGCGGTACGCCAATGGCGTGGTGGGCGTTTATTGGCTTGCTCATTACCACCTTTGCATTCTTAGGGGTAAATATGTTCTTATCAGGCTTACACTCATACGGCGAGTTGTAATTTAAGTTTTAAACAGAGGATGTTTAAATGTTACGCAGAAAATTATTGAACACCTTAGCCACTGGCGTTTTAGGCGGATTATTACTGTTTTCGGCAGGCGCACACGCCGCCGAAAAACCGGCTGAATTGGCCAACGGTGTGGAATACAAAAAAATTCCACAGCCGCAGTCTATTGCGCCCCACAGCAAAAAAGTGGTTGAAGTGTTTGGGTATACTTGCCCGCACTGCTACCACCTAGAACCCAGCGTTAAAGAGTGGTTAAAAACCAAACCGGCCGATGTGGAGTTTGAGTTAATGCCCGTGGTGTTTAACAACCCCAACTGGATTTTTATGGCTAAAGTGTTTTACACCGCCAAAGAATTAGGGGTTTTAGACCAAGCACACGGTGCGTTTTTTGATGCTCTGCATCGCGATAAAAAAGACCTGTACAGCGTAGAAACCATTGCACAGTTTTTTACTCAGTTTGGGGTAAAACCAGAAGATTTTACCGCCACATTTAAAGGGTTTAAAGTCGATCAACACGTTCGCAAAGCCCAACAACTTACCGCCGCTTACGGCGTAGAAGGCGTGCCTGCGGTGATTGTAAACGGCAAATACCTAACCGATGTTCCTATGGCTGGCAATAAAGCGGCTATGTGGAATGTCGTTAATCAACTGACCTTACAGTAATGCCGTGATTTAACATAAATCCAAAGTAACGTGTTATAAAGAAGGAGCCCCTTGGCTCTTTTTTTATAACCAGGCCTGGTCAATTCTCTTTGACATTTTAAAGAGAATCTTTGATTATGAGTTTTACCATTTTTACGTATTAAATATGAGAGTTCTATGAAGGCCGCAAAACTGTTTGTTCACTGTTTAGAAAACGAAAATGTTGAGTTTATTTTTGGCATTCCCGGTGAAGAAAACCTGGATATTATGGACGCTCTGCTCGACTCAAATATTCGCTTCATAACCACACGCCACGAACAGGGTGCGGCGTACATGGCGGATGTGTACGGACGTTTAACTGGTAAATCGGGCGTGTGTTTATCGACCCTTGGCCCTGGTGCCACCAATTTAGTCACCGGTGTGGCCGATGCCAATATGGACAACGCCCCTTTGGTGGCCATTGCTGGCCAAGCCGCCACCACGCGAATGCACAAAGAGTCGCATCAGGTGGTCGATTTGGTAAGCATGTTTAAACCCATTACCAAATACGCCACACAAGTATTAGAGCCTGGCACCATTCCCGAAGTGGTGCGCAAAGCCTTTAAATTGGCCGAAGCCGAAAAACCCGGTGCCACCTTTATTGACCTGCCCGAAAACATCGTTGAAATGGACACCGACGAACTGCCCTTGCCGGTCAGCGCCAATCGCCTAACCTTTGCAGACCGCGCTTTAATTAAGCAAGCCGCCGAACTGGTCAAAAACGCTAAAAATCCGCTTATTTTGGTGGGCAACGGTGCAGTACGCGCCCGGGCAGGTGACGACATTGTGGCCTTTGTTAAACGCCACAAAATCCCCGTGGTTAACACGTTTATGGCCAAAGGCATTATTCCGTTTTACAACGACATGGCCATGGGCACGGCTGGTTTGCAAAAAGGCGATTATGAAAACGCCGGCTTTGCTAAGGCCGATTTGGTGATTTGCGTGGGCTTTGACATGGTGGAATACCACCCGCACTTGTGGAATCCAACCCGCAATCACACCATCATTCACATCGACACCAAAAAAGCCGAAGTAGACAACAGCTATATTCCTAACGTGGAGTTAATTGGCAATATTGGTGCTAACTTTTTAGCGTTGGGGGAGGCATTGGTTAACGACATTACCACTACCGACATTGAGTTTAACTTACGCACCGCCATGATTAACGAGATGAACCGCTGTGCTAAAAGCGATGCCTGGCCGATGTTACCGCAAAAAATTATTTGGGATTTACGCACCGCGATGGACTCGTCCGACATTGCCATCAGTGACGTAGGCGCGCATAAAATGTGGATGGCGCGTATGTTTCGCTGTGACCTGCCCAACACCTGCATTATCTCGAACGGCTTTGCCGGCATGGGCATTGCTGTGCCTGGGGCGATTGCCGCCAAATTGGCGTATCCGCATAAAGCGGTGGTGGCGGTCACCGGTGACGCCGGATTTATGATGAATTCGCAAGAAATTGAAACCGCTTTACGCTGCAATACGCCGATTGTGATTTTAATTTGGAACGACGGCCAATACGGCTTAATTGAGTGGAAACAACAACGCCGTTTTGGACGCAGTGCGTACATTGATTTTAAAAACCCCGATTTTGTCCAATACGCGCAATCGTTTGGTGCCACTGGAGTTAAAATTGAGTCGGCAGACCAGCTGTTACCCGCGTTACAAACCGCGTTAAAAGCCAATACCGTCACCATCATTGATTGTCCGGTAGACTACTCACAAAACGACCGTTTAACCGCTCTATTAGGCAACGTGGTTGACGAAGATTAAGGTTAGTAACACTAAGTTGATAAAACTACTTTGATAAAAACTAAGCTGATAAAATTAAAAGGATAAGCCATGCTGTACATCGTCCGTAATCCTCAAGGCGAAATCGCCGACATTGAATTTTCTCCTGGCGCACACCGTGAAGAAATCAGCTTATACGATGAAGAATTAAAGCGCTTTATTGAACAATCGCCCAACAGCGAGGCGATTGTGCAAAGTGTGCTAAATAGGTTAGACATGGACATGGTGCGCGTTATTGAAGACGTGGTGGACATGTTGCTTAAACGCGAGCTGATTCGTTTTACCGATTTACCCGAACCCGTGCAAAACAAACTGATGTTTAAAAAGAACATTCGTAATCTGTCCAATCCTTCTTCCATCATTGAAGAAGAAGAGATGCTTAATTTTTAACGTTTTTATTTTAACGTTTTTATTTTAGCGTTTTTAGGTGAGCGTTTTTAACAGCAAAAAGCGTTTAACCAGGCCTGGTTAAACCTTATTACCCTCATTTTTAGCTAAAGCACGCGTAAGCTTTTGGGTTGAAGCCAAAGGCGAACTGCTGTTTTTGGCCATAAGTCCATAGGCACTAGGAATAATCCACAAACTCAACAGCGTTGAAAACGCCACCCCCCAAAACAGCACAATGCCTAAAATTTCGCGGGTTTCAGCCCCAGCACCGCTCGAAAAAATCAGCGGAATGGTGCCGGCCATGGTGGTGATGGTGGTCATTAAAATAGGCCGCAAACGCAACTGCGTGGCCGAAATTAACGCGCGATACGACGACAAGCCTTGATCACGCAATTGATTGGTAAACTCGACAATTAAAATGCCGTTTTTGGTGGCCAACCCCAACAGTAACACCAACGCAATTTGACTGTAAATATTCAGCGTCATATTAAAGTAGAGCAGGGCAAACAGCCCGCCGGCCAGTGCCAGTGGCACGGTAAACAAGATCACCAGCGGATGCACAAAACTTTCAAACTGCGCGCCCAGCACCAAAAATATCACCACAATCCCAAGCAAAAACACAAAATAAAACGACTGTGAGGCGGTTAAAAAGTCTTTAGATTGACCTTTATAATCGACTGTTGCAGTATCGGGTAGGGTGGTTTTAACCAACTCGTTTAGATAAGTCAACGCATCCCCTAAGGCCAAATTATCGTCCAACTTGGCCGACAGGGTAATCGAGCGAACTCGATTGGTGCGGTTTAAACTTGAGGCCACACCCTGCGTGTTAACACTGACCAACTCAACCAATGGAATGAGGGCATTGTTGGTGTCTGAGCGTATATAAATACTTTGCAAATCGTCGGGCGATTGAATCCATTCGTGATCGGCTTTTAAAATAATGTCGTACTCTTCGCCATTGTATTGAAACGTGGTGACGGCTTTACCGCCTAACAAGGTCTGCAATGTCTCGGATAAGGCTTGATAAGACACCCCCAAGGCTTCGGCTTTGGCGTAGTTAAGGGTGAGCTGCAGTTGTGGCTTATTCGGCTCGTAGTCCCAATCTATATTGACCAGGCCTGGGTTGTTGGCGGCAAGTGCTTGGTCTATTAAACCTTGCCACGCCTCTAAATCTTGATAACTTGGCCCACCAATCACAAATTGCACCGGGCTTTGAATGCGCCCACCAATGGGCGAACGCATAATGGGCGTGGCTTTTATGCCGGTCAAATCGGCCAGTTTTTTGCTGGTTTCTTTCATAATCTCAAACGCCGAACGCCGCATAGACCAATCTTCTAACACCACAATCACAAAACCACTGTTAAACACTTCGCTGTTACCAAACGATTGTGGCGCACGAATCAATAACCGTTTGGCCTCGCCACTGGTCACCAAAGGCATTAAGCGTTGTTCAATTTGTTCCATGTAGCTTTGCATGTATTCAAAGGTCGCGCCTTCTGGGCCTTTTACCGTGACAAAAAACACCCCACGGTCTTCTTTGGGAACGTATTCTTGAGTGAGCTGTTGCGCGTAAAACACGCCAGCGGCGACCACGCCCGCAAACACCAAAAAACTCACCCAAGGATAGCGTAAATTTTTAATTAAACCCTTTTTAAAACCGCGTGTCCAAACCGAGGGTTTAGACGATTTTTTCTTAACAGAAGCAGACGATGTACTTGGCGCAAACACTCGTTGTTTTAAAATCACCGACGCCAACGCCGGCGACAGCGTTAACGCCACCCAGCTCGAAAACAACACCGCCACTGCCAAGGTAATTGAAAACTCTGAAAACAATCGGCCAATTTGACCTTCTAAAAACGCGATGGGTAAAAACACCGCCACCAACACCAACGTGGTGGCCACCACCGCAAACCCTACTTGACGAGTGCCTAAATACGCCGCTGCAATGGGTTTATAGCCTTTATCAATGTAACGCTGGGTGTTTTCTAACACCACAATCGCATCGTCCACCACCAAGCCAATCGCCAATACCAACGCCAATAAAGTAAGCAAATTGACTGAAAAACCCAACGTCCACAACACAAAAAACGTCGCAATCAGCGACACCGGCAAGGTCACAATAGGCACAAGAGCGGCGCGCCAGCTTCTTAAAAACACCAGCATGACAATCACCACCAACCCCAACGCCACCAAAAGCGTGGTGTACACCTCTTTAATCGATTGTTCTACAAACACCGACGAATCAAAACTGTCGGCCAACACCAGGCCTGGGGGGAGCGATTGATTGATTAATTCCTTACGCTCACGAGCTAATTTGGCGACGTTTAACGTGTTGGCGTTGGATTGTTTGACAATGCCAATGCCCACCATGGGTTGACCGTTGCCGCTAAACATACGACGGTTTTCGACCGTTCCCAATTTTACTTCGGCCACTTGCGCCAAGGTCAGTTGATTAATTTGCCCGTTTTGTGTGGTTTGTTGAATCACCAAACCCTGAAAATCGGTAATCGTTTGCAACGGTTTGTGGCTTAACACATTAAACAAAATGTGTTTTCCTTGAATCGAACCCACCGGCAGTTCGACGTTGGCCAAACGCAATTTTTGTTCAATGTCTTGGGCGGTGACGCCGTACAACGCCATTTTTTCTGGATTTAACCAAATGCGTAACGCCAACGACTGACCGCCACCAATACGCACATTGGCCACGCCGTCCAGCACCGAAAACCGATCGACCAAATAACGTTCGGCGTAATCGGTTAATTGCGGCACGGTCATCTGATCGCTGTTTAAGTTAAACCATAAAATGGGCGAATCGTCGGCGTCGGTTTTTTCAACTTCGGGCGCACCCGCTTCTTCGGGTAAATTGTCTTGAATTCGGGCTATTTTGTCACGAATGTCGTTGGCCGCCGCGTCAATATCGCGGTCAATCGAAAACTCCACTTTAATGCTAGAGCGACCGTCTTGCGAACTTGATTCGATGGCGCGAATGCCTTCAATACCCGAAATGCGGTTTTCGATGATTTTGGTAATGCGCGATTCAACCACTTGCGCTGAAGCGCCTAAATACTGGGTGTCGATGCTGATAATGGGCGCGTCTACATTGGGGTATTCGCGCAAACTCATGCGATCAAACGCCATTAAACCAAACACCAGTAAAATCAACGACACCACCGTCGCCATAACGGGGCGTTTAACCGAAGTATCGGATAACCACATAATTACGCTCCCGGCTTAGTATTGGGCTTAATATTAGACTGAGTATCGGGTTTAACCTTCGGTTTGAGTAAATCGGCTTGCTCGATGGGTGTGGCTTGATTCTCTGGGTTTTGCAGGTGTTTTATGCTGATAAGCGTTTTGTCGTTAACCCGCATTACGCCCTGGCTTACCACCAGCGCGTCCACGTTTAAACCTTGAGTAATTTCGGTAAATTCCGCGCCAATTTGACCGGTTTTAACCACGGTTTTTTGGGCTTGATACAAGCCGTTTTCACGGGCTATTAATTGATAGACAAATTGCAAATCTCCCAACATCACCACCGCACTGTTGGGCACAATTAAACGCTGTTTTGCAGGCATGTCGATACGCGCTTGCATCATCATATTGGTTTTTAGCAGACCGTCTGAATTGTCCAGCACCGCTCTAACCTGCACCAAACGTGAGTTGGCATCGACTTGCGAAGCGATGGCGCTGATTGAACCCATAAACTGTTTTTCGGGATACGCCGCCGTGCTGAGTTTAACGGCTTGATTAAGTGTAAGCACCCCTAAAAATTGTTCGGGAATGTTTAAATCCACCTGCATCTGTTGCAGAGCATCCAAACTGACAATGACCAGGCCTGGTGACACCAAACTGCCCACCGAAACACGACTTAAACCCAATGTTCCGCTAAAAGGCGCGGTAATACTGCGTTCGGCCAAAGCGGTTTCGAGCACCGTCTGTTTGGCCAGCAAACTTTGCCAAATACGCTGTTTTTCGTCCACTAAGGCACGGGTCACATTGCCACGACCTTCCACCTCTTTTACCCGTTGATATTGGGTTTTAGCCTCGTTAATCGCCACCTGATTTTCGTTAAGCAGGGCGCGTTCTTCTTGCGCGTTAAGCGACACCAACAGTTGATTTTTTTGCACGCTTTGACCGTCTTTAAAATGCAAAGACTCAATGTGTTCACTGACATTGCTGGTAATGGCCACCGACTGCTGGGCTTGCAATTGACCCAATACCGAGATGGATTTTTGGATGGGCGCTAAAGGCACTTTATACGCAATGACTTGCACCGGCGGGGGAGTTTGAGCACCCGATGGCGCCGCCGCAAAAGTGCTTTGATTAAGGCCAAAAACCGTAAAAAAAGCCCCTAACAACACGCCAAAGTGCGCTCTAAGATAAGTGTCAAAAAAGGGTTTAACCAAAGTTTTACAAGAGGTTTTATAAAATGTATTAAACAGCATGACCATAACCCCAATGTGAGCGTAGTAAGCAAAATAGGCGTTTGATTGTATGCGTAAAGTCTAAAAATTACAAAAGGTTAAAAAATCAAAAAACCCTAAATACTGAATAACATTCAGTCTAGATTATGCTCAATTAAGTTAAGGATTTTGGCGCAGTAAGCTTAAAAATTCAAAGCCAAAGCGCGCTAGTTTGGTTTCGCCTACTCCGCTGATGCGTAATAATTGATGGTCGTCTTGCGGGCGTTTTTGCGCCATTTCGACCAACGCCGCGTCGCCAAACACTTGATAGGCGGGGATGTCTTCGCTTAGGGCAATTTCTCTGCGTAAGGCTCTAAGCGCTTCAAACAACGGTTTATCGTGTTCTAATAAATCGTCTTTGGCGGTGCGTTTGCCGCTGTTACCAGGCCTGGTCACATCAAAACTGGCTTTTTTAGGCGACGCAAATTGCACGTCAACTTTACCTTTTAGCGCATCACCCGAACGCGCGGTGAGTTTTAGCACCGAATAATTTTGAATGTCTTGATACAAATACCCTAAATGAATCAATTGGCGCAAAATGCTCGACCATTCGGTGGCCGAAAACTCTTTGCCAATGCCGTAGGTGCTGAGTTGCTGATGCGATAAACCCCTAATTCGTTCGTTGTCCACGCCGCGCAATACGTCCACCACGTGTTTTGCTCCAAACCCTTGATTAAGCCGATACACACACGATAACGCCTTTTGTGCGGCCACTTTGCCGTCAAATAACGCCGGTGGGTTTAAGCAAATATCGCAATTGCCACAGGCCTGGTGACTGGGTTCGCCAAAATAATTTAACAGCACATTGCGCCGACAGGTTTGCGCTTCGGCAAAATCGACCATGCTGGCCAATTTAAAATTTTCTAAACGCCGTTGGTCTTCGTTGGGGACGTTTTCCACAAAATGTTTGGCCGTTACCACGTCTTGCATGCCAAACAATAACAGGGCTTCCGAGGCCAAACCGTCTCGTCCGGCACGACCGGTTTCTTGGTAATAGCCTTCGATGTTTTTGGGCAAATCGTAATGCACCACAAAACGTACATTGGGTTTATCAATGCCCATGCCAAAGGCCACGGTGGCGACAACAATGTCAATTTTGTCGCGAATAAACTGCTGATGAACACTTTGCCTAATTTGGGCGGGCAATCCTGCATGATACGCTTGGGCGTTAAAACCGGCTTCTTTGAGTTTTTCGGCCACTTCTTCAACCCGTTTACGGCTTAGAGCGTAAACAATGCCGCTGTCGTTGGGATGGGATTGTAAAAATTGCAATAATTGGCGCATTGGATTGTTTTTTTCGAGCACGGTGTAACGAATATTGGGTCGATCAAAACTGCTGATGCGCGTGGTGGGATTAGATAAATGCAGTTTGTCTAGAATATCCTGACGCGTGGCGTGGTCGGCGGTGGCGGTTAGGGCTATAAACGGCACTTGCACAAACAGCGCCCGCAACGCCCCAATTTGACTGTATTCGGGTCTAAAATCGTGTCCCCATTGCGAAATACAGTGCGCCTCATCAATCGCAAACAGGCTTATCTCGATGGTTTGCAACCGCGCAATAAACGCCTGATTTAACAAGCGTTCGGGCGACACGTACAGCAAATCGAGTTGCCCAGTGTGCAGTTTCATCAACACCTCTTCGGCGCTTTGAGCGTCCAAACTGGAGTTGTAAAAATCGGCTTTTACACCGTTGGCTTTAAGCGCCGACACTTGATCTTGCATTAAGGCAATTAACGGCGACACCACCAGTGCGGTGCCTGGCAACAACAAGGCGGGAATTTGATAACACAACGATTTTCCACCGCCAGTGGGCATTAATACAAAACAGTCTTGGCCTCGCAAAACGTCATCAATAATTTCGGCTTGTTGCGCCCTAAATTGGGCGTAGCCAAACACACTTTGCAAGGTGGCTAAGGCGTTTTGTAACGTGGCGTTGTTAGAATTGTTGGGGTTGTCAGCGTTCATTGATTTATCATATTGATGAAATTACTCGATTGACCAGGCCTGGTGAAAGGCTATTTATTTTAATTTTTTGATGATTTTAAGCTTGTTAAGCTTTTAAGGTAAATACGTGGTTACTTCGGCTATTGTTTTACGTTTTAACGTATTCTTAGGCGCGCAATCGGCATTAATTTTACCCATGTATAACGCGCCTATTAAACTGGTATTGTGCGGCACATTGAGTATTTGCAGGGTACGTGCATCGTTAAGAATAGGGCCGGTACTCCATTGCACTCCAATGTTAAGCGACCAAGCCATTAACTGCCAATTTTGAATGGCGCAGGCACAGGCCGCATAATCTTCTTTTTGCACGGTTAAATCGGTGTTTAAGGTTTGTCCCACCAACACCACTTGGCCAATGGCATTAAATTTAAGCCGCGCATTTTCATAACACTGCTCATACTCTAAATCGTCACAACGGGTATTTTTTTGCGCTCTAAGCTGCGCATAAATATGCGCCAATTGCGCTTGAGTTTGTTGACCCAGCACCCAAAACACCCAAGGTTGAGTCAGTTTATGATTGGGCGCGCACACCGCAGCCGCTAAACACTGAGCTATTTCGGACTCTAAAACCGGGTGCTGTGCACGATCCATAAACTGATAACACGTGCGTCTGGCTTGTATTAACGATAAGGTTGCATGCGGATCAAACGTACTCATAACATCACTCACAAAAGGGCTTAAATTTAAAAAAGCCATTATAATTTAATTTAACCTGCTATAACGTCGCACGCATGGCGAAAGCCATTTTTAACGCGCAAAACCCACTAAAAAAACGGCATTAAAGCCTTGGGATAAAACCTGCTATTTTGTGGATAACTTTAGCTTTTTTGGTTTTTTGGATTTTTATCCCCAAAACACCCACACTTACACACATGGGTTATACAGCCATTCATACAGAGCTTAACCACATGTTAACGTAATGATTGCTATGAATAAATAAAGCTTATCTACAGAATAAAGTTTGCTAATAAAAATAACAAAAAGAATATATAAAGAAATCTATATACTTTAATAGTGCATAAGTTTATGCACACATCGCCTTAAATAAGTCACTTAAAAACAACCTGACTCTTTTTGTTTAACCCTTAATTTTTAGAGATTAAACCCCCAAAATGACATTAAGTGAACTTAAATACATTGTGGCAGTTGCCCGTGAAAAACATTTTAGAAAAGCCGCTGAAACCTGTTTTGTTAGTCAACCGACTTTAAGTGTGGCCATTAAAAAACTGGAAGATGAATTAGGCATAATATTATTTGAACGATGTAAACAAGATATATTAATAACCCCAATGGGAAAAAAAGTAATTGAACTAGCAGAAGAAATACTAGAAAAAAGCAAAGACATTAAAGAACTTGCTCTTGATGCACAGGGAGATTATTCATCCGAACTTAAGATTGGGGCTATTTACACAATTGCACCTTATATATTGCCTAAATTGATTCCAAAATTTCATGCTTTAGCGCCTAAAGTTCCACTTATTATTGAAGAAAATTACACTCATGTTTTAGCCAATAAATTGCAATCGGGTGAACTCGATATTGTTATTTTATCATTGCCTTTTTCTGAACCAAATATTGAAACCTTGGCTATTTTTGACGAACCTTTTAAAGTTATAGTGCCAAAAGACCATCCTTTGGCAAACACTAAAACAACCCTAAGTCTTAAAAATATTGAAAACGAAAGTGTATTATTACTAGGATCGGGACATTGTTTTAGAGATCAAGTTATTGAAAATTTTCCTAATTTGATGCATTTAAATTATCAAAGTGATCGATTACAGCGCACATTTGAAGGCAGTTCACTTGAAACGATTCGTTATATGGTTTCATCAGGTGCAGGTTTGTCTATTTTTCCATGCAGTTCGCTCTCAGAACGCGATGAAGACCTTTTTGCGATTAAACCCTTACATGACCCTGTTCCAACAAGAACTGTGGCCATAGCATGGCGTAAAACGTTTACTCGTCCAAAAATTTTAGAACTCTTTAAACAAGCTATTTTTCAAATACAAATACCTTGTACAATGCCAATTAAACAACCTTAAATTTTTATTAATGCATAAGAGGCCTTTGCACACGTGCAAAGGCCTTATAAATTTATTTATGCAGAGTTTTCAATCCATTTTAACTGACTGTATTTCTATGATTTTTATGAATTCTATAAAACTAATTTTTTCAAAATTTTCTATTTTTAGCGTACTCATCTTGGTTAACTTAATGAGTTTATCAGTACACGCAAATCAAGCACAAACTGCTTCACCTATGGGTTCTAATGACCCTTATGAAACTTATAACCGTGCCATATTTGATTTTAATATGGGTTTTAACGAATACATTGGTTCGCCTGTTGTTAATACCTATAACACCGTTATGCCATTACCGGCAAAAATTGGTATTGATAATTTTTTAAACAATCTCACCACTCCGTTAAGCGCTTTAAACAGTTTATTGCAAGGCAAAACTGAAGATGGTTTATCTGAAATTATGCGATTTTCAATTAACAGTACCTTTGGTTTATTAGGAATTTTAGACATTGCAACGCCGGCTGGATTAGAAGATAAAAAAGAAGATTTTGGTCAAACGCTCTATCACTGGGGTGTATGGAAAGAATCAAATTATCTAATTTTACCGATTGTAGGACCTTACACAGTCCGTTCTTTAGCCGGTTCAATGGTCGATTCAGTAAACGACCCTCTTTATAATCACATTGTAGACGTAGATAATTCTGACAGAGCCTTAATAGCCGGTGCACGAGGTTTTGTTGCATACAGTAAAGTGGTGAGCTTGGTGGATAATTTAAAAAATCAACCTGATCCTTATGTGTTTGCCAGAGAAAGTTATTTGCAATATCGAACTAATTTGATTTACGACGGCAAACCACCGGTTAAAGTTTTAAATGACTTTAATTTTGAGTAAAGTAACTCATTAATAGGTTCAAAACATGTTCACTTCACAACGCATTAAAGCAGATATTCAAACTCAAAAACGCCTGGATTATTTGCATATTAGTACGTTAAAACTAGTGCTAAATAATAATCTAAGCAGCAGTTTGGGTAATTTTGGAGTGGCGAGTTTACTGACGCTTATTTTGGCGCAATTTACACCGTCTTTAACGTTATGGTTATGGTTTGCGTTTATGGCATTAGTTTCTGTCGCACGCTTATTGATAGGGTTTAATTTTGCTAAAAAAATAGAAAAACATTATCAACCCAGTTATAACAAATTAATGTTTGCTTTGGTGGTGCTTACCGCATTGGGTTGGGGGGTAAGTGCGTTGTTATTTATTGATTCAAACAATCCACTTACTAATGCCTACATTACTATTGCTTTAGCCGGTATTGTGGCTGGCAGCACCGCGTCACTGATTCCGATTAAACATTATTTTTACAGTTTTTTACTTATCATTTTAATTCCGGTTTTATTGGTTTATAGCACCATGGGAGAAATGGCTAATTATCTGTTTGCGGTAATGATTTTAGTGTTTATTTTGTTTATGTTGCGCAACGGAAAACTGTTTAACCAAAACATTACTAAGAATTTAGAGTTGTTATATGAAAATAATCAACTTATTGAAAATTTGCACATTCAAAAAAATAAAGCCTTAGAAGCGAGTATGTTAAAAAGTCAATTTTTAGCCAACATGTCGCACGAAATTCGTACTCCAATGAACGCTATTATTGGTTTTATTCACCTTTTAAAAGAAGAAGAAACAGAGCCTAAAAAAGTCAATTATTTAAATACTGTAATTGAAGCAAGCCAAAATTTACTTAACATTATTAATGATATTTTAGATTTTAGTAAAATTGAAAGTAATCAAATGATGTTAGAGCAAAAAGCATTTAATCCGCAAATAGAGGTGCAGAATTGTTTGGATTTATTTGCATCGCGTTTCAACACAAAACACATTAAAACTACGCTAATAGTTAATAATAATGTTCCAGAATATGCGGTGTCTGATGCGTTTCGAATTAAACAAATTTTAAATAATTTATTGTCTAACGCCGTTAAGTTTTCCCCTGAATATTCTGAGATTACGGTTGAAATAACCTACCAATTAGCAACACAAACCTTACACATAAGCGTAAAAGATCAAGGCATCGGCATAGCACCTGAAAAACAAAGTTCTATTTTTAATGCTTTTATACAAGCCGATGCCTCTACCACGCGTAAATACGGTGGCACAGGGTTAGGATTGGCTATTTCTACTAAATTAACAAAGCTATTGGGAGGAGATATTAGCGTTCAATCAGAATTAGGGTTAGGCAGTCAATTTACCTTTAGTGTTGTCGCGCCCATTAGCTCAAACGATACACTCAAAAAAACGCATACCTCTACGATAAAAATGCCAACACAACTTGCAGGACATGTATTGATTGTGGAGGACAATATTATCAATCAAAAATTATTAACCACCTTGTTAAAAAAAGTGGGTTTAACGTCTGAAGTGGCCAATGACGGGTTAGAAGCGGTTGAAGCGTTTAAAAATCAAACCAATAATCAAACTTTTAATATTATTTTAATGGATGAAAATATGCCAAATTTATCGGGTATAGAAGCCACACAACGCATTAGACAGTTAGAAAAAACACAAAATTTACCTCCCATGCCTATTATTGCAGTTACGGCTAACGCGATGGAAGGGGATTCGATACAATTTTTAACGCATGGTTTAAATGAATATTTAACCAAGCCAATTAATGTGCCATTGTTGTACAGTTTGTTGGAACGTTATTTAACTAAAGCAGTTTTATAATGGTATCGCCATTTTATCAATCACTTTTCGCAAGACAAAGCTGGTGTGTACACCGCTAACGCCCTCAATTTGAGTAACATGATTTAACAGCAAATCTTGATAGGCTTCTAAATCTTTTACCACCACCTTTAATTGATAATCGGCACTTTGCCCTGTTAGTAATAAACACTCTAAAACGTTTGGCAAGGCCTGCACAGCGGTTTCAAATTGGTTAAAGCGTTCTTTGGTATGTTTGTCCATAGAAATGTGAATTAAAGCCATCAAATCTAAACCTAACTTTTTAGCGTCTAACAACGCTCTATACCCAGTAATAACCCCTGAAGTCTCTAAAGTTTTAAAACGTCGTAAACACGCCGACGGCGACAAACCAATTTGGTCGGCCATTTCTTGATTGGTTAAACGACCGTTATTCTGCAGCGCATTTAAAATAAGTTTGTCGTACTGATCCAGTTGCATAAACGTCCTTATAAAAGCTATAAAAGATAATTTTGATATTTAATGCTAATAATAATTTAAATATTAAAATTAAATTCTAAATTTAATCTAAATTAAACAATAAAACACAATAAAATTGACCAGGCCTGGTCATACAATATTCTTACTGTTTTTTTACTATTTTTTAGGTGAGAATGATGAATCCCCAAAAATACCAACGTACACCCACGCCCAATTTACCCAATAGACAATGGCCTAACCAATTTTTAACCCAGGCGCCGTTATGGGTCAGTGTCGATTTGCGCGATGGCAATCAAGCGTTGGCCAATCCAATGACGGTTGAGCAAAAATTGTTGCTATGGCATCAATTGGTGGCGTTGGGGTTTAAAACCATCGAAGTGGGATTTCCATCGGCCAGTAAGGTTGAATTTGAGTTTACCCGCCGGTTGATTGAAGACAATTTAATCCCAGACGACGTGAGTATTCAGGTGTTGGTGCAAGCACGTGAACACTTAATAAAACGCACTTACGAAGCGTTACAAGGCGTTAATAAGGCCGTGGTTCACGTCTACAACACCACCTCAAAAGTACAACGCGATTGCGTTTTTGAAAAATCCCAAGCCGACATCAAAGCCATGGCGGTGCAGGGCGCGCAATGGGTGCAAGAGTACGCCCAAAAAGCTAAAGTGGATTTTCCAAACAGTCAGTTTGTCTTTCAATATTCACCCGAAAGTTTTTCGCAAACCGAAACCGATTACGCGGTAGAAGTTTGTCAGGCGGTGATGGACGTTTGGTCGCCCACACCCCAACAAAAATGCATTTTAAATTTGCCCGCCACCGTTGAAAGTACCTCACCCAATCGCTTTGCTGATCAGGTGGAATACTTTATAAATAAACTTAATAATCGACAATCGGTGCTTATCTCAATTCACACCCACAACGACCGAGGATGTGCTGTGGCCGCCGCCGAATTAGCCTTGTTGGCCGGTGCGGATCGCATTGAAGGTACGTTGTTAGGCAACGGCGAACGCACCGGTAATATGGACATTGTGACCTTGGCGATGAATTTGTACAGCGAAGGCATTGACCCTAAATTAAATCTGCAAAACCCCAAAGAGTGGATTCCAGTGGTCGAAGAGGTCACTAAGATTAAAACGCATCCCCGTCATCCTTGGGTGGGCGAAGTGGTGTACACCGCCTATTCGGGCAGTCATCAAGATGCAATCAGAAAATGTTTGTTAAAACAGCACGCCAATCAACCCTGGAATGTGGCTTATTTGCCCATTGATCCGAAAGATTTAGGCCGTGATTACGAAGCAATTATTCGGGTTAACAGTCAATCGGGCAAAGCGGGTTCGGCGTTTGTGTTGGCGCAAGAATATGGCTTAAATTTACCCAAATGGGTGCAAGTCGATTTTGCCCCAGTGGCGCAAACCTTGGCCGAACAGCAGGGCGGGGTGGTCAGTCATCTTGATTTATATAATGCATTTAGTGCGTATTATGGACTTAATAATCAAGAGGTTAGTCTTAATCACTATCAGTTGGATAAAACAGGTCAGCAAGAAAAATTGTCTATTGAAGTGAATGGAGAAATCTGGACAGGCCTGGGTAATGGCACGTTAAGTGCCTTGTGCGACGCCTGGAAAAATCGTACCGGAGAAACAGTTGAAATAGTCGATTACGTCGAACACGCATTGCATTTACAAAGCGCAATTGACACAGGTAAAGAGGCGTTTGCGATGGCGTACGTTTTGGTACAGCGCAATCAAAGTCAATCAGTCGGTGTGGCCATGGCTAAAGATTCGGTGAGTGCCATGTTGTTGGCCTTGTTAAAGGGCTTTTAACTCCAAAGACTAAGCGGTGGATCTTTTAGCATGGCTTTAAGCAGGTCGGTGCGTGTCACAATGCCAATTAAATTATCTTGATCATTAACGATGGGAACACTGGTTAAATTATATTCCACCATAACATGTGCAATACGCCGTACATCCGAAACAGGGTCTGCAGTAATAACTTCAGAGGTCATAGCATCTTTAACCGTTTTATTGGTTACAAATGAAACCTTGTTATTATCGTCAATAATAAAGGCTAATAAATCGGTTAGGGTGACTAATCCAACCAATTGCATTTGTGCAGTACTTACCGGCATTTGATTAAATTTGTGTTTTTTCATCAATTGATAGGCATCAATAATAGGTAAATCAATTGGCAAGGTAATCACGGGATGACTCATCAGTTGATAGGCATGAAAAATGGGTGCACGTTCATTTAGGTGCAACATAGTTCGGTAAGCTTCAAGTCCTTTGGTGTTTAAGGTTTCGGTTTTAAGACCTTGAATAATGACCGTTTCATCTTGCGCAACGTTACTGTGGAGGTTAAACGCTTCACTTGGATCGGGCGCTCGTACTCGCTTTAAAGCCTCTAAATTATCTCTAAAACGTCGCCCATCAATGTTGTATATTGCAAACATATTGAGCTCCTAGGGGTTAGGCAACTTCGATTAAATTGAAGCAAGGTGCCAGTTATTAATATGCATAAATATTAGCATGTTATCCATAAAAAACTTGGCGATAATTTGCATTTATTGAATTTTCCCTTTAGACATTACTATCGCAAAGAATGCTTATTAATTTAGAGAATATTTGCTTTTTTTAAGGCTGACCAGGCCTGGTTAAATGATTATAATCATTTAAAAGAGACCTCTGCACGAATGAACGTACGGCCAAAATGATTAAAACTTTCCTCATTTTTTTCTTGTATCCCATTCGTGTAAAGGTCTTTAAAAATTTAATAACGCGCATTTACGCAAAGCGAGGTAATAATGTATTTTAATGCTCAGGAACTGCCCACCCAAAAACTCTATTCACTGTTAGTAAGCGGCGTAGTACCGCGTCCTATTGCCTGGGTGAGCACACTTGATAGCGATGGAATAGCCAATTTAGCGCCCTACTCGTTTTTTACGGTGGCCAGCGTGCAACCACCTATTTTAAGCATTACGCACATTAACGCTAATGACAAACCTATAAAAGACACTCTGGCTAATTTGCAGAGCACTCAAAGCTGTGTGGTGAATATTGTCAGCGCGCATTTGGCCGAAAAAATGAACGCCACCAGTGCGCAATATCCATTGGGCGTGAGTGAGTTTGAGCAAGTGGGTATTGAATCTATTGTCAGTCAATCGGTTGATGCCCTAGCGGTTAAAGACGCTAAAATGCAGTTTGAATGTCGTTTACGAGAGGTTATTAATTTGTCTAATCAACCCGGAGGAGGGGTGATTATTTTGTTAGACGTATTAGGCATAAATGTGGCGGATGAAGTGTTAAATAACGGCGCTATTGATGCCGAATTGCTCGATGCCGTAGGTAAAATGTCGGGTAACGATTATAGCCATACTCGCCAAAGATTTAGTTTGGCACGACCAAGTATTGATTCTAAATAGTAAGGTTTCTAAGGGTTTTAAGGTTTCACGTGAAACAAAAAAACCGCTGAGTTTATAAACTCAGCGGTTTTTAAATTAAACTTTTCTGAAGAATAAAATCAGTTTTTCTCAATATACGCTGTTTTAGCATCTAAGTCGTAAGTCCATGGTAAACCAACGTTTTTCCAGCCATCTTTAATGCGAAAATCTTTTTTATCGCCTTCTTTAACTTTGTCGCCTTCAAAACCATCGGTCATTACGTAAACATTTTTGTAACCGTATTGAGCCATCATTTTAGCGGCAGGTTGCGCCCGCGTCGCGCCCGAACGACACATTAAAATGTAGGTGCTGTTTTCATCTGCGCCCAATTCAGCGGCTTTTCCTTCTAGCTCGGCCACAAAGTTGGCATTGGGCATAGAGCGGTAACGGGGTTTTTTGTCGTCCATGCCGTCGTATTTAAAAAATACCGATGGAATCATAATTTGCGCGTCTTTGGTGTAACCGACAAATTGCCATTCGGCCGGAGTGCGTACGTCCACTAAAATAACTTTTGGGTCTTTTTTCATCATCTCTGCGGTTTCTTTGGCGTCAACGTACAGTCCTTGAGGAGTTTGTTTTTTCTCATCGGTTGGGGCTGGCGCGGCATGTACCAATGATGCAGACATTAAGCCAGCTAAGGCAGCGGCGCTTAACCAAGATAGAGTGAGTTTTTTCATTTATAGATTCCTTTCATTAAAGTGTGCAAGTTTTAAGCGGTTTTATTAAAACATATAATCAAACGTTAATATAATATTTTTTTAAATAAAGTTATAAATAGTACGTATTAATTAAAGTGTTTTATAAAAATTCTACTGTTTAAATCCTGGCTTTATAAAACGATAAAGGGATTTAAATCCGCTTTAAAAAACTAACCAAGCTATGATTGTGGTTTAAATTATTTACCAGTAAGGGGATAGCGTATGAAACGCTCGGTTGGTTTTACGCACTCTTTTTCGCCGATGCCTTTTTTGCTGCTGTTAATGGTGGTGGGTTCTTTGTTGGCCACGGCGGCGTTTTCACAAACTCAAATAGAACAAAATGCGGCCAATAAAATTGATTGGTTAGCGATGTTTATGTGGCTGGCTGGTGGTTTGGCGCTGTTTTTGTTTGGCATGGAGCAGATGGTAAAAGGCTTGCTGGTGGTGGCGGGCGACAAGCTTAAAGTGGGTTTGGCTAAGCTTACCAATAATAGGGTTATGGGCGCATTAACCGGTGCAGGCATAACGGCTGTTATTCAAAGTTCATCGGTCACCACGGTGTTGGTGGTTGGGTTTGTTTCGGCGGGTTTAATTACTTTAACCCAAGCCGCCGGTGTGATTATGGGGGCTAATTTAGGTACGACCATCACCGCACAAATTGTTGCGTTTAAGGTCACTAACTTTGCCCTGTTAATGATTGCGATTGGGTTTAGTATGCAATTTTTGGCCAAGTTGCGACGCAAAAAAGCGTTGGGCGATTTAATAATGGGGTTGGGTTTAATATTTTTTGGGGTGAGTTTAATGAGCGAAGGCATGGCACCTTTACGTGACTACCCACCGTTTTTAGACCTAATGCAACAGATGCAAAACCCGTTTTACGGCATTTTATTAGGCTTGGTTTTTACCGCCTTAGTGCAGTCGTCGTCGGCCACCATTGCGGTGGTAATTGTTATGGCCAGCAACGGT
The DNA here is from genome assembly GCF_004001325.1 of Thiomicrorhabdus aquaedulcis. Lineage (NCBI taxonomy): Bacteria > Pseudomonadati > Pseudomonadota > Gammaproteobacteria > Thiotrichales > Piscirickettsiaceae > Thiomicrorhabdus > Thiomicrorhabdus aquaedulcis. The sequence continues at coordinate 26,729 of NZ_AP018722.1, read as the reverse complement.
TTTTTAACGTTACCGGCTGGAATTGCCTTGGTTTTGGGTGCAGACATTGGCACCACCATTACTGCCTTATTGGCGGCCATTGGCAAATCCCGAGAAGCCTTGCGTGCCGCATTGATTCACGTACAGTTTAATATTTATGGGGTGTTAATTTGGTTGCCCTTTATTCCCGAATTAGCCAATATGGCGGTAGCTATTTCGGCACACGCTACCGTTAGCGATGGCTCTGTGGCGATGTTGGCCGAAAATACACCCAGAGAGATTGCCAACGCCAATACCTTATTTAAAGTGGTATGTTTAGCGGTGTTTTTACCGTTTATTCCGGTTTTTTTATGGGTGGTCTATAAAATATTACCTGTGTTGTCTGAGGAAAAAACCACTGGTGAATTTCAGGCCGAGTTTTTAGACAAATCGTTAACGCATACGCCATCTTTAGCGATGAAAGCGGTTAACCTTGAATTAGAACATTATCAAAAACAGGTAGGATTATTTTACAAGCGGGTTGTGTCGATGATTGCCAATCCTAACTTTGATCGTTTGTCACGCGAGGATTTAACCTTGCAGCGGTTACGATCGTATCAACGGCAAATATTAAGTTATTTAGGGCAAACTGGGCAAAATCAACTGACGCCAGAAGAGCAAACCGAGTACATGAAATTAATGAATGTGGTGAATAATTTAGAATCGATGCTGGAAGCGGCCGGTTCAAATTTATTGCAAATTTTGCATGAAATGACTCAAGACAATATTAAACCCAGTGAAACCATGCTCAATCTGGTGGGGCAACTAACCTCTGAGGTGGGTAAGGCGATGGACAATGCGTTAAAGAGTATTTACAGCAAAGACAGTGAATCGGCGATGGCGGTCTTGGCTATAAAGCAGACCATAGACCACCTTATTCAAGACGCGCTGACCCATCAAGTTAAGCGGTTTAGACCGGACGAAGAACGCTTAAAAGTCTTTAGATATGAGATGCAATTAATCGATGGGTTAAAACAATTGCATACCTTGTCTAAACGCATTGCTCGATTGCAGTTGGCTGAGTCAAATCAAACGCTAAACGTAAGTTCTGGTTTAGATAAGGTTGCTAATACCGTTGAAAAATCGCTTTAAAATGCGTTCTCATAAAATGAGTTTTTATAAAATATCTTTGCAAAAGTGGATGTACGCCTAAAAATGGTTAAAGTTTTTTTGCATTTTTTCTTGTACTTTACTCTTGAAAAGGTCTCTATAAACAAGTGCTCACAATGATTTAACGGCTAGGTTAATGGTTTTATTAGGCAAAATAAAAAAGTCTACTCAAATCGCCTTAAATTAACGATTTTTGTTTACACTAGCGCCTTAAATCATCACTGCGCTTAAAACACAGCTCAAAAGGAAAATTTTTATGGTCAAGCCCGCTTTAGTATTGTCATGTATGAATCGTGCGAACCACTTCACTCACCGTAAGATTGTGTTGCGTGCCTTATTGGCTTCAATGCTGGGCATGGGTGTATTTACATTATCTGGATGCGCGCAAACCCCACAATTTGAGCCAAAAATAAAACAAACTGAGCGTGCCTTTAGCACTGATCAGGCGTATTGTCGCAGTCAGGCGTTAGGTCAAAATAACGACTCACAAGGTGTGTCTACACTGCATTTGCGCTTAAAAACCTCTGGAACTGTGAGTTACGAAGATTGCATGAAAGCCATGGGATACCAAATAAAACCTTAAAAATACAATTTTTACGCCGCACCGTTTTAACCCAAAGGGCATGTTTATTTAACTTGGGGTTAATAAAGGTGCTCAAAAAGGGTGCAAAGGTCTCTATAATTTTCTATCAAATATTTAGTAAATATCAAGTAAATGTCCAGTAAATCACCTTGGTGGGTGATTTTGCTCTTTTTGACCAAGCGGTACACTGTCTTTTACCATCATCAAGATAAGTGATACTGCCGTGATTCAGCAAGCTGGGCGTTATAAAATGATGCTGTGCAGTTTATTAGTTTTACTGCCGGCGCTTTATTTTGGGTTTAACATTTTTGAGTTAAACCAACAAACTCGTCTAAATCAAACGCTGTATCAGCAAGTTACCGAAAAAACACAGCAACACATTCACCAGCAGTTACAAGAACAACAAAATTATGCGTTAATGTTGGCGTTAAATTTAGCCAAACAGATGGATTATTACAATCAAACCGTTAATCAGACGGCCAACTTAATATCTTATTCACCCCTTGACCAACCCGCTGTTGAGGGTCTTAAAATTCCCAGTGATTTTCATCATTTTATCCGCCAAATTCAGCCTGAATCGGCAAGCCGAGCGGTTTGTTTTCAAATTTTAAACGTGCAAGGTCAGGTTTTATATCGTTCAAATCCGTTGTTATTTCAACACACCTCAGCCATCGAAACCTGGGAGTGGCAGGGACTTATTAGACTTGCAAAGCCTTTAGTTAAGGTAGAGGATGGGTTTAATTTGCCTATTTTAAGATCTATTGTTCCTATTTTTGTGGCGAATGAACTTATGGGGTTTATTGAGGTTATTTGTCTTCTTAACACGCTTAATCAAGTGGTTATAAACAAAAAACCCTTAGAGTTTATCAATCACTCTTTGATTACTTTAATTCCCCACCTTAATGACGAAAGCACTGAAACAATTTTATTCAATCCAGAGCATCAAGCACAACAAACAACAGACTCTTTAAACGTGAATCATTTGCCAAAAAAAATCTTACAAACTTGGTTGCACGATGTAACCACACCAGTGATTTGGCAAGATTATTTGGTGGTGCGTTATCCCATAAACACCATAAACTCAAACATAAAACAAGATGTAAACAGTCGCTTAACCAGCCCATTAAACTTACAGTTTAATGGTTGGATTTTGGCTTTTTTACCTTTGTGGGCGTTAGAAGGTGATGATGGATTAGACACTTTTGAGCACGTGCAAGATAGTTTAAATCAGGTAAGAAATGGTTTAATTTTACTTGTTCTTTTTGCAGCAATAGGTTGGGTTTTGTATAAACAAAAACAATTTTATCGGGGTGTGATTAATCAAGAACAAGAGGTGGTAATTATTACCAATGGCAAAGAACTTTTAGAGGCTAATAAAGCCTTTTTTAACTATTTTAATGCGCCCATGAATTTAAAAAAGTTTAAAAAAACTTACGGTTGTATTGGTCATTTATTTATGGATGAACCAGGGTATTTAAACCCTAATGACCATTCTAAAAACTGGTTAGAAACCTTGTTAACACATCCACAAACATCGTATAAAGTTAAGTTGCTTTTGCAAGATCAGCCCCGAATTTTTGATATTAAAGCCAACACAATAGATTCTGATCCAAGTTTGGCGGTGGTGGTCTTAAACGATGTGACTGAAAATGAAAAACTCCATCAGCAATTAATAAAAAATGCCTTAAAAGATGATTTAACCGGTATTGGCAATCGTCGTCAGTTTAATGCTCACCTTAACGAGCGAATAGAGGACGCTAAACGTTATCATTCGTTGTTAAGTTTGATTATGTTTGACATTGATTTTTTTAAACGTGTAAATGACGATTTTGGCCACGATGCAGGCGATATGGTCTTAAAAAAAATGACTCAAATTATCAGTCAGCATTTGCGTGAAACAGACGGTTTTTATCGAATTGGTGGAGAGGAGTTTGCTATTTTGCTTACTCATCAAACCCTTGAGCAGTCGGTTCAGGTGGCGCAAAAACTTAGACACGCCATTGAGGAGAGTGATTTTTTACCCGTACCAAATTTAACCATTAGCTTAGGGGTGGTGCAATTTTCTCAGCAAAGTGAACAAGCCTTTTTTAAACAAGCCGATAACGCTTTATACAAAGCAAAAGAGGCAGGTCGTAATCAAGTTAAAATGGCTTAATGATGCGTTGAGCACGGGATTGGTTATAATAAGTGCTTTCCACTTATTGTAAAGATGTCTGTCATGAACACTGCACTTAACGCTTTAAACTCTAATAACGTTTTAAATTCCAATCCTTTACTAAACGTAGCGGGCTTGCCGGTGTTTAAGGCGTTTCACGTGGAACACATTGAGCCGGCGGTGCAGCAATTATTGACCGACAACCGCGCGCAAATTGCGCATATTGTGGCGTTAAGCGATGCACCAACCTGGCAAAACTTTATTGAGCCCTTAGAGGTGTTAGACAATCATTTTGAACGCGTTTGGGGGCCGGTTGGCCATTTGGATGCGGTGAATAATAGCGATGATTGGCATAAAGCCTATACCACTTGTTTGGAGCTTGTGACCGCGTACCATAGCGAAGTCGGTCAAAATGCCGGTTTATACGCTAAATTTAAAGCGTTAGCCGACAGCGCGGAATTTACGCATTACAGCTTGGCGCAAAAAAAGGTCATACAAAACGCGTTACGTAACTTTAAGTTGAGTGGCATCGCCTTGCAACCGGCACAGCAGCTTGAGTATCAACGCATTAAACAACAGTTGTCGCAACTGAGCAGTGCGTTTGGTAACCACGTTTTAAAATCTACCCAGGCCTGGTCAAAGTCTATTTTAGACCCAGTCGAGCTGGCCGGTTTACCGTCCAGTGCGTTGGGGTTGTTGGCGCAATTGGCGCAGCAAAAAGGCCAAGAAGGTTGGTGTGTTACTCTGGATTTTCCCTCTTATTTGGCGGTCATGACGCACGCCGATAATCGAGCATTACGCGCCCAAGTCTACCAAGCGTTTGTAACCCGCGCGTCAGAGTGCGCCGAAAATACCGAGTTTGATAACACCGCGCATATTGCGCAAATTAGAGCGTTACGCCATGAATTAGCTTTGCTATTGGATTTTGCCAATTACGCCGAGTATTCGTTGGCCACTAAAATGGCCGGAAACACGCAAACGGTGCTGGGCTTTTTGCGTGATTTGGCCAAGCGTTCTAAACCGCAAGCCCAGGCTGAATTGGCCAACTTACAAACGTTTGCCAAAACCCATTTGGGGTTGGACACCTTGCAACCGTGGGATGTAACCTACGCGTCTGAAAAATTAAAAACTCAAACTCTGTCGTTATCGCAAGAGGTGTTGCGGCCGTATTTTCCGGTCGAGGCGGTGTTAAAGGGTTTGTTTAGCATTACGCAAACCCTGTTTGACGTGCGCATTGTGGCCAAAACCGGTGCATCGACGTGGCACGAAGACGTGCAGTTTTTTGAATTGTTTAACGCCAATAATCAGCTCATTGGCCAGTTTTATTTGGATTTATACGCGCGCCAAAACAAACGTGGCGGGGCATGGATGGATTCGGCCATTACCCGCTGGCGTCATCCTAACGGTCAATTGCAATCGCCCGTGGCCTATTTGGTGTGCAACTTTACCCCGCCGATTGGTTCTGACCAGGCCTGCTTAACTCACGATGAAGTCACTACTTTATTTCATGAGTTTGGTCATGGCATTCATCATTTGTTTACCGAGATGGAGCATTTGGATATTTCGGGCATCAACGGCGTGCCGTGGGACGCGGTTGAGCTGCCGTCGCAATTTATGGAAAACTTTTGTTGGGAGCGTGAAGGATTGGATTTAATTTCATCGCATGTTGAAACCCAGCAACCTTTGCCCGAAGAGCTGTTTTTGGCGCTTAAACAAAGTCGTGGTTTTCAGTCGGCGATGGCGATGTTACGTCAGGTTGAATTTTCTTTGGTCGATTTTGAACTGCACGCCTTTTATGACCCGAATGCGGTGGAGTCGTTAGAATCGCTTATCGGACGGATTCGAGCCGAAGTGGCGGTGTTACAGCCGCCAGCGTTTAGCAGAACCTTGCACAGTTTTAGCCATATTTTTGCCGGTGGTTATGCGGCGGGCTACTTTAGTTATAAGTGGGCCGAGGTGCTGTCGGCCGACGCATTTGGTTTATTTGAAGAGACCGGCGTGCTAAACCCGGATACGGGCGCGCGCTTTAAAAACAGTATTTTGGCGGCCGGCGGTTCGGTAGACCCGATGGTGCTGTTTAAAGCCTTTAGAGGCCGTGAACCGCACATTGATGCATTGCTGCGTCACAGCGGCATTGCGGCTTAGTGGCAGGGTTATTTAATGGCTACTCAGTAAATATTTGTGTCAGTTCACGCGCCCAATAAGGCCTTTAATGGCTCTGCAAACAGCTCGTTATTAGCGCCCAAAACGTCTTTTTTTGCTCTATTTTGGGTGCAGTTTTTGGGGGCTTTTAACGACAATCTGTTTAAAAATGCTTTGGTGATGCTCATCGCCTTTAAATTAACCACCGACAACAGCGGCTTGCTGATTACCTTAGCCGCTGGCCTGTTTATCTTGCCATTTTTTCTGTTTTCATCTCTCGCGGGTCAATTGGCCGACCGCTATCCCAAAGCCTGGTTATTGCAAAAAATCAAATTGGCCGAAGTGCTGATTATGAGTCTAGGCGCGTGGGCGTTGTGGATGCAACATTTAGAAGGTCTATTAATCGTACTGTTTTTAATGGGCGCACAATCGGCTTTTTTTGGGCCGCTAAAATACGCGATTCTGCCAGAAATATTGCCCAATCAACAATTATTACAAGGCAATGGCTTGATCAGCGGTTCGACGTTTATTGCGATTTTATTGGGCACTATTTTAGGTGGCTTGGGTGTGTTATTAGAGCACGGTTTGGCTTTAATGGCTGGCACAGTCATGCTGGTGGCTCTGTTAGGCTATGGCGCGAGTGTAAGACTTTTGGTGTTAAGTCGTCGTGGGGCTAAGTTGCCTGTGCAAAACCCCAGCGTGGCCGTTGAGCTTAATATTATTAAAAGCACTTGGACAATGGTGGCATTGAGTCGCAGTCATCGGCAGGCTTTTTGGGCGGTGTTGGCTATTTCGTGGTTTTGGTTTATGGGTGCGGTGTTGCTGAGTCAGTTTCCCACCTTGGTAAAAACTCATTTAATAAGCGACGATGGCGTGGTCGTGGCGTTTTTAACACTGTTTTCGGTGGGCGTTGCGGTGGGTTCGGGTTTGATGGTTTGGCTGTTAAAAGGTCAAGTTACCTTAAAATGGCACGCATTTTGTTAATGGGTTTGTCTGTTGCATTGGCGCTGTTGGTGGCGGTGATCGCCGGTTATGTGCCAACGACTCAAAACAGCTTATACAATTTTAGCCAATTTATTCAACATGGCTATAACATCTTAAGTTTAGGTTTGCTGTTTGTTTTAGCGGTGTTTGGTGGTGCGTATATTGTCCCTCTTTATACGCTATTACAAATAAAAACTCCGCAACAACACCGTGCTAGAATGATGGCCACCAACAACATCCTTAACGCGTTATTTATGGTTGTGGCCTCGGTGCTATTGATGGTTGGTTTTGCCAATGAGGTGAGTTTGTTAACGCAATTACTGATTATGGCCTTACTCAATTTAGTGGTGGCGGGAGTTTTTATAAAAAAACCACAAAGTCACGAAGACACGAAGTTTTAAGATAATAAACTTTTCATTGCTAAATTTTCACTTTATATGGCAATATGCGTAATTAAGTCTTAATCAATCCTTAAGGAAATTCACCATGAAATCGTCAATCTTAAAACTAGGCGTTGTTTGTCTAGTTGTTCAAGGGTTAATTGGTTGCCAAAATACTGATATGGCTTATGTTGATTATCAAAAAACCGCTGAAGAACCTTATTTAATGACCTATGCAGTGAACTCTGCCAGAACCAAATACAATCAACCCCTTCCTAATTTAAAAGACCTCAATCTAAACCCTCAAAAAGTCAGCCTTGGTAACATGCTCTATCACGATACTCGCTTATCTGGTAATGGCAAACTTAACTGTGCAAGTTGTCATGGTTTGGCCATCGGAGGTGATGATAATATGCCCGTTGCTATCGGGATTGATGGTCAAATGGGGCCGATTAATTCCCCCACTGTCCTAAACTCTGGATTTAACTTTAAACAGTTTTGGGACGGTCGTGCAGCGAATCTTAGAAACCAAGCAGAAGGACCTGTGGCTAACCCCATAGAAATGGGAGCCGAATGGCCTCAGGTGGTTAAAAATATTCAATCCGTAAAAACCTATCAAACTCTTTTTAACACCCTCTATCCAGAACAAAGTATTTCTGTTTATACGATTACCGATGCCATTTCTGAGTTTGAGCGCAGTTTAATTACACCTGCCCCGATAGATGCTTATTTGAAAGGGGATGATAACGCTATCACCGCCAATCAAGCAAAGGGTTACAAGCTATTTCAAAGTTATGGCTGTGTAGCTTGCCATCAGGGTGTTAATTTTGGCGGCAATATGATGCAAAAGTTTGGCGCATTAGAGGCTTATTTTTCTGACAATAACGAAACGGAGGTTGATAAAGGTTTATTTAATGTGACTAAACAAGAAAAAGATAAAAATGTGTTCAAGGTTCCCACTTTGCGTAATGTTGAAGTCACTGCGCCTTATTTTCACAACGCAGGGGCAAAAAACTTAGATGAGGCAATCAATATTATGGGACTTAACCAATTGGGTCGCAAAATTCCTGATAATGAGCGCGCTTTAATAGCAGATTTCTTAACCACATTAACGGGTAAGCTGGAAACGCAAGCCATGCTAGCCCCTAAAGAATAATGTTAAAAGGCCTCAATATGAAAAATACATCAAACATGCTCTTATTAACCTTGATTGCAGCCATTATTATTGGTGTTATCAGTATTATCATCATCAAGCCCAATATTAATGCAAACCACCATGAAGCCTATATTAATGGTTATTCTAAGCTTGAAAACTACTTTTTAAGAACATCAGAAAATGCCTTTAAAGCAGGTCGTGGCGGGGTGGGGCATTATGATTTTTTACAAGCCAATTTAGTTAAACTTCAACGCTTTTCAAATGCATTAGTGTATGTACCTGAGTTTTTGGATAACCAAGTAAAACAAGTTTTACAGGCCAAAAATAAAGAAGTCATTAAATATGCTAACGAACTTGACTCTGATGTTATAGAGTTTATGCGTATAAACTCTTTGCTTAATAATTCTAGAACCTATTTGCCAGAACTGATCAGAATTCATAAAATTTCTGAGCAAACCATGTTAATGAAACAACTATTGACCCACCTTGAAGCACAAATGTTTCAATATATGTCAGGTAACGAAGCCATTCAAACTAAAGATATTTTAATTACCCTGGGAAGTATTGATAAATTTAAGCAAAACATTACACAATCCGATTACATTATTTTAAAAACACACATCAATTTAATTGTGGAATACCAACCTAAAGTCCACATTATTTTAGAAAAAATCAGTTCTTCAAAAATAGAAGACGCCATTCAAGAATCACACGATTTTTACAGTGGTGAATATTTCAAAGTAAATCACTTTATAGAAACCCTCTCTAACACTTTAATTGGTTTAGTTATCGCTATGCTGGTCTTGGTGACCCTTTTAATGTTACAAATTCGAGGGGCTTCAAAAAAAGCGCAAACCGCAAGCATCGATTTAGCAAGCAAGCTAAATGAACTTGATCAACAAAAAGCCATTGCCGACAGTAAAGTCATTGAAGCTGAAACCGCTCAAACTCAAGTTGCTAAACAACAAAAAGTGACTGAAGAAAACAGCCAAAAGCTGAATTTAGCAATTGCAGCTGTAAGTGAATTAATGACTCAAGTATCTAAAGGTAACTTTAGTGAACGTTTACCCAATGAAAGGTTTGAAGGGGATCTTAGTAAGCTTAAAGAGAGTGTGCATGCCACTCTAGATAGATTACAAGCCTATATGAAAGAAATGAGTTCAGTTTCTGACAACTTGGCACAGGGTAATTTATCGGTCAGAATTAAGGGCAATTATGAAGGAGAGTTAAATCAGGTAAAAGAAGCTTTGAATGGTTCATTAGATAATTTAGCAAAACTCATTCAACAGGTGGCTCAAGTTTCAACCCATATACAACAACAAATAGTGACTGTACGTGAAGACTCTGAAACGGTAGAACAAAGTTCTCATCAACAATCAAAGACCTTGCACAGTACTTTGCAGGCAGTTGAAGATACCACCGATAAAATTAAATCTAACACTCAAAACACCACTAAAGCGACTCAAATTACGGATGAACAAGTTATTGCCTTGAATGAAGGAATGGATGTCATGCAGCGCATGGTGAAAGCTATGGATGACATTAAAGAATCGTCTGGCAAGATTGTCGATATTATTAATTTAATTGACAGCATCGCTTTTCAAACCAATCTTTTGGCACTGAATGCGGCCGTAGAAGCGGCTAGAGCAGGGGAGCAGGGTAGGGGATTTGCAGTGGTCGCTGGTGAGGTTAGAAACCTGGCGGGTAAATCAGCCGAGGCCGCCAAAGAAATTTCAAAACTCATTTCAAACTCCAATGATAAGGTTAATAATGGCGTTACATTGGTGAATCATGTTAATCAGTCTTTAGAGTTGGTTAAACAAAAGGTTGAAACCTTGCAACAATCCGTTAATGCCATAAATCATGCCAGTATTGAACAGAGTCAGTCGGCGCAAAATATATCGCAAGCGGTCTCTCAAGCTGAAAATATCAGTCAGCATAATAGCCAAATGATTCAACGAACTGTTCAACAAATTAATATGGTGTCTGAGTCTGCCCAAGATTTAGAACAGGTTGTTAAGGCGTTTAAAGTTTAGATGAGATTGTTAAGGGCAAAATAATGCATTTATCGGTTTATTATTTTGCCAGGCTTGGTTATTTTGAGACCTTATCGAATGGAAATACATTGAACTTAGGGCTCATCTATTAAGATTGATTCTGTCAATCATAAGTAAATCAGATTAAGGCGTGAACGTGTAGCCGTGTCTAGTAGCTTCTTGGATTAAAGCCAATTGGCTGCAAAAAGCTAGATTTCTTGGCTCTTCATCAAACTCTTTATTGAGTTAATTTTTGCCCAGTTTTTCGTCAAATAGCGGGCTATTTTCCTCAAAATCGAACAAAACTGTTTTAAGCAAGGTTTGTTCGTTTCAGTCATTTTAATCTAACAGGTTGTTAGATAAATGAGCAGTTAATATTCAAAGGCCTCAAAGTAGTTGAATTTTTTTAAAAACTTCATGCCTTAGTGTTTTCGTGGTCAAAAATCACGTTTTCTATCCATAATACATATAAGGTTACGAAAAGAATCAAGAAGGAGTCGCAATGCAAAGGTTCGTTATATCGCTCGTTAAACCGCTGGTAAAAGGCGTATTAAAAATAGTCTATCGAGTCGAGGTTACCGGGCTTGAGCATTATTACACCGCACAACAAACTCAACAGCCGTTGTTGTTAATTGCCAATCACGTTTCACTGTTAGACGGGCCTTTGTTGGATCTTTTTATTCCGGGTAAGACCACGTTTATGATTGATGAGTCGCACACCAAAAAATGGTACGAGCGCGTTATTTTAAGCATGACTGATTTTTTTAAGGTGAACTTGCACAGTCCTTATGCGGCCAAACACATGATTGAAACCTTAAGAGAGGGTAAGCAATGCATGATTTTTCCGGAAGGGCGCATTACCACCACCGGTGGGTTAATGAAAATTTACGACGGTACGGCTTTGGTGGCGCAAAAAACCCAAGCGGCGGTGTTGCCTATTTACATTGGTGGGGCGGTGTACAGTCGGTTTTCGTATTTGGACGGCACTAAATTTGGCTTTATGAAACGTTTGTGGTTTCCAAAAATCACCTTAAATATTCAGCCAGCACGCACCCTTAATGCACCATTAGAACTTAAAGGCCACGCCAAACATCTCTATTTAAAACAGCAAATTACTCGTTTAATGCGCAACAGTATTTTTTACGGGTCGGTGCGTTCTGTGTCGTTGTATCAAGCTTTGGTGCACGCCAAACAGACCTTTCACGCCAATCAAGTGTCGGTAGAAGATGTTAAAAATCAGGCTTTAAGCCTTAAAAAAATCAATCAAGCCGCCATTATTTTAGGCAAACAACTCGATGTCATTCTTGCGGCAACCCTCGCGGCAAACCCAGAAAATGCATCACCAGGTCGGGTGAAACGTGTGGGCTTAATGTTGCCTAATGTGGCCGCCATGCCCGTGAGTTTTTTTGCGTTGCAAGCCTACGGCTACGTGCCGGCGATGATTAACTTTACTGCGGGGTCGCCCGCGATTGAATCGGCGTGTGACACCGCGCAATTAACCACCATTGTGACGTCACAGGCGTTTATAGAAGCGTTTGGATTGCACGATTTGGTGACCAGTTTAGCGCCTAAAGTGCAGTTTATCTATTTGGAAGAGGTGCGCGCACGCATTGGTTTGCGCCAAAAAATTGCCGGTCTGCTGACGCCTGCGCACCGTTTGCCGGGTTATGCACTTAACCCACAAAATGAGGCGGTGGTGCTGTTTACGTCGGGCTCGGAAGGTGTGCCCAAAGGCGTGGTTTTGTCGCATCATAATGTGGTGAGCAACATAGAACAAATTAGCGCCATGCTGACCTTATTGCCGGGCGAACAACTGTTAAACGCCCTGCCAACATTTCACTGTTTTGGGTTAACGGCCGGCATGTTGTGGCCTATTTTAAAGGGCGCTAAAGTGTTTTTATACCCGTCACCCGTGCATTACGCGGTGGTGCCCGAGATGAGTTATCAAACCAACGCCAAACTGATTTTTGGTACCGACACCTTTTTTAGCGGCTACGCACGCAAAGCCGATCCATACGATTTTTACAGTTTGCGCGCGATGGTTTCAGGTGCTGAACGCCTGCGTCCCGAAACGCGTGAACTGTTTGCCAGTCAATTTCATCAAGCCATTTACGAAGGTTACGGTGTGACCGAAACCACACCGGTACTGTCGGTTAATATTCCCACCGCGTTTAAAAATGGCTCGGTCGGGCAATTTGTACCCGGAATTGAACACCGTTTAGAACCGGTGGCCGGCATTAAAGAGGGCGGACAACTTTGGGTTAAAGGGCCTAATGTGATGTTGGGGTATTTGCTTGCCAATCAACCAGGCCTGTTGCAACCGCCGGTGGATGGCTGGCACGACACCGGCGACATTGTGCACGTGGACGACGACGGTTTTGTCTGGATTAAAGGCCGCGCCAAACGCTTTGCCAAAATTGGCGGTGAAATGGTGTCGTTGACGGCGGTTGAAAGTTACATTAACCAAGCCAGCCCGCACGGTCATCATGTGGTGGTGGCTGTGCCCGACGAGCGCAAAGGCGAGCAATTGGTGCTGGTCACCGACGACATTAGCCTAAGTCGCCAAACCGTGTTAGAAGCCGCCAAAGACAAAAAAGTCAGCGAGCTGATGGTACCCAAAAAAGTGATTTTAGTTGAAACCATACCACTGTTAGGCAGTGGTAAAACCAATTATCCAGCAGTGCAAAAAATTGCCGAACAGCATTTTAAACTTGAATAAGGTAACTTTATTGGTTTGACCAGGCCTGGTTAGTTTGTTGTGTTGCGTAGTTTTGCGTTTTTAGTTTTATTAATCGCTTTGGCCATACAGCTTTTTAAGCTGGCTGGGCGATGAGTTTAACGAGTTAGGTGAGTTGGTCTTGTTTGGTTTGTTTAGTTTTTTTGTAGTTTTAGTCCATTCTTTAAGCACCGCGCAAATTTTCTTTTGGCAATCGTTGTCCAAAGGCGCTTGATTGAATAGATGCGCCTCTAATGCGTTTATTAACACCGGTAATGAGGTGTTTAGCGTGCTGTTTTTAAACAAGGGTAAAGCGTTAAGTCTGGTTAAGTCGGTGATGCCATAGTCGTTTTGCAGGGTGTGGCGTAGGCGAGCGTAAAATAAATTGGGCGCTAACGTACACCAGTCAGATGACGTGTTGCGTTCTGTGTTTTGCGCCATTTCATACTGTAATGTATCCGTACCATCTGCTATTTTAGAGGGCTGTTTGTGGCTCAATTTTCGCCATAGCAACGCCCCTGCCACCAAGGTTACTCCCCATAAAATCAGCGCAAGCAACGCAATTATTTGCCAAAAGTCTATGGATTTGGCAGGGATAAGTGCATCGTCTTTTTTATCTACAGCGGCAGACGTGTCCGGTGTTGGATTGGTTTGAGTGTTGGTTTGTGCATTAATCGTTGTATCTTGAGCGGCGGGAATGGCTGTTTGAACCGTGTTTTTGGCCGGCAAAATGGTGATGGTTTTGGCCGGAATTGTGGCACTTTGCAGTTGATTAGTTTGAGTATTCCACCAGTTTAGACTGCGCTCGGGCAGGGTAAACGTTCCTGGCGCGGTAGCCATTAGCGTTTGCTGTACTTGCCATTGACTGCTGACACCATTAGCAGACACTTGGTTTTGAGTGCTGGGTTGTTCGGTGTAGATTTTAAGCGCCTCTGGCATGTTTGCGCGAAACAGTTGGGTTAGTTTTGTTGCATCAGGCAGTTGATTGGCTGTGAGTCCGTTGGCTTGTAAGGTTAAGGTGGTGTTAACTGTGTCGCCTACATAAAGTGTGTTGGGCAGGGTTGACCAGGCCTGGTCAAGCGTGATTTGACTGGCAGGCAACCAACTGTTTTGGGTGTTTTGCGCGTAACTTGGGGGTTCGGGTAAGACGTTTAAACTAAGCGGTTTGGCAAAGATTTGCACCTGCTTTTGTCTACCTTGCAACTGAATTTGACCATTAAACATGGGTGGGGCAATGTCAAGTTGACCACTTTTTTGGGGATGCAATGCGTAAACCCATTCGTACACAGTGTAGTTTTGGCCATTGAGTTGTTTGGTGTATACAGTTTGATCGCTTATTGGGGTTACTTGCGCATGGTTAAAGACCGGCGGTCTAATGCCTCCGTCTAGAAAACGGCCTTGGTAAAAAAAGCGCAGGGTATACAACACTTGTTGTTGAACGTAAACCTGGTTTTGACTGAGATCGGCGGTTAAGAAAAACGGTTCTAAGTTACTGTCAGCCGCTTTAGCGACGGGGCGCACGGTAAGAGTATAGGGTGTGCTGGTGACGTTTTCGATGCTTAGAGGCGGTACTTGTAGTTCGCCTATTTGTTTGGGAGTGAGTTGAATTTGCCAGCGGGTACTGGATTTAAAATCCCCGTTAATAATTTGAATATTGTTACTGCGTTGTTGCGTTAGCACCGTAAATTGATCTTCAAGCACGGTTAGATCTAAATGGGTGCCGGTGGTTTGAAAATCGGTTTCAACCACGAGCGTGATTACATCGCCCATTTCGATTACTTGGCGATCGGTTTGCACCGTAATGGTTTTAGCGTGGCTAAGCGGTGCAATGCTTAACAGTGCTACGGCTATCCATTGGCGTACTTTAAAGCGCAAATGGGCAGAGAAAATAACAGTATGCAGTCGGTTTATAACGGGTACAAATAGCATAAGTGGACTCTTTTGGCGGTGCATTTTATATTACCAATCTTTGGTGTTGGGTTTGGTGTGTGGCTGCGCGGTATTTTTTTGGGTTTGTTGTTGGTATTGATAATCAAATTTACGTTTTAAAAACAGCTCGGGTTGGTTAGGAATTTGCCTTAACCAGGCTTCGGTGGCTTGATTTTGTTCGGATTGTTGGCTTTTTTCAGCTTCATTTTTTGCATTGGATTGTTTTGAATCGTCGGCTAAAGATTGCGCTGGTAACTGCGCGGCGGCATTTTCATCGCTGGTTTGATTGTCGTTTAGGGTCTGTGCATCAGGTGTATCGGCGGTGGATTGACCCGTCTGCGGGTTTGCTAAGGTGTCGTCATCACCCTGGTTTGTGTTTTTGCTCTTATCATCGCCATCGTCTTTATTCTGACTATTTTCTGTGTTTGTGTCATCGTTTTTGTCACTGTTTTTTCGTCAGTGTCTTTAGCATCGTTGCTTTTTGGCTCGGGTTGCTGTTCAGACGTTGGCTTTGATGTCGGTTCGGATGTCGGCTCAGATTTTTGCTCAGGTGCTGTGCTGGGCGGTGTTGGCGCTGGTTTGTCTGCTGCTTGTTCTTGAGATTGTGTTTTAAGTAACTGCTCAACCAAGGCTAAATTGTCGGCGGCCTCTTTAAAATTGGGTTGCAGGCTTAAACTGGTTTGGTAAGCGGTTATGGCTGGGTCTAATTGACCCGCTTTGGCCAATGCATTGCCTTGATTAAACCAACCTTGCGCCGTGCTATCTTGCGCAAATAATTTAGCGGCTTGCTCAAATTGGCCTAAGCGATACAAACTGCTGGCGCGCCATTGTGGGTGTTCAAATTGCGCTTGGGCGGCTTCAAAATTTTGTTTTTGCCAGGCCTGGTAGGCTTGTTGGTCGGCCGATTTAAACACCTCGGTAAAGCTAGGTAACTCGGTTTGAGCAAAGGCGGTATTGGGCAGTGCGCTTAAACTCAAACCGCCAAAAATGGGCAAAAACAGGCTTAGACCTAGGCTAAAAATCCAGCCACGGCGATAGATGAGTGCGGCCAAAGGAATCAATAAAAACAGTAACGCACTGCCTTCGTCAAGCGGATGTTGTACGGTTTTGTTGTCTAAGTCTTTGGCGGCATCGGTTGGTTTTGTACCGGCACGGTGTGCGGGGCGCAAGGTTTGTATGTCGCGGTCGTTTAGCGTAAGTGGAGTGAGTTTGGCCTGGGTATTTTGCGCCAGTTGTTCGAGTTGTGTCCACGCCAGCGGAGGCAATACTACGTTGTTTTGGGCGTCTTTAAGCAGCCCAAAATTGGGAATATTTACCGCGCCACCCTTGTCTGTGCCCACGGCCAAGACACTGACTCTAAAAGATTGGCGATTAAGCCAATCGCTTAGGGGGGCGATTTGTTCGGGTTCTAAATCGTCGGTAATCCAAATAATATGCCCTTGTTGAACGTGTGCACCGTTTAACAGTGCTTTGGCGTGTTTAAATCCGTTAAGCGGGTCAGAGCCGTAACTGGGCATAATGGTGGGATCCAGAGCGGGCAGTAAGCCTAACAGCGTTTGATTGTCTTCAGAGATGGGCGCAAGCGTGTGAGTTGAGCCGGCGTATACCACCAAGCCAGTGGGTTGTTCTGGGTACAGCGTGAGCAGGTCGGTGAGCTTAAATTTTACACGTGTTAAACGATTGGGCGACACATCGTCGGCCAGCATGGACAGCGATAAATCCAGCAAAATCACGGTGCCTTGTTGGGATTTTTCGGCCGGAATTTCAACGGTTTTTAAGGTAGGTCCGGCCAGTGCCACTAACATTAACAACCAAAGCCCCCCCAAACCCATAAGCGCTATGTGGCCAAAACCGTCCAATCCGTTGGTTTGGTTGTTACCCAATAACAGCGTTCTAAACGGTGGGGCAATGACTTTATGCCATGCGCCTTGTTGGCGATGAGCTTGCCAGGCCTGCCAAAGTATCCAGGCCACCGGCAGAGCGCCTAAAAACCACCATGGACGTAAAAATTCGATGGCAAACATGTTAAGAACCTTGCTGTTTTTGGTGACGAAGATGGCCAAACGCTAAGATTAGGCTGAGCACAAACGCCGCACCCAATGGCCAAACATAGAGTTCGGTGCGAAGACGGTAGCTGTTGACTTGGTGTTCTACCGATTCGAGTTGATTAATTTCTTGATAAATTTGCGCCAGTTGTTGGGTGTCGTTGGCGTGATAAAAACGCCCTTGAGTGAGTTGGGCAATCTGTTCGAGTGTGGCAATGTCCATGTCGGTTTTACTGCCCAAAAAACGATCCAGTCCAGTGCGGTCAGTCATGCGACCTACGCCAATGGTGTAAATTTTAAGTCCTAGGGTTTGGGCTTTTTGCGCCGCCGCAATGGGTTCAACCGTGCCGGCGGTATTGGAGCCGTCGGTGAGTAAAATCAGCACCGCTTGGGTGTTTTGTTTTTGACGCAGGTGTTTAAGGGTTAAGCCAATAGCATCGCCAATGGCGGTGTTGTTACCGGCCATGCCAATTTGGGTTTCGGCTAATAGGGTGTTGAGCGTGGTCAAATCGTAAGTAAGTGGACTTTGCAAAAAGGCTTGCGTGCCAAACACAATTAAACCCATTCTATCCCCTTGGCGTTGCTCAATAAAATTAGCCACTACCGATTTTACCGCGGTGAGTCGGTCAACGTCGTCCCCGCCCAAATACATGTCAGCTTTTTGCATGGAGCCCGATAAATCGACCGCCAACATAAGCTCTTTACCGCTGATGTGAAATGGCGTGGGGGTTAAAAACCAAATAGGACGCAAGGCGGCAAGTATGAGTAAAAGCCATAAAATAATAAATCCTAGCGCAATTTTACCGTGACGTTGCGGTTGAATAAGTTGAGTTTGTTGCGGTAAATGTGCCTGCAAACGCGCCACAATATGGGGTGCCAATAGGGGGTGTTGTTTTTTTGGTACGGGTTTTAACAGGCTGCGAATTAACCACGGCAAGGGTAAAAACGCCAGCATCCAAGGGTATAAAAACTCAAAACTGTCCCAATGGTTTTGCACGTGGCTTATAAAGCTAAACACCTCGGTTACGCTGTTCATTGGTGGTGTCCTAAAATCCACTGTTTGGCGTAGTCGTGCCAAATAATCAAGGCCGCTTGGCTTTCAGTGGGGGATACAACAGGCTGATAGGCCAGGTTAAGGCACGCTAATAAGGTGGCGGGCGCTTTAATGTAATGGGCATTTTGATGCAAAAAATCACACCAGGCCTGGTCGGTTAATACGGCCACGGCGTGACGCCCATAGGCTGTGAGAGCCACTTGTTTAAGCAGACGATTAATGGCCGAGATTTTTTGATGTGCGTTTAAGCTCGAATCGTTATTAATGTTGCTTAATAAGCCCAGTGCTTCACGTCGATACGCATTACGTTTGTGGCGATCGGTAAAAAACCAAATTAGGCCAATAAGCATTGAAGCCACGCTAAAAATAAGCACCCACCAGCTAAACGCCAATGGCCACCAACCCACGGCCTGTGGCAACACAATGTCGTGCAACTGGCTAAGGACATTAAGCGATTCGGGCGTGAGCACAGGATTAGGGCTTGGATTTGACATGAGTTATTGAATCACTTTGTGTGCAAGCAAGGCGTGCAATGGATGGTCAGTGTTGGCAATTTGTATAAGCGGAATACCCAACGTAATACAGTGTGCTTGAGCCTCTTGCCAAGCGCGCACATAGCTGTCGGCGTAATCGGTGCGTGTGCTGTCTTTAAAACTGTTAAGACGCATGGGCGCGGTATCTGCATCGGGTGTTGCTTGTAAGCTTAACCAGCCCAGCTTGGGCAGGGATTGTTCTAATGGGTCAACAATGTGAATGGCCACCAGTTCGTTATGTCTTCGTAATTGGCTTAACAGTGTAAGGCTGGTCGTATTTAGGTTAAGCAAGTCGCCCACAAAAAAAATTTTGCTGCCGGGTTTAACCATTTGCGTTAATTTTTGCAGTGCGTTTTGCCAAAGAGAACTCGACACGGCCGCCGGAGCGTTGAGTTGGCTTTGCAGCTGAATGGCGTTTTGTAAACCGTGCATTAATGTCGTTGGTGAGTTTTTGGGGGCTTGCCAGGCCTGGTTAAGATGATTAAAGCTTAAACTGCCTACTTTATCGTGCTGCGCCAAAGCGACCCATCCTAAAATGGCGCAAATGTTAAGCGCCTGCACGGCTTTTAAGCGGGTTTGTGAGGCAAAAAACAGCGCTGGGGATTGTTCGCACACCAACAAAGTGGGGCGTTCGTGTTCTTCAATAAATACTTTGGTATGCGGTTTTTGGGTGCGCGCAGTAACCCGCCAATCCATATGGCGAATGTCGTCGCCTGGTTGGTATTGACGTACTTCACTAAAACTCATGCCTCGGCCTTTACGCAAGGCGTGATGGGTTCCGGTTTGTTGCGCTTGCAAGGCTTGATGCGCCACAAATTTTCGCGTTTTAACCTGAAATTGCCATGCCATTAAAGGTTCAAGCGTGCTGTAAAGTAGTTGGGGGTTGTCTGTGCTCATAACAGTGAACTTAATGTATTCAAGATGTTCATGTAACGGGCACGAGTTCTAAAATTTGATTAACCACATCGTCCACACTTAAACCTTGCGATTGCGCCTCAAAGTTAAGCAATAAACGGTGTCTAAACACATCGTGAATCACTGCGGTTACATCGTCAGGGTTAACGTAAGTGCGGCCGTTTAACCAAGCGTGAGCGCGCGCACCACGCGATAAAGCAATGGTGGCGCGTGGGCTTACGCCGTAGGCAATATGCTTGGCCAGTGTGTCGTTGTATTGTTGCGGTTGTCGGGTGGCCATAACCAATTCGACAATATAGGTTTTGATGGCTTGCGCCATGTGCAAATTTAAAATGGCGCGACGTGCGTCAAACAAAGACTCTTGGGCTATGGGCTCAAACTCATCTGGGCTCAGTGCGCGCGCTTCGTTTTCAACCAATTCTAAAATTTGGTGTTCGGCCTGTGCGTTAGGGTAGCCAATGTTAACGTGCAGCATAAAGCGGTCTAATTGCGCTTCTGGCAAGGCATACGTCCCTTCTTGCTCTAATGGATTTTGCGTGGCCATCACCATAAACAGTGGGTCTAACGACAAGGTGCGTTTGCCGACACTTATTTGACCTTCGGCCATGGCCTCAAGCAGCGCCGATTGCACTTTGGCGGGCGCGCGATTAATTTCATCGGCCAAAATAAGGTTGTGAAAAATTGGCCCCTTTTGAAACTCAAATTGACCCGTTTCGGGTCGATAAATGTCTGTACCGGTAATGTCCGAGGGCAATAAATCGGGGGTGAATTGAATGCGATGAAATTGGCCTTCGATGGATTGTGCCAAGACTTTAATGGCTTTGGTCTTGGCCAGGCCTGGTGGACCTTCTACCAATAAATGCCCGTCGGATAACAGCGCTATTAACAATCGTTGTGTTAAGTGCGGCTGGCCAATAATGTGTGCATTAACGTGCGCTTGCAAGGCCTGAAATCGTTGCACTAAAAAATCTGGGTGCGCGGGGTCAAGCATAACGGCTGTTTCAATTGCCTTTTTAGGGATTGTTTCTTTGTTTGGCTCAATGGGTTCAAACACGGTCTACTTCCTAGATATCATGCTGTGGTGTGGGTTAACAGCGGTTTAAGATGGTTAAAATCGTTTCACCAGGCCTGGTCAGTTGGTTTATATCGTGCAAAGGTCTCATTATTTACGCGACGGGCACATTGCACAACATCACCGCGCGTAAGGGGGCAGGATGGCCTTCAATGGTTAAGTTGTGGTCGTTTGGGTCTAAAAACGATTCTAACGAATTCCATTGCATCCAATCGGTGCTGCGTTGCTCGGCAGTGCTGGTTTGGTTTAAATCGACACAGCGCACGTTGCTAAAACCACAGCGCTCTAACCAGCGTGTGAGTTCGGGCACCGAAGGTAAAAACCAGACATTGCGCATTTGCGCATAGCGATCTTGGGGCACTAATAATTGCCCCTGTTTTTCGTCAATGACTAAGGTTTCCAGTACCAATTGGCCACCGGGTTTAAGTTGGGCTTTAAGCTCGTAAATATGGTCAATGGGCGAGCGTCGATGATACAAAACGCCCATTGAAAACACGGTATCAAAAAAACCGCCTTTGGGCGACACCGGCAGTTGCTCTAGGGTTAAGGGCAAAAAGTACGCGGGTTGTTGTTGGCCAATAAACTGTTTGAGCGCCAAAAATTGGCTCATAAACAGCAAGCTTGGGTCAACGCCAATGGCCAACCGAGCGCCTTGTCCCAACATGCGCCAGAGGTGATAGCCGCTGCCACAGCCAATGTCGAGCACCGCTTGGTCTTGCAAGGGGGCTAAATGCGGCAGCACACGATCCCATTTCCAATCCGAGTGCCATTCGGTGTCGATTTCAATATCAAACAACTTAAACGGCCCCTTACGCCAAGGGTGCAATGCACGCAATGCGGTTTCGAGTCGTTCATGTTGTTGGGGCGTTAAGGTCGTTGGGTCACCGGCACTTACCCAGGCCTGGTCAAGGGCGTGCGGCTGATGGCTCGGCAGTTGATTTAAGCTGTCCAACGCCGCCTGCCAACGCGGCAAATTGCCATTGCCATCGGGCAACAGTGCGGCGTCTATTAAGGCCGGTAATTGGCTCTGCCATTCGCTTAGTTTGGGGTCGTTAAGGTGTGGCCAAAAAGAAGTGTAGTGGTGTTTCACGTGAAACCTATCCGTAACAAATTAATGGCACTGATTATACGACGATTATTTCGTTATGAGCACGTGTTTTGCATTAGACCAGGCCTGGTCAATATAATCAAACAATCGCGCCATCGTGCAACGACCAAATTTGCGTGGTGTCGGGGTTAAGAATGGGAATCAGCGACTGCGCGGTGCTGGTGATGATGTGTTGAATATTCAGAATTTGCAACAGTTCAAGCAGTTTTAAGCGATGGGTGGCGTCTAGTTCGGCGGGCAGGTCGTCGATGAGCATGATAATGGGTTCTTGCACTACTTTTTCATGCAAACTGGCTTGCGCCAGTAGCAGGGCGCACACAAATAGTTTTTGTTGGCCGCGCGACAGCGTGTCTAAGGCTTCAGCCGCACCAAATTTAAAGCGAATGTCGGCACGGTGCGCGCCAAATTGAGTATGTCCCATGCGTAAGTCGGCGTCAAAACTTTGCTCAAACAAGCCAAGCAAATTGTCGCAACCTTTAGACCAGCCGGCACGGTATTGGCACTGCACCGTGGTGGTGAGTTCGGGCATTAAGGCTTGGCAAAAGGTCAGTAAATACGGGGTAAGTTGCGCCAAATAGTCTTGACGAATGGCGTCAATCGCCAGGGCATTGTCCACCACCGCACTGTCCCAAAGCTGAATTTGGGCTTTGGGTAAGCGGCGTTTTAAAGCGTGATTACGCTGTTTTAACGCCCGTTGGTAAGTTCGCCATACACCCGCAAATTCGGGGTGTTGATGAAAACAGCCCCAGTCCATAAATTGGCGACGCGCTTTAGGGCCTTCTTCTAACAAACGGTGGCTTTCGGGGGTGAGTAGTTGCACGGGCAATAAGCGCGCCAGTTCGGCTTGCGATTGCGTGGTTTCACCGTCCACTCGCAACGTGGTGTTGAGCGCACTTTTTTGCAATCCCAAGCGATGTGTTTTGGATGGGTTGTGATGAGAACTCGTACTAAAACTCGAACTCACCGCCGCAAACACCGTGCAATCGGTTTGCGTGTGCTCAATCAGTTGTTGAGGTTTAGCCGTTCTAAACGAACGCCCGGTGGCCAAGACCCAAATGGCTTCAATCAGCGAGGTTTTTCCGGCAGCATTGTCGCCCACAATTAAATTTAAACCGGGGCTTAAACTTAAATTAGCTTGATGGCAGTTGCGAAATTGTTGCACCGTCAGTTGGGTAATGTGAGTCATTAGGGCTTAGTTTTCGCCCCATGTGTGGTGCGATGGGTGATCTTTTAAGCTGACCGGTTCTTGGTGAATCATTACGTCCAAATTGCCAAAGGCGTTTTTAAGGCTTTTGGTGACGCGTTCGGCAATGGTGTGGCTCTGTTTTAAGGTTAAATCGTCGTCCAGCTCCAAATCAAATTGCACAAAGCGATTAGGGCCCGATTGATAGGTGCGCAAATCGTTGTAGCCTTTGACATCGGGCGTACTTAAAATAATGTGCTGAATTTGATTGCGCATGGCTTGTGGCAGTTCGCGATCCAGAAGTTGATTGGCCGATTCTTTAGCCAGCGACACCGCACTGTATAAAATCCAGCCGGCAATGACCAAGGCCAATACGGGGTCGAGCCATTTCAGGTGGCTTAAAAACAGCCCGGCAATAACCAATAAATTGGCCATAATGTCCGATACATAATGCAACGAGTCGGCTTTAATAGCGGTAGATTGGGTTTGCGCAATGACATAGCGTTGAAACGCCACCAGGCCTATGGTAAACACCAAAGACGATAACATAACCCACAAACCAATTTCGGGGTTTTGGATGGCTTGCGGGTTATACAGACGGTCGAGCGCGTAGAGCACCAAATACCCCGCCGAGCCAGCAATAAAGACACTTTGCGCCAGTGCGGCCAAAGGTTCGGCTTTGCCATGACCAAAACGATGCTCGTTGTCGGGGGGAACTTGGGCAATGTGAACGGCAATGACAATCATCACCGAGGCGGCAATGTCGAGGGCTGAATCGAGCAGTGAGGCCAAAATACTGGCCGAACCGGTTTGCGACCAAGCGTACACTTTTAGCAAAAGTAACAGCACCGCAATGGCCACCGAGGCGTAGGTGGCAATGCGAATAAGGCGATTTTTGGTCATAGTCGGTGTCTAAAAAGTCCGGAGCGTTTAAGGCGTGTGTAAAATTAACCTGCTACAAACGCATGGGCATAATGACGTGTTGGCAGGTAACGGTGTCAGAGTTGGCCTCTACCAAACAGCTGCTGTTGGAATCTTTAAGCAGCAAGGTCACCACGTCTTCTTGCATGGAATTAAGCACGTCTAGAATGTAACTGACGTTAAAGCCAATTTCCATTTCGGGGCCGTTGTAATCAATGGCCATGTCTTCGTGCGATTCGTCTTGTTCGCTGTTAGACGCGTCTACCGCCAATAAGTTTTGGCTTAAAATTAAGCGAATGCCCTTAAATTTATCGTTGGATAAAATGGAGGCGCGTTGCAATAAGCTGCGTAACAATTCGCGATCGGTTTGAATAAATTGATCGTTGTGCTGCGGAATAACCCGACGGTAATCGGGAAAACGTCCGTCGACTAATTTACAGGTAAATACGGTGTCTTCAAACTGAACGGTTAGATAGTTCTTGGCCAGTGAAAATTCAATCAGCGTGTCGTCGTCGCCAATCAGTTTGGCCAGCTCCATAACGCCTTTGCGTGGCAAAATGGCTTGGGTCGGTGTTAAGCCTTCGATGGCCAAATCGGTCGCACACGTTGATAAACGGTGACCGTCGGTGGCGACCACGCGCAGTGAATGACCACTGATGTCAAACAACATGCCGTTTAAATAAAAACGCACATCTTGACTGGCCATGGCAAAGCTCGAATGGGCAATAAGGTGTTTAAGCTGATGTTGCGACAACGAAAACGACAGTTCGGTTTGGGTTAAATCTAGGGTTGGAAAATCGTCGGCCGGTAAGGTGGACAATTTAAAGCGCGAACGCCCAGCCGACAGATTACAACGACTGTCTACAAACTCCATCACAATGGTTAAACCGTCGGGCAAAGAACGCACAATGTTAATGAGTTTCATGGCCGGTAGGGTAATGGCAAATTGGGCCACATCGGACGACTCTAACTCGGCTTGCGCGCGGGTTTCAATTTCTAAATCCGAGGCGGTAACGGTGAGCGTGTTGTTGGATACTTGAAACAGTAAGTTGCCTAAAATGGGCATGGTTTGGCGTTTTTCGACTACGCCACCGACGGTTTGCAGAACTTTTAAAAGGTTTTCACGCGTTAGACTGATTTTCATGCTAAATGCCTTTGTTGAACTCTATTGAACTCTAGTTGGTGATTATTCGTAATAAGCTGTTAAAGTCATCGTCAATACGATGATCGGTTTCGCGCAGTTCTTTAATTTTACGCACCGCGTGCAATACCGTGGTGTGGTCGCGGCCACCAAACGCATCGCCAATTTCGGGCAAACTGTGATTGGTGAGCTCTTTGGCAATGCCCATGGCCATCTGTCTAGGGCGCGCAATGTTACGTGTGCGGCGTTTAGACAAAATATCAGCCACTCGGATTTTATAATAATCGGCGACGGTTTTTTGGATGTTTTCGAGGGTGACCATTTTTTGTTGCAGTGCCAATAAGTCTTTTAACGCCTCTTTGACCAACTCTACGGTTAAGACTTGTTGAGTAAACTGGGCAAATGCGCCGACGCGTTTAAGCGCACCTTCTAAATCACGCACGTTGCCGCGCAGACGTTTGGCAATAAAAAAGGCGACTTCATCGGGCAACAACACGCCAAATTCTGAGGCTTTTTTAAGTAAAATCGCCACACGCATTTCAAACTCGGGCGGCTCAACCGCAATGGTTAATCCCCAGCCAAAACGCGATTTAAGACGATCTTCTAAGCCGTCCACCTCTTTTGGAAAACGATCACTGGTTAAAATAACCTGCTTATTGCCTTCTAACAGCGTGTTAAAGGTGTGAAAAAACTCTTCTTGCGACTGCTCTTTTTTGGCAAAAAATTGAATATCGTCAATTAACAGCGCGTCTAGCGAGCGATAAAAGCGTTTAAATTCGTCAATTTTATTGTGACGTAAGGCGTTAACCATGTCGGCCACAAAGCGTTCAGAGTGCAAATACACCACGCGCGCATCGGGTTTGTCTTTAATAAGCTGATTGCCAATGGCGTGCATTAAGTGGGTTTTACCCAAGCCTACGCCACCGTAAATAAAAAATGGGTTGTAACTGCCACCGGGATTTTCGGCCACTTGACGAGCGGCGGCGGCGGCCAATTGGTTGGCTTTACCTTCTACAAAGGTGTCAAAGGTAAACTTGGTGTTTAAGTTGTGCTTAATGCCGGTTTTGGTAGGTACGGCTCCTGGATTAGCCATGGCGATTTTTTGAATGGCCTGCTCGGTGGCATTGTGGCTGGGCATTTGCATGGCTTGCGGAACCATGGGTTGAGGTTCTTCTATATTTTCGATGCTGTAATCACCCACTTCTAGCTGCACTTTTGGGGTGTTAATGGGAGCGGCCAAACTAACAGCTTGTCGGATGTTATCCATTAACTTTTTGTTAACCCAGTCCAAAATAAAGGTAGAAGGCGCGAGCAGACGAATCAAAGACTCTTCTTCGATGGCTTGTAAGGGTCTTATCCAGGTGTGAAATTGCTGATCGTTTAAATCATTTTCTAAGTGTTTGAGGCTTTGAGCCCAGAGTGATGTCAAAATAGCTTCCTTAGGAAAATTAACTTGATTGCGGCTAAAAATAGGCCGGCACTAACAAGAAAATTTTAAAACACAAAATGAGGGGGAGTCTGTTGTAAGACTTTTAATGCGGCAGATTA